>NZ_BMZI01000025.1 GCF_014652715.1 Salinicola rhizosphaerae | reverse complement strand
GCATTACCAGTGACGCCACCGTCAATGTCGGCGGCCTCGAAGATGGCGCGACCTGGGAGTACTCCACCGACGGCGGCACGACCTGGACCGCCGGAACCGGCACCAGCTTCGAGTTGCCGGAGGCCACCTACGCCGACGGCGACGTGCAGGTGCGCCAGACGGATGCGGCCGGTAATACCAGCGATGTGGGTAATCTGGGGCCGGTGACGGTGGATCTGACCGACCCGACCGCGCCGATCATCGCCAGCGCCACCGACGATGTCGACCCGACCGGAACACTCGCCGACGGCGATACCACCAACGATGCCACGCCGACGCTGACAGGGACCGCCGAGGCCAACGCGACCGTGGCGATTCTGGCCAACGGCACGCAGATCGGCACGGCCGATGCGGATGGCGATGGCAACTGGACCTTTACCGTCGACGACGCAGATGCCCTGCCCGATGGCGATGTCACGTTTACCGCAACCTCGACCGATGCCGCCGGCAATGTCTCGCCAGCCAGCGACGCCTTCAC
>NZ_BMZI01000024.1 GCF_014652715.1 Salinicola rhizosphaerae | reverse complement strand
GCTAATCGTTTAAGGAGGTGATCCAGCCGCAGGTTCCCCTACGGCTACCTTGTTACGACTTCACCCCAGTCATGAACCACACCGTGGTGATCGCCCTCCGAAGTTAGGCTAACCACTTCTGGTGCAGTCCACTCCCATGGTGTGACGGGCGGTGTGTACAAGGCCCGGGAACGTATTCACCGCGTCATTCTGATACGCGATTACTAGCGATTCCGACTTCACGGAGTCGAGTTGCAGACTCCGATCCGGACTGAGGCCGGCTTTATGGGATTCGCTCCACCTCGCGGTCTCGCAACCCTTTGTACCGGCCATTGTAGCACGTGTGTAGCCCTACCCGTAAGGGCCATGATGACTTGACGTCGTCCCCACCTTCCTCCGGTTTGTCACCGGCAGTCTCCCTAGAGTTCCCGACCGAATCGCTGGCAAATAGGGACAAGGGTTGCGCTCGTTACGGGACTTAACCCAACATTTCACAACACGAGCTGACGACAGCCATGCAGCACCTGTCTCAGAGCTCCCGAAGGCACCAAGGCATCTCTGCCAAG
>NZ_BMZI01000023.1 GCF_014652715.1 Salinicola rhizosphaerae | reverse complement strand
TAAGGGTGAGGTCGGCCGTTCAAATCGGCCCAGACCCACCAAATTTACGCCATGACTGCGTTGTTTTCCGGCTCGCATAGCAGGCTATGCGTCACCATAAAACGCCTTGTCATGACGAAAATTATCCAGATAGCTGGATTGTCTGGGGCCATAGCTCAGCTGGGAGAGCGCCTGCCTTGCACGCAGGAGGTCAGCGGTTCGATCCCGCTTGGCTCCACCACTTTCTTCGGAAAGTGCTGAGGAAGCTCAGTTGGGAGAGCGCTTGCCTTGCACGTCAGGAGGTCAGTCCGGGGTCGCGCACGACTTCGATCCCGCTTGGCTCCACCACTTCTCAGCTATAAGCAACAAGCTGTAAGAAAAAGCCGAAGCCAAAACAGTCTACCGTTAGCGCTAAGCTATAAGCTTTGATGACATCACGAGATGTTGACTGAAAGCTTACAGCTTAGGGCTTATGGCTCTAAACGCTCTTTAACAATTTGGATCATGCTGACAGTTCTTTCTCATTCGCAGTTGGGATGAGGAAAAACGAAAGTGATACGTCTCAAGCGTAT
>NZ_BMZI01000022.1 GCF_014652715.1 Salinicola rhizosphaerae | reverse complement strand
GAAGAGGTAAGGACTATCAAGCTTTTAACTGAAGAGTTTGATCATGGCTCAGATTGAACGCTGGCGGCAGGCCTAACACATGCAAGTCGAGCGGTAACAGGGAGTGCTTGCACTCCGCTGACGAGCGGCGGACGGGTGAGTAATGCATAGGAATCTGCCCGGTAGTGGGGGATAACCTGGGGAAACCCAGGCTAATACCGCATACGTCCTACGGGAGAAAGAGGGCTCCGGCTCTCGCTATCGGATGAGCCTATGTCGGATTAGCTGGTTGGTGAGGTAACGGCTCACCAAGGCGACGATCCGTAGCTGGTCTGAGAGGATGATCAGCCACACTGGGACTGAGACACGGCCCAGACTCCTACGGGAGGCAGCAGTGGGGAATATTGGACAATGGGCGCAAGCCTGATCCAGCCATGCCGCGTGTGTGAAGAAGGCCCTCGGGTTGTAAAGCACTTTCAGCGAGGAAGAAAGCCTGACGGTTAATACCCGTCAGGAAGGACATCACTCGCAGAAGAAGCACCGGCTAACTCCGTGCCAGCAGCCGCGGTAATACGGAGGGTGCGAGCGTTAATCGGAATTA
>NZ_BMZI01000021.1 GCF_014652715.1 Salinicola rhizosphaerae | reverse complement strand
CTCCCTGTTACCGCTCGACTTGCATGTGTTAGGCCTGCCGCCAGCGTTCAATCTGAGCCATGATCAAACTCTTCAGTTAAAAGCTTGATAGTCCTTACCTCTTCCCTACCCGAAGATAGATGAAGTGAAGCGGACCAAACTTGGTTCAAGGTCAAACGAATCTTGACGAGTCGCTTGCCTCGATATGTCGTGACTGGCGTCACGCAAGACAAGCGCCCACATCAATTACCTGATCGATTGTTAAAGAGCGCCTTACTGGAAAACGAAGATGAACTTTCGCCTCCTGCCGTTTCGAAGTGTGCCTTTCAAGCTTAAGTGCTTGTCAGCGCTGGACTTCTCGGCCGCCGTAAGGAGTGGCGTATTCTAAGGATCTTGGCGGCGATGTCAACGTCTTTTTCGTCGAATCTCGCTTGGCGCTCGTGGGTCAAAACATCCCGAAACCGAGGCCGATCCTGAAGAAGCCGGGCGAGCATTCTGCTCTCTTCACCGCTGGGCGTCAACCGATATTTTTCAATCCAATCAACGCGTTATGCTGCTTCTTCGCTGCTTCCGAGAACCTGTCTCGTCGTCAGCGGATGCGTACTTTACGGATCGGCCGCCGACTTGGCAAGGCCTGTTTTCAACTTTTTTGACCCGACGG
>NZ_BMZI01000020.1 GCF_014652715.1 Salinicola rhizosphaerae | reverse complement strand
CGCTGGTGGTCGCCGCGCCTCACATTCGCTTTTACGCCGGTGCCCCGTTGAAAACGCCCGAAGGCAGGGCATTCGGCTGCATGTGCGTGATTGGCTACGAGCCGAGGCAGCTCAACGACGTGGAGCGAGAAATTCTCCAGTCGGTTGCCGAGATTGCCGGTAGTGCGCTCGAGGCCAGTAACAATGTCGGTTTCGTGGACTCAGCAACAATGCTTCCCAATCGGCAACGGCTGATGCGGGATATCGAAGCGCTGCAGGCGCGTGCGTCGGCTAGGTCATCGAAGCCCTACACCCTCATCTTTCTGGAAACGACCAAGCCCGGTTACTACTACGAGCTGGTTCGCGGCTTCGGAATCGATGCCGTGGAACGGCAGTCGCTTAGTATTGCTAACCTGCTGCGCATCTCTCTGCCTGTCGCCCACGGGCTCTACGCGGTCACACTCTCGCGCTTCGCGATCCTGCTGCCCGCCGAGGACAAAGAGCCTACCTTTATGCTCATCGAGCGGCTCAACGACCGCTTCGCATCGCATGGCTTCGAAACGATGCTGCCGATCCCTCTCAACCTCAAAGCGGGTTACTACGACTTCGACCCGTTCGAGGTGCGGGCGGCAGACGCCTTCCGTCGGTCGTTCAGCGCTCTGCACGAATCATTGTCCGTTCGCGTTTCGCCGATGCCATATAGCCCGACGTTCGATCAGGACCAGCGGCGACAGCTTGCGCTAACCCATGGGCTATCCGCCGCCTTGGAATCCGACGATCAGCTCTATTTGCTCTATCAGCCAAAAATCGATCT
>NZ_BMZI01000019.1 GCF_014652715.1 Salinicola rhizosphaerae | reverse complement strand
CGGGGCATCGTTGGTGCCGGTGACCGTCACGGTCAGTGTCGAGGTGGCCGTACCGCCCTGGCCGTCGCTGACGGTGTAGCTGATCTGAGTGGTGTCGGTCTGGCCCGCGGCCAGGCGATCGAACGCCGTGCCGGGGTTGAAGCTGTAGCTACCATCCGCGTTCAGGGTGAACGTGCCGCCGTTGGAGCCGGCGATGGCCGTGCCCACACTCGCGGCCGTGCCGTTGACCGCGCTGACGCTGAGCGTGCCGCCATCGACATCGCTGTCGTTGGCCAGCACACCGTTGGCGGCGTTGACGGTCAGGGTGGTGTTTTCACCGGTGCTGCCGGTATCGGCCTTAGCGACCGGCACATCGTTGGTGCCGGTGACGGTGATGGTCAGCGTCGAAGTGGCGGTACCACCCTGCCCATCGCTGACGGTGTAGCTGACCTGAGTGGTGTCCGTCTGACCCGCCACCAGGCGATCGAACGCGGTGCCGGGGTTAAAGCTATAGCTGCCGTCCGCGTTCAGGGTGAACGTGCCACCGTTGGAGCCGGCGATCGCGGTACCCACGCTCCCGGCCGTGCCGTTGACCGCGCTGACGCTGAGCGTACCGCCATCGACATCGCTGTCGTTGGCCAGCACGCCATTGGCGGCGGTGACGGTCAGGGTGGTGTTTTCACCGGTGCTGCCGGTATCGGCCTTGGCGACCGGCGCGTCGTTGGTACCAGTCACGGTGATCGTGACGGTCTGCGGCGCACTCACCCCACCATCGTTGTCCGTGGCGGTGTAGGTGAACGTGACGTTGCGGCTCTGACCCGCCGGCAGGGCATCGAAGTCGGTACCCGGCGTGAAGGTGTAGCTGCCGTCGCTGTTGAAGCTGAGGCTGCCGTTACCCGCACCAACATCCGTCGCCAGCTCGTAACCCGCGATGGTGCCGTCGACATCGGTCGCGGCCGGGACTTGGCCGGTGAGAACCGTGTTCTCGCCGGTGGTCTGGGTATCAGCGACGGCCAACGGCGCATCGTTGGTGCCGGTCACCGTAATGGTCACGGTCTGCGGCGCACTGACACCGCCGTCGTTATCCGTGGCGGTGTAGGTGAACGTAACGTCGCGGCTCTCGCCGGCAGCCAGCGCGTCGAAGTCAGCACCCGGCGTGAAGGTGTA
>NZ_BMZI01000018.1 GCF_014652715.1 Salinicola rhizosphaerae | reverse complement strand
GCACTGACACCGCCGTCGTTATCCGTGGCGGTGTAGGTGAACGTAACGTCGCGGCTCTCGCCGGCAGCCAGCGCGTCGAAGTCAGCACCCGGCGTGAAGGTGTAGCTACCGTCGCTGTTGAAGCTGAGGCTGCCGTTACCCGCGCCAACATCCGTCGCCAGCTCATAACCCGCGATGGTGCCGTCGACATCGGTCGCCGCCGGGACCTGACCGGTGAGAACGGTGTTCTCGCCGGTGGTCTGGGTATCCGCAACGGCCACCGGCGCGTCGTTGGTGCCGGTGACGGTGATCGTGACGGTCTGCGGCGCACTCACACCGCCGTCATTATCCGTCGCGGTGTAGGTGAACGTGACATCGCGGCTTTCGCCGGCGGCCAGCGCATCGAAGTCAGTGCCCGGATTGAAGGTGTACGAGCCGTCGACATTGAACGCCAGCGAGCCATTGCCCGCACCAACATCCGTCGCCAGCTCATAACCCGCAATCGTGCCATCGACATCCGTCGCTGCCGGGACCTGACCGGTGAGAACCGCGTTCTCGCCGGTCGTGGCGGTGCTCGCCTGAGCGACTGGCGCATCGTTGGTGCCGGTGACGGTGAAGGTGGCGCTCTGCGCGACCGTGCCACCCTGACCATCACTGATGGTGTAACTGACGCTGACGTCTCGTGTCTGACCGGCAGCCAGGTTCTGGTAGGCGGCGTTGGACGGATCCAGTGTCAACTGGCCGGTGGTGGCGTTATAGGTCACGCCTGCCGGTAGTGTGGTCGGCAGACCGGTGACGCTGAGCATGCCGCCATCGACATCGCTGGTGCCGGACAGCAGGTTGAGCGTGACCGGAGAGCCGTCTTCCGTCGCACTGGTGGACAGCGGTGCGGTGACGATCGGCGCATCGTTGGTGCCGGTGACGGTCACGGTCAGTGTGGAGGTGGCGGTGCCGCCCTGCCCATCGCTGACGGTGTAGCTGACCTGAGTGGTATCCGTCTGACCCGCGGCCAGACGATCGAACGCCGTGCCGGGGTTAAAGCTGTAGCTACCATCGGCGTTCAGCGTGAACGTGCCGCCGTTGGAGCCGGCGATCGCGGTGCCCACGCTTGCCGCCGTGCCGTTGACCGCGCTCACGCTGAGCGTACCGCCATCGACATCGCTGTCGTTGGCCAGCACGCCATTGGCGGCGGTGACGGTCAGGGTGGTGTTCTCGCCGGTGCTGCCGGTATCGGCCTTGGCGACCGGGGCATCGTTGGTGCCGGTGACCGTCACGGTCAGTGTCGAGGTGGCCGTACCGCCCTGGCCGTCGCTGACGGTGTAGCTGATCTGAGTGGTGTCGGTCTGGC
>NZ_BMZI01000017.1 GCF_014652715.1 Salinicola rhizosphaerae | reverse complement strand
CCGGCGGCGTTGGATTGATCGCTTCCCTGGGAGCCACTCAGCTGTTCGCTGTTGCCGTAGGTGTCGTCGGCGTCTTCACCGGCCTGCTTGAGATTCTCGCGGCTGTCGAGCGCTTCGGCGTTGTGGTCCTGGGCGCTCTGACTGAGCGTGTCGGTGAGGTTGTAGGCGCTGTCGAGCTGCTGTCTGGCCGGGGTGAGATCGAGCTGGTCGCCGCTGGCGCCGAGCTGGCCCCAGCTGGTGAGATAGAGCCCCTGGTTGGCGCGGATGGCGCCATAGGCGTCGGTGCGCAGTTCGAAGCCGGTGCCGCGGAAGGCGCCGCGGGTGTTGCCGGTCTGATGGATCAGGTAGCCGAGGTTGAGCTGGCTCTTTTCGGCTTCGGAGTTGAGGCGAACCCGCTCTTGGTCGGTGGCGTCGTCGAAGACGAGTTCGTTGTACTTGCTGCCGCGATAGGTCTTGCTCTTGAACCCGGAGAGCAGACCGTGGCTGTGCCAGTCGGGCGTCTGCTCGCCGTTGTAGACCCGGCCGGTGATCAACGGCCGGTCAGCGTCGCCTTCGAGGAAGTCGACGAGCACTTCCTGGCCGATACGCGGGACGAACACCCCGCCCCAGCCGGCACCGGCGTTGGGCTGGGAGACGCGCAGCCAGACGCTAGAGTTTTCGTCCTGCTGCCCCTGGCGATCCCAGTGGAACTGCACGCGAACCCGGTTGAGGGAATCGGTGTGGATCTCTTCATTCGCCGGGCCGACCACGGTGGCCGTCTGCGGGCCGCCGATCACCGGACGACGATGCGTCAGCGGGTGACGATAGGGCTGGCTGCGCCGCTGGGCTTCGAGGTCGACGAGAAAGTGACCGGTACCGCCGGTGGCGTAGTCAGAGAGACGTTCGCCGGTAGGATCAGCCGTCTCTGACTCGAGCCCATGCGCCCGCTTGGCGGCGTCGAGCTGCGGCTGCAGGCTGCCCGGTAGCGCCTTGAGCTGGGCGGAGACGGGCAGCGCGTTCTCGGCGTGGACGCTGACGCCGAGCAGCAAAAACTGGCGCTCTTCTTCCCCCCCAGTATCGTGCAGTGGGTGCTGGGTGAGTTCGAACCAGCGCCCGGCCTGAAGCTGACGCGCACCGCCGCTGCCGCGAAAGCGCTTGGCGCGGGACTCGTGGGCTTCGAGGCGGTTCTCGGTCAGGCGTTCGCCGCGCTCGTAGCCATGGTAGTAATACTCGCCGGCGTAGTCGTAGAGCTCGGTGTCGGGCAGGTTGCCTTGATCGCTGAGGGTATCGAGGCCGGTGCGCTTGGTGAGCGAGGGCTGCTTGTAGTCGAAGGTGCCAACGCTGACGCGGGTCGGCTGCTGACTGCGCACCCCGCCCCACTGATTGAGCGCGTCTTCCGTTTCGGTAGCGGCCTGGCGGTGAAAGCGAATCGATTGAGGGCTGACGGGTTGGGTGGTGTCGACGTCGTCGGTGAAGACGATGCGATGACCGTCGAATTCATCACTGTTGTTGCTTTCACCGCTGCTGGCGCCGTCCTCGTTTTCGGCAAACTCGGCATACCAGAAAATGCCTTCCTCTTCGCAAAGTCGCGAAATGAAGTTCAGATCACTCTCACGATACTGCACGCAGTAGCTGCGGGCGGGATAGTCGCGACGCAAATCGAAGCGGTAGCGGCCTTTGGCCAGCTTGTGACCGTCGAACACGTCGGTGAGGACATCGACGACGCTGCGATCCTGGAAGAT
>NZ_BMZI01000016.1 GCF_014652715.1 Salinicola rhizosphaerae | reverse complement strand
TTTACCGTCGACGACGCAGATGCCCTGCCCGATGGCGATGTCACGTTTACCGCAACCTCGACCGATGCCGCCGGCAATGTCTCGCCAGCCAGCGACGCCTTCACACTGACGGTGGATACGGCCGCACCGGCGGCGCCCACGGTCGACCCGACCAACGGCGATACGATCACCGGCACCGCCGAGGCGGGCAGCACGGTCACGTTGACCGATGGTGACGGTAACCCCATCGCCGACAATATCGCGACCGATCCGGACACCGGGACCTGGACCTACACGGCTGATCCAGCGCTGGCCGACGGCACCGAAATCAACGCCACGGCCACCGATGCGGCGGGTAATGCAAGCGATCCCGCCATCGCCATCGTCGATGCCGTTCCCCCGACTCAGGGAGACGGGCTCAACGCCATCGCCATCAACGATGGCGGCGACGGCTTGCTGAGCGCCGATGAAGCCGGCACCGTGACACTCACCGGCAATATCGAAAGCGGTGCCAGCGTGACTGGCCTGACCATCACGAGCAGCGGCGGCGGTACCCCGGTCACGGTCGATCCGGCCGATATCGCGGTCGATGCCGATGGCAATGTGACAGTGACAGCCCAGGATCTTTCCGGTCTCGCCGACGGCACGTTGACCGCGACGCTTTCGGTGACCGACGCCGCCGGTAACACCGGTACGGTCACCGATACCTCGACGCTGGATATCACTGCGCCGGCGGCGCCCACGGCGACGCTCGCCACCGATACCGGTGCCGATAACGCCGACGGCATCACCAGCGATGCCACCGTCAACGTCAGCGGCCTCGACGATGGCGCGACCTGGGAGTACTCCACCGACGGCGGCACGACCTGGACCGATGGCATCGGCACCAGCTTCGAGCTGCCGGAGGATACATACGCCGACGGCGACGTACAGGTGCGCCAGACTGATGCCGCGGGTAACACCAGCGATGTAGGGAATCTGGGGCCTGTTACGGTCGATCTCACTGACCCGGCCGCGCCAACGCTGGAACTCGCCACCGACACTGGTGCGGATACCGCTGACGGCATCACCAACGATGCTACCGTCAACGTGAGCAACCTCGAAAATGGGGCGACCTGGGAATACTCCATCGACGGCGGCAATACCTGGACGACCGGCACCGATTCCAGCTTTGAATTGCCAGAGGGCACCTACGCCGATGGCGATGTTCGCGTACGCCAGATCGATAATGCCGGCAACGTCGGCGTAAGCGCCGGCTTGGACGCCGTCACCATCGACGCCACCGCGCCTGACGCGCCGACGCCCTCTCTCGCCACGGATACTGGCTCGGATGGTGCAGACGGCATCACCAGTGATGCCACCGTCACCGTCAGTGGCGTCGAGAGTGGTGCAACCTGGGAGTACTCCACCGACGGTGGAGACACCTGGACGGCGGGCAGCGGGAATAGCTTCGAACTCGCGGCAACGACTTACAGCGATGGTGACATTCAGGTACGCCAGACCGATGTGGCTGGCAATACCAGCATTGCCGGCAGCCTGGGGCCAATCACGATTGACCAGACTGCTCCGGAGGCCCCCGTTATCGCTAGTGCCACGGACAATGTCGCACCGCAAACCGATAGCCTGGCAAACGGCGATGCCACCAACGACAACACGCCGCAACTGACCGGCACTGCAGAGGCCGGCGCCTCGGTAACGCTTTACATCAACGGTGACGCGCAACCCGACGTGATTACTGCCGATGGCGATGGCAACTGGTCGTTCACGACCGCCGCACTCGATGACGGTGACTACACCTTTACCGTGCGAGCGACCGACACCGCCGGCAATGTCTCCCTGGCCAGCCCGGCATTCACGCTGACCGTCGATACCGTGGCTCCCGATGCTCCGACACTGGACGAGACTGACGGGTCACCGATCACAGGCACGGCAGAAGCCGGCGCAACGATCACATTGACCGACGCCAATGACGACTTGATTGGCACGACGGTTGCTGGCGCCCAGGGTAACTGGTCGTATGCTCCTGATGAACCGCTGGATGACGGCGCGGTAATCAACGCAACGGCAACCGATGCCGCCGGCAACGAGAGCGGGATCGCCACGACAACGGTCGATGCCGATTTCGCCGACGACACTCCACCCCCGGCACCGACCATCGAATTCGCGATCGACGATGTCGACCCGCAGACCGATAACCTCGCTGACGGCGACAGCACCAACGATACGTTACCCGTGCTGCAGGGCACTGCCGAAGCCGGCAGCACGGTCGACATTTCACTCAATGGCACTCTACTCGATTCGGTGACAGCCGATGGCCAAGGCAACTGGTCATATACCCTGACGACCGAATTGACGGCGGGCGATGCAGTCTTTACCGCTACAGCCACTGACGCCAACGACAATACCTCCAATACAAGCGCCCCGTTCACGCTCACGGTCGATACTGTCACGCCTGATGCGCCCACCATCGACAGCGCCACAGATGATGTCGATCCGGCTGGTGCGCTGACCGATGGCGACAGCACCAATGACAGCACGCCGACGCTGAATGGCACCGCCGAGGCCAACGCAACGGTGACGATTCTGGCGAACGGCACTGCCATTGGCACTACGACAGCAGGTGTCGACGGCAACTGGACGTTCACGCCGGACGACATGGATGCCCTTGCCGATGGCGACGTCACATTCACGGCCACGGCCACAGATGCCGCAGGCAATGCCTCTGGCGCCAGCAATGACTTTGCGCTGATCATCGATACAGGCACACCTACGGTGCCTACACCGACCCTGGCGACAGATACCGGTGCCGATAACGTCGACAGCATTACCAGTGACGCCACCGTCAATGTCGGCGGCCTCGAAGATGGCGCGACCTGGGAGTACTCCACCGACGGCGGCACGACCTGGACCGCCGGAACCGGCACC
>NZ_BMZI01000015.1 GCF_014652715.1 Salinicola rhizosphaerae | reverse complement strand
TCGATCGCGACCGGATCTGGTGTTGCCAGACCCCTTGGGGTTATATGGTCAAGCCTCACGGGGCATTAGTACACGTTAGCTCAACGCCTTGCAGCGCTTCCACACCGTGCCTATCAACCAGCTCGTCTTGCTGGACCCTTTAGGAGACTCGAAGTCTCGGGGAGATCTCATCTTGAAGGGGGCTTCCCGCTTAGATGCTTTCAGCGGTTATCCCGTCCGTACATAGCTACCCGGCGATGCCACTGGCGTGACAACCGGAACACCAGAGGTACGTCCACTCCGGTCCTCTCGTACTAGGAGCAGCGCTTCTCAAATCTCCAACGCCCACGGCAGATAGGGACCGAACTGTCTCACGACGTTCTAAACCCAGCTCGCGTACCACTTTAAATGGCGAACAGCCATACCCTTGGGACCGACTTCAGCCCCAGGATGTGATGAGCCGACATCGAGGTGCCAAACACCGCCGTCGATGTGAACTCTTGGGCGGTATCAGCCTGTTATCCCCGGAGTACCTTTTATCCGTTGAGCGATGGCCCTTCCATACAGAACCACCGGATCACTAGAACCTACTTTCGTACCTGCTCGACGTGTCTGTCTCGCAGTTAAGCACCCTTATGCTCTTGCACTCAATGCACGATTTCCAACCGTGCTGAGGGTACCTTCGTGCTCCTCCGTTACGCTTTCGGAGGAGACCGCCCCAGTCAAACTACCCACCACACACTGTCCTCACACCGGATCACGGTGCCAAGTTAGAACGCCAATGATGCCAGGCTGGTATTTCAAGGTTGGCTCCACCGGAACTGGCGTCCCGGTTTCCAAGCCTCCCAGCTATCCTACACAAGCAACATCAGCGTCCAGTGTGAAGCTATAGTAAAGGTTCACGGGGTCTTTCCGTCTAGCCGCGGGTACACAGCATCTTCACTGCGATTTCAATTTCACTGAGTCTCGGGTGGAGACAGCGTGGCCATCATTACGCCATTCGTGCAGGTCGGAACTTACCCGACAAGGAATTTCGCTACCTTAGGACCGTTATAGTTACGGCCGCCGTTTACCGGGGCTTCGATCAAGAGCTTCGCCTTACGGCTAACACCATCAATTAACCTTCCGGCACCGGGCAGGCGTCACACCCTATACGTCCGCTTACGCGTTAGCAGAGTGCTGTGTTTTTAATAAACAGTTGCAGCCACCTGGTATCTTCGACCGGTTCGAGCTCGGGACGCGAGGTCCTTCACCCTAAGCCGGCGCACCTTCTCCCGAAGTTACGGTGCCATTTTGCCTAGTTCCTTCACCCGAGTTCTCTCAAGCGCCTTGGGATTCTCACCCTGACCACCTGTGTCGGTTTGGGGTACGGTCGCATGTGATCTGAAGCTTAGAGGCTTTTCCTGGAAGCGTGGCATCGATGACTTCCGGACCGTAGTCCGTTCGTCTCGTCTCTCGGCCTTGAGATCCCGGATTTGCCTAAGATCTCAGCCTACTGACTTTCACCAGGACAACCAACGCCTGGCTCACCTAGCCTTCTTCGTCCCCCCATCGCAATCACATCCGGTACGGGAATATTGACCCGTTTCCCATCGACTACGCTTTTCAGCCTCGCCTTAGGGGCCGACTCACTCTGCTCCGATTGACGTAGAACAGAAACCCTTGGTCTTCCGGCGGGGGAGGTTTTCACTCCCCTTGTCGTTACTCATGTCAGCATTCGCACTCGTGATACCTCCAGCATGCCTCTCGACACACCTTCGCAGGCTTACACGACGCTCCTCTACCGCTCATCCAGAGGATGAACCCGTAGCTTCGGCATCTGGTTTGAGCCCCGTTACATCTTCCGCGCAGGCCGACTCGACTAGTGAGCTATTACGCTTTCTTTAAAGGATGGCTGCTTCTAAGCCAACCTCCTAGCTGTCTATGCCTTCCCACATCGTTTCCCACTTAACCAGAATTTGGGGGCCTTAGCTGACGGTCTGGGTTGTTTCCCTTTTCACGACGGACGTTAGCACCCGCCGTGTGTCTCCCACGCTCTACTCACCGGTATTCGGAGTTTGCCTCGGGTTGGTAACCCGGGATGGGCCCCTAGCCGAAACAGTGCTCTACCCCCGGCGGTAATACGTGAGGCGCTACCTAAATAGCTTTCGAGGAGAACCAGCTATCTCCGAGCTTGATTAGCCTTTCACTCCGATCCACAGCTCATCTCAGCATTTTTCAACATACTTGAGTTCGGGCCTCCAGTTGATGTTACTCAACCTTCACCCTGGCCATGGATAGATCGCCCGGTTTCGGGTCTATATCCAGCGACTGGTCGCCCAGTTAAGACTCGATTTCTCTACGCCTCCCCTATACGGTTAAGCTCGCCACTGAATATAAGTCGCTGACCCATTATACAAAAGGTACGCGGTCACAAGACAAAGCTTGCTCCCACTGCTTGTACGCACACGGTTTCAGGATCTATTTCACTCCCCTCTCCGGGGTTCTTTTCGCCTTTCCCTCACGGTACTGGTTCACTATCGGTCAGCCAGGAGTATTTAGCCTTGGAGGATGGTCCCCCCATGTTCAGTCAGGGTTTCACGTGCCCCGACCTACTCGATTTCACACATTCAGGTTTTCGACGACGGGGCTATCACCCACTATGGCCGGCCTTTCCAGACCGTTTGTCTAACCAGTCACATGCTTAAGGGCTACTCCCCGTTCGCTCGCCGCTACTGGGGGAATCTCGGTTGATTTCTTTTCCTCGGGGTACTTAGATGTTTCAGTTCCCCCGGTTCGCTTCCCAACACCTATGGATTCAGTGTGGGATACCCAGCTTATGCTGGGTGGGTTTCCCCATTCGGACATGCCCGGGTCACAGGTTGTTTGCCACCTCACCGAGCCTTTTCGCAGGCTACAACGTCCTTCATCGCCTCTGGCTGCCAAGGCATCCACCGTGTGCGCTTAATCGCTTGACCATATAACCCGAAGGAGTCTGATCAGCGATCGATACGACAATTGCCGGATACGCTTGAGACGTATCACTTTCGTTTTTCCTCATCCCAACTGCGAATGAGAAAGAACTGTCAGCATGATCCAAATTGTTAAAGAGCGTTTAGAGCCATAAGC
>NZ_BMZI01000014.1 GCF_014652715.1 Salinicola rhizosphaerae | reverse complement strand
AGCCGCGAGAATCTCAAGCAGGCCGGTGAAGACGCCGACGACACCTACGGCAACAGCGAACAGCTGAGTGGCTCCCAGGGAAGCGATCAATCCAACGCCGCCGGCGCCAGCGACAGCAGCGGCCGAGGCGAATCCGCGCGCATGAAAGCGCCGTGGCTGCATATAGCCTCGCCGGCCGGCATCACGATGAGCACGCCGGAATCGACCCACCTGGCGCAGGGCAGATCGCTGAGTGTCTCGAGTGGCGAAGACGTCAACGTGGCCACCGGCAAGAGTCTGGTCGCCTCGGTGGCACGGGCGATTTCGCTCTACGTGCAAAAAGCCGGCATCAAACTGTTCGCTGCTCGAGGCAAGGTCCAGATGCAAGCGCAGTCTGACAACCTCGAAGCCATCGCCCGGCGCGACCTCAGCGTCACCTCCAGCGAAGACAAGATCGATCTCGCCGCCGCCGAGGAAATTCTTCTCGTCAGCGGCGGCGCCTACGTGCGTATCAAGGGTGGGGATATCCAGCTTCACGCCCCCGGCAAGGTCACGGTCAAAGGCGCGACGCAGAGTTTTGGGGGACCGGCGAGTCAAGGCGTTGAGCTGCCTGAGTTACCGGAAGGCGAATGCGAGAAGCAATTTGCCGGCGCTGACAAGTCGGCCGCGGGCAGCACCCCTGTAGGTAGCTAAATCATGCAGCCATTGCCGATGGAATCGCTCATTCATACCGAGGGTGGAGCCGTTGCCAACGAGCTTCGGCAGCGATTCAACTATGCGTTGATCAATCCACTGATTGTTCAAATGCGAGATTGGCAAGATTTACCAGTTGTCGCCTTGGAGACGTCCCCTGCACCGGCTCGCGCCCATCGCTTACCGCAATTGGTTGATCTTGGCTCAATATCTGGCAACACGTACGGCGATCTCACTAATCGTATGCGTCGGTATGACAAACGCGGATTGTCATTTTTTTCGGCTTTATTGAAGAGCAAGGCAAGCGTCGAGACGGTAGCTACGCACCTGAAGCGACAGCTTCTCCAGCGGCGTCGTCAAGAACGCCAACCCCATTGGTTTCGATATTACGATCCTCTTGTTTTTCGACATCTGGTCTGGCTGCTGACGCCAAGGCAACTGACACGACTAATGGGGTCAGTAACTCACTGGTCCTGGCAAGATCGCCCCGGTCACTGGCAGACGCTGGAGCGCCCTGAAGAGGCTCCGAGGATCAGCTGGCTCGAGCTTAATCGAAATCAATGGCTGAGCATCGACCGCTTTGCGGCACTCAATAGAAGCCTGCGTCGACTGCAGGCGATCGCACCCGATTGGCCACAGGACATGGTGCATTGGCGATGGCTGGACGACACCATGCGATACCTGGATGAAACGTTCGGGCTACCGGCTGAGGATCAACAGTTTGTAGCGGAAAGCGCTGCCAGGTATCACCCAGATCTCGTCATGCATCCGGATATCGAGAGTCAACTGAATCAGGCTGCGTTGGCACCGCCCGGTGCAGCAGACCGTTTGCGCCAGTTCAATAACACCGCGTGGAACACCATTATTTCCGATCTGAAGGAGCGCACATGAGTAGCGCCGGTAGTGGACGCCCCGAGTGTAGTTTCTGTGGCGGCGGTGGCTTACCCATCCTGCCCGTGCGTTACGCCGTGGCACGAAGCGACGATGTTGGTATTCACGCTCCCGAACTCTCGAACGACCTCAAGGAAGATGCCGTCTCCGCCATCGAACTGGGAAGAGATCAGCACTATACGTTGAGGCTGCTGCGAGAGGGCTTCTTGTATGTTTTCAACGCCGCCCGCGGACGTTGGCAGGGTTACTACGTGACCGATGAAGGCTTTCTCAGTCGTTATATTGATGTCACCAATGACGAGTTGCTGGCAATCGATCCCGACGAGCCGGGGCCGCTCGATGCCGACGTCAACGCGGCAGTGGAGGATGAGGAATTTCCCTGTCGCGCCAATCCTGAGCATGTCTATCCCGGGCGTTGTATCACGATCCCGGCGGCTCAGGACGCTCAGGAACTGTACTTGGCGTTTTCCGATGACCGTTGGACAAAGCGTGTATGGAAGGAGCACGCCACTAACGAGAACGGTCGTCGTGACACCATGCGCAAGCTCTCGATGCCCCAATGGAAAAGTGAAACGGCGGACTACACTCGTCCGCTCAGCGAGCTTGGTGAGCGCGTGGCTGAAGCCAACTTCCCCTGGGTAAGACGGCAACCGAGCGATAATAGTGGTGATGCAACAACGCAAACCACGGAAGTGAACGCGCTGAGCCACAGCTTGGCGCCCGTCAACGGGATTCAGGACGATGTCGACGGGTTCATAGAGTGGTCGCAACGCCAGGCCGAGCCGAGTGAGATGACGCCGGCGCTGTTCGTGCTCGACGACCCGGCCGGTATCACTAGCGATCTCGCTGCGCTACTCGCCGAACGAGAGAAGGAGTTCAACGAGAAGGAGGCGATCAAGCGCCCCTTCGTGACGGCGGGTGTCGTCAATGCGCTACGTGACGGTTTTCGGGAGCGGGCGCGGATGCAACGCGCCGAGGAGATCGTCGAGGAGCGCCTCGAGCATGAGTATTACCGTACTTATGGTGGCCCGCCCGGCATGGCACAGGCGGCCAAAGCCAATTTCGAATGTCGGCAGAAAGAAGACCCTGCCTACCGACGAGACGTCAAAGCCACGCGGCTGGCCGCCTACAAAAGCATCAGTGAGTCTGAACTCGAAGAAGCCGCCGATGATGCCTGGGGCAAGTATGGCGACAAGCTCCGGCCCGGCGAGCCCGACCACTGGATGGAGAACACCTATCGCCCGCAGCTATCGGATTACGATAAAGAGAATATGCAGCCACTGGCATCGGCTTATGTGAGCTGGTTGACCGGCAATCCCCTATTGATCTACCTCAACAGCCGATTCGATGATGCGAACGTCGAGTCGGGTATCAATTTCGTCTCCGTTATCTCCTTTGTGCTGTTGGGTACCCAAAGCTACGCGCCTGCGTTCAAACAGTATGTCGAATGGCTGTCTGCGAGCGAGATCGACAATAGCAACCTGCTGCTGAGAGGCATGTGCCTCAATCAGCAAGCGCTGGTCGAACAGATCATGGCAGCAAGCGATGTCGATTTTGATGCCAAACCCAACAACCCCGCCACCTTACCTTGGGGACCGTTGATCGCCGCTTATCTTGGGCTGACGGAAGATTACCCCGACGAAGTTGCCTCTCCCGCCAGAATGCTCGGCCATGTGCTGGGGCCAATGCAAAGTGCCGTGGCCAACGCGCGGAGCCCGACGCCACTTCTGCTCACCTTGGGGATGATCTCTGGAAGCTCGGTTCAGATCACCCAAGTCAGCGTGACGTTCGAGGAAGCCCTATCCCGAACGCGCGAGCCGCTCAAGTTGATCTACCCCGACTGGGGTGAGAGTGAGCTACATCAATTCCAGCAGAAGGTTCGGGTGGAAACGCGCTCGCTCATCGCGGAGCCCCCTGTGACCTTCGATATACGCCAGATAGACCTTACTCCACTCGAGGAATTTATGGCGGAAACGTCCTCGCCCTCCAAAGCAATAAGTCTGACAAGTCGAGAAAGGCTGGATTTCTCGGCAGGCATTGTGGGGGTGGCGTTGGCTTACATCAGCCTGAACGATCAGCTAGGGAAGATGAACAGCATCCTTGGCGCGGGCCTACAAGCCCAGGGGCGTCTACTCGGTATGGGGTTCGCCCTGGCCAGCGGCGCCGCTGAGCTTGTAGGTAAGACGCTGGAGCATGCACGGAAAGTATTTGAGGCCACGGATCATCTACTGGCCGGATCCAGCAGGTTTTTCCTGAGATGGGGGACAAGGTTTGGTTTGGTGGGTGGGATTATTTTGAGCCTGATGGACGCTTGGGAAGGGGGAGAAAATCTGGCTGATGGAAAATGGGTAGTGGGCACCCTATATATGCTGTCTGGATTTTTTACTCTAGGCACGACAATTTTAATCTCGGTTGCAGGCGCCGCTACAGCAGCAGGTGGTGTTGGGATCTTAGGGTTGTCAGCAACTTTTTTATGGGGGGTGACGGGAATACTTGGGGTGGTCGCAATTTCTATAGCAATTGCCATTGTGTGGTATACGGAAAATGATTTGCAGGAATGGATTGCAGAATGCGCTTTTGGGCAGCGCGGAGAGCTGGGGTTGGGCATTGCAAAACTAGAAGATGACTTGAGTCGCCTTGAGGCCATTACCAACAAGGAAGATTAGTCATGCAAGGTAATTCGAGAGACTATTATAACTTAATTGTTCGAGGTAATCTGGGATTTTCCAGCGCCATGAGTAAGGTATTACGGCGCACTGGTAAGACCTCATTGTTGATCCGCAAGTCACCTTTAAAAACGGTGTCATGCCAGTTTAATGATGCGGTTATTTGTTCGAACTCTACTTTCATCGAAGTCGTGGATTCGGGGAATCGCTTGCGGGGAATCTATTCCCTGCTGGGGGTTGCCGGCCTTTTTGCTCTGATCGTGTTTTTGTGTGGATTTCTTTACATAATAACTAGCGGGGCTGGTAAGATTCCTTTGCTTCTTTCCGGCATCGTTGTTTTCTCGCTTATTTTAGGGCTTTTGTTGTTATTGCCGATTATAAACGCCTTTATAAGAAGGGATATGTTTCGTCAGACTCATTATCCCATGCGCTTCAATCGCCGTGATCGCAAGGTCTACGCCTGGTCGCAGGATATGGGTGTCGTCACCATGAATTGGGACGATATTCAGTTTTACACTAGCGAGGCGACGAAGTCCCAGGATCGGCGAGGGATGTCACGCGAAGAGATTCGCGGATACGTACGGGATCGCAACGGTAACTTGCTTTATCACGTCGTCTTCTTCAAGTACGAAGGCCTCAAAGGCATGAAAGGCGTACTGGAAATCTGGGAACTGGTGCGCCGCTATATGGAGGAGCACGACGGCCATATCCAGGCCTATCAGGTCGACCAACGCCTGCTGGATCTGGATGGCAAACGCGAGAGCTTTATCCATTCGCTTATACAAGCGAAACAAGTTCTTGCGGATAGCCGTGCCGTTCAGTTGATCCTTGCCCCGGCGGTCATGTGGGCCGGCACCGGCCGCCTCATCGCCAAATGGACCTGCCGCGTGCCGCGCTGGCCCGAGTGGGTCGAAGAGAAATGCCAAGTCGCACCGGACGATCCTTACGTGCGTAATCGTCACACCGAGGCCCCTCTGACCGCGAAAGAGATTCTCTGGCCGCTGTTCTGTTATCTGCTCGGATGGGCAGAAGTATTGGTCATTCTGTATTTCTGTTTCAGAGGATATCTCTGATGAAAAATACAAGGCGACTTTCTTTTATCTCGCAGGCGGGAGTGTGATTGATGGCTGACATAACACTCGATTCTTTATTCGAGACTTTCGACATCGATCTGTCGCAGTCTCAGCGGTTGCTGACGTTGGAGCTCGCCGGGGCGTCGCTGATCCCGCACCGGCTGGTCGGCGAGGAGCGCGTCAGCGAGCCGTTCCGCTATACGCTCGACTGCATCTCCCAGCAGGGCGACCTCGAACTCAAGACGCTGATGGCGCAGCCGGCCAGGCTCTCGATCCTGCAAGCTGACGGCAGCTATCGTCGCCTGCACGGTCTGGTTAGTGAGGCAGCGCTGCTGGGCGAAGACGGCGGCGTCACCTACTATCAGCTCACGTTGGTGCCGTGGCTGGCCATGCTCGAGCTCGGCCGTGACAGCCGCATCTTCCAGGATCGCAGCGTCGTCGATGTCCTCACCGACGTGTTCGACGGTCACAAGCTGGCCAAAGGCCGCTACCGCTTCGATTTGCGTCGCGACTATCCCGC
>NZ_BMZI01000013.1:3781-9126 GCF_014652715.1 Salinicola rhizosphaerae | reverse complement strand
GCCAGACCGACACCACTCAGATCAGCTACACCGTCAGCGACGGCCAGGGCGGTACGGCCACCTCGACACTGACCGTGACGGTCACCGGCACCAACGATGCCCCGATCGTCACCGCACCGCTGTCCACCAGTGCGACGGAAGACGGCGCCTCGGTCACGCTCAACCTGCTCGCGGGGGCGAGCGACGTCGATGGCGGCACGCTCAGCGTCACCGGTCTGCCGACCACGCTACCGGCCGGCGTGACCTATAATGCCACCACCGGTCAGTTGACACTGGATCCGACCAACGCCGCCTATCAGAACCTGGCGGCCGGTCAGACCCGCGACGTCAGCGTCAGCTACACCATCAGCGATGGTCAGGGTGGCACGGTCGCGCAGAGCGCCACCTTCACTGTCACCGGCACCAACGATGCCCCGGTCGCCAAGGCCGATACCGGCAGCACCGGCGAAAACACCACCCTGACCGTCACCGCCGCCAACGGCGTGCTGGCCAACGACAGCGATGTCGATGGCGGCACGCTCGTTGTCAGCGCGGTCAACGGCACTGCCGCGAGCGTGGGTACCGCCATCACTGGCAGCAACGGCGGCACGTTCACGCTGAACGCGGACGGTAGCTACAGCTTCAACCCCGGCACGGCGTTCGATCGCCTGGCCGCGGGTCAGACCGACACCACGCAAGTCAGCTATACCGTCAGCGACGGCCAGGGCGGTACGGCCACGTCGACGCTGACCGTGACGGTCACCGGCACCAACGATGCCCCGATCGTCACCGCACCGCTGTCCACCAGTGCGACGGAAGACGGCGCTCCGGTTACGCTCAACCTGCTGTCCGGCGCCAGCGATGTCGATGGCGGCACGCTCAGCGTCACCGGTCTGCCGACCACGCTACCGGCAGGCGTGACCTATAACGCCACCACCGGCCAGTTGACACTGGATCCGTCTAACGCCGCCTACCAGAACCTGGCTGCCGGTCAGACACGCGACGTCAGCGTCAGTTACACCATCAGTGATGGTCAGGGTGGCACGGTCGCGCAGAGCGCCACCTTCACCGTCACCGGCACCAATGATGCGCCGGTCGCTCAAGCGAGCACCGCCACGACCGGCGAAAATACGATCCTCAACGCCCAAGTACCGACCGCAACTGACGTCGATGGCACCATCGCCAGCTACGCGCTCGACACCGATGTCGGCCAAGGCAATGGCGGCCTCAGCTTCAATAGCGACGGCAGCTACACCTTCACGCCGGGCACGGATTTCGACGCCTTGGCCGCCGGCGAAAGTCGCGATGTCACGTTTACCTACACCGCCACGGATAACGACGGCGGTGTGAGTGCGCCGCAGACCATCACCATTACGGTGACCGGTACCAACGATGCGCCGGTGGCCGTTGCGGATACCCAAACCACTGGCGAGAACACCGTTCTCACCGGCCAGGTCCCGGCCGCAACGGATGTCGATGGCACCATCGCGGGTTACGAGCTGGCGACGGATGTTGGCGCGGGCAATGGCAGCCTCAGCTTCAACAGCGATGGCAGCTACACCTTCACGCCGGGTGCCGACTTCGACGCGCTGGCTGCGGGCGAAAGTCGTGATGTCACGTTCACCTACACCGCCACGGATAACGATGGTGGTGTCAGTGCGCCGCAGACGGTCCCCATTACGGTGACCGGCACCAACGATGCGCCGGTGGCCGTTGCGGATACCCAGACCACCGGCGAGAACACGATTCTCACCGGTCAAGTCCCGGCCGCAACTGACGTCGATGGCACCATCGCCAGCTACTCGCTCGACACCGATGTCGGCCAGGGCAATGGCTCGTTGGCGTTCAATGCCGACGGCTCGTACACCTTCGCACCGGGCACCGATTTCGACGCGCTGGCTGCGGGCGAGAGTCGCGACGTCACGTTCACCTATACCGCCACCGACAATGCCGGCGCCAGCAGCGCTCCGGTGACGGTGACCATTACCGTGACCGGCACCAACGATGCGCCGGTGGCGGTTGCCGATACCCGGACCACCGGCGAGAACACCGTTCTCACCGGTCAGGTCCCGGCCGCGACCGATGTCGATGGCACCATCGCCAGCTACTCGCTCGACACCGACGTCGGCCAGGGCAATGGCTCGCTCGCCTTCAACAGCGACGGCAGCTACACCTTCACGCCGGGCACGGACTTCGACGCGCTGGCCGCCGGCGAGAGCCGCGATGTCACGTTCACCTATACCGCCACCGACAATGCCGGGGCCAGCAGCGCTCCGGTGACAGTGACGATCACCGTCACTGGCACCAACGATGCGCCGGTGGCTGTCGCTGACACCCAAACCACCGGCGAGAACACGATTCTCACCGGCCAGGTCCCGGCAGCGACCGATGTCGATGGCACCATCGCGGGTTACGCGCTCGACACCGACGTCGGCCAAGGCAACGGCAGCCTCAGCTTCAACAGTGATGGCAGTTACACCTTCACGCCGGGCACGGACTTCGATGCGCTGGCCGCAGGCGAAAGCCGCGATGTCACGTTCACCTACACCGCCACCGACAATGCCGGAGCCAGCAGCCCTCCGGTGACGGTGATGATCACCGTGACCGGTACCAACGACGCGCCGGTGGCCGTTGCCGACACCCAAACCACCGGCGAGAACACGGTTCTCAACGGTCAGGTCCCGGTGGCAACGGATGTCGATGGCACCATCGCCAGCTACTCGCTCGACACCGATGTCGGCCAGGGCAACGGCAGCCTCAGCTTCAACAATGATGGCAGCTACACCTTTACGCCGGGCGCCGACTTCGATGCGCTGGCCGCGGGTGAGAGCCGTGATGTCACGTTTACCTACACCGCCACCGACAATGCCGGCGCCAGCAGCGCTCCGGTGACGGTGACGATCACCGTGACCGGCACCAACGATGCGCCGGTGGCACAGGCTGCAACGGCTACGACGGAAGAGAACACGGTCCTCACCGGTCAGGTTTCGGCGGCGACCGATGTCGACGGCACCATCGCCAGCTACGCGCTCAACACCGATATCGGCACGGGCAACGGCAGCCTCAGCTTCAACAGCGATGGCAGCTACACCTTCACACCGGGCACTGATTTCGACGCCCTGGCTGCCGGCGAGAGCCGCGATGTCACGTTCAGCTACACCGCGATGGATAACGAGGGTGGTGTCAGTGCGCCGCAGACGGTCACCATTACGGTGACCGGCACCAACGATGCGCCGGTGGCCAAGGCTGATACCGGCAGTATCGGTGAAAACACCACTCTGACCGTCAACGCCGCCAACGGCGTGCTGGCCAACGACAGCGATGTCGATGGCGGCACGCTCGTTGTCAGCGCGGTCAACGGCACGGCCGCGAGCGTGGGGACCGCGATCACCGGCTCCAACGGTGGCACGTTCACGCTGAGCGCGGATGGCAGCTACAGTTTCAACCCCGGCACCGCGTTCGATCGCCTGGCCGCCGGTCAGACCGACACCACGCAAGTCAGCTACACCGTCAGCGACGGCCAGGGCGGTACCGCCACCTCGACACTGACAGTGACGGTGACCGGTACCAACGATGCGCCGATCGTCACCGCACCGCTGTCCAGCAGTGCGACGGAAGACGGCGCCTCGGTCACGCTCAACCTGCTGGCCGGTGCCAGCGACGTCGATGGCGGCACGCTCAGCGTCACCGGTCTGCCGACCACGCTACCGGCAGGCGTGACCTATAACGCCACCACCGGTCAGTTGACACTGGATCCGACCAACGCCGCCTACCAGAACCTGGCGGCCGGTCAGACACGCGACGTCAGCGTCAGCTACACCGTCAGTGATGGTCAGGGCGGCACGGTCGCGCAGAGCGCCACCTTCACAGTCACTGGTACCAACGATGCGCCAGTCGCTCAGGCGAGCACCGCCACGACCGGCGAAAATACGATCCTCAACGCCCAGGTTCCGACCGCGACCGACGTCGATGGCACGATTGCGGGTTATGAGCTTGCGACGGATGTTGGTACGGGCAATGGCTCGCTGGCCTTCAATGCCGACGGTTCGTACACCTTCGATCCGGGCACGGACTTCGATGCGCTGGCCGCCGGCGAAAGTCGCGATGTCACGTTCACCTACACCGCCACCGACAATGCCGGAGCCAGCAGCGCTCCGGTGACGGTGACGATCACCGTCACTGGCACCAACGACGCACCGGTGGCCGTAGCCGATACCCAGACCACCGGTGAGAACACCGCTCTCACCGGTCAGGTGCCGGTCGCAACTGACATCGATGGCACCATCGCCAGCTACACGCTCGACACCAATGTCGGCACCGGCAACGGCTCGCTGGCGTTCAATGCCGACGGTTCCTATACCTTCGATCCGGGCACTGACTTCGATGCGCTGGCCGCGGGCGAGAGCCGTGATGTCACGTTCACCTACACCGCCACCGATAACGATGGTGGGGTGAGTGCGCCGCAGACCGTCACCATTACTGTGACCGGCACCAACGATGCGCCGGTAGCGCAGGCTGCGACGGCTACGACGGAAGAAAATACGGTCCTGACTGGTCAGGTCCCGGCGGCGACGGATGTCGATGGCACCATCGCGGGTTACGAGCTGGCGACGGATGTCGGCGCGGGCAATGGCTCGCTGGCCTTCAATGCCGACGGTTCGTACACCTTCGATCCGGGCACCGACTTCGATGCGCTGGCCGCAGGCGAGAGCCGCGATGTCACGTTCACCTATACCGCCACGGATAACGATGGTGGGGTGAGTACGCCGCAGACCGTCACCATTACGGTGACCGGCACCAACGACGCGCCGGTGGCCGTCGCCGATACCCAAACCACCGGTGAGAACACCGCTCTCACCGGTCAGGTCCCGGCCGCGACGGATGTCGACGGCACCATCGCCAGCTACGCGCTCGACACCGACGTGGGTCAGGGCAATGGCAGCCTCAGTTTCAACAGCGACGGCAGCTACACCTTTACCCCGGGCACCGATTTCGACGCCCTAGCTGCGGGCGAAAGCCGCGACGTCACGTTCACCTACACCGCCACTGACAATGCCGGCGATGTGAGTGCGCCTCAGACCGTGACGATTACGGTGACCGGCACCAATGACGCGCCGGTGGCCGTTGCGGATACCCAAACCACCGGCGAGAACACGGTTCTCACCGGTCAGGTCCCGGCCGCGACCGATGTCGACGGCACCATTGCCAGCTACGCGCTCGACACCGACGTCGGCCAGGGCAACGGCAGCCTCAGCTTCAACAGCGACGGCAGCTACACCTTTACGCCGGGCACCGACTTCGATGCGCTGGCCGCGGGCGAGAGCCGCGATGTCACGTTTACCTATACCGCCACCGACAATGCCGGA
>NZ_BMZI01000013.1:0-3771 GCF_014652715.1 Salinicola rhizosphaerae | reverse complement strand
AGCGACGGCAGCTACACCTTTACGCCGGGCACCGACTTCGATGCGCTGGCCGCGGGCGAGAGCCGCGATGTCACGTTTACCTATACCGCCACCGACAATGCCGGCGCCAGCAGCGCTCCGGTGACGGTGACGATCACTGTGACCGGCACCAACGACGCGCCGGTGGCACAGGCTGCGACGGCTACGACAGAAGAGAATACTGTCCTCACAGGCCAGGTCCCGGCGGCGACCGATGTCGACGGCACCATCGCGGGTTACGAGTTGGCGACGGATGTTGGTACGGGTAATGGCTCGCTGGCGTTCAATGCCGACGGTTCCTACACCTTCGATCCGGGTGCGGACTTCGGCGCGCTGGCCGCGGGCGAGAGTCGTGATGTCACGTTCACCTACACCGCCACTGACAATGCCGGAGCCAGCAGCGCTCCGGTGACGGTGACGATCACCGTCACTGGCACCAACGATGCGCCGGTGGCCAAGGCCGATACCGGCAGCACCGGCGAGAACACGGTTCTCACCGGTCAGGTCCCGGCGGCGACGGATGTCGACGGCACCATCGCCAGCTACGCGCTCGACACCGACGTCGGCCAAGGCAACGGCAGCCTCAGTTTCAACAGCGACGGCAGCTACACCTTTACCCCGGGCACCGATTTCGACGCCCTAGCTGCGGGCGAAAGCCGCGACGTCACGTTCACCTACACCGCGACCGATAACGATGGCGGTGTCAGCGCGCCGCAGACCATCACCATTACGGTGACCGGCACCAATGATGCGCCGGTGGCTGTCGTTGACACCCAAACCACTGGCGAGAACACGGTTCTCACCGGCCAGGTCCCAGCGGCGACGGATGTCGATGGCACCATCGCCAGCTACTCACTCCACACCGACGTGGGTCAGGGCAATGGCTCGTTGGCGTTCAATGCTGACGGCTCGTACACCTTCACACCGGGCACCGATTTCGACGCGCTGGCCGCGGGTGAGAGCCGCGACGTCACGTTTACCTACACCGCCACGGATAACGATGGCGGTGTCAGTGCGCCGCAGACCGTGACGATCACCGTCACCGGCACCAACGACGCGCCGGTGGCGCAGGCTGCGACGGCTACGACGGAAGAAAATACGGTTCTCACCGGTCAGGTCCCGGCCGCAACTGACGTCGATGGCACCATCGCCAGCTACGCGCTCGACACCGACGTGGGTCAGGGCAATGGCTCGTTGGCGTTCAATGCCGACGGTTCCTACACCTTCACGCCGGGCACTGACTTCGACGCACTCGCTGCCGGCGAGAGCCGCGATATCACGTTCACCTACACCGCGACGGATGATGCCGGAGCCAGCAGTTACCCGGTCACAGTGACGATCACCGTGACCGGTACCAACGATGCGCCAGTCGCCAAGGCCTATACTGGCAGCACCGGTGAAAACACCACTCTGACCGTCACCGCCGCCAACGGCGTGCTGGCCAACGACAGCGATGTCGATGGCGGTACGCTCAGCGTGAGCGCGGTCAACGGTATCGCCGCGAGCGTGGGTACCGCTATCGCCGGCAGCAACGGTGGCACATTCACGCTGAACGCCGATGGCAGTTACAGCTTCAACCCCGGCACGGCGTTCGATCGCCTGGCTGCGGGTCAGACCGACACCACTCAGGTCAGCTACACCGTCAGCGACGGCCAGGGCGGTACCGCCACTTCGACGCTGACCGTGACGGTGACCGGCACCAACGACGCGCCGGTGGCGGTTGCCGATACCCAAACCACCGGCGAGAACACGGTTCTCACCGGTCAGGTCCCGGCCGCAACTGACGTCGATGGCAACATCGCCAGCTACGCGCTCGACACCGACGTGGGTCAGGGCAATGGCTCGTTGGCGTTCAATGCTGACGGCTCGTACACCTTCGATCCGGGCACGGACTTCGATGCGCTGGCCGCGGGCGAAAGCCGTGATGTCACGTTCACCTACACCGCCACCGACAGTGCCGGCGCCAGCAGTTCCCCGGTCACAGTGACGATCACCGTCACTGGCACCAACGACGCGCCAGTGGCCGTTGCCGATACCCAGACCACCGGCGAGAACACGGCTCTTACCGGTCAAGTCCCGGCAGCAACGGACGTCGATGGCACCATCGCCAGCTACTCACTCCACACCGACGTGGGTCAGGGCAATGGCTCGCTGGCGTTCAACGCTGATGGTTCCTACACCTTCGATCCGGGTACCGACTTCGACGCGCTGGCTGCGGGCGAGAGCCGCGATGTCACGTTCACCTACACCGCCACCGATAACGATGGTGGGGTGAGTTCGCCGCAGACCGTGACCATTACGGTGACCGGCACCAATGACGCGCCGGTGGCGGTTGCCGATACCCAGACCACCGGCGAGAACACCACCCTGACCGTCAACGCCGCCAACGGCGTGCTGGCCAACGACAGCGATGTCGATGGCGGTACGCTCAGCGTCAGCGCGGTCAACGGCACGGCCGCGAGCGTGGGCACCGCGATCGCCGGCAGCAATGGCGGCACGTTCACGCTGAACGCGGATGGCAGCTACAGCTTCAACCCCGGCACGGCGTTCGATCGTCTGGCTGCGGGTCAGACCGACACCACTCAGGTCAGCTACACCCTCAGCGACGGCCAGGGCGGTACCGCCACTTCGACGCTGACCGTCACGGTCACCGGCACCAACGACGCCCCGACCGTCACCGCACCGCTGTCCACCAGTGCGACGGAAGACGGCGCTCCGGTTACGCTCAACCTGCTGTCCGGCGCCAGCGATGTCGATGGCGGCACGCTCAGCGTCACCGGTCTGCCGACCACGCTACCGGCAGGCGTGACCTATAACGCCACCACCGGCCAGTTGACACTGGATCCGTCCAACGCCGCCTACCAGAACCTGGCTGCCGGTCAGACACGCGACGTCAGCGTCAGTTACACCATCAGTGATGGTCAGGGTGGCACGGTCGCGCAGAGCGCCACCTTCACCGTCACCGGCACCAATGATGCGCCAGTCGCTCAAGCGAGCACCGCCACGACCGGCGAAAATACGATCCTCAACGCCCAGGTCCCGGCAGCGACCGACGTCGACGGCACCATCGCCAGCTACCAGCTCGCCACGGGCGTGGGCAGCGGCAACGGCAGCCTGACGTTCAACGCCGACGGCTCCTATCGCTTCACGCCGGGCACCGACTTCGATGCGCTGCCGGCGGGTCAGAGCCGCAACGTCACGTTCACCTACACCGCCACCGACAACAACGGCGCAACCAGCGCACCGGTCACCGTGACCATCACCGTCACCGGCACCAACGACGCCCCGGTCGCCAAGACCGATACCGGCAGCACCGGCGAAAACACCACCCTGATCGTCAACGCCGCCAATGGCGTACTCGCCAACGACAGCGATGTCGATGGCGGTACGCTCAGCGTCAGCGCGGTCAACGGCACGGCCGCAAGCGTGGGTACCGCGATCGCCGGCTCCAACGGCGGCACGTTCACGCTGAACGCCGATGGCAGCTATAGCTTCAACCCCGGCACGGCGTTCGATCGTTTGGCCGCTGGTCAGACCGACACCACGCAGGTCAGCTACACCGTCAGTGACGGCCAGGGTGGTACGGCCACTTCGACGCTGACCATCACCGTCACCGGCACCAACGATGGCCCGAAAGCCGTCGCCGATGCCGGCAGCACCGGCGAGAACACGGTTCTCACCGGTCAGGTCCCGGCGGCGACCGATGTCGATGGCACCATCGCCAGCTACGCGCTCGACACCGACGTCGGTCAG
>NZ_BMZI01000012.1 GCF_014652715.1 Salinicola rhizosphaerae | reverse complement strand
TTTACCGTCGACGACGCAGATGCCCTGCCCGATGGCGATGTCACGTTTACCGCAACCTCGACCGATGCCGCCGGCAATGTCTCGCCAGCCAGCGACGCCTTCACGCTGACGGTGGATACGGCCGCACCGGCGGCGCCCACGGTCGATCCGACCAACGGCGACGCGATCACTGGTATCGCCGAGCCCGGCAGCGCGGTCACGCTGACCGATGGTGACGGTAACGTCATTGCCGAGGACATCGCGACCGATCCCGACACCGGGGCCTGGACCTACACGGCTGATCCAGCGCTGGCCGACGGCACCGAGATCAACGCCACGGCTACCGATGCGGCGGGTAATGAAAGCGATCCCGGTACGGCCATCGTCGATGCTGTTGCCCCCAATGCCGATGACAACAGCATTGCCATCAACGATGGCGGCGACGGCTTGCTGAGCGCCGATGAAGCCGGCACCGTGACACTCACCGGCAATATCGAAAGCGGTGCCAGCGTGACTGACCTGACCATCACGAGTAGCGGTGGCGGTACCCCGGTCACCGTCGATCCGGCCGATATCACGGTCGATGCCGATGGCAATGTGACAGTGGCCGCACAGGATCTTTCCGGTCTTGCCGATGGGACGTTGACGGCCACGCTTTCGGTTGGCGATGCCGCCGGTAACACCGGTACGGTCACCGACACGGCAACGCTGGATCAGACCGCACCGGTCATCACCGTCGATGCCCTCGATGAGCCGATCAATGACACCAGTCCGGCGCTGACCGGGACGGTGGATGACCCGGATGCCTCGGTCTTCGTCAGCGTCAACGGCAGCGAGCCGATCGAAGCCACCGTCGATGGCAACACCTGGACGATTCCAGCCGGCACGGTGACGCTCAACGAAGGCGATAACAGCCTCAGCGTTACCGCTACAGACGTAGCCGGCAACTCGGCGACCCCGGTGACCGATACGGTCAGCGTGGATGTGACCGCACCCGGGGAAGGTGGTGATGCGCTTAACAGCGTGGCCTTCGGCGATGATGTCTATAACGCGGCCGAGGCGGACGGCGCCACTCTCACTGGAACGGTCGAGGATGGCGCAACGATCGATACGCTGACCATCACCAGCGCCGGTGGCGGCGAACCCGTAGTGGTCGAAGGCATCGATATTGACGTCACCGATGGCTCATTCGCCTACATCGCCGACCTATCCGGTCTGCCTGACGGAGAGCTGACCGCCACCCTTTCGGTCACGGACGCCGCCGGTAACACCGGCACGGTCACCGATACGGCCACGCTGGATACCATTGCCGACGCTGACCCGCTGGCCACACTGACCAGCGGCGACGCCGATGGATTGATCAGCGCCGATGAGGCCGGTGCCAGCAGCTATACCGTCGCCGGGCTCGATCCGGATGCCACGGCAGTCGCTACTTTCACTGACATCAATGGCGGTACTGCGACGGCCAACGTCGCGGCCGACGGCACATTCACCGTCGATCTCTCCGACCTCGCCGATGGCGAGATCACCAGCTCGCTGGCGATCACCGATACCGCCGGCAACACCGCCACGGTCACCGGCGACAGCGTGACGCTGGATACCACCGTCGATGTCGCACCACTGGCCACGCTGACCAGCGACGACACTGACGGCTTGATCAGTGCCGACGAAGCCGGCGTCACCAGCTACACCGTCAGCGGTCTGGATGCTGACGCGACGGCAATCGCCACGTTCAGTGACGGCACCAACTCGGTAACCGCCAATGTCGCGGTAGACGGCTCCTTCACCGTCGACCTTTCCGATCTCGCCGATGGCGAGATCACCAGCTCGCTGGCGATCACCGATGCCGCCGGCAACACCGCCACGGGCACCGGCGACAGCGTGACGCTGGATACCACCGCCGACGCCGACCCGCTGGCCACCCTGACCAGCGGCGACGCCGATGGATTGATCAGCGCCGATGAGGCCGGCGTCACCAGCTACACCGTCAGCGGTCTGGATGCTGACGCGACGGCAATCGCCACGTTCAGTGACGGCACCAACTCGGTAACCGCCAATGTCGCGGCCGACGGCTCCTTCACCGTCGACCTTTCCGACCTCGCCGATGGCGAGGTCACCAGCTCGCTGGCGATCACCGATACCGCCGGCAACACCGCCACGGTCACCGGCGATAGCGTCACGCTCGACACGACTGCCCCGACGGTGAGCGACGCAGCAGCCAGCACCGACGAGGCCGATCTGGGGTCCACCGTCTCCGGCACGATCGCGATCGACGACAACGGCAGCGGCGTCGACTCGATCAGCGTCAGTGGCCCGAATGGCGTCACGGCCGATGGTGTGGAGGTGGTCTGGAGCGGCAGCTTCAGCGGCGACACCTACACGCTGACCGGCACCGCAGGCGGCGCAACGGTTGCCACGCTGGCCGTGAGCACGACCGGGGCTTACACGTACACACAATCACAGGCACTGGACCATCCATTAGCTGGCGAAGACATACTCGCGCTAGGCTTCGACGTGACAGCCACGGATGGCGTCGGCAACGCCAGCACCGGCGAATTGACGGTCAATCTGACCGACGACGTACCGGTCGCGGCGCAGCCGGCATTCTTCGAGATCGACACGGATGCCGCGACAGCGACCGGCAGCTTCGTCGAAAGCTACGGCTCGGACGGCGGTTACGTCTCCCAACTGAGAATCGACGGCTACAGCTTCAATTATGACCCGGATACCGACAGCGTCTCGGCGACCGGTAGTTCTGAACTGGTCGTGCCGTATGCGGAAGGCGATTACAACAGTGCGACCGGCGAACTGACGATCCAGACCGTCAAGGGCGAGACGCTCACGGTCAACATGCTGACCGGCGAGTACGACTACGATGCCTCTGGCGCCAATCTGTTGGACCAAGAGGAAGAAGTCGCACCCACGGTATCGCTGGGAGAGGACGATAGTCTGCTGGGACTTGTTGGCGCCGAAGCGTTGGGATTGATCGATCTCAGTGACAGCCAAGCCTTTGCAGCCACGGATGCCAATAACGACATTACTTCAGTGACCGTTTCGCTAACGGCACTGGTCAGTTTGAGCTTGGCGCCCGGGTTCACTTACTCCACCACGATGGCCAGCGAGTTTGGGATTACGGGCACTCCTAGCAATGCGGGAACGACTCGCAGCGTCACCTTTACCGCGACGGATGGCGGGACGATAGATAATCAGCAGCTCAACGAACTTTTGGGCTCGCTCTATTTCAACCCTGGATTGCTGGATCTTTCCATCGGTAGCACGCTCCGAATCTCCGCGACAGACTCGGAAAGCCAGACCACGACAACCTCCAACAGCGACTTGCTGAGCCTCGGTCTGCTGCAAAGTAACTCGCCCTCCTATCTCGTCCAAGGTAATGGCAATGCCAATACCCTCACCGGCACGACGGGGGACGATCGTCTCTATGGCTACGGCGGCAACGACAATCTGTCCGGCGGTCAGGGCAACGATCTGCTCCGTGGTGGGGCGGGCAACGATACGCTCAGCGGCGGCGCGGGCAACGATCTGCTGATTGGCGGCGCGGGCGCCGACACCCTGACCGGCGGCACCGGCAACGACGTGTTCCGCTGGGAAGAAGGTAATCAGGGCAGCGTCGGCTCTCCTACCAACGACAACGTCACTGACTTTAACGCGAGTCGCGTCTCCGGCGGTGGCGATGTGCTCGATCTCAGCAGCTTGCTGCAGGGTGAAGGCAAAATCGGCAAGAACGCCGGCAACCTCACCAACTATTTGCACTTTGCGCTGGTGGGGGCAGCGACGGTGCTTTACATCAGCACTACCGGTGACTTCCAGGGCATTACCGACGCCTCGGCGAAGGAGGCCGCCGCCGATCAGACGATCACGTTGCAGAATGTCGATCTGGTCACCAACGGCGGCAGCGATCTCCAGATCATCGAGACGTTACTGGCCAACGGCAACCTGATCGTCGACGACGCCTCGTCGGATACCGACCTCTCCGGTAGCGTTTCCACCGAGGTCGACGCGGTCATCTCGGATAACGATGGTGATACCGCCGGTACCAGCGCGGAATTCGACAGCACCGGCCAGACGGCGCCGACACCGGACCCGGACAACGTCGCCCCGGTCGTACAGGCAAACTCGGCCTCGCTACTCGGCATTGCCGGTGTGGACCTGCTGGGATTAATCGATATCGGTGGCGATCAAGATTTCTTCGCCGCTGACGCCGACAACAACCTGCAGTCGGTCACGGTCTCCTACGATCCGCTGCTTAGCGTCAACCTGACGGCGCTCGAATTCACCGCCTCCCAGCAGATGGCAGACGAACTGGGGCTGAGCCTGTCATTCGACAACGACCCCGGTCTGCTCGGGCTGGTGGCACCGTCGGCAAGCGTGACCATCACGGCGGCCGACGGCGGTACGATGGATAATCTGGCCGTCAACGAGCTGCTGGCCACCGTCGCATTCGACGACACCACCGGCCTGCTCGGGCTGGGCGCCGACCTGCAGCTTTCACTGCTCAATGCCACCACCATCACGGCAACCGACAGTGACGGCCGCAGCGCCAGCGACTCCCTAGGTGAGCTGGCAGATCTGGATGCGCTGAGTACCCTGCTCGGTGATAACGACAACATCATCGAAGGTTCCAGCGCTAACGAAACGCTCACCGGCACGACCGGCAGTCAGCGCCTCTATGGCTACGAGGGCAATGACACCCTCGATGCCGGTGACGGCGCCGATCTGTTGCGCGGCGGTGCAGGTAACGACACCTTGAACGGCGGCGCGGGCAACGATCTGCTGATCGACGGCAACGGTGCCGACACCTTCAACGCCGGCGCGGGTGATGACCTGATCGTGACCAGCGGCACCGGGTTCGCGGCGATCGACGGTGGCGACGGCTTCGACACCCTGCTGCTCGACGGCGGTATCGATCTCGACATGGTCAACGACGATCTCGGGCCGATCAGCAATATCGAGCGGCTCGACCTCGGCAGCAACGATGATGCCAGCACGGCGACACTGAGCGCCGAGGACGTCGCCTCGATGACCGATGACGATAACGTGCTCCAGGTCACCGGCGATGACAGTGACGCGCTCAATATCCAGGGCGCCACACTGGACGGCAGCGTCACCGTCAGCGGCACCGCCTACGACCAGTACACCTTTGGCGATACCACCATTCAGGTCGAGCAGAACACGGTCGCCGTGGAGACTTGAGACCCTTTCGACAGGAGGATCAACGAAGACGCTGTCGCGACGCCCGGCCACCACCGAAGGCCGGGCGTCGCAGGCAGGCACCGAGAACATCGCAGGCATAAGGAAGCGCAGATATCGACGCTCGAGACCGACGTCCGCGCTGGCGGCGTCATCAACAAGATCAACAGATACGGTCACTGCCCATGCTGGCGATCGCCATGTTTCTGACACCCACTCTCGTCCAGGCCGGTGACGAAGCTTTGCCACTGCCCTCGGATTGGTGGCATGCGGTGGATCATCGCGCCGGGCAGGCGAAATCAGGCTCGAGCGAGTCGCGCGCGCAGATGAACACCGGGTTGCCGCCGGCGGCCTGGTCAGAAGCCTCGGCGAACCCGCGGACGGCGCCCGATACCATCGTGCGTGCCAGCGCCGTGGGTGACGACGCGGTGAGCAACCTGTCACTGGAAGAGGCTATTCGCCAGGGATTGGCGATCAATCCCGCGGTGCGTGCCGCCGCGTCGGATACCGAGGCGGCTGGCACCGATGTCGACATCGCCGAGTGGGGCTATTTCCCATCGGTGGATCTTTCCGCCGGCCCAGAGGAGTTTCCCTTCGAGGATCTCGGCTATGACGTGTCGGCGACGCAGATGCTCTACGACTGGGGCAAGACGAAAAGCCAGGTTGCCCAGGCCAGCGCGGCACAGCGCGAGGCACGCCGTCAATTGGGCGTCGCCGAAGAAGAAGCCTCGCTCGATATCGCCGAAGCCTATCTCGATGTGCTGACGGCGCAGCGCCAGTTAGAGACCGTGCAGGGGTATGTCGACGATCTGGGCAAGCTCGAGACACTGACCCAGGATCGCGGCAGCAATGGCTACACCGATCGCAGTGAGCAGGGACGTGTCTCGCTCGATCTCGCCCAGGCGCGCGACGATCTGGCCTCGCAGCGCGGCACGCTGATGGATGCCAGACAGCAGTTTCGCGTGCTCGTCGGCGTGCCGCCTGAGGGGCTCGAGACCCCCCACCCTGCCGACCTGACGCGGCGCCTCGAGCAGGGCGGTGCGCTGGATGACTGGATCGTTGCGGCACCCGGCTATCGCAAGGCCGTGGCCTCGGCGGAACAGGCGCAGGCGGAGCTCGACGAAACTCAGGCCTCGCTCAAGCCGCAGCTCAATCTCGAGGGCAGTCTGCAACGGCGTCAGATCGGCGGCGAACTCGAGAACGATTCGGTGATCGGTTTCCGGTTGCGCATGGATACGCTACAGGGGCTGGCCAATTTTCAGCGCCCCGACGCCGCCCGCCAGCGACTGGAAGCCGCGCGCTACCGCGTCGACGACCAGCGCCGTGAGATTCGGCGCAGCGTGCTGACACTGATCGAGAACGCCGAAGTCTACGGCGACCGGCAGCAGGCACTGCAGTCGCAGATCGAACAGTCAGCCACCGTGGGCAAGCTCTACGACGACCAGTTCTCGGTCGGTCTGCGCGACGTCAACGATCTGCTGACGATACGCCAGGAGGCCTACACCGCTCGACGGCAGCTGATCGATCTCGAGAGCCAGCAGAAACGCATCCAGTACCGCGCCGCCTCGCAGCTGGGGCTGATGTATCCACTGGTCAGCGGCCGTTTGGGAGACGATACACCATGAGCCTTTCCGCCTCCGAATCCATCGATGACTTCGGCGACCCGCTGCGCGAGGGTCTCATGCTCCTTTGCCGTCGGCTCGGTCGGCCGACCTCGGTGGCCGAGCTTGGCGACGGCCTGCCGATGCAGCAGGGAAGACTGCCGCTTTCGGAGGTGGCGCGTGCCATGCGGCGAGCCGGCGTCAACGCCCGCGTGACCCGGCGGCCGCTCGGCGCTTTCACACCGCGGCTATTGCCGGCGCTGCTGCTGCTCGACAGTGGCGAGACCGTTCTACTCGAATCGCTGGATGACGAGACGGCCACGTTGGCGCTGCCGGAGACCGATGGTGGCGAGGATATTCAGCCGCGGGAAGCGCTCGAGGGCCGCTACAGCGGCATCGCGATATTTGCCCGCCCGATCCCGCACAGCGACGATCGTGCGGGTAACTTTGCACAGGCCGCGCCCACTCACTGGCTAAAGGGACCGCTCAAGGCGTGCTGGCGCTCCTATGCGGAAGTCGGCGTCGCCGCGCTGACCGCCAATCTGCTGGCGATCTCCACGGCGCTGTTCGCCATGCAGGTCTATGATCGCGTCGTGCCCAATGCGGCGTTCGAGACGCTATGGGTCCTTGCCAGCGGCGTTGCGCTCGCGGTGATCCTCGAGTTCACGCTCAAGGGGCTGCGCGCCCATCTGCTCGAGGTCATCGGCAAACGGCTCGATCTCGACCTCTCATCAAAGTTGTTCGAGCAGGCGATACGTCTGCGGCTCAATGCCAAGCCTCCCTCGACCGGCGCCTTCACCAGTCAGGTACGCGAGTTCGAGGCCGTGCGTGAGTTCTTCACCTCGGCCACGGCGGGCGCGATCAGCGATCTACCCTTCGTCGCGATCTTCGTGCTGTTGATCGCCTGGATCGGCGGCCCGGTCGCGTTCGTGCCGATGGCGGCGATTGCCGGCATGATCATTCCAGGCCTGATACTCCAGCGCTATCTGGCGCGGCTGGCACGCGAAAACCTGCGCGAGGGCGCGGTCAAGAATGGCGTATTGCTGGAGTCGCTGGATCAGCTCGAGACGGTCAAGGCGACCCGCGCCGAAGGACGCAATCTGGCGCTGTGGGAGTCACTGTCGGCGCAGCTCTCGACTGCTTCGATTCGCCTGCGCTCGGTGACCAGCTTACTGACCAACTCGGCCTCGCTCCTGCAGCAACTCGGCTATGTCGGCATCGTCATCGTCGGCGTCTACCGCATCAGTGCCGGCGACATGACCATCGGCGCGCTGATCGCCTGCTCGATCCTCGGGTCTCGCGCTATTGCGCCGATGGCGCAGACCAGCGCCCTGCTCGCCCGCTGGCAGCACGTCAAGGCAGCCGTCGAGGGGCTCGACGAGCTGATGAAGGCACCCAGCGAACAGGGCAGCGGTCAGAAGGTACGCAAGCCGCATCTCCAGGGACATTACCAGCTCGAAGAGATCGTGGTCCGCCACGGCGAAGAGGGACCGGCCGCGCTCCAGATCAGCGAGCTCGACCTGGCGCCCGGGGCCAGAATCGCGCTGCTCGGCGGCAACGGTGCCGGCAAGTCGACCCTCTTGCGGCTGCTCTCCGGCTTCATCGAGCCGACCGCCGGCCGGGTCATGCTCGATGACGTCAACATCGCCCAGATCGAGAGTGCCGACCGACGCCAGGCGATCGGCTATCTGCCGCAGGATATCGCGCTCTTCTACGGCACCCTGCGCGACAACCTGACGCTCGACGGCGGCCACTATCGCGACGACGAGATCTTCGAGGCGCTGGATGGCGTTGGCCTCGGCCGTTTCGTGCGCAATCACCCGCTCGGCCTCGAGCTGCCCATCGCGTCGAGCGGCAGCGTCTCCGGCGGACAGCGCCAGGCGATCGGGCTCGCCCGCCTGATCCTGCAGGACCCGCGCATCGTGCTGCTCGACGAGCCGACTGCGGCCTACGACCAGAACAACGAAAAGCGCACCGTCGACTTCCTGAAGCGCTGGATGGCCGGGCGCACGCTCGTCGTGTCGACGCACAAGAAGCCGCTGCTCGAGCTGGTCGACCGCGCCATCGTGCTGCGCGACGGCAAGTTGGCAATGCAGGGCAATATCGACCAGATCGTTCGCGGCAACCGCGTCGCCACTGCCAAGGAGTCACGCTAATGGCCTCCACGCTCAGCGAACACGACCTCCAGCGCGAACTCGGCGACCCCCGCGCCAACCTTCGCAATCCCATGGCTCGCCCGACCGTCTGGGTGCTGCTGATCGCTATCGCGAGCTTCATCGGCTGGTCGGCATGGGCGCACATCGCGGTCGTCACCCACGGCCAAGGCAGCGTGATCCCGGTCAGCCGGATCCAGTCGATCCAGAGCCTGGAGGGCGGCATCATCGACGAGATGCCGGTCCGCGAGGGGGATATCGTCGACAAGGGGCAGGTGCTGGTGCGTCTGAGCGGCACGCGATTTCGCAGCGCCTATCAGGAGACCGAGAATCAGGTCGTGGCGCTGAAGGCTGCCATCGCCCGGCTGCAGTCGGAGGTACTGGAGAAGGATCACGTCGCGTTCCCCGACGACATCGACCCGCAAAGCTCGCTCGCCGAGTCCGAGCGCGAGCTATTCCGGGCCCGCCGCGCCAAGCTCAAGGAAGCCACCGCTTCGCTGGACCATGAGATCGACATGGCCAACCGTCGCCTGAGCCTGATCAGGCCGCTGGTAAAGCGCCAGGCCGTCAGCCAGATGGAGCAGCTCCAGCTCGAGCAGGACATCGCCGGGCTCAAGGGTAAACGCGCCGAAATCCAGAACAGCTACGTGCAGGATGCCTACACCGAACTGACCGAGAAGAAGGGAGAGCTTTCACCGCTGGAGCAGGTGTTGGTACAGCGCCAGGATCAATATCAGCGTACCGAGATTCGCTCGCCGGTCCACGGCAGAGTCAATGCCATCAACTACACCACCCAGGGCGGCGTGGTACCGCCGGGCGAGACGATCATGGAGGTGATTCCGCTCGAGGATCAGCTCTTGATCGAAGCCAAGATCAAACCGCAGGACGTGGCGTTTCTGGCGCCCGGCATGCCGGCCAGCGTCAAGATCACGGCTTACGATTACACCATCTACGGCGATCTTCGGGGCACGGTCGAGCAGATCAGCGCCGATACCATCGATGAAGAGACGCCACGCGGCACGGAGTCCTACTACAAGGTCTACATCCGTACCGACAGCGGCACACTGACCCACAACGGCGACGATCTGCCGATCATTCCTGGCATGATCGCCCAGGTCGACATCCAGACCGGCGAGCGCAGCATTCTAGACTACCTGCTCAAGCCGTTGCTGAAAGCCAATCTGTACTGAACCCCATGCGTCCAGATGCGATGGGCTCGCTCGCCCTATCTTGCGCAAAGATAGAGACCTCACGGATGGTTCACCAGCCAGGCTTCGGCCTGGCGGCGCAGCGCTTCGTCGGAGGCCTTGCCCTCTCGCGGCCGGCCGTCGACGGCCAATCGCGCGTACTGGCGCGCCGCGGCATGCTCACCCTGATCCTCGAGATACTGGGCGTAGTAGAAGTTGGTATCGATACCGTCTGGACGAATGTCCACCGCCTTCTTCAGCAGCTGCCCTGCTTTTTCATCGTCGCCGAAGCCGATCGGCCAGCCCGGCGCGTGCTGATAGAGCGCGCCGAGCGTGACGTAAGCGGCGCCGCTTTCACCGGCCGGGTCGATCTCGATGGCACGCTCGAGCGCGGCACGCGCGCGTTTGGCCAGATCCAGCGCGCCGAGACCGCCCTTGGCGCGCGCATAGGAGGCGAGAACCACGCCTTTGGCGGTCAGGACGTGCGAATCACTGCCATGCGTCTGCGCCAGCGAATCGATCTCGTGACTGAGCGATTCGAACGCCTGCAGCCTGGCATCACCCTGCATGCGGTACTCGACGTTTTCCCAGCGCTGCATCAGCGCGAAAAGCGCATCCGGGGCCGCGAGCACCGGCGATGCACTCGCAAGCCCCAGTGTCACGGTGACCGCCACTGCGATCAGTACTCGTCTCATGCGCATCGATTACCGCTCCCGTCTGTATTCAGCGAAAAATCTAACGATCGTTTGAAATCCACGCCATTCGGTTTTGGTCTTAATCCGGTGGCAGCATGCCAAAGAGCCGAGGCCGGCGTCACCGCACCGTCGACGGGCGCACCTCGAACGCTTCCCGGCCTGGCGTCCAGGACCAAGATAGCCCCCCGAGCGAGAATAGCGACCCGGACGGCATTTGCGTTAGGCTGCGATGCCAATGGGCCAGCCAAGGGCGACGCCATTCCACGAGGCTTGGGAGCGAGCAACATGCAGGGCCGCAACATGACACGCTGGCGCGATCCCAAGAAGGACCCGCGACAGGAGAAGAAGAGCAATCTCATCACGCCGCAGGGCTTCGACCGTCTGCAGGGCATCCACGACCATCTGTCGCGGATCAAGCGCCCTCAGCTTTCCGCCAAGGTGGGCGAAGCAGCGGCACTCGGCGACCGCAGCGAAAATGCGGACTATACCTACAACAAGAAGGAGCTGAACCGCGTCATCGCCCGGATCCGCTACCTTCGCAAGCGGCTGGATGAGCTGCAGGTCGTCGACCGGCTGCCAGCCGACACGGGCAAGGTCTATTTCGGTGCCTACGTCACCTTGGAAGATGACGATGGCCAAACGCTCGAGGTGCGCATCGTCGGCCACGACGAGACCGATACCGAAAAGCGCTGGATCAGCGTCGACGCACCGCTGGCGAAGGCGATGCTGGGCAAGGCGCTGGACGATGATGTCGTCGTCATGGCGCCCGGCGGAGAAAGCCACTACATCGTGACCGAAATACAGTATCGAGACCGAGATTCAGCGACCTGATTTGTAAGAGATTGCTGACACTTGGCCGACAATATATTCAGATTTTTCAGACGCTGACGATAACGTTCGAGATGAAGGCAGCCCTTTTCGACGCTGCCGATGACAGAAGAACCCGGGGCGCCTCGCATGCCAGATGCCGACAACTCTCACGACCAGAAGGTGCTGTTCGCGCGCCAGCCCATATTCGACGCCTCTCGCGAAATCGTCGCGTTCGAACTGCTGTTTCGGCCGACCGATGGGGGCGCCATGCCCTTCCCCTTCGACGGCAACCGCGCCACCAGTACCGTGTTGCTCAACGCTTTCACCCAGGGTGATCTGCAGGCGGTCAGCCAGGGCAAGCCCGTCTATATCAACTTTACCGCCGAGACGCTGTTCAACGACCTGCCGTTCGATCCCACCCAACTGGTGGTCGAGATTCTCGAAGACACCCCTTACAGCGAGTCGATCCGGGAACGGCTGATCAGCTTGAGGAAGCGAGGATTCACGCTGGCGCTGGATGACTACACCGATGTCGGCGCAGAGAACCCTTACCTGCCGTTCGTGGATCTGGTCAAGATCGAGTATCCGCACTACTGCGATGCGAGCTTCGGCCATGTCGTGCGCGAGCTTCGGCGCCATTATCCGCACCTGACCCTGCTCGCCGAAAAGCTCGAGAACGAGGCCGATCTCAAGTGCTGCCTGGCCGCCGGCTTCGATCTCTTCCAGGGGTTCTTCCTCGCTCGCCCTCAACTGATGCATGGCGCAGCGATCACGACCGACCGCATGGCGATTCTCAAGCTCATTGCCACCCTCAACCAGCCGGATGTCAGCACGCGGGATATCTCTGGCGCCATCGAGCGCGACCCTACTCTGGGCGTGCGCCTGCTGCGCCTGGTCAACACCGCCCAGTATCAGCGGCAGACCGAGATCACCTCGATCCAGCAGGCGGTGACGCTGATCGGGACCCAGCGCATTCGCAGCCTGGCGACGCTCCTGGCACTCAGCGAGATGGAAGACAAACCGGAGTCTCTGCAGCAACTCGCCATGGCGCGAGCCTGTCTCTGCCGAGAACTCGCCGCCAACGATGCGGCGCTGGGCGAGAAAGCCTTCATCGCGGGGCTATTTTCCTACCTCGAGGCCTTCTTCAATCGCCCGCTTTCGACATTGATCGACTCTCTACCGCTCCATCCTTCGATCACTGCCGCATTGCTCGATCGCAGCGGCCCGGTCGGCGCGCTGCTGGAAACCGCTGTACGTTTCGAAAACGGAGAGTGGAACGAGATTCCCTGGGAGCGTCTCAAGGCGCTCGGCATCAGCGGGCTCGACGTCAGCGACGCCAACCAGCGGGCGCTGAAGGCGGCCGGAGATCTGGGCGCCAACGGCGCATTGTAGGTTGGTGGGCACAGCCCGCTAGCGGCCGCCGCGAGTCGCGCGAAAGACCCGGAATCGGCGGTCGTCCGCCAGCACCTCGAAGCTGCAGAAGGCGGCCGTCAACCAGTCGGGATAGGGCAGAAAAGCGTTGGCAACCAGTGTCAACGTACCGCCCGGCGCCAGATGCTCGGGTGCCTGCCGAATCAGGCGCTCAGCCGGGCCGTAGTCGATGGCCCGCTCCTGATGGAACGGCGGATTACTGACGATGGCATCGAAACGCCCCGTCGCGGCCGAATAGACATCGCTCTGTAGCGCAGCGCCGGACAGCGCGTTCAACGCCAGCGTGCGCCGGGTGGCCTCGACCGCGAAGGCGCTGATATCCACCGCAGTGACGCGATGGGCGCGCTGCGCGAGCCATGCCGCGAGAATGCCGTCGCCGCAGCCTACATCCAGCACGCTGGCTGATTCGTCGGATGATGACACGCCCCCGTGTTGGTCGAGCGTCTGCAGCAGCAGGCGAGTGCCATCGTCCAGCTTGCCGTGGCCGAAAACACCGGGATGCGTTGCCAGGCGAACGCCCTGCGCCTCGAACGATTCCCAGCCATTATCGGACGTCGTTGCCTTGCCGTCGGCTCGCGTCGCGAACAGCGTGCAGCGACGAGCGCTATCGAGCTTTCGGCACTCGAGCTGCATCTCCTCGAGGATCTTCGCGGCCCGCTTAATACCGCCGTGGTTCTCGCCGACCACCTGTATCGGCGTACCGGCCGGCAGCGACGCGTTCAACGTCGCCAGCCACCAGGCACCGAGCGCATGTGCCTTGGGCCAGAACAGTACCGCGCCAGGCACTTCGAACGCTGGCGGCGTCAGCTCGCCGTGCGCGGGGCGCCCCGCTGCCCGCCAAGCCTGACAAATCGATAGATCGGCGCTCCATACCGCGCCCTCGCCGGACTCCAGCCAGGCATCACGGGGAGGTGCCACCCAAAGCCAGCCACGGTAATCCGCGTCCTGTCGCGCCATCAATTCACATGGCGGGGTTTGCGGCGTCATCGACTGGCTCCTTGCAGTTCATCGGCGTCCGGCGAGCTGCCGGCGCTCGGTAGAGAGGGTTCGTCGGCGGCGGGCAGGTTCGAACCGCCGGCTTCGGGACGGATTAAACCGTCAGCCTCGGGACGGATCGACCCATCGGCGTCGGGGCAGACTAAACCGTCGGCCTCGGGACGGATTAAATAGTGCAGATAACGCCCCAGCCGCCAGTGAGGTTCGACCTGGCAGTAGCGCTTCTCGAGCGCGATCACCTTCGCCAACGCGGCCTCGTCAGGCGCACGCTCACGCAGATAGTCGTGAAAGATCCGCACGCCAGTCACACTCTCGATCACAAGCCCCTCTTCATGGCACCAGCTTTCGATATCGGCATGCGTCAGCGGGGAAATCGGAGTCAGTCGCTGGCGACGGCCGGTCCCGGCGAGCCGATCTTCCAGCGCCTTGTCGAGATTGCCCTTGACCACGTTGGAGAAGCGCAGCGCATCGCGATTGAACACCATCAGCGACAGGCGGCCGCCTTGCGCGAGCAGCGCTTTCAATGTTCCCAGTGCGGCGCGGGGATCGGCCAACCACTCCAGCACCGCATGGCAGACGATGATCGACCAGGGCCCCGGCGCCTGCGCCGGCAGTGCCTGCAGCGGCGCGCGCAACAACGCGACGTTCTGCCCTGCCACGGTCGTTTCGGCACGCGTCAGCATATCTGCGGAGGGCTCGGCGAGCGTCACGGCGTGCCCTCGCCTGGCCAGCCACGCGCTCATCTGCCCCAGGCCACCGCCGACATCCAGCGCCGGCAAGCCATTGGCCGGAAGCTCTCGCGAAAGCACCTCATCCAGCACCGCCAGCCGAATCTGCCCGCGCCCCGTTGCGTAAAGGCCATCGGCAAATTTGTCTGCCAGCCCGTCGAAAACGCGATCTTGCGCTACCGGTACATCATTGCCGTGGCGAGCCTTCCCGTGATCGGAACGGCCAAGACCGGAAACCGCAGGGGCGGCACCGCTACGAGCGGGGAAGTCGTCCTGAAAGCGAGACATGGCACGCGGCTATCGAAAGAAAGGCGGCATTGTAGCAACGGCCGCTGCCAACGTCGCTTCACAATCCGTCAGCGGGTTTATCTCGGCGAATCCGGCGCTTATACTGTGCGCCGCTTCAGCGCTTGGTGTGGCCCCTTCCCCGGCCCGCCCTGTACGGCATCGTACGAAGCCCCCGTAGCTCAGCTGGATAGAGCGTCCCCCTCCTAAGGGGAAGGTCCCAGGTTCGAATCCTGGTGGGGGCACCACTCTTTTTATCTCCTTTCTTACAGTCGTTGCCAAAGCGCTCCTTACCGGCGCCCGTGGCTCTTTCATGCGATTAGCGATCATGTCAGGGGTTGTTGAGTGACTGTCTTTCCAACAAAGCCATCAATGCGGCTCAGGAGGCGGCGCTTCGCTGGCTTATCTCGATGGCGTCGGCGAGTTTCAAAGGACGGTAGAAGAAGTAGCCTTGGCCGGTATGGCAGTTGTAGCGCTTGAGTAGATCCACCGTGGGCTGGTCTTCGATCCCTTCCGCGACGATCTCGAACCCGAAGTGGTTGAGCATTTGAATCAGCCGGAACACGATAGCCCGGCTGCCGGCATCAGTGGCGATATCACTGATAAGTGCTCTATCCAGTTTGATCACGTCCGCCGGGATCCTGCGCAGGTAGTTGAGGTTGCTGTATCCGCTGCCGAAATCATCCAGCGCTACGCGAACCCCGAGCGCTCGTAGCTTGGTGAGCGTGTTCAGGGCCCGGGGGTCCTTCAGCAACTCTTCCATTTCCAGGCACTCGACCTCGAGCAGAGAGGCCTCGATCTGCTGCGCCTGCAGTATCGCGAGCAGGTCGTCGTAAAACGCCTCATCGATCAGATTCGTGGTGGTGACATTCACCGACACCACCGTCGGGCGCCCCGCCGCCTCGAACTGCTGAATCACGCGCGCCGCTTCCCGAATGACCCAGCACGTTAGCGGGTTGATCAGCGTTGTCTGGCTGATCAGGGGAATGAAGTCCATGGGCGGCACTTCTCCGTAGACAGGATGCTTCCAGCGCATCAACGCCTCGACACCGACCATCTTCCCCGAATGTAGATCGATTTTTGGCTGATAGAGCAAATAGAGCTGATCGTCGGATTCCAAGGCGGCGGATAGCCCATGGGTTAGCGCAAGCTGTCGCCGCTGGTCCTGATCGAA
>NZ_BMZI01000011.1:38718-41484 GCF_014652715.1 Salinicola rhizosphaerae | reverse complement strand
CTGCTCGGGGCTGACCAGTCAATACCAGAGCCGTCCTATCGCCGGATGTTCTTTGATGGCGTTGAGTTGCAGGGTGCTGTCTACCGGGTAGAAAAGCTGCCTAGCAACATCACGATCAAAGGCCCGGCCGTCATTGAGGAGCCGACAACGACGATCGTTCTTCCGCCTGACTCGACTGCGCTGACCCGTCCGACTCACTACCTGATTTCTCTCGACTGACAACGGCCTTTTGAGCTCAAGACCAAGGATTCGAAATGACCAACACTACTTCCAACGTCGATCAAATTGACCCGATTACGCTCAGCATCATGGCGAATCGGTTGGATAGCATCACCCGTGAAATGACCAACACGATGATCCGTACTGCGCGCTCCACGACCATGGCAGCGCACGACTTCTCCTGCTCAATCACCAGCAGTGACCATGACTTGATCTCTGCCCCGGGTGGTTTTCCGGTGCACGTCTACGGCTCTACCCTTATCGCTAAGTCGATGGCACGCAAGCATCCAGATTTTCGCGAGGGCGACGCGTTTTTGCACAACGATCCTTACGACGGTAACACCCACGCAGCTGACCATACGTTAGTGGTACCGGTTTTCTACCAGGGGGAGCATGTATTTACCGCAATCGCCAAGGCACACCAAGTTGATATCGGTAACTCACAACCCACCACCTACATGCCTCGTGCGCGAGACGTCTACGAAGAGGGCGCCTTGATTTTCCCGTGTGTGAAGGTGCAGTCAAACTATCAGGATGTGAGCGATATCATTGGAATGGCTCGTGTTCGTATCCGGGCCTTCGATACCTGGTACGGCGACTATCTGGCCTCTCTCGGGGCACTTCGCCTGGCCGAAAAGCGCTTGCAAGCCTTCTGTGCCAGCTTCAAGAGCATTGAGCACCTGAGGGCGTTCATCAGCGAGTGGCTGAACTATGGCGAGCGTATGGCGGCGGCAGGCATTGCAAAGCTGCCGGCTGGTAAGATTGACCTCAAGACCAAAATGGACGCGTTTCCTGGCATTCCGGATGGTCTTGATCTGCATGCAAGCGTGGAGGTCAAGCCTGAAGAAGGTCGTATCGCTGTGGATTTGCGAGATAACCCTGATTGCACTCCTACAGGGCTCAACCTCACTGAGGCCACCTCAAAAAACAACGCGGTGACCGCCATCCTGATGGCTCTGAACACCTCAGAAGGAGGCGAGGCATTCAGCGTCCCCAACACGTCAGGTAGCCATCGGCGAATCGATATTTTGGTTCGTGAGAATTGTGTGGTGGGTATCCCCCGTCATCCAGCCAGCTGCTCTGCAGCAACGCGTACAATTACTGACCGAGTGACTGGGATGATCCTGTCAGGGATCGCGTCGATGTCGAAGGAAGACATTGGAGCAGCGGAGCCGCCTTATGGCTGTCCTCCCCATGAGGCCGTTGTGTCGGGGCGTGATCCCAAGCGTAACGGTGAGGAATACATCTTCCAGGTTTTCTCTGGCTCTTCTGGCGGCCCGGCTACGGCTTTTAGCGATGGCTGGCTGTCTTTTGCTACCATCATGGGAGCAGGAATTCCACACTTGGATTCATCCGAAATCACCGAACAGCGCTATCCACTGGTAGTCTGGCAGCATGCGACGGTAAGGACTGACTCCGAGGGGGCAGGTAATTTTCGAGGCGCTCCTGGCACTGTTTCCTCATATGGGCCTGCTCACGCACCTGCGGCTTCGTACTACTACATGGAAGGAGTGGAAAATCGTTCGCAAGGAATTCATGGTGGCGGTGCTGCGTCTGGGCCTGAGGCATGGGTAGTTAATGCCGATGGCGCTTACCACCAAGTCAAGGATGTTGTCGCAGAAGTAATGCTGGAAACCCGGGACACGATCGTCTCCCTCGGTTCGGGAGCGGGTGGCTACGGGTCGCCACTTGTGCGTGACCCTCAACTGGTGCTCGAAGATGTAATTGACGAATACATCAGTATTGAGCGTGCACGAGAAGCGTATGGCGTAGCCATCATCGGCGACAGAGAGCGTTGGGAAACCTTGTCGATCGACATGGCTGAAACCAAGGCGCTACGCAATGCCATGGTGGCGGACTTTGAGCAGACGTTCCATGATGCTGGGCGCCAAGCATGGGTTCCTGCCACCTGGTATACCGGCGCTGAGCGCTCAAGCGTACCGGAGTTTAACAAGTGATTGCAGCAGCCCTAGTATTCGCCGCATTCCTGCTCTCAAACATGCCATCGCCGATTTATCCGTTATGGCAGGATGAGATCGGGTTTCCGACGGCAACCATCACGGTGTTGTTCTCCCTATATCAAGGGGGTGTGTTGATAGGGCTGCTTGGGCTTGGCCGCTACGTCGACCGGATTGGTTGGCGTATGTCGCTGGTCGGTGCGGCCCTTCTGAGCTGTTTCGCCTCGGTAGCTTTTGCGGGCGCCGAGACGGCATGGCAGCTCATGCTCGGTCGATTGGTCAGTGGCATGGCCGCAGGGGTGTTTATTTCCTGTGGCCCTGCGGCGATTACAGCGGTGTTTGAGCGTGCCAAGCACGCTCGGCCCTCGCTAGTCGCTTCTCTTGCCATCTCCAGTGGCTTGGCCTGTGGCCCATTGCTGGGGGGCTTGTTTGCCGACTTTGCCCCTGCTCCAACGCGTCTGGTTTTCATAGCTGAGGCAGTGCTACTTCTCATCGGTGCCGTGGCATTGCTACGAGATGGAAGTCTGAAGGCTGTTGGTCGTTCTACGGTGAAGGCAGGGATAGATAGTGCATCTGTTGAGGTTTCTAA
>NZ_BMZI01000011.1:17318-38708 GCF_014652715.1 Salinicola rhizosphaerae | reverse complement strand
CATCCTGCTACATCGCAAGCGGCATCTACATGTCGATTGGATCATCGTACCTTCAGGACTCTCTCGGGATTAGCAGTGCCTTGCTTGCTGGGCTATTGGTGTTCCTGGTCTTTGGCTCAGCATTCGTTGCGCAGTTGGTCGCCGCGAGAATTACTCCCTTGGCGCAGGCTTCTGTTGCGCTCTTTGCGGGTGGTTTAGGCGCAATCATCTTGGTGTTGGGAATCAATGTCGACTCACCAACAGCCTTGTTTGCGTCTGCTACGTTGAGTGGTGCCTCTCAGGGCTTGGGTCAATTGGTGGGGCTGACCTTGGTTCGTCGCATTACGCCATTGCCAAAACTACGCGGAGCCTACGCAATTCTCAATACCGTTGGCTATGCAGTTAGTGGTGGATCTATTGCCGCCTCTTGGCCACTGGTTCGTGTATTGGGTACTGCTGGGGCAATTGCAGTTATTGCTGTAATAGTCGTTGTGCTGACTTCCCTCGCGGGTCTTCTTGCCTTTATGAATAAGGAACAGATGAGATAGCGGTCTAGGCCCCGTCTGAAAAATCGGCGAGCGAAGATAAGACAAAACAAAAATTGGCGAAGAAACGAAGTTTACAGGGTGTAAATGAGTATTCTGAGCCAATTTTTAAAGCCGTATTGTCGAGCGCAGGTACTTTTTAGACAGAACCTAAGGGAAGGGTCGCTGTGAAATAATCCGACGATGCGCGTTTTCTTGGGCTGAAGAGTGAGATGTCACTCCTAAAGGGTGTTTCCCGGTGTGCTCCGAGGCTTTATATGAACGCTTGGAGATGATCCTGGCGTGGCTAGAGATATATTAACTAACGTTTATGTGAGATTTTTTTATAATGGCTAGGCTCAAAATTCTTTACTCACCTACATCACCCTTTGCTGCGAAAGCGCGCATGATAGCTGCCTTTGGAGGATTTTCATTTGATCAGGTGATGATTGATCCAAGCGTTCAGCCCTCTGAACTGCTGGAGGTAAATCCGCTAGGGAAAGTACCCGTTCTGGTCAATGATGAGGATGCTGTGTTTGATAGCCGTCTGATCACAACCTATTTGGACGAGCTGAGCGTCGGTGCGCTGCACGGGGATAGTCCTGTAGAGCGATTCGTCTCGCAGAAGTTGGAGGCATTGTCTGATGGAGTATGCGACTGTCTGCTAGCTCATGTCATGGAGCGACGCTTGCGCGAGCCCGAACAGATCAGCCAGTCTCTCTTGGATCGTTACTGGGGAAAGGTCTCACGGTCTCTTTCTTTACTCGAAGATACTGTGCCCGGTTTGCCACGTAAGATGAGTGCGGGCCAAGTGGCACTGCGCTGCATGTTGGCCTACCTGGATCTGCGGTTTAGTGGCGAGTGGGAGCAGGGAAAGCCCGAGCTACTTCGTTGGCAAAAGCAGTTCGATGCGGATCGACCTGATTTGCTCAACTACCTGCCTAGACAGTCTTAGAGGCGCAGTGCTTTATTGCATCCGGTTGTAGCACGTGAGTTCCTGAGCCCTCGACTGTCTCGCTCGAGCCTGCACCGCATGCCCACGCGCCGCGAGATAATGACACTGGCCGAACTGGCTCGCCTGAACGCTGGCGATGATGGAAAGCTACGGCACAAGCCCTTCAAGGACTACGAGCCCCGGGGTGTGCTCACATCAATATTAAGCACCTGCCCCGGATGCTTGATGAGGAGCAGTAGCGCTATCCGTGCGTCGCCATCGACCGTGCCACACGCTGGGTCGCAGCCAATCGGTTAGGGACGCCAGGACATTTATAAAGTGCGTGGGGGCAGCAAGCTCCCTTCGCGATGCGAACGGCGCTCACTGACCGGCAAGTCGGTCACCGATTACTTCACGCGGGAAGGCGACCAGCGCTATTTAACAAACCAATTATTAATCACATAGGGGCCGGCAGGCCGCACAGAAAGCAAAGTAGTATCGCCCCTTGGATCAATTCTTTAGTTTTAAGTGTATAAAATCACATTAAATTTGAGGTTGCTTTGTCAAGATGTCGTTGATAACGTTCAATATCATTTTCGATGCTGGGGTTTTTCTTAACATCATGGCTGGAAAATCCCTCTAGTGATGTGAATCCGTTAAATTGATATGCTTTATGAAGCCATATGAAAACCTCGTCTACACTTCGGCCATTGAAGAATTCATCTTCATTAAAAGCCTCTTCAGGGGCGTTCAGTGTGACGGAAATCAGGAGCTTCCTTCCTTGCATCAATCCTCCTGTTCCATAGTTTTTTGTTGGCTCATGACGGCTTCTTCCATCGTTTTTCGATAATGCTGAGCCGAGTCCGAAGTTGAAAACTTCATCAATATACTTTTTGAATATCCATGGGGTGGCCATCCAATACATTGGTGTCTGTATAATCACAATGTCAGATTCGACGTGCTTATTGACTTCCTGCTCTATGTTATAGCCTTTGTCAACGTCAGTGGTAATGATTTGATAACCTAAAGACTCCAGCGAATTTTTTGCCGTAGTTACGAGTAATTGATTTAAGCTGCCTTCTGCCCATCCCTCATAATGTTGGTGGGCATTTATAATCAGCGCTTTTTTCATTGCTTAAGTCCTGAAGCCTTATAGATGTATGTTGATTCATGGTGCCTCACGAAGACCACTTTATTGAGGCAGTATGCTACTATTGTAGGGTTTTGTTTTTATGTATAAAATACCTTTTTTTTGATAACACTATCCATTTGTGTGGATAATTGGGGAAAAATGAATCAGTTTTTGGCTTTGGAAGTATTTACGAAAGTAGTTGAAAATCTCGCGTTCAATAAAGCTGCTAGATCTTTAGGAATGCCTACATCTACGGTAAGTAAGATAGTTAAAGATTTGGAAAATCATCTTGGCGTGTCGTTGCTAATTCGTACTACTCGTCAGATGTTGATAACTCAGGAAGGGTATGAATATTACAAAGGTGCTGTGAGTGTTTTGACAAGTCTCAAGTCTATAGATGCAGAGGTGTCAGGTAAAAAGATTTTGCCAGAAGGGCACATTCGTGTAGATAGTCAAGTGGGGTTTGCAACTTATTTATTAATTCCTGAGCTCAGAAGTTTCTATGACCTATACCCTGAAATTACATTGGGGCTAGGTATGAGTGATACAAGAGCGGATATATTAGGGGAGGGAATTGATTGCGTAATTCGCGTTGGGGGGGGGAGCATGCCCGGTATGGTTGAGCGTAAGATTATGGACTTGGATTTTGTAACATGTGTTTCGGCTTCGCTTGTTGAGAAAAAGGGGGTGCCAAAAAGACCGGAAGACATAGAAAACCTTTATCCCACGATTTCCTACTTTAGATCTTCGTCATCTGTGACGTTGCCACTAATCTTCAAGAAAGAAAATGAATATTTTGAAATTGCCAATAATCAGTTTGTTGCTAATAATGGTGTTGGCTTGCTTTCTATGAATCTCAGCGGCTTAGGCGTAGGGCAGCATATAAAAAATTTTGTTTCTCCGCATATCCAAAGTGGTGAGTTAATTGAGATTCTTCCCGATTGGACGCGCCCGCCTATGCCGCTAAAAATTGTTTATCCGCCGAGCCAAAGAAAAAGCGCGCGCTTGCAAGTGTTTATTGAATGGTTTGTGGCTACTTTTGCGCAACAAGATTAGTCTGTGATTTATTGTTTTGATGGAACGAAAGTTTGCTATTGACCGAGGGTCGGTTTAAGTGGCTTCCTGTCGTGCATGCATATAGTCATATGCTTAGTAATTATTGCGCTATTAGGTGTGTGAAGTGTCTGATAGGCTAGTGCATAAGTACGATTTGGTATTCACACGCTGCGCGTGTGACACGATTTTATTTGTCAGTGTTCGCTGAGATGGAACTCACCTAATGGTTCTTGGTGTTGTCATTTTCATAATCAGGTCGGCTGTTTCGCTATTAATTCTTGTTCTATGATTAATTGCGGCGTCAAACTGAGATCGATCGAGAAATGAGGCTATTTGTACCGTTTCTGAATTTTTATTGTAAGGCTTCAACAAATTGGGAGCGGTCTCTCTAATTGCAAAGCTTTAGCAGATAAATACTCAAGTTCCTCATAAGATCTATTTGAGTCCGAGTGTCAGATGCTAGAGTGGCTTCTAGCGGTAGAAATTCATTGTAATCATTACTTGTTACAACAAACCATGAGTCCAGAGCCTCTCTTCTCGGCTTGATCCGCCACCCATCTGACTGATGCCTTTCCATTGCAGGAGAATATCAGGAGCGAATTGACCTTGACGCAGGCCTCCTGGTTGGGTCATCTGTTTCGCGGCTCATGCCGCGGACTGGCTCTATGCAAATATGCATCGGAGCAGCATTCCACAATGGCCGAGTTGGTGACCTGGGAACAGCGCTTGCAGGTACAGGGCATTGATGTACCGCTACGTCACCGAACGGCGCGCGCCACCGCTGTCACGGTGGCGTCATGATCCGACCGCGATAGCGGGCTGCGGGTGTACCTATGCCGCGAACCTGTCGATATGGGTAAGCAGATCGATGGACTGGCGCTACTGGTTCAGGAAGCGATGGCGCTCGATCCCTTCGCGGCGGCGGTGTTCATCTTCGGCAATCGCCAGCGCGGCAAGGTGAAGCTGCTCTAGTGGGATCGCAATGGCTTCGTGGTCTGGTATAAGAGCCCCGAGCGCGAACGCTTCCAATGGCCAAAGCAGCTTGAGGGCGACACCATCATGCCTTCCGGGCAGGAACTCAACTGGCTGCTTGATGGCTACTATCTCGATGCGATGAAGCCGCACCAGACATTACCATTGCAATCCGTCGGCTGCCCCCTCGCCGAGGACGCGCCATGCCGGTATCCTGCCGGCATGACTTTCCACACCCCCCACAGCCTCTACCAGCTGCAGCGCCGTGTGGCCACAATGGAAGGCAAGAACGCTCGTCTGCTGGCGTTGATGGCTCTAAAGGGAGCGCAGTGGGAAGCTACCAAGGCAGCGCTCTTCGAGCAGTTCCGCTTGGCCATCGAACGTCAGTTTGGTCCCTCCACCGAGAAGTACCGCGTCGAGCAGGCCAATCTGCTGATCAATGAAGCCGAAGCGGCGGTGGACGAAGAAAGTGCCGATGAGGCTGGCGCGTCATCGATCAATGATGAGAGCACCACTAACAGCGACGATACGCCTTCCAGGCACCGTGCTCGCGTCGGCCAGATCGCGCTGCCATTCGTGTTCGATATGTTGCCGACGCTTGATGCGGAAGACGAGCTCAGTTGCCTACTGCCTTGGCGGTGGAAAGAGGCGCCGGTCTGAATACCGAACACAGCACTGCAAGCCGCTCAAAATGGGGTTTGTGGAACGCTTACGAATAATCTGTCTCACGACAGCCTGCATCGCGGCGACTAACTGGCCCAAAGTGGACTCATGTTTCTTGACGAGCCGCGGCCCGAGTGCATCCACGTGACATGAAGGAAATTACATGAAGTTCAATCCAGCCCTTGTGGCACTGACGCTAGGCTCCTTTACCATCGGTTTGACGGAGTTCTCGCCGATGGGTCTTCTGCCGGTGATCGCGAATGATCTTGGCATCTCCATCCCGACCGCCGGCATGGTAGTCACGGCCTATGCCTTCGGCGTCACGATCTTTGCTCCGGCAGTGACGCTGGCCGCCGGGCGGATGGCTCGCAATCGTCTCCTGGTCCTGCTGGCGTTGCTGCTGACCGCGGGCAACCTGCTGGCAGTTCTCTCGCCCAGCTACGAGGTGCTGCTGGTGGCACGCGTGCTCACCGCGCTATGCCAAGGCACCTTCTTCGGAGTCGGCGCGCTGGTGGCTGCCAGCCTCGTGCCTCCGAATCGTCAGGCTGGCGCCGTCGCGGCCGTATTCATGGGGCTGACTGTGGCCAATGTCGCTGGCGTGCCCGCCATGACCTACCTGGGCGAATACTCCGGATGGCGCGTACCCTTCATGGTGATCACCGCCCTTGGCTTGGTCTCGGCCCTAGCCTTGACCCGAGCCCTGCCACATATCCCGACCAAGGGGGGCGTGGACGCCAAGGCCGAGATCGGCGTAATGCTGCGGCGCCCCGTTTTGGCTGCCCTCGGCATGACCGTGATGACCTCGACTGGGCAATTCACCGTCTTCACCTACGTGGCGCCGATGCTGCAGAACACCACCGGCGTCAGTGCACAGATGATTACGCTGGCGTTGGTGATCGTGGGGCTAGGCATGACAGTGGGCAATTCTCTGGGCGGTCGAGCGGCGGACAAGTCGTTGCAGGTCACGCTGGTCGTCACCCTCGTGTCGCTAATCGTTCTGCTAATCGCGCTGAAGCTGGTTCTGACCCAACTGATTCCGACGCTATTGCTGCTCTTCATCTGGGGTGGCCTGTGCTTTGCTCTGGTTCCGACGATGCAGATGCGGGTGATGCGCGCGGCACAGAACGCCCCCACGCTGGCCTCTTCGGTCAACATCGGGGCCTTCAACCTTGGCAACGGCCTGGGAGCCGTCGTGGGAGGAGCTGTCCTCAATGCGGGGTTCGACTACCCGGAAATCCCGCTGGTCAGTGCCGCTGTTTTTGCGATCCCATTGGTGTTCCTGTTGGCGCAGGGCGCGGGGGCGCGGACCCAAGCACACCGCTACGGCTGACGCCCAGCACCGACCCGGCGGCGCTCAGCACCGGATCGCCGCCGTGATCTACGATACGGATGTTACCGCCCGGGCCGATATTACCCAGATACACCCCAAACCGCCTGCTCGGCAGACGGGCGCGCTGTCTCGGCATCTTCATAAATCAGAATGTGGCAAGCGCTCTACAAACTCTATCTTCTCGGTCTGATCCGCCACCTGCAGACTGATGCCTTTCCATTGCTGGAGAATATCATGAGCGAATTGACCTCGACGCAGGCCTCCTGGTTGGATCATCTGTCTCGCGGCTCATCCCGCGGACTGGCTCTATGTAAATATGCATCGGAGCGGCATCTCACATTGGCCTAGTTGATGGCTTGAGAGCAGCGCTCACCGGTACAGGGCATCGGCGTATCTCCACGCTATCGACCGTCGCGTTTCGTCGCTGTCACGGTGGCGTCATGATCCGGTCCGTGAGCGGGCCTGCGCGTGTACTTGTGCCGCGAAGCTCTTAATATGCGTAAGCAGATCAATGGGCTGGCTCTGCCGGGTTGAGGAATGATCACAGCGCTGTAGCTGCTCAAGATAGGGGCGTGGAGCGTGTACAAAGTAATTATCCGCAAATTTGATTCGGTCGCTATCTAGTACTACGCTAATAAAGAGCGATAAGTCGATTATCAAGACAGTTGATGCTGAAAAAAGTATGCGTTGGCATGCCAACTTGTTAACAACGTGGTTTCTGGTTTTAGACTTTTTATGGAGAAGTTTTAATGACGATAGCAATTTACGAACTAAGTATGATTCGTCTGGACGATGCGAAGAAGCTAGAGGTCATCGATGGGAAGATTAGAGCGCTGAGCAGCGATATTTGGAATGAATTAAAAGGAAGTTATATCTATCGGCGTATTTCTGACACGAGCGGCCCCGAGGGTCTGCAGTTTCCAAAAGATATGCAACAGACTGCTGAAATTGCATTTCCATGGCCTGGGCACGACGTGGTTCTGGCCACGAAATATGGTCAAATGGAAAAATTAGTTGATTCTCTTGGGTTGCATTCTAATATCGAACGTTGTGATGAATATATTGCCGAGCGACGGGTCGTACTTGACAAAGGTAGTATCCGGGAGGGCTATCCATCCAATGGCATCAGTTACTTATATGGTCTCTATTTTCATAATGACCTGATGCCGTCCGCTATAGATAGAATGTGGGGAAATCATCCAGAAACCGTTGAGCGCGTACATATTGGAGTCGGTCGCTACACCCAATGGTGGATAAAAGACAGGGAAAAAGATGCGGCTTCAATAGGGGGGGTCGCCGAGTTGCATTTTCCAACGGAAGAAGATCTCGTTAAGCGACTCTTCGACTCTGAGCGCGGGCAAAAAGAAGTCGTTACAGATCAAAAAGGTTTCATGAAAGGTGGAATGCCTCGAGTGTTTTCGCGACAGTACGTGATTTAACGTTTATTTGGTTTGTTGTTTAACGGAGATGGTTCATGAGTGATAAGGTGCTATTTATAACTGGGGCATCTTCGGGGATCGGGGCGGCAACTGCCAGGCGCGCTATAGCTGATGGATGGAAAGTGGGCTTGTTTGCTCGGTCGGCCGAAAAGCTCAAGGCTCTTAAGGTAGAACTTGGTGAAGGTGCGATAGCTTTGGTTGGTGACGCTCGGAGTTTCGAAGATCAACAGCGAGCAGTGGAGAAACTAGCGGACCATTTTGGTGACGTAACAGCAGCGTTTGCCAACGCTGGACGCGGGGAGACTATAGCGGATACGTTGAGCGCCGAACCCGATGACTGGCAATCCATGGTCGAACTCAACATCATGGGAGTTTTATGGACATCCAAAGCTGTCGCTCCATATTTTAGGAAAAATCAAGGCCATATAGTCATTACGGGCTCCGACGCGGGCCGAATGCATTTCAAAGCATCCGTGTATTCGGCTACGAAGTGGTTCGTTCATGGTTACGCTGGCAATTTGGCAGAAGAGTTTAAGGATTGGGGGGCGCGCGTGACCATTATCTCTCCAGGCATTGTTGATACACCTTTTTTTGAGCAATCACAATCAGGAAAGCTTCAGCCTGAAGATGTTGCCGATTGTGTTATTTTTTCCCTTGATGCCGATAGGCGTGCCAATGTCAGGGAGGTGATGATCACTCCTATGAAATGAGTTATACGCGATATGGGACCATGCATGCAGATATTGAAGTAGCTGATTATAATTTTTGTGATTATTGCTATCAAGCCTAGCTGAGCTTTATGTGCTGACATAGGTGGCCAAAAAGATAGCCTGCTGGTCTATTTTTTGCCGAGGTTTTTGGCTGATTTTTTGTAAGGTCATGAGGGTCTTGTTTTCCATTTTTCTCATATTAAAAATGGGGGTGGCCGTTCTTTTAATTTTGTCTTGCTCGTTTATTGTTCTTGTTTTAGATAGTTTTCGTGTTTTCCTTGAAAAAGTTAATATTGAACTGCTTCTAAGGATATTGGCGTCACTGCTAACGCTTTCGGTTACCTCCGTGGTCTAATTTTTCCTAAGTGGTTAGTGTTCCCGTTTGCGTTTTTTTTACGCCTAAGCTTTGATTACGATATGGCATTTTTACGCGGGCCGGGTCGAGACTGAGCGCTCCTGAAACGTGGAGCCGAACCATGACCTTGATCCTGCTGGCGGTCGCCTTGGCGACCGCCGTCTATCTGTTCGTTGCGCTGTGTCAGCCGGAGCGTTTCTGACATGAGTGCGATGACCTGGATTTACGCCCTACTGATCGGACTGGCGCTGCCGCTGGGCCTCTACATGGGCCGCGCGCTGGATACCGATCGCCACACCTGGCTGGACCGCCTCTTCGGCCCGGTGGAGAACGTCCTGTTGACGCTGGCCGGCGTCGACCGGCGCGTGTCGCTCTCCTGGTGGCGCTACGCGCTGGCGGTGTTGAAGCTTCACGTGCTGCTGATCGTGCTGGTGTGGTTCACCTTCATGGTCCAGGGTGTGCTGCCACTCAACCCCGACGGCATCGCTGGAATGAACTGGAACACGGCGCTGCACACGGCGGTGTCGTTCGCCACCAACACCAACCAGCAACACTATTCCGGCCAGGCCGAGCTTTCCTACTTCAGCCAGACCGTGGCCATCGTCACGCTGCAGTTCCTGACCCCGGCAACCGGCTTGGCGGTGCTGCTGGCGATCACGCGTACGCTGTTGCGCAAACGTCGCGATACGAACGCTGCCGAGAGCGACAGCACGGAAACGACTGGTGTCGGCAACTACTACGTCGATCTGATGCGTATCGTCATGCGCGTGTTCCTGCCGCTGGCGTTGATCGTGGCGCTGCTGCTGAGTTGGCAGGGCGTCCCCGCGACCTACGATGGCGCGCAGCGCGTGGCCCAGCTCGACGGCGGCAGCGAACAGGTGATCCCGCGCGGGCCGGTGGCGCCGATGGTGGCGATCAAGCAGCTCGGCACCAATGGCGGCGGCTGGTACGGTCCCAATTCCAGCGTGCCGCTGGAGAACCCCACGGCGATCGCCAATATCATCGAGACGATCGCGATCCTGCTGATCCCGGTGGCCTCGCTGATCGCCGTCGGCGTGATCAGCGGCCGGCGGCGCCTCATGGTCGGCATCGGCGCGGTAATGATCGCCTTCTCGCTGATCAGCACCACGCTGGTGGTGGTCTCCGAGCGCATGCCCAACGCGGCACTCAGTGGGCTTGCCATCGCCGACAGCCCCAACCTCGAGGGCAAGGAGCTGCGCTTCGGCTCCGAACTGTCCGCGCTCTGGGGTAGCTGGACGACGCAGACCTCCAACGGCTCGGTCAACGCCATGCACGACAGTTTCAATCCGCTGGGCGGGCTGGGGCTAATGATGGATATGTTCGTCAACGTCACCTTTGGCGGCGTGGGTGTGGGGCTGATCGGCTACCTGCTCTATCTGATGCTGGCGGCGTTCATCGGCTCGCTGATGATCGGCCGCGCGCCGGAGCTCTTCGGCAAGCCGCTGGAAACCCGCGAAATGCGCTGGATTTCGCTCGCGATCCTCGCTCAGCCGCTGATCATCCTCGGTCTGAGTGCGATCACGCTCGCTTTCCCGACGCTGACCGGCAATTCCAATCCCGGCTTCCACGGCCTCTCGCAAGTGCTCTACGAATACACCTCGGCGTTCGCCAACAACGGCTCGGGATTCGAAGGGCTGGGTGACGCCACGCCGTGGTGGAACCTGACCTGCGTGCTGGCGCTGGCGATCGGTCGCTTCCTGCCCATGCTGGTGCCGCTGGCGGTTGCCGGCTGGCTCGCCGATAAACGCACGGCGCCGGAAGGGCGCGGCACGCTGTCGCTGGAAACCGGCGCCTTCGTCGGGCTGACCGCCGGTGTCATCGTGATCGTCAATCTGCTCGGTTTCCTGCCTGCGCTGGTGCTCGGCCCGATCGCCGAACAACTGACGCTGGCCTGGTGATGACGGGGAATCAGGAAAAACTCATGGCAACAATGCAATCAAACGACTCGGCTCTCGAATCCCGCGATGCTCTTGAATCTCACGATAAGGCCAAAGCGCACCGGATTCCCACGCTGACACTGATGGGCGAATCCCTGCGGCGCCTGAATCCGAAGAGCCTGGCGCGCAATCCGGTCATGGCGGTGGTCGCCATCGGCACGCTGGTCTGCGCGCTCTACACCGGCATGGCCTTTTCTGCTGACGCGGGTCAGGGTGCCTTTGCGCTGATCGTCACGCTGGTGCTGCTGGCCACTGTGCTGTTCGCCAACGCCGCCGAGGCGATGGCCGAGGCCCGCGGCAAGGCGCATGCCGGCAGCCTGCGCGCAACCCGCGGCGAGCTCAAGGCACGCCGCCTGAGCAATAGCGGTCGTGGGAATGAGGAAGAGACCGTCAGTGCCGATCAGCTGCGTCGAGGCGATCGCGTTCGCGTGGTGGCGGGCGAGTTGATTCCGGCGGACGGCGAGATCATCCAGGGCGCGGGCTCGATCAACGAGTCCGCCGTGACCGGTGAATCCGCGCCGGTCCTGCGCGAGGCGGGCACGGATAACAGCGGCGTCAGCGCCGGCACCAAACTGCTCTCCGACGAACTGGTGATCGAGGTCAGCGCGGATCCGGGCGAGTCGCTGCTCGACCGCATGATCGCGCTGGTCGAAAGCGCCAACCGCCAGAAGACGCCCAGCGAGCTGGCGCTGTCGGTGCTGCTCTCCACGCTCACGCTGATCTTTCTGATCGTGGTGGTGACGCTGGTGCCGATGGCGCTGTTCGTGGGGATCGAGACTTCCACCGTCATGCTGGTGGCGCTGCTGGTGTGTCTGATCCCGACCACCATCGGGGGCTTGTTGCCGGCGATCGGTATTGCCGGCATGGAGCGCGCCATGCGCGCCAATCTGGTGGCCAAATCCGGCAAGGCGGTGGAGATCGCCGGCAGCATCGACACGCTGCTGCTCGACAAGACCGGCACTATTACCCTCGGCGACCGTCGCGCCACCGAGTTCGCGCCCTGTCACGACGTCGAGCTCGAGCGCCTGCGCCGCGTGGCCGGCCTCTGCTCGCTGGAAGACCCGACGCCGGAAGGACGCTCCATCGTTTCGCTCGCCCGAGAGCAGGGCGCCGAACTGGAGATGACCCAGGAAGCGGAGGTGGTGCCCTTCACTGCCGCTAGCCGCGTCTCGGGTCTCGATTTCGCCTCCGGACGCTGCTGGCGCAAGGGCGCGACCAATGCCATTGCCACGCTGGTGCGCGAGGGTGGCGGGCGCGTGCCGGCGGATTTCGAGGCGCTGGTCGAACGCATTTCACGTCATGGCGCCACGCCGCTGGCGGTGTGTGAAGACAACGTGCTGCTGGGCGTCATCGCGCTGTCCGACGTGATCAAGCCGGACATCGCCGAGCGCTTCCAGGCGCTGCGGGACATGGGCGTGAAGACGGTGATGATCACCGGCGACAACCCGATCACCGCCGCCGCGATCGCCGCCGAGGCCGGCGTCGATGACTACATCGCCGAGGCCACGCCGGAGCGCAAGCTCGAACTGATCCGCGAGGAGCAGGCCTCCGGTCGGCTGGTAGCGATGATGGGCGACGGCACCAACGACGCGCCGGCGCTGGCGCAGGCCGACCTGGGTCTGGCGATGAACTCCGGCACCCAGGCGGCGCGGGAAGCGGCCAACATGGTCGATCTCGATTCCGACCCCGGCAAGCTGTTGAGCGCGGTGGAGATCGGCAAGCAGTTGCTGATCACGCGCGGCGCGTTGACTACCTTCTCGCTTGCCAACGACGTCGCCAAGTACTTCGCCATTCTGCCGGCGATCTTCGCTGCCAGCGTACCGGCGCTGGGCGCGCTCGACGTGCTCGATCTGCACTCGCCGGAATCCGCGGTGCTCTCGGCGGTGATCTTCAACGCCCTGGTGATTCCGGCGCTGATCCCGTTCGCGCTGCGTGGCGTGCGCGTCAAGGCGGCCTCGGCCAGCGCCATGCTGAGACGCAACCTGCTGATCTACGGCGTCGGCGGCATCCTGTTGCCGTTCCCGACGATCAAACTGATCGATCTCGTGATCGGCGCGTTCTTCTGAGAGGACATTGATAATGGCAACGATGAACAAGGCTCAATCCGCCAAAGGCCGGACCGTGTCCGAGGCGCGCCGCGAGGCCGCCCGCGAGAATGTACGAGAGAGCGCCACCACCAGCTGGCTGACGGCGCTGCGATTCAGCGTGCTGATGGCGCTCGCCCTGGGTCTGATCTATCCGTTGATCGCGGTGGGGCTGTCGCAGATGTGGTTTCCGCATCAGGCCAGCGGTAGCCTGATCGCCGACGATCAGGGGCGCGTGGTGGGTTCGACGCTGGTGGGCCAGCAGTTCGGTAACGATCGCTACTTCCAGGGCCGACCGTCGGCGGTGGATTACGCCGCCGATGGTGTCGGGGGCTCCAACCTGGCCCCCAGCAATCCCGAACTGCGTGAGCGAGCCGAGGCGGATGCGGCACGGATCAGCGCCCGCGATGGTGTCGCGCCGGGCCAGATACCGGCGGATCTGTTGTCCGCTTCCGGCTCCGGCATCGACCCGCATATCAGCCCCGCAGCCGCGGAAATCCAGATCGAGCGCGTCGCACGGGTCCGTAGCATGGACCCGCAGGCGGTGCGAGCGCTGGTCGAGCGCTATCGTGATTCCGGGGGCCTCGTCGGGGAGCCGGTGGTCAACGTGTTGAAACTCAATCTGGCGCTGGATGGTATCGCGACGCATCCGGTCCTCTAGAATGAGGCGTTGAAACGGTGCAGGAGATTGGCATGAGAATTCCGGTGTGAGTGGCACACGAGAAGCGGGGCGTCCGGATCCGGATGCGCTGCTGGCAACGACCCGCGAGAGCGGGTCGTTGCGCGTCTTTCTGGGTGCCGCGCCCGGCGTGGGCAAGACCTGTACCATGCTGCGCACGGCGCGAGAGCGTCTCGCTGCGGGTGAGGACGTCCTGCTCGGCGTGATCGAAGCCCACGGACGCTCGGAAACCGAGCAGCTCTGCGAGGGGCTACCGACGCTGCCGCCGGTGACGCGTGAACATCACGGGCGCGGGTTTGCCGAGTTCGACCTGGATGGCGCGCTGGCGCGACGCCCGGCGATCCTGCTGGTCGACGAGCTGGCCCATCGCAACATTCCCGGCGGGCGCCACGCCCGGCGCTGGCAGGATATCGAGGAGCTGCTCGACGCCGGTATCGAGGTGTGGACGACCCTCAACGTGCAGCACGTCGAAAGCTTGAACGATGACGTTGCGCGCATCACCGGCATCCGCATGCGTGAAACCGTACCGGACCGGCTGATCATGCGCGCCCGCGACGTTTCGCTCGTCGATCTCACGCCGCAGGAACTGATCGAGCGGCTGCAGCAGGGCAAGGTCTACGTGCCGGAGCAGGCGCGGGCGGCGCTGTCGCAATATTTCTCGCCCGGCAATCTCACCGCGCTGCGCGAACTCGCTTTGCAGGTGATGTCGCAGCGGCTCGACAGCGACGTGCGCCGGGTGATGGACGCCGGTGGCGTGGCGGGCCCGTGGCCGGTGCGTGCGCGGCTGCTGGTCGCGGTCAAGGGCAAGCGCGGCGATCAGGCCCTGCTGCGCGCGGCCAGCCGCTGGGCGCAGCGCCATCAGGCCCCGTGGGAGGCGGTGCAGGTCACGCCGCTGTCCGATCTGGACACCGCGGCGGCGAGCGAATCGAGCAATCTGCGCCAGCAGACCGAGCAGCTCGGCGGGCGCTGGGAAACGCTCAGCGGCGACGACCCGCTGGGCGAGCTGCTCGATCATGCCGCGCGCCACAACATCACCGCGCTGATGATCGGGCGCGCGCCGCTCAAGCGCCGCTGGTGGCGAGCGCCGCTGGTCGATCGTCTGCTCAAGCAGCGGCTGCCGTTCGATCTGATCGTGCTGGCGGAAGAGAACACCGCCTCCTCCCGCGCCGGGCCTCGGCTGCCGCGTTGGCAATGGCCGCCCTGTCGGTGGCTACGTCGAGATGAGTGGCTCTGGCCGGTGCTGGGCGTCGGCGTGGCGTCGCTGGTGGCGCAACTGATGTCGAGCGAGATCGAGCTGGCCAATCTGTCGCTGATCTTTCTCGCCGCGGTGCTCGCCAGTGCCCTGCAGTCGGGAACCCGCTCGGCGATGCTGGCCGTGGCGCTGAGCGGGCTTGTCTACAACTTCCTGTTCACCGAGCCGCGCTTCAGTCTGGCGATGATTCAGAAAGACCAGATCCTGACCGTGCTGATCTTCTGCCTGGTGGCGGTGGTGGCCGGTCAACTGGCGGGCAAGGTGCGTCGCCAGGTCACGCTACTGCGCCAGAGCCGCCAGCAGATCCAGGAAATGCTCGCGGTGTCACGCGCGCTTTCGGCGGCGGCGGATCACCAGCGTGTGCGCGAGATCGCAGTCACGGCGCTGGCCGATCACCTGCAGTTGCCGTGCGTGTTCGTCGACGCGCCTGGTGCCGGTGAAGCGCCGCGTGTCAGCGCCTCCCACTCCGGCAGTGTCACCCTCGATGGCCCGGCGCTACAGGCGGCGCGCTGGAGTTATCAGCATGGCCGTGCCAGCGGTCACGGCACGCAGACGCTGGCCGCCCAGCGTTTTCGCTTCCTGCCGATCCGCGAAAGCGGTGGCAAAGAGGCGGTTCACGGTGTGCTCGGCCTGGCTTTGGGTGACCGAGCCCGAGGCGATAGACAAGAGGGCAATAGACAAGAGGGCAATAGACAAGGAAGCGATCGTGCCGGGACGCTCGACGCCGCCGAAGAGGCGCTGATCGATAGCCTGATCAACCAACTGGGCACGGCGCTATCACGCACCCGCCTGGTGGCGGATCTGGGCGCGGCACGGCTGGCGGAGGAGAACGAGCGCCTGCGCTCGGCGCTGTTGTCGTCGGTCTCCCACGATCTGCGCACACCGCTGGCCTCGATCATCGGCTCGGCCAGCGCCCTGCGTGATCTCTGGGCCGAGATGCCCGACGCCGACCGGCGCGAACTGCTCGACGGCGTGCTCGACGAGAGCGAGCGGCTCAACCGCTATATCCAGAACTTGCTCGACATGACCCGGCTCGGCCACGGTGGATTGAAGCTCGAACGTGACTGGGTGGCGCTCTCCGACATCGTCGGTTCGGCGCTGAAACGCCTGGGGTCGGTGGTCGAGCGTCTGCACATCGAGCGCCATTTCGATGACGACCTGCCGCTGCTCTACGTGCATCCGGCGCTGATCGAACAGGCGCTGATCAACGTGATCGAGAACGCGGCGCGCTTCTCGCCCGAGGGCGGCCGACTGCGGCTGGCGGCCTCCCGCGATGGCGGCCAGGTGGTGATCCGCATTGCCGACCAGGGGCCGGGCATTCCCGAGGCGCTGCGCGAGCGCATCTTCGACATGTTCTTCAGCGGTGGCGATGGTGATCGCGGGCCCCAGGGGAGCGGCCTGGGCCTGGCGATCTGCCGCGGCATGGTCGGCGCCCACGGCGGCGAGATCGCCGCGCGCCCGGCGGACTGGGGTACAGATTCAGGTGCAGGATCAGGCACCGAGATCGTGATTCGCCTGCCAGTGTGGGATCCTCCCGAGGAAAGAGAGATCGTCGACGAGGAGCCGTGATGGCCGAGTCACCGCAATCGCCGCGCACGCCGGGGCCGCGCATTCTGCTGATCGAGGACGAACGCCAGATTCGGCGCTTTCTGCGCATCAGCCTGAGCTCCCAGGGCTTCGAGGTGCTGGAGGCGGAAAACGGCACTGCCGGGGTGGCGGCGTTCAATCACCAACGCCCGGACCTGGTACTGCTCGATCTGGGCCTGCCTGATATCGATGGCATGGAAGTGCTCGACGCCCTGCGCGCGCAGAGCGAGGTGCCGGTCCTGGTGGTCTCGGTGCGTGCCAGCGAGGCGGAAAAAGTGGCCGCGCTGGATGCCGGTGCCAACGACTACATCACCAAACCATTCGGCGTGCAGGAACTGCTGGCACGGGTGCGCGCGATCCTGCGCACCGTCATGCCATCTTCGGCATCACCGGGCGCGCCGGATGCCGGGCTGTGTATTGGTGATCTGGTCATCGATCTCGCCCATCGCCGGGTCACCCATCACGGCGAAGCCGTGCATCTCACCCCTAGAGAGTACAGCGTGCTCGCCGCGCTCGCCCGCCAGCCAGATCGCGTGCTGACCCAGCATCAGCTGCTCTCCGATATCTGGGGGCCGGTCCACGTGCACGACACCCACTACCTGCGCATCGTGGTCAGCCGACTGCGTCACAAGCTCGGCGACGACCCGGACGAGCCGCGCCTGATCCAGACCGAGGCGGGCGTGGGTTATCGGCTGATGTGTAGTTTGGTCTAAATCTCTGTCGAGTAACGTCAGGATGACAGCCTCGATTCTGAGCTTTCTTGGTATGGCCTGGAGTAATGAAATCTCACAAAATAATTTTAAATATCATATGGTTGGCCTGAGCAGCGGCTGTGAGTGGGCAGGTAACCTGTCTGCCAAGATGCCAATAGAGGTGAATATTGAGCGGGTGTGGCTCTATTTGAGTGAGAATTGGATTCAGCGGCTATGGATATAGTACTTACCCATTATCTGGGTAACCTGCTTCGGTTTCACGAGAGCCGATGATGAGGGAGGAGCTACAGGGGTTGCGCGTTGAACTCCTTCTCCAGAAGTGTATAATGACTGACTAGTCAGTCAAATTTTGGCTTGTAACATTCTTGGGCGGCTCGGACCGCTTTGTGACATTGGAGGAAAGAATTTATGAAAGCTGTAGTCGCCAACCGTCTATCTGACATTCCCGATATGACGTTAGAAGAACGTTCGCAGCCACAGCTTAAGCCTGGGCACTCTCTCGTAAAAGTTCATGCAGCGACGGTCAATCCGCTTTCTGAACTTGTGCGCTCGGGCAAGGTGCCTCACGCTGTAACGCCTCTAGTTCTTAGTAACGATGGTGCTGGTACGATAGAGTCCAGTGATCAATTTTCACCAGGTACCCCAGTGGCTATCTACGGTGGTGGGCAGTTAGGAATCACCGAGGATGGGCTTCAGCAGCAATGGGTGATGGTCGAGAATAAACGTCTTTTCGATTTACCCTCATCGGTAAACTTGGATGAAGCTTCAGCGATTCCAATCAACTACGTCACCGCTTATCAATCGTTGACACGTGTTGGGAACGTCGGGGTGGGGCATACCGTGCTTATTTCCGGTGCCTCAGGTGCATTGGGGCATGCTTTAGTACAGATCTCGCTGGCATTAGGGGCAACTCCTATCGCTGTAGTTTCATCGGCGTCAAAAGTCGAGAGTGCGATTGAGTCTGGCGCTGATCACGTGATTGATCTGTCTTCTCAGGACCTTAGCTCTGTGGTCTATGAGTTAACTGATGGCGTTGGGGTCGATTTTGTTTTCGATGTGGTAGGTGGGGCGCTTCTGGGGCCTCTCGTGCAGGTGCTGCGTCGTAGAGGGACAGCCGTCTCGATTGGCTTTGTGGGAGGGGATACTGCGGAAGTAAAGGTTTCGGATCTCGTGGTTGAAGAAAAATGTCTACATGGATACGACGCTTGGTTGGAGACAGATCAAGACGTGGCTAAAGCATTCGATGCGCTGAGGGGGTTTATTAGTTCAGGCATGGTTCGTCCACGTATCGATAGTCGTTATCCCATCGACCAATATGATGCCGCCTATAAGCGCCTTGCTTCTCGCGAGGCAAGAGGAGCCATTCTGTTAGCTATGTGGGAGTGAGCGAGGAGACTTCGCGGTGATGCGGACAATTTCCCATATTTGCTGACCAATTAGCCTTCAAGGATTAATTGAAAATGAGTCGTTCTCATAAGAAAGAAGATTCACGCCGCCGCTTGTTGGAAGCGGCGGCTAACTGCTTTTCGGAGAAAGGTTTTTCCGCTTGCAGTGTTGGCGAAATCGCTAAACGTGCAGGGATGAGCCACGGCAGTGTCTACGTCCATTTTGTCGATAAGCAGTCGCTAATACTGACGTTAGTGGAAAACGAGTATCAAAGTGCGATCGAAGTCTTTGAAAACATGAGGGATGTTGCTGACCTTGATGGGATTTTTGATCGGTTGAATGAGTGTATACGTAGCGTTGGCTTTCCAATCGATCATAGATTGTGGATGAATATTTTGGCGGAGGCCACGCGTGATAGGGCGCTGGGCGAGCTCCAGAGGCGATTGGATCGCCGTATGCGTGCGGCTCTGGCAAATGCCCTTTTGCCCTTTGCATTAAGCGGAGCAGAGTCAAAGCGTATGGAGGCTATGACGATCCAGATTTACGCGAACATCGACGGATTAATCGCCCGCCAAGCGGTTGATTCTGAATTTGACATTGAGGATCAACTACCCATCTTTCGAAAACAGGTCGAGCAATTACTGAGAGCCGACTGATTTTAGCCACTCATGGTACAGACACTTAAGGAATTACGAGATGAGCCATTCTAACCGCACCCTCCGGCTACTGTTTCCCCAATGGCAGGGGGGTAACAATCCAGCTTACATTTTTGGCGCTAAATTATTGGACTATCTATCACCCGCGTCCACGGGGCCTAGAGAAGTCATCAACGTCGACGCGCCAACGGATGATGAGTTACCACTGGAGAACGGTATTCGCGGCCGTCAGGCTTTACTTCGTCAACTGTCGGATGCCGAGGATGCTATTGCTAGACATCAACCTGAGCGCCTGGTGGTCCTCGGCGGTGACTGTCTCGTCGATCTGGCTCCTTTTGCATACCTCAACGAACGTTACAACGGAGAGCTTGGCGTGCTCTGGATCGATGCTCATCCAGATGTAATGACGCCGAAGGAATTTGATCATGCTCACGCCATGGTACTCGGTAACCTAATCGGAGAAGGGGATGATGACTTCCGCAGACATGTCAAAACTCCGTTAAAGCCGGAAAATGTCATGATTGCTGGTTTAGGCGCCACGTTGCCCAGTGAGAGTGAGTTTCTCGACAAGCATGGCGTTTCGTCGATGGGACCTGCGGAGATCGGGGATGATAGCATGGCAATAATCGACTGGATTGAAGCGCGAGGTATAAGGCATCTAGCAATTCACTTCGACCTTGATGTTCTGGACCCATCGCATTTTCGCTCGGTGCTCTTTGCTGATCCGACAGCTCCCATTGGGTCTTTCGATGGCATCACGCAAGGCGACATGAACCTAAACTCTGTGCTGCGGCTGATTACAGATGTCGACACTAAAACTGACATTGTCGGTCTAGGCATCACCGAGCACCTGCCATGGGATGCAATCAACCTATCCAGTGTTCTCGCCAAGTTACCGTTGCTACGTAGTAGTCCCAGTGCTTAGCTTTCTTTAAAACACCTGAGTTAGACTTATATGCTCACAACGTGCTTGGCGCTTTCCACATAAATTAAGTCAGTTGGGCTTAGTTTCCGCCCGAAGGTAGCAAAGCCAGAAAAATTTCCCAGCACCCGGGCTTTCCAGCCTGCAGTCGGCCAGATATTCGGTTGGCTAGCGAGGCTGGCCCTGCTGGGTTGGGTGCACGCTGAAGAGCAAAAGCCAATTAGTAGGCTTGTGAATCTCTTTCTTGAGTATTTTAATTCGTGAATTTCACTCTGATGAGTGAAATTCACAATGCCTTGCCATTATCTATCCAGGATCGACAGCAGCTGATCGGCCGAGCGCAGCAGTGCCTCACGCGAGATTCCGTCTCGCGACTGAACGGCGAGCCCCTTGAGAAAGGAATCCAGCGTCAGCGTGAAGGCCTCGGCGGAGCCATCATCGGCGAGCTCCCCATTCGCCACGCCTCTGGCGATACAGTCGGCGATGGCGTCGCGATTGACCTTCCTGGCGTTACGCGCCAACTCCGCGATATCGGCGTTGTCATCATCGCAGACGATGCCCGACAGCACCGCCATGCAGCCCAGCGGAGAGCCTTTCGAAGTCTGAATCTCGATGGAGCGCCCCAGCATCACCCGAAGCGCCTCCCTCACCGACAGCGACTCGTCCCGCAGCGTCGCGACGAGCTCTCCGCAGGTGCCCATGTACTCCGCCAGACACTCCTCGTACAGCGCCTTCTTGGAACCGAAGGCCGCGTAGAAACTGGCCGAGGAGAGCCCGCCCAGCGTGCTTTTGAGATCCGAGAGAGACGTACTCTCGAACCCTTTCGCCCAGAAAAGATTCATCGCCTGCCGAACGGCGCTTTCCCGATCGAACTCTCTGGGTCTTCCGGTTCTGGCCATTTTCGCCCTCCCGAGGGGTGTTGCTCACCGCGCTTGACACATTAACAGACTATTCATTCCACAATTCGTTGACAAGGGGATACGGCTTCTGCTCAAATTCCGGATCAGTCATTCCATAAATCACTAACTTCCCTTTCGGGGTCCGGGACAAACGATGCCA
>NZ_BMZI01000011.1:2578-17308 GCF_014652715.1 Salinicola rhizosphaerae | reverse complement strand
GCCGCCTTTGCCATCGGCATGGCCGAGTTCGTGGTCGTGGGCATTCTGCCCGCTATCGCGACCGACATGCAGATCGATATCCCTACTGCTGGCCAGCTGGTCAGTCTTTACGCACTGGGCGTAGCCATCGCGGCACCGATCATCACGCCGTTGACCAGTCGAATCGACCGGCGTCTGCTCGCGTGCGGCTTGATGGTTCTTTTCGTGGCCGCGAACTGGCTCGCCTGGCAGGCGCAGAGCTACCCGATGCTGCTCGTCGGCCGTGTACTGGCTGGCGTGGTTCAGGGTGTCTTCTACTCCATGGCGACCGTGGTCGCGGCCAACTCCGTACCCAAGGAGAAATCCGGTGCGGCGATCGGCATCATGTTCACGGGCTTGACCGTGGCGCTCGTGGCAGGTGTACCGCTCGGAACCTTCCTGACCGATCTGTTCGACTGGCGCGCAGCCTTCCTGTTCATCACGGTACTCGGCGCACTGTCGATCATCGCCCTGTGGATCTTTCTGCCTAAGAAGGTCGAGCGCCCTGAGCCGGCCAGCCTGATCGAGCAGCTCAGCATCGTGACCGTCCCCAAGATGCTGCTGGTCTTCCTGATTACCGGCGTCGGCTATGGTGGCGCCTTCATCGCCTACACCTATCTCTCCGAGATACTGCAGGAGGTGACCGGCTTCTCGGTTTCCGGTGTCGGCACCGTGCTCATCTTCTACGGCATCGCCGTCACGCTGGGTAATACCTTCTTTGCCCGACTAGCGGACAAGAGAGGCGCCATTGCCGCTCTGCTCTGGATCCTCGGCCTGCTCACCTTCGCCATGGCGGTTCTCAGTCTCGTCGCGGTCAACAAGATGCTCATGGTGCCGGTCGTGATGCTGTGGGGCGCCGTCGCCTTCGGCAGTATCCCCGTCCTGCAGCTCTACGTGGTGCAGCAGGCTGAAATCCACGCTCCCAAATCGGTCGACGCGTCCTCGAGCATCAATATTGGCGCCTTCAACGGTGGTATCGCCGCCGGCGCCTGGATTGGCGGGATCGTCGTCGAACACTTTGGCCTGATGGCCACCGGTCCCGCGGCCGCCATCGTTGTCGGTGTCAGCATCCTGCTGACCCTGGTAAGCGGTGCCTGGGACAAGAAGCACGCCAAATCGCTGTCAGCTGCAGCGTAACGGCGAACCTCAATCAATCGACCCAATCAGGAGTCTGATAATGAGCGATCAAGTCAAATCGATCACCGAAAATCAGTATGACAGCACGCTGAGCGAATCCGATGTGGTACTGGTCCGATTCTGGGCGCCGTGGTGCCCGCCCTGCATGATGATGCAGCCGATGTACAAGAAGGCGGCGAAGGACATTGGCGACAAGGCGCTGCTGTCTGAAATGAATCTGGATCACAGCCCGAACATCGCGCGCAAGCTTGGCATCCGCAGCATCCCGACGGTTGTTGCGTTCAAGAACGGTGAAGAGGTCCAGCGCCACACGGGGCTGTTGAACGAGCGCGGCCTCGTGGATCTCGTCAACTCGATCTGACCATCTGGGAGTTACACGATGAGCCATAGCAACGTCATCGTGCTCGGGTCCGGCCCGGCCGGCTACACGGCGGCAGTCTATGCCGCCAGGGCCAACCTGAAGCCGACGCTGATCACCGGCAGTACGATGGGCGGCCAGCTAACCACGACCCAGGACGTGGATAACTGGCCCGGTGAAGGCAGCGGCATTCTCGGGCCCGAGCTGATGGATCGGATGCGCCAGCACGCTGAAAACGTCGGCACGACGATCCTGATGGATCACATCGAGTCGGTCGATCTCGGCAAGCGCCCTTTCACGCTGAAAGGCAACGAAACCTACACCTGTGACGCACTGATCATCGCGACCGGTGCCACGGCGCTATACCTCGGACTGGAGTCCGAGGGCCGTTTCATGGGACAAGGCGTATCGGCCTGCGCTACCTGTGACGGTTTCTTCCATAAGGGAAACCACGTCGTGGTCGTGGGCGGCGGCAATACGGCGGTGGAGGAAGCACTCTATCTTGCCAACCTTGCCTCCCACGTCACGCTGGTCCATCGCAGAGGCAAGCTTCGTGCAGAAGCCGCACTGCAGGATCGGCTGATGGAAAAGGTGAAAGAAGGCGTGATCAGTGTTCGCTGGAATCACACGGTTTCCGAAGTACTCGGCGATGAGACCGGCGTGACCGGTGTCATGATCGAGGATGCCGAGACTGGTGCCCTGACGCGCCTGGCCATTTCCGGGTTGTTCGTGGCCATCGGTCACAAACCCAACACCGAAATTTTTGCCGATTCCCTGAAACTTCGAGATGGCTATATCATCGTCAACTCGGGGCTGGATGGAAATTCGACAGAGACCTCGGTGCCCGGAGTCTTCGCTGCAGGCGATGTCGCCGATGCCGTCTATCGCCAGGCCATCACCTCGGCCGGCAGCGGTTGCATGGCAGCGCTGGATGCCGAGAAGTTTCTCAGCGAGCAGGAGAGTCGAACCGGATAAGATAGCTCATCACTCCGGTGCGATTCCAAACGGGCGAGTGGACCATGACCACTCGCCCGTTTTTTCGTGTCTATTGACAAAAACTGAGTTATTTCAATGACGTATTCCTATCGATTTTCATGATTTGATAGAACGTTATTCCGGATAAAACTAACGTCATCCCAAATACATCGATAAAAAAATGGCCTGCTTTTCAGCAGGCCATTTTCATTGCGGCGTTACCGGAAATCGAATCAGGCTTTGGTAACGACCGGCTTCACATTCACTTCCACGCCAGCCTTGCGGGCCAGGTTGCCGACGACACAGTTTTCGTCTGCCTTGATGACGACTTCTTTCGTCTTTTCGACTTCTTCGTCACTCGCAGAGCTTTCAAGCACGACATTGGCAGTATGCGTGATGACGAAGTCATCACCGTCGATATCGGCCTGGGTATCTACCGAAAGCTGCTGAAGCGGCAGCTTCTTGCCGCCGATCATCGCCGTCAGCGTCGAGATGAAGCACGCCGCCGTCGAGGCTGTGTAAAGCTCTTTCGGGTTGCTGCCTTTACCAGGGCCGCCATACTCAGCCGGGATGCTGATATCGGTAGAAAATTCCTTACCGACGATCTTGCCACCACCCTTGAATCCATCTTTCCAGCTAAGTTCGAGATTGATCGTAGACGCAGCCATACTACCTCCTCCACAGAAATTGCGATAAATTCGGCAAGGCGCCAAGAGACGAGATTCAGCGTACTGCTTCCTGGTTTCCCTTGGCGCAGCGACTGCCGGAACGACTTAAAGACTAGTCATTCCATAACTTGTCGTCAAGCGGTCAATCGGCAAGCTCAAGCAGTCTTTTCGTGTTAGTATCTACGGCCTCAATCGCGATCTCGGCAGAATGATATAACCTCAGAATCCGGTTACCGAGCTGCCGAGGCTTCAAAATCTTATCTGGAAAAAATCATGGGTGACGTCGCAGCTTTCATTTTGGTCGTCGGCATCGGCTCGACAATTGTTCTCGACCTATGGGCATGGCTTGTGGCGAAGACCACTGGCATGGCCGGCACCGATTGGGGAGTCGTAGGACGATGGTTACTCGACATTCCTTCAGGGCGGGTGGTACTGGACAGTCGTCCTGATCGGCCGGCTCCCGGCGGACGCGAAAAGACCGTCGGCTGGCTCTTCCACTATCTCGTCGGCCTAGCCTACGCAATGCTCATACTGCTGGTCTGGGGCGTGGACTATATCGCCGATCCAAAGGTCGTGCCGGTATTCTGGGTCGGGGTCGTAATCAGCTCGCTGGCCGGTTTGCTCATTCTGATGCCAGGACTCGGCGGCGGCATTCTGGGTCGCAAGCTGCCCAACCAGGCAGCGATTATCGCCTACGTCATCATCGCCCATATCGCGTTTGCTGCCGGTCAGTACGTCTTTGCTAATCTGGTCGTATCCCTCTGAATCAATCCTGAACGATGCATCGCCTTTTAGCAGCGGCAGATAGCCGCTGTACCCAAGGCCTCTACTAATGTAAGCAGTGGACTGACCTGACTTAGCGACGGGTTTTAGTGAACCACTAAACACATGCATCAGGTGGAGCCTGCTCTATCTGGATCAACTCGTGTCAATGTCCTGACTTTACAAGATCTTTACTGTTGATGGATTTGATCACGTTTGGGTGCGCCTCTTCGTCATCCAGAGCATTGTCGGAACAGAAGTCAGGTTATCGATGCGAGGCGGCGGGCAGCGCACAGACTACGGAATTTCAGCGCGCCGGTTGCCACGAGATACAGAGCGGCGAGTCCGAGGAATGCCGCCGAGAAGGGGCGTTCCAGAAATGGAATGAATGAACCATGCGAAGCCATGAGGGCCGATCGCAGGTTGACTTCGATCAAGGGGTCAGGATGAAGCCCAACACCAGTGGCTGGAATGGAATTTTCATCCGGATAAGAATGAAACCCAGGAAGCCGGCAGCGACCAGCGTGTAGACGTCAAACATCCGATTGTTGGTGGCGAAAGCACCGATGACACAGGTGACCATGACCATCGACAGCAGAATCGATTTCGGCACGGCGAGTATACGAATGAATATGCGGATTCCCGCGATGGACAACACCAGCATAGCCACATTGGCGACGATCATCGACGCGAAGAGAGCGTAGACCAACGGCCCATTGGCCGAAAAAAGCATCGGCCCCGTCTGGATGCCGTGGATCATTAGCCCGCCCAACAAAATTGCGGTCACTGCGTCACCAGGAATGCCAAGTGCCATCAGCGGTATCATCGCCGCCCCGATGCTGGCGTTGTTAGCGGTTTCCGAGGCTACGATCCCGTCGGGGATGCCCGTGCTGAATCTCTCCGGATGACGACTGGAGCTGCGGGCCGCCGAATAGGCCAACAGATTCGATGCGTTAGCGCCGATGCAGGGCAAAAGGCCCACCCCGACACCGATGGCGCCAGAGCGCAGCATGTTGACCCAATGCGCGGCGATGTCTCTCAGTCGCGCGCCCGGAAAGCGGGGGCTTTCGAAACGAGTCGGAGGTGAGCTGCGCTTATCTGGCGGTGTGATCACTTCATTTAGCACTTCGGACACGGCGAAAAGACCCAGAAGCAATGGCAGCAGGGCAAAGCCCGCATCCATCATCGGCCAGTCGAAGGTAAACCGTGGCATGGCGTCCGTGGGTGCAAACCCCGCCATCGAGAGCAGGAGACCCAGGAGTGCGGCCAGCACACCTTTCAATAGGCTCGCACCCGCAAGTCCGGACACCAAGCAAAGCGCGAGGACGGCAGTCTGATCTTGCCCATCGTCAGTGGACACCTCGTTAAGACAGTACACTGAGACGAGGTACCCATGACAAGGCAAGCCGCTTCGATGAAGAAGACCCGCAACCGATACTCCCCGGAATTCAAGGGAGAGGCCCTGGCACTCGCTGACCGTGTTGGTGCCACTACCGCTGCTCGTGAGCCAAGCCTGCAGACCAGCCAGCTTTATCAGTGGCGCGCCAAAGCCCAGCAGAAAGCGAACACGTCAGAGCGTGAGCAAGCGTTGGCCGACGAGAATGCGCGTCTCAAGCGACAGCTCGCGGAAAAATCGGAAGAGCTTGAAATCGCAAAAAAAGCCACGGTGTATTTCGCGAGAAGCCTGAAGTGAAATACACCTTCATCCACCAGCACCGCCAGGTATTCTCCGTCCAGCGCATGTGCCAAAGCATCGGGGTTGCGCGTAGTGGGTATTACGCCTGGAGACAACATGATGACGTGCCATCAGTCAGGCACCACCGACAAGCAGCTATCGATCATCGGGTGGCCAACGCCTTTCATCAGAAGCGAGGGCGTTCCGGCGCTCCCCGATTGACGCTGGATCTCAACGACAACGGTGTATCGATCAATCGTAAAACGGTTGCTGCCAGTCTGCGCCGTCAAGGGCTTCGTGCCAAAGCCGCCCGTCGCTTCAAGGCGACGACTAACTCGCAGCATAGTTTGCCGGTTGCGCCTAACCTTCTGCAGCAGGACTTTGTGGCGGTGGGGCCCAATCAGAAATGGGTTGGCGATATTACCTACCTATGGACCGATGAAGGTTGGCTCTATCTGGCGGTGCTGCTCGACCTGTATTCACGCAAGGTCATTGGCTGGGCGATGCGTGAGCACATGACCGCGGAGCTTGTCGTTGATGCCCTGCAGATGGCGCTGTGGCGTCGCCAAAGGCCGAAAGGGGGGCGTTCACAGCGACCGCGGCAGCCAATACTGCTCGGCACTATATCGGTCGATGCTGCCCCGAAACGGTCTCCGATGCAGTATGAGCGCCAAGGGGAACTGCTACGACAATGCTTGTGCCGAGATCTTCTTCCATAGTCTCAAGGTCGAGGCGATCCATGGCGAGCGCATCCGAACGCGAGAACAGATGCGTCAGCAGGTATTCGAGTACATCGAACTGGATGACAACCGACAACGTCGGCACAGTGCCATCGGGATGATCAGTTCGGAGGTCTTCGAGGCCCGAATGATCGCTTAAGTCGGTGTCCACCAATGCTGGGTAAGATCACAGCGCCACTGCTGCTTGATCTTGGCCGACTGCTAGTTCGGATGGCTTATGGTACCCAACCCAAGCAGCCGCCCTTTCCGTGTCGGGAAAATATTGACTCGTGTGAACATATTTGGCGAGGGGCAGGAAGAAGCGGCGCTTCTCAATCCCGAATGATTCGATTTTCTGACTCTATCCATAATCCGTTAACGAAAGCCAAAATGTTACCGTTAAGTAATCTTAAAAGCTTGCTGGTGTTACAAATTCGATTTTCTTATTAGCAACATTAATTCTGGACTGTCGAAAAAAAGGCTTTAGAATCCGCGCGGTTTGACGGATCGAGCGGTGTCCACAGCTGATGAGCACTCGGGACGATAAGAAGGGATGCTTATGATGGTCATCGTGGATTGGTCCGGCTGGTAACAGCCGGAAGCGTCAATGGGCTGCGCGTGATCCCGTGCCACTGTCGACCCCCCCTGATTTTTCTACGCTTGATCGGGAGCTTCTCCCGTTCATGGTCTAAGTTTCAAACATCCGTGTTCCCCTGCGGATTCCTGCGTTGCCCGGCTATCGGCCGGGTTTTTTTATTTTTTGGCGTTTTTTCCTTCTCTGGACCACATTCTATCCGGCTCAACGGAATGAGCCGTGTCCACAGGTGTTGAGTGCCAGGGACGCTGGACAAGGATGCTCACGGGATTCGGTGTGGATGATGCCGGCTGGCAACAGCCGGAATTTACATGTGTTTACAAATCGCTTGTTTTTCTTGATCTCTATCAGTATCCCTAATCATTCTTAAGGATTAAGCTTCGTGCATCCACTGGATGGATGCTCGCTAGGAACCTGAACACGGATGTTCTGATGCCAAGGAAGTCCGGCACGCGAGGGCCGTGAGAGACAGCACACTTCGGCAGTGCTACTGAGGGCCCTCGCGCGTGCGCATTGGCCCTCTTTTACGTTCTGAGCCTCCCACTATCTGCAATCGGAACCTCATCCCACTTTCTCGTGTATCTTTGCGATCGATAAGCGTTGATGCTAGGCCGCGTCATTGCCAGCCAAAACGATGGCGTATTGGATGTAGCTAATTTGATACCTGTAGATCAAGCAAATGCCGGAGCGCCCAGCCCGGATGTCGGGAGCGTGCCTCAGTGGCTTGTCATGCGTGCGGTATTTCGCGCGAACCGCTACCTATGAAAAAAATCGATAGGTAAATCAGTGCGGAGGCACGAGATTGTGCTTCAGATGCAAAGTTTCCATCGCGTGCTAAGCAAGTTGTCGTATCTTTTGCATGACCTGATAGCCGAGATTCCAGCGTGCCTGGGTGCGACGCAAAGGGAAGATGCGGCATCAGGTTAATCGAGCGCCGGCGCCGTCTCCTGATGAAACCAGTGCAGATGATGTACCCGGATACCGACCACCTCGCCAACCTCGAGCGCCAGCGTCTTAAAGGTCTGGCGCGTCAGTTCGACCGTCAGGTAGTCGTTCTCGACCCGTGGCCCCTGGACGGTATCCGTGACTGGTGTGGCCTCGACGTGATAGCTGCTGCCCATGGGTTGGACGTGGCGAATGCGAACCGGCCACGGCGTGCTGGCGTCGCGAACGATCTCGATGTCGTGCGGCCGCACGAAGGCATTCTGACTCCTCGAATTCAGGTCGGCGTTTGGAATCGGCAGTTGCCAGCCGCCGGTGTCGAAGTGGCCGTCGCGAAGGCTGCCATGAAGCACGTTGACGCTGCCGATGAAGGTCGAGACGAAGGGAGTGGCCGGGGAGTCGTAGACCGCTTCCGGTGTGCCCACCTGCTCGATGCGGCCGTGATTCATCACCACGATGCGGCTGGCGACCTCCATCGCCTCCTCCTGGTCGTGGGTCACGAACAGGCTGGTCACGTGCAGCTCCTCGTGCAGTCGTCGCAGCCAGCGGCGCAGCTCCTTGCGCACGCTGGCATCCAGTGCGCCGAACGGCTCGTCCAGCAACAGATAGCGGGGCTCCACCGCCAGTGCTCGGGCCAGGGCAATGCGCTGGCGTTGGCCGCCGGAGAGCTGCGGCGGGAAGCGTTTGGCCAGCCAATCGAGCTGAACCAGGTCCAGCAGTTCGTGGACCCGCCGGCTAATCTCGGCCTCCGGCGGGCGCTGGGCGCGGGGTCTGACGCGCAGTCCGTAGGCCACGTTCTCGAACACGCTCATGTGGTTGAACAGCGCATAGTGCTGGAAGACGAAGCCGACGTGGCGATGACGAATCGGTTCGAAGGTCATGTCGCGACCCTCGAGCAGGATGTTGCCGCTGTCGGCGAACTCCATGCCGGCGATGCTGCGCAAGAGCGTCGTCTTGCCGCAACCGGAGGGGCCGAGCAGCGCGACCAGCTCGCCATCGTCGATGGCGAGATCGATGTCGTCGAGCGCGGTGAAGTCGCCGTAGCGCTTGGTGAGATGATTGACCTGAATGCTCATGACGAGGCGTTCTCCCATTGACGTTGCTGGCGCCACTCGACGATCGACTTGATGATCAGCGTGACGATCGCGAGCCCGGCCAGCAGCGTGGCAACGGCGAAGGCGGCGCTGAATTGATATTCGTTGTAGAGGATCTCGACGTGCAGCGGCAGGGTATTGGTGGCACCGCGGATATGACCGGAGACCACCGAGACGGCGCCGAACTCGCCCATGGCGCGGGCGTTGCACAGGATGACGCCGTAGAGCAGCCCCCACTTGATGCGCGGCAACGTGATCGTCCAGAACATGCGCCAGGCGCTGGCGCCGAGCATGATCGAGGCCTCTTCCTGCTCGGACCCCTGTTCCTGCATCAGCGGGATCAGCTCGCGGGCGACGAAGGGCAGTGTCACGAACATCGTCGCCAGCACGATGCCGGGCAGGGCGAAGATGATCGGAAATCCGTGGGCGGCGAACCAGCCACCGAACCAGCCCTGGCTACCGAAGATCAGAATGAACACCAGGCCGGCGATGACCGGCGACACCGAGAAGGGCAGATCTATCAGCGTGGTCAACAGGCTGCGCCCCGGAAACTGGAAACGGGCGATGCACCAGGCCGCGGCGATGCCGAACAGCGTGTTGAGCGGCACGCAGGTCAGGGCGGTGATCAGCGTCAGCAGGATGGCGTGGCCGGTATAGGGATCGGTGATGGCGTCCACGTAGGCGCCGACGCCTTCGCGAAACGCCTCGAACAGCACGGCCACCAGCGGCAGAATCAGAAACAGCGCGATGATCAGCAGCGCCAGCGCGCTCAAGGCGTAGCGCACCCACGGGATCGACTCGGTGGGCGCCGTACCGGTCCGCGGGGCCGGTCGCAGGATATTCTGGGTCGTACTCATGACTCGTTCCTCAGTCGCGTCCGGTGCGTTGGCGTGTCCACTGCTGCAGCCCGTTGATGATCAGCAGCATGACGAAGGCAACCACCAGCGAGGCGAGGGCGATGACGGTGGCCCCCGGATAGTTGTATTGCTCCAGCTTGGTCACGATCAGCAGCGGCACGATTTCCGACTTCATCGGCATGTTGCCGGCGATGAAGATGACCGAACCGTACTCGCCCAGTCCGCGGGCGAACGCCAGCGAAAATCCAGTGAGTAACGCCGGCACCAGCGGCGGCAGCAGTACACGACGAAACGTCTGCCAGCGCGAGGCGCCGAGACTGGTCGAGGCCTCTTCCTGCTGGCGATCCAGATCCTGAAGCACCGGTTCTACGGTTCTGACCACGAAGGGCAGCCCGATGAAGATCAGCGCAATGGTGATTCCCAGCGGCGTGAAGGCCACGCGGATGCCGAGCTCGGCGAAGAACTGGCCCAGCCAGCCATTGGGCGAGTAGAGGGTGGTCAGCACGATACCGGCGACGGCCGTCGGCAGCGCGAACGGCAAATCGATCAGCGAGTCCCACGCGCGCTTCAGCGGTAGCGGGTATCGGACCAGTACCCAGGCGACGATCAGCCCGAGGAAGAGATTGAAAAAGGCCGCGGCGAACGCGGTGGAGAAGCTGACCCGGAACGCCGCGAGGACGCGGCGATCCGCCAGCGTGTGCCAGAGTTCGCCGAGACTGAGCTCGGCGGACTTGGTAACCAGAGCCACCAGCGGGATCAGCACCAGCAGCGAGACGGTGAAGACGGTGACGCCCAGACTCAGTCCGAAGCCGGGGAGCAGTGATCGGCGTTGGCTCATTGCGATCGTGATGTCCTTTTGTTGAAAGGGAGTTTTCAGGGTTGATAGATCTGGTCGAACACGCCGCCATCGTCGAAGTAGGTCTTCTGGGCATCGCGCCAGCTACCGAAGACCTCGTTGACCGAGTGCAGCTCCAGATCCGGGAATCGGGCGAGATCCTGGGGATGGGCCGCTTCCGGGTCGACCGGGCGGTAGTAGTGCGCGGCTGCCAGGGCCTGGGCTTCGGGCGAGTACAGGTGCTCGAGATAGGCGTGGGCGGCTTTCTCGGCGGCCTCGCCCTTGTTCTTGACGTTGCCCTCGACCACGGCAACCGGCGGCTCGGCGAGGATGCTGACCGACGGCACGACGATGTCGAACTGATCCTTGCCAAGTTCCTGCGTGGCGAGAAACGCCTCGTTCTCCCACGCCAGCAGCACGTCGCCCAGGCCGCGCTGCACAAAGGTGTTGGTGGCGCCGCGAGCGCCGGAGTCGAGCACCGGCACGTGGCGGTAGAGATTGCCTACGTACGTCTCGGCGGCGGCCTTGGCGGCCTTCACCTCATCGGCATACTGCGGGTCATCCAGCTTGCCGAGATCGCCCAGCTCGCGCTTGAGGACATAGATCCAGGCGGCAAGGAAATTCCAGCGCGCGCCCCCCGATGTCTTCGGGTTGGGCGTGATCACCTCGACGCCATCGCGGGTGAGATCGTCCCAATCCTGGATGCCCTTGGGGTTGCCCTTGCGTACCAGGAACACGATGGTCGAGGTGTAGGGGGCACTGTGATGCGGGAAGGCGCTCTGCCAGTCCTCGGCGACCTTGCCCGTGCGATCGGCGATGGCGTCGATATCGTAACCGAGCGCCAGCGTCACCACGTCCGCCGGTAGGCCGTCGATGACCGAGCGGGCCTGCTTGCCCGAGCCGCCATGACTCTGCTCGATGGTGACATCATCGCCGGTCTGCTGCTTGTACCATTGGCTGAACAGCGGGTTGTAATCCTGATACAGCTCGCGGGTGGGATCATAGGAGGCGTTGAGAAGCTGGATTTCCTCGGCTTGAGCGAAGGTGCTGGTCAGTGATGTCACCCCTAACGCGCCGAGGAGCAGTGTGGAGAAAACCGGTTTTCCGCTTAGCAGTCCGAGTCGAGAAGTTTGCATGATGGTCCCTTAAAATCGGTGTCGTGAGACCATCTAAACGCACTATCTAATAGACCATAAAGTAATAAAAAAAGGATTAAATATCGCAATATACGATTAAGTCATCGAGCATCCAGCGCTTCCTGGACGGTCTGCTCGTCCAGTTCTCTACTGCAGAGCTTGAGAAATTCATAGACGAAGGCGTGTAAGAAATGGCCGCGGCGTAGCGCCAGATAAGTGGTGTTCTTGGGAAACAGATCGGCGCCGGAGAGAAGCCGCAGGCCACGATCACGCTCGGCGTGATAAGCCACCGACGCAATAATGCCGACGCCCAGGCCGAGCTCGACGTAGGTCTTGATCACGTCGGCATCCAGCGCCGTGAGCACCACGTTGGGCACCAGCCCCGCCGCCTGGAAAGCCTGATCGATACGCGTTCGTCCGGTGAAACCCTCGTGATAGGTGACGATGGGATAGTCGGCGATATCCTCGAGCCGCAGATCGCTCACCTGCGACAGCGGATGGCCCTCGGGAACGACGACGCTGTGATGCCACTGGTGGAAGGGGAAGCGCACGAACGACGACCCTTCGTCGTTGACGGCCTCGGTGGCGATGCCGATATCCACGCTCCCGCTCTTGAGCAGCGAGACGATTTCCGTCGGGCTGCACTGGTGGAGTTCCAGGTTCACTTTGGGGAAGCGCTCCTTGAACTGGGCAACGATCGGCGGCAGCGAGTATCGGGCCTGGGTGTGAGTGGTAGCGATGGCGAGCCTGCCCTGGTCCTGGTTGGCCAGTTGCTGCGCCGAGCGTTTCAAGTTCTCGGCGTCGAGCAGAATGCGCTCGATCGTCTCCAGCAGGGTGCCCCCGGCGGTGGTCAGGCCGAGAATCCGCTTGCCGCGCCGTTCGAAAAGCTCGACACCGAGCTCCTCCTCGAGGTCGCGAATATGCTTGCTCGCTCCCGACTGGGAAGTGAAGAGTGCGTTCGAGGCTTCGGTCAGGTTGAAGCGCTGGCGCACGGTTTCGCGTACGATACGTAGCTGCTGAAGGTTCATCACGGGCTCGGCTGGATTTGTATTTCAGGAAATATAAATTCCTCTGAAAAATACGAGAAATAGCAATTCTTCATATCCATATCGAATTAAAGGTGTTTACAACATTTTGGCTATATAGCTGGGTGTCTGCATGCCGATAACCGGCAGATATGGCGGCTAGCTTGCATCGCGGGTTGGAGACGGGCAAATGTTTCCTAGTCGACTCCGAAAGGTGAAGCGCGATTTCAGTGGGGCGTAGCTCGGAATCGGTAAAAATTCATATTTACGCAAATCGCAGGTTTTTAAATATCAATTGTAATCCATTGCCGACATCCATTTGTGGTCAATCTGCTACATACGTTACCCCGAGGTATACCTAGCATTACTGCAGATCCGGCGAGCCGACCTCTGCGATCCGGTTGCTTGGCATTTGGGTCTGACTTCTTACCTGGAGAGACCTGATGACTGATTCCGAGAGAGCGATGATGGTGTATCACCTGGGTTTTGTAGAAAAAGTCTTGGGATTCTTTCTGCATGAAGATTGGATGAGAGCCGATCGAAACTTTTTGCAAAACCAGATTGGATCTTTGCAAAATCTCAGTACTGAGATGTCTGACTACTATCAGCGTGGCCGAACCGATGCGGTCGCCTATTGTTTCCAGCGGCCGCGTCGAGAGATCCGAAGAGAAATTTGGAGACGGTACGGTCCCTACGGTGAGCATGTTCAGTATCTTATTGTTGATAATTGATTATAGGGTATGAAGTTATTTTCGTGATTTTTAACTAATCATCAATGGCGTTTTTGATTTTATTATGAAGTTAAAAAGGGGAGTGATGGGTTTTAGTTCTACCATGCCTTTTCTATAATAGCACCATGGGCCAGTGAGTATCATTATGCTGTTCAAAAAAAGTAAAAATTCCTTTTAGTATATCGGCATATTTAAGGACATTTTTATAAATTATGCGATACGATATCGTACAAATATGCTGAAACAAATTTTTACAGATGGTCTGAATTTTTTCATACTGACAGATTTCGTAAAGCGTTGTTTGGGTGCACACTGGCAAAGTCCATCGGAGGGACTCTTGCTAGGAATTAGATAAGGATGTCTAAACACCAAGGACACGCGGACTGCGAGGGCCGCGGTAGCAGCATCTACGGGTAATGCTGACTGAGGGCCTTGGTGGTATCACCAAGGCTCTCTTTTATCGAGTAGTAACAGATGCTTATACTAGCCTCAGACTCATCGCCAAACGAAATAAGTTTCGAATTCATATAGCTATATAACTATGCATAGGTTCACGCACTTGTTCGCGCGGCTACCATGATCCGCAAGATGATAGTCGTAGTAAATCTACAGGAAATCGGGTTTGGCTTGGGTGGTGGCCTTAATGGGCCACCACCCAAGCTTCTGCCGCGAAATAGCGCTAGTCAAAGCTAACGGAATGAATCGCAGTACGAGAGTCTAAGCTGCCACTTTAGATGTCAGTCGAACACTAGTTGAAGCTGTGGGCCTTTTGCGTGACATCTCGAGGATTATCTCGATGGAAAGGCTCAGTGCGTGAAGCTGATAGTTTCTGGATCCTAGTGCGAAATCATGATCTCGCGTCGCGATGAACTCTCCACACAGCGTGCGGTTGATCTCATCCCAATCGTTGCCCGCATCTGTCGAATGCGCTTCTGTGTGGCCGCAGCGGTAGCATGCAATCGTATGTCTCACTTTCGCTCTCCTTAGCGAGTGAACGAACCGTTTCGGCTCTACCAATTGAGGCAGCTCTTCGGGAGTGTGCTGTCTCGTATTCTGAATTCAATCCGGCGGTCCTTGCCGGCCGTGCACAGTGACACGTATTCAAAACCTGTACAAGAAAGGTTGCCTGTATAAGCAATCCCCTGAGGCCCCGATGTTTTTTAGCTCAGGTTAATTTTCTGGGAGCTGAGCATGGCGCTGGGT
>NZ_BMZI01000011.1:0-2428 GCF_014652715.1 Salinicola rhizosphaerae | reverse complement strand
AGGCTTTGCCGACCCGGTTCCATGAAGCCCTTGCGCACGTGCTAAGGGCGCCGCGGGAGCCGATCCATGTTTGGACTGAATCGAAGCGTCAAACTGCGTCTTTCGGTAAGCCTTGGGGCCTGTATCCTGATGCTGATGATCGTCAGCATCCTCGGGTTGTACAGCCTGAGTTCGTCCAAGGACGCGCTTGAAAGCACCTATGAAGGGAATGTGCTGACACTCAGCGACCTCTCCAAGATCAACGAGATGTTGTTGGGTAACCGAGTCAAGATCACGGCAGAACAGCGTGACCGTAATCCGGAATCTGCTCGCGCGACGGTGCAAGAAGTGGCCGAGAACGACGCCATCCTCGATGCGGCGTGGGCCGATTACTATCCGCAACGGATTGCCAACGATCAGGAGCGGCAGATTGCGGATGACTTCGCTGCTTCCTTGCAGCGCCTCCGAGCAGGCGTAAAATCGCTCAATACCGCGATGATTGGTAACGACTTCGAGGCGGCTCGAGAGATCGCCACGACGACGCTAAGGGCCGAGTACCCCAAGGCACTGGGCGCGATCAACGAGTTGATCCAGCGCAACAGCACCCAGGCGGGCGAAGCCTATGCGGGTGCTGTCTCTCAGTACCAAATGACTCGTAATATCGTTATCGGCGTTGCCGTCGTGTCGATACTTCTCGGGATTTTGCTGGCTTGGTGGCTCGTTCGAGGCATCATGACCCCATTGGGCAAGGCACAGGCGTTGGCCGTATCGATGGCCGAAGGCAGACTCGACAACAAAATCGATATCACCTGCAAGGACGAGTTCGGCGACATGCTTCGCTCGCTGCAGTCGATGGAAGAGAGCTTCTCTCGCGTCGTCATGGCTGTTCGCAACAACGCAGAGTCTGTGAATATCGCTGCGGACGAAATTGCCCAGGGTACCGACGACTTGAGTCGGCGCACTCAGGAGCAGGCAGCGAGCTTGGAGCAGACGGCGGCCTCGATGGACGAGATCACCTCGACGGTACGGCAGAATGCGGAGAATGCCGGCGAAGCCGATCGACTTGTCCACGAGGTCAGCCGCCAGGCTAATGCGGGCGGCGTCGTGGCTGGCGAAGCCGTCGAGGCAATGAACGGCATCAACGCTTCCAGTCGCAAGATCGCCGGAATCGTCGGCCTCATCGACGAAATTGCCTTCCAGACGAATTTGCTCGCGCTCAATGCCTCCGTCGAAGCGGCGCGCGCCGGCGAACAGGGACGCGGTTTTGCCGTTGTCGCCAGCGAAGTTCGCAATTTGGCCGGCCGCAGTGCCGAGGCGGCGAAGGATATCAAAGCGCTGGTGGAAGAAAGTATTCAGCAAGTCGGTCGCGGGTCTGACCTGGTCAATCGGGCTGGAAAAACGCTCGCGGATATCGTCGAGGGCGTCCAGCGTGTGACCCAGCTGGTCAGCGAGATCGCCGTAGCGAGCAAGGAACAGTCTCAAGGCATCGATCAGGTCAATACCGCTGTTTCGCAAATGGACGGTGTGACCCAGCAGAACGCCAGCCTGGTCGAGGAATCCAGTGCCGCCAGTCGGTCGCTGCAAAAGCAGGCGGGCGCTCTCTTGAAAGAAGTCTCGTTCTTTCGCGGTGCGGAAACGGAAACGCCGCCGGCCGCATTGCCGCCGCGTGTCGCCTCCCAGCCGGCCGTCCGCCAGAAGGTTCAGCGCCCACGGGGCGAGCGCAGTGTTAAGCCGGTCGAGAGCGAGGAGTGGGAAGCTTTCTGAGAACGTGCGCGTTCGATCGCACGGCTTGAAGGCGTCCCCTGACGGGGGCGCTTTTTTTGCTCTGCCATCACCCGTCGGGCCGCCTGTGACGTCAAAAGCAGGGGCGCGACGGTTTGTCTGATCCCGTCAGCGCTCATTGCTGTCAAAAGCGACAGTTTTTCGCCGAATTTAACCACACTGTCCCTGTCGTATTGCTGATAGATTCCTTCTCTCTGATCAACGTCGAACGCCCCAGTAATAACCGCATATTTGGTCATGCCTGCAGGAGAAAAAATTGGCCGTAGATCGAAATCTTTCGGAGAGTGAGCAGCAAAAGCTGTCGGCTCTCGGCGTTGAGCGCCTTATGCAGCTTGGTCCCAACCAGTCGCTGGATAGCCTGACCAGGCTGCTGTGCCGGTTGCTCGGCGCGCCCACGAGTCTGGTCACGCTGCTCGGGCCAGAACGTCAATGGATCAAGGCGAGCCACAATTTTACGCTGACCGAGACACCCGCTGATACGGCGATTTGCCGGCGCACGGTCGAGCGTAACGAGCTAACCATCATCGAGGACACCGCGCTCGATGAAGAGTATCGCAGTAACCCGCTGGTGGTCGCCGCGCCTCACATTCGCTTTTACGCCGGTGCCCCGTTGAAAACGCCCGAAGGCAGGGCATTCGGCTGCATGTGCGTGATTGGCTACGAGCCG
>NZ_BMZI01000010.1:36800-68496 GCF_014652715.1 Salinicola rhizosphaerae | reverse complement strand
GCGCCATTGCCAAGCGGCGTGAGCGAGACATCGCTCACGCCGCTTGGCAATGGCGCCGTCTGCTTTTCCCATTTTAACCTGCCTGGTCTTGCCTTCCTGATCTGGCCTTCCTCGGCCTTCTTGCCTCTCTTCCCATCCTCGTCTTCGGATTTACCTTGCTGTGACTCATCTCCCTTGGTCGCCGATATCCGAGAGTGGCTTGGGTCACAGCCAGTAGAGGCAGAGCGACAGCGTGACGACCGATCCCAGCGTCGACAGCAGTACGGTTCGAGAAACGACGGCGGCTTCGCGGCGGTAGAATTCCGCGAGCATGAAGGGGCCGGTTCCGGTCGGCAGCGCGCTCATCAGTAGCGCCGACTTGGCCCACAGCGGCGGCAGCGCAAAGAGGTGGAAGGCGAGATACCAGGTGATCAACGGGTGCAGCAGCAGTTTGAGGCCGACCAGTCCCCACGCGCCCTGGGTCGAGCCGCTCTGCTTCTGGGCCAGAAATAGCCCCAGCGACACCAGCGCGCAAGGCGTGGTGGCCTTGCCCAGTAATTGGAGAAACTCGTCGAGCGGGCCGGGGAGCGCTGTGCCGCTTATCGCCCACAGCGTACCGAGTATGGGTGACACCACGAGCGGGTTCTTGCCGAGCGCTCTGATCACCTTGCCCACGGCCTTCGCGTAGGACTGCTCTGCCTGCAGGCCGATCTCGATGCACACCACGGCGATGGCGAACAGCACGCAGACCACGATCAGCGTGGCGATCAGCGCCGGTTCCAGTCCCGATTCGCCCAGTACCAGCAGGCTCAACGGAATGCCCACATAGCCGGTGTTGGCGTAAGCCGCGCCTAGCCCATCGATGCTGGCATCGACCAGATGGCGCTTGCCGCGCAGACGATAGCCGAGCGTGATGGCAAAGATCGCCAGCGTCGGTAAGGTGATCGTGGCAATGAATCCTGGATGCCAGATCTCCTGCCAGCTTGCCGTTGCCGTGGTACGAAACAGCAGCGCCGGCAGGCAGAGCCAGACCACGAATCGATTAAGCTCGGAAGCGGCGGTTTCGCCCAGTCTGCCGGTGCGCCGGCACAGATAGCCCACCAGAATCAGACCGAAGATGGGTAACACGACGCTGATGACCGACGACATGGGGTCAGGCTCCTGAAGGCGAGAGAAAAACGCTAGCAGCCTAAAGGGTCGTTAACCTATCGTCTAATACTGTCGCGCTGTCGACTTACTCGGTGTCAGTCCGGCACCGGCGCTTCGAATGTCTCGCGGCGCCCGGCCGTCAGGGTCGTGCCGATGGAGGCAACGATGATCAGTCCGATGGCAAACCACTGCAACGTGGCGAGGTGCTGTGCGAGGAACAGCAGGCCCGAGAGCGCGGCCACCGCCGGCTCCAGACTCATCAGGGTGCCGAAGGTCGAGGTCGGCAGCCGGGGGAGCGCGACCATCTCCAGCGTGTAGGGCAGCGCCGTGGAGAGAACCGCTACGCCCAGCGCGAAGGGAAGAATATCGAGCGCAAAGATCGCCGGACCGATGTCGATCAGCCCGATGGGCGCGATCACCATTGCGGCGATGGTAATGCCAAGCGTCGCGCTCTGCGCGCCGTTGACCGCCCCGGCCCGTTGGCCGAACAGGATATAGAGCGCCCAGCAGGCACCCGCGCCCAGCGCGAAGGCGGCGCCGAGCGGATCGATCGCGCCGTCGACATCGTCGCCGAGCAGCAGAAGCAGAGTCAGCCCGACGATGGCCAACGCGACCCAGATCAGATCGAGTCGGCGGCGCGAGGTGAGCATGGCAACGGCGAGCGGCCCCGTGAACTCCAGTGCCACGGCGATGCCGAGGGGAATTCGCGCCAGCGCCTGATAGAACATCAGGTTCATGGCGCCCAGCGAAATGCCGTAGATCAACGTCGACTTCCACGCGCGGCGACTGAGTCGCTTGCGCCAGGGGCGCATCACGATCAGCAGCAGCAGCGCGCCGAGCAGCAGACGTATCGAGGTCGTGCCGGTCGCGCCGATCAGCGGAAAGAGGGTCTTTGCCAGCGCCGCGCCGCTCTGGATCGAGCACATGGCGACGAGCAGCATGGCAACGGGCCAGATGCGAGTGAGCAGATCCCTGATGGCGACTGACATGACACCCCCCTGTGCGCTGCGGCATGATGCGAACCGTATCGAGAGCCGATTCTACAAATGGGCAATATATTGCACAACTCTAACGATCGCCCCGATGTCCTGATTCACGTCGCCGCCAACGTGAAGCGCTTGCGTCAGCAAGCCGAACTCAGCCAGCAGACCCTCTCGGAGCGCGCCGGCGTCAGCCGTCGCATGCTGGTCAATATCGAGAAGGGCGATGTCAACGTCAGCCTCGGCACGCTCGACCGTCTGGCCGAAGCGCTAGGGGTTCTTTTCTATACCTTGGTACAGCCGCCGGACAGCGAGGATTCCTCGCGCATCGACGAGATCGCCTGGATTGGCCAATCGCCGCGCAGTCACGCGCGGCTGCTGGCCAGCAAGCCGGCGCGTCAGGAGGTCGAGCTATGGTCGTGGTCGCTGGCGGCGGGTGAGGTCTACGTTTCCAGTGCCGATCATCACGGCTGGCATGAAATGGTGGTCGTCATTGAAGGGAAGCTGACGCTCGAACTGGGCGATCGTGAGCGCCTGATCGCCGCCGGCGACTTCCACGTCTATCCCACCGATCAGCCATATCGCTACCGTAACGATGGCGAGGGCCTGCTGCGCTTCATCCGCAACGTGGTGTATTGAACCATGAGCATCGCGGACTTTCGCCGAGGGGCTCCGAGCCCGGCGGCGAGGAGATTGACGCTGAATCCGTTTTTTTAATCCCGAAGAACAGATAACAATATTTTAACGATGCTTGGACCCTCTTTAGTGTGATGGCAGACAACCAATAACAATCTGCCGTAACACTTCGGAGGCTGATATGAGCTTCACCCAGCCGGCGACGGCCGCGCAGCCCTCTCTCGCACCCAACTGCGACTCCCAGACGTTTCTCGATGCCATGCGCTACGTCGGCACCGGCGTCACCGTGGTCACCACGGGTGATGCCGACTGGCGCAAGGGCTCCACCGTCAGTGCCATGTGCTCGCTCTCCGCGGAGCCGGCCTCGATCCTGATCTGCGTCAATCGCGACAGCAACACCGGCGCGGCAATCAAGGCGCGCGGCACGTTCTGCGTCAACGTGCTGAACGCCGAGCAGTCGGATATTGCCCGTGTGTTCGCGGGGATGCGCGACACCGCCGACGGCGACCGCTTCAGCGAATCTCGCTGGGATGAGCTGGCGACCGGTGCACCGGCGCTGGAGAACGCGGCGGCGAGCTTCGACTGCCATGTGGGACGGATGATCGATTACGGCACGCACACCATTTTCGTAGGCGACGTGGTGGCGGCTCGGACCAGCCGTGCCGAACCGCTCTACTACTACAACCGTGACTTCCACACCGGCTCGCCGCTGGATGCTTGATTTCAAGGACACGCCAATGAAAGTCGATATAACAACAACTGACACCCTGGTCGTCGGTGCCGGTCAGGCCGGCATCGCCATGAGTGAGCATCTGACTCGCCAGGGCGTGCCGCATCTGGTGCTCGAACGCGACCGCGTCGCCGAGAGCTGGCGCACGCGGCGCTGGGACTCGCTGGTCGCCAACGGGCCGGCCTGGCATGACCGCTTCCCGGGTATGGAGTTTCCGGCGATGTCTCCGGACGACTTCGTACCCAAGGAGCAGGTGGCAGACTATTTCGAAGCTTACGCGCGTCACTTCGAAGCCCCGGTTCGTACCGGCGTCGATGTCACGCGCGTGACGCCCAACCAGGGGCGCCCCGGGTTTACCGTCGAAACCTCCGACGGCACGATCGAGGCGCAGCGCGTGGTGGCGGCGACGGGGGCGTTCCAGACACCGGTCATCCCCTCGATTGCACCACGAGATGTGCGGCTGACCCAGCTGCATACCGCTGACTATCGCAACCCCGAGCAGCTGCCCGATGGTGCCGTGCTGGTGGTCGGAGCGGGATCTTCCGGCACTCAGGTCGCCGCCGAGCTCAACCGGGCGGGTCGTAAGGTCTATCTCTCGGTCGGCCCGCACAGCCGCCCGCCGCGCGCCTATCGCGGTCGTGACTTCGTCTGGTGGCTGGGCGTGCTTGGCGAGTGGGATAACGAAGTGCGCACACCGGGTTCCGAGCACGTCACCATCGCGGTGACTGGCGCGCGCGGTGGTTACACCATCGATTTCCGTCGTCTGGCCGAAGAGGGCGTGACGCTGGTCGGCCGCACCGAAAAATTTGATGCTGGCGTGGCGCATTTCGCACCGGACCTGCGCGCCAATCTCGATGCCGGCGATGCCAACTATCTCTCCATGCTCGATGGCGCCGATGCCTACGCCGAGCGTAACGGCCTCGAACTGCCGCTGGAGCCGGAAGCCCGTATCATTCCGCCGGATCCGGAGTGCGTGGTCAATCCGCTCGCCGATCTGGATCTGGCACGGGCCGGCATCACGACCATCATCTGGGCGACCGGCTTCTCGCAGGATTACGCCTGGCTCGAGGTCGACGCCTTCGATGACAGCGGCAGGCCGAGCCATCAGCGCGGTGTCGCCAGCGAACCGGGGATCTATTTCCTCGGGCTGCCGTGGCTTTCCCGGCGTGGCTCCAGTTTCATCTGGGGGGTGTGGCACGATGCCAAGCATATCGCCGACCACATCGCCAAGATGCGCGGCTATCTCGCCCATTACGATGCGATCGAGGCGGTATCCACCGCCCCCGAGCGGGCGGCGCCATTCGATTCACGCACCCAGAGGGTCAGCTAATGCCGACGCATACCCGTATTCGCATGTTCAACACCCGGGAAACCTATCCCAACCAGACGCTGGACAATGACTTGTGCCAAGCAGTGCGCGCCGGCAATACGGTCTACGTGCGCGGTCAGGTGGGAACGGATTTCGAGGGTAATCTGGTCGGGCTGGGCGATCCCGGGGCCCAGGCCGAGCAGGCGATGAAGAACGTCAAACAGCTGCTCGAGGAAGCGGGCAGCGATCTTTCCCACATCGTCAAGACGACGACCTACATCACCGATCCGCGCTTTCGCGAGCCGGTCTATCGCGAAGTCGGCAAATGGCTGCGGGGCGTATTCCCGATCTCGACCGGCTTGGTCGTCGCCGGCCTGGCACAGCCTGAATGGCTCATGGAGATCGATGTGATCGCGGTCATTCCCGAGGAGGGCGCATGACCTTTTCGATCGCGGCGCGCTGCGCCGAGACCGGCGAGACCGGCTGCGCGGTCACCTCGTCGAGTATCTGCGTGGCGGCGCGCTGCGCCTTCGCTGGCCCCAACGGTGCGGTGCTCACCCAGAACGTTACGAATCCTGCGCTCGGCCCCCAGGGGCTCGCGCTGATGGCGGCCGGACGCTCGCCTCAGGAGACCCTCGAACGGCTGCTGGCCGGTGAGGCGGCGCCCGAGTATCGCCAGCTGCTGCTGATCGATGGCCAGGGTCGCACGGCGGTGTATGACGGCGACAACGCGTTGGGCGTGGTCGGGCGTGCCGACGGCGTCGACTGCGTGGCTGCCGGCAACCTGCTGGCCGATGCCGGCGTACCGCAGGCGATGGTCCGGGCCTTCGAGCAGAGCGAAGGGCCGCTGGCGGAAAGGCTGCTCGTCGCTATGGAAGCCGGACTCGCCGCTGGCGGCGAAGCCGGCCCGATCTATTCGGCCGGGCTTGTCGTTGCCCGCCCGAACGAGTCCTGGCCGGTGACCAATCTGCGCGTCGACTGGGGTGAGGCGCCCATCACCGAACTTCGCGCTCTATGGACGCGCTACGCGCCGCAGCTCGAGGATTACGTCACACGGGCGCGCAAGCCGGACGCCGCGCCCAGTTACGGTGTGCCGGGCGAGTAACATCGGTGTTTGGCTGCGACTGTCGACCGCTTGTCAGTGTTCCACGAAAGGTCAATGATGATCGACCGATCCTGACGCATGACCGCACGGGAGGTCGTCATACTGCACGCTACTCTCAAGCAGCTTCGCTATTTCGTTGTCGCCGGTGAGCTGAAAAGCGTCACCCGGGCGGCGGAGCAGCTGCATGTCTCTCAGCCCTCCATCTCGGCCGCGATCGCCCATCTGGAGACGGCGGCGGGCGTGCAGCTGTTCGTTCGGCATCACGCTCAGGGCCTGTCGCTGACGACGGCAGGGACACAGTTTCTGGCTCGCGCGCGCAACCTGCTGTACGACGCCGATAGCCTGATGCAGTTCGCGGTCTCGCTCGGCGAGGATATCGCAGGGCCGTTGAATCTGGTGGCTTTCCACACCTTCGCGCCCATCTTCATGCCGCGGCTCATGCAGGCGTTCCTCGAACAGTTCCCGCGCGTCGAGCCCCAGTGCGACGAAGGCCACCAGGTCGATATTGTCGAAGGTCTGCGCGACGGCCGTTACGAACTCGGTCTTATCTACGACATGCAGGTGCCCGACGACATCGAGTTCGAGGCACTCTGCCGCTTCCCTCCCTACGCTGCAGTTGCGACGGACCACCCGCTGGCATCGCACGAGCGGCTATCCATCGATACCTTGAGCGAGTACCCGATGGTGCTGCTCGACTGGCCGATGAGTCGTGACTACTTCCTGTCTCTGTTCGTCGATGCGCCGCGACAACCCAAGATTGCCCATCGCGCCACCTCGCTCGGCATGGTCAGGGGGCTGGTTGCCAATGGCTTCGGATTTTCGCTATTGAACGTCCCGCCAGGGCGACACTTGTCGCTCGACGGCAAGGCATTTCGTACGATTCCGCTCGAGGGAGACGTACGCGCACTGACAGTCGGCATGGCGACACTGAAAGGCATTCGTCTCAGCCCGGCGGCCCAGGCCATGGTGAATTTTCTGAAAAAGAGCGAACTCGGGCCGGTGGCAGCAGAAGGGGACGCGTAAATAGGAAAAACTGATGCCGAGGTGAGAATAAACATATTTTAAAAATTCAACGGGGCTCAGTAGCGTTGGATGCAATGACCTACGAGACGAAAGTCGATGTTCTTCGGCTTCCTCGATACAACAACGACAAGGATCTTCTCCCATGGCTGAATCGACGCTTCCCGACGAGGCGCAGCTGCGCGTAGACATGGCGGCGCTGTTCCGCATCGTCGCCAAGCAGGGTCTGCACGAAGCCGTCGCCAACCACTTCAGTGCAGCCATCTCCGCCGATGGCCGGCGGTTTCTGATGAACCCGAAGTGGAAACATTTCTCGACCATCCGGGCCAGCGACCTGGTGCTTTTCGATCTCGATGGTGAAGCGCCGGATCTGAACAAGGTCGTCGATCCCACCGCCTGGGCGATCCACGGTCAGATGCATCGACTGATGCCGCACGCGCGTGTCGTGCTGCACCTTCATCCTCCCTACGCGACGACCATCGCCACGCTGAAAGACCCGACAGTGCTGCCGATCGATCAGAACACCGGGCGCTACTTCAACCGCGTGGCGGTCGACGACGGCTTCAGCGGCATGGCCAACAGCGAGGCCGAAGGCGAGCGTCTGGCTGGCCTGCTCGGCGACAAGACCCGCCTGATGATGGGTAATCATGGCGTGATGGTGGCGGCCGAGACCGTCGGCGAGGCCTTCGATGACATGTACACGCTGGAGCGCGCCTGCCGCACGCTCGTTCAAGCCTATGCCACCGGGCAGCCGCTCAACGTGCTGCCGGATCACGTCGCCGAAGCGACGGCGCGCGACTGGGAATCGATCCGCGACTTCTCGATGGCTCACTTCGAAGAGATGAAGCGCATTCTGGACAGCGAAGACCCTTCCTACGCGGATTGAAAGACCGCGTGTGCCGGATCCTTTGTTCCCTACAAGTACAACAATTTATTGCCAAGAGGCCTTCGCTCATGTCGTCAGCGCGTGGCACCGCAAATCATGTAGAGCTCTATCCAGGCGATACGAATGAACCGGTCGTGACTGCCTCACTGGCGGGCGCCGGCCAGGATGTCGCGCGAGAAGCCAAGCTTGACGTCCCACCGCAAGAATCTCTAGCTCCAACCAAGCTGAAAATCGAGGGGCTCTCCAAGGCCTATGGCGATTTCCAGGCGCTGCATCCGCTCGATCTGGACATCCGCGAGGGTGAACTGCTGACGCTGCTCGGCCCTTCCGGGTCGGGGAAAACGACCCTCTTGCAGCTGATTGCCGGGTTGGTCAAACCGAGTACCGGCAAGCTGCTCATGGACGACATCGACCAGACGGCGCTGCCTGCCAACCAGCGTGATGTCGGTGTCGTGTTTCAGAATTATGCGCTGTTCCCGCACCTCACCGTCAGCGAGAACGTCGCCTTCCCACTGCGAATGCGCGGCGAGCCGCGGGCCCAGACGCTTGAGCGAGTGAAAGAGGTGCTCGAGATGGTGGGCATGGGCCATCTCGGCGATCGCTTTCCCGATGCGCTCTCCGGGGGGCAACAACAGCGCGTGGCGCTGGCACGCTGCATGATCTATCGGCCCTCGCTGATTCTGATGGACGAATCGCTCTCCGCACTGGATCGAAAGCTGCGTGAAACCATGCAGATGGAAATTCGCCGGCTGCACCGCGAGACGGGGGCGACCATCGTCTTCGTGACCCACGATCAGGAAGAGGCGCTGGCGCTCTCCGACCGGATCTGTCTGATGAACGGTGGCCGAATCGAGCAGGTCGGTCGCCCGGAGGAGATCTACGAACATCCGGAGAGCGTTTTCGCGGCCAACTTCATCGGCGTCTCGAATCTCTTTGCCGGGAAGACCACGGATCGGGGGGTAATGGAGACGGTGTTTGGTTCTTTGCCACTCCCCGAGTCTATCGCCGGCGGTATCGAAGGCACCCTGGTGGTACGTCCGGAGCACATCGCGCTGAACGGTGACGACCGTTATCTGGAAGGCGAAGTCGTCGAGAGGGTCTACGCCGGTGCCGAGACACGGCTGCTGATTCAGGTTGCGCCGGAACTCGTCGTCACCGCCCGGCAAGCGGCCGGCGCATCAATGCTCGAGATCGGTAGCCGAGTCGGTCTCGGCTGGGCGGCGGAGAACGCTCGGTTTCTGACGCGCTGATGCTCGATGAGGTCTGACCGAAGACGCATTATCCACGTGGCCCTGACAGTCGCGTGTTCCTGACAACAACAGCAATAAACGGAGTGAATCCATGAAAGTCTCTCGTCGTACCCTGCTGAAATTGGCCGGTTCCTCGGCGCTGGCCAGTGCCACTCTGCCGCTGTGGTCGATGCGCAGTGCGCAAGCCGCTGACTCAATTACCGTCTCCGACGTCGGCGGTGCCATCGCGCCGGCGCTGCGCAAGGCATTCTACGACCCGTTCGAGAAGGAGACCGGCATTCGGGTGGTCAACGTGGCGCATGACTCCGATCCGGTGACGCAATTCAAGCTGCTGGTAGATTCCGAGAGCTACATCTGGGACGTCTCGATGGTGACCCAGGATCATGTGGCGCGCCTGACGGAGGACAAGAACTATCTGGCGGATCTTCAGCTCGACGAGGTAGATCCGTCGGGGTACGTCAACGGCGCGGTACAGTCGAACTGGCTCGGCTTCTCGGTCTTTGCCATTGCCATGGCCTATCGTAGCGATGCCTTTACGGGAGGCGCCCCCAAGAGCTGGGCGGATTACTGGGATACACAGAAGTTTCCCGGGCGCCGCGGTCTCTACAACAGCCCGTGGGGCATGCTCGAGTGCGCGCTGCTCGCCGATGGCGTCCCCCGGGACAAGCTCTATCCGCTCGACGTGGACCGCGCTTTCGCCAAGCTCGACAAGATCCGTGGCGACATCGGGGTGTGGTGGAACAGCGGCGCGCAGAACACGCAGATTCTGCAGAACGGCGAGGTCGATCTATCCGATACCTGGTCGGCGCGCGCGCTGGCTGCAAAGGATTCCGGCGCCCCTGTCGAGCTTGTCTGGGATGGTCTCTACTCGATGGATGGCTGGTCGATCCCGGCAGGTACGCCGCGACTGGAGCAGGCGCGTCAGTTCGTGCGCTTCTGTCAGCGCCCCGAGCAGCAAGCGATCTATGCCGGCGAGGTCGCCAACGGTCCGAGCAATCTCAAGGCCTATGACCATATCCCCGAAGACCGTGCCAAGTTGCTGCCAAGCTATCCGAAGAATCTCGAAGGCCTGGCAGAGCTCGACTCGGCTTACTGGGGTGAACACTACGACGAGCTGTCCAATCGCTTTCAGGAGTGGCTGCTGCTGGGCTGAGATTTCGGCCACTGTGCCTTCGGTAATGACCGCTCCGTTATCAATCGCTCCGTCATCAGGAATTCGCAATGAGTGATACACCGCAATCTTCTCGAATGGTCATTGGCGCGCTGATCGAAGCCAATGGCATTCATCCCGCCTCCTGGCTGCTACCGGAAGCCCAGGACGATGCGCCGACCGATGTCGATTACTACCGCGGCATCGCGCAGCTGGCCGAGCGCGGCAAGCTCGATTTCATCTTCTTTGCCGATACGCCGGCGGCGCGTACCGACGATCTCGTCGCCTGGAGCCGGGCGCCGATGTACATGAACATGCTCGAGCCGATTACGCTCTTGTCGGCGATCGCAGGGGCCACCTCGCGCATCGGGCTCGGTGCCACGGCGTCGACCAGCTTCTACGAGCCATACAATCTGGCACGCCAATTCGCCTCGCTAGACCATATCTCTCACGGCCGCGCCGCGTGGAACGTGGTGACCTCGGCCAACGACTACGCGGCGAAGAACTTCGGTCTCGACAAGCTGCCGCCTCACACGCGCCGTTACGATAAGGCGAAGGAATTTCTCGAGGTGGTCAAGAAGCTCTGGGATAGCTGGGAAGACGACGCCTTCGTCATCGACAAGGCAAACTGCTTCAATTTCGTCCCCGAAAAGCAGCACGCTGTCGATCACAAGGGCGAATTCTTCGAGCTGCACGGTGCGCTCAACATGGCGCGCTCGCCGCAGGGCCATCCGGTGGTGCTGCAGGCTGGTGCCTCGGAGACCGGCAAGGAGTTCGCCGCGGAGACCGCAGAAGTCGTCTTCGGCACCGGCTCTTCGCTCGAGGGCGCCAAGAAGTTCTACGATGACCTCAAGGGGCGGATGGCGAAATACGGCCGCGATCGTGACTCGCTCAAGGTGCTCTCGGGCATCTCCATCGTGGTGGGCCAGAGCGAAGCCGACGCGCGGGCCAAGCTCGAGTCCTGGCAGGACATGGTGCATCCCGATGTGGCACTGCTGCGCCTGAAGCAGGATATCGAGACCGATCTTTCCGATCTGCCGCTCGACGAGCCGGTACCGCTGTCGCGGATCCCCGAGTCATCCAACTTCCATCAGGTCTATTTCGAGGAGATCGCCGGCATGGTCCGCGAGGGCCTGACGCTGCGCGAGATCTGCCGTCGCTACAATCGAAGCAAGACGACGATGTGCGGCTCGCCCACGGAGATTGCCGATCAAATGGAAGCGTGGGTCGCCGCCGGGGCCTCCGATGGCTTCATGTTCACCTTCCCCGCGCTGCCCAGCACGCTCGAGGACTTCGTCGAGAAGGTCGTTCCCGAGCTGCAGCGGCGCGGCCTCTTCCGCCAGGATTATGTCGGCACCACCCTGCGCGAGCATTTGGGCCTTCCGCGTCCGCAGAATCGTCATGTCAGCGAGCCCCGCGAGACAGTCGCGCCTGTCTGATCGACGTCTCCCATCGTTTCCATCCTGACTGTGGCAACGCCCGCCACGGCCAGGGTGGGGGCGCCGAATGTCACCGGCCGACAACAACAAAAGGTGCCTTATGCAGAGCGCAACGGCGATACCGACAAGTCGTGGCAGCAGCTGGATGCCACGCTGGAACGTGTTTCATCTGGTCCTGCCTGGCGTGATCTTCCTGCTGCTGTTCTTGTTGCTGCCGACGCTTCAGGTGCTGGCGATGAGCGTTTTCAAGCAAGGGGATTTCACGGCGGCGGCGTTTGCCAAGATGGTCTCCAGTCCGCTCTATCTTCGTGTTTTCGCGAAGACTTTCTCGATTGCGCTGCAGACGACGATCTACTGCCTGGTGTTGGGTTATCCGCTCGCCTACTGGGTCAGTACTCTGAACGCGAGAAAGCAGCGTCTGGCGATGTTCTTCATCCTGCTGCCGTTCTGGACCAGCGCGCTGATCAAGAATTTCTCTTGGCTGATCATTCTCGGAAGACAGGGGCCGGTCGCGGAGCTGATGGCGGCGCTCGGTATTCCGGGCGGTGACCGCTTGCTGTTCAACGAAGTTACCGTCGTCTTTGCAATGGTACATACCATGCTGCCGTTGGCCGTGGTGACGATGATTCCGGTCCTCAACCAGATCGATCGGCGACTGCTGCCGGCCGCCTCGACGCTGGGTGCCGGTGGTGGGCGGCGGTTCTGGGAAGTCTACTTTCCGCTGTCGATGCGTGGTGTCGCCGCGGCCGGGCTTCTGACCTTCGTCGCCTCGCTCGGCTTCTTTATCACGCCGGAGCTGGTGGGCAGCCCTAAGGAGACGCTGGTCGGCCAGCTAATCATTCTGCAGATCAACAAACTACAGAACTGGCAGCTCGGCTGCGCACTGGCCGTGGTGCTGCTGATCTGCGCGTTGATCGTCTGCTTCATCTATGACCGGATTTTCGGCATCTCCAGCATGTCCGGCGGCGGCGGGCGACAGCGCGCGCATGACAGCGTTCTCCGGCGATCGGGGCTCTCGCTGCTGCGCGGGCTGGGCTGGGTCAGCGAGCGACTTGCGCTGCTGGGGCGCGGAGGCCGTGGTCGCCTGTGGCTGAGTCTCTATGCCACGCTTGCGCTGTTCGTGCTGATGCTGCCGATCTTCGGCTTCGTGCCGATGGCGTTCACCGGTGGTACGGCGCTGACGTTTCCGCCGCAGGGATTCAGCCTGCGCTGGTTCGAGCAATTCTTCGCTTCACCGCTGTGGACCGGTGCCATCGTGCGCTCGTTTGTGATCGGCATCGTGACGGCGGCGATCACCGTGGTCATCGGCGGTCTTGCGGCGCTGGGCATGGCCAGGGGGCGTAGCCGCTTCTCCGGCGCGGTATTCCTGCTGTTGCTGATGCCGCTGATCGTGCCACCGATCGTCATTGCGGTATCGCTGTTCTATCAGTTCGCGCATCTCTCCCTGATCGCGACCGATCTCGGCATCGTGATCGGTCACACGGTCATTGCGCTACCGATCGTCTTCGTGATTCTGCTGTCGACCTTCAAGGGATACCAGTGGCAGCTCGACGATGTCTCTCGCACGCTTGGCGCTGGACGGTGGCAGACGCTGCGACATGTGATGCTGCCGTTGGTCAGCGGTGGGCTGGTCGCAGGTTTCTTCACCGGCTTTCTGCAATCGTTCGAGGAGTTGACGGTGGCGCTGTTCATCGGCGGCGGACTCAAAACCACGCTGCAGCGGCAGATGTGGGACAGCATTCTGCTGCAGGCGACGCCAACCATCGCGGCGGCCTCGGTCATCGTGCTGGCGATCGTTTTGGCGCTGTTCCTGTTGGTGGAACTGGTGCAGAGCCGTCGTAGCCGGGCCCGCAGTCAACCGGTGATGGCGGCGTGATACCGGTGGATGCCGAGTCCGTGCTCGGTGCTCACGTTACGCCCAGATAGATCATCAGGCAGCCGCCGGGCAGGTCGGGATTTGTGCTGTAAGGCTTTCAACTTTACGTCGCCGTCCGATCCGGCCCGTGATATCGCGGCCGGCGACCTCCCTGTCCGCTTTTGGCGAATCCGTCGCCACGGCGCCCGCGCGTAGCGCGCTGTATTGGACTCCCCCTCGAATCAGAGTCCCGCCTTGTCCAGACCAAAGGCCTTGTCGGCGGAGCCTGGCACGGCCTGGAATGCGACGCTGAGGCGATTCCAGCCGTTGATCGCCACGATCAGAAAGCTCAGGTCTGCTAGCTCCGATTCGGAGAAATGGCTCCTCGCCTCGTCGTAGACATCGTCGCCGACGCCATGCGCTGGCAGCCTGGTCAGCGCCTCGGTCCAGGCCAGTGCGGCGCGCTCACGCGGCGAAAAGAGTGTCGACTCGTGCCAGACGGCAACGTGGTGCAGACGCAGCTCGCGCTCGCCGGCGATCTTCGCTTCCTTGACGTGCATGTCGACGCAGAATGCACAGCCATTGAGCTGAGAGGCTCGCAGTGTCACCAGATGCTTCAGCTCTTCGGTGACCGGATGCTTCGACATCGCCATGTTGAAGTCGGTGTATTTCTGCGCGAGTTCGGGAGAGGTCTGGAAGTAGTTCATTCTGGCTTTCATGACGGATCGTCCATTCTGGTGAAGAGGAAAATGCCGATCCAGCTTGACCCGTGCGCCCCTTGTTCCGAAGAGCCAAGAATGGCCATGAATTCTGGGACATGTCCGTCAAGCGCTGTTGGCGATTCGCTCGGTGAGTCAGGAGGTGGTCTCGACGATCCGCGCGAGCCTTCTCATCAAATCATCCGTCTGCCTGGCGTCTTTCAGATTGGTGAAGCTCAGCAACAGGCCCGAGCGTTGCGGCCGCCCGAGATACCACTCCGACAGCGCATGGCCGCCAAGCCCTGACTCGCGGGCTCGTCTGGCAATGATGGCGTCGTTGCTGACTTCGGGTAGCTCGGCCAGCAGGTGCATGCCGCCGGCCTGAAGATTGATATGAACGCTTCCCCCGAGATGACGAACGAGTGCCTCATGCAACAACTCGCGACGTTGCCGGTAGAGCGCTCTCATGCGCTTCAGGTGGCGTGCGAAATGTCCCGCAGCCATGAATTCCGCCACCACCGATTGGCTCAGGTTGGGGCAGCCATGGCCCAGGCGTGCCAGCACGGCGTGAAAGCGCGCGATTTCGGTCGTCGGTACGACCAGGTACGCCAGTCGTAGCCCAGGAAACAAGACCTTGCTGAAGGTGCCGGTGTAAAGCACGCGGTCGTCGTGGTCGAGGCTTTTCAGGGCGGGAATGGGATGGCCTCGGTAGCGAAACTCGCTGTCGTAGTCGTCCTCGATGATCCAGGCCTGTCGGCGGCTTGCCCACGCCAACAGCGCGCGGCGGCGCTCGAGCGTCAAGGTCACGCCGGTCGGACTCTGATGGGTGGGCGTGACGACGGCGAATCGTGCCTGTTCGGCCTCGCGACACCCCGCTTTTACGTCGAGTCCGCCGGCATCGACCTTTACCGGGGCCAGCCTCATGCCCGCGGCCAATAGCCGTTCACGGGCAATGAAGTAGCCGGGCTCCTCGAACCAGCCGAGATCCTCGGGCGCGAGCAGTGTCTGACAGATCAGGCCCAGTGCATCTCGATAACCATTGGTAATGACAATCTGTTCCGGACGGCAAACGATGCCGCGTGAGACGCCGAGATAGCTCACCAGGGCTTCTCGTAATACCGGGTGGCCGGCCGCAGGCGGGTAGTGGAGATCGGCCTCGGCCTGAGCGCGAAGTTGCTCGAGCGTCAGTCGAGTCCAGCTTTTGGCGGGGAAGGCATCCAGCGACGGCAGCCCCAGGCGCAGCGGTGGCGGCGGCGAGAGCGCTCCCGCCGTCGGCTGTACAGACGATGGCGTTTTCGTGGCCGCTTCAGACGCTACCACCGGGGAGCGAGGCAGTCTCGGCGAGACGATCGTTCCCGCAGGACCACGCGGCAACAGATACCCCTCGCTGACGAGCAACTGATAGGCGAGCTCGACGGTGCCGCGCGAAAGGTTGAGCTCGCTGGCAAGACTGCGCACGGAGGGCACCCGCGCCCCCGGTGCCAGGCGCCCATCCAGCATCGCTGCGCGAAAGCGCTGATACAACTGCCGGTAAATCGGCGTCGCCTGATGAGGGTCTGGACGAACACTGTCGCCGATGGAAGTGCTGGCCATGCGCTTGTCCCAGAAAAACGAAGCGTTCTTGGCGCTGCCAAGGGAGATGACGCGATTTTAGCCTGAGTGCTCGAGGAAGTCCCCGATACGGAGCCCATGCGATGAACGCCATGCGTCTGCAGATAGTGACTACACAATGGGAGTGTGAGCGATGTTTCGATGTCATGCGGCTACTGCGTCCGCATCTAGTCGATATCGATACATTCGTCGACCAGCTCATGCGTCAGATGGCCATGGGGTACCGCTTGCTGGCGGCCTGGTGCGATCACGTCGTGGTTGGCCTCGCGGGCTACCGCCTGAGCGAGAATCTGATGTACGGCCGCTTCGCTTACATCGACGACCTCGTCGTCGACGAAACCCAAAGGCGGGGTGGCCTGGGCGCTCGATTGATCGAGGCGGTGCGCGGCGAAGCCAGAACGCTGGGGTGCCGCTATCTGGTGCTCGATACCGGTCTCGGTATGGCACTGGCGCAACGCTTCTATTTTCGCCAGGGGCTGCTCTCTCGTGGCATGCATTTCTCTCAGTCGCTTGACCCTCAGGAGCCGCCCCGATGAATACCGGAACGCTCTGGGTCAGTGCCAGTCCCCACGGCGAGGACGCGCTTGGCAACCGCTTGGTTCGAGCGCTGCTGGACGTTTCTGAAGCGGTCACGTTGCGTGATCTGGTTGCAGCGCCTCTGGCGCCGCTGACGCCCGACTACGCTGCAGCTTTGACCCTGCGCGATGTGCCATCCGAGAAGACCGAGGCGTTATCGCTATCCGAGCGCCTGATTGGCGAACTCGAATCAACCCGACGCTTGATCGTTACCACGCCAATGCACAACTTCGGCATGCCGGCGGCACTCAAGCTCTGGGTCGACTACGTACTGCGCATACACCGTACCTTCACCTCGACCCCGCTCGGCAAGGTCGGACTACTGGAAGATCGGCCAACACTGGTGATTGTCAGCTCCGGCGGCTTCCACCAGACCGGCGAATCCCGGCAACCCAACTTCCTGACACCGCACCTCAGGGCCATTCTCGCCACGCTGGGCATTCACTCGGTCGAGTTTTGCTATCTGGAAGGACTCGTCACCCGCCGCGGTGCGCCCGATGACATGATCGCCGAAGCGCTTGAAGCGCATCCGCTTATGGCGTGGAAAAGCCAACCGATAGCCCCTTGGTTGGGATGATCGCGCAGGTCCAGGGGTGTCCGTGTCCATGCTGCCCGGTTATTGGAGAGCCGAAATTCAAGAATCCAAGTGAGCCGGGCCGCTTCGTGAAATCTTGCAAGAGTCATGGTCGGAACCGCCACGATCTGAATGGTTATAAAAAATTTCTGGTCTCGAGAAAACGCAGGAGAAGTTCCATAAAAACGTAAATCGGCAACGACAATATTAAACATGGCAAGGGAAAGAAATATGGCTACTTTGCAGGAAGTTTGTGTCACTCGCCGAAAGCTCATTGCTGCAGGGGTAGGTGCCGCTGTGTTGGCTGCTCTGCCCGGCTGCACGGTGATGTCGGCGCCTACGAATCATGTCACGCACAGGAGAAATACGATGAGCACGATCACGACTGCCGACGGTACTGAAATCTTCTTCAAGGATTGGGGGCCGCAGTCGGCACAGCCCATAGTTTTCCATCATGGATGGCCACTGAGCGCAGACGATTGGGACACTCAGATGCTGTACTTTGTCAGCCGGGGTTACCGTGTCATCGCGCACGACCGCCGTGGTCACGGTCGCTCTTCCCAGGTGAGCGAGGGCCATGACATGGATCACTATGCAGCAGATGTCGCCGCCGTTGTCGAACATCTGGATTTGCGAAATACCATCCATGTAGGCCATTCGACAGGAGGGGGCGAAGCTGCACATTATGTTGCCCAGTATGGCCAGCCGCAGGGCCGAGTGTCGAAACTCGTGATGATCGGGGCTGTTCCACCAATCATGGTGAAAACGGCTAGCAATCCTGACGGTCTGCCAATCGAAGTATTCGATGATTTTCGTCAGCAGTTGGCCGCCAACCGTGCGGAGTTTTACCTCGACGTTGCCAGCGGCCCCTTCTATGGATTCAATAGAGAAAACAGTGCTTCATCCGCCGCTATTATTCAGAACTGGTGGCGCCAGGGAATGATGGGTGGGGCGAAGGCACATTACGACGGCATCAAGGCGTTCTCGGAGACGGATTTTACGGAAGATCTGCAGTCGATATCGCTCCCGACGCTGATCATGCATGGCGACGACGACCAGATAGTACCGATCAATGATTCCGCGATATTAGCTGACAAGCTGTTAGCCGATAGTACCTTGAAAGTCTATCCGGGCTATCCACATGGTATGTGCACGACTCATGCCGAAGTCATCAATCGTGACTTGGCTGAATTTATCGCGGGCTGAAAGGATTGCAGCCGATATCCTTGAGAAAACATTACCCAAAAGGGTGCCGGCTGCGCTTTCGTCATTCGGTTTCAATGAGTTTCTCGGAAAGCTCCCACAAGCGGCTGGCGTTGGCCTGATCGAGCGCATAGGCTGCGACACCTTCCAATATGCCGTCGGGACGTTCATCCAGCGTCGGCGCCTCATTACAGTTGTCGAAGTATTTTCCGGATACGTCAGCCAGCAGGGGTGACGCGGCGAGCAGGACTGAGGTCGATGCACCCTGAGAAGGCGTCTTGCGTAGAGGTTCCGGCGTTCTCAGTCCGCCCGTATGCCTCTGTAAATTAGTCGCGATAGCGCCAGGGTTGAGTGCGTTGGAGACGATGCCATCATCAGCCCATCGCTGCGAAATACCGACCGAGAACAAAATGCATGCGGTCTTGGACTGCGCATAAGCGAGCAGTGGATCGTAAGGGATGAATCGAAAATGTGGGTCGTCCCAAAAGATGGGGCTGAAAAGGCTGCCGGACGAACTGACCGAGACGACGCGAGCGCCTTGCGCGTGGGCCAAATGTGGGCGTAGGCCGAGGGTCAGCGCAAAATGTCCGAGATAATTCGTCGCAAACTGCATCTCATAGCCTTGGCAAGAGCGCTCAAGTGTCGGCAAGGCCATGATCCCTGCATTGTTGATCAAGGCGTGGACGGGGCCATCCCACGCTTTGACGAAGGCGCGTACCGAGCGTAAATCGCTCAGGTCGAGTGGCCGGACGACAATATTCGGATTGCCCGTCTTCCCGCGCAGTACGTGGGCGACTTCCTCCGCAGCGCTTGGCCGACGAGCCGCAATCGTGACTGCGGCACCGCGTGCGGCCAGGGCTAGGGTGGTTTGCGTACCGATACCACTGGCGCCGCCTGTGACGATCATCGTCTTGCCGGTTAAATCGACGTCCTGGACGATCTCATCGGCATCACTGTTAAAGCCAAAAGGGGTACGAAAGGACATGGACTTTTCCTTGTCAACAAGGCGCTCAATTCACGCCCAGATAGATCATCAAACAGGCGCCGGGCAGGTCGGGAATGCGTAGCGGCAGATAGTCGAATTCGCGGCTGGTGCCGTCCGGCAGGCGCATTGCCTTGCGTCCGCTGGAGAGATCGAGCACGCCTTGTTCCGCCCACAGCTCGCGAAAGACGTCGCTCGCTTCCAGCAGGTCGTCGATCAGTTGACGCATGCGGGGATCGTCGGCGTAGCGGGTGGCCTGGCTACGGAAGATCGAGACCAGCGTGCGCGCGCTGCGCAGCCAGTCGGCGCGGTGGGTTTCGACCCGTTTCTGCGTGAACACCCACCACAGCTTGTTGCGTGGATGACGGTCGCCGGGTCTGTCGATATCGAACAGCGCCGCCGCCGCGCCGTTCCAGGCGATCACTTCCCAGTAAGCATCCATGACGTAGGCAGGCTCCGGCTCGAGCCGATCGAGCAGGCGCTGGAGGATCGGGTTGACCGTGGATTCACCGTCGATCGCTCGCGGCGGCGCCGGGCGCCCGGCCAGCGCATAGAGGTGTTCGCGTTCGGTCTCGTTCATCAACAGCGCACGTGCGAGGCACGAGAGTGCCTGATCCGACGGCTGCACTTCGCGCCCCTGTTCGAGCGCGGTGTACCAGGCCGCGCCCATACTGGCGCGGGTGGCCACCTCCTCACGCCGCAGCCCGGGCGTGCGTCGGCGGCGCCCGGGCGGCAAGCCGGCCATCTCCGGTGTCACGGCTGCGCGTTTGGCGCGGAGGAAGTCACCCAGCGAGGGTGCAGTCGCATTTGGCGTGTTCATCGATGTTTCTCGCTGCTGAGGGGGCTCGTGGCGTGAACGAGACGAGTCTGTGTCTATCGAACTCTGTACCCAGCAAACCCTGCGTCTGGCAAACGTAGGATAAGATCGCGGATTTTGTAGGATGAGGCGAAATATTAGGGTTTCTGTCGGCCCCGTCAACTGACGCGGCCGAGGTTTTGACCGGAGGCCCTGCATGAGACTGGATTCCCGCATCATCCTGATTCTCGGGCTTGGCGGCGATGCCGAGGCAGAGCTCGTTCGGGAGTTGACGACGGAGCGCGACACGCTGCTGCTGGAAAGCCCCTTCGAGAGTGATTCGGACGCTGCCGTCGAACCCATCCCCCACGTCTACTTTCGCGGCGCCCCTGCCGTGCAGCGCGTCAGCCTCCACAGCGCCGGTGCACTGCAGCAGGTGGCCGATACCCTGGATCGCCAACATGGGCGGCTCGATCTGCTGATACTTGGCACGCGTTCGGTGCTGCCGACGCTGCCGGCGGCTTCTCCCTGGCGGCGCCTTGGCGGGTGGCCCGACCGATCCGGCGCCTTCGATCGCCTGGCGGCGTTGACGACCTGTCTACCCCTGCTGCGCGCATCCAGCTCACCGCTCGTCATCGAGCTGGAGTCGGCGCGATCGGTGACAGATCATGCTTGGCCGCTGTGGGCGCTGCTGGAAGGCTCCGGCATTCGGCACGAGTGTCGATGGCTATCACCGTATGGCGATCAGGATCTCCCTCGACGCCCCGCCTGCTCTCGCGAGCCCTGCGGTATGACTACGCTGTAAGCGATCTTCTTCGGCGTGGATACGCCGCTTGCGAGACGTTGTACGCCGCCGCTGGCGAGGCCCATAACGACAACCCAGCATCGACGGCCGAATCCACCGACCCGAGAGGTCCACCCGATACGGCCCCGTCGACCATCAACCGTGACCCGAGGCTAACCATGAAATGGACGATCAACGGCCAGGTTCGAGAGGCCGAGGTGGATTTCCGAACGTCGCTGCTCGATCTGCTGCGCGAGCGATTTCAGCTCAGCGGTACCAAGAAAGGTTGCAACCAGGGTGCCTGCGGTGCCTGCACGGTGCTGCTCGACGGCCGACGTATCAACGCCTGCCTGACGCTGGCGGCGCAGGTCCAGGGTCGCGAGATCACCACGATCGAAGGTCTGTCGGATGGCGAGGCCCTGCATCCAGTGCAGGTCGCCTTCGTCGAACACGACGGCTTTCAGTGCGGCTACTGCACCCCCGGCCAGATCTGCTCGGCGGTGGGTCTGGCCGGCGAGCTCGAACGTGGCTGGCCGAGCGCCGTGACCAAGGATCTGAAGACTACCGATGTCGCGTTCGATCGTGAGGAGCTCCGCGAGCGCATGAGCGGCAATCTCTGTCGCTGCGGTGCCTACAACGGCATCGTCGATGCCGTTAGCGAGGCGCTCGGCGAGGAGGTGCGCCGATGAACGCCTTCGACTATCACCAGGCCGTCGATGCCGAACAGGCGATCGAACAGGCCATGCGTCGGCAGCAGACGCGCTATCTCGGCGGCGGCACCAATCTCGTCGACCTGATGCGCGAGACGGTGGAGCGTCCGGCCGCGCTGATCGATGTCAGCACGCTGGCTCGGGAGATCGAGGAGACCACCCACGGCGGGTTGTTCATCGGTGCTGGTGTCACCAACGCCGAGCTGGCTGCCGACCCTCGCGTGCGAATGCGCTACCCCGTGCTGTCTCGCGCGATTCTTTGCGGCGCCAGCGCGCAGATTCGCAACATGGCGACCGTTGCCGGCAATCTGCTGCAGCGCACGCGTTGCGCTTACTTCTACGACATCGCCTCACACTGCAACAAGCGCGAACCGGGCAGCGGCTGCGATGCGCGAGAGGGCTTCCATCGCTACCACGCGATCCTCGGCGCATCGTCGTCCTGCATTGCCACGCACCCTTCGGACATGGCCGTGGCGATGGTCGCGCTCGACGCGCGCGTTCACCTGCGTGGTCCCGACGGTGAGCGCAGTCTGGCGTTGAGCGAGCTGCACCGCGAACCCGGCGAGCGGCCGGATCTCGAGACCGTGCTCGCGCCCGAGGAGTTGATCGTCGCGGTCGAGCTGCCGCCATTGCCGATGGCGGCGATCAGCGAATACCGCAAGGTTCGGGATCGCGCCAGCTACGCTTTCGCGCTGGTCTCGGTGGCGTCGATGGCCGCGCTCGACGGTGACACGATCGGAGATGTTCGACTGGCGCTGGGCGGCGTAGGTACCGTGCCTTGGCGGGCTCGCCGCGCAGAGGCGGCGCTGCGTGGCGCGGCGATCAGCGAGCGCGCGATCGATACCGCCGTCGAGGCGGAGCTGGAAATGGCCCGAACGCTGCCCGGCAACGGCTTCAAATTGGCGCTGGCGCGGCGGTTGATGACGTCTGAACTCAAGGCACGCGTAGCGGATGCCCGCGAAGGAGGTGAGTCATGAATCCGTTCAGGGATCCAATGTCCAGCGATCGGTTCGATAGCGAGTCATCGGGCGTGGCGCTCGCCGGCGATTACTGGCGCCGGGATGGCAAGCCCGACGCGCTGGGCACCAGCGACCGCGTGGGTCAGCCGCTGTCGCGTCTCGACGGCGCGCAGAAAGTGACCGGGCGCGCCCGGTTTGCCGCGGAGTTCTCTTTCGACGGCATGCTCTACGCCGCGCTCGTCTACAGCACCATCGCCAATGGGCGGATCGCCTCGATCGATCGGGACGCCGTCGAGTCGATGCCCGGGGTGGCGCTGGTGATGACGCATGACAACGCGCCACGCCTGAATACGGCCCCCGTCTTTCTGCGCTCGCCCAACGGTGCCGCCGGCGACGATCACCCGATCATGCAGAGCGATCGCGTTCACTGGAACGGGCAGCCTGTCGCGCTGGTGCTGGCGGAGACGCAGGAACAGGCGGATGCCGCCGTCGAGCGCCTCGAGATCGAATATCGAGCCGAACCGGCGGTGACCGACTTCGAGATCGCCAAGGGGCAGGCGCGGGCGCCGGACAACGTGCTAGGCGGGCCGGCGGAGATTGCGCTCGGCGATGCCGATTCGGCATTCGCCGCCGCGCCGCATCGAGTGGATGCCACCTATACCACCCCACGCCACAACCATAACGCCATCGAACCGCATGCGGTGACGCTCAAGTGGTCGCGTGAAGCGGGCACCGAAATTCTACGGATTCACGATGCCTCCCAATGTGTCGATCTGACGGCGGCGTCGCTGGCCGAGGTGTTCGATATCGATGCTGCGCAGATCCATATCACGTCGCCTTTTGTCGGCGGCGGCTTCGGTAGCAAGACGCTGTGGCAGCATCAGATTCTCGCGGCGGCGGCGGCCAGGGTCGTCGAACGTCCGGTGCGCCTCGCGCTCTCGCGAAAGGGCGTCTATCGCGTGGTCGGCGGGCGCGCCTGCACCGAGCAGCGCGTGGCGCTGGGCGCCGACGACAGCGGCAAGCTCAGCGCGCTGATCCATTCCGGAATCGCATCGATGACGTGCCACAACAACCTGCCCGAGCCTTTCGTTCAGGCGACCAAATGCCTTTACGCCGCTGACGCCATTCGGCTGTCGATCGAGGTGGCGGACATGCACATGCTCGCCAACACCTTCATGCGCGCACCGGGCGAGTCGGTTGGCACTTTCGCGCTGGAGAGCGCGCTGGACGAACTCGCCGAACGGCTCGGCATGGACCCTTTGGCGCTGCGCGAGCGCAACGAGCCGGCACAAGATCCGATCAGCGGTCTGCCATTCTCCTCGCGTCATCTGCTGGAAGCGGCCCGCGCCGGTGCCGAGCGCTTCGGGTGGTCCGGACGCGCGGCAACGCCCGGCAGTCGTCGAGAGGGCGAGTGGCAAATCGGCATGGGTTGTGCGACGGCCACCTATCCCTATATGCGCATGCCGGGTGCGGCCGCACGGATCACGTTGAGCGCTAAGGGTGCGACGATTGATATCGCGGCCCACGAGATGGGCATGGGGACCGCGACCGTGCAGACGCAGATCGCCGCGGCGCGATTGGGGCTGCCGGTGGAGCAGGTCACGTTCCGATATGGCGACAACATGCTCGCCGGCGCGGTTCTCGCCGGGGGGTCGCAGCAGACGGCGGCCATCGGTGGCGCGGTGATTGCCGCCCATCGTGAGCTGGTGACGGCGCTTCTCGCGCTCGTCACGTCGGATTCGCCGTTGGCCGGGCTGAGCGCCGATGACGTGGTGTGTCGCGACGCTGGACTGGCCGCTGCCGACGACGCCTCGCGGTTTGCCGATTACGCCGAGATTCTGAGCGGCGCCGGGCGGGAGAGCCTGTCGGTGGAGGCGGCCGCTGCGGACTCGGAGGAGCTCGCCCACTGGTCGATGCACTCCTTCGGCACCATCTTCTGCGAGGTCGGCGTCAGCGAGATCAGCGGTGAGGTGCGCGTGCGCCGACTGCTCGGATCGTTCGACTGCGGGCGCATCCTCAATCCGAAGACGGCGACGAGTCAGTTCCGGGGCGGCATGATCATGGGACTGGGGCTCGCGTTGATGGAGGAGACCTGGTTCGACGCCCGTAGCGGCCGGATCATAAACCCCAGCCTCGCCGACTATCACGTACCCGTGCAGATGGACGTGCCAGAGATCGAGGTGATGTGGACCGACATTCCCGACCCGCACACGCCGATGGGCGCTCGAGGCATCGGCGAGATCGGGATTACCGGCGTCGGCGCGGCAGTGGCTAACGCGGTCTACAACGCGAGCGGCAAGCGCATCCGGGATCTGCCGATCACGCTCGACAAGCTGCTGTAATCCGCTTGCTCGTAAGATCGTCAGGTCGCCGAGCCTCCACGTGAACGGCCAGTGCGGATCGCCGCACTGGCCGAGTTGTCGCCGCGTTCTCTTGCGGCTCCGCCGTCTCGTCGCTGGCGGATCAGCCGTCGGTCGAACGGGTGAGCGTTTCCCACTCGTCGATCTGCCGGGTCATCTCGGCGAGGCGATTCCGAACCAGTTGCAGGGCGTCGCTGCCCAGCAGCAGATGCGTCGGTGGCGTCTCGCAGGCGATGATCTCGAGCATGGCGGCAGCGGCCTTGGCCGGGTCGCCCAACTGCTGGCCGCTCTTGGCCTGGCGAGCCTCGCGGATGGGATCGAAGAGGGTGTCGTAATCGCCGATGCTGCGCGGCGTGCGCTGCATGGAACGTCCTGCCCAGTCGGTACGGAACGAGCCTGGCGCCACCGCCGTCACGTGAATGCCGAGGAGCGAAAGCTCTTTGGACAGCGTGTCGGAAATGCCCTCCAGCGCAAATTTGCTGCCGCAGTAGTAGGCGATGCCGGGCATGGTGATGAAGCCACCCATCGAGGTGATATTGATGATGTGGCCCGACCGGCGCTGGCGAAAATGGGGCAGTACCGCCTTGATCATGGCCACGGCACCAAACACGTTGACGTCGAATTGGTGGCGCATTGCCGCGAGCGGTGACTCCTCCAGCACGCCTTCGTGACCGTAGCCCGCATTGTTGACCAGTACGTCGATGGGGCCGATCGTCGCCTCCATTCGCTCGACCACGCCGTCGAGGCTGTCGAACTCGGTGACGTCGAGCCGGTAGGCGCTGGCGCGGCCGGAATCGTGCTGCTCGAACGCGGCTTTCGCGTCTTCGCTACGCACCGTGCCGATCACTCGATGGCCGGCCGCGAGCGCGGAGTCGGCCAGTGCGCGACCGAAGCCGCTGCTGATGCCGGTGATGAGCAGGGTTTTGGACTCTTTCATGAGGGCTCCTGTGAATCGTCGTCGGTGACACGTCACAGGTTAGGGAGACAGGCCCCGCTTGCGTACGCCGGTTCCCAACCGATGATTGCCCATTCCTATCGTCTGGCATGATCGCTCCACGCCTTTGGGGCACAATACTTGCTGAAACGGTCTCGTCGGGCGGAGAGCGAACACGCATGGGAACGAAGGCAAATCCATCGATTGCTGCTAGAACGGTCTGCCTTATCGACAGGCTCGCGCCGCTGGAGGGCTACAATCTGACGGCACTGCCCGGGGTCCGATTGCTGCGATCCAATCGGCCGCTCAGCCGAACGCCAGTACTCTATGATCCCGGCATCGTCATCGTCTGCCAGGGGCGAAAGCGTGGCTACTGGGGCGGCGAGTGCTATGTCTATGATGCGCAGCATTATCTGGCCGTCTCGGTACCCGTGCCATTCGTGATGGAAACCGATGCCAGCCCGGAATCTCCGCTGCTGGCGATCTACTTCCACCTTGATGTGCCGATGGCGATGGAGCTGCTGCTGCAACTGGAGGCGCACAATGCCCCACCGGTTGCCGAACCCAGAGGGATGATGGCATCACCCATGGAAGCGCCGCTGCACGACACGGTGCTGCGCTTTCTGGAAGCGCTGGCTTCACCGCTGGATAGCCAGATGCTGGGGCCTTCACTGGTACGTGAGATTTACTATCGCATCCTGACGGGGCCGCAGGGTGGCACGATGCGGGCAGCGCTCAACCCCGAGGGTGGCTTCGGCCGTATTTCCCGTGCCATCCGACGGATCCACGACGATTACGCGCAGCCGCTCAGCGTCCAGTCTCTGGCGACCGAGGCGAGCATGAGCATGCCGCGATTTCACGCCAACTTTCGTGCCGTGACGCGAACTTCGCCGATACAGTATCTGAAATCGATCCGGCTGCATCAGGCCCGGCTTTTGATGTTTCGCCACGGCATGACGGCATCCAGCGCCCTGACGGCGGTCGGATACGAAAGCGCTTCCCACTTCAGCCGAGAGTTCAAACGCTTCTTCGGGCGAACCCCGCTGGAGGAGGTAGCGCATATGCGTCAATCCTTCGCGCTGCCTCCGCCGACGGGACCCAACCGTTACGTCTCGTCGCATTGAGATATCGCGTCGAAAGCCTCGAGACCCGTCGGTTCCGGTCGTGACACTTTTCACGCATGATGGGCGGCGCCAATCGATACGTTTATCTCTTCATTCGTCTATGCCATGCCGAGGATCGACAACGTCATGAAAGGAATCACGTTAGGGATAGTGCTGCTGACGCTCTCCGCCTCGAGTGTCGTGTGGGCCGAAAGTGGCGATCAAGGCGTCCGTCGTGCCGTCGACCCGATCGTCGAATCACTGATGGCGGATCAGCAGATTCCCGGCATGGCGATTGCGCTGGTCCGGCCGCAGGGGACTGAGGTCTTCAACTACGGCGTGGCCGACCGCAAGACGCAGGCGCCGGTCGACGATGACACCCTTTTCGAGCTGGGCTCGGTCAGCAAGACCTTTACCGCCACGTTGGCGTCGGTCGCTGCCGTCCAAGGCAAGCTCGACCTGGACGCCCCGGTGAGTCGTTATCTTCCCGAACTCAAAGGCTCTGCCTTCGACGCGATCAACGGCGAGAATCTCGCGACCCATACCGGCGGCGGCCTGCCGCTCTTCGTGCCCGACGAAGTGAAGGATCGCAAAGCGCTGATGGCGTGGTACCGGCACTGGCAGCCGAGCGAACCGATCGGCGCCAGCCGCGTCTATTCCAATCTCGGTATCGGCCTGCTCGGCGTGGAGACGGCGGCGAGCCTCGACGAGCCATTCGTCACCGCCATGCGAGAACGGGTGTTCTCGCCACTGGGAATGGCCGATGCCTGGTACGACGTGCCGGATGCAGAGACCGAGCACTACGCCATGGGCGAGAGCAAGGATGGCGAGCCGATACGGGTGTCACCAGGCGTGTTGGACGACGAGGCCTACGGCATCAAGACGACGGCGGAAGATCTCGCCCGGCTGGTTCAGGCCAACCTGCGTTTGATCCCCGTTGACGACGATCTGCAGAGCGCGATCGACGCCACGCGCCAGGGCGATTTCCAGGTCGGCGACATGACGCAGGATTTGATCTGGGAGCAGTATCCGCTGCCGGTGTCGCTGGAGACACTGCTCGCCGGCAATGGCTACGACATGATTCTAGAGCCCAATCCGGCCGAGGCGATCGAGCCACCGCAGCCACCGCGCGATGACGTCTGGATCAACAAGACCGGTTCGACCAACGGCTTCGGTGCCTACGTGGTGATGCTGCCGGGGCAGCGGGCAGGCCTGATCATGCTCGCCAACCGCAACTATCCCAACGGCGCTCGGGTCGAGGCCGCCTATCGCATTCTTGTGGCACTCGGCTTGTCGAGCGACGACTGATACGACGCCAGCCCGGTCTCGATGCCGTTTGTTGCAATGGCGCAATCATCGGGACAAACCGGCGCAAAATGGCTGTGTCACGCTCCCTCTCTTGAAACCGCCTTGCCAGGCGAGTGGCAATCCAAAGGGAGAGAGGGATGTTCGGTCACAGGATTCGAGGGCGGTGCCTAGCGATGGCGCCAATGGTGATCGTCGGCGCTCTGATCGGTTCGGGCGCGGCGAATGCCCAGCCGGCAGGAGAGGCTGGCAGCCGGGCGCCAACGTGGCGACTGGGGGCTTTCGCCAGTGCCACCGACCAGGGTTACGTCGACGCGGACGATGAGGTCCGTGCTTTTCCGCTGATCTGGTTCGATGGCGAACGGCTGTTCTTCCACGCCACCGAGGGCGGGGTGCGTCTTTTCCGCAACGAGATCGCCGATAGTCCGCTGATCGAAGACGATCATGCGACGTCACTGCGGCTTGGCGTCTCCTACGCCTTCTGACGCCATGCGGGATATCACGAAGGCCGCGTTCGTAGCGCGGCGGGCGCGCTGGACTCGCGAGTCGGTCACGCGCTGGAGCCAAGCGCCTCGTCACCGAAAAGTGATGGCGGTGGCCCCAATCGAGAGCGCGAGTCCTTACGGTCAGGCGAAGCCGAGCCCTTGGCTATTCACGAAAATCGCGTAGAGCGAGTGACTGCTCGCCATGAAGAGGCGATTACCCATGGCGCCACCGAAGCAGACGTTGGCACATCGTTCAGGTAGATGGATATGACCGATGGCCTTGCCTGTCGGGTCGAAAACACGCACGCCGTCCAAGGCTTCTGGATTGCCGTCGGGCGAGCCGCTGCTGCCCCATCCCGCCCAGATATTGCCGTGAATGTCGACTGCAAACCCATCTAGCGCACCAAAGTTATCGGCTTCAATGAGTTTCTTTTTTCCACTGAGCTTGCCGTCGGCATGATCGAACTGCCATAGAATCCTGTTGGGCTTCGCTCGCCCCTCGACAATAAAGAATCGGCTCTCGTCGCTCGAGAATGCCAGGCCATTGGGGCCGGCGATGTCGTCGAGTATTTTCTCGATTTCACCACTGCTGGCGGCGATTCGGTAAAGTGCCGCCGGGAGTTCCTGTTCGACAATACGCCCTTCATAGTTGTTGCCAAGCTGAAATGGCGGGTCGGTGAACCAGATATCACCGTTTTCCGTACAGACCACGTCGTTGGGCGAATTGAAGGGCTTGCCTTGGTAGTTGTCGGCCAGAACGGTGATCTGGCCGTTGTATTCGGTGCGCGTCACCCGACGCCCGATCGACCCCTCACATGTGATCAGACGCCCTCGATTGTCTCGCGTATTGCCGTTGGCATAGTTGGAGGGCGAGCGGAAGGTAGAGGCTGTACCCGTCGTTTCATCCCAGCGAATCAATCGGTTGTTAGCGATATCGCTGGCGACGAGATAGCGCCCGTCGCCGAACCAGACAGGCCCCTCCAGCCAGCGGAAACCGGTGGCCAACCGCTCGACGCTGGCATTGAAAAGCCGGTAATCGAGAAAGGCAGGATCAAGTATCTCTACGGCGGGATCGGGGTATCTCAGCGAGGGCTCCCACGCAGCTTTGACCGGTAATGCCGTCATAGCGGTCAGTGCAGCGCCTGCCGTGATGAAACTGCGGCGGGAGACGCCATTCTTTCCATTGTCCGGAGACTCAGTCATGCGTTTTTCCTCAGCCTTTATCAGGTCAAGCGACTCTAGATCAGAGGGCTTCCCGAGAGAATTACGCAAAAGTCGTACAAAGTCTTGCCGGCAATGATTTGCGTTGATGGTGCTCAAAATCGCGGCGCCAACGGAAAAGCCCTCACCAGAATGACTGGCGAGGGCTTAAGCGTCATGCCTGACAGGCGATCACTTCGAGCCGCTGATCTCTTTTGTGTCACTGGGCTCTGAACGCGTATCCGAAGTCGGAGCGCCAGGAGCGGGCGTGGTCGTCAGGTCCGGCTCGGTGAGTTCCAGCAGCTCGCGGGACATGGCACGAACCTCGTACAGCAGCTGTGGGTTTTCCGCCAGCGGCTGGCCGTAGGAGGGGATCATCGCCTTTAGCTTGTCCTGCCACTCGGGGCTCGCGATCTTGTCGGGGAAGACCTGTTCCAGCAGCCTGAGCATGATCGAGGGGGCCGTCGAGGCGCCGGGCGAGGCGCCCAGCAGCGCAGCGATGGAGCCCTCCGCGCCGGTCACCAGCTCGGTGCCGAACTGTAGCGTGCCGCCTTTGCCTTCGACGTCCTTGATCGTCTGTACACGCTGGCCGGCGGTCCAGAGTTTCCAGTCTTCCTGCTTCGCTTCCGGGTAATAGTGCTGCAGCTCGGCGAACTGGCCGCTTTCCGACATGCGCAGCTGGCTGATCAGATAGCGCACCAGGTCCAGGTTGTTGATTCCGACCCGGGTCATCGGCCACAGATTGTTGGGCGTGACCGAGCGAACCAGATCCGTCCACGAACCGTGCTTGAGGAACTTGCTCGAGAAGGTCGCGAACGGGCCGAACATGATCGCCGGCGTACCATCGAGAATCCGCTTGTCGATGTGCGGCACCGACATCGGCGGTGAGCCGGCCGGCGCGAGGCCGTAAACCTTGGCGTCGTGCTTCGCGACCACGTCCGGGTTGGTGGTATAGAGAAACTGCCCCCCGACCGGAAAGCCGCCATACATGCGGGCTTCGGGAATGCCCGATTTCTGCAGCAGCGGCAGCGCCGCGCCGCCGGCACCGATGAACACGAAGCGGGCATTGACGCTACGCTCGTTGCCGCCGTCGCTGGTGTTGGCGACGGTGACCTTCCAGCTGCCATCCCGGTTGCGCTCGAGATCGCGAACCTGCGTGTTGACGGAGAGGTGGAAATTATCGCGCTTGGCCAGGGAGCCCATCATCTGGCGGGTGATCTCGCCAAAGTTGACCTCGGTGCCGATCGGCATGCGGGTCGCGGCAACCGGCTCGCTGCCGTCGCGTCCGGTCATCACCAGCGGAATCCAGTCGGCGATCTGCTGCGGATCCTCGGAGTACTCCATGCCCGCATAAAGCGGGTTCTGGTGCATCGCCTCGAAGCGCTTGTGCAGAAAGGAAACCCGCTCGCCGCTCCACACGAAGCTCAGGTGCGGTACGGTGTTGATGAAGGAGCGAGGGTTGGCCATCACGCCCTCCCGGACCTGGCTGGCCCAGAACTGGCGCGAGACTTCGAACTGCTCGGTAATGCCGATGGCGCGTTGAATATCGACGCTGCCGTCCGGCTGTGGCGAGGTGTAGTTCATCTCGGCGAACGCCGAGTGGCCGGTACCGGCGTTGTTCCAGACGTTCGAGCTCTCCTCGGCGGCCTTGTCGAGGCGTTCGAACAGATGGATCGTCCAGTCTGGCTGAAGCGATTGAAGCAGGGTTCCCAGCGTGGCACTCATGGTGCCGCCGCCGATCAGAACCACATCGACGTTTTGAGTGTCGTCGGAACCAGCGCCGGTGGAGGTGGAATCGATACTGGCGCTTAAGATTGAGGCGTGACGCAGTTTCATGAGGGCTCTCTGTCTGGTGGACAGGCGCGAATGCGAATGCCCCATTAGTTTAAAGAGCTGATCGCCTTTCTGCCATGTCGATGTGACACCTT
>NZ_BMZI01000010.1:4336-36690 GCF_014652715.1 Salinicola rhizosphaerae | reverse complement strand
GCTGCCGGCGGCAGCGTGGGGCCAATGTCGTCACGCCATGCGGGTTAGATCGAGGCGTCGCCGGCGACCGCACCCTGCGGTTCGATGGCCGACTCGTCGGGGACGTTGCCGCTTTCGATTTCGGCTTCTGCCGCTTGCTCGAACGTGGTCGGTGCGTCGCCGTTGTTCAGCTCGAGCGAGGCTGCCGTGCGCTGGCGCAGCTCCCGCAGCAGTGCCGGGTTGTCGGCAAGCTGCTGGCCGTAGGAGGGAATGATCTCGTGGAGCTTGCCCTGCCAGGCGGCGCTTTCCACCTGCTGCGGGAAGACCTTGCTCAAGAGTCGCAGCATGATCGGCGGCGCGGTGGATGCGCCCGGCGAGGCGCCCAGCAGTGCTGACATGGTGCCATCCTCGGAAGCCACCACCTCGGTGCCGAACTGCAGCACACCGCCTTTTTCCGGATCGTTCTTGATGATCTGCACGCGCTGGCCGGCGGTCCAGAGCTTCCAATCATCCGGGTTCGCTTTCGGATAGAACTGCTTGAGCGCGTCCATGCGATCTTCATCGGACTGCATCACCTGGCCGACCAGATACTGGACCAGGTTGAAGTTGTCCATGCCGACTTCCATCATCGGCCACGTATTGCTCAACGTCATCGAGCCAAGCAGATCGGTCCATGAACCGTTCTTGAGGAACTTGCTCGAGAACGTCGCGAACGGGCCGAAGAAGATCGCCGGCTGGCCGTCGAGCATGCGTGCGTCCATGTGCGGTACGGACATCGGCGGCGAGCCTTCGGCGGCCAGCCCGTAGGCTTTGACCTGATGCTGGGCGACCACCTCGGGATTGGTGGTGTAGAGGAACTGACCGCCCACCGGGAAGCCGGCGTACTGCTCGGCTTCGGGAATGCCGGAAGCCTGTAGCAGCGGCAGGGCTGCGCCGCCGGCGCCGATGAACACGTAGCGCGCGTTGACGCTGTGCTCTTCGCCATCCTTGGCCAGATCCGCCACCGTCACTTTCCAGGTGCCGTCGTCGTTGCGCGCCAGATCGCGAACTTCGCTGTTGAGCGAGAGCGTGAAGTCGTCGTTATCGGCCAGCGAGGCGATCAACTGGCGGGTGATCTCGCCATAGTTGACCTCGGTGCCGATCGGCATGCGCGTCGCCGCGATCGGGGCATTGTCGTCGGCGCCATCCATCACCAGCGGCAGCCACTGGCGAATCTGGTCGCGATCCTCCGAGTACTCCATCTGCGAGTAGAACGGATGCTGGTGCATCGCCGCGTAGCGCTTGCGCAGGAAATCGACGTGAGCATCGCCCCACACCAGGCTCATGTGCGGCATGCTGGTGATGAACGACGCTGGGTCGTGAAGCACGCCCTGATCGACCTGGTGAGCCCAGAACTGGCGCGAGACTTCGAAGTCTTCGGTTACCTTGATCGCGCGGTCGATGGTGACGCTGCCGTCCTCGAGCTGCGGGGTGTAGTTCATCTCGCAGAAGGCGGAGTGTCCAGAGCCGGAGTTGTTCCAGGCGTTGGAGCTCTCCTCGGCGACCTGTCCAAGGCGCTCGAACAGAGTGACGTTCCAGTCCGGCTGCAGCTCGTGGAGATAGGTGCCGAGCGTGGCACTCATCGTGCCACCACCGATCAGGACGACGTCGATCGGCTGATCGTTCGCCAGCGATGTCGAGGACACCATGGCCAGAGACATGGCCGTGATCAAACTATTGATGCGATGCATTGTGATCCCTTGATTCTGCAAAGACGCTAGACGGTTCCGATGCCGGCAATGGTTGGTGTTGTCGTCGCGCCGAGGAGCTTTCGCCGTGCCGTGGGGCTCTGGCGACACGTTGGTATTGGCCGCGTTGACCGAGCGCGCGGCCGGCCTCGTGCGGTGCCGGAATGTCGGTGTCAGCCGGCGCCGGAAGTCGGCGCACGGTCTGAGGCAGTAAGGGATACTATAAGTCTCTGATTGGGCGGTAAATTGTGGTTGTTAGCGAAATCGATGCCTGGGTTTTTAAGTTTAATAAGGACTTGCTCGGGTGCGGTGTTATGTCGCTGCAGCCGCTGGATCATTACGGCCCTGAAAGAATTGTCGTGATTTAAGACATTAAAAAAACTAAACAATCCGTTTGGAATCCAGGCGCCGGCGCGTGTTTCGCTTCAATGCGGCTTGACGCATGGCGAGTCTTTTAGCATGCTAACTACAATCTTGCGGCGAAACGTCGCAGTCCACGTCATTGCGGAATCGACTTTTACCAGACACGTCATTGCCGAAGGAGTGGTCATGAAAGCGTTCAATAAACTGTTTTCGATGCTGGCCGCCATCGTCGTCTCCGCCGTGCTGCCCTTCTCGATGGCAGCGGAGAGCGAGGCCAGTCAGTTCGCCGGCCAGAACCCGAGTCAGAATCAGAGTTCCATGAATGGCGCCAGCGTCAGCACCGCCGCTTCGAGCGAGCGCGAGCAGGACGACCGTGCAGCCTGAGCCGACGACCGAGAGCCCCGGTGGCAGGGGTGTCATCGGGGCTCCGCGCTTTCAGGTGCCGCGCCGATGTCGAGGCTAAAGTCGGCTGGCTCGCCGGGAGCCGGCAGGCGAGCATGATGGCTTCGCCCGCATGATTCCGTGCCCCTGACGTGGAGCCCGCCAATGCCTGTCTACGCCTATTTCGACGCGACACCCGAACTGCCAGCCCCGGATCGCTACTGGATCGCACCGGACGCACATGTCATCGGTCAGGTCGAGATCGGTGCCGACGTCGGTATCTGGTTTCATAGCGTGGTCCGAGGCGACAACGACCGTATCGTGATCGGCGAGGGCAGCAACATCCAGGAAGGATGCATGCTGCATACCGATCCCGGTTTCGAGCTGCGCATCGGTCGCGGTTGCACTATCGGCCACCACGCGATCCTTCACGGTTGCCAGTTGGGCGACAATACGCTCGTCGGCATGGGCGCGACCGTGCTCAACGGCGCCAGAATCGGCAGCAACTGCCTGATCGGTGCCAACGCCCTGGTCACCGAGGGCAAGACGTTTGCCGACAACTCCCTGATCGTTGGCGCGCCAGCCAAGGCGATTCGGACGCTGGATGCCGAAGCGATTGCCGAATTGCGAGCTTCTGCCGAGCATTACGTCGCGCGCTGGAAAGCGTTCGCTCGGGGATTGCGACGTCTCGACAAAGCCTCGTGAGATGCTGGGCCCCGTGAGAGACTGGATGCCGTCGCCACGTGTTCGGCTGACGCATCCGCGACTATGCTCAAGGCATCTGGCCCCGAGAGCGCACCATGACGACCAGCAAGCACATCCACGTCACCCCGCCCCTGCCCGCCTATACCACCGAAGAGCCGACCTCGGAGGCGCTGAACCGTCTATCCGGCCCGGCCATCGTCGAGTTCGGTGCGCCCTGGTGCCCCTGGTGTCAGGCGGCGCAGCCGCTGATAAGAGAGGCCATTTCGAGCTATCGCGAGTTACCCTATTTCAGAGTCGAAGACGGCAAGGGGCGCCGGCTGGGGCGGGCTTTTCACGTCAAGCTGTGGCCGACGTTCGTCTTTCTGCGTGATGGCAAGGAGGTGGCTCGCTGTGTTCGACCGGAATCCGTCAAGACGTTGGCGCAGGCACTAGCCGAAATGGTCGATTCCGACTGAGACTTTTGGCTAAGCTTGGCGCTCTTGCCTTCACCGAGCGCGCCGCGCTCGCCAGACAGAGGATTTTTCGTGGCCGCAGGCAGCCTACTGACGTTACTCGATGATATCGCCACGCTGCTCGACGACGTGTCGATGATGACCAAGGTCGCCGCCAAGAAGACCGCCGGAGTGCTCGGCGACGATCTGGCGCTGAACGCGCAGCAGGTGACCGGCGTGCGCGCCAATCGCGAATTGCCGATCGTCTGGGCGGTCGCGCTCGGCTCGTTGCGCAACAAGCTGATCCTGGTGCCGGCGGCGCTGCTGATCAGCGTGATCGCGCCCTGGCTGATCACGCCGCTGCTGATGGTGGGCGGGGCCTTTCTCTGCTACGAAGGCGCGGAAAAGCTCTTCCACAAGTTCTTTGCCCACGATGGCGAGGCCCACAAGGCGGAAGTTCGCGAAGCGGCAAAGCTCGAATCGAAGGCCGAGCGGCTGGCGTTCGAAAAGGAGAAGATCAAGGGGGCCGTGCGCACCGACTTCATCCTGTCTGCCGAAATCATCGCCATCACGCTGGGTTCGGTGGCCGATGCGAGCTTCTGGCAGCAGGTCGTGGTGCTGGCGATCATCGCCGTTGTCATTACGGCGGCCGTCTACGGGCTGGTGGCGGCGATCGTCAAGCTCGACGATCTCGGCTTCTACCTCAATGCGCGAGCATCGTCGTCAGCGCAGGCGATCGGTCGCGGCATTCTGTGGGCGGCGCCGTGGCTGATGAAGCTGCTCTCGATCGTCGGCACGATCGCCATGTTCCTGGTCGGCGGCGGTATCCTCACCCACGGCATCCCGTTTCTACATCACGGCATCGAGGATCTGGCCGAAATGCCCGGTGAGATTCCGGGTGTCGGGGTGGTCATCCAACCGCTGACGCCGATGCTGCTGAACTTCGCGCTGGGCGTGGTGGCCGGTGCCATCGTGCTGGCCGTCGTGTCGCTCGTCTCCCGGCTGCGCCATTGAAGTTACCGACAGTTACTTATCTGGTGGGCGAAATTGATCGACATCAATTGCATTGATGTCTTGGAGGCGTAGGGTAGAGAAACAACGTCAGGATGACGTGGTGCCAAGGAAGGAAAGCGCAGGAAGCGTTTTTCACAAGGACGCACGGCAGGACGCCGTGGCAAGTAAGCAGGGAAACGCAACGATCCAACCCGGCCTGACGGCCGGGTTTTTTATGGCCCGCCATCCCTGGCGGCCACCCTTCGGGCTGCCTCCGGCGTGAAAAACCGCTCCCGGCGGTTTTGTATGTCCCGCCATCCCTGGCGGCCACCCTTCGGGCTGCCTTCGGCGTGAAAAACCGCTCCCGGCGGTTTTTGGCCGTTCGCGCCCCGGCCTGGTTTCTGGCGGCTATCCTGTAGGGCATGATTTTCCTCACATATCCCGGCTTCCACGGCAAACTTGGCATTGAGCGAGGTTAGGCTGAAGCGCAGGGAGTTCATCGATACACGACTAGAGGTGACTATGTCCAAGCACCACAGCTGCCTGGTACGGCAGTTCGAATCGCATGAGAATCTCGAGGAAGACGAGATCGAGCTGCTGTTGAGACTCGAGCGCTCACCAGAGCGCTTCGAGGCGGAACAGGATCTATGGCGTGCCGGCGAGGGCCCCGCCGACGAGCTGGCGGTGATGAGCAAGGGCTGGGCATACGGTTACGTCGATCATCCGGATGGCAAGCGGACTATCAACGATATCTATCTGCCCGGTGACGTGATCGGACTGCACGAATACCCGCTGGACAGTCATCAGACCTCGGTCAGGGCATTGAAAGAGAGCACTATCTGTCGCTTTCCGCACAAGCACCTCGACGATATCTTCGAGCTCTCTCCGAAGCTTACGCGGATGTTCTTCAAGGTCGCCTGTCTGCAGCAGGTCATACTCATCAATCGCACTCTGCATACCTATCATCAGGCGGCCGATCACCGCGTTGCGCACTTCATGTGCGAAATGTATGCGCGGCTGGCGCGCACCAACCCGGATCTCGCGAACAAGTTCAATCTTCCACTGACCCAGGAGCATATCGCCAGCACCCTGGGGATGACCTCGGTTCACGTCAGTCGCACGATCTCCCAGCTCTCGCAGGAGAATCTGATGTTTCGCCAGCGAGACATCATCACCATCCCTGACCTTGAGGTGTTACGACGGTTTACGGCGTTCGATATCTCTCAGTACTGATCGGCATCGCGAATCCAGCGGGCGACGCGGCGGCGCTGAAGGCGATTGGCATAGCGGTGGGTGTCGATCCTGAGAGGTTTCAGGCAGCAGCGCACTTTCATGTCATCGACGGGGGCGGTGTCGTGAACGAAGGCAAAGCTCCGGCTGGCGCCAATGGCGTCATCCTCGCTGCCGTAAATCGCGACGAGACGAATCTCGAGCTCCTTGAAGTCCGTGAGAGATGGCTGAGCCAGTGGGTCGACGTTCACGCTGCGGTCGTGGCCGATCGCCGCGATGATCTGCTCGAACGTACCGATCGGATGGTATTCCCCGGGATTCATCGGCCCCTGGCGGTTGGCGAGGTTGTGCTCTGTCCCGGCGTGGGCGCTGGCGGGCGCGCAGGCGGATGAATCTTGAGATGGCCGCTGGGCCTCTCGCGCCGCCGGGGGGCGTTCGGCGAGCGTCCGGTCGATGACGTTCGCGGCGAACTCGCCCTGAGCCGTGCGCAGGATCGCGATGACGTGCGAGACGAAGATCGGTTCCGAGCTCATGTTGCTGATCAGGCAGTGAGCCGATAACCCCGAACCGCCACCGCGGTTGATGATGACGCGCGGGCGTCTGACGCGAGCGTAATTGCGGTAGAGAATCTGGGCGTAGAACATCCAGACGAACACGGTCGCGACACTGACAAGCGCTGAAACGGCCGCGCTGTATTGACTCAACCATCCCATGGCTGACTTCCCTTCTTGCCTTTCGATCATGATGGCCGTGCCCGCGTCATGCGGAACGGGAGCGGTATCTTCGGCCGTGAAGAAGGAAAGTTCTCTCACTCAGGTTATCGCGATCGGTTGGCACGCCCGTCCGTGTGGCGAGCGAGCGTCATCTGATCGATAGTGAAGGTGAGCCCCAGAATCAATCGTCAGGCTGGTAATGGGAAAGTCCAGCCGAGGAGAGAAGAGCATGAACATCCAATCGTCCTTGATTCGAGTGCTACCGGTGTTGCTGGCGCTGGCGGCGATGGTGCCGGTCGCACAGGCGCAGGGCGTCGACAGTGACGCTTCGAGCCAATCTGCGGCATCGCGGCCGACCCAGGCGCCCGGCAGCGCTAACGATGCGCCGCGAGCCTCCCGTGAAGGCAGTGACGACAATTCGATGACGCGCTTGAAAGAACGTCAGGCTCAGCGTGAGGAGAAGGCGAGACGACGCGGGGAGGATGGCCCGCAGCGTTCGACGCCTGACGCCGGCCGTGAGCGTTGAGCGGCTCTCTCGGCGATGCTCAACCGATCTGCAATGCCAATAGTTCACGCTCGAGTTCGAACACATGGGCATCATCGGACCCCAGCTCGCGCAGCGCCGCGGCTAGATTGAGGAGGTAGTCCCGATTGGGGCCGCTGGGTCCGTGAGACGCCGCGATCTGGCGAGCGATCTCGGCCTCGGCGGCCGGCCCGAGATAGGCGGCGTTGTCCTCGCCGGCCAGATAGACCACGCCTTCGGCCGGCGCGTCGGTGGCGGCGTCCCCGTACGTCATCAGCGTGATCACGCGCAGATAACCATTTCTCTCGCGGATCTCCAGCGGACCAGAGACGCTGGGCGGAATGCGGTAGGCCATGCCGTGCCTTTCCCTTTATGGCTTCTCTCTCTCATGCGTTATGCCGAGGGCAATATTCTCGGCTCGGTTATCGCGGGCAGTACCACTTTGGTGTTGGGGACGCCGTCTGCCTTTGTCATGACAGCCGCTCTGTCGGTAACGACTGCCTTGGCATTCCGAGAATAAAGTCGGTGCATCAGCGTGCCAGGAAAATTGCATAGCGTGGCAGGCCTTTATGTCTCCCTAACGCGCCTGCTTTCATAACTGAACTGTCGAAATTGGACGGCAGAAATCGAACGGCAGAGATAGGGACTTGAACCGTGGCGATGAGAGAGTTCCCAGCAGGAGCCGAAGGTGAAGTGTTCAGGGAATTGATCGTCATTAATGCACGCTGGTGACTCGGCCGTAAGCTGATTCCCGAGATATGGGAAAGGAGATAGCGACATGACAGCGGCGATTTTAGTGGCGGTCAGTGAAGGTGAATCTTCCATGGCCGCGTTGAAGAAAGCCCGCTCCATCGTACAGCGAGAGCATTATCGTCTTTATCTGCTTCATGTCATCGAGTCGCGCGAGTCGAGAAACTCTCTGGAACGTGCTACTGGCGCTTCCCCACTTGCGCTAGATCAGCGTGACATTGCCAGTGCCGAAAGGCTGCTGAGAGATCGCTGGGAAGCGCTTAATGCGCCGATGGCGGAGGTCGACAATATCATTTGCGGTGGTAACGTCGAAGAGGCCATCGTCAGGGAGGCTCGGAAACGAGATGCGACAATAGTGATCATGGGGCAAGGATCGCAGCGATCCAGAGTCATGGAGAAGACGGCTACGCTGGCAGAGCGTGTTGAGAGGTCGCTGGCGTGCGAGCTCGTAGTGGTCGATATTGAAGGTAACGTTACCTGAAGCAGGCACTGATCGGACGAATGTCTCGACGAAAGCCAGGCAGAGAGGCAAACGATAAAGATGTCCATGGTTCAAACTTTATTGGCAGGGTTGGCGTTCAGCGCCCTTGTGGCAGTGGCACACGCATAGGGTATCGATAGAGATTCCCCCACCGATGCCGGGATGTCGGGCTCGACGTCCCCTCCGACTCAGGCGCCGAGCGCTTGCAACGATGAGTCACATGCCCCTCGAGACGCGGATGACGAAAACTCGGTGACGCGTTTGAACGAGCGCCAGGCCAAGCGCGAAGCGCAGCAAAGGCGGCGTGAAAGTACCTCACCGGGGAGCCAGCGCGAGAACCGTGATGTGAACGACGAAGCGCTTTGTTAGAGCCTCGAGTTTCGAAAGGGGTCATCGGATGCCACCGTTCGAATTTCCAGGTGAGGGTGCAGACCCAGTAGGTCGAAGGCCCGGTCATATGTCGCGATCCGAGTACTGATATGGATATCGAAGAGATTGTTGAGACTTGGCCACGTGATATCCATCGTTTCGGCGAAGCGACGTCGCGTCCATCCCTTGTCGATTATGCCATTGGATAGGGCGATCTTGAGCCGGATACCCAAGGGAGGTTTCCATATATAGGTCGGATATCGTACAAAAGCCCCCCCATTATCGGTGCCGATACTGTCATCAATATAAATGCCGTTGGAGAGACGGCTCGCGATCAGTGAGCTCAAATTCTTGACCGATAACCGGAGCACGGCTTTTTCATCGGCAGCAGATGCCGTGAATTCGGGGAATGCCCGGCAAAGTGAAATATAGCCTGCGCGATTCTTGAAGAGTTGAAACCGAAATTGCATATCCTGCCCTTATCTGACTGACGCTACCCTGCATAAGAGAGCGATTTTATGGGCAGTTAGAATCCCGGCAATAACCTGGATTAGTATTGGCTTTTCGCAAGCGCTGGGGAACTGGGCAGGCCGTCCAGGTCTTATGCCTTGAACGGTTCACTGGCCAGGCTACTCGGCATTACTCACACTTATGAAGTGGCCCCACGACGCCAATTCTGGCCTCGCCGCATGCACGTGAAAAGATAGGACATGGCAAAACCCGAAAGCTCGATCAGTGCGGTTCGGTTCAGCAGTTGGATGCTGCGGGGTTCGGCATTTCGCCGAAGCAAACGCTGAGTTTGCAGAGAGGACATGCACCGACAGACATGGACGTTGGTCATCCCCAATAGATCGCCAATCACTTGTTGGGAGATGGGGAGTGCCAGCCTGTCACTATCCGGGCCAAACGTATTGAGCCTTGCATTCAACTCCATCAGAAAGTGGGCCAGTCGGGTGATGGCGTCGTGGCCCAGCAGATTGTTGAGCCGATCGGTAATGATATTGCCTTGATGAAGCGCTACCGCGAGGAGGGCCTCGGCGAGATCCGGGTTCTGGCGAGTCACCTGTTCGAGATGCGGCTTCTGCACCGGAATGAGTAACCCGTCGGTCAACATGGTCACCTCATCGAATCTGCCGCCCTGATAATCACGCAGCCCTACGATATCGCCGGGCAGGTAGAGATCGATAATCTGTCCGTGGCCGTCCCGAGAGACTCGTCTCGAACAGGCCCAACCCTGCTGCACCGCGTATAGGGTCTTGGTGCTTTGCCCATGACCGATAATCGTATCGTCCTTCGCGACACGTCGCGGCGACTGCTGCAGCCTGATAAGGCGCTCCCGATGATGAGGGGCTAGCGTGCAGTGGCGAGAGAGGATTTCATAGTAGAGAGCATAGCGAGAACCTCGGTCGAGGTTAATTGGAACGGCGTTCTTGAGAGACTCATCGTGTTCCATAGCGGCGGCCAGAGAAGTCATATCAATCCCCTTGGAAGGTTTCGCCGGCATCGGCTCGCCGTGCGAAGGCCTTGAACTGGAAAGAGCCGGAGGCATGGGAGTTTGATATCCGAGTGCCACGCGACGCGTTTTTCTGCGTTGCCTGTGTACTGTAGGAGGCCAAGCGCCCAGCGGTAGTTAATTGGGGTTTTTAAATGTTATTAATAAAGATTAGGTGGGGGTGATTTGTTTTGAGAGGCTGGGGCGGAGGTGGCAATATATTTTAAATAGACCGAAGTTTCAGCGAGTTGGCCTTGATGTCAGTCATTATATAACTTGTGATAACTATTTTTCCTTCTTGACAACTTCGCATGGAAATATGCTTGATTTGAATCGCTTGCGGGACGAGACGAAACCCTTGACGAACTTACCCCGCGTTACAAATCTCTCAGCCGAAACCGCGGGTCGGAGGGCGTGTCGAGCCCTTCGATCTCGGGCACCGATGCTGTTGGCGCCCGAGTACGCCTTACATCTGCTCCTTCTGTGCGCCGGAACCCTCCCGCGCATTCGGTAGCGTCGGTTCCTGGCCCAGCGGCTCCGGTTGCTCTCTCGCTGAATACTCGCCGCGACCGTCCAGCGATGGGCCCTGGCTCCAGCGGCCCTGTGCTGCGGGTTTGTCGGTCAGGGTATTGAGGTAATAGTAAGAGTGCTCCATCGCTTCATGCTCCTGCGGCGTGGAGTTGGGAATCGGCAGGTTTTCCTCGAGGCCACCCAGCTCCTCGACAACGGCCAGCCACTGCTGCTGATGATAGGTATCGCGGGCGATCAGGAACGAGAGAAAATCCTTCATGCCCTTGTCGTCGGTCCAGTTGTACAGCCTGGATGCCAGCACCCGACCGCCGGACTCTGCCGCCACGTTGGCCATCATGTCGGCAGCGACATTACCGGTCGCGTAGACATGACTCATGTCGAATGGCACCCCGTTGGCATTGACGGGCATCGCGGATAGCCCTGAAGAGAGAAGATGGCGAGGATTGGCGCCGCCGAGAATGGCGTTGATGATGGGGTCTTTTGCAGACGCTTCCTGATAGGAAACCGGTGCACCCTCAAGATTGAGGGCTACAGCGTGGCCGAGCATCTCGATGTGAGAGAGTTCCTCGGTCGCGGTCGACATCAACATGTCGCGAATACGGTCGTCGCCTCGTGCGCCCATGGCCTGGAAAAAGTACTGCATGGCAACACGAATTTCGCCTTCGATACCGCCAATGGCCTGCTGGAGGAGCATGGCGAACTGCGGGTCGGGACGATCGACCTTGACCGGGTACTGAAGCTTCGATGAGTGGTGAAACATGACATTGCCTCTTTATCGGAATGATGGATTAGCCTCGGTGCGGCGGTGAAGGATGGCGGGCATCGATTGCGCAGACATGCCGCCGCCATCGCACTCGCTTTGCCACCGAAACCATGAGAAGTCATCTGGACCTCGATAGGTCATGGCGACTTCATGAAGCCATCGAAAGTTAGTGCACCGCAGCTAACCGACCTTTGATCGACGTTAATGCCGAAGCCAATCAGAACCGTTGAAAGGTTTGTTTTGATCCAGCGCAAACAAAACACGATGGGCATTCGCGTTCCGGGTTCTACGCTTTGAGTGGGTTGGCAAGGAATATAGGCCTGCACGGGAGATGCACATGGAAGGAAACAGAAAGGCGACGGCGCTTACTGCCAGCCTGCTGGGCATTGGCTTCATGGCCGCTATCGATGAAATCGTCTTTCACCAGGTACTTGCCTGGCACCATTTTGTCGAGACGGACAACAGTGCGCTGGCGCTCGCATCGGATGGGCTGCTCCATTCGCTTGAGTTGATCGCGCTTGTTTCTGGTGCTGCGATCATGCTGCGCCTACATGAAGTCGGTCGCCAGGCACGGGGCTATCGCGGCGCCGGGTTTCTGTTGGGTTTGGGGGGATTTCAGCTCTTCGACGGGATTGTCGACCACAAGATTCTTGGACTGCATCAGGTGCGCTATGTCGACAATTTATGGCTTTACGATCTGGGCTGGAATGCAGCGGGTCTAATGCTGCTGATGATCGGTTACGCCCTGCTGCGCCGTGCCCAACGCGGTGAGGCGCTCAGCCAACGAGATACCACGACGCGATGAACGGCTACGTTGTCGTCTTCCTCTCGTTGGCCGTGAGCTATGCCTGGGGCGCGTATCGTTTGTCGCGGCATGGTATCGGCTGGCCCCGGTGGCGAGTCATCTCGTTTTGTTCGGCGGCCGTCGCGGTGGCGATGGTCCTCTCTCCCCCATTGATGGCGTGGGGGCATCACGATTTTCGCGGCCACATGGTCATGCATCTGATCGTCGGTATGATCGCGCCGATCGGTCTGGTGATGGCCGCACCGGTCACGCTGGCGCTGAAAAACATGCCCGCGAAATGGGGGCGGGCCTGGGTCAATCTAGTATCGACAGTGCCGATTCGATTTCTGGCTCATCCCGTGACGGCAGCGATATTGAATGTTGGCGGTATGGCCGCACTCTATCTGACGGACCTCTACGCGATGATGCTGCGTTCACCGATTTTTGCGAGTTTGCTGCACTGGCACTTCGTGATAGCCGGTTGTCTCTTTACCTGGGCCATCGCCGGGCCGGACCCGGCACCAAGACGGCCGTCGCTTGGACTGCGTTTTGGCGTGCTGGTGGCATCGATGGCCGCTCACGCAACCGTGGCCAAATGGATGGTTCGGTTCCACCTTCCGACGGCACTGCCGCCGGGCATGGTGGAGCACGGCGCACAACTGATGTTCTATGCCGGTGAGATACCGGAGGCCTTGCTGGCGTTTGTGTTGATTCGTCAGTGGCTGCGTCGTGCCGATGGGCGTCGTTCCTATGTGTCGTCGCCGGTGGCTTCAGGTTGAGGCGAGCGATATCCATGCCGAATTCCCAACAATCTCGATCGCACGTGGGTAAAACGCCGGTGTGCAGAAGAGGCCAACGGTGTTGTTGCGATGCTTGAGCCCTGTTTTCATCGACTCGATAATTTCACGAGTCTTGCTGCCGAAGAGAAGGAGGCATTTCAATCTGCCTTGAAACGTCATCGGCAGGTTGCTCGGGGCGAGCATCTGCTCTCCGCCGGCAGCGAGCCCAGGGCCATCCATGTCATCCTGCAGGGATGGGCTAGCCGCTACAAACTGCTGGACAACGGTCAGCAGCATATCGTGGCCTACTTGATGCCCGGCGATATTTGCGATGTGCATATCACCCTGCTGAAGCGCATGGACCATTCCGTGCGTGCCGAGACCGCCATGAGGGTCGGAGTCATCGGTCAAGATGCTCTGGATAGGCTGCTCCGAGAGCATCCTCGGCTGGCGCGGGCGCTCTACTGGTCAATGATGGTGGATGAATCCATCGCACGAGAGTGGTTGATCAACCAAGCCGGCCGCTCCGCGGAAGAGCGCATTGCCCATCTTTTTTGTGAGCTTCTGGTGCGCTCACGGGCCTCAGGGCTTGCCGACGACAATGTTTTCCAATTCCCGATGAGCCAGACCAAGATCGGTGAGGCGATGGGTATGACCTCTGTGCACGCCAATCGAGTGATGCAGAGCTTGCGTCGCCGAGGGTTGATCGAGACTGGTCGCAAGTCGATCAGAATTCTGAATTGGCCAGCCATTCAGGCGTTTTCCGGGTTTACCGATGACTATCTGCACTTGACTCCATGAGCGCCCTGACTGAGCCTTCGCCAAGGCCACTACCTGCTGCAGAACCCAGGTATATGGGCGGTCCCGCTGTATGTCCGAGCCGTGTGATCATTGGCAAGGGGCGAGGCCCTGTTGGCTCATGGCTCACCGCCGTCGACGGGTAAGCGAATCAGGCCACCCGTCCACGTCCAGTTCGCAATCGCAGGCATGTCGTCGAAGTGCTCGCGAATATAGCGGTGATGCTTTTCGAGAAGCGCCTGTAGGTCATCGATCAGACGCGTAGCGCCCTCTAACTGGCGTGGGAGATAGCGCAGCGCATCGAGTGCGAGATGAATCCGGCTCATTTGATTGCGTACCGTCATGTCGAACGGCGTCGTGGTCGTCCCTTCTTCTCGATAGCCGCGAACGTGAAAGCGGTTCGTATCGGGGCGCCCATGAATGAGCTGATGAACGACGCCACGAAAGCCGTGAAAGGCAAACACGACCGGTCGGCTGGCGGTAAACAGCTCGACGAATCGAGCCTGATCGATGCCGTGAGGATGATCGACTTGCAGCGTCATCAGATCGACGACGTTGACCACGCGAACGCTCAGCGAGGGCAGGTAGGTCCGCAGAATATCCACTGCTGCCAGGGTCTCCTGCGTGGCGATGTCACCGGCGCAGGCCATGACGATATCCGGCTCGCCGCCTTGGTCGTTGCTCGCCCAGTCCCAGATGTCGAGACCGCGGCGACAGTGGTCGCGCGCCTCTTCGAGTGTGGTGTACTGCAATTGGGGATGCTTGTCGATGACGATGGCGTTGAGATAACCCACGCTGTCGAAGCAGTGATGAGCGACGCACAGTAGGGTGTTGGCATCCGGCGGTAGATAGATACGGACCACCGCGGGCTGCTTGCTCAACAGTGTGTCGATGAATCCCGGGCCCTGATGGCTGAAGCCGTTATGATCGTTGCGCCAGCAGGTCGAAGTGAGCAGATAGTTCATCGAAGGCACCGACGCACGCCAGGCGACATCTCGGGCATGCTCCAGCCATTTGGCATGCTGAATCGCCATGGAGTCGATGATCGAGGTGAATGCCTCATAGCTGGCGAAAAGGCCGTGACGGCCGGTCAGGGCGTAGCCCTCGAGCCAGCCATTGCAGTTGTGCTCGCTCAGCACTTCCAGCATGCGGCCATCCATGGAGAGTTTTTCATCATTCTCATCGAAAGGCCCCATGAAGCAGCGATCGGTGACTTCCAGCACGGCATCGAGCTTGTTGGACTTGATTTCGTCAGGACAGAACAGACGAAAGTCGTGCGGGTTATCGGCGTAGAGATCGCGCATGTACTGGCCCAGTCGCTCGGTCGACGGGTGGAATTCTCGTCCGCGCTGGCTCTCCTCGAAGACCACGGCATAGTCGTGTAGATCGCGATGGATCAGTGGCTTCGTCAGCTCGCCGCCGTTGGCATGCGGATTCGCGCCCATGCGCCGTTCTGCCCTCGGGGCAAGCTGCTGGATACGCTCGCAGGGCACGCCGTCGGTGTCGAACAGCGACTCGGGTGCGTAGCTTTTCATCCACGTTTCCAATTTGGCGAGACGCTCCGGATGCTCGCTCAGACCGCTCATCGGCACCTGATGCGCGCGAAAGGTGCCTTCGACCGGCATGTCGCCAACCGATTTCGGTCCGGTCCAGCCTTTGGGTGTGCGTAGCACGATCATCGGCCAGATCGGCCGCTTCTCGATACCGATTTCTCTCGCCTGGCGCTGGATCGTGGCAATCTCGTCGAGCACATCGGTGAGTGCAGCGGCAAACTCGCGGTGCACAGCCGCCGGGTCGTCACCCTCGACGAATCGCGGCGCGTAACCGTGGCCGCGAAAATAGTGGTTAAGCTCCTCGTCGCTTTTGCGTGCCAGCACCGTGGCACTGCCGATCTTGTAGCCGTTGAGATGGAGAATCGGCAGTACCGCACCATCTCGCGTTGGGTTGAGATAGTTGACGCCTTTCCATGATCCCTCGAGTGGCCCGGTTTCCGCCTCGCCGTCTCCAACCACGGCTGTGGCGATCAGCGTGGGATTGTCGAATACCGCGCCAAAGGCGTGAGTCAGCACGTAGCCGAGTTCGCCACCCTCATGGATCGATCCCGGCGTAGGTACGCTGACATGGCTGGGTACCCCGCCTGGCGTTGAGAACTGACGGAAAAGCTGCTTCATGCCCTTGGCATCGCGCGGCACGTGAGGATAGCGCTCGCTGTAGCTCCCCTCGAGCCAGACGTTGGCCAGCAGTGCCGGGCCGCCGTGGCCGGGCCCCGCCAAGTAGATCATGTCGAGATCGCGACGCTGGATCTGCGCATTGAGATGGGCGTAGATCAAATTCAAACCCGGCACGGTGCCCCAGTGTCCCAGTAGTCGCGGCTTTATCTGTTCGATCGCCAGCGGCGTCTGCAGTAGCGGGTTGTCGGTCAGGTAGATCTGACCGATGGCGAGATAGTTGGCCGCGCGCCACCAGGCGTCGATACGCGCCAGCATCTCTTCGTCCTTTTCAACGGGCAGAACGGGCTCGGTAACGGGCTGTTTGATGGCTTCGCTCATGGAACTCTCCTTTCGAAAGCGCCGGATGGGAAGAAGGTCTCATGCGTCGGGCTGTCGAGATTGCCAGACTGCGTAAGTGTGGCGGGCGATCATGCGCTCCTCGTCGGTCGGGATGACATGAACGGCAACGCGGCTTTCCGGCGTTGAGATGCGTCCCGGATTGGTCGATAGGTTCGCCGTGTCGTCGACGGCAACTGAACAGAGCGGTGACAGTCTTTCCATGATGTCCCGACGAACGGCGGGTGCGTGCTCGCCGATACCCGCGGTGAAAACGATGCCATCCAGTCCGCCGAGGCTGACCGCAAGACGCGCGATCTCCTGTGCGGTGCGATGAACGAAGAACTCGACGGCGAGCCGGGCCCGCGGCGAGTCGCTCGAGAGCAGCGCGTGCATGTCGCTGTCGACGCCGGAGAGACCCAGCAGCCCCGAGTCGTGATAGAGCAGGGACTGCAGTGCATCAAGGTCGTAGCCATGTTCCTGCTGCAGGTATAGCAAAACGCCGGGGTCCAGCGCGCCGACGCGCGTCCCCATCGGCAGGCCGTCCAGTGCGGTGAAACTCATGGTGGTGTCGATGCTTTTGCCGCCATGCATGGCGCAAAGACTCGCGCCGTTGCCCAGATGCGCCGCGACGACGCGACCGCGTGCCAGGTCGGGTGCGATCTGGTGCAGTGTTTCGGCGATATACTCATAGGAGAGCCCGTGAAAGCCGTAGCGTCGGATACCTTGATCGAAAAAGCGATATGGCAAACCGGTCAGCTGCGCGATCTGGGGCATGTCGAGATGAAAAGTGTTGTCGAAGCAGGCGACCTGCAGCGTCTGCGGCGCGAAACGGCTGACGGCATCCATACCTTCGAGATGATGGGGCTGGTGCAGTGGTGCCATCGGCGTCAACGAGGCGATCCGCTCGCGGGTGACGTCATCGATGGCAGTCGGGCCGTCGAACTGATCGCCACCGTGAACAACGCGATGGCCGACTGCCGCGAGTTCGAGCTGTCCGAATTCGTTATCCAGCGCCTCGCGCAGTTTGGCGTAGGCGCTATCGTGATTCGCAATCTCGCGAGGCTCCGGGTGCTCGTCGATGAAAGACTCGCCGCTGGCCAGAGTGCCGACTAGATGCGGCGCGTCGCCGATCTCCTCCATCTGGATGTGAGCGACGAGTTCCGGCGCGTCGCTCGTTGTCATGCGGTAAAGCGACAGCTTGAGGCTCGACGAGCCTGCGTTGAGCGCAAGGAGGGTGACGTCGGAGTGAGCCATCGCGTTTCGTCCTGTGGCTGGAATCGGAGTTGTCCCTGTGACTGGAAAGGTTCGTCGTCAACCCTTTCAGCGTGGGTCACGTCCTCGAACCCTTCAATGCAATGTGACCTCACCGGGCCGATGTCGTCTTCCAGTATTAACCTGGATCATGTTCCCAACGCTTTGTGAGTCGTCTTTGTCTATCCGGCCGCTGTTAGCGTCTACGCTGGAAAATTGGATCGTGCCCCGACAGCGGAACGTTGAGTGCAGTGGAGTGGGTACAACGCCAGGGCGCTGAATCTCATCGGCGGTCAGAAAGACATTCGAGAGGGAGGCGACGAATGGCTGATCTCGAGACCTATCGCAACAAGCGTGACTTCTCTCGTTCACCGGAACCCCGTGGGCGTCGTCGACGCCAGCGAGCGGGAAGCGCCGAGTACGTGATCCACAAGCACGACGCCAGTCGTCTGCACTACGACCTGCGACTGGAAGACGAAGGCGTGTTTCGCAGCTGGGCGCTGCCCAAGGGACCGAGTCTCGAGCCGGGCGAGAAGCACCTCGCGGTGGAAGTGGAAGATCATCCACTCGATTACGGCAAGTTCGAAGGTGTCATTCCCGAAGGTTACGGCGCCGGCACCGTAATGGTATGGGATCGTGGCGAGTGGCGAGTCACCGGCAAGCATGACGATGGCCAGATCGATCTCGAGCTCGAAGGCGAGAAGCTCAAAGGGGCCTGGACGCTCAAACGCATGCGCGGGCGGGGCGGCGGAAAAGAGGATGGCAAGCAGTGGCTGATGATTAAGCGTCACGACGAGAAGGGCGCTCGAGTGCCGGGAAGTCTCGATGACCTCAGCGTCGACAGCGAACGCTCCATGGCGCGGATCGCCGAGGAGGAGGGCGGCTCCGAGTCAGCGGACCGTGACTCGTCATCGAAATCTTCGTCCAGGTCGTCTTCCTCCCAGTCGCCCGCGAATGAATCGAAGGCGTCATCGCAGCGCGCAAGCGACAAGCGCAAGGCGACGGCTGCCACGGAAAACAAGCTACCGGACGTCAGCCAGATGGAGGGCGCGTGCAAGACGAAACTGCCGAAGGAGCCTGCCGCGCAACTGGCGACGCTGGTCGACGAAGCGCCGACAGGCGACAACTGGTTTCACGAGATCAAGTTCGATGGCTATCGCATTCTGACCCGGCTCGAAAAGGGACGAGCGCAGCTGATCACCCGCAACGGTCATGACTGGAGCGAGCGCTTCCCGGAGATCACCCAGGCGATGAACGAGCTCTCGCTGCAAAGCGCTCTCCTCGACGGCGAAGTGGTCGCGCTGCGTCGCGATGGCATCAGCGACTTTCGCAGCCTGCAGCGCTCGCTCAGCGAAGAGAAGACCGGCAAGCTGGTCTATCAGATCTTCGACCTGCTCTATCTCGACGGTGTGGACCTGCGCGATACCCCACTGCACGAGCGCAAGCGCCTGCTGGCGACGCTCTTCGAAGCGCTGAATCTGCCCAAGCGCACGCCGCTGCGCTACACCGACCACGTCGAGGGCCAAGGCAGGGAATTCTTCGAGGAGGCGAGCCGCAAAGGGTTGGAGGGCGTGGTGTCCAAGCGCGCCGATGCGCCTTATCGCGGACGTCGCAATCGCGACTGGGTCAAGACCAAGACCGAGCGCCAAGCGGAGTTCGTGGTCGGCGGCTATACCGATCCCCAGGGCTCGCGAGCCGGCTTCGGCTCGCTGCTGATCGGTGCCTACGATAACGGCAAGCTGCGTTACTGCGGCCGCGTCGGCGCCGGCTTCTCCAATGCTCAGTTGAGGGAGTGGGAGCGCACGCTGTCGCGTTCCCGGCGCAAGACCTCGCCCTTCGTCGAGCGCGATATCCCGGATGCTAAAGTGACACACTGGGTAACGCCGAAACGGGTCATCGACGTCAACTTTTCCGAATGGACCCATGACGGCCGACTGCGCCATCCGCGCTTTCGCGGCATCCGCGAAGATCGCGACCCGAAGGACATCGAACTCGAGCAGCAACGTGGGCCCTCACCCAGCGGGGAGACCTCGATGGCAGACGCTCAGCACCCAGGCCGGCCCGGTGGCGGGGCCAAGGCAGAGGCCAACGGCAAGCATTCCGGTAGCGGTCAGGAAGCTGGCGGGAAGCGCAAGCACGAAAGCGGCAAGGTGGCCGGGGTCAAGTTGACCCATCCGGATCGCGTCCTGTTCAAGGAGGGCGAAATCACCAAGCAGGATCTCGCCGAGTTCTATGCCGCCCAGGCCGACTGGCTGCTGCCCGGATTGATCGAGCGTCCGCTGACGCTGCTGCGCTGCCCCGGCGGCATCGACGCTGACTGCTTCGTCCAGAAGCACCCCAGCGACACCACGCCGGACAATCTGCCGAGCGTACGCATCAAGGAGAAGTCAGGCAGTCACGACTATCTCTACGTGCGCCATATCGGGGACGTCATCGCGCTGGCCCAGCTCGGTTCGATCGAGCTGCACGTCTGGAACAGCCGCATCGACGATCTCGAGCGGCCCGACCAGCTGGTGTTCGATCTCGACCCGGCACCGGACAGCGACTGGCAGGATGTGATCGATGTCGCTCACGCACTGCGCGAGGCGCTGGCCGAGCTCGAGCTGACGGCCTTTCTGCGCACCACCGGCGGCAAGGGGTTGCATCTCGTGGTGCCTCTCAAGCCACTTGCCGACTGGGATACCGCCAAGGCTTTCGCCGAGGCGGTGTGCCAGCGCTGCGCCGACAAGCAGCCCGACAAGTTGACGCTGAACATGTCCAAGCAGGCACGCCGCGGCAAGGTGTTCCTGGACTATCTGCGCAACGGACGCGGCGCCACCGCCGTCGCCTCCTATTCGGTGCGTGCCAAGCCCGTTGCCCCGGTGGCGACGCCGGTACGCTGGGGGGATCTCGGCAGTTCGCTGCGCCCGGACGGCTACACGATCGACAATCTGCCGCGGCGTCTCGCCTCGCTCAAGCGCGATCCGTGGGACGGCTTCGAAGACGCTCGGCAGGCATTGACCAAGAAGCGCTGCCGCGACGCCGGCATGGAGGTGTGAATGGCATCAGGTCCATCGAAGACAGCCCGCGCCGTATGGAAAGGCGTCGTCCAGCTGGGAAACGACACCGTGCCGGTCAAGCTCTACTCGGCGGCTTCGGACAAGAACGTCCATTTCCGCCTGCTCGATCCGCGTCACCATCGGCCGGTCCACCAGGCGATGATCAACCCCGAGACCGGCGCAAGTGTCTCCCGCGATGAGCGCCATATGGCCTACATCACGCCGGATCACGACCGGGTGATGTTCGACGACGAAGAGCTCGAGTCGCTGCGACCGGAGCCGTCTCGTGACATCGAGGTGATGCACTTCCTGCCTCTGGGGACGATCGATCACCGCTGGTATCGACGCCCTTACTTTCTGGGCCCGGACGGCGACGATGACGCCTTCGCCGCGTTGTCGGCGGCACTCGCGGAGAGCGGCAAGGAGGGGCTCGTGCATTGGGTGATGCGCCACAAGCTCTATGTCGGTGCGCTGCGCGACCACGATGGCCTGCCGTTGCTGCTCACGCTGCGCTATCTCGACGAAGTCGTGGATGTCGAGGCACTGGAAGCGCCGGGCGGCGGCAAGCTCGATGCCAAGGAGGTGCAGATGGCAACGCAGCTGATCGAGATGTATGCCGCCGATTTCGAGCCCGACGTGTATCAGGACGAGTATCGCGAGCGGCTCGAGGCGCTGGTCGAGAGCAAGCGTCAGGGCAAGCGGGTCAAGGTCAAGCGTCGTCGCCGCACCGAGCCCAGCGACGATCTCTCCTCGTCGCTGGCCGCGAGTCTCGCCCAGGAGCGCAAGAATGGTTCCAAGCCGCGCCAAAGGAACAGGGGGGCCAGGAAGGGCGAGAACGCCAGGAAGAATGAGAACGCTAGAAAGAGCAAGGAGCGCAAACGTGCCTGATCGCCAGAACCGGCACGACAAGCCGGCGTTCAAGGGACCGCGACCGTTCTGGTCGGGCACCATCGCCTTCGGGCTGGTCAATCTGCCGGTGGGGCTCTATGCGGCGCATCACGCACGCCAGATCGCCCTGCGCCAGGTCGACGAGGACGGCACGCCGCTGGCGCGACGCTTTTTCGCCGAGAGCGGCCGCAAGCCGCTGAAGAACACCCAGCTCGAGCGTGGGGTCGAGATCGCCGAAGATCGTTATGCCGTGGTCGAAGAGGAGGAGATCGAGGATGCCGCCCTTGCGCATCGGCGCGAAATCGAGCTCAGTCGGTTCGTTGCACTGGACGAGCTCGACCCGCTCTATTTTCGCCGCGCCTATTTCCTGGTCCCCGACAAGGGCGCGCTCAAGCCCTATCGGCTGCTGGCCCAGGCGATGGAGAAGACGAAACGCGCAGGTGTGGCCACGCTGGTCATGCGCGGGCGCGAAGTGCTGGTGGCGATCATTGCCGAAGGCGGAATTCTGCGCGCCGAAGCGCTGCGCTTTGTCGACGAGCTGCGCACGCCCGCAGATATCGGTCTCTCCGAGCCCGGCGAGCCGGACGCCAAGAGCGAAAAACGCCTGGCGCAAGCCATCGATCGGCTCAGCGCCAGGACGCTCGATCCCGACGAGCTGATCGATCCGCACATGCAGGCGCTGGCCAAGCGCATCCGCCGCAAGCAGCGGCGCCACGAGGACATCATTCCCGCTGAAGGCGATGACGTCGAAGCGGCGGACGACGACGAGGAAGCGAGCGCCGAGGTCATCGACCTGATGCAGGTTCTGAAGCGCAGCCTCAAGCGCGGTCGCGTCGAAGACACTGCTCGTCTGACTCGCTCGCAGGAAGCAGGAGGCAAGAAGTCCGACGAGCCATCGAGAAAGCGTGGCGCGGCGTCATCGAAGAGTGCGAAAGCGTCGACGCACGACGCGAAGCGCGCGAAGAAAGGGGCCTCGACCGGGTCTTCGCAGCGCAAGACGACGGCAAATGGCTCGTCGAGTCAGAAAAGGTCGGCGGATAGCCGGGCGGGCTCCCGCCAGGCGCTCTACGAGCGTGCGCAAGAACTCGACATTCCCGGTCGCAGCCGCATGAGCAAGAGTGAACTGGCGGAGGCGATCGGGCAGCGCGAGTGACGATCCGGCTCGGTCAGGCGATCTCGAGCACCGCGCGCTCAAGTTCGAACACATGGGCATCATCGAACCCCAGCTCGCGCAGCGCGGCCGCCAGATTGAGTAGGTAGTCCCGATTGGGACCGCTGGGTCCGTGGGACGCCGCGATCTGGCGAGCGATCTCGACCTCGGCAGCCGGCCCGAGATAGGCGGCGTTGTCCTCGCCGGCCAGGTAGACCACGCCTTCGGCTTGGGCTGGCGCGTCGGTGGCGGCGTCCTCGAACGCCATCGGCGTGATCACGCGCAGATAACCATTCTTCTCGCGGATATCGAGCGGACCAAAGACGCTGGGCGGAATGCGGTAGGCCATGCCGTGGCAAATCGCCCCGTCCTCAGGCACCAGCGTCACCACGCGCCCCGGGGCATCCGGCGTGCCGCGATGATCGTGAGAGCCTTGCCAGAAGCGACGTGTCCAGCCACGAATCGAGGCCGGGCGGCGCTCGAGATAGTCGAAATCGGCCTTCCAGATCAGCGAGCCGTAGCCGAATAGCCAGACGGAGTCGTGATCGTCGAAGTGGGTCATCAGGCGATTGGCGGCGGTGGTATCGAGAGACATGGCTGTCCGGTTGGCTGGAGAATTCACGCCTCGTCAATATGCGACCGGTAGATCGGATTCTCAAGCGCGGTAGGGGGCACGCTGCGGAAACCGACGGAGGAGATATGGCTGGCCCAATAGGTCAATAGAAGAGAAGGGAGGAGCAGGGGAACATGACGAAAAAGACGCCGCGAGGGCGTCTTTTTCAGTGGACATGAGAACGCGTCAAGAACGCGACATCAGCGGCCCCGGGTTTTTCAGATAGTCTTCCCTGATCTTCTTGGCCGACCAGTAGGTCAGCGCGCCGATCAGATCGGTCGGGTTGGCCTGGAAGTTCTGCGGGAAGGCATTGCCGCCCGGCACGAAGACATTGTGCACGTCCCAGCTCTGCAGATAGCGGTTGAGCGCCGAGTTGCTCGGATCGGTGCCCATGACCGCGCCGCCGACGTTGTGGGTCGAGACGTAGCTGGTCACCTTGAAGTGAGAGCCCTCGAGCTGGAAACCTTCGTCCCGGTAGTCCGGCTTGAGGATGTCGGCGATCTCGCTCAAGCGGTCACGCATGAAGCGGGACAGGCGATGCTCGTTCTCTTTCCAGTCGAAGGTCATGCGCAGTAGCGGCATGCCGTACGGGTCCTTCCACGTCGGGTCGAGATCGAGCATGTTGCTGCGATAAGACATGACGCTGCCGGTCATCGAGAGTTTCATGTGGTGACCGTAATACTTCTGCAACGCGTCCTTGTAGCCTTGCCCCCACTTCGGCGCATTCTTCGGCAGCGGTGTCTTGATCGGCGTGCCGCTGGCCTGAGACGAGTGCATCTTGGCGCCGCCAATGAAGCCATACTGGGCGCTGTCGAAGTTGCCGGGCGAGAAGTCGTTGAACATCTTGCCGGTCGCGCCCGCGGTAGCGAACGGGTTGAACTCGATGTCGTCGAAGTAGAGGTTGATACCGCCGCCGATCTGGTAGGCGTAGTTGCGCCCCACGGTGCCGGTGCGAGCTATCGGATCGTACATCTGGCCGATGCCGGAGTTGAGCATCAGTCGCACGTTGTTGAGCGAATAGGAGGCCAGGATGACCATGTCCGCCGGCTGGAAGATCTCTTCGCCGTTATCGTCGATGTAAGTGACGCCGGTCGCGGTCTTGCCGTCGGGCGCCAGCTCGACGCGAGTGACGTTGGCGTTGGTGCGATAGGCGAAGTTGCTGCGCTGCTTGAGCGCGTTGAGGATGCAGGTCTGCGGGGAGGCCTTGGAGTAGTTCAGACAACCGTATCGGGAGCAGAAGCCGCAGTAGTTGCATGGCCCGAGCTGCATGCCGTACGGGTTGGTCCACGCGCGCGAGACGTTCGCCGAGGGGTTGGGGAACGGATGGTAGCCGAGCTGTTTGGCCGCCTTCTCGAACATCTCGGTGTTCTGGGTGTCCTGCAACGCTGGCAGTGGGTAGGGCTCGCTGCGCGGGCCTTCGAACGGGTCGCCCCCTTCCTTGATGCTGCCATTGAGGTTGCCGGTGGTGCCCGACTGGCCGCACACCTTCTCGAAGAACGTGAAGTGCGGCTCCAGTTCGTCCCAGGTGACGCCGAAATCCTGAATCTGCATGTCTTCCTGCAATACGCCGGGCTCGAAGGCCTGATCGGCAAAGGTCTTGAGCTGCAGGTCGGTCGGTGTCGGGCGGATCAGCACGCCGGTCCAGTGGGCGCCGGCACCGCCGACCCCATCGCCAGGCAAGAAGGCGCCCAGCTTGCGCTGCGGCAGGGCGCGCTCGTCGAGGTTGCGGCGAATGGTGACCGCCGACTGCTTCGGCTTCTGCATCATGGTGTGACGGATGCCGTACTCGAGTTCGTCCGCCGGTTTTGGGTAGGCGAAGTCTTCGTTGGTACGGTCCGCGCCGCGCTCGAGCGCGAGCACGTTGAGGCCGGCGTCAGTCAGCTCCATCCCCATGATGGAGCCGGTCCAGCCGAGGCCGACGATGACGGCGTCGACGCGCGGTTGTTGCTTAGCCATGGTTTAACTCCTCGATCCATGCGGCATGCGCGATGGCATGCCCGCCGGTCGCCACACGGGCGGCCGGTTCATCATTATTGGGCGCCATTGGCGGCGTGGGACTCACCGTCGTCGTGATTGAGTTCACCGTTGGGATCGACGGCCTTGTCGAGCGGGGCGTCGTCGATCGAGGCGCGCACCTTGGCGACCTGATCGGCGGTGACCGCGCCGCCGTCGTTGCCCCAGGCACCGCGCACGAAGGTCGCAAGCGTGGCCACCTCGTCGTCGGAGAGGCGCCAGCCGAAGCCCGGCATCGGGAGCTGCGCCGGGATGGTCGGCGTCGCCGGCGGCTTGGCTCCGGCCAGAATGGTGTGGATCAGCCCGGTCGGGTCATCGGCGTTGGCCAGCGAGTTGCCATTGATCGGCGGGAACACGCGCTCGGCGCCGTTGCCGTCATCCAGGTGGCAGGCTGCGCAGTTGTCGATATAGAGCCGCTCGCCGTCGCTCAGGTTTTTCGCGGCCTGGAGGTGGGCTGCGGTTTCATCGGTCGCCTGCTGACGCTGATCGGCAGTGGTGGCGCCATCGCCGGCCGGATTGGCAGAGAGCGACTTGAGATACTGTGCGATGCCCATCAGATCCTTGTCGGTGAGATGCGTGGTGCTGTTGGCGACAACCGACGTCATCTCGCCACCCACGGTCGCGTGTGCGTTACGCCCGGTCTTCAGGTAGTCGACGATCGCCTGGCTGTCCCAGCCTTCGATACCGCGCCCGTCACCATCGTCACCGCCACGCAGAGAAGGGGCCCACCAGCCGTTGAGATTGGCACCGGCCAGGTAGTCTTCGCTGTCGCCGTCGAGCGCTTTCTCCTGCTCGGCGAAACCTCGCGGCGTGTGGCAGCTGCCGCAGTGGCCGAGCCCTTCGACCAGGTAGCGGCCACGGTCGGTGAGCTGGTCGTAGCTGGCGTTGGGCTGGAAGGTGTCGGCATCGGCGAACAGCCAGTTCCAGGCGGAGATGCCCCAACGCTGGTTGAAGGGGAAGCCGAGGTCGGTTTCCGGCGGTTGTTCGGCGACCGGCTTGACGCTCTGCATGAAATAGACGTAGAGCGCATGCACGTCGTCATCGGTCAGCTTGGCGTAGGAAGGGTAGGGCATGGCCGGGTAGAGGTTGGCGCCGTCGGCCCGTTCGCCCTGGCGCAACGCGGCGGCGAACTCTGCCTCTGAGTAGTTGCCGATACCCGCTTTCTTGTCCGGCGTGATGTTGGTCGAATAGATGGTACCGAACGGGCTTTCGATCGGCAGGCCGCCGGCGAAGGGTTTGCCGCCGGGTGCGGTGTGGCAGGCGACACAGTCGCCGGCACGAGCCAGATAGGCGCCACGCTGTACGGTATCGTCGTCGGCGCCGAAAGCCTGGTTGGCCAGCACGATGGCGCTGCCGGCAAGGAGCGGGATCAGATGTCTTGCGGTCACGGGTAGTTTCCTTGTTCTCTCGGATGCCGAGGCATCGCAAGGCCAGCGCGGATGCTCGCGGCCTCGTGAGCGGCGCTTCGATTCAGCCACGTTCGCCGGTCAGGCTGACGGGCCCCAGCGGATATTCGACGTTGTGCTGATCGACCCAGTCTCGGAAGTTCGCCCGTGCGCCGGGAAAGCCCACCATTTTCCAGGCGGCCATGTGCTTGTTGCCGCCGTGGATGGGGTCGGCGAGATAGCCTTCCTTCGTGTTCTCCAGCAGGCTCGAGAAGAATTCGGACGCTTCCAGCTTCTGGCTTTCACCCAGACTGGCGAAGTCGATGTCGTTGGCTTCGAGTGCCTTCAGCACGCTGTCCTGGGTATCGGCATCCAGTTGATCGAAGCGCTTGCCGTGCTGTTGCTGACAGTATTGCTGCGTCATCGCGATGCCTTTTTGATACACATCGCGTGGCGTGTACGGATACTGAAAGCCGAGATCGGGAGAGCCGTCGAGCACGTAGGGGCCTTCCATGTACCAGCGCTCGGCATGGCCGTAGGGAGAGTCCATCTGGCGGTCGATGAAGACCGGCACGTTGGTATCGAGTGCGCCTGGACCCTTGCCGGCGGATTCACCGGGAATCAGTCGGTCGCAGGCGGCGAGCAGAAACGCCCACTCCTCGTCGCTGAAAAAGGCGGGTTGGTAGTCGCCGAGGTTGGGCGGCGGCTCGGCGGCCTTTGCCGTCAGGCTGACCCCGCCGGCCAGGCCGACGGTCGGTATGAGGGTGAAGGTGTTGCGCAGGAATGCACGCCGGGAGGCATTGTCGGGCTGCGACATGAAAGCGGATCCTTCTGGTCGACGGTCGTTGTTGTGATAGCCGGCGCCATGATGAGCGGCGATAGAAATATCGTTACATAGCTTTGATATCGATCGCCGGCCACGGCGTTAGGGCGCCGTGAGGCGATGCGAACGATTCTTGTTTTAATGCGTGCTAATTGGTAACAGGCTATCTAATGCACTACTTTAGTCGAATCGGGCGTGAACTGCTACATAGTGTCACACCTCGGTGACGAACAGCTTTCGACAAGGAGATAGAAAATGTCCCTCAAGGATCAGCGGGTTCTCGTGGTTGGCGGTAGCTCCGGTATCGGTCTGGGCGTGGCCCAGGCAGCGCTCGATGCCGGTGCCGAGGTGACGATCGCCTCGCGCTCGCAGGAGAAGGTTGACCGTGCCGTGAAGACACTCAAGGGCAAAGCCGCGGGCGGCGTGCTGGACACTCACAACAGCGCCGATATCGAGGCGTTCTTCGAGACGCACGGTACCTTTGACCATGTCATGATCTCGGCCGCGCAGACGAAAGTGGCCGCCGTCCGCGAACTGCCGTTGGAAGATGCGTACGCGTCTTTCGACTCCAAATTCTGGGGCGCCTATCGGTTGGCTCGCGCCGCGCGCATTCGCGAGGGCGGTTCGCTCACCTTCACGAGCGGCTTTCTCTCGGTGCGGCCCAAGGCGGGCGCTGCAATCCAGGGAGCGATCAACGCCGCGCTGGAAGGGCTCGCCAGAGGGTTGGCGCTGGAACTGGCGCCAGTCAGGGTCAATGCGGTCTCCCCCGGCCTGGTCAAGACGCCGATGCTGGACCAAAGCCAGGGTGACAGCCGCCAGGCGATGTTCGAAGGGGCCGCGGAGAAACTGCCGGTCGGCATGGTTGGTACGCCTGAACATATCGCGATTCAGGTGCTGGCCTTCATGAGCAATCCGTACATGACCGGCAGTACCGTCTTCGTCGAGGGCGGCGGCGCGATCGCCTGAGCTATCCGGCCTCGGCCGGGCGTGCTACCACTGGCGCTGCGGGTCGCTCAGCCACTGGCTGACCGGCCCGATGCCGTCGGCGCACCAGGGTTCGCTCAGCCGCGTGATGAAAAAGTCGGTCTTTTTGCCGAAGGCGCGGCCCAGGCGCGCGCGCAGAAACGCGATCGGATTGGTGGACTCGATCAGCCAGGCCGTGCGGAATAGCCGAATCGTGTCATAGCGGTCGAGCATCATCTCCAGACGGTGTCGATCCATGCGTCCCAGCGGACGGTCGAAGGTCAGGCAGTAAATGCCCATCGGGTGCGCTCCCTGTTGCGGTTATCTATCGATCCGATACAGCGTAGGGCTTTTGCTGCAGGCCTGTCGTTATCGTCGGGTAACCGGGTGTCCCGTTTCGTGTGGATAACACGACCCAGCGGCAGGCGAGTGCCTGATCGCTGGGCGGTGATGCGGCTCGCGCTCGCGACGTTCCTCCTTCAGCTCTCGACCGCTTCTGTCGGATCCTTCGGCAGAATCAGGTTCAGCACGATGGAGGCCAGCGCGCCCGGAATCAGCCCGGATTCGAGCAGTACGCCGATCTGCTGGGGCGCATTCTCGTAGAGTCCGCTCTGTGCCGGCAGGCCAATGGCCATGGCCAGCGAGACGCCGACGATCAGCATGTTGCGCTTGTTGAAGGCGGCTCGAGAGAGCATTTTGACGCCGGCGCTCGCGATCATGCCGAACATGATGATCACCGCGCCACCCAGAACGGCGGCGGGGATGGCCGAGACCACGGCACCCAGTTTCGGCACCAGCCCGGCCAGTACCAGAAAGGCACCGCCGATCGCGACGACGAAGCGGCTGGCAACGCCGGTCAGCGCGACGAGGCCAACGTTCTGGCTGAAGCTGATCTGCGGAAAGGCCCCGAACAACGCGGCGAAGCTACTGGAGAGGCCGTCCGCCATGACGCCGCCCGAAAGCTCGCGGTCGGTGGCTTCGCGTTCGGCACCGCCAATCGCCGTACCCGAGATGTCGCCGATCGACTCGGCGCAGGTCACCAACGCCATCAGCGCGATGGCCAGGATCGCCGCAGGATCGAAGGCGAGGCCGACCTCGAACGGGATCGGCAGCTGGAACCAGCTGGCCTCGCTCACCTTCGAGAAGTCGAGCAGTCCCAGCGGCGCCGCCACGGCACAGCCGACGAGGATACCGATCAGTACCGCGGCCTCGGAGAGAAAACCGCGACAAAACTGGTGAAACGCCACGGTGACGAAAAAGACCAGCGCGGCGAGCAGCAGATGGTGCGGGGCGCCGAAGTCGGCAGCGCCGACGCCGCCACCGACATAGGCGAAACCGACCGGTAGCAGCAGAATACCGATGAGTAGCACGAAGGTGCCGGAGACGACGGGCGGGAAGAACACGCTCAGGCGTTTGTAGAAGAGGCCGACGACGGCCATCGCCAGGCCGCCGATCAGCGCGCCGCCGAAGACCGCGGGCAAGCCCTGGCTCGCCGCGATCGGAATCATCACCGGCACGAAGCCGAAGCTGGTGCCCATCACGATGGGCAGTCTTGCCCCCAGTGGACCGATGCCGAGCGTCTGCACCAGTGTCGCCACGCCGGCGACGAACATCGCCATCTGTACCAGAAAGACGGTATCAGCCCCTGAGAGCCCGGCGGCGCCAGCGATGATCAACGGTACAGCCGCATTGCTGACGAACATTGCCAGCACGTGTTGTATACCAAGTGGAATGGCTTTCCGCAGCGGGGGGAGGTAGTTGACGTCTCGCAGCCGACGCTCATCGTCAAAAGATCTATTATCTTTAGTTGATGATTTTTCTAATTTTTTCCGGCCCTTTTCGAGAGGGCGGTCGGTGATGTCCTGAGACATGGAGCGACTCCAGGCAGCGTTGTTATTGTCTCGAGAAGCGGCAGCTACTCGCGCATCAGTCCATCCTAGATAATTTTTGTGTACAAAAAAATAGCGAGGATGCGTTCGACCTTCTGCTGAGTCAGGCAGGAGAAGCGTCCGCAGTCGGCGATGTGCGCCTATTCATTGACCGGCCACCAGCGGGCCAGCACTTCATCGGTACGGCGTTTGACGTCCTCGTCGATGTAGATCGATACCGCGACCAGCGCGGCAGCCAATACGCTGGCATCGTCGGTGTAGCCGATGCCGGCTATGAAGTCCGGCACGGCATCCAGTGGCGAGATGAAGTAGCCGAGCGCGCCGATGATGGTCGACTTGGCCCAGACGGGGACATCCGGACGCTTGAGAACGAAGTAGAGCTGAAGCGCCTTGCGGGCGACCTCACGTCCGGCTTTGGTGCCAAAGCGGATCAGCTTGCGCCAGAAGCGCTCATCGCTGTAGGTGGCTTGATGGGCTTCAGTGCCGAAAGCCTTCTGGGCGGATTCGGAAACTGACTCATCGCGGAGCGCGATCGTTTCCTGGTGATCGATGGCTTTGTCGTCGCCATCGGGGACGATCGGAGGGGATTTACGGGAAAAGCGCATCGGGCGGCTCCATCCGGGCGGGCGATCGCTTCAGTCTATCCGAGAGCGGCCCCCCGCGCAGGGTCTGGAGGATGCGTTAGCGCCTAGGCCTTTTCACCGCCTGCAAACTCGATTTCCAGGGTCAGAGAGCTGTTCAGCGGCAGGTTGACCACGCTGAGCGCGTGTTCGGTCATCTTGCGAATCAACGCTTCATGGTCGGCCCCGCCTTGGCGCTTGATCTCTTTTACCTGATTCTCGGACAGATTCTCGCTACCGAGGTAGTTTTTGGCGGTCTTGCGCAGGGCATCGCCGGTTTCACCGCTGACCAGCTGATGAAAGTCCTCTCCACTCATGCCGTCGTTATGGATCACGATTTCCATATCGTTCACTCCCTGTGATTGCGTGATGTAGTGGTTCACTGAAACCGGACACCCATTTAGGTGGTATCGCCGCCACCAAAGCAGAGGTGATCCATGGCCAGACAACGTAGTTCATTCTCCACCGAGTTCAAGCGTGAAGCCGCCGGGCTCGTACCTGAGCAGGGCTACTCCGTGGCTCAAGCCGCTCGCGCCGTCGATGTCGGCGAGACGCCCTGGAGGCGCTGGATCGATCAGCCCCGTGCGGAGCGCGGTGGTGTTACGCCTAAATCAAAAGCATTGACGCCCGAGCAGCAGCGAATCCAGGAGCTCGAGAGTCGGATCAATCGGCTGGAACGGGAGAAAGCGATACTAAAAAAGGCTACCGCTCTCTTGATGTCGGACGATCTCGATCGTACGCGCTGATAGACCAGTTGAGTGAGCAGGAGCCCGTGGACATGGTCTGTAGCGCCTTCGATCAGGTGGTTGTAGTGGGGGGGCAGGCAACCTCGCCGATATTTTGGTTCCGTGTTGTATTTTGGGGTTTTGCTCAGAGACTCAGGCAGTGCACGGTTTCACTCTCAGAAAATCAGCTATTTGGTATGCTACCCATGCTGCGTTAGTACGCTGTGACCAATTTGAGGTTAGCGAATCATCGGCTCGAATGGAAAAATGACTGATGGGCAAGGAGTTGCAGAACGAAGCTGAGGAAAGCCCCAAGCCTACAGTGGGCAGCTTCGCATACAGCGTAGATCATAAAGATTTAGCTTTGGTTAATCTGCTGCGTGAGGATGCTCGACGCTCTTACGCTGAGCTAGGGGGGACAATTGGGCTGTCCGCTGACGCTGTTCGTACGCGGTTGAATCGGTTGATTAGTGCAGGGTACGTCAGGCTGGTTACTCTGGTAGATCCAGCCCTTGTGGGGAAGACAACCCGTGTGTCGATGGGGGTTGTCACCTCTGGATCGCCCGAGCAGTTCGCAGCGTGGGCACAAGAACAACCTGATGTGATTCACCTAGTCAGAACGCTGGGACGTTTCACTTTTTTTGGTGAATTTGTG
>NZ_BMZI01000010.1:0-4224 GCF_014652715.1 Salinicola rhizosphaerae | reverse complement strand
AGTGCTCCAGGCGTTGTGTCTGTTGAGTGTTGGCCAATGTTGCAAGTGGAGAAGTGGCGAGAGGACACTAGATCCCCTTCTGTTGATCAGTCGATCCTCAATGAACTCGGATGGTCAGACGACGATAGAGAGCTTTTACGGGAACTCAGCGCTTCCCCACGCATTCAATTCAGAGAGCTCGCAGAGCGTCTAGGCCGGCCTTATGGCGTCGTTCGTCGTCGAGCCATGGCTTTGCTAGGGGCAGGGGTGGTGCGATCCACGATCGTGACCAACGAATTGCTTGTTGATCACTCGCATCTGGGTATTTTGCTCGTGAAGGGTGACCATCGAGCTAAGCCAATGCTGATAGCCCAACCTGCAGTGACGATCGTGTCCTCGTCCACAGGATCCTACCAATTTCTTGGCGAGGTGAGGGCGCAGTCCAGGGTTGGGCTTGCCGTCCTGGAGCAGGAGCTCAGGATGTCTGATGCTGGCGTGAATGATGTAGAGCTTTTGATTCAGGTCGCGGTAGATAAGCTCCCGGCTTCGTTCAAACTCTAAGCCCTGCCAAAAGGCCCGGGTTCTTCTAGGCCCAGGATGCTTCACCTGCATGCACCAATGCAGGCGCTCCTCAAGATTGGTATCCAGCTACTCCTGCCTCAGCCCCTTCTCCCCCCACGTAGGCATTGATCAGTAGTCGCAAACCTCAACAAACTCTTGCCGGGCAGCTACGAATTTCGATTAGCTTTGGTCGGCGAATGCTCGGATCGAGAGTCTCCAGGCTCATGGAATCAATCTTCTTGATACACGTGATGAATCGAACTGTGAGCCGGGTCTAGAAAAGCCAGATTACTCCCTAGGCACAGTAATGGAGCATTTTGTTCGCCGTTGCACCAAGCGCGTGCGTCTCGCTCTCTAGTTTATCTTCTATGAAATCAGCATCGCCCCCATCCGAATTTACCCCCAAGTGATTGAAATAAAAAGGGCAAAAAACTGCCGGCTAGACAACCCTCCTAACATGGCACGCTATTTGCTCTGTCATGCATCAGTCGCAAGCGAATTTTTCACGTAAGGCATCTAAAACTTAGGTTTTTATCGCTGAGCGACGAAAATATCGGGCTTTTAACGTGATCGCTTTACTGCGAGGGGCAGGCAGGATGGAATACGTCAGAAAGGTAGCTGCGAACAGTGATGACAGCGGGGACGAGTACGCGAACGTTCCCGTTCCAGAGTCAGGCAAGTCGTTGGGTGCGGTATCCATATTAGGAGTGATGTTGGGAATCACGACTGCGCTCATTTGGTTCATGGTTGGGGCGCAACTTGTTCATTCTTTTGGCACCATGAATTTTATGATCGGTGCTACGTCTACGGCGATGATTGTCGGGGCGATTGCTTTCGTGTGGGTATGGTTCTCGTCGAAGTCAGGATTCAACTCAGACTTGATTACCCGAGCCTGTGGCTTCGGGTTTCTCGGTTCAACTATCACTGCGGTGATTTACTCCACCAACAATATCCTCTACTTCGCTATGGAAGGGGGAATTATGATCAACGCCATTCGTGCCTACTTTCCTTCAATTCCCCTTCTTGTTTTTCAGATATCGTGTGGCCTGATTTTTATCCCGTTAACTTGCTTCGGGGTAAAATTAGTAAGTCGTTTGATGTGGATTACTTTACCTGTACTTTTTGTATTCTTTGTACTTATCGCGTTACGAGCTATGGAGATGGGTGGGGCGCCTGGATTTTGGTCTCTGTCCCACTCGCCTGACATCAACTTGGCGGCGGGAAGCCCAGTGCTGCAAGTTATGGTTGCGATGTTCGGAGTCGCTGCAATCGGCGCTACTGCAAGTGACTTCGGCAGATTCATTCCGGCTCGACACGCTGTGATTGGTGGGATTTTGCTTGGTCCGGTTTTCACATTGGTCACTTTCTTGATGCCGCTGCTATTTGGTGCCTGGCTTAGTATGACATTCGAAGAATTTGATCCAGCAGTCTACTTCACCCACGCATTTGGAATATTTGGCGTTCTGTTGGTTGTTATTACTCAGGCCCGCATCAACGTTAACAATGTTTATGCAACAGCAGTAAGTCTTGCAACAGTTGCTAGTCGTTTGTTTGATGTAAGGATGTCACGTGTTAGCTGGGTCGTGATGACTTGCGTTGTTTGCTCGCTGGTTCTTATGGCCGACCTATACAGCAAGGCAACCCTCGTGCTGAGTATTTGGGGGATTGTGCTGATCTCCTGGGTGGGTACGGTGTTCTCCGATATCGTATTGAATCGCTATATTTTCAAGTTGGTGCCGAATACGTTTCTCTATGGCAAGGAGCAGTTGCGAGCTTGGAACCCAGTGGGTATTACTTCGCTCGTATTGGCGCTGACACTTGCACTTCCACTGTCCTTTGGATTGGCGGGGCCATTAGGTGCTTCTGTCGCTCCACTTGTTGCCTTTGCAGTGACCATGGTTGTAACTCCGTTGATGGCATACCTGACAGGTGGTCGCTATTCGGCGAGTGCTAGCGAATCTATTAATCCGATTTAGTCGTGCGCGGCTAGTTGCAAACAAATCTAGGACCGTTATCAATGAATGAAATTAATTTACTGCCTCCGTTCACAATTTCTGTCGACACGGGCGGCACCTTTACCGACCTTATTTTGTCTGATAGCAATCGTGTCATTGGTCTTTATAAGGCGTCTTCTACTCCCGACGATTTGTTCATTGGCATCTCCAATGCAATCAAACTGGCGGCTACAGAAAATGGCATGACGCTTGAGGCATTGCTGGCCGAGACTCGCACGTTCGTTTATTCGACAACCCGTTCGACCAACGCTGTGCTGCAAGGGAAAGTGGCCAAGACCGCGTTTGTCACTACTCGTGGTTTCCGCGATACCTTGCTTTACCGTGAAGGTGGCAAAGAGGATGCATGGAACTTGGCAACACCGTTCCCTAAGCCATATATCCCTCGGCGCCTGTCGTTTGAGATCACTGAGCGCGTTCTGGCTGACGGCACTGTGGCAGTGGAACTCAACGAACAGTCGGTGCGCGACGTGCTACACCGTGTCCGGGAGCTGGAGGTGGAAGCCATTGCTGTCTGTCTGATCTTCTCAGTCGTAAACCCGGCGCACGAACTGCGTATTGCTGAGCTGATCGAGGAGGAGCTGCCAAGCGTTGCTTATTCGTTAAGTCACCAGGTAAATAACGTGGTGCGGGAGTATCGCCGAGCCTCGTCGACGGCGATCGATGCCTCCATCAAACCGTTAATGCGCGAACATCTTCAGGATCTTGAGCGTCGATTCCGCGAACTGGGCTTCGCAGGTGATCCATTGATGGTGACGCATGTCAGTGGTGGGGTGATGAGCTTGGAGCAAATGTCTGATCGCCCAATCCAGACCATCGACTCCGGCCCGGCCTTAGCTCCTGTGGCAGGTGCGCAGTACGGCAAGCATGAACCCTTGGCTGCGGGTAAGGATATCATCGTTGTCGATACTGGAGGCACTTCCTATGATGTGAGCCTCACGCGAGATGGCCAGATCGCGTACAGCCGTGAGAAATGGCTGGGTCCAGAGTGGAGCGGTCACATGACCGGATTGCCGGCTGTGGACACACGTTCCCTTGGTGCCGGCGGTGGTTCTATTGCGCATATCGACAATGGCGGGCTGGTACGTGTTGGGCCGCTTAGTGCGGGGGCATTCCCGGGCCCGGCATGTTACATGCACGGTGGTAAGGAACCAACAGTGACGGACTCTGCTCTCGTTCTAGGTTACCTCGATCCAGACAATTTCCTCGGGGGTCGGATGCCCTTGGATTTGAACGCGGCTCGGGAAGCCTTCCGAGTTCGTGTGGCTGAGCCGCTGGGCATGACGATTGAAGAGAGTGCTGAGGCTGTTCTGCGGATCACGTCGGAGGATATGAGAGGCTTCACCACTGACATGACCATTAGCCAAGGCATCGATCCTCGTGATTGCGTAATGATTGCTGGTGGCGGTGCTGCAGGGATGAATATCGTCCGCATCGCCAAAGACTTAGGCATCGCCAATATGATCATCCCGCGTCTGGCGTCTGGCTTAAGTGCGGTGGGCGGTCAGTGCACTGATATTAGTGCCAACTTCTCCGCTGGACGTTACATGTCCACCACTGATTTCAATCCTGCCGCCGCGAACGAAGTCGTGGCTGAACTGAATGCCAAGCTCGATGCATTCTTTGCCGAGGTCAAGCATCCAGGTAAACGTATCCGCAGCATTATCGTGGA
>NZ_BMZI01000009.1:108143-108744 GCF_014652715.1 Salinicola rhizosphaerae | reverse complement strand
TCCCCATGTGAGAGTAGGTCATCGTCAGGCATCTATCCCGAACCCCAGCCCGAAAGGCTGGGGTTTTTTCTTGTCCGGAAGAAAAACGATACGAGCCACGAGCCACGAGCCACGAGCCGCCAATGGCTATCGATGGCGTCGATAGTCGCTTTTGCAGCAGGTGATTAGCAAGCTAACAGGGTGGGCGCCATAATGTCATCAACGGTTAGGCCAAGAGGCCAACCCACTAACCGATGACATCAGGAGGAACACCATGAAAACGCGCATTCTGACCGCACTCGCTCTTGTCGTCGCCCTGCCGGCCGTCGCGCAAGCCAACAGCTTCGCTACCGAGCAGGCGCTGCAATCCCAGCACGAAGCGCTCAACGTTCAAACCACGAGCGACTACCAGGCACTGCCGACTCGGTACGCCGTCGATACGGTTCAGGGTGGCCACAGCGCCGCGGCTGACCAGGCACTGACACAGGTTGCCGAGCAGACCCAGCGTGGCACGCATCTGCAGCCCGGTAGCCGTGATCTGATCGGTCAGGGTCAGAGTGTCGCCGCCGCCCAGGCGCTGCAGAACACCAACGCCGCAGCGGGCGAGCAGGGCAGTGTCGAG
>NZ_BMZI01000009.1:0-108045 GCF_014652715.1 Salinicola rhizosphaerae | reverse complement strand
GATCGATCACGGCGCCTGCCGGCCAGCGGCAGGCGGCTTCAGTCACGATCTCGTCCCTCACATCGCTCCTCTCATCGCCCGGCCACGCCGGGCGATGTCGTTTTGAGTGCCCCAGCGTGCCCCAATCCTACCGGTGACTTCCGCCTTCCCGGTTTCGTCGAACCGAGTCGGGGATTTTTGCGGGCGAACTCGAGCGTTATCGATGCTGACGGAATTTCGCTAGAATGACGGATTTTATCGGTAGGCTAACTCGATGGGTATCGGTGACCTGATTCGGCTTTTAGGGGACGGTAACACTCACTCCGGCCAGGAGCTGGGCGATACACTGGGCGTCTCCCGAACTGCCGTCTGGAAGCAGCTCAAGAAGCTCGAAGCGATGGATCTGCCCCTGGAGGCAGTCAAGGGGCGAGGCTACCGCCTGATCGAGTCGCTGGACTCGCTCGAGGGCAGCCGGATCGTGTCTCAGCTTGCAGCCGATCCGAGAAGGCGCCTTCATCGCCTCTTCATTGAAGACGTGCTGGACTCTACCAATACATTCTTGCGCGACCGCTTTCGCCAGGGGGCGGGGCATGCCGAGGTATGTCTGGCCGAGAGTCAGACGGCCGGTCGGGGGCGCCGTGGCAAATCCTGGAGCACGAGCTGGGGGCGGAGTCTGATATTCTCCCTCGGCTGGCGCTTCGAGGGTGGCGTGGTCGCTCTGGAAGGTTTGAGTCTGGCCGTGGGTGTGGCGCTGGCCGAACTCCTCGAACGGGAGGGGGCGGAGGTCGCACTAAAGTGGCCAAACGATGTCCTGCTCCGCGTCGATGGTGAATGGCGCAAGCTGGCCGGGATCTTGCTCGAGGTGACCGGAGATGTCGAAGGGCCTTGTGAAGTGGTCATTGGCATCGGGCTCAACGTCGGATTGAGTGAAAATGGACGTCTGGCGGCGGGGCAGCCAGCTGCTGCGCTCACCGATGTGCTGACACCGCCTCCGTCGCGAAATGCGCTGGCCGCAGGGTTGATAGAGTCACTGCTGACGCTGCTACCGGCTTTCGAGCGAACCGGATTTCCCGCCTGGCAGCAAGCCTGGAACGCTCGCCACGCTTACGCTGGGCGTCATGTTCGCGTCCATCAGGGTCGTCAGGAATATGAAGCCGAGGCCCAGGGCGTCGACTCCAGTGGCAACCTGCTAGTCGCGCTCGACGGCGAGACGCGCGCGTTGACCGGCGGAGAGATCAGTATTCGCCCTTCATGAGCGCAGGAAGATCTTTTGCCGTGGGATGCGCAAAAAGGCGGAAGGCGCGCTTGCAATTCCAATGTGCGTTTGACACAATGCGCCCCGCTTTGAGCGCAAGGCTATCGATCGTCAGGGCTGTTATCGCAGCAAAAACAGATGCTTGACATCGATGCGCGGCAATGTAGAATTTGCCGCCGGTGAGGAGGGGTTCCCGAGTGGCCAAAGGGAGCAGACTGTAAATCTGCCGCGAAAGCTTCGAAGGTTCGAATCCTTCCCCCTCCACCAGATTTATGCAGCAAGCATTGCCGGTCTGTTTCAACAAGCCGGAAACAGAGCGGGTAGGCGGGTATAGTTCAATGGTAGAACCTCAGCCTTCCAAGCTGATGGTGCGGGTTCGATTCCCGCTACCCGCTCCACTTTGGCGTGACGGTAAGGCTCATGTAGCTCAGGGGTAGAGCACACCCTTGGTAAGGGTGAGGTCGACGGTTCAAATCCGTCCATGAGCTCCATGTCTTCGTCAGGTGGTGTGGAAAGGCGAGCCAAGGCTCGCTTTTTTGGTGGTAAGAGAAAAGGCTGTCGGGATTGCTTTTTTCAGGCATTCTTCGCTATCATAGCGCCCTCCAAATTTCCGGGTGCTTCTCGGATGTGTAAATACAGGCCAGTAGCTCAATTGGCAGAGCAGCGGTCTCCAAAACCGCAGGTTGGGGGTTCGATTCCCTCCTGGCCTGCCAGTCTTCCCCAGGCTGGCTGATATTGATACCTTGTCATGTTCGGTTGTCGCGCCTTGAGTTGAGGAGTTTTCATGAAGCACAACGCCGAGGTGCAGGAGTCTCGCTTCGATATACCTAAATGGGTTGTCGTGGTGCTGCTGCTTGCCGTCGCGGTCGGTGGTAATGCCTGGTTCGCCGATCAGGCGCTCCTGTACCGCGTACTGGGCGTCGTGGTTGTCTGCGGCATCGCCGCTGCCATTGCGCTGACGACCGCCAAGGGCAAGGCGCTGATGGATCTTGCCAAGGGTTCCAAGCGCGAGATTCAGCGGGTTGTCTGGCCAACGCGACAGGAAACGGTGCAGACGACGCTGATCGTTCTGGCCGCCGTGCTGATCGTCGGCCTGCTGCTGTGGATCATCGATACCGTCCTCGGTTGGGCGATGTCCGGAATCATTGGCTAGGAGTTTTCATGTCCAAGCGTTGGTACGTCGTTCACGCCTATTCCGGGTTCGAGAAGCAGGTCATGCGTTCTCTCAAGGAGCGCGTCAAGCTTTACGAGGTCGAAGACCAGTTTGGAGAGATTCTGGTGCCGACCGAGGAAGTCGTCGAGATGCGTGACGGCAAGCGTCGCAAGAGCGAGCGCAAGTTCTATCCCGGTTATGTGCTGGTCGAGATGGAGATGAGCGAGCGGACCTGGCATTTGGTCAACGAGACGCCGCGTGTCATGGGGTTCATCGGCGGAACGCCCGAGAAGCCTGCGCCGATCACCCCGAAGGAAGCCGAAGCGATTCTGAATCGTGTCAAGGACGGTACCGACAAGCCGCGCCCGAAGACGCTCTTCGAACCGGGCGAGACGGTCCGCGTCGTCGACGGTCCTTTTGCCGACTTCAATGGTGTCGTCGAAGAGGTCAACTACGAAAAGAGCCGGCTGCAGGTCAGCGTGCTGATCTTTGGGCGCTCGACGCCGGTGGAGCTCGAGTTCGTGCAGGTCGTCAAGGACTGAGTTCCGCGGCTACCGGTCGCTGCTCGATATCGAATTTTCCGCGACGCTCATCGAGCGTCGCGTTGTCAGTGTCGGCCTAGGCCGACCCAAACGGGGAGCCGCAAGGCGTTCGTACCCAACAGGAGTCTCTCATGGCTAAGAAAGTCCAGGCCTACATCAAGCTGCAGGTTGCAGCTGGCAAGGCCAACCCGAGTCCGCCCGTCGGTCCCGCGCTGGGTCAGCACGGCGTCAATATCATGGAGTTCTGCAAGGCGTTCAACGCAGCGACTCAGGATATCGAGCCGGGTCTGCCGACGCCGGTCGTCATCACGGTCTATAGCGACCGTAGCTTCACGTTCGTCACCAAGACGCCGCCGGCAGCTGTGCTGCTGAAGAAGGCTGCGGGCATCAAGTCCGGTTCCGGTGTGCCGAACAAGACCAAGGTCGGCACCGTGACGCGTGAGCAGCTCGAAGAGATCGCCAAGACCAAGGAGCCGGATCTGACGGCTGCCGATCTCGACGCCGCCGTTCGTACCATTGCTGGTAGTGCCCGTAGCATGGGCCTCAACGTGGAGGGCCTCTGATCATGGCAAAGCTCTCGAAGCGCGCTCAGATGATTGGCGAGAAAGTCGAGCCGGGCAAGGTCTATTCGCTGGAAGAAGCCGTTGCGCTGCTTTCCGAAGTCTCGACCGTCAAGTTCAAGGAAGCGGTGGAAGTCGCCATCAATCTCGGCGTCGATCCGCGTAAATCCGACCAGGTCGTGCGTGGCGCCACGGTGCTGCCTAACGGTTCCGGAAAGGATGTCCGAGTGGCTGTGTTTGCCCAAGGCAACGCGGCCGAAGCGGCGAAAGAAGCCGGTGCCGATGTCGTCGGCATGGACGAGCTCGCCGATGAAGTCAAGAAGGGCAACCTGGACTTCGACGTCGTGATCGCCGCGCCGGATGCCATGCGTGTCGTCGGCCAGCTGGGTCAGATTCTCGGTCCGCGTGGTCTGATGCCGAACCCGAAGGTCGGCACCGTCACGCCTGACGTGGCGACTGCCGTCAAGAACGCCAAGGCAGGCCAGGTCCGTTTCCGTACCGACAAGAACGGCATCATTCACGCCTCCATCGGCCAGATCGATTTCTCCGCCGATGCGCTCAAAGGCAACCTGGATGCGCTGGTCAATGACCTGAAGCGTCTCAAGCCGAGCACGTCGAAAGGTATCTATCTCAAGAAGATGACCCTGTCCAGCACCATGGGGCCGGGTCTGACCGTCGATCACAGCGCTTACGCGTGATCGGCGTCCGAGCAATAACTTTGCGGTCCCCGTGCGTCGTCTTTTCGAAGACGAAGTGGGGCGGGGCACCGTCAAAGACCGCAGGTGTCGGTGAGCTGCCGGCTTAATGCCTCGGGTTTCTCCGAGGCGCCTGCGCAGATGGTGTGGCTCGCCGCTTGCGGTGTGCAGCCATCATCCAAGACTTCCACGGCCGTTAGCGTGGAAGAGATGGTAACCACCGGGTAGCGACACGTTCGCCCCGGCACGAAGGAGTAACCACTGTGCCACTAGCTCTCGAAGGCAAAAAAGCGATTGTTGCCGAGGTCAGTGATGCGGCCAAGGACGCTCTTTCCGTCGTAGTTGCCGACTCTCGCGGCGTGACTGTCAGCGCAATGACCGATCTGCGCAAACAGGCTCGCGAGAATGGCGTGCAACTGCGTGTTGTCCGCAACACGCTGGCACGTCGCGCCCTGCAAGGCACTTCCTGGGAATGTCTCAACGAGACGTTCACTGGCCCGACGCTGCTGGCTTTCTCCTACGAGCACCCCGGCGCTGCCGCGCGGCTGTTCAAGGAGTTCGCCAAGTCGCAGTCGAACTTTGAAGTCAAGGCGCTGGCCTACGAAGGCGAGATGATCCCGGCCGCCAACATCGATCGTCTGGCGACCCTGCCGACTTACGAGGAAGCGCTGGCCAAGCTGATGTCCGTCATGAAGGAAGCTTCTGCCGGCAAGCTGGCCCGTACCCTCGCGGCACTGCGCGACAAGAAGCAGGAAGAAGAAGCCGCCTGATTGGCGCTTTCGCTTTCGCTTCAAGTCGACCGTTGAATCAACGAGGCCCTGGACGAATTCGACAGGGGCTCCGCAAAGTTTAGGAATCTGAAAATGGCACTTTCTCAAGAAGACATCATCAACGCCGTTGCCGAAATGTCCGTGATGGAAGTTGCGGAACTGGTTTCTGCAATGGAAGAGAAGTTCGGCGTTTCCGCTGCTGCTGCCGTTGTCGCTGGCCCGGGTGCTGGTGATGCCGGTGCGGCTGCCGAAGAGCAGACCGAGTTCGAACTGGTTCTGACCGCTGCCGGTGACAAGAAGGTCAACGTCATCAAGGTCGTTCGCGAAATTACTGGTCTGGGTCTGAAGGAAGCCAAAGGCGCCGTCGACGGTGCACCGGCTACCCTGAAAGAAGGTCTGTCCAAGGAAGACGCGGAAGAAGCCAAGAAGAAGCTGGAAGAAGCTGGCGCCTCCGTGGAGCTCAAGTAACCCTGTGTTCACGGCTTCACGCGCTGCGTAAGCGCCACGGCTGGTGGCGGGCCTACCCGCTGCCGGCCTTTTTCTGTTTTTGCTAGCCTGGCATCGAGACTCCTGGCCGAGGATATTCCCGACTCGGGGTCGAAGCCACTAGACGAATTCCGACGGCGAGCTCCCTTTTCGGGAGGCTTGCCGTCAGCGCCTAACGGGGTCATTCCCGTTGGGGAGCGCCGACCACGCACCGGTCACCCATGGTGAACAAGCTGGGGAATACAGATGGCTTACTCATACACTGAGAAAAAACGCATCCGCAAGGATTTCGGCAAACTGCCTCAAGTAATGGATGTGCCCTACCTGCTGGCCATCCAGCTTGATTCCTATTACGACTTCCTCCAGCAGGACCGGGCGCCCGAAGAGCGTCTCGACACCGGCCTTCATGCGGCTTTTCAGTCCGTGTTCCCGATCGAGAGCTTTTCCGGCAATGCGGCGCTCGAGTACGTTAGCTACCGCTTCGGCACGCCGGCGTTCGACGTCAAGGAGTGCCAGCTCCGCGGCGTGACCTATTCGGCACCGCTGCGCGTCAAGGTGCGCCTGATCATCTACGACAAAGAGTCGTCGAACAAGGCCATCAAGGACATCAAGGAGCAGGAAGTCTACATGGGGGAAATCCCCCTGATGACCGAGAACGGTACCTTCGTCGTCAACGGTACCGAGCGTGTCATCGTCTCCCAGCTCCATCGCTCGCCGGGCGTGTTCTTCGATCACGACAAGGGCAAGAGCCACTCCTCCGGGAAGCTGCTCTACTCCGCGCGGATCATTCCTTACCGCGGCTCCTGGCTGGATTTCGAGTTCGACCCGAAGGACAATGTCTTCGTGCGTATCGACCGTCGCCGCAAGCTGCCGGCGACCGTTCTGCTGCGCGCGCTCGGCATGGGCGCCGAGGAGATCCTCGAGACCTTCTTCGACACCAGCACCTTCCACATCGAGCCGGATGGTGTCTACGTCGAGCTGGTGCCGTCGCGTCTGCGCGGCGAGACCGCGACCTTCGACATCAAGGACAATGACGGTAACGTCATCGTCGAGGAAGGCCGTCGTGTCACCCAGAAGCACATCCGCCAGATGGAGAGTGCCGGTCTCGAGCGCCTGCAGGTGCCGATGGACTATCTGTTCGGCAAGACGCTGGCCAAGGATCAGGTCGACGCCAACAGCGGCGAGCTGATCTGCGAGTGCAACACCGAGTTGACGCCGGAGCTGGTCGAGAAGCTGGGGCAGGGCGGCATCAAGCAGCTCGAGACGCTCTACACCAACGACCTGGACGCTGGTTCGTTCATCTCCGACACGTTGAAGATCGACACGACGCGTTCCGGTCTGGAAGCGCTGGTCGAGATCTATCGCATGATGCGTCCCGGTGAGCCGCCGACCAAAGAAGCGGCCGAGACGCTGTTCCACAACCTGTTCTTCACCGAAGATCGCTACGACCTGTCGGGCGTTGGCCGGATGAAGTTCAACCGTCGTCTGCGTCGTGAGTCGGACACCGGCTCCGGCGTGCTCGACAACCAGGATATCCTCGATGTCCTGCGTGAGCTGATCAATATTCGTAACGGCTTCGGCGAAGTCGACGACATCGACCACCTCGGCAACCGCCGCATCCGTTGCGTCGGCGAGATGGCCGAGAACCAGTTCCGTGTCGGTCTGGTACGCGTCGAGCGTGCGGTGAAGGAGCGTCTCTCCATGGCGGAGAGCGAAGGCCTGATGCCGCAGGATCTGATCAATGCCAAGCCGGTGGCGGCCGCGGTCAAGGAGTTCTTCGGCTCCTCGCAGCTGTCGCAGTTCATGGACCAGAACAACCCGCTCTCCGAGGTCACCCACAAGCGCCGCGTCTCCGCGCTTGGGCCGGGCGGTCTGACCCGTGAGCGTGCCGGTTTCGAAGTGCGTGACGTTCACGCCACGCACTACGGTCGTCTGTGCCCGATCGAGACGCCGGAAGGTCCGAATATCGGTCTGATCAACTCGCTGGCCACCTATTCCAAGACCAACAGCTACGGCTTTCTCGAAACGCCGTACCGCAAGGTCGTGGACAGCCAGTTGACCGATGAAGTCGTCCACCTGTCGGCGATCGAGGAGGGCGACTTCATCATCGCCCAGGCTTCGGCGACCGTGGATGAGTCCAATCGGCTGGTCGACGATCTGGTCCAGGTTCGTCACAAGGGCGAGACCACCTTCATGGCACCGGACAAGGTGACCTTGATGGACGTCTCTCCGCGCCAGGTCGTGTCCGTCGCGGCGGCGCTGATCCCGTTCCTCGAGCACGATGACGCCAACCGTGCCCTGATGGGGGCGAACATGCAGCGTCAGGCAGTGCCGACCCTGCGTGCGGACAAGCCGCTCGTCGGTACCGGCATGGAGCGTTTCGTGGCGCGTGACTCCGGCGTCTGCGCCGTGGCTCGCCGCGGTGGCGTGATCGACTCGGTCGATGCCAAGCGTATCGTGGTGCGGATCAACGAAGACGAGATCATCGGCGGCGAAGCCGGCGTCGATATCTACAACCTGACCAAGTACGTGCGCTCCAACCAGAACACGTGCCAGAACCAGCGGCCGATCGTCAGCCCCGGCGACATCGTCGCGCGCGGCGACATTCTGGCCGATGGTCCGTCCGTCGACATGGGCGATCTGGCGCTTGGCCAGAACATGCGTCTCGCGTTCATGCCGTGGAATGGTTACAACTTCGAGGACTCCATCCTCGTCTCCGAGCGTGTGGTCGAGGACGATCGTTTCACCACGATCCACATTCAGGAACTGACTTGCGTTTCGCGCGACACCAAGCTGGGCGCCGAAGAGATCACCTCCGACATCCCCAACGTCGGTGAGTCGGCCCTCTCCAAGCTGGACGAGGCGGGCGTGGTCTACATCGGTGCCGAAGTCGGCGCCGGTGACATCCTGGTCGGCAAGGTGACGCCGAAGGGCGAAACCCAGCTGACGCCGGAAGAGAAGCTGCTGCGCGCGATCTTCGGCGAGAAGGCGTCCGACGTGAAGGACACCTCGCTGCGTGCGCCGACCGGCATGCGCGGTACTGTCATCGACGTTCAGGTCTTCACTCGCGACGGCGTGGAGAAGGACTCGCGTGCGCTCTCCATCGAGCAGCAGCAGCTCGACGAGGTGCGTCGTGACCTGCAGGAGACCTACCGCATCGCCGAAGACGCCACCTTCGAACGCCTCAAGCGCACGCTGGACGGCCAGCCGGTCAACGGCGGCCCGAAGCTCAAGAAGGGCGACGAGCTGAGCGAAGACTACCTCGACGAGCTGCCGCGTCAGCAGTGGTTCAAGCTGCGCATGCAGGACGAGGCGCTCAACGAGCTGCTGGCCCAGGCCGACGAGCAGCTCGAGAATCGCCGCAAGGAGATGGACGAGCGCTTCGAGGACAAGAAGCGCAAGCTGACCCAGGGCGACGACCTGGCGCCGGGCGTGCTCAAGATCGTCAAGGTCTACCTGGCGGTGAAGCGTCGCATCCAGCCGGGCGACAAGATGGCCGGTCGTCACGGTAACAAGGGTGTCATCTCCGCGATCATGCCGATCGAGGACATGCCGTTCGACGACAACGGTCAGCCTGTCGACGTCGTGCTCAACCCGCTGGGCGTACCGTCGCGCATGAACGTCGGTCAGATTCTCGAGACCCACCTCGGCATGGCCGCGCACGGGCTCGGGGTCAAGATCGACCGCATGCTGCGGGATGCCCGCGAGCAGCAGCTCGGCGAGATTCGCGAGTTCCTGAAGCAGGTCTACAACACCCAGGAGACGCGTCAGGAAGACATCGACTCCCTGACCGATGACGAGATCATCACCCTGGCGAAGAACCTGCGCGGCGGTGTGCCGATCGCGACACCGGTGTTCGACGGTGCCAAGGAGCACGAGATCAAGCATCTGCTCAAGCTCGCCGACCTGCCGGACTCCGGCCAGATGACGCTCTACGACGGCCGTACCGGCGAGTCGTTCGATCGTCCGGTGACCGTGGGCTACATGTACATGCTCAAGCTCAACCACCTGGTCGACGACAAGATGCACGCACGCTCCACCGGCTCCTACTCTCTGGTCACCCAGCAGCCGCTGGGCGGCAAGGCGCAGTTCGGCGGACAGCGCTTCGGTGAGATGGAGGTGTGGGCGCTGGAAGCCTACGGCGCGGCCTACACCCTGCAGGAGATGCTCACCGTCAAGTCGGATGACGTCGAGGGTCGTACCAAGATGTACAAGAGCATCGTGGATGGCGACCACACCATGCAGGCCGGTATGCCGGAATCCTTCAACGTGCTGGTGAAGGAGATCCGCTCGCTGGGTATCGACATCGAATTGGAAAGCTGAGACCGGCACAGTCGATCGAAAGCGACGGTTTGCGGGGCGGCGAAATAGGTCGACGCCCCGCTCATGACAACTCCGCAACGGAGCGATCCCATGAAAGATTTGGTGAAAGTCCTCAAGTCACAGGCGCAATCTGACGAGTTCGACGCGATCAAGATTACTCTCGCGTCGCCGGAGATGATTCGCTCCTGGTCCTACGGCGAAGTCAAGAAGCCGGAGACCATCAACTACCGTACGTTCAAGCCTGAGCGTGACGGTCTGTTCTGCGCCAAGATCTTCGGGCCGGTCAAGGATTACGAGTGCTTGTGCGGCAAGTACAAGCGCATGAAGCATCGCGGCATCATCTGCGAGAAGTGTGGCGTCGAAGTCACCAAGGCAGCCGTGCGTCGTGAGCGCATGGGTCACATCGAGCTGGCTTCGCCGGTCGCGCACATCTGGTTTCTGAAGTCGCTGCCGTCGCGCATCGGCATGTTCCTGGACATGACCCTGCGTGACATCGAGCGCGTGCTCTATTTCGAGTCCTTCGTGGTCATCGATCCGGGCATGACCACCCTCGAGCGCGGCCAGCTGCTCAACGACGAGCAGTACTTCGAGGCGCTGGAAGAGTTCGGCGACGACTTCGATGCACGCATGGGCGCCGAAGCCGTTCAGGCGCTGCTCAAGGATATCGATCTGGAAGAGGAGATCGAGCGTCTGCGCGAGGAGATTCCGCAGACCAACTCCGACACCAAGATCAAGAAGCTTTCCAAGCGTCTCAAATTGCTGGAAGCCTTCTACAAGTCCGGCAACGCACCGGCGTGGATGGTCATGGAAGTGCTGCCGGTACTGCCGCCGGACCTGCGTCCGCTGGTGCCGCTGGACGGTGGCCGCTTCGCGACCTCGGATCTCAACGATCTCTACCGCCGAGTGATCAACCGCAACAACCGCCTGAAGCGTCTGCTTGACCTCAATGCGCCGGACATCATCGTGCGCAACGAGAAGCGTATGCTGCAGGAGTCGGTCGATGCGCTGCTCGACAACGGTCGCCGCGGTCGTGCCATCACCGGTTCCAACAAGCGTCCGCTCAAGTCGCTCGCCGACATGATCAAGGGCAAGCAGGGGCGTTTCCGTCAGAACCTGCTGGGCAAGCGCGTCGACTATTCCGGCCGCTCGGTCATCACCGTCGGCCCGACGCTGCGTCTGCACCAGTGTGGTCTGCCGAAGAAGATGGCGCTCGAGCTGTTCAAGCCGTTCATCTATTCCAAGCTGCAGGCAAGCGGCCAGGCCTCCACGATCAAGGCGGCCAAGAAAATGGTCGAGCGCGAGCTGCCGGAGGTGTGGGACATCCTCGCCGACGTCATCCGCGAACACCCGGTGCTGCTCAACCGTGCACCGACGCTGCACCGTCTGGGGATCCAGGCGTTCGAGCCGCTGTTGATCGAAGGCAAGGCGATTCAGCTGCACCCGCTGGTCTGTGCGGCTTACAACGCCGACTTCGACGGTGACCAGATGGCCGTCCACGTGCCGCTGACGCTGGAGTCCCAGCTCGAAGCGCGCGCGCTGATGATGTCGACCAACAACGTGCTGTCGCCGGCCAACGGCGAGCCGATCATCGTGCCGTCGCAGGACGTGGTATTGGGTCTCTACTACATGACCCGCGAGCGGATCGGTGCCAAGGGCGAAGGTAAGGCGTACGCCAACCTCAACGAGCTGGATCGCGCCTTCGCGACCCAGAACGTGTCGCTGCACGCGCGGGTCAAGGTGCGTCTGACCGAGACGCTTTCCGACGAGGAAGACGGCAGCGGCGAGCTGACCGAGCGCACCTCGATCAAGGAGACCACCGTCGGTCGTGCGCTGCTGTTCCGCATTCTGCCGAAAGGGATGCCGTTCGAGCTGGTCGACCGTCCGATGAAGAAGAAGGCGATCTCCGGGCTGATCAACGAGGTCTACCGTCGTGCCGGCCTTAAGGACGCGGTCATCTTCGCCGACCAGCTGATGTACACCGGCTTCCGTCTGGCGACCTGGTCGGGCGCTTCGATCGGCGTCAACGACTTCGTCATTCCGGATGCGAAGGCGGAAATCGTCGACGCGGCCGAGGAAGAGGTCAAGGAGATCGAGGATCAGTTCTCCTCCGGTCTGGTGACCGCGGGCGAGAAGTACAACAAGGTCATCGATATCTGGTCCAAGGCCAACGACAAGGTGGCCAAGGCGATGATGGCGGGTATCTCGAAAGAGACCGTGACCGATCGCGATGGTAACGAGGTCGAGCAGGACTCGTTCAACAGCGTGTTCATCATGGCCGACTCCGGCGCACGTGGTAGCGCGGCGCAGATTCGCCAGCTCGCCGGTATGCGTGGCCTGATGGCCAAGCCGGATGGCTCGATCATCGAGACGCCGATCACCGCCAACTTCCGTGAAGGCTTGAACGTACTGCAGTACTTCATCTCCACGCACGGTGCGCGTAAGGGGCTGGCGGATACGGCACTGAAGACGGCCAACTCCGGTTACCTGACCCGCCGCCTGGTCGACGTGGCGCAGGATCTGGTCATCACCGAGCAGGACTGTGGTACCGAACAGGGCCTCACGCTGCACCCGGTCATCGAGGGCGGCGACGTCATCGTTTCGCTGGCGCAGCGCGTACTGGGTCGTGTCGTGGCCCAGGACGTGGTCGATCCGCAGACCGACGACGTGCTGATTCCGCGCGGTACGCTGCTGGATGAAGCCTGGTGCGAAAAGCTCGACACCATGGGTGTCGACGAGATCGTGGTGCGTTCGACGATCACCTGTGAAACCGCACACGGCGTCTGCTCGGCCTGTTACGGTCGCGATCTTGCGCGCGGTCACCAGGTCAACATCGGTGAGGCGGTCGGCGTCATCGCGGCTCAGTCGATCGGCGAGCCGGGTACTCAGCTGACCATGCGTACGTTCCACATCGGTGGGGCGGCATCGCGTGCCTCGGCGGTCGACAGCGTGCAGGTCAAGCACGGCGGCACGGTGCGTCTGCACAACATCAAGTCGGTCGAGCGTGCCGACGGCAAGCTGATCGTCGTGTCCCGTTCCAGCGCCCTGGCCGTTGCCGACGACCACGGCCGCGAGCGCGAGTACTACAAGCTGCCTTACGGTGCCGAGCTGTCGGTGAAGGACGGTGACGAGGTCGGCGGTGGCCAGGTGGTGGCGAAGTGGGATCCGCACACCCACCCGGTCGTTGCCGAGGTCAAGGGCAAGGCGCAGTTCACGGATATGACCGACGGCATGACCGTTACGCGTACCGTCGACGAGATGACCGGCCTGTCCAACATCGAGGTGATCGAAGCTGCCGCTCGCCCGACGTCCGGCCGCGACAAGCGACCGATGATCATGCTGGTGGGCGACGACGGCAAGCACGTCACTCTGCCGGGCTCCAATACGCCGGTGCAGTACCTGCTGCCGGGCCGCGCGATCGTGTCGGTAGAGAACGGCACGGAGATCGGTGTCGGTGAAGTCATCGCCCGTATCCCGCTGGAAGCGTCCGGTAACAAGGACATCACCGGTGGTCTGCCGCGCGTCGCCGATCTGTTCGAAGCGCGCAAGCCGAAGGAGCCGTCCATCCTCGCCGAGATCAGCGGTACGATCTCGTTCGGCAAGGAGACCAAGGGCAAGCGTCGTCTGACGATCACGCCGGAAGAGGGTGATCCGCTTGAGATGCTGATCCCGAAATGGCGCCAGATCGGGGTGTTCGAGGGTGAAACGGTCGAACGGGGTGAAGTCATCTCCGACGGTCCGAGCAACCCGCACGACATTCTCCGACTGCTGGGTGTCGCGGAGCTGGCCAAGTACATCACCGTCGAGATCCAGGACGTCTATCGTCTGCAGGGCGTGAGCATCAACGATAAGCACATCGAAGTCATCGTGCGTCAGATGCTGCGCAAGGTCGAAATTCTGGACGCGGGCGATTCGACGCTCATCCCGGGTGACCAGGTCGAGCTGGTGCGCGTGCTGGAAGAGAACGCTCGCCTCGAGCAGGAAGAGAAGTTCCCGGCCAAGTACGACCGCCTGCTGCTGGGTATCACCAAGGCCTCGCTGGCCACCGAGTCGTTCATCTCCGCGGCATCGTTCCAGGAGACGACTCGCGTGCTGACCGAGGCGGCAGTGACCGGCAAGCGCGATTACCTGCGTGGCCTGAAGGAAAACGTGGTGGTGGGTCGTCTGATCCCGGCCGGTACCGGCCTTGCCCACCACGACGAGCGGCGTCGCAAGCGCGAGGAGTCCGAACTCACGCTTGCCCCGTCGGCGTTCGATGTCGAGCAGGAACTGGGCGCTCAGCTCACCGCGCTCGATGCCGATGACGACGACCTGTAAGTCGTGATGCCGGGGCCGCTCACCCTTCGGGTGGGCGGCCTTGACGGCTCTCGCGACAACTGATTAGAATGCGCAGCCTTTATGTGTGGGGCGGTACAACCGTTGTGCGCGTAAGGCAAGGCAACCCATTGGAGTCAGCTAAACATATGGCAACGATCAACCAGCTCGTGCGCAAGCCGCGCAAGCGCCCCGTCGAGACTAGCGACGTGCCGGCGCTGCAGGCTTGCCCGCAACGTCGTGGGGTCTGCACCCGCGTCTACACCACTACGCCGAAGAAGCCGAACTCGGCTCTGCGTAAGGTGTGCCGCGTGCGCTTGACCAACGGCTATGAAGTCAGTTCCTACATCGGCGGTGAAGGCCACAACCTGCAGGAGCACTCCGTGGTCCTGATCCGTGGCGGCCGCGTCAAGGATTTGCCGGGTGTGCGCTATCACACCGTCCGCGGTGCTCTTGACACTTCCGGTGTCCAGAACCGTAAACAGGGCCGTTCCAAATACGGCACCAAGCGTCCCAAGGCTTGATGCCGGGGCGTTTGTCACACTCATTATCGGTCCGATAAGAGTAAGGTCGGCCGCTATCGCCAATCGGCGATGAGCGCTGCCGGGTTTACCTGAACGACCCTTAGCATCGAGGGCTTATCATGCCAAGAAGAAGAGTTGCCGCGAAGCGCGAAATCCTTCCCGATCCGAAGTTCGGAAGCGAGCGTCTCGCGAAATTCATGAACCATCTGATGGTCAGCGGCAAGAAGTCCGTAGCTGAGCGCATCGTCTACGGTGCGTTGGACAGGGTTGCCGAGCGTAGTAGCGAAGCGCCGCTGGACATCTTCGACAAGTCACTGGAAGCCATTCAGCCGATGGTCGAGGTCAAATCCCGCCGTGTCGGCGGTGCGACCTACCAGGTGCCGGTCGAGGTTCGCCCGTCCCGCCGTCAGGCGCTCGCCATGCGCTGGCTGGTGGACGCGGCTCGCAGTCGCGGTGAAAAGACCATGGTGCAACGTCTCGCCGGCGAAATGCTGGACGCCGCCGAAGGCAAAGGCGCTGCCGTGAAGAAGCGTGAAGACGTGCACCGCATGGCAGATGCCAACAAGGCCTTCTCACACTACCGCTTCTAAACAACGGGGACTTCCATCGTGGCACGCAAGACACCACTCAAGCGTTATCGCAATATCGGTATCGTTGCCCACGTCGACGCTGGTAAGACTACGACTACCGAGCGTGTCCTGTTCTACACCGGTCTGTCCCACAAGGTTGGCGAAGTGCATGAAGGCGCCGCCACCATGGACTGGATGGAGCAGGAGCAGGAGCGTGGCATCACGATCACCTCCGCGGCGACGACCTGCTTCTGGCAGGGCATGAGCAAGCAGTTCGACGAGCACCGCATCAACATCATCGATACGCCAGGACACGTTGACTTCACGATCGAAGTCGAGCGTTCCCTGCGTGTTCTCGATGGCGCGGTCGTCGTGCTGTGTGGCTCCTCCGGCGTGCAGCCGCAGACGGAAACCGTCTGGCGCCAGGCCAACAAGTACGAAGTTCCGCGCATGGTGTTCGTCAACAAGATGGACCGTGCCGGTGCCGACTACTACATGGTTCTGGACCAGCTGAAGGACCGTCTGGGCGCGAACGTCGTGCCGATCCAGATCAACTGGGGCGCGGAAGACGAGTTCAAGGGCGTGGTCGACCTCATCAAGATGAAGGCCATTCTCTGGGACGAAGACAACTTCGGCATGAACTACGAGCTGGTCGACATTCCGGCCGACTTGCAGGAGACCGCCGAGAAGTACCGCGAGCAGATGGTCGAGGCGGCTGCCGAAGCCACCGAAGAGCTGATGGAAAAGTACCTCGAAGAGGGCGAGCTCTCGGAAGAAGAGATCAAGGCCGGTCTGCGCGCGCGTACGCTGGCTAACGAGATCGTTCTGGTCACCTGTGGCTCCGCGTTCAAGAACAAGGGCGTCCAGGCGGTTCTCGACTGCGTCATCGAATACCTGCCGTCGCCGACCGAGGTCAAGGCGATCGAAGGTGAGCTCGATGACAAGGACGGCACGATCGCCACGCGTGAAGCGGACGACAGTGCGCCCTTCGCGGCGCTGGCGTTCAAGATCGCGACCGACCCGTTCGTCGGCACGCTGACCTTCATGCGCGTCTATTCCGGCGTTCTGAAGTCCGGCGACAGCGTCTTCAACTCCGTCAAGGCGAAGAAGGAGCGCGTCGGACGTATCGTCCAGATGCACGCCAACTCGCGTGAGGAGATCAAGGAAGTCTACGCTGGCGACATCGCCGCCTGTATCGGCCTGAAGGACGTCACCACCGGTGACACCCTGTGCGACCTGAATGACAAGATCATTCTCGAGCGCATGGAGTTCCCGGAGCCGGTCATCTCCGTTGCGGTCGAGCCGAAGTCGAAGGCCGATCAGGAAAAGATGGGCGTCGCGCTCGGCAAGCTTGCGCAGGAAGATCCCTCTTTCCGCGTGCAGACCGACGAGGAAACCGGCCAGACGATCATCTCCGGCATGGGTGAGCTTCACCTGGACATCATCGTTGACCGCATGCGTCGCGAGTTCAAGGTCGAGGCCAACATCGGCAAGCCGCAGGTTGCCTATCGCGAGACCATCCGTCAGTCGGTCGAACAGGAAGGCAAGTTCGTTCGCCAGTCGGGCGGTCGCGGTCAGTACGGTCACGTCTGGCTGCGGATCGAACCGCTGACCGAAGCGGACAAGGGCGAGGACGAGGAAGAGGTTCATTTCAAGTTCGCGTCCGAGATCGTCGGCGGTGCCGTACCCAAAGAGTACGTGCCGGCCGTCGAAAAAGGAGCCTACGAGCAGCTCAAGAATGGTGTCATCGCGGGCTACCCGATGATCGACGTCAAGGTGACGCTGTTCGACGGTTCCTATCACGACGTGGACTCCAACGAGACTGCGTTCAAGGTCGCCTCGTCCATGGCGATCAAGGAAGGCGCTCGTAAGGCCAAGGCCGTGTTGCTCGAGCCGGTGATGAAGGTCGAAGTCGTGACCCCTGAGGACTTCATGGGTGACGTCATGGGTGACCTCAACCGCCGCCGCGGTCTAGTCCAGGGCATGGATGACTCTTCCTCCGGCAAGATCATCCGCGCCACGGTTCCGTTGGCTGAGATGTTCGGTTATGCAACCGATCTGCGTTCTCAGACCCAGGGACGCGCAAGCTACACCATGGAGTTTGCGAATTACGAAGAGGCGCCCTCCAGCGTCGTTGATGCCGTCATCAATCAGAACGGTTAACCGTTAGCTAACGTAAAGAGGTTATAGCAGTGGCTAAGGAAAAATTTGAACGCTCCAAACCGCACGTCAACGTCGGCACCATCGGTCACGTCGACCACGGTAAAACGACTCTGACGGCGGCTCTGACTCGTGTTTCCGCGGAAGTCTTCGGCGGCGACTGGCGTGAATTCGACACCATCGACAACGCTCCGGAAGAGCGCGAGCGCGGTATCACCATCGCGACCGCTCACGTCGAGTACCAGTCCGAGGTTCGCCATTACGCGCACGTCGACTGCCCGGGACACGCTGACTACGTCAAGAACATGATCACCGGTGCTGCCCAGATGGACGGCGCTATCCTGGTCTGTTCCGCTGCCGACGGCCCGATGCCGCAGACGCGCGAGCACATCCTGCTGTCGCGTCAGGTCGGCGTTCCGTACATCGTCGTGTTCCTGAACAAGGCTGACATGGTCGATGACGAAGAGCTGCTCGAGCTGGTCGAAATGGAAGTTCGCGAACTCCTGAGCGAGTACGACTTCCCGGGTGACGACACCCCGATCGTCATCGGCTCCGCGCTGATGGCGCTGGAAGGCAAGGATGACAACGGCATGGGTACCACCGCCGTCGCCAACCTGATCAAGTCGCTCGACGAGTACATCCCGGAGCCGGAGCGTGCGATCGACCAGCCGTTCCTGATGCCGATCGAAGACGTGTTCTCGATCTCCGGTCGCGGTACCGTCGTAACCGGTCGTGTCGAGCGCGGCATCGTCAAGACTGGCGACGAAGTCGAAATCGTCGGTATCCACGACACCACCAAGACCACCGTTACCGGTGTCGAGATGTTCCGCAAACTGCTCGACGAAGGTCGCGCGGGCGAGAACGTCGGTGCGCTGCTGCGTGGTACCAAGCGTGATGACGTCGAGCGTGGTCAGGTTCTGGCCAAGCCGGGCACCATCAAGCCGCACACCAAGTTCGAAGCCGAAGTCTACGTGCTGTCCAAGGAAGAAGGTGGTCGTCACACGCCGTTCTTCAAGGGCTACCGTCCGCAGTTCTACTTCCGTACGACTGACGTGACCGGTACTTGCGAACTGCCGGAAGGCGTCGAGATGGTCATGCCGGGCGACAACGTCCAGATGGTCGTGACGCTGATCGCGCCGATCGCCATGGAAGACGGCCTGCGCTTTGCCATCCGTGAAGGCGGTCGTACCGTCGGCGCCGGCGTCGTCGCAAAAATCGTCGAGTAATTCGCCTCGCGAATTGCCCGGCACCGAAGGGGCGCTTAGGCGCCCCTTTTTTTATGGATACTCGTTTTCGAGTATTTGGTGGCCCTCGTTTGACAGTCGATGAGGGCCACCCCTATAATGCGCGTCCTTTGAACGCGTGGGTCGACGGCTCGCGCCGTCAGCATCCAGTGGAGCATAAGGTAAATGCAGAACCAGAAGATTCGCATTCGGCTGAAAGCGTTTGACCATCGGCTGATCGATCAGTCGGCTCAGGAGATCGTGGACACAGCCAAGCGCACTGGCGCTCAGGTGCGTGGTCCGATTCCGCTGCCGACGAATCGCGAGCGTTACACCATTCTGATTTCGCCGCACGTCAACAAGGACGCGCGTGATCAGTATGAAATTCGCACGCACAAGCGCGTTCTCGACATCGTCGAGCCGACGGAAAAGACCGTCGACGCGCTGATGAAGCTCGATCTCGCCGCTGGCGTTGACGTGCAGATCAAACTCGACTGAAACCAACACTAGACACTTGCGGTCGCTGAGTTCAACAGCCGCCGCCGCGTCGTGAGACGCCACACAATGTGCTAGTGGAATGCTCTGGAAAGGGCAGCCATAGCGGGTGATAGCCCCGTACACTATAGGAGACTGAACATGACTATCGGTTTGGTCGGTAAAAAAGCGGGCATGACCCGCGTTTTCACCGAAGATGGCGCATCCGTGCCCGTAACCGTGATCGAGGTTGAGCCTAACCGCATCGCTGCCGTCAAGACCGTCGAGTCTGATGGCTATCGTGCCGTTCAGGTGACAACTGGCTCCCGCAAAGCCAAGCACCTCACCAAGGCGATTGCTGGTCAATACGCCAAGGCAGGTGTCGAGGCTGGCCGCTCCCTGATGGAGTTTCGTCTCGCTGAAAGCGACGAAACGCCGGAAGTCGGCGGTTCCTTCACCGTATCCCTCTTCGAAGCTGGTCAGAAGGTCGATGTGACCGGCAGCTCCAAAGGTAAGGGCTTCCAAGGCGCGGTCAAGCGCTGGAACTTCCGTACCCAGGACAACAGCCACGGTAACTCCCTGTCCCACCGTGCGCCGGGTTCCATCGGTCAGTGCCAGACCCCGGGTCGTGTCTTCAAAGGCAAGAAGATGGCCGGTCAGCTGGGTAACGAGCGTGTCACCGTCCAGAGTCTGGAAGTGGTGCGCATCGATGCCGAGCGCAACCTGCTGTTGATCAAGGGCGCCGTGCCCGGTGCACCCGGCAGCGATGTCGTTGTGCGCAGTGCCGTGAAAGCTCGCTGAGGGGACTGAGACCGATGAATCTGAATCTCGCTGGTGCCGCAGGCACCGTCGAAGTGTCCGAAGAGACCTTTGGCAAAGAATTCAACGAAGCGTTGGTGCACCAGGTCGTGACCGCTTACCTGGCGGCCGGCCGTCAGGGCACTCGCGCCCAGAAGAACCGTTCCGACGTGCGCGGCGGTGGCAAGAAGCCGTGGCGCCAGAAGGGCACCGGTCGCGCTCGTGCCGGCACCATTCGCTCGCCGCTGTGGCGTAGCGGTGGCGTGACCTTCGCTGCTCGTCCGCAGGACTACACGCAGAAGGTCAACCGCAAGATGTATCGCGCGGCCATGCGTTCGATCCTGTCCGAGCTGGTTCGCCAGGAGCGTCTGGTGCTCGTCGATGCGTTCACCGTCGACGCGCCGAAGACCAAGCAGCTGGTCGGCAAGCTCAACGAGCTGGGTATCGAAAAAGGCCTGATCGTCACCGAAGAAGTCGACGAGAAGCTCTACCTGGCCGCCCGCAACATCCCCAACGTCGATGTCGTCGATGCTGCGGCCGCCGATCCGGTCAGCCTGATCGCCTTCGACAAGGTGCTGATGACCGTCTCCGCTCTGCGTAAATTCGAGGAGAAGCTGGGATGAACCAGGAACGCGTATACAAGGTTCTGCTCGGACCTCACATGACCGAGAAGGCCGCGCTCGCCGCCGAGAACAATCAGTACGTGTTCAAGGTAGCCCAGGACGCGACCAAGCCCGAGATCAAGAAAGCCGTCGAGGCGCTGTTCGGCAAGAAGGTTGCCGGCGTGCAGGTGCTCAACGTCAAGGGCAAGACCAAACGCACTCGCTTCGGCACTGGTCTGCGCAAGGGTTACCGCAAGGCGTACGTGACCCTGGCTGCGGGCGAGACGCTCGAAGACTTCTCTGGCGCCGAGTAAGGCAGGAGTACGGATCATGGCAGTAGTCAAGACAAAACCCACGTCCGCCGGCCGTCGTCACCTGGTCAAGGTCGTCAATGGCGAGCTCTACAAAGGGCGTCCCCATGCGGCACTGACCGAGAAGCAGTCGAAGTCGGGTGGTCGTAACAACAATGGCCGCATCACCACGCGTCACGTCGGTGGTGGCCATCGTCAGCATTATCGCGTGATCGATTTCAAGCGCACCAAGGATGGCATCAACGCCGTCGTCGAGCGCGTCGAATACGATCCGAACCGTAGCGCCAACATCGCGCTGCTGAAGTACATGGACGGCGAGCGTCGTTACATCATCGCGCCCAAAGGTCTGACGACCGGCGACGTGGTGGAGTCCGGCGTCAATGCTTCCATCAAGCGCGGCAATGCGCTGCCGCTGCGTAACATCCCGGTCGGCTCTACGGTGCACTGCATCGAACTGAAGCCGGGCAAGGGTGCGCAGATCGCACGCAGCGCCGGTGCCAGCGCACAGCTGGTCGCTCGCGAAGGCAACTACGCGACGCTGCGTCTGCGCTCCGGCGAGATGCGTCGCGTACTGTCCGAGTGCCGCGCCACACTGGGCGAAGTCGGTAACTCTGAGCACAGCCTGCGTCAACTGGGCAAGGCCGGTGCGAAACGTTGGAGAGGGGTGCGCCCGACCGTTCGCGGTGTCGCGATGAACCCGGTGGATCACCCGCACGGTGGTGGTGAAGGCCGCACCAGCGGTGGTCGTCACCCGGTCAGCCCGTGGGGTATCCCCACCAAGGGCCACAAGACCCGCAAGAACAAGCGTACCGACAAGCTCATCGTTCGTCGCCGCAAGTCCAAGTAACAGACATTAAGAGGTAACGGCTGTGCCACGTTCACTGAAGAAAGGTCCCTTTATCGACCTTCATCTGTTGAAGAAGGTCGAAGTCGCCGCGGAAAAGAACGATCGCAAACCGATCAAGACCTGGTCGCGTCGTTCGATGATCCTGCCCAACATGGTCGGGCTCACCATCGCGGTACATAACGGTCGCCAGCACGTCCCGGTGCATGTCTCCGAGGAAATGGTCGGCCACAAGTTGGGCGAGTTTGCTGCTACCCGCACCTATCGCGGTCATGCGGCGGACAAGAAAGCCAAACGCTGAGCCAAGAGGATTAAGAGATGGAAGTCGCTGCTAAGTTGCGTGGCGCTAGCTTGTCCGCCCAGAAGGCCCGTTTGGTGGCTGACCAGGTGCGCGGTAAGCCGGTCGCCGAAGCGCTCGACGTGCTGACCTTCTCCCCCAAGAAGGCCGCCAAGCTGGTCAAGAAGGTGCTGCAGTCCGCGATTGCCAATGCGGAAGAAAACAACGGCATGGACATCGACGAGCTGCGTGTCTCGACCATCTGTGTCGATGAGGGCATGACGCTCAAGCGCATTCAGCCGCGCGCCAAAGGCCGTGCGGATCGCATTTTGAAGCGCACCTGCCACATCACCGTCAAGGTAGCCGAGAAGTAGGAGTCGACCAGATGGGTCAGAAAGTCAATCCAGTCGGGATTCGTCTCGGCATCGTTAAAGACCATACGTCGGTCTGGTACGCCGAGCGCGGTGCCTATGCCGACAAGCTGAACAACGATCTGGAAGTGCGTCGTTTTCTCGAGGAGCGTTTGAAGAACGCTTCCGTGAGCCGCATCACCATCGAGCGTCCGGCCAACAACGCCCGCATTACCATCCACACTGCTCGTCCGGGCATCGTGATCGGTAAGAAAGGCGAGGACGTCGATCGTTTGCGCCAGGATGTCACCCAGATGATGGGTGTGCCGGTGCACGTCAACATCGAGGAAGTCCGCAAGCCGGAACTCGACGCCGCTCTGGTCGCGCAGAATATCGCCGGTCAGCTCGAGCGTCGCGTGATGTTCCGCCGTGCCATGAAGCGCTCCGTCCAGAACGCCATGCGTCTGGGTGCCGGCGGCATCAAGGTACAGCTCTCCGGTCGTCTGGGTGGTGCCGAGATCGCGCGTACCGAGTGGTATCGCGAAGGTCGCGTGCCGCTGCACACGCTGCGTGCCGATATCGATTACGCCACCTATGAAGCACACACCACCTACGGCGTCATCGGCGTCAAGGTGTGGATCTTCAAGGGCGAAATCCTCGGGGGCATCGAAGAGGTGCGTGCCAAGCAGAAGCAGCAGGCTCAGGCACCCGCACCGAAGAAGAAAGGTTCCAGGTAAGGGGAGACTGATCGATGTTGCAACCCAAGCGTACAAAGTTCCGCAAAGTGCAGAAAGGCCGTAACCGCGGTCTGGCACATCGCGGCAGCAAGGTGAGCTTCGGGGACTTCGGTCTCAAGGCCACCGATCGCGGCCGTATCACCGCGCGTCAGATCGAAGCCGGTCGTCGTGCGATCACCCGTCACGTCAAGCGTGGGGGCAAGATCTGGATCCGTGTATTCCCGGACAAGCCGATCACCAACAAGCCTCTCGAGGTTCGTATGGGTAAAGGTAAAGGCTCCGTCGAATACTGGGTCGCGCAGATCCAGCCGGGCAAGGTGCTTTACGAAATCGAAGGGGTTTCCGAAGAGCTGGCGCGTGAAGCCTTCTCTCTGGCAGCCCAGAAGATGCCCATTGCCACCACCTTTGTGAAACGGACGGTGATGTGATGAAAGCCAACGAAATGCGTGAAAAGTCAGTCGATGCGCTGCAGGAGCAGCTGTTCGAACTGCTCCGCGAGCAGTTCAACCTGCGCATGCAGAAGGCCACCGGCCAGCTGAGCCAGACGCATCTGCTCAAGCAGGTGCGTCGCGACATCGCTCGCGTCAAGACTGTGCTCAACCAGAAGGCAGGTGACCAATAATGGCTGAAGCGAAGAAAGCTCGTACGCTCACCGGCAGGGTCGTGAGCGACAAGATGGAAAAATCGATTGTCGTATTGATCGAACGCCGTGAGCGTCACCCGATCTACGGCAAGTACATGAAGCGCTCCACCAAGCTGCACGCCCACGACGAGACGAATCAGGCCAAGGCCGGGGATCTGGTTTCCATTCAGGAATCGCGTCCGCTGTCCAAGAAGAAAGCCTGGACGTTGGTCGAGGTGGTCGAGCAGGCCAAGGGCTGAGCCCGGCGCCTTCTGAACCAGTGCAGTCAGATTAGGTTTGGAGAAAACCAATGATTCAGACGCAAACAATGCTGGATGTCGCCGACAACAGCGGCGCGCGCCGGGTGCAGTGCATCAAGGTGCTCGGTGGTTCTCACCGCCGTTACGCCCGCGTTGGCGACATCATCAAAGTGACGGTCAAGGAAGCGATTCCGCGGGGCAAGGTCAAGAAAGGCCAGGTCCTCAAGGCCGTTGTCGTGCGTACGCGCAGCGGTGTCCGTCGCAACGACGGTTCGCTGATTCGCTTCGATGGAAATGCGGCGGTTCTGTTGAACAACACCAACGAACAGCCGATCGGTACCCGTATCTTCGGGCCGGTTACTCGTGAACTTCGTACCGAGAAGTTCATGAAGATCATTTCCTTGGCGCCCGAAGTGCTGTAAGGAGCGAGGCGGATATGCACAAGATCAAACGTGACGACGAAGTCATCGTCATCGCCGGCAAGGACAAGGGCAAGCGTGGCACGATCAAGCGCGTCCTCGACAACGACCGTTACGTCGTGTCGGGCGTCAACATGATCAAGCGCCACACCAAGCCCAATCCTATGGTTGGCAACCCGGGGGGTATCGTCGAGCGTGAGGCTCCGATCCATGCGTCCAACGTAGCCATCTTCAACGCGGAGACCGGCAAGGCCGATCGCGTCGGCTTCCAGGTGCAGGAAGACGGTACCAAGGTACGTATCTACAAGTCGACGCAGAAGCAGATCGACGCCTAACGCGAGTCGGGTAGCAAAATGGCGAACTTGAAAGAACGTTATCAAAGCGAGGTGATGGCTAAGCTGCAAGAGCAGTTCAGCTACGCCAACGTGATGCAGGTGCCCCGGATCACCAAGGTGACCCTGAACATGGGCATCGGCGAAGCGACCAGCGACAAAAAGCTGATCGAAAACGCCGTCGGCGACCTGGAGAAGCTCTCCGGTCAGAAGCCGGTGGTTACCAAGGCGCGCAAGTCCATCGCAGGCTTCAAAGTCCGCGAAGGCTGGCCGATCGGCGTCAAGGTGACGCTGCGCCGCGAACGCATGTGGGATTTTCTCGACCGCCTGGTCAACATCGCGATTCCTCGCGTACGTGACTTCCGTGGTCTGAATCCGAAGTCGTTCGATGGCCGCGGCAACTACTCCATGGGCGTCCGTGAGCAGATCATCTTCCCGGAGATCGAATATGATAAGATCGACCGGATTCGTGGTCTGGATGTCACCATCACGACCAGCGCCAACACCGACGAAGAAGGTCGTGCGCTGCTACGCGCGCTGAACTTCCCGTTCAAGCAATAAGGGTGGATTCATGGCAAAGAAAAGCATGATTGAGCGTGAGCTCAAGCGCGCGAAGCTGGTCGATAAATACGCCGCCAAGCGTGCCGCGCTCAAGAGCGTCATCTATGACGTCAACGCTTCTGACGAAGAGCGCTTCGACGCACAACTGAAGCTGCAGTCGCTGCCGCGTGACTCCAGCCAGGTTCGTCAGCGCAATCGCTGCCGCGTTACCGGCCGTCCGCACGGTTACTACAACAAGTTCGGACTGGCTCGTAACAAGCTGCGCGAAGCTGCGATGCGTGGCGATGTCCCTGGGCTGAAGAAGTCCAGCTGGTAAGCCACGTCGAGGAATTCAGGAGCGCAATGTAATGAGCATGCAAGATACTCTGGCGGATATGTTTACCCGTATCCGCAATGCGCAGATGGCCACCAAGGAGACGGTCACCATGCCGTCCTCCAAGCTCAAGGTAGACGTGGCCCGCGTACTCAAGCAGGAAGGCTATATCACCGACTTGTCGGTCACCGAAGGCGTCAAGCCCGAGTTGACCGTGACCCTCAAGTACTTCGAGGGCAAGCCGGTCATCGAACACCTCCAGCGTGCTTCCAAGCCGTCGCTGCGGATCTACAAGGGCAAGAGCGAACTGCCCAAGGTCGCGGACGGTCTGGGTGTGGCGATCGTGACGACCTCTCGTGGCGTCATGACCGATCGCGCGGCACGCCAGGCGGGTGTCGGTGGTGAAGTCATCTGCACCGTATTCTAGGAGTGAGAAATGTCTCGCGTAGCCAAGTATCCGGTTAAATTGCCCAACGGCGTCGAAGTCAAGTTCGACGGCGACCAGCTGTCCGTCAAGGGCGGCCAGGGCACGCTTCAACTGACCGTACATCCCGACGTGAAGATCGCTCAGGAAGATGGTCAGCTGACTTTTGCTCCGAGCGAGCAGGCCAAGAGCTGGGCCATGGTCGGCACCACTCGTGCCCTGGTTCAGAACATGGTCACCGGCGCATCCGAGGGGTTCACTCGGTCGCTGGAAATCAATGGCGTCGGCTATCGTGCCCAGGCAAGTGGCAAGACGCTGAATCTGACACTCGGTTTCTCCCACCCGATCGACTATACGCTGCCCGAAGGTGTCACGGCCGAAACGCCGAAGAACACCACGATCGTGCTGAAAAGCGCGGACAAGCAGAAGCTCGGCCAGGTGGCTGCGGAAATTCGCGCCTTCCGTCCGCCGGAGCCCTACAAGGGCAAGGGTGTGCGGTACAGCGACGAACACGTCCGCCGTAAAGAAGCCAAGAAGAAGTAAGGCAGGGTTATGAACGCGAAGAAAGAATCTCGTCTCCGTCGTGCCCGCCGCGCGCGCGCCAAGATCCGCGATCTGGGTGTGAACCGTCTGTGCGTCAACCGCACACCGCGTCACATCTACGCGCAGATTATCTCGCCGGACGGTGGCAAAGTGCTGGCCAGCGCGTCCACGCTCGACAAGAGCCTGCGCGAGGGTGCGACCGGTAACGCCGATGCGGCTGCCAAAGTGGGCGCTCTGATTGCCGAGCGCGCCAAGGATGCCGGCATCTCTCAGGTAGCCTTCGACCGCGCTGGTTTCAAATACCACGGTCGCGTCAAGGCGTTGGCGGATGCCGCGCGTGAAGGCGGTCTGCAATTCTAAAGGGTTTTACGATGGCGAATAACGAACAGAAGGGCGGAGATCTGCAAGAGAAGCTGGTGCAGGTCAACCGCGTCGCCAAGGTGGTCAAGGGTGGCCGTATCTTCGGTTTCACCGCGCTGACCGTCGTTGGCGATGGCAACGGCCGGGTCGGTTTCGGTCGCGGCAAGGCACGCGAAGTGCCGGTCGCGATTCAGAAAGCGATGGACCAGGCTCGCCGTAACATGGTCAAAGTCAGCCTGAGCGGCAGCACGCTGCAGTACCCGGTTCGCGCCCGTCACGGCGCGTCCAAGGTCTTCATGCAGCCGGCTTCCTCGGGTACCGGCATCATTGCCGGTGGTGCCATGCGTTCCGTGCTCGAGCTGGCCGGCGTCCATGACGTCCTGGCGAAGTGCTACGGCTCCACCAACCCGGTGAACGTGGTGCGCGCGACCATCAAAGGTCTCGCCTCCATGCAGTCTCCGGAAGACATCGCCGCCAAGCGTGGCCTGTCTGTCGAAGAGCTCGCGGGGTAAGTGACCATGGCAGAGACGATCAAAATCACCCAGACCCGCAGCACCATCGGTGTCCTGCAGAAGCACAAGGCGACGATGACAGGTCTTGGCCTGCGTCGCATTGGGCACTCGGTCGAGCTGGAAGACACCCCCGCCGTTCGCGGCATGATCAACAAGGTACGTTACCTTGTTCGAGTCGAGGGAGAGTAATCCATGAAACTCAACAGCTTAAGCCCGGCACCGGGCTCCAAGCACGCTGAGAAGCGCGTCGGGCGCGGCATCGGCTCCGGTCTGGGCAAGACCGGTGGTCGTGGCCACAAGGGTCTCAAGTCCCGCTCCGGCGGCTCGGTCAAGCCGGGCTTCGAAGGCGGTCAGATGCCGCTGCAGCGTCGCTTGCCGAAATTCGGTTTCACCTCGCGTAAGGCGATGGTGTCCGAAGAGGTTCGCCTGGCGGAACTGGCCAAGGTCGAAGGTGACATCGCCGATCTCGGCAGCCTGAAAAAGGCCAACGTGCTCAAGGATGCCACCGAGTACGCCAAGGTCATTCTTTCCGGCGAGCTCGACAAGGCAGTTACCGTGCGTGGCCTCAAGGTCACCAAAGGTGCGCGTGCTGCGATCGAAGCAGCCGGCGGCAAGGTAGAGGACTAAATGGCTAAGTCAGGAAACATGCCGGCGAACATGGGTAGCGGCCTCAGCGAGCTGTGGGCACGCCTGCGTTTCGTCTTCATCGCGATCGTGGTGTACCGCATCGGTGCCCACATTCCCGTACCCGGCATCGATCCTGACCAGCTGGCTGCCCTGTTTCGGGAGAACCAGGGCACCATCCTGGGCATGTTCAACATGTTCTCGGGGGGTGCGCTGCAGCGCATGAGTATCTTCGCGCTGGGGATCATGCCGTATATCTCCGCGTCGATCATCATGCAGCTTCTGACCGCGGTATCGCCTCAGCTCGAAGCGCTGAAGAAGGAAGGCGAAGCCGGGCGCCGCAAGATCAACCAGTACACCCGCTACGGTACGGTGTTGCTGGCATTGATTCAGGCGAGCGGCATGTCAGTTGGTCTGGTCAGTCAGGGCGTGGCCTATTCCGGTGACATCAGTTTCTATTTCACCGCCGTCGTCACCTTCGTGGCCGGCGCCGTGTTCCTGATGTGGCTGGGTGAACAGATCACCGAAAAAGGTATCGGCAACGGCATTTCGCTGATCATCTTCTCCGGGATCGTGGCCGGGCTGCCGAGTGCCATCGGTCAGTCGTTCGAACTGGCGCGCAACGATGGCGCCTGGAACGTGCTGCCGCTGTTGGCGCTCTCGCTGCTGGGGATCGCGACCATCGCGTTCGTGGTGTTCATCGAGCGCGGTCAGCGCCGTATCACGGTGAACTACCCGCGGCGTCAGGTAGGCAACAAGATGTATGCGGGGCAAAGCAGCTATCTGCCGCTGAAGGTCAACATGGCGGGTGTCATTCCGCCGATCTTCGCGTCGAGCATTCTGCTTTTCCCGGGCTCCATCGGTCAGTGGGTTGGCCAGGGTGACGGTTTCGAGTGGCTGCAGATCGCCTCTCAGCAGCTGGCTCCCGGCGCACCGCTCTACATCATTCTGTTCGCTGCGGCTGTGCTGTTCTTCTGTTTCTTCTACACGGCGTTGGTCTTCAATCCCAAGGATGTGGCCGACAACCTGAAGAAGTCAGGCGCTTTCCTGCCGGGGATCCGCCCGGGAGAGCAGACAGCACGCTACGTCGACAAGGTAATGACGCGGCTGACGCTGTTCGGCGCCCTGTACATCACGCTGGTGTCGCTGATGCCGCAGTTCCTGGTGGTCGCCTGGCAAGTACCGTTCTATTTCGGCGGTACCTCGCTGCTGATCGTGGTCGTGGTAATCATGGACTTCATGGCCCAGGTTCAATCCCATCTCATGTCTCACCAGTACGAGTCGGTGATGAAGAAGTCGAACCTGAAAGGCTACGGTAGCGGCGGCCTGATGCGCTGAGCGCCGCTAGAGAGCATTTGGAGAGAACGATGAAAGTTCGAGCTTCTGTAAAGAAAATGTGCCGTAACTGCAAGATCATTCGGCGCAACGGCGCGGTCCGTGTCATCTGCACGGAACCCCGCCACAAGCAGCGTCAGGGTTGATTCGCTCGCCTCGACGCTGAACGAAAAAGCGGGCCTTGGCATGCCCCTTGTCTCGCAAGAGACAAAGGGGTATGCTATTGCGCCCTTTGTGGACGACTAACGAGCAAGCCGCTCAACCTTCGGAGTAAGCTGATGGCCCGTATTGCAGGCGTCAATATCCCGGACAACAAGCATGCGGCGATCTCGCTGACCTACATCTTCGGGATTGGCCACACACGCGCGCAGGAAATCTGCGTCGCTGCTGGCATCGAACCAACCACCAAGGTCCAGGACCTGTCCGGCGAACAGCTGGACGTGCTGCGTACCGAAGTGGGCAAGTTCACCGTAGAGGGCGACCTTCGCCGTGAAACGACGCTGAATATCAAGCGTCTCATGGACCTGGGTTGCTATCGTGGTCTGCGCCATCGTCGTGGTCTTCCGCTGCGTGGTCAGCGTACCAAGACCAACGCGCGTACCCGCAAGGGACCGCGTAAACCGATTCGTAAGTAATTTTAACGTTCCGGCGTTTAAGATCAGGATTACATCAACATGGCTAACCCGCGCAGTAACCGTAAAAAGGTTAAAAAGCAGGTCGTGGATGCGGTCGCGCATATCCACGCCTCTTTTAACAATACGATCGTGACGATCACAGACCGCCAGGGCAACGCGCTTTCTTGGGCGACTGCCGGTGGTTCGGGTTTTCGTGGTTCTCGCAAGAGCACCCCGTTCGCAGCTCAAGTAGCGAGTGAACGTGCAGCGACTGCTGCAGCCGAGTATGGTGTGAAAAACGTCGACGTGCTGGTCAAGGGCCCCGGCCCGGGCCGTGAGTCTGCCGTGCGTGCATTGAATGCCGCCGGCTTCCGTGTACAGAGCATCACTGACGCGACGCCGATTCCGCACAACGGATGCCGTCCGCCGAAGAAACGCCGCGTTTAAGGAGACAGACTCATGGCTCGTTATCTTGGTCCCAAGTGTAAACTGTCTCGTCGTGAAGGCACCGATCTCTTTCTGAAGAGTGGCGTGACTCCCTTCGAGAAGAAGTGCAAATCCGAGCAGATCCCGGGTGTGCACGGCCAGCGCCGTCAGCGTCTTTCCGACTACGGCTTGCAGCTTCGCGAGAAGCAGAAAGTACGTCGCATCTACGGCGTGCTCGAAAACCAGTTCCGCAACTACTACAAGGAAGCCGCGCGTCTCAAAGGCGCCACCGGTGAAGTCCTTCTGCAGTTGCTGGAATCCCGGCTGGACAACGTGGTTTATCGCATGGGCTTCGGCTCCACGCGCAGCGAATCACGTCAGCTGGTCAGCCACAAGGCGATCTCGGTCAATGGCCGTACCGTCAACGTGGCGTCCTATCAGGTGCGTCCCGGTGACGTCGTGTCCGTGCGTGAGAAGGCCAAGAACCAGGCCCGTATCCAGCAGGCACTGTCCATCGCTGCCAACCGCGGCGACGTGACGTGGATCGACGTCGATTCGAAGAAGATGGAAGGCACTTTCAAGGCTGTCCCGGAACGTGGAGACCTGTCTGCCGACATCAACGAAAACCTGATCGTCGAGCTGTACTCCAAGTAAGTGTGAGATCGGGCCGCCCAGGCGGCCCGGTCCGACGCGGGAGTACCCATATTCGTTTGGCAGCCTGAGAAGGTGTTCATATGCAGCGTTCAGTGACAGAGTTTCTTCGTCCCCGCGACATCAAGGTCGAAGAAGTCAACGCACATCACGCCAAGATCGTGCTGGAGCCCTTCGAGCGTGGTTTCGGCCATACCCTGGGGAATGCGCTGCGTCGCATCCTGCTCTCTTCGATGCCGGGTTGTGCCGTCGTCGAAGCCGAAATCGACGGTGTGCTGCACGAATACAGCGCCATCGAAGGTGTTCAGGAAGACGTCATCGAGATTCTTCTGAATCTCAAGGACGTGGCCATCAAGATGCACGGCCGCGACGAAGCCGTCCTGACCCTGAACAAGCAGGGCCCCGGTGTCATGACCGCTGGCGACATCGCCGTCGATCACGACGTCGAGATCGTCAATCCGGATCATGTGATCGCGCACCTCAACGGCGGCACCGAGCTGAAAATGCAGCTCAAGGTCGTTCGCGGTCGCGGTTACGAGCCCGCCGATGCGCGGCTTTCCGACGAGGACGAATCTCGTGCTATCGGTCGGCTGCAGCTGGATGCCACGTTCAGCCCCGTTCGTCGCGTTTCCTACGCGGTGGAAGCGGCGCGTGTCGAACAGCGTACCGATCTCGATAAGCTGGTCATCGATCTCGAAACCGACGGCACCCTCGATCCGGAAGAAGCGATTCGCCGCAGTGCGACCATCCTGCAGGAGCAGCTGGCTGCCTTCGTCGATCTCGAAGCCGATCGCGAGCAGGAAACTGAAGAGGAAGAAGATCAGATCGATCCGATTCTTCTGCGTCCCGTGGATGATCTCGAGCTCACGGTTCGTAGCGCCAACTGCTTGAAAGCCGAGAATATTTACTATATTGGCGATTTGATTCAGCGCACCGAAGTCGAGCTGCTCAAGACGCCGAACCTTGGCAAGAAGTCCTTGAACGAGATCAAGGACGTATTGGCTTCGCGCGGTCTTTCGCTCGGCATGCGGCTGGAAAACTGGCCGCCGGCTAGCTTGAAAGACGACAAGGCTTCTGCCTGAGGCTAAAGCCCCGGGTCGATCTGGACTCGAGACAAGGCGTCTCGAGTCCGTGTGCCGACTCGAATCACCAGTTTGGTAAGGAATAGCAATCATGCGTCATCGTAAGAGTGGCCGTCATCTGAATCGGACCAGCTCGCACCGGCACGCCATGTTCAAGAACATGTGCACGTCGCTGGTCGAGCATGAAGTGATCAAGACCACCCTGCCCAAGGCCAAGGAACTGCGTCGTCATATCGAGCCGCTGATCACCCTGGCCAAGCAGGATAGCGTGGCGAATCGTCGTCTGGCGTTCAGCCGCACGCGCTCCAAGGAAGCCGTTGGCAAGCTCTTCAACGAGCTTGGCCCGCGTTATGTCAACCGCCCGGGCGGCTACGTCCGCGTGCTGAAGTGCGGTTTCCGCACCGGTGACAATGCGCCGATGGCCTACGTCGAGCTGGTCGACCGTCCTGCCGTTCAGGAAGCCGCCGGCGACGAGTAAGTCGCAGGTCGCTTCTGGCGAAAAAGCCGGCTATCCGAGCGATCGGATAGCCGGTTTTCTTTTGGTTGGCCGGATTTCTGTGGGTGAAAGGCGCCGGAGCACAAAATTCGGTCAAGTGTAGCGAACCCCCGCGTGCCTTGGCGTTGCGGGGGATGTGGGCTCAGGCGCGCTTGGCCTTGATCCGCCTCTGCTCGGTCTGCGGCAGCAGCGGGGCGAGAAAGCGCCCGGTATGGGACACATCCATGCCAGCCACCTGCTCCGGTGTCCCCTCGGCAATGATCTGGCCACCGCCTGAGCCACCCTCGGGGCCGAGATCGATCAGCCAGTCGGCGGTCTTGATCACGTCTAGATTGTGCTCGATGACGACGACGGTGTTGCCGTGATCGCGTAGACGATGCAGCACGCCGAGCAGCTGGCGAATGTCCTCGAAGTGCAGCCCCGTCGTCGGCTCGTCCAGAATGTAAAGCGTCTGACCGGTGTCGCGCTTGGCCAGTTCGCGGGCGAGCTTGACGCGCTGGGCCTCGCCACCCGAGAGGGTCGTTGCGCTCTGCCCCAGGCGCACGTAGGACAGGCCCACATCCATCAGCGTCTGCAGTCGACGCGCGATCGCCGGCACCGGGCTGAAGAATTCGAGCGCGTCCTCGATGGTCATCTCAAGGACTTCGTGGATGCTCTTGCCCTTGTACTGAATCTCCAGCGTCTCGCGGTTGTAGCGCTTGCCCTGGCAGACGTCGCAGGGGACGTAGATATCCGGCAGGAAGTGCATTTCCACCTTGATCATCCCTTCACCCTGGCAGGCTTCGCAACGACCGCCCTTGACGTTGAAGCTGAAACGCCCTGGCTTGTAGCCGCGCGCGCGAGCCTCCTGGGTCCCGGAAAAGAGTTCTCGGATCGGTGTGAAGATGCCGGTGTAGGTCGCCGGGTTGGAGCGCGGCGTGCGTCCGATCGGGCTCTGATCGATGTCGATGATCTTGTCGAGCTGGTCCAGGCCTTCGATGCTGCGATAGGGCGCCGGTGACAGCGTCGTCGCCCGGTTGAGTTCGCGAGCGGCGATCGGCATCAGCGTCGAGTTGATCAGCGTCGACTTGCCCGACCCGGAGACGCCGGTGACGCAGACGAACAGTCCCAACGGCAGTGTCAGGTCAACGTTCTGCAAGTTGTTGCCACTGGCGCCGGTCAGCTTCAGCTGCTTGTCCGGATTGACCGGCAGGCGGTAGGGCGGCACTTCGATTCGTCGCTTGCCGGAGAGATACTGGCCGGTCAGCGAGTGCGTTGCCGTCTCGATCTGCTTGGGGGTGCCCTGGGCGACGATGGAGCCGCCGTGAACCCCCGCACCCGGGCCGATGTCGAGGACGTAATCGGCAGCGCGGATCGCGTCTTCGTCATGCTCGACCACGATGACCGTGTTGCCTAGATCGCGAAGCCGGGTCAAGGTCCGCAGTAGCCGGTCATTGTCGCGCTGGTGCAGTCCGATCGAAGGTTCGTCGAGGATATACATGACGCCGACCAGACCGGCGCCGATCTGGCTGGCGAGTCGAATGCGCTGCGCCTCGCCACCGGAGAGCGTGTCGGCACTGCGCTCCAGCGTCAGGTAGTCCAGGCCGACGTTGACCAGAAATTCGAGGCGGGCGTGAATCTCGTGCACGATCTTGACCGCAATCTCGCCCTTGCGCCCCGGCAGCGTCAGCTGCCCGAAGTAATCCCAGGCTTCGCCGACCGGCATGCGGGTGATCTCCGGCAGATTGCGGCCATCGACGAACACGTGTCGCGCCTCGCGTCTGAGGCGCGTGCCGTCGCAACTCGGGCAGGGCTGCACGGCCAGATACTTGGCCAGGTCGTCGCGGACCATCGACGACTCGGTCTCCTTGTAGCGCCGCTCGAGATTGGGCAGGACACCTTCGAACGGGTGTTCCCGGGTCACCTTGCGCCCGCGGTCGTTGACGTAGCTGAACGCGATGTCGTCCTTGCCGCTACCGTGCAGCACGATATCGCGTTCGTGACGCGCGAGCTCGTTCCATGGCGTGTCGAGCGTGAAGCGATAGTGCTCGGCCACGGCCTGCAGCTGACCAAAATAGTAGATGCTGCGTCGATCCCAGCCCTTGATCGCGCCCTCGGCCAGCGACAGCTCCGGATGACTGATCAGCTTGTCCGGATCGAAATACTGGCGTACACCGAGCCCGTCGCAGGTCGGGCAGGCGCCGGCCGGGTTGTTGAACGAGAACAGTCGCGGTTCGAGTTCGGGGAGCGAGTAGCCGCAGATAGGGCAGGCGAAGCGTGACGAAAACGCCAGATCGGCCTGCTCGCCGTCCATGAAGTGAATGATGGCGGTGCCGTCGGCCAGGTTCAGTGCGGTCTCGAACGACTCCGCCAGTCGCTGCTGCAGGTCGGGACGCACCTTGATGCGGTCGACGACCACGCTGATATCGTGCTTGCGCTTCTTGTCGAGCGTCGGCACGTCGTCGAGCTCGACGGTCTCTCCGTCGATCACCGCACGCACGAAGCCCTGGGCGCGAAGCTCGCTGAGCAGCTGCAGGTGTTCGCCTTTGCGCCCCTTGATGACGGGGGCCAGCAGCATCAGACGGCTACCTTCGGGCAGTGCGAGTACCTGATCGACCATCTGCGAGACGGTCTGCGCCTCCAGCTCTTCGTCGTGATCGGGACAGCGGGGCGTGCCGGCCCGGGCGAAGAGCAGGCGCAGATAGTCGTAGATTTCCGTGATGGTGCCGACGGTCGAACGCGGGTTGTGCGAGGTCGACTTCTGCTCGATCGAGATGGCCGGCGACAGTCCCTCGATATGGTCGACGTCGGGTTTTTCCATCATCGACAGGAATTGACGCGCGTAGGTGGAGAGCGACTCCACGTAGCGGCGCTGCCCCTCGGCATAGAGGGTGTCGAAGGCGAGCGATGACTTGCCCGATCCCGACAGTCCGGTGACCACGATCAATTTGTCACGTGGCAGTTCGACATCGATATTCTTCAGGTTGTGGGTGCGTGCGCCCCTGACCAGAATGCTGTCCATGACTACCTCGTGAAGCGACGCGGGAAAACGACCAGTATAGGTTGCCGGTCAAGCGAGCGGCAAAGGCCTTCGCTTTTCCTCGCCATGGGCGAGCGGTAAAATGGGCTCTTCATCTCGAATCATCCTCGGACCGGCACCTCGCCGCGGCCGAGTTCATCCCATCCGGTACGGCCTGACTCGTACCGCAACACCGTGATGTCATCATGAGCTCTCGTTTTCTTGTTACCGAACGGCGCGCCATCGTCGGACTGGCCAGTCTCTATGCTTCTCGCATGCTGGGGCTTTTCATGGTCCTGCCGGTGCTAGCGCTCTACGCCGATCATCTCGATGGCGCGACGCCCTTTCTCGTCGGCCTGGCGCTGGGCGGCTACGGGCTGACCCAGGCCATTCTGCAGATTCCCTTTGGCCTGCTGTCCGATCGCATCGGCCGCAAGGTCGTGATCGGCGGTGGCCTGGTACTCTTCATCATCGGCAGTCTCGTGGCTGCCAGCGCGACCTCGATCACCGGCATCATCATCGGGCGCTGCCTGCAGGGAAGCGGAGCGGTCGCCGGCGCCATCATGGCGCTGCTGGCCGACCAGACCCGTGAGGAGATTCGTACCGCCGCCATGGCGACCATCGGCCTCTCGATCGGTGTCGCCTTTGCCATCGCCATGGTCGTCGGCCCCCTGGTCGCGGATATCGCCGGGCTCGCCGGGATCTTCTGGTTCACCGCAGCGCTCTCCGCCTGCGGACTGCTGATCCTGTGGAAGCTGGTGCCGCGAGCGCCGAAGCGCATGCACCAGGACGTGGGCATCGACCGGCGCCAGCTGAAGGCGACACTGGGCAGCAGAGACCTGCTGCGGCTGGATTTCTCGATCTTTGCGCTGCATCTCATTCTGACGGCATGCTTCGTGGCGCTGCCGTTCCGGCTCGAGGCCCTGGGCTTCGCGCCGGCGCACCAGGGCTGGGTCTATCTGCCGGTGATGGCGCTGGCCTTCATCGCCATGGTGCCGCTGGTGATCGTGGCCGAGAAGTACCGCAAGATGAAGCCGGTCTTCGTCGGCGCCGTGGCGGCGATGACGCTGATTCTGCTGGGATTCAGCGAGCTGACGCCGCATACGACCACGCTGTTGCTGCTGCTGTGGGGCTTCTTCGTCGTCTTCAACCTGCTCGAGGCGACGCTGCCCTCGATGATCAGCAAGCTGGCGCCGGCGGGCGCCAAGGGCACGGCCATGGGGATCTACTCCACCAGCCAGTTCCTGGGCGCGTTTCTCGGCGGGACGCTGGGCGGAGCGCTATCGCAGGATTTCGGCATCCAGAGCGTGTTTCTGGGCGCCGCCATCATTGGCGCGATCTGGCTCGCGGTCGTGTGGAAAATGCCTGCGCCGCGGCATCTCTCCAGCGAGATCGTGGCGCTGGACGAGCAATCCATGGATATGCTCGATACACTGTTCGAGCGTTTTGCCTCGGTCACCGGGGTCGAGGATGTCATGGTCGTGCCGGAGGAGCAGGTCGCTTATCTCAAGGTCGATCGTCAGCGTCTGGATGCCGAGGCGCTGGCCAGTATTGCAGGCAATCAATGGCAACGAACCGACGCCTGAGGCGTCGCAACGCAGGAATGCGAGGAGATAACGATGGCCCGAGGGGTAAACAAAGTCATCCTGATCGGCAATTTGGGACAGGATCCGGAAGTTCGCTTCCTGCCGTCGGGTAATCCGGTGTGCAACCTGCGCATCGCCACCACCGACACCTGGACCGACCGACAAAGCGGTCAGCGCCAGGAGCGCACCGAGTGGCACAGCGTGGTGCTGTTCAACAAGCTGGCGGAGATCGCTCAGCAATACGTCAAGAAGGGATCGCGGATCTATATCGAAGGCCGCCTGCAGACGCGCAAGTGGCAGGGGCAGGATGGTCAGGATCGCTATTCGACCGAAATCGTCGGCAATGACATGCAGATGCTCGATTCGCGCAGCGGTCAGGGCGGTGGCGCGGACTACGGTCAGCAGCCGCAGAACCAGTATGGCGGCGGCGCGCCGCAGCAGGGCGGTTATGGTCAGCAGCCTGCCTACGGCAGCCAGCAGCCGCCGCAGCGCCCGCCCCAGAATCCGCAGCAGGGGCAGCCTGCACCGCAGCCCAACCAGCAGAACCCGAACTATGGCGCGCCGAATCCCGGCAGCTTCGACGACTTCGACGACGAGATTCCGTTCTGAGGAAGCCGTCGGTCGACGTTCGCCAAAAGCCCTGAATTTTCAGGGCTTTTTGCTTTCTGAACGGCGGCGTTTGCTGTGATTTCCGACGGCGGCGTCCGAGAATGATGCGGTCACAATTGTCAGCGCCAGCGCAGATGTCTGTAAGAGATAGGCGAATGTGGTCGCTGGCCCTGGCGACGGACGTCGCGCAAATCCCGCCCGGGTCACCGAGTTGGTGGCCGCTGATGCTCGCCCTATCGTTACACTTTTTCGAAATGTAATTTTGCGACGCGCGGATATCGCCGCCTCGAGGCGATCACTCTCTGTTAACTCGCTGAAAGGTATCAAAGTATTAATTGATTGTGATTTGGGTAACTATGTAAAAACCGCAAATATATCGTTGTTTGCTTATTTGTAAGATACCTCCGATTACACTAAGTTGGCTTCGCTTTGCTATCGCCCAACGGACTGGGCGTGTGCGCAACCGCACATCATTCAACGGACTTTACGGTAGCCACTTTCCGCATGCGTATTCGCCGCATTGGCGTGGGTGACTTCGCTGTCTCCGACGATAGCTATCGTCGACCAGACGCCGAACGGCCATGCCCGCACTCCTCGTTTCCCATTGCGCGCTCGCTGAGGCGGGGGTTGATCGTCACGCTGCTTGCCGGTGCCTCTGTCGCACAGGCGGCCGAGCGGTTTCCCGACGGGCGCCTGCCGCCGGTCGACGCGCCGGCTTCGGCCTACGGCAGCGATATCCGCCCCGGCAGCGACGGACGACCCAACGCCGATGATCTGGCCGGCATCGCCGAGCGCCAGCGTCAGCAGGGCCACCCGATCCTGGCGCTGCAGCTGGCCGAGCGGGTGCTCGATTACGCGCCGGACAACGCCCAGGCGCGGCGGACGCAGATCTCGAGTCTGTCGAATCTGGGGGCCTACGCGCGCGCCAACCGGCTGCGAGAGCGATTCCAGCCCGACTGGCCTGCCGCCACCCAGGCGCGCTTCGACGCCGATGTCACGACGGCTGCCATTCGCCACGGCGTTCAGGAGCAGGCCCGCCAGGAGCGCCGCCAGCGCTACGCGGTTCGTCAGCGCGCGCTGCAGGCTACGCTCGCCGAGCTCAATGCCAATCTCGCCGGTTTTGCCCCTGACAGCGACGCGGCGCGGCGCACGCGTTTCGACCGGCTGGTCGTGCTCGACCGGCTCGATCTGCACGCACAGGCGATCGCTGATTATGAATCGTTGATGGGTGATGGCGTCGAGGTGCCCGCCTACGCACAAGCCGCGGTCGCCGATGCCTACCTGGCCAGGCGCCATCCGGAACAAGCGGCGACGCTCTATCGGCAGGTGATCGAGGCGCAGACGACCCCGTCGCTGGAGATCCGAACCGGTTACTACTATGCGCTGATCGAGAGCGAGCAGTACGACCGCGCGGCAAAGCTGCTGGCGGATATCGACTCGTCGACGCCGGCCTGGCGTTCACGCGCCAACCCCAAGACGCCACCGGTGCCCAACTGGGAGCGCAGCGAGGTCGATCGGCTGCAGATTCTCGACGCGACCTATCGCAACCACGAGTCGGAAGCGCTCGCTCGCGCCGAACGGATGCAGACGCATGCGCCACGCAACACCGATGCGATCAATGCGCTGGCCACGGCACAGCGGGCGCGTGGCTGGTATGACCGGGCGCAGTTGACCACCGAGCTCGCGGCCGCCTACGCCCCACGCGATCGGTCGGCGCGGCTCAACATGGCCGAGAACGCTCAGGACCGGGAGGATTTTCCGCTGTGGCAGGCGATGATCGAGCCGCTGGCGGCCCAGTTCCCGAACGACAGCGCGGTGCGCCGCAATCACCTCGAGTGGCAGGACCGGGATCACTTCTCCCTGGAAGGCCAGGGCACCTTCGGCCGTTCCCGCGGCGGCGACGCGGTCAACGGTAGTCGTGACTATCAGTACCGGCTGCGTCTCAACTCGCCGTGGTTTGCCGGCAGCTACCGGGTCTTCGCCGAGCAGCTCACGCAGTGGAGCGCGTACGACGAAGGCGCAGAGCGCGAGAACCGGCAGGGTTTCGGTATCGAGCGTCAGTGGCGACGCATGCACTGGTGGGCCGCGGTCAGCGGAGATCGACTGCAGGATGACGTGGGGCTGGAGCTCGGCTGGTCGCAGTGGTTGAACGACCGCTGGCAGTATCAGCTGCGTACCCAGACCGAGTCACCGGAGACGCCGCTGCGCGCCGAGGGCCAAGACCTGGACGGGCAGCTCTATCAGGCGCAGCTGACCTGGCGCCAGAACGAGTCTCGCCAAGCGACGCTGACGCTCGGCGCGCTGGACATCAGCGACGGCAACCTGCGCAGCGACCTCAGTGCCGATCTGACCCAGCGGGTGCAGGCCAGTGCCCATCATCAGACGCGCCTGATCGGCTCGCTCTCCGCCGAGCACAATAGCCAGCCCGAAACGGCGTACTACAACCCCGAGAATCTGCGTTCCGCGGGTGTCGCGCTCGAGCACGACTGGCTCACCTGGCGCCGCTACAACCACGCCCTGACCCAGAATTTCTCGCTCGGGGCCGCCGACGAGTGGGAGCAGGGCTATGGCAGCGCGACGGGGCTCGATGCCACCTACGGCCACACCTGGCAGCTGACCCGCACCTGGTCGCTCAATTACGGCGTCGGCTGGGGTAGTCACGACTATGAAGGCGAACGCGAGAAGCGCTGGTTCGGCCAGCTCGGTTTCGAGGGAGTGTTGTAATGCGATCGATGATGTCTGACGTTCGTCGCGTCCTGGCTCTCGGCATGGGGCTTTTCAGTCTGGTGCTGGCCTCGGCCTGTCTGGCCGAGCCGCCGGCATCCGGCGACACGGCGCACAGCGACGAAAGTGCGACGCTGCAGATCCCGGCCGGTCATTTCGTCACGCTCGGCTTCCATGACGTGCGCGACTCGATCCCTCCCGGCGTGGCTCGCGACCCTTATGCGATCAGCACGTCACGGCTGGCGGCGTGGTTCGACTGGATGGCGTCCCACGACTGGCACCCGGTCTCGCTCGACGATATCCAGGCTGCTCGCAGCGGCCAGCGGGCGCTACCGGCCAATGCCGTGCTGCTGAGCTTCGATGACGGGCTCGAGAGCTTCTATTCGCGCGTCTATCCGCTGCTCAAGGCGTTCGACTATCCGGCGCTGTTCGCCGTCCAGACCGGCTGGCTGCAGACCGTCGAGCAGGGCGGTGCGGTCGACACGCTCGGCAGCGCGTCAGTGAACGCGCAGATCGACGATGACTCGGTCATCCACGGCACCCGCGACGGTGAAGTGGAGTACAACGGGCGCGAGCGCGGCCGGTCGGGCTTCGTCACCTGGGCGCAGATCCGCGAGATGCAGGCCTCGAACCTGGTCGAGGTTGCCTCGCATACCGAGGATCTCCACCACGGCACGCTGGCCAATCCGCAGGGCAACGTCGAACCGGCAGTGCTGGCACGGCGCTTCGATCCGACCAGCGGCACCTACGAGAGCGACGCCGAGTACCGGCGGCGCATCCATGACGATCTGGTGCAGAGCGCCGACATTCTCGAGGCCAGGACCGGCAAGCGGCCGCGCGCGCTGGTCTGGCCCTACGGCGCGACCAACGCCGAAACCGAAGCGATCGCCCGTCGCGCGGGCTATGACTTCACTTTCAGCCTCAACGATCAGCGCATTTCGGCGCCGGACGAGGGACCGGACTTCGGCCGCTTCCTGACCATGGACGATCCCGACCCGGTCGCCCTCGAATCGCAGATCGCGCAGACCATCGATCCGCCACGTCGCATCCAGCGTGCGGTACAGGTGGATCTGGACTACCTCTACGATGCCGATCCTGCCCAGGTGAACGCCAACCTGGGGGCGCTGCTCGACCGCATCAAGGCGCTCGGCGTGCGTACCGTCTACCTGCAGGCGTTCGCCGATCCCGACGGCGACGGCACGGCGTCGCAGCTCTACTTTCCCAACGACTATCTGCCGATGCGGGCCGATCTCTTCAACCGCGTCGCCTGGCAGCTGAGCACGCGAGCCGGCGTCGATGTCTATGCCTGGCTACCGCTGCTGGCTTTCGATCTGCCGGATCGCAAGCGTCAACGACAGCTCGCCGTGCGCCGCAACGATGGCAGTGAGAAAGGCAGTATCGCCGAGCGGGATTACCGGCGGTTGAGTCCGTTCCGGCCGGCGTCGCAGTCGATCGTCAACGGCATCTACGCCGATCTGGCGCGCAATACCCCTTCGGTCAAGGGCGTGCTGATTCACGACGATGCCTATCTGGCCGCGGATGAAGATCGCCAGGCGTGCTCGCCCGCCGCACGCTGGCCCAATAGCGATCGCCCAATCACCGACTGCGCGTTGACCCCGCGCGAGAAGACGCGTGCGCTGATCGATTTCGGCGAGGGTGCCGTCGCCAGCGCCGAGCGCTACGTCAATCGCAGCAATCGCTTCCGCGTCGCCCGTAATCTCTACGCCCGCGTGGTGCTGGACCCGAGCGCGGAGTCGCGCTTCTCGCAGGCGCTCGGACCGTTTCTCGCCCATTACGACGAGGTGGCGCTGATGGCGATGCCGTATCTGGATGACGCCGGGATGTCGCGCGAGCCTGGCGTCGCCGAGGCCTGGCTCGACAGGCTCGTCGATCGAGTGATGAAGACACCCGATGGCCTGCGCAAGACGGTGTTCGAGTTACAGCCTTATGACTGGCAGCGCGAGCGCTGGATCGACCCCGAGCGATTCAAGGGCTGGATGCAGCAGCTGGTGCGCCGTGGCGCGCTCAATCTCGCCTACTACCCGGATGATTTCATTGCCGAGAAACCGGCCTTCCAGCCGACCTTCGAAGGGATCAGTCTCAACGAATTTCCCTACCTGCGCTCCGGCGCTGCCGTATCGCTCTGGGAGAGCTCGTCGCAATCTTCGTCGAACCCCGCGTCATCATCTACCCCGCCGTCGGAGGAGCAACAATGATCGAGTGGCTCAACGATGCCGTCACCGCGATCGACTGGCGCGACACCATGTTCGGTTTCGCCTTCTATTATCCGATCTTCATGGCGTGGATGTGGATCATCGGCGGGCTCTGGTTCTACCTGCGCCGCGAGCGCGGCAAGGACATGACGCCGCGACTCGAGACGCTGCCGCCGGATGCGCCCCATGTCAGCATCATCGTGCCGTGCTTCGACGAGGCGGATCAGGTCGAGCAGACGATCCGCTACGCGCTGGCGACGCGCTACCCGAGCTTCGACGTGATTGCGGTCAACGACGGCAGCAGCGACGACACCGGCGCGATTCTCGACCGTCTTGCCGAGAGATACGAGCGGCTGCGGGTGATCCATTTCAGCGCCAACCAGGGCAAGGCGATCGCGCTGCGGGCAGGAGCGCTGGCCGCGCCCTCGGACTATCTGGTGACGATCGATGGTGATGCGCTGCTCCATCCCTATGCCGTCTACTGGATGATGCAGCATCTCACCGGCGGGCCAAGGGTCGGCGCGGTGACCGGCAACCCGCGCATCCTCAACCGCTCGACGCTCCTCGGCAAGATCCAGGTGGGCGAGTTCTCATCGATCATCGGCCTGATCAAGCGCGCACAGCGCACCTACGGGCGAATCTTCACCGTTTCCGGCGTGATCACCGGGTTCAATCGCGCGGCGCTGGATAGCATCGGCTACTGGCGTGCCGACATGGTGACGGAGGATATCGATGTCTCCTGGCGGCTGCAGATGCATCACTGGGATATTCGTTTCGAGCCGGAAGCGCTCTGCTACATCTATATGCCGGAGACCTTGAAGGGGCTCTGGAACCAGCGCCTGCGTTGGGCGCAGGGCGGGGTCGAGGTGATGCTACGTTACGGCAAGCGTCTGCTTTCCTGGCGGCAGCGGCGTTTCTGGGGCGTGGCCATCGAGTACTTCACCAGCCTGATCTGGGCCTACGTCATGCTCACCATCGCGGTGCTGTTCTGTCTCGGGTTCTTCATGCCGCTGCCGCCGCGCTGGCAGGTCGCCACGCTGTTGCCGCAGTGGAACGGACTGCTGCTCGGTATGACCTGTCTGATCCAGTTCCTGGTCAGCCTGAGCATCGACCAGCGCTACGAGCGTGCGGGATTCCTGCGCCACTACTTCTGGGTCATCTGGTATCCGCTGCTCTACTGGGCGCTATCGACGCTGACGGCGGTGGTGGCAGTACCGAAGACACTGCTTGCCTCGCGTCGCGAACGCGCGCGCTGGGCCAGTCCCGACCGCGGTATCCAGCAATGACGCGATATGCAGACAGGAAAGGAGCGTCGACCATGCGCGATCCTCATCACCAGCGCGGTGCGGCCAGATTGCCCCGGATCATTCATCGTCCCGATCTGCAGTCGCGCCGCCAGCGCAGCCTGTTCGCCCTGTTGGCGGGAATCGGCTGGCTGATCTGGCTCTATCTGTTTCTGCCGCTGGTGACCTTGTTCGGGTGGCACTTCGGCGTCGTGCGCTTTCGCGACTACGTGATCGACAGTCAGTCCCACACCTGGGCTTCGTTGACGATCTACGTGATCACCATTGCCGCGGCCGGCGCGGCGCTGCTGATCTGGGCTTTCTACAATTACCGCCGCTTTCGTCATGCCGACCGTCGCCGCCCGGCAGCGCAGATGACCGCCGAGCGTCTGGCCATCACCTACGGCATGAACGCGGACGAGGTCGCGCGCCTGCAGCAGTCGCGCGTGGTGACCTTCGAGCATGACGATCACGGCAATATCGTTGCCGTAACGCCGAAGGGGGTGCCTGGTACCTGAGGGACGGCGCGAGTGAGCGCTTACGGTGGATGCGGCGATGCCTCGACGGCGCTGGCACGAGTCTCTAGAATTGCGCCTCCGATAGCCCTCTAACGATCTTCTGCGCGGGTTCATGGTATCCGCGCCGACGATCGCCCGTTCATCCGCAGAGTTCCTTCCATGTCACGAGCCATTCCCGACGAAACGCAGCTGCCGGAACTGACGCTGCGCGGTGTCGCGCTCGGGGCGCTGATCACGCTGCTGTTCACCGCCTCCAACGTCTATCTCGGCCTCAAGGTTGGGCTGACCTTCGCTTCGGCCATTCCCGCTGCGGTCATCTCGATGGCGGTACTGCGCAAGGTGCACGGTGCCAACAAGCTCGAGAACAACATGGTGCAGACGCAGGCATCGGCGGCGGGCACGCTGTCGGCGATCATCTTCGTGCTGCCCGGCCTCTTGATGATCGGCTACTGGCAGGGCTTTCCGTTCTGGCAGACCACCGCGATCTGCGCCATTGGCGGCATTCTGGGCGTGCTCTATACCATCCCGCTGCGCAAGGTGATGGTGGTCGAAAGCGATCTCCCCTATCCCGAGGGCATTGCCGCGGCGGAGATTCTCGACCTGGGGAGCCAGTCCTCGCCGGCGGCGAGCGATCAGGCGAGCGCGCCCGAGGCGTCAGCGGCATCACCGCATCCGGGACGTGAGCCCGGGGCAAGAGACATTGCACTGGGCGCGGGGGTTGCCGCGCTGTTCTCGCTCGCCAGCGGCGGCTTTCGCGTGCTGGCGGACAGCGTCAGCATCTGGTTCTCGGCGGGGCGTGCCGCTTTCCAGCTGTCGACCGGATTCTCGCTGGCGCTGGTTGGCGCAGGCTATCTGGTCGGTATCGTCGGCGGGATGGCGATACTGATCGGAACGCTGATTGCCTGGGGCATCGCGGTCCCTTGGCTAACCAGCATCACACCACCACAAGCCGGGCAGTCGCTGGCACAGGCGGGCATGGCGCTGTGGTCGGACAAGGTCCGTTTCATCGGCGCGGGCACGATCGGTATCGCCGCGGTGTGGACGCTGGCGACGCTGTTCAAGCCGATGCTGGTCGGTATTCGCACGTCGCTCGGCGCCATGCGCGGCGGCCAGGGCGCCTTCCGTGATCAGAAGCGAACCGAGAGGGATCTGCCGGCCGGCGTCATCCTGGCGCTGACGGGCGTACTACTGGTGCTGCTGACGGTCGTTTTCGCGATCTTCCTGCACGGGGCTGCGCCGCAGCTCGCGGGCGGCGCCTTCTGGACCCTGACGCTGGGTAGCGTGATCTTCGCCGCGGTCTTCGGTTTCCTGATCGCGGCCGCCTGCGGCTACATGGCGGGCCTCGTCGGCTCGTCGAGCAGCCCGATTTCCGGTATCGGCATTGTCGGCGTGATTCTGGTGTCGCTGCTGCTGCTCGGTTTTACCGCGGTCAGCGATGCCTTCGACTTGCTCGATCCCGAGGTGGCGAGAATGTTGCCGACGGCACTGGCGCTGTTCATCACGTCGGTGATTCTGGCGGTGGCGGCGATCTCCAACGACAACCTGCAGGATCTGAAAACCGGCTATCTGGTCGGTGCGACTCCCTGGCGTCAGCAGGTCGCACTGATCATCGGCTGTCTGGTCGGGGCCCTGGTCATTCCGCCGGTGCTGTCGCTTTTGTATCACGCCTACGGTTTTGCCGGCGCGATGCCGCGAGCGGGCATGGACCCGAGCCAGGCGCTCGGCGCGCCGCAGGCTTCGCTGATGACCGCGATCGTGCAGGGGGTGTTCTCCCACGACCTCGAGTGGGTGATGATCGGCATCGGACTGGCCATCGGGGCGGCGCTGATCGGCGTTGACGAGTGGCTTCGCCGGCGCGGCGGCGAGGCCCGTCTACCGGTGCTCGCCGTCGGCATCGGCATCTATCTGCCGCCGAGCATCAACATGCCGCTGGTGATCGGCGCCGTGCTCGGCTGGTTGATCGATCGGCGTCTGGCGGCGCGTGCAAGGGCGCGAGGCGAGGCTGTCGAATCGGCGTCCGAACGACCGCGTCGCTGCGGCGTGCTGCTGGCCTCCGGGCTGATCGTCGGCGAGAGTCTGATCGGCGTCGTGCTGGCGGGAATCATCGGTCTCAGCGGCTCCCCGGCGCCGCTGGCGCTGGTCGGAGACGGCTTTGCCGGTATCGCTCAGTGGCTCGGCCTGGTGCTCTTCGTGGCGGTCTGCATAGGCTTTTATCGCCGCGTCATGCGCACGGCCTAGAGCGCGTGAGAACTGGGCAGGGCCGCCGGCACGACCGGGTTGCCGCCGATGTCCACCGCGATCTCGAACAGCGCCCCGGCGAGCGGCTCGTCCGCGCAGCCCACGGCCGCGCTGGTGACGAACAGGCGCTGCCAGTCGTCGCCGCCAAATGCGCAGGAGGTGGGACGGGAGACCGGTAGCGCGACTTCCCGGTCGAGCGTGCCGTCAGGGTGATAGCGTGCAACACGAGCGCCGTCCCAGAGCGCGATCCAGAGACCGCCTTCGCGATCGCAGGTCATGCCATCCGGATGGCCTGATCCTGGCTCGAGCTGAATGTGCGTGCGCCGACCGTGCAGCTTTCCGTCGCTATCGAGATCGAAGGCGAAGACGGTCTGGCGAGCGCTGTCGTTGTGGTAGAGTGTCGACCCGTCCGGCGATATGGCCGGCCCGTTGGTGACATGGTAGTTGCGGTCCATCTCGGTGACGCCGCGGCTGTCGAGGCGGTAGAGATAGCCTCTGGCGTGGATCTCGCGGTCGTCCATCGAGCCGAACCAGACCCGCCCTGCGGGATCGGTCTTGGCGTCATTGAGTCGGTCACCCTCCGGCAGCCAGTCGATCGGCGTGAGACGCTTGCCGACACGCGGGCCGTGCTCGCCGAGCTGGAGTTCCGCGATCCCCGAGCGCAATCCGGCAACGAAGTTGCCCGTTGTGGTCGGCAGCAGCCAGCAGCAGGACTCGTCCAGATCCCAGCTGCGCCGCGAGCCGTCATCGGGGAAGAACGCATGCAGTCGGGCGGCGTGGATGTCGACGAACAGCAGCGCGCGGTGGGCATCCGACCACAGCGGCCCCTCGCCAAGCTCGGCGCGAACCTCCCAGACGACGGTGACGTTTCCTGGCATGCACTCTCTCCCTGACAAGCTCGAGCTGACGTTGGCCGGATGGCCATCTCCTGACGCTCGCCGCAGTGTGAGTGCATTGTGCCGCAGGGGCGTCACGATGCGCCCTAGGCCAAAAGTGGTAGAGACGAACGATTCAGTGATGAAGGGGAGCGAGGTGCGGTGGTGAAATGTCTTTTGTCGCAGCCGGCGCATTGTCTGAGTCTGGCGCTGCTGGACGCCACGGCGACGCGGGGCGACATCGAGTTCCTTCCGGCGGCGTCGACGCTCGACGCGGCGGCGATCGCTGTCGTGGCGCCGGATGCGATTCTGGTGCCGCCGCTGTCGGATCCGGCGCGCTGCGAGCCGGCAGCGGTCTACGCCCACGCCGATCACGTCGAGGCACTGCTCGAGGCGAGCCGTGCGCTGGGCATTCCGCTCGTCTGGTGCGTCTCCGATACGCTGTTCGAAGAGGGCGCCGAGGGCGCCATCGACGAGCGCGTGATGCCGCGCCCGCGTGACGAAACCATGCGCCGACTGGTCGGCGTGGGCGAGCAGCTGCGCCGCCATCCACAGCACATCGTGCTGCGCCTGGGACCGCTGTTCGGTCTCGAGGGCGAGGATGCCTGGCTCGCCGACCTGATCGATTCGCTCATGCGCGGCGAGACGCTGCGTGCGCCGCAGGACCTGGTGCTCTGCCCGACTTCCGTCAAGGCGGTGGCGCGTGGCCTGATCGGCATGCTGATGCAGCTCGACAGCGGTGCGGGCGTCTGGGGCACCTATCATCTCTCGGGCACCGAGCCGGTCAGTGCCTATACCTTCGTGTCGGTCGTCCGGACGCAGCTCGCGACCCATCTCGAGGGTGTCGGCCAGCAGGTGGCGCTCGGCGCGCTGCAGGCGCTCAACCAGCATCATGACGTGCCCTTGCGTCGGGTGCTCGATTGCCGTCGCATACTCGACGTGTTCGGCATTCACCAGAAGTCCTGGCGGCTCGAACTGGGCCTGATGCTGGATGCCTGGTGCGAGCGCTATGACACCGGTGGCACTGACGACTCGCCCGACGCCGGCGACGATGACAATCCAGGCAGCAACGAGGAAGCGGCCGATACATGAAAGCCTTTCGCAGCATGATCTTCTACGCAGGTTATTTTCTGGCCATCCTCGTGTCGGGCCTGTTGATGTTGCCGGTCGGACTGGCGCTGCCGCTGCGCCAGCGCTTTCGACTCTTCAATTGCCACAACCGTTTCATCATGAAGTGGCTCTCGTTGACCTGCGGCATACGCTATCGCATCGAGGGCCGCGAGCGCGTGCCGCCCGGGCCCTGTGTCGTGCTGGCCAACCATCAGAGCGAGTGGGAGACGGTCTACCTGCAGCTGCTCAAGACGCCGATCTGTACCGTGCTCAAGAAGGAGCTGCTCGAGATTCCGCTGTTCGGCTGGGGCGTGCGGCTGCTGAAGCCGATTCCGCTGGATCGCGCCAAGCCTGCGACCGCCATGCGTCAGGTGCTGTCGCACGGCAAGCAGCGCCTGGACGAGGGCCTCTCCGTGCTCATCTTCCCGGAAGGTACGCGGGTAGCGCCGGGGCAGCGGCGGCGCTTCAACAAGAGTGGTGCGGTGATCGCCTGCCGAGCCGGCGTGCCGGTGCTGCCGGTGGCGCACAATGCCGGTGAACACTGGGGGCGCCACTGGGTCAAGCAGCCGGGTGAGATTCGTGTGAAGGTCGGCGACCCGATCGCCACCGACGGGCGCAGGCCGGAGGACGTGCTGGCCGACGTCGAGGCGTGGATCGAGCAGGCGCTCGATGAGATCTCCAGCGTACCGCGTCCGCCGCTGCCGACGCGCGAGGCACCGGCGGAGCTCCCGTCCTGACACCTGCCGGACGTACGCACTGCAGATACGAAGAAGGCGCCCCGCGGGGCGCCTTCTTCGTTGTCAGCGTCGGTGTCGTCAACGCTGAACGCTGGCCTGACTCAATCGTCGTAGCGATCCAGCACCAGGCAGGCATTGGTGCCGCCGAAACCGAAGCTGTTGGAGAGCACGCGCTTGATGTCGACATCGTCGCGACGCTCGCGAACGATATCGAAACCGCTGGCCTGTTCATCGAGATTGTCGATGTTGGCCGAGGCGCAGACGAAGCGATTCTGCATCATCAGCAGCGAGTAGATCGCCTCCTGCACGCCCGTGGCGCCGAGCGAGTGCCCCGTCAGCGATTTGGTCGAGCTCATCGCCGGCGTGTGATCGCCGAAGACCTGGCGAATCGCCTTGAGCTCGGCAACGTCGCCGACCGGCGTCGAGGTGCCGTGGGTGTTGACGTAGTCGACCTTGCCCTCGAGCCCAGACAGGGCCTGGCGCATGCAGCGTGCCGCACCTTCGCCGGAAGGGGCGACCATGTCATAGCCGTCGGAAGTGGCGCCGTAACCGGTAATCTCGGCATAGATCTTGGCGCCACGAGCCTTGGCGTGCTCGAGCTCCTCGATCACCAGCATGCCGCCGCCGCCGGCGATGATGAAACCGTCGCGGTCGACATCGTACGGACGGGAAGCCTTGTCCGGCGTCTCGTTATACCGCGTGGTCAGCGCGCCCATGGCATCGAACAGGCAAGACAGCGTCCAGTGCTCCTCCTCGCCGCCACCGGCGAAGACCATATCCTGCTTGCCCAGCTGGATCTGCTCGACGGCGGAGCCGATGCAGTGAGCCGAGGTCGCGCAGGCCGAGGAGATGGAGTAGTTGACGCCCTTGATCTTGAAAGGCGTGGCCAGACAGGCCGAGACGGTGCTGCCCATGGTACGGGTGACGCGATAGGGACCGACGCGGCGTAGGCCCTTCTCGCGCATGACGTCCGCCGCTTCGACCTGGTTGGCGCTGGATGCACCACCCGAGCCGGCGATCAGGCCGGTGCGCTCGTTGGAGATCTCGTCGGGCTCGAGTCCGGCGTCATCGATCGCCTGCTGCATGGCGATATAGGCGTACGCAGCGGCATCGCCCATGAAGCGAAGCTGCTTGCGGTCGACCAGCGTCTCGAGGTCGATATCTACGGCACCGGCGACCTGGCTACGGAAGCCAAGCTCGGCGTACTCCGGTTTGAAGCGGATGCCGGAGCGCCCCTGACGCAGAGAGTCGAGCACCTGTCGGGCGTCGTTGCCCAGGCAGGAAACGATGCCCAGGCCGGTGACTACCACTCGTTTCATGGAAGCCTCCCGCTCAGAATTTCTCAGTATTGGTGAACAGACCGACGCGCAGATCCTTGGCCTGGTAGATATCCTGCCCATCCACCGACAAGGTGCCGTCGGCAATACCCAGGATCAATCGCCGGGTGATCACACGCTTGATCTCGATATGATACGAAACCTGACCGGCACTCGGCAGGATCTGCCCGGAGAACTTGACCTCGCCGCAGCCCAGTGCGCGACCCCGGCCGGGGTTGCCCAGCCAGCCGAGGTGAAAGCCGACCAGCTGCCACATGGCGTCCAGGCCCAGGCATCCTGGCATGACCGGGTCGCCGGGAAAATGGCACTGGAAGAACCACAGGTCGGGATGGATATCCAGCTCGGCGATGATCTCGCCCTTGTGGTACTTGCCGCCATCTTCATTGATCTGCGTGATGCGGTCGAGCATCAGCATGTTGGGCGCGGGCAGCTGAGCGTTACCGGGGCCGAACAGTTCCCCCCGGCTGCATTTCAGCAGATCGTCGTGGCTGAAAGAGTGCTGTCTGGTCACTAGATCGTTCCGAGAATCGAAAAAGAGTTTGCCTCGCCATGACGAGGCGCGGCCAGTCTAATGGCTGCGCGCGACGAATGCACGCCGCGTCATCGGCTCGAGGGGCTGCCATCCAGGCTCAAGCGCGGGCGACTCTCTGCCGATAGGCCACATGACGCGCCTCTGGCGCCGTCGACGAGGTCGTCGCGAGCGCTGTACCGAGCTTGCCCTGGCAATTGTTGGCGGGGCATGATGCGAGAGGGGAGCGGGAATTCTTCATGCCGATACCACGAGTCGGCGCGGTCAGGCCCGGCGCAGGTGCGCCTCCGATCCGGACCGCGCGACGTCTTCGTGATGATAACGACGATAACGATACCTATGTGGCCCACCTTTTCGTTGAATCGACCGCTGATCTGGCTGGGTGCTGCCGCATTGGCGGTCGCCACGCTATTGCCGATTCTCGCCCTGCGTCTCGCGGCGCTGGCGATCGTCGCGCTCGGCTTGCTGGATCTCTGGCGCCAGACGCGCGCCGAGCACCAGCGGCGCATACTCAGCGAGCAGGCGCTCGAGCTTTCTCAGGATGGCGTGATGATCACCAACACCGCCAATCGCATCCTGACCGTCAACCCGGCCTTCACTCAGATCACCGGCTATACCCTCGACGAAATTCGTGGCTTCGACCCCTCTGCACTCTCTTCCGGTCGGCATGACAAGGCGTTCTACGATCGCTATTGGCAGACTTTGAAAACGACGGGGCGCTGGGAGGGCGAGGTCTGGAACCAGCGCAAGCATGGCGACCAGTATCCGGAGTGGCTGCGCGTGCAGGCCTGTCATGACGCCAAGGGTCGGGTCTCGCACTATGTCGGCATGTTTACCGATATCAGTCGCCACAAGGCGCGGGAACAGGACCTTCGACGCATCGGCTTCGAGGACCCGCTCACCGGGCTACCCAACCGCCGCCGGCTGCATGATCTACTTGCGTCGCGCCTGCGCCACCTGCGTGCCGGCGAAGGGCTCGATCTGGCGCTGATCGACATCGACGCTTTCAAGGGCATTAACGACAGTCTTGGCGTCGACAGCGGCGATCGGCTGCTGGCACGGTTCGGTCAGCGCCTGGCCGCCCAGGTTGCCGGCGGCATCGTCGGGCGCCTGGGCGGCGACGAATTCATGGTCATTCGCACCACCACGTTCGACGATCACGAAAAGTGGATCGGCAGCCTGCGCCAGCACCTCAGCGAACCGTTCGAGATCGACGGCAACTCGCTGCGGCTGGGTCTGACCATCGGCAGCTGTCGCGCGCCGGATGACGGCAGCGACGCCAACGTGCTGTTTCAACGGCTGGAGTCCGCGCTTTACAGCGCCAAGCGCCACGGTCGCAATCATGACCGTCGCTTCCGCCCGTCGCTCGAGGTCGAGAGCGATCGCCACCTGATCATCCTCAACGAGCTCCGCCAGGCGCTGGCTCAGGGGGCGCAGCTGGAGGTCTACTACCAGACGCAGCACCGTCTCGACGATGGCGAGATGATCGGCATGGAGGCGCTGCTTCGCTGGCATCATCCGGATCACGGCATGATTCTACCGACCGAGTTCATCCCGCTGGCGGAGCGCCACGGCCTGATGCCGGCGCTCGGCAGTTGGGTGATCGAACAGGTGGTCGCGCAGATTTCGGCCTGGCGCGGTCAGGGCATCAAGGTCGTGCCGGTGTGGGTCAACCTGTCCGCGCTGCAGCTGATTCAGGGGGATCTGGAATCGCGACTGATCTCGACGCTGAGCCAGTACCGCGTGCCGGCGCCCCTGCTGGGCTTGGAACTGACCGAATCGGTGCTGCTGGACGAGCGGGCCGGCGATATTTCGCCGCGCCTGGAGGCGCTGCGCCGGGAGGGGCTGCAGATCGCCATCGATGACTTCGGCACCGGCTACTCGTCGATGGCTTATCTAAAGCGTCTGCCGATCGACAAGCTCAAGCTGGATCGCGAATTCATTCGCGCCTTGCCGCATGACCATGCCGACGCCGCCATCACCTCGGCAGTGCTCGCCATGGCCCAGGGGCTGGACCTGGACGTGATTGCCGAGGGCGTGGAAACGACGGAGCAGCGGGACTTCCTGTTGGCTCGTGGCTGCCGCCATGTGCAGGGGTATCTCTATGCCCGCCCGCAGCCGGCGAGCGCCGTCGAAGAGCGTCTGCGTCAGTCCGACTCCACCGCGCTCACCTGATTCGGAGCCGGGCCGACGCCGGGTCGGCGTCTATCCCAGCGCCTTGAACGCCTCCAGCGCTCGCTCGCGCCCGACCTTGTGATCCACCACCGTCTTGGCATAGCCGGTTTCCCGTCGCTGCTCATCGCTCGGCTGGTGACGTGACTTGACGGGCAGATCGGCCAGCTCCGGCACCCAGCGGGCGATGAATTCGCCATCGGGGTCGAAGCGCTGTGACTGGGTCGTGGGATTGAAGATACGGAAGTAGGGGGCGGCATCGGTACCCGTCGACGCCGCCCACTGCCAGCCGCCGTTGTTGGAAGCGAAATCGCCGTCAACTAGGTGATTCATGAAGAACGCCTCGCCTCGTCGCCAGTCTATCAGCAGGTGCTTGCTCAGGAACATGGCGGTCACCATGCGCAGCCGATTGTGCATCCACCCGGTCGCCACCAGCTGGCGCATGGCTGCGTCGACCAGCGGATAGCCGGTCTTGCCCTCGCACCAGGCGTCGAAGTCCTTGTCGCTGCTGCGCCAGGCGAGTCTCTCGGTGTCGAGCTGGAACGGCCGGTGGACGCAGACGTGCGGGAATCCGATCAGGATATGCTGGTAGAACTCGCGCCAGATCAGCTCATTGACCCAGCTCGACAAGCCGGCATCGCCGTCGGCGAGATGGCCGCCATTGCGGCCCATCACCGCCTGACAACACTGGCGGTGGGAGATCATGCCGGTCGACAGATAGGCCGAGAGCTCGCTGGTGCCCGCAAGAGCGGGAAAGTCCCGATCGACCTTGTAGCGGGCACCACGCTCATCGAGAAAGCGCTCGAGACGATCTGCTGCGGCTTCCTGTCCGGCTGGCCACGCGTCACCCTCGACGACACTCGACCGATCCTTCTTCGGCAGGTCGGGAATCTCGTCGCTGGCGATATCGATGGATGATTGACGCTCGGGCGTTTCCCGCAGCGCCAGCCGTGGCGCATCGATGTTCTGATGCCAGGCCTTGGAGAACGGCGTGAAGACCTTGTAGTAGGCCTCCTGTCCCGTCAGCAGGGTTCCCGGTTCGAAGGCGATAGCGTCGGTGTAGTCATGGACGGCGATACCGGCTTCCTGGAAGCGGTCCGCGACGGCTTCGTCGCGCAGGCGCTCATCGAGCGGATATTCCCGATTGAAGTGCAGCGTTGCCACCCCATGATGTTGGGCAAGTTCGACCAGGGTATCCGGTGCCTTCGAGAAGTCGTCGATATCTCGGTACAGCAGCGGGATGCCGAGTTGCTCGAGCTCCGTCTTCAGCGCCATGACGCCGTCGTGGATGAATGTCAGCTTGTTGGCGCCGTGGCCATGGCTGCGCCACTGACGGCGGCAGGCGAGAAATACGGCAACCACGGGCCCTTTGCGAGCGGCGGCGCTCAACGCCGTGTTGTCGAGCGTACGCAGATCGTTGCGAAACCAGACGAGCTGGATGGGTTTCATGTCACGTCCTTGTGGTATCGGTCATCGTTGCCGCCCACCGAGCGGGGGACGGTACGGAGACGGCAATGATGGGCAGAATCGGTGTGAACGAACGCATGCCGGTGGCGCTTCCCTGCGCCACGCGTGCCTGGTGTTCGCCGGCTCGGCCGAGTCGATACTGTAACCCGAGCCGACGATGTCAGATGTCGGCGTCGATCATCGAGCGCAAGCGGCTGAGGGCTTGTCCGACCTCTTCGCCGAGCACCGCGACCCCGGTGTTTTCCAGGTCGCTGGCCCGGATACGCGCCACCGGCCCGACCAGGCAGATCGGCACATCGGCCTGATCGGCCAGTCTGGGAAGCTGACGGCGAATGACATCGCTGCGCTCGGCCTGACCGCTGGCCAGCAGCAGCGCCTTGACGCCAAGTCGCTCGATGGCCATCGGGAACTCGCTGAGCGGAAGATCGCCGTCGATCAGCTGAACGCGATAGCCGGCCGAGGACACGGCCAGGCCGGTCAGTAGCGCCCAGAATCCACTCGTGTCGTCGGGCATGCGCGTCACCAGCACTTCTGCTGCGTTGCTCAACTGGTTGGCGTGGTAGATCCGCGTGCCGATTCGCGTGCGCAGGAACGTTTCCAGTAGCCGGCGCTGCAATGTCGCCCCGAACTGGTCGCCCCAGCGCTCTTCGAGCTGCAGGATCGCTGGCTGCCACAGCTCGGCGATGCAGAGGCTGACCGGATAGAGCGCCAGGCTCTGATTGAAAAGCGACTCCAGCCGACCGAGGTCGAGTGAGTCGACAGCGTGAATCAGGTGCTGACGCTGACTTGCCCAGTCCCCCATTTGAGGTGCTGGCGTCTCGGCGGCTTCTGGCTGATCGAGCAGCTCCCGTACCTGGCTGACCGGTACGCCGCGGTTGAGCCACTGCAGAATGCGCTCGACGCGCTCGATGTCGTCGCGCGCGTAAAGTCGGTGTCCTTTCGGCGTTCGCTGAGGGCGGATCAAGCCGTAGCGACGCTCCCAGGCGCGTAGGGTGACGGAGTTGACTCCAGTGAGGCGCGAAACTTCACGAATCGGATAGAGCGGCGCGGCACTAGAATCCATTGCCTGATAAGTCATGCAAATCCTCCTGCGAGGTCTCTGCGTGCGCCGTCTCGTCGAAAGAGGTTCAAGTCGTTGCTACGTGTCTTCACCACGGAGTCATCACCACGGGCTATCAATCCACTGGGCCTTATGGCCTTCCTTTATGCTCAATTGTGCCCTGAACGTCAGTGGACGTCATCCGGGAGCCTCCGTGGGCGAAGACTTCGACGAGTCGTCACGGAATGCGATTCATCTCGATGCAAGGATGGTGGATTGAGTTGTACGAATCAAGGGTTTTGTACAATTTTGATGTAAACCTTGGCGGTTATTCACTGCCTTGCCGGACGAATTCGAGACAAGGCGATATCGGGCGAAAAGGCGGCGTTCAGTCAGGTGAGAGGCGTACCCTGGGGTCGGTTTGTCCTCGACTTGTCTCTGTCTGACTGATCTCGGCCTGAGTGATCTCGGCCAGACTGGCTCCGGCTCGGCGACGGCCGCGACTTCCGACATCGGGTTGCCGCCAGGACTGCTAGAGTCAATCTGTATAAGACCGACGCGAGGAGCGCGTCACCCGATAATGGCCCTGCAGGCGCTAGCGGCCTTCTCGGTGCCGCGGGTCAAGAGCAGCCATCGGTCTCTGGCGGAACTGACCAGTGGTCGCGCTATTCGCTATTCTGCGCGCCTGTCCTGGGCGTCTGGCATTTGAACCCACCATCGAAGGAGCGACGAACATGCGGCTGTTGATAACGGGAGGAACGGGGTTCGTGGGTCGGCGACTGGTCGAGCGCGCGCTGCAGGCGGATCACGAGGTCATGGTGATCTCGCGCGATCCCGAGCGCGCACGGCGCGTGCTTCCCGAGGCCGTCCGTGTCGCCGATGATGCGATGGATTTCGTCTCGGCGGCGCCTGAGGCGATCGTCAACCTGGCGGGCGAGCCGATTGCCGACCGGCGCTGGAGCGACTCCCAGAAGACGCGACTGGTCGAATCACGCCGCCATGCCACGCGCGACATCGTCGCGCTTTGCGAGCAGCTGGCGGCTGAAGATCGCGCGCCGCGCGTGCTGGTATCCGGCTCGGCAATGGGCTTTTACGGTGACCAGGGTGACCGCGAGGTCGGCGAGGAGACGCCGCCGCATGACGAGTTCGCCCACCGTCTCTGCCTGGCCTGGGAACAGGAGGCGCAGAAGGCTGCGGCGTTTGGTGTGCGTGTCGCGGTGCTGCGTATCGGCCTGGTGCTGGATGCCGGTGGCGGCACCCTGGCCAAATTGCTGCCCCCGTTCAGGCTTGGATTGGGCGGACGCCTCGGCGACGGACGTCAGTACATGCCCTGGATTCACCGCGAAGACCTCGTCGCCGCGATCGAGTTTCTGCTCGACGGCGATGGTCTCGAAGGCGCCTTCAATGGCTCGGCACCGGCACCGGTCACCAATGCCGAATTTACTCGGGCGTTGGGCCGCCATCTCCACCGCCCGACCAGGCTCTGCGTCCCTGCGCCGCTGCTCAAGCTCGGGTTGGGCGAGATGTCGCGCCTGCTGCTGACCGGCGCGAAGATGAAGCCCGTTCGCCTGCAGGAAGCCGGGTTCACCTTCCGCTATCCGACGCTGGACGACGCCCTGGCAGCGATCGTGTCGCACTGAGGCGGCACCCTTCGCGTCTCGCCGCCGGAATTGGCGAGCACCTAGCGCTGTTCATTGTCGACGGTCACGATGACGCGCACCGCGTCCAGGCGCAGCGTGGCACTCTCGATGGCGGTGTCGAGCGCGTGACGCTCGTCGGCGAGTGATTTCAGCTCGTCTTCCCGAATCGCATCGTTGCGCGCCGCCAGTGCCTTGAGCCGCGCCAGCTCACGGTCCAGCGTATCGCGCATTTGCTGCTGGGCGTTTTCGACCAGCGTTGGCAGCTCGCGCTCGGCTTCGCGCTCGCCCTGCCTCAGCAGCGCCCGCAGCTGGTCGTGGCGTGATTTGAGAAGCTCCCGGGCGACGCCTTTCTTCACCCGCTGCAGATTGCGGGACAGGCCACTGAAGGTGACCTTGTCAGAGAGGTTGGTACCGCTCTCGTCGAGCAGTACCCGAATGCCCGTGTCCGGTAGAAACCGACCCAGCTGCAGCGACTTCGGCGCCGGACAATGCGTGCGGAACACCAGCTCGACCATGAGCCGTCCGCCGGGAATGCTCGGGTGGCGAAGCAGTGCCAGCGCCGTGTTACCGAGACTCGACTCCAGAACGCGTTCGAGCAAGGCGCTGACCAGCGGGTGCTCCCACGACAGTCGCTGAATGTCGTCGCGAGCCAGTGCCCGAGCGCGCGAGTAGGTGGCCGTGAATCCGTCATCGCCCTGCGCGAGCCCCGGCAGGCTATCGAGCATGTGCGAGCCAGGTGCCAGGTGCATCAGACCATTGCCGAGATCGCGACTGTCAACGCCGAAGATGTCCAGCGCCTGGTCGACGTAGCGCGGAAGCGCCTTGTCGTTGTCTTGCTCGACCACTGCGCTGATGACGGCATCGGCGCGCTCGGGGCGGCAGGCATTCCACTCCAGCAGGCGATTGCGTCCGGCCTCGCGCTCGGCGAGTCGGGCGTCGTTGAACGTGCGCGTCTCCTCGATCAGGGCATCGAGACTGCTGTCGTCGTCGAGCGCCTCCAGCAAGGCATCGCCGAGCGCCTCGAGAACGTCACCACCGGCGGCATGCGGGGCGGAAAAGGCGTCCAGACCGTCGCGATACCAGCGCAGCAGAACGCCGGCGGGACTGGGCGACAGCATCGGCACGTGAATATCGATCGGGTGCAGCTGGCCGATGCGGTCGAGACGACCGATGCGCTGCTCGAGCAGGTCGGGGTGCCACGGCAGGTCGAACATCACCAGATGATGACAGAACTGGAAGTTGCGCCCCTCCGAACCGATTTCCGAGCAGATCAGCACCTGGCAGCCATCTTCGTCCTCGGCGAAGGCGGCGGCAGCGCGGTCGCGTTCGACCAGACTCAGCGCCTCGTGGAACACCGGCGCCGCGATACCGGCGCGAACACGCAGTGCCTCGGCCAGCTCGACGGCGGTCTGGCGTCGGTGGACGATGACCAGCGTCTTGTGTGCGGCAGCGGCCGTCTCGAGCCGCTCGATCAGCCAGTCGACGCGAGAGTCGAAGCGCCACCAGGCGTCGCCCGCACCGTCATGCCTGGCATCATCCAGGGCGCGATAGGCGGCCTCGGGATAGAGTCTTGCCTCGCGCGGGCCGAGGTCGGCGGCGGAGAGCTGGGCGGCCATATGGTCGTTGCCGTCGCGCAGTTCGTCGAACTGATCGCGGTAGGCGTCCGGCAGCGGCAGCTCGCTGACGTGAAGATGGCGCTCGGGAAAGCCGCCGACGTGGCGTCGGCTGTTGCGAAACATCACGCGGCCGGTACCGTGGCGATCCAGCAGCTGCTCCCGCAGCTGACGGCGCGCGCTGTCGCGCTGCGCCTCATCGCTTTCGGGATCGAGCAGCGTCGCGGCGAGCGCCTCGCCGTCGGCATCGTCGATCACGGCGCCGAGACGGTCCCTGTCGGCCGCATCACCCGGCAGCCGCGCCAGCGCTTCGATGGCCTCGGCGACGGCCGCGTACCCGTTCTCCTCGGCGCGAAACCGATCCAGATCGTGATAGCGATCCGGATCGAGCAGTCGCAGTCGCGCAAAGTGGCTCTCCAGGCCCATCTGCTCGGGCGTGGCGGTCAGCAGCAGCAGGCCGGCGATGCGCTGCGACAGGCGTTCGATACAGGCATAGCCGGGCCCCGTCGTCTGCGGCGACCAGTCCAGGTGATGCGCTTCGTCGACGATCAGCAGGTCCCATTCACACGCTTCGGCCTGGCGCTGGCGGTGGGGGTTGGCGAACAGCCACTGCTGGCTGGCGAGGATGCACTGGCCGCTGTCGAACGGATTGTCGTCCCCGAATGCCTCGCTCTGCGCTTCGTCGAGCAGGGTGACGGAGAGCGAGAAACGGCGCAGCAGCTCGATCAGCCATTGATGTGTCAGGCTGGCGGGTACGAGTATCAGCGCGCGGCTGGCGCGCCCGGTCAGCAGCAGCCGGTGCAGAATCAGCCCCGCCTCGATGGTCTTGCCGAGGCCGACCTCGTCGGCGAGCAGCACCCGCGGGGACTGGCGGCGCGAGACTTCATCCGCGATATAGAGCTGATGCGCAATCAGATCGATGCGGGGCCCGGCGAGACCGAGCGCGGGGCTACGGGCCAGGCGCTGGTGATGATGCAGCGAGCGGTAGCGCAGCTCGAACCAGTCGTTGCGGTCGACCTGTCCGGTCAGCAGCCGATCCTGCGCCTGGTGGAAGCGCATGCTGTCGGAAAGCTTGGCTTCGCCGATCGTCAGCGGCTCGCCGTCGGTATCCTGGCCGTGATAGATCACGCAGCCATCCTGCTCTTCGACGCGCTCGACCGACAGCTGATAGCCGTCGGCGGTGTCGATGCGATCGCCGGGACCGAAGACCACGCGAGTCAGAGGCGCCTGGCGGACGCTGTAGGTACGCGTTTCCTGGCTGGCGGTGAACAGCACCGTGACGCTGCGGGCGTCGACGGTCAGAATGGTGCCGAGCCCCAGCTCGGTCTCGCCGTCGCTGATCCAACGCTGGCCGGGAAAGAAGTCGCTCATGATGCCTCGGTCGTGATTTACGCTGCGATATCGGGTTCAATCGGCGACGCATTCTAGCAGCCCGCCGAGCGGAAGGCAGTGCCGGGGTGACGGATTGGCAAGCTCGGCCAGCCGTCGCCTCGTGGCTTTTGCGAGCAGACCGCAGAGCGCACGGCAGGAAGGTTGAAAGGCAAGCAGGTTGAAAGGCAGGAAAGTTGAAAAGCAGCCAAGACCAGACAGAGGAGGGCAGGCGATGAGCGCGGCGAATCGGTCGGGAAGTTCGGACAACCTGCGTCGCGTGGCCATTGCCAGCCAGGCCATCGGATTCGTGCTGATCATCGCGCTGGAGACCTGGCTTGGCGATGCGGCGAGGCCGTGGCAGGGCGTCACGCTGGCCGGCATGCTCGTGACAGCCGCCTGGCTGGCGCTGGTCAGGCGCTATCGACGTAATCGCCGCCGGCGGCTTCAAGAAAGCGACGAGGCGTGAGAGCCTCGTCGCGACGCGTCGATGCCGCCCGGAGCCAGGCAGGCGTTGGTTACATCGGCGGAACGGTACCGTCCAGGCCGACGATGACTGCCTTGGCGGGAATCGGATCCTGGGACAGGTCACCGGCCACGAACACGGCGGCACCTTCCTCGAGATCATCCATGGACGCCTTGCCGACCATGACGGTCGGTGTATCGCTCGGCACGCGGATCTGCTTGCTGCCGTCGCCATAGTCGACCGTCAGCGTCATCATGCCGCTCTCGTCGGCGGCGCTGTTCACGGTGCCGTTGGTCATGGTGGAGCTGCTGGCGCTGCCGCCCATCTTGCCGCCGCTTTCGCTCATGCCGCCGGTGCTCTCGACGGTGCCGTTGGTCATGGTGGAGCTGCTGGCGCTACCGCCCATCTTGCCGCTCTTGGCCATGTCGTCACCGCTTTGCTTGCCGGCGCCGCGCGGCATGTCCCAGGGATAATCGCCCTCGCCGGTACCCTTCATCGATTCCGGGAAGATGACCATCTCCAGCGCCTCGGCGGGTTCGCCGTTTTCACCCGGCATGTTGGCGGTGCCAATGAAGGTTCCCTCTTCGATGCGGTCGAGACTGCTCTGGGAGACGCCAGCCAGGCGTGTGTCCTGCCCGATGGTGACCTGGTGGGTCATCCCGTCGGTGGACTCGACGCTGAAGCTCGAATCACTGACCGACGTGATCGTGCCACGCAAATGTTTCGGCGTGGCGCTGTCGTCTGCCTGCGCGGCACCCGCGGCGAGACAGCCGATGATGATTCCGAAGGCGCCTAGGCGCAGTTGACGAGTCAGGGGGTGCACGATGCTCATGAGACCTTCCTTGTAACGCGTGAATGGGCTCTCGGGGTCGCCTCGAATGGCTGACGAGGCGGGCAAAGTTTTCTGAGAGCGCCGCTGTCTCAGTGCAGCCGATTGGCGGGGAATGTCAAGGTGAGTGACGGGGGAGCGCCTGCGACCTTGGGCCGAGTCGCTGGCGTGCCACGCCCGTTCAGATGCCGGCGTACCAGGTATAGCCGCGATCCTCCCAGTAGCCGCCCTTGCCCCCGGCGATGTCGTCGAAGTGCGTCACCAGGGTGATGCCGGAGAGATACTTCGCCATCTTGTAGCCGAGCTGTCGCTCCGCGCGCAGGCGTAGCGGTGCCCCGTTGGCGGTGGGCAGCGGGGCGCCGTTGAGCGAGTAGGCGAGAATCGTCTGGGGGTGGCGCGCTTCTTCCAGATCGAGGCTCTCGTAATAGAAATCCTCGCCGCCGAGCTGGTCCATGCAGTGAAACACCACATAGCGCGCCGCTGACTGCACCCCGGCACGATCGAGCAGGTCAGCCAGGACCGGGCCGGTCCACTGGCCGATGGCGCTCCAGCCCTCGACGCAGTCGTGCCGCGTGATCTGAGTCCGTGCCGGGAGGGCGCGAAGCTCGGACAGCGACAAGGACTGTGGCCGGTCGACCAGGCCATCGATCGTCAGTCGCCAGTCGGCGAAGGCATTGGCGGCCAGCTCTCGATAGCGGGCGGCCTGGGGGTTGGTCGAGCCGTTGGGCCGAAACGTCTTGTCGATCATCGAGGCCGGATACTCCGGCGCCAGGCCGCGAGCCCCGGCCAGAAAGCGCTGCACGCGCAGATTGAGGCGCTCGGCGAGGTCGAGCGTCTCGGCCACCTTCGGGCTTTCGGAGAGCCGGTCGCAGCCACCAAGGCCGAGTGCGGTGGCGCCGATCAGCGTGCCCTGCAGAAAGCGCCGCCGGCTGGCGTGGCGATTCCTTCGCTGGCGGTCTGTCCGGCGCGAGGCAGATTTGTCGTTACGCGGCATGGTCATCACTCCCGGTATCGCCATCGCGTGGTTGTCGCCCGCCGGTGATCATGTCGCGTACCTGTCGCCAGGGGCCGCTCAGCAGCACCATGGCGAAGTGGACGAGGAAAAACACGACCAGTGCCGTGGCGAAGATAAAATGCAGCGAGCGGGCGCTCTGGCGCCCTCCCAGCAGATCGAGAAGCCAGGGTGCGGCCGCGTTGAAGGTCGGTGACATGCACAGGCCCGTGATGACCATCATGGGCAGCGCGACGAGCAGGACGCCGAGATAGCTCAGCTTCTGCAGGCCATTGTAGCCACCGCGTGCTGGGTGAAAGCGAAAGCGCAGATGATTCAGCACGTCTCGGCCGAGCCCGCGCCACTGCCTGCCGGAGAGCCACAGATCGCGTCGCAGGTGGCCGCTGAACAGGGCATAGATGACGAACAGCGCGCCGGCACCGGCGAAGAGCCAGGCGAAGAAGAGATGCCACAACCGGCCCATGGTCAGGTACTGATAACTTGGCAGCGTGATCCAGCCGGGAAAGCCGCGCACCTGCTCCTGGCCCGCCACGCCCGAATAGCCGAGAACGCCGGTGGTGTCGAAGGTCCATGGCCCCAATGCGGTCTGACCGTGAATGCTGCCATCGCCGTCGCGGATGGCGTACATCTCGAGCCACGGATCGTTGAAATCGGAAGCGCTGCCCCAGTAAAGCGCGGGGTGGGCGTTGAAGATCTGCAGGCCGCTCATCAGCATGACGACCAGAAACCAGAGATTGAACCAGTGCCAGAGCCGAACCGGCAGGCGGTGGCGGCGTTGGCGGGCGCCGGGCGACGGTGACGCCTGAGGGGCATTCGGCATGGGGCTGTCCTTTGACGAGAGGGACCTTTGACGAGAGGGGCGCGTGCCGCAAGCGGATCGGCAGGAGGAACCTACGCGATCTCGCGGCGCGTGGATGCGGGCCCGTATCGTGATCTCCGACGAGGCTCAGGGAGGCATGGCAACGCCCGCCATTTGCATTAAGCTGGCTGGGAGACGACTCACGAATCCCAGGATACTCCCTTGCTGCTGAATACGTTGCTGCCCAATACGCTGATCGTGCTCCTGACCGTGGTCGGCATGGAGCTGTTTGCCGCGTTCGCACATCGCTACATCATGCACGGATTCGGCTGGGGCTGGCATCGCTCTCACCACGAGCCGCGTCAGCACTGGTTCGAACTCAATGATCTCTATGCGGTGGTGTTCGCCGCCATTGCCATCGTGCTGATTGCGCTGGGCACTGCGGGCGCCTGGCCGCTGCAGTGGGTGGGCGCCGGAATGACCGCTTACGGCGCACTCTACTTCATCGTGCACGACGGTCTGGTCCACAAGCGCTGGCCCTTTCGCTACATCCCGCGTCGTGGCTATCTCAACCGCCTCTACACCGCTCATCGCATTCACCATGCGATCAAGGGGCGCGAGCACGGACTCTCGTTCGGATTTCTGTACGCGCCGCCGGTCGCGCGGCTCAAGTCGGAGCTGCGCGACCATCAGGCCTCGCTTCGCGAGGACGCTGCCAGAGATCGTCACGCCGCGGCGTCGGGCGACGACGGCGAGAACGCAACGCCGCCCCCGCGCCGCTGACGAGCAGCGCCAGTTTTTCGCCCTTGCTGGTGCCTTGGCGCTGATCCCACGCGTGGTTGCCGGCCTTGACCACCTTGACGCCGATCTCGCGATAGACGCCGTGTGCCGTGGCAATGGCCCAGGCCGAGCGCAGCGGCAGGGCCGTCAACCCCTCACGTGCGGATGCATAGTAGGGTTCAGCGGTCGTGACCAGTCGCCGGGCAACGCCCGCCAGCGCCGGGCGATAGCCGGGATCGGCCAGCGTGCGAGGGTCGCGCCCCTTCATCTCGATCCCGGCTTCCTCGAGCCAGCACTCAGGCAGATAGCAGCGGCCGAGCCTGGCATCGTCGACGATGTCACGGGCGATGTTGGTAAGCTGAAACGCCAGGCCCAGGTCGCAGGCGCGATCCAGCGCCGCTTCATCGCGCACGCCCATGACCCGTGCCATCATCAGGCCAACGACGCCGGCGACGTGATAGCAGTAGCGCAGGGTGTCCTCGAGCGTCGTGTAGCGCGCCTCGCGCACATCCATGGCATAGCCTTCCAGATGATCGAACGCCTGCGACGGTGGAATGGCGTGCTCGAGCGCGACCGCCTGAAACGCGGCGAAGGCAGGCTCATGCATCGGCTCATTGGCGTAAGCGCGCCGGGTGGATGCCTTGAGCGTCTCCAGGCGGCTCAGCGCTTCTTCGCTGGAACCGGTGGGCGTGGCGCTGCCGGCCGCCCCTTCCGGACTCGAAAATCCCAACGCCTGATCGTCGATCACGTCGTCGCAGTGGCGGCACCAGGCGTAGAGCATCAGCGCGCTGCGGCGTGTCTCGGCATCGAACAGTCTGGCGGCAGTGGCGAAGCTCCTGGAGCCGACGGCGATGGTCTGCTCGGCGTGATCGCGCAGCGCGTTATCGGTAGCCGGTGCGGTCACGACGCCTCCCGCCGTGCGTCGTCGTCGATCATCAACCCCGCCGTCGCCTTGGCCGAGCCGATCACCCCGGGAATGCCGGCGCCCGGGTGCGTGCCCGCGCCAACCAGATAGAGATTGGAGAGGCGGCTATCGCGGTTGTGCGGACGGAACCACGCGCTCTGCGTGAGAATCGGTTCGATCGAGAAGGCCGAACCGAGGTGCGCATCGAGGGTGTCGCGAAAATCGAACGGCGTGAAGATGCGATGCGTGACCAGCTGTTCACGCAGCCCGGGCATCACGTTGGCTTCGAGATAGTCGAAGATGCGCTCGCGCAGGCGCGGTCCCTCGACGTCCCAATCGAGATCGGCGGTGCCCAGGTGCGGCACCGGCGCGAGGACGTAATAGGCGCCACAGCCGGGCGGGGCGAGCGAGGGGTCGGTCACGCACGGTGCGTGGAGGTAGAGCGAGAAGTCTTCGGAGAGCGTATCGCGGTGGAAGATATCGTGGATCAGGCCGCGATAGCGGGGGCCGAAGCAGACGGTGTGGTGAGCCATGTCGTCGTGACGGTTGCCATCGCTGTGGTCCAGTCCGAAGTAGAGCACGAACAGCGAATTGCTCATGCGCTTGCGCTTCAGCTTCGCGCCCTCCGCTTGACCCTGCGGATGCTCGCCGAGCAGCTTGGCGTAGGTATTGGTGACATCGGCATTGGAGGCCACTGCCGCCGCCTCGAAGTGGCGGCCATCCTCGAGGGTCACGCCGGTGACACGGTCGCCGTCGGTTTCCAGGCGCTCGACGCGGGCATTCAACTCGAACTCGCCGCCAAGCTCTTCGAAAAGCTTGACCATGCCCTGAACCAGCGCACCGGTGCCGCCACGCGGGAACCACACCCCCCACTCTCGTTCCAGCGCATGAATCAGCGTATAGATCGAGGAGGTCGAGAACGGATTGCCGCCGACCAGCAGCGAATGGAACGAGAATGCCTGACGTAGATGCTCGTCGCGGATGAAGGTCGATACCATGCCGTAGACGCTGCGCCACGCCTGCAGTCGAGTCAGGGCGGGCGCGGCCTTGAGCATGTCGCGAAAGGAGAGAAACGGCTGGCTGCCGAGCTTGAGATAGCCCTCCTGAAACACCTCGCGGGAGTAGTGCAGGAAACGCCGGTAGCCGTCGACGTCGTCGGCGTTGAAGCGGCGAATCTGTGCCTCGAGCGCGGCCTGGTCGTTGGCGTAATCGAAAATCTGGCCGGACTCCCAGCGCAGGCGATAGAACGGCGTCACTGGCAGCAGCTCGACATAGTCAGCGAGCCGGCGCCCGGCAGTCTCGAACAGCGCTTCGAGCGCCGAAGGATCGGTAATGACGGTGGGGCCGGCGTCGAAGGTGAAGCCCTGATCCTCATAGACGTAGGCTCGCCCTCCGGGCTTGTCGCGGGCTTCCAGCAACAGCGTCGGAATCCCCGCTGCCTGCAGGCGAATGGCCAGCGCCAGGCCGCCGAAACCGGCGCCGATCACGATCGTTTTTTTCATGGAAGTGCCTTGAGTCGAGACGTCCGTTGCATGATGGCGTTCATGGCTTGCCCCACCGGCACCGGCGGTTTGCCGCTGAGAATGCGAAGCTTGTCTTTGATCGTCGAGCGCCCGGCGTAGAAGCGCTCGATCAGCGCGGCGTCGAGCCGGTAGAAACGCTGCATGACCTGCCAGCGCGCGTCCGGCTTGCCGGCGAGAAACAGCATGCGATCGAGCATGCGATAGAAGCGCTGCGCGCGCCAACGCTCGGCCGCGAAGGCGCGAATCTCGTCGAACAGCTGGCTGGCCTCGAACGAGGAAAGCCCCGAAAGATGCTCGGCCAACGCTGCCGCCTGGGGGAGCGAGTAGCCTGTCGTGGGGTGGAAGAGCCCGGCGCGCAGTCCGCTTGTCGGCTGGCCGTCGAGCCGCTGCCAGAAGCGCGTGAAGTCCCCGGCGAGCGTGATCGGCAGCGCGCCGCGCTCCTCGCGCTCGAGCGTGTCGAGCTGCCATCCGCGCGCTGCGGCGTAGTCGGTGATATTCGCGCGAGCACGCACGACCTCGAGCGCGGGGCCGTCGACGTAGTGCGTATCCTCGATCAGCAGGCGATCCGGCGAGAGTGGCAGCGTATAGACAAAGCGGTAGCCGCCCTGTTGATCGACGGTCGCATCCATGAGTATCGGTCTGACCAGCCCGTGCGGTCGCGAAAGCCGCCACGCCTGACCGACGAAGGCCTGAAAGCCGGTCCAGAGATGCGGATTGGCGGCTTCCGGCGCGAGCGGCCCCCGACCGTCGATCACGCCGCGCGCCGTCAGCCTCTCGCCGCTGGCGAGGCGGACCGCGGTCGGTGACAGCGACTCGACCTCGCAGCTCGTCACCAGCCGCTCGCCAAGCGTCGTCGCCATCACGGCGGCAAAGCGTTCCGAAGTGATGCTCAGATAGTCGCCGTCGAGGCGCCGCTCGAGCGCCGGAAAGCGCACGTCATAGCCTGACCAGCGGCTGGTGACGAACGGAGCGAGCCAGGCGTGCTGGGCCGCGGACAGATCTCCTTGGTGGAACGACCAGGTGTGGTTGCCGCCGGCTCGTGGTCCTGCCTCGAGCACCAGCACGTCCAGTTCAGGCCGTGTCTCGCGCAAATGACAGGCGATCAGGCCATTGGCCAGTCCGCCGCCGACCAGAATGAGGTCCCAGCCACCGGGCGGCACTGCGGGTATCGCATGCGGTTGCATCAAGAGACCACCGCCGGCTGGGGCTGCGCCGCTTGGCCCGTCGCACGAGCGTCGCCGGCGGTTCTCGTCACCAGGGCAGCTTCGACGAGCCGCGCGGCGCGCTCGACGCCACCGGCGCTGATCAGGCCCTCGCGGGAAGCCGCGAGTCGCTGGCGGTAATCGTCACTCGCCAGCAGGCGCGATAGGCCCTCGGCGATCTGGCCGGCGGAGGCGAAGCGCGATGCGCGCTCGCCCAGGCCGTGCCAGGCGACCCGGGCGGCAACGCCGGGTTGATCGAAGGCGAGTGGAATGACCAGCATCGGGGTTTCCGCGGTGATGGCGTCGAGCACCGTGTTGAGGCCGCCATGGGTCACCACGGCATCGGCTTGCGCAAGTGCGGCATGCTGATCGGCAAAATCGGTGACGAAGGTGGCACCACGGCTCTGGAGCCGGCGCGCCTGATGCGCGGTGAGGCCGCCGCAGTGGGCCACGAGCAGTCGCGCGCCGATCCGTCGACAAGCGCGAGCGACCTTCTCGAACAGGCCGAACCGGTGTCCCTGCAGGGTGCCGAACGACGCGAAGACGAACGGGCGGTCAGCGTCGATCGTCCAGCGCCCGCCCCGAGCGGACGTCGGCGAGCGCAGCGGGCCGACGGCGTGGAAATGGGCGGGTAGCGCCTGCCGCGGAAAGTCAAGTGTCGCGGGCGTCTGGCTGATCTGCCCCAGAGGCGACAGGCAGTGATGCAAAGCCTCGCGCCTTCCCAGGCCGAAACGGGCGGCATGGGTGGCGATCACGCGAGCGTGCGGACGCATCAACCAGTCGTAGATTCGCTCGCTCGCGGCGTACTGCTGTCTCGCGCGCGCGTCGGTGGCGTAGCTGAAGGGCATCACCGGCAGCGGGAGGCCGGCCTCCCGATCGACCGGCAGCGCACAGGCGACCGACACGAAGGGCAAACCGACTCCTTCGGCAACCAGACCGCCGGCGGCCTCCATCTGGTCCGCGATGACAGCGTCGACGCCAAGTCGATCGAGCAGCGGCGGCAGGGCGGAGGCGAGCTCATCGGTACTGGCGGCCATGTCGACGATGACACGACGAATCGACAGTGCGCTGGCCCGCATCGCAAACGCGCGATGCCCCGACCGAAAGGCGGCGGTCGGCGTATCGATCGCCGTGAAGTTGATTCGCGCGTCACGAATCAGCGGGCGGGCCGCGGCGCGATGCACGAAGGTCACGCGGTGACCGCGGCCGATCAGCGTGACCGCCAGCGCTTCGAGCGCCTGGAAATGACTGTAGAGCGGCGGTGCAACGACGGCGAAATGGCTCAACGCACGCTCTCCGACGGATGCAGCCTGGCGCGTTTCAGCGCGGCGATATCCGGGCTGCCGGTGCAGAAGCAGGCAATACGCAGCTGCTCGATGAGAACTCGAAAATGCGCCACCACGGCATCGCTCGACTCACTCGCGCCGGCCAGCGTTGCCGCAGCCTGTCCGACCAGGCAAGCGCCGAGCCGCAGTGCCTTGGCGACCTCGATCCCATCGCGGATACCACCGGAGGCGATCAGTGGCAGTGCCGGCACCCGGGCATGAATCGCCTGCAGCGCCTCGGCTGTTGGAATGCCCCAGTCGGCGAAGGCCATCGCGACGGCGCGAGCGTGAGCGTCGCCGGCGCGCTCCCCCTCGACCGCAGCCCAGCTCGTGCCGCCGGCGCCTGCGACATCCACCATGGCCACGCCGGCCTCGGCCAGGCGTGCGGCGACGTCGGCCGAGATACCGGCGCCGACTTCCTTGATGACCACGGGGGCGTCCAGCGCGGAGGCCAGGCGAGCGATGGACTCCAGTACCCGGCGCCAGTCGCGGTCGCCGCCTGGCTGCACGGCTTCCTGCAGCGGGTTGAGATGCACGATCAGCGCGTCGGCGTCGATCATCTCGACCGCGCGGCGAGCGTAATCGAGTCCCTCGCGGCCGCGGATCTGAGCAGCGCCCAGGTTGGCGAGTAGCGGCACGTCCGGCGCGATATCACGCAGCGAGCGATCCAGTCCCAGGTCGGCGGCGCCCTCGATGGCGACGCGCTGAGAGCCGACGCCCATGGCCAGGCCCAGGGTCTGCGCCGCTTCCGCGAGATGGCGATTGATCGAGACGGCGCGGGCGGCGCCGCCGGTCATCGAGCTGATCAGCAGGGGAGCCTGCAACCGTCGTCCGAACAGCGACGCGGACAGATCGATACCATCGAGGTCGAGCTCCGGAAGCGCGCAGTGCTCGAAGCGCCAGCGATCGAATCCGGTGCGCGCCCGGGAAACGGCCCGGGTCGCATCCAGCACGATGTCGAGATGGTCGTTCTTGCGTCTGACCAGCTCCGCTGGCGCCTCGACGGCGGGTGGGGAAGGGCGCATCGTCATCTCTCCCCGCTCAAGAGGGCTGGCGCTGACGCGACACGGTCGACATGGCAGGCGCTTCATGATTCAGCTGGCGCTCGAACCAGGCGTGCATGAAGGCCTGAGTCGGCGTCCGCGGACCGCAGGCGTGGGCGAAGTGGACCTCGGCGCGCTTGAGATGCTCGCGCAGACGCTGGTGAACGGCGTCACTGCCGAGCATCGCGACCAGTGTCGACTTGCCCAGATCCTGAGCGACGTCCTTGCCGGTATCGCTGCGGCCATCGGCAAGGTCATCGAGCAGCTGAAATGCCTGACCGAGATCGCGGGCAAAGCCTCTCAGCGCGTCACCGGCTGCCTCCGTGGCTTCAGCCGCGATGGCGGCGAGCTGCAGCGTGGCACCGAACAGTACGCTGGTCTTGAGTTCGTTGGTGTCGGCGATGGCTTCGAGCGAGCGGGTGGCGTTGCCCTCGCTGAGGTCGAGAAATTGGCCGCGGACCAGGCCCTGCTGACCGACGGCGCGGGAGAGCTCGTCAACGGCACGGGTGCGCTGCGTATCCGAGAGTCCGGCGGCGTTGGCGATGACGCCGAAGGCACCGCTGAGCAGCGCGACGGCGGCAAGGATGGCCACGTTCTCGCCGAAACGGCGGTGGATGGTCGGTCGGCCCCGGCGGAGCTGGGCGTCATCCATGCAGGGAAGATCGTCGAGCACCAGGGAGGCGGCGTGTACCATCTCCACGGCGCAGGCCAGATCGAGCAGGCCAGGGTGCTGAACGCAGCCGAGATCACGCGCGGTCAGCATCATCAAGAGAGGGCGGATTCGCTTGCCCGGCGCCAGTGCACTCTCGCGCATGGCGGCGCTGACGAGATCGCGCTGGTCGGTCTGCGGCAGTAGCTGATCGAGGCGCCCTTGAATCCTCTCGCGCAGGCGCGCCAGCTCCTCTTCCTGATCCGTGATATCGGCGGCGTGAGATGCCATCTGTCCCTTCCCTGAATTCCCGCGTTGATCCATCGCATCCAGCGGTAGCCCGAGGACTGCCGCGATCGATGCCGTCCGTCCATGACGGCAGTTCACTGACTGTAGGTGCCGGCCGACCGCCAACCTGAACGTCGCCGTTTCCGACCACCGGCATCCGTTGCCGGGGACTTGCGTCGGTGCTCGCCGCGACGCGGAACGCACGATTGGGTCGTCAGGCTGAAAGTTAGGTCATTTTTCCGCGCGCTGCGCGCTCCATTGCTGCGCGCTGTGCTTTCCTTGCTCACCCCTCGCTCACGCGCGGCGTGCTGTCGGACTTTGCCACCCTCGGCTCCCGGTTCGTTCCAACCGGGGTTGCTGGCGAGCCTCGCTTCCTGGCGGGCCGCGCTTCGGCCAACGTCATCGTTCTCTACCCATGAAGGCGATACACGAGCGCACGATCGTCAATCGACTGCACGGACATACGCGGTGACGGCGGCCAATGGATGCGGCGAAGGCACGTTCACTGCGATTCCAGTACCGGTGAGCACTGCTCCAGTGCCTGGGCCAGTTCCGGCGGGCGATTGTCCTCGCTGTCGCTGGCGTTATGTTCGCGGCGCATCTTCTTGACCTCGACGGCGCTGAAGCGCTCCTGCAGCGCCTGCGCGGCGCACTCACAGTAGCGCTCGACCTTGGGACCCTCGATGCCGGTTGCGGTCATGTTGGCGCGACACTGGGCCTGCGCAGTCTCGATATCCTGCTGCGACCAGGGCGGTGGGGTCTGATCGTCATTCGGGTCTTGAGCGTAGGCCGTCGGCAACGTGAGGGCGAGCGCGATGAGAAGAGCGATGAGGGAAGTCGTGATCGGACGGGTCGACATGGGGCTACCTCCTGGTAGTCGATCCCGGTGGGAGGCTCGTAGGAGCGTTCGCGCCGGAAGAAAACGGTGGGGCCTCGCTGCCTCGATCCAGCGCGCTGCCATCCCGGCAGCGCACGGTTCGTCTCGGCTGCAGCGCTGGCTATCATCACTCTAGTGGTGGTGCTCCCCTGCGCCCATAAGCCTTAAGTGTCATCGAAGGGGCTGCGAAATCGTCGGGGCGGGAGGAGCCGTTGCGCGCTGTCCGGTCGCTTCTTCGCACCGAGCAGCCGAGTGAGGTTGGATAGACGCGATATTTTGAAATAATTAGAAACATAATGACATGAGATGTCAAAACAGCCGGCGGGCGCGGTAAGCACAGGTTTGATCGCTGATCGCTGGCAGAACGGCAATCGAGTGCGCAAAAGACGAGTGCACAAAAAAAGCGCCGCAGAACGGGTCTGCGGCGCTTTTCGATAATCTTGGTCGGAATAGCAGGATTCGAACCTACGACCTCTGCCTCCCGAAGGCAGCGCTCTACCAAGCTGAGCTATATTCCGAGTCGGTGTTTCGTCGCGATGCCCGATGAGGGGCTGAATCGACGGAGGTGAATTATACGCATCCGGCGGCGCGGCGCAACCCCGGGGGATCGGGTTTTAAACATCTCTTTCGACTGCGACCCGCGTCAGCGTCTCCATGCTCTCACGATAGGGGCTTGGCGACAGCTGTTCGAGCTGTTCACGCGCCTTGGCAGCCATCTCTTCGGCGCGCCGCTGGGTGTATTCCAGCGCGCCGGTTTCGCGCACGATCGCCAATACCTCGTCGAGGTGATCGAGGCCGCCATTGCCGATCGCTTCGCGGATCAGTGCTGCCTGCGCCGGGCTGCCCTCCCGCATGGCATAGATCAGCGGCAGTGTCGGCTTGCCCTCGGCGAGGTCGTCACCGACGTTCTTACCCATGGTCTCGGCATCGCCCTGGTAGTCGAGCAGATCGTCGATCAGCTGGAAGGCGAGTCCTAGGTAGCGTCCGTAGAGCTTGAGCGCGCGTTCCTGCTCGGCGCTGGCCTCGGCGAGAATGGCGCCGCTGTGAGAAGCCGCTTCGAACAGCATCGCGGTCTTGCCCTGGATGGTGTCGAAATAGTCGGATTCCGCGATGTCCGCGTTGCCGATATTGGTCAGCTGCTGCACTTCGCCTTCGGCGATCACGCAGGTCGCGCCGGAGAGCACCTGCATGATTCGCATCGAGCCGACCTCGACCATCATCTGGAACGAGCGGGAATAGAGGAAGTCGCCGACCAGTACCGAAGGCGCGTTGCCCCAGGTGTCATTGGCGGTTGCCTTGCCGCGACGGCGGCTGGACTCGTCGACCACGTCGTCGTGCAGCAGCGTCGAGGTATGCATGAACTCGATCAGCGTGGCGAGCGTGATGTGCCTGTTGCCCTGATAGTCGAGCGCGCGCGCGGCAAGCAGTACCAGCAGCGGGCGCAGGCGTTTGCCGCCGCTCTCGATGATGTACTGTCCGATGGTCTCGACTAGAGGAATGCGCGACGCCAGCTGATCTAGGATCGTGCGGTTGACGGCGGCGAAGTCCTCGGCCACCGACGCATGGATGGATGCGGCGTTGGGTTGCATGGTCGGCTTGTCACAGATTCGGATGGGGCTTCGGGGGCCGCTCGACGTCGGCCATGAGCGGCGTGCCGCGACCGGGAGAGGCGATGTGGAGAGCTATGCTAGGTGGCACCCCAAGGTGCGTCAAGCCGCCTGGCGCGGGTTCTTGGGGCTGCCGGCGAACGAGTCGGCAGCGCGCGGCACCTTACAATAGGCATGACAAGAGGGCGTGATCGATGGTGAAGACGCCTTGTCGGGTAACGGGAGAGTCGCTATAATCCGCGACCCAACTCGTCATGCTCCCTGTCAGATGGTTGCCGGAAGGGGCACCACTTGCCGCAGGCCGATCCAAGAGCACCAACCCCGACGAGTGTCCGGAGAGCAATATGTACGCTGTAATCAAGAGTGGCGGTAAGCAGTACCGCGTGCAGGAAGGTCAGACACTGAAGCTCGAGAAGCTGGAAGTGCCGACCGGCGACAGCCTGGAATTCGATCAGGTGCTGCTGGTTGCCGACGGCGACGACATCAAGGTCGGCGCGCCGCTGGTCGACGGTGCCAAGGTGTCTGCAGAGATCGTTGCGCACGGTCGCGGCGACAAGGTCCAGATCATCAAGTTCCGTCGTCGTAAGCATCACATGAAGCGTCAGGGCCACCGTCAGTGGTTCACTGAAGTGAAGATCACCGGAATCTCCGCGTAAGCGGATCATTCCCCCGGAAAGGAGGTATTCGCAATGGCTCACAAGAAGGCTGCCGGTAGTACGCGTAACGGTCGCGATTCCGAATCCAAACGCCTTGGCGTCAAGCTGTATGGTGGACAGAAGGCGATCGCCGGCAACATCATCGTTCGCCAGCGCGGCACCAAGTTCCACGCGGGCACGGGTGTCGGCATCGGCAAGGACCACACGCTTTTCGCGCTGAACGACGGCGTGATCAAGTTCGAGCAGAAAGGTCCGAAGAACCGCAAGTTCGTGAGCGTAGTCTCCGCCTGAGACTTCACGAACGCTGCGTGAAAAGCCCCGCCCAGGCGGGGCTTTTTCGTATGTGCGGGCTTTTTGCGCGGGCGGAAGACAGGCTGGTTTCCGTCGAACAACCTCTGAGCGGTGCGCCGCCGGGAGAGTGACATGCAATTCGTCGATGAAACGTCGATCACGGTCGAGGCCGGCAAGGGCGGGAACGGCTGTCTCAGCTTCCGGCGCGAGAAATTCGTGCCGCGTGGGGGGCCGGACGGCGGTGACGGCGGCCACGGCGGCAGCGTCTACCTGATCGGTGACGAGTCGCTCAATACGCTGATAGATTTCAAGTTTCAGCGCTTCTACAAGGCGCAGAACGGCCAGCCCGGTCAGGGTCGACAGATGAGCGGCAAGGCGGGCGAGGATCTGCACGTCAAGGTGCCGGTCGGTACCACGGTGATCGACGAGGATACGCTCGAGGTGATCGCCGACGTGACCAGTGAAGGACAGGTCGTGCTGGTGGCGCAGGGCGGGCGCCGTGGTCTGGGCAACATCCACTTCAAGTCTTCGACCAACCGGGCGCCGCGACGCACGACGCCGGGGACCGATGGCGAGCGACGCAAGCTTCGTCTGGAGATGAAGGTGATGGCGGATGTGGGCCTGCTGGGCATGCCGAATGCCGGCAAGTCGACGCTGATCCGTGCCGTTTCCGCTGCCAAGCCCAAGGTTGCCGACTATCCGTTCACCACGCTGGTGCCCAATTTGGGTGTGGTCAAGCTGGGCACGCATGAGCACTTCGTGATGGCTGACGTGCCCGGGTTGATCGAGGGTGCCTCCGATGGTGCGGGCCTGGGGCTGCGTTTTCTCAAGCACCTGACCCGCACGCGACTGCTGCTGCACGTGGTCGATGCCGCGCCGTTCGATGATGCCGATCCGGTTGCGGTGGTCGAATCGATCGCTGGCGAACTCGAGCGATTCTCGCCGACACTATCGGAGCTGCCGCGCTGGCTGGTGATCAACAAGCTCGATCTGGTGCCGGTGGAGGAGCGCGAGGCGCGGGTTGACGATATCCTTGCGCGCCTGAGCTGGAGCGGGCCGGTCTACCGGATTTCGGCCATCTCGAGTGAAGGTACGGACGAGCTGGTGCAGGCCGCTCATCGCTGGCTGACCGAGCAGCGCCAGCTAGAGAACGAGGACGAGGCCGCCGCCGAGCGCGAGCGGGACATGCGCGCCCGGATGGAAGCGGAGTCGGTGGCGCGCGTCGAGGCGCATCAGGCGCGTCTTCGCGTGAAGCGTGGCGAGGTCGAAGACGATCTTGACGACGATGACGATGATCACGACGTCGAGATCGAATATACCCGCTGATCGAAGGCGTGGGTCGACACAGGCGGAGCGGAGCGTGACGAAAGAGGCGAGGCGATGACGGCGGATCGACGGTGGGGACGCGAGGTGCTCAGCGGTGCCAGACGTGTCGTGGTGAAAATCGGCAGCGCACTGCTGACCAACGACGGTCGCGGGCTGGACGACGCCGCGATCGGTGGCTGGGTCGACCAGATGGCGGCGCTTCATCGTCGTGGCATCGAAGTCGTGCTGGTCTCCTCCGGCTCCATCGCCGAGGGGATGGCACGGCTCGGCTGGCACTCTCGCCCGAGTGCCGTGCACGAACTGCAGGCCGCGGCAGCCGTCGGGCAGAGCGGGCTGTCGCAGTGCTACGAAACCCACTTCGCGCGTCATGGTTTACGCAGCGCGCAGGTGCTGCTGACCCATGACGATCTGTCCAACCGCAAGCGCTACCTCAATGCGCGTTCGGCGCTGCGCACGCTGGTGCAGCTCGGCGTCGTACCGGTGATCAACGAAAACGATACCGTCGTCACCGACGAGATCCGCTTCGGCGACAACGATACGCTGGGCGCGCTGGTCGCCAATCTGCTCGAGGCGGATGCCTTGCTCATTCTGACCGACCAGGAAGGGCTGTTCGACGCGGATCCGCGCGGTAATCCCGACGCCAAACTGATTGAAGAGGGTGACGCCGACGACCCGAGGCTCGATGCCATGGCCGGCGGTGGCGGCGTGCTGGGTCGCGGGGGCATGGCGACCAAGCTGCGCGCGGCTCGCCTGGCGGCACGCTCCGGCGCCGTAACCGCCATTGCCAGCGGTCGCCAGCCGACGGTGCTGACCCGATTGATCGAGGGCGAGTCGCTCGGGACGCTTCTGCATCCCGATCACGCCCCGCTGGCGGCGCGCAAGCGCTGGCTAGCGGGCCAGCTTCAGGTCCGCGGGACGCTGACGCTCGATGCCGGCGCGGTTTCGGTGTTGCGCTCCCAGGGGTCCAGTTTGTTACCTGTCGGCGTCAAGTGGCTGCAAGGCAGTTTTCGGCGCGGTGACATGGTGGTCTGCGTCGACGAATCCGGCGCGCGCGTCGCCAAGGGGCTCATCAACTACGCGAGCGCTGATGCCGAGCGTCTGCTGGGGCAGCCGAGTCAGCGTATCGCCGAGATTCTTGGCTACATGGAAGCGCCGGAGCTGATTCACCGGGACAATCTGGTCGTGCTTTAGGGTGTCGTGTCACGCGTTGAACGCTGGTATGGCGCTCAACGCTTGTGATAGAATCCCGCATCCTCTCAGACATGGCCCGTGAAGGATCGTCCCAGTGACGATCGTTGTGGCTCGAATCGTCTTTGATTTCGAACGCGTTTTCGAAGCGAAGTTGGGCGCAGCATCAACATTCGGCCGAATCATTCAGGGTTGGCCTGAAGCGGTTTCGAGGCTGGCCTGGGTGATTTAACTCACAGAATTGACTGTCAACATCTCCAAGGAGTCGACGGTGGCGAATACCAAGCAAGCGCGCAAGCGCGCACGTCAGGCGGAAGACCGCCGCAAGCACAATGCCAGTCAGCGCAGCATGGTCCGTACTTATATCAAGCGCGTGATCAAGGCGATCCAATCTGGCGATCAGGCGCAGGCCAACACCGAATTCAAGGCGGCGCAGCCGGTCATCGACCGCATCGCCGACAAGGATGCGCTGTCCAAGAAAAAGGCTGCTCGCATCAAGAGCCGCTTGAACAAGCGAATTAAGGCGCTGGCTGCCTGAGCCGGACGCCTTGATCGAAAAAACCGGCTTCGGCCGGTTTTTTTGTGGCCGAGCTTTTTTTTACAACCGGTTTTATGACCGGCCGGTTTTTATGACCGACTATTGCATACGGCATCGTCGGAACTGGGACGACGCTTCGTCGTATTCCGCATGACATCTCCTGCAGGCCGAGGCGGCATCGCATGAGTGATAAAACCAGGCCCGCCGTCAGCGAGCCGATAGAAGAGACTGCGACCGGCGAGACGGCGATGCCGACGACGCGCGGCGGTCTGCTGCGCTCGGGCATGGTCGTCAGCGTGATGACGCTCGCCTCGCGGGTGCTGGGGCTGGTGCGAGACGTGGTCATCGCCGCGCTGCTCGGTGCCGGCAGCGGCGCGGATGCGTTCTTCGTCGCCTTCAAGATTCCTAATTTCATGCGCCGACTGTTTGCCGAGGGGGCATTCAATCAGGCCTTCGTACCGGTGCTCTCGGAGTACGCCACGCAGCGCACGCGCGCGGAAGTGCGCGAGCTGCTGGATGCGGTCTCCGGCAGCCTGAGCGTGGTGCTGGCGCTGATCACGGCGCTGGCGATCGCGGCGGCGCCGTGGCTGACATGGCTCTTTGCCCCCGGTTTTAAGGCCGATCCCGGTAAGCTGGCGCTCACTGCGGAAATGCTGCGGCTGACCTTTCCTTATCTGCTGCTGATCTCGCTGACGGCCTTCGCCGGTAGCGTGCTCAATACCTGGGAGCGGTTTGCGGTACCGGCATTCACGCCCGTGCTGCTCAACGTCTGTCTCATCGGTGCGGCGCTGTGGTTGACGCCGCTGATGAGCGACCCGGCGCTGGGTCTGGCCTGGGGGGTCCTGATCGCGGGGGCCGCGCAGCTGCTGTTTCAGCTACCGTTTCTTGCCCGGCTGGGGCTGACGCCTCGGTTCGTGCCGAATTTCCGCCATCCCGGCGTGAGGCGGATTCTACGGCTGATGACGCCGGCGCTGTTCGGTGTCTCGGTATCTCAGATCAACCTGCTGCTGGATACCGTGCTCGCCTCGTTTCTGGTCTCGGGCAGTGTCTCGTGGCTCTACTATTCGGATCGCCTGGTCGAGCTGCCGTTGGGGGTGTTTGGCATCGCCATCGCCACGGTCATTCTGCCGGCGCTCTCCAAGCGCCATGCGGAGCAGTCCGGAGAGCATTTCGCGCGCATGCTCGACTGGGCGCTGCGCATGGTACTGCTGATCGGCCTGCCTGCGGCGCTCGCTCTCGTGCTGTTGGCGGAGCCGCTGCTGGTAACGCTGTTCCACTACGGCGCGATGACTGACCATGATGTGGTCATGGCCTCGCGCAGCTTGCGGGCCTACGCACTCGGCCTGCTGGCGTTCATGCTGATCAAGGTGCTTGCGCCGGGATATTTCGCGCGGCAGGACACCAAAACGCCGGTCAAGATCGGTATCGTGGCCATGGCGGCCAACATGCTCATGAACCTGGCATTGATCGTCCCGCTGGCGCATGCCGGTCTGGCGCTGGCGACTGCGCTGTCGGCGTTTCTGAACGCCGGACTGCTCGGCGCGGGGCTGCGTAAGCGCGGGGTGCTGCGCTTTCAGCCCGGCTGGGGACGCTACGCCTTTCAGGTCGTGGGCGGCTGCCTGCTGATGGGGCTGGTGCTGTGGTGGCTGTCGCCATCCTGGCATGTCTGGGTCGAATGGGGCGCGCTGCACCGCGCGGGCGAGCTGACGTTGCTGGTCGCGGCTGGCGCTGGGGTCTACTTCGCGTGGCTGGCGGCGAGTGGCGTGCGCCTGCGTCATTTCCGACTGCGGGGATGAACGCGGACGGCCGGGCCAATCGCACAAGGGCGTGGACCCGATTATCCCGCGGCGGAGCCCTTGGTTATAATGGAAGTCTTTGCTGACGGCGAGTCGTTATGGAACTGATTCGAGGCCTGCACAATCTGTCAAAAGGACGCGACGCAGCCGGCGATGAGCGCGGCTGCGTGGCGACGATCGGTAACTTCGACGGCGTGCATCTCGGTCACCAGGCGATTCTGGAGCAGCTCCAGGCGCTGTCGCAGGCCGCTGACCTGCCGGTGACGGTGGTCGTCTTCGAGCCGCAGCCCCGCGAATACTTCGCCGCCGACCAAGCGCCGCCGCGGCTGACGCGGTTGCGTGACAAGGTCGAACTGCTGGCCGCGCACGGCGCCGATCGTATTCTGTGCCTGCCGTTCAACGACGCGCTGCGTAGCCTGACGGCCAACCAATTCGTCGAACGGGTGCTGATCAACGGTCTCCACGTACGCCACCTGGTGGTCGGTGACGATTTCCGGTTCGGCTGCGACCGCGCCGGCGACTTCACCCTGTTGCAGGCTGTCGGCAAGGCGCGCGGGTTTGCGGTAGAGCATACGCGAACCTTCGCCCTCGACGATGAGCGTGTCTCCAGTACGCGCGTGCGCACACTGCTGGCGAGCGGCAACTTTTATCAGGCAGCGCGGATGCTGGGTCGCCCCTATGCGTTCAAGGGGCGCGTGGTGCGTGACCGGCAGCTGGGGCGAACCATCGGCGTGCCGACGGCCAACGTGCCCCTGACGCGTCGGCCGCTGGCGATGCGCGGCGTGTTCGCCTGCGCCACGAGGCTGCCTGACGGTGAGTGGGCCGCGGGTGTCGCCAATATCGGCTGGCGACCGACGGTAGGGTCAGACCGGCCGATGCTGGAGGTTCACCTGCTCGACCGCGAGATCGATCTGTACGGCCAGTCGTTGACCGTCGTGCCCTGTGCACGCCTGCGCGGCGAAGTGAAGTTCGACAATTTCGATGCGCTGGTCACGCAGATCCATCGCGACCTAGCATCGGCCCGAGCCTATTTTCCTCTGGCGCAGCAGTCGGGGGGCGAGGCGAGCCCGCAGATGTCGTCCTGCGCTGCCGCGACGCTGCCGCAGGCGCGCTTTCCGCTGGCCTCTGCGCCACTGCCGCCGGAGACCGGCGGGGACGCACCCGATGAGTGAAATCTTCAACCCCGTGATCCAGGGCTTCGGTACTCGCAACGACGCCCTGGACGCCATGCTCCGGTTTGCGGCGAATTGCCGTGCCGGAACGAACGACTCCCGCACCGAGCCCTGTTGACTAAAGCCCGAGTGACACGAACCTAGCCCCGAGCGAATCGATACCGCCATGAGTGACTACAAGCACACGCTGAATCTGCCTTCGACCGACTTCCCCATGCGCGGCAACCTGCCGGCGCGGGAGCCGGCGCGAATCGCGCAGTGGAATGACATGAATCTCTACGCCTGGCTGCGTGAATCGCGCCAGGGGCGTGAGCGGTTCGTGCTGCATGACGGCCCTCCCTATGCCAACGGCAGCATTCATATCGGTCACGCGGTCAACAAGCTGCTCAAGGACTTCATCGTCAAGTCGAAGAATCTGGCCGGTTTCGATGCGCCCTATGTACCGGGCTGGGACTGCCACGGGCTGCCGATCGAACATAAGGTCGAAACGACCCATGGCAAGCACCTGCCGGCCGACGAAGCGCGTGCGCTGTGTCGCGAGTACGCCAGCGCCCAGGTAGAGGTCCAGAAAGAAGGTTTCGTGCGTCTCGGTGTTCAGGGCGACTGGGACCATCCCTACCTGACCATGAACTTTGCCAACGAGGCGGGCGAAATCCGCGCGCTGGCCGAGATGGTCAAGGGCGGTTACGTGTTCAAGGGGCTCAAACCGGTCAACTGGTGTTTCGACTGTGGCTCGGCGCTGGCCGAGGCCGAAGTCGAATATCAGGACAAGCAGTCCGATGCCATCGATGTCGCTTTCCCGAGCGTTGATGACGCCAAGCTGGCTGCGGCCTTCGGGCTCGACTCCCTGCCGAAACCGGCGGCTGCCGTGATCTGGACGACGACGCCATGGACCATCCCGGCCAATCAGGCGCTCAACGTCCATCCGGAGTTCACCTACGCGCTGGTCGATACCGGCGAGCGTCTGCTGCTGCTCGCCGAAGAGCTGGTCGAGAGCTGTCTCGAACGTTTCGGGCTGACGGGCGAAACCCTGGCCACGGCGCCGGGCGCGAGTCTCGAACACATCGCGTTTCGCCACCCGCTGGCCAGCATGGGTGCCGGCTACGAGCGGCGTTCACCGGTCTACGTCGCCGACTATGTCGAACTGGGTGCCGGCACCGGCCTGGTGCATTCCGCGCCGGCCTACGGCGAGGATGACTTCGCCACCTGCCGCGCCTACGGCATGAGTTTCGACGAGATCCTCAATCCCGTGCAGAGCAACGGCGTCTACGCCGACGATCTGGCGCTGTTCGGCGGCCAGATGATCTGGAAGGCCAACCCGCATATCGTCGCCACGCTCGAGGAAGCGGGCGCGCTGCTGGCGCACGAAAAGATCACCCATAGCTACATGCACTGCTGGCGCCACAAGACGCCGGTGATCTATCGTGCCACCGCGCAGTGGTTCGTCGGCATGGATATCGAAGGCACCAACGGCAAGACGCTGCGCGAGACAGCGCTGGCCGGGGTCGAGGCGACTGACTTCATCCCCGGCTGGGGCAAGGCGCGTCTGCACGCCATGATCGCCAACCGCCCTGACTGGTGCATTTCGCGTCAGCGTAACTGGGGCGTGCCGATCCCGTTTTTCCTGCACCGCGCCACCGGCGAGCTGCATCCGCGCACTGTCGAACTGATGGAGCAGGTGGCCAGCCGCGTCGAGATCGAAGGGATCGATGCCTGGTTCAAGCTCGAGCCGAGCGAACTGCTGGGTGACGAGGCCGCCGACTACGAAAAGGTCACCGACACGCTCGATGTCTGGTTCGACTCCGGCACCACCCATTGGCACGTGCTGCGCGGCTCGCATCCGCTCGGTCACGACACCGGCCCCCGCGCGGATCTCTACCTCGAGGGCTCGGACCAGCATCGCGGCTGGTTTCACTCCTCACTGCTGACCGGCAGCGCCATCGACGGTCATCCGCCCTACAAGGCGTTGCTGACTCACGGTTTCACCGTCGACGAAAAGGGCCGCAAGATGTCCAAGTCGCTGGGTAACGTGATCGCACCGCAGCAGGTCATGGACAAGCTCGGCGCCGACATCCTGCGCCTGTGGGTCGCCTCCACCGACTATTCCGGCGAGATGGCGGTCTCCGACGAGATCCTCAAGCGCACGGCCGACGTCTATCGGCGTATCCGCAACACGTCGCGCTTTCTGCTGGCCAACCTGAACGGGTTCGATCCCGCGACGGATCGGGTCGCGGTCGAAGAGATGCTGTCGCTCGACCGCTGGGCGGTCGACCGCGCCGCGGTGCTGCAGTCGCGGATTCAGACGGCCTACGCCGACTATCGCTTCCGCGACGTCTATCAGCAGGTTCACGACTTCTGCGCGCGAGACATGGGGGGCTTCTATCTCGATATCATCAAGGATCGCCAGTACACCACCCAGCCTGACTCCCTGGCCCGCCGCAGCTGTCAGACCGCGCTCTACCACATCGTCGAGGCATTGGCGCGCTGGGTCGCGCCGATCCTCTCGTTCACCGGCGAGGAGATCTACGAGAACATTCCCGGCGAGCGCGCGGCCAGCGTGCTGCTCGAGACCTACTACGAAGAGCTGGCGGAACTGCCGGCCGATGCGACGATGGGCCGCGAGTTCTGGGAGCGGGTCATGGCGGTCAAGCAGGCGGTCAACAAGCAGCTCGAGGACGCGCGCAACCAGGGCGTGATCAAGGGCGCGCTGGATAGCGAAGTGACGCTTTACGTCGACGACGAGCTACGCGCACTGCTTTCGCGCTTCGAGGATGAGCTGCGCTTCGTGCTGATCACCTCCGATGCCACGCTCGCGCCGCTTGCCGAGGGCGGCGATGCCCAGTCGACCGAGCTCGAGGGGCTCAAGGTCGCCGTGCGGTTGAGCCCGTACGACAAGGACGAGCGTAGCTGGGAGCGCCGCGCCGATGTCGGTGCGGACCCTGCGCATCCGACCCTGTCGGCGCGCTCCATCGCCAACCTGCCGGGTGGCCCGGGCGAGGTACGCCGTTTTGCCTGATTCCTCGAACCTGAAACGTCATCCCGACACGACGACAACCGAACGCATGCCTCGTCCGCTGCGCTGGCTGTGGCTGTCGCTTGCCGTGATCCTGCTCGATCTCGGCATCAAGGCGCTGGCCTCGGCGAACCTCGAATACGGCCGGCCGCTCGAGATTCTGCCGATCTTCAATCTGACGCTTTTGCACAATACCGGCGCGGCGTTCAGCTTCCTGGCAGAGCACGCCGGCTGGCAGCGCTGGCTGTTCGCGCTGATCGCGATCGGTGCCAGCATCGGGCTGACAGTGTGGCTGACGCGGCTCAAGCGAGGCGAAGTGCCAACCGCGATATCGCTGGCGCTGGTCATCGGCGGGGCGATAGGCAACCTCTACGATCGCCTCGTGCATGGCTATGTGGTCGACTATCTGTCGTTCCATTGGGGGCCGCACTACTATCCGGCATTCAACCTCGCCGACAGCGCCATCACGCTGGGTGCCGTCGGCTTGATCCTGCAGTCGTTTTTCGATTCGCGTCGGACGAAAACGCCTGATCAGGGAACCAGGGAGAAATCATGAGCGGCGAACCCCAGGGCGATTATCGCATCGACGATGGCATGGAAGTGACGCTTCACTTCACGGTGAAGCTGGAAGATGGCGAAGTGGTCGACTCGACGCGCGACAAGCAGCCGGCGACGTTTCAGCTCGGCGATGGCAACCTGCCGCCGGGGTTCGAAGCGCCGATGAAGGGCATGAGCGCCGGTGAGCAGGGCGCCTTCGACATCAGTCCGGAGCACGCCTTCGGTCAGCACAACCCGCAGAACGTGCAGCGGCTCTCCAAGGATGCCTTCGAGGAAGCCGTCGAGCCCGGCATGGTGATGTCATTTTCCGACCCTGCCGGCGGCGAGCTGCCGGGGGTCATCGCGAGCGTCGACGAGCGCCATGTCGAGGTCGACTTCAATCATCCGCTCGCAGGGCGTACCCTGACGTTCGAAGTCGAGATCATCGAGGTCAAGCCGGCGACGACGCACTGACGTCGGTCGCGCCATTCTGCCGTCCCGGAAGTTCGAAAGGCCGGGCGGCACCTTTCAAGCGAGGTCATCATGCAGATCAAGCTGGCCAATCCCCGCGGTTTCTGTGCCGGCGTCGACCGCGCCATCGACATCGTCAATCGCGCGCTCGACGTGTTCGGTCCGCCGATCTATGTGCGTCACGAGGTCGTTCACAACCGCTTCGTGGTCGATAGCCTGCGCGAGCGCGGCGCCGTTTTCGTCGAGGAACTCGATGAGGTTCCCGACGATGTCATCGTCATCTTCTCCGCCCACGGTGTCTCGCGCGCGGTACAGGAAGAGGCCGAGCAGCGCGGCCTCAAGATCTTCGATGCCACCTGCCCGCTGGTGACCAAGGTGCACATGGAAGTCCTGCGCTACGCCAAGCGCGGCCAGGAGTGCATTCTGATCGGCCATGCCGGCCATCCGGAAGTCGAAGGCACCATGGGGCGCTACGACGAGCGCTACGGCGGCAAGATTCATCTGGTCGAGCATGAAGACGACGTGCCTGGCCTGCCGGTCCGTGACCCTTCCCGGCTCTCTTTCGTCACGCAGACCACGCTCTCGATGGATGATACCGCCAAGGTGATCGATGCTTTGCGTGAGCACTTCCCGCAGATTCAGGGGCCGCGCAAGGATGATATCTGCTACGCGACCCAGAACCGGCAGGATGCCGTGCGTGAACTCGCTGCGGCTGCCGATCTCGTGCTGGTGGTCGGCAGTGTCAACAGCTCCAACTCCAATCGCCTGCGTGAGCTCTCCGAGCGCGTCGGCACGCCGGCCTACCTGATCGACGATGCCGGACAGATCGAGGCGAGCTGGCTCGAAGGTGTCGAGACCATCGGCATCACCGCCGGCGCCAGCGCGCCCGAGGTGCTGGTGAAAGGCGTCATCGATCGACTCACGGCGCTAGGTGCCGACGCGCCGGAAGAGCTCGATGGTCGCCCCGAAACCATCACGTTCTCGATGCCGCGCGAGCTGCGCGAACGCGTGATTGCCAGCGAAGTCTAACCCGCCCTAAATTCCCTTCGACAATGGCCGATATGGGGTAAACGAATGTCATCGTCGGGTCTCTCGACGATTGCACCCCGGTCGGCCGTCTCCATCCAGGCGGCTCTCGCGTCAGACGAGGGTCCCGTGTCCTTCAGCCAATCGAAAGCGCCAGTCGATACTCCTAGTGCCGGACCGATCGCGGGCCTCGGTGCCTGTCAGCGTGGCGTGACGCTGATCGAATCACTGATTGCGCTGCTGGTCTTGAGTATTGCACTGCTCGGCGTTGGCGCGCTCCAGCTCGCCACGATGCATGAAGAGGTTCAGGCGCGCTGGCGCTCTGAGGCGGTGATGCTTGCCGGCAGCCTGATCGAGCAGTTGCGCATTGATCGGCAGGCTGCCGAAACTCTGCAGATCGATGCCAACTCGCGGAGCGGTTGCGATAGCGTCAATCAGTGGCTGTGCAACGTGGTGGAGGACTGGCAGTCCTCGCTCGCCGAGCAGTTGCCTAATGCTGTCGTGTCGTTGACGATCGACGACGAGGGCGATGGTCTGCTGCTCGCGCAGCTGGCTATCGTATGGCGCCGGGTCCGCGGCGAGAACGATGACAACGACTGTCGCCCGCAGGACGACGATGGGGGCGGCGCTATCGAGGGCGGTGGCTGTCTGCGCATCGAGACCGCGCTGTGATCGGTGGGCCCTCACGACGCCAGTCAGGCCTCGGCCTGGTGGAGCTCATGGTCGCCATGGCCATCGGGCTGATGCTGGTGCTGATGGTCACGAATTACCTGATTTCTAGCCGTCAGAGTTATCAGACATCGGTCGCCAACGGCGATGTCCAGGATGCCCGGCGATTCGCCCTGCATGTCGTGCAGCAGCAGCTATGGCTCGCCGGCTACAGCGATCGCTGGGAGGATCTGAGCGACGTTTTCCCCTCATTTACGTCGCCAGATGGCTCCGGCATCCCGTCATTCGAGGTGGGGCAGGTCGTTGGCGCCGACACTGACGACGAGGTCTGGATTCGATATCGAGCGCCCGTACTCGAAGGGCAGGCGCTGACTCTGTGCGACGGCACTCGTTTTCCCGATGACGATAATGCGGACGAGATCGCGATCAGCAGGTTCTATCTCGAAGACCGTACGCTGCGTTGCAAGGTCTACTTCGAGAACGACGAGGCGCATGACTCGCTGCCCCTGCTCAACGATGTCGATGCGCTGGGCTGGCGCTACCTGGACGACGGCAATCGCTTCCAGCGCGAAGCGGACGTCAACTGGAGCGCGGTCAAGGCGATTCAATTCGAGATGATTCTGGCTTCCGACGAAAGCTCGGGGACGCGATATGCGCAGACCTTCCCGTGGGGGGATGGTTCGCTCACCTATGACGATGGGCATGCGCGCACCCGTCTGAGTTCGACGATCACACTGCGTAACCTGCCGGAGACGGCACAATGACATCGCCTTTGCCTCACACGGAGCGCGGGGCTGCGCTGCTGGTAACCCTCGTGCTGGTAGCACTGATCGCCATGCTCACCTTCGGTGCCGGCGAGATAACGAGAATGCAGCAACGGCTTGCGACGAATGACGCGGCACGACAGATGGCGTTTCAGGCAGCAGAGGCAGCCCTGCGCTCGGCAGAGCAGGCGATCACGAGCACCGATGAGCTGAGCCTGTTCTGCAACACCGGTGGTGCCCGCTACAACATCACGACCGCAGACGCGCTAGAGTCCGATGACCACTGGAAGTCGCTCGAGAGTCAGGGCGCCGCCGCCGATTTCACCCTCTACGACGGTGGAGGCGACAGCTTCGTGCCGACACCGCGCTATCTGATCGGCTGTATCTCGCCGGCGCTCATCGACGGCTACGAGGATGTTGATGCGGCGGTAAAGGGGCAGGCCGAGGAAAATCCTGATAAGCGATACTTCTTTCGCGTCTTCAGCATTGGCTTCGGCCCAGGAGGGCGTTCTGTCCAGCGTCTCGAGGCACGTTATGTCTATTGAACGATGGCTTGCCTTGTCAATACTGCTAATCGCTGGGCGCTGCCTGGCTGCCTCGGACATCCCGCAATATCCACCGTTGAGCGCACAGGCAGAGTCCGAGCCACGCAGCATGCTGGTGCTCTCCAATGACCATAACTGGTTTTCGAAGGCCTATACCGACTGGTCTGACCTGGATGGGGACGGAGCTATCGATTCTACGTATCGCCCGGACCTGGACTATTACGGATACTTCGATAGTGCGAGTTGCTATCAGTACGATAGTGCTCTCGCGGATGGCGCTTTCAAACGCACCAGCAACGCTGCTGCCGATCACTCCTGTACGGGGAATAAATTCTGGAGTGGTAACCTGCTCAACTGGGCGACAATGACGCGCATCGATATCATTCGCAAAGCACTCTATGGCGGCAAGCGCTATCGTGATAATGCACAGGACACGACAATTCTCGAGCGAGCCTTCCTACCGATGGACTCGCATAGCTTTAGCAAGATCTTGTCGGATAAAAGCATCATCAACAAAAACACTCCCTACAACGGTTCGACCGCGATCACCTTTTGCAATACTACTTATCACGCTCAAGAAAATATTTATTCTGGAGCAGTGACTGACCCACCTCTGATTCGCGTCGCAACTGGTAACGAGAACGGAAGCAAGGTCGGTTGGCCACTGTGGGCCAGTACTGAGGCTTGGCAGTGTCCGTGGCGTTCCGAGCGCTACGATTGGGGAGATTTTCCGAGGAGGGCCGGTGGAAATAATTACCAGGCTGCGGAGTATCGCGCACGTATCGAGGTATGCCGCTCTCCGGGAGAAGATAACTGCACAGCCTATCCGGATTCCGCTTATCCGAAACCAACGGGCCTGCTTCATGATTATGTCAAGGATATTGAATTTGGCATGTTTACGGGCTCCTATCGGAATAATAAACAGGGTGGAGTTTTAAGAGCCAACTTCGAAAACTTTGGCAATGAATACAGTGAGTCGAATGGAGTCTACCAACCAGGTGTCAGCGGCATTGTCAGTAATCTCGATGCTCTCAAGATCGCTAAATATAGCTATAAGGATACTAACTATAACGCGACTGCTGGAGATAACTGCCCTTGGGGAAAGAGTAGTTTTGCCAATGGGAGTTGCTCTAATTGGGGGAACCCGTTCGGTGAAATTGCTCTCGAGGCTCTTCGCTATATTAGTGGCGAAAATAGCCCAACGGATATCTTTTCTGTGGGCGCGGGAAGTGTCGAAACCAGTTATGTTCCTGGGTTGACGTCGCCGGCATGGAATAACGATATCTCCGATAAATGGTGCGCAGCGCACTCTCTCCTGCTGATCAACGCCAGTGAAATCTCATTCGACAGCGATAATCTCGGTGCTCCAAGTCGTAGCCCTATCTCTGCCGCCCAGATACGGTCCGAGACTAATGCCGTCGGTGCTGCTGAAGGCATTTCTGGTAGCTACTTCATCGGTCAGACTCCCGCCAGCAGCGGAACCAGTAGTGATAAATTCTGCACGGCAAAATCGCTCTCCAATCTTGGAGATGCCAAGGGTCTTTGTCCTTCGGCGCCGGGGTTGGAAGGTGGCTACAGCGTCGCCGGTCTAGCCCGATTCGCTCATGACGATACCGTGGTTCATAGCGACGATGGCAAGAGCGGCCGGTCGATCGATACCTACGCCGTCCAGCTCGCGTCCAACGTTCCCTTGGTCTCCATTCCCATTGGCAATGGAAAGTCAGTGTCGTTGATACCTGCCTGCTCCAACACTACAGCCAACGGTAAATGTGCCGTGGTCAACTTTTTAGTCGAGTCCCAAGCAGCCGACGGTTCTAGCGGCAGCTTTCTGGTCGACTGGGAAGATTCAGAGTTTGGTGGCGATTACGATTTCGATGCCGAAGTACGGCTCAGCTATACATTATCGAACGAACGACTCGCGATCACGACCAGCGTGACGCGCGCTGCGGCTTCTCATAAGCTCGGGCTGGGTTACATACTGAGCGGTACGGGGGGGCGATACGGTACTGGCGATCGCGCAGATCAGATTGTTCTTGCGCAGAGCGATGGTTTCAACGTGCACACAGGTATCAATAGCTATACCAACGACTATCCGGAATCGCTATGCCCGGCATCCGCGCCATGCACCGGAAGCGCTGCAACAACTGCGGTTTATCGGGTGACGGGTAATACCGGTCAGCAGTTGGAAACACCACTCTATTACGCCGCCAAATACGGCAATGACAGCCGCAGGCCAGATGGCTCCCCGGGGGCCTACTTCGAAGTCAACCAGATCGGGGAATTGTCCGATACGCTGCGGCAACTTCTCGATCAAGTACTGGAAAATACCAACCGTACCGGGGCTGGCGTCACCGTTGGGTATGACGGCGAAGTCAAGGACTACGTCTTCCAGACGCTTTATAACAATCAGTACAGCTGGTCGGGCGATGTCCAGGCAGTGAAGCTCGAAGACGATGGTACGCCGTCGCCCGTCTGGAGTGCGCGTGACAAGCTACCCGCGCCCGGAGATCGTCGTATTATCACGCGTAATCCGATTACTGGAGCCGGCGTCCCCTTTACCGAGAAAGCGTTCAGTGATGCGGGCGTCAATATGACCGAGTCGCTTCGTAACTTGATTGCCTATATCCGGGGAGACACTGCCAAAGAGCAACGTAATGGCGGCAGCTTTCGAGATCGCTTCTGGCTCAATGGTCGCGAGGGCGCCAGGCTTGGGGACTTTATCGGCTCTCAGCCTTATCTGGTCGGTGTTCCCAACACCTATTACGTTCCTCCAGAGGGTGATACCTCGTACGCCACGTTTCGCGCGGTTCATGCGGATCGCACGCCGATGCTCTACGTCGGTGGCAACGACGGTATGCTGCACGGTTTCGATGCTGCCACAGGCGTCGAGAAGCTAGCCTACATTCCCGGCATGTTGATCAGCCAGCTACCGGCACTCGCCGACCCGGATTACCAGCATCGGTACTACGTCGATGGGAGTCCGACGGTCCTCGATGTTCGCCATGGCGCGGCTGGCACCGGCGACTGGTTCTCGATGCTGGCGAGCGGTCTGGGGTCCGGTGGCCAGGGCCTTTTCGCGCTGGATGTGACCGAGCCTGCTCGCTTCAGTGAATCCAACGCCGCCGCGCTCTCGCTCTGGGAGTACGGTGTCGACGACGATAAAACCCATTTCGGTGACGATGAATCGCAAATTGGCTACATCTACAACCAGCCCAGCGTCGTTCAAATGGAAGACGGGCGCTTTGCCGTCGTGAGCGGCAACGGCTATGCCAGCGAGGCGGGCAAAGCCAGCCTTTACATCTTGTTCGTCGATGGCGGCGCCGGTGGGGAGTGGTCGGCCGATGACGTCATCCGGTTGACGCCTGGTGCCGCCGACAACAGCGGCGCCAACGGCTTGATGACGGTCTCGCTCGTCGATCGCGACGAGGATGGGCGCGTGGATCTCGCCTACGGCGCGGATTTACAGGGCAATATCTGGCGCTTCGATCTCTCTTCCGAAGATCCGTCAGAGTGGGGCGCGGGCATGCACCGTCTTTTCAGCGGCGTTCGCGACGGAGAGCATCAGGTCATGACCTCGACGCTGACCGTCGGCAATCATCCCGATGGCGGGCTGATGCTCTTTTTCGGTACGGGGGCCGAGGAAAACTACGGGCTGCCGACGACACAGGATCGTCAGACGGCCGACAGCTTCTATGCGATCCGCGATTTCGTCGACGGCAGTGCCCGCCAGGACACACTAACTCGTGAGAGCCTGAGCGGCCGGGCCCTTCATCAGACGACGCTCGATGACCAGGACTCGACGTCGGCCGTGGTGCGTTATCTCGATAGTGTCGATACACGCAGCTATCCGGAAAACGGCTGGTATCTCGACTTCACCGGTACCGAGCGCGTCGTCGATGGCCCTTCGCTTCGCGGCAATCGCATTCTTTTTTCCTCGCTGATTCCCGGCTTCGGCACCTGCGGCGCGGAGGACGCCGGCTATCTCTACGAGCTCAACGCCTGGTACGGCTCGGCCTTTGCCACACCCGTCATCGACGTCAATGGCGATGGCACGGTCGACGAACAGGATGCCTACTACCCGACATCCGACAACGACGCGAGCTACGTGCCCATCGGCGTTGCGACTGACGGGGCGATATTTACGCCCAGCGTCGTGCTGAACGAGGCAGGAACGCAGGAAACCAAGATCAGCGCCGGCACCAACGGCACGCTGGCGAAGATAGCCGAAACCCCACTCAACCGCATGCAGCTCGGTCGTGTCACCTGGCGCACACTGGATTAACTCATGAAATCACTCTCCCGAGCCCGCGGTTTCACGCTGATCGAATTGATGATCGCGGTGGTAATCGTCGGCATCCTCGCGGCGATCGCCATTCCGAGCTATTTGCGCTACGTGGAGCGCGCTCAGGCGCGCGATGCCCAGGCGGCGATGCAGTCGCTGGCGCTGGCGCTGGAGCGGCGCTATTCGCAGATCTACCGATACGGAGAGGATACGCAAGAGGCAGAATCGCCAGTTGACCTCGACTTATCGCCCAGTCAGTCGCCGGAAAGCGGAACCGCGAAATATGATTTGAAGCTGACGGTTAGCGGTGATGGCCAAAGCTACACCATTGAAGCGAGTCGCTCAGACGGTCGCACCAGCGGTGAATGCGATGTGATGACGTTGACGAGCGAGGGTACGCGAACGCCCGCCTCGGGAGAGTGTGACTAGCCGTTTTTCTCCGCTTCGGTGACCGAGTCGTCTTCGGTTACCGACTCAGTTCGAATGCGTGCAAAGTGCACCACGATCTTCTTGCCTTCACTCCCTAGCGCGGGGTTGGTCAGCGTAAACGTGCCCGACCCTCGGCCGCGGGTGAATCCCAGTGCGGTGTAGCCCAGGCCAGAGGAGAAACTGTTGGCCGTGATACTGACCTGATTGCCCGCCGGCTGGCTCACCGCCAGCACACGCTCGCCGCTACCGCGCTGTCCATCGCCATCGGCGTCGATGAACAACAGCAGTGTCGCGTTCCAGTCGGCGGCGTTGCTGCAGCTTGACCCCTCCGCGCTTGGACAGAGCCAGGTCTCCTGACCGCTGCTGGCGGCTTCCTGACGCGCGAGCCGCAAAAGCTGCCAGATCCGTTGCACCTCGCTGTCGAGTGTCATCTTGGCGCTCAGATTGGCCAGCCCTGGCGCTGCCCAAGTCGCCAGGATCCCCAGAATCACCACGCAGATCATCAGCTCGATCAGCGTGAAGCCGCGCTGGCGATGCGGGGTACGGATGAAGCCTGTGGCTGAGGGCATGATGAGGTCCGGGCGTCAGGCGAGTGGTAGACTCGCGCTTTTGCCAGGATATCGACCGAATGCCGGATTTCTTGATCGTGGGTGGGGGCGTCATCGGCATGATGACCGGGCTGCAGCTTGCCGATGCCGGGCATTCCGTCGCGATCGTCGAACGCGGCCAATGCGGGCGGGAAGCGTCGTGGGCCGGTGGCGGTATCGTCTCCCCGCTCTATCCATGGCGCTATTCGCGCCCGATCTCCGCGCTCTCGAGCTGGTCCGAGGGCCGCTACCCTGAACTCGCCGACCGACTCCATGAAGAGACCGGTATCGACCCCGAATATCGTCAGAAGGGCCTTTTATACCTGCGCGTCGACGACGTCGAACAGGCACTGACCTGGGCACGTGAGGTCGCCAAGCCGTTGAGTCGCATTCCGGCCGATGCGCTTTATGCGCGAGAGCCCAAGGCTGCGCCCGGCTTCGAGAGCGCACTCTGGATGCCGACGCTCGGCAGCATTCGCAATCCGCGTCTTGGCAAGGCGCTCAGGGCGCGTCTGATGGCGATGTCGAACGTCACGCTACACGAGGGGCGCGCGGTCGTGCGGCTACGGGCCGAAGGGCGCGCCGTTCGCGGCGTCGAGGCGGATCAGGGGGCGATTGCTGCCGGTGAGACCATCGTCTGTGCCGGGGCCTGGTCGCGAACGTTGCTGGCTGGCGTTGGTGTCGATCTACCGGTGCGCCCCGTACGCGGGCAGATGATCCTGTTCAAGGCTCCTCCAGGGTTGGTCGAACGGGTCGTGCTGAAGGATGGGCGCTACGTGATTCCGCGCGGCGATGGCCGTGTGCTCGCGGGGTCAACGCTCGAGGAGGTCGGCTTCGATAAGCAGACTACACAGGCAGCGTTCGCTTCGCTGCATGCCAGCGCCTTATCGATCGTGCCGGCGCTGGCGAACTGTCCGGTCGAGCATCACTGGGCGGGCCTGCGCCCCGGCTCGCCCGATGGCGTGCCGCGGATCGGTGCCGTGCCGGGTCTCGAGGGGCTGCATGTCAATGCCGGGCACTATCGCAACGGCCTGGTGCTGGCGCCGGCGTCGACGCGTCTGCTAGTTGATCAGCTGATCGGCTGTGAACCGATCGTCGACCCGTCGCCGTACCGCTTGCCGGCCTGAAGCCGCACCGCGCTGCGTTTTGCCTCTGCGTCCGGCATGGGCGAAAATGATCCGCAAGGATGCGACGCCAACCTAACCTTGGCGTCGCCAACTCGCTGTCTTTCGAGGACGCTTCGACACATGCAAGATCTGACCTTGGTAATGGCCCAGCTCGATCCGCTGGTCGGCGATATCGCCGGCAATACCGCCGCCGCGATCGAGGCGGTGCGTGAGGCGCGGATCGAACATGGCGCCGACGTGGTCGTGTTCAGCGAACTGTTTCTGACCGGTTATCCGCCGGAAGATCTGCTGCTGCGCGAAGCGATGGCGTCGCGACTCGATGCCGCCCGGCGCGAGATGGCGGAGAAGATCGCCCGTATCGCCCCGCAGACGCTGGTGATCGTCGGCTATCCCGGCGTGCGCGAGGGCAAGCGCTACAATCTGGCCGGCGCGCTGCTCGCCGGCGAATGGCTGGGCGAGTATGCCAAGCAGGCGCTGCCCAACTACCAGGTGTTCGACGAGGATCGCTACTTCGAGCCGGGCCGTGAGCCGCTGATCATCGAGCACGGCGGCGCGCGTCTCGGCATTCTGATCTGCGAGGATCTGTGGGATGGCGCGCCGGTGCGTCAGGCGGCCGAGGCCGGGGCGGATGTGCTGATCACGCTCAATGCCTCGCCGTTTCATCTCGACAAGCCCGCCGAGCGCGAGCGCCTGTTCGCCGGCCGCGCCAGCGAGGTGGGCAAGCCGCTGGTCTACGTCAACGCCATTGGCGGCCAGGACGAGCTGGTCTTCGACGGTGGCTCGCTGATTCTCGACGCGCGCGGTGACGTCGCGGTGCGCGCGCCATTCTGGCAGGTAGGATTGATGCCGGTGCGCTTCGTCAACGGCGATGGAGGCTGGCAGCCGGAGGCCGGTGAGCGCGAGCCGTTGCTCGGCGCGGAGGAGAATCTTTACTGCGCGCTGGTGACGGGGCTGCGCGACTACGTCAACAAGAGTGGTTTCAAGGGTGTGGTGATGGGGCTTTCCGGTGGCATCGACTCCGCGCTGTCGCTGGCGATCGCCGTCGATGCGCTGGGGTCGGAGCGCGTTCAGGCGGTGATGATGCCGTATCACTACACGGCCGAGATTTCCCAGGCGGACGCGGCCGAACAGGCTCGCCTGCTCGGCGTCAGCTACGAGGTCATGCCGATCGCGCCGATGGTGGAGGCGTTCACCGCCACGCTAGCCGAAAGCTTCAGCGGTCTTGGCGCCGATACCACCGAGGAGAACCTGCAGTCCCGCGTGCGCGGCGTCCTGCTGATGGCGATCTCCAATAAGAAGGGCCTGATGGTTCAGACCACCGGCAACAAGAGCGAGATGGCGGTGGGTTACGCCACGCTCTACGGTGATATGGTCGGCGGCTACAACGCGTTGAAGGACGTCTATAAGACCTGGGTCTACCGGCTCGCCAGGTGGCGCAACGCGCAGGAGCCGGCGATTCCCGAGCGGGTGATCACGCGTCCGCCTTCTGCCGAACTCGCGCCCGACCAGCAAGATAGCGATTCACTGCCCGGCTACGATGTGCTCGACGCCATCCTCGAACGTTACATCGAGGGCGACATGAGCGCCGAGGCGATCATCGAGGCCGGTTACGAGCGCGACGACGTCTACAAGGTGGTCAAGCTGGTCGACCGCAACGAATACAAGCGGCGCCAGGCGCCGGTGGGCGTGCGTGTGACGCTGCGGGGATTTGGCCGCGACCGGCGTTATCCGATCGTCAACGGTTGGCAGCCGGGGAACTGATCCCCGCCTGACTTCGTCGGGAAGCCACAAGCCATAAGCCATAAGCGGTAAGCTGTAAGGAAAACCGAAAGTCCAAAACGTCGGTCTTGGCTGATAGCAGCAACTTCTTCTAGCTTCCAGGCGCGTAGCGCCGCTCTTATCGCTTACGGCTCCCCGGCGAAGCCGGGGCTAGCCGTTCGCCGTCAGCGGCGGATCGACGTCAACATGCCGGGGAACGAAGGTATCACCGTCGAGCTGGCTGTTGTCGGGGTCGTTCTTGATCAACGTCTGCAGCACGCTCTGTGCGCGGTCACGCATGTTGAGGCCAAGATAGCCTTCCGTCATGACCGCGAGGGCATCGCGGGTTGCCGTCGATTTCGGATAGTGCTCGATCACCCAGCGACCGCGCTCGACGGCGGCGACATAGGCGCCCTTGCGCAGATAGAAATCGGCGACCTGCAGCTCGTGACGTGCCAGCACGTTACGCAGATAGATGACGCGCTGGCGGGCGTCGGGCGCGTAGGCGCTGTCCGGGAAGCGGCGTACCAGTTCGCCGAAGTCGACATAGGCGTCACGCGAGGCGCCGAGATCGCGTTTGGAGATATCGATCAGCTCCAGCCCTTCGAGACTGAACCGGCCGGCCTGATAGGCGGCCAAACCACGCATGTAGTAGGCGTAGTCGACCTGCGGGTGATCGGGATGCAGGCGAATGAAACGGCTGGCGGCGGCGCGCGCCTGCTCCCAGTTTTCGGTCTGGTAGTAGGCGTATATCAATTCGAGCTGCGCCTGCTCCGCGTAGCGGCCGAACGGGAAGCGAGTGTCGAGCGCTTCCAGCTGCGTGACGGCGGTGGTGTAGCGACCCGCATCGAGCGAACTCTGAGCCTTCTGGTAGAGATCCTGCTCCTGCAGGTCGGGAGCAGGTTCATTGCTGGCGCAACCGGCGAGCAGGGCGCCCGTGATCAGCAAGGCACCCAGTGCGGGAAATCGCGCTGAAAATCGCATCGTCATCCTCGTATCAACCAATCCTTGGCGGCCGTGCTAGAATCCGCCCAATCCGACCCACTATAAAGGAAACACGGCGTGAATGCCTACGCGCGCCCGGCCTCGAGTCGCCATCGCCGCGTCAGCGCCGAGCCGTGCTTCCCGATGGTCATTCCTGCACCGGCAACGGAACCGATCCCCGCGTATGGCCGACATCCTGAAGCGTGACGAGCGCATACCCGAGCATCTGGCCGGACGACGTCTAGATCAGACTGCGGCCGAAATGTTCCCTGAGTTCTCGCGCGAACGTCTCAAGAGCTGGATTCAGCAAGGCGAACTGACGCTTAATGGCCGATCCGCGCGTCCGAAAGACAAGGTCTTCGGCGGCGAACGGCTGAGCCTCGATACGCGTCTCGAGGAGGAGACGCGCTGGGAGGCCCAGGACATCCCGCTGGCGATCGTCTACGAGGACGACGATGTGCTGGTGGTCGACAAGCCTGCTGGCCTGGTGGTGCATCCGGCAGCGGGCAACCCTGACGGCACCCTGTTGAATGCGCTGCTCCACCATGAGCCCAAGCTCGCCGCCATCCCCCGCGCCGGCATCGTCCACCGGCTCGACAAGGAGACGACGGGACTGATGATGGTGGCAAAGACGCTGGCGGCGCAGACGGCGCTGGTCGAACAGCTCCAGGCGCGAACGGTCTCGCGCGAGTACGATGCGATTGTCGTGGGGGCGATGACCGCCGGCGGCACGGTGGATGCGCCGATCGGTCGCCACCCCAAGGATCGTCAGCGTCAGGCGGTCACCGCCTCCGGTAAACCGGCCGTCACGCACTACCGCGTCAAGGAGCGCTTTCGCGCGCATACTCACGTGCGCTGTCGGCTCGAGACCGGCCGTACACATCAGATTCGCGTACACCTCGCGCATGTTCGCTATCCGCTGGTCGGCGATCCGGTCTACGGCGGCCGGCTCAAGTTACCCGCGGGGGCCGGCGATGAGCTCAAGACGCTGCTGCGCGAATTTCCCCGTCAGGCGCTGCACGCGCACAAGCTGCGTTTCGACCATCCCGCCAGCGGCGCGCCGGTGGAGTGTCAGGCGCCGCTGCCCGATGACATGTTTCTGCTGCTGGATGCGCTGCGCGAGGATACGGAGGCCGAGCGATGAGCGAGGATTTCGCTACCCGGCCGGCGCCGGTGTCGACCATGCATGCCGCCGACGCGCCGACGTTGATCGTGCCGGACTGGGCGGCGCCGGCCAGCGTCGGTGCCTTTGTCACCACACGTGAAACCGGGCCGAGTCAGGGAGACTACGCCGCGTTCAATCCCAGTGGCTTCAAGGGCGACGACCCCGAGACGGTCGCTCGCTGCCGTGAGTTGATCGCTCAGGAAGTCGGCGATCGACGCCCCCTGTTCTGGTTGAAGCAGGTGCACGGCGCGCGCGTGATGCAGCGCTACGCCGACGACTATCGTGATATGCCGCCGGAAGCCGACGCCTCCGTCGCTTTCGATCGCGGCCATGCCTGCGTCGTGCTCACCGCCGACTGCCTGCCGGTTTTCTTCTGCGATCGTCAGGGTACCCGCGTGGGTGTCGCTCACGCCGGGTGGCGCGGGCTGGCCGGCGGCGTGCTGGAGGCAAGCGTGGCAGCACTCGGCGTCGATCCCGCCGAGTTGCTGGTGTGGATGGGACCGGCCATCTCTAATGCCCAGTTCGAGGTCGGGCCCGAGGTCTTCGAGGCGTTCGTCGCCGTCCAGGCGGAAGCCGAGAGCGCTTTCGAGCCCAGCCCCTATCGTCTCGGCCACTATATGGCCGACCTCTACCGGCTCGCGCGGCTGCGACTCGAGCGTCTCGGCATCACGCAGATCGGCGGTGGGCACTTCTGCACCGCCTGCGATGAGCAACGCTTCTACTCCTACCGCCGAGACAACGGGCGTACGGGTCACATGGCGAGCGTGATCTGGTTGCGCTGAGCAGTATCCGGCAAATTCTCGTATGAGCTATTTTCGCGTAAAGAGTCGTTCCGAGTAAAAATTTTCATACCTTCTGCTTGAAAAGCGCAAACATACCTCCATTTTAGTGTCAACTTATAAACTGACACGCTGCCTCACGCCGAGAGGCGGCCCATGGAGGTGAACGTATGCGTATGGATCGCATGACGACGAAGCTGCAGAACGCGCTGTCCGAAGCGCAGTCGCTGGCGGTGGGGCGCGGCCACAATCAGCTCGACCCCGGCCACCTGCTGATGGCGTTGCTCGAGATGCGCGACAGCGGCGTGAAAGGCCTGGTGCAGAAAGCGGGCGGCGATGTCAGCCGGCTGCGTGAAGGGCTCTCTTCCTATCTGGATAACTTACCCGAAGTCGGCCAGTTCGATGGCAATGTCAGCATGAGCCCGGATCTGGCGCGCCTTTTCAATCTGGCCGATCGCGAAGCGCAGAATCGGGGCGATCAGTACATCGCCATCGAGCTGATTCTGCTGGCGGCGCTGGACATGAAAAGTGGCGTGGCCAAGGTCCTGACGCAGGCCGGGCTGGATCGCAAGCGCCTGGCTACTGCCATCAGCGAGGTGCGTGGTGGGACCAACGTGGATGACGCCAATGCCGAGGAGAAGCGTGAGGCACTGGAAAAATACACGCTCGATCTGACCGCCCGCGCGACCGACGGCAAGCTTGACCCGGTGATCGGACGCGACGACGAGATTCGCCGCACGATCCAGGTGCTGCAGCGCCGCACCAAGAACAATCCGGTGCTGATCGGTGAACCCGGCGTCGGCAAGACCGCCATCGTCGAGGGGCTCGCGCAGCGGATCGTCAACGGCGAAGTGCCGGAGGGGCTCAAGGACAAGCGCGTGCTGTCGCTCGACATGGGCGCGCTGCTCGCCGGAGCCAAGTTTCGCGGCGAGTTCGAGGAGCGCCTGAAATCCGTGCTCAACGAGCTGGCGAAGGAAGAGGGGCGCGTCATCCTCTTCATCGACGAGCTGCACACCATGGTCGGCGCCGGCAAGGCGGACGGCGCCATGGATGCCGGCAACATGCTGAAGCCGGCGCTGGCCCGTGGCGAGTTGCACTGCGTCGGGGCGACGACGCTCGACGAGTATCGTCAGTACATCGAGAAGGACGCCGCGCTCGAGCGTCGTTTCCAGAAGGTGCTGGTCGACGAGCCGAGCGAGGAGGATACGATTGCCATCCTGCGTGGCCTGAAGGAGCGCTACGAAGTCCACCATGGTGTCGATATCACCGATTCGGCGATCATCGCGGCCGCCAAGCTCTCGACGCGCTACATCACCGATCGTCAGCTGCCGGACAAGGCGATCGATCTGATCGACGAAGCCGCCTCGCGCATTCGCATGGAGCTCGACTCCAAGCCGGAGGAGATGGATCGGCTCGATCGGCGCCTGATTCAGCTCAAGATGGAGCGCGAGGCGCTGAAGAAAGAGACCGACGAGGCATCGCGCAAACGCCTCGAGAATCTCGAAACGCAGATTAGCGAACTCGAGCGCGAGTATGCCGACCTCGATGAAGTGTGGAAGTCCGAGAAGGCGAGCATTCAGGGCGCGGCGCAGTACAAGGCCGAACTCGAGCAGGCGCGCATCGATCTCGAGGCGGCGCGTCGTCAGGGTGACCTGGGGCGTATGTCCGAGCTGCAGTACGGGGTGATTCCGAAACTGGAGCGCCAGATCGCCGAGAGCAACGACGACGGTGAGCAGAGCGAGCCGACCGAGCTCAAGTTGCTGCGCTCCAACGTGACCGAGGAGGAGATCGCCGAGGTCGTCTCGCGCTGGACCGGCATTCCGGTGGCCAAGATGCTGGAGGGCGAGCGCGACAAGCTCCTGCGCATGGAAGAGGCGCTGCACGAACGCGTCATCGGTCAGGACGAAGCGGTGAATGCCGTGGCTAACGCGGTGCGCCGTTCGCGCGCCGGGCTGGCGGACCCCAACCGGCCCAACGGATCGTTTCTGTTCCTCGGCCCGACCGGCGTCGGCAAGACCGAGCTCTGCAAGTCGCTGGCCACCTTCCTCTTCGATACCGAAGAGGCCATGGTGCGCATCGACATGTCCGAGTTCATGGAGAAACACTCCGTAGCGAGACTGATCGGGGCGCCGCCGGGCTATGTCGGTTACGAAGAGGGCGGCTACCTGACCGAGGCGGTGCGCCGCAAGCCCTACTCGGTCCTGTTGCTCGACGAAGTCGAGAAGGCGCATCCGGATGTCTTCAACATCCTGCTGCAGGTGCTGGAGGATGGGCGTCTGACCGATGGCCAGGGTCGCACGGTGGATTTTCGCAATACCGTGATCGTGATGACCTCGAACCTGGGTTCGGACGTAATCCAGCGTATGGGGGGCGAGGACGCCGACTACTCGGCGATGCGCGATGCGGTGATGGCCGTTGTGGGGAACCATTTCCGCCCCGAGCTGATCAACCGTATCGATGAGGTCGTGGTGTTCCACGCCCTCGGCCAGGAGCAGATCCAGGCGATCGCCGCGATTCAGCTCGAGCGCCTGCGCAGCCGCCTTGCCGAGCGCGATCTCAAGCTCGAGGTCAGCGACGAAGCGATGGCGCAGCTGGCGGTCGTCGGTTTCGACCCGGTGTTCGGCGCGCGGCCGCTCAAGCGCGCTATCCAGAATCGGATCGAGAACCCGCTCGCTCAGGACCTGCTTGCCGGCGTGTTCGTTCCCGGCAACACCATCCGGGTGACCGCCGAGGGGGATCATCTGGCGTTCGACAAGTAACGCGGGAAAACTCATGCAACACGCGGTCGCGTCCTGACCGTTGCTTCGCCCGCGGCGTGAAAGCGCCGCGGATTTTTTGTGCTCGGTTTTCAGGGACGGAGTTCGGGCTGTTCGCCGGTGGAAAATGACGCGCGCTTCGCGCAAGACATCCTGCTTCAGTCAGTGAAACGGACGCGGACAGGTCGTTTTTCTCGTCGACTCCGATATCGGCAGGCGAGAAGGTTGACAGCCCACGGGCGCTGGTGGAATCTAGGCGGTTCCTGATAGCAGGCGCGACACACTCGGGCGATCCCCGGCCGTCGCGTGAAGGGTAGGTTCTTCGTGACCTCTACCCGCCTGTCGAGACGCGCGATCGGAAGCGTTCCGGTGCACGTTCTCAGGACATGAGGGAATGGGCCAACCGCCCGTTCCCGCCAACCCCGACACGGCGATCTGCCGTGCCAGGCACCGAGCCGGCCAGTCGGCCAGCGCGATGCCGATGAGTGCGGGTCCCCACCCCGGACCCAGACGCCAGGACAATGGCATCAGGCGCCAACGTGTGTTGGCAGCGGCGTACCGCCGCGATTGAGCTGCGCTTCATTCGCCAGAGGCGTAGTGGCACTCGAATTTCCAGGGGAGACTCACCAGTGGAATTACTTTCCGGCGCCGATATGATCGCCCGCTTTCTGAAAGACGAAGGCGTCGAGCGAATCTTCGGCTACCCCGGCGGCGCGGCATTGCACATCTACGATGCCCTGTTCCGCCAGGATAGCGTTCAGCACATTCTCGTCCGCCATGAGCAGGCCGCCACGCACGCCGCCGACGGCTACGCGCGCGCGACCGGCAAGCCCGGTGTGGTGCTCGTCACCTCCGGGCCAGGGGCAACCAACGCCGTGACCGGCATTGCCACCGCTTACATGGACTCGATCCCGATGGTCGTGCTGTGCGGTCAGGTCGCCAGTCATCTGATCGGCGAGGACGCCTTTCAGGAAACCGACATCGTCGGCGTCACGCGGCCGGTCGTGAAGCACAGCTTCTCGATTCGTCATCCGAGCCAGATCCCCGAGGTGTTGAAGAAGGCGTTCTATCTCGCGGCGACCGGCCGTCCCGGCCCTGTCGTGGTGGATATCCCGAAAGACATGACCGCGCCCACCGAGCGCTACGAGTACGTCTACCCGAAAAAGGTCAAGATCCGCTCGTACAATCCGGTCACTCGCGGCCACGCCGGCCAGATCAAGAAAGCGGTCGACATGATGCTCAAGTCGCGTCGGCCGGTTTTCTACACCGGCGGCGGGATCGTCACTGGTCATGCGTCGGAAGCGCTGACCGATCTGGTCCAGCGGCTCGGTTTTCCGATTACCACGACGCTCATGGGCATCGGCGGCTATCCGCAGGGTGACCGCCAATCGCTGGGTTGGCTCGGCATGCACGGCAGCTATGAAGCCAACATGGCGATGCACCATGCCGATCTGATCATCGCCATCGGCGCGCGTTTCGATGATCGCGTCACCAACAACACTTCGAAGTTCTGTCCGACCGCGAAGATCGTGCACGTCGACATCGATCCGAGCTCGATCTCCAAGACCGTGCGCGCCGATGTACCGATCGTCGGGGCGGCCGGCAGCGTCATCGACGAGATGATCAGCCTGGTACAGGGCCGCGAGCCGGCAAGCGGGGAGGCGCTCGCCGAATGGTGGCAGAGCATCGACGGCTGGCGTGGGGAGCGTGAGGGCAAGCTTTACGAGCCGTCCGAGGCCGGCGAGGCACTCAAGCCCCAGGAAGTGATCGAGGCGGTCTACCGAGCCACGCGCGGCGAGGCGTTCGTGACCACGGACGTGGGTCAGCATCAGATGTTCGCGGCCCAGTACTACAAGTTCGCCAAACCCAATCGTTTCATCACCTCCGGCGGGCTCGGCACGATGGGCTTCGGATTTCCGGCGGCGATGGGGGTCAAGCTCCAGTTCCCGCAGGATGACGTGGTCTGCTTCACCGGCGAAGGCAGCTTCCAGATGATGATGCAGGAGCTGTCGACCTGTAAGCAGTTCGATGTCGGCGTGAAGATCGTCAACCTCAACAACCAGTCGCTGGGGATGGTGCGTCAGTGGCAGGACCTGAACTACAAGTCCCGCCATGCCCACTCTTACATGGAATCGCTGCCGGACTTCGCCAAGCTGATCGAGGCCTATGGGTTCACGGCACTCAAGGTGACGACCTTCGATGAGCTGGCCCCGGCGCTCGAGCGGGCGTTTGCCGATACCAGCGAACTCGTGTTCCTCGACATCTACGTCGACCCGTTCGAACACGTCTATCCGATGCAGGTGCCGCTTGGCTCCATGCGTGACATGCTGCTTTCGAAGACGGAGCGGACCTGATGCGCCATATCATCTCGATTCTGCTGGAAAACGAGCCGGGCGCCCTTTCCCGCGTGGTGGGGCTGTTCTCCCAGCGCAACTTCAACATCGAAACGTTGAATGTCGCGCCGACCGAGGAGCCGTCGCTGTCGCGACTGACGGTCACCACGGTGGGCGACGATCGCGTGATCGAACAGATCACCAAGCATCTCAACAAGCTGATCGATGTGGTGAAGCTGGTCGATCTGACCGAGGGCAACCATATCGAGCGCGAGCTGATGCTGGTCAAGGTCAAGGCGCTGGGCGCCGCCCGAGACGAGGTCAAGCGCACGGCGGATATCTTCCGCGCGCAGATCGTAGACGTCACGCCGAGCGTCTACACGGTGCAGATCACCGGTGACGCCGGCAAGCTCGATGCCTTCGTCCAGGCGATGGCGCCCATCGGCATTCTGGAAGTCGCGCGTACCGGGGTTTCCGGCATCGCCCGAGGCGACAAGCTGCTGTCGCTCTAGCCCGAAGCGGCTGTCAACGACGCCCGGTGGAAGCGATTTCACCGGGCGTCTTTCATTGGTACACCACCGGTTTGGCGATTGACTCGGCAGCTGCGCCGCTAATTGGGTAACTGCGCCCAAAGCGCCTCGATCAGCGCGCTTTTCAGGCGACGTTTGAGCACGCACAGCCCGACATCGTAGTGCGGTAGCTCCGGCTTGACCGGCAGTACGCTGACACGGTCGTTGAGCGGGCTGTTGTCGAGCACGATGCGCGGCACGATGCCGACACCGAAGCCAAGCCCGACCATGCTGACGATAGCCTCGTTGCCGGCCACCTGAGCGTAGATGCGCGGGGCGATGCCGAGCGCCCGAAACCAGGTATCGGCGTGGTCTCGCGACAGCCCGGATTCGGACAGGATCATCGGTACATGCTGCCACTGTGCCGGCGTGGGAATCTCCGGCGTCGCCGGTAGCCAGTCGGCGCCGTCCTGCGGCGCAATGAACACCAGCGGAGACGTCGCCAACGGTTTGAAGGCGAGGGCGTCCGGCAGGCTGCGAGGGCGAGCGGTAATGGCGATCTCTTCACTTTCTGACTGCACGCGAGCGATGGCATCGGCCGGATCGCCGGTATGGAGCTTGATCTCGATGCGCGGATGGCGCAGCCGAAACTCGCTCAGTAGCCGATAGAGGAAGCTGTAGCTGGCGGTAACCGAGCAGTAGATGCTGATCTCCCCGGCCAGTTCGCGCGTCTCTTCCATCAGGGTGTGCTGCACCGACTGCCATTGTTCAAGTGTCTCGCGGGCGTAGGACTGAAACAGCATGCCCTGACGTGTCAGCACGACGTGTCGATTGTCCCGTTCGAACAGCGTCACGCCCAGGCTCTCCTCGAGCTGGCGGATCGAGCGGGAGAGCGTCGATGGACTGATGTGGCAAGTCTCGCTCGCGCGGCCGAAGTGGAGGTGATCGGCGAGCGCGAGGAAGTGAGTGAGCGAGCGCATATCCATGATTGCATATCCTGAAATACATCATTGCAAATATAGCGTTTTACGCAATGAGGTGCCTGGCTTATCGTGGCCGCAGGCTAACGCATCGCAGACGGTTGTGATGCCGAGACCGAATGAGTGCCGCGTCAGACGGCACCGCGGTGGCCATCAACGCTGACACAAGCGCTGCCCGGAATGACAACGGCAGCACCCGCTCACACAGATCGATTTCGGAGTCCGCCATGCGCGTCTATTACGACAAGGATTGTGATCTTTCCCTGATCCAGGCCAAGCAGGTCACCATCGTCGGCTATGGCTCTCAAGGCCATGCCCACGCCAACAACCTTAAAGAGTCGGGCGTCGATGTGACTGTCGCGCTGCGTAAGGGCTCTTCCTCGGCTGCGAAGGCCGAAGGCGCCGGGCTCAAGGTGGCGAGCGTCGCGGACGCGTGCAAGACCGCGGACGTGGTGATGATCCTCGCGCCGGACGAGAACCAGAAGGCGATCTATGAAAACGAGATCGAACCGAATCTGAAAGAAGGTGCGACCATCGCCTTCGCTCACGGCTTCAACATTCACTACAGCCAGGTCGAGCCGCGCGCCGATCTCGATGTCATCATGATCGCGCCCAAGGCGCCAGGGCATACCGTGCGCTCGGAATTCGTGCGCGGTGGCGGCATCCCGGATCTGATCGCGATCCACCAGGATGCGTCCGGGCAGGCCAAGGAGATCGCGCTCTCCTACGCGGCCGCCATCGGCGGCGGTCGTAGCGGCATCATCGAGACCACCTTCAAGGACGAGACCGAAACGGATCTCTTCGGCGAGCAGGCGGTGCTCTGCGGCGGTGCGGTCGAGCTGGTCAAGGCCGGTTTCGAGACGCTGACCGAAGCAGGCTACGCGCCGGAAATGGCTTACTTCGAGTGTCTGCACGAGCTCAAGTTGATCGTGGATCTGATGTACGAAGGCGGCATCGCCAACATGAACTACTCGATCTCCAACAATGCGGAGTACGGTGAGTACGTGACCGGCCGCGAGATCATCAACGATCAATCGAAAGCCGCGATGCGCAACGCGCTCAAGCGTATCCAGGATGGCGAGTACGCCAAGATGTTCATTGCCGAGGGCGCCTGCAACTATGCCTCGCTCAACGCGCGTCGGCGTCAGACCGCCGAACATCCGATCGAGCAGGTCGGTGAGAAGCTGCGCGGCATGATGCCTTGGATCGCGGCCAACCAACTGGTCGACAAGAGCAAGAACTGACCGCCCTGCGGTATGGCGGTTCAAACGGGGCGCGACGCGAGTCGCGCCCCGTTTGCGTTACGGCATACCGATGCTTGGCATGCGCAACTGTCGAGATTCCTGCCAAACTGTAGAATGATGGCCATTCAACGCCAGCGCACCAATCGACCAGGGATGTGATGCCATGAATCAGGACGACCGCCACCCCGAGCAGGAGCCCGAGACGATCACTATCGGGGCCACCTCGCCGCTGTTCGATGACGAGGATGAAGTCATCGAGGAGACGGTCGAGAATGGCAAGCGCATTCGGCGCCGCGGCATTTACCTGCTGCCCAACCTTTTCACGCTCTCGGCACTGTTTGCCGGTTTCTACTCCATCGTTGCCGCCATCAACGGCGATTACGCCAAGGCGGCGATCGCGATCTTTGTCGCGATGGTGCTCGACGGGCTCGACGGCCGCGTGGCGCGCCTGACCAATACGCAGAGCGCCTTCGGCGCGGAGTTCGACAGTCTGGCCGACATGGTCTCCTTCGGCATGGCGCCCGCGCTGGTCTCGTTCACCTGGATTCTGCAGGACGTCGGCAAGATCGGCTGGATCGCCGCTTTTATCTTCGTGGCCGGTGCCGCGCTGCGTCTGGCGCGCTTCAACGTGCAGATCGGCAGTACCGATAAGAAGTGGTTCGTTGGCTTGCCCAGTCCATCGGCCGCCGCTGTCGTGGCGGGCTGCGTTTGGGTCTTTCATACCTTCGATGCCGAATCGCTCGGCTTCAAGGTGCTGATGACGATCGTGGTTGCCGCGGCGGGTGTGCTCATGGTGAGTAATGTTCGCTATCACAGCTTCAAGGAGATCGACTTCAAGGGGCCGGTGCCGTTCGTCTTCCTGTTGGCGATCGTGCTGCTCTTCGTGCTGATCTCGATCGAGCCATCGGTCATGCTGCTGGCACTCTTTGGCTGCTACGTTGTCTCCGGGCCGGTGCTCGCCCTCGGGCGTCTGCGCAAGGCGCAGAAAGAGAAGCGCCGCGCGGCGATGGACGGGCCTGACAAGCAGGATGACTGACAGGCCGCTCCTCTTCGCCATCGATCGCTCGAAACGCCCGCCCTGCGCGGGCGTTGTCGTCTCCGGGTGCGCTCGCTCGGCGGCGTCGGCGAAGAGGATTGGCCCGTCGGGTCAAAAAAGTTGAAAACAGGCCTTGCCAAGTCGGCGGCCGATCCGTAAAGTACGCATCCGCTGACGACGAGACAGGTTCTCGGAAGCAGCGAAGAA
>NZ_BMZI01000008.1:53280-273673 GCF_014652715.1 Salinicola rhizosphaerae | reverse complement strand
CGTCAGGCATCTATCCCGAACCCCAGCCCGAAAGGCTGGGGTTTTTTCTTGTCCGGAAGAAAAACGATACGAGCCACGAGCCGCCAATGGCTATCGATGGCGTCATCTATGCGGGCTTTCCAACGATGCGTCGAATTCAACGGCTTGTGGATAAGTTGAGCGAGTGCATGCCCGCTATCCTGTTCTATGCTGTCGAAAACCCGAACGACGAGATAGTCAATGCTGGGACAGTTACCGGATTCCTTTACCGCCACCGTCACCGGTGCCGGCGGAGGTATCGGGCGGGCCATGTTAGAGCATCTACTGAAAAGCGAGCGTCCCGGTCGCGTGATTGCCGTGTCTCGACGTCATTTCGACCATGATGACGCTCGCTGCGAAACGCTGAGGGCCGATCTGACGACTGAGAGTGGGCGCACTGCGCTGGCCAGTGCCGTCGGCGGAGAGCCGATACATCTGCTTTTCAATGCCATCGGAATGCTTCACGACAGCCAGCGAAATATCGGGCCGGAGAAGCGTCTCGAGCATCTCGATCCCGAAGCCCTGGCGACCCTGTTTCACGTCAATGCCGTAACGCCGATTCTGGTGATCAAGGCGCTGCATCGATCACTGAAAGGCTCGCATCCTGTCATCGCCGCCAGCCTGTCGGCACGGGTGGGCTCCATCGCGGACAACGGCTTCGGCGGCTGGTACGGCTACCGGGCCAGCAAGGCTGCGCATAATCAACTGATGCGGACCGCCGCGATCGAACTGAAGCGAGAGAATCGGCGCGCCATCGTGCTCTGTCTGCATCCAGGTACCACCGACACGGCGCTCTCGAAACCCTTTCAGGCACGCGTGCCTGAGGGCAAGCTTTTCACGCCGGACTTCGTTGCCGCACGACTGACCGACGTCATGTCGAAACGCCGCCCCGAGGAGAGCGGCAGTTTCTGGGACTGGGCAGGAAAGCCGGTCCCCTGGTAGCGGGGACGCAGGGTCTTTCGATCAGACGATCGTCCTCAGCGCCTCGACCAGGCTCGTCATCTCATCGTCGGTGCCGATGGAGATGCGCAGAAAGTCGCTGAGACCATCCTTGTTGAAATGGCGCACCAGGATTTTACGCTCGCGCAGTTCGCCGAAAAGATGTTCGCCGGCATGTCTCGTGTGGCGGGTGAAGAGAAAGTTGGTCTGCGATGGCAGGACTTCGAAACCGAGCAATTCGAGTTGCTGACGGACCCACTCGCGCGTCGCGATGACCTGTTGGCAGGTTGCCTGAAAGTGCGGCGTGTCCTTGAGCGAGGCGATGGCTATCTCACTGGCGAGCATGTCGATTGGGTAGGAGTTGAACGAGTTCTTCACTCGCTGCAGCCCCTCGACAAGCTCGCTCGAGCCGATCGCGTAGCCGACTCTGAGTCCCGCCAGGCTGCGCGATTTCGACAGCGTTCCTGTGACCAGCAGGTTTGGATAGGTATCGACCAGCGGAACGGCGCTCTCGCCGCCGAAATCGACGTAGGCCTCGTCGACCAGTACGACGCTCTCGGTAATCCGCTCGAGCAGGGCGGCAATTGCCTGACGCGGGTGCCCATGGCCGGTCGGGGCGTTGGGATTGGCGAAGACGACGCCGCCATTATCCGCCTCGAAGGCGTCCAGCGAGATTCGCCAGTCGTCATCCAGGGCCAGCGTGCGGTAGGCGATGTCGTATAGCTTGCAGTAGACCGGATAGAAACTGTAGCTGATTGCCGGCATCAGCAGCGGCCGGGATTGGCAGAAAAATGCCTGAAACGCCAGCGCCAGCACTTCGTCCGAGCCGTTGCCGACGAAGACCTGCTCCGGTTCGACGCCATGCGCTTCGGCCAACGCCTGGCGAAGCGCGGTGGATTCCGGGTCGGGATAGCGGCGGAGATGATCGACGGCGAATCGTTGCAGCACGCCCTCGACCGCAGGCGACGGCGCGTAGGGGTTCTCGTTGGTGTTGAGCTTGATCAGCTTCTCGCGTGGCTGCTCGCCCGGAACGTAAGGGGTGAGCGCGCGAACGGCAGGGCTCCAGAATTGACTCATGATCTCTCGGGGCGTACGGCGGGTATGGGCAGCCATAGTGGCGCCTTCACTGCGGGCGTGCAAGCGGCTGCCGGTGTGGGAGCCAGTGCTTTGGCCATCCGTCTTCGGCGACGAATGGGGTGTCAGGCGCTGGAGTTACCGCTATCCTGTAGGCACGTGGCCGCCCAAGCGGCCTGTATGGCCCAGAAGTGTAAGGAGAACCAATATGCAGATCAGGACGTTGCTGGCCAGCGCCGCCACGGTAGCCGTATTGGCCGGTTGTGCCAGCGGTGGTACGCAGACCGAGTCCGGTGCGGCCGACACCGGCTCCGCGGCTGCGACCACGACCACCTACGAGGGCACCCTGCCTTGCCGTAGCTGTGATGGCATCGATCTGACCGTCAACCTCAACGGGACCGAGTCCTCGCCTGCTGCCGAGCGCACCTTCACGCTCGAGGCCGACTACCAGAATCATCCGCAGAATCCGGACCCCGAGCAGTACCAGGGCCAGTGGGAGACGATGACCGGTACCGCCGTCGATCCGCAGGCTACGGTCTATGAGCTGACGCCGAACGGCGAAGGCCAGATCTACTACTTCCAGAAGATCGATGACAGCACGCTCGAGCTGATCGACCCGCAGCGCCGTCGCTTCGAAAACGGCGAGATGCTGCGTCTGACCCGCCAGTAAACGGCGCGTCGTCAGCACCTCAGGGGCGGCTTCGGCCGCCCCTCTTCGTTGTCGATCGCCGATCTCGTTTTTGATATCCCGCGTTGAGCCATTTCGATCGTCCCGGTGAATGGCCGGCGACGACCGAGCGCATCGACGACCGACTGCATCAAGAGAGGACCGCGTGGCCAAAGCGAAAAGTGCCTTCGTCTGCACCGAATGCGGTGCCGAGTACAGCAAGTGGCAGGGGCAGTGCAGCAACTGCCGCGAGTGGAATACGTTGACCGAGATACGCCTGAGCGGCGCCCGCCCCGGTGCTGCGTCATCGCCTTCCTCGGCGCGCAGTGGTTATGCCGGTGCCCTGACGCGGGACGTCGTCGATCTTTCCGGCGTCGACTTGACCGAAGTCCCGCGTTTCAGCTCGACGTTCGTCGAGTTCGATCGGGTGCTCGGCGGCGGCCTGGTGCCCGGTTCGGCGGTACTGCTCGGCGGCCATCCCGGTGCCGGCAAGTCGACGCTGCTTCTGCAGACCGCGTGTCGTCTGGCGCAGAGCAAACGGGTCCTCTATGTCACCGGCGAGGAGTCGTTGTCTCAGGTCGCGATGCGCGCGCACCGTCTGCAGCTACCGACTCAGGGACTCAAGATGCTGGCCGAGACGAGTGTCGAAACGCTGCTGGCTGTAGCCGAGCGCGAGCGCCCCGAAGTGCTGATCATCGACTCCATCCAGACCATGCATCTCGAAGATATCGGCTCGGCGCCCGGTGGTGTCGCTCAGGTCAGAGAGTCCGCCGCCGCGCTGACGCGCTTCGCCAAGCAGAGCAATACGGTATTGATGCTGGTCGGTCATGTGACGAAGGACGGCACGCTGGCCGGCCCCAAGGTGCTCGAACACATGATCGATGCCTCTCTGCTGCTGGAGGGCGGCAGCGACTCGCGCTTTCGCACGCTGCGCGGACAGAAGAACCGCTTCGGCGCGATCAACGAGCTGGGCGTTTTCGCGATGGTCGAGCTCGGGCTCAAGGAGGTAAAAAACCCCAGCGCCATTTTCCTGTCGCGCGGCGAGGAACAGGCCTCCGGCAGTCTGGTGATGGTGGTGTGGGAGGGCACTCGCCCGATTCTGGTCGAGGTTCAGGCGCTGCTCGATGAGTCGGCCCTCGGCAATCCGAGACGTGTCGCGGTCGGTCTCGATCACAACCGGCTTGCCATGCTGCTGGCTGTGCTGCACAAGCACGGTGGCCTGTTCACGGGCGACCAGGATGTCTTTCTCAACGTGGTCGGTGGCGTCAAGGTACTCGAGACCAGCGCCGACCTGGCGGTGCTGCTCGCCGTGGTTTCCAGCCTGCAGAACCGGCCGCTGCCGCGGGAACTGGTAGTCTTCGGGGAAGTCGGGCTTTCCGGTGAAATACGTCCCGTACCGAGCGGACAGGAGCGCATCGTCGAGGCGGCGAAGCACGGTTTCACGCGTGCCATCGTGCCACGCGGTAACGCGCCCAAGCAGTCGCCCGCGGGTATGCAGGTCGTCGCAGTGGATAAGCTGGCCGAGGCGCTGGAGGCGCTCTGACGTCAGCATCTTTACGTGATCGTGACGCTGAGTCGACGTGCGTCGTCGGTTACACTGGTGGCCTATGAAGGCGCGCCGATGCCGGCGCTGTCGCCAACCGTTCGAGACGAGGAGTGGATCATGAGCGCCATTCGCCTGACACAGTACAGCCACGGCGCCGGTTGCGGCTGCAAGATTGCCCCCGACGTGCTCGACCGAATTCTGGCCAAGGCCGGGCCGGGTGCCAACAGCAAGCAGCTGATCGTCGGCAATCAGGGCCGCGAAGACGCGGCCGTCTATGACCTGGGCGACGGACGGGGGCTGATCTCCACGACCGATTTCTTCATGCCGATCGTCGACGATCCGTTCGATTTTGGTCGTATCGCCGCGACCAATGCGATCAGCGACGTCTACGCCATGGGCGGTGAGCCGATCATGGCGCTCGGCATTCTGGGTTGGCCGATCGACAAGCTTCCCGGCGAGGTGGCCGGCGATGTGGTCTCCGGCGCACAGACTGTCTGCCGCGAGCTCGGCCTGGCCCTGGCCGGCGGCCACTCCATCGATGCGCCGGAGCCGATTTTCGGTCTATCGGTCAACGGCCTGGTCGATCTCGAGCACCTCAAGCTCAACAGCGGTGCCAAGCCGGGTGATCTGCTCTATCTGACCAAGCCGCTCGGCGTCGGCATGCTGACGACAGCAGAGAAGCAGGGCCTTCTGCAGCCGGGCCATCAGGGACTCGCGCGGGAAACCATGCTGATCGCCAACGAGATCGGTCGCGACCTAGCCAGGATCGAGGGAGTGCATGCGATGACCGATGTCACCGGTTTCGGGCTGGCCGGCCATCTCAGCGAAATCTGCGCCGCCAGTCACGTGATGGCGAAGCTCGACTTTGCCAAGCTGCCTCGGCTGGCCGAAGCGGAATCCTATCGACGCCAGGGTGCGGTACCCGGTGGCACGGGCCGCAACCGGCAAGCGATCGGCAAGGCGTTGCCGGAGATGGATGCGGCGCACTGGCAGTGGCTTTGCGATCCTCAGACCTCGGGGGGCCTGCTGATTGCGGTCGACCCCGCCTGGGCGGACGACGTCGAACGTGTCGGGCGTCAGTACCAGCTTAAGCTCGAAGCCTTCGGCGAGTGTGTCAGCACCCGCGGCGGCGATGCGCTGATCGAGGTGAGAGGTTGAGCGAATGGATCGAGGCCGAGCTGTCCCTGCTCGGCCGGCCGCTGATCGACGTCCGAGCGCCGATCGAATTTGCCGCCGGCGCGCTGCCGGGGGCGGTCAATCTGCCGCTGATGGACGATGCCGAGCGGCGCGAGGTCGGGATCCGCTACAAGCAGGCGGGGCAGGCCTCGGCGGTTGACCTGGGTAATGAGCTTGTCTCCGGCGAGCGCCGGGAGGCGCGTCTTGCCGCTTGGGAACGTGCCATCAGCGATCATCCGGAGAGCGTTCTCTACTGCTTTCGCGGCGGCATGCGATCGAAAATCTCGCAGCAATGGCTCGCGGCGCGCGGGCATCCACTGCCGCGGATTCGCGGTGGCTGGAAAGCGATGCGCAACCGCCTCATCGAGGCGCTCGAGGCCCACAGCGCGGCCCCCTTACTGCTGATCGCCGGGCTGACCGGCTGTGCCAAGACGGCGCTGGTCAACGAACTGGCCAGTGGCGTCGATCTCGAGGGACACGCGCGTCATAAGGGATCCGCGTTCGGCCAGCATCCTCTGGTCGGGCCGTCCCAGATCGATTTCGAACATGGTCTGGCGCTCGATCTGATGCGCCTGCCTCGGGCCAGAGTGGTCGAGGACGAGTCACAGCGTATCGGCCGCCTGGCGATTCCGGCCACCTTCTGGCAGGCGATGAAGGCCGCGCCCTGCATCCGCGTGGAGATGCCGCTGGAGTGGCGTCTGGAACAGATTCGCAAGGACTATATCGACGATCTGCGTGCGCTGTATCGGCGTGACTATGGCGATCATCTCGGCGAGCTCCTGTTTCGCAAGCAGCTCTCCGGCGCGCTCAGGCGGCTCGGTAAGCGTCTCGGTAGCGAGCGTCTCGGGCGCCTGGTCGCCGCGCAGCAGCGAGCCTTCGATGCCCATCGCGATGGCGTGGGCAGTGTTGCCCATGAAGCGTGGCTGGCGCCGCTGCTGCAAGAGTACTACGACCCGATGTATCGCCATCAGATCGACAACCAGCCGCGCCCGACGCTCCACGTGGGGGACTGGGAGAGCTGTCTCGAAGTGGCTCGGCAGTGGGAGCGCGACCACGCTGGCTAGGCGCTAGTGGCCGCCGAGCCACTGTGTCATGACGCGATCCAGCAGGGCCGCCTGACGATCGAAGCGTTTGGGCTCGCGCAGGATCTCGTCTCGGGTCTGAACGTAAGGTGTCTTGCCGGCGGCGGGTAAATCGTGGTCGCAGAGCGCGACGGTGGCCTGAGCCGTCAGTTCGAGGTGGCACTGGAGCGCGACGACGCGGCCGAGATCCCAGGCGAAGCCCTGGACCGGCGCGCCGACGGTGCCGCCCAGCGGCAGCGCCTCGTCGGGCAGGCCGAAGATATCGCGATGCCACTGCAGGGCCTCGAACTGCTCTGGCAGATCGAACGGGCTCTCGTCGGCAAGGGTTACCGTCTGCCAGCCGATCTCCGGCTGCACGGCGGGCGAAAAGATGGCGCCGAGCGCTTCGGCGATCAGTCCGGCGCCGAAGCCGACACCGAGCAGCGGCTTGTTGCTTTTGAGGGCCCGCTCGATCAACCTGCATTCGCGCTTGAGCAGTGCCGACTCGGGCGGTGCGAGCGCGTCTAGCACGATCAGCGCATCGCAGTTGGCCAGCGGCGGCGGCAGTTCGCCCAGGTCGAGGCGACAGTGGTTGAAGCTGTGGCCCATGCCGGTCAGCCAGTCCGCGAAGCGGCCGGCGCCGAGCAGCGGGCCATGCTGAAGAAAATAGATATGCATGATATTGCCATGATGGGGGCGCACACGCGTCTCCACAACCTCGGCCCCCGTACTCTTCAGGCGCTGTGGTAGCCAAACAGGTGTGGTGGCATACGGATGTGGTCGAAAACAGACAGGGGGGGCTGAAGTCTCATGGCCATTCGCGCGGAAATCCTCGAGCAGATCTTCACCGTGGTCGCGCAGATCCCCGTCGGCCGTGTGACTACCTACGGTCGTATCGCCTCGATGACCGAGGGGGCGACAGCGCGTCTTGTCGGGACCGCCATGCGGCAGCTCCCCGAGGGACACTTGCTGCCGTGGTATCGTGTCATCGGCGCGACGCGGCGTATCGCCGATCACGGTGGCGCAGCACGTCAGCACGCGGCACTGCGCGCCGAGGGAGTCATCTTCGATGCCAGCGGCAGGGTGCCTGCGCATCTGATCTGGCCGGATTAGCGTCAGCGTACGTGCATGCCTGCCGGGTGGCCGCTGGCGTAATTCGTCATCGCGCAGTTCTGTCGTCTCGAGGCGCAATCGGGGCAAGAGCGTCCGTCACGGCGGAAGTTCATCATTGCAAGCGTCTGTCACCGCAAGACGCTGTTCAAGCCATCACAGAGGGAGATCCCTCGTATCGGAGCGTTCATGTCTCAAGCTGGGGGCGGCTTCAACGCCCAGTTACGCCATCTCGACACGCGTCAGAGCATCGCCTTCATGGCGGCGCTGACCGAGCGTCTGGTGCCCAATTACGCCCTGTATGCCAGCATGAGCGGCAGCGGGGATCCGCGCGTCCTGAACAACGTGCTGGACCTGGTGTGGGAGCGGCTCAAGGTCAAGTCGGCGAAGATCGACTTCGACAAGCAGGCGGAGAAACTCGCCGCAGCGGAGCCGCCGGAAGCCGACGACAGCTTCGGCGCGCGTCGGGCAACCGAGACGATCATGGCGCTGACCACGCTGCTGGATACGCTGCGCGGCGATGCGCCCGAATCTGTTCTCGATGTCAGTCAGGTGTCGCGAAATGGCGTGAGGGCCTTCATCGAGATGACCGAGGGCAGCGAAGACGCCGAGCGTCTCAACGCGCTGTTCCGCGAGCATGAGTTGATGCAGGACGAGCGTGACTTCCAGACAGCGGTGCTCGAGGCGATCCAGGAGGATCCACAGCTCAAGCATCTCGACGCGCTGCGAACGCTTGGGCGCAACCAGGGCATCAGCAATCTGGGGTTGACGCTGGCCTGAGGCGCGGCTGGTTCGGGTAGCGATCGGCCGGAGACCGGCTACGCTGATAAGCTTGGCTCAGGGAAGATAGGTGTGTTTTCAAGGAGAAACGACATGCAGCGGACATTGACGACGACGGCATTCGCCATGACGGCGCTGTTGCTCGCAGGGTGCCAGACCCTTGAAGGATGGGCCGGTGACTCGCTGCGCACCGAGCCGGTGGTAAGGAGCGCCCATGAGCCCGGCTGCGAGGGAGATCGCTGTGCCAACGTCAACGCGGCCTATCTTCGCTTTCCCGATGACCCCGAGCTCTCCCGCGCCCTGGAGCAGCGGCTCTTCTCGCTCGCGAGCGGTCTCAGCGACTCACCCAACGTGAGTCAGGCCGACGATTTCGAGGCCTTCGCCAATGAAGTGTTCGCCGCTTCGCGTGAAGCCCACCAGGACTCTCCGGCATTGCCGCCCTACGAGGCCGACCTCAAGGCGAAGGTGATCGCCGATCATGACGATCTGCTGGTCATCGAGCTCGACGGCTACCTTTTCAGCGGCGGCGCGCACGGACTGCCGCTGACGGAGTATCTGGTGATCGATCGCGATACCCGGCAGCCTGTCGATCTCGATGACATGCTGCTACCCGGACAACGTCCGGCCTACGAGGCGGCGCTGGCACGCGCGCATAAGCGTTGGCTCTCGAGTGATCAGGCGCGCGGTCTATCGCAAGTGCAGTGGCCGTTTTCGGTCTCCGACAACGCGGCCCCGCTCGAGGATGACCTGGTGGTCAAGTATCAGGTCTACGACCTCGCTCCCTATGCGACCGGGCAGCCGGTGCTGACCATCCCTTACGGGGATCTGGAGGGGGTATTCAAGTCGCGCTATCTGCCCTGAGCGAAGCCCGGCTCGAGCCCGGCCACGCTCTCGAGCACCCTCTATTGGCGAGAAAAACGCCGCCTCCGGTCAGCGTCGGGGCGGCGTTTTCGCATCGATGGGCAGGCGTCTACAGGCGCATTTCGATACCGTGCTCGGCCATGTAGCGCTTAGCGTCGGGAATCGTGTATTCGCCAAAGTGGAAGATGCTGGCGGCCAGCACCGCATCGGCGCCGCCCTCCTTGACGCCGGCCACGAGATGATCGAGGTTGCCGACCCCGCCGGAGGCGATCACCGGCACCTCGACTGCGTCGCTGATCGCGCGAGTCACGCCGATGTCGAATCCCACCTTGGTGCCGTCACGATCCATGCTGGTCAGCAGTAGCTCGCCGGCGCCGTAGTCGACCATCTTGCGCGCCCACTCGACCGCATCCAGGCCGGTGGGGCGGCGACCGCCGTGAGTAAAGATCTCCCAGCGCGGCGGCTCGTCGTCGCCGCTGACGCGCTTGGCGTCGATCGCGACAACAATGCACTGGCTACCGAAGCGCTCGGCGGCTTCGCGCACGAAGTCGGGATTGGTGACCGCAGCGGTGTTGATGGAGATCTTGTCGGCACCCGCATTGAGCATGGTGCGGATATCTTCGCAGCGGCGAATGCCGCCGCCGACGGTCAGCGGGATGAAGACCTCGCCGGCGATGCGCTCGACCATCTCGACGGTCGTGTCGCGATCCTCGTGGCTGGCGGTGATATCGAGAAACGTGATTTCGTCGGCGCCCTGCTGGTTGTAGCGCTTGGCGATCTCGACCGGATCGCCGGCATCGCGGATACCGACAAAGTTGACGCCCTTGACCACGCGACCTGCGTCGACATCGAGACAGGGAATGATGCGTTTGGCCAGACTCATGACGCGGTGCCTCCCTCGGCTTTGTCCTGGGTGCCGTCACGCTGGATCGTGTCGCTCAGGGCCTGCGCCTCGGCCACGTCGAGCGAGCCTTCGTAGATGGCTCGGCCGGTAATGGCGCCGATGATGCCGCTGTCGGCCACCTTCGCCAGCGCGCGGATGTCCTCGAGATCCGTCACGCCCCCGGAAGCGATCACCGGCAGACCGCCGTCGCGGGCGAGCGCGGCGGTCGCTTCGACGTTGACCCCCTGCATCATGCCGTCACGTGCGATGTCGGTGTAGACGATCGAGGAGACGCCGTCATCGGCGAAGCGCTTGGCCAGATCCACCGCCTTGACGGTCGAGACCTCCGCCCAGCCGTCGGTCGCCACGAAACCGTCTCGGGCATCGAGACCGACGATCACGTGGCCGGGGAAGCGGCGACACATCTCGCCGACGAAGTCCGGCTCCTTGACCGCCTTGGTGCCGATGATGACGTAGCTCACCCCGGCCGCCAGGTAGTGCTCGATGGTCTCCGCGCTGCGAATGCCGCCGCCGATCTGAATCGGCAGGTCGGGGTAGGCGCGCGCGATGGCGGTGACCGCGTCGCCATTGACCGGCTTGCCCTCGAAGGCACCGTTGAGATCGACCAGGTGCAGGCGGCGCGCGCCGGCCTCGACCCAGCGGGCCGCCATCGCGACCGGGTCGTCACCGTAGGACGTCGCGTCGTCCATGCGGCCCTGTTTCAGGCGCACGCACTGTCCGTCTTTCAGATCGATGGCGGGAATCACCAGCATGTCGTCGAATCCTCTGCATCGTACCGGGGCGATCTGGCCTTTCCGGCACGGCGCTCGTTCGTGCGAGCGCATGAAAAGATGAAAGCCCGTGAATGGTACGGGCCGAACCTGACGTTAGGGCGTCCAGGTCACGAAATTTTCCAGCAGCTGCAGGCCATCCTTCGCACTTTTCTCGGGATGGAACTGCACCGCGAATACCGTACCGCGCCCGGTCACGACATGCGCCTGGGCACCGGCATAATCGGTCGTGCCGAAGATGTCGGCATCCTCGGCCGCTTCCACGAAATAGCTGTGGACGAAGTAGAAACGCGCACCGTCGTCGATGCCATGCCAGAGCGGATGATCGTGATGCTGCGCCACCTGGTTCCAGCCCATGTGCGGGACTTTCAGGCGTTCGCCGTCGGCTGCGGTCAGATGCTTGCCGAAGTGCCGGACCCGACCGGGTAGAAAGCCGAGGCACTCGACGCCACCGTTTTCCTCGCTACGCTCGAACAGCATCTGCTGGCCGACGCAGATCCCCAGCAGCGGCTTGGCCTGTTCGCTCAGCAGTGATTTCACCAGCCCTTCGAGTTCGGTGCGCTGGAGTTCGCCCATGCAGTCGCGAATCGCGCCTTGTCCCGGCAGCACCAGGCGCGAGGCGCCGCGAATCGAACGCGGATCTCGAGTGATCATGACGTTTTCGTGGGTCACATGCTCGAGCGCCTTGGCGACCGAGTGCAGGTTGCCCATTCCGTAATCGATTACGGCAATCGTCATCGTGCGGTCCTCGCTGGCGTCGTGGATGGCAGGTTCGCGGATATCGGGACCGGGCCAGTACTCATAGGCTGCCCTTGGTCGATGGCATCTGGCCGGCCATGCGCGGGTCCTGTTCGACCGCGGCACGCAGCGCCCGGCCGAATGCCTTAAAGATGGTCTCGGCCTGATGATGGGCGTTGAAGCCCTTCAGGTTGTCGATGTGCAGCGTGACCTGAGCGTGGTTGACGAAGCCCTGGAAGAACTCCCAGAACAGTTGGGTGTCGATATTGCCGATACTGGCACGGGTGAACTCGACGTTCATGAACAGCCCGGCGCGGCCGGAGAAGTCGATCACCACGCGTGACAGGGCTTCGTCGAGCGGCACATAGGCGTGACCGTAACGACGGATGCCGCGCTTGTCACCGATCGCCTGGGCGAACGCTTGCCCCAACGTGATGCCGAGATCCTCGACGGTATGGTGGGCATCGATTTCCAGGTCGCCCTTGGCGTCGATGGTGAGATCGATCATGCCGTGGCGAGCTACCTGATCGAGCATGTGGTCGAGAAACGGGACGCCGGTCTGGCATTCCAGACGGCCGCTGCCGTCCAGATCGACCGTCACCGTGATCTGCGTCTCTTTGGTCTGGCGTGACACCGTAGCGATGCGCTCGGACATGCGTTGGGAGTCCCCCGATGCGATTGGCGAGAATCGGCCATTATAGAGAATCGGCCCCGGCATCCGCTACAATGGCGGGCATTGCAGGCGATATCCGAACCGCGCGGCCAGGGCCGGCCGCGGCGCCGTCAGGGAGAGCATTCAAGGCATGCCGGAAGCCGGACAGCACGACAGATCATCAGGTGAATCCACGTCGATCGGGAAAGGATTCCGGGTGGATGGGGCACCATCAGCACAACCGCGCAGCGGCACGATTCGCGGCATCGAAGCGGGAGGGGGCGAATGAAGGGGTTGGTCAGAGCGCTGTTGGCGGCGGTCGGTGTCCTGGGAATTCTCGTCGTCGTGGCGGTGGTCTACATCACGACCTTTTTCGATCCCAATGATCTCAAGCCGCGCATCATCGAGGCGGTCAAGGCCCAGAGCGGTCTCGAGCTGAGTCTCGATGGCCCGCTCTCCTGGTCCTTCTACCCGCGCATCGGCGTCAGCGTCGAAGATGCCCAGGCATGGCTGCCGGAGCAGTCGCATCAGAGCGCACCTTTTGTCGGCTTCGACCGCGCGGAGATCAGCGTGGCCTTCGCGCCACTGCTGACCGGCGATGTCTCCGTCGATGGGCTGATTCTCGATGGGATGCGCCTCAATCTGGCTCGCGATGATCAGGGGCGCGGCAACTGGCAGGTGCTGCTGGACCGACTGGCGCAGAGCGAGTCTCGTGAGGACTCGCCAGAAAGTCGTGACGTGTCGCAGCCCTCAGCCTCGAAAGGGCCGGGGTTGAAGCAGGGCGAGAGCCAGCCGGTGGCCTTCGATATCGCGAACGTCCAGGTCGCCAATAGCCAAGTGCACTACGTCGACCGTCAGCGGGCGCTGGATGTCACGCTGGCGAATCTGGGCCTGAAGAGCAGCAATGTCAGCCCGCAGTCCGCGTTCCCGGTTCAGCTCTCGTTCGATGTCGACGGTACCGAGCCGCAGCTCAACGGCAAGGTTCAGCTGAAGAGTCAGATGCGCATGGATCTCGCCGCCGGCCGCTACACCTTCGAGGGCGTCACGTTGGATGGCCAGGCGATGCTGCCCGAGCTGGCCGAACAGGCCCAGCGTCTCAATCTGAAGGTCGCGACCCTGGTCGCCGATACGCAGGTGCAGCAGTATCGCGCCAATGGACTCCAGCTCGGCGCCTCGCTCTATCATCCCGCGATGCAGGAGGCGCCGCTTTCACTCGACCTCAAGGCCAACGTCGTCGCCGATCTGCGTGCGCATACGGCGGCGCTGAACGATCTCGCGCTGACCGGCGACGATGGCCTCGACCTCAGCGGTAACGTCGATGTTGCCGATCTCGATAGTGCGCCGACCTACCAGGGTCGGATCGCGCTCGCGCCGCTGTCGCTGCGCGACTGGCTGACCCGGTTCGGCATCGCGCCGAATAGCGCCGACGATCAGGCATTGAGCGCGCTGTCGTTGACTGGCTCGTTCAGCGGTAACGGACAGCGGATCGCCTTCGATGATCTCGATCTCACGCTCGACCAGACGCATCTCAAGGGCTCGGTGGGAGCCGCGTTCGACGGTCGCGCGGTCGACTTCGACCTGGTCGGCGACCGGCTCGATCTCGATCGCTATCTGCCACCGGCAGATAGCGCTGACGGCAAGGGCGAGAACGCGGCCGCCGCTGACAAGAGCACGGCCTGGCTGCAGACGATCGGTATCGCGCCCGCTGTCGCGGCGGCCGAGGGCGCGCAGCTGCTGCCTGTCGACTGGCTCTCATCGCTTCGCCAGGAGGGGCATCTTGCTCTCGACTCGCTGACGGCGAAGGGCGCCAAGCTGACCGATGTCGATCTGAAAAGCAGCGGCAGCGGCGGTCGGCAGCGCATCGACTCGCTCTCCGCCAACCTCTACGGCGGATCATTGAAGGCGTCGAGCGCACTGGATCTGGGGCAGACACCGATCGCGCTCTCGTTCACCGAGCGCTTCCAGGGCGTCGACCTTGCGCCGCTCTACGCCGATGTCAGCGGCAAGATGTCGCCGCTGCGTGGCACGCTGAACCTGCAGGGAGACTTCGACTCGCGTACCAACACGCTCGACGGCCTGAAACAGAACCTCGACGGGCAGGCGGCACTCAAGGTGACCGATGGCGCCATGCTCGACGTCAACATCTCGCGCCAGCTCTGCACGGCGGTGGCCACCTTGAGTGGCAAGCAGTCACAGCGCGAGTGGAGCGACGACACCGCATTCGACCGGCTCCAGGCCAGTGTGACAGTCACCGACGGTGTCGCTCACAATGACGATCTCGAGGTCGCCATTCCCGGCATTGCGGTCAGCGGCAAGGGAGACGTCAACCTGGTGACTAGCCGCATCGACTATCGTGCTTCGGCGCGTTTCGTCGACACCGCCGATCAGGCCGCCTGCAGCGTCAATCCGAGACTGGCGAAAGTCGATTTCCCGATTCGTTGCCAGGGAAGCCTCGATGACGCTCCCGGACAGTGGTGCGGATTCGATCGCGAGGCGTTTCAGCAGTCGCTCGGGTCGCTGGCGACCAGCGAAGCCAAGCGCAAGGCGGGTGATCGTGTCGACGAGGTGCTCGATGACAAGCTCGACGACAAGACCCGCCAGAAAATCGACGACAAGCTGGGAGAGGGTGCATCCGAGAAGATTGGCAACAAGATTCGCGACTTGTTTCAGTAGTTTCGATTCTGATGCCCTCAGAATGCCGATGTGATGTCGGCGTCTGTCTTCCCGATTCGAGCCTGCGTTATCACACTTCTCGTTTTGTCATGTTTCCCGTTTTCACAAGAGGTGCCGTTTGGCAGAGATCGCCCTCTCGGCTGACGCCTTTCGCCAACGCGTATTCGACTGGTTCGATGCGCACGGGCGCAAGACGTTGCCGTGGCAGTTCGACAAGACCGCCTATCGGGTCTGGGTCTCCGAGATCATGCTGCAGCAGACGCAGGTCGCTACGGTCATACCCTATTACGAGCGGTTCATGGCGCGCTTTCCCGACGTCGGAACGCTGGCTGGCGCGCCGCAGGACGACGTACTGCACCTCTGGACCGGGCTTGGCTATTACGCGAGAGCGCGCAATCTGCACAAGGCGGCCCAGGTCGTGGTCGACGAACACGAGGGTGAATTCCCGACGCACGACCTCGACGCCATGACGGCGCTGCCGGGCATCGGGCGCTCCACGGCAGGGGCGATCGTCAGCATCAGCACCGGCAGGCGAGCCGCGATTCTCGACGGCAACGTCAAGCGCGTACTGGCCAGGCTGCATGCGATCGACGGCTGGCCTGGCAAGACCGAAGTGCTGGCGGCGCTCTGGTCACTGGCGGAGCGTTACACGCCCCAGACGCGCTTGCCCGACTACACCCAGGCGATGATGGACCTGGGCGCGATGATCTGCACGCGAGGCAAGCCGAGCTGCCTGCTATGCCCGTTCGAGGATGTCTGCCTCGCGCATTCCGCGGGGGAGGAGCGCCGCTACCCGGGCAGTAAGCCCAGACGGGAGCTGCCGACCCGACGCACGCAGATGCTGCTCCTGCAGGATGATGACGGCCGCTTTCTGCTCGAGCAGCGCCCACCCAGCGGCCTCTGGGGAGGCCTGTGGGGCTTTCCGCAATTCGACGATGAAAACGCGCTCAAGGCGTGGCTCGCAGAGCGTCACCACGGCGCGCATCTCGCCACAGCGTGGCAGACGTTCACGCACACATTTACGCACTTTCGCCTGGAGATCACCCCGCGGCCGGCGCGAATCTCCGACGATCGTGCAACCGGCGCGGTCGGCGAGCCCGGGCGGATCTGGATCGACCCCGCCGAGCCGGGAGACGTCGGTCTGGCCGCGCCGGTCAAGTCGCTGCTCGCGAAGCTCGCGCAGCGCGCTACGCTAGCCGATTAGCGCGACGTATGACGTTCACCTAGATCACTTTGCCCCCCAAGGAGGCTTTCATGGCGCAGACCGTTTTCTGCCGCAAGTATCAACAGGAACTCGAGGCACTGCCGTTTCCGCCACTGCCTGGCGCCAAGGGGCAGGAGATTCAACAGAGTGTTTCCAAGCGAGCTTGGGAAGAGTGGCAGGCCCAGCAGACGCGCCTGATCAACGAAAAGCACCTGAACATGCTCGACCCTGAGGCGCGCGCTTACCTCATGGAGCAGATGGAGCGTTTTCTGGACAATCGCGATACCGATCAGGCCGAGGGTTACGTCCCGTTCAGCCAGTGAGTTTCACGCAGGCTCTGCCCCGGGAGATCGGATCGCCAGTGGTCCACATCTTTTTGAAATAAAAAGGCTTGACCCCCAAACGGCTTACTGGTTTAATGCGTCCCCGTTGGCGAGGGCCAGATAGCTCAGTTGGTAGAGCAGGGGATTGAAAATCCCCGTGTCGGCGGTTCGATTCCGTCTCTGGCCACCATCCAATGCTGGGGTATCGCCAAGTGGTAAGGCACCGGTTTTTGGTATCGGCATGCGCAGGTTCGAATCCTGCTACCCCAGCCATCGCCAATGTTCTAGGCGTCGACCTTGCCGACATAGCTCAGTTGGTAGAGCAACTGACTTGTAATCAGTAGGTCCCGGGTTCGACTCCTGGTGTCGGCACCATCGAATGTCTAGATTCTCAGGGTTAACCTGAAAAAGAAACCGCCTCAATGGGCGGTTTTTTTGTGTGTGGTTTTTCGGCATGCGTGGCCAAAGGCCGTTCATGACTAGCCGGCTGCACCTACGAGCTTTCCCCGAACCGGTAGCTGGCCTCGCTCGGGCGGTCGATGCCATAGCCCTGAGCAAAGTCGACGCCCAGCTCCCGCAGGCCCGCCAGAATCTGGTCATCCTCGACGAATTCCGCGATCGTCTTCAGACCTAGACTTCGGCCGATGCCGCTGATCGACGACACGATCGCGCGGTTGACGTCGTTGTCGACCAGCTCACGGACGAAGGAGCCATCGATCTTGATCTGCTTGATCGGTAGCGCGGCCAGATAAGCGAATGACGACATGCCGCTGCCGAAGTCGTCCAGCGCGAAGTCGCAGCCGTGATGGCTGAGCGTTTCCATGAACCGGCGTGCGCTGTCGAATCCTGAAATGGCGGCGGTCTCGGTGATCTCGAAGCAGATGATCGAGGGGGGAATGCTGAACAGACTCAGTTGCTCGATAATCCAGGCAGCGAAACTGTCATCGCCCAGTCTCTGGCCGGAAAGGTTGATGGCAAATCGCTCTTGCCCGGATAGCGCTTCCAGCCGTTTCGACAGCAGAATGAATGTGTGGTGAATCACCCAACGATCGATTTCCGGCATCAGGTCGCCGCGCTCCGCGACCGGCAGAAAGACGCCTGGTGGCACATGGTGGCCCTGATCATCGACGTAGCGCAGCAGAATCTCATGATACTGATGGGGCTGCTCTTGCGTAGCGTCGGCCGTCACGGGATCGATACGCTGGGCGTAAAGCACGAACCTGTCGTTGCGCAGGGCTTCCTTCAATCGCGGCATCCATAAGGCTTCGTGCTCGCGCTGAAGTGCCTGACGATCGCCCTCCTCGTAGACCTTCAGTCGGTTGCGGCCGGCGCATTTGGCGCTGTAACAGGCGCGATCGGCTGCGATCATCACTTCTTCGGTGGTGCGAAAGCGACGATTCATTGCCACCAGCCCGATGCTGACGCCGAGGCCGTAGCGACGCCCCTTGTGCTCGTAAGTGTAGGCGGTCACTGCATGGCGCAGCCGTTCGACGTTGCCCAGTACGGCCTCGATCAGCCGACCGTTGATCAGTACGGCAAATTCGTCGCCGCCGAGCCGCGCCACGAAATCCTTGGCCTCGAAGTGGCTGAGCAGCAGCCTGGCGAAATCGCACAGCACTTCGTCACCGGCGCTGTGACCGCAGCTGTCGTTGATCACCTTGAAGTGATCGAGGTCGAGGAAAAGTAGAAAGTCGTTATCGCTATCCAGTCGGTGGCGGTAGCGCAGCATCTCCTGGTCGAGTGCGCGACGGTTACGCAGCCCGGTGAGACTGTCGTGCATGGCCTGGTGCTCGAGCTGATCCATCATCTCTCGGCGAAACGAGATATCTCGCAGGATGACGACGGCGCCGATCACCTCGGCGTGAGCCGCACGCAAAGGCGAAGCCTTGAGGTCGATATAATGTTGGTGTTGGTCCCACGATTCGAGCTGGATCTGCGAATAGAGATGCACGACCTTGCCGTGATCGAGCACTGGCGAGAGCGGATCGGGGATCGCGCGGTCTTCAGATTCGTGGCGTAAGCGGCAGAGACGGCCGAATGGTTGCCCGATAGCGCGTTCCTCGCTGACACCGATCAACGTCAGCGCCGTCGGGTTGGCGTGCTGAACGACACCGTGCTGGTCGATGGTCAGCACACCATCGTCGATCGCGTTCAGCATCACGCGGCCCTGCAGGCGTTCCAGATCGAGCGTGCGATGGGTGCTGTCCAGCAGCTGCTGCAGTTCACGCCCCATCTTGATCTGCGCGCTGAGCTTGCCATCGGCGAGGAGCTGAACGAGCGTGAAGCCGAGGATCATGAGCGTCGCGGTACCGATCGACACCGCCAACCAGAGCGTGTCGGAGTCGGCCGCGGCCTGTTCGACGATGAACGGATGTGCCTCCATCTGCATGGCTGCCATGCCGGTGTAGTGCATGCCGCAGACAGCGAAGCCCATGACGGCGGCCGAAAGCAGTCGGTAGTGCCACTGACTCTGTGTCGCGCGCTCGCTATGGACGCGAAATAGCCAGAGCGCCGCGGTCGCGGCCACGATCGCAATGAGGATCGAGAGGATGAAAATCGGCACGTCGTAAGCCCAATCCATGCCGCCCATATCCATCGCCGCCATCCCGGTGTAGTGCATGAGCGCAATGCCGGCCCCCATGACCAGGCCACCGGGCAACAGCATCCACGATCGGGTTCTGCTGTCGCCGGCCAGTCTCAATGCCAGGGCCGAGCTGGCGATGGCCAGCAGCAGCGAGATCAGCGTCAGCCCTGCCTGATAGCTCATCGCGTCCGCGGGCTTCCACGCGAGCATGCCGACGAAGTGCATCGACCAGATACCGAGACCCATGGCGCAACTGCCGCAGCAGAGCCAGATCCGGCGCATGATGGCCACGGCGGCGTGCCGGACCTGACGAGTGAGTTCCAGCGCAGTAAACGAGGCCAATGTCGCAACGACATAGGAGAGCGCGATCAGCCAGAGATTCCAACGGTCGAACATGTGGTTGTCCTTCGAGAGCACTCACGCTCTCGGGGATTGCGGTTTTGCTAATGTTACATTTTGTTATCGTTCAATTCCTAAGCATTTTTAGCCGAATACGGCGATTTGTCTCGAGACTTTTGCTGTTTCAACAGTGTCGCCTAACGTTGGTCGCAGCGATATTCCGCAGACGATCATCGAGAGGCTGGCGGATGGAACGGGCGCGGGGTAGGGGGGGGCAGGCGAGAGGATGGACAGATGAAGGATCGATTGGCAAGAGCCTTGATCGGCGAGCTGACGACGAGCGCAGAGCGCGGGTGGCTACGCTGAGTGGATCTCACGAATTGGCAAGGTAAACGGCACCTCGACGGCGGATGGGCAAGGAACTCAATGGGTTACGCTACGGAAAGTTTCGGTTCCCGCGAAACGGTTTGGCCTCGAGTTATCTCGAGGCCTTCTTTTTGATCGGGTATCCGAGGCTGCGTGACCGCCGATCACACTCTCAGCCAGGCGAACAGGAGCTTGTAGAAGTTTTCCGCGATCAGCGGTGAATACTGCGAGAGGTGGCGTTTCTGTCCAAACTGTAGATCGGCGTAGTAATAATTCTCCTCGGCGTGCAGGATCTCTTTCACGTCCTCCTCGTCAGCGGTGCTGTACATCAGCGTGCGATGGCCAGTCAAATACTGCTCTTCGGGTTTGACGTGCAGTTTGCAGGCGCCGAAGGAGATTTCCAGCGTGGAGAGTGTTATCGAGTGCGGCTCGCCGAACCGCTCGACGGTTTGTGTCAGCGAACGACGGGTAATCTCCAATTGGTCAATGTCCAGTGCGTCGACCCAGTCGATAATCTGTTCGAGCAGTGTCGTCAGCCGGTCCCGCTGCCTGATCAGCTGCTGTGTGAATTCGGTCTGCCGCTGGCGTGATGCCTCGACCTCTTCGCGAATGCGTGCCTTCAATTGCTCGATATCGGCCATGCCTGGAAACCCGTTCTGCTGGAAGATTGCGATCCACCGTATCGATGACCGGCGCCGAGCGCCTTGATCGAGAGCAAGCGGATCAAGGTGGGCAACACGCGAAAACGCCCGCGGAGGCGGGCGTTTTCAACGATGACTGACAGTTGTCAGGCTGCAGGTCTCTCTGCCTGGCTCGCTATCCGGCTCGGCCGGCCGATAGCCTTCAGCGCCTTCTCGAGATCCAGCGTCTTGCACTTGAAAGCAGTGCAGTTGGCGCAGCTTACGTTGGCACCTTCCTCGTGTCTGACGGGCAGATAGAATTGCTGATGGCCGCAGACCGAGCAGGTGAGATCAAGCGTGACCTTGATCATGCGCTGATCCTCTGTGACAGCGGGTGATCGTTCAGCGCCTGGTTCTCGCGCGCCAGTTGCAGAATCAGCGCGCGGCTCTGGTTGAGCGTCTGCAGGTGATAGGCAGGCAGTAGACGCTCCCGGCAATGACCCACGGTATCGAGGAAATCACCGCATTCGCTGCAGTTGATCTCGTCCCAGTCGTCAGCACTGTCGATAGGTGCGATCTGTGCGTGACCGCAACGTGTGCAGGAAATCGTGTGTGGCATGAATCAGCCCTCCTTGGCTGAGATGATCCGAGCGACTGGATCATCCGGCATCCTCGCCGTTTATGACTTTTCGCCATGAGAGGCGACGTGGCTTCCTTGTCACGGTTACCGGCACTCCTTGCCGGCCCGACAATCGAATGTTGGCACATCGGTTTTATCTGTACAAGGGTTGTACCAGTAGGCCGCGCCCAGTCTATTATCTTGTGTTAAGACCTAATCAGTAACATGTTGAAACGCAAGACGCTGAGGGTGTCGGGATTTTTTGAAAATTATTGTAACGGTGCGACCGAGAGTCGCATTCCGCGTCACACCGCGCTCTTACTGACAAGACTCTGTCATCTTTTGTCGAGAAACTGGCGATGCGGGCAAGGGAACTTGCCGCAACCCACGGATGGTAGAGCAGGAGGCTCGGTCAGCGCCAGGACGGCTGCGGAACCGGCGCCTAGCCGTGAGGCTTGGCGCTCTCTTTCCATGGCTTTGCCGCAACCATGGTGGTTGTCATGGTTTGGCCGCCGGTCTTTCCTCACCGGACTTTTGTACCGCGTCTGCTCGATGCGCTTTCGTCATGCCCGGGTGCTAACGGTGACCGATATTGTCGTTAGTGTTCTCGCCGTTGGTATCACTTCCTTGAACGCTGAGTCGTCAGGGCCGCTATGCTGAGCGCACTGTCCTGCCGATTCGGAACCCTCGCATGAGTCCGCTGAGCCAACACAAGGCTTTTATTCTGCTGCTGTCGCTGGTGTCGATCGCCTTCGTCTGGCTATTGCTACCGTTCTACGGTGCCATCCTCTGGGCCGTCATTCTGGCGATTCTATTTCAGCCTATGCATCGACGACTGGAGTCCCGCCTTCACGGCAGACGCAACACGGCTGCGTTCATCAGCGTGATGGCCTGCGTGTTCATCGTCATTATCCCGATGAGCCTGATTTTCATGGGTATGGTGCGCGAGGGCGCCAGCGTCTATCAGCGAATCAACAACGGCGAGATCGACTTCAGTGGCTATATACAAAGCCTGCGCGACTCTCTCCCGCCCACGGTCCAGGACTGGATGGGCACCGCCGGTATCGGCAGTTTCTCCGATCTGAGTAACCGCCTCGCTTCGGCGCTGGAGCAGGGGAGTCAGATCATTGCCACGCACATGCTGAGCATCGGCCAGAACACGCTCCAGTTCCTGGTCAGTACCGGCATCATGCTCTACCTCCTTTTCTTTCTCTTCCGTGACGGGCGTTCGCTGGGTCGGCGGATTCGCGAAGCGGCACCGCTCAGCGATGCCTATACCTACAAACTGACGGACAAGTTCACTGCCGTCGTGAGAGCCACGGTCAAGGGCAACGTGATCATCGCCGTCGTGCAAGGCGCGATTGGCGGCGTGGCGTTCTGGGCGCTGGGTATCGAGGGGGCGCTGCTGTGGGGCGTGATGATGGCCTTTCTTTCCCTGCTGCCGGCGATCGGTTCGGCGATCGTCTGGGTCCCCGTTGCCGCCTATCTACTGCTCAGCGGTGACTATACGCGCGGGCTGATTCTCGTCTTCGTCGGGGTGGTCGTGATCGGCCTGGTCGATAATCTGCTGCGGCCGCCGCTGGTCGGCAAGGAGACCAAGTTGCCGGATTACGTGGTTCTCATCTCGACTGTCGGCGGCATGACGCTGCTCGGTATCAACGGTTTCGTTCTGGGGCCGCTGATCGCCGCACTGTTCATCGTGGCCTGGTCGCTGTTTCGTCACGAGAAGGAGACGGACGATGCCGAGACCTTGCGGCAGACACTCGCTCATCAGGAGGCGCGGACGGATCGGTCGCGAGCCCGTGGCGACGAGTGATCATCCGCCATGACGCGGCTATGCCGATGCCTCGCATGTTGTTAGAATGCTAATTAAATTGGCCTGTGTCGGGTCTTATCGTGACCGACAGGCGATAAACGTTGATGGATGCAAGAGAACAGGGATGTCCGAGTCGAATTCGATGGGGTTGGCGGCGCTCAAATGGTGCAGTGTCGCTGTGGCGACAGGCGTGTTGGCTGGCTGCGCCAGCTATGGCGATATCGAGCCGCATCAGACGCTGACGCCGATCAGCCGACTGAGTGCCGCTCAGGTGATCGGTGACTCGCCGGTCACGCCGGCCGCCTGGCCCCAGCAGAACTGGTGGCGGCAGCTTGGTGACCCCGAGCTGGACTCGCTGGTCAAGGAAGCACTCAGCGACTCGCCCGACATTGCCGTGGCCCAGGCGCGACTTCGCTCCGCCAACGCGGCCATTGCCGCCGCGCGAGCCGGCACGCTGCCGACCGTGGATGCCTCGGCGCAGATATCACGCTCTCGGGTTTCCGAAGTCGACGATCCAATGGGGCAGGGCAACTTCTACTCGACCTCGCGCTCGGCGCTGCTCTCGTTCAATTACGATCTGGATCTCTGGGGCGGCAACCGTGCCGCCTGGGAAGCGGCGCTGGGTTCGGCCCGCGCGCAGGAGATCGAATTCCAGGCGGCAAAGCTGACGCTATCGGTCAACGTGGCACGGGCCTATGTCAGCCTGGCCGATGCCTATGCCATGCGCGATGTCGCACAGCGCCAGCTCGACCGCGCGGAGCGCATCAACGACATCAACGACGAGCTGATGAAAGCGGGGCTCAACAACCAGTCGGACAGCTTACAGTCCCGCGTCACCGTCGCCAATGCGCGGCAATCGCTGGAGTCTGCCGAGCAGTCGATTCGCAGTGAACGCATCTCGCTGGCGATTCTACTCGGCAAGGGTCCGGACCGAGGTCAGGACATTCCCCGACCGGATGCGCTATCGCCCGCGATCCTGGCGTTGCCCAGCGTGATACCGGCCGAATTGATCGGGCACCGTCCGGATGTCGTCGCCGCCCGCTGGCGGGTCGAAGCCGCCTCGCAGCGGATCAAGCAGGCCAAGGCGCAGTTCTACCCCAACATCAACCTGTCGGCGATGGCCGGCTTCAAGTCCGTCCTGGGCGACTATTTCTTCAGCGAGGCGGCCAAGTCCGGCAGCGTGACGCCGGCGATTTCTCTGCCGATCTTCGAAGGCGGCCAACTGCGCGCCAACCTCGACAGTACCGACGCCGACTACGATCTGGCCGTCGCGCAGTACAACCAGACCATCGTCTCCGCCCTGGGCGAAGTCGCCGACGACATCACCACGCTGCAGTCGGTCAACCAGCAGCGTCAGAGTCAACAGCAGGCCGTGGACAACGCGCGTGGCGCTTACCAGCTCTCCGAGGAGCGCTATCGCGCCGGGCTCGCGGACTATCTCCAGGTACTCAGCAGCGAACAGCAGCTGCTGACCGCCGAGCAGAGCCTCACGCAGTTGAACAGTCAGCGGCTGGACCGCTCCGTACAGTTGGTCCAGGCGCTCGGCGGTGGGCTCTCGCTCGACCCGACCGTGCCTCACCGCAGCAGCGGCTTCCCTGACGCGCCCAACCCGTCAGCCCCCACCGTGGTGGACAGCCCGGAGCGCTGAGCAGCGGCAACGCCTCAGGCTGGCTCGTGGGTGGCGTGCTCGGGGATGTCGGCCGCTGGCGGATGGGCGAGGGTTTCCAGCAGATTCGCCAGCGGCATCGGGCGCGCGTAGAGAAAGCCCTGCAGATAGCGCACACCATGGCGGGTCAGATAGTCGCGCTGTGCCGTCGTTTCGACACCCTCGGCGACGGTATCCAGTTCCAGCCGGCTGGATAGCGTCAATATGGTATCCAGCAGATGCTGCGATAGCGCGTCGTCGTCGGTCATCTGGACGAAACTGCGGTCGATCTTCAGATAGTCGACGCGGAACTGGCGTAGATAGGCCAGGCTCGCGTTGCCGGTGCCGAAATCGTCCAGTGCGATGCGCACGCCGAGCTGATGAAGCTGCGCGAAGAGATGATCGGTATGCTCGCTTCGCACCAGCAATTCTCGTTCGGTCAGCTCCAGGACCAGCGCAATCTGTCCGCCGGGGAAGCGCGACAGGAAATCCCGGCAGTCGTCGATGAGGGCCGAGCCGTTGCAGTGCTCGGCTGAGACATTGATGCCAATGTGGAAATCGCTCGGCAGCGCTTCGACATGAGGAGTGAGCTCTCGGCCGACCTGCTGCATCAGCTCGCGAGTCATCTCCACGATCAGCCCGCCGCGTTCAGCCAGCGGCACGAACTGGTCCGGCGGGATCATTCCCTCGCTAGGGTGATCCCAGCGCATCAGCACTTCGACACCTTTCCAGCGCCGCGCGCCGTGATCCACGATCGGCTGATAGAACGGTCGAAACTCGCCCTCGCGCAGTGCTCGGCGCATCTCGCGAAGCGGCGAATTGCGCCGCTGCCTCAACCTGTTCGTGGCCAGGCCGCAAATGCCGCCGAGCGCCACGATGAGCACGAAGGTTGGCGTGAAATGACGCCAGATGAAGTGCCAGGCGCCGTTCGCCGGTAGCGCCGCCGTGATCGAGAACGGATAGTGCGAGGAGGTTTCCACGGCCAGCAGCGAGGAGGCGTCTCGCGGACGCACCCGGCTGGTGGTGCCATTGGCGCTCAGTCGCGTTTCGCCGATGCGCAGCGTCAGCGGCACGGGTTGGCTGGCCAGCTGCAGGGCATTGCTCAGATACTGACTATCGATGCCGGCCAGCACGCTCCCCGCGGGTGTCGCATGGCGCAGAATCAGCACGGCGCGTGCTGGCGTGACCCGGTTACCTATCATCAGTCTCAGCGTGCCACCGGTGTAGGTAGTCAACTGCTCCTGTTCATGGGTGTCGCCGCGCAGCGAAGTACAGTAGATAGTGCCGTTCTGCACGAGATTGAGCGAGCGCACGTAGGGCGTCGCCATGCTGCGCTGTCGCAGCGGCAGCACCGCATCCTCGCAGCGAGCGCCAACCCAGCTGGCCACGCTTTCGGTCGCGGTATGCGCATAATCGAAGATCTGCTCGATCTTGGTCAGTGTTTCGTCGACGTTGTCCTGCGCCTGGCGCTTCAAGGTCTGCGAGGCCTGCCAGTAGAGGAAAGGAAGGCCCAGCAGCAGCGGGATCAGCGCTGCCAGCCAGGGCAGCAGGGCGTGAAAGGGTCGCCGCCGCCGGCGCAATTGAGGTAGAGGCATGTCGTCGGCCTGGTCATCGGTGCGTCACGGATATCACGTCTCGCTAATGCAGGCCAGCGCCGTCGCGCAAAAGCGTCAGGCCTTCAGCTGCGGCGCGCGCGCCGGCTCAGATCGACACCCGGCGGCACGTATTCGTGGTTGTCCCGCGGCAGCGAGCTGATTATGATAGGCGCCGCCTGGCCGGTGTAGCTCAGTCGGCAGAGCAACGCATTCGTAATGCGTAGGTCGGAGGTTCGAATCCTCTCACCGGCACCAGGCACATCAAGGGCTGTAGCCCGATTTCCTCCTGAAACACTTCCTTTTTATCCAGTATTTGGCACACTCGCGGTACATCTCCGCAGGTAGAGCCATGGCTACGTTTCAAAAACGCTCGGGTTCGTGGCGAGCGATCGTCCGCAAGAAAGGCTATCCCCAGCTCAGCGCCACGTTTGATACGAAGGCCCAAGCCGAACGGTGGGCAAAGCAGATCGAGACCGAGATGAGCCAGGCACGGTTCGTCGACACGCGCGAGGCTGATGCACTCACGATTGGCGATGCGCTCGGTCGATATGAGCGCGAGATCTCAGTCCACAAGAAGAGCTATCGGAACGAGCGGTCGCGGCTCGCGATCCTCGCGCGAGATCTTGGTCGGTTCACGCTGTCGACGCTTCGCTCATCAGATGTCGCGCTGTATCGCGACCAGCGTCTCGAGGTTGCGTCAGGTTCGACGGTCCGCCGTGATCTGGCGTTGCTATCGCACCTCTACACTATCGCGATCAAGGAGTGGGGTATGCCGGTCGACAATCCGTGCGCGAAGATTCGCAAGCCGAAACTGAACAAGGACCGAGAGCGCCGCGTAACGGATGATGAGCTGGCCGGGCTTATGGAGGCAGCAGGCGCGCTTCACGGCGAGATGCCGCGATTGATAACGCTGGCCGTCGAGAGCGGCATGCGGCGGGGCGAGCTGATAGGGCTGAAACGGTCGGACGTGCGGGGGAGCGTAGCCTACCTGGCCGAGACGAAGAATGGCACGAGCCGGGCGGTACCGTTATCGCGGGCTGCTCGAGCAGCGATTGCCGAGTTACCCGCTCGAATGGATGGCCAGCTCTTCTCGCTGCGACCGGACACGGTGACGCATTACTTTGAGAAGAGCTGTGCAAGCGCTGGAGTGGCGGGGCTTCGTTTCCACGACCTGCGGCATGAGGCCACGTCGCGGCTGTTTGAGAAGGGCCTGAACATCATGGAAGTTGCGGCAATTACCGGCCACAAGGATCTCCGGATGCTCAGGCGATATACCCACCTCAACCCCTCAGCGCTCGCGGAGAAGCTGGGGTAGCGCGAGGTCGGCCAGGGCGCCGGCGCGGCTCTGCTGGCACTGTCGCCTCCTCGGCATCCAGGTTCTCGAGCCAGTCCATTACTCGCGAGCGTTTCCACGCCCAAAGGCGCCCGATCTTGAACCTGCCCGGCGGCAGTGCGTCGCTCTCCCGCTTGATGAGGTTGGTAACCGCCTGCTGGGATTTGCCCATCAGCTGCGCCACGTCCGACGCGTAGAGGATCTCTGCCTGGTGATGTCTCATCATGAGGGGGCTCCTTGTTCTTTTGGACGGCGAGCTCGCCATCGATTGAAGCGGTTCTGTATCAGCCGGAACGTCGCGCCGGCTTGCTGGTTGGTATCGAGCTCCGATCGGCTGCCGACTTGGCAGGCCTTGCGGAGCCAGTCGCCGGCGTCCTGTTCGGTGTGTGTGCCGTCCGGCACGTCCGCGCTGAATCTGACGCGGGCGCGGCGGTCGAGGTAGAGCCGGAACACCGGGTCGCGGCACAGGATGCCCGCGGCGCGGGCGTGATGATTGCCAGCCATCGTTCAGCTCTCAGTACTGATACCGGCCCGGCATCGCCGGGTGCGGATCGGTGATGGTCATGTCCGCCGTCTCGGCGCGATCGGTCGCATGGATCTCGATCACCTCAATGCGAGGCATGATGCGAGAGGCCAGCGCGATTCCGGCCTGAAGAGCAACGCCGATCGCGAGGGCGAAGATCAGCAGGGCAGCGATATTTGTCAGGCGTTTGATGCGTTCACCGAACATGGCGCCCCCTGGCTTCACGGATGGATTGACACTCGACGCAGGTCCGGGTCCACGGCGCGGCCTTGCGGCGCGCGGCAGGGATCTCGGCGCCGCAGTCCTCGCATTCGGGATCGGTGGTCACGCCGGTCGGAAGGCGATGGCGGGCGAGCGCAGTATTCAGGTGGTGCTCGATGACGTTGCCGGCGTTGTCCGCGAGATCAGCCATGGTTGAGCTCCTCCACCTGCTGGCTGTCGCGATAGGCGCAGCGATGGTTGGTGACGGCCTTGCGCAGGGCTTCCTCGCTGTCGAACGCGATGACCATGGCGTAGCGGTGATGTGTCTCGCCGGCATTACGCGTCAGCACGGCGACCTCGCCGGCGTCCTGTAGCGTGCCGCGCGGTACCGCGCGATCGGTGTGTTGCTGGGTTTGCATCGTCTCTCCTTCAGCGCCTGCGTGGCGCGGTTGTTGTCAGATCCCTTCCGGGAAAAATTCCCCGGCGCCCGCCCAGGGCGCCGGCGGGGGTACGGGGTAGCCGCGTTCGGCCAATAGGCGCCGGCCGGCTTCGTCGTGCTCGAGCCGCTGGCGTGTCTGTTCCTGGATCAAGCGGGTTTCCTCGGCGACCGACTCCATCTCGGCGCGGACTTCCTCGCTGGCGCGCCACTCCTTGAAGCGCTTTACCTGCTCGGCGAGCGTTTCCGGGTCCGGCTCGGTCGGGGTGATGAGGCGGCGGACGTGGGTCCGCGTACAGTTATTGACACAAGTCCAAGGGTCGGCGGCTTCGCCGCCTCCCGAAAAACCGCCTGCCGCGACGCCGCGCCTGGGCCGAACTTCCCAGCGATACAGGCGTGTGAGGTACTCCGCCGTGCGGCCCTTGTGGTCCTTCACTACCAGCCCCTTGGGGACGGTGATCTCGTCGCCGTAGCGGCCGCGCTGGATGAGCCCGCGATTGATCTCGCCGGTGGCGTGGCTGAATCCGTCGCCCTCGCTGTCGAGCCGGTAGGCGGGAATCGACCACGGCTTGATCGGCTGCTCCTTGCGCGGCGTGTTCGGCCCGCCCATGAGTCGCACGAACTGGTCCCAATGACCGCCGAGGGCCGCGTCGCGGATCTGGTGCAGAATGCTGGCGATGGAGGTGCGTGGTTTGGTGGCTTCTTCCCAGCGCTTGAGCTCGTCTTCCTGCTTCTCGGTGAGGCGGCGCACTTCTCGCCAGACGGTGACGCTCGGCAGGCCGAGAAACTGGAACTGTCGAATGCCCCACGTCGCCGCCCATGCTTCGATGCGCGGGGCGGTATCGGCGAGATCGTGGCCGTAGCTGTCGAGGTGATCGCCCTCGACCCCGGCCCTAGCGAACTGCTCGCCGTTGATGTTCTTCGAGATGTACTTCGCCACGTAGCCGGCGGCGGTGCCGCGCTTCGGGTCGATCCGCTCCACCTTGAATCGCGCGGTGGTGCGGGCGCCGAATCGGTCGTAGAGCTCCTCGGGGGATTCCGCCTCGGCGTAGCCCCGCAGGGTCTCCGTTACGGCCTCGACGTGGTCCGGCTGTGCCCATACCAGCAGATGCCAGTGGGGCGTTCCGTCGTGGTGTGGCTCAACGACGCGAATGCCGTAGATGCCAAGGCCATCGCGGGCCAGTGACGCGCGCGCCTGTGCCCACAGCTTTTGTAGGTGCTGCTGGGCGTCTCTCGGCGTGCTGCCGTCATATTTCGGGTTGCGCTTCGAGCTCCCTGCCAGCACCGCGTGGAAGCGGCTCGGCGTGGTCAGCGTGAAAAACAGGCCGACGTGGCCGAGGCGAGTGGCCTCGACTTCCGTATCGCGGATGCGCAGCATCAGCTCCGCCCGACGATGGTCCGGGTTGGCGAGCCCCAGCTCGGCGAGTTCGGCGAGAGTGTAGGTCTGGTCGTTCTGGTTGATCGCCTCGATGGTTTCCAGCAGAGCGCGGTTGCGTACCTTCTGGCTGCGACGGCGCTCCAGCGTGAGATCACTGCAGTAGATACCCGCGCGTTTATGCACGCGGCGAGCCTCCCGCATGACCTGCTCGATACGACGGCCTGTGATGCGGCGCAGCTTGCGGCGCCACCACTTGTCACACCCCAGCCGCGCGATCTGCTCGGCGCGCTTGGCCTTCGGGCTCGGCGGGGTGATGCCGTGCAGGCGGGCGCGCTCGCGGGCCTGAGACAGCGCCATTTCATCGGCGACCGCGATGGTCATGATCGGCGCGCGCTCCCAGCGGAAGACGGCGAGCAGCGGGATGCTTGGCGCCGGCGGCGTCAGCGGGTTGGGTGCCCGAGCGATCATCAGCGCCATGTGACGAGCCTTCGCCGAGACCGTCTCACCCTGCGGCGCGGGCAGCCGGCGAGAAGGCGGCAGCAGGCCAAGACGCAGCCGGCGGTTGTGGTTGGCGATGTTGCCGATCAGCTTGTTGCGCACGTCCTCGACGCCCAACGCCTGCGCCCTGGCGTAGTCCACGAGGACATCGTCATCGTGTGTCGCGTTGAGCGAGCCGACCGTCAGGCGTTTCTCGACATCGGCCAGCCAGACACACCCGGCCTTCAGGCCCTCGATGGTGGTGTCGCCCTGGCGGCGGATCTCGACAAACGCCCGACGTAGATCGTTCGCGATGAACTCGAAACGGCGGAAGATGTGCTCTGGCTCGATCAATGCGGCCGTTTGACGCCTCAGCCACTGGTTACCGTTGGCGTTGCCGTGGCGGCGAGCAATGGTGACGAACCCGGCAGCCAGCGGCTCGGCCAGTGATGGCAGGCGATCGAAGAACGCCTGCCGCCACCGGTGGCATTCCGGCGTGCCAAACGTGAGGGACTGTTCCTGCGCGCTCACTTCGCACCCCGCTCGATCAGATCCAGCCAGTGCAGAACGGCGCGGGTGTCACCATCGCTTAGCGCGCGGCGGGCGTTGGCGGCGAGCTCCCGGCTCGGGTGAGGGCGGCCGCTCTCTTCCAGGCGGTTCTGGAGCTGCTGGGCGTAGCGGCTCATGCGGCCGATCGCGGCGCGGATGGCATCGCGGTCGCACTTGGCCATGTGTTCGACACTTCGCGTGGCATCGCGCGGTTCCATGCGGGCGCTGGCCAGCACGGTCTTGCGTTCCGGCGTTGCCAGCTCGGTCCACAGCTCGGCGAGATCCCTGTCTTCGGTGCGGGCGTGAAGCTCGGCGCGCAGGGCGCCGAAGCCCGCGCGGCCATCCGGTTGGACGACCGACAGGTGCGGTTGAGTCTTGGCGAGGGGTTGGGCGGCAGCCATGATCACCTCCGGATTACTGCAGCGGGCGCTGGTTGACGGTGCGCAGCGCGCCCCGGTCTCGGGCGAACTCACGAGCGGCGAGTAGATCGCCAACGGTGAACGGGATCGGCACGCCGCCGGCTGTGCGCAGCACGACGACATCGGTAGTGCTGACATCGAGGTCGAGCCATGCCACCTGATTGAGCGATTCCAGCTCCGCGCTGGCGTGAATGGCGGCGAGCTCGGCGGATGACTCGCTCATCGCGTTCTCGCTCATGAGGAACAGCGTGCAATGCTCGAGCGCGCTGGCCCGGTCCAGCCCCTTGCAATAACGCAGCAGATAGCCGGTGGCGGCGTTTTTCGGGTCGAGTTGAGGCGCCCGGCCGGCCATGCGGCCAGCGGGTAGGGTTGCCAGTGTCATTGGCTTGCTCCGGTCGGTTAGTTGGCTTCGGGTAGCAGTTGGGCCAGCAGCGATCTACGCGCGTGCGGCGTGATGGGAAGATCGACTTCGGGGTTGGGTATCAGGCTCGGGGTCAGCGTGTCGGTGAAGACGTAGCGGAACTTGCCGCGCCAGCCGCATTCGAGGTTCTGGCACTCGATAGCGCCCTCGCGAAAGACGGGCGTGATCTGCGCCGAGTAGCGGATGCGAGCGACGCTGCCGCAGTGCGGGCAGGTGTTGCGTGGTCGCGCCTGATCGGTCAACGCGTTTCTCCCTCGACGGCGTAAATGGCTCTTCCCCGGCCCGTGAGTGACTGGGTTCCCTTGCGCAGACGGCAGCGCAGCAGAAACTCCGCAGCCTGCTCTCTGCTCGACAGACCCTGTTGCTGGCGAACTTCCTCGAGCGTCTGCTCCAGTGGTTCATCGATATCGATGGTCTGTTCGGGCATGGGCACCTCGTTTTGCACGGTGGATGTGGTGCTGGTTGCGGCGCTGGTCTCAGGACGCCTGAGCGGTGACACTGTGAGTGCCGTTGCCGCGATCGATGCCGAGGGTTTCCTGGGCTTCCTTCATCAGCATCTGGCGCATCACTTCGGCCTTGGAAACGCCGAGGTAGTTGGCCATGGCGGTGATGATGTCGGCCTCGTACTGATCGAGGTAAACGGTGCAGCGCTGACGAATGCGTTTCGGGTCCTGGTACATGGCAGCGATTCCTTTTGCAGATCAGGCGGAGGCGCTGTCTTGCCGATAGTGGGCAAGCCCGCGCAGGAAAATGATGCGAGCCATCGCGGCAGCGGAACGGACTTCCTCACCGGCGATTCGCTCCAGCTCGCCTCGCTCGGCGGGCATCAATCGCATGGCGACCGGTTTCTCGACGCCGCGCGGACTGCGGGTAGGTTTCGACGGCTTGGGGTCCATGGGGTAAGCTCCGGGTTAGTGTCACGCTAAGTCGCTAAGTGCAATCAGAATGGAACCGAACGGTATCCATGTCAAGAGGTGATATACCGAATGGGGACGCCGGGCGATCGCTTGCGCGAGCAAAGAGACCGATTGGGGCATAGTCAGACCAGCTTTGGTGAGCTGGTCGGTGTCACCAAGAAAACGCAGATGCTTTACGAAAGTAATCAAAGGCTTCCGAAGTCTGATTACCTGATCGCCGCAGCCGAACACGGCGTCGATATTCAGTATGTTTTGACCGGAGAAGTTACCGGTAAGACTGGGGATTCCGGAGAGTTCGGTATACCGAACGGTTCTCTTCAAGGGACGTTACCCGTGCCGATGTACGACATAGAGGCCGCAGCGGGGGCGGGTCGCCTGTTTGACGCGGAGATGATCGAGTCGACGTTCTACCTGCCGGTCGAGTTGTTCCAGGCGGATGCCGTGGATCCGGCCCAGGTGGTCGGGGTGACCGCGCGTGGGGATTCCATGGGCGACACGATCCGCGACCACGAGCAGGTGCTGGTGAACCGCGCGCGCCGAACGCCAGACGGCGTTTTCCTACTCCGTATGGGCGATGAATTACGACTAAAGCGCGTGCAGCGCGTCGCCGGCGGGGCGTGGATACTGATCAGTGACAATCCGGCCTATGAGCGGGAGCTGGTGCAGCCCGAGGACGTGGAGATCATTGGGCAGGCGTGGCGGAAGGTGGGTAGGGTTTTTTGAGCGGAGATTTACATTTCTACAAAAACAGATTTATGGGTCTACAACGAATCGACAATCCATAAACTGATTATCGGGCGAAGACCCGGGTACGAGGGGGCAGTATGACATCCTTCATTTCTAGCGTGTCGATTGATAACTATAGATCTTTTTCTCAAGAGTGCCGTGTTGCACTAGGCCCGCTTTCGTCGCTGGTTGGGTACAACAATGCTGGTAAATCTAATATCCTAAATGCGATCGAGTGGTTAGTTTCTAACGGCTCTTTAAGTGAACAGGACTTCAATAAAAAAGATTCTGCCGTAGTGGTTTTTGCTGAGATAAAGAATATTTCAAATCAGTCGCTTGCAAGGCTGGGAGATACACATCGTAGAAGGGTTGAAAAGTATATTAACCAAGAAAAGCTCTTGATAAAAAGGAGTCAAGAGGAACCCGGTACTAAGGCTACAGCCAATAAGCTTGCCTTGTATAATCCAGAAGAAGAGATTTGGGACGAAAATCCTAGTGGCATTGATGCCGCTATCAAGAGGCTGTTTCCAGACGTTATTCGTATAAATGCAATGGATGACGCTGCAGCGGATGCGTCTAAAGCCAAGACCTCTTCTACCATTGGTAAGTTGCTCAAGGAGGTGTCAGGCTCAATAATAGATCGGCATCAGCAGGAAGTTGATAGCTCTTTGGGAGTGGTGCGGGGACAGCTATCTGCAGAGGGAGTGGACCGCTTTGCAGCTTTAAATGAAATTGATGAAAGGATGAATGCGAGCGTTGCTAGCTTTTTTCCAAGAGTAAGTGTCAAGTTGGATATACCAGTCCCAGATATGGAAGAACTTTTCGGGTCTGGCACTATCAAGATTTATGAGGATGACGCCGAGATAGGTCGGCCAATTCAGTATTATGGACACGGGTCACAAAGGTCCGTTCAAATGGCTTTGATTAAGCTGCTAGCTGATATTCGTGCATCCTCTCAAAACGAAGACAATCCGGCACCGAGATTGCTTTTGATAGATGAGCCCGAGCTTTATCTTCATCCATTTGCTATAGATGTTTTGTTCGAAGCATTTAAGATACTGGCGGAGTCAGGTTACCAAGTTGTCTATTCGACGCACTCCGGTCAACTGATTGACAAGTCAATCGCTCCATCAGTTGTATTAGTTAGGAAGTCTGCAGATCTTGGTACTTACGTTCGCAAGCCTCTAACTGAGGCGGTGCATGAGGTTGTTAATAAGCCCGAACATCTGCAAGAAGTGATTTATTCATTGAGCCAAGCTACTCAGATTTTTTTCTCTGAAAAAGTCTTAGTAGTAGAGGGGAAAACTGAGCAGCGCCTTATCCCTTTGTTATACCGGTTTTTTAACGGGAAAGTGCTTGGTGTTAATCACATAGGTATTACTGGTCTAGCGGGGAAGGATCTTATTCCAAAAGCGCATAGAGTCTTAAGTGCCATGGATATCCCATCCAAATTTGTGGCCGATTTAGACTTCGCTTTTAAGCTGGCAAGTGCAAGCGAGTTTCTAAGCTCGGAGGACGTTAGCTACAAAGCGCTTCTTGCCATTTTAAAAGATTTGGAAACGCGTGGCTCGATACTGCTGGATGATAAAGGACATCCCAAAAGCAAAAAAGCGCCCTGCACGGCGGAGGAAGCTTATCACATTCTTGCTACAACTGACGGTGCGTCAGAGCACATTGAGCGCATTCATGACAAGCTTTTGGAATATAATATCTGGGTTTGGCCACTAGGCTCGATTGAACACCATATTGGAAACGATAGTAAAGACGAACTGGGCCTGATTCGCTATATGGAAAAATTAAGGACGCACGGGGTAGAAGCGACCTGTCCTGATCCAGGTGGAATATGTCGTTTCATATCTTGGATAGACGAGAAATAGTTCTATTTATGTGTAGCCGCTTCTCCCTATACAGCACCTACCCCTGATTCGCTCACCGCATCGGCGAGCTTCGCATCGATGATCCGCCGGCGCCACGCCATAAACGTGGCGCCGTGCGATGCAGTGGTCCACACTTTAGACCACTGCGTCTATAGTTGATCACTTCCCGGTGATACTCATCGCAAAGCCGAATAGCACTGCAAAAATCGCGACAACACCGAACCCCCCATAGATCCACATCAGCACCAAGCGCAGCCACCGGGGAGATTGCGCAATCGCCTGGCGTCGATCGGGGCGATTATTGAAGTTTCGAGCTGCTGCGCGGGGAAAGGCCCTCGACATCAGCATCAGGCCGTAGCGGCCCATACGCGCGAACGATACTGGGTAGCCCTTGAAGAGGATCTCGTCTTTCTGTGTGAAGCAGGAGAAGTGGTCGTCGGCTTTATTGATCAGAAGGGGGGCGAGAATGATACTGATCAGGCCCAGCAGGAAAGCCAGCCCTCCGAAGAACGCGCAACCGAATGCAAAAATGATTTCCCACGACGAGTGAGCGACGTTCATTTCGCCTTCACTCTGTCAGTTTCATTAAGCCCACAAACACCAGCGTCAACGCGCACAGCGGCATCAAGGGGGCGTAGATCCACTTGGTGACGCCTTTTATCCATGCTGGTGCCGACTCGACTGCTGCAACCCTATCTGGTCGGCCTTCGAACACACGCTTCTGATACCACTGCCTGAGGAGCAGCAAGCGTCCATATGTGGCCAGTCTCCCAATCGACACAGGCCATCCCTTGAAGAGTGATTCGCTTTTCGGCAAGAGCACTGACAGCGCATTGTCGGCTCTGTCGATGATAATGGGCGCCAGCAGCAGCCCTGCTACGGCCAATAGAAATGTCATGACGCCGCAAATTGCACCGCAGATCACGAGAATTTCCCACAGATTAAAGTCGGTCACTTGGTTCCCTTGGAATCACCATCGCCATAGATGACTTCATAGATACTGGCACCAACATAGCGGCCTGCGGGGCCGCCCACTTCCGCACCCCCTATATAGGCACCGGCGCCACCTGCACCGATCGTGGCAATCGTGCAGGTAAGCCTGCCCACGGGATGTAAGCCTACTGCAAGACAAACACTGTTTGCAGCAAGCCTTGAACCTGCCTGAGCCCCAGCAGCCGCGAAGCCGGTTCGTCCAGCGAAGGCACCATATTCCTCAAACTGTACCTGCCGACATGACTTGTTGGATGCAACGTCGTTGCAAGCGTTCTGGATAGTGAGGTCCGTCGATGCGTAGTCGAGCGCGATCAGCACATAATTGGTCATATCAAGCGTGCCAGCCCATTTCCCGGCTTCGCGAATGCCTTCCCCAACTGTTGGTATCCCGTTTTTTCTGAAGCCCTCAAGTGCCTGGGTGACGCTGTGCAGGATCTTGTCTCCCTTCACGCCAATTTTGGCCTTGAGATCCCGAGCTTCTTCGGCGAGATCGAAAGGCTGGTCCATGAATTTTTGGGCGGGAGCAATGATTCGGGTCAGAGCCTGATCCACGTTCTTCGCCCCTTTCTCCCATAGAGACGCCAAATCATCCAGCGCATCGGCGGATGCCGATTTAAGAGGATCAAGTGCCGCGGTGATTACACCTCCGACGGTGGATGCGGTACCCATTGCGTCAGCGGCTTGTTCGCTGATGCTGGCCTGTCGTTCTGCATCAGCGGGCGCGGCCTTCTCGTTCGCGATCTCCATCATCGCGCCCCAGTTGTCGATCATCACCTGGGCCTGCGCGGGCTTGAGCTGCTGGACGGTCTGCTGAGCGAGCCGGGCCTGATCCTGCAGCGTTTGCTCCTCGGCCATGCACATCTGGTTCTCGGGGTCGCTGAGGACAATCAGCGAGCCGGGTAATACGTAGTCCGGCAGGTGGGTATTGAGCCGCTCGAACATGGCGTCGACTTCGGCAGAGGGCGAGGGGAGTAGATCCTGCTTGATCTGGTCGCGATAGCCAGCCTCGCGGACGACGTGGAACCCCGGAGCGATCTTCGATTGGCTCTCTTTCTCGGCAGTCTCGTTGCTCATGACCTTGCCGGCTGCCGCCGCGGCCGGCGAGAACGCGGGCTGGGGAACCGGAGGGCTCTTCGCCTCCTCGGTGCCGATCATGTGGGTTCCACTCATCGAGGAGACGAGCGCGGCGCCGCAGGAGGTGTGGCAGCCATGGAAGGCAACCTGCTTGCCGTTGATCCGCAGTGTGGGGTGGCCTTCGACGATGGTGCAGATGCTGCCATGGCCATCCTTGGGGCAGGTTACCTTGTCACCGACGACTGCTACCGGCTTGCCGTGGACCACGTAGTTCTGCTGACCGGTGATTACCTTGCCGCCGTGGCTGGTGGCGTCCCCCAGACGGATCATACCGTCGCCGGGCTTGAACATTAGGCTCCCCTTATTTGAATCGCTATCGGCGAGTCTATTACAAGCCAGGAGCCAGCCTCAAAGCGCGGCATGCCGCAGGCTGGGGCAATGGTCGATTTCCTACGCGAGCATCCGACATCGGCTCTCTCATTGCCATCCGCACCCGCTTGGATTTCTCTTTTAACTGTTTGGATATACAGTGATATTGTGTTTCACAGAAGAACCATGAGAAAGGGTGTGAGCGAGCAATGCAGGTGCAGTACTTGGGACCACTGATGATGGGGCTGGGACATCCGGCGCTTTTTGGTTACGACCTCGCGCGCTTTCCGGCGAGCTGCTTCGCGGTCGAGCTGGGCGAGGAAGCCGGTTTCGAAGGGTCGTTGATCGAAGGCGATGTGCTCATTGCCGACGAGAGCCGGATGGTCAGCAATGATGACCTGGCGATCGCGAAGCTGGAGGGCCGGCATTTGGTGGCCCGGGTGTGGCGCATCGGTGGCCGGCTGCGCCTGATACCGTTGCATGGCCGGGAGGCTGTATTTGTCCGCGATGATGTGTTGCTGGGCGTGGTGGTGAGCCAGGCGAGACGGTATGTGATGTAGGGCGTTAAGAGTCCGTTAGGCTGTCCCCTATGCTTCCATAGAGGAGGGACCGCCAGGTTACATACTACGTCTCTAACTCATAGACAGCGCCGTGCACCGACAGGATTAGAGATAGAGGTTGCTGTAGCGCACGCAGCGTCTTAGTATTTCACAGTGTGACGGAGTGATTGACTACTGGTTCACCCCTTCGTAGACTGGCGCAAGCGCCAGTCTACGAAGGGGTGAACCAAGTAGAATTTGGTCAACTCATTGATTTTTCGGTGATTTCTATGGTTTCCCAAGTGAGTCTTGAGCATCGTGATTGCTTTGTCCTGCGGATGCAGGAGAAAGAACGTTTGCGGAAACAGGAACTACGGCAGGATGCTAGCTCCGCGAGTAGCAGCTCATATTTTCATGGTGCTCGTGAGCATGCCCGCGTTGTGCGCCGAGGTAGTGTTGCAAAAATTGGCTGAGAAAATGGATGTCGGCTAGAGAACAGCTTGATGTAGCTTTGGAACTGATATCTGAGTTGGCGCCTGAAGATCAATGTCGCCTGGTCCTGATAGGGGGCCAGGCGATTTCTTTTTGGGCGCACTTTCTATTCGGTGATGGCACGTTTACCGTGCGAGAAGATCAGGTGCTGACATCTTCGGATTTGGATATTGTCACTGACGATGAAGAAAGCATAAAGATCCTTGCAAGATCGTGGAACGGGGCTGCTAGATTTTCAGAACTCGGCGACCACACGCCAAATCGAGCGCTAATCCAGGTACCGCACACGTCCTTATCAGCTGGCTATAATTATACAGTTGATGTGATGGGAGACGTTTACGGCGCCACTGCAAAAGAGTTAGTAAAGTCCTCGGCTGAAATTGAATGGGATTATCGAGGTACACCTATTCGCTTCCGAGTGGTCTCTCCCGAAATGCTGTTGTGGACACGCATTGCCAATGTAGGCTATGGCCGAATGGGGGCCGCAAAAAATAGAAGAGATATCGAACGTGCGAAAGTATTATGCCGAATAGTGCATGAAGATATCATGCAGCATGCCTACGAGATCGCGAGTGCATGTAATGTCGATGCTAAGAAAGAGATAAAGCGGCAGATTTATCGCCGAGCGGCTTTTGTCTATCGAGATATCGCGAAGAGAAAAATTACGCGAAAAGTTTTTGCAGACTTCCCGGAAATTATTGGCTCTTACGATCAGTCCATTCCGAAAACAGATTTTTTAAGTCATGAGCTTTATTCACGGGCGATTCCTGGATGGAGTGGCTGGCTACACCGTAAAGTCCATACGATATGGCAGCACCGCGAACACAGGGCAAAAGAAAAGCGTCAGTAGGCATTTCACACCTCGCAGTTTTTCATCTTAGGGGTTTTCTAAAACCTCTTGACGTTGCGTTTCGAACTGGAGGCTACTGATGTAGCCGTTATCACCTATGTCGTGGCGCACTTCGGTGAGTAACCACTCGGTCTCTTCGATCGCGCGCTTCCACCCGACGCATCGTGCCGGCGTCTCTGGGTAGATGTCTGGCCGCCCCTCCGCGAGTGTCAGGCCAAATTCAGAGATACCTCGTTGCAGGCGTTGCCACTCGGCCTTGGCAGCGGCGAGGGCGTCTTCCTTGCTTGCATAGATGGGTCGCAGGCGCTTGGGATTTTCGTCGGACCCCGCGATGACGTCGCGACGCTCGGCACCGTCGGTATCGTGCCATGCGGCGATGACGCCGGAGTAGCTGTCGCGGTCGGTCACGCTGTAGCGGTGTCGGTCGCCGTCCTCCCGGCGAATGATGATCGGCGGGATCTCGAGGCCACTGGCCGTGGTCGACTGGCCGGCGCGGATGAACAGCAGATTCCCCGCTTTCACCGTGGCGATGGCGTCATGTCGCTCGGCCAGACGGGTCAGGAAGTTGATATCGCTTTCGTCGGTCTGATCAATGTGCGCGATGCTGACAGTATCCAGTTCGCGCGAGATGCAGGGATTGAGGCCGTGACGCTTGGCGAGCGTGGTCACGATGTCGCCGAGCGTGGTGCGGTGCCAGCTTTGCGTACGCTTTACCGGAAACTGTCCGCGAAAGTCGGCGCTACTGGCGCGGATGGAAAGTCGATCCGGTGCGCCGGAATGCTCGACCTCATCCACGATAAACGTCCCCCGGTCGGTGAGCGGCTCACCGACCCAGCCGATGGCGACGTGGATCTCGACGCCGCGACGGGGGAGGGCGAGCTGGCCGTCGTCATCGGTCAGCTCAAGGTCGAGCTGGTCGGCCTCAAGGCCGCGGCGATCCGTCAGCGTCAGCCGCTGCAGCCGGCCACGAAGGCGCGGGGTGACCTGCTCGCCACCGATGGCGAGGCGATAATCAGGCGTGCGAGCCGGGCGACCGACGTTGCTCATGACGGCGCCCCGGTGACCGCGCGTAGGGCCGCGCCGGAGATGGTGCCCAGGCGCTCGCGTTGGTCGTCATCGATGCGTGAGAGCGATAGCGAGAACGTGATGTGCGAGGCGGCGCCGTCGCGGAAGTGCCGGTCGCTGCCCTCGTCCATCGAGTCCATGGTGAACAGCCCGTACATGCGGCCGGTGCCCTCGATCAGCGGCCACGCGGCTCCTTGTTCGCCCATGGCGCGGAGCTGATCGAGATTCGCCTGGCCACCGGTGAACTCGGGGTAGAGCTCGCCGGCGAGGGTGATCCTGTCGGTACCGGGGCCGAGGAACTGGATCGCGGGACGTTTGCCGATCCGCGACAGGCTGGAGTTTCGCCACTGCGTCTGGCGCCTGAAGTCTTGATAGGCGGCGGTCGATAACGAGAAAACGAACATGCCATAAACCATCATCATAATGGGAACCTCGAATGCTGGGTCGGATACTCAACTGCAAGCCAGTTCTAAGCTGGAAAGCGACGTTCGTTTTCTTCTTCTTCTGCCTTGGTATCGTGCTGATTGCCGATTTTGGGGGAGACCGGGAGTATGTGGTTCGCCTTGCGAGGTCAAACACACTGGAACCTTTCTTCCTACTGATCGGTGCGGTGTTCGGCTTCCTTTTGCGTGATCCGAGCGACGAGCATGCGCAGGATGCGTTCGTGTTTGCGATCCTCGCGGTGTTCTTGGCCTTCCTGCTCGCGCCGCTTTCGAATCTCAAGAGTGATTCCACATGGTTTCTTGCTGCAGGGCTCTTCTCGGCGCTGCTCGCGTCACTTATCAATACGCTCGCGTTCATCCTCCAAGCCCTCAGAGCTCAAATACGCGCGAAGAGAATTCAGGCCTCCAAGCCACCGCAATTCATCCGCACCAAACCTCCTCGCTATCACTGATCAATCGTTGTCGTAGAGATTGCGCCGGGTGCGAGATGCAGAGGCGCGCTCGGCTTCTGCCAGCGCCCGCTGAACCTCGGCAGCGACGTAACGTGCCAGCGCCTGCTCGTCCATGCCCGGAGCGGGGTGGACGTTGATGTCGCCGATGGTGATCTGGACGTCTCCACCCGCCTGCGCGGCGACGGGCGGGCGAGTATCCACCGGGATGCCGCGACCGGCATCGATGGCTGGCATGGCGGCAACGGGTAGCGCGGCGGCACCGAGGGCGATTCCGGCGCCGGCGTGGGTGACACGCCTGGCGATCTCGGCAACTCGCTTCACCGGTTCGTCCCGCTTCTGGTCCAGCCCCTGATTGAACCCCTCGACGGTGTGACCGCCGATCTCACGGAATGCGCGAGACGGCGAGTTGATCCGAAGCAGCTCGCGCGCTTTTTGGATGGCGCCGTCGGCCATGTCGCCCGCGCGATCCGCGACGGCTGACGCGCCGCTCTTGATGCCTTCGCCGAGGCCGGCCGCAACGTCCTTGCCTGCGCTCCACATGCGTGATGGCAGCGATTTGATGTAGGCGATCGCTTCGTCCCATTTCTGCTCGAGCTGGCCCATCAGATCCCAGTCGCCGATGAGATCCTCCACGTAGCCGATGGCTTTGCCGGGTGCCTGCTTGAACCAGTCCCAGAGCCGAGTGATGCCCTTCCACGCCGCGCCCAGGCCGTTGACGATAGCGTCGCCTAGGGTAGCGATGCTGTCCGGCACCTCGACGCCCAGCTTACGCAGAATGGCGATGATGCCCTTGTAGACGAGGCCGAGCGGGTTCCAGTTGAGCAGCAGGCGCATTACGCCGCCGACGCCTTCATCGAACGCCGCTTTGACGTCGCGCCAGCGATCAGCGAAGAACGCGGAGATGCCATCCCAGTTGCGATAGATCAGATACGCGGCGCCGGCGATGGCGGTAACGGCGAGGCCAATCGGGTTGAGCAGGAATGCCCGACCGACCACGGCAACGATGCGGCCGAGCCACTTCAGCGACCCGCCAAGTGCCGTGATGCCACCCCTGGCGAGTTTGCCGAGCATCGACTCGGCGCCCTTGGCGCGCAAGCCGAGCATCTCGAGTGCCCAGCGCGAGGCGGCGAAGGGGCCGAGCAGTGAAGCGATGACGAGCGTCAGCCCGCCGCAGATCGCGACGAGCGCGGCGATAGCGGCGGTGGCCTTGATGATGATCGAGACCAGCTCGGGGTTATCTTTCATCCATCCCACCGCGGCATCGCTGACGTCGATGATCTGGTCGCGGACGTCGCGCAGGACGCGGATCAACTCACCGGAAAGCGCGCGCTGCACACGCTTCAATGCTGACATGGCGTTGTCGCCGAGCGCGTCAGCCATCTTGTCTACGGTGCCGGTGACGTCGCCTAGCCCCTCGCCGGTGCCGGCCAGTCCCTTGAGGAATCTCGGGATCTGGTCGACGGAGAGATCCTCGATGGGCGTGCCGAACAGGGCGATAGCGGTGTTGGCGCGCTTGGCTGGATCCTCGATCGCGAGAATGGCTTGGGCGGTTTGCCGTAGGGCATCGCGTGCCGAGGTGCCGCCGCTGGCGATGGCATCGGACATGGCCTGGGCGTTCAGCCCCACCGATTCATAGGCGGATACGCTGGCCTTGCTCATGTCCGAGCCGCGAATCGTGAATTCCTTCAGCGCGTCGCCGGTCTTGTCGAGAGCGAACTTGCCCTGGCCGGCTGCGTCGACGAGCAGGCCCATTGCCCGCTTACCGTCAAAGCCCAGCGCGCGGAAGTTGGTCGAATACTCGTGCAGGATCTCGGGTAGCTCGTCGCGCATCTCGACGGAGACGCGCTGGAAGCCGGCACCGAGCAGATCCATGGCGGCGTTGGCATCCTTGGCCAGCCCGTTCCTGACCATGAGCTGGGCAGTCTGGACCGACTCGGCGACGTCGGTACCGAAGACATCCGAAAGGGTTAGCGCGCGCCGAGTGAGATCGGTCAGGCCGGTTCGGCCGATATCGTCCAGCGAGCCGAAGGCCGCGGCGACGGCCGCGACGCCCTCGGTGACCTGCTGCATGTCCGCGCCACGGCCGGCGCCGTAGACTTCGGCGATGACGTCCTGATAGTCGAGCCCGAGATCGCTCGATTCGCCAAACTGTGCGGCGAGCTTTGCCCCGGACGCTTCGGCGCTGAGTGCCTGGGCGCTCAGGGCAAAGACGCCGCCACCGCCGACGCCAATGCCGGTCATGCCGGCGCTGCGCATGCCATTGGAGCGCCCGATGGTGCGGTGGTATCGATCCGTCGCTTCGGTCGCGGCCTTCTGCCGGCGTGCCACCTCGCGCAGTTCGCGTTGCTGCTGTTGGATCTGATCGTTGGTGCGTCGGATCCTGCGCTGAAGCTCGGCCTGCTGGTCGCTGTAGCTGCCGGTCACGCCATCGACGCGGGTCATGCTCGAGCGTAGGTCGCGCAGGCGGCGCTGCTCATCCTTGTAGCGGCGGGAAAGCGTGCGTGCCTGTTTGATGGCCTGCTTTCGTTTGCGTCCGAGCGCCTGGGTATCGGCGCCGGCTTCGTTCATCCGGCGGGAGAGATCGCGGATCTCGTCCTGTTGCTGTTTCAGCGCGCGGCCGCTTTCCTGCGACTGCTGCTTGAGTTCGCGGAACCCGCGCATGTCTTTTTGCGCGCGTTCGAGCGTCTTGAGCTGCTCGCGGTTTTCCCGCAGCGCGTCGGTGGTGTGGCCGGTGCCCTTGGCAATCTTCTTGAGCGGCTTGGTCACCTTGTCGATGGCGCGGAGCATGACGTCGAGTTTCAGATCTCCGGCCATCGGTGGGCGTCCTATCGTTGCGGGGTTGTCCTGGGGGGCTCGTGGCGGAGGCGGGCGCGCTCTCGCCACTCGGTCAGTTCCTCGAGCGGCATGTCGTCCATGTCGCTCGGTGTCCAGTGGAACACCATGGCGAGGTCCGCCATGGCGTCATCGACGCGATCGGGGAGCGCTATTCGCTCGCTTCCTCGCGGTACTTCCGTGGCAGCAAAAAACCGGTGACGGCACCGCCGAGCTGGAAGAGATCCGCCGGATCGATGTCGCGCAGTTCGGTCTCGGAGAGCGCGGGCTCGGTGATGCGTGGCAGCACCTTGTTGAGGGCGGTCACTTCCATCTGCAGTACGTCGGTCAGTGAGACGCCACGCAGGGCACCGGAGCGCGGCTTGCGCACGGTGATCTCGCTGACGCTATTGCTACCGCGCTTGAGCGGGTAATCGAGCGTGATGATGGTCTCGTTCGGATTCTTGGCGGCTTCCTGTTCGGCGGCCGTGTCGGTGATGTCGGCGGTGGTGGTCTTCTCGGTCATGTTGTCGCTCCAGGTTCAGGGGTAAGCCCAACCGTCGGTCGGGCTGCGTATCGGTGAATTACAGGCCGAGTGCCCGGCGCCGCTTCTCGAGGCGATCCTCGCCGCGCACCTTGAACACGTAGCCCGGGACGTCGCGCTCGATGATCTCCTCGCCGTCGACGGTGAGCTTGTAGTAGCTGATCGTCGTGGTGACGCTGATCGTGTTGTTGTCGCCCTTGCTGGCCTCGCCCATGCCGATGGTCTTGTGACGACCGCGAACCACGACCTCGACGGGGATGACCTCGCCGGTTTCGTCGCTTTCGTAGCTGCCGGTCATGCGCAGCATCGCTGCGTCGTGCACGGGGGAGCCGAACGAATCGAACAGGCCATCGACGAGCAGCCCACCGGCGGTCCATTCCATCGTCATCAGCTCCTGGCCCTGGTCGACCTCGACGGGGCCATCCATGCCGCCGCCCTCGTACTCGACCATGCGCCGCGCCAGCTCGGGCAGCGTCAGCGAGGGAATCATCCCCTGCCAGTTGTTGCCGTCACCGAAGGCGTTGAAGTCCTTCATGATGCGGGGTAGTGCCATGTTCCTTTCTCCTTACGGTTCCCGATGACGAGCCGGTTCAGGCATCGACGCGCGACGCGAAATCGGCGAGGTAGCGGTCGACGATGCGCTGGCGCAGGGCGAGGTGCTCGAGCGGTGGAACGGGGGTGTAGTCGTAGTCGATGTACAACTTGCCGCCCTTGAGCGATTCGGCGGTGTTCACTTCGGTGTCGAACCACGCCTGGCCGCCGAGCAGGTAGCCCAGGCGGGTGAGTTCACGGAACTTGGCGTTCACGCCTTCGATGATGTCCCGGGCGAGGCTGGGGGTCATGGGCTTGTCGATGGCCCAGAGATGCGCCTCGGCCATCGTGTCCGCCAATACCTGGGCGGTGCGGGTGTAGTTCTCGAAGGCAAACAGCGGGTCGTCGGTACAAGTGCGTGAGCCCCAGAAGCGGAAGCCGTCGCGATTGATGAGCGTCGTCACGTCGGCGGCGTTGAGAATGCCGGCGTCGGTGTTCGGATCCTGTAGATCCCAATAGACGTCCGCGCTCAGGCCGGTGACGCCATTCACGACCACGTTCGAGAGCGTTTTGTGCCAGCCGGTCTGTTGGTCGATCTTCGCGCGCAGGCCCAGGGCGCGAGCGACGGCGGAGAGGTCGCGGGTCTGTTCGGTCTCTGTATCGAACCCGGTGAAGTTGGGCCAGATGACCATTGCCTCGCGCGCGCCGAATGCCTGGCGGTACATCGACGCCTCTTCGACATTGGTGCACTGGTAGGCGGAGACGTAGGCGAACGCGCGGAGCTTCTGGGCGACGCTGATGAGCTCGGCGGCGACATCCTGGTCGTCCAGCTCGGGCACGCCGAGGATGCGCGGCTTGACGCCAAAGCGGGCCTGCGCGGCGAGCAGCGCCTGGATACCTGTCTTGCGGCCGGATTCGTTCACGCCGCCGATGACGTTAGCCTTAGTCTCGTCGGCATCAGCGCCTTCAGCGACGCGGACAACCACCATGACCGGCGTGGTCTGGTCGAAGATGGCATCGAGCGAGCGGGCGAGAGTGCCAGAGGTTCCGGCTTTGCCGAGCGCGGTGGTGCCGTTGGAGATGAGGATGGGGGTGTCGAGCGGGAAAGTGACGGCGTCGGCATCGTCGGCGGTGGCGACCAGCCCGATGACCGACGTCGACACGACGCGGATAGTGCGCGTCCCCTCGTTGATCTCGGTGACTGACGTGCCGTGATGGTAATCGGCCATGGGCGGCTCCTGGGCGGTGTGCGGAAAGGTCCATGCGGACGTGCCGACACGTTGCCCCGCGTGGGAGAGGGCGGCCAGCGGGTGGGTCTGTCAGTCGGGGGCTTACAGATGTCGGGTCGAGGGGGGAGCGCTACAGACTATTTATTGCATTGCACTGTGTAACGCTGAGGCGTATTGCTTGGGTGGCGAAGATTCCAGATGCATCGGGATCCTTGTTCATCTTCGAAACCAGTAACGGGAGTAGAGCATGTCCGGTTATTACGTCCTCGATAAGAAAGCCAGCGGTAAATATCACTTCGTCCTCAAGGCGGGCAATCACGAAACGATTCTGAGTAGTGAGTCCTATGAGTCGAAAGGCGCTGCCGAGAACGGCATCGAGTCATGTCGAACCAACAGCGGTAACGATGCTCGCTACGAGAAGAAGACCGCGAGGGATAACAGCCCCTATTTCAATTTGAAGGCGGCGAACGGGCAGGTCATCGGAACCAGCGAGATGTATACCTCGACCGCGGGACGCGATAACGGCATCGAGTCCTGCAAGACCAATGGCAAGGGCCCAACGAAAGACAACACCTGAGCTGGCTCAGCTAACCGGACCAGTGGCGGCTGGTCCGGTTCCTATCACTCTCCCCACCTCACGGCTTCGATCGCTTCTCGATCCCCCGCAGTCTCGGCGACGCTGACTGCATCCTTGAGCTGCCAAGACTTCGCCAGCAGCGTTTGCTTGAACTCTTTCGCGGCATCGGTCAGCGCGATCATCTGTTCGGGTGTAAGCGAGTAGACGGCATTGGACTTCGCACGCAGAGACATGACCGCGCCGGTCTCGCCGGCGGTGCGTCGGTCGCGGGCCTCGATGGCCAGGCCCAAAAGGTTGGCTTCGTCCTGGTCCGGGCGGGTTTGGATTACGTCCTCGGTGCCGTCGGGTAGCGTGTAGGCCATACCGGCGGCGAGTGCGGCTGAGAGGGCGGCTTCTATCTTGGCGCGTTTGCGGTCGGCGATCTCTCCAATCGGCGTAACGCGGTTGGGAATCTCCTGGCCAGATAGGGTGATGGCGTCGTGGAGCGCTGGGCCGAGGGCCTCGACATCGGCTGCCGAGGCGGTGAACGGAATCCAGCCGAACCGCCCGTGCTCGATCTCGCAATCAATCGTTCCATCGGGATTGGCGACCGGGTTGCGCCAGTTTGGCAACGTCACGGTCTCTTCGATCGCTTCAGCCATTTGGGTATCGCTCATCAGGAGATCCTCACGAAAAGTGACGCGCGCTCTTCGGCGTAGCTGGCGTCCGCGTCATAGGTATGGCCCATACAGCGCCATGTCCCACTGGGGCTTTCGCCGGAAAGCCCTTTGTCGACGGGGCGTAGAGACGTGTACTCGAGATTGCTACCGCCGATGGTGTCGCCCGGCTGCAAGCGCTTGTTCGCTTTGTTGTTGAGCAGTGCGTAAGTGCCCACTCCCCCCACACTGATATTCATCAGGTTGCTGTCGATGCCCCCATCGGCTCGGTCGATGCGTCCATTGGGCCGGATGCGGAATCGATAGTCGTTGCCATCGTGATAGTCGACGTTGCCGCCGCTCGAAACTGAGAGTCGGGCGCCGCCATTGGTGATCTTCGTGGCGTCGTAATCTCTCTCTTTCAGCAGCCTGTCGCCGCCGGCTTCGACCCAACCGGGCCCGAGCAATACGCGGGGTGTGTCCTTGCCGGGCTCCTGATCGGCATAGAACGCCAGGGTGTTGTCGCCTTCGTCGTAGACGATACCGTCCCAATTCGTGGTGCCGCCGGATCCGAGCCGGATCTTGCTACTCGATATCACCAACTCGGGATAGATCACTGCCAGATCGGACGTGAAATAGGCCTTGCGATCATTATTTGCCCAGATTTCTACTTGGCCGTCACCGCTTCCGCGAATGCCGGAATCATCATCGCCAAGAGCGACAGCGGCACCATTCCAGAACGTTTTGCTGGCTGTTGCGGCAGTACCAACGGCCAGTCCGTCTACCGCTCTCACATAATTGGGCGCAAATTCCATGACGATATGGCTGTTCTTGCTGTCCCTGACGTAGGCAGATCCACCGCTCTCCGAAAACTCCCAGTTGGGCAGCATGAACCCCTCGCCAAAACCGTCATCATTGATGACGATCTTGTTGACGCCGGTAATGTTCTTGTTGGCCAACGCGAGATCGGTAACCAACTTGATGCCGCTGGAGTCGGCGGTCAGCGCGGAAGAGACAACGAGCTGATTATCGACGCGAACGACGCCTTTGGTGACGACTACCTGTCGCTGGTTGTCGGCCCAAGTTTCGATCTTGCCATCGCCGGCGCCGCGGATACCCGAGTCGTTATCAGCCAAAGCAATGGCGCTACCGTTGTCGAATGAGCCGCCTGGTACCGCACCGCCGACGCCGAGCGAGCCAAACGCCCGGGCGTAGTTCTCGGCGAACTGGAAGGCGTTCACACATCCGCTGACATCGTCGACGCTGTCGCCGTCGGCATCGACCTTCACGACCAGACTGCCGCCGTTGTAGTACAGCGCGCCCATGCCAGCGTTCGTCGACTTGTCGAACAGTAGCAGGGTGGGCTCGAAGGCCACGATTCTGATGCCGTAATCATTGCCGTCGTCGAAATGCCCGCTGGTGTTAACGGTTAGCGGTCCGCTCAGGGACTGCATGGCATCGACGTTGTTGCGAACCAGCGCCGAAAGCGGTTGGCCACCGAGCCTGGAAGCGTCGCCGGCACTGCCCGACACGTCGATATCGTAGCTGCCTGATAGTCGGGCCTTGGGTATCTTGCCGGTGTTGAGATTACTGGCATCTCGAAACGAGGCTTCATCTACCAGTGCGGCCGTTCCCAGTGCGGCGAGCGCGGCCTGCACGGTCTTTGGATCGCCCAGCTTGGCGAGGCTGCCGAGCGAGATACGATCGGCATCGTGTGCGCCGATCTCGGTACGGTGCTGGTCGAGTGCGGCCTTGTTTGCAGCCGGCGTGACGGCGCGGGCATTGTCCTGCCCCTCTTTGGTCTCGGCGTAGGTGGCGAGTTCGACCATGCCCTGGTTATTGGTATTGGCGGCGGGGTGGTCGCGGCTGGCCGCGTGATCGGTGAGCTGTTTCACCGTCGCGTAGGCCTTGAGCACCTTGTCGATGAAGGCTTTCAGGGTTCGCGGAACGACCGCGCGCAACCGGTCGGTACCGGCGTCGACTTCCTCCTGCGTGGCGAGTTCCAGCACGCCTTTGACTGTGGTGGATGCAGGGGGATTGAGAAACGCGGCATCGCCGAAAGTGATGCTCGAGACATCGAGCGATTCGATGACCAGGTCGGTGGCGAGCAGCAGCGTGGCCGGCGCGGCTTTCTCGATGATCCAGTCTGATTGGGAGTAGACCGCGAACAGCACGCCGGCATCGGTGAACAGGCCGATCTCGCCGACCTGATAGGCATCATTCGTCTCGTCCTGCACGGTGACGTGAAGTGTGTCGTCGGAGACCGTTTTGCCGGCGATGGTGTCGACGCGCTTGATTGGCGCCTTGAGCTCGGTTTGATCCTTCGTTGGTGCGTAACGCCCGGACCCCAGCTCGACCTCGGCGATGACGACGGCGTTGGTGCCGTTGTTGTCCGGGTCGACCAGCGCGGCGCGGCCGGCGTCGGTGATAGTGAAGACAATGGCCATGGGGATCCTCTATTCGGCAGTGGCCGAGAGTCGGCGGTAAATGATCGGGCGTGCTGCCCCCGCGATGCCTACCCCACCGGACGCGCTCAATCCGGCGGTGAAGGTGAAGTGCGAGCGAACCGGTTTCGTGCGTGAGATCTCGTCGACGATGTCCTGCTGAAAATTGGCGGTATTGGGAACCTCGGCGCCCAGCGTCAGCAAGACATCGAAGGTATGCGGCTCGCTGGGTGTGGCCCGTTGCCACCACTCGCGCAGCGCCAGGCTGCCGCCGAAGGAACGGACCACGTCGCGCACGCTCTTGGCGGTACCCTTGCGGCGCTGGATCTCGATCGCATCGCGGATGCGCTGACGCTTGATGCGGTCGGGCCAGTAGGGTTGCCACGAATCCAGCGACAGTGCCCAGGCAAGCCACGGCAGCAGATCGGCGGGGCAGGTGTCGGGATTCCAAAGCGAGCGCAGCGGTACCGGTAGATCGCTGGCTGTAGCGGTGGTGGCCTCGAGCGACCGCTCGGCGGCGGTGGCATTGGGCGGTAGCAGGCTGACGGCGTCGCCTCGGGTGCCTGAATCACTCATCGAGGCCCCCATCGGTAAGATCGATCGCGGTGCAGTAAGTGGCTTGTGTGCGATCGACGACGATACTGGCCGCCGGTGACGTGAGTTCGACGCGCTGGACGCCCGGCTGATGGAGTGCGGCGTAGAGGCCGGACAGGGTGACGTCGAGCCCGAGGCGGTGCTGTTGTTCGGCGTGAGCGGTGGCCTGTTGTCGCGCTTGGCGCATCACGACCTCCCGATCGGGCCCGGCGTAGAAATAGAGCGTGGCGTCGATGCGGTATTCGACGATCTCGGCCGAGCGCACGGTGACGTGGTCGGTGAGCGGCCGGACGTCTTCGGCGGAGAGCGTGCGGTCGACGAGATCCAGCAGCGCCGCCGGCGCGTTACCGTTGTCTTCGCGCGACAGTACGGTGACGACGACCTCGCCCGGAGATGGGCTGGTCGCACTGGCATCCAGCACGGCGCCATCGGCGGATAGCGCGTGAAACACGTAGGCGCCTTCCGGGCCGGCAGTGCTGAAGCCTTCGAGCGAGAGCTGGATACGGCGGCGAAAATCTGCGTCGGTCTCGAGGGTGGCCGGCAGCGGTGGGATAGCGTCGGGATCGCCCTCGCTCAGCGTCTGACGCTCGACGCCGTAGAGGGCGCCGAGGTGGTCGAGATCCGAGCCGATGGCGTAGGCGAGCATGACGCCCTTGGCCGCTTCGTTGATGCGTTGGCGCAGCAGCATTTCGCGGTAGGACGCGACCTGCAAAATCTTGTAGGCGGGGTCGGATTCGACGGTGACATCGAAGCTCGGATCCCGCTGCCGTAGGTCGGCGAGCATGGCCTCGAAGATCGTCTCGAACTCGATCTCCTCGACGACCGCCGGCGCGGGCAGCCGTGAGAGATCGACCGCCGTGAAACCGCCGCTCATGCGTCACCCCCGTTTAGCGGTAGGGCGAGCGCGACGTCGTCTTCATCCTCGGTAACGCCCCGAATTTCCACGGCAACGCGTCCGGGTGATTCGACGTCGACAGTCTGCCGCACGCCGGTCACCCGAAGGCGCGGTTCCCAACGGATGATCGCCATGACGGCGGCGCTGTAGACACGCAGCATCAAGGCGTCGTTGAGCGGTTGATCGATGAGATCGGGAATCAGCGAGCCGTATTCCCGGCGCATCACGCGTGAGCCGATCGGCGTTGTCAGGATGTCGGCGACGGACTGCCGGATATGCTCGAAGCCATCGAGCGCGGCGCCGTTTGTGCGGTTCATGCCGGGCATCAGGTCACGCCCCCAGTCTTGTCTCCGCCACTCTTCACGTCGTCATGGGTGTGCGATGAGCTGATGTCCTTGCCGTTGCTGGTGACGCCGCCGGTGAATTTGACGTCCCCGGCCATGGTCGCGGTCTTGCCGCTGGGCTGACTCAGGTTGCCGTTCAACGTGACATCGCCATTGATGATGACGTTGGCATTGATCGTCGCGCCGCCGGCGGCCGTCGCAGTGAGTGCGGCATCGGTGTTCACGACAATGTCGCCTTTGGTCTTAACGGTGGCGGTGCCGGGCAGTGTCGCTTGCAGGTGGTGCGCGCCGTGGTCGTAATGGATGATCGCGCCGTCGGGTAGCTCGATCATCGTCACGTTTGGATCCGCGCTCGGCGGTGGGGTGGCCCGGGTGTTCAGCGACATGAGTACGGAGGCAGCGCGGAGCTCACCGCCCGGTGCCAGCAGCACGACCTGCTCGCCGAGGCTAGGGGGATTCCATGTGCGCGTTTGGCCCGCGCGCTGCTCCTGCCAGCGGATCCAATCGGTGAGGGCGTCACCCGAGCGCACGCGGACGCGCACGGCATCGTGATCGATCTCGGCGATGGTGCCGTATCGGATCAGGTTGTTGATCAGGCGGAGTAGTTCGGCGGCGTTGTTCATGGCGCCATGCTGTCGCGGGTGCCCGTATTGGCGGTAGCGGGCGTGTCTGTAAGTCTCGGGCTTACAGTAGGGCGTCAGCCCTCAAGGTCCGCGCCGAGATGGCGAACGATCATGTCGTGAATCATCTCGACGTCATCGGGCGTCGTCCCAAGCAGTTGGCGCTTGGGATAGTCGTACTCGAGGTGGGCGTTGACCGGCGCGCGTTTGCCCTCCTGGTGGATGCGGGCGATGTGAGCGATTCGGCCCTCGTAGCCCATCGAAACGCCATCCGATGTCGGCTTCATCTTTAGATAGCGCGCGGTGCGCAGTTTCTCGAACATCGCCTCGCTGGACTTGCGCTTGCCAGCCTTCTCGCGCGGATCCGCGACGGGCGTCAGATCGATCTCGAGCACGCGGACGACGCGACGCTTCTTGAACGTGCGCAGAGCTCCGGCGTGGCGCTGGTCGAACCCGAAGTAGGTCTCGGGCGTGGAAAACCAGTTCACGATTTCGCGCTCTTCGGCGGCATGCCCCGGCTTTTCGTAGAGGAAGCGCAGCCGCTTGCGCGCGCGCCGGCGCTTTTTCTTGCCGACGCGGGCCGGGTAGGGCGTGCCGTCCGGATTTTTCTGCCGTCGGATCCGTTGCTGCTGACGCTTTCGCAGTGCGGTGCCGATCTCACGGGCGAGCTTCTTGCGCTCGGCGGGCTCGAGCTTGTCGAGCAGCGGCTCGATCCATTCGGCGAGCTGGGTCAGGGAGTCATCGCTCACGCGTTGCCCCATTCGGCGGCGAGCCGGTAGCCGTCCGCTGGATTGTCGCGCGTGAACAGTTGCCAGCGTTCTGCTGGGCAGTCGTTCGCCGGGTACTCCGGCATGCGGTGTTCGCTGCGAATCACGCCGGCGTCGCAGTCGACGAGAGCGACGACGCGCTCGGTCAGCTCGACGCTGAAAATGACGTCGATATCGGTGTTCGAGTGGATCTCGAGCGTGAAGCGCAGCGCCTGCTCGGGGTCGACGTCCGGCTGGTAGTGCGCGAGCCACTGGAGCAGGGGCAACACGGTCGGATCGAGGTCGCCGCCGATGCCAACGACGATGATCTCGGCGGTTACCCGGTACTCATGGGAGAGGTGCGCGCCTTTGTGAAACTTGATATTGCCGTCGGGAACGTAGGTTCGGAGCCGGTCCGGGTCGTCGGCGAGTCCTGGCACGCTATCGAGCAGGTGCTGGCGCAGGCTAGTGAGTTTTCGCATCGAGGGCGTCCACGAGTCCGTTATGCCGAGTGGCGCAGCCGTGATAAAGGCTCGCCCAGGCTTGCATCGTCAGTACGACGTCGCCGCCGGTGCCGTCAGTGAGTGCCGGCAGCGTGGTCGGGCATTTGCGCTTGAGGTTCTGCTGAATTGGGGGCTCCCCCCGCTGCGGCATCGTTGAGCAGGCGGATAGCGTCATCGCCAAGGCAGACACGACGATAAATCGGTTTCTGAATCTCACGGATCACTCCCCGGTCGATGATGCGTTCGTTGGCGTCGAGTTCGGCGAGCCGGCTTTCGACGACGCTGGCGATATCGGCCTCGCGGGCCATGGCGGCATCAGCGACCAGCCGCGCGGCGCGTTCTTCGGTGAGCTGCTGGGCGTCCTCGAACCAGCCACGCGTTAGCCAGCCGCACCAAGCGGCGATGGCGAGCGTGATAAGGCCGATCAGGATGCGGATTTTCATTCGAGCGCCCTCACTCCAGGCCCATGAGACACAGTTCGCGCTCAGTTGATCGACGCTTTACCAGTCCGGCGAGCTTTCGGCCCTTGGCGTAGACCCAGCGCGTGAGCTGGTTGCAGGCGTCCCTTACTCGCCCGGCATTGAGCCGCTCGAGAAGTGTCGAGTCCCGGAATGCGCCCTGTCCGACGTTGAAAATCCAACTGGCCAGAGCCGCCCGACGCGTTGGTGGCATGGTGGCGTTGATCTCGGGAGCGACGTTGCGATCGATGGCGTCGAACGCTTTGCCGAGATCTCCGGCGAGCAGGGCTTCGCATTCCTCGGCGGTTTTCGTCTGGTGCAGCTCGACGGTCGGCCCGGTATGGCCGGTGCAAATCGTCGGGATGCCGACCGGGTCCGGGTAGCTCTCCAGTTCGGTGCCTTCGTAGTGTTTGACGACGCCGATGGAGATCGACAATGCCAGGCCGCAGGCGCCACCTATGGCGCCCCCGCCAATCCAGCTGCCGAGATTTTTCATGATCGGCCTCTGCGGATCCGCTCCCACCAGTGGCGGAATTTTTCGAGGTACTTGGGCACGATCAGCCCGATCTGCAGCGCGAGATACGCGAGCGTCAGCACCGTGATCCAATCGCTTGGCGTCATGCCTCCAGCGTGGAGCAGCGAAACGATGGCCGGCGGCGTGGTTTTGATCGCCTCCGTGGTGATGTTGAGCTGCTGTGCCATTTGGGCTCCCGCGTTGGCGATGAGTAGCGTGATCAGCACGATCATCGGATCGGGCCGGTGGTTGTGGTTGTCGAGCCGGATTCGCATGGCCTCAGCTCCAGAGCTGGACGGTGTCAGTGCGCTCCTGGCGCCGTGCCAATTCGGGCATGGCGACCGGCGTACCCTGCGGCAGGATCGGCCCGAACTCGGCGAGCCCGGGGTTCAGCTCGAGCACCTGCTCGGTCACGCCGGCGGTCTTGCCGTGGATGCGCTGACAGATCGCGTCGACGGTGTCGCCCTGGTGCGCGTAAACGATCCGGCTCATATCAGCTCGACCGTGGTGTGGGTCTCGCCGAGTATCTCGGCGACGGCCCAGCGCGAATTGCGGCGATAGTCGTCGGCGGCTTCGTCTTTCGCCTCTCCAATCTCCTCGCCGGATCGGGTCGCGCTGTAGTCCCGGTACGCTTCGAGGAGACTGGCGTGGGCGCTGGCATAGACGGCCTGGCGATAGAGCGCGGTCGTGTCGCCGGGCATCTGCCATCGCTCGCCCTGTACCGCGTCGGCGGCATGGATGCCGGCATCTTGCTGGGACACCTGAAAGCCGGCGAGCTGGCGATTGATGTCGCGCACGGCGACACCGAGTGCCTGGACGATGCGCCCCTCGGTGATCGTCGTTTCGATGCGATGACGATCGCGGAAATCGCCCGGCTCGATGTCGGGCCAGAATCCATTGTTCGGGACCGGCGGGGCGGGCCGGTTCTGGCTTTCACTACCGCCGTGAGCGACTAGGGACATGGACGATCCATTGAATTAGAGGGAGGTGGATCGGGGATCGTCGATATGGGGCACGTGGCCTGGATCTCCCCCCGATGCCTCCCGGGGTCGGCGTGCGACTCGGTTGCAGCGTCAGCCGCTGGGCTGATCGCTTGCGTTCTTTTTGACCTGGCGTTCGAGCTGCTCGATGTCACGCTTAACGCCAGCGCGGTCGTTCAGCTCGAGCGCGCGCTTGAGCTGCTCGATGGCCGCGCTCGGGCAGTCGGCGTCGCGCAGGGCGTAGCCATACGCCTTGTGAAACTTGGCCGAGATCTGGTCGTGCATATCGGCGCCGTCGAGCATTTCGCGGGCGCGAACCATGAGCGATGCGAGCTGCGTCCCGAGTGCCTGGCGCTCGGACGGGTCGGCGTCGTCGCCTAGCTTGGCGAGCTGGGCCAGCACCTCCTCGGCAAGCTGCTCGGCGACGATGCTCTCGAGATCGCGCTCGAACCGATCCGGCATGTCGAGCTTGTGCTCGAGGGCATAGCCGGCAATGTCCAGCGCGCCGGCGAGATCGCCGATATCGAAGCGCCAGATCAGGACAGTGGTCAGCACCTCATCCTGAGCGCCGTTGCCGCTCTCGAGCACGCCTTCGATGTAGGGGTCGAATTGCGGCAGCAGCTCGCGCTTTCGGGCGATCTTTCCCTCGGTCGACTTGATCTGTTTGAGTGCGCGGCGAGCGTCATAGAGCGTGGCCATCATCAACTCGTACTGCGGGCCGTTCTGCGGCTGGCCAGCGATGGCGTCACCGGCCGACTGAGCGGCAGTGACGCGTTGGAAGTGTCGGCGGGCGGGTGAGGTCATGATTCAACCCCTTTGCCCTCGCGCGCGGCCGAAGACAGTTCGATGTTCTCGACCAGGCAGCCGGCGCCGAAGTCTTCCACCACGTAGGCTTCGTTGCTGGACTCGTAGTTTTCGATCCGATTGCGCTTGGGGTTCTCCGTGACATACCGGCGGCGCGCGCCGTTTTGCCAGTAGATCGAGAGGTTATCCAGCGTGGTAACCATGAGCGCGTTGTCGGGGAAGAACGGAACGTCCAGCCCCTGGAGCCCACCAATGCGTTTTTGGCTGATGACCAGGTCGGCTGCCAACTGCTCGGAGGGAGCGAGCTGGTTGAGCAGGGGAAAGTACTTGTCCGCCATCAGGTTCCGGCCAAGGATCACGACCAGGCCCGGCGCGCGCTGGTACCAAGGCTGAATGAAGTTGCTGACCGCGTCGTAGACCAGGGCATCCAGCGTGGCGTAGTCGCCTACCAAGCCGCCACTGTCAGCCTTGGTGGGGTCGATAACGACATTGCCGCCGGCCTTGCCCTCCGACATCACGCGCTGGGGGGCCTGGGTGCGGTAATGCTGCAACCAGCCAATATTGACGTCCTGGAGCAGTGGGTTGGCCGTCGGGTCGCTTTGGACGGCGGCGCGAGTGCCGTTGAAACCGATGGTGATTCGGTCCAGTGCCTGCTGACGAACGATGGTGTCTCGGATCATGGCCTGGAAGTTGGGAAACTTCGCCCAGGCGTCGATCTTGTTGTAGCCGAGGTGCGTGTCGAACTGGGTCATCCGGCATTCGTAACCCTGGGCATCGAGAGTGCTGATGTCGCGGGTTTGGCGATCCTGCTTGCTGACGTCCGTGCGTGCCGCGATAGGGCCGGAAACCCCGAGCGCGAGCTTTTCGCCCTTGAGTTCGTCGACGCCGATCACGTTGACCCGGCTCAGGAAGTCGCTCGATTCCTGGATGCGCTTTTCCAGACGCTGCTGGACGCTCGGATCGACCGCGAATTTATGCGTGGCATCCGGCACGCCGTTCAGTTTTGCCACCTGGGCGGCGAACTGATTGAAGAGGATGCGAGTATCGTTGCGCATGGTGTGGCGGTCCTTAGCAGTCGGTCATTTCGGTGTCGCCGCTGCTGCCGGTGGCGAACGAGCGAGACGGTTGGTCGGGTGTGTTGTCGAGGGTGGTGTAGAGCTCGTCGAGTTTGGCGCTCGTCTTCTGGTGAGCGTCTTTCAGCTCGGCGAACGCCTCGGCGGTGGGGCGTTTGGCGAGCTCGTCCTCGAGCGCGGCGTGCTTCTGAACGAAGAGGGCGAGCGTCTGCTCCAGGTCGCCCCGGAACACGGCGAACCCCTTGTCGGTCTTCGCGTCGTGGCGCTTGAACAGCGCCTTCACGCTGTCGAGCAGCGACGGGCCGGTGTCGGCCGGCGGCTGGACGGTCTCCGCGAGCTCCAGCTCGAGGGCAGCGGAGAAGAAGTTCTCGGGACGGGTCTTTTTTCCCGTTAGCGGAGAGTCCTTACCGGCGCCGGCGCTGAATTGCAGCATCTCCGTACCCAGCGATGCCGGCGTGTTGGTGACTGCCAGGCCCACGAGGTATGGCTCGCCGGTGTCGGCGAAATCCGGATCCACCTCCATGGACGAGTAGACCTTCTGACGCGCCTTGATCATCGACTTGAGTTCGTCGGTGGGATCGATCTCGGCGAACAACTGCAGCTTGCCCTCGCCGTTCTTCTCGGCTTTCAACGCCGTAACATCGCCGTAAGCCTTGAACGGGCTATCCGGCAAAACTCCCTTGATGTGCTCGAGGTTGATCCGGCAGCCGTAGGTCTTCGGATCGAAGTTCGCGGCCATCTTCTCCAGCCAGTCGGCGGGAATCTTGCGGCCATCCATCGTGGCGCCTTCGGTGGCGATAACGTGCCAGGGCATGGGGTTTCCTCAGCGGGTGAGCGGGGCGGTGTCGCGGTCTGTGCAAAGTGCGGTCAGGTTCCGCGTGACCGGCTACTTCCTCAACGCGCAGGGTCTGTAAGACGGCCGCTTACAGACGGCTCCCCGTTCGGCGGATCGCGCGCGCGGATAGGCTGGCACGCATGACGACGACAGCCCCCGACACACTCGACTCCCCGCGACTCACGGCCCGCCACTTGTACTGGCAGGGCTGGCGTGTCGCGCGTATTGCCGAATTTCTCGAGACGAAAGCGGCCACGGTGCATAGCTGGAAAGACCGCGATGGCTGGGAAGAGGCGAGCCCCACGCAACGCGTCGAAGGTGCGCTCGAGGCGCGACTCGTCCAGCTCATTGGCATGGCTCGGAAGGGGAACGGGGAATACAAGGAGATCGACGCGCTCGGGCGGATGATCGAGCGCCTGGCGCGGGTGCACCGATATCAGGAAACGGGGAGGGAAGGGGATCTCAATCCGAACCTCGCCGCGCGCAACGCGGGCGAGAAGCGCAAGCCGAAGCGCAATGCGCTGACGGAAGATCAGCTCGAGGCGTTGGAAGCGGCGTTCCTGGAGTCGCTATTCGAATACCAGCGCCAGTGGCTGAATGCCGGCGAGAAGCACCGGATACGCAACATCCTGAAGAGCCGCCAGATCGGCGCGACGTTTTACTTCGCCCGCGAGGCCATCGTCGACGCGTTCAAAACGGGGAAGAACAAGATTTTCCTCAGCGCGAGTAAGGCACAGGCGCACATCTTCAAGAACTACATCATCCAGTTCGTCAAGGAGACCTGCGATGTCGAGCTGAAGGGCGACCCGATCATCCTCGACAACGGTGCGGAGCTCCATTTTCTCGGCACCAACTCGAAAACCGCCCAGGGCTACCACGGCGATGTTTACTTGGATGAGTACTTCTGGATCCACGGTTTCGAGCAGTTCCGGAAAGTCGCGAGCGCGATGGCGACGCACAAGCAATGGCGGCAGACGTATTTCTCGACGCCGTCATCGATCGCGCACGAGGCTTACACGTTCTGGACCGGTGAGCGGATCAACAAGCGCCGCAAGAAAGCCGACCGGGTCGACATCGACGTGAGCCACGCCGCGCTCGCCGCCGGCGCGCTGTGCGGAGATCGCCAGTGGAAGCAGATTGTCACCGTTCACGATGCCGAAGCCGGCGGGTGCGATCTGTTCGATGTCGAGGATCTGCAGTTCGAGTACAGCGCCGACGAGTTCGCCAACCTGTTCGAGTGCGTGTTCGTCGACGACAGCCAGTCGGCGTTCCCGCTCGGTGTCATGCAGGGCTGCATGGTCGATGCCTGGGAAGAGTGGGAGAGCGTCTATCGCCCCTATGCACCGAGACCGGTCGGCAATCGCGGTGTCTGGATCGGTTACGACCCGACGGGGCGCAACGAGGACGGCGACGGCGCGGGACTGGTCGTGGTGCTGCCAGCGCAGGCGGCAGGGGAGAAGCATCGGATCCTCGAGCGGCACCGGCTCAAGGGGCAGGACTACGAAGAGCAAGCGGCGTTCATCCGCAAGTTCGCCGACAAGTACGACATCGACCACATCGGTATCGATACCACCGGCATCGGCGCGGCCGTGGCCGAGCACGTCGAGAAGTGGTTCCCGCTCGTCACCCGCTATCACTACACCGTCGAGCTCAAGACCCAGATGGTGCTGCAGGCCCAGCAAATCATCCGCAAGGATCGGCTCGAATTCGACGCCGGCTGGGTGGATCTCGCCCAGTCGTTCATGGCGATCAAGAAACAGCTCACGGCCAGCGGCCGCCAATTCACCTACGTATCCGGGCGCAACGCGCAAACAGGCCATGCCGACTTGGCCTGGGCAACGATGCACGCCCTGCACTTTGAACCGATCGACGGCCCGGCCGGCGAGACCAGCGAATCCATCATGGAGATGTACGAATGACCCCGACCGCCAAGCCGCGAATGCGCGTTCCCGCGATACTCTCCAATGCGTCCGAAACGACGCGAGAGGCCAACACGCCTGAGACCGCGCGCGAGGCCAAGCCTCATGAGTCGGCTAGCGTCGAGGCGTTCTCGTTTGGCGATGCCGAGCCAGTGACCAGCCTGCGCGACGTTTTCTATGAAGGCGTCTATCTGTCGCCGAACGAGTGGTACGAGCCGCCGGTCCCATTCGACGTGCTGGCGAAGAGCTACCGGGCAACGGCGCACCACGGGAGCGCGCTGCAGGTGAAGCGCAACATCCTCCTGCGCACCTTCATCCCGCACCCGCTGCTCAATCGCCAGACGTTCAGCGCGCTGGCGCTCGATTACCTGGTGTTCGGTAACTGCTACCTGGAAGAGATCCGCGGGCGCTTGGGGCGACTGCTCGACCTCCAACGTCGGCCAGCCAAATACATGCGCCGCGGCGCGCAGACCGATCGCTATTTCTGGGTGCCGGACTGGGTCAACAAGACCGAGCTGCCCGCTGGCCGAACGATCCACCTGCTCGAGCCCGATATCGACCAGGAGGTCTACGGGCTGCCCGACTACTTGGGCTCGCTCCAATCGGCCTGGCTCAACGAGAGCGCGACGCTGTTCCGCCGGCGCTACTACCTCAATGGCTCGCACGCTGGGTTCATCATGTACGTGAGCGACCCCGCTCACGACAAAAAAGATATCGATGCGATGCGCACCGCGCTCAAGGAGTCGAAGGGCGTCGGCAACTTCAAGAATCTGTTCATGTACTCGCCGCACGGCAAGAAGGATGGCGTTCAGATCATTCCGGTCTCGGAGGTCGCGGCGAAGGACGAGTTCTGGCACATCAAGAACATCACCCGCGACGACCAGCTCGCCGGTCATCGGATCCCGCCGCAGCTCATGGGCATCATCCCGAACAACACGGGTGGGTTCGGTGATTCGGAGAAGGCGGCACGTGTCTATGTGGCCAACGAACTCGAACCGCTGCAGCAGATCATGCTCGAGATCAACGAGCGGGTAGGGGAAGAAGTGGTGAGGTTCCGGCCGTATTCGCTGGAAACACCGACACCCCAGGAGCCTTCTACCTCGATCAATTGAAGATTGAGCGCCCGGCGGCCACCGGGCGCGTCGCCTGAATCTTCCTGATTCCTGTCACTCCCTCGGACCTCACAGCGACAGCCGGATCTTAACGAAAAGCTGTATAAATAGACAGGTATCAGGATGGCACAGAAACCGATTCTCCCGCGGATGGGCGGCAAGCGTCGTCTCGCGAAACAGATCTTGCCGCTGTTCCAGCCCCACCACACCTACGTCGAGCCATTCTGTGGCGGCGCCGCTCTCTACTTCATGAAGGAGCCGAGCCCGGTCGAGGTGATCAACGACGCCCATGGCGAACTGGTCAACCTCTACCGGATCGTCAAACACCACCTGGAGGAGCTCGTCCGGCAATTCCGCTGGGCGCTGGTCAGCCGCGAGGAGTACCTCACCCAGCGCGAGATCGATCCCGCGCATCTGACCGACATTCAGCGCGCCGCGCGATTCTTCTACCTGCAGAAGCTGGCGTTCGGTGGAAAGGTTTCCGGGCAGACCTTTGGGGCTAAGGTCAGTGCACCCCCAGGCTTCAATCTCCTGCGAATCGAGGAAGAGCTTAGCGATGCCCATCTTCGTCTCGCTCGCACCTGGATCGAGCACCTGGACTGGTCGGAGTGCCTACGCCGGTACGATCGCGATCAGACGTTGTTCTATCTGGATCCGCCGTACTGGGGAACCGCTGGCTACGGCCGCGACTTCGGTCTCGAGCAGTATGACCACATGGCCGAGTTCGCGAAGCGATCGAAAGGGCAGGTAGTCATCAGCGTGAACGACATCCCAGAGATGCGAGCCGCGTTCGATGGGCTGAATATCCACACGACACAGCTTCGCTACAGCGTAGGTCGCCAGACGACGGAAGCACGTGGTGAGCTGATCATCTCTAACCGCTGACCAAAAGATCCAACCACAAGCGGCCTCCCTCTCGGGCGGCCGCTTTCGTTCGGCTGTCGCTCAGCCGTGACTGGTTTTCCCCCGAGCCGCGCGATCAGCACCCCGCCCCGCCCGCGCGCTAAATGGGTCGAAAATTATGCACCTCTGCAAGAGAGCGGAAGCCGCGCCAGCACTGGGGACGATGGGGATTAGTAGAGATGGTCTTTTTATGCGAATCTATGCAAATCTTGCCCGTATAGCCTAAAGTAATTAGCCCAAAGGTTGCGGTAACGAAAAATTCGTATACTGTACGCGCGAGATCTAAGGAGGAGAGCATGGCTCAATCCAGGAAGACCGCGAAGGAGATGTCTGCAACGCAACGCCGAGCTGTACTCGACGAAGTGGTTGGCGCATATAAAATGTCGACTGCAGCTGCAGCGAAGAACACCTCACGGACGACCAAAACCGCAAGCTCGAAGTATCACGCCCAAGCGAAGGAGGCCTTCTCCAGGGCGCTCAGAGCTGCAACAGCTTAATAAAGTCAAATTTCTCAAGCCCCCTGCGCAAGCGGGGGGCTTTTTCGTGTCGGGTGCGCTGTGGAAAAAAGATGGGTTTTCGAAGAGATAGTTGAGGATAAAGAGAACGTTGTGCATTTGGTTGCATACGCACTTTATAAGTCTGCTAAATATGAACTTGCTTGCAATAAGCGAGGCCAGGGGCTTAGTCAAGATGAAATCTCTTCAGTTCTGCAAACCTTCCACGACAATCTGCTATCTACACCAGGCGAGCAAGAGCAGTATCGGGAGCGAGCGCATCGTGCACTCGACGGCTTTGCAGCAGAGCTAGAGAGAAGGCTAGCTGAGGATCATGTGCGTGAGATCGAGAGTCTTCAACGTAAGGTGCATGATCGAGACGCCGAGATAGCTAAGCTCAAGAAAAGTCACCAGAGTGACATCAAAAAGGCTAAGACCTCTGAGCGGCGGGATTTTGTAAACAAGGTTCGGCAAACGAGCCTCGATACGAAGCCCATTTCGGTCTTGAAGTGGATCGGAAATGGTTTCTCCGGTGTCTTCGCAGGTGTCATCACAGCCATCTTGCTCGCGGCTATCCTCTTCGCGTTCACACCACCGTCAGAACGGGATGGCGCTAAGCAGCGACTGTCTAGATTTCTAATAGATAGTCTAGATGTCAGTACGCCCTCTAATGAGCGGCCACCAGAGGTAGAATAGGGGAGCATTTCTCTGGTGCAGTAGTGGTACAGGCGGTGTGCCAAAAAGTGACCACCGATGACTTGTCAGTTTGGCGATAACGTCCCGAATTTAATCAATTTATTGGCTGTGTTCGGCGTGGTGCGGGACTTAACTTTTGCATTCGTAATGCGTAGGTCGGAGGTTCGAATCCTCTCACCGGCACCAGGCAATAATCGTTTTTGTATCAGTTAATTGTGACGATTAAAGACCGCCCATCAACGGCGGTTTTTTTGTGTCTCGACAACAGAATAACGAGTGCAGAAAAAACGACCCGATCATGAGAGGTAGCCTGATGAGGCGACTTCTCACGCCGGGTCGAAGCGAGCGCAGGGGCGCCAAGAAACGAATGAAGCGAAACGTTTACGTCAAACACATTTCGTAACATGGGTTATCGACAGCGTTGCCCTTAGCTTGAGCGAAATTTCTTGGCCAATGACAGGCTTGTGTCTGCCTTCAGCGGAAAACGACCTGTCGAATGGTGGGAGCTCGCTGGTCGGAGGTGTCGCTGGTCCGGGTGTCGCTGGTCAGAGTGTCCTGACCGGTAGGCGTGGACTCGGGCGCGGAGAAACCGGTAACGAGGGGGCTAGCGGGCCCACTGCGTGATCTCGGCAAGGCTTTTCGGCGCCCTCCCAACACGGGCAGATCCGCCAGCCCTGTGCCGCCTTTCATCACCCCTTCGGTATGACGCTTTTCAGACGGCGGGCGCCGGTTTCCGGCTTTACACTTCGAGTGGGCAGCTTATCGGTGTCTAGCGCCGTCACTCATTGCGCTGCCAATCTCTGCGGGGGAACGCTGCCATGTCACCTTGTAAGGTGGTCCTGACCAGTCTGTGCCTGGTCTGCTGTCTGGGTACGGCAGTGGCCGATGGCATTGAGGCCGAGAGCTGTGCCGACTTCCGCTGCGAGTTCGGCGATGTACCCAAAGCGGCGCCACCGCTGTTGCCGGAACCGTTTCGCTCCTTTTACGAAGATCAGACGGTGCGCCCGATGCTTCCTTATCAGGAGTGGGGCAAACCGTCGCGCTGGAAGACTCGCGCAGCCCGGCCGTCATCGCCGGCGGCTCGCGAAGAGAGAGGCAAGCGCGGCGAAGCCAATCAGGCGTAGAGCGTGAGCGAATCGGTGGCTGATGGCGTGGCAGTTCTCTCGAAACGACCCAGATAGCCTGATGAACCTGGATTCATTGTCTTGACGGTGCCCATCACTCGGGAAGTGCTTACCGCCACCCAGCGCGCGCCCTTTCATGCGGCGGTGCGCGGTGGTTCTCTGCGCATGGCGACCAGCGCTCTCTCCAGGTCGAGCGTGTGGCATTTGTAAGCGGTGCAGTTGGCGCAGCGTATCTGTTGCCCGTCCTCGCGCTTGACCGGCAAGTTGAACTGATCGTGGCCGCAGACAGCGCAGTTGAAATCCAGTGTGACGCGAATCATCCCGTTCTCCTTTTCGAGAGTGCTCGGGCGCTGTGGCCCGTCGTCGCTGCACGGAGAATACGCGCGACGTATGAACGATCGATGACCGCCTGGATACACTCTGTTCGTCGTTACCGACCTATCCACGACTTATGCCTCAGAGGCGTATTGACTTGGGTTAAGGCGGCGCCGTGTCTGGGCTGACACGGTGGGCACGTCCCGAAGAAGGCGGGCCCGAGATCGCTTGAATGCGAATGGTTGCAATTTCGAGGCCCTCTTCTAGGATGGAGTTCCCGAACCCGGTAACGAGGTAATCACGAGATCCTTTGACCCTTTTCTAACGCCAATAGGCGCACGCAGTGAGTCACCGATATTCGCCAGCGTGACGCCGAGGACTGGATCTGAACCCTGATCACAAACCTGGAGGTGATTGGATGTCAGTACAGACCGCATCCCCCAACGTACAGAGCACGTGGACGAAGCAGGATCGCTATCCGACACGTTTGCGCCAGCCGCAGGAAGCCCTCTGGCGACCGCGTCAGGAAGAGGTCGTTAAGGGCCGTCACTTGAACGGCCCGCTGAGCGGCGACCAGCTCGACCAGTTCGAGCGCAATGGCTTCCTGTTCGAACCCAATTTCCTGAGTCAGGAAGAAGTGGCGGCTCTGCGTGCCGAGCTGGCGGCCCTGCTGGCTCGCGACGATTTCCGTGACCGCGATTTCTCCATCACCGAGCCCCACAGCCACGAAATCCGTTCGCTGTTCGCGGTTCACTTTCTGTCGCGACGTTTCGAGCAGCTTGCCAAAGATGAACGCATGGCGGGACGCGCGCGTCAGATCGTCGGCGGCGATGTTTACGTTCATCAGTCGCGCATCAACTACAAGCCCGGTTTCCACGGTAAAGGCTTCAACTGGCACTCGGACTTCGAAACCTGGCACGCCGAAGACGGTATGCCCGGCATGAATGCGGTGAGCGCCTCGATCGTGTTGACCGACAACCACGAGTTCAACGGGCCGCTGATGTTGATTCCCGGCTCGCACAAGGTCTTCGTCCATTGCCTGGGCGAGACGCCGGACGACAACCACAAGCAGTCGCTGAAGCAACAGGAGCTGGGCGTGCCAAGTCACGATGCGCTGCGCGAGCTGATCGAAGCCAACGGCATTCAGGCGCCGACCGGGCAGGCTGGTGGCCTCCTGATGTTCGACTGCAACGCGCTGCACGGCTCCAACGCGAATATGTCGCCGGACCCGAGAAGCAACGCCTTCTTCGTCTATAACCGTCGCGACAACGCCTGCGTTCAGCCATTCGGTGCCAAGCGCCCGCGTCCGTCGTTCCTGGCGCATCAGCCAGATGAGGTGTGGACGCCGACTCAGGGCACCCACTAGCACGCCATCTCGCGGTTGTCCGCCGCCCGAGCAGTGCCAAGCGCCGCCATTGAGGCTAGACTCGAAGAGTCGCCTCCCTGGCGGCTTTTTTATGTCGGTTCATTTCAGCGTCATTCATTCCTTCATCAGGAGAGTTATCGTGCCGTTTACCCCGCGCTTCATCGATGGCAGCGAATCCGAGTTCACACTGGGCAAGATCGTCTGCGTCGGTCGTAACTATGCCGATCATGCCAAAGAGCTGAACAACGCCGTGCCCGATTCGCCGGTCGTTTTCATCAAGCCTTCGACGGCTGCCGTCGAGCTGGAAGAGCCGATCGCTGCGCAGTTCGACCATGGTGAGGTGCATTTCGAGACGGAGCTGGCGCTACTGATCGGCAAACGCATGAGCAACGTGACCGCCGAAGAGGCGACGCAGGGGATCGTCGGTGCCGGGCTGGCGCTGGATCTGACGTTGCGTGACGTGCAGTCCGACCTGAAGAAGCAGGGTTACCCCTGGGAGCGGGCGAAAGGGTTCGATGGCGCTTGCCCGATCTCTCGCTTCGTTCACGTCGAAGGCGAAGACGTCGACTGGCAGTCGATCAACTTTCATCTGGACATCGACGGCAAGCGTCAGCAGACCGGCGATACCAGCGACATGCTGTTCAGCGTGGCAGCCATGATCGAGGACGTCAGCAAGACGTTCACCCTGGAGCCGGGAGACATTTTGCTCACCGGCACGCCGGCTGGCGTGGGCGCGCTACCGCGCAACGCGGTACTGGGCATGTCGCTGTCGCTGGGCCTGGATGTCGGCACGCGGACGAGATGATCTGAGCTTCGAGCTTCGAGCTTCGAGCGTCGACTGCGCCGGGTCGGAGTGTGATAGTCAGCAGCCATAAGCCACGAAAAAGGCCAGCAACATCGCTGGCCCTTTTCTTCGCCGCAAGTTCACACTAAGTTTCGCGGCTCGCGGCTCGCGGCTCGCGGCTCGCGGCTCGCGGCTCGCGGCTCGCGGCTCGCGGCTCGCGGCTCACTCCAGATACGTATATCCGCTCAAGCCCGCTTCGATCTCCTCGACGAACTGGACGCGCTCTTGCGCGCTGAGCGAGCTGGCGATGAGTTGCTGGGTGAGCTGTCGCTTGAGCGCTTCGGCATCGAAGTTGACGTAGCCGAGCACGTCGGCGACCGCGTCACCCTGCTGCACGTGAGAGAGCTGCCATTCGCCGTTGGCATCGAGCGCGACGTCGACCGAGTCGGTGTCGCCGAACAGGTTGTGCAGATCGCCGAGAATCTCCTGATAGGCGCCAACGAGGAACAGTCCCAGCAGCTTGTCGTCATCGTCTTCCCACTCCGGCAGCGGCAGGGTGGACTCGAGCCCCTGACCGTCGACGTAGAGGTCGATCCTGCCATCGGAGTCGCAGGTGATGTCCTGGATCACGCCGCGGCGAGTCGGCGCACGTTCCAGTCCGGTCAGCGGCAGCACCGGGAAGACCTGATCGATCCCCCAGACGTCCGGCAGTGATTGAAACAGCGAGAAGTTGACGAAGATCTTGTCGGCGAGCTTTTCGGCCAGCTCGTCGGCGATTTCGCGGTGGGCACGATTACGACCGTCGAGCCGGTCCTGCAGGCGCTGACAGGCCGCGAAGTAGACCGACTCACCCTCGGCGCGAGCGTGAATGTCGGCTAGCCCCAGCACGAAGCGCTCCTGCAGTTCGCCGAGCGCCTGGACGACGTCGTGATACGCCTCGACCAGATCGCGTGGTTCGCGCATGCCCTCGAGTCGGTCGTAGACGCGCCACAGCTCGTCGACATGGGCGTCGCCTTCGGTCTGTCGCTCGGGTTCGAGGTGGCCGATACGCTCTTCGCCGATCACATTGGTGACCAGTACGGCGTGATGGGCGGTGAGCGCGCGTCCGGATTCGGAGATGATCTGCGGGTGCGGCAGGTCGTGAGTTTCGCAGATCTGCCGGAACGCCCACACCACGTTGCTCGCGTATTCGCGCATCGAATAGTTGATCGAGCAGAAGCTGCGCGAGCGCGTGCCTTCATAGTCGACGCCGAGACCGCCGCCGACATCGACCGTATCCACCGGGGCGCCGACCGCGCGCAGGCTGTGGTAGAAACGGGCGCACTCGCGCAGACCGCGCTGGATGTCGCGAATATTGGCGATCTGCGAACCGAGATGGAAGTGCACGAGCTGCAGGCTCTCCAGCGCACCGGCCTCGCGCATACGCTCGGCGATGGCCAGAATCTGACCGGCGGTCAGGCCGAACTTCGACTTCTCGCCGCCGCTGTCCTGCCATTTGCCCTTGCCGACGGAGGAGAGGCGGGCACGCACGCCGACGCGCGGTTTGACGTCGAGCTTCGCGGCCTCTTCGAGAATCAGATTCAGCTCGGAGAACTTCTCCACCACCAGATAGACCTTGTGGCCGAGCTTTTCGCCCATCAACGCAAGTCGGATGTACTCGCGGTCCTTGTAACCATTGCAGACGATCAGCGAGGGCGCATCGCCGGAGAGGGCGAGTACCGCCATCAGCTCCGGCTTGCTGCCGGCTTCCAGGCCGACCCGGCCGTGGCCGCGCTCTTGGGTGGCGAGGATCTCTTCGACCACGCGGCGCTGCTGGTTGACCTTGATCGGATAGACCGCGGTGTAATTGCCCTGGTATTTCTCTTCGCGCATGGCCTGATCGAAGGCGAGACAGAGCTGTTCGACCCGGTCATGAAGAATGTCGATGAAGCGCACCAGTACGGGCAGGCGCAGCCCGGCATCGCGCAGCCTGTCGACGAGCGTGTCGAGTACCAGCGTCGGGCCGGGCACTTCGGTACCGAGCGGGCGTACCAAGGCGCGGCCCTGATCGTCGACGTCGAAATAGCCGCTGCCCCACTGATCGATGTTGTAGGTGCGACGGGCCTGTGCGGCAGGGGTGGGGTTGGTCATTGCGCTCTCCGATCAGCCGGCAGGGTAAATCCCCGCCCCGGCGTGACAGGTCAAAGAAGGTCGATGAATGGCCGGGGCGCGATGGCGCGCATTATGCCGCCGCCAGGCGTCCACGACCATGAATTCCACGAGAAACCGCGATTGCCGACGCAACGCCGGCTGCCGCGAATCAAACTCGCCGAAAGCCACAAGAGATAAAACCGCGGGAGGGTTGGCATTACGCGGGCAGCGGCGGAATTTCGGCATTGAGGCGCCGGCCCAGCAGCAGCCGGAAACGCGCCGGGTCGTGCGGCGTAATGTCGTGTGCCGGCGGGTCGACATGAATGACCAGCAGCCGCGAGAGCCAGTAGCGCAGCGCCGTCATGCGCAGCATCGTCGACCACAGCCGTCGCTCATAGGCGTCTAGCGGGCGATGCTTGACATAGGCGCCGAGAATCGCCGAATAGCGCTCGGCATTCAGCTTGCCATCCTCGTCGCTTGCCCAGTCGTTGATCACGATGGCGAGATCGAACAGCAGTTCGCCCGTGCAGCCGTTGTAGAAGTCGATGATGCCGCCGAGGCGGTCACCCTCGTACAGCGTATTATCGCGAAACAGGTCACCATGAATGGCGCCGCGCGGCAGTGAGATGCCCTCGAAGGCGAGCGTGTAGTCGGCGATCTCCGCCTGCATCAGAGCGCGGTCAGCATCGTCGAGAAACGCCAGCACCTCGAGATGACGGCGATTGAGCCAGTCGAGGTCGCGCGGGTTGGCGCGGCTGCCCTGAAATCGCTGCGAGACGAGGTGCATCCGCCCGAGGGCATCGCCGAGTGCCGCGCACTGTGCCAAATTGGGCGCGCTCGGGTGCGCGCCGGGCATTCGCGGAAAGAGTAGCGCCGGCCGGCCGGCCAGACGCTGCAGTGCAACGCCCTGACGGTCATGAATCGGGCCCGGCACCGGCAGATCGTGGGCATCCAGATAGTCGAGCAGATCGACGAAGAAGGGCAGGTCCTCGAACTCCCCCTGTTCGAACAGCGTCAGCACCCATTCGCCGCGCTCGGTGGTGACGAAGAACGTGCTGTTCTCGGTGCCGTGCGGCACGCCCTTGAGCGAGCGCAGGTTGCCCACGTTGAAACGTTCGAGGAACTCGGCGACCTGGGCGTCGCTCAGGGGAGTGAATACGGCCATAAGTTCGGAATCGGACTCTCGAATCAGGAGCGAATGTCTGGGGTGAAAACGTCAAGGTCGAAACGTCAGCGCGCATTGTAGCGGCTTGCGTGTCGCGCTCCTAATGCCGGGACCCTCACCGACAGGTTTTCATGACCGTGGCGCGTCGACGCTATCGCTCGCTCTGCACCCAGTCCGGTATCGGTACGCTGGGCGCATCGACCCGCTTGAAGTCGCCGTCACCATCGTCGTCGTAAAGAAAGTAGATCTCGTCCGACTTGCCATCACCGTGGCGCGGCGAGACGCGTATCGCGTAGAGCTCTCCATTGACGCGATACTCGTCGATCGTGTGCTGGGCGTCGCGCTGCGAGGTGATCTCCGGCTGCACTGCCGGCTGCGCCAGGGCGAGCGGTGACAGAGCGCCGAGTGCGAGCAGCGCGGCCACGAAGCGTCTGGCCGCTAGCTTGAGTCGTGACATCGAAGACTCCTTGTTCCCGCCCGGTTCCGGTGCCGTCTTGTGGCTCAGTGTAACGCGTCGGCGCGCGCATCGACATCGGTGGCGCATCGTATCGATGTCGATGCGTCCGGCGGCGCGGCGCTGACGCCCGGTGCGTGTGCCGGCGTGCGGATTCCCTGACTCGGCGCGGCCGCTTGCGTATCATGAGCGCATCGAAAGTCAGCTACGGATGCTCGCGCACATGGCAGATGCCCCCATCGTCCTCGTCGACGGATCGTCTTATCTCTACCGCGCCTTCCACGCATTGCCGCCGCTTTCCACCTCGAGCGGCCAGCCGACCGGTGCCGTGCGTGGCGTGCTGTCGATGCTCAAGAGCCTGATCAAGCAGTATCCGCAAAGCCCCATGGCGGTGGTGTTCGACGCCAAGGGCAAGACCTTTCGCGACGAGATCTACGCCGAGTACAAGGCGCATCGCCCGCCGATGCCGGATGATCTGCGCCCCCAGGTCGAGCCGCTGCATGAGTGCGTCCGCGCGCTCGGCCTGCCGCTTTTGTGCATCGAAGGTGTCGAGGCGGACGACGTCATCGGCACGCTGGCGCGGCTTGCCACGGAGTCCGGCCGAGATGCGGTGATCTCGACCGGCGACAAGGATATGGCGCAGCTGGTCAACGCGCACATCACGCTGGTCAACACCATGAAGAGCGAGACCCTCGACATCGCCGGCGTCGAGGAGAAATTCGGCATCCCGCCCGAGCTGATCATCGATTACCTCGCCCTGATGGGTGACAAGGTCGACAACATTCCCGGCGTGCCCGGTGTGGGCGAGAAGACCGCGCTGGGCTTGTTGCAGGGTGTGGGCGGCGGGCTGGATGCGATCTATGCCGATCTGGAGAAAGTCACGACGCTCGGCTTTCGCGGCGCCAAGACGATGCCCAAGAAGCTCGAAGCCAACCGTGAACAGGCCTATCTCTCCTATCAGCTGGCGACGATCAAGACCGACTGCGAGCTGCCCGTCGGTCTCGATGACCTGCATCTGGCCGAGCCCGACCGCGAAGCGCTGAAGGCGCTCTACACCCAGCTCGAGTTCAAGAACTGGCTGGCCGAGCTGCTCGAGGGCAAGGACGAGGGCGTCGACGACGTTGGTACGGGCGAATCGCTGGAGGGTGGCGATGTCGATGAAGATCCGGCGCTGACCAAGCCCGAGCGCACCGATCATACCGTGCTCACGCAGGCCGAGTTCGATGACTGGCTGAAACGGCTCGAGAAAACCGATCTTTTCTGCTTCGATCTGGAAACGACCAGCCTCAATTACATGGAAGCCGAGATCGTCGGCATCGGCATTGCCATCGAGCCGCACGAGGCGGCCTATATTCCCGTCGGGCATGACTACCTGGATGCGCCGGCCCAGCTGGACCGGTCGGACGTGCTGGCGGCGCTCAAGCCGCTGCTAGAAGACCCTAAGCTCGGCAAGATCGGCCAGAACCTCAAGTACGACATCTCGGTGCTGGCGAACTACGACATCCGCGTGGCAGGCGCGCTCGACGACACCATGCTCGAGTCATACGTGCTCAACTCGACCGCGACGCGTCACGACATGGATTCGCTGGCGCTCAAGTATCTCGGCGAGAAAACCATCAGCTTTCAGGATATCGCCGGCAAGGGCGCCAAGCAGCTCACCTTCAATCAGATCGCGCTGGAAGAGGCGGTGCCTTACGCCTGCGAGGATGTCGACATCACGCTGCGCCTGCACCGCGAACTGCGCCCGAAGCTCGACGATACCGGCCGCCTGGCTGAAGTGCTCGACACGCTCGAACGCCCGCTGATTCCGGTGTTGTCACACATGGAGCGCAACGGCGTGGCACTGGATGCCAAGCGCCTGCATACCCAGAGCCAGGAGCTCGAGACGCGAATTCGTGAACTCGAGACCGAGGCGTTCGAACTTGCCGGCAAGGAGTTCAACCTCGGCTCGCCCAAGCAGCTCGCGGAGATTCTGTTCGAGGAGCAGAAGATTCCGGTGATCAAGAAAACGCCCAAGGGCGCACCGAGCACCGCCGAAGCCGTGCTCGAAGAGCTGGCGCTGGATTATCCGCTGCCCAAGCTGATCATGTCGCATCGCGGCATGACCAAGCTCAAGTCGACCTACACCGACAAGCTGCCGCGTCTGGTCAACCCGGCGACCAACCGGCTGCACACCAGCTATCACCAGGCGGTGACGGCAACCGGCCGCCTCTCTTCGAGCGACCCCAATCTGCAGAACATCCCGATTCGCACCGACGAGGGGCGCAAGATCCGCCAGGCGTTCGTGGCCCGCGAGGGGTATCGCATCGTCGCCGCTGATTACTCGCAGATCGAGCTGCGCATCATGGCGCATCTCTCCGACGACAAGGGCCTGCTGGATGCTTTCGCTAACGACCGCGATATCCACGCCGCCACTGCGGCCGAAGTTTTCGGCGTGGCGCTGGACAAGGTCACCACCGACCAGCGCCGCAGCGCCAAGGCGATCAACTTCGGGCTGATCTACGGCATGAGCTCCTGGGGGCTCTCCAAACAGCTGCATATCGACGCCAAGCAGGCCAAGGTCTATATCGACCGTTACTTCGATCGCTATCCGGGCGTGGCGCAGTTCATGGACCGCATTCGCGCCCAGGCCGCTGACGACGGTTATGTGGAAACCGTGTTCGGCCGGCGGCTCTACCTGCCGGAGATCAAGGCGCAGAATCACGCGCGGCGCCAGGCCGCCGAGCGTACCGCCATCAATGCGCCGATGCAGGGCACCGCCGCGGATATCATCAAGCTCGCGATGATCGACGTGCACCACTGGCTCAACCCGGCCAAGGGCAAGGCCGAATTCGATGCGTGGATGGTCATGCAGGTTCACGACGAACTGGTTTTCGAGATCGAGGCGCAACAGGTCGATGACTTCATCGGTGCGGTCCGCGAGCGGATGCAGAACGCGGCCACGCTCAACGTACCGCTGATCGTCGAGGCCAATAGTGGGGCCAATTGGGACGAGGCGCACTAGGCTCGGCTGAAAATTGGCTGCGCTCGCTCACACGGCGTTAAAAAATGGCTCAAGCTCCTCACTTACACCCTGTAAACTCCGGGCTTTCGCCATTTTTTGCCTTGTTTGAGCCTCGCTCGCCGACTTTTCAGCTCGATCCGATGGCGTCTTATCTCGACGATGGTTTCGGCGCTTCCACCCTGATGCATTACAACGGAAAACCGCCAAGATTCGGCGGATGGCAGTCTCTGCCTTACACTGGTGTCACTGATTACCGTCTATCGCCGGATAACGGCTTTTTTTCTGCAAGGAGCATGGTCAATGGCCAAACAGCAAATCGGCGTCGTCGGCATGGCCGTCATGGGGCGCAATCTCGCACTCAACATCGAAAGCCGCGACTACACGGTGTCGATCTTCAACCGTACCCGCGAGAAAACCGACGAGGTGATGGCGGAGAACCCGGACAGCAAGCTCAAGCCGTTCTATAGCGTCGAGGAGTTCGTCGCCTCGCTGGAAACCCCGCGCCGCATTCTGCTGATGGTCAAGGCGGGCGATGCCACCGACAAGACCATCGCTTCGCTGGCGCCGCATCTCGACGAGGGCGATATCCTCATCGATGGCGGCAATACCCCCTACGAGGACACCATTCGGCGTAACAAGGAGCTGTCGGACGCCGGCTTCAACTTCATCGGCACTGGCGTTTCCGGTGGCGAGGAGGGCGCGCTGAAAGGCCCCTCGATCATGCCCGGCGGGCAGAAGGAAGCCTACGACATGGTCGCGCCGATTCTCGAGAAGATCGCCGCGCGCGCCGATGACGGCGAGCCCTGCGTCGCCTACGTGGGGCCGGATGGCGCCGGCCACTACGTCAAGATGGTCCATAACGGTATCGAGTACGGCGACATGCAGCTGATCGCCGAAGCCTATTCGATCCTGAAAGGCTCGCTCGGGCTCTCCAACGCTGAACTGGCCGAGGTCTTCAGCGAGTGGAACGAGGGCGAACTCGACAGCTATCTGATCGACATCACCGCCAAGATCTTCACCAAGAAGGATGACAAGAGCGATCACGACGTGGTCGACATCATCCTCGACGCCGCTGGCCAGAAGGGCACCGGCAAGTGGACCAGCAAGAGCGCACTCGATCTCGGCGTGCCCCTGCCGCTGATCACCGAGTCGGTCTTCGCTCGCTTCATCTCGTCGCTGAAAGATGAGCGCGTGGCAGCTTCCAAGGTGCTAAAGGGCCCCTCAGAAACACCGCTCCAGGGCGACAAGCAGGCATTCATCGAAAAGGTGCGCAAGGCGCTGTTCTTCAGCAAGATCGCTTCCTACGCTCAAGGCTTCGCCCAGATGCGCGCCGCCTCCGAGCAGTACGACTGGAACCTCGACTACGGCGAGATCGCCAAACTGTTCCGCGCCGGCTGCATCATCCGCGCTCGCTTCCTGCAGAAGATCACCGACGCCTATCAAGAGAATCCCGAGCTCAAGAATCTGCTGATGGCGCCGTACTTCGGCGAGATCGCCGGCAACTACCAATCGGCGCTGCGCGATGTGATCGCTCATGCGGTACAGAACGGCATTCCGGTACCGACGTTCTCCTCGGCGATCGCCTACTACGACAGCTACCGAGCCGAGAAGCTGCCGGCCAACCTGATCCAGGCTCAGCGTGACTTCTTCGGCGCGCACACCTACAAGCGTGTCGATCAGGAAGGGGTCTTTCACACCGAGTGGCTCGCCGACTGAACCTGACCGTCTGTCTTAGACCTTGGTCTTGATCGGCCCGGGATCGGCCAGCCTCTGATAGGCTGGCCGATCTTGTTTCAGGGCTTTCTGAATATCGATGACTTGGGCGGAGAATCGTCATGACGCAGTTGGATCGGGATCGAGTGCGCGAGCATCTGGCCAACACGGCATCGACCCAGCCGATATTGGACGAAGAGGCGCGAGCCCATTATCGGGCGCGCATTGCCGAGCAGCTGAAAGCCCGCAACGCCGTGCTGGTCGCGCATTACTACACCGACCCGGAAATCCAGGCGCTGGCGGAAGCGACCGGCGGTTGCGTGGCCGATTCACTGGAGATGGCTCGCTTCGGCAAGGATCATCCGGCGACGACGCTGATCGTCGCCGGCGTGCGTTTCATGGGCGAGACCGCCAAGATCCTGAGCCCGGAAAAGCGCGTGTTCATGCCGACACTCGAGGCGACCTGCTCGCTCGATATCGGCTGCCCGGCGGACGCCTTCGCGGCATTCTGTGATCAGCATCCCGAGCGCACCGTGGTGGTCTACGCCAATACCTCGGCCGCGGTGAAGGCCCGCGCCGACTGGGTCGTGACTTCGTCGATCGCGGTCGAGCTGATCGACTACCTGGATCGGCAGGGAGAAAAGATCCTGTGGGCACCGGATCGCCACCTCGGCGCCTATGTTCGCGACAAGACGGGGGCCGACGTGCTCTGCTGGGACGGCGAGTGCATCGTCCATGACGAGTTCCAGGCGAAGGGGCTTTTAGATCTCAAGGCGCTGCATCCGCAAGCCGCCGTACTGGTGCACCCGGAATCGCCTGCTTCGGTGGTCGAGATCGCCGATGTCGTCGGCTCCACCTCGCAGCTCATCGCCGCGGCGCAGAAGCTCGACAATCCCGAGTTCATCGTCGCCACCGACCGCGGCATCTTCTACAAGATGCAGCAGCTGATGCCGGATAAGATCTTCATGGCCGCCCCTACCGCCGGCAACGGCGCGACCTGCCGTAGCTGCGCGAGCTGTCCGTGGATGGCGATGAACGGGCTGGAGAACACGCTGGTGGTGCTGAAAGACGCCAACGGCTGCGGTCAGGAAATTCATGTCGACCCCGCTATCGCCGAGCGCGCACTGGTCCCGCTGAATCGCATGCTCGACTTCGGCGCCGAGCTCAAGCGGCGCTGAGCTGTCTGCCTCGAGAGAACGGCATAGCGCCCGCCCGGTCGATACCGAGGCGGGCGCCGGTGTGTCGCGACGATTCCGCCTAGAAGTGGTAGTTGATGAACGCGCCAGCTCGCCACTGGGTCGAATCGCCCAGGTCATCGACGATCGGGCTGTCGGCTGCGTCGCCGGTCAGCTGGGTCATGCCGAGTAGTCCCGTGACTGAGAGTTGGTGGGTTAGATAGTAGCTGTAGGTCGTATCCAGCCCGGCAGAGAAGTAGCTGCCACTCGGATCGTAGGCGTCGATACCGGAGCGTTGGCTCTCCCGTTTAGATACGCCGAACAGGTCATCCGCCCACCTCTCACTGGTATAGGTGAAGCGCGGGCCGATGGTAAATGCCGCGCGCTCGCCGACCCGCGTCACGTAGTCGGTCTTGAATCTAAGCCGATAGCCATCGAGGTCGCCGGTGAACGGCGTTTGCGCGGACGCGCTATAGCGCCAGTGGCCATCGTCGTAGTTGACGCGCAGACCACCGGTGAGGCTATCGTCGACCTTGTCGAGTTCATCGATATCTCCGCGATCATCGCGACCGAAGGCGTAGCCGATAAACGGGGCGACGCGCCACTTGTCCTGCTTGACGATGTTCCAGCCGATGCCGTCCTGCAGGCTGGCAAAAAAAGTATCGCCATAGGTGATATCGAAAGTGGGCCAGGGTGTCGTGCGATATTCATCGCTGCCCGTGTACTTCGGCCAGTAGGCCGCGCCGCCGCCAATCGATCCTTCCCATTGCGGCTGTGCCGCTTGCACCGTTGCCGATGCGAGAAGACCGATAACGCCCATCATTGAAAAACAGAACCTGGATGGCATGCCATTCGTCCTTGAGTCGGAAATCCCGGCTTTCTGAGGAGTCAGACCATACTGGGCGGCTGTCCAGAACGCCAGTTTTCTGCCTCTTTTGCCAGCGGGTGCCTGACCGGAAAGTGCATGCTGCTCTCGAGCGGCAATCATTCGCTGAATCCACCTTCCCGTCGCCATACCGCTGACCTACTCTGAGACGACTACAATCTTGATCGGATGTCCGTGCCACATTGGCTGGCAAAAAATTGGCCAATAAATCATTGGCCAGTAAATATTAAGCAGTACAGTGTTGGAATGGTAATGGTCGGGGTCGTTACACATGGCGGCCGCGGTTGATGGGCAGTAGTGATTCAAGGGAAGGGGGTAATATGCGACAAACGTCGATGATAGGAAAAGGTCTGCTGGGCGGCGCCACATTGCTGATGCTAGGAGCTTGCGCCAGCGGCGGTCCGGTTCAGGATTCGGTCACCACGTATCTGAACTGCGATGACTTGAAAAAGGCAATCGCTAGTGCGGATAACGGGTTCGATGATATCAAACGTGGCTCTCGGACGACGCGTTACGGCCAGATCTGGAATACCTCGACCCAGGCCTTTAACAACGCCTGCTCAATCGTTTCCGCTAGCGGGCCAACTTATTACACCTGCTCTGGGCGCGTCGAATCCGACGCGGGGGAGTCGCAACTGGAAGCGGCCACCGATGGCATCGGGCAGTGCCTTGGGTCGAGCTGGGCTTCTGCCCCAGCTGAAGATGGCGCCATCGATTTCCGGGGGAGTTCCGGAAGCCCGGTGCTGACGTTGAAGAGCTTCGAGAACGATCGTGGCGCACAGATGGTGATGATGCGGATCGATCCATAAAGATGACGGTAATTCGATAAGCAATAAAGGCCGCTAAATTTTAGCGGCCTTTACTTTTTAGTGTGCCGAGAAAAGTGGGTTTATCAAACTTTTGGATGAGATCATGCTTTCTGTAGTCTATTGAATGAATTTTAATTCGGGGTGGTTGGGTAGCGATGGTTTTCAAAGCTGATTGTTGAAGCGGGGAGGTTTTTGGTGAGGTTCGGTTCTATGTGTTTTTGTGTGAGCTTTGAAATTGTTCGGGTTTGTGCGTAATGTTTAAATATTATTAGCCACTATTTTTGATTGTGAAATGTTACTGGTAGGCATCAATACAAAATATTTCAAAGCGGCATTTGCTAACGTCGTGGGCGCTGTTCATAAATGAATAGCCGCCGACGCATTGGATCATTTCTAGAGCTCTTAATTTCAATTCGGCGGCCGCTTCTTTGAAGGGAACGCCATGCTATCCACGACCGCTTCTGTCATAGGCCGCGCGGTTCTGCCACTGCTGCTGTTTGCCGGTGGTGCGGCTTTCGCTGCCGATGATGCCGACCTTGCCAAACAGCTCTCCAATCCTGTCGCCAATTTGATCAGCGTGCCTTTCCAACTGAACTATGACGAGGATCTGGGAAGCGACGGACGCGGCGAGCGCTTCCTGCTCAATATCCAGCCGGTCATTCCCTTCGGTATTTCCCGAGACTGGAACCTGATCAGTCGCACCATCCTGCCGATCGTCAGTCAGGACGATGTCGTTCCCGGCCAGGGTAGCCAGTTCGGCACCGGCGACGTGGTGCAGAGCCTGTTCTTCTCGCCCAAGGCGCCGACGGCCTCCGGTCTGATCTGGGGCGCCGGCCCCGTGTTTCTGCTGCCCACCGCCAGTGAAAATACCCTCGGCAGCGACAAATGGGGCGCGGGGCCGACCGGTGTCGTGCTGCGTCAGTCAGGTCCCTGGACGACCGGCCTGCTCGCCAACCATATCTGGGATGTCGCCGGAGAGAGCGGTCGTCCCGATATCAACAGCACCTTTGTGCAGCCGTTTGCCTCCTACACCACGGCCGATGCCTGGACCTACGGCATGAACACCGAATCGACCTACGACTGGGAAGCCAGCCAATGGTCGGTGCCGATCAACGCCTTCGTCACCAAACTGACGTCGCTCGGCGCGCAACCGGTTAGCTTCGGCGGCGGCATTCGCTACTGGGCGGAGCAGCCCGAAAGCGGGCCGGAAGGCTGGGGCGTGCGCCTCATCGCCACGTTGCTGTTTCCACAGTAAAGAGCTGCTCATAGACAAAGCATTTCTCGTAAACAAAGCATCTCTCACCAATAAAGAACCTCTCATAGAAGCGGGGCAGGGGACATGGATCACGCTCGGATCATGGGGTGGGGCTCGCGGCGGGCGAGCTCGTCAGCGCCCGAGTCGTCTGGCCGCCAGGACGTTCGCTTTCCACGGGCCTTGGTCATAGCGCTGATCGGAAGTGGCGCGCTGACAGGTTACAGCGCAGTCGCCGAAGCCGGCGGCATTTTGCTCTACGAAGCTGGCCAGGAAGACAGCGGTCTCGCCAATGCCGGTGCCGCTGCTCGCGCGATGGATCCCAGCGTGATGATGACCAATCCTGCCGGCATCGTCCGGCTGACCGGCAATCAGCTCTACGTGGGCGGGCAGCTGATCGTCGGGCGCATCGATTTCGATCCGGATGGCAACACGACGACCAGCGGCGGCGATGGCGATAACGCCATGGTGCCGACGCCCGGCCCGAGTCTATTCATCAGCCATCAGCTGGATGAACGCTCCGCCATTGGCCTTGGCCTTTACGGCAACTTCGGCCTGGGGCTCGATTACGACAACGACTGGGCCGGGCGCTACGTGGTGCAGGAAACCTCCATCGTTGCCGCCTCGCTGCAACCTACCTTTGCCTACCGTCTCACGCCGCAGCTCTCGCTCGGTATCGGGCCGCGGCTCGTCTACGGCAATTACCGCACCGAATCCGCGGTGAACAACAACGTCGGCGGGGCGAGCGGCTACGCCGATGGCCAGATGGAATATGAAGATCACGATACCGCCTGGGGCTGGAATTTTGGTGCGCTTTACGAACTGGACGAATTCACCCGTTTCGGCATCGCCTACACCAGCAAGGTCGATCTCGATTTCGAGGACCGGCCGGATTTTCGTGGGATCGACAATCCAGCCCTGGACACGGCCATTGAGCAGATCGCGATCAATCGTGTCGGTTTGGGGCTGCGGATCCCCGAGACGGTGACGGCGAGTGTTTTCCATCGCATCAGCGACGAGTGGGCCGTCATGGGCAGTATCGGCTGGCAGAACTGGTCGGAGTTCGGCGATGTCGCCGTAGAGCTCGACGCCGCGCCGGGCAGTGCCTCGGCACGAGCGGATCGCCACTATCAGGACACCTGGCACGTCTCGCTCGGCGCCCAGCGCCAGATTCACCGTGACCTGCGCTGGAACCTGGGCATTGCCTACGACAGCTCGGCGGTGAAAGACGCCGACCGCACCCTCGACAACCCGATGAACGAAGCCTGGCGGCTCGCGACCGGGCTCAATTACCGCTGGGACGAGAGTCTCGATCTCACCCTCAACTACACCTTCGTCTACCTCGGCGACATGGATGTCGACCAGACCCAGAATCTCTCCGGCCGTCGCGTCAGTGGCGAGTATTCCAGCGCATATCTCCACGTGATCGGCGGCGGCGTGAGGTGGACGTTCTGATGGTGGGCCCGGCCCGGCGTCAGCGTGAAACAAGATCCCGACGCGAATCGGGGCGTGACCATGAACGACAACGACAGAAACGGTGAACCGTTAACGCAAGAGCAGGAGAGGCCGGTCGTGACAGGGGTCAGCTCCGTGTCATCGAACGGCAGGTAACCCAAGCGGCATCTTCATCAATGCATCATTGTCAGGAGATTGTTCGATGGAATCCATGCAACGACAACGCTTTCCGCGCCACCGTGCTGCCGTCATGTCGGCGGCGCTGGCCGTCGCGCTGGCACTACCGGGCGCGGCGGTGCTCGCGCAGGAAACGCAAGGCCAGTCGACGAACGGCGACGCATCCAAGCCCAACATCCTCGTGCTGTGGGGGGACGATATCGGCCAGTCCAATATCTCCGCCTATACCCGCGGCCTGATGGGCTACCAGACACCCAATATCGACCGCATCGCCAACGAGGGGATGATGTTCACCGACTACTACGGTGAACAGTCCTGTACCGCTGGGCGCTCGTCGTTCATCACCGGTCAGAGCGTCTTCCGCACCGGGCTCTCCAAGGTCGGCATGCCGGGCGCGGCGGAAGGGATGAGTATCGAGGACCCGACCATCGCCGGCTTGTTGAAGGCGCAGGGGTATGCCACCGGCCAGTTCGGCAAGAACCATCTGGGCGATCGCGACGAGATGCTGCCCACCAACAACGGTTTCGACGAGTTCTTCGGCAACCTTTACCACTTGAACGCCGAAGAGGAGCCGGAGCTGCCCGACTATCCGGGCGACATGGAGCTGCCAGATGGACGCACCTTCCGTGAGGCCTTCGGTCCGCGTGGCGTGGTGCGCTCCACGGCGGACGGCGAGATCGAGGACACAGGCCCGCTGACGCGCAAGCGCATGGAGACCGTCGACGACGAGACCTCGGCTGCCGCACTCGACTTCATCGAACGCAAGACGCAGGCCAGCCAGCCTTGGTTCGTCTGGTGGAACGCCACCCGCATGCACTTTAGAACCCACGTGAAGGATTCGCTGCGGGGGATTTCGGGCCAGAACGAGTACGCCGACGGCATGGTCGAGCACGATCGCCATGTCGGGCTCTTCCTCGACAAGCTCGATGAGCTGGGTATCGCCGACAACACCATCCTGTTCTACTCCACCGACAACGGGCCACACATGAACTCCTGGCCGGATGCGGGTATGACGCCGTTCCGCGGGGAGAAGAACACCAACTGGGAGGGCGGCTGGCGCGTACCCGCCATGGTGCGCTGGCCGGGGCACATCGAGGCGGATACGATCTCCAACCAGGTCATGCACCACATGGATTGGCTGCCGACCTTTCTGCATGCCGCCGGCGATCCCAACATCAAGCAGGAGCTGCTGGAGGGCGGCGTGCAGGCGATCGGCCGCGAGTACAACGTTCATCTCGACGGCTATGATTTCTTGCCTTATCTGACCGGCGAGACGGACGAGACGCCTCGACGCGAGATCTTCTATTTCTCGGACGACGGCGACTTGATGGCGCTGCGCTACGGTGACTGGAAGCTCGTATTCATGGAGCAGCGCGCCGAAGGCACGCTGGAAACCTGGGCCAACCCGTTCACACCGCTGCGCGTGCCGCGCATCTTCAACCTACGCCGCGACCCCTACGAGCGCGCGCAGATTACCTCCAACACCTACTACGACTGGCTGCTCGACCACGCCTTCATGCTGGTGCCGGCGCAGGCCTACGTCGCGAACTTCCTTGAAACGTTCCGCGAGTTCCCGCCGCGTCAGGAAGCCGCCAGCTTCAATCTGGACAAGGTGATGGAGACCCTGCAGGAGCCTCTGTCCCAATAACGGCACGCTTCGGGCGGGTGCATGGAGGCGCTTGCCCGAGCCTGAAATCATGAAATCTCGTTGCGTGTCACGTCCGGCACCGACTCACACGCAACGAGGCATGATAGGAGTCACGATGCTGATGAAACGCCTGGTTTTTCACCTTGCCTTGCTCAGTCTGACCATGCTGATGATACCGCTGGCGCTTGCCGATCCCTTGCCCTCTTGGGCATCGGGCGACAACAAAAGCGCCATTATCGATTTCGTGAAGACGACCACCGATCCGGAGAGCGATAGCTACCTGCCCGAGTCCCGACGCATTGCCGTGTTCGATAACGATGGCACGCTCTGGTCGGAGCAGCCCTACTATTTTCAGCTCGCCTATGCGCTCGACCGCGCCGAGAACGCGCCAGCCGATACGCTTAGCCCGGCTTTACAGACCGCCGTAAACGAGCGTGATCTGGCAGCGATCCTCGAAGGCGGCAATGAAGCGCTGCTCGAGATTCTCGACGTCAGTCATTCCGGCCTGTCGGTCGAGGCTTTCCAGGCCGATGTCGCCGATTGGCTGGCCAAGGCGCGCCACCCCGATAAGGGGCTTGCCTATACCGAGATGGTCTTCCAGCCGATGCTGGAGCTGCTCAGCTATCTGCGCGATTCCGGCTACACGACCTATATCGTCTCCGGCGGCGGCATCGATTTCATGCGCGTGTTCGCCGAAGACGTCTACGGCATTCCGACGCAGAACGTGATCGGCAGCACCGGCAATCTGGAAGTGTCTCGAGAGGGGGATCGTCTTGCACTCATCAAGCGCGGCGATATTGCCTTTCTGGATGATGGCGACGGCAAGCCGATCACCATTCAGCGCACACTGGGAGTGCGACCGGCCATGGCCGTGGGCAACTCGGATGGCGACGTGCCGATGATGATCTGGGCCACCGAGGGCGAGGGTCCCCGGCTCGGCGTGCTGATCCACCATACCGACGACACGCGCGAGGTCGCCTACGACCGGGAGAGCGCCATCGGCAAGCTGGATCAGGGACTCGACGAGGCGGCGAGCCGAGACTGGGTCGTGGTCGATATGGCCGCCGACTGGCGCACGATCTACGCCCCGGACCTGCAAGCAAGTCCGGCGTCGGACGCCACGCCATGAGTTGTCGCGAGGCGATCGCGTCGCTCGAAGCGTCGGTCGGAGAGTCGATCATCGGCCAACAGGCCGTGATCCGGCGGCTGGTCATCGGCCTGCTGGCAAATGGCAATCTGCTGATCGAGGGCTTGCCGGGGCTTGCCAAGACCCGTGCGATCAAGGCGCTGGCGCGCCATCTCGAGGCGGATTTCAGCCGCATCCAGTTCACCCCGGACCTGCTGCCCTCGGACGTTACCGGCAGCGATGTCTATCACCAGGGGGCCGAGGGCGCGATCTTCCGTTTCAGCCCCGGCCCGCTGTTCGCCAACCTGCTGCTCGCCGACGAGATCAACCGGGCGCCGGCCAAGGTGCAGTCGGCGCTGCTCGAGGCGATGGAGGAGCGCCAGGTGACGGTCTCCGGCAAGACGCATGCGCTGCCGGACCTGTTCATGGTGCTGGCGACCCAGAACCCCATCGAGCAGGAGGGCACCTACCCGCTGCCCGAAGCTCAACTCGACCGTTTCCTGATGAAGGTGCTGATCGACTATCCGGCGGTCGAGGAGGAGGTCGAGGTGATCCGGTTGGTACGTGGCGAGGAGCGGGCCGTTCAGCCGCCGGCAGCTGCCGGGGATACGCATCCGGCCAACGCACCTGTCGTCATCGCTCAGGCCGCGGTCTTCGACGCCCGGCGCGAGATTGCCGCGCTGCACGTCGCCGAGCCGATCGAGCGCTACATGGCGGATCTGGTCGATGCCACGCGCCATCCGGCTGCGCTCTGCGAGGCGCTGGGCCGCTGGATCGAGCGGGGCGCCAGTCCGCGCGCGAGTCTGGCGCTGGATCGCTGCGGTCGTGCCCATGCCTGGCTCGCGGGGCGCGACTATCTCGACCCGCAGGACGTGCAGGCCGTGGCACCGGATGTGCTGCGTCACCGGCTGGGGCTCAGCTTCGAGGCGCAGGGCGAAGGCGTGACTCCGGACGCCGTGATCGAACAGCTGCTGGCCAGCGTGGCGCTGCCGTGAACCGCCCGCCGCTCGGCTCGCCACTTTCTCGCGCTTTCCCGCCACGTGGAGAGTCCGAAGAGAGGAGAGAGTGATGCCGCGTTTCATCTTGCGCCGGAAGTACACCGAGACGTCAGCCGAGGGCCGGGACAGCCGCATTCATGTCGACCTGGCCCATCTGCGCGGTCTGGAGCGCGTCGGGCGAACCCTGAGCCTGCTGCCGCGACAGCCGGCGCGCAGCGTCCTCAACGGTCGTCATGGCTCGCGCCTGCGCGGTCGCGGGCTCGACTTTCTCGAACTGCGCAGCTATCTGCCGTCGGATGACGTGCGCAACATCGACTGGCGCGTGACGGCGCGTACCGGTGAACCGCACGTGCGCGTCTTTACCGAGGAGCGCGACCGGCCGGCGCTGATCGTCGTCGACCAGCGCCAGTCGATGTTCTTCGGCAGTCGCCATGCGATGAAATCCGTCACCGCGGCTGAAGTTGCCGCGATGCTCGCCTTTGCCGTGCTTGGCCAGCATGACCGGGTCGGCGGCATCGTTGTGGGGGATCGCGAACTCGTGGAGTGCCGTCCGGCGAGTTCGCGTGCCGGTACGATGCGCTTTCTGCAGGCGCTAGCCGAAGCCAATCTGGCGCTCCACGCCGATGCCGAACCCGTCGAGCCGACCTCGCTGGATGCCGTGTTCGAAGCCGTGTCGCGGCTGGCGAGTCGCGATCACCTGGTCGTGGTATTGAGCGACTTCGATGTGATCGGCCCGCGCAGCGAGCGGCTGCTTGGCGCGCTATGTCGCCATAACGATGTCGTGCTGGCCCCGGTCACCGACGTGCTGGCGGAACAGCTGCCGGATGACCTGCGCGAGACCGTTTCCGACGGCCGGTGGCAGGCGCTGCTGGATACGCGCAGCGCACGGATCCGCGAGGCCCTCGAACGGGTCTCCCGCGAACGCCGCGAGACGCTGGATGCGTGGCAGCGGCGCTTCGGGCTCTCGCTGGTGCCGCTTTCCGCCGGCGAGGAGAGCGCGGTACAGCTGCGCCGGCTGCTCGGCGTGAATCGACGCACGGATCATCGATCCGCGCCGGGGAGGGCGTCATCGTGAATCAGTCGGCGTCCGTCGTCAGCCAATCGGCGAATGACACGCCGCCGCTGATGTTGTCGCAGCTGATCGATCGGCTGTCGCCGCCACCTGAGCCGCTGCCCGTTGCCTGGTGGCCGCAGACCTGGGGATGGTGGGTGGCGGGCGGCATCGTGTTGCTATGGCTGGCCGGGTGGGGATGGCATCGCTATCGGCGCTGGCGGGCCAATCGCTACCGCCGCGAGGCGCTGACCGCGCTGAATCGCCGGCTGGCCAGCGGCGAAGGGGTCGTGGCGCTGGCGGAGGTCCTTCGGCGTACGGCGCTCGCGGCGTTCCCTCGGACGCAAGTCGCCTCGCTGCGCGGCGAGGCCTGGGGCCATTTTCTCAACCGCACTATGCCTCCCGGGCGGCGCTGTTTCGATGAGCGTGCCATGGCATGGATCTCGGACCAGCCCTACCGCCCGATGGTAGAGAACATGCCAGCTAGCGACGACCACTCCTCTCTCGGCGATCTGACCGAAAGAGTCGAGCGCTGGATTCGACACCACGATACCCAGCGGGGGGCGCATGATTGAGCTGGCCGCGCCTTGGGCGCTGGCGCTGCTGCCATTGCCGCTGCTGGCGCACTGGCTAATCCCCGCGTATCGACGGCGTACGGCCGCCCTGCGTCTGCCGTTCTTCCACCGCTACATGCAGGCCGCGGGGGTGACGCCGGGAGAAGGCGCTCGGGTACTCGCCCGCTCACGCGTCATGACGGCTGTGCTGGTGATCTGCTGGGCGCTGTTGGTGCTGGCCCTGGCACGCCCGGAGCGGGTGAGCGCTCCCATCCACTGGCAGACGGCGGCTCGCGACCTGATCCTGGCGGTGGATATCTCGGGCTCGATGGACGCCAGGGATTTCGCGGCCTCGAGCGACGAGACGCTGCAGCGACTGGTCGGGGTCAAGCAGGTCATCGCGGGTTTCCTCGATGGCCGCGAGGGCGAACGCATGGCGCTGATCGTCTTCGGCACGCGGGCCTTCGTGCAGTCGCCGCTGACCACCGATCTAGCCACGCTGCAGTCGCTGCTGGCACAGACCGAGGTGGGCATGGCGGGGCCGCACACGGCATTGGGGGATGCCATCGGCCTGGCCATTCGTCAGTTCGAGGCCAGCGATGTGCAGCAGCGTCTGCTGATCCTGTTGAGCGACGGCGCCGATACCGGCAGCCGCATGAGCCCGATCAATGCCGCGACGATCGCCGCCGAGCGCGGCGTGCAGATCCTCACCATCGCGATCGGCGACCCGCAGGGCAGCGGCGAGAATCGCGTCGATACCGCTACCCTCGAGACCATCGCTGAAGCCACCAGTGGCGAGAGTTTTTTGGCCACCGACCAGCAGGCACTGCAGGCAGTCTACGAGCGTATCGACGCGCTCGCGCCGCGCCAGATCGCCGATCACAGCTATCGTCAGCGCCAGCCGCTGGCGGTGTGGCCGATGGCGCTGGCGCTCGGTCTACTGCTGCTCGGCTGGCTCTGGCGCAGCGTGGGGCTTGTTCGGGGGCAGACGTCATGACGCTCACCGATTTCGTTTCAGCCTTTCATTTCCTGCGGCCGCTATGGCTGCTGCTCGTGCTGCTAATCGCTGTGCTCTGGTGGATGGGGCGCTTTCACACGGGGTCTCGCGAGTCCCGTGTCCGCCACGTCGCGCCACACCTCGCACGGGCGCTGACCGTTGGTCAGGGGCGCCGCGGGCGGCTGACGCCGGTCGACACGCTAGCGGCGCTGGCGCTCTGCCTGGTTATCGGGCTGGCCGGCCCCGCCTGGAGCCGAATGCCGAATCCGATGGTCAGTCAGACGGCCCCGCTGGTGATCGCGCTCGAGGTCACGCCGTCGATGCTCGCAAGCGACGTGCCGCCGAGCCGGCTCGCGCGCGCCGTGATCAAGATCGAGCGCCTGCTGGCCACGCGCAGCGGCGCGGAAACGGCACTGATCGCCTATTCGGGCTCGGCCCATCTGGTGGTGCCGCTGACCGGCGACCCTGCGCTGATCAAGCCCTACCTGGAGGGACTTTCTCCGGCAGTGATGCCGGTTGAGGGCGATGTCGCGGGTGAGGCGCTGGCACTGGCCGAGACGCTGCTGGCCGATCAACCCGTGCCCGGCACGATCCTGTTCGTGAGCGACGGGATAAGCGGCGCCAATCGTTCGGCTTTTACGGCCCGCGATGACGCGAACACGCTGGCCTTCCTCTCGCTGCTGCCGGGCGAAGCGCCGTTGCCAGAGATCGAGGGACTAGGGGCGCGACAGGTCAGCGTCAGTGCCGACGACAGCGATATTCAGACGCTCGAACGCCTGCTGGCATCCGCCTACCGCCAGGCACTAATCGACGATGATCGACTGGCGTGGGAGGACCGCGGCGTCTGGCTCGCTTGGCCCGCGGCGATGCTCGCGCTGCTCGGGTTTCGGCGTGGCTGGCAGCTCGGCGTCGTCGCGCTCACGCTGGGCGCGGGGTTATGGACCGGTGCACTCGGACCGGGCTCGCTCGGTATCGACGTGGCCTGCGCCCAATCGAGCGTGTCGACGCGCGCCGCCGAAGCCGAGACGGCCTCGCCGCTGACGACCCGGCTAATGGATGCGTTTCTGACGCCGGATCAGCAGGGGCGGTGGTGGGTGGAACGGAACCGGTACGACCGGGCCAGCATGCACTTCGAGGACCCGGCCTGGCGCGGCTACGCGCTCTATCGCGATGGCCAGTATGCCGAAGCGGTCACGGCACTCGCCGCGCTGGAGACGGCCGATGCCGCCTTTACCCAGGGGCTGGCGCTGATCCGCAGCCGTCAGTATCGCGATGCCGTGGCCGCCTTCGAAACCGCGCTGGCACGCGATCCCGACTACCCCGAAGGGGAGCGCAATCTCGCTCTGGCCCGCGAGATACGGGATTATGTCGAGGAGACCCGGGAGCAATCCGATACCGGTGAGGATCGTGGCGAAGGCGCGGATGACATCGTCTTCGACAACGAGTCTCAGCGCGGCGTGGAGACGACCCTGAGCGGGGATGAAGGCGACAAGCTGCTGACCCCCGAGCAGTGGATCAGCGCCATCGACTCGGATACCGGCGACTACCTGCGCCAGCGCTTTGCGCTGGAAGCCGCGATGTCGCGCTCGGGCGGTTCTGCTGATCAGGCCGCGAAGCCGGCGTCGGGTCCGATCTCGGGGGGTGTGCCATGATGCGCCGCCGGCACGAACAGATGCCTCTAGCAAGATGGTGGAGAGGGTTGGCGGGCCTGCTGCTCTGCCTGAGCGCGCTCGCCAGCCTGCCGCTAGCGGCACAGCCGGCATCGGTTATATCGACCTCGACCCCTGCACCGGCCAGCGATCCTCTTGTCTCCGCGACGTTGACGCCGGAACGCGTCGCCCCGGGCGAGCGCGCGCAGCTACGTATCACCGTGCTGGTACCGACCTTCATGCCGCAGCCCGTGGCGTTCCCGAGGTTCGACCAACCGAATCTGCGCATCGAGCTGCCTTCACGGGCGACGATGCCGATCAGCCAGGCCGTCGAGGGTCGCACCTGGTCCGGCGTGTCGCGCCGCTATGCCGTGACGCCGCTGGCCGCCGGCGAATTCAGGCTTGGGCCGGGGACGTTGGAGATTACCTATCAGGATCCCGAGGCCGGTGACACGGTAACGCGCACGGCGCCGCTGGCCGCGCAGACGCTGGTTGTCACGGTGCCGCAGGCGGCAGCCGGGCTCTCGCCCTATGTGGCCGGTACCGCACTGACGCTCGAGCAGCGGATCACCGTGACACGGGCGGAGGACGCCGGCGAAGCGGCCGGAGAGACCTCCGTGCTTAAGCGTCCGGAGGAACCGGTCTTGCTGACGGTCGGCGACAGTCTGCAGCGCGAGCTCGTGGTGACGCTGGAGGGCGGCAGCCCACTGCTGCTGCCTTCCCTGATAGACGCGACACCGCTGCCGACGATGGCGGTGCACGCGGCGTCGCCGACTTTGACGGAAACCGCGAACGGCGGCACCCGTACCGAGCGTCTGACCTATATTGCTCAGCATGGCGGGCCAGTCACGCTGCCGGCCATTCGCCTGGACTGGTATGACCTGGCGCATCAGCGTATCGACTCGGCGAGCCTGCCGGCACTCTCGCTGGACGTGTCCGGTGGTGCTGGTGCGGCAGCCTCCCTGCGCGCACGCGCGGCGACACAGGGGCCGGCGGCGCTGGCGGTCGTGCTGATCGGCGTCCTCCTGATCGTGATGGGGGGCGTGCTCTTTCGGCGCTGGGGGCGATCGGCATGGCAACGCTGGCGACAGCATCGCCGCGAGCGGCGCACACAGGATGGGCGTGCCGTACTTGTGCAGTTCGAACGCGCAGTCAGAGCGCGGCAACTTGCCGATAGTTTGAGCGCCTGGCAGGCGTTGCAGGCGCGGGTCCCCGGTCTGGAGACGGTACACCGCCAGGAGATCGAGCGGCTGCTGGCCATGCTGGGGCAGCAGCGCTACGGCGTGACCGGGCAATCAGCCATGCCGTCGGCCTCGACGCCTGACACTTGGGCAGCGCTGCAGCGGGCGCTGCCTCGAGCGGCTGACCTGCGCCAGGCAAGGCTCGGGCCCTGCCTGCCGCCACTCAATCCGAGGGCATCATGATGCAACTACCGCCATTCGCCGTCGGTTTCCAGTGTCGCGTTGCCATCCTGCTGATATTGCTGCTGGCGCCGTGCGCCGGCAGTCCGGCCGATGCGTCGCCGGCAGGTGATGTCGTCCCCGCAGGCCTGGCCTCAGCACCCGCGACGAGTTCGGAGGCAGACACGCCCAGTGCCGCGAACGAACGCCGTGTCGAGCGCCACGTCGAACGGGCGAACGCGGCACTACAGGCGGGGCGGACCCAAGCGGCCATCGATGGCTATCGCGAGGCGCTGGATCTGGATTCGGATTATCTGCCGGCGCGGGTCAACCTGGCCATGCTCTACAGCCGCCAGGGCGAGACCGAACGGTCGCAGGCGCTGTTGCGCGAGGGGCTTGCCAATGCCGATACCCCGCGCCGGGACCGTGGACATCTGGCCTACCTGCTTGCCCTGAGTCTGGCGGAGCAGGGTGAGTATGAAACGGCACTGGATTGGCTGGCGCGCGATGCCGAATGGCGCCCGGAGCACGCGCGTACTTTCTACAATCAGGCGCTACTGCTCGACCGTCTGGGACGGCAGGCAGCCGCGCTAGATGCGCTGTACCGGGGCTTGCGGCTGACGCCGGAGTCGCCGGATCTGCTCTATGCCGCCGTCTATCTCAACGCCACGCAAGGTCATGTGAGCGAGGCGCTGGCGGCGATGGAGGCTCTGCGCCGTGTCGCGCCGGACGACCCGCAGCTTGGTCGACTCGAACACCAGCTCAAGGGGCAGGCGGTGCCATGAGCCGGTGGTGGCCCGAGTGTGCCTGCTTATCATCAATGGCAGAGGAGTCTTTGGATGGCCAAGTCACGCAGCAAGTCGCAATCGAGCTCGATGATCGCCCTGGCGGGCGGCACCTTCCGCATGGGCTCGGAGGCGTTCTATGCCGACGAGAGGCCCTGTCGCGAGGTAACCGTGGCGGCGTTCGAGATCGACGTCTATCCCGTGACCTACGCCGACTTTCGGCGTTTCGTCGACGCCACCGGCTACGTCACCGACGCCGAGAAAGCGGTCGACCCCGCGCGCTTTCCCGGCGCCGATCCGGCGCTGCTGCTGCCCGGCGCCGCCGTATTCACGCCGACGGCGGGCCCGGTACCGCTCGACAGCCACTTTCGGTGGTGGCAGTTCGTACCGGGCGCGAGCTGGCGTCACCCGCTGGGCAAGGGCAAGTCGCTCAAGGGGATCGCCAAGCACCCGGTAACCCAGGTGAGTTTCAACGATGCCATGGCCTACGCCGAGTGGGTCGGCAAGGACCTGCCGACGGAAGCCGAGTGGGAGTTCGCCGGCCGTGGCGGGCTGGTCGGCAAGGAGTACGCTTGGGGCGACGAGCTGCATCCAGACGGCAAACGGTTGGCCAAGACGTTCGAAGGGGCCTTCCCGTGGCGCAACGACGCGCCCCCCGGGCTGGAGCGCACCGCGCCGGTGGGCAGCTATCCGCCTAATCCTTACGGGCTGCATGACATGATCGGCAATGTCTGGGAGTGGACGAAAGACCCGTATCACCGCCTCGAGGCACCGACCCGGTCCTGCTGCAGCAGTAGCCAACAGGCCGATGACCCGGCGGCCAGTCTCAAGGTACTGAAAGGCGGCTCGCACCTCTGCGCCCCCGAATACTGCCAGCGCTATCGCCCCGCCGCCCGGCACCCCCAGCCGATCGACGAGGCCACTTCACACATCGGGTTTCGTTGCGTGAGGCGTCAGTAGCCGGGTTCAATAGTCGCAAGGCATCCGTGGCAGGTCATCGGTCGTGACTTGCCCATTCCTCCTCGATCGGGGCGGATTGCTCCTGAATCCTCCCTGCCACTTTGCAGAGCTCGCCAACCTTTCTTAAGTTGATTGAACAGAAAAGTGGGTCAATCAGAAAAGAACTTGCCGCGACGCCTGACACGTTGCGGCCGCCTACCGCGAGCGCGGACGTCTTCCGCGCCGAATCGTGTGATGAGCCGGGTGCCGAAGATCAAAAACGACGCGGCATCGGCCGATGCTTCCTTGATGAGGACGATGACATGGACGACAACTTGCGCCCCGAGTCGGGCGTTTCGACTTTTGACCCGCGCGATTCGGCGCCACAGCCGCACTCGCCGGGGCGTCGCCGCTTCCTGCAGACGGCTGGGGTTTCCGGTCTGGCGGTTGCCGCGGCGCCGGCGCTGTCACAGGTAAGCTACGCTGGCTCGCCGGATCAGCCGGCGACGCAGAGCGACACCCCACCCGCCGAGGGCAAGCAGCGCATTACGCTCACCGTCAACGGCCAACGCCATCAACTGGACGTGACACCCAATGTGGTGCTGCTCGACGCGCTGCGCCACGGTCTCGGTCTTACCGGTACCAAGAAGGGCTGCGATCACGGTCAGTGCGGCGCCTGCACGATTCTGGTCAACGGCACCGCGATCAACTCCTGCCTGAGTCTCGCGGTGACTCACGATGGTGACGAGATCACCACCGTGGAGGGGCTCGAGCAAAACGGTCGGCAGCATCCCATCCAGCAGGCGTTCCTGGCACACGATGCCTATCAGTGCGGTTACTGCACCGCCGGTCAGATGATGAGCGCGGTAGCGATTCTGCAGGATGACGCGATCGGAACCAGCGATGCCGATGTGCGCGAGGCGATGAGCGGCAATATCTGCCGCTGTGGCGCCTACAAGAATATCGTCGCGGCGATCCAGTCCGCCCGCCAACAGATGCAGGGGTAACGTTCATGCGTAACTTCGATTATGCCCGTGCCGAGAGTGCGCACCAGGCGGTCGCCGCTCACGGTACGGATCGCGAGGTCTCTTTTCTCGCCGGTGGCACGACGCTGCTGGATCTGGTCAAGCTCGACGTGATGCAGCCGCAAAAAGTGGTCGACATCAACCGCGTCGATCTCGATGGCATCGAGCGTCTGGACGATGGTCGTCTGCGCATTGGCGCCATGGTGACCAATACGGCGCTCGCGCGTGACCAGCGCGTGATCAATGACTATGCGGTGCTTTCCCAGGCCTTGCTGGCGGGAGCCTCCACACAGCTTCGCAACAAGGCGACTACCGGCGGCAACATGATGCAGCGGGTGCGCTGCCCCTACTTCCGCGACGGTGTCTCCGCTTGCAACAAACGTGAACCCGGCAGTGGCTGTTCTGCCATTGGCGGCGTCAACCGCTCCGTTCATGCCGTGCTGGGCACCAGTGATCAGTGCATCGCCTCGCATCCGTCCGATATGTGCGTGGCGATGATCGCCATCGGCGCGACCGTTCAGGTCGAAGGGCCGGAAGGCCAGCGCGAAATCGATTTCGCCGATTTTCACCTGCTGCCCGGAGAGACTCCGGCACGAGAACACGCCCTCGAGCCGGGCGAGCTGATCACCCACGTGACGCTCGATGCGCCGATCACCGGCAGCCAGTCCGCTTATCTCAAGTTGCGTGATCGCCAGTCCTACCAGTTTGCGCTCGCCTCCAGCGCGGTGATCGTACAGATGGACGGCGACACGATCACGCAGGCCCGCGTAGCCCTGGGCGGTGTAGGCACCAAGCCTTGGCGTGCGCCCGAAGTCGAAGCGGCACTCAAAGGCAAGAGCGCAAGCGAACGGCTCTTTGCCGACGCAGCCGGTCGGGCTTTCGAGAACGCCACCGCCTATTCGCAGAATGCCTACAAGATTCCGCTCGGACAGCAGGCGATCGTGCGCAATCTCGCCGATCTGATCGATTCGACTGCCGCCTGATTCGCCCGCGAGGAGACCCCACATGAGTGATCAATCCCGTTCCATCATCGGCGCGGGCGTGCCCCGCATCGATGGACCCGACAAGCTGTCGGGCCGCGCCAACTACGCCGCCGATAACCTGCCGCCGGGGCTGACCTACGGTTACGGCGTGTTCAGCACGATCGCCAGTGGCCGCGTGACCGATATCGAACTCGATGACGCCCGCGACATGCCGGGCGTGGTCGACATCTATCATCATGGCCACTTCCCGACGCTCTATCACACACCGTCGAGTCTGGCCCAGGGCAACAAGGTCGAGGAGACGCGACTGCCGTTCGAGGATGACCGCGTCTATTACGCCGGTCAGTTCGTGGCACTGGTGGTCGCGGATACCTTCGAGAATGCCCGTGCTGCCGCGCGTCGGGTCAAGGTGAGCTATGCCGAGGAACCGACGCTTGCCACGCTCGAGCAGGGTATCGAGGCGAACGGCACCCAGCCCGGCAGCGGCAATCACTCTCGCGGCGATGCCCCAGCAGCCTTCGACAGCGCCGCGACGACCGTCGACGTCACCTACCGCACGCCGGTCGAGACCCATAACCCGATGGAAATGCACGCTTCGACTGCCTGGTGGCAGCGCGGCGAGCTGACGATCTTCGATGCCTCTCAGGGCGTCGTCGTGGCGAAGGGGGCGCTCTCCAAGATCTTCGCCATGTCGCCGGAGCGTATCACCGTTCATGCGCCCTACATCGGCTCGGGGTTTGGCGGCAAACTGTGGACCTGGCCGCACGCGATCGCCACGGCAGCCGTCTCGCGTGAGCTCGGGCGCCCGGTCCAGCTCGTCGTGCCGCGTCGTGAAATGTTCACGACGGTCGGTCATCGTCCGGAAACGCGTCAGCGCCTGCGCCTGGCAACGGACGAGAATGGCAAGCTGGTCTCGGTGCGGCATGAGTCGATCAACACGACCTCGTTCACCGATCAGTACGTCGAGACCTGTGGCAGCGTGACCAAGAGTCTCTATCGCTGTCCGGATCTCACGGTCAGTCACGCCACAACCCAGGTGAATCGGGGCACGCCGACGTCGATGCGGGCGCCGGGCGCAGCGCCGGGACTTTTCGCGTTGGAGTCGGCGATCGACGAGATGGCGCTGGCGGCGGGCGCCGATCCGGTGCAGTTCCGGCTCGACAACTACGCGAGCCGCGACGAGAGCAAGGATCTCGACTTCTCCAGCAACCATATCGTCGAAGCGACGAACCGGGCGGCGGAGAAATTCGGCTGGGCGGATCGTACGCCCGGCGTGGGCAGCATGCGCGACGGTCGCGAGATCGTCGGCTACGGCATGGCGGCGTGCAACTGGGAAGCGCTGAAGATGGCGTGTGACGCGCGGGTCTCGATCCGCGCCGACGGTACCGCGTTCGCCTCCTGCGCGACCCAGGATATCGGCACCGGCACCTACACCATCGTGGCGCAGACCGTGAGCGACGTCACCGGCATTCCGCTCGATCGTATCACCGTCAAGCTGGGCGATTCTTCCTACCCGGACGGCCCGGTTTCCGGCGGTTCCTGGGCCACGGCGACCACGCTGCCGGCCATCGCCGGCGCCGCGCGTAACGCGCTCGACGAGATGAAGCGCTACGCCACGGGCACGGGAGGCGTCTTCGCGGGCGCTGCCAGCGACGATCTGGAAGTCTCCGATGGCGGCCTTCGCAACGCCGATGGCAAGCACTCGGACTTTGCCGCGATTCTCGACGCCGGCCGCTACGGCAGTGCCGATGGCGAAGCGCACACCAAAGCTGCCGACTCCGAATACTCCTACCGCTCCTTCGGCGCTCACTTCGTCGAAGTGCGCTGGGACCCGGGCATTTCGCGACTGCGCGTCGCCCGTGTCGTCAGTGCCATCGATGTCGGCCGCGTGATCAACGAGACCACCGCACGCAACCAGGTCGAAGGCGCCGTGGTCATGGGTATCGGCATGGGCCTGTTCGAGGCGACCGAGTATGACGAGCGCAACGCGCGCCCGGTCAATAACGACTACGCCGAATACCTGGTGCCGGTGCACGCCGACCAACCGGAGATCGACGTGATCCTGCTCGACTATCCGGATACCAAATTCAACGAATACGGGGCCCGTGGCATCGGCGAAATCGGCATTACCGGGCTTGCCGCCGCGGTCGCCAACGCCGTCTACCACGCCACCGGCAAGCGCATTCGCGAACTGCCGATCACTCTCGACAAGCTGATGGAGGACGTGCCCGCAGCGCAGAGCGCGTAATGGAGATAGGATGTGCCTTGCGTGAGAGGAACACGAAGTGCGTGATCTGAAAAAGACGTAGCGTGCTTGAGATTCAAAATCGGTAGAAAGGATAACGCCGGCTTCTGGAGGTTCCAGAAGCCGGCGTTGATATTTTGGGTGTCATTGAAAAGCGGGCTTTGTCACCGGCCGTTCTTCTCCCGCCAGGCGGCAAAATCCTTCAATGACCGTTCATCCGTCGGCGGGTAGAGGCCGACGATGGAGCGCCCGCCTTTCACTTTCTCGGTGACGAAATCTTCGAAGGCAGTCATCTCGACCGCTTCGGCGGCAATCTCTTCCGCCAGCTCGGCGGGGATCACGATCACGCCTTCATCGTCGCCAACGATGATGTCCCCCGGGAAGACCGCGACATCGCCGCAACCAATGGGGACGTCGATATCGATGGCTTGATGTCGGGTCAGATTGGTCGGCGCGGAAGGACGCTGATGGTAGGCGGGAATCTCGAGCTTGCCGATCTCCGGGCTGTCACGAAAACCGCCGTCGGTGACGATGCCGGCGGCGCCACGCACCATCAGCCGAGTGATCAGAATCGAGCCTGCCGAGGCCGCGCGCGGGTCGTTGCGGCTATCGATCACCATGACGTGGCCGCTTGGGCACTGCTCGATGGCGCGTCGCTGCGGGTGCTCGGGGTCGCGGAAGACGTCGATGCCGTTGAGATCCTCGCGCGCGGGGATTGTGCGCAGCGTGTAGGCGGGGCCGACCATGATCTGGCCTTTGGGCATGACCGGGCCGACGCCTTGCAGCGTCTGGTTACGCAATCCGCGTTTGAACAGCGCGGTAGAAAGGGTCGCCACGGAAACGCCCTTGAGAGGCTCGATGATCGATGCATGCATGCGCTGGCTCCGAGAACGGGAAGGGGAACGTCATCTCGGAGCCTACGCGGCGTGCGGCCAAAGTCGATAAGACCTTGGTCACTGATCGGTCGACTCAGTCGACCGTCGCCTCGATGAGTTTCTGCATGCCCTGCTGAAGCGGTTTCACCGCCGGGCAGTCGCCGACACCGTGACGGTCGGCGATCCACTGCGGGTCGTTGTAGCCGATCCAGGTCTGGCCCTGTTCGTCCTGCCACACCAGCGCCTTCATCGGCAGGTCGATGCCGGCAGTCGGCGCGCACTGCATCAGCGGGGTGCCGCTCTTGGGGTCGCCGAAGATGACTACCTCGTTCGGCAGCAAAGCCATGCTGCGCGACATCGCGGCCTGACGATGATCGATCCGCGCAAAGACGGTCATGCCGCTGGTGCGCACCTGCTCGGCGAATCGGCTGGCGGTCTCGTGAACGTCGGCGTCACTTTTCGTGACGATCATGCCCGGTACCTGCGGGGCATCGGACGTGGCCTGTGCTTGGGCGTTGGTCGCACCGCCCAGGCAGCTCAGGGCGATGGCGGCGGCGGTCAGCCAGCGGTAGGGTGATCTCATGGCGTTCTCCTGCTTGGTGAAAATCGATCGAAGGCGTTCAATGGACGCTGGCGCCCTGATCGCTGGTCAGCGCGGCTTCGGCGAGGTCGACCTCTCGCACCAGCTTGCGCAGCACGTTGTCGTTGATGCGGTCGCGCTCGCGCAGTTTGTAGTACTCGCGGCGTTCGGCGCGCAGCGCTTCCAGCCGGGTCTCACGCTCGAGCTGGCGCGTCATCTCCAGTTGCGGCGTCGCGGTATCCGCGGAGTGCAGCGTCAGTCGCTCCCGATAGTAGGCCATCAGCTGGCCGCTGATATCGTTGAACGCCATGATCGTCTCGTCGTTGGTCTTGGCTTCGGCAAACTCGCCGGTGCGATCATGGTGGAAACGCTCGATGCGGTAGATCGCAGCCTCGGCACCGGCGATTCGGGCGCGCCTCTCTTCCTCGAACTCATGAGTGTCGTTGGGAATCTTCAGGTTGCGCAACACCAGCGGCAGGCCGACGCTGCCGACGATCAGCGTGAACAGGATTACCCCGGTGGCGAGAAATATCAGCAGTTCGCGCGCGGGTAGCGGCGTGCCGTCTGCCATCACCTGCGGCAGCGAGAGTGCGGCGGCGAGCGTGATGGTACCGCGAATGCCGGCCAGCGTGGCGGCGAGCATCAGACGCAGCGGTACACGGGCATTGCCGTTCGGCGACGGCAGGCGCGGCTGACCGCGAATCGCGCCGGCGAGTCGTGTCAGCGCACGGCCGACCTCGCTGGCCAGCCAGATCCAGACGAAGCGAGACACCAGCAGTGCGATCGAGATGACCGCCACGTAGCCCAGAAGACGCAGAAACTCGAAGTCGCCGACGTCGTGCAGCGAGTGATCCAGTGCGCCGGTGATGATCGCCGGCAACTGGAAACCGAGCAGTAGAAAGACCAGCGCGTTGAGCACGAACTCGAGCATTTCCCACACGCTCTGGGTCTGCATTCGCGTATGCAGCTGGCCGACCCGCTTGATGTCGGCCCGGTTCATCACCATGCCCGCCGCGACGGCGGACAGAATGCCGGACATGCCGAGATGCTCGGCAAGCAGGAAGGCGGCGAACGGCAGCAGCAGCACCAGCAGAATGACCTGCACCGTCGTCGCCTCGCCCAGATGGCGCTCGATCAGACGCGTGCGCACGAAATTGAAGCCGAGGGCAAGCAGGGCACCGACGACCAGTCCGCCCACGGCGATGATGAAGAAACTGAGTGTGGCGTCAGCCAGCGAGAACGTGCCGGTGATCGCCGCCGCGACCGCGAACTTGAACGCGACCAGACCGGAGGCGTCGTTCATCAGCGATTCGCCTTCGAGCACGCGCATCAGCCGCGGCGGGACCGGCAATCGCCCCGAGATCGAGGAGACGGCGACGGCGTCGGTGGGCGAGAGGATCGCCGCCAGCGCAAAGCAGATCGCCAGCGGCAGAACCGGGAACAGCAGGTGAATGAAGTAGCCGACGCCGACCACGGTGAACAGCACCAGGCCAAGTGCGAGCGCGAGTATCGGCCCGCGCAGGATCATGAACTCGCGCTGGGGGAAGCGTCTGGCGTCCGAGAACAGTAGCGGTGCGATGAACAGCAGCAGGAAGATTTCCGGCTCCAGCTCCACGTGTAGACCGGAAGCCGGCCAGGCGAGGATGGCGCCGAGAATGATCTGCACGAGCGGCGTCGGCAGCGAGGGTAGAAAGCGCGCGATGACCCCGGTCGCCGAGGCCACCAGTAGAAGAATGAGAACCAGAATCAGGGTATTCATGAAGGCAGAAGGTCGCTTGTCGGGGTGAGGGCGGTCGTCGCCAAGTCGCCGAGCTTAACGGAAGTTAATCCCGTCTACAGCTGCGACAAATTTTCCGATCGCGCGCCGGGCATGTCGGTGAAGTGGTGACTATGCTTCCTAGTCGAGACGATGGCGGCGGCCTGACACCGACGCCTCGTTTGTGGTCCGCTTCGAGACGCTCCAGGCCCGGCCGTTGCCGGAAGCTCTCGACCGTCGAGCGCTCCGCGAGCCTGGAGTTGCGAATGCCTGACAGCCGGCGAAGACCGGTAAGAGACCGATAACAGCACTTTCCCTGACCGTGGCCAGACGCAGTGACGCGCAGCAAGCCGCGGTCCACGAATCGATGAGGAGCCGGCAAGATGGATGATTCCGTGCATTCTTCCCCCAATAAATCCCCCCTTGGAACCGGCGATGGAGAACCGTTGACGGTGAATTTCACGCTGAATGGCAAGGCGACCTCGCTTCAGGTCGCACCCAACGCTGTATTGCTCGATGTCCTGCGCGAACAGCTCCAACTCGGGGGCACCAAGAAAGGGTGCGACCACGGGCAGTGCGGCGCCTGTACGGTTCACGTCGACGGACAGGCGATGAATTCTTGCCTGCGCCTGGCAGCCATGTGTGAAGGTCAGCACGTGACGACGGTCGAAGGGCTTTCGCGCGACGGTGAGCTGCATCCCGTTCAGCAGAGCTTTCTCGAGTGCGATGCGTTTCAGTGCGGCTACTGCACGCCTGGCCAGATGATGTCGGCCTCGGCGCTGCTTGCCGATGAACGTATCGGTACCGATGACGCCTCGGTGAAGGAGGCGATGAGCGGCAATATCTGTCGCTGTGGTGCCTACAAGAACATTCTCGAAGCGATTCAGCAGGCGCGTCTGGCCTACGATGCCACGGCCGAGCGTGGTTCGGTTCAGCGCAAGGAGGGAGCCGCATGAGACCTTTTGCTTTTTCTCGCGCCGATTCCGTCGATCATGCCGCGCATCAGACGGCGCCAACGGCGGCCTTCGTCGCCGGCGGCACGACGCTGCTCGACCTGGTCAAGCTCGATGTCATGCGTCCGACCGCACTGGTCGATATCAACACGCTGCCGTTGAAGCGCGTCGAGCGTCTCGATGACGGCCGCCTCAAGATCGGGGCGCTCGTCACCAACACCGATCTGGCGCACCATGAGGAGGTCAAGGCGCACTACCCGGTGCTGTCGCAGGCGCTGCTGGCCGGTGCCTCCACGCAGCTTCGCAACATGGCGACGACTGCCGGCAACGTCATGCAGCGTACGCGCTGTCCCTATTACCGTGACCCCGCGGCGGCGTGCAATCGACGCGCGCCGGGCAGCGGCTGCGATGCGCGTGACGGAATCAATCGCATGCATGCTGTGCTCGGTGGCAGCACCGACTGTGTCGCCGTTCATCCGTCCGACATGTGTGTGGCGATGGCCGCCATCGGCGCCACGCTGACACTCAAGGGCCCCGACGGCGAGCGCGAGGTCGCGTTCGGCGAATTCCACCGGCTGCCGGGCGACACGCCGCACATCGAGCATGACCTGCGCGATGGTGAACTGATCACGGCGATTACGCTCGACGCGCCGCTGGTGCCGGCCGGTTCGCACTATCTCAAGCTGCGTGACCGGGCTTCCTACGAGTTCGCGCTCGCCTCCTGCGCGGCCCAACTCTCGCTCGATGGAGAGCTGATCGGCGAGGCGCGAGTCGCGCTGGGAGGCGTTGCCACCAAGCCCTGGCGCTGCGCCGAGGCGGAGGCTGCGCTCGTCGGCCAGCCGGCCGAGATCGCGAGCTTCGAGCGCGCCGCCGAGATCGCGCTGGCGGATGCCCGGCCGCTTGCGCACAACGGGTTCAAGGTGACGTTGGCGAAACAGGCGATCGTACGCGCGCTGCGTGAAGCGGCGCGTTGTGCTGGAGAGACTCAGGAGGCGTCCGCATGAACGACATGACCCAATCCGCGTTTCACAAGCCCAAGGTCGTCGGCCAGCGCACGCCGCGTGTCGACGGTGAATTCAAGCTGACCGGGCGTGCCGGCTACACCGGCGAGCTGCACGTCGAGGGTATGCTTTACGGCTATCCCGTGCCGGCCACCATCGCCAATGGTGAACTCGAAGCGCTGGAACTCGATGAGGCGCTGGCGATGCCCGGCGTGGTCGATATCTTCCATCACGGCAATTTCCCCAAGCTGCACCGCTCACCGAACAGCATGGGGCATGGCGATCAGGTCAGCGAAGTGCGCCTGCCGTTCGAGGACGAGCGCATCTATTACCATGGCCAGTACATCGCGCTAGTGGCCGCCGAAAGCTTCGAACAGGCGCGTGCCGCCGCGCAGCGGGTCGTCGCTCGCTACCGTCAGAAGACGGGGGCCGTTTCCAGCCTGCTGGATGGCGATCACGACAGTGACGAGGAGGGCCAACTGCTCGAGAGCGCGGGCAGCTCGCGTGGCGATCCGGAAGCCGCTTTCGACGGCAGTGCGGTGAAGATCGATGAGGTCTACCACATCGCCGCCGAGAGCCACCTGCAGATGGAGATGCACGCCACGCTCGCCGAATGGCAAGGCGAAAAGCTCGTCGTTCATGAGTCGAGTCAGGGGGTGTTCTACCAGCGTAACGCCATGGCGCGCATTTTCGATATGCCGCAGGAGCATCTCGAGGTCATTTCCCACTATATCGGCTCCGGTTTCGGCAACAAGCTGTTCATGTGGCCGCATGCGGTTGCCACCGCGGGAGCCGCGCGCGAGCTTGGCCGACCGCTCAAGGTAGTGCTGCCGCGACAGCAGGACATGATGTCCGGCGGCAATCGTCCCGCCTCGCGCCAGCGCATTCGCCTCGGTGCGGATCGCGAGGGTCGGCTGACGTCGGTGATCCATGACAGCACCACCGAGACCTCACTCGTCGATCAGTACGTCGATGCCTGTGGTAGCGCGACGCCGAGCTTCTACGCCTGCGACAACCTGGCGGTCAGCCAGCGCATTCTGCCGGTCAATCACGGCACGCCCTGTCCGATGCGTGCTCCGGGCGAAGTCTCCGGTATTTTCGCGCTGGAAACGGCGATGGATGAACTGGCGGTCGCGCTCGAGATGGACCCGGTCGAACTGCGGTTGAAGAACTACGCCGAATCCGACCCGTCCAGCGGGCTGCCGTGGTCGAGCAAACAGCTCGACAAGTGTCTGCAGAGCGCCGCCGAACGCTTCGGCTGGGCGCAGCGCAACCCGCAAATCGGCTCGATGCGCGATGGCGACGAGATCATCGGCTATGGCATGGCCTCGTGCACCTGGTTCGCCGGGCGACAGCCTTGCGAGGCGCGGGTCGAACTGCGCGCCGATGGCACGCTGTTCGCCGCCTGCGGCACCCAGGATATCGGCACCGGCACCTACACCATCGTGGCGCAGACGGTGGCCGAACTGACCGGCGTCAAGCTTTCCGACATCGAGGTCAAGCTGGGCGAGACCAGCCTGCCGGCGGGGCCGCTTTCCGGTGGCTCGATGGCGACCGCGACGACGCTGCCGGCGGTGGCCGCGGCAGTGCGCGATGCGCTGAGTGCGCTCAAGGAAGTCGCGACCGGTAGCGGTGGTGCGTTCGAAGGCGCGGATGCCGACTCGCTGACTGTCGCCGATGGCGCTTTCAGCGACGGCAACCGCACGGTGAGCTTTGCCGATGTGCTTGCGGCCAACCGGCTCGCGAGCGTCAATGGCAAAGGTAGCAGCGCCCCGGGCGATGAGCAGGGGGAGTACAGTTTTCGCTCCTTCGGCGCCCACTTCGTCGAGGTGCGTTTCGATCCGGGCATTTCGCGAGTGCGCGTGGCGCGGGTCGTTTCGACCATGGATATCGGTCGGGCGATCAATCCGCCGACGGCGCGTAATCAGGTCGAGGGCGGTATCGTCATGGGCATTGGCATGGGCCTGTTCGAGAAGCTCGACTACGACCCTCGCGATGCGCGGCTGATCAACTCGAACGTCGCCGACTACATCGTGCCGGTTCATGCCGATGCGCCGGAGATCGACGTAGAACTGCTCGACTATCCGGACTTCAAGTTCAACGAGTTTGGCGCGCGAGGTGTCGGCGAAATCGGCCTGACGGGGATCGCGCCGGCGATCTCCAATGCGCTCTACCACGCCACCGGCAAGCGCTACCGGGATCTGCCGGTCACGATCGAGGCCCTGTTGGCCGATCAGCGTTCGGCGTAGCGAAGCCCACCCACGAACAGCGCGACACAGCGACTGACGCGTGATTCGATCGCCGCCCGAGAGGGCGGCGATTGCAGTTGCAGCAGCTGGATCAGGTGCAGCTCGCCAAGGATCGAACCCAGAAAGATCCCGGCCAGTTCCATGGCGTCGGCCGCCGGCAAACGCTCAGCCTGCATCTGGCGCTCGAGATAGTCCGCCAGCGCCTGGCGTACGCGTCCGGGGCCGGCGGCGTAGAAGATGCGACCGATCTCCGGTTGACGCGGATTTTCCGACACCACCTCGCGGTAGATTCCCAGCGTCTCGCAATCGGTCACCTTGGCGAGTAGCGTGACGCCGAGTCGTTGCAACGCTTCTTCGACCGGCAGCTCATCGACGCGCTCGGCGGAGAGGGCGTCATAGAGATGATGGGAGCGCCGTTCGATCATGGCCTGGAACAGCCCTTCCTTGTTGCCGAAGTGGCGATAGAGCGTGGAGAGCGAGCCGCCGGCTTCGGCCACGATGTCATTGACGCTGACCTGCCCGTATCCGCGCTCGAGAAAGAGCTTGTGTGCCGCATCGATCAGCGCGTCTCGACGCTTCATGCCGCGTTCGGTCGTCGGCTTGCGCGGTGTCTGTGAGCAATGTTCTGGCATGGAAGTCTCTGGCCGGGAGCAGGACGCATCCAGAACGGGAAACGGCGCTGCGTTCGGATGCGTACCGCTACCTTCTCATACTCGATGGCGGTGGCGTTTTACAAAAGATAGTGTAGCATACATTACACATTGAGTTGCCTGTATCACCAGCATCGAAACAGGCTCGTCGACACGGGCTTATCGAAATAGGCTTGGCATGAAGATCAAGAAGAAGTTGTACACGGTCGCGGTGGTCGTGGTCGTGCTCGTGGTCGCGTTGATCTACGGCTGGCACTGGTGGCAAACCGGTCGTTTCTTCATCGAGACCGACAACGCCTACGTGCGGACCGACAGCGTGGCGGTGCGTGCCGAACTGACCCAGAAGGTGGTCAGGGTGGCAGTGAACGACAATCAGCGGGTGGAAAAGGGTGACCTGCTGGTCCAGCTCGACGACCGTGACGTGCGCAGCCAGCTCGCCCAGTCGCAGGCACAGCTGGCGGTGAGCAGCGCCAACGTGACCCAGGCCGAGCGTCAGGTAGATCTCGACCGGGCGAGCATCGATGAGGCCGAGGCTCAGGTCGCGTCGGCCCAGTCCGACGTGGATCAGGCGCGCCAGCATCTGCAGCGTTCTCAATCGCTGGCGGCGAACAACTATGCCTCGCGCCAGCAGCTCGACGATGACCGGGCGTCGTTGAACGTCGCGCAGGCCACGCTGAAGGCGCGCCAGGCGAGCGTCGAGTCCGCCAAGCGGCAGCTCACGGCGGATCAAGCCTCGATCGACAGCGCCAAGGCCAATCGCGAAGCCGCCGAGGCGGATATTGCCTACAACCAGAGCCAGCTCGACAAAACCCGCATCGTCGCCAGTCGGGCTGGCGTGATCGGCAATCGCACCGTCGAGCCGGGCAATCTGGCGCAGCCATCGTTGACGCTGATGCAGCTGGTTCCGGTCTCCAGCGCCTATGTGGTCGCCAACTACAAGGAGACGCAGATCGAGCGCATGCGCGTCGGCCAGCCGGTCTCGCTTGCGGTGGATGCCTACCCGGATATCGCGTTCACCGGCCGCGTGGACAGCGTGGCGCCGGCGACGGGGACCGAATTCAGTCTGCTGCCGCAGGACAACGCCACCGGCAACTTCAACAAGATCGTCCAGCGCGTGCCGGTGAAGATCCTCGTGACTGGTCCGAAGGATCAGCTGTGGCGCCTGCAGGCGGGGCTCTCGGTGGTACCCTCGGTGGATACTCGCGAAGTCGACGGTCAGGCGATCTATTTTAATCCGGGCCCGGGGCTGCCCGATGGCGATCCGGACTCCGGGCTGGCCGATGATGCTTCGGATCAGAAACCGCCCGATGGCGCCTCGACCTCGGGACAGTCCGGAGGCGGCTCGACTGCCGAGCCCGATGAGGCCATGTCGCGCCAAGCCAGCGGCGCGAGCGAGTGATTCGGCATGAGTGAGGTGGCAACACCCGAAGCGCCTGCAGGCAATCACGCCGGCCCGCAGGACATGCCTTCCTGGCATCACCGCTTTGGCTTCATTGCGGCGGTGTTCGGGATGTTCATGGCGATTCTGGACATCCAGATCGTCGCCAGCTCGCTCAACGAGATTCAGGCCGGCGTTTCGGCCTCGAGCGACGAAATCTCCTGGATCCAGACCTCCTATCTGGTGGCGGAGATCATCATGATTCCGCTCTCCGGCGTGCTGATGCGCTGGCTCTCGACGCGAGTCGCCTTCGTCATCTCCTGCGCCGGCTTCACCCTGGCGAGTCTCGGCTGTGCGCTGGCCTCGAGCATCGAGCAGCTCATCATCCTGCGCGCCATTCAGGGCTTCATGGGTGGCGCGATGATTCCGATCACCCAGGCGGTGAGCTTCTCGCTGTTTCCGCGGCGCAAGATGGGGGCGGTGCAGGGGGTGATCGGTATGGTCGTCACCATGGCGCCGTCGATCGGGCCGACGGTCGGCGGCTACGTCACCGAACTCTTCAGCTGGCACTGGCTGTTCCTGGCCAACGTCATTCCGGGCATCTGCGTGACGATCGCGGCATGGCGTTTTCTGGATGTCGACGAGGGTGATCCCGAGGTCGCCAAGCGGCTCGATTTCCAGGGCCTGATCCTGATCGCGCTGTTTCTCGGCAGTCTGGAGTTCGTGCTGGAAGAGGGGCCCGGCGACGACTGGTTCGCCAGCGAGCTGATCATCTGGATGACGCTGCTCTGCGTCGTTTCCTGCATCGGCTTCTTCTGGCGCGTGCTGACGGCGCGTTATCCCATCGTCGATCTGCACGCGTTCAAGAACCTCAACTTCTCCATCGGCACCGGCCTGGTCTTCATCGTTGGTATCGCGATGTATGGCCTGGTCTATCTGATGCCGCTCTTTCTCGGCAATGTGCGCGGCTATTCGAGCTTGCAGATCGGCGAGGTGATGTTCGTCACCGGCGTGTCGATGTTCTTCACCGCCCCCCTCGTCGGGCGCCTGACCAACTCGGTCGACCTGCGCCTTTTGCTGTTCATGGGGCTTCTGCTGATCGGTATCGGCACGGCCATGAACTCGAATCTGACCGATGAGTCCGGCTTCTGGCAGTTCTTCTGGCCGCAGATCGTGCGTGGCATCGGCATGATCATGTGCATCATCCCCGCTTCGCGTATTGCCATGGGCACGCTGCCACCGCAGGAGCTCGGCAACGCGGCAGGGCTCTTCAGCGTGATGCGCAACCTTGGCGGTGCGGTGGGGTTGGCTATGCTCGATACCGTGCGTGACTGGCGCGAGGACTTCCACTGGAATCAGCTGATCGGCTCGCTGAACCAGGGGCGATTGGTGGTTCAGCAGCAGATCGAGAACTATCAGTCGATGCTGGTCGGCCACGTTGCCGACCCTTACCACAGCGCCGTCGCTCAGCTCGGTCAGCGTGTCGGTATCCAGACCCAGGTGCTCGCCTACAACGATATCTTCCTTTGGATGGGCTGCATCTATCTGCTGAGCGTGCCGCTGGTGTTTCTGCTCAAGAAGATCGAGCACTGACTCGGCTGTGCAATTGTCCGGCGGCGATGATTCAATAGCGCGATCCTTTGCCAACCAGGAAGCGCCGAATGTCGCTCAACAATCCTCAACCGCCGCGACCCGGCGCCGATGAACCCGTGCGTACCGTGCTGCGTCTGATCGGTGCATTCGCGGCACCGGTGATTCTCTATCTGCTCGCCTGGGAGCTGGTCGCGCGCTTCATCCTGCCCGGGATGGGCGAGGGCGGACATGGCTTCGCCATCAATCTTTTCAGCGTGCTGATTCCTTTCGTCGGCGTACTGGTCAGCGTCTACCTGGCGGGCGTCAAGGCCGGACGCCTGCTGGGCGGCGGCGTGCTGACCGTGTTCTTTCTCTACCTCTATGTCTCCTCCGGCGTGGCGCTGACCTGGCTGCCGGTTCTGCTGACGCTGGGAGGCGTCGTGCTGGGCGTCGTCGCGGCGCGTTTCTGCCCGACGATGAAGCCGGATCTCGGCGCCGTTTTTGGCTGAATACGGTGATCGCGGATACGGCGGAACTTCTCGCCTGGCGGCGCCAGCAAGAGACGATCTTGCTGGCGCGGCGCTGGCGCGGCGTGGTCTGGATCGCCGATGACGGTGCCGGCCTCGCCGCCGCCAGGGCCGCACGCTGGTTTGCGACTGAGAGTGCGATCGCGACTGTGGCCGGGGGTGAAAGGAGAGCCTGGCGCTCGCCGCTCTGGGTTGGCCAGCGGCCCTCATCGCTCGACGGCGAAATCCCCTCACTGTCCCACGCACGGGCACGCAGCCGCCTCGGCTGCGAGCACGATCTCGTCGTCTTCGATGCCTGCAGTGGCAACACCGGCGGCGGAGGTAGCGGCTTCGACCCGGATGCCTTCGGTGCGGTCAGCGGCACGGTGAAAGCCGGAGGCTGGCTGCTACTGCTGACACCGGCGCACTGGCTCGACGCCAAGCACGTGGACTGGCGCGGCGATGCCGACTATCGCCGCCTTGCGCACTGGCCCCACGAGCCCGAGACGCTCGACGCTCGCTATCTGGCCCGGTGCGCGCGATGGCTGCGCGCCTTTTCGGCGCTGGCGACCTGGGCGGATGGCAATCTGCCTTCCTTGCCGCATTGGCCTGAGCCCGTCGGCTCCGAAGGTGGCGTGGCGGTCGATCCCGACTGTCTGACTCAGGATCAGGCACTGGCCGTCGAGCGGCTGGCGAAGCTGCGTAGGCGGCGGCCGGTGGTATTGATCGCTGATCGTGGTCGCGGCAAGAGCGCCGCACTTGGTATCGCGGCTGCCCGGCGGCTGCGCGCGGGCGAGAGCCGGTTGTGGGTGACGTCGCCGAGCGTCGACTCGGTGGAGGCGCTGTTCGCACGGCTCGCCGCGCTGCTGCCGTGCGGTGTTCGTCGCGAACATCGCTTCGAGGTCGTCATCGATGGGCGCAACTGCTGCGTGGCGTGGCTGGCGCCGGAAGCGGTGGTGCCGGCGCTCGCGGACGCATCAATCGACCGGCACGCACCGCCGACGCTGTGGGTCGACGAGGCCGCCGCCATTCCCGCGGCACGGCTCGGTGATTGGCTCGAGCGCTTTCCCCGGCTGGCGTTTGCCACGACGGTGCACGGCTACGAGGGAACCGGCCGCGGCTTCGAGGTCCGACTGCGCGCGCGGCTCGACAGCGTCACGCCGGACTGGCGCCGTCTCGAAATGAAAACGCCGGTGCGCTGGGGCGACGATGACCCGTTGGAAGCGCTGACGCGCTCGCTGCTCTGTCTCGATGCCGACATCGCCAGGCCACCGCGCGTGACGCGCGCGCTGGAAAACGCCGCCGTCGGTTACCGCTGGTTGGATCGCGACGCCCTGGCGGCGGACGATCCGCTGCTCGAACGTGTCTTCGGTCTATTGGTACAGGCGCACTACCGAACGGCGCCGAGCGATCTGCGCCAGTTGCTGGACGGCCCCGACGTTCATCTGCTGGCCGCCGAAGCTGGCGGACTCGTGGTCGGGCTCTGCGTCGTGCAGCAGGAGGGCGGTTTCGATGCCGCGCTGGCCGGAGAGATTCATCATGGACGGCGGCGGCCGCGCGGTCACCTGCTGGCGCAGTCGCTGGCGGCTCATGGTGGGTTTCTGGAAGCGGCCGAGGCGCACTTGTGGCGAGTCATGCGTATCGCGGTGCATCCCGAGGCCCGGCGCCAGGGTGTCGGCGCCGGGCTGATCGAGCGTGCCGCCAAGGCCGCGCGTGCGCACGGCATCGAGCATCTCGGCGCGAGCTTCGGTGCCGAGCCCGAGTTGATACGGTTCTGGCGTGCGCAGGATTTCCGTTCACTGCGCATCGGGCTGACGCGAGAGGCTTCCAGCGGCGAGCCGGCGCTGATGATGGGGCGCGGTCTGACCGCTGAAGCGCAGTCGACGATAGCGCGGATGAACCACGATTTCGTGCGCCTGCTGCCGGATCTGCTGGCGACCGAGCTCGATAGCATCGAGCCATTCACCGCAGCGCTGCTGCTCCACGAGGGAAGTGCGCCGGCGATCGACGCCGAGATCGAGCGACGGCTCGGCTGGTTTGCCGAAGGTGGCGGGGCGTTGCCGCTGGTCAGGCCCTGGCTGCGCGAGGCCTGGCTTGCGTGGTGGCGTCGTCAGCCGCTGGAGAAGCTCGACGCGTGCGATGCGCTCACCGGTACCGATATCGCCGCGATGGCGGCGATGCTGTTTGCGCTTCGTGCCGACGTATCGGCGGGGTTGCCGGCGGCGGCGCGGCGCGAGCGGGAGGCGACGGCCAGGCAGTGGGCGCGCCGGCTTCTCGGCGGGAAGTGACGCTCGCGAACGCCGCTCACCGCGGAGCTGGCGTTGCCGCCAATCGCTTGGCGGCTCCCCTATGGTCAAGCGTCGGGCCGACGAGTAAGGTGTTGGCACCTTGAATCTCGTGCGCGTGATTTTCGTGCATATACCATGATGATAAACGGCTGCCTCGCTCGTCCGGCGGCCGCTCGATCGCCAACCGGCGACACGCAGGAAACCGACCATGAACGATCATCTGCTGACACTGGCTCCTGAACCCGTCTGGCGCCACTTCCGCACGCTGTGCAATACGCCGCGACCTTCCGGCCACGAGGCGCAGCTGGTCGAGGTGCTCGAGCGCTGGGCCGACGAGAAAGGCCTTGCCCACGACCGCGACAGCTATGGCAATTTGCGCATTCGACGCGCCGCGAGCCCCGGCCGTGAATCGGTGCCCGGCATCGTCCTGCAGGGGCATCTCGACATGGTGACCCAGGCCAACGCCGATCATCCGCACGATTTCCTCAACGACCCGCTCGAGACCTACGTCGAGAACGGCTGGCTGTACGCGCGCGGCACGACCCTTGGCGCGGACAATGGGCTCGGCGTCGCCGCCGCCCTGGCGATTCTTGAGGCGGACGATATCGAGACCGGGCCGGTCGAGGCGCTCTTCACGCTGGAGGAGGAGACCTCGCTACAGGGGGCACTTTCTCTCGACGAGGACTGGCTCGAAGGGCGGTATCTGCTCAACCTGGACTCCGAGGATCGTGGTGAAGTCTATATCGGCTGCGCCGGCGGCGCGGACGTGGTGGTCGATGCCGATCTGCCCATGCGCGGCTGTGACGACGAGGAAGTGATGCGCCAGATTGCGCTGACCGGCCTGGTCGGCGGTCACTCCGGAGCAGATATTCACAAGGAGCTGGGTAACGCCAACCAGTTGCTGGTGCGCGCGTTACGGGCGCTGGGCGAGCTCGAGATCCGGCTGGTCGACTATCGTGGCGGCACGTTGCGCAATGCGCTGCCGCGTGAAGCCTTCGCGACCATCGCCATCGACGAGCACCACCTGCCGGCACTGGAGCTGCGGTTGGCAGAACAGCAGGCGCTCTATCGCGAGGAGCTTGCCGGTGTCGACGACAACGTCACGCTGACGGTAGCGCCGGCCGCGACCTCCTGCGAGGAGGCCGAAGCCCTGACCGATACCGCCACCCAGCTCCTCGTCGCCGCGCTGCACGCCGCCCCCTACGGTGTCGAACGCATGAGCGTCGAAGTGCCTGGCGTGGTCGAGACTTCCAACAATCTGGGTGTCGTCTCGCTCGAGAATGGACGTTTCCACCTCTGTGCGCTGGTGCGCTCGCTGCGCGACAGCGCCACGCAGAACTTGGCCGATCGCTTTGCCGCGCTGTTCGGGCTGATCGGTGCGCAGACCCGGGTCGAGAACGCCTACCCCGGCTGGACCCCGAGCGCCGACAGCACGCTGCTGACGCGCTTCCGCCGGCTGCACCAGGAACTCATCGGCGAGGATCCGGCGGTCGAGGTCATTCACGCCGGGCTCGAGTGCGGCATCATCGGGGGCAAGTATCCGCAGCTCGAGATGATTTCGTTCGGTCCGGTGATTCGCGGCGCCCACTCGCCGACCGAGCGCACCGAACTCGCCTCGGTCGAGGAGTTCTGGAAAGTGCTCAAGGCGCTGGTTGCGGACATCGGCTCTGGCAAGGCTGCCTGACACCGTGGCTCGCGGTATCTCTTGACGTTCGTCTTGACGGACGTACGGAAAAGCGTACACTTCGGTAGGATCTTGACCATTGACTGGGGGCGTCATGACGGGCGTAACCGCGACTGAAGCGCGTAGCAATCTCTACCGGTTGATCGACGAGACTGCTGAGTCACATCAGCCGATCGTCATCACGGGCAAACGTAACCGGGCAGTGCTGATCGCCGAAGAAGACTGGTCGGCCATTCAGGAGACGCTCTATCTGCTCTCCGTACCGGGCATGCGGGAGTCGATCCGTGAGGGGATGGAGACGCCGGTGGACGACTGTGATGCGGAGCTGGATTGGTGACGTGGAGGCTGGCTTTCACTCGGCAGGCTCAGAAAGATGCGAAGAAACTGGCTTCCAGTGGCCTCAAACCCAAGGCCGAGGAGCTGTTGGCACTGATCGCGGAAGATCCTTACTGCAAGCCGCCGCCGTTCGAGAAGCTCATCGGCGATCTTGCGGGTGCCTACTTGCGTCGCATCAATATTCAGCATCGGCTGGTTTATCAGGTGCTCGACGACGAAAAAGTGGTCAAGGTTCTTAGGCTCTGGAGCCACTACGAATAATGTTTCTGCGCTGCGAGTACGATGCCTGCCGCACCGAGCGGCTGCTCGCTACTCATCGCTCGCGCGGCGTGACCAGGGCTGCTGGTCGCGTCGCACCTCTTCCAGTCCCTCATTTGAGATGAAACCGTTGGCGAGCGCGTGCTCGGCCATGCTGGCGCTGTCGCGGGCCAGCACCAGCTCGCAACCGCTCTCGCGCATCTCGTTGGCGAGGACTTCGATGGCAGCGTCGCGCTCCGGATCGTTGTCGACCTTGCGGATATAGACGGCACGCACCCGATCCGGGTAGGCCTTGACGATCTCGGCGTAGACCTCGGGGTCGCGCTGGCCGCTGTCGCCGATCAGGATGAACGGCAGCTCGTCGTAAAGCGTGAGCATGTTGTGAATCACGTCGGTCTTGTGATCTTCCGCCTTGCGCGGCCAGGGCCGTTTCAGGCTCATTCCCCACTCGCGCAGGAACAGAATCGGTCCGACCGGAATGCGATTCATGTTGAAGAACATCTCGAGCATTTCGTAGATGCTCCAGGGCCCGCGCGAGACATACAGCATGGGGCGCTGGCGATTGCCCTCGGCGCCGGCGTAGAGCGCACGGTAGAAGGGCGCGACCCCCGGAAACGCCGTGCGTCGATGGGCCTTCTCCATGAACAGGCGATAGAGCATCTTCAGCTTGTTGGCGACCCCGGTGTACATCACGGTGTCGTCGATATCGCTGATCACCAGCAGGTCGGTGCTTGCCGGCGGAATGTAGACTTCGGTCTCGGTGCTGATGGCGTCCGTCTCCGAGATCACGCGGAGCTTGGCGGTGTGCCACATGGCTTCTGCCGGCAGCGTATGGGTGATTTCGATATGGGCGTAGAAGTAGCCGTCGGCATCGGTGTTGACCGTGGCGTGCGTGGCCCCGAGTCGAATGTCGACTCTGGCGTCGGCGACGCCGTGTCTCACCACGCGACGGGCGACATCGACCAGGTCGCGCATTACGCCACCGCGTTTCCAGCGCCCCAGACGCCCGGGCTGGCGAAACACCCGCCCCATGATGAAAGCTTCGGAGTGCGAGCCGTAGCCGCGATAAGGATGCACTATGACGCCGCCCTCGCCCTTGTCGCCTCGCATCGGGCGAATGAACAGGCGCACCAGCTTCTTGATGAAGTGGATCAGTTTGGTCACGAACAGTCGCGGCAGCGATCGGGAACCGGAGTCGGCGGTGTCGGTGGAATATGGCACGTCTGTGTTCGTTCCCTGGCAAAAGTTAAGTGCACTGAAGTGCGGGGCTGCCAGAGAGTATGGGAAGGCGAGCGGCATCCTGCAAAGATCGCGCGCTGTCTGGATTTCGGCCGCTCACGAAAATGCCCGCCGGATGGCGAACATTCGGCGGGCAATCCGTAAGCTTTCCAGTGCCGATCAGGCGTGCTGATGGCTGTGACGGCCCTCGGCGATCTCTTCGAGCACCTTGGCGTTGAAGGCGTCGAGATCCTTGGGCGTGCGGCTGGTCACCAGACCGCTGTCGACGACGACAGCTTCGTCGAACCAGGTGACACCCGCATTCTTGAGGTCCTGAGCGACGGACGGCACGGAAGTCATCTTGCGGCCTTCAACGACGCCGGCGTTGATCAAGATCCACGGCGCGTGGCAGATCGCGGCGACCGGCTTGCCCGCTTCGAAGAAGTGACGCACGAAGGCGAGCGCTTTTTCGTTCAGGCGAAGGGTGTCCGGGTTGAACAGGCCGCCGGGCAGGACGAGTGCGTGATAATCCTCGCTCTTCACGTCATCGAGGCTCTTGTCTGCCTCATAGGTGTCGCCCCAGTCGGTTTCCGCCCAGGCGCGGATGCCCTTGCCGTCCGGCGTGATGACGTGAGTTTCCGCGCCTTGGCCTTGCAGGGCGGCGCGCGGTGAGGCGAGTTCGGACTCTTCGAAGCCATCTGCGGCGAGAATGGCGACGCGTTTACCGTTGAGTTGCTGAGCCATCTTGACCTCCTGGTCGTGATGTATCGAACGTTGGATGAAAAGCCCATGGGCCATCCCGGTCCATGTCTCGGCTTACCTAAAAAGTTTGGGATAACGTGGCGAGAGTTCAAGGACGAATCGCGATGATCCGACTGGAATGATCCAGATCAAATAATCGCATCAGCGCCGGGGATGGGCATCGGCAAGGGTCTCCGGGGCTTGGAGGTCCGGAGGCGTCATCGCCGCAAACGTCGAATAAACCCTGGTTGCGCTTGCGCCGGCACGGCTTCTCGTCGATGGTGTGGCCGCCGGGTCGGCCCGGCCGGGAAGAAACTAGGCCTGGTGTGGAAGGCTGGTGTGGAAGGAGAGTGCAATGGAAGCGGGAATGGGGCAGTGGCCAGGCGCAGTCGGCCTTGCGCTCGCTATGGTCGTCGCGGGCCTGGCGTTGGTGCTGATCTGGCAGCGCCGTGTGATGGGCGTCGAGCGCGTACGACTGAGGACTGCGCTCGAGGAGAGCGAGTCCCAACGTCGCAGGCTCGAGCAGGAACTGGCGCAGAGCGATACCCAGCAGGATGAGCTGCGCGAGCAGCAGACGGAGCTCAAGCGCCAGCTCTCGGCGCGCGAAACTCAGCTCGAGACGCTCAATGAGCGTGTGGCGACGCTGCGGGAGCAGTATGGAAGGCTGGAGACGCGCCACGAACATCAGCAGAGTCAGCACGCGGAGCAGCTCCAACTGCTCGAACAGGCCAAGACGCGGCTCGGCCATGAATTCGAGGCGCTGGCCGGGCGTATCTTCGACGAGCGAAACCGGGCCTACAGCGCCCAGAGTCGGGATAGTCTCGAAGCACTGCTGAAGCCGTTTCGCGAACAGGTTTCCGGCTTTCGCGAGCGGCTCGAGGAGATCCACGGCCAGGAGCTGCGCGAACGCACCACGCTCAAGGTGCAGATCGACCAGCTGGCGAGCCTCAATCGCCAGATCACCGAAGAGGCCGCTAACCTGACCCGCGCGCTCAAGGGCGACAAGAAGATGCAGGGAAACTGGGGCGAGGTGATGCTCGAATCGGTGCTCGAGCGCTCCGGACTGCGGCGCGATATCGAGTACCGACGCGAGGTCTCGATCGAAGGCGATAGCGGGCGTCAGCGCCCCGATGCGGTGATCTACCTGCCTGACGACAAGCATCTGATCGTCGACGCCAAGGTGTCGCTCAACGCCTATGTGCGCTACGTCAACGCCGAGGATGACACCGAACGCGAACAGGCGCTGCGCGCCCACGTGCAGGCGGTTCGCGCCCATATTGATTCGCTGTCGGGGAAAGATTACCCGCACCTGCCTGGGCTGCGCTCACCCGACTTCGTGTTCCTGTTCATGCCGGTCGAGCCGGCGTTTGCCGTCGCCTTCCAGCATGACGAGACGCTGTTCCAGGATGCGTTTTCCCGCGACATCGTCGTGGTCACGCCAACCACGCTGCTGGCCAGTCTGCGTACGGTGGCGAGCCTGTGGAATCTCGAGCGACAGAACGAGAACGCTCGCCATATCGCCGACCGTGCCGGCAAGCTGCTCGACAAGTTCCAGGGATTCGTCTCAAGTCTGGAAGATGTCGGCCGGCATATCGGCCGCGCTCAGGGCAGCTTCGATCAGGCGATGGCGCGTCTCTCCAACGGTCAGGGCAGTCTCGTCAGCCAGGCGCTGGCGCTTGAGAAGCTTGGCGTGCGCATGAAGCGCGAACTGCCGGCACATCTCCGACGGGAGGCGGAAGAGCACGAAGATGCATCCGGTGGAGAAGAGATCGAGCGGGGTGGTCGCTTCTCGGACGAGGGAAGCAATGGCGAGTTGCCCGAGCGGGAATGATCCTGGCTTGCCGCCCGAAGGCGGCATCGAATCCGGCATCGAACTCGGCAATCCATCGGCGCACCGGTGAGCTGAATCATCGATGCGCTCACGGTTCAGCCGAGGTAGGCGTTGAGCATCCAGACGGTCTTTTCCTGCTCGCGGATGTAGTCGCCGGCGAGCGAAGCGGTGCCTTCGTCGTCGGCATCGCTGGCCTGCGAAAGGATGTCGCGCTGCAGCTCGATCAGCACCTGGAAGCCGGCAACCAGGCCTTTCACGCACCGTTTGCCATCGGCGACGTCCTTGTCTTCCTGAATCTGTGAAACCTTGGCGTAGTCGCTGTAGGCGTGGAGCGGCTGGTACCCCAGCGTCAGGATGCGCTCGGCGACTTCATCGACCTTGGTCAGCAGATCGGTATAGATCTCCTCGAACTTCGCATGCAGCTCGAAGAACTGCTCACCCTTGACGTTCCAGTGGTAGCCGCGGGCGTTCATGTAGAAGAGCTGATAGTTGGCCAGCAGCGCGTTCAGTTTGTCGGCGAGTAGTGCAGCGCTCGAGGCGTGCAGGCCGATGGCATTGGTGTCGATATCGGGCATGACGGTAGCTCCCTGGCAGTAGTTCATGCGGTTACGCGGGCTACGGGGCGATCCCCGGTCGCTGAAGAGGAAGTGACTGGCGATAGTGTATCTGTCCGCTTGTCGATGCCCTAGACAAGCGTCGATATGGCGACAATAGAGAAGTGCTATTCAATCGGCGCGGTCGATAGTTTTTGTGTTGGTGAAAACGTCTCTCTTCGAGCCGCTGTCTATCCTGACATTGAATGACTGGCGCACCATAGTCGCGCCAGCGACTGGGCGCGATCGCTCAGCAGTGCGTCGCAGCGCGATAGCGCCTCGTCCAGCGTCATCGGCCCATCGGCGAGGGCAAAGGCGGCGGTGATGTGATGATCGAACGCGGCCTGCCACTGGTCGCCGAGTCGACCGACCAGGGCGACGGTCGGCACGCCGTGACTGGCGGCGCGACGCGCAATGCCGATCGGCGTCTTGCCCGATAGGCTCTGGCCATCGAGCTGACCCTCGCCGGTGATGACCCAGTCGGCGTCGGCGAGCAGGGCGTCGAAGCCGATCTGGTCCATCACCAGCTCGATGCCGGGTCGCAGCGACGCACCGAGAAAGGCGCGGGCAGCAAAGCCCATGCCGCCGGCGGCACCGGCGCCAGCCAGTTCGCGATGATCCTCTCCGAGTGCGCGGGCGACGTGATCGGCGAAGTGTGCGATCGAGCGATCGAGTGTCGCCACGTCCGCGTCGCTGGCCCCCTTCTGCGGCCCGAAGATGGCGCTGGCGCCACGCGGGCCGAGCAGCGGATTGTCGACGTCGACGGCCGTCTGCACCTCGAGCGCGGCGAGCCGAGGGTCGAGGCCGGCGAGATCGAGAGTTGCCAGGCGGGCAAGCGCCGCGCCGCCGGGCGCCAGCGGATTGCCGTCGGCGTCGAGCAGTCGCGCACCGAGTGCTGCCAGCATGCCGGCACCGGCATCGTTGGTGGCACTGCCGCCCAGCGTCAGCAGCAGCGAATTCGCGCCGGCGTCGAGCGCTGCCAGAATCAGTTGGCCGACGCCGTAAGTGGTGCTGTGAAGCGCGGTGCGCTCATCACGTTTCAGCTGCTGCAGACCACTCGCCTCGGCGAGCTCGATAAATGCCGTGCGGGTATCGGCCTGCCAACCCCAGGCGGCGACGGCCTCTCGCCCGAGCGCATCCTGAACGTTCGCTTCGCGCCGCTCGGCGCCGGTGGCGGCGAGCAGGGCGTCCAGCGTGCCTTCGCCACCGTCTCCCATCGGGCACTGATGGAGGGTGGCCGTCGGCAATTCCCGCGCGATGCCACGCGCGATGGCCGCGGCGGCATCTCGCGCCGACAGCGCATCCTTGAAGCTATCCGGGGCGATGACAATGTTCATGGCGTCCTCTCGGTGCGGGTATCTGAGATCGGAGTATCGGAGATGTTCGAACCACGGCTTTAAAGTAGAACGAGACTCAGCAGCCAGACCACGACGATGCCGGTAATACCCTGGATCAGCGTGGCGGTAGTCTGAGCGCGATAGCCGAGTGAGACCGGCATGCGGCTGAACTGCGTCACCACCCAGAAGAAGCTGTCGTTGGCATGGGAAACGGTCATGGCGCCGGCACCGATTGCCATGACGGCAAGCGCGCGTCCGATCTCGCTGTCGAGCCCCAGCGAGCTCATCATCGGGGCGACTAGCGCCGAGGTGGTGACCAGGGCAACGGTCGACGACCCCTGGGCTGTCTTGAGTGCTGCTGCGACCAAGAACGGCATGAATAGGCCGATGCCCAGTTCGGAGAGCGTGCGGCCGAGATAGTCGCCGAGCGGCGTCGCCTGCAGCACCGCTCCGAAGGCACCTCCGGCGCCGGTGATGAGCAGGATCGGGGCGCAGGCGGTGATACCCTCGCCGGCGCGCTCCTTCAATTCGGTGAGGCGCTGTCCGGAGGTCAGCAGACGGGTGGCGACGAGCAGGCCGGCAGCCAGGGCGATCAACGGATCGCCGAGAAACTCGAGCAGCGCCTGCAGCCATCCGCTGCCCAATGGCGCGGCGGGCAGGCTGGCGATCGAACCCAGGCAGATCAGGGCAATCGGCAGCAGAATCGGCATGAAGGCTTGCCAGGCGCCCGGCAGCTCGCCGTGCTCTCGACGGAAGGCGGCAAACGGGTCTGCATCGGCGGTGTCTCCGGGCATGTCGCTGGCATCGGTCAGCAAGCCTGCATCTGCATCGTGAAGTCGACGAAAGCGGTTGGCCCAGAGCAGACCGGCCAGCGCCGTGATCAGGCCGACGCCGATACCGATCACGATGACCAGCCCCAGGTTGTGCGAAAGCCCCAGGTTGCCGGCAGCGGCAATAGGGCCGGGCGTGGGTGGAACGAAGGTGTGGGTCGCGTAGAGGCCGGTGGCGAGCGCCACGGTCATGGCCGTCACCGAGACCTTGAGTCTGGTGGCCATGGCGTTCTTCAGCGAGTTGAGGATGACGTAACCGGAGTCGCAGAAGACGGGAATCGAGACGAGATAACCGATCAGCGTCATGGTCAGCGTGGGAAAGCGTTCACCGAGCAGGCGGACGATGGTCTCTGCCATGGTCAGCGCGGCCCCGCTGCGTTCGAGGATCACGCCAATGATGGTGCCGAAGGCGATCACCAGGCCGATCCCGCCGAGAATCTTGCCAAAGCCGCTGCCGATGGTATCGACGATATCGCTGCCCGGCAGTCCGTAGGCGAAGCCACCGATGACCGCGGCGCCGAGCAGCGCGAGGAACGGATGAAGCTGCCATCGCGTTGTCATGAGCACGATGAAAACGATCAACAACGCCAGAATGGCGAGATAGAGCATGGCGGATCTTCCCGAAACCGATGGATGAGGGGTGCCGATAGTTTACTGGGTGGTGGTGCCGGCGTCTGCCGGGACAACCTGCAGCCCGATGGCAAGTCATTGAACAGCGGCCAGAGCGGTTCTCGGCGTCCTGGCTGCCACCGCTAACGAAGCATGGTAACGGGGCCCGGGTGCTGGCATGCTGAACGCCCATTCGGTGACGCATCGTGGTACGAGCGAGGCTTTCTTCATGATCCGAGACGAGAAGCGGGACATGGGCGCCAATCGGGTCTGGAGCCCAGGGGCAGCCGTGATGAAGACGTTCGGCATCGTCGCCGCGCTCCTGGCGTCGCTGGTTCTCGGCGGCTGCCAGTCGATCTCCGCGCCGGGGCCGGTCGATCCTGCCGGCGGTAACGCGCTGCCTGCGGCTTGCCGTTGGCCGGCAACGGGCGAGACGCTCGATCGCCTGCGCGCAACGCGTGACGCGCTGGAGAGTCAGGGCTACGCGATTCTCGATACCGATGCCAAACTCGGGCTCGTCAGCGCAGAGCGCAAGACGGCGCAGCCCGGCCTGGGCGCGGTGGATCGCCCATTCGGACGCAGCGGTTTCTGGGGCGGGTTCGGCCTTGGCGGCCATCATGGCTATTCGCTCGGCGTGATCCAGGGCTTCGGCGGGGGCTACAACACCGATCCGATCCAGATAGAACGTGTCTCCGTGGTCACGCCGGACGCGACGACGCTGGTCGATCGGGATTCCGTCGTGGTCGACTACAACGGGTATCTGATCGATGCCCGTTCCTGGAACCAACCCTCTTTTTGTCAGCAGCTCAAGCAGGGGATCGAATCGCGACTGAATCCGAGCCAGGGCGCCGGCGGAGGGCTCACACCATGAGCATGACCGATCGTTTCTGCCGTCTGGGCAAATGCCTGAAGAGGCTGGTGCGTTCGCCTGTGGCCACTGCGGGTCTTCTGTTGTCGCTGACGCTGACCGGCTGTGCGGTGGTACCGCAGGCCGAGCCGCGCAGCATCGCCGTCGAGGCCAACGCCGAGCAGACGCTCAAGGCGACGCTTTCCATGCTGGCCGAACGCGGCTTCGTCATCCGCCATGGCGATGGCGATCTCGGCCAGATCGACGCCGTGCTTGCGTCCCGCTCCGGTTATGAGATCCACGCCGAAGTGACCAGCGGCGGCCCACGGCCGGTGGGTGTGATCCAGCCCGGCTCGACCTATCTGACCCTGAGCGGTCGTCGCGGCGGACAACCGCTCGGCGCCGAGTCTCTCGACCCGCTGTTCATCGATGTCCAGCAACGTTTGAGCACCCTGCCTTGATGCCTGCTTTCGCCTCTTTTATGGACGTCTTCATGGATTTCGCGCTGTCTTCACGACGACGGCTTGCCGGGCGTCTGCTGCCGGTACTGCCCGTCTTGCTGATGCTAGGCCTGCCGAGCGCGGCGCTGGCGCACCCCCACGGCTGGGTCGATGTCAGCGTGGAAGGGATATTTGACGATCGGGGCGAGCTGACCGCGCTGCGTCAGCGCTGGCGCATGGACCCGTTCTACAGTCAGGTGGTGATGGAGGATATGGCGAGCGTCAAGGATGGTTCCACCATGGCGCAGCGTCTCGACGCTCTGGGTGTCGAGATTCGTGACAACCTTGCCAAGGAGAACAACCTCACCCACATCACCCTCGACGGACAGCCGGTGGCTCAGGGCAAAGTCACCGACACCAATACCGAATATCGTGACGAGCGCCTGGTGTTCAGCTTCGTGCTGCCGCTCGCGCACGCCCAGCCGATGGCCGGTCATACCTTGCGCTACCGGGTCTATGACGCGACTTATTACATCGAGATGCTGCATGAGGCCAACGCCGACGGCTCGCAGCCGCTGCCGGATGCGCTGACGATGGCGGACGCACCGGCCGGCTGCACCACCGACATCGTCAAGGCCAAGCCCGATCCGGAAAAAGTGATGGAAGCTTCGATGATCGACGCGACCCAGCAGACCGAGCCCAATATCGGCCGATTTTTCGCCGAGACGGGAGAGATCACGTGTTCCGGGTGATAGCCAGGCCTGCTTTCTGGGTACCGCTGGCCGCCGTCGTCGCGCTGGCAGCCCTGGTCTATCGACTGGGCTGGTGGCAGCAGTTTTCCGTTCAGGTCGTGCTGTGGCAGGGGAAGCTCTACCGGGAGCTGGTCGAGGCGATGACCGCGCTGCACCAAGCGCCGACCTTGACCACCTGGGGTGTCCTGCTGGGCGTCAGTTTCGGCTACGGCGTTTTTCATGCCGCCGGGCCGGGACACGGCAAGGTGGTATTGAGCACCTATCTGGCCTCTCAGGGCGGCGCCTGGCGACGCGCTCTGGGGCTGTCCGTGCTGGCCTCTCTGCTCCAGGGCGTGATGGCGATCGCGATCATCAGCGTGCTCGTCTTCGGCCTCGGCTGGCTGACGCGACAGGCGATGGGCAGTATCGACCAGGCCGAGCTGGTCAGTTTTGTCGTCGTCTCGTTGGTGGGGCTCTGGCTCTGCGTACGATCGCTGAGGCGCCTTTACGTACTCGAGCGTCTGCCGCAGGCAAGCTCGGCATCTACCGAAGGGCAGGGCAGTGCGGCGGTGCCATTCACGGCCAACGCCGGCTCGACGCTGACCCCGATGGCTCGCTCGACAGCGGCCGCATCGATCTCTTTTTCGCCGTCTCCCGTCCGCCCGCTCGCACCGAGTCGCGCCGAAACGCCTCACCATGCCCATGGGACGGGCTGCGGCTGCGGGCACGATCACCACATCGATCCGCACACCGCGAGCGACTGGCGCGTGGCACTGATCACGGTGCTGTCGATCGGCATCCGGCCTTGCAGCGGTGCCGTGCTGCTGCTCGGCGCCGCCGCGCTGCTCGATCAGTTCGGCAAGGGTGTGGTCGCGGTACTGGCGATGTCGCTGGGCACGTCGCTGACCGTCTCGTCGCTCGCGCTGTTGAGCGTGTTCGCACGGGATTGGGTCAAGCGCCACCTCAAACCGGCCAAGCGGCCACATGTATGGCAGGGGTGGATCGGGCTGCTGGGCGGCACGCTGATTCTCGCATTCGGATTGTCATTGACGGCCGCTCAGTGGCAGCAAGGCGGCAGCAGTGCACCGCCGATGCTGGGCACACCACCCAGCCCGTCCGCTAAAAGCGGGGGCCTCGGGCCGCTGGGTGGATAGCGTGTGCTGGGTGGCTAGCGCGGCGGGTTCGGGCCGCGGAATGAAGCGCGCGCCGTAATCGAGTCGCCGAGTGTGAGCTGACGGGCTCGATGATGGGAGTGATACGCGGCTTCAGAGCTGCAGCGCGGCCACGAGTGCGGCGATCTCGTCGCGGCGTTCGGACAAGCCCTTTTCCGTATAGCGTTCGGCCTCGCCCTGGCCCCATACCGGCCCCGGCCAGGCAGCGTCGCCAGCGAAGCGTACGATGACGTGCAGATGAAACTGCGCTACCAGGTTGCCCAGACTCGCGATGTTCAGCTTGTCGCCCTCGAAATGCTGCATCATGGCCTCACCCAGACGCGAAGCTTCGCGCCAGAGCGTTGCCTGATCGTCCGTCGAAAGATCGTAGATTTCGACGGTGTCGGCGCATCGTGGAATCAGAATGGCCCAGGGATAGCGCGCATCGCGGCTCAGTCGCACCTGACACAGCGGCAGGTCAGCGATATGCAGGCTGTCCTGCGCCAGGCGGGCATCGAGAGTGAAGGTCGACATGGGATCTCCTGAGCGGGTCGGAAAGCGCTACTGTAAGGTTCGCAGGCGCTTTGCGTCGAGCGAGGCATTTTTGCCACGCTCTGCTATGTTGATGAAAGGCCAATAATAATGGCCGCGGCAAACTCGAGTTGCCGATTCCCTAACGTTAAGGAGAACGACGCCATGAAACGTCTGATTGCACTCTCTCTGCTCGCGCTGCTGGGTGCCGGTATCCTGACGGGCTGCAACACCGTCGACGGCGCAGGTCAGGATATCGAAGACGGTGGCGAAGCCGTGCAGGACGCCGCCAGCTGATCTCGAGTGCCCGGTCCACCCGGATCGGGCATCCCTGGACTCCCGCTTTTTCCTGCCTCTTTCTCTCGTTTGCTTCCCGCTGTCTCTCGACCATCACCAGTGCCGTCGCGGCCAATCCCCGCGTCTGGTGGGGGCCAAGCGTTGCCACGTTGCTGATCGACCTCTGCTGATCGAGATCATGACCGTGCTATCGTGACTTTCCCCCTGAAGGCAGGAGCGACACGGTGCCCGAGCCCTCCCAACAGAAGCGCCACGATTCGATCGACGCCGTCTCTTTCGACGATGCCAGTTCCCGAGGTCTGAACGACCTGCCCGGGCCTGTGGAGAGCCCGATCTCGCTGGTCTTCAACGATACGGCCTATGCCACTCTGCTGGCGACGCCGGACCAGCTCGATTATCTCGCGATTGGCTTCGCCCACAGCGAAGGGCTGATCGACCGACGCGAAGAGGTCGAGGCGATCCAGGTCGAACGCAGTCGCCACGGGTTCCGGGTGCGCCTCGAGGTGTCTGCGCGCATCGCGCGTCGAGCTGCGGGCCAATCGCGCGCGACATTGTCCACCAGCGGCTGCGGCGCCTGCGGCGTGCAGGAAGAGTCGCAGCTGCTGTTTGGCCTGACGCGTCTGCCGTCTGTCGCGCTGCCGTCACCCGTCGTGCTGGCAAGTGGATTGCGAGCGCTCGATGACGAAGCGGCGGCGGGCATGCATCTGGCGCTGAGCCTCGATGTGCAGGGCCAGGTCATGGCGGTCGGTCGGGATATCGGACGCCACAACGCGTTAGACAAGGTCATTGGTCAACATCTGGCGCGCAGCGAGATGCCGTCCCTGATTTTGACCTCCAGCCGTTGCAGCCTGGAACTCGTGCAGAAAAGCGTGCGCGCTGGCGTCCCGGCGCTGGCGACGCTCTCCTATCCATCGCGACTGGCCGTCGAGGTCGCGCGGAGCTGCAATCTGACGCTGATCAACTGTCACCGTGGTCGACGCCTGGAGCTGCTCAGCCGCGGCGACGCTTGAGCGTTCGCTGGAACGGTGGAATTGCGCCTGTACAGATAGGTTATCCAACGAATTGTTGATCACGCGAATAGTTAACTGGCGTGGTAAACTGCGACAACCTGACGCAGTCGGGTAACCTTTTCTCACATATCGACCGCCCAAGAGGCTCCCATGTCTTTCAATTCACCTCAGGAAACCGCGCTTCAAGCGGTCTCGGCCGGCTTCAAGAAAACCCAGATCCCGTTGATCCCGCTGCTGGTGCTCGGATTTCTGGCCGGGGCCTTCATCGCCATCGGCTTTCTGCTCGACATTCGAGTGACCGGCACCATGCCGGCCGAGTGGGGCGGCCTGCGTACCTTCATTGGCGCCTCGGTGTTCCCGATCGGGCTGGTGCTGACGCTGATCGCCGGCGGCGAGCTCCTGACCGGGAACATGATGACCCTGCCCATGGCGCTATTTTCGCGTCAGATCGGGGTTGCCGCTCTCGTGCGCAACTGGGTGTTGATCACCGTCGCCAACTTCGTCGGTAGCGTGGCGGTCGCGTATTTCTTCGGACACTATCTCGGCCTGACCGAAGGGGATTTTCTGGCCACGACGGTCTCGGTCGCTCAGCACAAGGTCGCTGCCGACTTCGGTCACGCGTTCGTCTCCGCGATCGGCTGCAACTGGCTCGTCTGTCTGGCTGTATGGCTTGGTTACGCGAGCAAGGACGTGGCCGGCAAGATCTTCGGTATCTGGTTTCCGGTCATGGCGTTCGTGGCGATCGGTTTTCAGCACGTCGTCGCCAACATGTTCGTGGTTCCCGCCGCGATTTTCGCCGGTGCAGTGACCTGGGGTGAATACCTGCCCAATTTCATTGCCGTGTTCCTGGGCAATGCCGTCGGCGGCGCGCTGTTCGTCGGTCTCGCTTATCATCTCGCCTATCGCCCGGCGGCGGCGACAGCCGCTGTCGCACAGGCGAAGGCTTCCCAAGGAGAGGCCAGCGTTGCCGCCAGCGAGTCGCGCGCTGCCGAAACGGCCTGAGTCGACAGGTGCCAGAATCACCGGGACCTGATTCACCCGGCTTGATTCACGGTGCTATTTGATCGATTTTTTATTGATGACGACGGCCGGATCGGTGCTCAGATCAGCGATCCGGCCGTCGTGACTTCATTATTCGGGAGAAGTAGAGCCATGTCCCAGTCCAGCCAAGAACCGCAGGCGATCACGCCGAGCGCTGAGCACGACCCCAAGGTGTTCGAGTATCACAACCCCGCCGGTGGCTGGGGGGCGCTGATGTCCGTAGGCAAGCACCTGTTGCACAGTCGCTCGCCGGCGCTCAACGCGCGCTCCCTGTTCAAGCTCAACCAGCCGGATGGTTTCGACTGCCCGGGCTGCGCCTGGGGCGACCCGGAACATGGCTCTTCATTCGAATTCTGCGAAAACGGCGTCAAGGCGGTGACGTGGGAAGCGACGGCCAAACGCGTGACGCGGGACTTCTTCGCCAGGCACAGCGTCAGCGAACTCAAGACCTGGGACGACTATCGCCTCGAGGATCAGGGGCGGCTGGTCGAACCGATGCGCTACAACGCCGAGACCGATCACTACGAACCGATCGCCTGGGAAGCCGCGCTGGACCTGATCGCCGCCGAGCTCAAGGCGCTGCCGACGCCGGACGACGGCATCTTCTATACCTCCGGCAAGGCGGGCAACGAGTCCGCCTACGTCTTCCAGCTGCTGGCGCGACTCTACGGCACCAACAACCTGCCCGACTGCTCCAACATGTGCCACGAGGCCAGCGGCGTCGCGCTCAACGCAGCGCTTGGCATCGGCAAGGGCAGTGCGCGGCTCGAGGATTTCGAGAAGGCGGAAGCGATTTTCGTTTTCGGCCAGAACCCGGGCACCAACCACCCACGAATGCTCGGCGTGCTGCGTGAGGCGGCGGAGCGCGGGGCCAACATCGTCACGTTCAATACGCTCAAGGAGCGCGGTCTGGAGAAGTTCGCCGATCCGCAGAAGCCCTTCGAGATGTTGCACAACGGCAGCCACCGCATCAGCTCGCATTACTTCCGGCCCAAACTTGGTGGCGACATGGCCGTGGTGCGTGGCATGGCGAAGGCGCTGTTCGAGCGTGACGCCGCCGGCGAGGACGTGCTCGACCACGCCTTCATGGCCGAGCACACGGTGCATCTGGACGCCTATCGTGCACGCGTCGAGGCGACCGAATGGGCGTCGCTCGAGGCGCAGTCGGGGTTATCGAAACGCGAGATGGAGGAAGCGGCCGAGCTCTACGCCCGCTCCAAGGCGAGCATCGCCTGCTGGGCGATGGGGATTACCCAGCACAAGCACTCGGTGGCGACGATTCGCGAGATCGTCAACCTGTTGATGCTGCGCGGCAACCTGGGCAAGCCCGGTGCCGGCACTTCACCGGTGCGAGGTCACTCCAACGTCCAGGGCGATCGCACCATGGGCATCTTCGAGAAACCCTCGAAGGCGCTCCTCGACGCGCTCGAGAAGAGATACGGCCGGCCGATGCCACGGGAGTTCGGTGTCGACTCCGTCGCCGCGGTCGAAGCGATGCGCGACGCACCGGGCAAGGTCTTCATCGGGCTCGCCGGTAACTTCACGCGTGCCATCTCCGATAGCGTCGTCACAGAGCGGGCGATGGCCAACTGCCGACTGACGGCCTTCATCAGCACCAAGCTCAATCGCAGCCACCTGATTACCGGTGACCAGGCGCTGATCCTGCCATGCCTCGGGCGCAGCGAGATCGACCGTAACGCAGCCGGCAAGTCGCAGCTGATCACGGTCGAGGATTCGATGAGCATGGTTCACGGCTCGGCCGGCATCAACAAGCCGGCGGACAAATCCCTACGCTCCGAGATCAGCATTCTCACCGGCATCGCCGAGCGGCTTTTCGCCGACGATCCGCTGGCGAGCGACTTGGTGGACTGGGCTGCGATGCGCGAGGATTACGACGTGATCCGCGACCATATCGCCGACGTCATCCCCGGCTTCGTCGACTTCAACCAGCGCGTGCGCAAGCCGCGCGGTTTCTGGCTGGTCAACCCGGCGTACGAGCTGCGCTTCCCGACGGCCAGCGGCAAGGCGGAATTTTCCGATACCGAGCTACCCGAGGAAGTGATGCACCAGCGGCTCGCCGCGCGCGACGGCTGGCTGACGCTGCAGACCATGCGCTCGCACGATCAGTACAACACGACTGTCTACGGCTACAATGACCGCTATCGCGGCATCGAGAATGGCCGTCAGGTGATCTTCCTCAACCAGGACGATATCGCCCGGTTGGGCTTCGAGGCCGGGCAGTGGGTGGATCTGATCGGGGAGTCCGAGGACGGCGTGACGCGCCGCGTCGACGGTTTCAAGATCGTCGCCTACGACACGCCTCAGGGCTGTGCGGCGGCCTACTATCCGGAAACCAACCCCCTGATCCCGCTCGATCACAAGGGCGATTTCAGTCATACGCCGGCGTCCAAGTCGATCGCGGTCAAGCTTCAGGCCAGTACGCGACTGGCGTGAGCGCGAGAGGCGTTAATGGAATCCGCCGACCAGCGTGAACTGCAGCGCCAGCTCGAGGCGTTGCAGGCCCGACATCCCGAACTCGACCCGCTGGCAGCCCTGGTGCTGCTGGCGGTTCGCCATGCGGATGCTTCCTACGAAGAAAACGCCGAGCGCAACGGCGTCACCACGGCTGCGCTGTCACGCAGGCTCGGCGTCGAGCATGCCCTGGTGCGTCGCGCCGCTACCGAACTCGAAGCGCTGAACCTCATCGCCACCGCCCCAAACGGCGGCGCCAGCCCGGCGCTGCGGCTGCGCTCGCGCGGTACTCACCCCCCGAACGAGTAGCGCCGCTCCAGGCGTTCGAACAGCAGATCGGTGACGATGGCGAGCAGGCCGACCAGTAGTGCGCCCTGAATCACGTAGGCGAGGTTGTTGCCGACGAGGCCGGCGATCAACGGGGTACCGAGACTCTTGGCGCCGACGGTGGAGCCGATGGTGGCGGTGCCGATATTGATGATCACCGAGACACGGATGCCGGCGATGATCACGCGCATGGCGAGCGGTAGTTCCACGCGCATCAGAATCTGCGTGCGGCTCATGCCGTTGCCGCGGGCGGCTTCCAGCGTTGTCTGCGGCACGGTGCCGAGACCGGCGATGGTGTTCTGGATGACCGGCAGCAGGCCGTAGAGCGACAGGGCGATGATCGTCGGGGCGAAGCCGAAACCGGCCAGCGGCACGGCGATCGCGAGTACGGCGGCGGGGGGAAATGTCTGCCCGATGGCGGCGAGCGAAGAGACCATGGGTTCGAACTCGCGGCCGACCGGGCGCGTCACGAAGAGCCCGGCGGCGATGCCGATGGTCACCGAGATCAGCGACGACACCAGTACCAGCCCGATATGCGCGAGCATCAGGTTGAGAAAGCTGTCTCGCGCGTAGAGCGGGTTGCGTAACTCTGGGAAAAGCGCGTGGAAGAGCGGTTCCAGCGCGCCCATGCCAAGCGTCAGCGCCACCAGCACAATGATCAGACCCCCTAGGACGAGATTGCCGCTCGCGCGGGCGCGCACCTGGGTCAGTCGAGACGCACGATGGGATGAGGCAACCGGCGCGTTCATGAAAGCGCCCCCTCGGGTTCGTCTTGCATGCCCATGACGCCCTGCATGCCGACTTCGCCGATCAACTTGCCGGCATCATCCACCACCGGCAATACCATCACGCGATACCAGACCATGCGCGACAGCGCTTCCTTCATGCTCATCTCCGGCGTGGCGATCCACTCCGGCTTGACGCGGGTGATGGCGTCGGCGTCATCCAGACGCGCGCCAGCGAGCGCGGAAGGACGCCCCTGATCGTCGATCAGCCAGCCGTGCGCGTGCAGCGAGTCGAGCGTTTCGGTCTGCTGCAGTCGAGCCTCGCGCTGATACTGATGCACCCAGCGTCGGGACAGCAGTTTGAGCCCCAGATCAGCCTGGCCGATGAATTCACGCACGAAATCGTCGGCCGGTTCGACCATCAGTTCGATGGGGCGGTCGTACTGCACCAGCCGGCCCTGATTGAGCAGCGCGATGCGGGTGGCGAGCGACAGCGCCTCGTCCATGTCATGGGTCACGAAGACGATGGTCTTGCCGGTCTGCTGGTGTACGCGCTTCATTTCGGCTTGAAGCACTTCGCGGGTCAACGGGTCGACGGCGCCGAAGGGCTCGTCCATCAGCAGCACCTCAGGATCCGCGGCCAGCGCTCTCGCCACGCCGACCCGCTGAGCCTGGCCACCGGATAGCTGATGCGGATACTTGCCGCGAAACTCGGCCGGGTCGAGGTGAAACAGCGCCATCAGCTCGTCGACACGGTCGTCGATGCGCGACTTCGGCCACTTCAACAGCTGCGGTACGGTGGCGATGTTGCGCGCCACGTCCCAGTGGGGAAACAGCCCGGTCGACTGAATCGCGTAGCCGATGCGCCGCCTGAGCTGCTCCACGGGCAGATCGGCCACATCGTCCCCGTTAAGCAGAATTTGACCTCCACTGGCCGGAATCAGCCGGTTGATCATCTTCAGCGTGGTCGACTTGCCGCAGCCCGAGGGGCCGATCAATACGCCGAATTCGCCGTCCTCGAGCGTCAGCGAGATATCGTCGACCACGCTCTTGCCGGCGTAGCGCTTGGTCAGTCCCTTGAGTTCGATCATGGCTGATGGCTCCTTATCGAGTGCCCGCCGGCCGGCTGAGGCTGACCAGAATCTGCAGGATGAAGTCGGCGATGACCGCCATCACGATGGTGGGAATCGCACCGAGCAGCACGAGATCGATCGCATACTGACCGAGGCCCTGAAAGATGAAAGCCCCGAATCCGCCGGCACCGATCAAGGCCGCAACGACGGCCAGGCCGATCGCCTGCACCGTGACGATACGCAGCCCCGAGAGGATCACGGGTAGCGCCAGAGGAACCTCCACGCGCCATAGAATCTGGGTGGGCGTCATGCCCATGCCGCGGGCGGCCTCGAGTGTGCCGGCAGGCACGCCGGCCAGCCCCGCGTAGGTGTTGCGCACGATCGGCAGCAGCGAATAGATCACCAGTGCGATGATCGCCGGCGCCAGCCCGATACCGCCGATACCCAGCTCAGCGAGCCAGGGAACGGCACGCGCGAGGGCGGCCAGTGGCGCAATCAGTAAACCGAAGACGGCGATCGATGGCAGCGTCTGAAATACGTTGAGAACGCTGAAAAGCCCACTGCGCCATGCCTCGCGGCGCCTTGCGAGAAGGCCGAGCGGAAGCCCGACGAGCAGGGCTGGAATCAGCGCGCCAGCGACGAGCACCAGATGCCGGACGAGCTGGTCGAGGAAGTTGGCGCGCTGATTGGCGAACTCGCGCATGATCGAGAGCCCGCTGAGCAGGTCGCTGGCGAGACAGACCGCGACCAGCACCACGGCAACGAGCGCGAACCCCAGACGAGGCACCAGGCCAAGCCGCAGTCGCTGCAGCGCATCGACCGCGACCAGCGCCCCCACGAACAGCAAAACCCAGAAACTGGCGCTCTGGGAGACCCGGGCGGCCGGGGAAGCGTCGCTCAGGGCCCGATGCGCATAGTCACCCAGCGAGATGAGCAATAGCGCGATGAGCGGCAGGCTCGTCAGCAGCGCAACCCGGCATGCAGGGCGCGCCGCCAATGGGCGGCCGGCGGCTGATACCAGCAGAAGCGCGCCCAGCGCCGCCAGCGCGATCCATTGCCAGGGCCGACAAGCCTGCCAGAGCATGACTGCCTGGCCGGAAACCAGCCGATTGGGCGAAAGCGTCGCGAAGGGCAGAAACGCCACGCTCGCCAGGGCGATGATCAGCAGCGTCAGCAGCACGCGATTACCGACGATCGGGCGCGACGAGGTTCGCAGCGCCCGATCGCTGCGGGTATCGACCTTCGACATCACCGGGCGCTAGTCCAGCAGGCCCTGCTGGGTGAGATAGTCATGGGCGACCTGGTCCGCCGGCAGGCCGTCGACCTGGATCTTGCCATTGAGCGTCTGCAGCGTCTCGCGATCGAGCGACTCGAATACCGGGGCCAGCAGATCGGCGATCTCGGGGTGTGCGTCCAGCACGCTCTGGCGTACGACCGGCGCCGGTGCATAGACCATCTGCACGCCCTTCGGATCATCCATGACCTTGAGACCGGCGGCGGCGATGGCGCCGTCGGTGCCGTAGACCATGGCGGCGTTGGTGCCGCTCGTCCCGGCCGCTGCAGCGCGAATCGTGGCGGCCGTATTGCCGCCGGAAAGCACCAGCAGCTGATCTTCGCTGAGCGTGAAGTCATAGGCGCGCTGGAAGCTCGGCAGTGCCGCGTCGCTCTCGACGAACTCGGCGGAGGCCGCGAGCTTGACGTCGCCGCCATCGCTGACCCAATGGCCGAAGTCAGCCATGCTGGCGAGATCATTGTCATCGGCGACGTCCTGGCGCACGGCGATCGCCCAGGTATTGTTCGCCGGTGCCGGCGTCAGCCAGGCAAGGTCGTTGGCCTTGTCGGCTTCGCGGATCTTGGCGTAGCCATCCTCGGCGCTCTTCCATGCCGGGTCGTCGGTGGTATCGGTGAAGAACGCCCCGTTGCCCGTGTACTCGGGGTAGAGGTCGATATCGCCCGAGAGCAAGGCCTGCCGCACGATGTTGGTCGGGCCGAGCTGAAGCTTGCTGTCGACCGGCAGTCCGGCATTCTCGAGCACGTCGACGATCATGTTGCCGAGGAGCGATCCTTCCGTGTCGATCTTCGAGCCGACCCGGATGGGGCTCTGATCGGATTGGGCCAGCGCCTGCCCCGCCCCGGTGGCGAGCGTGACGGCGGTGATCAGACTGGCAATGAGCGAGTGGCGCATGGCGGCTTTCCTTTGCGTTATGTCTTGGCTCGGTCGTATCGACGAGTGAGCGTGACTGCGAACACGGACGCGTTCCCTGTCGAATCAGTCTAGCGGCCGTGGCATGACTCCACCAGCCGGCGCGATGTCGGTTCGACGCTGGCGCTCGTGCCCAACGAGGCGCCGAGCTGCTAGGCTTGGAACGTCAAGATCCACGCATTCGAGGAGAAGCGCATGAAAGGGACAGGAGCGGCATTGATCGTAAGCGGTCTGCTGTTGGCGGGGTGCAGTACGGCGCCCGCACCGGACGAGGCGCCACCGCCGCCGCCGAGCATCAAGAATGCCCCGGAGGACAGCTGCGGCGCCCAGGCAGTCGGCAGCATCACCGGGCAGATTCTCGACGACGAGACCCGCACCTGGATCGAGGATCGTTCGCGCGCCGGCAGCATCCGGGTCATGGAGCCCGGCAAGGGTTACACCATGGATTACCGCGCCGACCGTCTCGACATCAAGGTCGACGACCAGAACCGGATCACCGACATCACCTGCGGTTGATCTCCCCGATAGCGGCCGGCGGCAACCAGGCTATCCAGAAGGCCGGCTCGATGCCGGCCTTCGTCGTTCACGCTGATGCGCGGCCGCGGCGATCAGCGTGCTTTTCAAACCGCTTTCAAACGCTGAATCAGGCGTTTCCTGAAACGGTTCCAGTGCAAAGGAGTGCGACATGCTGCGTGCGGAAGTGATCGACGAAGGGACCTTGACCTGCTTCGAACCCGGGTTGACCTATGACGACGGCTCGCCGGTCAACGTCGAGGTGTCGGCGGCGGTGTTCGACGGCGAGCGCCTGATATTGGCCAGTGACAAACCGATTCCGGGCGAATCGCGCTCCGCGGCGTTCGCGGTGGCGCTCGAAAACGGCAAGCCGGTTCCGGAGAGTCTGACATTCCTGACGGCAGCGGCCATCAAGCGTGCGATCAAGTACGAGGATTTCGCCTTGACCGCCGATGGCAGCCATATTCTGGCGACGACCGGTTTCGATCGCATCGATGGCGAGAGTCACGATCTCAATGCCTACAATCATCTGCTGATCTGGCCGATCGGCGAACCCGATCGGGTTCAGGTGGTCGATCCCGACCCGCGGGATGGCGTCGAGGGCTCGCTGGAACTCCGGCGCAAGCTCGACGAGGCGATCGGTCTGCCCTACTACAAGATCGAAGGCCTGGCGGCCGTGCCGTCGCAGCCGGATCTGGCGACGCCGAGCGATGGTCTGCTGCTGTTCGGCGTGCGCGAGCAGGGCCAGGATCATGAGAATTTCGAGTATGTCTGCCGCGTCGTCGGCGCTCACTACCGCGTTACCGACAGCGGCAATCTGACCTTCGTCGACAAGCTCGAGGAGCGCTACCGGTTTTCACCGGGTAATTACGACGGCGTGCGGCACGTCTGCGGTCTCTCGAGTTTGGAGTACGACCCGTTCAATGAACGCCTCTATCTGATGGCGAGCTTCGAGGTCGACACCAATCACGGTGAGCAGATCGGCGGCTATCTCTGGTCGATGCCGCTCGCCGACTTTCATGCGGATCAGGTGCCATCGATTGTCGAAAACGCTCACGGCGATGCGCTGGAGTTCGAGCATAAGGCCGAAGGCCTGGCGGTCCTCGACGCGACGCGGGTCTTCGTCGCCTATGACAACGACCGCGACATGTCGCTCGGGTCGATCGATGAGCGCGACCGACGCGACGCCTGCGAGGCGCCTTATACGCTGATGCGCCTCACGCCCAGGCCCTGATGCGTCCAGGACGCCGGACCCCGCGTAGTCGCCTATGAGCGGGGCTCGATGGTCGAGCTTGCCGCCATTCCTTTTTCGACCACGCAAGGAGGCAGGCGATGTTGAAGGATTCCCCTCGGGTCTACGGTGTCGTGACGCGGACGCTGCACTGGCTGATTGCCGTACTGCTGCTGATCCAGTTGGCCGGCATGTTCTCTACCACGTTACTGGGGCAGGGCAATGCGATCTATTCGCTGCTCGCACCCTGGCACAAGACGCTGGGTGTGACGCTACTGATCCTGATCGTCGCGCGGGTACTGTGGGCGTTGACCCAGATTCGGCGTCGCCCCAGCCACGAGGGAACGCAGGGACGGCTGGCGGTGGCGGGCCACGTGGCGATGTACGTTCTGCTTGTGCTGATGCCGCTCTCCGGCGTGCTGATGAGCTGGGGCGGCGGCTATGGCGTCAAGGCGTTTGGCACGATGCTGCTGCCGCAGGGAGCCGACGTCGCTTGGGCCAGTGCTTTCCATGCCTGGCACGGCCCGGTGGCGTGGGTATTGAGTGCACTCATCGTGGGCCACATTGCCATGGCATTACACCATCACTTCGGCCGCCGCGACGGCACGCTACGGCGCATGGTCGGCCGCGAGGATCCGCGCTAGCGAGGTGCTTTCGTGGTGCTGCCGGTGCCGGGCTCGCCTGCGCTGACCGGGGTTTTCTGGCTATCCACCCCGGCAGCCGTGCCATGGGCCGTATCCAGCTCGCTCTTCCAGCGCTGTACGGCGACCTGCTCCTTGAGCAGGCCCAGCATGTCGATCAGCACCTGCTGGGTGACCTTGTCGGTCGTCTTGTCGACCCGCAGCCAGGCATCGATGCCGCTGCCGACGAGGTCGGCCAGCAGCGAATGGAACTGCGGTGAGCGCAGCCCATCGATCGCCTCGTGGACCACGCGACTGGCGATGTTGCTGAAGCTGCGCTCCAGGCTCTCCGCCACGCTGTCGCCCATCGGCAGCCGCCTCAGCCGCTTGAGCTCCGCGTTTTCCTCCAGCGTGCGCGACACCAGCGCGGCAACGTAGCGATGCACCTGCTGGTGATTTTCCGCATAGCTCTTGTCGATGGTGCGCTCCAGCCTCGCTGCGACCTCGTCGACCAGCGCCTGCTTGCGCGGCTGGATCACCTCCTGCGAGATACGTTGGGTCAGATGGTCGCTGTGGCGAACTTCGTCCTGCAGGTCGCTCAAGAGCTTGACCGCGACGCGGTCGGAAAGCTCCTCCATCAGGACACCGTAGTAGGTTCGGTAGAAACGGTAGAGCCACCAGTGGGTCACGTCGATCACACCCAGCCGCTGCAGGCGAATCATCAGCGAGATCACGCGCAGCACGCGCAGCCAGCGGAAGCCGGCCAGCGGAATGCAGCCGAGCACGTCGTACCAGTGCACGAAGGGGTAGAAGAACCAGCGCACGTAGCGGCGCTGGACGATGGCGATGATCCAGCCCAGCAGCACATCGAGCATGAAGATGCCGACGAAGCAGAGATCGATCTCGAAGAAGTTGGCACGAATCGTGCGGTCGTAGAGATCGTGCAGGTCGGGCGCGATGGCGTGGAAGGCGCTGTTCAGCGGCGGAATCAGGTAGAGGCTGTCGAACAGCAACAGGCCGAGATTGATCGCTACCAGGACCACGATCGCCACATCCCAGGCGACCAGCAGGCGCTCGCCGGCGCGGTTGGGAATGGGAGTGCGGGTACTGGGGGCTGACATCGAACATCCTTGTTCGGCGAAGGGTTATGAGACGGTCGCTAGTCCAGGCGTTCGGAGGGATACGCCTTGAGATGCTCGGCCATGGCGTGGCGCTCTTCCTCGGCTTCCTGCTTGCGCAGCTTCTTGCGCAGCGCGGCCTTCTCGAAGCGTAGCTTCTGCAGCGGGGTCTTCAATTCCAGCGGCGGCACCGAGACTGGTTTGCCGTCGCTGTCCACCGCCACCATCGTCAGATAGCAGCTGTTGGTATGGCGGATCACGTGACCCTGGATCGACTCCGCCAGCACCTTGATACCGACCTCCATCGACGACCGTCCGACGTGGTTGATCATGGCCAGGAAGGTGACCAGCTCACCGACGTGGATTGGCTGCTTGAACAGTACCTGGTCCACCGACAGTGTCACGACGTAGCTGCCGGCATAGCGGCTGGCACAGGCGTAGGCCACCTCATCGAGCTTTTTGAGAATGGCGCCCCCGTGCACCTTGCCACTGAAATTGGCCATGTCGGGGGTCATCAAGACGGTCATCGACAGCTCATGCTGTCGTGGCAGGTCGTCGGCTATCACGGAGTCCTCATCTGGCATCGTTTTTCTTTGAAGCAGGTCGAGTCAGGTAAGCCGATGCAGTCAGATCGGCTCTGGGTGCAGATGTACCACGTTTGTCGACCGCTGCCCATTGATCGGGTCGATAGCCTGGCATCTACAGCAGCGTCAGACCCAGCCCGATCACGACCCCGGTAACGACCAGCTGAACCAGACAGAAGCCCATGATGTCCTTGGCATTCAGGCCGGCGATGGCAAGCACCGGCAGCGCCCAGAACGGCTGCAGCAGATTGGTCCACGCATCGCCCCAGGCAACGCCCATGGCAACGCGCGAGACATCGGCGCCGAGTGCCTGCGCCGCCGGCAGCATGACCGGCGCCTGCACCGCCCACTGACCGCCGCCAGAGGGCACGAACAGATTGACGACGCCGGCGCTGATGAACGACCAGAACGGCAGCGTGTCGGCGTTGGCGATGGTGACGAACCACTCGGAGAGCGACTGGGCCAGTCCCGACTGCATCATGATGCCCATGATGCCGGCATAGAAGGGAAACTGAATCACGATACCGGCGCCACCCTTGATTGCCTCGTTGAGGCTCGTGAGCAGGCTACGAGGCGTGCGATGGAGCACAATGGCGAGCATCAGGAACAGGAAGTTGACGCTGTTAAGGTTGAGCCCGCCGCCGGCAAAGCCGAAGTCATGAACCAGATAGAGCAGCCCCGGCACGCCGACAAACCAGGAGAGCAACGTGCTGTTCTCCAGCCGGTCAGCGGGGCGCGTGTGCGTGGGGGCCTCGGCTTCCTCGGGTTCCGCGAGCTGTTCGGCCCGCACGAAGATACTTTCGCCATCCGACGGCAGCATCCAGCGGTTGACCAGCGGCATGATCACGAATAGCGCGATGACGATGATCAGGTTGTAGGCCGAGAAGATCGTCTGCGAAGTCGGGATGATGCCGATCTGCGCTTCGCTGAAGTGGCCCGGCGTGGCGATCGTCAGCGGAATCGAGCCGGCCAGGCCGCCGTGCCAGACCACGAACCCCGAGTAGGCACTGGCGATCAGCAGCCGATAATCGACGCGAATGCGCCGAGCCAGCGCCTTGGCAAAGAGTGCGCCGATGACCAGGCCGAAGCCCCAATTGATCCAGCTGGCGGCCAGCGACACCAGCGTGACCAGCACGATCGCCCCGCCGGCCGAGTGAGCGAGCCCCGCCAGAGCGTCGAGCAGACGCTTGACCGGCGGCGAACTGGCCAGCATGAAGCCGCTGACCAGCACCATCAGCATCTGCATCGAGAACGAGAGCAGCCCCCAGAAGCCGTCGCCCCAGTAGCGCATGACGGCCAACGGCGACTGCTGCTCGAAGCCCATGGCAGCGAGCGCCGCGATGATCGTCAGCAGCAGCACGAAAATATAGGGGTCGGGCAAATAGCGCTCGACCAGCTTGACCGCCGGGCGGGAGATTCGTAGCAGCATCGCGTGGGCTCTTGTTCTGAAGGACTCAGCGCGAGCCTAGCGCATCCCTCGAGCGCCCAGCAGTCAACCTTGGTCGAGCGGTAGCTCAGGCGGCGACGCCTGCGCGCCACCGCGTTCGTCGATAGTGGACATAGCAGGCGCCGAGCGAAGCGGAGCGCACGAAGGTAAAGAGCAGGAAGGAGAACCACAGGCCGTGGTTGCCGAAGCTCTGCGTCAACCACCAGGCGGGCAGGTAGCAGGCGATGGCGAGCCAGACGGTATCGCGCATGGCGCGACTGGCGGTGGCGCCGATGAAGACACCATCGAGCAGATAGCTCCAGACGGCCAGCGCGGGCATCGCGATCATCCACGGCAGATAGTCGGCGGCGGTCGCGCGCACCTCGGGCAGATCGGTGAGCTGAGCGATCAGCGCGTTGCCGCCGAGGGCGAACAGCAGCATGGCGGCACCGGCAACCAGCAGCGAGAGCTTGCCGGCGGCCCGTACGGCATCGCCGAAGTCGTCCCAGTGTCGCTTGCCGACGGCGCGCCCGGTCAGCGCCTCGGCGGCATTGGCGAAGCCGTCGAGCGCGAACGAGGTCAGCATGATGAACTGCAGCAGCACCGCGTTGGCGGCCAGCACGGTGTCGCCGAAGTTGGCGCCCTGCGCGGTAAAGAACGCCTGGGCGAAGAGCAGCCCGAGCGTACGCACGAACAGATGCTGATTGACGCCGATCAGCGCCGCGTAGTGAGACCATGCCTTGAGCGCGGCGCGATCGAGCCGGCCGCCGAGATGACCGCAGTGCACGGCGACGCGCCAGAGTCCGAAGGCGAGCGCGCTATAGTCGGCGATCAGCGAGGCCCAGGCGACGCCGTCGCTCGCCATGCCGAAACCGGCGACGAACAGGAGATCGAGCGCGATGTTGACGCCGTTGGTCAGCAGCAGAATCGCCAGCGTGATGCGCGTCTTCTGCTGGCCGATGAACCAGCCAAGGATGGCGTAGTTGGCCAGCACGGCCGGTGCGGAGAAGATGCGGATATGGGCGTAGCTGGCGGCCAGCGACATCGCCTCCTTACTACCGTCCAGAAGCCACAGGCCGAAATCGATCAACGGTGTCGAGAAAAGGATCAATAGCGCGCCGATGACACCCGCCATCACCAGCGACTGCGCCAATAGCTGGCGGACGTCGCTGTCGTCCTCGCGCCCGACCGCTTGCGACGTGAGACCGGTCGTGCCCATGCGCAGAAAACCGAAGCCCCAGTAGAGAAAGCTGAAGAGCGTTGCACCCAGTGTCACCGCGGCCAGGTAACGCGAATCCGGGAGATGCCCGACCACTGCGGTGTCGACCAGACCCAGCAGCGGCACGGTGATGTTCGACAGGATGATCGGCCAGGCCAGCGTCCAGATATGGCGAGTGGTATAGCGGGCAGTTGGCGGGCTGGCCACGGCGTTCCTTGGATTGGATGGGGCGATTGAGACGGTGCGGTGGGTAAAGGTCAGTGTCGTCTAGACGATGACCGCAGACGCCTCAAGCCGCCGTGATGATCTTGTACTTCTCCATCAGCTGATCCTGGGTCTCCTCGCGCTCCGGGTCGAGCGGAATGCAGTCGACCGGGCAGACCTGCTGGCACTGCGGCTCGTCGAAGTGGCCGACGCACTCGGTGCAGCGCGCGGGGTCGATGACGTAGATCTCCTCGCCCGGCGAGATGGCATCGTTGGGGCACTCCGGCTCGCACACATCGCAGTTGATGCATTCGTCGGTGATCATCAGCGCCATGTCACTCTCCTCCCGTGGCGTTCACGGTAAATCGCTCGCGCAGTGCGTCGACGACGCAGGGCGATACATGTTTCGAGACGTCCCCGCCGAGGCGCGCGATCTCGCGCACGATGGTCGAGGAAATATAGGAGTTCTCGATCTCCGGCGTCAGGAACAGCGTTTCGATGTCCGGCGCCTGAGCGCGATTCATGTTGGCAAGCTGCATCTCGTACTCGAAGTCGGAGACCGCGCGCAGACCGCGCAGAATGATCCGCGCATCGAGCCGCTCGAGCAGCTGCGTCAGCAGGCCGTCGAAGCCGATCACCTCGACGTTGGGCCACTCGGCGACGACCTCCCGCGCCAGCGACTCGCGTGTGGCCAGCGAGAGCGCGGGCTGCTTGCGCGGACTTTCAGCGACGGCGATCACCACTTTGTCGAAGATCCGCGCGGCGCGTTGGATCAGATCGCGATGCCCGTTCGTGATCGGATCGAAAGTGCCGGGGTAGACGACCGTGTTCATGCCATGCGCTCCCTGTTCATTCCGCGCCCGCGGGCTTCCCGCCACGGGCTTCGCGGCGGCCAATCAATCGAGCGTACCAAAGGGGTTGTCCGTTTTCAGCGAGACCGGGCTGGCGTAGCCGGGGATCTCGATCGCGTCTGCGCCGATCGTGAGTTCCGGGCCCTCCAGCACGCCCTCTCCGAAGCGGTAGATCACCTCGAAATGGCCCGCATCCGCCTTGGCCTCGTAGCGCTCGGCGGCTGCCAACGTCTGCTCGCGTCGATGACGCCAGTCGTCCACGGCGCGCTGACCGTGACGCTTGACCAGCAAACGCTCGGTCACCGCGGGCGATAGCACGAGGCCGGTGGCGTTGTTGCCACCGAACCCCTTGGCGTTGACGAAGGTGGCGTCGGCGCCGAACTCGAGCGGTTCGCGAAAGAAGCGTAGACGTTCGGCGTAGACGTCGTCGGCAATCGCATCCAGCGTGGGGATACCGGGCACCCAGCCGTGGGCGAACGTGCCCAGCGCGCTGGCCATCTGATCGCCGGCGGCGCTGCCCTGCGAGTGGCCGATGAAGGCCTTGATCGCGGCGACCGGCCAGTTCTCGATGCCGTTGGCACGGGCGATCTGGTCGAAGATATGCGACTCGGTGGTGCGATTCTTCGGCGTGCTGGTGCCGTGGGCGTGAAGATAGGTGCGGTGGCGCACGCTTTCGTCGCCCAGAATCGAACGTGCCAACGCGACCGATTTACCGAGCGTGATGTAGTTGCCGATGCCGGGCGCCGAGATGGAGCGCTTCCAGCCGTCGGCGTTGACGTGGATCTCCGGCACCGAGCCGAGAATCTGCGCACCGGTCTCGAGCGCCAGCGAATCGTCCATCAGCAGCACGAACTGCGAGGCTTCGGCGATGGTGAAGCCGCAGTTGCGTGCGAACGGGCGGCAGGCGCGCTGGTAGTCGGCGTCGGTGAGCAGCTCGAGAGCGTCGAGCGCCATCAGGCTCTGGTCGTCGGCCAGCGCGCTCATGGCGCGGAAACCTTCGATGATCTCGGGCGTGATCGGGGCGTCGCTGGTGCCGACCATGACCACGCGGCGGCGGCCCTGGCGGATCTCCTCGACGCCGAGGCGCAGGTTGTAGAGGAAGGTGGCACAGGCACCCTGGATCGCGCCGGTCGCCCCGACGCTGCCGAGCACGTAGGCGTTGAGAAAATCGGCCGGCATCTGGCCGTAGCCCAGCGGCATCTGCTTGGAGGTCACCCGATTGCCGGAAACGTAGCTCTTGAGCATGCCGCCCCAGCCGGCGTCATCGAGCTGGCCGATGGAGTTGCCGGCGTAGACGGCGATGGCGTCCGGGTCGAGACGGTCGCGCAGTGCCTCCCAATCGAGTCCGCTCTGGCCGAGGCAGTCACTGACACCGAAGATCGCCATCGACAGCCCGCGCGGATGATGCACGCTGCGGTAGAAGGTGTCCGGCGCAAAGCCCTGGGGCAGTTGGCCGGCAGCGCGAACCTGCGCCTGACGATGCTCCGGCAGCAGCGCGTGAAGATCGCCGGCGGGTACGCTGACCTCGACGCTGTGACGGTCTTGCTCGTGGACTTCCCAGCCGGGCGGCAGCGGTTGCGGCAGCTGGCGGCGCGATGTCGTGAAGCGCAGCGGCGCCTCGAGCGTCATCGTCAGCTCGCGGTTGCCGGGGATGCCGGCCTGCTGAAAAGCGTCGTCTTCGATACGCCGGATCAGGGTATGCGCGAGTATGCGCTCGCGATAGCGCTCGACGATCTCCCGCTCGCCGAGCCGCGTGCCGTCGGCGTCGCGCCACTGGCCGGTTTCGTCCCGGTTGACCAGCTGCATCAGCGCGGCCAGCGCGACCAGTGTCCGGGTCTGCTCCGTATCGGGCAGCACGTCGAGAATCGTGCGGCGATAGCCGCGGTGCCCTGAGCTTCTACCGGCGGCGTTGATGCCGCCCATACCGACGATTACCGGTAAATGTGACAAGCCACGTCCCTCGTGAACATTGGGGCAATCGATGCCTGATGACATGGGGATGGCGCGACTGCGATGAAAGGGCCTCTCGGGCCGGGAGGCGCAGAGTCGCCGACGTCGCGCCGACGGGCAACGTCGCTCGCGCATGCCATCGAAGGCCGTATTGCCAGGATTGGCTGAATGTGGGCTCGGATGATACACCTGCGCGCACGCGGCGTCATGCCGCGGCGCAGCTACAGGCTCAGGTCATGGCTCAGGTCGGAGTTCGGGCGCCGGAGAGCAGGCTGGCCTCGGATGCTACAATGCGCGGCTCTGTCGCCGGGGCGAGGGCGTCGATGACGATCGCCAATCTCGACGCCACTCATCCTCTCTTCACCTCGATCGTGGACCACCATGCAAGCAGCCTCGCGCACCATCTCCTCTTCGCAGCTCGGCCCGCACCAGGATCTCGAGCGTCGCGTTCTGCGGGCGCGTGACGGGGAGTGGCGTCGGCCATCCGCCGAACATACCCGACTCGCCTTCGCGCAGGCCGAGCGCTGGCTGGCGGACCAGCATCGACCGCTGATCCTGGATGCCGGTTGCGGTGTCGGGCTGTCGACGCGGCGATTGGCCCAGCGCTTTCCCGACCACGCCGTCATCGGTGTCGACCGCAGCGAAAAGCGACTGTCGCGAGATCACGGCGCGATTGGCGACAATGCGCTGCTGGTGCGAGCGGATCTGGTCGACTTCTGGCGACTGGCGCGAGAGGCCGATTGGCGGCCGGCGCGCCACTATCTGCTGTACCCCAATCCTTATCCCAAGAGCACGCAGCTCAAGCGTCGCTGGCACGGGCACCCGGTTTTCCCGACCGTGCTGGCGCTGGGAGGGCGGCTCGAACTGCGCTCCAACTGGTCGATCTACGTCTCGGAATTCGCGATGGCCGTCGAGCTGCTGACGGGGCATCGGCCAGCACCGCGCGAGTTCGACCCGGCCGGTGAGTTCCTGACGCCCTTCGAGCAGAAATACGTCGAGAGCGGACAGACGCTGTGGTGGCTGGAAGTGGACCTGGGAGCGGGGCGCTTCGACGCCCACATGGCGGGGGCGCGGCCATGAGTTATCTCCTGCTGGCGCTCGCCATCCTGGCGGAGGTGATCGCGACGACTTCGCTCAAGGCTTCTGCCGGGTTCTCGCGGCCGCTGCCCAGTGTCATCGTCGTGCTGGGGTATGCCTTTTCGTTCTATGCGCTGTCGCTGGTGCTGCGCACGCTACCGGTCGGCATCACCTATGCGATATGGGCCGGGCTCGGCATCGTGCTGGTCACGCTGATCGGTATCTTCGTTTACGGCGAGAAACCCGATTTTCCGGCACTGCTGGGCATGGGACTGATCATCGCCGGCGTTGGCGTCATTCAAATTTTCTCACGCATCTCGTCGCACTGAGACTGAATTGATTGATACGCTGCGCGTGGTCGTTTCTCCTGTTTTTCAATCCCGATCTCTGGCGCGAGAAAGTCATCATGCGGCGATGGTTGATTCGAAGTTGTCTGGTTACCTCCGTTCTCTCTCTTACCTGTCTCTCCTTCGCTGCCCAGGCGGCCGGCTTCGATCACGTCGCCAAACTGGCCGACAAGGGCTTCGTGATCAGCGCCCAGGCCCGGCTCCTGGATAGCGGCGACGTGCTGGGCGCGCTCAACCCGACCCAGCCGCTGTCGCCGGCATCGGTGACCAAACTCTACACGGCTGCCGCATCGCTCGACCGCTGGGGCCCGCAGCACCGCTTCACCACGCGCCTGGTTTCTACTGGCGATGTCGGCAGCGACGGCGTGCTGCACGGCGATCTGGTGCTCGATGGCGGCGGTGACCCGGCGCTGACCTCCGAAGAGCTGTGGCTCTTGATCCAGAAACTGCGCGAGCGCGGCATTCATCGCATCGACGGGCAGCTGGTCGTCAGCCAGTGGCGCTTCGGCCCGGTCGGCTGCGAAACCACCGATCGCTGCAAGACGCAGACCGAGGGCACCAACGCCTATGGGGCGCTGCTCTCCTCGGCGGCGGTCAACTACGCCAGCTGGTGCGCCACGGTGATGCCGGCCCAGGTCGGTCAGCCGGCGCATATCACCAGCTGCGACACGGTGGCGCCGACCCTGCGGATCGACAACGACGTCAAGACCGTCGCTGCGGGGCAGGCGGCCAGTCTCTACGCCAAGCGCGTGACCGATAGCAGCGGCGATACGCTGCGCGTCAGCGGCCAGATTCCCGCCGGTACCTATCCGCGCCCGGTCTACAAGTCGAGCTCCAATCCGGCGGATCAGACGGGGCAGACACTCTACTCGCTGCTCTCGCAGGCCGGCATCCAGATCGGCGGCGGCTACACGGTCAGTCAGCAGCCGCCGCCGATCAGCGCCAAGCCGCTGGCGGCGGTGGAGGGCAAACCGCTGCAGGAGCTGCTGCTGCGCACGCTCAATTATTCGAATAACTTCATGGCCGATACGCTGGCGATGGACCTGACCGCCGGTTCCCAGCAGAGCCTGCCGAGTGCGGGGCATGTGCTCGAGCAGTTCGCTGCGGGCCTGTCGGGTTCCGGGCCGGTCACACTGCGCAGCGGCAGTGGCCTGACGCCGGAGAACCGGGTCTCGGCGCAGGACGTCAACGCCCTGCTGGCGGCAATGTACGGCCGCGCCTCGCTATTTCCGACCTTCGTGGCGGGCATGCAGGTGCCGACCAACGGCCCGATGCACTTCATCCGCCGCGGCAGTCAGACCTTCCAGGATCACGTGATGCTCAAGACGGGGACACTCAACGAGCCGGTGACCGTTCGCGCCATCGCTGGCTACTTCCGCACCGAAAGCGGTCGCTGGGGCAGCTTCTCGGTGCTGGTCAACGGCACTGCCTCGACGCCGTATCTCTCCTGGCGCCAGACACTGCCGCTGATCGCCGACGATGTTACGGCGATGATCGAGAACCACTGATCCTGGGCGAGCGGTCCGTGGGGCGGATGCATTGCGCGACGCGGGCCGCTCGCGCAATCTATTGTCCTCTCGATCCTCGCCATCTTCTTATTCACGCGTCGCGGTCGTTACCGCGACATTGACGAGATCTGCATCGTGAAAGAGATCGCTTCTCTTGGCGCGGGGCTGCTTCTGGCCTCGCTCGTGCTTGCTGGCTGCGCCGCCGATGGCGGGCAAGAGCCGCCCACCGAGCCGCTGATCGGCACCTACTGGAAGCTCGCGCAGCTCGACGGCAAGGACGTCGTGGTGGGCGATAACGAGCGCGAGCCGCACCTGGTGTTCGACCGCCATCATCGGCTGATGGGTTCGACCGGCTGCAACCGCCTGACGGCGGGCTTCGAGACGCGGGATGAGGCGATCACGCTCTCTTCGCTCGCCTCGACCCGCATGGCGTGCGCCGCCGCGCTCATGACTCAGGAGCAGCGCTGGATGGAGAGCCTCGGTCGGGTGGCGCGCTACGAGATTGTCGGCGACCGGCTGATCCTCGAGGATGACGAATCCAATCCGCTGGCGGAGCTGACAGCCAATGCACTTTACTGAGCAACCGCCTGAGCGACCGTTTCGTCCTGCGCGGGCGTTGGCGGCCAGGTACCGTCGGCAGCGCTTTTTGGTCGAAGGGGAGATGTCATGCGCTTGATCGACTGTGAGTTCTCGGCGCATGGCGATGCGGTGCTGGCGATCTTCAACCACGCCATTCTCAACACCACCGCGCTCTACGAATATCAGCCGCGAACGCTGGCTTATGTGGAAGGCTGGTTTCACGCCAAGCGCGACGCCGACTACCCGGTGCTCGGCGCCGTGGACGAGGAGAGCGGACGGCTGATGGGCTTTGCCAGTTACGGCGCCTTCCGTCCCCACGCGGCTTACCGTTACAGCATCGAACATTCGGTCTACGTCGATGTCGATTTTCGCCGCCGTGGCGTCGCCCGGGTGCTGATGGAGGCCCTGATCGTTCGCGCCGAGCAGCAGCAGTACCACACGCTCGTTGCCGGCATCGATGCCGCCAATGCCGGCAGCATTTCGCTACATGAGCAGCTCGGCTTCGAGCGAGCCGGTACCGTGCGCGAGGCGGGGTTCAAGTTCGGCCGCTGGCTCGACCTGGCTTTCTACCAGAAACTGCTGACGACGCCCGAGCATCCCGAAGCGCGGTCGCGATAACGGCACAGACCGGCGTGAGACGCGCACTGCCCGCGGCCTCACGGTGACGCGGGGGTGTCGTCACTCGCGGCGGCGGCGGCGTCGGGAGAGGCGTTCATCGCATCGGTCGGCGTGCTCGGCAGGGCGTCAGAGCCGATTGCCAGCTTGTCGGCGTCGGCGATGTAGACCTCCTGACTGGCGCGCAGATAGAGGCAGAGTTCCTGACCGGCCTGACCGTTCATATGTGCCTGCGGGTAGTGGCCCTGAATCAGCAGGGCGGTCATGCCCGCCTCGTCGTCGAAGATCACCGGCTCTCCCGCGGGGGCTGCATCCGGGAACTGGCTGGCATCCTCGCACTGCGCGACGAGATCCTGGCGCTGCGCTTCCCAGGCATCATCGCTCGAGGCGTGAGCGGCGGCGGACGCCAACGCGATCGCGATAGCGGAAAATCCCAGGGCGTGACGTTGGGTGAGCAGGAGATGGCGCATGACGAGCGCTCCTTCAGCCGTGAATGTGAAGACAGGGCGGGCGTGATCACCGCGGCGGATGCCCCGTCCATGACAATGCGTCCCGCAGTATAGATCGCCGCTCGGAATTTCCACTCAACCACCGGTCCGAACCCTGCATGGCGCTAACGGTTTCTCTGCTGTTTCTCGTCGTCGTGTTCTGCACGGCACTGCTCTCCGGCGTCTTCGGCATGGCCGGCGGACTCATCCTGCTGGGGTTTCTGCTCGCCTGGTTGCCGCCAGCGACGGCCATTGCGGTGCATGGGGTGATCCAGCTCTCCTCGAATGCGTCGCGGGCCTGGCTATCGCGACGCTATATCGATTGGCGCATCGTCGCTGGCATCGCCGTGGGCGTGGGAATTGCGGCCCTGGTGCTGGCGCTGGTCGAGTATCACCCCAGCGAGACCGTGGTGCTGATCGTGCTCGGACTGATGCCGATCATGGTCTGGATTCCCAAGCGCTGGTTTCACTTCAACGTTGCCCGGCCGTCGCACGCCGTGGTCTGCGGCATCATCTCCGGCGGTTTGACCATCGCCGTCGGCGTTTCGGGGCCGACGATCGATATCGGCTTCATCCGCACCCAGCTCGACCGGCGTACGGTGGTCGCGTCCAAGGCGATCATTCAGGTGATCTCCCACGCCCTGAAGATCGTCTTTTACTGGCGCGCGGCGCTGGTGCTAGGGCCGGGCGAGTGGGGCTGGGTCCTTCTGGGCATCCCGATCGCCTTTCTCGGCACGCGCAGCGGAAATCTGCTGCTTTCTCGCCTCACCGACACGGGATTTCGCACCTGGACACGCTGGATCGTCACCGTGGTTGGCGGGTACTACCTGGTCCGCGGGGTTCTCGGTCTGCTGTGATTTCACGCTGGTGACCTGGCCGCTTTGCCCTGGCTGCGGGCAGCCTCCGCGCGCGCATCGCGTGGCGGCGGTGATTAGTCCTGCGAAGGGCTGACACCGAAATAGCGCTTGTACTCGCGGCTGAACTGCGAGGTGCTGCGGTAGCCCACCTCGCTGGCTGCCCGGGCCACGTTGACCCGCTGCTGAGACAGCAGCACCCGCGCCCGCAGCAGCCGTAGCCGCTTGAGATACTGTACCGGCGAGACCTGCGTCACCCGCTTGAAGTGGTGATGAAAGTGCGAGGCACTCATGTTGGCGCGGGCGGCCAGTGCCTCGACCGTCAGCGGTGCGGCGAAGTGGCGATGGAGATAGTCGAGCGACTCGGCAATCCGGGCGTAGTGGCCCTGTCGCTGGACGAGCTGGCGCAGAGATTGGCCCTGGGGGCCGTTGAGCGCCGCGAACAGCACCTCGCGCACGCGGCCCGCGCCGAGCGCGCGACTCGCGGCCTCGTCGTGCAGGCAATCGGCAAGGCGCTGCACGGCCTCTGCCATCGTGCGATCCAGCGCCACGGCGGCCATGGGGGCTGCGTCGTCATCCGACAGGCTCGTCGGCATCTGGTGTACCAGCTCGCTCAGCGTCAGCGGATCGACGGCAATGGAGATGCCCAGCAGCGGCGCATCCGGGCGTGCCAGTGTCTCGCACTCGAAAGGCAGCGGCATGGCCTGGACCAGGTAGTTGCCGGGGCCGTAATGGATGGTGCGACCTTCGAGATAGCCGATCTTGTCGCCCTGGGCGATGAAGAATAACCCGGGTTCGTAGATCAGCGGCGTGCGTGGGTGACTACAGCGGGACGCGATCAGCCGGACGCCGTCGATGGCGGTCTCGGAAAACCCCTCCTGCTGGACCAGTGGCTCGAGTGTCGAGGCGAGCCTGGTAGCCCAATCCTCGGAAGGAAGCGTTCCGGCGCGGCCGGCATCCGAGACCTGTCGATCGCGAAGCATCGGCGGAATGGAGTGTTCGAGCATGGCAATTCCTCGCATCGCAGAGAAGGCGCCGGGTTGGCGGATATCATCGTATTATGCACGTTATTTAAGTTATACAGTAACAAAACGTCGATTTTAAAGAGGATATGGCAGCCGTTGTACAGCATTCGGCATGGCGCATCACGGGGTCATGAACCAGACTTTCGGGCGACTGATCCACTGTATTCATCAATCAGGACGATGTGACATGACTACCGCGACACCTGCAAAGGGCTACGCTGCCCATTCCGATTCCAGTCCGCTCGAACTGTGGAACTTCGAGCGCCGTGCGCCGCGGCCGGACGACGTCTCGATCGAGATTCTCTACTGCGGTGTTTGTCACAGTGACCTGCACTTCGCCCGCGATGACTGGGGTATGGCCTCCTATCCGGTCATTCCGGGGCACGAGATCGTCGGTCGCGTGACCGCCGTCGGCGGCGAGGTCAAGAACCATCAGGTCGGCGATCTCGTGGGCGTGGGCTGCATGGTGGACTCCTGCCGTCAGTGCAAGGCGTGCAACGATGGCCTCGAGAACTACTGCGCCGAAGGCTTCGTGATGACCTACGGCAGCCCCGACAAGCACGACGGCACGCTGACGCAGGGCGGTTACTCCGACAAGGTCGTGGTGAGCGAGCGTTTTGTCGTGAAGATGCCGGATGGCATCGATCTCAAGTCAGCCGCGCCGATTCTGTGTGCCGGCATCACCACCTATTCGCCACTCAAGCACTACGGCGTCAAGCCGGGGCACAAGGTCGGCGTGATCGGCATGGGCGGTCTCGGCCACATGGGCGTCAAGCTGGCCAAGGCGTTAGGGGCCGAGGTCACGCTGTTCACCCGCTCCGAGTCGAAGAAGGCCGAGGCGAAAAAGCAGGGCGCCGATCACGTGGTCATCTCGACCAACGACGATGAGATGGCAGCGGTCGCCGAAACCTACGACTTCATGCTCGACACCGTTCCGGTCCAGCACGACATCAACCCGTATCTGGCCGCGCTCAAGCCCGATGGCACGCACATCCTGGTCGGTCTGCTCGAGCCGCTCGAGCCTGCCGTCTCCGGCGCCAATCTGATCTTCCGTCGCCGCGTGCTGGCCGGCTCGCTGATCGGCGGCATGCCGGAAACCCAGGAAGTGCTCGATTTCTGTGCCGAGAATGGCATCACCTGCGACGTCGAGATGATCAACATCGATCAGATCAACGAAGCCTGGGATCGCATGCAGAAGGGTGACGTCAAATACCGCTTCGTCATCGACATGGCTTCGCTCAAGAGCGCCTGATCGCGACGGCTACCGCCCTCAAGCCAGCGCGAACCGGTTCTGGCGATCCAACGGCCAGTGCCGGGCCAGTGAGCTGGCGAGCGGCCGGGGGCAGGCGAGGTGAATTCGCCCGAGTGCGAGCCAGTTCGCCAATGCCTCGAGACGGTCGGCCAGCGCGGAGAGCGCGTCATCGCCGATCGTCTGGCCGGGCTCCGGATGCAACGCCAGCACCTTCAGCTCGTCCTCGCCGCGACGAGACCGTAGATCGACCCGCGCGATCAGACGGTCACCGAAGAGAAACGGCATGACGTAGTAGCCGAACCGGCGTTTGTGCGCCGGCGTGTAGAACTCCAGCCGGTAGCGAAAGCCGAACAGCCTCTCGGTCCGCTCGCGATACCAGATCAGCGAGTCGAACGGCGACAGCAGCGCGGAGGTTGTGACTGTTCGCGGGATGACCGGCTCGCCCACCATGAAAGCCGTCTGGCGCCACCCCTCGACGGAGACCGGCGTGAGGCAGCCCTCCTCGATCAGTGTATGCAGTGCCTCGCGCGTGTCTCGCGGGGAGAGCCGGAAGTAGTCGCGAAGATCCTTCTCGGTGGCGACTCCCTGGGCGCTGGCCGAATGCTTCATGAGTTGGCGGTGTGCCTCGAGTCGGGTTGGCTCCGCTGCCTCCAGCACGCTCTCAGGTAGCACGCGTTCCGGCAGATCGTAGCGCCGTTCGAAACCACGCCGATGGGCGACGGTGATCTCGCCGGCGGCAAACAGCCACTCCAGTGCCAGTTTCTCATCGCTCCAGTCCCACCACTGTCCCGCCGGTGTATCGCGTGTGCTGAGCGCGCCAGCGCTGACGGGGCCGTGCTCGCGAACGCTCGCCGACACGCGTGCGATGAGCTCCTGGCGCTCGCGACCGAAACGTGCCAGATGGCGATAGATCCCGATGCCGTCTCGCGCGTCTCTCATGCGCCAGCGAAATGCCGGGTAGAGCGACAGCGGCAGCAGCGACGCCTCGTGCCCCCAGTATTCGAACAGGTAGCGGTGGCGATTGGCGCTCCACGATGCTTCGTCGAGCAATCGCCACGGGTAGGCCCCGAGCCGGGCGAATGTCGGCAGATAGTGGGAGCGCGTCAGCGCGTTGACGGAGTCGATCTGTAGCACCCCCAGTCGATCCAGCAGCCGCCTGAGATGCCCGCGGTTGATGCTCTGGGGATGAGGCGAGGTAAAACCCTGCGCCTTGAGCGCGAGGCGGCGCGCTTGCGCCTGGCTCAGCGAATGCGGGGGAGAAGAGAGGGCTTCGGGCATGCGGATCGGCACCAGGATTGATTCACGCCCCAGTGTCGATCAGCAGCCGGGATCTGGCCAGCGACAGGCGCCGCCGGCCGAGATCCGAGGCGTTCAGTCGTCCTGCGCGGTCAGCGCGTCGACCAGGGTATCCACGTTGTGTTGGAACATGCCGAGGTAGGTGCTGCCTTCGCCATCCGGCGTCAGGGCATCGGCGTAGAGCGTGCCGCCGATGACCACACCGGTCTCTTCATGCAGCTGATCGATCAGCGCCGGATTGCTCATGTTCTCGAGGAACAGTGCCTTGGCGTGGCTGGACTCGATCTGCTTGGCCAGCGCGGCCATGTCGCTGGCGCTCGGCTCGTCGAGCGTGTTGACGCCGACCGGCGACAGCAGCTTGAGGCCGTAGGCATCGCCGAAGTAGCCGAAGGCGTCGTGCGTGGTGATGATCAGGCGATCGGATGCCGGAATCGCCGAAAGGCGCTCATGGGTCTCTTCATCCAGCGCTGCCATCTGGTCGAGATACTGTTCGGCGTTGGCGCGGTAGTCATCGGCGTTGTCCGGATCGACCTCGATCAACGCATCCCGGATGTTGCGCGCGTACTGCTCGCCGTTCTCCAGATCCTGCCAGGCATGTGGGTCGGTATCACCGTGATGGTGATGGCCATCCTCGTCGTGATCGTGACCGTCCTCGTCATGGCCGTGGTCATGATCGTGGTCTTCATGCTCATGATGGCCTTCCTCGCCCTCGTCATGATGGCCTTCCTCGCCCTCGTCATGATGGCCTTCCTCGCCCTCGTCATGATGGCCGTCGAAGGGGCGCGTCTTGATGCCGTCGCTGGCCACGACCACGTCGCCGTCGTAACCGCTGGCGTCGATCAGACGGGTCATCCAGCCTTCGAGCTGCAGGCCGTTGATGACGACGAGATCGGCGTCGGCCAGCGACTGTGCATCGGCCGGCTTGGGTGAAAACGCGTGCACGTCGCCGTCCGGGCCGACCAGCGAATCCACCGACACGTGATCGCCGCCGATAATTTCGACCATGTCATCGAGAATGCTGAAGCTGGTCACGACCTTGAGCGGGTCCTGGGCGTAGGCGTGAGTCGCGGTCAGCGCAGTCGCGCCGAGGGCGCCGATGAGCAACGTGCGAAGCGGAGCTTGTGGCATTTTTTTCATTCCTTTCGATGGCCTGAGATGCACGAGGGGTCGTCCCCCTTACCCGTGAGCGTCGGGGGGCAGAATCGGCTGTACCCGACGTCGCCAACGGGCGAAGACACTGTGATACCGGCCGAACAGCGCCGAAAACAGATAGATGGCGCCCGCGAGCAGGATGATGCAGGGGCCCGAAGGCAACCCGGCGTGGTAGGAGAGCAGCAGACCGCCGACGCTCGAGAGCATGCCCGCCGCAATCGCCAGCCCCATCAGCCCCTCGAGCCGCTTGGACCAGAAGCGTGCCGCCGTCGCCGGCAGCATCATCAGCCCCACGGCCATCAGCGTGCCGAGCGTCTGGAAGCCGGCGGTCAGATTGAGCACCATCAGACCGAGAAACAGCCCGTGCACGGCGCCGCCGCGAATGCCCTGACCGCGCAGGAACAGCGGGTCGAGGCACTCGACCACCAGAATGCGGAAGATGGCGGCGAGTACGATCAAGGTGGCGCTCGAGACGCCGACGATCAGCCATAACGCCGTGCTGTCGACCGCGAGAATCGAGCCGAACAGCACATGGGTCAGATCGACGCTCGACCCGCGCATCGAAATCAGCATGACGCCCGCCGCCAGCGAGATCAGATAGAAGCTCGCGATCGCCGAATCCTCCCGGTGGCCGGTCAAGCGCGACACGCCACCGGCCAGTCCGGCAACCAGCAGCCCCGCGATCAGCCCGCCGACGCTCATCGCCGGCAGCGAGAAACCCGCGAGTAGAAAGCCGACCGCGACACCCGGCAACACAGCATGCGCCATGGCGTCGCCGACCAGACTCATGCCGCGCAGCGTCAGGAACACGCCGAGTGGCGGCGCGACCAGCGAGAGCGCCAGCCCCGCCACGAGCGCGCGACGCATGAAGCCGAAATCGACAAGGGGGGACACCAGCCAGTCGATCATGCCGAGCCTCCTGCGGTACGCGAGCGATGCGCGAGCGGCGCGGGGGCGGCGCTCGCCTGCGCGTTCGGTGTGGTCCAGGTCGCATGGCCACGATCCAGATGGAGAACGCGATCCGCCAGCCGCGCCAGCTGATCCTGATCGTGCAGCACGACGATGATCGAGACGCCGCTGGCCGCCATGTCGCGCAATACCTCGATCAGAATATCGATGGTGGCCGCATCGACGTTGGCGAAGGGCTCGTCGAGCAGCAACAGCTGCGCCTCCTGCATCAACGTGCGACCGAGCAGCGCGCGCTGGCGCTGACCGCCGGAGAGCTCGCCCAGCGGGCGGTGTTCCAGCGCCTGCAGGCCAAGGCGATGCATGATCTGCTGGCCGCGGCGATACTCGGCCGAGCCATAACGCTTGAAGCTGCCGTGCGTCGGCCAGCAGCCGCTCATCACCAGCTCCTCGACGCTCATCGGAAAGCTCAAATCCAGCGCCAGCTGCTGCGGCAGCCAGGCGCGTCTCGCCTTGGGCACCTCGCAGCGCACGCGCCCCGCGATCGGTTTCAGCACACCCATGATGCCCTGCACCAGCGTGCTTTTGCCGGCGCCGTTGGGCCCGACCAGCGCCGTGATCGTCCCGGCCTCGAAATGGCCATCGACGTTCTCCAGCACCAGACGGTTGCCCTGCGCCAGCGACAGCGATTCGAGCGTGAGCACAGCAGCCATCAGCTCCACGCTCCGGCCGCCCAAGCGGCGACGAGCCACAGCAACGCAACGGGCAGCAGCGCCAGCAGCACGCGGCGCCCCGCGCCGAGCGACATCAGCGAAAAATGACACGGCCCGTCCGGGCGGTGTCGATGACGGTGTGACATGAAAGAGACCTCAAGCTTGAGGCGAGGAGGTTATATCATAACAAAACGGGTGGGAAGGGGTTTTGGGGTCTAGCGCTGACGCGGTCCCGTCCAAGGGCTGGAGGGCTATTTTGGCACTATGACCACGTAAAGCATCGATGGTCGGTGGCTCCGTCGTTGATGCCGGTAAGGCATGGCCGTTTTTCGTGTCAGCGAAGCGAGTGCCTGATATCAGCCAACGGCAGGGTGACGCGGCACAGCAAACCGCCGCCGTCGATTCAAGGCATCGGCCACGCTGGTCGGCCAGGCGGCATCGCTGAGCTCCGGTGAGGTCATGGCGCGAGTCGCCGAGGCGGCGCGGCAGACGCTACCGGCCGAGACCGCCGGGCTCGACTGGGAAGGAATCACTTATCAGGAGTCGATTGCCGGCAGCCAGATCTACTGGGCTTTTGGCCTCTCGCTGGTTCTGGTCTATCTGCTGCTGGCGGCGCAGTACGAGAGCTGGTTTCTGCCGGTGGCGGTAATTCTCTCGGTACCGGCAGCCTTCGTCGCCATGCACGGCATCGAGCGGCGCTGGAAAGCACGCAAGACGGTCAGAGCACAGCGCGCGAGTTCTGACCGAGCAGAGAGGCATCGCGGTGGTCACTGTCTTCCCCGGCCAGCAGCAAAGCCGGGGTGTTTTAGGCCTCGATGCCGGGGCGCTGGGCTTCAATGGTCCGGAATGCTCAACAAAATGTCACCGCCGCCGATAGCTCATTCAATCTCCGTTTGCGTTGGCCAGGATCGCCATGGGTGCCGATTCCACTCCTACAGACGTCGTGACGCTGGAAGACGCCTCCGATATTTCCCGAATTCTGTCCTCGATACAGGACGATATCTATTCGTTGACGGTGTCGTTCGGCCGGGACGAGACGCACTTTCCCGCCACGCTGAGCGATATCGAGTTCGCTTCTCGGAGTCTTTCTCTCGAGGCGGTGGATGCACAATCGCTCGATCTACGGACGTTGGCGGGTAGCTCGCTGTCGCTGCGCGTTGATCGTCTTTCTGAAGCGGTCACGTTCGAGGGTGGCGATATCGTCGACGCTGGGCGTCGGGGGGATAACGTCAATCTGGTCTGCGGCATGCCGACACGCATGCTCACGCAGTCCAAGCGGCGGGAGGTCCGGGCGTCACTGATCAACGGGATGCAGGCGCGTGCGACGGTAACGGTGCTCGAGGGCCAGCCTCCGATCGTGACGCGGTTGAAGAATCTATCCGTCGGCGGCTGCCTGGTCGCTTTCCCGCTGCGCCATAGCGCACCGTTTCGGATAGACATGTTGATCCCCTCGCTCGAACTCGCCTTTCCCAATGGGGATAGACTCTCGGTCGAGGCTCGAATTCGCCATGTTACGGCGCCGGGACGGTCCAATCAGGTATTGGTGGGGTTCTCGTTCGAGAATCTCTCTCCGGAACAGCAGCAGCGGGTGGTGCACTTCGTCGACGAGACCGAGCAGGAAATTGGCTATCGCCAGCGTGAGACGGGGCGGCTGGCATGGCCGTCACCGCTTTATCGTCTCGATGCGGCTCGCGCAGGGCGTTTTCGGGAGCGCCGACGCGGCAAGGTGAAAGAGCCGCCGATGGTGCCGACCATCCGTGAAGTTTCCCGGCAGATCCATCTGTCCTTACTGAAACTTCACCAGCGCCGGCCGCTGCCGACGGCGATGCTGTATCTGTCGGCCGACAAGCTTCTCAAGTTGCTGAAACAGAACCGGCAGGACTTTCTCTATTCGCTCCACTGCCTCGACGACGAGCCGGGCTGGGTTCAGCATTCGGTCTGCGTGGCAGGGCGTCTGGCCGATCTGATGATGGCAGAGCAGACGCTGGCGCCGTTGTCACGCGATGCCATCGTGGGGGCACTGCTCCACGATCTCGGCAAGGCCATGCTGCTCAGCAATACGCTGCCCTCGTTGATCGGTGCGCTCTCTCGCCCCCAGAAACAGCAAATCCGGGGACACGTCGGCATTCTCGCGGAGCGTCTCGATGCCGTGGGGTGGAAGGGCAAGCCAGCGACACGACTGGTGATCGAGCAGATCAACGAGCGCTTGGACGGCAGCGGATATCCTCGACAGTTACAGGCGGAGAGCCTGTCTCCGCTGGCTCGCGCTGCGGCGGTCGTCGATGTCATCGATGCCATGACACGTGCCCGTGGAGACCGGAAGGCGCTAACGGCCATCGAGGTCTACCGGTACCTCTATCACCGCCCTGAGACCTTCGACAGGCACTGGGTAACCCGTTATATCCAGCGACAAGGCTTTTACCCCATCGGCAGTCTGATCCGTTTTTCGCGAGGATTTCTGGGTTGGGTAATGGCGCTGACGGAAACCGGGCAGCCGGCGCGCGTTCATGTCGTCTTCAACGGTGCCAACGGCACACCGCTGGACGAGATCGTGTCGAGAATCGATTTCCATCTACTGGGAAAGCCTGAGGGGCTGGTCAGGCCGGAAGCCTACGATCTCGGTCGCTGACCGATGCCCGGTAGAGAAGTTCCGGCAGACCGCTGCCGCCTTGTCGGGCGTCGCATTCTTGTGCGTCGCGAGCACTGTGCAGGCGACATCTGGCGCGCGATGTGGGACTAGTCCTCGTCATCTTCCGGCGGGGCTTGAAACGCGCGCTTGTCATCCGGAAGGCGGACCAAATCTCCGACGCTCAACTCGCCCAGACTGTCATGGCGTTTGCCATCGTCGCCGACCAGTGCGGCGACCTTGCCGATACTGACGCCGTCCTTGTAGGCCTCGACCTGTACGCGGACGCTGGCGCCGTGATAACGCGCGGTCAGCATCATGCCTGGCTGCGGCGTGACGCGGTGCTGTTCGTCCTTGGCGTAGTGCGCATCGACGCTGGCGTCTCCCGGTGTATCCCACTCTACGTGCTTGTGCATGGCGTTCTCCTGCTCATTGTGAATCTGGCGCCTTCAGCGTAGCGCGGAATCGACGTTGGCGCCGTGGCCTAGGGTCCGCGCTTTCGTCTATCGTCGTGGACACGAACCGTTACGAACGGCTTGTCTTTTGGCGGCGCTGACAGCAAAGTGAACGAGGTTCATTCAAGCGTTTCTTCGCAACCAGCAGGTCTATTCACGACGAGTTTCACAACGAACAATTCGCAACTCACAAAGAGCGATCAAAGCGATGAAAAAGACAGTACTGGCACTCGCCGTCGCCGCCACCACCGCGTGTGCCGGTGTCGCGCAGGCAGACGTGAAGGTCGGGTTTCTCGGCGGATTCACCGGGGGGATCGAAAGTCTGACGCCGCCGATCTTCGATGGCGCCAAGCTGGCGATGGCCGAAGTCAACGCGCAGGGTGGTCTGTTCGACGGCGAAGACATGGCGATGCCGTCGGGCGATACGACCTGTTCGGACGCCTCGGCGGCTTCCAACGCGGCGGATCGCCTGGTCAATAGCGAGAAGGTCACCGCGATCGTCGGTGCGCTGTGTACTGGCGCCACCATTGCGGCGGCCAATAATGCCGCCATTCCGGGCAACGTCGTCATGGTGTCACCGGCGTCGACCGCGCCGGCCGTCACCGATCTCGACGACAACGATCTCGTCTTCCGCACCGTTCCGTCCGACGCCTTCCAGGGCGAGCAGCTGGCCAAGCTGCTGCTCTCCAAGGGCATCGAGGATGTCGCGGTCACCTACGTCAACAACGACTACGGCCAGGGGCTCGACGACGCCTTCACCAAGACGTTCGAAGCCGAAGGCGGCTCGGTCACGGTCAACCTGGCGCATGAAGACAACCGCGCCGACTATCGCTCCGAAATCGGTCAGCTCTCCGCCGGTGGCTCGCAGACGCTCGTGGTGCTCGCCTACGCGGATACCTCCGGCCAGACGATTTTGCGTCAAGCCTATGAAAGCGGCGCCTTCACCCAGTACGCCGGTGGCGACGGCATGGTCGGCAATTCGCTGATCGAGGCCGTCGGTGCCGATGTGCTCGAGGGCATGATCGCCACGCGTCCCGGCTCGCCGGACACGCCGGGAACCGATATCTTCACCGACCTGGCCAACAAGGCGGGCATCGACCCCAGCGCCGTCTTTGCCGCACAGTCCTACGATGCGGCCTTCCTGCTGGCGCTGGCCATCGAGAAGAACGGCAGTGCCGATCGCGACGGGCTCTCCGAGGCGCTGCGTGATGTCGCGACCGCGCCGGGCGAAACGATCCTGCCGGGCGAATGGGAGAAGGCCAAGAAGCTGATCGACGAAGGCAAGGAGATCAACTATGAAGGTGCCTCCGGCGGTGCGGAGTTCGACGACAACGGCGACGTGCCGGGCATCGTGGTCGAGATGGCGGTCGAGGATGGCAAGTTCGTCACCAAGGGTCCGGTTGGTGAATGAATGGCGTCACCAAAGGGCCGGTTGGTAAATGAATGGCGTCACCAAGGGGCCGGTTGGTGAATGAATAGCGTCACCAAAGGGCCGATCGGCGAGCCATTCCCTTTCTCCTGTCGGTTCTACCTAAACGCAAAATCCCGAGCCTTGGCTCGGGATTTTGCGTTCATGAGGGCGATTTCCGCGTGTGTCAAAAGTCCGCTCTTGTGAGCGTCGTTGTGAGCGTCCTTGTAATGGAGCAAGACTCAATCGTGCTGAGCGACCTTCTCCGGGATCAGGCCGCGGGGCGCGAAGCGCAGTACCATCAGGATCAGCAGGCCGATGACGAAGACGCGAGCCTGTAGCGCTCGACTGTCGAGATTACCGGGCTGCCAGCCGAACCAGTCACCGCCGAGCGCCGTGACCAGATGCATCAGCGCCAGCGCCAGCGGGCCGGACATGATCCAGATCACGTAGACCAGCACGGCACCGAACAGCGTACCCAGATTGTTGCCGGGTCCACCCAGGATCACCATTACCAGCACCAGGAAGGTGTGGTTGAGCGGCAGGTAGCCCTGGGGATCGAAAATGCCGTTGAAGCTGGTCAATGCGGCACCGCCCACGCCCATCAGAATGCAGCCGAAGACGAAGATCTCCTGGCGACGGCGATTGATCGATTTACCCATGGCGGCGGCGGAGACTTCGTTGTCGCGAATAGCGCGGATCATGCGGCCCCAGGGTGCGTGATAGGCGCGATGGAGCAGAAAGAAGATTACCGCGATCATGACCACGGTCACCGCCAGATAGAACGCGCGGGCGCTCAGGAAGCCGACATCGCCCGGTGTAGGAACGGGCCACGGCAGCGGCGAGATGGTGGCGGTCCCGCGGGTCAGCCAGTCCGAGTTCTTGAGGAATGCCTTGATGATCTCGGCGATGCCGAGCGTCGCGATGACCAGGTAGTCGCTGCGAAGCCCCAGGCAGATATGGCCGATGACGTAACCGATACCACCGGCGAGCGCGCCGCCGACGATCCAGCCGAGCCAGACGGGCAGACCGAGACCGCCGATGAATTCGACCTGCGACTCGATATCGCCGGTCACGCTACGCAGCCAGCTCACCACCACGAGATAGCCGATCAGGCCAGCGACGACGGCGAGGATGGTACGTAGCAGCTTGGGTACGCCGATGCGGTCCAGCCGAGTGATGGCAAAGACGATGGCGACGACCGCGATGATCGCCAGCAGTACCCAGCCGAGCCGCGCGGGGAGATCGCTCTGCCAGAAGGCGTGATTGACCGGAATGCTGAAGAAGGTCGCTGAGAAGCCACCGAGCGCCACGAAACCCATGATGCCGGCGTTGAACTGGCCGGCGTAGCCCCACTGAATGGTCAGCCCCAGCGCCAGAATGGCGTAGCAGGAAGCCTCGACCAGCATGCGCGTGGCGTAGGCCGGCCCCATCATCGAGAAGACGCCGAGCACGATCACGGCCAGACCGCCGAACAGCACCAGTTCCCGTAGCGGCAGTGTCGGCCGAGCGAGTGCGGGGGCATCACGCCGATGCTGGGAGGCGTTCTGACTCGGTTGCGGCGTGCTGCGGCGAGGTTGGGACGTCGAATCGGAATCGTTCATCAGATCACCTTCCCTTTGAAGATGCCGGTCGGGCGCCAGATCAGCACCGCTACCAGAATGAAGAAGGGCACCACGATCTTGTATTCGGTACCGACGATCGCGAGGTTGTTGGGCAGTTCGATCCAGCTCGGCAGGCTATCCCGAATCGGGCGCAGCAGCACCGACCAGTTGAAGACCGCCAGCGTCTCGGCGAAACCGACCAGAAAGCCGCCGGCGATGGCGCCGAGCGGGTGGCCGACGCCACCGACGATCGCCGCGGCGAAGATCGGCAGCAGCAGAAAGAAGCTCAGGTCCGGCTTGAACGCGACGTCCAGCGACAGCAGCGTGCCGGCGATGGTGGCAAGCCCGCCGGCGATGACCCAGGTGAGTGTCACGATCAGTTGGGTATTGATGCCCGAGGCACGCGCCAGATCGGGGTTGTCAGACATGGCTCGCATCGCCTTGCCGAGTCTGGCCCGAGTCAAAAACAGATGCAGGCCGACGACCGCGACGATGGTGACGACGAACAGGATAATCTGGGGTTCGGTGAGAATGATCGGCCGGGTCACGCCCGGAATATCGATACGGAAGATCTCCTTGCGCGCATCGACGTAGAGACTCTGCGCGCCGGTCCCGGCGAAGAGCCGGATCAGCCCCTGCAGCATCAGCGTGACGCCGAGCGAGGCGATCACCATGACGATCGGCTTGACCTTGTGCGCGCGCAGCGGCTGGTAGAAGGCCCGGTCGATGCCCACGGCCACCAGCGAGGTGAAGACCATGCCGATCGGCAGCATGACGATGGCCGTGGGCAGCCCCAGGGCATCGCCGGCGTGGGGAAAGAGCATCGTCAGCAGCAGCACGACGAAGGTGCCGAGCGTCATCATGTCGGCATGGGCAAAGTGGGCGAAGCGCAGAATGCTGTAGATCAGCGTCACGCCGACCGCGCCCATGGCGTAGATACAGCCGGTGACGCTGCCGGCGACCACGACATAGTTAAAGAAGTAGATCAGCTCATTCACGACGACATCTCTTTGATGGAATAGCCCGGAAAATCGAGTTAACGCCGGCCGCGGCCAAGCGCGCGACGCCAAACAGTCTCAGCCGCCGAGGAAGCTCCTGGCCACCTGCGGGTCGTTGAGCAGCGCCTCGCCGGTATCGGTGAAGCGATTCTGCCCGGCGGCCAGCACGAAGCCTCGGTGCGCGATGCGCAGCGCCTGCTTGGCGTTCTGCTCGACCATCAGCACGCCGACGCCGGAGGCGGCAATCGCTTTCACCCGTTCGAAAATCTCGTTCATGTAAAGCGGCGAGAGGCCGGCGGTCGGCTCGTCGAGCAGCAGCACGCTGGGCTCGTTCATCAGTGCGCGGCCCATGGCGACCATCTGGCGCTGTCCGCCGGAGAGCTCGCCCGCGGGCTGTCGGCGCTTCTCCTTCAATGGAGGAAAGAACTCGAAGATCTGCTGCTTCAGCCGTGACGCCGTGGCCGGCTTGAGGAAGGCGCCCATCTCGAGATTCTCTTCCACCGAGAGACTGGGGAAGATGTTCTTCTCCTGCGGCACGAATCCCATGCCCATCTCGACCAGCTTGTGCGGCGAGAGATTGGTGATCGGCTCGCCGCGTAGGCGGATCTCGCCACCGGTGATGGTCAAAAGGCCGAACACGGCCTTGAGCATGGTCGATTTGCCGGCGCCGTTGGGGCCGACGATGACGCCGACTTCGTCGGCTTCGATCGCCATGTCGACGCCGTTGAGAATGTTCATGCCGCCGTAGCCGCCATGAACGTCGATCGCTTCGAGTATTGGCATCTGTCGCTCTATCGTTGTCGTGCCGGTCCGGGAATCGGGTGTGAGCGTCTGATATCGACGGCGATATCAGGCCGGTTCCGCGCCGAAGTAGGCTTCGATGACCTCGGGATTGTTCTGGATATCGGCAATCGAGCCTTCGACCATGACCTGGCCCTGGGCCAGCACGATCACCGGATCGCAAAGCCGCGCGATCATCTCCATGTCGTGCTCGATGACCAGGAAGGTGTAGCCCATCTCGCGATTCAGGCGCTCGATGTTGTCGATCAGATCGCCCAGCAGGGTGCGGTTGACGCCGGCGGCGATCTCGTCGAGCAGGACCACGCGGGCGTCGGTCATCATCGTGCGGCCGAGCTCCAGAAGCTTCTTCTGGCCGCCGGAAAGGTTGCCGGCCAGCTCGTTGCGCACGTGCGAGAGGCCGATGAAGTCCAGTACCTCCAGCGCCCGGCGCCGGGTTTGCGCTTCCTGACGCTTGACTTCGCCCGGCTTGAACCAGGTGCTGAAGAGGTTCTCGCCCTCCTGCGCCGGTGGCACCATCATCAGGTTTTCCAGCGAGGTCAGATGGCTGAACTCGTGCGCGATCTGGAAGGTGCGCAGCAGTCCCTTGTGAAAACGGTGGTTGGCGGAGAGCCAGGTGATCGGTTCGCCATCGAGCAGCACTTCGCCGCTATCCGGCAGCAGGCTGCCGGCGATGATATTGAACAGCGTCGACTTGCCGGCACCATTGGGGCCGATCATGCCGGTGATCGAGCCTTTCTGGACCTGGATGGAGCAGTCGTCGATGACGGTCAGGCCGCCGAACGACTTCTTGATGTTACGGACATCGATGATCGGGGTCATCGGGGTTCCTTGATGCGCAGTTGTTGTTGCTGTCGGTGCTGCGATGGGGATTGGCCCTCCGGCGCGGGGCGGGCGCGACCAATGTTGCCGATTGTACAGGCGTCAGTTCGCGTGAGTAGCCTTTTCGTTAAACGCCTCGCCAACGACGGGCAGCGTAAACGAAGACACCCGCCGGGAGGCGGGTGTCTCTGGAGAACAGATCGCTGATCAGTTCTTCTTGGCGCGTTTGCGCTCGTTCTCGGTCAGGAACTTCTTGCGCAGACGAATATGGTTCGGCGTGATCTCGACCAGCTCGTCATCGTCGAGGAACTCGATCGCCTGCTCCAGCGTGAAGCGCACCGGCGGCGTCAGCACGATGTTCTCGTCGTTGCCCGAGGCGCGCATGTTGTCGAGTTTCTTCGCCTTGGTCGGGTTGACCACCATGTCTTCGGCGCGGTTGTTGATCCCGATCAGCATGCCTTCATAGACCTCGGTGCCGTGCTCGACGATCAGCTTGCCGCGGTCCTGCAGCGCGTAGAGGGCGTAGGCCAGCGCCTTGCCGGAAACCATCGACACCAGCACACCGTTGCGACGCTTGATCTGCGCGTCCGGCTTCAGCGGGCCATAGTGGTCGAAGCGGCTGGTCAGAATGCCGGTGCCGGAGGTCAGGGTCAGGAACTGACCGCGGAAGCCGATCAGACCACGCGCCGGAATGATGAAGTCCAGGCGCACTCGGCCCTTGCCGTCCGGGTTCATGTTGGAAAGCTCGCCCTTGCGGTAGCCGAGCTCCTCCATCACCGAACCCTGATGCTGCTCTTCGCAGTCGATGATGACCTCTTCGTACGGCTCCTGCTTGACGCCGTCGATCTCCTTGATGATGACTTCGGGGCGGCCGACGGCCAGCTCGAAACCTTCACGACGCATCGTCTCGATCAGCACCGAGAGGTGCAGCTCGCCGCGGCCGGAGACCTTGAACTTCTCGGCGCTGTCGCCCTGCTCGACGCGCAGCGCGACGTTGTGGATCAGCTCCTGATCCAGACGCTCCTTGATGTTGCGGCTGGTGACGAACTTGCCGTCCTTGCCCGCGAACGGCGAGTCGTTGACCTGGAAGGTCATGGAGACGGTCGGCTCGTCGACGGTGAGCGCCGGCAGTGCCTCGACGGCGCTGACGTCACACAAGGTGTCGGAGATCGCCAGATCCTCGATGCCGGTGATGCAGACGATGTCGCCGGCAGTGGCTTCGTCGGTCTGGACGCGTTCGAGACCCATGTGGGTCATGACCTGGCCGATCTTGCCTTTGCGGGTGTTGCCTTCCTTGGTGATGACGCTGATCTGCTGGCCCGGCTTGACGCTGCCGCGCTTGATGCGACCGAGACCGATGACACCGACGTAGCTGTTGTAGTCGAGCGCGGAGATCTGCATCTGGAACGGGCCGTCGATCTCGACCTTGGGCGGCTCGACGATATCGACGATGGAGTGGAACATCGGGTCCATGTCGTCGGCGAGCTGGTCCGGCTCCATGCCGGCGATGCCGTTGAGCGCCGAGCAGTAGATGATCGGGAAATCGAGCTGCTCGTCGGAAGCGCCGAGGTTGTCGAACAGATCGAAGATCTGGTCGATGACCCAGTCAGGGCGCGCACCCGGGCGGTCGATCTTGTTGACCACGACGATCGGCTTCAAGCCCTGGGCGAACGCCTTCTGGGTCACGAAGCGAGTCTGCGGCATCGGGCCGTCGACCGCGTCGACCAGCAGGAGAACGGAGTCGACCATCGACATGACGCGCTCGACCTCGCCACCGAAGTCGGCGTGTCCCGGGGTGTCGACGATATTGATGTGGTAGTCGCGGCCGTTGCCGTCGTTCCAGCGGATCGCGGTGTTCTTGGCCAGGATGGTGATACCGCGCTCTTTCTCCTGGTCGTTGGAGTCCATGATGCGGTCCTGACCCTCGGCCTTGCGATCCAGGGTGCCGGACTGCTGGAGCAGCTTGTCGACCAGCGTGGTCTTGCCGTGGTCGACGTGCGCGATAATGGCAATGTTTCTAATGCTCTCGATGCGAGCGTCAGCGGCGTTGTCACTCATGGGGCTTTATCCATCGTAAAAATGTAGGCGCCCATGTTGTCTATCGGCGACCGGCATTTCGAGCGCGAATCGACGAGTCCCCCTGGGCACGGGTAGGAAGGCTGGGCGCGCATTGTACAGGCAAGGGCGCGAGACTGGCTACTTTCGTCGAAACGACGGGATCGTGACGGGATTCCCCTCCACGCGAGAGCGCCATAGAATGGACGGTTCTCTATTCTCGAGGAACCTGGCTTGGCCACGTCAATCGACGACGACTGTTGTCGCTCCCTGTCTTTCCGCGCCGTCGATACCGGCGTTCTCTCCCCGTTTCCGACTTTCTTTACCGCCACCGATGCGTCCCGCGTCTTGTCCGGGAGGCTTCACTGATGGGGTGGTTCGAATTTTCCTGGATCGCCGATCCGGCCGCCTGGGCGGGCCTGGCGACGCTGGTCGTCATCGAGATCGTGCTGGGTATCGACAACCTGGTATTCATCGCCATTCTGGCCGACAAGCTGCCGCCGGCCCAGCGCGACCGGGCTCGCCTCATGGGGCTCTCGCTCGCGCTGATCATGCGCCTGGTCCTGCTCGGGGCCATCTCCTGGCTGATGGGGCTGACGCGGCCTCTGTTCAATGTCTTCGAACACGGTTTCAGCGGCCGAGATCTGATCCTCATCGGCGGTGGTCTCTTTCTCATCTACAAGGCGACCAGCGAGCTGCACGACCACATCAATGCCACTACGGCCCATGGCGGCGCGGCACGAGGGGCTTATGCCGCGTTCTCGGTCGTCGTCGCGCAGATCGTGGCGCTGGATGCCGTGTTCTCGATCGATTCGGTCATCACCGCCGTCGGCATGTCGGAACATCTCATGGTGATGATGATCGCCGTGATCATCGCCGTCAGCCTGATGCTGCTGGCCAGCAAGCCGCTGACGCGATTCGTGGGGCAGCATCCGACCGTGATCCTGCTCTGTCTCGGCTTTCTCTTGATGATCGGCTTCAGCCTCGTCGCCGAGGGCATGGGGCTGCACATTCCCAAGGGCTACCTTTACGGCGCGATCGGCTTCTCGATCGTCATCGAACTGCTCGAGGAGTGGCGCCGACGCCGGACCCGCGTCGAAGCGCGTGGTACCACTCGGCGCACGCGCACGGCCGACGCGGTGATGCGGCTGATCAGTGGCGGCAACGTGGGCATCGAGCAGCGCGACACCGGCGTGGCCGCGACGATGTTCGGCGCCGAGGAGCAGCGCATGGTTCGCGGGGTGCTGTCGATGGCGGACAAGCCGATCAGCGCGGTGATGACGCTGCGCCGCGATCTGGACTGCCTCGATCTGGCCGATGCCGAACCGAAGCGGCTGGAACAGCTGCGGGCCAGTCGGCATGCGAGCCTGGTGGTGATCCGCGAGGGGAAAAGCGACTCGCCGCTCGGCGTCATCCACAAGAAGCGGCTGCTCGACGTGCTGCTGGACGGTCAGCCCGCCGAGATCGAGGTGCTGATCGAACAGCCGCTGGTACTGCTGGAGAACACCAGTCTGGTCGAGGCGCTCGGCCAGTTTCAGCGCAGTGGCGAGATGATCGCCTTCGTGGTCGATGAATTCGGCACGCTCGAAGGCGTCGCTACGCTGCTCGATATCATGCGCGATCTCTCCGAGGAGGATTTGACGGCGCCCGGCGGGCAAGCACGTATCCGTCGTATCGGCGACGACGTCTACGATGTCGATGCCAGCGAGGACATGGTCGACGTCAATCAGCAACTCCCCGAGCCGCTGCCGCTCGATCGCAACTACACCAGCCTCGCCGGGCTGGTGATCGACCGCCTGGAGACACTGCCCTACATCGGCGCCACGGTGGATGTAGAACCGTGGCGGATCGAGATTCGCGACGTCGAGCGACACCGGGTGCGGCGTGTGCGTCTGAGGCGACTCGACGCCGATGGCCGGTAGTGGGCGATAACCCGACGCTCGAAGCGCGGCTGCTCGGCTGGGTTCGGGAAGACGCGGAGCGCATGACGCGGCTCCGCCAGGCGCGCGAGCTGGCACTGCCGCAGTGGGCGCTGGCGGCGGGGTTCGTGCGCAACCTGGTATGGGATCGACTGCATGCGCATGACGTTCCCACGCCCTTGAACGACATCGACCTCATCTTTTTCGATCGTGAGGATGATTCGAGTGCGCGGGATCGCGAGCTGACGCAGCGGCTGCAGGCGCACGGCGGCGCGCCGTGGTCGGTCAAGAATCAGGCGCGGATGCACTGCCGTCACGGTCACGAGCCCTATCGATCCACCCTCGATGCGATGCGCTTCTGGGTCGAGTGCGAGACCGCTGTCGGCGTCACGCTGGATGAGCGGGATCGGCTGCGTCTGCTGGCCCCGTTCGGTATCGAGACGCTGATGTCAGGGCGCGTCACGCTCAATCCGCTGCACGGCGATGCCGAGGTGCTCCGGCGTCGCGCGCTCGAGAAGCAGTGGCAGACGCGCTGGCCCGCGCTTCTCATGCCGGCGCGGGACTTCGACTGAAGAGGGCTGCCCGCGCTACTGCAGATAGCCCAGTAGCCAGTCGAACAGCTTTCCCGGACTGCTCGCCAGCGGCTGCGTGATCGAGAATCGCGGTAGTCGAATGTGGCGGGGCGAGGGGGGTAGCCACCCCGGTTGGCGGGTCAGGACGTGCTGGATGCCCATCTTCTCCGCCAGCTGGACCAGCGTGGCATCTCCGTCATCGCTGGCGCACGCCACGATGTCGAGCGGCTGCTGGCACAGACTGGCCAGGCGATGGCGACTGTGGCGAAGCCGATGCAACGAGTGGACGTCGCCAGGAACCGGCATGCTCAGGGAACCGAAGCGAATCAATCCGCCCGATTCCAGACGCCGGATGCTGAAAGGGTCGAGTGCCTGGCGCATCAGGCCAGAGGCGGGCAGCAGGGTTTCGGCGAGACTCTCCAGTCGGCTCTGAACGCTCGAGGCGAGCGTCTGCTGTTCGAGGTAAAGACGAATCGCTCGGCTGGCGGCTTCATCCCGGTGCGGCCCGCCAACCGGCGGTGGCGCCAGCCCTGCGGCCACGAACGCCTGGAAGGCCTCGCCGTCGATCTCTGCCTGCCACAGCGCTTCGCTGAGCACGGCGCGCCAGGGCGCACGAAAGTGAGGCGCCGACGCATGCGGAATGAAGACGCTGGCCGGCAATGCCAGCTTCTCCAGCGCCGGCGCGACCTGGCGATTCAGATCCTGCCAGCCGCCATCGAAGGTCAAGGCGATTCGCGGGCGCGAGTCATGGTGCTGCTGCAGCGCGCTGGCCAGACTCACCACCTGGGCGTTCTCGGCGAGCGAGTCGAGCAGCTGACGGAAGCTCTCCGGTCCGAGGCACCAGTCGGTTCTATGGGGCAGACGAGCTTCGTCCTCGTCATCCAGCACGCGCTGGATGACGACGATCGCGCTGCGTCCGTAGAGCGGTTCGCTCAGACTCAGACGCCAGTGTCCGCGCAGGCGTTTGACCACGCTCTGGGGGCTATCGAGCTTGGGCATGAGTCGATTCCCTTCGCAAGATGGCACCGGCGCCATCTCGATTCACAAGGTCCGGAGGGCCGGTCAAGCCGGCATCCGCTTGTCTCATCCTCGAGGCAATCCGCTCTGCCTCGTCATCGGTACAGTATTGGCGCGGTAGCACCAGCAGGTAAAGCTGGAGGAATTAATGTTTCATTTTGGTGCGTTTGGCTTAAATAGTGAACCAAAAAGGTGCTTACAAGCCCTTGAGCACCGAAGTGACTCGCCGCGGCAGTGCCTCCCACGCCGTAGCCTGTCGTCGCGAAACCGAAAAAGTCTATTGCAAATCAGAATCTTGTCTTTTGTAGAAGGCGGCATGCTCCATTTTGGCACATTCTCTGCATAAGCAGAGGAAAATGCCGTGCGCGTGGGCAAGCCCCGCTGACCCATGATACAAAGATGCATGCTACAAAGCGGTGTTGGACATTCGCCAACGAATCGAGCCAAGGCTCACAGTGGAGGACATCATGTCTGAGAAAACCCTCGCCCTGATTGAAGAACACGACGTCAAATGGGTAGATCTGCGCTTTACCGATACCAAGGGCAAGGAGCAGCACGTCACGATCCCGGCCAGCGCCGTCGATGCGGAATTCTTTGAAGATGGCCAGATGTTCGACGGGTCTTCCATCGAAGGCTGGAAGGGCATCAACGAGTCCGACATGATCCTGCGTCCGGAAGACGGCACCGCCTTCCTCGACCCGTTCACCGAAGACGCCACTCTGATCCTGCGCTGCGATATCATCGAGCCGTCCACCATGCAGGGTTACGAGCGTGATCCGCGCTCTATCGCCAAGCGCGCCGAAGCCTACCTGCAGAGCACCGGCCTGGGTGACACCGCCTTCTTCGGCCCGGAACCCGAATTCTTCATCTTCGACGAAGTGCACTTCAAGTCCGATATCGAGGGCTCGATGTACAAGATCTCGTCCGAAGAGGGCGCCTGGGCGACCGATCGTCAGTTCGAAGGCGGCAACCTGGCCCACCGTCCGCGCGTCAAAGGCGGCTACTTTCCGGTCCCGCCGGTCGATAGCTTCCACGACATCCGCAGCGCGATGTGCAACACGCTGCAGGCGATCGGTCAGGGCGTCGAAGTCCATCACCACGAAGTGGCCAACGCCGGTCAGAACGAGATCGGTGTCAAGTTCAATACGCTGGTGAAGAAGGCTGACGAAGTTCAGGAGATGAAGTACGTCATCCACAACGTCGCCCACGCCTACGGCAAGACCGCAACTTTCATGCCCAAGCCGCTGGTCGGTGACAACGGTTCCGGCATGCACGTCCACCAGTCCTTCTGGAAAGACGGCAGCAACCAGTTTGCGGGCGACGAGTACGCAGGCCTGTCCGAGATGGCGCTTTACTACATCGGCGGCATCATCAAGCACGCGCGTGCCCTGAACGCCTTCACCAACGCTTCGACCAACTCCTACAAGCGTCTGGTCCCGGGCTTCGAAGCGCCGGTCATGCTCGCCTACAGCGCGCGTAACCGTTCCGCGTCCATCCGTATCCCGTACACCGCCAGCCCGAAAGGCAAGCGAGTCGAAGCGCGTTTCCCCGACCCGACGGCCAACCCGTATCTGGCGTTCTCGGCGATGCTGATGGCCGGCATCGACGGCATCAAGAACAAGATCCATCCTGGCGACGCGATGGACAAGAACCTCTACGACCTGCCGCCGGAAGAAGGCAAGAAAGTCCCGACCGTCGCGACCAGCCTGGATCAGGCACTGGAAGCTCTGGACGCCGATCGTGCCTTCCTGACCGAAGGTGGTGTTTTCACCGACAGCATGATCGATGCCTACATCGAGCTGAAAGGTGAAGACGTCGAGCGTCTGCGCCTGGCGACTCACCCGGTCGAGTTCGAGCTCTACTACAGCGTTTGATTGCGGTCCGTCGCCTCGGCGACGAGTCATGCTGTGCACAAGCCCCACCCTTCGGTGGGGCTTTTTCGTCTGGGTCGATCTTCGGTGGCGAGCGACAGCGTTGGCCGAGCGGCGCAAGGTGATGCCAAGCCATCGGTGATGTGCTCATAACCTGTGTCGATCTGCTCGCGGTCTGCATCGAGGGGGCCTTTGCCGGTGGTGCAGAGTGATCGTATCGGGCCGATAGACAGCAAGAATGCCCCCGACGAGCGCTGCTTGATGCGCCCCGCGGCAGCTTTTTCAAGGCCTGTTCATTTGCGAAGGGAGTCGGACGATGCGCAAGATCAAGATGAGCAAGATTTTGACGAGGCAGGTGCTGGCGTGGCCGGTACTGACGAGCCTGGCGCTCGGCAGTTTGACGTCGCTGGCCCTCGCGGCGCCGGTGTATCGCCACATCGATGCCCAGGGCAACGTCGTCTACAGCGACGAGCCGCAGGCCGGCAGTCGCGTGGATCTCGCGCCGATTACGGTGGTCGATCCGAGTGCGCCCCATGACGCGGATAGCGTGAGGTCGATGACGCCAGCTCCGTCGCCGGAGGCGGCCTTCGAGTACGCGCGCTTCGCGATCGCAAGCCCCGGCAACGAACAGACGATTCCGACCGGGCAAGCGGGCAATGTTCAGGTGAAGCTCTCGATCGAGCCAGCGCTGCGCCGGCAAGATCGGGTTCAGCTCCGCGTGGATGGCAAGGTCCGCCAGTCGCCGATGCACTCGAGCGTATTCGCGCTGAGTCAGCTCGAACGCGGCGAGCATCGCCTGCAGGCCGAGCTGGTTGACGGGCAGGGCCAGACGCGACTGGCAACGCCGCCGGTCACGATCTACGTCCAGCGGGCCAGCGTGAACCTGCCCAGGAATCCGAATAATCCCAATCGGTAAGCACGCCGGTACTTTGTTGCCCCAAACTGGTGCACACTAGACGCGCCTCCATCGTCCACCCTCCGTCTCTGGGCCAATTCGGGGAGTGGCGCGGTTTTTGCACTGTATAAGCACATACCGGATCACCACGATGGAACAACGTATGTATCAACGCTTGCTGGAGCACTTGACGACCGCCGTCGTTCTGCTGGACGACGCGCTTCACGTGCGCTGGCTGAATCCCGCCGCAGAGGCGCTTCTTGCCGCCAGTCGCCCCCGCGTGGTCGGACAGTGGCTCGACTGCCTCGAGGGCCAGGATGGCGTCATCCGTCAGGTGCTGCAGAAGGCGATGGTGGAGTTTCACCCCTACACGCAGCGGGAGGCCGCACTGGTACTGGCGACCGGTGAGGTCATTACCGTCGATTTCACCGCTACGCCGATGACCAGCCGCGAGCTGCTGCTCGAGATCGAGCCGCGGGACCGGCTGCTGCGTATCTCGCGGGAAGAGGCGTTGATCGCCCGGCAGGAGACGGTCAAGGTGCTCACGCGGGGGCTTGCCCACGAAGTGAAGAATCCGCTGGGCGGCATTCGCGGTGCGGCGCAGCTACTCGAACGAGATTTGCCCGACCCCCAGTTGACCGAGTTCACCCGCATCATCGTCGAGGAAGCGGATCGGCTGCGCGACCTCGTCGACCGGATGCTCGGCCCCAACACGCTGGTGCATCACGAGCCGTTGAACGTGCACAAGGTGCTGGAGCGCGTGCGGGCGCTGCTTGAGGTGGAGCACCACCAGCTGACGTTCGAGCGTGACTACGATCCCAGCGTGCCCGATCTGATCGGCGACGAGGCGCAGCTGATCCAGGCGACGCTCAATATCGCTCGCAACGCGGTGCAGGCGATGGAGGAGTTCGGCACGCCGGCGCCGCACTTGCTGCTGCGTACGCGAGTGCGGCGTCAATTTACGCTCGGGGCAGAGCGTCATCGCCTGGTGTGCGAGGTGGCGATCATCGACAACGGGCCGGGAATCCCCGAGCACATACGCGAGACGCTGTTCTTTCCGATGGTCTCCGGGCGCGCCGAGGGGAGCGGTCTCGGGCTATCCATTGCGCAGTCGATCCTGCATCAGCACCAGGGGCTGATCGAATGCGAGTCCCGCCCTGGCGCCACCGAATTCCGTCTGCTGATTCCCTTCGAGGCGCCGCAGTGAACGCGATCGTCTGTTCCGCCCCGCGCGTCACGGCGCGCCCTATCGAGGTCGCCGAGAGCGCGATTCCCTATTCTGCTGGACCGTCCTACTGGAGACTGTCATGACCGATGTCGCTCGTATTGTCATCGTCGACGACGACCGTGCGATTCGTTGGGTACTGGAGCGAGCGCTGGCGCAACCGGATCTGGAAGTGAAATCCTTCGAGCGGGCCGATGCCGCGCTGGAATCGATCGAGCGCCAGCCGCCCGACGTGGTGCTGACCGACATCCGCATGCCGGGGTTGGACGGTCTCGATCTGATGGCAAGGATCCGTCAGAACCATCCCGATCTTCCGGTTATCGTGATGACGGCCCACTCCGATCTGGACAGCGCCGTCGCGTCCTATCAGGGCGGTGCCTTCGAGTACCTGCCCAAGCCGTTCGATGTCGACGATGCGCTGGCGCTGGTTCGCCGTGGCGTTGCTCATGCCCGCGAGCGCCGTTCGCCCGCGGCGATGCCGGAGGGGTTGTCAGCCGAGATCATTGGCGAAGCGCCGGCGATGCAGGAGGTCTTTCGTGCCATCGGCCGGCTCTCGCAATCCCACATCACGGTGCTGATCAACGGCGAGTCGGGAACCGGCAAGGAGCGGGTGGCGCAGGCGCTGCATCAGCACAGTCCGCGTGCCGGAAACCCGTTCATCGCGCTCAACATGGCGGCGATTCCCAAGGACCTGATGGAGTCCGAACTGTTCGGCCATGAAAAGGGCGCCTTCACCGGCGCCGCCGCCCAGCGTCGCGGACGTTTCGAGCAGGCCGATGGCGGTACGCTGTTTCTCGACGAGATCGGGGACATGCCGGCGGACACGCAGACGCGGCTGCTGCGCGTGCTGGCCGACGGCGAGTTCTATCGCGTCGGCGGCCACACGCCGGTCAAGGTCGACGTGCGCATCATCGCCGCCACCCACCAGAATCTCGAGAAGCTGGTCGCCGAAGGGCGGTTTCGCGAGGATCTTTTCCACCGCCTCAACGTCATTCGCGTTCACCTGCCTCGGCTGTCCGAGCGTCGCGAGGACATCCCGCGGCTCGCTCAGCACTTTCTGGCCGAGGCGGCCAAGGAGCTCTCCACCGAACCGAAGGTGCTGACCAAGGAAGCGGAAACGCACCTCACGCGACTGCCTTGGCCAGGCAACGTGCGCCAGCTCGAGAATACCTGCCGCTGGCTGACCGTGATGGCCTCCGGACGCGAGGTGCTGGTCGACGATCTGCCGCCGGAGCTGCGCGATCTGGAGGGCACCGAGACCAGCGGTGGCGACTGGCGCAATGCGTTTCGTGAGTGGGCCGACCGCGCGCTGGCGTCCGGCCACACGCATCTGCTGGAAGAGTCGGTGCCGGATTTCGAGCGCATCCTGATCGAGACGGCGCTCAAGCACACCGGTGGGCGCAAGGGCGAGGCAGCCGAGCTCCTGGGCTGGGGCCGCAATACGCTGACCCGCAAGCTGAAGGTGTTGCTGCCGGCGCTGGCCGACGACTGACCGAGCGACGACATCACTCGCCGCAGGCGACGGTGTCGGTTTTCTGAACGCGTCGGATGGTGACCTGTCTCAGCACTTAACTTGAATTAAGAAAAGCGTCTAGGCTGTTAACGAGTGCCCGGCGATTCGCCGGGCGCTGTCGTCTCCTGTTGCCGTCGGCGCGCGGCAGCAGACGTCCGTCATGCGAGAAACCGTGGAGAATCCATGCCCGACATGAGCCAATGGTGGCGTGGCAGCGTCATCTACCAGATCTATCCGCGAAGCTTCATGGATGCCCGTGGCGACGGGATCGGTGACCTGCCGGGGATCACCGCCAAGCTCGACTACGTCGCGGAGCTTGGCGTCGATGCAATCTGGATCTCGCCGTTCTTTCCCTCACCGATGAAGGACTTCGGTTACGACGTGACCGACTATCGCGGCGTCGATCCGATGTTCGGCTCGTTTCACGATTTTCAGGCGCTGCTGGAGCGCGCCCATGAGCTGGGATTGAAGGTGATCATCGATCTGGTGCTCAGCCACACGTCCGACCAGCATCACTGGTTCGTGCAGAGCCGAAGCTCGCGTCAGAATCAGAAGTCCGACTGGTACGTGTGGGCCGACCCCAAGCCGGACGGCACGCCGCCGAACAACTGGCTGTCGTTTTTCAGCGGCAGCGCCTGGACCTTCGATAGCCGGCGCCGGCAGTACTATCTGCACAACTTCCTGTCGTGTCAGCCGGATCTGAATTTCCACAATCCGGCGGTTCGCAAGGCGCAGCTCGATAACGCGCGTTTCTGGCTCGATCTCGGCGTCGACGGGTTTCGTCTGGATACCTCCAACTTCTACTTTCACAGCGTCGCACTGCAGGACAACCCGGCGCTCGGCAGCCACGAACTCAAGACGCCCAGCGTGCCCGCGTCCAACCCTTACTCGATGCAGCGTCATCAGTTCGATATCAGCCAGCCGGAGAATCTCGGCTTTCTCGGCGAGCTGCGCGCGCTGATGGACGAATATCCCGACACCATGACCGTCGGCGAAATCTCGGACGACCGGCCGCTGGAGCGCATGGTCGAGTACACCATCGGCAACGATCGCCTGCACATGGCCTACACCTTCGACCTGTTCGATGCGCGATTCGAGGCCAAGCAGCTGCGCGACATCATCGAGCACTTCCAGTACTACGCCGGCGACGCCTGGCCCTGCTGGGCGCTCTCGAACCATGATGTCACTCGCGTTGTGTCTCGCTGGGCGAACCACGAGCACATGGAGCAGCAGGGTCCGCTGGTGGCCAAGGTCGCGACCGTGATGCTCTGCTCGCTCTACGGCAGCATCTGTCTCTACCAGGGCGAGGAGCTGGGGCTGACCGAAGGCGATGTGCCTTACGAGCGCCTGGTCGACCCCTACGGCCTGGCGCTGTGGCCCGAATATAAGGGGCGCGACGGCTGCCGGACGCCGATGCCGTGGAGCGACGGCGAACGCGGCGGGTTCTCGACCGTCGAGCCGTGGCTGCCGGTCGACTTCCATCATCGGCGTCTGTCGGTCGAGCGCCAGCAGACGCAGGCCGACAGCACGCTGAGCGTGACGCGCTCCTTTTTGCACTGGCGCAAGTCACAGCCGGCGATGGTCGAGGGCACGCTGATTCTGAGCGACTTCGATGACGACCTGCTCGGCTGGCTGCGCGTCTCGCGAGATCAGGCCATTCTGGCGGTGTTCAACCTGACCGACGACACCCGCACGACCCGACTCCCCGAGGGTGCCGGACAGATCGTCTATCACGAGGGGTTTACGGCTCATCTGCGCGAAGGCACGCTGACGCTGCCGCCGTTCCAGGCTGCGTTCATCCACGTCGAGCGTGACAGCATCGATCCCAAGGCGCTGATCGAGCAGGAGCCCGATCCCGAGCGCAAGGGCTTCTTGAGTCGCCTGCTGGGGTCGTTGATGGGGCAGGACGACGGCAACCCGACCGGCTGATCCGGTCCCGAGAAGCTCGGAAACGTGCAGGCGTCGGCTTCTGGGCCGGCGCCTGCCGCATGATCGCGATCAGGCGTCGGGCCAATACGCCTTGGCGATATCGTGCACCAGGCGAACCTTGTCCCACTGGGCCTGCTCGGCGAGGTCGTTGCCCTCTTCGGTGGAAGCGAATCCGCACTGCGGGCTCAGGCAGATCTGGGATTTATCGACGTACTGCGTCGCTTCGTCGAGTCGCGCTCGAACGGCATCGGGGTTTTCGAGCTCGCCGACCTTGGTGGTGATCAGACCCAGTACCGCTTGCTGAGCGCCTTCGGGAATGAAGCGCAGCGGATCGAGGCTGCCGGCACGCTCGCTGTCGTATTCGAGGAACCAGGCATCGACGCCGACCTTGCCGAACAGTGTCTCGGCGACGGGTTCGTAGCCGCCTTCGCTGATCCAGGTCGAGCGGAAATTGCCGCGGCAGACATGCAGACCGACGTAGAGATCGTCCGGCTTGTCGGCCAGCGCGTGGTTGAGCATCTCGGCGTAGATCGATTGCAGTCGATCCGGGTCGTCACCGCGATCCCGCGCTGCCTGCAGCTCCTTCTCGGAGCAGAGATACGCCCACACGGTGTCGTCGAGCTGCAGATAGCGACAGCCGGCGTCGTAAAAGGCACGAACGGCATCGCGATAGGCATCGGCCGTATCGGCGAAGAACGCGTCCAGGCTGGGATAGATGCCGCTGTCGATCTTCCTGCGCCCGCCGCGGAAGTGCAGAACGCTGGGGCTGGGGATCGTCATCTTCGGCATCACGCGGGTCACGCTGGCCAGATAGCGGAAGTGATCCAGCATCGGGTGCGTCGGGTTGAAGGCGACCTTGCCGTCGACCCGGATCTGCTTGGCCGAGGTCTCCTTGCCCTGGAACTGGATACCCTGGTCGCCGAAATAGCCGGTCACGCCTTCAAGGTGCTCGAGAAAGTCGAAGTGCCACCAGGAGCGGCGAAATTCGCCGTCGGTGGCGACTTTCATGCCGAGCGCTTCCTGCTGTTCGACGACGCGGCGTATTTCCGCATCTTCCACCGCCTTGAGCGCGGTTGCGTCGATGTCATCGCGTTGGAATTGAGCTCGCGCTTCTTTCAGTGCGGCGGGACGAAGAAAGCTGCCGACGATATCGGCTCGGAATGGGGGATGCGTCTGCGACATGAGAAAGCCTCTCGAGATGCGCCATGGTCATGATGCGGCTAGGCGCGATAGATTGTTGAGTCCGCTAATGATGCGGGCTCGCGTGGCGACCGGCCAGTGAAGGCCTCTCATGAGCGACATGCAGGCAATTCATGGTGATGCGCCAGGCCTCGCGCCACCCGACCTCCTGGTCAGACTTTAGTGGTAGAATTTTCGATTCCGTCGACACTCTGTTCGCCGTGTCATCGGCTATCGGCGGCTTTCACCTCTTCGCCGCGCGGGTGTTTCTCTTGCGCGACGTCCTTAATAGGAGTGTTTCGTGGCAAGTCCTTCCCAGCACGATCTACGCAACGACTTTCGTCAGCTTCTGGAGAGCGACGACTGCTATTACACCGCTTCGGTCTTCGATCCGATGTCCGCGCGCATCGCCGCCGATCTCGGGTTCGAAGTCGGTATTCTCGGTGGCTCCGTCGCTTCGCTGCAGGTGTTGGCGGCGCCGGATTTTGCCCTAATCACGCTGAGTGAATTCGTCGAACAGGCCACGCGCATCGGCCGCGTCGCCCGACTGCCGTTCATTGCCGATGCCGATCACGGCTACGGCAACGCGCTTAACACCATGCGTACGATCACCGAGCTGGAGCGGGCCGGCGTGGCGGCGCTGACGATCGAGGACACGCTGCTGCCGGCACAGTACGGCCACAAGTCCACCGATCTGATTTCGGTGGAAGAGGGCGTCGGCAAGATGCGTGCGGCGCTGGAAGCGCGTATCGACCCGGCACTGTCGATCATCGCCCGCACCAATGCCGGCCAGCTCGACGATGAGTCCGCCGTCGCTCGCATTCGCGCCTATCAGGCTGCCGGCGTCGATGCAGTCTGCCTGGTTGGCGTGCGCGATTTCGAGCATCTGGAAACGCTCGCCGAGCCGCTGACCGTGCCGTTGATGCTGGTCACCTATGACAATCCGGCGCTGCGCGATCGTGCCCGGTTGGCCAAGCTCGGCGTGCGCGTCGTGGTCAATGGTCACGCCGCCTACTTCGCCGCGATCAAGGCAACCTATGACTGTCTGCGCGAACAGCGCAACATCGCCACCAACGATCTGGACGCCTCGCAGCTCTCGACGCGCTATTCGACACTGGATGAGTACCGGATCTGGGCGCGTGAATATATGGACGTGAAGGAATAAGCCGCGAGCTGCGAGCCACGAGCCGATCCTCGATATGCTGGCCGTCGGCCTGACGACTTGACTCAAGACTGAAGCGCGTCATTCTGTTTCGCTCGCAGCTCGCAGCTCGCAGCTCGCAGCTCGCAGCTCGCAGCTGACTTTTTATGGAGACCCCGATGACCGCCATGCAATGGGAGCGCCTGCTCGATCCTGTCCGTCTGCACGACGCGCGCACCTCGCGGGGCGAGATCGGTCGTAGTCCATTCCACAAGGATTATGACCGCATCGTGTTCTCCGGCTCGTTCCGCCGTTTGGGCCGCAAGACCCAGGTGCATCCGCTCACCGACAACGATCATATCCACACCCGGTTGACCCACTCGCTGGAGGTCGGCTGTGTGGGGAGAAGTCTCGGCATGATCGTCGGCGAGCAGCTTCGCGAGCGCCTGCCGGCCTGGGTCAGCCCGGCCGATCTCGGGGTGATCGTGCAAGCTGCCTGTCTCGGTCACGACATCGGCAACCCGCCGTTCGGCCACGCTGGCGAGTACGCCATTCGCGACTGGTTCAAGTGGACCGAGCAGCAGGGCGGTGGCTTGCTCGAGGGTCTCGATGACGCGCAGCGGCGCGATCTTCTGACCTATGAAGGCAACGCCCAGGGGTTTCGAGTCGTTACCCAGATCGAATACAACCAGTTCCAGGGGGGGATGCGGCTCTCCGCGGCGACACTCGGCACGCTGCTGAAATATCCGTGGACCGTCGAGCACGGCGGCAAGATGGGCAAGTTCGGCTGCTATCAGTCCGAGAAACCGCTGCTGATCGAATTGACCGAACGCCTCGGCATGAAGCAGGCGGGGGAGAACAAGTGGTGTCGCCATCCGCTCGCCTACCTGGTCGAAGCCGCGGACGACATCTGCTATGCGCTGCTCGACCTCGAAGATGGCCTGGAAATGGGCATTCTGCGCTACGAGGAGGTGGCCAAGGTGCTGCTTTCGATCGCCGGAGAAGCGCCGGCCGGCTACGAGAAGATGGAGGCGGCCGGTGTCTCCCAGCGCCGACGCATCGCGGCACTGCGTGGCGCGGCGATGGAGCGGGCGGTCAACGAGGTCGGCGACGTCTTCGTGCAGCACGAGACTGCACTGCTCAATGGCGCGCTGGAGGACGATCTGCTCGATCTGTGCCATCCGGATCTGACCTGGGGCGTCTCCTCCGCCAAGCAGCTCGCGCGTGAGCGCATTTTCCGCAACGAGCGCAAGGCCAAGCTCGAGATCGGCGCCTACACGACACTCGGCATTCTGCTCGAGGCGTTCATCGGCGCGGCCCATGAGCTGCACCACACCGGCCAATCCTCCTTCAAGCACCAGCGCGTGCTGGCGCTGATCGGCGAGAATACGCCGAAGCCCTCCTGGACCCTCTACGACAGCTATCGCCGCATGCTCGATTTCATCGGCGGTATGACGGATCACTATGCCGTCGAACTTGCTCAGGAGATGGGCGGACGCCTCAAGGGCGAGTAGTGCCAATACTCGTCTGTCCTTTTCGCGCAGTTCATCGCGCCCGACCGTGATTTTTCTCTCCGCGCCTCATCGAACAATGATGCGGTGCGGGAGCGGTTTGCCTGAAGCTCGGTAATCTCTGCTTATTGGTTGAAACTATTTTCATAACACCGTATTTTTATTGAACGATCAATCAATAAAAATCGATGGTCGTGCCAAGTCGTCTAGGTCTGTTCGTGGCTCGTCGCCCGTCGCACTGCTAGAGAGCGCCGGTGCCCGGCTGGGCCCATTTACGCTGACCGGGGCCGCCGGTACTCGATCCAGTCAGCGTTGGATGATCGGCACTCACGAACAAGGCCATGCGTCGGCCGCCAGAGTGAAGAGATCATGTCGGAACGCATGATCGACTGGCTGGAACGGACGAAGTCGACTTAACTCCATGAGGGGTCGCAAGGCCTCGCGGCGGGAACACGGAAACGAACGGCCCGGCCGATCACGCTGCTGCGATGGCGCACGTTTCGGCGCCGGTTCGTCAACGCTAACTATCAACATGATGGGAGCCGCATGAGCACAAGCCCTGATAATAATTCTCCGGCCCGGGACAGGCTGAATCCAGTCGTCTTTTATGGGTCGGTCATTGGCATCGTCGTCTTTTCGGTATGGGCGATGGTGGCTACCGAGCAAGCGAATGGCATCATCAATGCGCTGCTGGGGTGGATCTCCAACACATTCGGCTGGTACTACTTTCTGACAGTCGTCATCTATCTCGCCTTCGTGCTGTTCCTCGGCGTCTCTCGCTTCGGCAAGATTCGGCTCGGGCCAGAGCACTCGAGGCCGGATTTCAACATCTTCTCCTGGTCCGCCATGCTGTTCTCGGCCGGGATCGGGATCGGCGTCATCTTCTTCGCCCTGGCGGAGCCGCTGACCCAGTTCTACAACGCGCCGAACGCGCCCGACGATCAGATCGCCGCGGCACGCCACGCGATGCAGCTGACGTTCCTCCATTGGGGTCTGTCCGGCTGGGGCATCTATACGCTGGTCGGCATGTCGCTGGCGTTCTTCAGCTATCGTCACAATCTGCCGCTCACCATCTCGAGCGCGCTCTATCCGATCTTTGGCAAGAAAATCTACGGGCCCATTGGCCACGCCGTGGACATCGCAGCGGTGCTGGGTACCGTCTTCGGCATCGCGGCGAGTCTCGGCATCGGCGTCATCCAGCTGAACTACGGGCTGGACTTCATGTTCGGCATTACCGAGAGCGCCTGGACGCAGACCGTTCTGGTGCTGCTCATCGTGCTCTTCGCGACCATCTCGGCCGTTACCGGGGTCGAGAAGGGTATTCGCCGGCTCTCCGAGTTCAATATCCTGCTCGCGATCGCGCTGCTGCTGTTCGTGCTCTTCGCCGGCAAGACGATCTTCCTGCTCAATGCGCTGGTGATGAACATCGGGGACTATCTCTCCGGATTCGTCTCGATGTCGTTCGACACCTACGCCTTCGACCAGCCCACCGACTGGCTCAATGCCTGGACCCTGTTCTTCTGGGCCTGGTGGATCGCCTGGGGCCCGTTCGTCGGTCTGTTCCTCGCACGTATCTCGCGCGGGCGCACCATCCGCACCTTCGTGGCCGGTACGCTGACGCTGCCCATCGCGTTCATGATGATCTGGATGTCGATCCTCGGTAACAGCGCCATCGACATGGCGATGAACGGGGCGAGCGAATTCGGTCAGCAGGTGATGCAGACGCCGCCGGCGGGGATCTACCTGTTCCTGCAGCAGTATCCGTTCCCGGTCTTCACCACGATCGCCGTGAGCATCCTGGCCATCGTGTTCTTCGTGACCTCGGGGGACTCGGGGGCGCTGGTCTTGTCGAACTTCACGTCGAAGCTCAAGGACGTCAACAGCGATGCCCCGATCTGGATGCGTATCCTGTGGTCCGCCGTAATCGGCGTATTGACGCTTTCGCTGCTGCTGGCTGGCGGACTGACCACGCTGCAGAGCGCGGTCGTGATTACCGGGCTTCCGTTCTCGGTGGTGCTGTTCTTCATGATCGCGGGTCTCTACAAGGCCTTGAAAGTGGAAGCCTTCAAGGAAGACAGCCACCGGCTCAGCCTGGCGGGCTCGCTCTCTGGCAGAATGTCGGCCGGTAGCCGCGAGAAGGGTTTCGACTGGAAGACGCGTCTCAAACGCAGCATGTCGTTCCCCGATTTCAAGGAAGCGAAGGCGTTCTTGAATGACACCGGGCGCCCTGCGATGGAGTCGGTGCGCGACGAGCTGGTGAAACAGGGGGTTGAAGTCGAGATCAATGAAGGTGAACAGAACGGCGATGAGTATCTGGCCATCTATGTTCATCTCGGCAGCGAGCAGAACTTCGCCTACCAGATCTGGACGCATCCGTTCTCGACGCCGTCGTTCGCCATGCGCACGCCGCGCAGTAGCGGTCGTTACTACCGGCTCGAGGTCTATCTGCTCGAAGGTAGTCAGGGCTATGACCTGATGGGCTATACCCGCGAGCAGGTCATCGACGACATCCTCGATCAGTACGAGCGTCATCTGCAGTTCCTGCACCTCAACCGTGAGGAGCCGGGCAGCATCAACATGCCCGACAGCCCGGAACAGCCGCCAGGCTGACCACTGTCAACTGCCTCTGCGAGCGACCCCGGCCATCTGGCCGGGGTCGCTTTTTTGTACGTCACCGTTCTGTCAGCTGCGCTTATCGGGTCGTTGCGCTTATCGGGTCGCTTTGCTTGAGGCCAGCCCCGTGGCGAAAACTAACCCTGGTTTTTTGCTCCCTTTATCGGCGTTCGGTCTCTTTTTGGGCGTCCCTACGACCATGGCCCCGTCCGATCATCCGATCGGAGCGTGCTATGGTTGATTCACGGAGAAGCCATTTGTTGAGGGCAAGAGTTCGACGACAACGCCGATTCGACAACCATGCGAATTCGACGACATGCCCAGTTCGACGGCAACGGCGATGTCGATTCGACAATAACAGTGCGAGGACAGGGATGTGGGCGCTTTTACCTGGGTGGATACCGTTGTACTGATCGTCTACGTAATGGGCATCGCCTGGGTCGGCGTCCGTTTCGGCAAGGATCAGGAAAATACCGAGGACTACTTTCTCGGCGGCCGCAAGATCCCTGGATGGGCGATCGGCCTGTCGGTGATGGCGACGCAGGCGAGCGCCATCACCTTCATCGGTGCGCCGGGCTGGGGGTTCGAGGGCGGGCTGGAGCGGCTGGCGACCTTTATCAACGTGCCGCTGGCGATGGCCGTATTGATCGTGGTGCTGGTGCCGATCTTTCACCGCGCCGGTATCTACAGCATCTACGAGCTGCTCGAGCGACGCTTCGGCCTCGCGACGCGCTCGCTGGCGGCGCTTTTATTCCTTATCGCGCGAGGGCTTGCGACCGGGGTCGTGCTTTACGCCCCGGCGCTCGTGCTCGCCGTGGTCACCGGCTGGAACGTCAATCTGACCATCGTTCTGATGGCGGTCATTGCGGTCGGCTACACCGTTCTGGGCGGTATCAGCGCCGTCATCTGGACCGATGTGATCCAGATGTTCGTGCTCTGGCTCGGCGCCATCCTCAGCATGGTGCTGATGGTCGGCAGCTTGCCCGGCGGCTGGAGTGACGTGTTCGCTTTCGGCGCGGCGAATCATATGTTCAACACCATCGATCTCTCGCTCGATCCCACCGTGACCTACTCTCTATGGGCCGGTCTGATCGGCGGGATCGTGCTGCATATCGCCTACTTCGGTACCGATCAGAGCCAGATCCAGCGCGTGCTGACCAGCCCCTCGATTGCCGAGGGGCAGCGCTCGCTGCTGATCGGCGGCTATCTGCTGGTGCCGCAGATGCTGCTGTTCCTGTTCATCGGGGTGATGCTCGCGGCCTACTATCAGCAGCATGGCATGACGGCGCCGGACAATCTCAACGAGCTGTTTCCGCGCTACGTGGTCAACGCATTTCCGATTGGCGTTACGGGCCTGGTCATCGCCGGCGTCTTCGCCGCGGCGATGTCGAGTCTGGACTCGGCGCTCAATTCGCTCTCGGCGGTCACCGTGCGCGATTTTTATGCACGCTACGTCAAACCGGAGGCCGACGAGCGCCACTATCTCAAGGCCTCGCGCTGGGCGACGATCTTCTGGGGGATCTACGCGACCCTTTTCGCCTTCTTCGCCGGCAACCTGGGGCCCGTCATCGAGGCCGTGAATCGCATCGGTTCCTGGTTCTACGGCGCGCTGCTTGGCGTGTTCCTGCTCGCGATTCTTAGCCACCGCAGCAACGGCCGCGGAGCCGTCGCCGGTATCGTGTTCGGCATGGCGGCGGTCTGGGCAGTCTCGAATACCGATATCTCCTGGCTCTACCAGAATTTCGTCGGCCTGATCGTCTCGCTGGTCGCAGGCTTCCTGGTCAGCCTGAGCGCGCCGGCACCGACGCGAGAGCAGCTGGCGGATGTCGCCATGGACGAGAGCGCGCCGGATATGCAGGCGATCTTGAAAGGCCGCAGTGCCAACGCCGCTTCGCTCGGGCGCGATGCAAGGCTGACGCGGCGGCGCTGTATCGGATTGGTGATCTGGTTTTTCGTCACGCTGGCGGCACTGGCGCTGTTGCAGGGCTGGGCGAATGGGTGAACCTCGAACGCTGCGGCAGCGTGAGCAGAAAGATGACAGCGACAGGCCACTGCGGCTATCTCACCGGCTCGACGCCGCGGACGTGCGCAAGCGGCTGGGGCGCTTCGGCGCCGACCGTTTCGAGCCGGCGCGGCTGTCGCTATGGGCGATGGCAATCGGCAAGGTTCCTCGATCGCCGTCGGCCTGGCTGGTCGGGTCGAGCGATCTTTCGCGGGCGCTGCTGCTGCCGAGCGCACGGCTTTGTGATGAACCGAGCGCCCGTCGCACCGATCCGCTCGGCAGTCAGGAAGCCCTGCCGCTGGAGGGCGGCGGGCAACCCAGCGCGGCCCAGTTCGAACGCTGGTGGCTGTGGGAGCGATTGGCGAAGCCGCGACGCTGGGTATTACGAGTGCAGCCGGAAACGCTCTGTCGCATCGAGCTGCCGCTGTGGTTGGGCTATCGCGATGGCAGGCGCACCCGGCTAATCGTGCTCAGCGGCCTCTCGGGCGAGGCGCTGGGAATGCTCAAGCCCGCCGTACTGGCCGGGCTTGGCAGGCTTTCGCAGTAATCGTCGATCGCGGGCCTAGAGCGCGCTGCCGCTGCGCTCCATGTCGGTGAGTTCTGCGCGATTGGGCAGGCCTTCCATGTCGCCGATGACCTGGACCTGGCGCGCGCCGATGAGATTGCCGCGGTGAAGCGCGGTCGGCCAGTCGAGACCATCGAGATAGGCGCTGACGATGCCGACGGCGAAGCCGTCGCCCGCGCCAACGGTGTCGACGACATTGGCGACCGGCGTACCTGCCACGGTCCCCTCGGCATCCGCCGTGCGGAAGTAGCTCCCCTCCGGTCCTAGCTTGATGACAACGGCCCTGGCGCCGCGATCCAGATAGTCCGCGGCGATATCACGTGCCGTATCGCGCCCGGTCAGCAGACGCCCCTCGGCGAGCCCCGGCATGACGATATCTGCCTGCGCGGCCAGCGCGTTCAGCGTTTCGATCATGATCGCCTCGCTTGGCCAGAGCGTCGGACGAAGGTTGGGATCGAACGAGATCGAGAGCCCTGCCTTGCGAGCTTCGCTCAGCAGGTGAAAGGAGAGCTCTCGGGCGCTCGCCGAAATGGCCGGGGGAATGCCGGTGGCGTGGAGGTGACGTGCAGACGTCAGCGAGACATCGTGACTGTCCTCGATGCTCAGGTAACTCGCCGCGCTGCCGCAACGCACGTATTCGACGTGCGGATCGGCGCCATCCAGGGCCCGCTCCTTGAACACCAGCCCGGTCGGATGCTGGTCATCCCGCTTGAGATGCCGGCAATCCAGTCCCTCCGCCTCCAGCGCGCGCTGGAGAAAGGCACCGTTATGATCCGCGCCGATGCGCGATAGCCAGCGCACGTCGAAACCGAGACGAGAGAGTCCGATCGCGACGTTGGTATCCGCGCCGGCGGTCCGACGATGAAACTGGGCGACGCGATCCAGCGGTCCTGTCTCGTCGGCAACGAACAGCGCCATGGCTTCGCCGAAGGTGAGAACATCGAAAGTCGCGGTATCGGGGGAGGGCATGGCGTTTCCTTGCGAATGATGGAAGAGAGGTGCAGAAGCACTACCGGTCAGCGATCAGTGCTTGGTCAGGGTCCGCGCGAAAGCTTGATAGCGCTTGTCGAGCGCCTCGACCAGCTGCTGGCGCGTGGCGTCGTCGATCGCTTCGTCGCTGGCGTCGCCAAGCTGTAGCGACAGGTCGGCACCATCGACGACGCAGACGTCGCGCGTCTCGGCCTTGGCACCGGTTTCGTCATCGATCGACCACCCTGGCAGCACCAGAATGCCGCGCACTGGCACGGAAAGCCTGGCATGGCGTGTCAGCCACTGGCGTAGCCAGACGGTCGACAGACGCACCTTGCGCAGCACCTCGCGTTCGCTCCAGCCGGGGAAGCGCAGGCGTTCGTGTTCGACGGAGACGACGTTGTTGGGTCGGCCTTCGAGGTCGAGCGGGAAGTCTCTTGCCATCGTCTGGATGACGAACACCCCTTGTGGCGTGACCAGCACATTGTCGATGGTGTAACTGTCGGCGGGGTAGTCATGGAAGACGAAATAAGGCTTGGCGAGCGGACGCATCAGATGATCCAGCGTCTGTCCCACCGCAAGCTCGCAGGCGAGGCTGCGAGTCAGCCGCCGCATACGCTGCACGTCGCGCAGGATCAGAAAGCAGAACAGCATGGCCAGCAGCGTGCTGACGACGCCGTAGAGTGACCATTCGAGCCAGCTCTGCTCCTCGGCAAAGAGAATGCGGCCCATGCCGTAGACCAGCGGCATCAGCGTCAGTGTCGGCGCCAGTGTCGCATCGAGAAAGAACACCATGCGCGCTTTCTCGAGCCGATCCCGATGGGCCTGGGCGATCTCGCGAATCGGTTCACCGTCGTGCGGCGAGCGCAGGCCAACGGTCTGCACGTCGCGCAGGGTGATGGCCACCAGGGCGGCGGCACCCAGCGGTGTCAGAAAGATCAGTGGCAGCACGTACTCCAACCAGGCCATGCATCGATCCTTGGAGCTTGGACGAGAGGATGCCCCATTCTAGCCGAGGTCGAGCATCGGCTGCGATGCCGGGCATGTCGATGAACGATCGGGCTCGGCACGCTGGCGGCTAACGTCTATGGTGAAGCATTCCGAGTCCGGCAGCGAGAGACGACATGCCAGAGGATCCGACACTTTCCATCGAGGCGCTGGCCGCGTTCGTCGACGCGCATCCCCGGCTCTTCGTGCTCACCGGGGCGGGCGTCAGCACCGATAGCGGCATTCCCGACTATCGTGACGCTCGCGGCGACTGGAAGCGGCCGCCGCCGGTCAGCCACCAGGCGTTCATGGGCAGCGCGGCAGTGAGGCGCCGATACTGGGCGCGCAGCCTGGTCGGTTTTCGTGCGCTGGCCGGTGCCCACCCGGGACCTGCACACATCGCGCTGGCAACGCTCGAGCGTCAGGGACGTATCGTGCGCCTGGTGACGCAGAACGTCGATGGTCTGCATCAGCGGGCCGGGTCGCGATGGGTTACCGATCTGCATGGGCAGGCGGATGTCGTCAAGTGCATGAACTGTGGCGCCACGCTGATGCGCCACGCTCTCCATGACGAGCTGGCGCGGCGCAATCCGCAGTGGCTTTCGCTGAGCGCGGAGGTGGGGCCGGATGGCGATGCCGACCTCGATGGGCACGATTTCTCGAACTTCGAGGTGCCGGCGTGTCAGCGCTGCCGCGTCGGCATTCTCAAGCCCGACGTCGTCTTTTTCGGCGATAACGTCCCCAAGGCGCGCAGCGAGACCGCATTTGCCGCGCTCGACGAGGCCTCGGCGATGCTGGTCGTCGGCTCGTCGCTGATGGTCTATTCGGGGTTTCGGTTCGCGCGTCATGCCGCTGCCAACGGCAAGCCGATCGCTTGCCTCAACCTGGGAGCGACTCGGGCCGACGCGCTTTATGACATCAAGGTCTCGGCGGCGATCGGGCCGACTCTGACGGCAATGGTCGATCATCTCGATGGACGAAAACGACAGAACCCGGCTGAAGCCGGGTTCTGAGATCGGCAAGCGCCTGTAACGCTCATTGGCGGGCCGGCGGCGCCATGAATTCGGGGCCGATCGGGTCGGTCACGTGTTCGGCGAGAATGGCATCGATATCGGCCATGTCTGCGTCGGTCAGCGACCAGCCGTCGATCTCATCGAGCGGCTCTACCTGTGCCGGCCTGCGAGCTCCCCACAGCGCCACGGTGTGGGACGAACGATCGAGAATCCAGCGCACGGCCAGTGCCAGCACGCTCTTGTCGTGCCGTTCGCGAGCGAGCCGCTCCAGCGCGGCGACCGCTCCCAGATACTGTGCGAATCGGGGCGGCTGAAACTTGGGGTCCTTGTTGCGCAGGTCATCGCCCTCGAAGGCGTAGCCCTCGGACATCTTGCCGGTCAGCAGCCCGCGACACAGCGCGCCGTAGGTGAGTAGCGTCAGATCGCTGCGTTCGGCGTAGGGCAGGATATCGTCATCGATATCGCGCTCGAACAGGTTGTACGGCGGCTGCAGCGTGTGCAGCGGCGCCGCCTCGCGAAAGCGGTCGCACTGTTCCGGCGAGAAGTTGCTGACGCCGATGGCGCGAATCTTGCCGTCGCGATAGAACCGCGCCATGGCCTCGGCGGTTTCTTCGATTTCGACCAGCGGGTCCGGCCAGTGAATCTGGTAGAGATCGATATAGTCGGTCTGCAGACGGCGCAGCGAATCCTCGAGCTCCGTTTCCAGTCGCTTGGCGGTGGCATTACGCGCCGGCGCGCCGCTCTCGAATTCCAGGCCTGCCTTGGTCGCCAGGACCAGGCTGTCGCGCTTCCCGCTCTCGGCCACGGCCTTGCCGACGATCTCCTCGGCGTGACCGAAGCCGTAGGCGGGTGCGGTGTCGATCAGCGTGACGCCGCGCTCGATGGCGGCATGCAGGGTGCGAATGGCCGACGGATCATCGGCGCCGCCCCACAGGCGGCCGCCCATGGCCCAGGTGCCGAGTCCGACGCGCGATAGTTCGATGTCGGTGCCGGGGAGCTTGCGTTTCTCCATGTCTCTCTCCTCGAGATGAAGGTCGTCCGCTTCAGCGTGGTTCCGAATGCGATCGCTATCAAGGCGAGGTTGCAGACTCCTCTGTCGGCGTGGAGTCCGCGCCAGTCGTCACGACCGGAATGTCCGGTTCACTTGGGTCGTCGCGGCCGAACACGGAGACCGGCTGATCGCTCAGATAGGCGATGCGGCCGTTGCTGCGAATCTGTGCGCTGAGTCGATAGATATCGTCGATGTCGATCGCTTCGGGCGCGTACTGCAGCGTCACGGGGATCGGCAGCTGGCCCAGCCGTTCGTAGCGGCTGCTGGCGAGCACGTCGCCGGTGGACTCGTCGGTGAGCTGCACTTCGAGGGTGGCGTCGGCGGGCAGCGTAATCGGCTGCTTCGAGACCACTCGAGCGGCGAGTGTGTCGAACTGGGGCCCGCTGGCGCAGCCGGCCAGCGCGGTCAACGCCAGCAAGGCCAGAATCCAGCGGAACATGAACCGGCGGCGTGGCAAACATGGCGTGAGTGAAACAGGGGCTAGTGAAAGAGAGGCGAGCATCGAAATCCTTCTCGTATCGTTCATCGAATCTCTCTAAGGTAGAGATGGCGATGGGACCGACGGCGCGGAGAAAAATTCCCGTTTATCGTCTGACTTCACGCGTCAGCCGCCGGCCAGCTTGACCGTGTAACCGCGTCCTTCGAGCTCGCTTTTCAGCACGTCGCGATGATCGCCCTGGATCTCGATCACGCCTTCCTTCACCGCACCGCCGGTGCCGCAGCGCTGCTTCAGGGCCTTGGCGAGCGCCTTCAGCTCGGTGCTGGGTAGCGGCACGCCCTGAACCGTCGTCACGCCTTTACCCTTGCGCCCGCTGGTTTCCCGGCGAATGCGCACGATGCCGTCGAGCGCCGCGAGCCGCTCGGCTTCCTCGCGGTCGCGGCAGTCACACTCGGCGACCGGTTGGCGGCAGTCGGGGCAGGTTTCGCCGTGCTCGGTGGAGTAGACCAGACCGCGTAGTTGATCCTGTAGTGATGGCATGCAGATACCTGGTGGAACGGTTTGGAAAATGATAACGCCGATGGATGGCCAGTGCCGAATCTGGCGACAGGCAGCGCAGACGCGACAGGGCCGAACTCGTGCGAGTTCGGCCCTGTCCGGTTCAATGCAAGGGAAGCGGCGACTAGAGGTTGGCGGCCGCCACGGCGGGCATCAGTCGCTCTACCGCCCGGGGCAGCTCATGCATGCCGTGTATGCCGATCGCGCCTGCCGGGGTGCGCTCGCGATCCGGGAACCGATTGATGTGAATGACCCGCATGCCGGCAGCCAGCGCAGCGCGCACGCCAACGGCAGCGTCGTCGATCACGATACAGTCGGCGGGGACAAAGCCCATGTCTCGCCCGGCATGAAGGAAAAGCCCCGGTTCCGGTTTCCAGCTACCCACGGTGTAGGCACTGTAGATGTTGTCACCGAAGAAGCCGCGCAGGCCGGTGCTGTCGAGAGCGCGGCGGATCTTGGTTTCCGGCCCGTTGGAGGCCACACAGCGCGGCAGCGACCCGAGCGCCTCCAGTGCTGGCACGACGCCATCGATCGGCTCGAGCTCGGAGGTCATGCGTTCGTGCATCTCGGCCCGCATGGCGGTCTCGATCCGCTGGCGCAGCGCATCGTCGATCTCGCCATGAACTCGCTCGAGATGCGCCACGATGTTGGCGAAACGCGAGCCGCGGAAATCGGTCATGTAATCATCGGCGTGAAATGGCAGGCCAGCCTGGGTGAGGTATTTGGCCATGACTTCGGCGAGCAGCGGTTCGCTGTCGACCAGGGTGCCGTCGCAATCGAAAAGAAGACAGAGCGGATCGGGCATGATGAGTCGCCTCGAGGGCGCGGTCAGTGAATGAATAGGGTCGGTTGCCTTGCCGTGTTATCGGCGTCGATGACCCGATGGTTGAGCGCGGATGCGAACATGGCGTCCACGGGTGTCGACTTCAAGGTTTTGGAACACTGTTTTCATCTGATGGTTGAACTTTAGTCGCCCCGTCGTCCCCTGACAAGCGGAGACGGGAGACGTTGCGCTATTTGCACACTTTGTGACCGGACGCCGTCACCCGGCGTCAGGCCCGAAAGTCTGAGGCAGATAGAGAATCAGGTCAGGAAAGGCGATCAGCAGGCCAATGACGACCAGCATCACCAGCAGATAGATCATCGTGGTGCCCAGCGCCTTGAGCAGCGGAATTCCGCCAATCTTGGCCGAGATCATCAGGCACAGGCCGTAGGGTGGGGTGATCAGGCCAAGACCGAGCGCCATCACGCTGATGACGCCGAACTGCAGCGGGTCGACGCCGGCCTGAGCGGCGAGTGGTTGGAAGATGGGCGCTAGGATCGCCATCGCCGGCAGCGAGTCCATGAAGGTGCCGACCAGCAGCATGACGATGGTGGCGACGATCAGCAGCGTGGTCGGATCGGTGATCTCGACGCCCGCCATCAGCTGCGGCGGAATGCGATAGAAACTGATCAGATAGCCGAAGATTGCCGCACCCACCAGGCTGAAGAGCGACAGCGAACAGAGCCGAACGGTATCCGTGGAGGCGTTCAGCACGCTTTTGAGTGTCAGTTCGCGATAGACGACGAAGCCGAGCAGCAGGGCGTAGAGCACGGCCATGACGGCGGCTTCCGTAGGCGTGACGATGCCGAGCGTGATGCCACCGATGATCAGCACCGGTATGCCGGCGGCAAGTAGACCGTCCTTGCCGGAACTGGCGAGCTGCCTGAGAGTGGCGCGCTGGCGGGTCGGCACGTCGTAGCGGCGCACGTAGCCGAGATTCATCGCCAACTGCGCCACGGCGATCAGCACGCCGGGAATGATACCACCGAGAAACAGCCCGGCGATGGAGGTGCTGGTCAACGCGCCCCAGACGATCATGTTGATCGACGGCGGGATGATGATGCCCATCACCGAAGAGGCCGCGGTGACCGCCACGCTGAAGTGGGTCGGGTAGCCTTCCTTCTTCATCGCCGGAATCAGCACCGTACCGATGCCGGCGCTGTCTGCCGTAGACGACCCTGAAACTCCGGCAAACAGCATGCTCACCAGCACGTTGACGTGGGCCAACGCGCCTTTGACGTGGCCGACCAAATTGAGACATAGCGTGATCAATCGATCGGTGATTCTGGCCGCATTCATCAGGTTGCCGGCGAGCAGAAATAGCGGCACCGCCAGCAGCACGAACGAATCCATGCCGTAGTACATGCGCTGGAACATCACCCACGGAATGAGGCGCGGGTCGAGGACGATGATCGAGAACGATGTCAGCACCAGCGACATGGCGATGGGCACGCCGAGAATGATGAACACGCCGAGCAGCACGAACAGCAGCCACGGCAGCATGGGTAACCAGTCGGTCGGCATCATGATCGTTTCTCCGGCGTGGCGATTGTCTGCGTCGGCGGCGCGTCTCCTGGCGCATCGATTTCGGACGGCGTATCGAGCTCGCGCTCCATGGCGTCGAGGCCTTGGCTCATCGTCGACAGCAACCGCTGCAGACTGAACAGCACGATCAGCACGCCGCTGACGAAGAAAGTCGAGTAGGTCACCACCATCGGCAGCTGCGAGGCGCTGGCGATGCGGTTGAATCCCGAGAGTGCGAAACCCCAGCCGAGAAAGACGAAGATCAGGCCCACGATCAGGCAGGCGATATCGCGAATCACCCGCGTAATGCGATCCGGCCAGGAGCCACGTGGAAACGCTTCGAGCACGAAGTGATCGGCGTGCAGCACGCCGATCGCGGTGCCCAGCATGATCATCCACTGGAAGGCGAAGCGACTCATCTCTTCGGTCCAGTAGAGTCGTGGCATGAATCCCAGGTTACGGCTTGCGATCTGATAGACGATCAGCACGATGAAGCTGGCCAGCAGAAACAGCAGCACGCCATTGAGGACGCGCTCCAGCTGGCGATTGACGCGGCCGAGAGCCGTTGCGAATGCCATGAGTGTCTCCTCAATCCGTGTTGATGATGAGTTCGTAGAGATCGCGCAGGCCCATGTCGTCGATCACCTTGCCGAGCGGTTTAGCGACGATCTGCTGCATGCGTTCGCGATCCATCGGATAGAAGGTGGCGCCTTCCTCCTTGAGCTTGTCGCGCGACTCCTTGTCGAGCCGGATCTGCAGGTCGCGGGCGTATTGCTCGCTCTCATCGGCGGCGGCCTGCACGGCCTGCTGTTCGTCCGGCGACAGCGAATCCCAGGTGTCGTCCGATATCGTCAGCAACCGCACGGTGATGTCGTGACCGGAAAGGCCGATATAGGGCGCGACCTCGTGAAACCGCATGCGGTAGATCCACTCCGCTTCATTGAGCAAGCCATCGATGGCGCCGAGCTGCAGGCCGGTGTAGACCTCCTTGTAGGCCATCACCGTCGGCTGCGTGCCCAGTGCCGCCCATGCAGTGATGATCGGCCGGGTCGGGTTGGTGCGCAGCTTCATGCCTTGCAGATCGTCCAGGCTCTCGAGTGGTCGGGTGCTGACGATCTGGCGTGTACTGCCGCCGTAGTAGGCGAGTACCTTGACGCCGGTCTCGTCCTCGATGCGTTCGGCGATCACCTGCCCCGGCTGGCCGTCGAGCACATGGCGCCAGTGGTCGAGATCACGGTAGAGAAACGGAATCGAGAAGATGCTGGCGGTGTGCGAAAACTCCGAGATCAGGCCCGGATTGACGATGGAGAGATCGAGCGCGCCGGCGGTCTGCTGCTCGAACATCTCCGTCTCGTGACCGAGTACCGAGTTGCTGTAGATGCTGACCGTCAGTTCACCGTCGGTCTTCTCCTCGAGCAGCTGCTTGAAGCGTTCCGCGCTCAGGTGATAGGCGGTCTCCTCGGTGGCGCCGTGGCCGAAAATCAGCTCGCGGGCCTGGGCCGCGGTGGGTATCAGCGCGGCCAGTAGCAGCGGCAACAGCAAGACGTGGCCGAGGGCTCGCGCGAAGAGGTGGCGATGGCTCATGAGGACTCCTGTGGGGTTCCGAGCGGAAAGGCAGTCGTCGCCCGAATCTCGAGCGGTGCCGGCAGCACGATCCGGCGTCGATCCCCCCGGGGATCGTCGATGCGCGCCAGCGCCAATTCGGCTGCGGCCTGACCGATGTCGCGAGGCTGGGTGGCAATACTGGTCAAGGCCGGCTCGGCGAGCGCTGCCTCGTCGATATCGTCGATGCCGACGACGGCGCAGTCGTGGCCGGCCTCCAGCCCGAGACGCTGCAGGGCCAGCAGCGCCCCGAGTGCCACCAGATCGTTGTGGCAGATCAGCGCCGTCGGCGCCGATGGTGACTGCATCAGCGCGAGCGTTCGCTCGAGTCCGGCGCGCCGGGAAAGCTCGCCGCGGTGCACGCGAATCTCGGTCTCGAGGCCGGCTCGCTGCATGGCCTCGCGATAACCCGTGACACGCTGGCGGTCAGCGGAGTGGTCGCCGGCGCCGGCCAGCAGCGCGACTCGTCGATGGCCTTGTGCGAAGAGGTGGGCGACGGCGGCGGCGATGCCGCTGGGAATATCGGCGCCGACGAAGTCGCCGTGCGGCGTTTCCCCGACGTGACGCATCACCTCGACGCAGGGCATATGCCAGCCGGCGAACGAGGCGATCACGCAGGCAGGCGTCTGCTCGGCCGGGCAGAGCAGCAGCGCATCGACCCGCTGCTCGCGCAGCCGTGCGATCAGGCGCGCCTGGCGTTCGGGACTGTCGCCGCTGGTGGCGAGAAACGGCACGTAGCCTCTGCGCTGGAGCGTCTCGTCGATGCCCGCGACCATCGCGCTGAAGAACGGATTGGCGATATCGTGGACGATGACGCCGAGCGTCGAGGTGCGAGCGCTCCGCAGCGTGGCGGCACCGCGGTTGTAGACATAGCCCAGGGCCTGCGCGCTTGCGCGAACGCGTTCGCGTGTCTGTGCCGCCACCAGCGGACTCTCCTGCATGACCAGCGACACGGTCGAGCGGGAGACGCTGGCGTGAGCGGCGATCTCCTTGAGCGTCACGCGCGTTGGAGGGGACGCTGCTTCTGAAACGTCAGACGGCTGATCTTCAGACGAGTCCGGCATGGCGGCTTCCGTGATTTGGATCGATCCAAAAGGGTTGGAAGCAGGCTAGCGGTGGGCGAGCGTGGCGCCTATCCATCTTTGGTGGAAGGTCGTGTAGCGCAGTGACAGGAAGTGCCCGCAGCGGCGACACCGCGGGCTCGTTGAGGTCACACGTGGTGGCAGGGCAAGAGACTCAGTCCAGCCGATCGCCCCAGGCTTCGACATTGAACGGACTGAGCGGGCGCTTACCATCGAGTGCGGCCAGAATGTTGTCGACGGCGCGCTGGGCCATCGCCGTGCGTGTCTCCTGGGTGGCAGAGCCGATATGCGGCAGTGCCACGACATTGGCCATCTGCGGCAGGGGGGAGTCGGCCGGCAGCGGCTCCTGCTCGAACACGTCCAGACCGGCGGCACGTATCTCAGCGCTTTTCAGCGCCTCGATCATCGCCGCTTCGTCGACCACCTGGCCACGGGCGAGGTTGATGAAGATGGCGCTCTCCTTCATCAGTTTGAACTCGCGAGCCCCGATCATCCGGCGAGTCTCGTCGGTCAGCGGCACGATCGTGCAGACGAAGTCCGACGTTTTCAGCAGTTCATCGAATTCGCAGCGCCGCGCCCCGAGTTCGCGCTCGATCTCCGGCTTGGGCGAGGCGTTGGAGTAGAGCACCTTCATGCCGAAGCCCAGTGCGCCGCGTCTGGCGATCGCCTGGCCGATACGACCGAAGCCGACCATACCGAGCGTCTTGCCGTGGACGTCGCTACCGAACAGATCCGGGCCGATACTCGCTTTCCAGTCGCCGCGTTTGACGTACTCGGCCAGCTCCACGACCCGTCGCGCGCTTGCCATGATCAGCGAGAAGCCGGTGTCGGCGGTGGTCTCGGTCAACACGTCCGGTGTATTGCAGAGCAGAATGCCGCGCCGGGTCAGCTCCTCGACCGGGTAGCTATCCACGCCGACCGAGATGCTGGCGATCGCCTCGAGATGCGGGGCGGCGTCGAGCAGTTCGGGCGTGATCTTGACGCCGGCACCGATGAGCCCATGGGCTTCGCCCAGCGCTTCACGAAAGGCGGGATCGTCGGGTGACTCCAGCTTGCCGAAATAATCGACGTGGTAGTTCTCGCGAAGTTGATCGAGCTGCTGATCGTTGAGGCGGCGATACGCCAGAATGCGCTTGCTCTTGCTCATAGTGGAACAGCTCTCCGGTCGGATGGATTTGCTTAGAGGGACTCAAGCCTAACCGACAGCCCCGGCGCAATGCCGGGGTCTTGGGACCAAAGTCTAGTGGAGATGCTCTTTTTCCTCAGGCTCGAGCACCCTGATGGCGCTTGCCGAGCTGGCGAATCTTCGGCAGCTGGCGGGCAACGGGGGGAATGCGCAGGACCATCAGCAGCGCGCCGGCGGCGGCATAGAGGCTCCACTGCTCGAGATCGGCGCGCACGACCCAGAGGAAATGCAGAAGACCGAGTCCGAGTACCAGGTAGACGACCTTGTGAACGGTCTTCCAGCGCTTGCCCAACTTGCGCATCGACCACTTGTTGGAGGTGACCCCCATCACGATCAGCCCGACCAGCGCCAGCATGCCGACGATGATGTAGGGCCGACGCACGATCTCGCTGCCGAGCCGGGAAAGATCGAGACCGAGAATGAACAGCGCGTAGCAGAGCAGGTGTGCCACCGCGTACGCGAGCGTCCACAAACCGAGCTGGCGACGGATCAAGGTGAACCCCTTCCAGCGTGTGAGCTTGGTCAGCGGCGTCAACGAGAGCGTCAAGAGCAGCATCCACAGAATGCCTTGGCCGATGTTGAGCAGCAGGTAGCGCCCCGGTTCCGGCCCGGCGGCGTTGATGGCGACCTGCCAACCCCAGTAGACCAGCGGCGCCAACGCAGCGATGAAGACGGCCACACGCCATAGCGTGAGCATCCGACGGGAAGTCGCCATCAGAACTGTTTCCTCAGATCCATGCCGGCATAGAGACTGCCGACCTCATCCGCGTAGCCGTTGAACATTCGGGTATCGATGATGTTCGGATTGAACAGGCTGTTGGGCAGGCGCCGTTCGGTCGCCTGGCTCCAGCGGGGGTGATCGACGTTCGGATTGACGTTGGCGTAAAAGCCGTACTCGTCCGGGGCGATCGCCTGCCAGGAGTTGACCGGCTGCTGCTCGACCAGCGAAATGCGCACGATCGACTTGATGCTCTTGAAGCCGTATTTCCAAGGCACGATCAGCCGGAAGGGTGCGCCGTTCTGATTGGGCAGTTCGCGGCCATACATGCCGAGCCCGAGAATGGCGAGCGGATGCATCGCCTCGTCCATGCGCAGCCCTTCGGTGTAGGGCCAGTCGATCAGCGCGAACGAGGAGTCCTGTCCCGGCATCTGCTCGGGTCGTACCAGGGTTTCGAACTTGACGTACTTGGCTTTCGAGGTAGGTTCGGCGCGCTTGATCACCTCACTCAGCGGGATGCCGAGCCACGGAATCACCATCGACCACGCCTCGACGCAGCGCAGTCGATAGATGCGCTCCTGAAGCTGCGACGGCTTGACGATATCCTCGAGCGCGAAGCGGCCGCCGTTGCCTACCTCACCGTCGATCACCACGCTCCAGGGCTGGGTCTCCAGCGACCCTGCTCGCTTCGACGGATCGCTCTTGCCGGTGCCGAACTCGTAGAAGTTGTTGTAGTGGGTCGCATCCTCGAACGGGGTGTTCTTGTCGAGGTCGCGGTCGGCGGGAACGACGGCGCCCCACTTGGCATTCTCGAGCTTGGGGCCGAACCAGCCAGGCGGGTTGCCCGCGGGAACATCCGCGTAGTCCGGTCCGGTCGCGGCTTGGGCGCGGCCAGCCAGTGCCAGCCCTGCACCGACGCCGATCACGCCCCCCATGAAGCGCCGGCGCGAAAGATAAACCGATTCCGGGGTGACGTCCGATTCGCGCAGATCGCTGGGTTTGGCAATCTTGATCAACATGATGACTCTCCTGCGGTGACTGTTGACAAGGGTAGTCACTCATACGCTGTTCGGCCGTTGCTGGATGCCTTGGCGTTCTGGCCATGGCGGGGTCTATGTTGAGGCAACGTTCCCCAGGGATGAGACAGTCAGGATGAGACGGTGACATGAAAAGATCGATGGCCACGCTCTGTTTGAGCGGTGAACTGGATGCCAGGCTGGAAGCCATTGCGCGAGCCGAATTCGGCGGCGTGGAAATCTTCGTCGACGACCTGGACGGCAGCGCGCTGACGGCGAGGGAAGTCGGCGAGCGCTGTCGGGACCTTGGACTCGCGGTGGTCGCCTTGCAGCCGTTTCGGGATGCCGACGGACTCCCGGCGCCGGCCCACCGTCAGAAACTCGAGGCGGCGCGCCGACAGTTCGAGACCCTCGCGACACTGGGCGGCGACTTCCTGCTGCTGTGCAGCAACACGCGCGAAGACGCCAGCGAAGCGCCCGACGATATCGCTGCCACGCTTCACGATTTTGCCACGCTGGCCGCCGAGCATGGCATGCGCATCGGCTACGAGGCGCTGGCCTGGGGGCGACACGTCTGCGATTACCGCGAGGCCTGGCAGCTCGTCCGACAGGTCGATCATCCGGCACTATCGATCGTGCTGGACAGCTATCACATTCTCGCCCGCGATCTGGAGCTCAAGACGCTGGCGACTATTCCGGCCGAGAGCATCGGGCTGGTCCAGTTGGCGGATGCCACGGTGCGGCCCGTCCCTGACGATCAAAAGGCGCTGCAATCGATCAGCCGCCACCGCCGTGCCTTCCCCGGTGATGGCGAGCTGAACGTCGAAGCGTTTCTCGCGGCGCTGGACAGGACCGGTTATCGGGGCACGGTCTCGCTCGAGGTCTTCAGCGACATTCTGAGCGTGATGCCGACGGGCATTTCAGCGCTGCAGGGCAAGGACGCTCTGGAGACCGCGCTCGCCAACCGCGGCTGAAGCGACGCGATCATGGGCCGCGCAGCTTCAGCCGCGCATGCGCGCTGCGAGTGCGGCGATTTCACACCATCAGGAAGGCGTGAGAGAACCAGATGCCGAGCGCCAGCGTGAGTGCCGAGAGCACTGTCGCCATCACCATGGCGGCCGTGCCCAGATCGGCGAATCCGTAGCGCTGACCGAGCAGCGGATACATCGACAGCATCGGCGCGCAGGCGAAGACCAGTGCCGCGGTGGCGAAGACCGGTGTCAGGCCGGGAGTCAGCGCGATCATCAAAAGCACGCAGAGCGGATGCAGCGTCAGTTTGGTCAGCGCGATCTGCGCCACGTCGCCAGCCATGCCGCGCACGCGCAGCCCGCAGAGGGTGCCGCCGATCACGAACAGCGCGACCGGCGAGGAGGACGCCGCCAGCATCTGGAGGACGCGAGCGAGTGGCGCGGGCGGGTGCAGATCGAGTGCCGCCAGCAGCGTGCCGACGACGATGGCAAGAATCAACGGATGCCTGAGCACTCTAAGCGCGACGGGCTTGAGCGTCGGCCAGAAGGCGCCGCCGCGATTCTCGCTCAACTCGGCGAGCACCAGTGCCGTGGGAATCACCAGCAGGTTCTCGATCAGCATGTTGAGCGCCATCGCGATACCGGCGGTCGGCCCGATCACCAGCACCGCGACCGGATAGCCGATGAAGCCGCTGTTGGACGCGGAAACCCCCAGCGCGTAAAGCGCGCGGCGTCCCAGCGGCTGGCCGCTGCGCCAGCTGACCCAGAGAAACATCGCCAGGAAGGCGAGCCCCGACCCCAGGCCGTAGGCGAGCAGGTAGGGTATGTTGAAGACTTCGCCCAGCGGCCGCTCCAGCAGTGCCTGGATGACCAGTGCCGGCAGCGCGATGTTGATCACGTAGCGGCCCATACCCTGAACGTGCGCCTTGTCGACGACACGCTTGAGCACGGCCAGATAGCCGATGCCCAGCAGCACGAAGATAGGGATGATGGCGCCGAGGATGGTGCTCACGTGACTCCGGTCGAATGCGAGTGAATGTCCGCAGCATGAGCCGCTGGCCGCGGACAGGCAAGGGGCCTATCGCCGTCTGAGCATCCAGGCCGCGCCGGCGAACGAGAGCAGACAGCCGCCGGCAAGATAAACCGCGACCGGTGTCCAGCTTCCGCCAGCGAGATCGACCAGCGCCGCGGCGATGAACGGCGTGAACCCGCCACCGATGACGCTGGCGACCTGATAGCCGACGCCGGCACCACTGTAGCGATAGCTGGCGCCGAACAGCTCGGCGAAAATCGGCTGCTGCACGCAGACCACCATGTCATGGGCGAGATTGGCGAGCGCTACCGCGAACACGACGATCCAGACGACCGATCCGGCTTCCAGTGCCTTGAAGAACGGAAAGGCTGCGGCGACGCCGATCAGTGCGCCGGTCAGATAAACGCGGCGACGTCCGAGGGTATCGGCGAGAAACGCGAATAGCGGAATGGTGACGCAGCTGATCGCGCCGACCAGCAGACCGATATGCAGGAACAGGTCGCGCGACAGCCCGAGATAACCGGTCGAGTAGCTCAGCGCAAAGGTCGTCACGATATACATCGTGAACAGCTCGGCCAGGCGCATCGCGATGATCGTGACGAACGCGCTCGGATGACGCTTGATCGCCTCGACGATCGGCGGTTTTGTCGGCTGCTCGGCGGCCCCTTTGTCATCCGCCTGCTTCACGGCGGCGATGAACTCCGGTGACTCCTCGAGACTCGAGCGAATCTTCAGCGCGATCAGCACCAGCACCACGCTGAACAGAAACGGCAGACGCCAGCCCCAGGCGTTGAACGCGGCGTCGTCCAGGTAGTGACTCAGCAATGACACGCTGCCCGTGGCGAGCAGCAGACCGACGCCGTAGCCGACCTGCACGCCGCTCGAGTAGAACGCCCGCCTGCCGCGAGGCGCGCTCTCGACGGCCATCAGTGCCGCGCCGCCCCACTCGCCGCCGACCGCGAAGCCCTGAATCGCGCGCAGGGTGACGAGCAGGATCGGCGCCCACACGCCGATGCTCGCGTAGGTCGGCAACAGGCCGATCAGCGCCGTGGCGCCACCCATCATTACGACGGTCAGGATCAGCATGCGCTTGCGTCCGAGCCGATCGCCGAAGTGGCCGAAGACGACCCCGCCGAGCGGACGAAACAGAAAGCCGACACCAAAGGTCGCCAGCGCCGCCAGCGTGCCAGCCGCCGGGCTCACGTTGGGAAAGAACTGTGAGTTGAACACCAGCGCGGCGACGATGCCGTAGAGCAGGAAGTCATACCAGTCGACGACGGCGCCAACGAAACTGCCGATGGCGGCACGTCTGGCCTGACTGGTGGACGTTAGCGACTGCGTAGGCACGGCCGATACGCTCATCCTGCTCTCCCGCTTGGCGGCACGCGTAGTGCCATGACATGAATGGTGAAGGTCAAGACCGTGGCCGCTGGTGCCACGTCCAAAACCGGGGAGCGCATTCTACGCGATTGCGGCCGCCGAGGCAGGTCGGCGTTGACGCGCGGTTTTCGGTGTTCTGCGAAAGCGCTATCCGAATGGGCAAGTGTGGGGCAAGCGTGGGGGCAAACGTGAGGTCATGCCGTCGGCACGTTCACTCCGTCAGGATATGCAGTTCACGGTCCCAGCGGCGCAGGAACGCCTGGCGTCGCAGCGCATCGACGAAGGCGAGCAGCGAGGCGTTGATCGGAATCGGGTAGAGGTGATCGCCGACTTGATCGCGCAGTCGCTGTGCGGTGTAAGGGCCGACGACGTCATCGCGCACGCTGAACAGCGGCGTCTGCCCGGCAAGAATGTGCTGTCCGCGACGGCTCAGCAGAAACGCGACGAAGCGCTTCGCGGCTTCGGGATGCGGGGCGTCGCGATGCACGAACGCCATGCGCATCAGCACCAGCGAATAGTCGTTGGGCACCTGCACGATGATGTCGGGATGCGTCTGCGCCCAGACCATGGCGTAGGAGCCGAGCAGGTTGTAACCGAGCCAATAGCGCCCATCGCTCAACCCTTCGAGCATCTTTCGGGTGGTCTTCTCGAGATGCACGTCGGCCGCGCCCATGGCCGCGACCAGATCCCAGACTCGCGGTGTATAGCGCGCATCCTGCTGATAGAGCGTATAGCCGACGCCGCTGTCACGCGGGGAGTAGCCCACCACACGCCCATCAAGCCACTCGCGGTAGTCGGTAAGCAGTTGGAGCAGGTCGCGGTGCGTCTCCGGTGGCGGCATGTGCGAAGCGAGTTCCAGTCGATACGCCATCACGATGGGCTCGAAGGTAAAACCGAAGACCTCGTCTCGCCACTTCGCCCACGCTGGCCACTGATCCGCTTCCGGGGCGTCGAGCGGCTGTGCCACTCCCTCGTTGCTCAGCGCCATCTGCCAGGGCATGGCCGAGCTGATCACCACGTCCGGCGGATCGCGAGTGTCGCGGGCGCGCTGATCCACGGTCAGCGTCGAGCGGTCGCGATAGTCGAGCTCGATCCGGGGATTCTCCGCGGCGAACGCCTCGAGCACCGGCTCGAAGACGTCGCGGTCCAGCGCGGCTTCGATGATCAGCGGCGTTGCGGCCCGCGCCGCCGAACTCGCCATCAGGCCGACAGAGAGTCCGACCAGCAGCCAGGTCACCAGGCGGAAACGGGGTGGTGATCGATGCTTCATGCCGCGGACTCCGGGGGTGAGGCACTACGTGAAAGATCGATGTACAAACGCAGGCCACGAGGCTGGCATGTCTCGATCCGTAGTCGTGTACCGTGTCGCTGCGCGATTGAATCGGCAATGGCGAGTCCCAGCCCGGAGCCTTCGGTGTCCTGACGCTGCGCGCGCTCGAATGGCCGGGTCAGACGCGAGACGGCATCGGCAGGCACGCCCGGGCCATCGTCTTCGATACTCAGCCGCACGTCGTCGCCGATCGCCGCGAGCTTCAGCGTGATCGTGCTCCCGGGCGGGGTATATCGGCAGGCATTGTCGATCCAGTTATGGAGCAGCTCGGCCAGCGCCCAGGCCTCGCCGTCGATCCACACCGGCGTCGATGCCTCGATCGCAAGCCCCAGGTCGTGCGCCTGACTGGCCTCGCGTTCGGCCCACTCGATAACGATGTCGCGCAGCAGCCGATCGAGCGCCAGCGGGCGGCGCTCGTGTGTCGGGCCGAGGTGGTCGAGGCGAGTCAGGCTCAGCATCTGGCCTGCCAGGCGGCTGGTGCGCCCTGCGCTTGCCTGCACGGCGGTCAGCGCGCGACGCCATTCGGCGGGGTCTTCGACCGCCAGCGCCAGTTCGCTGGTACTTTGCAGGCCGGCCAGCGGTGTCTTGAGCTGGTGGGACGCATCGGCAATGAAGCGCAGCAGCATGTCGCGTTGGCCGCGCTGATCGGCGAACAGTCGGTTGAGGGTATCGAGCAGCTCCTGCATCTCGCGTGGCACGCCGAGCTCGATCGGGCTGATGTCATCGGCACGACGCGCCCGCAGCGTCCGCCGTAACGCCTTGAGCGGTGACAGCGCGGTGAGCATGGCGATGGTGACCAGCGCGGCCGTGATCATCACCATGGCAACGAATCGGGTGGCGCTCTTCTCGAACAGTTCGCCCGCCAGCACGTCGCGGCCGTGACGGGTGTGGCCGACCCATAGCTGGACCGGCTCCTGGGTATCCCAGCCGGCGGAGTCGACTTCGCGTCCGGCCAGCCGAATCCGCGCGCCTTCGAACTCGGCGTCGCGATAGACGGGGCCGGATCGGGCCTGCTGCTCCATCACTTGCGTGATCGGCAGGTCGGCGTTGCGGGTGATGATGCGACCGTTATCCGCCTGGAGCCAGTAGAACACCCGCTCCTGCCAGCGCGTGGCGAGAATCTGCAGTGCCGAGGCGGGTATTTCGAGCGTCGGCGTACCGTCGGGCCACTGCAGTGACTCCGCGATGGTCAGGCTGGCCGCCTCGAGCTGACCGTCCATGGCACGATCCGCGGCCTTGCGTGCGCTGGTCCAGGCCTCGATCAGCAGGAGCGTCCCCAGCCCGGCGACGATGATCACCAGCCACAGCGTAAGGCGACGCTTGAGCGAGACCGGGGCCGGCATCACTTGCGGGTTGCCTCTTCATGCCCTGCGGCGCGCTGTTCTCGCGTCTCTTCGAGACGATAGCCCAGGCCGCGCAGTGTGCGGATGGCGAGTCCGCTGCCGGCGAGCCGCTTGCGCAGACGGCTGACGTAGACGTCGAGCGCATTGGCGCCCACGGCCTCGAAACCGAACAGGCGGCCCTCGAGCGTTTCGCGGGGCACGATACGGCCAGTGCTCAGCATCAGTGCCTCGAGCAGGCTGAACTCACGTCGCGGCAGGTCGAGCGGCGACCCTGCGAGCCAGGCGCTGGTCGAGCCGGTGTCGAGGACGAGGGGCCCGAAGCGCAGGCTGTTATCGAGCCTTTGCTGACTGCGCCGGAGCAGGGCGCGCACGCGAGCTTCCAGCTCGGTGATCGAAAACGGCTTGGCGAGATAGTCGTCGGCGCCGAGATCCAATCCGCGCACGCGGTCCTCCAGCGCGTCGCGCGCGGTCAGAATCAGCACCGGCGTGGCGTCGTGTCGGTCGCGAAGGGTCGCCAGCAGGGACAGACCGTCGCCATCCGGCAGGCCGAGATCCAGCAGTACCAGATCGAAGCGGCTCTGTTTCAGCGCGCCGTTGGCCTGGTCGAGTCTCGAGAAGGCATCGACGGTATAGCCGTGGCGCGACATCGCCTGGGAGAGCGAGCGCGAAAGCAGCGGATCGTCTTCGATCACCAGCAGGTGCATGTCGAAACCTCGAGCAGGGTCATTATGTGGGACCGAGCCGATTGACGGCCGCCGGATGCGGTAGTCGGGCGCGGGCTCTACGACCAATGTCTTATAAGACCAAAGGACTAGATGACAGGTTGGCGACAGGTTGGCGCTCTAGCATCGCCACGATGCGGCTCGAACCGGCGTCAGTCCGGTAGCCGCGATCAGGTTTGCGAGCATAACAACCCAGGAGACGCAGAGCATGCCGAAATCTATCTCTCTCCGCCGCTGGCTGGTCGCCGCCGTGACTGGCGGCGCGCTGCTCACCGGCGCCGTTCAGGCCCAGGCCAAGCCGCCGGAATGTATCGCCCCGGCCAAACCGGGCGGCGGTTACGATCTGACCTGCCGACTGGCCGCCAATGGCCTGCAGGACGCCAAGCTGATCGATGAGCCGATGATGGTCAGCTACATGCCGGGTGGCATCGGTGCCGTCGCCTACAACCACGTGACGGGCGTGCGTGACGACGATCCCAACCTCATCGTGGCGGCCAGTACCGGTGCGGCGCTCAACCTGGCACTGGGCAAGTTCGGCCAGCAGCACAAGGTCGATGACGTGCGCTGGCTTGGCGCGCTGGGGGTCGACTACGGCGCGATCGTGGTACGCAAGGACGCGCCGTGGCAGAACCTCGACGAGCTGATGAAGGCGATGAAGCAGAACCCTTCCAGCGTGGTGATCGGCGCGGGCGGCACTATCGGCAGTCAGGACTGGATGAAAGCCGCGCTGATGGCCAAGGCTGACGATGTCGACCCGCGCAAGCTGCGCTATGTCTCCTTCGAGGGGGGCGGCGAGGCCCTGGCTGCGCTGCTCGGCGAGCACATTCAGGTTTTCACCGGCGATCTGGCCGAGCTCAAACCGCAGCTCGACAGCGGCGAGATCCGCATCCTGGCGGCCCTCTCCGAAGAACGCATGGGCGGGCCCTATGCCGACATTCCCACGGCGAAAGAGCAGGGTTACGACGTCGAGTGGCCGATCTGGCGTGGCTACTACATGGGGCCGAACGTCTCTGACGCGGAGTATCAGAAGTGGGCGGATCGTCTCGAGCAGCTCAGCGAGACCGAGAGCTTCGCCAAGCTGCGTGAAGGTCGTGGGCTGTTTCCGATGTCGAAATTCGGTGACGACTTCCACCAGTACGTGACCCAGCAGGTTGCCGATTTCACCCAGCTGGCCAAGGACGTGGGTCTGACCCAATGAATCTAGCCGCCGACCGAATCTTGAGTCTTCTGTTGCTCGGTCTGGCGGCGTTCATCGCCGTCCAGGCCTGGCATCTCGACGTGCCGTTCAGCTACGACCCGGTAGGGCCGAAGGCGTTTCCGCTGATTCTTTCGGCACTCCTGGCGATTCTGGCGGTGGTGCTGTTCGTGCGCCCGGGGCCGAGCGGTCAGTGGCCGAGCGGGGCGCTGTTGCTGCGTCTGCTGTTCACGCTGGTGTTGCTGTTCGTCTATGCCGCGCTGTTCGTCGATCTCGGCTTTCTGGCGACCACGGCAATCGTCAGTGTGGCGATCGCCTGGCTGTTCGGTGCGACGCCGCTCAAGGCGCTGATCGGCGGTGTGCTGCTCGCCGCCGGCAGTTACCTGCTGTTCACCTACGCCCTGGGAATCTCGCTGCCGACCGGTAGCTGGATCGAGCCGTTGCTGGGAGCCAATTGATGTTCGATTTTCTGATTCAAGGCTTCGGCGTCGCGCTGACGCCGCTCAATCTCGGCCTGGCGTTCCTGGGCGCGTTGCTGGGTACGCTGTTCGGTGCGCTGCCCGGCATCGGCCCGATCAACGGCATCGCCATCCTGATGCCGCTGGCCTATACGTTGGGGCTGCCGGCCGAATCCTCGCTGATCCTGCTCGCCGGCATCTATACCGGGTCCGAATATGGCGGACGCATGTCGAGCATTCTGCTCAACGTGCCGGGCGATGCCGGCGCGGTGATGACCACGCTCGACGGCCACCCGCTGGCCAAGAAGGGGCTTGCCGGGCCGGCGCTGGGGCTCTCGGCCGTCAGCTCGTTCATCGGTGCGACCGTTGCCATCCTCGGCCTGACGCTGTTCGCGCCGCTGCTGGCGATCGTCGCGGTGAAATTCGGCCCCGCCGAGTTCTTCGCGCTGATGATCTTCGCCTTCGCGTCGATGTCCGCAATGATGGGCAAGGACCCGCTCAAGACGCTGATCGGCGCTGTGCTGGGCGTGCTGATCTCTACCGTGGGCGTCGACTCCGGCACCGGTGTCCTGCGTTTCACATTCGACATGCCCGAGCTCTACGACGGTATCGATTTCGTCGTCATGATCATCGGGCTGTTCGCGGTCAGCGAGATTCTGCTGATGCTCGAGCACGCCTTCCGTCACGATCAGGACGGCGAGATGGCGCCGATCGGCCGCGTCATGGTCAAGCTAAGCGAAGTGCTCCACTGCAAGTGGGCGATTCTACGCTCCAGCGTGATTGGCTTCGTCATCGGTATCCTGCCGGGAACCGGCGCCTCGGTGGCGAGTGCGGTGGCCTATACCACGGAGAAGCGTATCAGCGATCATGACAACAGCTTCGGCACCGGCAACATGCGCGGTCTGGCGGCGCCGGAAGCGGCCAACAACGCCTCGGCGGCGGGGTCGTTCGTGCCCATGCTGACGCTCGGGATTCCCGGCTCCGGCACGACCGCGATCCTTCTTGGCGCGCTGATGCTCTACAACATCAATCCGGGCCCGATGATGTTTCGCGAGCAGCCAGTGGTGGTCGGCGGTCTGATCGCCTCGCTCTACATCGGCAACGTGATGCTGCTGCTGCTCAATCTGCCGCTGGCCGGCGTCTTTGCCCGGGTGCTGCAGGTGCCGCGCTGGCTTCTGGTGCCGAGCGTCGCGATTCTCGCCTTCGTCGGCGTCTACCAGCTCCATTCGGATCTGATGGCGATCTACCTGATGCTGGTCATCGGCGTGTTCGGCTATCTGCTGCGCAAATTCGGTTTCTCGCTGGCGCCGGTGGTACTCGGCTTCGTGCTGGGCGGGTTGATGGAGGAGAATCTGCGTCGAGCGCTCTCGATCAGCGGCGGGGATGCCGCGATCCTGTGGCAGTCGGGACTCTCCATCGGGCTCTGGGTCGCCGCCGCGCTGGTCGCTTTCCTGCCGCTGGTCGCTGGCAAGCTCAAGGCGAAATTCCTGCCGGCGGCCAAGGCGCCCTAATACCGGGATGGCGTGATGCGCTGGCAGCAGTGGACGGCCCTCGCTTCGGCGGGGGCTTCTCGCGTCTGGGCACGCGATCGGTCTGTCGGCGATGGGCTAAGACCTTTGCGGTCTAACACCGCGTGCGTGCAGCGGCTACCTTGATAAAGCGCTGGCAACGATTCCCGGGTGGTCTCGGCGTTGCGTGAGGATGCCGCTGCGAAGAGTTCGAGACGTTATCAACGGGAGACCGCACGGCGGCAGCGCAAGGCAAGGCGGCGCGAGGCAAGGCAGCGCAAGGAGAGTCGGTATGACGAGCGAAAGCGGAGAAATAGCCTTTGTACGCGAACAGCTCGCGCCGCACGGCGAGCTGCGCGTGGCCATCAACTACGGCAATCCGGTGCTGGCTCAGCGCGGCAAGGAGGGTCAGCCGGTCGGCGTTTCCGCACTTCTGGCGCGGTCGCTGGCGGCCGAGCTCGAGGTGGAGCTCGACTTCGTGACGTTCGACGCCGCCGGCGAGGCGTTCAAGGCGGTCGACGAGGCCGGCTGGCGATTGGGGTTCCTGGCGCGAGACCCGATTCGCGCGGAAAAAGTCCGCTTCACCGAACCCTACGTGATCATCGAAGGCACTTATCTGGTCCGTCGGGATTCGCCGTTCCATCATATCGGCGAACTGGATGCCGAAGGTGTGACTATCGCCGTCGGGCAGGGCGCTGCCTATGACCTCTTTCTCTCGCGCGAGCTTTGCCATGCCACGCTGAAGCGGGCGCCGACCTCTGCCGCGGCGATCAAACTGTTCGTGGAGGAGCGCCTGGATGCCGCGGCGGGCGTGCGCCAGCCGCTGGAACGATACGCCAGCGAGCATGCCGACTTCCGCGTGCTGCCCGGACAGTTCACCACCATCGAGCAGTGCATGGCGATCCCCAAGGCTTACGCGGCCGCGGCCGATTACGTCGAGCGATTTCTGGCGCGCATGAAGCGCGAAGGCGAGGTCAAGCGCGGCCTGCTCGAAAGCGGTCAGTCAGAGGCGCAGGAGGCGCCCTGAGCGCCGAGATGCCCAGCGTCCGCGAGGCGGATGTCGAGGGCATCGAGGCGAGTCACGAAGGCTTCACATGCGGACCGGTTTTTCTGTTATGATGCGCCCCCTCGATGAGGCTCCGCCGCGTTACTCGACCGGCGACGATGAGCCGAAGCGATTCGGAGAGGTGGCAGAGCGGTCGAATGCACCGCACTCGAAATGCGGCATACCTTCGCGGGTATCGAGGGTTCAAATCCCTCCCTCTCCGCCAAACATGAAGAAACCGGCTCATCGCAGCCGGTTTTTTTGTGTCCGCTCGTCCCCTGGTGGGCTTCCGGTAGGCCACCGGCGGCGACAAAACCCGGTCCTGGCGGTTGCTTGTGCTCGCCTTCGGCCTCGATTTCCGCGGCCGGGGGCGTTTCTCAGCCCGTTGCCGTGCGTGGTGTTGGTATCACCTCCATCACGGCGGCAGTGATGACCAACGCCGCTCCGATGATCTGGATCATGGCAAGCGGTTCGCCGGCGAAAAGGGCGGCGGAAAAGACGCCGACGAGGACCTCGCTCATCATCAGGATGCCGAGGCGGGCCGGGGCGAGATGGCCGGCTGCCCAGACCACGATCGCGAGCGAAGCGGCCCACCATACGCCCGCGGCGGCGAGTGCCCAGCCGGCGGCAGTCCACGGCGCGTCGATTATCGAGAGCCGCTTGACCAGCAGGTCGGGCACTATCAGTTCCGGAGACAGTGCCGGCATCAGCAGCAGGGCGGCGATCACGGCGCCGATGGCAAACAGGAAACTCCCTTCGCCGGGGCCGAGCGTGTTGTGCTCCCGCATGCCGCTGGACGCGATGGCCCAGAGGGCGCCGGAAGCGAGGCCAAGCCAGTCTCCCGGCCCTTGCGGTAGCGGCGAACCGTTGCCGCTCATGACCAGCCCCAGCCCGCCGAGCCCCAGCGCGATGACTGCCATTCGGCGGCCGGTCAGCGGCCAGCGCCACCAGAACCGCTCGATCAGCGTGCTCCACACCGGCGTGAGATAGAACAGCAGAATGACCACCGCGACCTGACCGTAGACCAGCGCAATGGAGTAGAGCATGAAAGCGGCGCCGCCGAGGGCCACGGAGACCAGTCCCTTGGCCGAGGCCCGGCGCAGGCGATGGCGATAGTGCCAAGCCCAGGGCAACAGCAGCAGGCATGCCGTGACGGCGATGATCAGCGAGCCGAACACGCCGCCGAGGTGGTGTTGCTCGAGTTCGCGAACCGGCAGCCAGTAGAAGCCCCAGAGCCCGCCGGCAAGAAGGATGCCCATGGAGGCCAGCCGTACGCCGCGGCTGGCTGGCGCGAGGGGTGAATCGTCTAGCGTGGTGGCCTTCCCTGGCACGTGATTTCCTTTGGCGGCGAGTGTCTTCCGGCGACTGTCTTTGGTGATCAGTCGGCAGCCGCTTCCAGCGCCGCGACCGCCGGGAGCGTCTTGCCTTCGACGTATTCGAGGAAGGCACCGCCACCGGTAGAGATATAGGAGACCCGATCGGCGATGCCGTACTTGTCGATGGCGGCGAGGGTATCGCCGCCGCCGGCGATGGAGAAGGCGTCACTGGCGGCGATCGCCTGGGATATCACTTCGGTGCCCTTGCCGAACTGGTCGATCTCGAACACGCCGACGGGGCCGTTCCAGAGGATTGTGCCGGCATTCTTGAGCAGGCCGGCAAGGCGTTTGGCGGTATCGGGGCCGATATCGAGAATCATTTCGTCGTCACCGACCTGATCGACCGGCTTCACCACCGCCTCCGCGGATTCGGAAAATTCGGTGGCAACCACGACGTCGCTCGGCAGCGGGATCTCGACCTTGGCCATGAGCTCCTTGGCCTTGCCGACCAGGTCCGCTTCGTAGAGCGACTTGCCGACGTTGTACCCCGCCGCGGCGATGAAGGTGTTGGCGATCCCGCCGCCGACGATCAGCTGATCGCACTTGTCGGCCAGCGAGTAGAGCACGTCGAGCTTGGTCGACACCTTGGAGCCGCCGACGATCGCCGCCATCGGGCGTTTGGGCGAGCTCAGCGCCTTTTCCAGCGCGTCGAGTTCGCCGGCCAGCAGCGGCCCCGCGCACGCCTGCGGTGCGAAGCGCGCCACTCCGTGGGTCGAGGCCTGGGCGCGATGGGCGGTGCCGAACGCGTCCATGACGTAGACGTCGCAGAGCGCGGCGTAAGCCTTGGCGAGCGCCTCGTCGTCCTTCTTCTCGCCCGGGTTGTAGCGCACGTTCTCGAGCAGCACGATCTCGCCGGCGTCGATCTCGACCTCGCCACCGAGATAGTCTTTCTCCAGTCGTACCGGCTTGCCCAGCAGTTCGGAGAGGTGCGCTGCCACCGGCGCGAGGGTGAACTCGTCCGCCGGCTCGCCCTCGGTCGGGCGACCCAGGTGGCTCATCAGCATGACGCTCGCGCCGGCATCGAGCGCGGCCTGGATGGTCGGCAGACTGGCGCGGATGCGCGCATCGCTGGTGACCTTGCCACCCTTGACGGGAACGTTCAGATCCTCGCGGATCAGCACGCGCTTTCCGGACAGGTCCAGATCGGTCATCTTGCGTACGGTCATGAACTCCACTCCTTGTGGTGGGGAATTGCCGCGTCGGTCGACGGCAGTTCCAGCCAGTGACGGGCGACATCGAGCATACGGTTGGCAAACCCCCACTCGTTGTCGAACCAGCAAAGCAGCTTGAGCAGGCGGCCGCCGGCCACCCGGGTCTGAGTGGCATCCACGATACCCGAGCGCGGGTCGTGGTTGAAGTCGACCGAGGCCATCGGCTCGACGGTAATACCGAGCAGTCCGAGGTAGCGTTCGCGACTCGCTTCGGCAAGACAGGCGTTGATGGCGGCGGCATCGGCGTCTCGCTCGAGCGAGATCGCCATGTCCATGGCCGAGACGTTGATCGTCGGCACGCGCACGTGCAGGCACTCGAAGCGCTCGGCAAGGTGCGGCATCAGGCGTCCGATACCGCGTGCCAGGCCGGAGTCGACGGGCACGATCGACTGCATCGCGGAGCGCGTCAAACGTAAGTCGCTGCGGTGGTAGGCATCGATCACTGGCTGGTCGTTCATCGCCGAGTGAATGGTGGTCGTAACGCCATGCGAGACGCCGTAGTGGCGTTCGAGCACATCGAGAATCGGCACCAGGCAGTTCGTCGTGCACGAAGCCGCCGAGACGATGCGCATGGCCGGTGCAATGACGTGGTGGTTGACGCCGTAGACCACGGTCGCATCGACGTCTGCCTCGGCCGGCTGCGAAAACAGCAGCCTTGCCGCCCCGGCGTCGAGATGACGCTCGGCGGTAGCGCGATCCTTGAAGCTGCCCGAGCACTCCAGTACCAGGTCGATACCGAGATCCGCCCAGTCGAGCGCCTCGGGTTCGGGAGCGCTGCAAATCTGGATCGCGCTGCCGTTGATGATCAGGCAGCCATCACGCGTCTCGACGCGACCGGGAAATCGCCCATGTGTCGTGTCGTAGCGAGTGAGATAGGCGATCGTCTCGAGATCCGAAAGCTCGTTGATCGCGACCACTTCCAGAGGCAGGTCGGGCCGCTCGACCAGCGCGCGCAGCACGCTCTGGCCGATACGGCCGTAGCCGTTGATGGCGACTCGGTAGGTCATGGGGCGCACTGCCGCAGTTGGGGAACGGAAGTGCGCATGGTAGCGCATTCCTCCCGGGCCGTGAGCGCATCAGGCGCTGAACCTGTGGCGGCTTTTGTTCGGCCAGACCTAGACGGGCGCTGCGACCAACGCCTTTGGGAGCAGACCTCACTCCAACCCGACTTCACTGATCGTACCGGAAGCCGAGCTCGCTCCAATTTGACACAGTCGATCGCTCCGGGAGTCGAGTTCGACCTGTATCGCCAGCCGGGAATCCGTCAGGCGAACCTGGCGGCGATCGCCTGCAGGCGCTCGGCCAATGTTTCCGGCATCTCCATCGGTAGCAGATGGCCGTAACCCGGAAAGACCTCGAGCTCGCCGTGCTCGAGGTGCGGCATGACGAGTTCGCGCTGGGTCGATGGCGGCAGAGAGGGGTCCTTGTCGCCGACCAGCACCCAGGCCGGCAAGTCGAGCGTACCGACCCGGTCGGCCCAGTCTTCGGCGTAGGTTTCGCTGGGCCAGGCGCGCCACGCCGCGGGGTTGGCGTTGATCGCATCCTCGACCGCCTGCTGGTAAAGGTGCGGGGCGAGAGTGACCGCGCTGGCGCCGTCGATGAACTGACGCGCCTGCGCTTCGCTGAAGTCGAAGTCGAGCTGGAATCGATGTTCCTCGTTGCTGATCGGCTGCGGGCCGGGAGGCGACGGCGCGACGAGGACGAGCGCGCGCAGCCAGTCTGGCCGCTCGGCGGCGACGGTCATCGCCATGCGGCCCGAGAAAGAGTGGCCGACGAGAATCACGTTCTCGAGCTCGGCGGATTCGATCGCATCCCGCACATGCCGCGTCATGGCGGCAACGTCGTACCCGGTCACGTCGCTGGCCCGGCCAAAGCCTGGCATGTCCAGCGTGACGACGCGGATATCGGCAGAGAGCAGCGGCAGCACCGGTGCCCATTCGTGGTGAGAGCTGCCAAAGAAGTGCATCAGTACCAGGGTCGGGTTGCCCTGTCGGGTGTCGCTAGCAAGGGTCATTGGTTGGCCTCCGTGCCAAGTCCATGTCCGTTACAGCGTAGCTGGCCGGCGGCTGTTGTCAGGCATCCGCCTGTAGTTGCGACACGTCGGTACCCGAGCTGGCGACAGCGCGGAACGGTCATGTCCGAAGGTACGATCAGAACAGCAGATGCCAAACCAGGGGCAGCACCACGGCGGTGAAGGCGCCGGTCAGGCTCATGCCGAGCGAGGCAAACGCGCCGGCGACGCTGCTGAGCTCGAAGGCGCGGACGGTGCCCAGAGCATGGCCGTTGATGCCGAGCGCCAGGCCGAGGAGTCGATGGTCGTGGATACGCAGCAGTCGCCCGAGCCATTCGACGCCGAAGATCGCGGTCATGCCGGTGACCAGCAGCGCGCCCATCAGCAGTGCAGCGGAGCCGCCGAGCTGTGCGGCGAGGCTCAAGGCGATGGGGGAGGTCACTGACTTGGGCGCCAGCGACGCGAGGACATCGTGCGACGCTCCCAGGCTCCAGGCAATCAGCAGCGCATAGAAGGCGGCCAGCGTTGCCGACAGCGGCAGCGTCAGCAGGATCGGCTTCCACAGGGCGCGAATCTGCGGCAGCTGCTGGTAGAGCGGGACGGCAAGCGCGACCGTCGCTGGGCCGAGCAGCAGCATCAGCCAGGCGGCGCCGCGATTGTAATCCTCGATATCGACCGGCAAGAGGGCGATGACGCCGGCGATCACCAGTGCAGCGATCAGCAGAGGCGGACACCAGCTCGGGCGGCGGATCAGCTTGAATAGCCAGATGCCGAAGAAGTAGGCCCCGAGCGTCAGCGCAATGGCGGCGACGGGGGAGTCGAACCAGAGACCGGGCAGCCGATGAAGTCTCGCCAGCGCGTCACTCATCGGGCTGCTCGTCGATGGCGAGCCGGGGCATGAACCGGCGCATCAGCAGAAGGCTCGAGAGTACGCTCAGCAGCGTGCCGACAACCAGCGCCGCGATGATCGAGACACCCTGGCTCGCGTATCGCCCGGCGACGAAAAATATCTCGACAACGCCCGGCATGACCAGCAGCGCGAGCATCGCGATCAGCGGCTGGCTGACGTGGACGATGTCCGCATTCATGCCACCTCGGTAGACGAACCAGAGCGCCATCAGCAGCATGCCGATGACGCCGCTCGGCATGGGCAGGGCCAGCAGTTCGACCGTGGTCTGTCCCAGCAGGAGAAAAATCAGCAGCCATAGAAAGCCGCGCATCACGGACATGGGTCGTTCCTGAGTGTCGCTTTCAGTCAGCGGAGAAGAGCGGCAAGGATACCAGAACCCAGACGAGAGCCAGGTCGCCAGACTTTCCCATGACGATTTTCAGTCAGCGCGGGGATACGAAACGTGACAATCTGGACGCGCCCGCTACCGCAAGGCTTCCGGCGGCGCTCTCGCGTGGCAATGTACCGACATCGGGCGCAGATACCGTGCACGGGCGTGAACTGTGGCGCATTGTCGCTTATTCTTGGCGGTGGCTTACGCCATTGGTCGATCATCGCTTTCCGCGAGTTGGGCACCTTCACGCGGAGGCGCAGAGGGCTCGAGCCAGCGGGCAGCGCACGCCGCGGGCGGCGTGCTCGCTACGCTCGAGGGAGCGTAGGCGGTGGCCGAGGTGGCGGCGGATGGTGTTCAAGAGTCCGCTGACAACAAGACTGACAGCTCGGGTCGGGCCAGTGGGGGACGGGTAAAGCGTCACCCACCGGGTACCGGGCTCCATCATCGGGTAAATGGCAGGGAAGCAGTCCAAGTCGAGCATTCCCCGGATGACCCATCTAGAGGACAGAGGAAACGTAACATGACCGATATTGCCAAGTTGCTGGGCGACGAAGCCGACAGCCTTCTCAGCTACACCTGCAGCGGATTCAAGAAAGACGATCTGTATCTGCCTGGCCCGGACTTCGTCGATCGTGTCTTCGCCGACAACGACCGCAGTCCGCACGTGCTGCGTAATCTTCAGACGATGTTCAACTTCGGCCGCCTGGGTGGCACGGGCTATCTCAGCATTCTGCCAGTGGATCAGGGGATCGAGCACTCGGCGGGCGCCTCGTTTGCGCCGAACCCGATGTACTTCGACCCCAAGAACATCGTCGAGCTCGCTCTTCAGGGCGGCTGCAACTGCGCCTGCTCGACGCTCGGGGTGCTCTCCTCGGTGGCTCGCCGCTACGCGCACAAGATTCCGTTGATGCTCAAGCTCAACCACAACGAGAGCCTGACGCTGCCGGCCATGTACGAGCAGACCATGTTCGCGCAGATCGAACAGGCGCATGACATGGGCTGCGTCGCCGTCGGCGCGACGATCTATTTCGGTTCCGAAGACTGCCGTCGTCAGATTCAGGAAGTGAGCGAGGCGTTCGAACGCGCCCACGAACTGGGCATGGTCACCGTGCTGTGGGCTTACCTGCGCAACCCGGAATTCAAGAAGGACGGCACCGATTATCACGTCGCTTCCGACCTGACCAGTCAGGCGGTCCATCTGGCGGCAACGATCAAGGCCGACATCGTCAAGCAGAAGCTGCCGGAGAACAACGGCGGTTATAAAGCGGTCGGCTTTGGCCACACTCACGACAAGGTCTACAGCGAGCTGACCAGCGATCATCCGATCGATCTGGCGCGCTACCAGGTCGCCAACTCTTTCATGGGGCGCGCCGGACTGATCAACTCCGGTGGTGGTTCCAAGGGGCACTCCGATCTCGGCGAGGCCGTGCGTACCGCGGTGATCAACAAGCGTGCCGGCGGCATGGGGCTGATCTCCGGGCGCAAGGCGTTCCAGAAACCGATGAAAGAGGGCGTGGAGCTGCTCAACGCCATCCAGGACGTCTACCTCTCCAAGGATGTCACCGTCGCCTGACGCTTGACGTCTGAATCGACAAAGGGCCCACCTCGGTGGGCCCTTTGTCTTTGGTCTCTTATGTCTTTAGTCCCTTATGTCGTAGCCCCCTTGAGTCTTCAGCCCTCCTGTCGTTAACCCCTCTGTCGTCACGTTTTCCCCCTCTGCCAAGCCATCTTCTCTCTGCAACCAATGCGACCATCGTCATCTGCCGAGCATCGAGTCGCGCTAGGTTCTTGACCCACTGGCAGTTTTTGACTTCGACTTTGGTCGACCTACCTAAGTCCAATTGTCTGACAAAGTGACCTTCTTTACCTTTCGAGACGCGTTCGATGATAACGCTATCATTCAATGCCCGCCGGTAGAGCGAGTGTGGCCAAGGCCACGAATCCGGACTAACGGGACGGACTGGGGGAGAACGAGATGAAACCGATTTGGGGCAAAACCTGTCTGGCACTGGTCGTTAGTGCCGCCATGGGTGTCGGCGTATCCGCACAGGCTGCCGACGACTGTCCGCTGCCCGGCAATCTGCGCGTCGTGATCGGCTCGACCTCGACCGGTGGCGACACTTACCAGGTTTCGAGCATGGTTGTCGATCAACTCGCCGACAAGCTGGACATCAATGCCAAAGTCGATGCGGTGGGCGTGATGCCTGGCTTCCAGGCGCTCCAGCGCAGTCGCCACGGCAACACCATCATGATTTTTCACGATGGCGCCTACCTCGGCAATCTCTACGGCGTGAACGGCTATCCCAATATCTTCGATCAGTATGTCGTCGGGCCGACCATTGCCATCAATCCCGGCAACGCCTATCTGGTGCCCAAGGGTTCGCCCTACGAGTCGATGAGCGACGTCATCGAGGCGGCGGGCAACGGTAAGCAGATCCGCGTCGCGATTCAGCCAGGCAGCGTCTCCGAGATTGGCTTCTCCGCACTCAAGAATGCCGTGCGCCTGAAATATCCCGGCAAGGAGAGCAACATCGTCGCGGTCAACACCGGCTCGCAGGCTGACAAGAACCAGCTGTTGTTCGATGGTGCGGTGGATATGATCAACGGCTCCGTGCAGGCCAATGAGCAGTACACCCAACTGCCGGCCGACGATCAGAAGGCGATGCGATTCGTCTGGCTCACGGCGCGCGAAGATACGATCCAGCAGACCAACGAGTCGGGCATGGGCGATACCACGCGCGAGCAGCTGCTCGGCTACACCACGCCGAACGTCAGCGTGCCGATGGACGACAGCCAGGACTTCACCTTCGATAAGGAGTTCTTCTTCCTTTACAACAAGGATATGGACCCCGCGGCGATCGACTGCATCGACAATGCGCTGAGCGACATCTACGACCAGGGCGAGATTCAGGAGCAGCTGAAGAAGGCGTTCTTCGTGCCGGATTTCAAGCCCTCCAAGGAAGCGTCCTCCTACCTGAAAGAGAAGAACGATCAGAACCAGACGATCATCAACGATCTCGAGGGCTGATTCTCGTCACCGCCGGCCGATCCTGATCGGCCGGCGCCTCCGTCCGAACGCAAGCCGGCAGTGCGCCGGCGCAGGAGTCGCTTTCCATGGAAAGTCACTGGCTGTCGATGTTCGATGTCACCATCGACTTCGACCAATCGCATCTGTTCTTTCCACGCATCGTCACCACCATTCTGGTGGGGTTGCTGCTGGTGATCGTGGTGACCCGCTTTCGCATGATCGCGCCGGCGATCAAGCGCGCCGGGCGAGTGCTGGTCGGTAGCGAAGGGGCGTTCGACCACAAGCGCTTCTTCGGCACGCTGGCGCTGACCACGGCCTACTTCTACCTGATGGGCGTGTTGAGCGACGTCTTCCCCAACACCGGCTACAGCTTTCTGATCATGTCGGTGATCTTCGTTTTTCTGCTGTCGCTGCTCTATGTCGATCATCTCACACGGCGCCTGTTCGTGATTCTGGTGCTGAACGCGCTGATCGCGCCGGCGCTGGCCTGGTACGTGCTGGCCGAACTGTTTCGCATCACGCTGCCTTGATCACATCGACCTGACTGCCGGAGCCGACTCTCATGGATATCCTGTCCCATCTCACGCCGATGTTCTTCGGGCTAATCGCCGCGGGGACCTTGATCGGCATCATCTTTGGCGCCATACCCGGCATGACCGCGACCATGGCCGTTGCGGTCTGCCTGCCGCTGACTTACGCCTTTGGTCTGGAAAACGGTATTGCGCTGCTACTCGGGCTCTACGTCGGGGGGATTTCCGGCGGCATGGTGCCTGCTGTTCTTATCAACATACCGGGGACACCCTCGTCGATCACCACGACCTTCGATGGCTATCCGATGGCCAAGCGTGGGGAGGGGGAGAGAGCGCTCAAGATCGGCATCGTCGCCTCGGTCTTCGGCGGTCTGTTCAGTGCGGCGGTACTCTTCTTCTTCGCGCCGGTGCTGGCGGACTTCGCGATCAAGTTCTCCTATGTCGAAAAATTCCTGATCATCCTGCTGGCACTGACCGTCATCGCTTCGCTCTGCTCGAACATGCTGATGGGTATCTTCAGTGGCGTGCTCGGGGTCTGGTTGAGCCTGATCGGTACCTATTCGATCACGGAAGGCGGTAACGGCGAGCCGCGCCTGATGTTCGACTTCATGCAGTACTATCTGGTTGACGGCTTCTCGCTGCTGCCCGTGCTGATCGGCCTGTTCGGACTGACGACCGTGCTGCTCGACGCCGAAAAAGGCTTCAAGGACGACGCGGTCCAGGGCAAGATTTCCTTGAAGGGTGGTGCCAAGTTTCGCTTCAACGTCTTCAAGGGACAGCTGCTCAATCTGGTACGGTCTTCCGGTATCGGCACCTTGATCGGGATTCTGCCGGGCGTTGGCGGCAGCGCGGCGTCGGTGCTCGCCTACAGTCAGGAGAAGAATTTCTCGCGCGACTCCTCCCAGATGGGCAAGGGCGCGCCGCAGGGCATCGTCTCCTCCGAGTCCTCCAACAATGCACTGACCGGGGGTGCGCTGGTGCCGCTGCTATCGCTCGGGATACCTGGCGATTCCACGACCGCCATCCTGATCGGTGCCTTCACGCTGCAGGGCATCCAGGTGGGGCCGCTGTTCATCGGCAATAATCTCGATACCTGGTACCTGATGATGATCGCGCTGGTGGCGGCGAACGTATTGATGTTCGGCATCATGTACTTCGCGATTCGCCACATCGCCAAGGTGATCGAGGTGCCGAAGTTCATTCTCTACCCGCTGATCATCATGATGTGCGTGGTCGGTGCCTATGCGATCAACTACGGGATCATGTTCGACGTCTGGACGCTGCTGATCTTCGGTGTCTTCGGCTGGGTCGCGCACAAGGTTGGACTGGAAACGGTGCCGCTGATCATCGGCTTCATTCTCGGCAAGTCGGCGGAGGTCTATTTCGTCAAGAGCATCGAATCCTATGGCAACCTGACAATCTTCTTCACCAAGAGCCCAATTGCCGCCTTCCTGTGGGTGCTGATCGCGGTCTCGGTCGCCTTCGCCATCTACCTGCGGGTTCGCAATCGCCGCCGGCCTGAGGAGATCGAGAGCTGATCGGTGCAGAGGCCGTCCTCCGATCGTTAATCAGACGACCCCG
>NZ_BMZI01000008.1:35917-53138 GCF_014652715.1 Salinicola rhizosphaerae | reverse complement strand
GCCGCCATCCACGATGGCGGCGGCTTCTTTCGTGGAGGCTCGTTCGGCGCTCAGCGCTCGCTCAGCTTGCGCACCTGATTGAGATTTTCCATCGTCTGCAGACACGCCTCGGCAGCTTCGCGGCCCTTGGTCAGGAAGTGCTCGCGGAAGAATGCGGTATGCGATTCGTGCTCGTGGAAGTGATGCGGCGTCAGCACGGCTGAGATCATCGGCACTTCCTGCTCCATCTGCAGCGCCATCATGGCGTCGATGACGGCGGTGGAGACGAAATCATGACGATAGATGCCGCCATCGACGATGAAACCGGAGGCGACGATGGCGGCGTAGCGGCCGCTCTTGGCCAGCAACTTTGCCTGCAACGGAATCTCGAACACGCCGGGCACCGTAAAGGTATCGACCTGCTCGGTATCGAAATCGCGCTCGGCGAGTGTGGCGAGAAAGCTGGCGTGACAGTTCTCGACGATATCGCCATGCCAGTCGGCGCGAATGAAGGCGATACGCTGTGAGCGCGTCTGCTCGGAGAGCTGCAAAGGATAGGGCTGATTCATGGTCGTTTCCTGTAAGCGTGACGTTAACCAGAATCAGGGCTGCGGTCCGCTTGGGAACAGGAAAGCGGCTGACGACAGGGCGCCGTCGACGGATGTCGTGGGCGCGCTCGGCTGGCCGAATTGCTGCAAGGGGAACCGTTCTCTTTCATCCGGACTCTGACCGTCGGCTTCGGAATCGCACCGAATCTGCTGACCTCGTCGCGGTGACACTGGTGATCTTTCCAGTAGCTCCGATAATCGGCGAGCGCTCGCGGGCTTAGGAGCCGATCGCTCATGCCGAGCGTGACACCATCACCGCCGGTGGGGACTTTCACCCCGCCCTGAGAACCGCTCGCGGCGAGACATGTCGCGCCGCGAGCACTCACAAGTCTACGCCCATCGTCGAGGCCGAGAAAGACCGAAGGCCGCGCGCGCTGTGGTATCGTGATTTTCCTGCTGCCTGCCATTGGCCAACTCCCTGACAATCCTGTGAAAAACGGAAGCGTGCATGAGTGAGCGTAACGACAGCGCCGATATTGCCTTGATGACCGAAATTGCCACGCTCTACTACGTGGAGGGAGAGACGCAAGAGGTGATCGCCAACCGGCTCGGGATCTCGCGCGTCAAGGCGGGCCGGTTGCTCAAGCGCGCGCAGGCAGAGGGGATCGTCGACGTCCGCGTGCGTCAGCACCCGGCGGTCAGCGCGGAGATCGAGCAGGCATTGATACGCCGGTTCGGTATCCGGCGGGCGCTGATCGCACTCGATCACGCCGATGCCGAGGTGCAGCGGGCCAACGTGGCCAGTCTGGTCGCGGATCATCTTTCCCGCGGGCTGACCGAAGGGGCGATCGTTGCCGTCGGCATGGGGCGTAACGTGGGCGCGGTGGCGGACAATGTCTTCGAGCAGGGGCAGCGTCAGTGTTCATTCGTCTGTGCGATCGGCGGTTCGGTGCGCGCCGGTGAGTACATGAACCCCGATCATATCTGCCGCCGGTTGGCGACCCGGTTCGGCGGCGAGAGCGAAACGCTCTACGCACCGGCGCTGGTGCAGAATCTCGAGCTGCGCGATGCGATGTACGAGAACCCGACCATCCGGCAGACGCTGGATCGGGCGCGCCGCGCTGATATTGCGCTGATCGGCATCGGCGATCTCAGCGAGAACAGCAACATGGTTCGCATGGGCTGGTTCACGCCGCAGGAGACCGCCGAGGCGCGGCTCTCCGGTACCGTCGGCGACATGATGGGCTATGACTTCATCGACATCTACGGCCGACCCTCGATGACGCCGATGCAGGGCCGCGTGATTGGCCTCACGATCACCGACCTGGCGCGGATCCCCGATGTGATCGCCATTGCCAGCGAAAACACCAAGGCGGCGGGTATTCTTGGCGCCTTGCGCACCGGCGTGATCGACACGCTGGCGACCAGCGTCACCAATGCGCACACGATCTTGCGCTTGGACGAGGCGACTCGCGTCGATGATACGCCGCGCTGAGGCGCAGGTGCTGTTGGCAGGATCACGGCGCAAGCCAGACGTGAAGCCAAACGTCAAACGCCCGGCCTGAGCCGGGCGTTTGCATTGTCATTCACCTGTCTGGCGGCCGCCGATCGGCGACCGTCCGGTCGATCAGCCGAGCAGCTTCTGCGCGCGTTCGACCACGTTGTCGACGGTGAAACCGAAGTGCTTGAAGAGGTCGTCGCCCTTGCCGGACTCGCCGTAGGTGGTCATGCCGAGGATGTCGCCATCCAGACCCACGTACTTGTACCAGGTCGACGGGATCGCCGCTTCCACCGCCAGACGCTTGCGCACGTCGGTAGGCAGCACCGACTCGCGGTAGCTCGCGTCCTGCTCGTCGAAGGCGCTGGTGCACGGCATCGAGACGACGCGCACCTTCTTGCCCTGGCCTTCCAGCTCGGCGGCGGCGTCCATCGCCAAGCCTACCTCGGAACCGGTGGCGATCAGGATCAGCTCCGGCTTGCCGCCTTCGGCCTCCTTGAGCACGTAACCGCCGCGACGAATGTTCTTGAGCTGCGCGTCATCACGCGACTGCGCCGGCAGATTCTGGCGCGAGAAGATCAGCGCAGTCGGGCCGCGTTCGCGTTTCAGGCCCTCGACCCAGGCTGCGGCGGTTTCGGTCGCATCACACGGGCGCCACGTCGCCAGCCCCGGCAGGTTGCGCAGATCGGCGAGCTGCTCGATCGGCTGGTGAGTCGGGCCGTCTTCGCCAAGGCCGATGGAGTCGTGGGTGAAGACGTGAATGATGCGCGTGTGCGAGAGCGCCGACATGCGCACGGCGTTGTGCATGTACTCCATGAACACCAGGAACGTGGCGTCATAGGGAATGAAGCCGCCATGCGTGGCGATGCCGTTGGCGATCGCGCCCATGCCGAACTCACGCACGCCGTAGTGCAGGTAGCCGCCGTTGAAATCCTCTTTCGTGATCGCCTTGGCGCCTTTCCACAGCGTCAGGTTGGACGGCGCGAGGTCGGCACTGCCCCCGAAGAGCTCCGGCAGGTCCGGGCCCAGCTCGTTGAGCACGCCGAGCGAAGCCTTGCGCGAGGCGGTCGTCTCGGACTTCTCCTGAGCGGCCTTGATCAGCGCATCACCGTCGAAATCGGCCGGCAGTTCACCGCTGTAGCGACGCTTGAGCTCCTTCGCCAGCTCGGGATGCGCCTTCGCGTAGGCGGCCATCTTGGCATCGTATTCGGCTTCGAGCTTCTCGCCCTTGTCGCGGGCGTCCCAGGCTTCGTAGTACTCGTCGGGAATCTCGAATGCCGGGTATTCCCAGCCGAGTTCCTTGCGCGCCAGGGCGACTTCGTCTTCGCCGAGCGCGGCGCCGTGGCTCTCTTCCTTACCCGCCTTGTTGGGCGAACCGAAACCGATCACGGTCTTGCAAATGACGATCGTCGGCTTGTCGGTAACGGACTTGGCTTCTTCGATCGCCTTGTTGATCTGCTCGGCGTCGTGACCGTCGACATCGCGAATCACGTGCCAGTCATAAGCTTCGAAGCGCTTGCCGGTATCGTCGGTGAACCAGCCTTCGACTTCGCCATCGATGGAGATGCCGTTGTCGTCGTAGAAGACGACCAGGTTGCCGAGACCCAGCGTGCCGGCCAGCGAGCAGGCCTCGTGGCTGACGCCTTCCATCAGGCAGCCGTCACCGGCGAAGACCCAGATGCGGTGGTCGACGATCTCGTGGCCTTCCCGGTTGAACTGGGCGGCCAGCGTGCGCTCGGCAATCGCCATGCCGATGCCGTTGGCCAGGCCCTGACCCAGCGGGCCGGTGGTGGTCTCGATACCACGGGTGTAGCCGTGTTCCGGGTGGCCGGGCGTTTTCGAGCCGATCTGGCGGAAGTTCTTGATCTCTTCCAGCGGCAGGTCATAGCCGGTGAGATGGAGAAGCGAGTAGTGCAGCATCGAACCGTGACCGTTGGAAAGAATGAAGCGGTCACGATCTTCCCAGTCGGGATTGGCCGGGTTGTGCTTGAGGTGATCGTTCCACAGCACTTCGGCGATATCCGCCATCCCCATGGGCATGCCCGGGTGACCGGAATTGGCCTTCTGCACGGCGTCCATGGAGAGTGCACGAATGGCGTTGGCTAGCTGTCGACGAGATGGCATTGGCTGTCAAATCCCTTGGGTCGTGGATGAATGATGGAGCGCGGCCGCTTCGTTCACCACCGAGACGAATGCCGTCGGGTCGTGAGCGAAGCGGCCCAGAAACAAGCCGTCGACCTGTCCTGCCAGCCGCGTCAACAGGTCGGGGCCGGCGCTGCCGCCATAGATGACGCTGGCAGAGGGATTGTCGCGAAGGTGTCCGCGCAATCCCTGGCAGACCGCCGCAATATGGTCGAGCGATGCTGGCGCCGAAGCGCCAATGGCCCAGTGAGGCTCGTAGGCGATGACGACGGGGCGATCCCGACCCGCCGCGCCGAGCGCGCTGTCGATCTGTCCTCGACACTCCTCGATGGCCTCATCCGCGCTGCCGCGATCGGCTTCGCCGATACAGAGCACCGGCGTCAGCCCCTCGTCGAGCGCCAACTGCGCCTTGGCCGCGACGATGTCGTCGTTTTCGCCGAACAGTCGGCGACGTTCGGCGTGTCCGACCTCGACATAACGACAGCCCATCTCGGCCAGCATGGCTCCACTTACCTCGCCAGTATAAGCACCGTTCGCCGAGTGATACAGGTTTTGGGCGCCGACCGCCACCGGCGTGCCGGCGAACGCCTCCAGTGCCGGCAAGATGGCGGGGAAGCTGGGCAGCACGAAGACGCAAACGCGGCCGTCGAGGACGGCCGCGTGGTTGGCGAGCTGGCGCGCGACGTGGCGGCACCAGTCGACAGTCTGGGCATAGCCGAAGTACATCTTGAAGCTGATGCCGACGACGATGGGGTGTTGTGTCATGTTCCCTCCGGCAGTGGTCCGACAGGTTGTTCAGCTTACCTCGGCAACGGGTTGGTCGATCACCGTCTGGATCGCCGTCAGGATCATCGCGAGCGACGTGGCGCCAGGATCCGGGGTGCCGACGCTCTTTTTCGCCAGCGGGCGGGCACGCCCCAGTTTGGGAGAGAGCTGGGCGGTCGCCTCGGCGGCAGCAGTAGCCTCCGCCGAGGCCTTCTGCCAGGCGGTGGAGAGGTCGTCTCCGGCAGCCACGGCTTGGCTGAGCGCGTCGCTGAACGGAATCAGCGCATCGACCAGCGTCTTGTCGCCCGCCTTGGCCTTGCCGAAGGTCATGACGTCCTCCTTCGCCTTGGTGACACCGTCCGCATAGTGCGCGGCACTGGGCGTTTCGTCGTCGCCGAGCGTCAGGCTCAGTGCGTTGAGCATCACGCCCCAGATCGCGCCAGACGTGCCGCCCGCCCGATCGGCCCAGGCCTCTGCCGCCAGCCGCAGCATGGTGCCTGCACCGGCGCTACGGCTGACCGCCTCTTCGGCCGCGAGCTCGGCCGCTACCGCGCCGCGTTGCATGCCGATGCCGTGATCGCCGTCACCGGCGATCGCATCCAGGCGACCGAGCTCCTCGACGTTATCGTCGATCACCTTGCGCGTCGCGCTGAGCGCGCGGTAGAGACAGCGGGCTGCTGCAATCGATGGCTCGCTGGCGGCAGGGATCTCGTCGGCATCGGGGATATCCAGTTTCGAGGCGTCGATCGGCGGTGCGGGCTCCAGGCTGCCCTTGCGGTAGGCCGGTGCATCGGCGGGGGCTTTCCACAGGCGCTCCAGCTCGTCGTCGAGCCAGAACAGCGTGAGCGAGGCACCCGCCATGTCGAGGCTGGTCACCAGTTCGCCGACTTCGGGCTCGATGATCTCGATGCCAGCTGCCTCGAGCAGTTGATTGACTCGTCGATAGACGACGAAGAGCTCTTCGTACTTGATCGAACCCAGGCCGTTGAGCAGCACCGATGCCCTGGCGCCCTTGACCGATTTGACGCCGTCCGGCACCTCTTCGAGCAGATGCGAGACCAGCAGCTCCGCCAAGGCATCCGCGGTCGGAATGGCCTGTTCGCTGATGCCCGGTTCGCCGTGGATGCCGAGACCTACCGCCATCTTGCCGGCCGGCACATGAAACAGGGCGTCTTTCGAGCCGGGCAGCGTGCAGCCGTCGAAGGCGACGCCCATCGATCGCGTGCGCAGGTTCGCCGCGCGTGAAATGCGCACGACCTCCTCCAGCGAATAGCCGGCTTCGGCGGCGGCAGCGGCGATCTTGAACACGGTCAGATCGCCGGCGATGCCGCGGCGCTTGTGAAGCTCCTCCTGGCTGGCACTGGAGACGTCGTCGATCACCGCGACGATTTCGCAGGGAATGCCCTCGCGGATCAAACGCTCGCGCGCTTGCCCGAAGTGCAGCACATCGCCGGCGTAGTTGCCGAAGCTCAGGAGCACGCCCCCGCCGTTATTGGCCGCCTTGCAGACGTTGTAGACCTGCTGCGCCGACGGCGAGGCAAAAAGGTTGCCCATCACCGCGCCGTGGGCGAGTCCCTGGCCGACCAGCCCGGCGAAGGCCGGGTAATGACCGGAGCCACCGCCAATGACGACGGCGACCGTGCCGGGCTCGCTACGCGTGCGGCGGATCACGCCGCCCGGTACCTGGCAGACGCGCTGGGCGTGGGCGGCGACGAAGCCTTCGGTGGCCTCGTCGACGAAGTTCACTGGGTCATTGAAGAGTCGTGTCATGGCCGACGCTCCCGGCGGTGTAGAAGGGGACGACCGTGGCGTGTCGATGACGCGCGGCACGGATGTGAATATATGATCTTTATGTGAGCATCTGATTTTTTATGCCCGACTGGCCCCATCATAGCCAGAGGAATAGCTCGCGATATGCGACTTTGGTGGGGATTGTTCGAAGTCTTTCCGGCTGACCGTCGGATTGAAACTACTTTGCGAACGACTTTCTGTTGCCGGTAGCGGGTCATTTTCAGGCGATTCTGCGGGGAATTTCTCTCCGACTAACGTTCATATGAAAACAGTTTGTTCATATGAAGAGGTGCTGGCTATGATGACGGCGAGAGAGGTGGTGGCCGATGGTCGGCACCATCACAGCGACAGGAGGTATGAGATGGCCAAGCAGTGGCGAGTGGCCCTGGGTTGCGACGAGGCCGCCTACGAGATGAAGCAGCAGATGATCGAGCACGTGCGCGCGCTGGGGCACGAAGTCGAGGACTTCGGCACACACGACGCCGAGCCGGTGCTCTATCCGGATATCGCCCTGGCCGTGGCCGAGGCGATCGCCGCGGGCCGATACGACCGGGGCATCCTGATGTGCGGCACCGGCATCGGCGTGGCGATCTCCGCCAACAAGGTGCAAGGCATTCGCGCGGCCCAGGCGCACGACACCTACTCGGCCGAGCGCGCCCGCAAGAGTAACGACGCGCAGATCGTGACCATGGGCGCCCGCGTCATCGGCGTGGAGCTGGCCAAGGTGATCGCCGAGACCTTTCTCGGCAGCGAGTACGAGCCCGGCGGCCGTTCCCAACCCAAGGTCGACCGCATCGAGGCCTATGAGCGCGAACACCGCTGATCTCCCGGTCGTCGGGCGCCGAGGTGCGTCGGCGGGGGCGAGTCATCGAAAGAGTCGGGTCTGATACACACAGTGAGGAACAGATCATGAACAGAGTCGGTAAGGGGATTTCGCTGGTCGTCGGCGTGCTGGCGTCGGCGGTGTTGATGCCGGTGGCAGTGGCCCAGGAGGGACCTGGGCTCGAGAAGGCCGATAGCTATCGCTTCGTGGTCGTGCCCAAGGTCGTCCATCCCTGGTTCGACAAGGTCAATCAGGGAGCGCAGCAGGCGGCAGCGGCGATCGAGGCGCAGACCGGCTCCGACGTCGAGATTCAGTACTCGGCACCGCAGAGCGCCAACGTCGCCGAGCAGAACGAGATCATCGAGCGCGCCATCGCCACGCGCCCAGACGGCCTGATCGTCGACCTGCTCGACCCCAGCGGCAATCGTACCGTGCTCAACGAAGCGCAGGAGCAGGGCATTCCGGTCACGCTGTTCGATTCGATCAACCCCGAGGGGATGAGTCTGACCACGATCGGCAGCGATTTCTGCGAGCAGGCCGAGATGGCTGCCAATCGGCTGATCGAGCTGCTCGACGGGCAGGGCAAGGTGGCGATCATGATGGGCGTGCCGACGGCGCCGAACCACGCCGAGCGTGCGCGCTGCGCTCAGGCGGTGTTCGATTCTCATGACGGTATCGAGGTCGTTGCGACTGGCGTCGATAACGACGATATCAACACCGCTCAGCAGCAGGCCTCCGCGATCATGCAGGCCAATCCGGACCTCGATGGCTGGGTCGCTTCCGATGCGGCAGGGCCTGTCGGCATCGGTCAGGCGATCAAGGAAGCGGACAAGGTCGGCAAGGTGCAGATGGTAGGTCTCGATGACCTGAACCAGATGCTGGTGCTGATCAAGGATGGCGTGGCCGACTCCTCTTCCGCCTCACGCCCGACGATGCAGGGGTACTGGGCGGTCATGGCGATGTGGCAGCAGGCGACGGGGGCGATCACGCCGAGCCATATCGATACCGGCAACGTGATGATCACGCCGGACAACGTCGACGAATTCATGGAGTGAGACGGCCGCCGGCAATGACCGCGCATCGGCAAGCGTGTCGTGGCGCGGTCCTCGAGCCAGCGGCACCGGAAACGTGGGCGGGGAAAACAGGGTGGAGGAGGAGGTGACGTCATGGCATATCTGACCGTCGATCACGTCAGCAAGACGTTTCCTGGCGTCAAGGCGCTGGATGACATCGCGCTCGAGATCGAGATGGGCAAGGTGCATACCCTGGCGGGCGAGAACGGCGCCGGCAAGTCGACGCTGGTCAAGATTCTCACCGGCACCGAGCGTCCGTCCCGGGGGCGGGTGATGATCGACGGCCAGGACGCGACGCATCATCCGCATCTGCACAAGACCGTCGCCTACGTGCCCCAGGAGATCAACCTGTTCGGCAATCTGACGGTGGCCGAGAATCTGTTCATGCCCTTCTCACGCTCTCATCGCGGCGGGCTGATCTTTCGACGTCGCGATATCGAGCGCGATGCGAAGACGTGGATCGAGCGTTTCAAGATCGCCGCCAAACCGGGCGACAAGGTCAGAGATATCTCCATCTCCGATCAGCAGCTGTTGCAGATCGCGCGCGCCTGCACCAACGAATCGATGAAGATCCTGATTCTCGACGAGCCGACCTCGTCATTAACCGAAACCGAGGTCGAGCGCGTCTTTCGCGTCGTACGCGACGTCGTCGCTTCGGGCTGCGGAGTGGTGTTCATCTCGCACAAGTTCGATGAAATGTTCGCCATCAGCGACACCATCAGCGTGCTGCGCAACGGCAGGAAAATCGACACGCAGCCTGCATCGCGACTGGATGACCGGCAACTCGTTTCGCTGATGTCGGGTCAGGAAGTCAGGACCGACGCCAGGTTGCAGCCAGAGGGTTCCGGTGGCGAGCCGATTCTCGCAGTGGACGGTCTCGGCGGCAGGGGCTTCGAGGATGTCTCGTTCGAGCTGCGGCGTGGAGAGATTCTGGGTTTCGCCGGGCTGGTGGGGGCGGGGCGCTCCGAGGTGATGCAGACGCTGTTCGGGTTTCTGCCGGCGCGCAGTGGCTCGGTGACACTCGAAGGGCGGACGTGGCGATTGGGCGACACGCATCGGGCGGTGAAAAACGGCATGTTCTATCTCTCGGAAGAGCGCAAGTATCACGGCATCTTTCCGGGCCAGAGCGTGCGCCGCAATATCGGCATGTCGCTCTTTCGCGGCACGTCGCGAGGCGGTGTCATCGACGCCAGACGCGAGCGCGACCAGGTCGGCGCGATCGTGCGCGACTACGACATCAAAACGCCGACGCTGAACAAGAACATCGCCTTTCTCTCCGGCGGCAATCAGCAGAAAGCCATCATCGGTCGGGCGATGGCCTGCGACCCGAGGGTGCTGATCTTCGACGAGCCGACCAAGGGCATCGACCTGCGTACCAAGATGGAGATCTATCGGCTGATGAAGGCGCTGGCCGAGCGGGGCGTCGGGATCATTCTGGTCTCGTCGGAAATGGATGAACTCAAGCGCTGCGCCAATCGGATCATCACGATGTACGAGGGGCGGATCAGCGGTGAATTCCCGATCGAGGCGGCGAGCGGTAACGCGCTGATCGCCGCCATTCACGGGCATGAAGGAGGCGGGCATGCTGCGTAAGGCAATGGGTTTCATGGTCAGTAATCCGCTCAGCGGCGTGGTGGGCGTTCTGGCGGTGATCGTCGTCGTCGCCTCGCTGCTTTCGGAAAACTTCCTCAACAGCTACAACCTGGTGATCATCGCACGCTCGCTGGCGTTCATCGGCATCATCACCATCGCCCAGTCGATGCTGATGATCCTCGGTGAGCTGGATCTTTCGCTTGGGGCCATCGGCGGCTTCTGCGGGGTCATCGGGGGCATTCTGATGGTCAAGCTGGGCCTGAATCCGTGGCTAGCCTTTGCGCTTTGTCTCGCCATCGGTGCCTTGTTCGGCCTCGTCAACGGGCTGCTGGTGACGCTGCTGCGGTTGCCCTCGCTGGTGCTGACCATCGGCATGGCGGGGGTCTACGGCGGGCTCAATCTGGTGATAACCAAGGGCGTCGCGATCACCGGCATTCCGGCGGATATCGGCTTTCTCGGCAGCGGTAAATGGTTGGGCCTGCCGGTGCCGTTCTGGATCATGCTGCTGTTCCTGGTCGTGGGCTGTTTCCTCACGCTCAAGACACCGTTTGGCCGCTACATGTATGCCGTCGGCAGTAACCTGCCGGCAGCCAAGATGCTTGGTATTCGTACCGATCGGGTTCGCGTCGGGGTCTTCGCCTTCGCCGGCTTCCTCGCTGCGCTAGCCGGGATGCTGATGGTCGCGCGCCTGGGCTCTGCCCAGCCCTCGATCGGCGACTCCTGGGTATTGGCGCCAATTGCCGCTGCCGTCATCGGCGGCGTGCCCACGACAGGCGGCATCGGCACGCCGCTCGGCGCCATTTTCGGCGCAGCCATCATCGGTGTGATCGAGAACATCATCGTGCTGCTCGGCGTCTCGCCCTACTGGCAGTCGATGGTCAGCGGCGCCATCGTGGTGATCGCGATCTCGCTCGATTCGATCTCGCGGCGCTATTTCAAGCGAGACTGAGTTCAAGCGAGACTGAGCTTTCAATCCAGACCGAGAGTTGGTGGTCTCGAGTTTCAAGCGAAACGGAATTGTCTGGACCGCACGAGTGAGTAATGAACGGCGCGTCTCCAAGCTCCGGGCTTTGTGCCGTGAGCGGCGGGCGCGCCGCTTGCCGTTCCGGGGGTGGCGATGGTGTCTCTCTCTTCAGCTTTTTTCGCGAAAGGCTCTCTCAACAGACGCTCTCCAAAGGTCTCAAAAGACCTCTTAAAAGATCTCTCAAAAGACGCTTTCGTATCGGCATTGTGACCGCAAAACAGTACAAGTTGAACATATGATCCAACTCTGCTCAATAATGTGAGTCTCGGCTATCTCTTGGGCGTCAGTTCGATGGCTATCAGCAACGATAACTTTAGTGGTATGGGGTCTTTGGGTGCCTCTTTTTAATCATTAAAAACAGATATTTATATATTGCCTGCTAAAGTCTAACCCGCCTGGGGTGGCTCGCCCGTTGATGTTCTCAAGGAAGCTGGGCTAAAAACATATGAACTTTAAATGAGCATGTGTTTTGCACATCGGGAGAATCTCATGAGCGAGTCCACCGCAACGTCCACTCAGAGCGGCAGTGTCGGCGACATCCCCAAGACGATGAAAGCCGTCGTTGCCTACGCCCCCAACGACTATCGCTACGAAGAGGTGCCGGTTCCCGAGATCGATGACAAGGAGATTCTGGTCAAGGTCGAGGGGTGCGGTATCTGCGCCGGCGACATCAAGTCCTATGACGGGGCGCCGAGCTTCTGGGGCGACGAGTTTCAGCCTGCCTATATCAAGGCGCCGATGATTCCCGGCCACGAGTTCATCGGCCGCGTGGTCAAGGTCGGCGCGCAGGTCGAGGGCTACCAGCCAGGTGATCGCGTGATCTCCGAGCAGATCGTGCCGTGCTGGAACTGCCGCTTCTGCAATCGCGGGCAGTACTGGATGTGCGAGAAGCACGATCTGTACGGCTTCCAGAACAATGTCAACGGCGGCATGGCCGAGTACATGAAGTTCACCAAGGAGGCGATCAACTATCACGTTCCGGAAGAGCTGCCGCTGGAAAAGGCGATCCTGATCGAGCCCTACGCCTGCTCGCTGCATGCGGTTCAGCGCGCCAAGATCGAACTGGGTGATGTGGTCGTGCTCTCCGGGGCCGGCACGCTGGGGCTCGGTATGGTCGGTGCCGCCAAGAAGGCAGGTGCCGAGAAGCTGATCGTGCTCGATCTGTTCGACGATCGACTCGAGCTGGCCAAGAAGTTCGGCGCCGATCTGACGCTCAACCCCAAGCGTGACGATGTGGTCTCGATCATCAAGGAGATGACCGAGGGCTATGGCTGCGACGTCTATATCGAGGCCACCGGCCATCCGAAGTCGGTCGAGCAGGGTTTATCGATGATCCGCAAGCTGGGCCGCTTCGTCGAATTCAGCGTATTCAAGGATCCGGTCAGCGTCGACTGGAGCATCATCTCCGACCGCAAAGAGCTGGATGTCCTCGGTTCCCATCTCGGTCCGTACTGCTATCCGCTGGTGATCGAGGGGATTCGCAACGGTGACTTCCCTACCGACGGCGTGGTGACGCACAAGCTGCCGCTCGAGAAGTACGAAGAGGGCTTCGAACTCATGAAGAGCGGTTCGAAGTCGCTGAAGATCGTGTTGATTCCATGATGGTTCGCGGCATCGCCCGGTGCGTCGAACGGATGGGAGAGTTCTCATGAGTACAGCAGTCATCAGCCGGCCATCGGCGCCGAGCAAATTCAAGAAGCGTCTGATCATCGGTGCCGTGGTAGTCGTGGTCATCGCGGCGATGGCCTGGGACACCACCGTGGTCGAGATCGGTCACGAAGCGGAACTGGCCGGTGGCTTCTCCGCCGAAACCTACGGCGGCGAGCATTTTCCCGCGATCCAGGCGAGCGTCGAGGAACGTGCCGTCGAGGCCGGCGAACTAGCGCCGGCGGTGCTCGACAACGCGATGGCCGCCGGTGAGAAATACGGCGTCGGCCAGGGGTTCGGACCGGTGGTACCGGTGACCTTCACCGGCACCCTGGGTGAGGCGCGCTCCGGCGTGTATACGGTCGCGGCCGAGGGCGTGCCGGACGAGATCACGCTGCGTCTGCAGACCGGCCCGGCAATCAACGGCACGGATCTGCGCGATGCCACCGGCGAGATATCGTTCGGCGAATTTACCAACCAGATCGAGTACCAGAATGCCGGGGCGTCGATCAACGACGCGATGAAGCAGGCGGTCCTGGCCGATATCGACACCGCGAACCTGAGCGGCAAGACGGTGACCGTGACCGGCGTGTTCAAGCTGATCAATCCGAAAAACTGGCTGGTGACGCCAGTGAGGATGGACGTCCAATGAGCCTCTCTGCACTGACACCTGCAGCCAACGACTCCGATGAGCGAGGCAGCGCGGCGGCGAAAGACGAAATCGTGCTTTCCGCTCGCGACGTCGCCAAATCCTTCGGCAGCGTGCAGGCGCTGAAGACCGTCAACTTCGATGTCTACCGCGGGCAGGTCACGACGCTCTTCGGCGAGAACGGTGCCGGCAAGTCCACGCTGATGAAGATTCTTTCCGGTGTTATTCAGCCGACCTCCGGCGAGATCGTGCTGGAAGGCGAGCCGGTGCGCTTTGCCTCCACCACCGAGGCGACGCGGCATGGCATTTCGATCATCCACCAGGAGCTGAGTCTCGCGCCCAACCTGAGCGTGCGCGACAACATCTTCATGGGCCGCGAGATCAAGGGCGCGACCGGCATCGATTACGCCGAGGAGGCGCGCCAGACCCGGCTGTTGATGGAAGAGCTCGACGAGCCGATCGATCCGCTCACACCGGTCGAGGACCTGCGTCTCGGTCAGCAGCAGATCGTCGAGATTGCCCGCGCGCTCTCGGTCGATTCGCGCATCCTGATCATGGACGAGCCGACCTCGGCGCTTTCGGCTTCCGAGGTCGAGGTGCTGTTTCGCGTCATTCACGATCTCAAGAGCCGTGGCGTTTCCATCGTCTACATCTCCCACCACCTGGAAGAAGCGCTGACCATCACCGACCACGCCGTGGTACTGCGCGATGGCGTGATGACCGCCTACGCCAGGCGCGCGGAGATCGATCTGGAATGGATCGTGCGCAACATGGTGGGGGAGAACTTCGATCTCGGTTCACCGCCGACCGGACACGCCATGGGTGAGGTGGCGCTATCCATCGAGGCGCTGAGTGTTGCCGATACCAACGTACCGGAGCGTTCGGTGGTCGACCGTCTCTCGCTCGAGGTACGCGCCGGCGAGATCGTCTGCATATATGGCCTGATGGGCGCCGGACGTACCGAGCTGCTCGAGTGCGTGGCCGGTCGCGTCGGGCCGAGCGGCGGACGGGTGATGCTGGAGGGCGAGGATGTTTCGCACTTGAGTATTGCCGAACGCATTCAGAAAGGCTTGGTGCTGGTACCGGAAGACCGCCAGCGCGATGGCCTGGTCCAGACGATGTCGGTCGGCGAGAACCTGTCGCTGGCCAGTATCAAGGCGTTCACCAAGGGGCTACTGACCTCCGGGCGGCGCGAGCAGGGTGTGGTCGATGAGTCGATCGCCAGCGTCCATATCAAGACCGATGGTGCCCGAGCCGAGATCGGTTCGCTCTCCGGTGGTAACCAGCAGAAGGTGGTGATCGGCAAGATGCTCGCCACGCATCCGCGCGTGGTGCTGCTCGACGAGCCCAGTCGCGGGATCGATATCGGCGCCAAGGCGGAGGTGTTCAAGCTGCTGGCGGAGAACGCCGCCCGGCAGGGTCTCGCGGTCATCTTTTCCACGTCCGAAGTCGGCGAATGCCTCAGCATCGCGCATCGCATCGTGGTGATGAGCCGGGGGCGTATCGCCGCCGAGTTCGGCGCCGATGCCTCCAAGGAACAGATCATGGCCGCCTCGGGCGAGGCAGTGGTCGCCTGAGCGCGTTTATTCAAGGAGTTTCGATCATGTCCAAGCATAGCCAGGCACCGGCGAGAAAAAGCGGCGGCTTCGACCTCGGGCGAGCGCTGCTCGAAGGGCGCGCGTTCTTCGCGCTGATCGCGATCATCGTGATCTTCTCGCTGTTGTCGCCCGTCTACTTCTCCACCGGCAACTTTCTGACCATGTCCTCCCACGTCGCGATCTTCGGGCTGCTGTCGATCGGCATGCTGCTGGTCATCCTGACCGGCGGCATCGATCTGTCGGTCGGCTCGACGCTGGGCCTGGCCGGGGTGGTGGCCGGCTTCCTGATGCAGGGCGTCACCTTCGACATGTTCGGGGTCACGCTCTATCCGCCGGTCTGGGTGGTGGTCATTCTCACCTGCGGCGTCGGTGCGCTGATCGGCGCGATCAACGGGGTGCTGATTGCCTACTTCAAGGTGCCGGCGTTCGTCGCCACCCTGGGGCTTCTGTACGTCGCCCGCGGCGTGGCGCTGCTGATGACCGACGGGCTGACCTACAACAATCTCGGCGGCGAGGCGGCACTCGGCAACACCGGCTTCGACTGGCTCGGATTCAACCGCCTGCTCGGCGTGCCGGTCGGCGTCTGGGTGCTGGGGGCAGTAGCCATCGTGACCATGCTGGCGCTGGCGCGCACGCCGTTCGGCCGCTGGGTCTATTCGACGGGTGGGAATGCCCGCGCCGCCGAGCTCTCCGGCGTGCCGGTCAAGCGCGTGCAGGTCTCCGTCTACGTGCTGTCCGGCATCTGTGCGGCGATCGCCGGCCTGGTGCTGTCCTCCCAGCTCACCTCTGCGGGGCCGACGGCGGGCACGACCTATGAGCTGACCGCCATCGCCGGCGTCGTCATCGGCGGTGCGGCCCTGACCGGCGGCCGCGGCAACGTGCGCGGCACGCTGCTTGGCGCCTTCGTCATCGGCTTTCTGTCGGACGGCCTGGTCATCATCGGTGTCTCGTCCTACTGGCAGACCGTCTTCACCGGCGCCGTCATCGTGCTGGCCGTGCTGCTCAACAGCATCCAGTACGGCGGGCGCAAGAAGAGCGCGGCCAAGGCGCCCGCCAACCCCGAATCTCCCGCGTCGGCTGCCGGAAAATCGGCCGATTCGGAGCACGCCAAGGCTGGAAAACCGACCGGAAAACCGGTCGTCCAGCACTAATCCCTAATCGATAACGTCGCAAAGAAGGGGAATTCATCATGTTGAAGACAGCCAAGCGCATGCTGGTCGCAGCTCTCGTCGTCAGCGCGCCACTCCTCGCGGGGAACGCGGTGGCGCAGGACAAGGGGCTGATCTCGATCATCGTCAACGATACCTCCAACCCCTACTGGTTCACCGAGGGCAAGATCGCTCGGGAGACCGCCGAGGAGATGGGCTATCGCGCCAACGTGAGCGCCCACAAGGGTGACACCAACACCGAGAGCCGCCAGATCGACACGGCCATCACCAATCAGGCCAAGGCGATCATTCTCGACCCGGCCAACGCCGACGGCTCGGTCGGTGCCGTACGCAAGGCGGTCGAGGCCGGTATCCCTGTCTTCACCGTCAACGCCGAGATCAACCAGCAGGGGCTGGCCAAGGCGCAGCTGGTTTCCAACAACGCCCAGGGGGCCGCACTCGGGGCACAGCAGTGGGTGCAGACACTGGGCGACAGTGCCAGCTACGTCGAGCTGAAGGGCGCACCGTCGGATAACAACGCAGCGACCCGTTCCAACGGCTACGAGACCGTACTGAGCCAGTATCCGGATCTGAAGAAGGTCGGTGAAGATGTCGCCAACTGGGATCGCACGCAGGGCTACAACAAGATGCAGAGCCTGTTGCAGGCCCATCCGAATATCCAGGGCGTGATCAGCGGTAACGACGAGATGGCGCTCGGCGCGATCGCCGCGCTCAAGGAAGCCGGCAAGCTGGATGATATCGTCGTCGGCGGTTTCGACGGCTCGCCGGATGCGGTCGACGCCGTCAAGTCGGGCGAGCTCGCCTACACCGTATTGCAGCCGGTCGCGATCTTCTCCAAGGCCGCCGTCCAGGCTGCCGACAAGTTCATCACCACGGGCGAGACCGGCCTACAGGGCGAGAAACACCTGTTCGATTGCCTGTT
>NZ_BMZI01000008.1:7269-35749 GCF_014652715.1 Salinicola rhizosphaerae | reverse complement strand
CGCGGGCCGAATGGCCCGCGGCGGTTTTGTCGGTGAGGTGGGCTATCTGGAACGTTACGACGTGATCAGTCGATAGCTGACGCTGACATCATCCAATGCCTGGCGATACTCCCCCGCAAGCCCGCTATCGATCAGCACCAGGTCGAATTCGGTAAGATCGGCCAGCCGGTGCAGGGCGCTGCGGCCGAACTTGGCGCTGTGGACGAGCAGGATGCGCCGTTCGGCGGCCGCCATCTGGGCACGTTTGATCTGTGTCACCGCCGGGTCCTGTACGTAAGCCGTGGTACCGAGAATGGCGGATGCGGAGAGCACCGCGACGTTGGCACGCAGGCTGGCGATCGTCTGCTCGCAGAGCAGGCCGAAGGTGGCGTTGAAGCGTGGCTGGTATTCGCCGCCGAGGGTGATCAGTTTGATGCCGTTGGCTGATCTGAGCGGCTCGATGCTCTCCAGTCCGTTGGTGATGACGGTCAGGGGCTTACGGCTCGGCAGCAGGGCGGCGAGCGCCGCCGCCGTGGTCGAGTCATCCAGCACGACCGACTCGCCCTCATGAATTTCCGCCAGTGCCGCCTGAGCCAGGGCGTGCTTCTCGGCGACCGCGATGTGACGGCGCAGGCTGAAATTGCTCTCGAAGATACTGGAGGCGCGCGTGGTCGCGCCGCCGTGCTGCTTCTGGACCATGCCCTGTGCCACGAGCTCATCGAGGTCGCGATGGATGGTCATGCGGCTGACCTGGAAACGTGATGCCAGCTCGTCGACCTGGGCCGATCCGGCCTGGATCAGGTGATCGAGCATCGCCTGGCGGCGCGCGCGGGCGCCTCTGGGGGCGGTCGTACCGCCGGTCTCGGGATGAGTCATCTAGGCCCTTGTTGAGCGGTAGACATTCTGGGGTTCACGCCGTTGGTGGCACGGCGGTGGTCAGGCCATCGTCAGCACGACCTTGATCGAGTCGCGGCGGGCGGCGACCTCGAAGCCACGCTCGAACTCGGCCAGTGGCACATGATGCGTGACGAGGCCGCGCGTCGTCACCAATCCGCGCGCCAGCAGGTCGATCGCTACCGGGTAAGTGTGCGGCGAGAGGTGCGAACCGCGGATATCGAGCTCCTTGCGGTCGCCGATGGTCGACCAGTCGACGCTGGTTGGTTCCTTGAAGACGCTGAATTCGACGAAGCGCCCGAGCTTGCGCAGGGACTCGAGCCCCTGGATCACGCCGCTCGGCGAACCGGTGGCATCGATATAGACATCGCAGCCGTAGCCAGCGGTCAGCGCGCGGATCTCCCTGGCGATATCGTCGCGGTGCGGGTTGAAGCCGTGGTCGGCGCCGAACTCACGAGCCAGTGTCAGGCGATCGTCATGGGTGTCGACGAGAATCAGCCGCTTCGGCGTCTTGAGCCTGGCGAGCTGGACCATCGCCAGGCCGATCGGCCCGCCACCGGCGATCACGACCGTATCGTCGAACTGGATCTCGGCGCGATTGACGGCATGGATGCCGCAGGCCAGCGGCTCGAGGAACGCCGCGTCGTCGAGTGAAAGCCTCGGGTCGACCGGGTGCAGGATGGCGTTGGCAGGCACGCGTAGATAATCGGCCATGCCGCCATCGGCGACCCCACCCTGAAAGCCGAAGATGTTGTGCACCTCGCACATCCAGTAATGGCCACGACGGCAGTAGAGGCATTTGCCGCAGGGCAGTATCTGCTCCGGCACGACGCGCATGCCAAGCTCCACGCCGAAGTGTTCCGCGGCGCCGTCGCCCAGAGCCGCGACCTCGCCTGCAAACTCGTGACCGACGATCATCGGTGGTTTCACGAAGGGCGCAAAGCGCTCGCCGTCACCCCAGTACATGGCGGCCCCGTCACGACACTTGAGGTCGCTGCCGCAGATGCCGCAAGCATGGACCTTCAGTATCAGCTCGTTCGGTCCCGGGTTGGGCGTCGGTACCGAGGCCAGTCGATAGTCGTTCGGCCCATGGCAGACGACCGCCTGCATGGTATCGGGTAGGGGAACGGTCGCCGTCATGGTCTCTCCTTGCGAGCCGCTACGCTCGCGTCACAGTGTCGTCGTGTCCGAGTTTCTTCATGCAGGGATAACATTTTGACGTTATATGGCGCGCTATGACTTTGGTATCGAGGTCTGGGGCGATTGATGAAATAAATTTAAAGTCCTTTAAAAACAAGGTTTTTCATTACACCCGTTTGCCGATGTTGCACCAATGTCTAGGGCTCTTTTATCACACTTCGATGTTAGAAATGGCAGGGCGGGGACGCCAGGACAGACAGAAAGGTCGACGGTGAGGGTCGAGATAAGCTCGGCCGTCTCTATCGGATCGGAGGAGAACCATGTCGGGTGGATATCTACTGGGGTTGGATGGCGGTTCCAGCTCGACCAAGGCGGTGATCTTCGACGAGCGCGGCCGTGTGGCGGGAGTCGGTCGTGAGTGTGTGGCGCTCGAACATCCGCAGGCGCACCGGGTCGAGCGAGACATGGCTCAGGTCTGGCAGAGTGCCGCCGAGGCGATCCGTCGGGCGCTGAAAGACGCGGGACTTGGCGGCGGCGATATCGTCGCGGTCGGCGTGACAGGCCACGGCGATGGGCTCTATCCGGTCGATCGTCAGGGCCAGCCGCTGGGTCGCGCGGTGACCTCGCTCGACAGTCGTGCCGCAGGTGTCGTCGAGCGTTGGCGTCAGTCAGGCGTGCAGGATCAGGCACTGGCGCACCTGGGCCAGGTGCCGTTTGCCTTCTCCCCCGTGTCGCTGCTGGCGTGGATGCAGGCCCGGCAGCCGGAGCGCTACGCCGCGCTAGGTCACCCGCTGAGTTGCAAGGACTGGCTGCGCCTGAAGTTGACCGGTGAGGTTACGACCGACTTCACCGAAGCGAGTACCGGCTATACCGATGTGACGTCGCAGCGCTACAGCCGCGAAGGCCTGGCCTTGCTGGGCATCGAGTCCGTCTTCCCGGCGCTGCCGGCGGTGCGGCTGCCAGAGGAGATTGCCGGATACGTGACGCCGGAGGCAGCAGCGATGACCGGCCTGGTGGCTGGCACGCCGGTGGCGACCGGACTGCATGACGTGACCGCCAGCGCAGTGGGATTGGGCAACGTCGAAGCAAACATGCTCACCATTGCAGCGGGCACTTTCAGTATCAATGAAGTGTTCTCGGCGTCGCCGCATCCGGATGCACGCTGGGCGACCCGCAATGGCCTGAGGCCCGGGCAGTGGATGAACATGGCCATCTCGCCGGCGTCGTCGAGCAATCTCGAGTGGTTTCACCGCCAGTGGGGGCAACCCGGTGACGGTGGCACGGCGGCATTTTTGGCCGACATGGAGTCTGCGCTGGACGAGGCCTTCGCCAGTCATTCTCGACTGATCTACCACCCCTTTCTCTACGGTTCGCCCTATGCGGCGCCAGCCAGCGCCGGGCTGTTCGGCTTGCAGGGCTGGCACGAGCGCGGGCATGTGCTGCGCGCGATTCTCGAAGGCGTGGTATTCAACCATCGCGTGCACGTCGATGCGCTGGCCTCGCGCTTTACGATCCGCCGCACGCGAATCACCGGCGGTGGCAGTCATTCGCCGCGGCTCGCACAGCTCTTCGCCGATATCCTGGGGCGCGAGGTCGAGACGAGCGCCACGCAAGAGGCTGCGGCCTGGGGCGCGGCGATCTGTGCCGGCGTGGCGTCGGGCGTCTTCGAATCCATCGACGCCGCCGCGACGACATGCGAGATCGACCATCGTTACCCACCGCAGACCGGGAACCAGCGTGAGTGCCAGCGCCGTTTCGAGCGCTATCAGCGATCGATCGACGCGCTCAGCTCGCTGTGGGACGAACTCAACGTCAAGGCAGACGCCACCCTGTCCGCAGAGGCATCGACGGCCGAGACATCGAGCGTCGAGAAATCGTCCTCGGTCGGCGCGTCGGACAGCCGCCTTGCCCACGATACGCTTTCCGCAAAGGAGTCGAAGCGCCTATGAGCGACCAAGGTGTAGCAAACTCGGCCGCCGCACGGCGGGAAACGATCGCGCGGCTGGTGGCTAATCCGACGGTGGACGTATTGATCGTCGGCGCTGGCATCAACGGCGCCGGTGTGTTCCGTGATCTGGCGCTGCAGGGCGTCGACGTGCTGATCGTCGACAAGCAGGACTTCTGTGCCGGGGCGAGCGCCGCGCCATCGAGGTTGATCCATGGCGGTCTCAAATATCTGGAGACCGGCGAGTTTCGTCTGGTGGCCCAGTCCACGCGCGAGCGCAATCTGCTGTTGCGCAATGCCCCGCACGTCGTCCATCCGCTCAGAACGGCGATGCCGACCCATAGCTGGTGGGGGGGGATCTGGCCGTCGATTCGGCGCTTCTTTCGTCAGCCGGCGAAGATCGATGACCGCGGCGTGCTGATCAGCGAGCTCGGGCTCACGCTCTACGACTTCTTCGGTCGCCATTTTCGCAGCATGCCGCGTCACTCTGTGATGTTCGGCCGCCGTGTCCGCGCGTCTCTGCCGGATATCCGCGGCGACGTGAAAGCGCTGCATACCTATTTCGATGCGGCAATCACACAGGCGGAGCGACTCGGCTTCGAGCTGATCGACGAGGGCTGCCGCGCGCATCGCGGTGCGATGGGGCTCAACCATGTCGACCTGGTCGGCGCCGACGATGCGTCGGTGAACTTCGAGGACCAGAAAGGCAACGCCTTTACCGTGCGTCCCCGGATCGTCATCAACGCCGGCGGCGCCTGGATCGACGAGATCAACCGAACGCTCGGCGTCGAAACGGCCCATATCGGCGGTACCAAAGGTGGGCACTTGATCGTCGACGTGCCGGCAATCCGACGCCAGCTCGACGGCCGCATGATCTATTTCGGAACGCCCGATGGGCGCATCTGTCTGATCTACCCCTTCATGGAGCATGTGCTGGTCGGCGCGACCGACATTCGCTGCACGGATCCGGATCAAGCCATCTGCGACGACGACGAGCGCGACTACATGCTCGAAGCAGTGCGCTATCTCTTTCCCAAGGTGGAGATCGGCCCCGAACGCGTGCGCTATCGCTATAGCGGCGTCAGGCCGCTGCCGCGCAGCGATGCCGACGACCCCGGTCAGATCAGCCGCGACCATGCCATCGTCGAGAACCGGCTGGGGGAGCTGCCGCTGCTGTCACTGGTCGGCGGCAAGTGGACGACGTTTCGCGGGTTCGCCGAAGAGGTGGCCGACAGCGTGCTAGGACGACTCGGTCGCCGCCGCGAGCTGAGCACCGAGCAGCTGGCGATTGGCGGCGGCCGTGACTATCCCCACGGCGATCATGACCGACACGCCTGGCTTTCGCGCGTGGCGGCGTGCTGTCAGGGCGACCGGCGTCTGGCGGCGCGCTGGCTTGCGCGCTACGGCAGTCATGGCGAGACCGTCGCGGCGTACTGCCAGGGCGTCGAGGACGGTCTGGAGCCGCTGCAGACGCTGCCGGACTTCACCCTCGGCGAGATCGACAGAGTCTGTCGCAGCGAACGGGTCGAGCATCTCGACGACCTGCTGTTCCGCCGTCTGCCCATCGCGCTTTCCGCGCGACTCGATCGCGCCACGATCGAGGAGACCGCGACGATCTGCGCCGCGGCGCTGGGCTGGTCGGACGAACGTCGACGTGCAGAGACAGCGCGGGTGGCAACGCTGGCGGCGGACCGTCACGGCGTCCGTCTGGACGATAGCGGCAGCGCGATGGCCGGGAATGGAGAGCCGGCATGACGCGATCGACACACGATAAGGGCGCCTGCGCGCTGCGCGTTGGCCGGCTCTTTCGACGCGAGACGGGATTGAGCTGCATGGTGGCGTTCGACCGCACGCTGCTGGCGGGGCCGATGGAACGTGCCATCGATGCGCGTCGAACCGTCGAATCTATCGTCGCGGCGCGCCCGGAGGCGGTGCTGTTGTCGCCGGGCTTACTCAAGCGCTGCGGCGATCTCTTCGCCTTTCGCGGCGCGCCCGCCGTGGTGGTGCGAATCGACTATCCGATGGTTGGCGACTTCACGCTCGGCGGTGCCGAACAGCATCGGCTGATTGCGACGCCGGCCGAGGCGCAGGCGCTAGGCGCCGATGCCGTCGTCATGTGCCTGATCTCCGGCTACGACGATCCGCGACTCGAAGCCGATAACGTCGAAGCCGTGGCGCGCACGGCGCGTCAGTGCGAAGCCTTGGGCCTGCCACTGATCGTCGAGGCGGTGGTCTGGGGCGCGAGGGAGTCGGTCGAACTCGATGCCGGGCGCATTGCGCGGGTCTCGCGCATCGCGGCGGAGCTGGGTGCCGACCTGATCAAGACGCAGTTTACGGGCTGTCGAGAGCAGATGCGTGCACTGGTCGAGAGCGTACCGGTGCCGGTGCTCGTGTTGGGTGGTGCGGCGATGAACGACGCCGCCGCGCTCGAGCGCTTCACGCGGGAGGCGCTCGAGGGTGGCGCGCGTGGTGTCATCTTCGGTCGCAACGCCTGGCAGCGCGAGGCGGTGACGCTCGGTATCGAACAGCTCATCGATATCGTTCACGGGCCCGGGCCATAGGGCGGTGAAAGAGGGCGGTGAAAGAGGGCAGTAGAAGAGGGTTGTGGAAGAGCGCGGTGGAGAAAGATAGGCAGCTAGCGATTCAGTGTGTAGACTTTTGTCCCCTTGCCACGAGCCATTCGCGCATCGTTGCCGCCTGACTTTGGGCGTGCCTGGGTCTCTCGCTCGAGTCTTGCTCGGGCCATGTTTCAGGCCTGACCGATCGGGCGATGAATGCCATACTCGCGACAGGGATGTCGAGCGTCGCTTTGCCGCTCAGGCTCCGCCCGAAAACTTGTCCGGAGCAGCTTGCGCCGCCCGGACAGCTCCGCGCCAACGCGTCCTTCGGTCGACGTTTCCAGGCGGACGGTTTTCAGACGAAGCCTGTGGCGAGCGCGCCGCGCAAGAAGCCAGCGGCACCGTTTGCGTGCCGCCCACAGTGAACGAAGGGAACACCGTACGCATGAGCGAATACTCTCTATTTACCTCCGAATCCGTCTCCGAAGGGCACCCGGACAAGATCGCCGACCAGATCTCCGATGCCGTGCTCGATGCGATCATCGCGCGTGACAAGCAGGCTCGCGTGGCGTGCGAGACGCTGGTCAAGACCGGTGTCGCCATCGTCGCCGGCGAGATCTCGACGAGCGCGTGGGTCGATCTGGAAGACCTGGTGCGCCAGGTGATACTGGAGATCGGCTACACCTCCTCGGACGTGGGTTTCGACGGCGAAACCTGCGGCGTCATCAACCTGATCGGCAAGCAGAGCGTGGATATCGCTCAGGGCGTCGACCGTACCAAGCCGGAAGATCAGGGCGCCGGCGACCAGGGGCTGATGTTCGGCTACGCCACCAACGAGACCGACTCCTACATGCCGGCGCCGATTCACTACTCGCACCGTCTGGTCGAGCGGCAGGCCGAGCTGCGCAAGAACGGCACCCTGGGCTGGCTGCGCCCGGACGCCAAGAGCCAGATCACCTTCACCTACGGTGACGACGGCAAGCCGACCGGCGTCGATGCGGTGGTCCTCTCTACCCAGCACGATCCCGACATTTCCCAGGAAGAGCTGCGCAAGGCGGTCGAAGAGCTGATCATCCGCGACGTGCTGCCGGCGGAGTGGATTCACGACAAGACGCGTTTCCATATCAACCCGACCGGCAAGTTCGTGATCGGCGGTCCGGTCGGCGACTGCGGCCTGACCGGACGCAAGATCATCGTCGATACCTACGGCGGCATGGCGCGTCACGGTGGCGGTGCCTTCTCCGGCAAGGACCCGTCCAAGGTCGACCGCAGCGCGGCCTATGCCGGTCGCTACGTGGCCAAGAACGTGGTCGCGGCCGGGCTCGCCGACAAGTGCGAGATTCAGGTCTCCTATGCCATCGGCGTGGCTGAACCGACCTCGGTTTCGATCAATACCTTCGGCACCGGCAGGATCGCCGAGGAGAAGATCATCGAGCTGGTGCGCGAGCACTTCGATCTGCGCCCGTATGCCATCACACGCATGCTCGATCTGCTGCACCCGATGTATCAGCTCACCGCGGCCTACGGCCACTTCGGACGCGAACCGTTCGAGTCGAGCTATACCTGGACCGACGTCAATGGCGAAACCCAGACCGAAACCTTCACCGCCTTCCCGTGGGAGAAGACGGACAAGGCCGAGGCTTTGAAGGCCGCTGCCGGTCTTTGATCGCGCGTCCGGCGCCGTCTGCAACGAACCCGCTCCGGCGGGTTCGTTGCGTTGTATCCCTCGTCTGAAACCCGTTTCCCAAGGAGTGTGAGGTGCTCGAGCTCGCCGCCATCGTGTTGACCGTTACCGCCGTGCTGGCGTGGTTCAACGAACGCTATGTCCATCTGCCGGCGACCATCGGCGTCATGGTGATCGCGCTGTTTCTGTCGCTGGTGATTCAGGGGCTCGCCAGTGTCGGAATCAACGCGCCCGCGGCGTTGACGCGCGGCTGGGTGGAGGCGCTCGATTTCGATTCGCTGTTGATGAACGGCATGCTGTCGTTTCTGCTGTTCGCGGGCGCGCTGCATGTCGATATCAAGAAACTGCGCGACTACTGGGCCTCGATCGGCGTGCTGGCGATTCTCGGGACCATCGTCAGCACGATTCTGATCGGTTTTGCCTCGCACTGGCTGCTCGGCATTCTGGGTGTACCCGTCGCGCTGCCGTGGTGTCTGGTGTTCGGGGCCTTGATCTCGCCCACCGACCCGGTCGCGGTACTCGGCATCATGCGTGGCGCCGGTGCCCCGGACGACATGGAGGTGCGCATCGTCGGCGAGTCGCTGTTCAATGACGGCGTTGCCGTGGTGCTGTTCACGCTACTGCTTTCGGCGGCGCAAAGCGGTGAATCCCTGGCGGGCGGGCACGCACTGATGCTGTTCGTCGAGGAGGCCGGCGGCGGCGTGTTGTTCGGTCTGCTGCTCGGTTACGGCGTGCATGCGCTGATGAAGCGTGTGGACCAGTACCAGGTCGAGGTGCTGCTGTCGCTTGCGATGGTGCTTGGCGGCTACACGCTGGCGACGCATCTGCACGTCTCGGGGCCGATCGCCATGGTCGTCGCGGGGCTGGTGGTGGGCAACCACGCCTGGGCTCACGCGATGTCGACGCAGACGCGGCAGCATCTCAACGACTTCTGGGAGCTGATCGACGAAATCCTCAACGCGCTACTGTTCGTCATCATCGGTCTGGAACTGCTGGCGTTGCCGTTCCACTGGAACTATCTGCTGGTTGCCGTGCCGCTGATCGCGCTGTTGATCGCGGTGCGTTTCATCGTGGTCGCCGTTCCGGTCTCGCTGGCCCACCGTCATTTTCGGCGTGGCTCGATCGCCGTGCTGACCTGGGGTGGCCTGCGTGGCGGCATCTCGGTGGCGCTGGCGCTCTCGTTACCGCCGGGTGACTCCCGCGACATCCTGCTCAATGTCACTTACCTGATCGTGCTGTTCTCCATCGTCTCTCAGGGCCTGACCATCGGGACGCTGGTGCGCCGCGTCTTGAAGCCAACGGCGTAGAATTCGAGATATTTTCACCGCTTAGACTTTGGTCTAAGTTGGCGCTCAATTCATGGTATCCCCGGCGGTCGTTACTTACTCTTGGGCCAGATTGTTCAATGGAGTCCCGTAAAAACGGGAACGACGACCGGGGTGAATCATGACACGACGCACAGCGAAGCCAGGCAGCGAATCATCGAGCAGGAAGTCACTGGGTACAGGCATGCTGATTGCGGCGCTGGGACTGTCCGGCGCCCTGTTGGCAGGCTGCGGCGACGACGGTGACGACCAGGCAAGCAGTGGCACCCAATCCTCATCGCAAGCGTCTAGCGAGACATCGCAGAGCGCTTCCTCCTCCGGTGAAATGTCATCCGACAGCGCCGCTTCGGGTGATTCCCAGTCGATGGCAAACTCGGACGAAGGTGCTGGCGAACCGGTGAATCTGATCTTCGGCACCGGCGGCACCGGCGGCTCCTACTATCCGATCGGCGGCGCGCTCAAGAGCGTGTTCGAGCAGAGCGATCTTGTCGACGGCGTTCAGGTCGTCTCGACCGGGGCCTCGGTGCAGAACATCAATAACATCAGTGACGGTCTCAACCAGATCGCCATTGTCATGAGCGATGTCGCTTACGACGCGGTAAAAGGGCAGAACCAGTTCGAAGGCCATCCGGCCGATATCAAGGCGATCGCCGGCCTCTACCCCAACGTGGTTCAGGTCGTGGCGACCGACGATAGCGACATCCACTCCATCGCGGATCTGAAGGGCAAGCGCGTGGGTGTCGGCAAGGTCGGCTCCGGCGTCGAGCAGAGCGCGGCGAAGGTGCTGGAATCCGCCGGCCTGAGCTATGACGACCTCGCCCAGGTCAGCCATACCGGCTACGCCGACAGCGTGACCGAGATGAGCAACGGCAACCTCGATGCCGCCTTCTTCACCTCGGGCGTGCCCAACTCCAGCATCACCGGGCTGATGCAGAGCACCGACATCACCTTCGTGCCGGTCGAGGGTGACGTCGCCTCCAAGCTGCTCGACAAGTATCCGTACTACGAGACCTACGAGATTCCGGCCGGCGCGCCCGAACGTTACAACCTGGGCGATGCAGTCGATACCGTGGCGATCCGCAACATGATGATCGTCGGCGGCGACATGCGTGACGACGTCGGCGAGGAGCTCGCCAAGCGCTTCCACGACTATCTCGAGTCCGGCAACGTCTCCGTCGGCGCGCTGAAGCAGTTCGATCCGGCAACGATGAACCAGAACCTGGTCGTGCCGATTCAGGCGGGAGCCGAAGCCTACTACGAGACCCTCGGAACCGCTTCCGACGCGTCGACCGATGACGTCACCCATTCTGGCGACGACAGTGATCTGTCGGAAGAGACAGCGAGCATGCCGGCCAACGAAGAGGCGGCAACGACGAAAGCCGATGGTGCCGAGGCGAACCCCGAAAAGCAGACCAGTGCCGAAACGCCGGAAGACAACGCCGAGCCAACCGAGGGCAGTGACACGAGCGGCAGCGAGAACGCCCAGGACAAAGAGCCACAGTCCTGACCCACGATCAGCATGTGCGAGACCCGGCGCGCGCCTGATATGGCGCGCGCCGTCGTGCGTTCGAAGGTGAGGGGGCGACGGTGACGCGGGGGCGCTGGATGCTAGCCGCCGCGGTGGCGACCGTGCTGATCACGGCCGCCACGGTGCCGCTTCCCTGGCTGGCGGTCCGCGACGGCCACGACTGGCGCTTCGCCCTGCCCGGCTGGCACGGGACCACCTTCAAGATTCGCTGGATGCACTCGGTCGAGAAGGAAGACTGGGAGGAGTGGTTCGCGATCACGCCGAGTGGCGCGATCGAGATCACCGGGACTCGCTTCAAGACCTTCGGCGCCGGTGTCCCCTCACACGCGGGGACCGAGACGCATCTGGACGATGGCTGGGTGGTGATGACGGGGATCGATCGCGTGGTCGATCCCTACGCCGTTCAGGCCGCCGTCGAAGAGCACTATCGGCTGATCTTTCATGGCCGGGCGATTGCGCTCTCCCGAAGCGATCCGCCGCCCATCCTGACCTTTGCCGTGGTCGATGCCCCGCTGTGGCAGGCACTGCCTGCTCTCGTTCGCACGTTGAACGGCGCGCTCGACTCCCAATGAAAACCGGCTGATTGCCGCCGCAGGAAACCGACATGGCCGAACAAAAAACGACCCTCTCCGCCGATGGCTCCGAAGACCCTTCGGTGAAGGAAGCGCTTGAGAAATTCGATCGCGAGAGTCTGGTGCGCGACAAGCTACCCGCGGGTATCGTCAAGTTCGTGACGCTGGTCAGCGTGCTGCTGGCCCTGTTTCATCTCTACACCTCGTTCTCCGGGCCGCTGGTGGATGTCGCCCAGCGCAGTATCCATCTCTACACGCTGCTTGGATTGGCCTTCGTGCTCTATCCTCTGACCCGCAAGGGCGCGCGGGATCGGGTGCCGTGGGGCGACGCCTTGCTGGCGCTGATCGCGTTCGGCATCGGCGTCTACATGCTCTCGGTGTCGGATCGGGTGATCGCCTCCGCGGGGCGCATCAATAACGTCGACATGGTGATCGGCTTCGTCGCGATCGGCCTGGTGCTGGATGCGACTCGCCGCGTTACCGGCTGGGGGCTGACGATCCTGGCGTCGCTGTTTCTGATCTACGGTTTCTACGCCAAGCTTTCGTTCTACCCGCAGCTTAACGAGACGATCATTCTCGCCACCTGCAAGCAGATCGTCTCGCATCTCGTCTATATCACCGAAGGGTTGCTGGGAACGGCCATTGGGGTCTCGGCGAGCTACATCATCCTGTTCATCCTGTTCGGGGCCTTTCTTGGCAAGTCCGGCCTCGGTCAGCTGTTCAATGACCTGGCACTGGCGATTGCCGGTCACACCCGTGGCGGCCCGGCGAAGGTCGCCGTCATCGCCAGCGGTTTTCTCGGCTCGATCAACGGCTCGGCGATCGCCAACGTGGTGACAACCGGCGCCTTCACCATCCCGTTGATGAAGAAGACCGGCTACAAGCCGAACTTTGCCGGCGCGGTGGAGGCTGCGGCGAGCGTGGGCGGGCAGATCCTGCCGCCGATCATGGGCGCCGCGGCGTTCATCATGGCCGAGGTGCTCTCGGTGCCGTACACCCAGGTGATCCTGGCGGGCATCATTCCGGCGCTGCTTTTCTACCTCGGCGTGCTGTTTCAGGTGCACCTGCGCGCGATGCGCAATGGCCTGGAGGGCATTCCGCGCTCGCAGCTGACGCCGCTGAAGGAGGTCATGCTCAAGCGGGGCCATCTGCTGATTCCGATGGCGGTGCTGCTGTGGCTACTGTTCGAAGGGCGAGCACCGTTCTTCGCGGCCTTCTGGTCGATTGCCGCCACCGTGCTGATCTGCGGCACACGCCGCGTCACCATCGGCTTGAGCGTGATTCTGGTGCTGCTGATCTTCGAACCGCAGCTGCGCGCGCTCATCGACGGCAATCCGCTGCCGAACTTTCCCGCCAGCCGCTGGATGCTGTTTGCGATCATTGCCATTCCGGTCGCCATCAACGCGGTTCGCGCCCGGCTTGGCATGGTCGCCGAAAAGATGGACGTCGGTGACTGCCGCGATGCCATGCACGATGGTGTGCGCAACGCGATTCCCGTGGCAATCGCCTGCGGTGCGGTGGGCATCATCGTCGGTATCGCGACCCTGACCGGCGTGGCGCTGGAAGCCGCGGATGCAGTGGTCACGCTGGGCCAGCAGATCCCGATTCCGATGATCCAGCTGCTGGTGACGCTGGCACTGACCATGGTGGCCTCCATCGTTCTGGGCATGGGGCTGCCGAGTATCCCGACCTACATCATCACCAGCACCATGGCGGCGCCGATTCTGCTCAATCTGCCACTTTTCCGGGAGCTCGCCGGCAGCAACGACACGGCGATCTTCGTTGCCCACATGTTCGTGTTCTACTTTGGCCTGTTCGCCAACCTGACCCCGCCGGTGGCGCTCGCCGCGTACGCGGGCGCGGGCATCAGCGGTGGCTCGCCCAACGCGACCGGTTTCCAGGCGATGAAGCTCGCTATCGCCGGGTTCGTGGTGCCGTACATGTTCGTCTTCGCCCACAGCATGCTGATGATCGATGCGACCTGGATGAACACCCTCTGGGTGATCGTGACCGGCGTCGTCGGGGTGCTGCTGCTGGCGGTCGCGGTCGAGGGCTATCTGCGTCGGCCGCTCAATCCGTTCTGGCGCGTGCTGGCCGCCGTCGGTGCGCTGTCACTGATCTTCCCGGGACTCGCCAGCGATATCGTCGGGGCCGCGATCACCGTGGTGCTGTTCATGCTGGCCAAGGCCAGGCCGCCGGTCAGCACGACGCCGGCGTAAACGAGACGTCCGGCGCGTTGTCCCGCAGCCCGCTCGCGATTCGGCGAGCGGGCTTTTTTCGGTCGCCCGCGGTCGCGGCAGGTCTCGTTTGTCCGCCTTGGCGGCGGGTCGTCTGACCGAACGACGGCCATTGCTTCGACTTTGGTCGCAAATGCGGCCAACGTGCAACGACACCCGGCGAAGCGCTTTGCTATAAGGAAAGCAAGGCACCCGAGGTCGTTGGGTTCAGCAGAGGTGCCGGTTCTGCTCGGTACTTGAGCCGAGCAGCGCGACCGATGAGGAGTAGTCATGGCGATCAACGTCACGCGGCGACAGTTCTTCAAACTGGGCGGTGCGGGTCTGGCGAGTTCGAGCCTGGCAATGATGGGCTTTGCCCCCGAACCCGCCGAGGCTTCGATCCGGCAATTCAAGCTGAGTCACGCCAAGGAGACCCGCAATACCTGCACCTACTGCTCTGTAGGCTGCGGCATTCTGATGTACAGCAAGGGCGACGGTTCGAAAAACGTCGAGCAGGACGTGTTTCACATTGAAGGGGACCCCGATCATCCGGTCTCGCGCGGTTCGCTCTGTCCGAAGGGCGCGGGACTGCTCGACTTCGTTCACAGCGAAGGGCGCCTGGCCTACCCGCAGGTGCGCGAGGCCGGCAGCGACGAGTGGAAGCGGATCTCCTGGGATGAAGCCTACGCGCGAATCGCCCGACACATGAAGGATGACCGCGACGCCAACTTCGTGCGCCGCAACGCGCAGGGGCAGACGGTCAATCACTGGACGACGACGGGCTTCCTGGCGGCCTCCGGTTCCTCCAACGAAGCCGGCTACATTACGCACAAGGTAGTGCGCAGTCTCGGCATGGTGGCGTTCGACAACCAGGCGCGCGTCTGACACGGACCGACGGTGGCAGGTCTTGCCCCTTCATTCGGTCGCGGTGCCATGACCAATCACTGGGTCGACATCCGCAATGCCAATCTGATCATCGTGATGGGCGGCAATGCTGCCGAAGCGCATCCCGTGGGATTCCGCTGGGTGACCGAGGCGATCGAGCATAATAACGCCGAGCTGATCACGATCGATCCGCGTTTCACGCGCACCAGCGCGGTGGCGCAGGACCGGGCGTTCATCCGCACCGGCACCGATATCGCCTTTCTCGGCGGGCTGATCAGCTACCTGATCGAGACCGATCAGATTCAGCGCGAGTACGTGCTCCACTACACCGATGCAGCGCTGATCGTTCGCGACGGCTACGGCTTCGAGGATGGGCTTTTCTCGGGTTACGACGAGTCCACGCGCAGCTACGACAAGCAGTCGTGGATGTACGAGATGGGCGACGACGGTTTCGTGCGGCGCGATGAGTCGCTGCGAAATTCGCGCTGCGTCTATCAGCTCCTGCGTGAACACTACGCCCGCTACACGCCCGAGACGGTCTCCAGCATCACGGGGATTCCGGTCGAGACGCTGCAGCGCCTGTGGAAGAAGATGGCGGCCACCTGCGTGCCCGACAAGACCATGACCTTCTGCTACGCGCTCGGCTGGACCCAGCACTCGACCGGTTCGCAGATCGTGCGCGCGGCGGCGATGGTGCAGCTTCTGCTCGGCAACATGGGGTTGCCGGGCGGTGGCGTCAACGCGTTGCGCGGACACTCCAACATTCAGGGGCTGACCGATCTCGGCCTGCTTTCGCAGCTCTTGCCGGGCTATCTGACGCTCGCCAACGCCAAAGAGCAGGATTACGCCGCCTACATCGACAAGCGCACCAAGCAGCCGACCGTGGAGGGGCAGGTCTCCTACTGGAAGAACTACGAGAAGTTCCACGTCAGCCTGATGAAGTCCTGGTTCGGTGATGCCGCGACCGAGACCAATCAGTGGTGCTTCGAATGGCTACCCAAGCTGGAGCGTCCGCTCTACGACGTGCTCGATACTTTCGAGCGCATGTCGAAAGGGGAGATGACTGGCTACTTCTGCCAGGGATTCAATCCGCTGGCGTCGTTCCCTGATCGAGCCAAGGTGACGCGGGCGCTGTCGTCGCTGAAGTATCTGGTGGTGATGGACCCGCTCAATACCGAAACCAGCGAGTTCTGGAAGCACTACGGCGAGTACAACGATGTCGACTCGAGCGCGATCGATACCGAAGTGTTTCGGCTGCCGACCTGCTGCTTCGCGGAAGACGAGGGCTCCATCGTCAATAGTGCCCGCTGGCTGCAGTGGCACTGGGCCGCCGCGCCGCCGCCGGGTGACGCGCGGCCGGATATCCGCATCATGGCCGAGCTGTATCGCGAGCTGAAGCGGCTTTATGAGGCGGAGGGTGGCGCCTTCCCGGACCCGCTGCTCAACCTGACCTGGGATTACAAGATCGCCGACGAGCCGTCGCCGCAGGAGCTGGCGCGCGAGTACAACGGCCGAGCGCTCGCGGATCTCGTCGACGCCGAAGGCAACGTGACGCGCCGCGCCGGTGAGCAATTGTCCGGCTTCGGTGAGTTGACCGCCGACGGCAAGACCGCGGCTGGCTGCTGGATCTTCACCGGCTGCTGGACGGAAGACGGCAACCAGATGGCACGGCGCGACAATTCCGATCCCTACGGGACCGGCAATACGCTGGGCTGGGCGTGGGCGTGGCCGGCCAACCGGCGCATTCTCTACAACCGTGCCAGCGCCGATGTGCAGGGGCGCCCCTGGGGGCCGGACAAGGCGTTCATCTGGTGGGACAGCGAGCAGGGGCTCTGGGTCGGTGCAGACGTGCCGGATTTCGTCGCGACCTCGCCGCCGTCCCAGGGGCAGATGCCGTTCATCATGCAGCCAGAGGGCGTGGGGCATCTGTTCGCCGGGCAGAGCATGGTCGATGGCCCGTTCCCCGAGCACTACGAACCGTTCGAGTCACCGGTAAAGGACAACCTGCTGCATCCGGGCAATTCGCGGGCGCGGGCCAATCCGGCCGCCCGAATCTTCGACGACGATCGCGAAGCGCTGGGTAAGCCGGAGGATTTCCCGCACGCGGCGACCACCTATCGCCTGACCGAGCATTTCCACTTCTGGACCAAGCACGCCGAGCTCAACGCCATCGTGCAGCCGGAGCAGTTCGTGGAGATCGGCGAGGCGCTGGCCGAAGAGATCGGCGTGGCCGCCGGGGATTGGGTCAAGGTGTCCTCCAATCGCGGCTCGATCCGCGCGGTGGCGGTGGTGACCAAACGACTGCGGCCGATGCAGATCGGCAGTCGCCAGGTCCATCACGTTGGCATTCCGCTGCACTGGGGCTTCACCGGCGCCGCGAAGAAAGGCTTTCTGATCAATGCGCTGACGCCCTTCGTCGGCGATGCCAATACCCAGACGCCGGAGTACAAGTCATTCACCGTGCGCGTCGAGAAGGCGTGAGGAGGGTTCATGGATAATTCTCAGAACATCATCGCCCGCTCCGCCACGACAACGGCGCCACCGCAGGTGCGCGGCCATGTGGAGGAGGTCGCCAAGCTGATCGATGTCTCCAAGTGCATCGGCTGCAAGGCTTGTCAGGTGGCGTGCATGGAGTGGAACGACCTGCGTGATGAGGTCGGCGAGTGTCACGGCACCTACGATAATCCGACCGATCTCACCGCGAATTCGTGGACGGTGATGCGTTTCAACGAGCACGAAACCGAGGACGGCGATCTGGAGTGGCTGATCCGCAAGGATGGCTGCATGCACTGCGCCGATCCCGGATGCCTGAAGGCGTGCCCGGCGCCTGGCGCGATCGTGCAGTACGCCAACGGCATCGTCGATTTCGACTCCAACCACTGCATCGGCTGCGGCTACTGCATCACCGGGTGTCCGTTCGATATTCCGCGTATCTCGCCGAAGGATCAGAAATCCTACAAGTGCACGCTCTGCTCGGATCGGGTCAATGCCGGCATGGAGCCGGCCTGCGTCAAGACCTGTCCGACCAACTGCATCGAGTTCGGGACCAAGGCGGACATGCTGGTGCGCGCCGAGAAGCGGGTCGGCGATCTCAAGGCGCGGGGGTTTCGCGATGCCGGCATCTACGACCCGGCGGGTGTCGGCGGCACGCACGTCATGTATGTGCTCCACCATGCCAATGATCCGAATCGCTACAGCGGCCTGCCGAAAGATCCGCGCATCTCGCCGCTGGTCGGTGCCTGGAAGGGCGCGACCAAGCCGATCATGTCCGCGATCATCGGTATCACCGCCTTTGCCGGCGTGATCCACTACATGACCAAGGGGCCGAAGGAGGAGCCGGAAGATGATCCCGGGCAAGAGGATGCTCCGGCGGACACGCTCGGCTACGATGCGACCCGGCGTGGCAGCGGGCAGCATGAGGGCAGCGCGGGTGAGCGCCCGCGGGGAGAAGAGCGATGAGAACGCCGCGACATCGTCTGATTCGCTACTCGCCGCTGGATCGCGCCAACCACTGGAGCATGGCGATGATCTTCATCCTGCTCGCGCTCTCGGGGCTCGCGTTCTTCCATCCGGCATTCTTCTTCTTGAGCCATACCCTGGGCGGGCCAGTGTGGGCGCGCATTCTGCATCCGTTCCTGGGCGTCGTGCTGGTGTTGCTCTTCTATGCCATGGCGGCACGGCACGTCAGCCGTAATCTTCTCGGCGAGAACGACGTGCAGTGGATGCGCCAGATCAGAGACGTGCTCGACAATCGCGACGAGAAGCTGCCACCGATCGGCAAGTACAACCCGGGCCAGAAGCTGGTGTTCTGGTCGCTGGTGGTGTCGATCGCACTACTGCTGCTCAGCGGCGTGATCATGTGGCGGCCGTGGTTCGCCGGCTACTTCCCGATTCCGCTGATCCGCTTTGCCAGCCTGATCCACTCCCTGTCGGCGTTCGTCGCCATCGTCACCATCGTGATTCACATCTATGCGGCGATCTGGGTCAAGGGTTCGATTCGCTCGATGACGCGGGGCTGGGTGACGCGCGCCTGGGCGCGACATCATCACGGTCTCTGGGCCAGGGAGCAGGAGGAGAAACAGCGTGAGCACTCCTGAGCGAGAGGCCGGCACGAGCGCTGGTCACGCCTTCGGTCGTGCACCGGAATCCCCCGGCGCGCCGCCGATGGTCGTGCTGCCGGGGCGCAAGCTGTTCGCCGAGCGGGTGCAGCGCCTGCATCGGCTTGCCGAGCGCCTGCCGGCAATGGCCGATTATCTCTACTTCATGGCGCGCATTGTCGAGGCGCAGCATCACGTGCTGCAGATGCCGCGACCGCGTCTGACCGATAGCGCCGACCTGGCGATCGCCCACGACATCCCGCCCCTCGCCGTGGATGGGCTGTGGCGAGACATGAGCTGGCCACAGGATCTGGACGCCTTGATTGCCGATCTCGACGAGGACGTGCCGGCTGCCCAGCGCGCCTGGTTCGAACGGATCAAGGCCCTGGCCGAGCCCGAGCGCATGGTGCTGGCCGCTGGCGTGTTGAGCGGAGAGATCGAAGCCGATCAGGAGATCGCCATGGCGCCGTTGATGGGCGCCGCACTGCAGGTGGCGTGGACGCGCCAGGCACGCGGGATTGCGCACCCGCCGGGCCGACCGAAGGCGGGTGCGCGCGCACTCTGCCCGTGCTGTGGGGTGCCGCCGGTGGCCAGCGTGATCCAGATCGGCATGGCGCGTTCCAGGGTACGCTATCTGCACTGCGGTCTCTGTGCCACCGAGTGGTATGCCGAGCGGGCGCGCTGTGCCTACTGCGGCGATAGCAGAACACTGGCCTACGAGACCCTGGAAGACGAACGCGGCGAACGGGTGTTGCCCGTTCAGGCGGAGACCTGCGGCGCCTGCGAAAGCTATCTCAAGGTTGCCCAGCGCGAGTGGGAGCAGGATGCCGACCCGCTGGCCGATGACCTCGCAAGCCTCGCGCTCGACATGATGATCGGCGAACGCGAGTTGGCGCGTCGGGCTTTCAATCCGCTGCTGGTGCTGGGCCGGCGACTGGCTTGAGATGCGCATCGAGCGTCGGCAAGGAGGTGGTGCATTCAGCGATTCGGCGCGCTTTACTCAGAACATTCCGGCTGGTCGCAAGAGTCCTCGATGATGGAATCCACCACGATGTCCGAAGATCTGCGCCGCCGCCTGCCGGCGGTCAACACGCTGCTGGGCCATTCACTGCTGGCTGGCGATCGCGGGGATGTCGGCGACCGCGTACTGACCCGCGCGGTGCGCGAAACGCTTACCGCGTGGCGAGCGCGGCTGGGCACCGAAGGGGCGGCGTTGCCTGACGAAGCCACGCTGATCGCCGAGGTCCGAGCGGCGGTCGGGCGCCAGCGCTGCCGTCGCGCCCGTCCGGTGTTCAATCTCACCGGAACGGTCATCCACACCAACCTGGGCCGCTCTCCGCTCGGCGAGCGCGCGATCGAGGCCGTGGTCGACGCCGCACGTCATCCGGTCGCGCTGGAGTATGCGCTGGAAACGGGGGGGCGCGGAGACCGCGATAACCTGGTCGAAGAACTGCTGATCGAACTGACCGGGGCCGAGGCGGCGACCGTGGTCAACAACAACGCTGCCGCCGTGCTGCTGGCGCTGACGGCGCTAGGGGCAGGTCGTGAGGCGATCATCTCTCGCGGCGAGATGATCGAGATCGGCGGCGCCTTTCGCATGCCCGACGTGATGACGGCAGCCGGCTGCCGGCTGGTGGAGGTCGGCGCGACCAACCGCACCCATGCGCGGGATTTTCGTGGCGCGCTGAGCGAGCAGAGTGGCTTGATCGTCAAGGCGCACACCTCGAACTATCACGTCGAGGGCTTCACCGCGAGCGTGCCTGAAACCGAGCTGGCGGCGATCGCTCACGGACATGGCATTCCCTTCATGATCGACCTTGGCAGTGGGGCGCTGACCGATTTTCGTGCGCTCGGCTTACCGCACGAGGTGCGACCGTCGGAGGCGATCGCCGCGGGTGCCGATCTGGTCACCTTCAGCGGTGACAAGCTGCTAGGCGGGCCGCAAGCCGGGATCGTGGTCGGCCGGCGCGAGTTGATCTCGCGCCTGAAGCAGCACCCTCTCAAGCGTGCGCTGCGCTGTGACAAGCTGATCCTGGCGGCGCTGGAGGCGACGCTGAGCGTCTACCGCGATAGCGAAGCGCCCGCCCGCGAGCTGCCGACACTGGCCATGTTGACTCGAGCCGAGCGCGACATTGTCACTCAGGCCGAACGCCTGCTACCGGCGCTCGGCCGAGCCGTCGCCGGAATCGCCGAATGTGCGGTGCGGGCGTGTCGCAGCCAGCTCGGCAGCGGTTCGCTGCCGGTTGACCGTCTCGACAGCGCGGCGCTCGTGCTGACATCACCGAGCGGGCGCGAGCTCGGACGTCTGGAGCGGGCGCTGCGGCAGCTACCGCGGCCGGTGATCGGTCGTGTCCACGACGGCGCGCTCTGGCTCGATCTTCGCTGCCTGGCAAGCGCCGACGACGAGCAGGTCTTCGTCGACCAGCTCGAGTTCTTGCCGGATGCGTGGCAGGCGGCGACATGATTGTCGGTACCGCCGGCCATGTCGATCACGGCAAGACGGCGCTGATCCGTGCGCTGACCGGCGTGCAGACGGACCGCCTGAAGGAGGAGCAGGCGCGCGGGCTGACGATCGAGCCCGGTTACGCCTATCCGCGGCCGCCTGCCGGGTTCGACGGCGTTTCACTGGGCTTCATCGACGTGCCGGGACATGAGCGTTTCATCGCCAACATGCTCTCCGGCGCGGCCGGTATCGAGGCGATGCTGCTGGTGGTGGCCGCAGATGACGGCATCATGCCGCAGACGCGCGAGCACGCGCGCATCCTGGAGCTGCTCGGCGTCACCCGCGCCTGGGTCGCGCTGACCAAGATCGACCGTGTCGATAGCGCACGCATCGCCGCGGTCAGCGCCGATATCGATGCCTGGCTGGCCGCGACGCCGTTTGCCGGGGCGCCGATCTTTCCGTTATCCAGCGTCAGCGACGCGGGCATCGCTGCACTGGGCGAGACACTGTGGCAGACGGCGGCCCGCTGCGCTGCGCCAGTGGATATCGGCGAATTTCGCCTGGCCGTCGATCGCGTCTTCATCAAGACAGGCAGCGGCGTTGTCGTGACGGGCACGGTGCGCAGCGGCAGCGTCAATGTCGGCGAGACGGTTCATCTGCTGCCGGGGCTCATTAACGCACGGGTGCGGGGATTGCGGGCGCAGAATCGCCAGGTGGCACGAGCGAGCGCCGGCGAGCGCTGTGCGATCAACCTGAGCGGCAGCGAAGTCGAGCGTTCCCGCATCGTTCGGGGGGATTGGGTCGTCGGCGAGCACTCGCCTGTCGAGAGCCGCCTTCGTCTTGACGCAACTCTGCGGCTGCTGCCGGAGTCGCCGCCCGTTGCGCATTGGACGCCGGTGCATCTGCATCACGCCAGCGCCCATGTCACCGGCAGGCTTTCACTACTGGAGGGCGAGTCGTTGATGCCGGGGCAGTCGATGCTGGCGCAGCTGGTGCTCGACGATTCGCTGCAGGCTGTCCACGGTGACACGCTGATCGTTCGCGATCACGGCGCCAGTCGCACGCTGGGCGCGGCGCGAGTGCTGGATGTGGCGCCCCCGCGACGCGGGGCGCGTAAACCAGCGAGGCTTGACGAGTTGCGGGCGCTGGAGGCGTTGTCGCGGCAGCGGCTCGATGACAGCGCCCTGGTCGCGTTCCTGAGAGAGCGCGAATGCGGGGAGACCGCGGATATCGATATCGTGGCGCTGACCGCCAACCTGAACCTGGGGCGAGGAACGCTGGTGAGCGCAGCCGAGCGCGCCGGCTGGCGGGTTCTTTCACACGGAGGCGACTGCCGCGCGCTGTCGCCCGCGGTGTGCGATTCGCTCTCGGCGTCGCTGCTCGCCTGCCTGGCATCGATTCACGAACTCGAGCCGGCCACGCGCGGTGTCGATGTCGATCGATTGCGACGCATGCTCGTACCCCACTGGCCCTCGCCATTGTTCCGCCCCTGGCTCGAACGGGAGAAGGAGAGCGGCAAGGTCGTGCAGCACGGGCCCTTCGTCGCCTTGCCCGCACACGCGGCCACGCTCTCTCCGGAGGACGCCGCGCGCTGGTCGCGTCTGATGCCTTTGCTGCAGGCCGAGCCCTTCGAGCCGCCGCGCGTGCGGGAGCTTGCCGCCATGCTCGGTTGGGGCGAGACCGATACGCGAGCACTGCTGCGCAGTGTGGCGCTGCTGGGCGAGGTTTATCAGATGCGTCACGACCACTTCTTTACGAGCGCGTCGGTGGCCCGCCTGGCGGAGATCGTTCGGGAACTGGATCTCATGAGTGCGCAGGGCGCGCGCGCGGCCGAGTTTCGCGATCGGATCGGGTGCGGCCGCAAGCTCTCCGTGACGATACTCGAATTCTTCGACCGGGTCGGATTCACTCGACGTATCGGGGATAGTCATCGCGTCATTCGGGACGATATGCTGTTCGAGTGAGTGTTATCGCTGATCCGGGAAGAGAATCGTCCTCCGGTGGGGCGCCAGGACTTCAACTCCTGTAGGGGCTGCCAGCGGTCCCTGGTGGGTTCGACTCCCACTCTCTTCCGCCAGCAAGGTGCATTAGCGTCAGGCGAGCCATCGTGCCTATCTCTTTTGTCTGGCGAATCCGTCTGATTATCGCGCCTGGCTATCTCGGCGCCAGCGGCGTTCCTGGCACATCAGAAGGCATCGGGCCTTCCGGGACTCGACCCGGTGGGGGCGCTGTATCGGTGCATCGGTGGCTCGAAAAGGTCAAGGAAATGGGGCGGCACAAAAAATTACTGATTTTTATTGAAGGCTCAGTCACTTATAACTGCATGATTAAGTTGACTTAAGTTTTGCCATTAGGAAAATTGATGCATTGATCACCAAAAGTACCTTGGATAACCCGTTTTTACGGTCCATTCTGATCGTGCTCACTTGGCCAGGAGGCAAACACCGCGATGGATTGCGGGAGTGAGCACTCCAATGTTGCCCACCTGACGACCATCCACTTGACCGCCCGCCCGAAGAGATCGCCAGGTTTCTGATACCACTATGCTCGAGTACCACTATGCTCGAGAGTCCGTCACCGCTCTGGTGGCACCGGCTTTTCTGCACGATTCACGTTGCCCGACCATTCTGCATGCCGAGGACGCTCCAGGGGCATGGCGTCGTCCCGACACGCATGACGCCATCCGAAGCGCGGCTTTCTCGAAGGGGTGACGGCCATGACCGGCGTCAAATCATGACTGAGTCTGCACGCCTTCCAGCAGCGCTGCCATGTCGTCGGCATGCTCCTCTTCCTGGGCCAGAATGTCCTCCATGACACGGCGCGACGTCGGGTCCTTGTCGCCGAGGTAGGTGACGATCTCCCGATAGCTGTCGATGGCAATGCGCTCGGCGATCAGATCTTCTTTGATCATCTCTTCCAGCGTCTCGCCTTCGGCATACTCCGAATGCGAGCGGCTCAGCAACCCCTCCGGTGAAAAGTTGGGCGCGCCGCCGAGCTGGGTGATGCGTTCGGCAAGCTGGTCGGCGTGCTGCTGTTCCTCCTGAGCGTGTTCGAGAAACTCGCCCTTGGCGATGCTCGAGCTGAGACCGTCGGCCATGTAGTAATGACGCTTGTAGCGCAGCACGCAGACGATCTCGGTCGCCAGCGCCTCGTTGAGGATGTTGATGACCGTCTCGCGATCCGCAGAGTAGCCCTCGGTGACGGCGCCATTCTCGATATGCTGACGGGCGCGTTCACGGATGGTTTGAATATCGGTCAGAAAGGGTTGAGAGCTCATCGAATTCTCCTGGAAACGCAGGGTGAGCGGTGATGGACTGCGCTACTGGTTTTCTCAACGCAGCACTTGCTTCCTCAACGTAGTCGAAGGTGGGCGCATTACCAGCCTGTCCGTGCAACCGCATGTAATACAATATCGTCGACATCGTGCGCTAACATGCGGGTAAATGTTTAACCAGGAAGCTTTTCATGGTGTCTTCCGCGCGCCACGACCACGACCACGATCACGGCCACGGGCATGGTCATGATCACTCCCACGATCACGCGCCCACGGTGACCGCTGACAGTGCGCGGCGGGTCAAGCTGGCCATGGGGCTGACGGCGGGCTTCATGCTGGCCGAGGTCATCGGTGGCTGGCTCTCCGGTTCACTGGCACTGCTCGCCGATGCGGGGCATATGCTGAGCGACAGCGTTTCGTTGGGATTGGCGCTGTTTGCCTTCTACATGGGCGATAAAGCGCCCGACAAGCTTCGCACCTATGGCTATGAGCGCTTTCAGGTGCTGGCGGCGTTCGTCAACGGACTGACATTGCTGGCGATCGCCGCGTGGATTTTCATCGCCGCGATACAGCGCTTCACCGAGCCGGTCGATGTGCTGGCCGGGCCGATGATGGTGATCGCCGTTCTCGGCTTCCTCGTCAATCTCGTCGTCTTCAAGATTCTCCACGGTGGTGATCAGGAGAACCTCAACCTTCGGGGCGCGGTGCTGCACGTGATCGGGGACCTGCTCGGTTCGATGGCGGCGATTCTCGCCTCGGTCGTGATCATGCTGACCGGCTGGATGCCGATCGATCCGCTGCTTTCGATGTTGGCGGCTGTGCTCATCCTGCGCGCGGCCTGGAAGATTCTGCGCCGTTCGACCCACACGCTGCTCGAGGGAACGCCGGAAGGGGTCGATGTCGCGCGTGTGCGCGAGGCGCTGCTGGGTGTCGAGGGCGTGCTGGACCTGCATGACATGCACATCTGGGCACTGACGCCGCAGCAACCGCTGTTGAGCGCACACCTGGTGATCGGGAAACCCGAACAGCATGACATCGTGCTCGGACGTGCCTATCGGCTGCTGACGACAGATTTTGGCATCGCGCATGCCACGCTTCAGGTCGAGTCGCGGGCCTGCCTGACCGGCGGCGACTGCGGGCACTCGACGTCCCTGCACCCCTGACCGGCGGTCTCACAGTCTCACGGTCGCCTGGCGCGGCGCCCCCATCGCGACTGACAGGCTCTCCCGACTCGCCGGCGGTCGGAAAGTTTCATTGGTGGTCGCGAAGCAGGAACGGCAAAATGGCGTCATCGAGTCGCTCCTGCCAATGTCCGGGTCGTTTTTATCATCCGGCGGGGAGCGACGGGCCCATCAGACGTCGAGAGTGACCATGACAGCGCCACTGCCACTTGGCATCAGCTTCGAGTTCTTTCCACCCAATACCGATCTCGGTCGAGAAAAGCTTGGCGTCGCGCGAGACGCCCTGGCGGATCGTGATCCCCGTTTCTTCTCGGTGACCTACGGGGCCGGCGGTTCCACTCAGGCGCGGACGTTCGACACGGTCAAGGTGGTGCGAGAGAACGGCGTCAGAACGGCGCCGCACCTTTCATGCGTGGGCAGCGAGAAGAGCGCTCTGCGCGATCTTCTGCAGGAGTATCGCGACAACGGCGTCGACAGCCTCGTCGCGCTGCGCGGTGATCTACCATCCGGTATGGGCTCGGCGGGCGAGCTGCGCTACGCCAACGAGCTGGTCGAGTTCATTCGCGAGGAAACGGGCGACCATTTCGAGATCGCGGTGGCGGCCTATCCGGAAGCGCATCCACAGGCGCCCAACTTCGAACGCGATCTCGAGAACTTCGTGCGCAAAGCGAAGGCGGGTGCGGATATCGCCATCACGCAGTACTTCTTTACGGCGGATGCCTACTTCCACTTCGTGGATCGGGTGCGCGCCGCCGGCGTCGAGACGCCGATCATTCCCGGTATCATGCCGATCATCAATTACACCAAGCTGGCGCGTTTCTCCGAGATCTGTGGCGCTGATATCCCGCGCTGGATTCGCAAGCAGCTCGAAGCCTACGGCGACGACAGCCAGAGCATTCAAGCTTTCGGCACGGAGGTCATGGCGCGCCTCTGTCAACAGCTCCTGGAAGGCGGCGCACCGGGGCTGCACTTCTACACGCTCAACCAGGCCGCGCCCAGCTTGCGCATTCTGGATAATATCGCTATCGACGGTTAAGTCATCGGGTTCGCGTTGTGATCGTCCGTTGTCTAACTTGAACCTGTCACCCGCGGACAGGAGGACGACATGCGACAGAAGACACTTTTGGCATTCGGCGCAGGCATCGCCATGACGCTGAGTGCCGCAGTCCAGGCTCAGACCAGCGTGGAGATGGATTCGGTTTCCAAAGATGGCGTCGGCGACAGCATCGGTACTGTAACGGCCGAGGATACCGATTATGGGCTGCTTCTGACTCCCGATCTTTCCGGACTGAAACCGGGCATTCACGGCTTCCACCTGCATCAGAATGCTAGCTGCGAAACGAGCGAGAGCGATGGTGAAGTGACGCCAGCCGGCGCGGCGGGAGGCCACTTCGATCCTGAGGAAACAGGGACTCACCAGGGCCCCTATACCGACGAAGGTCATCTAGGCGACATGCCTGCGCTCATGGTCGATTCGGCTGGCAATGCCACGACACCCGTCTTGGCGCCGCGTCTGGAAGAATCTGATTTGGGCGGTCACGCCTTCATGATCCATGAAGGTGGTGACAACTACTCCGACGAGCCCAAACTCGGCGGTGGTGGTGGCCGTGTTGCCTGTGGCGTCATCGAACAAGGCAGCTAAGCGTCGCCCAACGCCAGCACTGGCGCCGAGGTCAATCGACGCACGAACGGCTCTGCTTCGGCAGAGCCGTTCGTGTTTGCGGCTTTTGACATTCGAAATTGCAGGACAAGAGATCAGCCGCACCTGTAGTTGCGTAAGCTATTGTTTGAGTTGGCCTGGACGCGTCATAATCTGGTTTTTTATCCAGTAGGGCGCAGGCAGCGGTGGCTAATTTCAGAACACACCTCGGCGTTGCCGGTGTCGGCGGTGCCGCCGTGGCCCAGGCGGGTTGGCAGCTCTCGCTCTGGAGCGGGTGGCAGTCACTGATCATCGCCGGGCTGGTAGCCGTCGGCGGTATTCTCCCGGATATCGATGCCGATCACTCCCACGCTATTCGGCTGATCTTCAACATTCTCGCGGTCATTGCCGTGGTGCTCGCGGTGCTGCTGCTTCAGCATCGGCTCACGCCGGCGTGGCTGTTCGCTGCGGGCGGGGGCGTCTACGTTGGCGTGCGCTATGTCGCTGGTGCGATTTTCGCGCGTTTCACCGTTCATCGCGGTCTCTGGCATTCGCTGCTGGCCGCGCTCACCAGTGCGCTCTGCACCAGTGCCATCAGCTACTCCCTGCTGCATCAGCCCGCCTCTTTGGCCTGGCTGCATGGCATGGCGGTGGGCTTTGGTTTCCTGATCCATCTGGTGCTCGACGAGATCTACAGCGTCGACATGACGGGGGCGCGACTGAAGCGCTCGTTCGGCACGGCGCTAAAGCCCTACGTATGGGATTCGCCGGGAAGCGCGCTGATGCTGCTGATGACGGCAGCGCACCTGCTTGGCTGGCTGCCGTCGATCACGGCGCTGCGGGGCGTGTGGAGTCAGAGCCTGGCCCTTTGGCATTGACCCGTTTCGCGAGGCTTGCGCAAGTGGCGTCAGCGCCGTGGTTTCGGGTCCAGAATTCTGACTGGCGTGATCTCGTCGGAGGCGGGCTTCTGGGCCTCGCGCGGGCGGTTGACTCGAGTGGTGAGCTCCTGCGGCGAGTCATCCTCGAGCGGTAACTGCTCGAAGAAGTCACAATTGACGCAGTCGCGGTAGCGAATGCCATTCTGCTCCCAGGTGCGCACGCGATCCATGGCCGCACAGCG
>NZ_BMZI01000008.1:0-7142 GCF_014652715.1 Salinicola rhizosphaerae | reverse complement strand
AACTGTCGCCGCCGAGCGGGCGCTCGCCCGCTCGGCGGTCTGATGATGCGCGTGGCAGATCAACACCAGAGCGTCAGGCAGCGCTCTTGGATTCGATCCCGGTATGACGCAGCAGCGGTTCGATGCTCGGCTCACGGCCGCGAAACGCCTGAAACAGCTCGGCTGCGTCGCGTGAGCCGCCGCGCTCGAGAATCTCCTCGCGAAAACGACGTCCGGTCTCCGGGTCGAAGATACCGGCTTCCTCGAACGCACTGTAGGCGTCCGCGGACAGCACCTCCGCCCATTTGTAGCTGTAGTAGCCCGCCGCATAACCGCCGGCAAAGATATGCGCGAAGCCGTTCTGGAAACGATTGAAGGCGACCGAGGGGACGACGGATACGCGCGACCGTACGTCATCGAGCAGCGCCTGAACGTCCTGTGCACTGGGCGTTTGCAGCTCGTGGTGGAGACGAAAATCGAACAGCGAAAATTCGAGCTGGCGCATCATCTGCATCGCGGACTGGAAGTTGCGCGCAGCCTGCAGTTTCTCGAGCAGTTCGTCGGGCAGCTTCTCGCCGGTGTCGACGTGGCCCGCGATCAGATCGAGCCCTTCGCGCTCCCAGCAGAAGTTCTCCATGAACTGGCTCGGGAGTTCGACGGCATCCCAGGCGACTCCGCTGATACCGGAGACATCGGCAACGGTCTGACGCGTCAGCATATGGTGCAGGCCGTGCCCGAATTCGTGGAACAGGGTCAGCACTTCATCATGGGTGAGCAGTGCCGGCTTGCCGCCGACCGGAGGGGTGAAATTGCAGGTCAGGTAGGCGACCGGGAGCTGGAGTTCGCCATCTTCGCGCTCGCGGCGAGTACGGCAGACGTCCATCCAGGCACCGCCCCGCTTGCCTTCGCGGGCGTAGAGATCGAGATAGAAGCCGGCGATCGGTGTATCGCCGTCGCGCACCTCGAAATAGCGCACGTCCGGGTGGTAGGTCGGCGCTTGCGTATTTTCCGCGATGGTGACGCCGTAGAGTTTGCCGGTGACTCTGTAGAGCCCTTCGATCGCGCGGGGCGCAGGGAAGTAGGGGCGCAGCTGCTCCTGGGAGATGTCATAGCGGGCCTGGCGCAGTTTTTCGCTGACGTAGCCGATATCCCACGGCATGAGGTCGCCGAGACCGAGGCTCTCGTCGGCGTAGGCCTTCAATTCGTTGACGTCGCGCTGCGCCTGCGGATGGGCGCGGTCGGCGAGATCCTCGAGGAATCCCAGTACCTGCTGGGGGGAGTCGGCCATTTTGGTCGCCAGCGAGAAGTCGGCGTAGGAGTCGAAGCCAAGTAGCGTTGCCAGCTCCGAGCGCAGCGCCAGCGTCTCTTCAATGACCGGCGCGTTGTCGTGCTGACCGGCATTGGGCCCCTGATCGGAAGCTCGTGTCACGTAGGCCGTATAGACTTCCTGGCGTAGCTCGCGATCGTCGGCGAACGTCATTATCGGCAGGAAGCTCGGCACGTCGAGCGTGATGCGATAGCCCTCGATGCCCTTGGCCTCGGCATTGGCCTTCAGCGTCTCGAGCGCACTGTCGGGGAGTCCGGCAAGGCGCTCGGCGTCATCCAGATCCTTGTGCCACGCCTGAGTGGCATCGAGCAGCTGATTGGAGAAGCGATTGCCCAATTCCGAGAGACGCGCCTGGATTTCGCCGTAGCGCTGCTTCTTCTCGGCCGGCAGATCGACGCCGGCCAGCCTGAAGTTGCGCAGCGTGTTGTCGACCGCCTTGCGCTTGGCTTCGTCCAGCGTCGCGAACGACTCGCTATGGCGCAGCCGTTCGAAGGCCTGGAACAGTGTGGTGTTCTGCCCGACCCAGGTGCTGTACTCCGATAGCATCGCGAGGCATTGTTGATAGGCATCGCGCAGCGCGTCGTTGTTCATCGTCGAATTGAGGTGAGACACCGGTGAGAAGGCCTGGGAGAGGCGGTCATCCAGCGCTTCCAGCGGCGCTGCCAGTGAGTCCCAACTGACGTCCTGCTGTTCGGCGAGCGCTTCCGTTGCCTGTCGGTTATCGGCGATGATCTTCTCGATGGCCGGCACGACGTGCTCGGGACGGATCGCCTCGAAGGGCGGCAGAGTGTGATGCTCGAGCAGCGGGTTGTTCGACATGGTCACCTCGGTCGAATGGGTCGATGGCCTTAACATGGGGGAGGGCGCCAGCGCTTTCAATACGCCGTCGTGTCGGTTTGGCCGCCGCCATCCGTCTTGGTACGCTCTGCGCCCTTTGTCGCTTCCCGGTTGGGAGTTTGTCTCTCTCGGGAAGTTTCCAGCGATCCGGCGGACAGCGCGGCAAGGCAGGGTGGCATCGGTCGGGTCGTCATTGTCATGGTCGAGGTCGAGATTGCCATGGTCGAGAAGGGTGCAGGATGATCGAGGAAACTCTGGAACGCTGGCAGTCACGTCGCGCCTTCATTCTGGCGGTGACCGGGGCCGCCGTCGGGCTCGGCAATATCTGGCGCTTTCCCTACATGACCGGCGAGAACGGCGGTTCGGTCTTTCTTCTGCTTTATATCGTGTTCGTGCTGCTGCTGGGACTGCCGATGATGATGGCGGAGATCCTCATCGGTCGCGCGGGGCGGCGCAGCCCGATGCAGGCACTCGCCTATCTGGCGGAGGAGGCAGGCCGTTCGCCGCACTGGCGCTGGCTGGGGCTCTTCGGTGCCGTGACCGTCTTCTTCATCCTCTCGTTCTATTCCGTGGTGTCCGGCTGGTCGATCGAGTATCTGGTCGACTCCATCAACGGCGGCTTCGTGGCCCGCTCGCCGCAGGAGATCGGGGCGAGTTTCGAGACCTTTCTCGCCGACCCGCTGCGCATGACCTTCAACCATACGCTGTTCATGCTGATCACCATGTCGGTCGTTGCCGGGGGAATCGCCAACGGTATCGAGAAGCTCAACAACATCATGATGCCGCTGCTCTACGTGATTCTCATCGTGCTCGGCGGCTATGCGACGACAACGTCGGGCTTCGGCGAAGCGATGGCATGGCTATTCACGCCGGATCTCTCCGCGATCAGCTGGCAGGTGGTGCTCAATGCCATGGGGCATGCGTTTTTCACGCTGGCGGTCGGTGCCTGTGCGCTGATGGCTTACGGTGCCTACATGCCGGAAGAGCAGAGCCTGCTTCGGGCGGTCTTCTCGGTGGCGCTACTCGATATCGGCGTGGCGCTGCTGTCGGGCATCGCCATCTTCTCGGTCGTCTTCTCGCACGGGCTCGATCCGGGCGAGGGGCCTGGGCTGATGTTCGTGACGCTGCCGATCGCGTTCAGCGAGCTCCCGGGTGGTCAGATCTGGCTGGGGGCCTTCTTTCTGCTGCTGCTGGTGGCGACCTGGACCTCATCGATCAATCTTGCCGAGCCGATGGTGGCCATGCTGGTCGGGGCCGGCTGGCGCCGTGGCAGGGCTTCGCTTCTGATTGGCGCCCTGGTCTGGGGCGTCGGTCTGCTCTCGGTGCTGTCGTTCTCGACGCTCGCTGAGGTTCACTGGATTGGCGAGATGAACTTCTTCACGCTGGTGACGACGGTACCGACCGATCTCTTCCTGCCGATTGGCGGTCTGCTGATCGCCATCTTTGCCGCCTGGCGAATGTCGCCGGAGGCGGCCTCGGCAGCGTTGGGGGCATCGGGTCGGGGGTTCGGGCTGTGGCGTGCGCTGGTTCGCTATGTCTCGATTCCGCTGACGCTGATCGTGCTGTTGTCAGGGCTGCTGTAACGATTTTTCATTCGCTCACTGCAAGGAGCCGAACGATGACGATACGAACCTTTCAGGGGGTCACCCCGAGTCTTGGCGAGCGCGTGTTCGTCGACGAAACGAGCGTCGTGCTCGGCGATGTGGCACTTGGCGATGACTGCTCGGTCTGGCCGATGGCCTCGATCCGGGGAGACGTCCATCGCATCCGCGTCGGTGCGCGGACCAGTCTTCAGGACAACTGCGTTCTGCACTGCACTCACGCCAGTGACTTCAATCCCGGCGGCTTCCCTCTGGTCATCGGGAGTGAAGTCACGGTAGGGCATCAGGCGACGCTTCACGGCTGCACGGTCGGTGATCGGGTGTTGATCGGTATGGGCGCCATCGTGCTCGATGGCGCCGTGATCGAAAGCGAGGTCATCGTCGCCGCTGGCGCATTGGTGCCGCCGGGCAAGACGCTCGAGAGCGGCCATGTCTATGCGGGCAACCCTGCCAGGGCGCTGCGCGAGTTGAAGCCGGAGGAGCGGGCATTTTTCGCCTATTCGGCGGCCAACTACGTGAAATTGAAAGACCAGCATCTCACCGGCGAGTGATTGCGGCCAACTAACGCACGGATCGCCTTGCGGGGTCGAGATTTCCCGTTACCTTTAGAAAGGTAAGCCTGCTATTCGTGACGAGACGTTAGTTTGATCGATGTTATGTAAGGCGCTGCAGGGATCGCCATCGCACCATCGAGCTGACGTCTCTTCACCGGGATTGTCTCTCAACCGTCAAGGACGACGCTCATGTCATCGCCCGCCACCCAACGTGTCTGGCCGGCACGTCTCGTCGGCTTCATTGCCGCACTCCTCGGCTTTCTTCTCGCGCTGGAAGGAGGCTGGCTGCTCAGCAAGGGCGGCACCGCTTTCTATCTGATCATCGGTATCGGCTATCTGATTGCCGGTATCGGACTCTGGGTTCGCCGCCGCTTTGCGTTCTGGCTGCAGGCGATCCTGTTCCTCGCGACGCTGATCTGGGCGGCCATCGAGGTCGACTGGAATGCCTACACTGTCTACACGCTGATCCCGCGGCTGGATGTCACCATCGGGCTGGCGGTGCTGTTCATGCTGCCCTGGATATGGCGGCCGGTGGCAAGAGGTGTCGATCGCGTCGCCGCCATTGCCCCCGGAGCGGTGGGGTTGGTCCTCGTCGTCATCGCCATCGGTGTGGTGATTTCCCAGCCTTGGGTGGACCGCACGACGGCCACCGCGGCATCTCCGCACGGGGGAGAGGGATACGACGTGCCGGATTTCGGCGCTGCCAAGGCTGACTGGCCTGTGTGGGGACGCACCAACGGTGGCAGCCGCTATTCACCGCTGGATCAGATCACGCCGGACAACGTCGGCAAATTGCAGGAGGCGTGGAGCTACCAGAGCGGCGATCTCAAATTCACCGACAAGGGGCCGCCCCACTTTGGCGCCGAATCGACGCCGATCAAGGTGGGTGACACCGTCTATACCTGTACGCCAAACGCGTGGGTGATTGCGCTCGATCCGGTCACCGGCAAGCAGAAGTGGAAGACCAAGCCGACCGATGTCGATGATTCGCAGAACAACTTCGTCAATTGCCGCGGCGTGAGCTACTACTCGGCACCTTCCGGCTATCAGGCGAGCGACGGCAGTCAGGCCTGCAAGAACCGGATTCTGGCGCCGACCATGGGGCCGTTCATCGTCGCGCTGGACGCGCAGACGGGCGAGCGCTGCGAAGACTTCGGCAACGACGGTCTTCTCGACATGCGCCAGGGAATGGGCATCGTCGCGCCCGGGGCGCTGGTACAGACCTCCCCGCCACTGGTGATGGACGACGTGCTGGTGACGGGCGGTAACGTGCTCGACAACTGGTTCGTCGGCGAGCCCTCCGGCGTTATTCGCGGTTGGAGCCCGATCACCGGCAAGGAGATCTGGCACTGGGATCTCGGTCGCGAGAATCCCAACGCACCGCTGGCTCAAGGTGAAACCTTCACTCGCGGTACGCCCAACGCCTGGGGTGTGATGACCGGTGATCCCGATCTCGGCATTCTCTATGCGCCGCTCGGTAATACGACGCCGGACTACTATGGCCCGGGGCGCTCGGCTGCAGACATGAAGTATTCCGGCTCGATCGTCGCGCTGGATATCCATACCGGCAACGAAAAGTGGCATTTCCAGGAGTCGCATACCGATGTCTGGGATTACGATGTGCCGATCGGGCCATCGCTGCTGCAGTGGCCGGATGGAGACGGCAACAGCGTCCCGGCCCTGCTCTCCACCAACAAGCGGGGTCAGCTGTTCGTGCTCAACCGCCAAACCGGCAAGCCGCTGATGCCTGTCGAAGAGACGTCAGTGGACACCGGCCCCGACGGCGGCCTGATGAAAGACTGGCTATCGTCGACTCAGCCCCATTCGACCGGCATGCCTTCCTTCACGCCAGCGAAACTGAAGGCGACAGACATGTGGGGCGCCACGCCGTTCGACCAGATGTGGTGTCGAGCGCGCTATCAGGAGCTCTACTACGGGGGTGAAGCATCTCCGCCGACGCTTCAGGGGAGCCTGATGTATCCGACCTTCGACGGCGTGACCGATTGGTATGGCGCCTCATTGGATCCGCAGGGCCGGCTCAATATCGTCTCGAACTATCTGCCGTTCGTCGGACGACTGATTCCCCGTGATCAGGCAGCCGGCAAAGGACCGATCAAGCAGTGGGACGGCAACGGCACGCCGCCGCACTACGGTGGCCAGAATCCATACAAGCCGCAGTACGGCAAACCTTACGCGGTCTCCTTGCACCCGTTCCTGAGCCCGATCCAGGCACCCTGCATCGCGCCGCCGTGGGCAACGCTGTCGCAGGTCGATCTCGCCAAGCGCAAGGTGGAATGGACGACACCGCTCGGCGATACGCGACACACGGCACCGTTCGGATTCAAGCATGATCTTCCGTTGCCGACTGGCGTCTTCTCGCTGGGTTCGGGCGTCGTGACCCAGGGGGGTGTCGTCTTTATCAGCGGCACGGCGGATCAGATGCTGCGAGCCTACGACGAAAACACCGGCGAGGTGCTCTGGCAGGTCGAATTGCCGGCTGGTGCGCAGTCGACACCATCGATCTATCAGGGCGAAGACGGTCGCGAGTATGTCGTGATCACGGCAGGGGGCCATGAGCCCATGGGCACCAAGTATGGGGATTACACCATCGCCTACGCGCTGCCAGCGGGTAGTTGATTCGCCGCGATCTCACCCATCAGCAACGCCACAACGCCCGCCCTGCGCGGGCGTTGTCGTCTCCGGGTGCGCTCGCTCGGCGGCGTCGGTGAAGGGGATTGGTCCGTCGGGTCAAAAAAGTTGAAAACAGGCCTTGCCAAGTCGGCGGCCGATCCGTAAAGTACGCATCCGCTGACGACGAGACAGGTTCTCGGAAGCAGCGAAGAA
>NZ_BMZI01000007.1:287809-310307 GCF_014652715.1 Salinicola rhizosphaerae | reverse complement strand
AGCCGCGAGAATCTCAAGCAGGCCGGTGAAGACGCCGACGACACCTACGGCAACAGCGAACAGCTGAGTGGCTCCCAGGGAAGCGATCAATCCAACGCCGCCGGTGCCAGCGACAGCGGTGGCCGAGGCGAATCCGCGCGCATGAAAGCGCCGTGGCTGCATATGGCCTCGCCGGCCGGCATCACGATGAGCACACCGGAGTCGACCCACCTGGCGCAGGGCAGATCGCTCAGTGTCTCCAGCGGTGAAGATGTCAATATCGCCACCGGCAAGAGTCTGGTGGCGTCGATCTCCGAGAAGCTGTCGCTGTTCGTCTACCGCGCCGGCATCAAGCTCTTCGCCGCCAAGGGCAAGGTCGAGGTACAGGCGCAGAGTGACGAGATGGAATTGACGGCCCAGAAAGACGTCAAGATCACCTCTACCGAGGGGCGGGTCGAGATCAACGCCGCCAACGGCATTCTGCTACAGAGCGGTGGGGGCTACATCCGTATCGAAGGCGGCAATATCGATGTGCATGGCCCCGGCGCTATCGACGTCAAGGGCGCTCAGCATAGCTTTGGCGGGCCGGCGAGTATGGATATGGCAATGCCTGAATTGCCGGAGGGCGAAGACGTGCTCTGCCCACAAAAGAGTCAGGCCGCTGCCAGCGGTGGTGAAAGCACGGTGGAAAGCTAGCCGTGCGACTGATCGAAGAGCGCGAGTTCCTGACTGAGGCAGAGAGCGATGCCAAGGCCGGGCAGTTATACCGCCTGGTCGACCCATCCGATGCACCTGAACTCAGGCTGACCGATGATGCGCGTCAATCGGCGGGATTAATCAATAACCCGTTTCTGGCTCAGAGACCATCTCAGCGTCTTTATCTTTATCCAACTGCGGGCGACGGCGATCGAGATATTGCCGCGCAGCTAATTGAAGAGAAAAACCGACGGCCGGCTAGTTTGCTTGAGCCCGTACCTTTCTGTGGCTGGATAACGACCCGGCAGGCTCGCACAACTGTCGCCGGCTATCTCGGAAAACGGCTTGCACCGGTAACGCCTGACCAGAAGCCTGCCTTGCTGCGCTTCTACGACCCTCGAGTGCTGGAACACCTGACCCGCATCTTGCTTCCTTGGCAAATGTCGGCGCTGTTGGGGCCCATCGACCGGTGGGTTTATCTCGATATGGAAGGGCGTCTGCGCTGTCTTGAGCCACATGTCGACCAGCGGCGACTCGGTGATCTCAAGCTGACTGCGGAACAGTGGTGCGCGATCCGACGCATTGGCCAAGTCAATCGCTGCCGCGAACTCTATCGGACGCTTCCCGGTTCGGCAGGTCGACAAAAGGCTTCACCGTCGGATGTCGACGCTTTGGTCGTCGCGGCTCAGGAAGCGGGGCTTCGAGAGCGTCAGGACACGGCGACTTTCGTACTTCACGGATTGATGACACACAGCGATTTTTACCGCCACCCGATCATGCAGGCTTTGTTTAAGCGCCTGGATGCGAGAACGAATTATATTGGATTGTCCAATCGGCTCTCCGACGACGACTGGGAAGCGATAACGGACATGCGGGAGACGACGTAGCATGACATCAGCCACTCAAGCCAGCGCGCATGCGGTAGCGAATGAGACGCCGGGAAATGGGACCTGCCAATTCTGCGAACGCAAGGGCTTGCCGATTCTTCCTGTGCGCTACGCCGTCTGTCAGCGTAACGATCGCAATGCCGATATTCCGGAACTCGAGACCTCGAGAATCCAGGAGTTCACCGACATCATGTTGGACAAAACCCTGGTGGGCGGCGAAGAGCAGGGGCGAACCGTACCCGACGAGGTCAAAGCGGAAATTACGCAGAGCACCGGCAGTCAGGTCAACAAATACATCTTGCGTCAGCTGCGTGAGGGCTATCTCTATTTCTACGATCAGGATAATCCCAATGGCCAGCACTGGTACGCTTACGCGATCACCAGCGACGGAAAGTACTACCAGTTTCCGGTACTACAGCCGCCGGCGTTGGATGAGATCGTCTTCCCCGAACGTTGTCAGTCCAATCCCGGCGATGTCCTGAGCGCCTCGGTCGTCACCCTACCGTTCCCCGAAGATTCGGGTACGCTTTACTACGCATTTAGCGAACATCCTTGGCCTGAACCCCACATCCGCATGATTGGTAATCACCTTGATTGGCGTAACACCCACATGCAGCAGGTGGATATCTCGGCCTGGGTGGATGGGCAACAACAACCCTTTGCTTTTGGCACTGACGAGCTGGAAAAAGTCGCCGAATATAGCGAGGCGGCCAAGAGTCTTGGCGAGCAGTTCTGGTCAAGCGGCCCGAAGCGAGCGCTTTACGAGCCTGAGAAGCTCAGAGAAGTGATGAGTCAGCGACTTGATCATGCGGCCAGTGAATATCAGGGCAAGGGGCTTATCCTCGCGGTCAAGGACGAGATTGGCATCATCGATGAGTTGAATGCCTATCGGCACCAGGCGTTGGCCGAGGTCGAGAACTTTGTCTGCGAAAGTGACGGAAACCGGCGCAAGCTGCTGTGCAAACAGGCCATCGATGCTTTCAAAGAGAACTTCGCAAAGAATTACGTTGCGAGTCAGAAGAAGTCGCTGGATGACGCTGTTGATAGTGCTCGAGCCGAACGGGATGATTTTCTGGAGCAGGGGCAATCTCAAGTCGACTCCTCGCCGAGATCGCGTGCCCAACATCAGCGCAAATATGATCAGCTGAACCGGGCGGTGAGAGATGCCGAATTAGATAGAGATAACTTTAAGCTAAATCTGCAGAGCGAGGCCGCAGAGCAGGCTAGTGAACGGAGGCGACTGCAAAGCGAAATTGAACGGTTGAAGCAGGAGCAAGCCGAACGCTTGGCAGAACTCGATCGCCGAGCGGCCAGCGACGACCCGGCGGTCGCCAGATCGGCTGAAGCGATGCGGCGTGACCCGTTTTATGACAACGAGATACAGCGCAACGAGCTACTGCTACACAATACGAGATCTGAGGCCGAGCGGATGGCGGACAGGCACGCGGCTCAGCTCGACGAACTCTACGACTCCGATGCATTGGAGAAGTTTGCTGAACAGCATCGAAAGCGCACCCGTATGTGCGAGCCATTGCTGGCGCTTCATGATGGCGATTACTCGCTCTGGGTGAAACATCACTTGCTCGATGTCATTGGGCGCTATAGCCAATCCGACTACTGGATGGGATTGGGGCTGAGCGGTCTGCTGGCCAACACGCTCCGGGGCGGCATTTTGGCGCCACCTAGCGGTGAACTCTGGCAGTTCCTCGCTAGAGCGATGATGGAGAAAAGGGCGATCATTATCTCAGGGTTGTTTGCCAATAATGCCGAATTGATGGGGCAGGCACGCGACACCGTATCCTCTCTGTCCGACAGTGATCACTTATCGGCCGACACGCTGGTGGGCTGGAGCGAGCGGTTCCAAACGCAGCAGGCTGCTGCGCTAACGCTGCACGGAAGAACGCCCTCTGCCAACGATATTATCAACCGAGTGCACCCGATCCTCGGGCAGTTCTCCAATACGGTCGGTAACGCGGTGGCGGCGTTGGTAACCCAAGATCTAATCGCTGACTCCGATGGCCAGAACAAACGCTTTCTCCGCCAATTCATACGTCTGGGACAGTTGGCTTGGATGAGCGACCCCGATACACAGCAATATAAGGCGCCGCTGCCACAGCTCGTCGACGTCAAGATGACGATGGCTCAGTACGCTCATTGGTTGCAGCAGATTAATCAGCGCTACCAGGACAACCAGGCCAACAAAGGGGCCGATACCGACCTCGCCATGCCCTCTCTAACAGGCGGAGGCGGCAATTTCTCTGCCCCTATGGCGGAAAATGGTGTCGTCGTTACGACCACGATTCCCTGCTTCGGGCTCGATCCGGCGGTGGTTCAACGTCTAACCGAGAATAGTGCGCCAGGAGAGTCTTACGACGCAGAGCAGACCCAACAGCAGTGGGCAGACGTGATTCAGAGTGCTCGCGATGTCGCGGGTACGATTGCTGGCGCGGGTAACTACGGCAAGCTTTTGGCGCTCGGATTGACGGCATGGAATTTACTGCTGGCAGTCGATCAGGAACTTCTAGATGACGAAAACAGCGGTGCCGACTGGAATCGGCTAGTGAGCTCCGGGGTCGGTCTGCTCAGCGCCAGTATGGGGGCTGCCGAAGGATACCAAGCGATTCGTGTTGCCAGCATGGGGCCTGGAACAGAGGGCGCTTTAGGCAGGCTTCTCAGCGGCGACACCTGGAAATTAGGGAGCGGTCTACTCAGCGTTGCAAGCGGTATGCTCTCTGTCTGGGACGGTATGCGCAAGTTGACCGAATCATCGCGAGCCAGGCGGCTGGGGCAGTCGCTGACCGCTGACAACCTGAAGGTTTTGGGCGGTTTCGGCGTCGTGAGCGGCATCAGCACCATACTGGTAATCGGTTTTGGGGTAGTGGCAGGCCTGGCCGTGGGGCTCTTCTTTGGCATTTTGACCCTCCTGCTGGGCGTCTGGATAGTAACCCTGGTAGCGCCCTCGGTGCAGATGTGGGTCGACCGCAGCCTAGTTGGCTTTCACACCAGCCAAGTGCAAAAATTCGAGGATCTCGCCTCGGAGCAAAGTTCGCTGGAGATGGTGTTTCAGGGAGTAGTGGTGGAGCTGTCGTGGTCGCCAGTGAGGCCGGATGCGAATCAATATGTTAAATCTCCTTATGACATTGACGTCGATGGCCTAAATAAAGCCGTAGAGAGTGCTAGTCAGCAGGTAGGGGTGAATCTTTCGATTGAAATACCTGAAACACCCTCTGTAAGTCTTATCCTTGAGCTTCTGAATGTGAATGCTAACGAAACAGTGTTTAAGTGGTCTTATGAGAAACAAGCGAGTGACGAGGGGCTGGTTTCTAAGTCTGAGCGCTCAACGACTATGCAAACCTCAGCTCACCCAGAATTTTCGCTCAAGGATGGTTTTTTTTATATGGAGTATTATAAGGAATATACTAAAGAAGTTTTGAGTGATACTGCTGAGTTGAAAATATTTTTCAGTTCGAGTGGTGGGGTGTATAAGAGGGATACGTTTAGAGTGGAGATTGAGTAATGAAATTTATAATCGTTTTGTTGTTTTTTTTGTTCCCTCTTGATGCCAATGCTAGGATTCTCTTTCAAGATCCGACTGGAAAAGCTCTAAATGAGGCATATGAAGGTTTTTCGGAATCTTCTCTAAAGAGCTTAAAGGGTGCGGATCTAGGAGCAAAAGAGTATCTCTTGGGTTTGCTTTATCTAAACGGCGATAAAGAGTTTGATGTTGAGAAAAGTTGTAAAAAATCTGTCTCGCTTTTAAGTAAGGCATGGGATAGTGGGGTTGTGGATGCTGGCTATAGTTTAGCCACTTTATATTATAAAGGAGCCTGTGTAGAGAAAGATATAAAAAAAGCTAGAGCTTTGGCTGAGAAGACAGCAGAAGAAGGGTATTTGCTTTCTCAACGTATGGTTGGTAGGGCGTACTGGGGTAGGGAGTGGGGCGACCTGTTTCCGAAAAATATGGATAAGGCTATATATTGGTTAGGCAGGGCTGGTGGTTCCGGTGATAGCCAGTCAGCTGGTAATTTGTCCTATATTTATCGTGGTGGACATGGTGTGCCCAAGAATGAGAAGAAATCATTCTGTTGGATAAGTAAAGCGGCTTTCTCAAAGTTTGAAAAGGATGATTTTGGTGTTAGCTTTTCACTTTTTGCCAAATATTTCGAGAATGGTATTGGTACTGATGTTGATTTGGTTAAAGCATATAAGTATTACGATCTTGGTGGGTCGGCCGGCGTAGAGGGTAAGCAAAGAGTTGCTAAGAAAATGACTCAAGAACAGATCGACGAAGCCATTCGCCAATCGCAAGAATGGCAGAAAGAGCATAACGTTCAGGTGGGCGGTGGTTTTATTCGTCGCGCCAACTGAAGCTTTCGCGTAGGTGCTGGTGTGTGGCGGTAAGTCATCAACTGGCGCCAGCCTGTTCGACGCTAAAGGGATAATTTTATATGCCAGTCCATGAAAGTCCGGATCAAGCTTTTTACGCCAAGATCCCCTCGCTTATCGCGCTTTGCGGTGGTGGTGGATTATTGCTCGCGTCGCTGGTGGCGATCTCCAGCTCGCCGGTTTTTCCGGGGGCGCCGATCCTCGTCGCTTGTGCCCTGATCGTGGCTGGGCTTTGGTTCCAGTTCAATCCGATCGTTCGGCTCGCAGAGGGTGATGTCTCGGTCAAGCTGGCGATCATCCGCCCGCGTACGACCATTGCGATCAACCAGATAGCTCGCGTCGAAGCGACCCCGCGCGAGTGTGTGCTTTATTACCGCAAAGCCAGTTCCGGTGAAGGTAAGCTCAATATCCCGCTCAAGAGTCTGGCCAAGGAGGATCGCGAGAGGTGTACGCTTGCTTTGCGGCAGCGGGTGCAGACCGAGGCGGCCTAGGCCGATCTCATCACCAATATTCAAAAGCCCATGGCCTAGGCCATGGGCTTTTTCGTTGGTGATGACTGGTTGAATCGAGCGTTGACTCAGGCCTCATCCAGCTTCTGCTTGAGCACGCTGTTGACCTGCTGCGGGTTGGCGGTGCCGCGGGAGGCTTTCATCACCTGGCCGACGAAGTAGCCGATCATCTTGCCGCGTTTTTCCGGCTCGGCGTCGCGATACTGGGCGACCTGAACGGGGCTGTCGGCGATGACCTGGTCGACGATCGCTTCGATGGCACCGGTGTCGGTGACCTGCTTGAGGCCGCGGGCTTCGATGATCTCGTCGGCGCTCTGGCCTTCGTTGTTCCACAGCGCCGCGAAGACCTGCTTGGCGGCTTTGCCGTTGATGGTGTCGTCGAGCACGCGCTGGATCAGGCCGCCGAGCTGTTCCGGCGTGACCGGGCTGTTGCGGATATCGATGTTCTCGCGGTTGAGATGGCCGGAGAGTTCGCCCTGGACCCAGTTGGCGGCCTGTTTGGCATCCCCGCAGACGGCGAGCACGGCTTCGAAGTACTCGGCCATCGGGCGCGTCGCGGAGAGCACGCCGGCGTCATAGGTCGAAAGGCCGAGATCGGTCTCGAAGCGGTTTCGCTTGTCGGTCGGCAGTTCCGGCAGCGTCGAGCGCTGATGTTCCACATAGGCGGAGTCGAGCATGACCGGCAGCAGGTCGGGGCAGGGGAAGTAGCGGTAGTCGTTGGCTTCTTCCTTGGTTCGCATGCTGCGGGTCTCGTCCTGATCCGGATCGTAGAGCCGGGTCTCCTGGACGACTTTGCCACCCTCTTCGATCAGCTCGATCTGGCGCTCGACCTCGAACTCGATGGCGCGTTCGACGAAGCGGAACGAGTTGACGTTCTTGATCTCCGCGCGGGTGCCGAAGGTCTCTTGGCCCTTGGGGCGCACCGAGACGTTGACGTCGCAGCGCATCGAGCCTTCGGCCATGTTGCCGTCGGAGATGCCGAGGTAGGTGACGATGGCGTGGATCGCACGGATGTAGGCGACCGCTTCCTTGGCCGAGCGCATGTCGGGCTCGGAGACGATCTCGAGCAGTGGTGTGCCGGCGCGGTTGAGATCGATACCACTCATACCGTGGAAGTCTTCATGCAGCGACTTGCCGGCATCCTCTTCGAGGTGAGCGTGATGAATGCGGACGCGCTTGCGCACGTCGTCATCCAGGACGATCTCGACTTCGCCCTTGCCGACGATGGGCTGGGCCATCTGGCTGGTCTGGTAGCCTTTGGGCAGGTCCGGGTAGAAGTAGTTCTTGCGCTCGAACAGCGAGGTTTCCGGAATCTCGGCATCGATGGCGAGGCCGAACTGGACGGCCATGGCGACGGCGCCTTCGTTGAGCACCGGCAGCACGCCCGGCAGCCCCAGGTCAATCGCACAGGCCTGGGTATTGGGCGCGGCGCCGAACGCGGTAGAAGCCCCGGAAAAGATCTTGGACTGGGTCGCGAGCTGAACGTGGACTTCCAGCCCGATGACGGTTTCCCACTGCATCAGTTTGTCTCCTGGTCGGTCGGGCTGCGGCGGTGCCAATCGGTCGCCTGCTGGAACTGGTGTGCCACGTTGAGAAGCTGACCCTCGGCGAAGTGCTGACCGAGAATCTGAAGCCCGATGGGGCGCTTGCCGGAGAAGCCGGCCGGCACGCTGATGCCGGGGATGCCGGCCAGGTTGATGGCGATGGTGTAGATGTCCTGCAGGTACATCGAGACCGGGTCCTTCTTGGCGCCGAGATCGAACGCCGGGGTCGGGGCGGCCGGACCCATGAGCACATCGACTTCGTCGAAAGCATCGAGGAAGTCCTGGCGGATCAGACGGCGAACCTGCTGCGCCTTGCGGTAGTAGGCGTCGAAGAAGCCTTCCGACAGCGTGTGCGTGCCGATCAGAATACGGCGCTTGACCTCGTCGCCGAAACCCTCGGCGCGGGTACGCTTGTAGAGGTCCTCGAGATCGACCGGGTTGTCGCAGCGGTGGCCGAAGCGCACGCCGTCGTAGCGAGAGAGGTTGGAAGAGGCTTCCGCCGGGGCGATGACGTAATAGGCCGGCACCGCGAGATGGGTATGCGGCAGGCTGACCTCGCACACCTTCGCCCCGAGCGATTCGTAGACCTTGATCGCTTCACGGATGGCGCTTTCGACCTCGCTATCCAGCCCGTCGCCGAAATACTCCTTGGGCAGACCGATCTTGAGGCCGGCCAGGGGCGTGTCGAGTTCGGCGAGATAGTCCGGCACGACGCGGGCCACACTGGTGGAATCACGCAGGTCGTGCCCGGCCATGGCGCCCAGCAGGTGCGCGCAATCTTCGGCACTGCGCGCCATCGGGCCGCCCTGGTCGAGACTCGAGGCGAAGGCGATCATGCCGTAGCGGGAGACGCGCCCGTAGGTCGGCTTCAAGCCGGTGATGCCACAGAAGGCGGCGGGCTGACGGATCGAGCCGCCGGTGTCGGTGCCCAGCGCGGCGGGCGCGAAGCCAGCGGCAACGGCGGCAGCGCTGCCCCCCGAGGAGCCGCCGGGTACGGCGGTTTCGTCCCACGGATTCCTCACCGGGCCGTAGAAGCTCGACTCGTTGGAGGAGCCCATGGCGAACTCGTCCATATTGGTCTTGCCCAGGCCGATCATGCCGGCGGCCTGCAGCTTCTCGATGACGGTGGCGTTGTAGGGCGCCTGGAAGTTGTCGAGCATCTTCGAGCCGCAGCTGGTGCGAACCCCCTGGGTGCAGAAGATGTCCTTGATCGCCAGCGGCAGGCCAGCCAGCGGGCGGTCATCCCCTTTGGCGCGGGCCGCGTCGGCGGCATCGGCGGCCGCCAGCGCCTGTTCGCGAGTGACAGTAATGAAGCTGTTGATGTTGCCGTCCAGGCGCTCGATGCGATCGAGCAGGCTGGTGGTCAGCTCGCGGCTGGAGAAGTCGCCGGCTTTCAGGCCGCGGGCGAGCTCCGTGAGCGTCATTTGATGCATGGGATCGATGTTCCTGTCTGAAAACGTTGCGGCACCGTCGGGTCGTCTCGATGGGCGGTATCGTCACCCGTCGGCCAAGAGATTCGACTCGATGGCATCGCTTGAATAGCGGTGGCGTTACTCGACGACGCGCGGCACCAGGTAAAGGCCATCTTCGGTGGCCGGTGCACAGGCCTGGAAGCGCTCGCGCTGGTCACGCTCGGTGACCTCGTCGGGACGCAGACGCTGTGTGGCGTCCAGTGGGTGAGACAACGGCGCGACGCCCTCGGTATCGACAGCCTGAAGGCGGTCGACCATTTCGAGAATCTGCGTCAGGTCGTCGACGTAGCCGGCTGCTTCGGCGTCGCTGTTGAGGCCCAGGCGTGCCAGGTGCGCGGCGCGCAGCACGTCGGCGTGTTCGATTGCCATGTGAATCGTCCCCCGGTTGAAAGTCCGCATGTAAAGCTTGCGCGAACGCTGTTTCTGGCGTTCGCGACGATAGGTCGATAAATGGGGGAGACATTACCATATTCGGGCGCCATCGGGCAGGCGCGCGCTTGCTGCTGGACCCCCACGGTGATACCGTTTGCCTCCGCACAGGGTTCCGGTCTGGACTAGGTAAAAGTTTCCATGTTTAAACGTTTACGGGGGCTGTTCTCGAGCGATCTGTCGATCGATCTGGGGACCGCCAACACACTGATTTATGTCCGCGGTCGCGGTATCGTCCTGGACGAACCCTCCGTCGTGGCGATCCGCCAATCCGGCAACATGCGAAGCGTTGCGGCCGTGGGTCTCGACGCCAAACGCATGCTGGGGCGCACGCCCGGTAACATTACCGCCATCCGTCCGATGAAGGATGGCGTGATCGCCGATTTCACCGTTACCGAGCAGATGCTGCAGCATTTCATTCGCAAGGTTCATCAAAGCACTTTCCTGACCCCGAGCCCGCGCGTTCTGGTCTGCGTTCCCTGCATGTCCACGCAGGTCGAGCGCCGCGCGATCAAGGAGTCCGCGGAAGGGGCCGGCGCCCGTGATGTCTATCTGATCGAGGAGCCGATGGCGGCCGCGATCGGTGCCGGTCTGCCGGTCGAGGAAGCACAGGGCTCGATGGTCGTCGACATCGGTGGTGGTACCACCGAGATCGCCATCATCTCGCTCAATGGTGTCGTCTATTCCGAATCCGTGCGCGTCGGTGGCGACCGTTTCGACGAAGCGATCACCTCCTACGTTCGTCGTCACTACGGCAGCCTGATCGGCGAAGCCACCGCCGAGCGGATCAAGGAAGAGATCGGCTGTGCCTATCCGGGTGGCGAGCTGCGCGAGATCGACGTGCGCGGGCGCAACCTGGCCGAGGGCATCCCGCGCAGCTTCACGCTGAATTCCCACGAGATTCTCGACGCGCTGCAGGAGCCGCTGGCCTCCATTGTCGCCGCGGTCAAGAGCGCACTCGAGCAGTCTCCACCGGAGCTTGCCTCCGATATCGCCGAGCGCGGCCTGGTGCTGACGGGCGGTGGCGCAATGCTGCGCGACATCGACAAGCTGATCGCCGAGGAGACCGGGCTGCCGGTCATCATCGCCGAAGATCCGCTGACCTGCGTGGCACGCGGTGGCGGCAAGGCGCTCGAAATGATCGATCAGCACACCTTCGAGCTGCTCTCCAGCGATTGAGGCCATCCGCGACGGAAGCCCGCCGGCGGCGGACTCCGTCATCGGTAGGCGGGGGTGAGGCCTATCAAACCGCTGTTCTATTACGGCCCGATACCCACGTACCGCATGCTGCTGTGCGCGGTGCTGGCGTTCGGGCTGATGTTCGCCGAACACCGCTTCGATGCGGTGGAGACGGCGCGTTCGCACATGACCTCCCTGGTGGCGCCGATTCAATGGCTGGTCAGCCTGCCCAGCGAGGGCATGCGCTGGGGCGCGATGGCCGTGGCCGACAAGCAGGCGCTGATCGACGATAACGGTCGCCTGCGTGAGCAGTTGCTGACGCTCTCCAATCGCGTTCAGCGCATGGCGAGTCTGACGGCCGAGAACGTGCACCTGCGCGAGCTGCTGCACGCGCCCAACCCCGATGATGTGCCCTACATCACGGCGGAGCTTCTGTCGCTCGACTCCGATCCCTTCACCCAGCAGATGGTGATCAATCGCGGTCGCCGGGACGGCGCCTACATCGGTCAGCCGGTGATGGACGCCTCCGGCCTGACCGGGCAGATCGTATCGGTCTCCGCCTATACCAGTCGGGTACTGATGGTGGCCGATGCCAATCACGCCGTGCCAGTGGAGAACAACCGTAACGGGCTGCGCTTCATTGCCCAGGGCACGGGGCAACTCGATGAGCTGGACGTGCCCAATGTGCCGGCTACGGCGGATATCCGCGAAGGAGACTTGCTCGTCACTTCCGGCCTCGGCGGTCGCTTTCCCCAGGGCTATCCGGTCGCGCGGGTGGACAGCGTCAAGCACGACTCCAGTCAGACCTTCATGGAAGTGACGGCATCGCCGATCTCTCAGCTCGAGCGTTCGCGCTACTTCCTGCTGCTGTTCCCGCCCAAGCGTCCCGCCGGCAACCTGAGCGGCCCGGAGCGGATGGCGCGTCAGGTGGTCTGGCCCGGTGATCCGGGGAATCCCGAGATCGACAAGATCAACGAGGATGCGCTGACGGCGGCGTTGACCTTGATTCAACCGGCAGTGGAGCAGTAGCGATGGGCATTCTCGGCTACGGATTCGTCTGGTTCACGCTTCTTCTGGCGCTCTGTCTGCAGGTGATGCCGCTGCCGGACGCCTGGCTGGTCTGGCGTCCTGACTGGCTGGGAGTTCTGCTGGCTTACTGGTGCGTGGCAACGCCCCAGCGCGTCGGCGTGCTTCACGGCTTCGTGCTGGGGCTTGCGCTCGACTTGATCGAGGGCGCGCCGCTCGGGCAGAACGCGTTGGTGCTCTCGCTGCTCGCCTACCTGTTTCTGCTGCTGTATCAACGTTTTCGCGTCTACTCGATCTGGCAGCAGGCGCCGCTGGTGTTCGTGCTGCTGGGGATTGCTCAGCTGGTGGAGCAGTGGTTGCGCACGATCTTCGGGCCGGTATCCGTGAGCCTGGAGTTTCTGATTCCGGCGGTCATCGGTGCGCTGCTGTGGCCTTGGCTGTTCACCATGATGCAGGCGCTGCGCCGCCGGCTGGGAATCGGCTGATGGCTGTCGTGCTGCGACTCGCCTCGGCCTCGCCGCGGCGGCGCGAGCTTCTGGCTTCCATTGGCGTGGCTGTCGACGTTGCGCCCGCGGACATCGACGAGTCGCGCCACGCCGGCGAATCCGCCGAGGCGTTCGTATCTCGCCTGGCGCGGGTGAAGGCGATAGCGGGTCATCGGGCGGATGACGTGCTGCCGACGCTGGGGGCGGATACCGTGGTCGTCTGTGACGACGACATATTCGGCAAGCCGGTCGACGAAGCCGATGCCGCGCGTATGCTCTCGCGTCTGGCCGGGCGCGAGCATCGGGTGCTGTCGGCCGTCGCGGTGATCGGTGCCCGTGGCACGCTCGAGTGTCGAGTCGCGACCCGTGTCGTCATGCGTCCGATCCAGGCTGAAGAGATACAGCGCTACTGGGCGACCGGCGAGCCGCAAGACAAGGCCGGCGGCTATGCGATTCAGGGGCTGGCGTCGATATTCGTCGAGCGTATCGAGGGCAGCTACTCTGCCGTCGTCGGCTTGCCGCTCCACGAGACCGCCGAGCTGCTGAGTGCGCAGGGCGTCCCGTTGTGGCTTGCAGGCGACTGATTGGCGGCAGGCCAGTCGTGGATCGCAAACAAGCAGTCGAGCGCAAGCAAGTCGTGGAGCGCAGGCGGGTAGAACCGAGCTGATCGCCGCCTGTGCAACGCCGCAGCGGATCGTTGCCGGGGTTTCGTACCAAGGGAAGGTTAAGCGCGAGTGTCGGGCTGTGCCATAATCGGAGGCCTCTCGCGGCGCGCGCGAACCGGCAACGCCGACCAGAACCGACAAGGATGCCTGCATGAGCGGTGAGGTACTGATCAATCTAACGCCGATGGAGACGCGGGTTGCCGTGGTCGAAAACGGCGTACTGCAGGAAGCCTTCATCGAACGCAGCCGACGTCGCGGTATCGTCGGCAACATCTACAAGGGCAAGGTGGTGCGCGTGCTGCCAGGCATGCAGGCGGCGTTCATCGATGTCGGCCTCGAGCGCGCGGCTTTCATTCACGTCAACGAAGTGCTGCCGCCCGATGCGCCCCACGAAGAGCCAGCCTCGATCAGTCATCTGCTGCACGCCGGCCAGTCGCTGGTGGTGCAGGTCACCAAGGACCCGATCGGCTCCAAGGGCGCGCGTCTGACGACGCATCTGTCGATTCCCTCGCGCTATCTCGTCTACATGCCGGATTCGCCTCACGTCGGTGTCTCCCAGCGGATCGAGGATGCCGCCGAGCGCGAACGCTTGAAGGCAATGGTCGAGGCGGGCCAGTCCGAACTTGCCGACGACCATCGCGGCGGTTTCATCATTCGCACCGCGGCGGAGGGAGTCGGACGTGACGAGCTGTTCGCCGACATGGTGTTTCTCCAGCGGCTGTGGCAGAAGATCGCCGAGCGCCGCGTCTCGGCGCCGACGCCGAGTCCGATCTACGACGATCTGCCGCTGTTCATCCGCACGCTGCGCGACGTCATGCGCGACCAGATCGAGAAGGTTCGCATCGACTCGCGCGAGAACTACTTCAAGCTCAAGGAGTTCGCCCGCGAGTTCATGCCGACGGTGGAGTCCTGCATCGAGTACTACCCGGGCGAGCGGCCGATCTTCGATCTCTACAGCGTCGAAGACGAGATCCAGAAGGCGCTGAGCCGCAAGGTTCAGCTCAAGTCCGGCGGCTATCTGGTCATCGATCAGACCGAAGCGATGACCACGATCGACGTCAACACGGGCGGCTACGTCGGTCACCGCAACCTCGAAGAGACCATCTTCAAGACCAATCTCGAGGCGGCAACGGCGATTGCGCGACAGCTCAGGCTGCGCAACCTCGGCGGCATCATCATCATCGACTTCATCGACATGGAAGAGCTCGAGCATCAGCGTCAGGTGCTGCGGGTGCTGGAGAAGTCGCTGGAGCGTGATCACGCCAAGAACAAGCTCACCGGCGTTACCGAGCTCGGCCTGGTCCAGCTGACCCGCAAGCGCACCCGCGAGAGCCTGGAACAGACGCTGTGCGAACCCTGTCCTACCTGTCACGGTCGTGGCGCGCTGAAAACCCCGGAAACCGTATGCTACGAAATCTTCCGCGAGATCTTGCGCGAGGAGCGCGCCTACTCGCCGGAGACCTACATGGTGCTGGCTTCCCAAGCCGTGGTCGATCGCCTGCTCGACGAGGAGTCGGCGGCGGTTGCCGACCTCGAGTCCTTCATCGGCAAGACAATCCGCTTCCAGGTCGAGGCCCAGTACTCGCAGGAACAGTACGACATCGTGCTGATGTAAGCCGATGAGTCGTATGCGCATTGTCTGGCGGTGGCTGCTAACGCTGGTCGCACTCGGGCTATTGATCGCGGCCGTTGCCACCAGCGGCATACGTCTGTTCGCCTGGCAGATTGACCGGCTGACGCCGTGGCTGACCAGCGTTGCCGAGTCGCAACTCGATGCCGAGACGCGGATCGGGCATCTGTCTCTCGCCATTCATCACGTCGACCCGCGCGTCGCGCTCGATGGACTGGAGCTCGATAGCCATCGTGGTCAGCCCCTGCTGACGGCGACCCACGTCAGTGGTCGACTCGACAGCGCCGCCAGCTGGCAGCAGCGTTTTCCCGTGGTGAAAGACGGGCAGATCGAGGGGCTGACACTGCATCTCTATCAGCGCGAGGACGGTCGCTGGGGCTGGCCGGACGGTGCCGGTGCCGCCTGGTTCGGCGGTCAGCAGGCGGATTCAGGCAAGCGCCGGTTGACGGTGGACGACATCCTTCACCGGCTGCTGCATCAGCAGCTTGAACTCGATGATGCGAGCGTCGTGCTGCATGGGCGTGAAGGGTCGGCGCAGAGCCAGGCACAGACCCGGGCGCGAGTGTCGTTGGCCTCGCTGACGCTCGCCAGTCGGGGGCGCCAGTCGTCGATTCAGGCAGCACTCGATGTGGATGGACAAGCCGCTGGCAGGATTCACCTCACGCTGGACGGCCGTCTCGAGCGGGCCGAGGCCGGCGCGGGGCACGAGGTCGAGCGGAATGCAGGGCTGCGTGCGGCTGTCGTTGGCGAGCTCGATCTTTCCGCGCTCTCGCCGGCGATCGCTCTGGCGACTTCCGGCAGTGCCAAAGCGATCGGTGCGATCGAGGGGCAGGCCTCTGCCGGCGCCGCGTGGCGAGACGGCGATTGGCGCAAAGGCACGCTGTCACTCGATGTGCCACGGCTGCGACTCGTCGATACCACCAATCGGATCTCCGAGACCCTGACCGACCTGGGTCTGGACGCCGGGCTGGCGCGCGACGGAGACGGCGGCTGGCAGGCCTGGGTCGATCACTTTCGCGCGTCGCACGCCGGGCTGTCGGCCGTCGACTGGCCCGAGCACCTGGTGGCGCGCTCGACGGCGCAGGGCTGGTGGCTGCGAACGTCGCCGTTCGAGCTCGACGGCATCACCGACTATCTGCGCTATCTGCCGCTGCCGTTCAAGGTGGCGCAGACGCTGATCCAGCTCGATCCGCACGGTCGCGTCGCAGGCCTGGAGCTCGGCCAGGATAGCGGCGAGTGGTACGCCCAGTCCGCGCTCGAGGGGGTATCGGTCACGGCCTGGAACGAGATTCCGGGCGGCGGCCCGTTCGATGCCTGGGCCACTTTTCGGCATCGTAGCGGCACCGTGACCTTTGCCGGCGACGACACCTTGGCGTTCGCGGTGCCTACGGTCTATGCCGAACCGCTCGATCTCACCGGTGCCAGCGGTCAGGTCGACTGGCAGATCACGGCCGATGGCGCGGTGATCAGCGGCGAAAACCTGAAGGCTGGCTGGCGCGGGGCGAGTGCGGCGGGCAAGTTTGGCCTCATGACCTACGACACCCGCGACAAGCCGGGCAACTTCTCGCTCGATCTCTCCTTCGCCAATGCCGATGCGCGCAGTACCCGCGTGCTCTCGTGGCTACCGACCCGGGTGATCGACGATGCCGAGCTGCGCCAGTGGTTCGCCGGTGACATCGGTGGCATCGTCAAACAGGGGCGTCTCGGTCTCTCGGTCACCCTGACCGACAAGGACGCGCCCGAGGGGAAGATGTTCGTCAATCCGGACGACCGGCTGACGCTGTCGCTCGATATCGCGGATGGGCGGCTACAGTACGCGCCCGAGTGGCCGGCGCTGGAGAAGGTGTACGGCCATCTGCAGCTGGACAACATGAATCTCGATGCCAGAGTCGATCACGCCACGAGCCACGGGCTCACGACGCGCGATGCCACGGTCTCGATGAAAGACAAGCAGTTGGCCATCGACGGCCACGTCAGCGGCAGCAGTGCAGGGTTACTCGACTTTCTGGGGCACGCGCCGCTGGAGTCTTTGAGCGAGTCGTTTGCGCGCTGGCAGAGTGAGGGCAAGGTCAATGCGAACTTGCATATTGCGATGCCGATGGGCGACGAGAGCGACGCCGAAACCGACATGACGGTCGATGTGGACAGCCGTGCCGATATCGACTCGTTGACGTTTCCCGAACTGCAGCTGACCCTTGCCGATATCAGCGGCGGCTTGCGCTACCGGCGTGACCAGGGGAAGGATTACCTCACCGGCAGTCTGGCTGCCGAAGCTTTCGATGGACCGGTGACCGGGCGTTTCGATATCGGCGGGTCGCAGACCGGCCACAGCGCGATCGACTTCGAGGGGCGCGCGGCGGGACGAGGGCTTCTGCAGTGGGCAGGGCTTTCGAAAGTCGGCGGGTTGCTCGATGGCGGTTTCCCCTATCAGGCGAGCGTGGCGTTCGATGCTCAGAACAACGCAAGTCTCGAGGTCAGAAGCGACCTGAAGGGGCTGGCTATCCATCTGCCAGCGCCCTTCGGCAAGGCCGCCGATGTGCCGGCGCCGCTGTCGATAAATGCCGACATTGCCGCCGGTACTGGCCAGGTCTCGCTCGCCGATTGGGGGCGGGCACGGTGGCGGACGCTGGGCGAGCAGGTTCAGGGGCAGGTGTGGCTGGAAGGGTGGCCGGGGGCGGACGCCGCCTGGCCGAGCGAGCCGGGCTGGTACGTTCTGTGGCGGCCGAACCGGATCGATACGCAGCGCTGGGCCAAGGCGCTGACCGCACTGAAGGCGTCGCCCGATCAGCCTGCCGATCAGACGCCGGTGCAAACCTCGATCGCCGATGACAGCGATGACGAGGGCAACCAGCCGATCAACGATGGCGGCGGACTCAAGCGGGTGGCAGTTTCCACCCCTTGTATCCTGGTCGACGGTCGCTGCCTGGGCGGGCTGCAGGCGGATGCCTCGCCGCTCTCGGGTGGCTGGCGGCTGTCGCTGGATGGCGAAATCGCGGCCGGAGAGGCGAGCTGGCAACCCGATGCCCAGACGCCGATAGACGTGGATCTCGAGCGCCTCAACCTCGATGCGTTGACGCCGGCTTCTGACGAAGACGACGGCGAAGACAATGGCAGCGACAGCCAGGGCAGCGCCAGCCAACTGATGGATCAGATCGAGATCGCGCCGCATCCGAGCGCGCTGCCGTCGGGGCTGGACCAGCTGCCGGACGGTCATGTGCGGATCGCCGACTTCGAGCGCCAGGGCCAGCATTTCGGTCCCCTCGAGGCGCGCTGGCACGCCACCGATCGTCGCCTGATGATCGATCCGCTGAGGCTGTCATTGGGTGAGCTCGACCTCGACGGGCAGCTTGGCTGGGAGGCGTCGGGCGACGCCAGTCTCAGTCGGGCGCACCTGAGCGTCAGCGGTGGCGACGTCGGTTCAGCCTTTGCGGCGATGAATCAGCCGGTTCCGGTGGTCAGCGAAACCAGTCAGGCCGAACTGCAGTTGACCTGGCCTGGTGCGCCCTGGCAATTCGCGCTGCCGCTTTCGAGCGGGCGCGTCAGCGCGTCGATGACCAATGGTCGGCTGCGCCAGATCCACTCCTCATCGGCCAAACTGGTGGGGCTATTCAATCTGGATAACATTCTGCGCCGGCTGCAGCTCGATTTCTCCGACGTGACCAGCGGTGGAACCGCTTTCAATCGGATCGACGGCAGCGCTACTCTGTACAACGGCATTCTGAAGACGGAAGGGCCGGTCGTGGTCGACGGTACCTCGACGCGATTCACGGTCGCTGGCAGCGTCGACCTCAATCGACAGACGCTCGATCAGCGCCTCGGCATCACGGTGCCGGTCAGCCAGAACCTCCCGCTGGTCGCGGTGATGGCCGGCGCGCCGCAGGTCGGGTTAGGCCTTTTTCTCTTCGACAAGCTGTTTGGCCAGTGGCTGGACAGCGTGACGCAGATCTATTACCGAATCGAGGGCCCCTGGTCCTCTCCGAACATCAGCCTGGAAAGTGCCCAATGAGTCAGATGAAAGACGCAGGTGACGACGCGCTGAAACAGGCGACGAACCTACTGCTGGCGCCCGGCGGGCTCGACGTGAGCTCGCTCGATGCCGGGCTGGGTCACGCCATGGGCCCCGGCATCGACTACGCCGATCTCTTCTTCCAGCGCACCTGGCACGAGATGTGGGTGCTGGAGGATGGCGAGGTAAAGGACGCAAGCTACAACATCGACGGCGGCGTCGGCGTGCGCTCGCTCTCCGGCGAAAAAAGCGGCTTTGCCTACTCGAGCCAGATCAGCCAGGACGCACTGGTGGACACGGGGCGCACCGCTTCCGGCATCGCGCGCAGCGGGGATCGCCTCAAGCCGGCCGCGGTTCGACCGGTCTCTGCTCCGTCCCGGTATCAGGGCGTCGACCCCCTGAGCGGACTCTCCGCCGAAGACAAGATCGCCATGCTCAAGGAAGCGGATCGCGTCGCGCGCGCCGCCGACCCGGCGGTCACTCAGGTCAGCGCCTCGCTGACCGGCGTGCACGAGGTGGTACTGGTCTGCGCCAGCGATGGCACGCTGGCCGCGGATATCCGTCCGCTGGTGCGGCTCAATGTGAATGTCATCGTCGCGCGTGACGGCAAGCGCGAACGGGGCAGTGCTGGCGGCGGCGGGCGTTATGCGATGGAGCGCCTGCGCGATGAGAAGGTTGCCGCGACCTACGCGCGTGAAGCCGTGCGTCAGGCATTGGTCAATCTGGAAGCGGTCGACGCGCCGGCAGGGCAGATGCCGGTGGTGCTGGCCAACGGCTGGCCCGGCATTCTGCTGCATGAAGCCGTCGGCCACGGCCTGGAAGGGGACTTCAATCGCAAGGGCAGCTCATCGTTCGCTGGACGTCTGGGCGAGCAGGTCGCCTCCAAAGGCGTGACGGTGGTCGATGATGCCACGCTGACCGATCGCCGAGGTTCGCTGAGTGTCGATGACGAAGGCACGCCCGGCCAGTACACGCCGCTGATCGAGGACGGCATTCTCACCGGTTACATGCAGGACAAGCTCAACGCCCGTCTGATGGGCATGCAGCCGACCGGCAATGCGCGGCGCGAATCCTACGCGCACACCATCATGCCGCGCATGACCAACACCTGCATGCTGGCGGGCAAGGACGACCCGCAGGAGATCGTGGCCAGCGTCAAGCGCGGGCTCTACGCCGTCAGCTTCGGCGGTGGGCAGGTGGATATTACCTCCGGCAAGTTCGTCTTCTCGGCCAGCGAGGCGTATCTGATCGAAGATGGCCGGATCACCACGCCGGTGAAGGGGGCGACATTGATCGGCAGCGGGCCGGAGGCCATGTCGCAAGTCTCGATGATCGGCAACGACATGGCGCTGGATACCGGGATCGGTATCTGCGGCAAGGAGGGGCAGGGCGTGCCGGTCGGCGTCGGTCAGCCGACGTTGAAGTTAGACGGGATTACGGTCGGTGGCACGGCTTCTTGAGCTGGACGGGCCTGCGCTTCGGCCATGCGGCGTTGAAAGCCGGCGTTGGCATGCTCATTGAGTCCCCCCTCAACTGCGCTGTCTCGCCGTCTTTCGCCTTGCCTGGCTCTAGCTCGGCCTCGTCCAGGATTGCGATGATGTCGTCAAACGCCAACGGTATCGCGAATCAGCTGGAACAGCTTGCGTGCGCTGGCGGGCGATTTGCCGCGCTGGCGCTCGGCGCGGGCGTTGCGAATGAGCTGGCGCAGCGATTGGCGGTCGACATGAGGGTGGGCCTCGATGAAAGGCTCGAGCGCTTCGTCGTCGTCGATGAGACGGTCGCGCCACTGTTCGAGGCGGTGAAAGGCGGCATTGCGCTGGACATGCTCCTGATCGATGTCGTCGAACGCGGCCTGGATCGCCGCGCGGTCCTCCTTGCGCATGACCTTGCCGACGTACTGCATGTGGCGGCGGCGGCCCTCGTGGGAGCGGATACGTCTGGTCTCCTCGACGGCGTCGAGCATGTCATCGGAGAGCGGCAGGCGCGCTCGCACTGCCGGGTCCAGCGCAATGATGCGTTCGCCCAGGGCCTGGAGCTCCTGCATCTCGCGCTTCAGCTGGCTCTTGCTGAGTGGCGCGTCGTCCTCGAAAGGGGCGTCTCTATCGTTCTCGAGAGAGGTGTCTCTATCCGGATTCTTGGCCATGTCCCAACCCATGTCGTGGCTACGGTTTTCGTTGCGGCGCTGGCGATGATCGCCAGGGCACTGGTCGCGACGACCATGATCTTAATCAACAGTCTTACGCCAGCGGCAGCAGAGGGGCGCAGTATATCAGCGCTTCACTTGCTCATGCGTTTTCAGTCAGGAGTTTGAGATGAGTCAGGCTTTCAATGCCGTCGAGCAGCAGTCGCGCCTGGAAGAGCGCGTGGCCATGGCGCTCGAGCACGCCAGGCGCGCGGGCGCCGATGCCTGCGAAGTAGGGGCGAGCGTCGATCAGGGTATCGGTGTGAGTGTGCGGCTCGGTGACACCGAGAGTGTCGAGCTCTCGCGCGATCAGGGCATTGCCGTCACGGTGTATGTCGGTCAGCGCAAGGGCAACGCCTCCTCCTCGGATGCCAGTGACGCGTCGATCCGTGCCGCCGTGGAGAAGGCGGTCTCGATCGCCAACTACACCGGAGAGGACCCCGCAGCGGGCCTGGCGGCGGCCGAGCTGATGGCTCGTGAGCTGCCGGATCTCGACCTGCATCACCCCTGGGCGTTGACGACCGACGAGGCAGTCGAGCTGGCGCTGCGCTGTGAAGACGCCGGCCGCGAGCAGGCGGGAATTACCAACTCCGAGGGCGCGAGCCTGTCGTCGTCGGAGGTGGTCACGGTCTACACCAACAGTCACGGATTTCTCGGCAGCAAGCGCGGCACGCGTCATTCGCTCTCGTGTCTGTTGATCGCCGGCAGCGGCGACGGCATGCAGCGAGACCATGACTTCACCACTGCGCGCCGCGCCGGCGATCTGGTAGCGCCCGAAACCGTCGGCCGCCGCGCGGCGGAGCGCACGCTGCGGCGATTGAATGCTCGCCGCCCCGCGACGGGTCGACTGCCGGTGATCTTCGCCCCGGAAATGGCGCGGGGGCTGGTCGGCAACCTGCTCAATAGCATCGCCGGTGGGGCGCTCTATCGCGAATCGTCGTTTCTGTGCGATCAGCTGGGAGAGTCACTCTTTCCCGACTGGTTCACGCTCGGCGAACATCCACGGGAGCGGGGCGGTCTGTCCAGCGCGGCATTCGACAGCGATGGCGTGGCGACGCGGGACAACGTCTTCATCGAGGACGGCCGGTTGGCGAGCTATATGCTCTCGGCCTACAGCGCACGGCGGCTCGGCATGGAGACGACCGCCAATGCGGGCGGCGCGCGCAACGTGAAGATCCAGTCACCGACCGAATCGCTCGACGCCCTGATGGCGCGGATGGGCACCGGCATTCTGATCACCGAAATGATGGGGCAGGGTTTGAATCCGGTGACCGGAGACTATTCCCGCGGGGCGGCGGGATTCTGGGTCGAGAACGGCCAGCTTTCGCACCCGGTCGAGGAGTTTACCGTTGCCGGCAATCTGCGCGACATGTTCGCCAACCTGCAGGGGCTCGGTGGCGATGTCGATACTCGCGGTAGCATT
>NZ_BMZI01000007.1:264919-287664 GCF_014652715.1 Salinicola rhizosphaerae | reverse complement strand
GAAAATGCCATGTCGATTTTCGCGGCTCGCGGCTCGCGGCTCGCGGCTCAGAGCCGATCTTTCACGTAGGTGATTTCGGTCTTGCCGTGGGGCGCGGGGGCGCCGTCTTCGCCGAGATTGACGAAGACCATCTTGTCGATGGTGAGGATGCTCTTGCGCGTGATCTTGTTACGCACATGGCACTGCAGCGTGATCGAGGTGGTGCCGAAATGCGTGGCGGTCATGCCCAGTTCGATGATATCTCCCTGCCGGGCGCTGGAGACGAAATTGATCTCGGAGATGTACTTGGTCACCACCTGAGTGTTATCGAGCTGAATGATGGCGTAGATCGCCGCCTCCTCGTCGATCCAGCGCAGCAGGCTGCCGCCGAACAGCGAGCCGTTGGGATTGAGATCTTCCGGCTTGATCCATTTGCGGGTGTGAAAATTCATGCGCGTCGCCTTGAGTCGATGTCGTTCTCTAAAGCCGATCTTAGAGATAGAGTGCTGTTGCCAGGCCCAGGAAGGCGACGAAGCCGACGACGTCGGTGATCGTGGTCAGCAGTACGCCGCCTGACAGGGCCGGATCGATCTTGAGCTTTTTCAGCAGCACGGGAATCAGGGTGCCGGCGAGCGTTGCCACGGTCAGGTTGATCACCATGGCCATGGCGATGATCTCGCCGAGGCGGATATCATCGAAACGAATGACGGACATCGCGCCGACAACCACGGCCCAGATCAGACCGTTGGTCATGCCGACCAGCAGTTCTCGCACCAGCAGCCAGCGGACGTTGGCGCCCGAGACGTGGCCCAGCGCAATGCCGCGAATGAGCACCGTCAACGTCTGCGAGCCGGCAATGCCGCCCATGCTGGAAACGATGGGCATGAGTACGGCCAGAGCGGCGATCTGCTGAATGGTGTCCTCGAAAAACCCGATCGCGATCGAAACGATGGTGGCCGCGACGAGATTGATCCCGAGCCAGACGGCCCGACGCCGGCTGGTACGCAGGGCGGGAGCAAAGGTGTCCTCGTCCTCGTCGAGGCCGGCCATGCTCATCACCTGATGCTCGGCATCTTCGCGGATGACGTCGACGACGTCATCGATGGTGATTCGACCGAGCAGCAGGCCGTCGACGCTGACGACCGGCGCGGAGATCAAGTCGTGCTTCTGGAATAGTGTCGCGACATCGCTGTCGGAGGCGGTGGCCTGTATCGAATGGAAGTCGGTCTCCATGACCTCGCGGACCAGCACCGAGACGTCCGATACCAGCAGACGGTTGATCGGCAGAATCCCGATCAGCTCGTCTCGCCGCGTTACCACGAGCAGCGTATCGGTGGCGTCCGGCAGGCGTTCGTGGCGGCGCAGATAGCGCATGACCACATCCAGCGTGATATCCGGACGGATGGTGATCGCATCCGGGTTCATCAACCCGCCGGCGGTGTCCTCCGGATAGGAAAGTACTTCTTCGACGCGCTGGCGCTCCTGCGCCTCCATCGACTGAAGAACTTCCTGGATGACGGTGTTGGGCAGTTGCTGGAGCAGGTCGGCGAGATCGTCGACGTCCAGGCCTTCGGTTGCCGTCAGCAGCTGTTCCGCGTCCATGCGGTTGAGGAATTCGATCTGAACGTCATCGTTCAGGTACTGCAGCACGTCGCCATGCAGCTCCGGGTCGAGCAGGCCCCAGAGAATCTCGCGTTCCTTGGGCGGCGTGGACTCCAGCAAGTGCGCCACATCCACCGGGGCGAGGCCGCGATTGAGCATGCGCCGTGCCTGATCGAGGGCACCGCTCTCGAGCGCTTCATTGAGTTTGGCCAGCCGTGGCTGCAGCTTTTCGGGATTGTGACTCATCCGGAACGTTCATCCTTGAAAGGCTGGCGACAGGATGAGCATTCTACCATCGTCGAGGCAAATGACGAGGATAAGAAACGCTGTTCTCGAATTAGGCTTAGGCGAAGGTCAGCTTATTCGTCTTCATGAAAGCGGGCATCGAACAGGGCTTCGATTGCGCTCATGGCGTCCTCGGCGTCCTCGCCTTCGGTCATGACCGTGAGGACGGTGCCGCAGGGTGCCGCGAGCATCAGCAGGGACATGATGTTGGCGGCGTCCGCGCTGCGCTCACCGTGATTGACGGCAACACGGGCGCTGAAGGGTTGGCAGCACTGCACGAGTTTGGTGGCGGCGCGGGCGTGCAGACCGCGACGGTTGATCAGGCGAAGCTCACGTGTCGGCATCGAGGCCTCGTGGCGGCGTGAGCGGGGGGGCGATGTTCTCTGACAGGGCGGTATGCACGCCGAGCTCGCGGTGGCGTAGACGAATGTCCACGGCCTCGTGATGAAAATGGCGGGCGAGGCGCTCGATCAGATAGACCGAACGGTGGTGGCCGCCGGTACAGCCGATCGCTACCGTCAGGTAGCTGCGGTGGCTGGCGAGGTAGGCGGGGAGCCAGCGCGTGAGCCAGGCATGAATGTCGCCGGCCATGGCGTGCACGTCGGGATAGGCTTCGAGAAATTCGATGATTTCGCTGTCGCGTCCGTCGAATCCGCGAAGCTCTGGGTCCCAGAACGGGTTGGGCAGGCAGCGGACGTCGAACACCATGTCGGCGTCGAGCGGCACTCCGCGCTTGAAGCCGAAGGATTCGAAGGTCAGTGTCAGGCGGCCGCCGGTGTGCCTCGCAACCTGTTCGGAGATCCGCGCGCGCAGGTCGTGAACGGAGAGCCCGCGGGTATCGATGACCAGGTCGGCGACGCGACGAATCGGGGCCAGAAACTCCTGCTCGTGATCGATCGCCTCCGCCAGGGTCATGTCGTTGCCGCGAGTGAGCGGGTGGCGACGGCGCGTGGCGGAGTAGCGCTCCAGCAGAATCTTGGCGTCGGCCGTCAGGTAGACCACCTGGGTATCGATTCCGCGCTCGCGGACGGCTTCGAGCAGCACGGGGAACCGTTCCAGTGACTCCGGCACGTTGCGGGCATCGATACTGACCGCGACGTTGGCGCGGGCGGGCGGCTCGCTGCGCAGTTCGTCGATCAAGGGAGCGAGCAGATTGGCTGGCAGGTTGTCGATGGCGTAGTAGCCAAGGTCCTCCAGTGCCTGCAGCGCGATGGATTTCCCTGAGCCGGAGCGGCCGCTGATGATGACGAGCTGCATGATTCCGTTGTCCTGATTCAGTCGCCGGGGCTTTCCTGATGGTGACGGATGGCCTCGATGAGCGTGTCATGCAGCGCACGCTGCGAATCCGCTTGGCGGAGCTGATGGCGTACGCCCGACTGGTTCATGATGCCGGCAACCTCGGCCAGCAGAGACAGATGGGCGTCGTCGGCCTCCTCGGGCACCAGCAGCACGAAAACCAGATCGACCGGCTCGCCGTCGATGGCGTCGAAGTCGATGGCATCCTCGAGGCGCATGAACCCGGCCACGGGCGTCTTGCAGTGCGGACTGCGGGCGTGGGGAATGGCGACGCCATTGCCGATGCCGGTACTGCCGAGGCGTTCGCGGCCGATCAAGCGGCTGAACACCTCCTGGCTATCCAGGCTCGGTGTATTCTGGGCAATGAAGGTGCTGAAGAATTCCAGCAGACGTTTTTTGCTGCCCCCCGTGACGCCGTAGAGGGTGCGCTCGGGGGGCAGAATGCTTTCCAGTGTCATCATCAGGCAGTCAGCGGGCACCTGCGCCTTGTGCGCGGGCTTGAGCTTTCTCTTTGTGTTTGACCAGTTGGCGGTCGAGTTTGTCTGCCAGCGCGTCGATCGCGGCGTACATGTCGCTGTCGCTGGCTTCGGCGTGTAGATCTCCCCCCGCCGCGTGCAGCGTGCACGCGGCCTGCTGACGCTCCTTTTCGACGCTCAAGGTCACCTGAACGGTGGTGATGTTGTCGTAGTGACGCTCCAAACGGGCGAGCTTCTCGTTGACGTAGTCACGTAGCGCGTCGGTCAGCTCGACGTGATGGCCGGTAACGTTCACTTGCATGGCGCACTCCTATGGCGACGAATGGCACCTTTGATTGTAACCCTTTTCCCGGCGCTGCAAAGGCGTCGACCATGATCGTCGCTTCGAGCCGGCAGCCGGGTCAAGCAAACGGGGTCGAGCAGCCTGGATCAAGCAGCCCGGATATCGTTGACCCGCCGGATCAGGAGAGTCGCTTGCGTTCGCTGGACGACGGAATGCCCATCGCTTCACGGTATTTCGCGACCGTGCGCCGCGCCACGCTGATATCCGCCTGGGCGAGCAGGTCGACGAGCTTGCTGTCCGACAGCGGTTTGCGCGGAGACTCCTCGCCGATCAGCTTTTTCAGGCGTGCCCGGATGGCGGTGCTGGAGTAACTGTCACCTTCCCCCCGGTTGCCGCCGACCTGACTCGAGAAGAAGTACTTCAGCTCGAAGACGCCGCGAGGCGTGTGAATGTACTTCTGCGTGGTGACGCGAGAGATGGTCGATTCGTGCATGTCGACGCTGCGTGCGATGTCGGCCAGGATCAGCGGTTTCATTGCCTCTTCGCCCCGCTCGAGGAACTCGACCTGGCGAGACATGATCTCGCGTCCCACGCGCAGCAGGGTATCGTTGCGGCTCGACAGGCTCTTGAGCAGCCAGCGTGCCTCCTGAAGGTGCTGGCGCAGGAAGGTGTTGTCATCGCTCTTGTCGGCGCGCTTGATCAATGCGGCGTAATCCGGCTGGATTCTCAGTCGCGGCAGCGCTTCGGCGTTGAGCTCGATACGCCAGCCTTCGTGAGTGGGAGTCGCGACCAGATCGGGAATGACGTAATCGTGCCGGCTGGTGTCGAAACGCTGACCGGGACGCGGGTCGAGTGTACGGATAAGCGCGATGACCTGGTCGAGCTCATCCTCCTCGAGCCGCAGGCGGCGTTTGAGCAGGCGGCGATCATTGCTGGCCAGCGCCTCGAGAAACTGGCGCACGAGACGCTTGGCCTGCGGCAGCAGCGGGGTCTCTTCGGCAAGCGTGCCGAGCTGCAGCAGCAGGCACTCGCGCAGGTCTCGCGCGCCGACGCCGGTCGGGTCGAACTGCTGCAGCCGCATCAGCGTGTGCTCCAGGTCGGCAACGCTGAAGCTCTCGCGGCGCTGATCTCGCAGGCTGGCGGCGAGCTCGTCCAGCGAACCGCAGAGGTAGCCGTCGTCCCCGATGGCATCGATCAGGTACTCCCCCAGCTCGTGTTCGCGAGCGTCGAAATTCCCCATGGCCAGCTGCCACAGCAGATGGTCGTGAAGACTGGTCGTTGCCGCGTTGCGATCGAAATCCGGGCCCTCTTCAGACGCACCGCTGCTTGCGGGTGTCGCATCCTGGTAGGTATCGCTCCAGTCGCTGTCGACGGCAAGTTCATCGGGGATGTCGCTGGCCCAATCCTCCTCGGGTGCCTCCTGGCTCTCCTGCTCGGCGTACTGTTCTTCCATCTCGAGCATGGGATTGGATTCGAGCGCTTGCTGGATCTCCTGGCGGAGATCCAGCGTCGAGAGCTGAAGCAGTTGAATCGCCTGCTGCAGCTGCGGCGTCATGGTCAACTGCGTGCCGACTCTGAGTTGCAGCGAAGGTTTCATTGACATGGAGAAACGGTCGTCACAATCAACGGTGGAGAGATCACGTTACTGATTGCTCAGATTACTTGCAACGCTTTATGCAATAAACATGCCATTGACAGCGTGCTATTTTTCGGTCGGGGAGTTGAGGCAGAAAACCGGGGCGGGGGCATGCCTGAAAAGGGCTGCCGGCCAGTAGCATCGGCGGTGCGGCTGGCCGGTGTCAGTCGAGCGAGAAAGATTATAAGCGAAATTCGTGGCCGAGGTAGACGTCCCGAACGCGCTGGTTGTCGAGAATCGCTTCCGGGCGACCTTCGGCGATGATCTGACCGTCGCCGACAATGTAGGCGTTGTCGCAGATATCCAGCGTTTCGCGGACATTATGGTCGGTGATCAGTACACCGATCTCCCGGTCCCTCAGCTGACGGATGATGCTCTTGATATCGCCAACGGAGATCGGGTCGACACCGGCAAACGGCTCATCGAGCAGCACGAAGGCGGGTTCCGTCGCCAGGGCCCGGGCGATCTCGACGCGGCGACGCTCCCCGCCGGAGAGACTCATGCCGAGGTTGTCACGGATGTGGTCGACGTGGAAGTCGGCCAGCAGTCGCTCGAGCTGCTCGCGTCGGCCGGCGCGGTCGAGGTCCTTGCGCGTCTCGAGAATCGCCATGATGTTGTCGGCGACGCTCAGCTTGCGAAAGATCGACGCTTCCTGGGGGAGATAGCCGATTCCGGCTCGGGCACGGTCGTGCATCGGCGCGCGGCTCAGATCGCGTTCGTCGATATGCACGCTGCCGGCATCGGCCTTGACCAGGCCAACGATCATGTAGAAGGAAGTCGTCTTGCCGGCGCCATTGGGGCCGAGCAGGCCGACGATGCTGCCTTGGCGCAGCGTCAGGCTGAAATCATGGACGACGCGGCGTCCCTTGTAGCTCTTGGCCAGATTGGCGGCCGTGAGGGTTTTCATCGATGCGATCCTGAGCCATTGTCGGGAGGATGGTGCATGGCGCGGCAGCGCGAGCCTATTGCGCGGAAGAGGCCTCGGTACCCGACTGGCGCGGCGTGAGCGTCATCCGGACGCGCTGGCTGTCGCTGCTGTCGCCGGACCGGGCCTGAACGCGGCGTGAATCGAGATAGTACTCGACATAGGCTCCGTCGAAGGTATCACCGCCCTGGTGCAGCTCGGCATTGCCGACCAGCTCCACGCGCCGCTCGCCGGCGTGGTAGATCACCGTGTCGCCCCAGCCCTTGACGAGCTCGTCGTCCGGCGCGGGTTTCTGCTCGAGATAGGCGCGCTCACCGCCGCTGCCCTTGGCCGTGACCTGACTGACCTGGCCGTTGCTGCCGCGCTGTATGTCGACCCGCGCTGCCTTGAGCTGCATGGAGCCCTGCTGCATGTCGACACCGCCGGTATAGACGGCCGTCCCTTGTCGGTCATCGATTTCGAGCTGATCGGCGGCGATCTCGATCGGCGCGCTCGCGTCGCTCTCCAGTGCCAGCGCCGAGACGCTGGGCAAGCTCAGCGCCGTCAGTACCAGCAGTTGGCCGAGTTCTCGCCTCATGATCCTGTGTCCTCAGATTGCTGTGGCAGGTTGCCCTGCACGTTGTCGGTCAAGCGCATGCGGTTCTCGTCGATCCAGGCGTCGAAGCGGTCGCCGCGCATGGTCTGATTATGCTGACGCAACACCGAGGCGGTGTCACTCCAGGCATGAGCCTCTCGATTGTCGTAGTGCAGTGTCTGCGTTTCCAGCTGCCAGGCCTGCTCAGGCTGAACCAGCCGTGCATTGCCCTCGAGCGTCAGACGCTCGCCGCCGCGGCTGAGCTGGCCGCTGTCGCTGGTGAGCTGCCAGCGGCGCTGCTCGTCGTCGACGACGTAACCATGCGGCGTCTGCGCACGAATGATGTCATCCGAGGGAGTGTGGACCAGCCGCGGTGTGTCGAGGCGCTGATAGGCGCGGCCCTGCTCGTCGTAGCGCGTCATGCTGGCGTCTTCGAGGTAGTAATCGGGCTCGCCGGCGGCATCGCTGGGCACCGGCTGTGGCGTGCGATCTCCGCGCTGATCGAGATAGGTGAGGCCCGCGCCGAGCGCCAGCAGCAGCGCCAGCAGGCCGAGTCTTCGCCACCAGGGGGATCGGGATGTGGCTCGTTGCGCCAAGGCAGACTCCTGAAACGGGTGAGGCTGAAAACTGAAGGCAGGTCGGCAATCAGATGACGCCGCTGCGCAGCAGGTCGTGCATGTGCAGTGCGCCGATCGGCTTGCCGTCCTCGACGACCGCGAGGGCGGAGATGCGGCTGTCTTCCATCAGGCGCACGGCTTCCGCTGCCAACGTGTCCGGGGCAACGGTCTTGCCGCCGCGGGTCATGACATCGTCCACGCGCAGCAGCGAGAAATCTCCGCGCTGGTCGAGCGTGCGGCGCAGGTCCCCGTCAGTGTAGACACCGACCAGCGCGCCACGTTCATCGACGACGCAGGTAAAACCCATGCCCTGGCGGGTCATCTCCAGCAGAGCCTCACGCAGCGGGCTGCCGGCGGGCACGCAGGGCAGGCGCTCGTCGCCATGCATCAGGTCGCGAACGCGCAGCAGCAGACGCTTGCCGAGCGTGCCGCCGGGATGCGAGAGCGCGAAATCCTCGGCGCTGAAGCCGCGTGATTCGAGCAACGCCAGAGCCAGCGCGTCACCCATTGCCAGTGCGGCGGTGGTCGATGAGGTCGGAGCCAGATCGTGAGGGCAGGCCTCGCGGGAGACGCCGACGTCGACATGCACGTCGCTATAGCGTGCCAGTGTCGACCCCGGTCGGCCGGTCAGGCTGATCAGACGAGCACCCAGCCGCTTGAACAGCGGCATCAGCCCGGTGATCTCCTGCGTCTCGCCGGAATTGGAGAGTGCCACGACGACATCGTCGCCGGTGATCATGCCGAGATCGCCATGACTCGCTTCACCGGGATGCACATAGAAAGCGGGGGAGCCGGTGCTGGCGAGCGTCGCGGCCATCTTGCGCGCGATATGGCCGGATTTGCCCATGCCCGTGACGATGATGCGGCCGCGGCAGGCCAGCAGCTCCTGGCAGGCACTGTCGAAGCTCGAATCCAGTTTGGCGATCAGCTCTCCGATCGCCTGCTGCTCCAGTGTCAGAGTGCGCCTGGCGCTGGCGCGAAACGCCATAGCGGTTGCGCTGTGGTTCATGATTCAGGCTCCAACGGCCATCCATAGTGGGGCTGCGATCGGCTCGGGTGTCGCGCTTGGCGGCGGCCGGTCGCGGCCATGACCGGGGAGTATACCCTTGATCGGGCGCCATTTCGTGTAGCCGAGCGAGTCCGTGTGAGTGAACTAGGCTTAAGTCACTGTCTCATGACCCGACGCGGGCGGTCGCACCGCTTCACCTCGATCGGGCAGTGATCGGCAGAGTGGCTGGTGGCTGTCAGGCCGGTTAGGATACAATGTTCGATAATTGGCGTTCGACGCTTCCCGTGCGGTCGATGGTCGGCGTCCGATCACTCATTCACGAACCGATGGATAGGCCATGGATGACCCGATCATGGTCGAGGTCAAGAATCTGCATTTCGCGCGCGGTAACTCGGAGATCTTTCGCGGTGTCGATCTAAAGATTCCCCTCGGCAAGATAACCGCCATCATGGGGCCCAGCGGAACCGGCAAGACGACGCTGCTGAAACTCATCGGTGGTCAGCTGGTGCCGGATCAGGGCCAGATCCTGATCGACGGTCAGGATGTACACCAGCTCTCCCGGCGGTCGCTGTTCAAGCTGCGGCGGCGGATGGGCATGCTGTTCCAGAGCGGGGCGCTGTTTTCCGATCTGGATGTATTCGAGAACGTGGCCTTTCCGCTGCGTGTCCACACGGATCTGCCGAACGCGATGATCCGCGATATCGTCCTGATGAAGCTGCAAGCCGTGGGTCTGCGCGGGGCGCGTCACCTGATGCCCTCGGAGCTTTCCGGGGGCATGGCGCGGCGCGTAGCGCTGGCGCGTGCGGTAGCGCTCGACCCGGACCTGGTGCTCTACGACGAGCCATTCGTGGGGCAGGACCCGATCTCGATGGGTGTGCTGGTGCAGTTGATCAAGAAGGTCAACCTGGCGCTCGGGCTGACCGCTATCGTGGTCTCTCACGATATCAAGGAGACGCTGACGATCGCCGATTACGTTTACATCATTGCCGATGGCAAGGTCATGGCCCACGGCACGCCGCAGACACTCGACGTCAACGATGACGCGCACGTGAAGCAGTTCGTGCATGGTGAACCGGACGGTCCGGTGCCTTTCCACTACCCGGCGCCAGCGTTTTTCGATGACATTCTGGCACCGGCGGGGCAGCTCTCATGATCGATCGTATCGAGAGGCTGGGGCGCGCCACGCTGGACGTCATCGGGGCGATAGGGCGTGCCGGCCTGTTTCTGGTCCAGTCCATCTTCTGTCTGCCCTCGCGAGAAGGCTTCTATCTCTGGATCCGGCAGATGCACTTCGTCGGCGTCATGTCGGTGGCGATCGTGCTGGTCTCGGGCGTGTTCATCGGCATGGTGCTGGCGTTGCAGGGCTTCACCATCCTGGTCGAGTTCGGGGCCGACGAGGCGCTAGGACAGATGGTGGCGCTTTCGCTGGTGCGCGAGCTGGCGCCAGTCGTCGCGGCGCTGCTGTTTGCCGGACGCGCCGGTTCGGCGCTGACGGCGGAGATTGGTCTGATGAAGGCTACCGAGCAGCTCACCAGCATGGAAATGATCGGCGTCGATCCGCTGCGCAGGATCGTGGCGCCGAGACTCTGGGCAGGGTTCGTGTCGCTACCGATCCTGACCGTGATCTTCGGCGTCGTCGGCATCTGGGGCGGTCATCTGGTGGGGGTCGACTGGCTTGGCGTCTACGATGGCTCCTACTGGAGCAACATGCAGGATAGCGTCGACTTTGTCGACGACGTTCTCAACGGGATGGTCAAGAGCCTCGTTTTCGGTCTGGTCGTGACCTGGATTGCGGTTTTCCAGGGCTATGACCTCGTGCCGACTTCCGAGGGGATTTCGCGTGCGACCACGCGAACCGTGGTTTATGCCTCGCTGGCGGTGCTGGGCCTGGATTTCGTGCTCACCGCACTGATGTTTGGAGATTTCGGATGAAGCGCAACAGATTTCTGGAACTGGGCGTTGGCCTGTTCATGCTGGCCGGCATTCTCGGCCTGGTCTTCCTGGGGCTACGCGTGAGCGGGCTCGGGGTCGGTGTACCCAACGATACCTTCACGGTGACGGCCAATTTCGCCAACATCGGCGGACTGCGGCAGAACGCCAAGGTCACCATGTCCGGCGTGCGCGTCGGCAAGGTCACCAGCATCCAGCTCGATCCGAAATGGTTCGACGCCAAGGTGACGATGGAGATCGACGCCGACTACGACGGCAAGCTTTCCGACGATACGGCCGCGGCCATACTGACATCGGGGTTGCTGGGTGAGCAGTACATCGGCCTTACCCCGGGTGGCTCGCCTGACATGCTGCATGACGGCAGTGTGATCCACGATACCCAGCAGGCACTGGTGCTGGAGGAACTCATTCAGCAGTTCGTGTCCAACATGGCGAAATGACGAGCGTTTCGTCGCAAGTGATGAGTCGCCACAGCCGTGGCGTTGCAGGCCATGACAAGGAGTCCGATATGAAACGTCTACACAATGGTTCTCTCAAGGGCTGGCTGGCGGCACTGGTCGCCATGGCGCTATGCCTTACGACGCTTTCCGCCTTGGCCCAGGAAAAGTCGCCGACGGAGGTCGTGCGTCAGAGCGTCGACTCGCTGATGTCCCAGCTGGAGGGCAAGAAGGATTACTACGCTCAGCACGAGGCGGAACTCTCGAAGCTGGTGGATACCAACATGGCCGATGTGGCCGATTTTCGTTACATCGGCGCCAGCGTGATGGGACGCTACTTCCGCGGTGCGACGCCCGAACAGCGCTCGCGTTTCGTTGACGTGTTCCGCAAGACGTTGATCGATACCTACGCCAAAGGCCTGGTGACGTTCGATTATCAGACGCTGCGGGTCAAGGACAGCAGCGATGCCGGCCGCTACGAGGATCAGGCTACCGTACCGATGGAAGTGGTCTCCACCGACGGCAAGACCTATCCGGTCAACTTCACGCTGCGCCAGAGCGACGGGCAGTGGAAGGTGATCAACGTGATCGTCAACGGCATCAATCTCGGTCTGACGTTCCGCAATCAGTTCGACCAGGCCATGCGGGACAACAACCGCGATATCGACGCGGTCATCGCCAACTGGGCCCCCGAGGTCGGAACCGACGAGCTAGAGCAGGGCGGCGACTCGTGAGCGTACTGCTCGAGCGAGAGGACGCCAGGCTGGAGGTCGTCGACAATGTGCTGACGATCCACGGCGAGGCGGACTTCGACAGCGCCGGCCCGCTGGCGCAGTCGGGACGGCACTGGCTCGCCGATCAGCCGGACGGTACGGTCGTCTCGTTCGATCTTTCGCGGGTGCGGGTCGCCAGCAGCGCAGTGCTCAGCGTGCTCCTCGTGTGGGTGCGCAGCATTCAGAAGCACTCGCTCAAGCTGCAGCGGGTCTCGCTGTCGCCGCCGCTGCAGCGATTGATGGATATCACCGAGCTGGCACCGCTGCTGCCGGCTGAAGAGACGACCTGCCCGGTGGATGCCGCGCCTGCCGCGATGCGCTAGGCGTGGCCCATCGCTATGATTCGGTGCCATCAGGTGGCGCCGAACCTTCGCCCGATGGCAACGCCGCCGGTTCGCGCAAGCGACCGGCGGTTTCGTCTGTCACGAATTTGCACCACGCCAACATCGCCAAAACCGGGCGCTTTCCGCTACCATGTGGCGCTTTCCCGGTGCAGCGTCCGTCGGCGAGTGCCGTGGCGCGAGCATCGATGTGGACGAGGAGTCGATCATTATGCAACCCAGTGACGTCAAGAGCCTGCTCGAGAGCCGGATCGAGGGCTGCGAATTTCGCATCCAGGGTGAAGGCTGCAACTTTCAGGTCACCGCCATCGGTGAGGTTTTCGGTGGCATGAGCCCGGTCAAGCGTCAGCAGCTGATCTACGGTGCGCTCGGCGACGAAATCGCCTCGGGCGCGCTGCATGCGATCACCATCAAGACCTATACCCCCGAGCAGTGGGGCAAGGCGCCGGAAAACACCGGTCTTTGAGGCAGGCGACCGGCCGGTCGTCGCCGCCAACGGAAACGCCGATTTCAGGAACGCATAGCGAACCTTCATGGACAAGCTGATCATTACCGGCAACGGGCCGCTCGACGGTGAAGTGTGGGCAAGCGGGGCCAAGAACTCTGCACTGCCGATTCTCGCTGCGACCCTGCTTGCCGACGAGCCGGTGACCATCGGCAATCTGCCGCACCTGCAGGACATCACCACGACGCTGGAGCTGCTCGGGCGGATGGGCATCGAGCCGGTGATGGGCGAGAAAATGAGCATCCAGATCGACGGTTCTCAGGTGCGTGATAGCCATGCACCCTACGAGCTGGTCAAGAAGATGCGCGCATCCATCCTGGTGCTCGGGCCGCTGTTGGCGCACTTCGGCACGGCGGACGTGTCGCTGCCGGGCGGCTGCGCCATCGGTTCGCGCCCGGTCGACCTGCATATTCGTGGGCTCGAGGCGATGGGGGCGGACATTCGGATCGAGGGTGGATACATTCACGCTCGCGTCGATGGCCGCCTCAAGGGCGCGACGATCTTCTTCGACACGGTCACCGTGACCGGCACCGAGAATCTGCTCATGGCCGCCACCTTGGCCGAGGGAACCACGGTGCTGGAAAACGCCGCCCGCGAGCCGGAGGTGGTCGATCTGGCCGAGTGCCTGATTGCCATGGGTGCCAACATTCGTGGGCAGGGCAGCGATACCATCACCATCGAGGGTGTCGAGCGCCTGCACGGCTGCCACTATGACGTGATGCCCGATCGTATCGAAACCGGTACGTTTCTGGTGGCGGCCGCCGCCACGCGTGGCCGGGTCAAGGTCCGCAACACGCGCGCCGACATTCTCGAGGCGGTGCTCGCCAAGCTGGAAGAGGCCGGGGCGACGATCACTACCGGCGAGGGATGGATCGAACTCGACATGGCGGGGCGTCGCCCGCGGGCTGTCAACATTCGCACCGCGCCCTATCCCGCATTCCCGACCGACATGCAGGCGCAGTTCGTGGCGCTCAATGCAGTCGCCGAGGGCACTGGTACCGTGGTCGAGACCATCTTCGAGAACCGCTTCATGCACGTCCAGGAGCTCAACCGCATGGGCGCGCACATCGCGCTCGAGGGCAACACGGCGGTCGTCACCGGCGTCGAGCGGCTTTCCGGCGCGCCAGTCATGGCGACCGATCTGCGCGCCTCGGCGAGCCTGGTCGTCGCTGCGATGGTGGCCGAAGGCGAGACCATGGTGGATCGGATCTATCATATCGATCGCGGTTACGAGTGCATCGAAGAGAAGTTGCAGCTGCTGGGCGCGCGTATCCGTCGCGTACCGGGTTAGGCGGACATAGAGAGACCATGAGCGATCAACTGATACTCGCGCTCTCCAAGGGGCGCATCCTCGAGGAGACGCTGCCGTTGCTTGCCGACGCGGGCATCGTGCCGGCCGACGACTTCGGCAAGAGCCGTAAGCTGCTTTTCGATACCAATCTGCCCAACGTCAAGCTCGTGGTCATCCGCGCTGTCGATGTGCCGACGTACGTTCAGCTGGGCGCGGCGGATCTCGGTGTTGCCGGCAAGGATGTGCTGCTCGAGCACGGGGCAGAGGGGCTCTATGAGCCCGTCGATCTGGAGATTTCTCGGTGCCGCCTGATGACGGCCGGCATCGTCGGTGCCAAGCCGGCCCGAGCTCGGCGACGCGTGGCCACCAAGTTCGTCAACGTGGCACGCCAGTATTATGCGGAGCAGGGCATTCAGGCCGAGGTGATCAAGCTTTACGGCGCGATGGAGCTGGCGCCACTGATGAACCTGGCCGACGAGATCGTCGATATCGTCGACACCGGCAATACGCTGCGGGCCAACGGCATGGAGCCCCGCGAGTTGATCGAGAACATCAGCACGCGGCTCGTGGTGAACAAGGCTTCGATGACCATGAAGCACGAGCAGCTCAAGCCGCTGATCGCCCGGTTGCGGGAGGCCGTCGCCGAGCGCCGCGGCTGACGTTCGCGCCGGTTCAGGCGCCCGAGGCCGCGCCTGTTCAAGCGCCCGAGGCCGCGCCGGCCAGGGCTTGCCGTGGCAAGTTCCGCCGCCCGATTTTCAGCGCCTGCTGCGGCAGGCGACGATTCTGGAGAGTCCGATCATGAGTTTCCCCCCTGTCATCGCCCGTCTATCCACGCAGGATGCCGACTTCGACTCGCGCCTCGATGCGCTGCTCTCCTGGGAAGGCGTTTCCGATCAGGAGATTGCCGTCCGCGTCGCGGACATCATCGCGGCGATCCGCGAGCGCGGCGACGCGGCGCTGATCGAGTACACCGCACGTTTCGATCGCCTGACGGTGACTCGCGCCGACGAGCTGGTCATCGAGGCCGCTCGGCTCGAGGCTGCATTCGTCAGCCTGCCGGAGGCGCAGCGGGCAGCGCTGCAGCACGCCGCAACGCGTGTGCGCAGTTATCACGAGCATCAGAAACCCAGTTCCTGGCAATACGAGGAAGCCGACGGCACGCTGCTCGGGCAGAAAGTGACGCCGATCGATCGCGTAGGCATCTATGTGCCGGGCGGCAAGGCGGCCTATCCCTCCTCGGTTCTGATGAACGCGATCCCGGCGCATGTGGCCGGTGTCAGCGAGATCATCATGGTGGTGCCGACGCCCGATGGCGTGGTCAACGAGCTGGTGCTGGCTGCCGCCCATCTGGCCGGCGTCGACCGTGTCTTCACCGTGGGTGGGGCTCAGGCCGTTGCCGCGCTGGCCTACGGTACCGAGAGCGTGCCGCGAGTCGACAAGATCGTCGGGCCGGGCAACATCTACGTGGCCACGGCCAAGCGAGCGGTCTTCGGGCAGGTCGGTATCGACATGATCGCCGGGCCATCGGAGATACTGGTGGTGTCGGATGGCGGCACCGACCCGGACTGGCTGGCGATGGATCTGTTTTCGCAGGCAGAGCACGACGAGGATGCTCAGGCGATCCTGGTGGCGTGGGATTCAGCGCATATCGATGCCGTCGAAGCGGCCATCGAGCGTCAGCTGCCGACCATGGAGCGCGAAGGCATCATTCGCGAATCGCTGTCGCGCCGCGGGGCGCTGGTGCTGTGCGAGAGCCGCGAGCAGGCCGTCGAGCTGATCAATCGGATTGCGCCGGAGCATCTGGAACTCTCTGTCGAGGCGCCGCAAGAGATGGCGCAGAGCGTCCGCCACGCAGGCGCTATCTTCATGGGGCGTTACACGGCCGAGGTGCTGGGCGACTACTGCGCCGGGCCCAATCACGTGCTGCCGACCTCCGGCACGGCGCGTTTCTCCTCGCCCTTGGGGGTCTACGATTTTCAGAAGCGTTCCTCGCTGATCCAGTGTTCGCCGGAAGGCGCTGACACGCTGGGGCGGACGGCTTCTGTGCTTGCCAGAGGAGAGTCGTTGACCGCCCACGCGCGCTCCGCCGAGAACCGCCTCAAGCGCGACTAGCCCCTAAGCGGGAAGCGACCTGCAGATGCACCGAAATCCGCCGCCTGACAGGCGGCGGTTGCGTTTGGGGGGGCAAAGTTCATTCGTTGGGCCCGCGTCCCAATCGCTTCTCAAGGCGTTTGCCCATCGCCGCTATCGGGAGCGCTGCCTTCCGGTGTCTCGGCCGGTTTCTGCTGAGAGGCTTGCTCCGACGACGTCTGCTGTGGGCGTGGGCGTTCGCCGACGGTCAGTGTCACCTCGCGTTTCTCGCCGCCGCGCAGAATGGTCAAGGGTAGCCGCGTACCGGGTGATATCTCGGCAATATCGACCTGCGTCTCGCGCGGGTCGAGAATCGGCTTGCCGTTGATGGCCAGTAGAATGTCGCCGGGCTGCAGGCCCGCGTCGGCGCCTGGCCCGTCGTGTACGACGTTGGCGATGATCACGCCGCTCAGCGTCTTGAGGCCGAACGAGGCCGCCAGGTCAGGGGTCATCTGCTGGGCATCGATACCGAGCCAGCCGCGGATCACGCGTCCGTGGATGACGATGTCATCGAGAATGGTACGTGCCAGATTGGCGGGGATCGCGAAGCCGATCCCCTGGGAGCCGCCAGAGCGCGAGAAGATGGCGGTATTGATACCGATCAGCGAACCATTGGCGTCGACCAGGGCGCCGCCGGAGTTGCCAGGGTTGATGGCGGCATCGGTCTGGATGAAGTCTTCGTAGCGGCTCAGGCCGAGATGGTCGCGCCCCGTCGCGCTGATGATGCCCATCGTCACCGTCTGGCCCACGCCGAACGGGTTGCCGATGGCGAGAGTGACGTCGCCGATCGCCACGTCTTCCGAATTGCTGAGCTTGATCACCGGCAGGTTGTCCAGGTCGATCTTCAGCACCGCGAGGTCGCTGTCGGGATCGGTTCCCACCACCTTGGCAATCGCTTCGCGGCCGTCGCGCAGCGCCACCTGAATCTGGTCGGCGTCGTTGATGACATGATTGTTGGTCAGAATGTAGCCGTCTTCGCTGACGACCACGCCGGAGCCAAGGCTCGAGAGCATGCGTTGGCGCTGTGGCATGTTCTTGCCGTAGAACTGGCGAAAGAATGGATCGGACATCAGCGGATGCTGGCTGGTGTCGACGACCCTCGACGAGTACACATTGACGACGGCGGGAGCGGCTCGGTTGACCGCCTCCGCGTAGCTGACCGGACCCTGGCTACGATTGAGCGCTGGCGCTTCGATCACGTCCGGCGGGTCGCGCTCCGGGGCATCGGTGGTGGAAGCGGTCATGGTGCCGCTGCGAGGCGCATCGGGCTGGGCGACATCGCGGCCCAGCAGCGACGGGAAGGCATACAGCAGTGCAACGGCCAGCAGGATGCCGCAGAGGACGGGCCACAAGAAGGTAGACAGATGGCGGCGCATGGAAATCTTTCCTGAAACCGGGAGCGACAAGGTCGGCAACCTGGGTCGCCATGAGGAGCATGGTGCGAAGAGGCGGGCGGTTTATCGAACGCCACCGCATTGCGATAATCCGCTCGGCGCAAGTGTAACATTCACCGAGATTTTTCGCCGGGAGGTCAGATGAGTTCGCAACAGACGATTACGCGACACGAGCTGCAGCAGGCGATGGACGACGAGCTGCGCGTGTCGGCGTTCAAGGATTACACGGTCAACGGCCTGCAGGTCGAAGGGCGATCCGATATCCGGCGTGTGTTGACCGGTGTCACCGCCTGTCAGGCGCTGCTCGACGAGGCCGTGGCCTGGAATGCCGATGCCGTCATCGTGCATCACGGCTATTTCTGGAAGAACGAGCCTGTCAGCGTGACCGGCATGAAGCGAAAGCGCTTTGCCACGCTGCTTCAACACGACATGAACCTGTTCGCTTATCACCTGCCGCTGGATGCGCATCCGACGCTGGGCAACAACGCTTGCCTGGGGGCTCGCCTGGGCGTGGCGGCACCGCAGTGCCTCGATGGGGAGTTGGGCCAGGGCATTCTGTGGATGGGCGCTCCCGATGCGACGCTCGGCAGCGTCGAACTGGCAGGTCGAATCGCGGCTGCATTGGGGCGTCAGCCGTTGCTCATACCGGGGCACGAGCGCGAGATTCGGCAGATCGCCTGGTGCACCGGCGGCGCACAGGACATGCTGCCGCTGGCAGCCGAGGCTGGCGCGGACGCTTTCGTTTCCGGGGAGATCTCTGAGCGCACCACCCACATGGCGCGGGAAATGGGCATTAGCTATATCGCGGCGGGTCATCACGCGACGGAGCGCGATGGCGTGCGAGCGCTGGGGGAGTGGGTCGCTGCCCGATTTGGACTCGAGCATCGTTTCGTCGATATCGATAATCCGGCATGAGCAAGGTGTAGCTCATGCCGAGGGTTGGGGGCGGTCGAGCCCGACAGACGGCTCGACCGCCGAGGCATCATGGCTGTCTCAATAACGAGGCGGCGGCGTGACGGTCTCCTGGCTAGCCTGGCGCTGCCGGACTCCGTAATCCTCGGCGAGCGTGCCCTGCTGGCCATCGGCATAGTCTCTGGGGACCTGCGGCGCATCGACCTCGTCTGCGTCGTCTTCACGGTCGCCGTGCAGCCGTCGCTTGAGCTTGAGATCGTCGACGAAGCGGTCGGCTCCCTGGAGCAGATGCTGCTCGAGTTCGCCGCTCTGGCGCTGAATGCCGGCGGCAAGATCCGCGGCCTTGGCGAAGTGATCGTTGAGCGAGTCCTTGACCTGGTTGAGCTCCAGTTCGGTCTGTGCCAGGCGCTGACGCACCTTCTGATTACGTGCCACGTTAGCATTCAAGAGGTGGTAGAAAAGGGCGCCGATACCGATGCCCGCCAGGAAACAGGCGATCGCCAGAATCCAGTCGATATTGCTTTCGTTCACTGTGCGCTCCTTATCGTCGTGCTCGGCACGACCCAACTTTTGGACCTCCGTCGCCGCCAACCGGCCGCGCGGGTGCGACGCGCGGCCATTATATCGAGCGGGTCGGCTGCCGGGTCAAACCTTCGTTATCCGGCCGACGCTGTCAAGACCTTCGTCGAACGCTATAATCCCCGCCACACGATTCGACGGGAGGTTTCGACATCACCATGAGTTCTCCGCAATCCGCAACGTCCCGCGCCGGTGCGTCGACGCCGCTGGCGCGCTATCGCGCTGATCTCGAGCGCGACGATTTCAGTTACGACGCGGCGCAGGAGAACGCCGTCAAGCACCTCCAGCGCCTGTACGATGATCTGCAGCGCACGCCGGCGCCGCAGCCCTCGGTTGCTGCCGGCGGCGGCGACTCGACGCTCTCCAAGGTGGCGGGGCTATTCGGCAAGCGCAGCAAGGCTCCCGAGGCGGCGCCGGCCAAACCCAAGGTGATGGGGCTCTACTTCTGGGGCGGCGTCGGCCGGGGCAAGACCTATCTCGTCGACGTGTTCTACGAGTCGCTGCCGTTCGATCGCAAGATGCGAACCCATTTCAATCGCTTCATGCAGCGCGTGCATCGAGAGCTCGATGCCCACAAGGGCGAGAAGAATCCGTTGACGCAGATCGCGGCCCAGTTTGCACGTGAGGCGCGGGTGATCTGCTTCGACGAGTTCTACGTCAAGGACATCACCGATGCTATGATACTCGGCAACCTGATGGAGGCGCTGTTCGCGCAGGGCGTCGTGCTGGTTGCGACATCCAACATCGTGCCGGACGATCTCTACAAGGACGGCCTGCAGCGCGCTCGGTTCCTGCCGGCAATCGATCTGATCAAGCGTCACTGCGAGGTGGTCAATGTCGACTCCGGGGTCGATTACCGACTGCGCGCGCTGGAGCAGGTCGAGATATTCCACTCGCCGCTGGACGAGCAGGCAGAGCAGCTGCTGGCCAAGAGCTTTCGATCGGTTGCCGGAAACGACGGGCGCGAGCAGGTCAAACTGACCATCAATCATCGGGAGCTGACCGCGAAGCGTCAGCACGAGGGGGTCGTCTGGTTCGACTTCAAGATGCTCTGCGATGGCCCTCGCAGTCAGAACGATTACATCGAGCTCTCGCGAGAGTTTCATACCGTGCTGGTCTCCAACGTGCCCCGCATGGGCGCAGCCAGCGACGATCAGGCGCGCCGATTCATCAGCATGGTCGATGAATTCTACGACCGCGCGGTCAAGCTGCTGCTGTCCGCGGAAGCGGAGGTCGAATCTCTCTACACCGGGGGCAATCTCGGCTTCGAGTTCGAGCGCACGCTCTCGCGTCTTCAGGAGATGCAGTCGCGAGACTATCTGGCACTGGCTCACAAACCCTGAGCGGGCCTGGCCTGGGGATTGCCTCTCCAGCCGGTACGGGCTTTGCAGTGCCGAAACGCTCGTGTACAATGCGCGCTCTTCGTACCGTTGCCTCGCTTTGGCGGGCAACCCAAGAAAAATAGGGATGGCAGAAGAAGTACCGCCCGCGACGGGGGGAAGCACGCTTCAATGCCCAAACTCGCTTATCTGGTGAAACACTCATGAAGACGTTTAGTGCCAAGCCGCAAACCGTGCAGCGCGACTGGTATGTCGTCGATGCCGCGGACAAGACGCTCGGTCGTCTGGCGACGGAAATTGCGCGCCGCCTGCGTGGCAAACACAAACCGGAATACACGCCTCACGTCGACACTGGCGATTACATCGTCGTCGTCAATGCGGAAAAAGTGCGCGTGACCGGCAACAAGGCGCAAGCCAAGAATTACTACCGTCATACCGGTTACCCGGGTGGTCTGCGCTCCATGTCGTTCGAGAAACTGATCGACCACGCGCCGGAGCGCGTCATCGAGACCGCCGTCAAGGGCATGCTGCCCAAGGGGCCGCTGGGTCGTGCCATGCATGCCAAGCTCAAGGTGTATGCAGGTACCGAGCATCCGCACGCCGCGCAGCAGCCGCAAGAACTGAACATCTGAGGGTAATCCGTCATGGCACAACAGTACTACGGCACCGGGCGTCGCAAGACTTCCACCGCTCGCGTGTTCCTCAAGCCGGGCACCGGCAAGATCACCGTCAACGATCGTGAACTCGGCGAGTTCTTCGGTCGCGTTACCGCGCAGATGGTCGTGCGTCAGCCGCTCGAGCTGACCGAAACCACCGGCCAGTTCGACGTCTTCGTCACCGTCAAGGGCGGCGGCGGTTCTGCCCAGGCCGGCGCTATCCGTCACGGCATCACCCGTGCGCTGATGGAGTACAACGAGGAGCTGCGCAAGCCGCTTCGCGCTGCTGGCTACGTCACGCGTGACGCGCGTGAGGTCGAGCGTAAGAAAGTGGGTCTGCGCAAGGCGCGTCGTCGTCCGCAGTTCTCCAAGCGCTGATTCCTTCCGAATCGCCTTTGCGCTCAACGCCCGACTGTCCTCAGTCGGGCGTTTTGCCGTTCATGGCAGGTGTTTCGCGGCGTTCGGTCGGACAAAAGCCGATGGCGCGTTTCGCCGCCCAGAATCCGCAAGGGCCGTGGTATCATTGACCGTTGAATTAATGCGAGGAAAGTTTCATGGGTGTAGTGGCCAAGCGATCGTCGATGACCTTCTACTCCGGCAATGATGATCACTTCAGTCATCGCGTCAGAATCGTGCTGGCCGAGAAAGGCATCGCCGTCGATATTCTGGACGTTTCCGCCGATGAGCATAACGCGGAGCTCGCCGATCTGAATCCGTACAACAGCGTTCCGACGCTGGTGGATCGTGGCGATCTGGTGCTCTATGAGTCCAAGGTCATGATGGAGTACCTCGACGAGCGCTTCCCGCACCCGCCGCTGCTGCCGGTCTATCCGGTCGCGCGCGCGCAGAGCCGGCTCTGGATGCATCGCATCGAGCGCGAGTGGTGTCCGCTGGTCGACCAGATCCTCCAGGGACCGAAGAAAGAAGCCGACAAGGCGCGCAAAGAGCTGCGCGAGAGCCTGACCGGCATCTCACCGATCTTCGAAGACATGCCCTATTTCATGAGCGAAGAGTTTACGCTGGTCGACTGCTGTATCGCGCCGATCCTCTGGCGTCTGCCTGCGCTCGGCGTCGAGCTGCCGGAGAAGCAGGTCAAGCCGCTCATGAGCTACATGGAGCGCGTTTTCGCGCGCGATGCGTTCAAGGTGTCGCTGTCTGAAACCGAACGTGAAATGCGTAGCTGATGCGGCGCGTGTCGTAAGCAAGCTGCCCGAGAGGAGGTGATATGCTGACTAGCCGTCCCTATCTGGCCAGAGGCCTCTATGAATGGCTTCTCGACAACGAGCAGACGCCGTATATCGTGGTCGATGCCGGCAAGCCTGGCGTGAAGGTGCCGCAGCAGTTCGTGCAGAATGGGCAGATCGTGCTGAACGTCGCGCCGGCGGCGGTGCGGGATCTGCTGATCGACAATGCCGCGGTCACGTTCGGTGCTCGCTTCAGCGGTCAGCCGATGCAGGTGATCGTGCCGATGGATGCGCTGATCGCCATCTATGCGCGAGAGAACGGGGTTGGCATGGTGTTCGGGCAGGAACCGGTAATGCCCTCCTTCGCCAGCGAGGAGAAGGCCGAGCTCGACGAGACCGAGCGTCCTGCGCTGGAGAGCGTCGAGCAGCGCAGCGATTCGACTGAAGACGAGGCGTCGTCCGATGAGGAGGCGCCGACGCGTCCCGAGAAGGGCAAGCCGTCGCTACGCATCGTCAAGTAGCCCCCGCGACAGGTCTTGGTATCGCGAATCACGCTGTCGTCGCGAACCGC
>NZ_BMZI01000007.1:242953-264851 GCF_014652715.1 Salinicola rhizosphaerae | reverse complement strand
ATGCCGCCGAACTCTGGTTCGGCGGCATTTTTTTGCTCAGCTTAGCGCGTTCGCATGACTCGCCGATGACGGCGATCAGTTGAGGTATTCGAACACCTTGACGATGCGCTGGACGCCGCCGACACCGGATGCGGCGTTGACGATCTGCTGCGCTTGCTGCTGGGTGACCATTCCCATCAGATAGACCGTGCTGTTTTCGGTGATGACGCGGATCAGGTTGGCATCGAGATCTTCGTTGGCGATCAGGTTCGCCTTGATACGCCCAGTGATCCAGGTGTCGGTCATGCGCTGGCTGACCGGGGTATTGGCGGATACCGACAGTTCGTTGTGCACTTCGCGGACGCTGCGCACGTTGCGCGCGATGTCGGTGGCACGCGACTTGAGCTCGTCACTCGGGACCTGGCCAGTCAGAAGAACATTCGAATTGTAGCTGTCGACATTGATGTGGGCATCGCCGTAGCGGGCGTCAGCGGTATTCAGATCATCGAAGATCTTGCTCTGAATGGTGCTGTCTTCGGCCTTGGCGCCCGGTGTGCGCTCGGCGTAGTTTTCCTGCGTGGCGTTGCTGGCGCAGCCGCCCAGGGTGAGCAGGCCGATCAGGCAGGAGGTAACGATCAGGGTCTTTTTCATCAGTCTCACTCGTTGCTTCCGAAAAGCTGTTCGTCGATCAAGTCACACAGGCAGTGAATGACGAGCAGGTGAACTTCCTGGATGCGTGCCGTCACGGTGGCGGGCACGCGAATTTCGCAGTCATCCTGGCCCAGTAGCGACGCCATGTCGCCGCCGTCTCGGCCGGTCAATGCGATGACGCTCATCTCGCGATCGTGAGCTGCCTGGATCGCCTGCACGATGTTGGCAGAATTTCCGCTGGTCGAGATGGCCAGCAGAATATCGCCGGGCTGTCCCAGTGCACGGATCTGCTTGGAGAAGACGTCATTGTAGCTGTAGTCGTTGGCGATCGACGTCAGCGTGGAAGTGTCCGTCGTCAAGGCCAGGGCCGGCAGGCTGGGTCGCTCGCGCTCGAAGCGGTTGAGCATTTCCGACGAGAAATGCTGGCTATCGCCGGCGCTGCCGCCGTTACCGCAGGCGAGTATCTTGCCCTCACTGACCAGGCACTGGACCATCATCTGGCTGGCGACCTCGATGAACGGCGGTAGCACCTCGCTGGCATAGGTCTTGGTGTCGATACTGGCGTTGAAATGGTCGAGTATGCGTGCTTGAAAATCCATGGGTGCTCTGTGGTTCAGTAGGCATCGAAGGCGGCGCGGATCCAGTCGAATACCAGATCCGGTGCGGTGCCGGTGACGCCGACGACGTCGAAGCGGCAGGCACATGATAGCCGCTGTGAGTGGAGATAGAAGCGTGCCGCCTTGACGATACGCTTCTGCTTGGCGGGTGTGACGGTCTCGAGCGGGTGGCCGTAGGCGGCGTCTCGGCGATGGCGCACCTCGACGAAGACAAGGCAGTCGCCGTCGCGCATGATCAGGTCGATCTCGCCACCCTTGGCGTGATGATTGCGCGTGACGAGTTCCAGGCCGCGCTCAGATAGCCATGTCGCCGTTGCCGCCTCGATCGCCTGGCCGCGATGGCGCGCGCTAGTCGCTGTCGTCGCCATTGTCGCTGTCCAGGGCAAAGCCGTTGAGCTGCTCACCGCCGTTGCTCGATGCCCGGCTCGAGCTGCTGTCGTCTGTGCCGCCTTGGGTGGATGGCGCTGCCGTCGTCTGGGTGCCGCTCGTGGCCGGTCCGCTCAGCAGCGGTTGTGGGGTGCCCGACTCAAACACGGCCCAGGGCAGGGTGCGCTGGATACGGCCGTCGTCGCGGGCGCTCAGTGTTCCGGTGGCGCCGAAGATCTGCGTATTCGGCAGGGCCTGGAATAGTGGTAGTCGGCGGGCGAGTTCATAGGCATCGACGCCCATGGCGTTGAGCTTGAGCAGCCCCGGGTCATCCTGGGTCACCAGACGGCGGTAGGTGGATACGAAGGGCAGAGCGTCCACACCGCCGGCAGCCGCATCCGGAATCATCCAAGGGATGTCGACGAACTGAACGTCATTCAGGTCGTGGTCGGCGCGCGGCTCCGGCGTGCCTGCATAAAGATGAGAGGTCGCGTAGATCGGAAGGTCGGCGGCGTAGTAGAAGTCCAGCGTCGGCGGCACTTGGCGCGCGTAGCTCGGCAGTGCCAGCAGGAACAGCATATCCATGCTCGACGGGTCACTGTTGAGCAGGTTGCGAACTGCCGGTGCCACCGATTCCGAGGGGTTGTAGCTCTCTACCGAGGCGACCTGGCCGCCTTCGCTCTCCCAGCGCTGGCGGAAGGCCGCCAGGACCCGTGAACCCCAGTCGTTGTCGGGTACCATGATCCCGGCGCGGCGGTGACCGTCGAGGTGCGCGCGGTGGGCGGCCTGGCGGGCCTCGTCCTCTGCCGAGAGGCCGTACTGATAGAGATTGGTGGCGCTGTTGCGCGCGTGTTCACCGTAGTTGAGGGCCAGCGTCGGCAGCGGCACGCTGGCGCGCGTTTCCAGCTGGCTGACCTTCTCCTTGTCGAGTGGCCCGATGACGGCCTGCGCGCCGCTCATCGTCGCTTGCGCGTAGAGCGCGTCAATATCTTGGTTGCTCGAGTCGACGAAGGTGAGGCTCGGTGTGTTCTCGCCTTGGGATTTCGCGTCTTCGGCGCGGGTTTCGAGGCCGTTGCGAATCGCAGCGGCGATATTCGAGAGCGGGCCGCTCTGAGGCAGGAAGACGGCGATCTGGTGAATCTCGTTGCCTTCGATCTGGCGCAGAGCCGTGAGGTCAGACGGCAATCGGCGATTGGCCGGGTGATCCGGGTAGCGGCTGCGCCACTGATCCAGGCGGTCAAACAGATTGCCGATGTCACCGCCGCTGGCGCGGTAGAGACGGGCGAGATCGACCCAGCCCTGCATGATCGCGCTATCGTCCGCCGCTGCCAGGGAATCCAGCGCGGTCGGGCTCAGGCTGGAGAGCGGCTTCCAGATATCGTCGTTGAGATCGTAGGGTGCGTTGTTCTGCTGCAGGCCGATCAGCAGCCTGGCCGAGGCTTCCGGTTCGCCGACCATGTTGAGGGCGATGCCGCGCCGATAGCGCAAGGTCTGGCCGTCGTCGCTGGAAAGTGCCGCATTGGTATCGAGAATATCGGTAGCCCGGATCACGCTCCAGCCATCTTTTTCGGCGATGCCGGCATCGGAAAGTACCAGCGCCCACTTGACCTGCTGTGTCGCATCGAGCTGAGACGTATCGATCTGGCCGGCAATCTGCAGTGCCTGCGCCGTATCTCCCTGGCGTGCTAGGATGTCGGCCGCCTGCAGTCGCGATGCCGCAGCCTGCTGGCCGCTCTGGTTATTGGCCTGGTTGAGCAGTTCCTGGGCGCTCTGGCCACCGGTTCCCGGCATGAAGCTCTGACCCGCACAGCCAGCCAGGAGCAGTGTCGCCATAAGAGGCAAAAGCAGTCGCCGCAGCGCGTAACCCATAGTCGTCTTTCCCTTTACGTGATGAGAGGCCGGAAAGCGTCACGCGTGCGCGGATGAACGGCGGACGGCATGACTGGCCGATTCCTGTCCCCGAGGTGTTGCGCGTCGGCGTCCTCGGGAGAATTCCCTGGCTGTTCGCGGAGCTCGGCTGCCGAGCCCGTTATCTGAATGCCCGCAACTCGGATGGTACCGAATGAGTGACATAAAGGAAGGCGTATTGTACGTGGTCGCCACGCCGATTGGGAATCTCGAGGATTTGAGCGTCCGCGCGGGGCGGGTTCTCGCCGAAGTGGATGCCATTGCCGCCGAGGATACTCGTCATACCCAGCGCCTGCTGCGTCACCTCGGTATCGAGCGGCCGCTTGTCTCGTTGCACGAACATAACGAGAGTGCGCGCGTCGAGCAGCTGCTGACCCGTCTTCGTGCCGGCGCCTCGCTGGCGCTGGTCAGCGATGCCGGCACGCCGCTGATCTCCGATCCGGGATTCGTTCTGGTCAGAGAGCTGCGCCAGGCCGGCTGTCGCGTCGTGCCAATTCCCGGTGCCTGTGCGCTGATCACCGCCTTGAGCGTTGCCGGTCTGCCGACCGACCGGTTCACGTTCGAGGGATTCCTTCCGGCCAAGTCCGGCCCGCGCCAGCGACAGCTCGAAGCGGGAATTGCGCGCCCGGAAACCCGAGTCTTCTATGAATCCCCGCACCGCATTCGCGACCTGCTGGTCGATATCGACCAGGTCGCAGCGTCTCGTCAGGTCGTGCTGGCGCGCGAGCTGACCAAGACGTTCGAAACGCTGCTCGATGGCACTGCCAGTGAGCTGCTTGCGCAGATGGAGGCGGATAGCGATCAGGCCCGCGGAGAGTTCGTGGTGATGTTGGCCGGCGCGCCAGCCGACGAGAGAGACGCCGACGAAGTCGCCGCGGAAACCCTGCTGCAAGCGCTGCTGGACGAGGGTGTGCCGGTCAAGAGCGCGGCGGCCGTCACCACGCGCATGCTGGGTGGTCGGCGCAAACAGTGGTACCAGATGGCGCTGGCGCTGAAGTCGGGAGCGCCCGATCACGCCTGAGTTTCAGGGTGTGCCGGGCGCCGGTGGCGAACGAGGCATGATGCCTGATGATGTCGCCGAGTGGCGACATCGGGCCATTGGGCGCTGTACATCGTCGCAGGGGTGCGATGCTGTCTTGAGAGGGTCCCGGGGGGCTGTTATTCTTGCGCGCTTGGGAGTCGGCCAGACAGTCGCCGCCGGTTTTTCCGGGGGAGGAAAGTCCGGGCTCCATAGGGCAAGGTGCCAGGTAACGCCTGGGCGGCGCAAGCCGACGGCCAGTGCAGCAGAGAGTAGACCGCCTAAGCAGCGTATCGCTGCCGGTAAGGGTGAAAGGGTGCGGTAAGAGCGCACCGCGCGCCTGGTAACAGTGCGTGGCACGGTAAACCCCACCTGGAGCAAGACCAAATAGGGATCCTGAGGCGCGGCCCGCGCTGGATCCGGGTAGGTTGCTCGAGAGGCGTGGCGACACGCCTCCTAGATGAATGACTGTCCTCGACAGAACCCGGCTTATCGGCCGGCTCCCACCTCTTTTTTTAGCCGTCCGCCATCACCGAGAAACGCATGCAGCACCGCGACAAGGCTTCACAGAGATCCGAAAGCGGTGCAGCAGCCCGCGCGCCGTTTCGACACACCAGCGTGCTGCTCGACGGCGCCGTGGATGCACTGCTGCAATCACCCGCCGGTATCTATCTCGATGGCACCTTCGGCCGCGGCGGTCACTCCCGCGCGATACTCGAGCGACTCGGGGTGGACGGTCGCCTGATGGCGATCGACCGCGACCCGGCGGCGCTGGAAGCTGCGCAGGACATTGCCGATCCGCGCTTCTCCATCCACGCCGGTGAATTCGGCGAGCTCGATCTTCATGCGGCGCAAGCCGGCGTGAGCGGGGCGCTCGACGGCGTGCTGCTGGATGTCGGTGTCTCCTCTCCTCAGCTCGATGACCCCGAGCGCGGATTCAGCTTCCTGCGCGATGGGCCGCTGGACATGCGCATGGATCCGAGTGCCGGCATCGGCGCCGCGGAGTGGCTCTCCCGAACGGTCGAGTCCGAGCTGGCGCGTGTCTTCAAGGTCTACGGTGAGGAACGTTTCGCCAAACGGATTGCCAGAGCCATCGTCGCCGCGAGACAGACAGCGCCGATCGAGCGGACTCAGCAGCTCGCCGAGATCGTCAAGGCGGCTCACCCTGCGTGGGAGAAAGGCAAGCATCCCGCGACGCGCGTTTTTCAGGCGATTCGCATTCATCTCAACGACGAACTGGGTCAGCTCGAGCGTGCGCTGGACGCCGCGCTCGACGTTCTCGCGCCGGGCGGTCGGCTGGTCGTGATCAGCTTCCATTCGCTGGAGGATCGCCTGGTCAAGCGCTTCATCCGCGATCAGTCTCGCGGTGACACGCACTTGCCGCGCGGGATGCCGATACGCGAGGATCAACTCATCAAGCGGCTCAAGCCGGTGGGTAAAGCGATGCGCCCCGGCGAGAGCGAGGTCGATGCCAACCCGCGCGCGCGCAGCGCGGTCATGCGCGTTGCCGAAAAGCTGGAATAAGGAGCTCCATGGCCGTTCAAGGACGACGTAGCCTGCTGGACATCGGCGACTGGCCCTTCGCCCGCCGCCCGGGATGGCGCACCACGCTGCTGTCGGGGTTGATCGTGGCGATTCTGATCAGTGCGCTGACCATTGTCAGTACCGCGCATTTCACCCGCGTTCAGTACGCGCGGCTGCAGAAACTGGAGAAACAGCGTGATGCGCTGCAGACGGAGTGGGGGCGCCTGCTGCTCGAGGAGAGCACCTGGTCTTCGCCGGCTCGCGTCGAATCGATCGCCAGCCAGCGTCTGGACATGCGCGTTCCCGGTGTCGACGAGGTCAAGGTGATCCGTCCATGAGCGCCACACGCCGCGCCACGACCTCACGGACTCGTGCTCCCAACGCACCGCTGGCTGCCGGTCGTTACTGGTTCATGCTGCTGGTCATTCTCGTGGCGCTCGGTGCGCTGGTCGGGCGCGTGGTCTATCTCCAGGTGATCGATCGCAGCTTTCTGCAGAATCAGGGCGACGCGCGCACGCTGCGCACCCAGACCATCGGCGCCCACCGGGGCATGATCAGCGATCGCAACGGCGATCCGCTGGCGATCTCCACGCCGGTGGTGACCCTGTGGGCCAACCCGCAGGAATTACCGCAGGACCCCATTCAGCAGACGCTGCTGGCCAAGACGCTAAAGGTCGATCCGCAGCAGCTCGAGTCTCGCATTCAGCGCTATTCCAAGCATGAGTTCATGTATCTCAAGCGGCAGCTGACGCCGGCCGAGGCCAAGCCGGTTCTCGACCTGCAGATGCCCGGCGTCTACTCGCGGGACGAGTACAAACGCTACTATCCCGCCGGAGAGGTCGCCGCTCAGCTCGTCGGGGTGACGAACGTCGATGACAAGGGCCAGGAGGGACTGGAGCTCGCCTATAACCGCTACCTGACCGGCAAGCCGGGCAAGCGACGGGTGCTGCAGGACCGCAAGGGCCGGCTGGTGCGTGATCTTCATCTGATCGACGAAGCCAAGCCGGGCGGCGATCTGACGCTGTCGATCGATCTGCGGCTGCAGTACATGGCCTATCGCGAGCTCGCCGCCGGCGTGCGCAAGAACGACGCCGACGGCGGTTCGCTGGTGATGCTCGACGCGCGCACCGGTGAAGTGCTGGCGATGGCGAATCTGCCGTCGTACAACCCTAACAATCGTGCCGACGTCGACGTGCGCGGGTTGCGCAACCAGGCGATCACCGACGCCATCGAGCCCGGCTCGGTGATGAAGCCGCTGGCGATGTCGGCCGCGCTGGCCAGCGGCAAGATCACGCCGGATACCATCATCGACACGTCGCCGGGCTGGATGGTCGTCGACGGCTACACGATCAAGGACTTCCGCAATTACGGCAAGCTCACGCCGGCGGGCATTCTGCTGCACTCATCCAATATCGGCATGTCGCACATTGCCCTGCAGCTGCCCAAGGAAACGATCTGGGATCGTTACCGTGAGCTGGGGCTGGGGCAGTCGCCCGGCACGGGATTCCCCGGGGAGAACAGCGGCAGCCTGCCGTCGTTGACCAATCTGCCGCGCAGCGCCCAGGCCGCCATGGCCTATGGTTATGGGGTCGCCGTGACACCGCTGCAGCTGGCCAGCGCCTATACGGCGATTGCCAACGACGGTAAGCGTCTGCATCCGTCGCTGCTCAAGCTGAACGGTCAGCCCGACAGCGACCAGATCATGGCGCCGAAGGTCGCGCATGAACTGCTGGGCATGCTTGGGCACATCGTGCAGCCCAACGCCGGTGGCCACCTGGCGATGGTTCCCGGCTATAGCGTGGCGGGGAAGACCGGCACGGTGCGCAAGGTGACCAGTTCCGGTTATCAGGAGACCGAGTATCGCGGCCTGTTCGCGGGCATCGCGCCAGCGTCCAATCCGCGCATCGTCACGGTAGTGATGATCGACAACCCCAAGAAGGGCGACTATTACGGCGGCCTGGTGGCGGCGCCGGTGTTCAGCCGCGTGGTCGGCAGTGCGCTGCGCCTGCTCGACGTGCCGCCGGATGAATCGAGCGAGGAGTCTTCACCATGAGGATCGATGGCGCCCGCCTGCGTTCGGCGCTGTCGGCCATGTGGCCCGATGCCGCGTCCGCCGAGCGCTTGCAGCACTGGTTACCGGAGCCGCCGGAGGGTGCCTCGACAGCACAGCCCCTCACGGTCGAGCTAGTGCAGGACAGCCGCGCAGTCTCTGCGGGCTCGCTGTTCCTGGCGGTACCCGGTGTCGCCACTGACGGCCGCGATTTTCTGGAATCCGCGTTTGGTGCGGGTGCCGTCGCCGCGCTGTGTGAAGCGGAGGGACTCGAGGCCGACTGGCAGGCGGACTCCCGCGTGCTGGCGCTGCCGAATCTTGCCGAGCGCCTCGCGGCGTTGGGGCGTGAGCTGTTCGGCGTGCCTGCCGAGATGACGCTGATCGGCGTGACGGGCACCAACGGCAAGAGCTCGGTGACGCACTATATCGCGACGCTGCTGGGCTCTCTGGGGTGTCGCGCCGGTGTCGTCGGCACCCTGGGCTACGGTGCTCCGCATGCGCTGCAGCCGGCGCTTCAGACTACGCCTGGCCCGCTGGCGCTGCAGCAGATGCTGGGCGACATGGCGGGCGAGTCGATCGATACCGTCGCCATGGAGGTCTCGTCGCATGCGCTGGCCCAGGATCGCCTGGGCGACACGCCGATCACTTGCGCTGTCTTCACCAATTTGACTCGCGATCATCTCGACTATCACGGCAGCATGGCTGCCTATGCCGCAGCGAAGGCCAAGCTGTTCAAGCGTCCGGAGCTCGAACTGGCGGTCGTCAACGGTGACGACCCGCTGGCGAGGCTGATGCTGGCTGGCCTCGAGGAGGGCGTTCGCGTGCTGGCGATCGGTCAGGCGGCCGCGACGACGCTGCGCGTGGTCGATGTCGAGATGCTGCCCAACGGCTTGCGTGCCATTGTCGCGACGCCCGAGAACGAAGGCGTGCTCGAACTGCCGCTGATGGGGCGTTTCAACCTGGATAACGTACTGCTGGGGATGAGCGTGCTCTACGGCTTGGGATATCCCCTGGCCGAGGTGTGGAGCGCGGCCGGCAAGCTCACGCCCGTGGCGGGGCGCATGCAGCGCCTGCCGCGCGCTCCAGACGCGCGGGCACCCATTGTGGTCATCGATTACGCACACACGCCGGCTGCGCTGGAAAGCGCGCTGGGGGCGCTGCGTGATCATCTGCCAGCGCGGGATGGCGGCAAGCTCTGGTGCGTCTTCGGCTGTGGTGGCGATCGTGATCCGGGCAAGCGGCCGTTGATGGCAGCGGCAGTCGAGAAGTGGGCGGACCGCATCGTGATCACCGATGACAACCCGCGCAGCGAATCGGCCACGCTGATTCGTGACGCCGCCGCCGGCGGTCTGAGCGAGTCCGCCAGAGCCGAAGTCTGGTCGATCGAGGGTCGACGTCAGGCTATCGAGCGGGTCATTGCCGCCGCCGGACCCGCGGATATCGTATTGATCGCCGGCAAGGGGCATGAGGACTACCAGGAGATTGCCGGCGTGCGCCAGCCGTTCAGTGATATCGAGGTCGCCACCGAAATTCTCGATCGCCAGGAGCGCAAGCGATGAGTTACCGATTGAGCGGTATCGCCGCCCGCCTGGGCGCTTCGCTGAATGGTGCGGACGCGACGGTGACGCGGATCGTGACGGATACGCGCGCTCTGCAGCCCGGGGATCTACTGGTCGCGCTCATCGGCGAGCGCTTCGATGCGCATGACTATCTGGGCGAAGCGCGGGAGAAGGGTGCCGTCGGCGCTGTCGTCTCGCGCCCGGTCGACGATGCGCTGGCTCAGATCGTTGTGCCGGATACACGCCTCGCGCTGGGGCTGCTGGCTCGAGCGCATCGTATGACGTGGGGCGGCCAGTTGATTGCGGTCACCGGCAACAGTGGCAAGACCACCGTCAAGGAGATGCTGTCGACGATCTTCTCTCGCCGTGCTCCCACGCTTGCGACTCAAGGCAATCTTAATAATGACATCGGGGCGCCGCTGACGCTGCTGCGTCTGCAGGACGAGTATCGGTTCGCGGCGGTGGAGCTCGGTGCCAATCATCTCGGGGAAATCGCCTGGACAACGGCGCTCAGCAAGCCGGACGTGGCCATCATCACCAACGTGACCGGCGCCCACGTGGGCGAGTTTGGCGGCATGGGACAGATCGCCCAAGCCAAGGGAGAGATTCTGTCGGGACTCGGCAGCGATGGTTGCGCGGTGCTGGATCGTCAGGAGCGCTATTTTCCCATCTGGCGAGCGCTCGCCGGCCGGGCGCGTCTGCTCGACTTCGCCGTCGACGCCTCGGCCAGCGTCTCGGCCAGTGATCTGGTCTGCGATCGCGGTGGACGTTATGCTTTCACGCTTTCGCTGCCGGGCGAAACGCCGCGTCGGGTGTCGCTTTCGCTGATCGGCGAGCACAACGTACGCAACGCGCTGGCGGCGGCGGCGGCGGCGCATGCTCTGGGCCTTGATGGTGTCGAGATTGTCGCCGGTCTGGAGGCTTGCCAGCCGATGCCGGGTAGGATGCAGGCGGTGTCGGGGATTCGCGATAGCTGTATCGTCGACGATACCTATAATGCCAATCCCGGCGCCATGCGCGCGGCGCTGGCGGCGCTGGTATCGTTGCCGGGTCCCCACTGGTGTTTTCTGGGGCCGATGGCGGAGCTCGGTGACCAGGCCGACGCCATGCACGCGGCGGTTGGGCGCCAGGCGCGAGAGATGGGGATCGAGTTTCTCGCGACCTTCGGCGAGGCGGCACGACCCGCAGCCGAGGCATTCGGCGAATCGGCCCGCCACTTCGATGACTGGGCGACGCTTGCAACCTTTGCACGCGATCGACTTCCTCCCCGCGCCAGCGTTCTGGTCAAGGGGTCTCGCAGCGCGGGCATGGAGCGACTCGTCGCCGTGCTGCGTGATGATGTTTCAAGGTGATTTCGACTCATGTTGCTTTTTCTGGCTGAACTGCTGACGCACTTTCAGAGTGCCTTCAACGTATTCGGGTATCTGACGCTGCGCGTCATTCTGGGGACCCTGACGGCGCTATTTCTGAGCCTGTGGATGGGACCCCAGATGATTCGGCGTCTGGTGGAGCGACAGATCGGGCAGGCGGTTCGCGACGACGGACCGCAGTCGCATCTTTCCAAGGCCGGCACGCCGACGATGGGCGGGGCGCTGATTCTGATCTCGATTGCCGTCAGCACGCTGCTATGGGGCGATCTCACCAATCATTACGTCTGGCTGGTGCTCGCCGTCACGCTCGGCTTTGGTGCCATCGGTTGGGTCGATGATTTCCGCAAGGTCGTAGAGAAAAATCCACGCGGACTGCCGGCTCGCTGGAAATATTTCTGGCAGTCGGTCATCGGTCTCGGGGCGTCGCTGATTCTCTATTTCACCGCCGCCTCGCCGGTCGAGATCAGCCTGATCGTGCCGCTGTTCAAGGATGTGGCCATTCCTCTCGGCGCCTTCTACATCGTGCTGAGCTATCTGGTCATCGTCGGCAGCTCCAACGCCGTCAATCTCACCGACGGCCTCGATGGTCTGGCGATCATGCCGACGGTGCTGGTCTCCATGGGCCTGGCGGTGTTCGCCTACGCCAGCGGCAACGCCGTCTTTGCCGACTATCTGCACATCCCGGAAGTGCCGGGTGCCGGTGAGCTGGCGGTGTTCTGCGGCACGATTGCCGGCGCGGGCCTGGGTTTTCTCTGGTTCAACACCTATCCCGCCCAGGTTTTCATGGGTGACGTCGGCGCGCTGGCGCTGGGTGCGGCGCTGGGCATCGTGGCCGTGATCGTGCGGCAGGAGATCGTGCTCTTCATCATGGGGGGCGTCTTCGTGATGGAGACCGTCTCGGTCATTCTCCAGGTCGGTTCCTACAAGCTGACCGGGCGACGCATCTTCCGCATGGCCCCGCTACATCACCACTTCGAGCTGAAGGGGTGGCCCGAGCCACGTGTCATCGTGCGCTTCTGGATCGTCACCGTCATGCTGGTCCTGCTGGGGCTGGCGACGCTGAAGCTGCGATAAGATGATGAGTCGCGACGTGCCGGTGACAGCGCCTGACAGCGGCGTGCCGGGCCGGGATCGTCTCGTCGTCGGGCTCGGCGTTTCCGGACGTGCCATTGCCCGCTTCCTGCAGGCTCGCGGTGAGTCTTTCGTGATGGCCGACACGCGCGAGGCGCCGCCGGCCGCCGAGGCGTTTCGGCAGGCATTCCCTGATGTCGTACTGCATCTGGGCCCACTGCAATCGCTGCCGCTCGAGACCTTCTCGGAGATCGTCGTCAGCCCTGGAATCGACCTCGTGAAAGCCGGGCTGAATGCCCATCGGTCGCGTGTCGTCGGCGAGATATCGCTGTTCGCCCGCTACTGCCGGGCGCCGATCGTCGCCATTACCGGCTCCAATGCCAAATCCACCGTCACCACGCTGGTCGGCGACATGGCCCGCGAGGCAGGAGTGCGCGTCGCGGTAGGAGGTAACCTGGGCGCCGCGGCGCTGGACCTGCTGCTGGATCAGCCGGACGCCGAGCTGTTCGTGCTGGAGCTCTCGAGTTTCCAGCTGGAGACGCTGAGCAACCTGGGCGCGAGCTGCGCCGCCTTCCTCAACCTCTCCGCCGACCACCTCGATCGACATGGCGACATGGCCGGCTATCGGCGGGCCAAGGCGCGGATCTTCGAGGGAGCGGCCCTGGCGGTCATCAATCGTGAAGATCCGGCCACCTGGCCGGAAGAGGCGTCGCTGTCCTGCGTCGGTTTCACGACGGGCAGGCCGGAGGGGCGTGACTGGGGGTTGCTGCCGGACATCGACAGTGGGCAGAAGGGGGCGTGGCTCAGCCGTGGTGATCAGCGCATCATGTCGGTGGCGGATCTCAGGTTGCCGGGGCGCCACAATCAGGCCAATGCCCTGGCGGCGCTCGCCATTGGCGACTCGCTGAATCTGCCGTTGACCGCGATGTGTGGCGTACTGCGTCGCTTCGCCGGCTTGCCGCATCGGGGCGAAGTCGTCGCCGAACGGGCCGGCGTGCGCTGGATCAACGATTCCAAAGGCACTAACGTCGGTGCCACGCTGGCAGCGCTGGCGGGGCTGGGAGAGACGCTCTCCGGTCGGCTGATCTGGCTGGGCGGCGGTGTCGGCAAGGGGGCCGATTTCACACCGTTGGTCGCACCGCTCGTGCGCTATGCCCGTGAGGCGGTGGTGTTCGGCGAGGATGCGCCGAAACTGGCTGCCGTGCTCGGGGATCACCTGCCGACGTGTCGCGTCGACACGCTCGAGGCCGCGGTGCGGCGTGCGGCGGCGAAGGCGCAGCCGGGAGACTGTGTGCTGCTGTCGCCGGCATGCGCGAGCCTGGATCAATTTCCCCATTATATGGCCCGCGGGGACGCGTTTCGCGCCTTGCTGGCAACCGGAACGCTCGAGCAAGGGCAGGACGCCGAATGTTGAAAGCGCTGGAAGATCGGTTCACCACGCGGTTCCAGTCGTTCGATGGCTGGTTGCTGCTCTCGACACTGTCGCTGCTGCTGATCGGCTGGGTCATGGTGACCTCGGCATCCACCGAGATCGCGGCGAGCCTGACTGGCAATCCCTATTACTTCAGTATCCGTCACGGCATCTTCGTGGTCGCGGCGATCGCGGTCGGGCTGATCGCCGTGCGCATGCCGTTGAACTGGTGGCGCGACAAGGGGCCGTTCATGCTGATCGTCGCCTTGCTCCTGTTGTTTTTAGTGCTGGTGGTCGGGCGCGAGGTGAACGGCAGCCGACGCTGGATTCCGCTCGGACTCATCAACGTGCAGGCTTCCGAGGTCGCCAAGCTCTGCCTGATCGTCTATCTGTCCGGCTACCTGGAGCGCTTTCTGCCCGATGTCCGCCGCACTTGGAGTGCCTTCCTGCGCCCGCTGGCGGTGCTGGCGCTGATCGGTTTTCTGCTGCTTCTCGAGCCGGATTATGGCGCCATCGTGGTGCTGACAGGCTGCGTCATGGGCATGCTGCTGCTGGCCGGGGCGCCGCTGTGGCGGTTTCTGCTGATCCTGGCCATCGTCGGCTCGGGTGCGGTGATGCTGGCCGTATCGGAGCCTTATCGCCTGCAGCGAATCACCAGTTTCGCCAACCCCTGGGCGGACCAGTACAACACCGGGTACCAGCTGACTCAGGCGCTGATCGCCTTCGGGCGTGGACACTGGTTCGGGCTGGGGCTCGGCAATAGTGTGCAGAAGCTCTTCTACCTGCCGGAGGCGCATACCGATTTCGTCTTTGCGGTACTGGCCGAGGAGCTGGGGCTCTTCGGTGCCGTCAGCGTCATTCTGCTATTTGCGCTGCTGGTGTTCCGCGCCTTTCGTATCGGGCGCAAGGCCGAACTGGCCGGCAGTCCTTTCGCGGCGTATCTCTGCTACGGCATCGCGCTGGTCATCGGCGCTCAGGCATTCATCAACATTTCGGTCAGTTCCGGCATGTTGCCGACCAAGGGGCTGACGCTGCCGCTGCTCAGTTACGGCGGTTCCAGCATGATCGTCAGTGGCATCATGGTCGCGCTGCTGTTTCGGGTCGACGCCGAGGTACGCCGCCGGCTCAAGCGTCGCGCCGAGACGGCCGAACAGTCGCGTCAGTCTCGCCAGAATTCGATGGAGGGGGCCTCATGACGGAGCTGCGACGGGTGCTGATCATGGCAGGCGGCACCGGTGGACACGTGGTGCCGGCGCTGTCGCTCGCGAAAGCGCTCCAGGATCGCGGTGTCACGGTCGAGTGGCTGGGAAGCCCCAGGGGGATCGAGAATCGACTGGTACCGGCAGCCGGCATTGCCCTGCACCAGCTCGATATCGCGGGGCTGCGTGGCAACGGCTTGTCGGGATGGTTGGCCGTGCCGTGGCGGCTGACGCGTGCCGTGCTGCAGGCGCGCCGCGTCATACGCCGGTTCGAGCCGCAGCTGGTCGTCGGCCTCGGCGGGTTTGCCAGTGGCCCGGGTGGCCTGGCCGCGCGGCTCTGCGGCCGGCCGCTGATGGTGCATGAACAGAACGCGATCGCCGGGTTGACCAATCGGTCCCTGTCCCGGCTGGCGACACGTACCTACGCGGCGTTCCCGGGCGCCTTCCCCGATGACAAGGCGCTGGTTGTCGGCAACCCGGTGCGAGCGGAGATCGCGGCGCTGGGCGAGCGAGTGCGCACGGCGCAGGAGATGACCGGGCGCCGGCTGCACTTGCTCGTGATGGGCGGCTCCCTTGGCGCGCAGTCGCTGAACGAGAAGCTGCCGCTAGCGTTGGCAACCCTCGACGCTGACGCTCGCCCGCTCGTGCGCCATCAGGCGGGGCGAGATAAGGACGAGAAGACCTCCGCCGCTTATCGTGATGCCGGCGTCGACGCCGAGGTCAGTGCCTTCATCGATGATATGGCCGAAGCCTACGACTGGGCAGACCTGATCGTCTGTCGCGCGGGTGCGTTGACCATCGCGGAGCTGAGTGCAGCGGGCAAGCCGTCGCTGCTGGTGCCGTTCCCGCATGCGGTCGACGACCATCAGACGCTCAATGCGCGCCATCTGGTCGACGCCGGCGGCGCCGAGCTCGTTCAGCAGTCGGCGCTGACGCCGGCGCGGTTGGAAGACACCCTGAAATCACTCCTGCGACCCGAAAGGCTGGCCTCGATGGCGGTCGACGCGCGTCGGGTCGCTCATCTCGACGCCGTCGACCGACTGGTCGATGGCTGCATGGAGATCGGTCTTGAGCGATAGCATTCAAACACGACCGGCACGGTCGCATCTTGGCATGAGGCGCATTCGCGGCATTCATTTCGTCGGCATCGGCGGTGTCGGTATGTGCGGTATTGCCGAAGTTCTTGCCAACGAAGGGTACCAGGTCAGCGGTAGTGATCTTCGCGAGTCGACGGTCACGCATCATCTGCGGCAATGCGGCATTCGCGTGGCTATCGGCCATGCGGCGGTCAACGCCGAGGGCGCGGATGTGGTGGTCGTCTCGACCGCTGTCGATACCGCCAATCCGGAAATTCGGTGGGCGCGCGAGCACCGTGTGCCGGTGGTGCGGCGCGCGGAAATGCTGGCCGAACTGATGCGCTTTCGCCACGGCATCGCTGTCGCGGGAACGCATGGCAAGACCACCACGACCAGTCTGTTGTCGACGCTGTTCGCGGAGGCGGGATTGGATCCGACCTTCGTGATTGGTGGCAAGTTGACCAGCGCGGGCACCAATGCCCGGCTTGGCGCTGGCGAGTTTCTGGTCGCGGAAGCTGATGAATCGGACGCTTCCTTCCTCCACCTGCAGCCGATGACTGCCATCGTGACCAATATCGATGCAGACCATATGGCGACGTATGATGGCGACTTTGCTCGCCTCAAGACGACCTTCGTCGAGTTTCTGCACAACCTGCCGTTCTACGGGCGGGCGGTGCTCTGTCTCGATGACGATAACGTGCGCGAGCTGTTGCCTCGGGTGCAGCGTCAGTTTGTCACTTACGGCTTCAGCGAATCGGCCGATTATCGCGTGTGCGATTTCCAACAGACCGGCGGGACCATCCGTTTTCGCGCAGAGCGGCCCGACGGTGCCAGCGCATTGCCCGTCACGCTGGCGATGCCGGGCGAGCACAACGCGCTGAACGCGTTGGCCGCGATTGCCGTGGCGACCGATGCCGGCGTGGCCGACGACGATATCGTCAAGGGACTGGCGTGTTTCGGCGGCGTCGGCCGTCGCTTCCAGGTTCATGGCGACTTTCCGCTCAAGAGCGGGGGAGAGGTCATGCTGGTGGATGACTATGGTCACCACCCGCGTGAGGTCGAAATGATCATTCGTGCCGTTCGCGCCGGCTGGCCCGATCGTCGTCTGGTCATGGTCTATCAGCCGCACCGGTACACGCGCACGCGCGATCTCTACGAAGATTTCGTCAGGGTGCTCTCCGGCGTCGACACGCTGCTGCTGCTCGATGTCTACAGTGCCGGAGAGGCACCGATCGCCGGCGCCGAGGGGCGCTCGCTGGCCGGCTCCATCCGTCAGCGCGGTCAGGTCGATCCGCTGTTCGTCGAGGAGAAGGCCGCGCTACCGGAGATGCTCTCTCATGTACTGCGGCCCGGCGACATCCTGATTGCCCAGGGGGCGGGTGATGTCGGCGGCATTGCCACGCGACTGGCCGCCAGTCATCTCGATCTCGATGAGGTGGTGTTTTGACCAGGACGACTTCCCTCCAGGAAGTGCGCCGTTCCCGAACGTGGCGTGACACGGTGGTCGCCGAAGTCGGCGGATCGCTAAGCGTGTCTCGAGAAGGTGAGTGGCCATGAGGCCCAACGCGCGAGGAACACTGATCGGCATTCTGCTGATCGTGGTGCTTTTCGGTGCTGGCGGCCGGGCGCTGTGGCTATGGCTGGATCGGCCGATCGCGCGAGTCTCGATCAGCGGCGACCTGCATTATGTCAGCGCCAGTTATCTGCAGCAGGAACTGGCTCCGCTGATTCGGGGACATACCTGGCTCTCGATTTCACTGACGGATCTGCGCAATCAGGCGCGCGATATCCAGTGGCTGAGAGAGGTCAAGGTATCGCGCGAATGGCCCAATGCGCTGCGCTTCGAGCTCTACGAGCAGGATCCGGTTGCCCGCTGGAACGACAAAGCGCTGATCAACAGTCGTGGCCAGCCTTTCCTGCCTGGCCCGGTGAAGAGCTTCGGCCGACGTCTGCCGGACCTCGGCGGGCCTCAGGGGTCCGGTCGTGAAGTGTTGCGCTATTACGACTCGCTGCGCCAGACGTTGTCCGGGATGGGACTGGCGATCACTCAGCTGCGGCTCGAACCTCGAGGCGCCTGGCGGTTCCAGGTCAATGACGGTGTCTGGGTGATTCTCGGGCGGACCGATCTTGATGCGCGCCTGGCAAGATTTATCGCTGCCTGGAAGCGACAGTTGGGAGAACAGGCGTCGCAGATACGCTACATCGACTTGCGTTATCCCAATGGCGTTTCCGTTGCCTGGCATGGGGAAACCGAAACCACCGCCAGTAATTAGTCCCTCTTTGATGAGATGCCAGCTCGAATTGACGCCACGAGCTTGGCATCTGGCCCCCGGTTCTGCCCTCTCATTTCTGGCTCGCGCCCCTGTCCCGTGGCGTTTCACGCTGGAGAATCGGCAGGAATTGCCGCCGGCAAGCGCGTTTTTTCGGTGTCGGCTGCCGGTTCGAAAAAGGAAATGTCTCGATCGCCATTTCACTTTTAAAGAAAAAGCGCTTAATGTGGCTTTTGTTTTCCGGATGGGCTGGTGAAAAAGGTGCGCTTGTTCCTATAATAAGCGCGAATGTTTATTGGCCCATTGTTATCGGGTTTTATCGGTGAAGTTTGAGGAGCGATCCCGACCTATGGCAGGACAATCCAACGCTTCCAATATGGTGGTCGGGCTGGATATCGGAACATCCAAGGTGGTCGCCATCGTAGGGCAGCCCACTGACGATGGCGGCTTGGAAATCGCTGGAATCGGGTCCCACCCTTCGCGTGGAATGAAGAAGGGTGTGGTGATCAATATCGAGTCAACCGTGCAGTCGATTCAGCGCGCCGTCGAAGAGGCCGAATTGATGGCGGGGTGCGATATCCATTCTGTCTATGTCGGCATCGCCGGCAGTCATATCAGCTCGATGAACTCCGATGGTGTCGTGGCGATCAAGGAGCGCGAGGTCGCGCAGACCGATATCGAACGTGTCATCGACTCCGCTCGAGCGCGCGCCATCTCTGAAGGTCAGCGCGTGCTTCACGTGATTCCTCAGGAGTTCGCGATCGACACCCAGGAGGGGATTCGCGAGCCCCTCGGCATGTCCGGCGTCCGACTCGAAGCGCGAGTGCATCTGGTCACAGCCGCGCTGAATGCGGTACAGAATATCGAGAAGTGCGTTCGCCGCTGCGGGCTCGAAGTCGATGACATCATCCTCGAGCAGCTGGCGTCGAGCCATGCGGTGCTGACCGAGGACGAGCGAGAGCTGGGCGTGTGCATGGTCGACATCGGCGGTGGAACGACCGATATCGCGGTCTTCACCGAGGGGGCGATTCGTCACACCGCCGTCATCCCCATCGCCGGCGATCAGGTCACCAACGATATCGCCATGGCGCTGCGCACACCGACACAGTATGCCGAAGATATCAAGGTCAAGTACGCCTGTGCGCTGACGCAGATGGCCAGCAACGACGAGATGATCAAGGTGCCGAGCGTCGGTGACCGGCCGGCTCGGGACCTGTCGCGTCAGGCACTGGCGGAAGTCGTCGAACCGCGTTACGAGGAGCTGTTCACGCTGGTGCGCGAGGAGCTGCGCCGCAGCGGTTATGAAGACCTGGTAGCAGCCGGCGTGGTATTGACCGGCGGCACCTCTCGGATGGAAGGCGTGGTCGAGCTGGCAGAGGAGATATTCCATATGCCGGTTCGTATCGCCTGCCCGTACAATGTCCGTGGCTTGGCGGATGTGGTACGTAACCCGATTTATTCGACGGGGGTAGGTTTGCTACTCTACGGAATGCAAGACGCCAAGCACGCTCGCGCAGTATCAGCCCAGCCTCAACGGGAAGAACACCTTCCCCGGCGCGGAACCAGGGATGAGGTTTCGACGCTGGAGCGACTCAAAGGCTGGTTTAAAGGAAATTTCTGACAGGCCGCCAAGCGGTCTTGGAGACGGGGCAATGTTCGAACTAGTAGATAACGCACCTTCCAGTAGTGCAGTCATCAAGGTCATCGGTGTCGGCGGCGGTGGCGGTAATGCCGTCAACCACATGGTCGAGAGCAACATCGAAGGCGTCGAGTTCATCTGCGCCAACACCGATGCCCAGGCGCTCAAGCGCGTGGCAGCGAAAACCGTTCTCCAGCTTGGCGGCGAGATCACCAAAGGGCTTGGCGCAGGCGCCAATCCCGAAGTCGGCCGTCAGGCGGCGATGGAAGACCGCGAGCGCATCGCCGAGATGCTGCAGGGCGCGGACATGGTCTTCATCACTGCCGGCATGGGCGGTGGCACCGGTACCGGCGGGGCGCCCGTCGTCGCGCAGGTCGCCAAGGAGCTGGGCATCCTCACCGTCGCCGTCGTCACGCGGCCTTTCCCGTTCGAAGGGCCCAAGCGCATGCGCGCGGCAGAAGAGGGGATGAAGGCGCTCTCCGAGTACGTCGACTCCCTGATCACGATTCCCAACGAGAAGCTCTTGTCGGTCCTGGGCAAGAACGCCAGTCTGCTGACGGCGTTCAGCGCGGCCAACGACGTCCTGCTGGGCGCAGTCCAGGGCATCGCCGAGCTGATCACCAGCCCGGGCATCATCAACGTCGACTTTGCCGACGTGCGCACCGTGATGTCCGAGATGGGCATGGCCATGATGGGCACCGGCGCCGCGACTGGCGAAAACCGGGCTCGCGAAGCCGCCGAAAAAGCCATCCGCAGCCCGCTGCTCGAGGACATCGATCTGCACGGTGCACGCGGTATCCTGGTCAACATCACTGCGGGTCCGGATCTTTCCATCGGCGAGTTCAATGACGTCGGTGCCACGGTTCAGGAGTTCGCGTCCCAGGATGCGACGATTGTCGTCGGTACCTCCATCGACATGGAAATGTCGGATGAACTGCGTGTCACGGTGGTTGCCGCCGGTCTGGATGCGCAGAAAGAGAAAGCCGTCTCACGCGAGAGTGCCACGGCTTCGCGCCCCGAGCCGACCGACTACCGCAAGCTTCAGCAGCCGGCCGTCATGCGCCAGCAGGCAGCGCGCGCGGAGCAGGATGCCGCCGCCAAGAAACCGCAGCAGGAGAAGCGCAAGGCCTCCGAGATGGATGATTATCTCGATATCCCGGCATTCCTGCGTCGCCAGGCAGACTGACCCATCGAAGGCACTGATACATTAGTTGCCAGGCGTTCATCATTCTGTCACGTCGAACTGTTTGGTGGAGCGGTGCATTGGTGTTATAGTGAACACCGTTTCCAAACCATTTGACTGTCAGGTCGATGCCCATGATCAAACAACGAACGTTGCAGAACACGATCCGCGCTACTGGCGTGGGCCTCCACTCCGGAGAGAAAGTGTATCTGACGCTACGTCCCGCGGCGCCCAACACGGGCATCGTCTTCGTGCGTACCGATCTTGATCCGGTCGTCCAGATTCCGGCGGACGCCGCCAGCGTGACCGACACGAACCTCTGCACGGCGCTGTCCAACGGCAGTGCCAAAGTCGGTACGGTCGAGCACCTGATGTCGGCCTTTGCCGGGCTGGGCATCGATAACGCCTATGTCGAGCTCAGCGCGCCTGAAGTACCGATCATGGATGGCAGCGCCGGCCCGTTCGTGTTCCTGATTCAGTCGGCTGGCATCGCCGAACAGGCAGCCCCGAAAAAATTCATCCGCATCAAGCGCGAGATTACCGTCGAGGACGACGGCAAGCAGGCGACTTTCCTGCCCCACAATGGTTTCAAGGTCAGTTTCGCGATCGACTTCGATCACCCCGTGCTGGAGCTGCAGAAGCAGACCGCCAGCGTCGACTTCTCGACCACGTCATTCGTCAAGGAAGTTTCGCGAGCGCGGACTTTCGGCTTCATGCGTGATCTGGAGTTCCTTCGATCGCAGAATCTGGCGCTGGGTGGCAGTCTCGACAATGCCATCGTGGTAGATGATTACCGCATCGTTAACCAGGATGGCCTGCGCTACGAAGACGAGTTCGTGAAACACAAGATGCTCGATGCCATCGGGGATCTGTACCAGCTCGGACACAGCCTGATCGGCGAGTTTCGCGGCTACAAGTCCGGTCACGGGCTCAATAACCAGCTCTGCCGTGAGTTGCTGGCGCATCCGGAAGCCTACGAGATCGTTACCTTCGAGGAAGCGACTCAG
>NZ_BMZI01000007.1:192385-242830 GCF_014652715.1 Salinicola rhizosphaerae | reverse complement strand
CGCCGACCGCAGGGTCGGCGGCGTTGTTTTTGCAGCCGCTCGTCTCGGGGGCTCGTTCCGGAACTTGCCGGCTGGCCACGAGACCGATCCCGATAACGCCTCCGGCGTTGCCCTGCTGCTAATCATGGTTTGTCATGTAAGGCCGTCATCGTCGGTAGGCGGGCTCATTCGTCCTTCGAGGGTGCCGCGTGCGAGGCAAGCCGCGAGAGTGAACGCTTGAGCGGCGAATCGTCCAGCGCCGCGGCGCACTGCGAGATGGCTTCGGCGCCGGCGGGGGACAGTTGACGCACCTGGCGTGGTGCAATCTTCGTGGGACGAATGGGGCGTACCTTGAGCGAGAGCTTGAGCACGGCTTCGAATCCCTGCAGCTGTTGGAGCTGCTTCAGCAGGCGCGGCTGCTCGTAGCGAAGCCAAGTCAGCCACGCGGCGCGGTCGGTGATGACCGTTAACGTGCCCTCTCGATAACCTCCGACGAATAGATGCTCGGCCACGTCCGGGGGCACTTGCTGACGCAGATGGCGTTGCGCCGTCTCGATCAACGTGGCCATGCGCATGATGTTGCCGACACCACCGGGTCGATCGAGGAGTCGGGAAACGGGCTGGGCGCGAAAACGCTTAGCCTTTATACTCATCGGCTTGCACGCAGTGGGGAGTGACCCGCTAAACCTATCACGACGCGGAGTTCGTCGACAGCATGAGTTCGGCCCAATCGCAGCCCGGTCATCGCGGCGCCATCTGGCGTCCGAGACAGCGCGCCCACTGGTGGTTGGCCAGTGTGCTGGTCGGATGCCTGCTGCCCGCCGGATTGGTTCACGCCGAAGCGCTGCGTCTGGCCGAGCGCTTCACGCAAGTCTACCTGATGGCGCCGGAAGCGATCCGGGCCGAGTCTCGCCGCGCCGCTCGGGTGGCGGCGACCACGCCACGCCGACGGCTTTTCATCGGCTGGGCGCGCATCGTCTTTCGGTTGCCGCCGGCTCCTGCCTGGCTCCCCAATATCGCGTTGGACGCGATCTCCCGGCGCGGGCCACCAGTTCCTGCCTGATTCTCTTGTATCTCGATCACCGTCGGCAGGCGCGAGACGTCTAGCCGCGTCAGGAATCCAGCAGGACAATTTCTCATGTTGAACGTATTGGTACGCAAACTGGTCGGTTCGAAGAATGACCGTGACGTCAAGCGCATGCGCAAGCAGGTCGAGGCGATCAACGCGCTCGAGCCCGAATTCGAGGCGCTTGACGACGCCGCGTTGACCGCCAAGACGGAGGAGTTCCGTCAACGTCTGGCAAAGGGCGAGAAGCACGAAGCGCTGTTGCCCGAGGCTTTTGCCGTCGTTCGTGAGGCGAGCAAGCGCGTGCTGGGCATGCGCCACTTCGACGTGCAGTTGGTCGGCGGCATGTCCCTCCACGAAGGGCGTATCGCCGAGATGAAGACCGGCGAAGGGAAGACGCTGGTAGGTACGCTGGCCGTTTACTTCAATGCGCTGGTCGGCAAGGGCGTTCACGTGGTCACGGTCAACGACTACCTGGCCAGCCGTGATGCCAACTGGATGCGCCCACTCTACGAGTTCCTCGGTCTGAGTGTGGGCGTCATCGCCTCGGGGCAGCCCAATCCCGAGAAGCGCGAGGCGTATGCGTGCGATATCACCTACGGGACCAACAACGAGTACGGCTTCGACTACCTTCGCGACAACATGGCGTTCTCGCTTGCCGACAAGGTTCAGCGCCCGCTCTTTTTCGCCATTATCGACGAGGTGGACTCGATCCTGATCGACGAGGCGCGCACGCCGCTGATCATTTCGGGTCCGGTAGAAGAGAATGTCGAACTCTATCGAACGATCCTGACGCTCTCCAAGCAGCTCGAGCAGTGCAGCGACGAAGAAGATCCGGCGACCGGCGATTTCCTCGTCGACGAGAAGCAGAAGCAGGTGGAGCTGACGGAAGAGGGGCATCAGAAGGTCGAGCAGCTGATGCGCGAGGCCGGACTGATCCAGGGCGAGGATTCGCTCTACGCGGTGCAGAATCTCGGACTTCTCCAGCACATTCACTCGGCGCTGCGCGCACGCTGTCTCTATCAGCGCGATGTCGACTACATCGTTTCCGACGGCAATGTCGTCATCGTCGACGAGCATACCGGCCGCACCATGCCGGGTCGCCGCTGGTCCGAAGGGCTGCATCAGGCCGTCGAGGCCAAGGAGGGGGTCAACATTCAGCGCGAGAGTCAGACGCTGGCCTCGACGACCTTCCAGAACTACTTCCGTCTCTATGAGAAGCTGTCCGGCATGACCGGCACGGCGGATACCGAGGCCTTCGAGTTCAACCATATCTACGGCCTCGATGTGCTGGTGATTCCCACCAACCGTCCGTTGGCCCGCCAGGACCTCAACGATCTGGTCTACATGAGCGCGGAGGAGAAGTTCGAGGCGATCATCGAGGACGTCAAGACTCAGCGCGAGGCCGAACGCCCGGTGCTGGTGGGGACGGCGTCGATCGAAACCTCGGAATATCTCTCCAAGCTGATGCAAGTGCAGAAGATCCCGCACAACGTCCTCAACGCCAAGCAGCATGACAGCGAAGCCGAGATCATCGCTCAGGCCGGGCGCCCGGGTGCCGTGACCATTGCGACCAACATGGCCGGTCGCGGTACCGACATCATGCTGGGCGGCAGTTGGGAAACTGACGTCGCCAAGCTCAGCGAGCCGACCGAAGAGCAGATCGCTGAGGTCAAGGCCGAATGGAAGCAACGTCATGACGCCGTCCTCGAGGCTGGCGGCCTGCATGTCATCGGCTCCGAGCGCCACGAGTCACGACGTATCGATAACCAGCTGCGAGGGCGCGCCGGCCGTCAGGGCGACCCAGGCTCTACCCGTTTCTTCCTGTCGCTTGAAGACAACCTGATGCGTCTGTTCGGTTCCGACCGGGTACAGCGATTGATGGGTGCGCTGGGGCTCGAAAAGGGCGAGGCGATCGAGCACAAGATGGTCTCGAACGCCGTGGAGCGTGCGCAGAAGAAGGTCGAGGGCCGCAACTTCGATATCCGCAAGCAGCTGCTCGAGTACGACGACGTCGCCAACGACCAGCGCCGAGTGGTTTACGATCAGCGCGACGAGATCCTCACCGCCGAAGATCTGTCCGAGAACATCGTCGGTATCCGGGACGAAGTGCTCGAGCAGACGATCTCCGAGTACGTGCCGCCGCAGAGTCTCCCCGAGCAGTGGGAACTTGCCGGCCTGCAGGATCAGCTGAAGCAGGAATTCAATCTCGATCTGCCTCTGGTGCAATGGGCAGAAGAGGACCAGAGCTTCAACGAAGAGATGCTGCGCCAGCGGCTACTCGATCAGCATCGCGGTCAATACACCGCCAAGGTCGAGACGATCGGCGCCGAGACGATGCGTCGGTTCGAGAAGCAGGTCATGCTGCAGGTGCTCGATACCCGTTGGAAAGAGCATCTGCAGTCGATGGACCACCTGCGCCGGGGTATCCATCTTCGCGGCTATGCGCAGAAGAACCCGAAGCAGGAGTACAAGCGCGAGGCGTTCGAACTGTTCCAGTCCTTGCTCTACAACATCAAGCACGATGTGACGCGCATCTTGAGCCATGTCCAGGTGCGGCGGCAGGAAGAGGTCGATGATCTGGAACGACAGCGCCGCGAAGCGCTCGAGCGCGAGAAGGCTGCGAGCCAGTCCGTGCACGAGGAAGCGGTGGCTGCAGCCGAGCAGACGGCAGGCGCGATTGCCGGGGACGAGAGCGAGGAGGCCGATGACGAATCGCAGCCGGTGCGTCGCGAAGGTCCCAAGGTCGGTCGCAACGATCCCTGCCCCTGTGGTTCGGGCAAGAAGTACAAACAGTGCCACGGCAAACTGAACTGATGCGGCGGCTTTCACTTGAGCCGACCGAGAACCACATACCGCTACATCGTGGCGGCCGCGAGGAGAGTGTCGAATGGCTGTAGGGCCTGAGAATTTCCCCCTGATGCCGGCGATCGCCGGTGTCCGACTCGGCACTGCCAAGGCCGGTGTCAAGAAGCCGGGACGGCGCGATCTTGTCGTTATTGAAGTGCCGAATGGCGCGAGCGTTGCCGCGACCTTCACGCGTAATGCGTTCTGCGCCGCCCCGGTTCACGTCGCGCGGGATCATCTGGGCCAGACGGCGCCGCGTTATCTGCTGATCAATACCGGAAATGCCAATGCCGGCACCGGCGCGCGAGGCCGTCAAGACGCAGAGAGCTGCTGTACAGCACTTGCCGACCTTGCCGGTATCGACTCGCAGCAGGTAATGCCCTTCTCCACTGGTGTGATCGGCGAGCCATTACCGGTCGAGAAGATCGCCGCAGGCCTGCCCGAGGCGCTGGCGGCGCTAGCCGAAGATCAATGGGAAGCGGCCGCTGAAGGCATCATGACCACCGATACACGGATCAAGGGTGCGACGACGCAGGTCGAGCTCAGCGGTGGCGTTGTCACTATCAACGGCATCAGCAAAGGCTCCGGCATGATCCAGCCCAACATGGCGACGATGCTGGGCTTTGTCGCGTGTGACGCCGACATCGCGCCGGATACCCTGCAGCAATGGCTGCGAGAGGCGGTATCGGTGTCGTTCAACGCGATCACCGTGGATTCGGATACCTCGACCAATGATGCCTGCACGCTGATCGCGACTGGCAAGGGGCCGACAATCACCGCCGGGGAAGATGAACAACGTTTCCGGCATGCCCTGACTGGCGTGCTGACGGAGCTGGCGCAGGCGATCATTCGTGATGGCGAGGGGGCGACCAAATTCGTCACACTGCAGGTCGAGCAGGCAAGGACGGTCGAGGAGGCTCGCGCGGTGGCGTTTACCGTGGCTCATTCGCCGCTGGTGAAAACCGCGCTGTACGCATCGGACGCCAACTGGGGGCGCATTCTGGCCGCCGTCGGTCGCGCACCGGTCGACAGCCTGGACGTCGATCGCGTGGTGATCGATCTCGGTGAGGTTCGCCTGGTGGAGCAGGGCGGTCGTGCCGAAAGCTATACCGAAGAGGCGGGGGCTCGCGTCATGGCCCGGGAAGAGATCACCATTCGGATCGAGCTGGGTCGAGGCGATGCCAGTGCGACGGTCTGGACATCGGACCTGTCCCACGATTACGTATCGATCAACGCGGACTATCGTAGCTAGGTTCGCGAGTGTCCTGGCCGGCGTCGAGACAGAGCCGGTTCCAGCGGCCGCTCGGCACTTGAGCGACAGTGGAAAAGCAGAAATACGACGAGTCAGCTTCGATAAGATGATGAGACCTGTCGATGTCGTGGCCACTTCAACGTAGTCGGCTCATGGCAACCAGCACCTTTAACGCGTAAGCAGTACGAGAGACTTAGCGAGATGATCAAAAGACGGGTTCACGTAGCGGCAGCCGCCGTGATGCGCGAGGACGGGCGAGTGCTGATCGCCAGGCGACCGGCGACCGCCGATCAGGGCGGGCTCTGGGAGTTTCCCGGTGGCAAGCTCGCGCCTTACGAAACCGGGCTAGAGGCGCTGAAACGTGAGCTCATCGAGGAGCTCGGCATACAGCTGAAGCGCGCCCAACCGCTGATTCGCGTGCATCACGAATACGCCGACAAACATATCCTTCTGGATGTGTGGCAGGTGACAGCGTACGAAGGTGATCCTTACGGCCGAGAAGGTCAGCCGGTCCGTTGGGTCGAAGTCGATGACCTGCCGAACTACCCGTTCCCGGCCGCCAACTTACCAATCCTGCGGGCGGTTGCGCTACCGCAGGAGTATCTCATCACGGCGGAAGAAGCCGACGATACGCGCTTTCTGCAGCACCTAGAGCGGGCTCTCGAGAAGGATCGCATTCGCCTGGTTCAGCTGCGCGCCAAGGAGCTTGATGCTGACGCCTATCAAGCGCGGGCGGAGGCAGCGCTCGCGCTTTGCCGGCGCCACGGTGCCAAGTTGCTGCTCAATGCCGATCCGAGCTGGTTGGAACGTGTCGACGCCGACGGCATTCATCTGACCAGCGCGCGCTTGATGGCGTTGAAGCAGCGCCCCATTCCGGCCGCCAAGTGGCTGGGTGCTTCGACTCATGACGCGGCGCAGCTGACTCAGGCCGGAGATATTGACTGTGACTTCGTGACGCTGTCGCCCCTGGCGCCGACTCCCTCGCACCCGGACGCCGTGACGATCGGCTGGCATGACTTCCAGCAAATGGTGGAGACGGCGGCGATGCCCGTCTATGCATTGGGTGGCATGACCCGACATCACGCCAATCAGGCGCGTGGTGTAGGCGCGCAAGGCATCGCTTCCATTCGCGATTTCTGGCTTCACGACGTTTGAGCACCGCTTTCGCGATACGTTAATGTCGAGGCCCCAGAGGGGGAGATCGGGAATCCTGAATCAGGGTTCCCGATCGGCCGCCCGGTATTTCGCTTGGTTCCTGAATGACATCCTCACCGACCTTCTCACGGCGTTTCAAGTCGCCGACAATGCGTTCTCGACTGGCTTGTCCGTGGTGCTTCTCGCAACTTCCATTGGTGAGGCGGCCAGCTCCCTTGCGATGATGGCGCCGCCAGGGAAACGATGCTACTTCGGTGGTATAAGATCGAAGATATCGCTATTAATTAATACCGGGAATTATCAACAGAAAGTGATATGTGGTCGGTGATAAATTTTGTCAATTCGGGGTCAAGTTCATATTGACTGGCGGCAGGGAATAGAGAGTTTTATGACCGCCTGAGACATGCCTGGTAATCCTTCCAGCCAAATGGCGGCGGCGGGTTCGCCTGTAATGGAAAGCCCGCTTCGTTGAATGCCACGGGCAATCATCCACTCGAGATAAGGCACAATCCTTGATTCCTGATGGACGATTAAAGAAGCGATGAGTGTCGCCGGCTTATGGCGATAATCGAAGTGCGATGGAATGCGTAAATGATCTTCCGGATGCGCAATCAGGTAGCCGTATTCTACGCGCAGTCTTTCACGAGGCGTCGTCACCGGGTGATCCCGAAATAGTATGGCAGGGCGCGCATGCGCGTGTGCCTCTCGTGTCATTCGGCTGCGCTGACAGAAGTAGTGCCAGCCCTTCGCTACCTCCGGCAAGATCTCCGAACCATAGGCTCGCGTGACCAGGAAGGTCCGCGGCAATTCGTATCCGATGTTCACGGTGATGGAACTCGCAGGCTGGCGGCCGTCGCCTGACGCGTGCGCTCTACGATAGGCCGATGGTGACATGTGGTAGTGACCACAAAATGCGCGAGTGAATATGGCAGGGCTGCCGTGAGATGTCTGACTGGCAATGGCCGAGACTTTGTCACTCGTATAGCGAAGCAGCAGTGCCGCCTGCTCCAGCCTGCGCGTACTGCGGTACTTCGCCGGCGAGACGCCAAACTGTCGCTTGAAGACTCTTCTCAGATGGGCGGGTGAGTAGCCGATCGTCTTCGATAGTGCCTCGACGCTATGGTGAGTGTCGTCGTCGAACATGACTTCTGCCTTTCTGACATCCTCGGTTCTCATGGAGTTGTCCTGCGAATGATTTTCGTTTTATTGGGTGAATAAAATAATCATCTCGGCTATGACTTGCTGGTCTGCACGCCCGGTATGTTCGTTTATGTTAAGTGAAAAATTTCATTGAGCCTATCTTAAGATTACTTAATCGAAATATTGTTACTTCTGGATTCTTTAGGTAACTATAAAGGAACAATGCTGCCAATATTTTTCCCTTTTTCTTTTTCGAGCATAACGCCTGCCGATTTGGATCAAATGGATGTCGGTCGATTGTTTTAATGGATCTGGCTTTCTAACCTGCACGAGAAGTGAATCACCGGCTTCCCTGTATTGGTCTGCTCTTCCGAGCAGACCCTTTTTCTTCGACCGCCCTGTACAGGGATCCTCTAGTGCTAGCGCCGTTCAGTCGAACGCGCTCTGTCCACGGCATGTCCGTCATCTGACGGCAGGAGACGATATGAAGAAACTGGGGCTTGTCATCATGCTCGCCATGTGGAGTCTGCCGGCAGCGGCGCAGGAGTCCTCGACAGCTGGCGGTGTCACGGCGGGAAGCGCGGCGGGCGCGGGGACTGCGGCCGGTATTTCAGCTGCAACGGCGATAGGCGTCGGTTTTGCCGCGGCGGCAGTGACAGCGCTGGCAGTCACGGTGGGTAATGACGGGGATTCAGGCACGACAGGAACCACGGGTACCACGGGAACCACGGGAACGACCGGGACGCGTTAATCCGCTGGCGCTCGACTCTTGCCTGCCTCTGGACCTGGGGCTTCCACGCCTGGCTCGAGCGTCGCGACATCATGATCCAGTAGCACCATCGGTAAGCCGGCTGTTCGGACTAACGCGTCTTTCGATCGATCAGTCTGTCGATCATCGGGATTCGCGGCCTCGCGCGAGTGCGGCTTCGCTGTCGTCGAGACGCCACCCACGCCAGCGTGGCGCAAGCGAGGGCTGGGGCCGCCACGTCAAGCGTCGAGTCCACCGACCAGTGATGGAGAAGGCCGTAAAAATAGCCGACTCGAGCTGCCCCTCCGCCTGCGTATTCATGCTGTGCTATCTCCCGGCCCAGAAAAACGGCGACGATCAACGACCCTGATATCCATTTGCCCAGCAGCGGCCAGAGCAAACATTGCACGGCGAGACCGATCACGGCATGTTCCAGGTGGGTGGAATTCATCGGGTGCTCTCGATCGGGTTTACGGGATGGCGCTCGAGTGAAACCGCGTCCGGCAGTGAAACCGCGTTCGATTCAGGACGGGAGACTTGGATTAGCGTAGTGCGATGCGGCCTGTGGCCGGGCAGTTGCCGCGCAATATCGGTATTTACCCGTAAAATATTCATACGGCAGCTGGCAGCCTGCAGCGCATTCCGCTTTCGCGACACGATCAGGATCAGGCTTCATGCCGTTTCGGGTAAGAATCCATCGGTTCCGCACCGCGGTAGCGGCTGATTGAGCCAAGTCGGAGGCAAAAATGAAGCAGATCGAGGGAATTTGTCATTGCAGTGGCGTGCGGTGGTGCTTTACCGGCGAATTGACCCAGGCAACGGTCTGCAACTGCACGATCTGTCGCCGCTATGGGGCAATCTGGGGTTATGGTCTAGAGAGAGTGAACATCACGGTCACGGGCGAAACCCGTACCTACCGTCGCGGGACGGATCTCGCTTTCCACTTCTGCGGCCGTTGTGGCTGCGTCACTCATTGGCGTGCGGAATCGGTAATGGCCGGAGGAACACGTCGAATCGGTGTCAACTTGCGATTGGCAGAGCCTCGGGATGTCGCCGGTCTCCAAGTGGAGCGGTTGGATGGATTGGAAACCATGCTAGCTCTGTCTGACGAAAGTCATTGTGTTGGAGACTATGTCAGTTGATGTTGACACGCCCGCAGCCAGTTTTTGTAAGACATGGCTTACAGCGTGTCGCGCAAACTCACCAATTTTCTTCAACAGCGATTCCAGTTATTCTCACGTCTCGTTGTAGATCCTTGGTTCCCCGACTCTGTTCGGGGATTTTTTTTGAAAGATATCGTTGTTTAAATAACCGCTCGGTTAAATATTTATATCACTCTGGGTATGAGTCGTGTCCCTCTGTTTTGCCTCGTTACCTGGCTGACCGGTCTTTAATTCCAACCTTGGCGACGCGACAAGGTCTTGCCGCTTACGACTGGTCGCTAGTGCCCAGCGAGCATTAAATTTTTAATGCCTAATTATTAGACAATGCTTATGAGATCATATAGCGTCTAGTTTCAAGGATGGAAGTGGGATATCGGTAAGGGACTACGAGCCAAGGATCTGCGCTTGACGCAACCTTTCAGCAAGGTGGGCAATCGCTGATTGAAAGCCCGGGCGCTGCGGAAAGTGCCCGGGCTTTCTCTAATTCTTTGGCAGTCATTTTTTGACAGCCACCTCGAATCATCGTCACTGGCTTGCATGGCAATAACGTCGTCGAGCGGAAGCCAGTTTGGCTGCAAATATCGGGCGGGGCGGGACTTCATGACATCTGGAGCGGGTGAAGGGAATCGAACCCTCGTCTTAAGCTTGGGAAGCTTCTGCTCTACCATTGAGCTACACCCGCGAAGGGGTTTCAATAGTAAATCCAATTGGTTAGGCTTTTCAAGCTGTCTCACGACTCCGGCAGGTTTTGCTTCGTAAGCCACTGATCTGCCGCTTTCTCAGATGATTTGTGAGACAGCCAAATGGGTCATTTCACCGGTCTGATGGTGCGTTTTTTCCGACGATAGTGCTGGCGGGTGATACTCACACTGGTGTGATCCAGCAGCTCCTGTGCGCGGTACTCATCCTCAGCATCAGATCCGACCTTGCCGCGGAGATCGTGGCGGGTGAATCCTTGCTCGAGTTCTGTCTGTTCTATGGCTCTCGCCATCGATCGTCGCCAGCTTTTGTCCCAGGGTTTCGAGTGACCAGCTTCGCTCACGTGGCATCGGCCGTCTCGATTCGGAATGAGGTAGAGCGAGGGGGCGGGCTTGCAGGCCTGGGCTTCCTCGATTGCTGCACGCAACGCTGGCGTCAGCTCGAATACCACGTTTCGGCCGTTCTTGCTGACGTGCACGGTAAGTGTCTCCGGCCCCACATGGGCATCCATCAGCCGCAGGCAGTCGCCCTTGCGGATCCCGGTCAACATGACAATCGCGGCGAACGCGAGTTGCTGGCGGGAGGCAACCGTTTTCCACGCGGCGAGTTCCCAGTCTTCGACGTAGCGCTGCTCGCCGGGTGACAGGCCGTCGCGCTTCCCGTAGGGCCTCACAGCGCCGCGGAGAGGGTGGCGAGCAAACACGCCCCAGCGGATCCCCGCATCGAGCACCTGGTTCAGCACCTTGAGGTCGGTATTCGCGACCTGCATGCCTTTCTTCTTCGAGAGTGCATCCATGTAGCGGTAGGTCGCGCGGGGCGTAATCGACGCCACTGGATTGTGCCCGAGTCCGGCACGCAGGCGTCTGAGTGCCACCGCGTAGCCATCCTGGGTGCTCTGGCTACGGTTGGAGAGCACCTCAGTCTGGTAGCGATCGATCAGGCTGCTCAATTTGTCGCTCAGCTCGAGCTCCTGAATGTCGGCGAAACGCCGCAGCGCTTCCGCGTAGGTCTTGCCGAGGCGATACCAGCTCTTGTCATCGAAGAGCTCGCGTTCGTGGTCGCGCGGACGGTAGTAGTACGCGCCATGCTTATGGGCCCAGCGCTTCGGCATGTCCTTCATGAGTTGAGAAATTCCATATCAATCGTTGCCTCCTGCGCGCCTGCGTCATTCGCGGCCTCGCCACCCAGCACTTTCATCGCGGCGCTGCGCAGCACTACCGGCCAGCCGGACGCGTTGACGCAGTAGGGGATCCCCATTGCGTCGAGATGCATGCGTTGATGGGCCCGCCGATCGGTTCCCGTGAGCTCCTTCAGCTCGTCACGCGATAACATCAGTGCCATCTCAACCTCCTCTCAGTCCCTTACGAAGCGCGGCATGCTCGTCGCGCTCCTTTTGAGCCAGTCGCTCGCGATGCTCGGCGAGCGCCTCTCGGACCCCGGGTGTTTGCAGTAGCTGGCGGAATTGCTGAACGGCGCGATCGCGCTGGCGGCGCATCATTGGCAGCAGGTCGTCGGTCGACAGCGGCTCGCCGTCGCTGCCGACCAGTCCGGTGCCGTCGCAGTTGGCGCAGGGGCCGCTCGAGAACATGCCGACCCACTCGCCGCTGCCGTTGCACTGCGGGCATACCTCGGTGGCTGGCTCCTGCCAATGGAGCGCCTTCGATTTAGCCATCGGCACCCTCGACATGTGGCCAGACCGCGGGCTTACCGAAGTGCTCGAGCAGCCGGCACATCGCGATTTGTGAGTTGTGTCGGCCCTTCGCGTTGGCGAATGCCCGAGCGAGGCGCTCGACCTGTTTCAGCGCCTGGATCTCTCTCCGGTGGACATCGGCGCGCACGTACTCAACTGATTCGGCTGGGTCCATGCCGGGCGACGGTGCCGGGTCGTTGCACCAGGCGAGGCACAAGCCGTGCTCGCCATCGGCGGGGACCAGGTAGATGCGCTCGTCGGTGTCCTGCATCAGCTTTTCCAGCTGGGAAACGGCCATAAGTCTCTCCTCACGCCGCGACCGTGACGGCGGGCGCCGGCATGAACTTGCGTTCGTGGGTGAAGTTCGCTTCGACCAGAGCGCGTGCCAGCGGCGGGCAGACGCTGTTGCCGATCAGCCGCACCTGGGTGTGCTTCGGCACCGACTTGCCGTCGACGTCGCCGAACCGGTAGTGATCGGGGAAACCCTGTGCGGCGGCGAGCTCGTGCGGCTGCAGCATGCGCATGCCGATATCGGTGATGACGTACTGCTCTCCGTCGATCGTCACAGTGACCAACTGGAAGCGGTCCTTCGTCGTGATCGTCGGCGCTGGGGCGTTGAGATCGCGGCCGGTCTCACCGGACCCGCTGCCATAGTAGGGCGCCAGGAAAGCTGCAACGGCCGCCGCGTGCGTACCGCCTGCGCAAACCGTCGGCATCGGCTCGGCGATGTCTCGGCCGCCGCGCTCGCTGCCCTTGAGACTGACCATGCTGGCGGCGACCAGGGCGTTGTGATCGGTGGCGGTGATCGTCGGTACCGGATTGGTCAGGCTGTCGCCGATAACGCCGGTGAAGTGTTTCGCGAGAAATGCCGAAACGACGCCGATCGGGGCGCAGCCGCCGGGATTCACGCCGGGCCGTGAGACATTAGCGTTGGCCGTGATCGTGTGCATCGGCTCGTCGAGGCGGTGGCCAACGGCACCACTGCGGAACTTGGTGATGTGGGGCACCACGATGCCGTGGGCGTCGTAGGCAGCGGTGACTGTCTTCATGGGCTCCAACAGACTCTGGCCACGAAATGCTGGTCCGCCGTGGTTGCAGGTCACGATGAAGGGCTGTTCAGCTTGAACGACGTAGCGCATGACGCCCTTGGCGATGCGTTTCATCGTGTTCTCGGCCAGCTTACGCTTGCGCCCGAAAATCGAGGGGCAAGGGATCGACCAGTCGATGCACTCGGCGGCGGTGCGGTAGGCCGGCAGCTTGCCGCGCTGAACCGCCGGGGACTTCGGATCACCGTGCGTCGGCTTCGGCCAGTTGATCGGCAGGCCGTCGCGGCGAGCGATCAGGAATAGCCGCTTGCGGATCGTCGGTGTGCCGTAGTCGCAGGCTCTCAGGATGCGCCAGTCGACGTCGTAGCCGTGTCGTTTCAGCGCCCGAACGAATCCCCGGAACGTCTGACCCTTGCGCGCCGGGTCCGGTACCAGCTGACCCTTGGCGTTCTTGATCAGCGGCCCCCAGTCGAGAAACTCCTCGACGTTCTCCAGAATGATGACGCGCGGCTTCACGCGAGCCGCCCAGCGCGCCGCAACCCATGCCAGTCCGCGCACCGACTTCGACACCGGGCGCCCGCCTTTGGCTTTCGAGTGATGCCGGCAGTCCGGCGAGAACCAGCAGAGCCCGACGGGCTGGCCGTTGGTCGCCTCATCTGGATTGATATCCCAGACATCGGCGACAGCGTGGGCGCTGCACGGGTGGTTGGCGGTGTGGGTGGCGATCGCCGCGGCGTCGTGATTGATTGCCAGGTCCACCGGCCGCCCCAGCGCTTGCTCGATGCCCTCGCTCGCGCCACCGCCACCGGCGAAGTTATCCACCACCAGCTCATGGCCGAGGCCGAGATTTAGATTCGTCATCCTGCTCTCCCGTAATCCCGAAACAGATGCGTTGTCAGCCGGCCGGCGGGCGAGGCGAGAAACTCGGCACGCTGGCGGATCAGTTGCTGGCGGGTGAGCGTCTTGCTGCTGGCGGCAATGCCCTGGCGCCGGCGGTCTTCGCTGACCGGCATCGTCAGAGCGGCGCCGCGCTTGCCGTCCGCGTAGCGCTTGCGGATCGTGTTCTCGTGCATCCCGCACTCGATAGCGAGATCGCGGTAGGTCACCGGGTGGCCGGTCGACGGGTGCTCGATGTGGATGGCGTGAGTAGCCATGGCGACCTCCTCAGTCCTCGATGCCGCGTTTACGCCGAACCTCGCCATGCTGCTGGCGGCGGGCGTTCTCGGCGCGTTTGGCCTGGCGCCGTGCGCGGCGTTCCTCGGCGGCGGCTTTGCGGGATCGGCCATCGACCGGTGGGCGCTCGGCGCGGTAGGGGCGGATCGGCGCGGCGTCGACTTCGGGCTTCGCCGGCTTGCGCTTCCAGCCCTCGCCGAATCCGATCGCGCCGGCGAGAGTGGCTATCAATGTGTGCTTCTGGCTCATGACGACACCTCCAGGGCGTTGATGATGTCCGGGCGGAATCCCGACCACTCGATGACCGTCTCGCCGTGGTCGTTGGTGACGACCACCACCGGCAAGGACCGGTGGCCAGCGGCGCGGAAACGCTCGCGATCTGATTCGCCCGTGTCCCATGTGCTGTACTCGATGCCCGCCTTGTCGAGCGCGCGCTTGGTGGCTTCGCAGCGCGGGCAGGCGGGTCCGGTGTAAACGGTGATATTCATAGGCAGCACCTCACACGATCTGGCCGCTGGCGGAGTAGATCAGGCGATCGATCAGCTCAAGCGCCCGCGCGTCTTTGCCGAGAATCCGCGCCTCGTAGACCGCATCGAGAAGCTGGCTGAAGCTCTTGCCCTCGATGGGGTCCCAGGTCGACTCGATCAGGTTTGCTTGTTGCCCTGCACCTTCAGCTTCTTTGCCTCTGGATGTCAGTTCTCGAACCAGGTCTTCGGTATCGAAATCGCTGAGTTCGACCTCGGCTTCTACGGTTACGTACGGCATGACACGTGCCCCCAGTTTTCCCCGGTGGTGACGTGGTCGATGGTGCGTAGATGCACCCCGTAGCGCGCCGCGAGTTTGGCGTTAGTGATCTCTCTCAGCTCGCGCTTGAGTGCGTTGCGGTGCTCGACGATGGCGTTGATCTCGGCGACCTTCGCCTCATCCAGCTTTGCCCAGGGCAGTTCTGAGCCTCGCCTCACGCTCAAGCGGTTCAGTGCGTCGTCTTTCATGGCGTCATCTCCGTCGGTGCGCTCGGATCGGCTTCGCCACCCAGCCACTCGATCAGCTGCTCGGTGAAGGTGCCGAGGGCGGCGGTCATCAGGGCGAAGTCGGTTTCGAGTCTCACCACCGGGTCGTCGCCGTCGTCGGTCTGGCTGGCCTCATCGAGCAGGGCGTCGTCGAACTGCAGCGACTTGAGCGCGAGGTCGTCATGCAGGACGGCGCGCAGTTGGCCTTCGCTGCCCAGGCTCAGGCGGGAGACCTGGCGGCCACCTTCGAGCAGGCTCTGCATCTCTTCGCTGTCGAGGTCGACCGAGCGGGCGCCGATCACGCCGTCATCCTCCGCGGCGCGCAGCTCGACGCGATCACCCAGCAACAGACTGGCGGGGCGGCTGCCGGGATCGCTGAGCCACTGGGTCATGCCGCGTGCTGGCGGCGTCTTCGTGGCCAGCGGTGTGACCTTGAGCGAGCCCAGCGACTGGCGGAGCAGATCGAGCACTTCCTCGGCGCGCTTTCGGCTGGAGGCGTTGATGCCGATCAGGTTGCGGGCGGTGTCCCACCAGAGCTCGACACGCTGAGAGCGGGTGAATGCCTGAGGTAGCAGCTCCTCGAGCACCTGCTCCTTGAGCAACTGGCGTTCCCGGCGGGAGAGCGGCTGGCCTTCGGACTGTTCGTATGCCTCGGCGCGCTCGTTGACCTCTTCGTTGACCACGGCGGCGGGGAGCAGGCGCTCCTGACGCATCATGGCAATCAGGCGGTGGCCTTGGATCTCGTGAGCGTGGACTGTGCTACGTTTGCTGGCTGGAGTTGTCCAGCCAACGCGGCGCATTTCGCGATCCGAGACCGGTCGAAAGGCAAACTGTTCGAGAGCGAATTCGAAATCATCGAGTCCGAGCGTCACGGCGTCGTGCACGCGGTAGAGGTGAAGGTTTTTGAACCACATAAGCGCGTCTCCTGATTCGGGCAACACAACGGCGAGCGCCCGATGGGAGGCGCTCGCCGTTGTGCTGGCGGATGAACGGGTAAGGAAATCTTGATAGTTGCGGCTAGCTGGCGGGGCGGACGGCTTCGATCACGCCCTGTTCGCGAAGCGAGTACATGGCCGCCATTTCCGCGCCACTGGCGCGGCCGAGCAGTTGACCATTTCGGCACCACCAGGCTCGCGGACTGCAAACGATATGCTCGCCTGATTCATATCGGGCCAGCACGTCGGTGATATGTCCCTGCCGCCGGCGTCCGGCCAGCTCGAGTGCGCGGGCGGTGCTGAGCTCGTAGTCGAGTGCGGCGAGCTGTTGCTGTTGATCGGCGATGATCTGGCGCCGGGTGGCGATATCTCGCTCGATGGCGTGGGTTGATCGGTGCATGGGGCCTCCGTGAAAAAGCGCCCGGCGCGGGGCCGGGCGAAGGTACGCAGGGAAGTGATTGATGCCGCAGCATCGGGGAGGGCTCTCGTCGCTGCCGCGTCGGGGCGGAGCACGGCGGCGGGAAAGCGCTCCCCGATACTGGGTAGATCCCGGTTACAGCGTCCGGGGCACTTGCGCGGGCTTGGCTGTCGCCCTGTGCTGAGTGATGCGGTGGCCGGTGCTGATCTCCGGCGTTGGTGGGCCATGAAGCCGTGCGCTGCCTCCAGTTGATCCCGAATTTGTTTATCCGCCTCAGCGAACCGGGCTAGTGCGTCGTGCCGTCTTCACGGTTGTCCTGCGCATCAGCCTGCGCATTCACCGCATCGGGAAGGGCTCGGCGATCTTCGACCAATGCCCCGTATCTGCTTTTCGGCGCGTCCAGTCAGGGGAGACGTCGCCCCTCAAGCGCTTGGGTTTCAGCAGCCATGTGGCGGCCAAGCCCTTCCCGATGGCCAGCGGATTACGCACCGCTGGCACTGCGTGGGGTCCGAGTTGTTAAAGAGCTACTGCATCCCGAAGCGTCCGCGCTTGCAGGCGCTCTCGGATACAGGCCGCCATCCGCTGGCGGCTGCGTCGTTCAGTTGTTGGCGTAGGCGCCGGTGTCGACCGGTGAGAGCACCGGGGCGCAGGCAGTGTCGGCGATGCCGTCGTAATCCGGATGGCCGTAGCGGCGTTCCGGTGACACGCCGCGGGCGGTTTCGGCGTTCCAGGTCGCGACGCTTTCGCAGTAGCGGTCCTGCTGCATCAGCTCGACCTCGTAGGCGCTGGGGCCGGGCAGCGAGGCGTTGACGAGCACGGCGGCGGTGACGATCGCTGCGGCCACGCCGGCGAGTGGGCTGGTGATCAGTTGGCGCATCGGGCTGTCTCCTTCTCGAACTTGCGGCGGACGGCGATCAATCGGATCTGGTCGGCAATCCATGCGCGTGCATGGCCCTCCATGCCGAAGCACTTATCGATGATTACGATTCGGCGATTCTTGCCGGGCACGTAGAGCGCAGGTCGGTAGCCGCTGCTCGGAGTGCCGTGTTCGCGTTCTCGGGCGAGATATTCGGTTTCGACGTCAGGCTCACCGGCAGTGCAGATGTGCTCGTCGTAGACGGCGGCAATCTGGCGGGCCGGATAGCAGAAGGTGGCGGCGTCAAGGCTCATGCCGCGATCCCCGCGATGTCGTGGCTCTCCTGTCGACGGCTCAGCTTGGTGATGCTGATCGTCTGGCGGCCGCCGCTGGAGCGCAGGCGCTGCATGTGGACGTCGGGGGAGATGGCGCTGACGGTGATGGCGAGCAGCAGCGGGGCGATCCATGTGCGCCGCATCGCCTTCGCGACCACCTCAGTTGCGCGCTGGGCGTGAAGGGTGAAGAAGATCCCCTCGATCGTGCTTTTGACGGTGGCCGGCGAGATGCCGCGAGCACGGGCAATCTCTTTCTGAGTCATACCGGAGGCGATACCGGCGATGACGAACGCCTGCTTGGCGGTGGGGAGGCCATCGGCTCGCTTGCCGATCCGGCAGCGGAAGCCGAATGCCTCGATTGTCTGGTGGTCCTGCGTGACCTGGTTCATGTCGTTACCCACGGTGTTCTGTTGTCGTGGGGTAATAATTACCCATGGGTAATTATTCGGTCAATACCCCTGGGTAATTATTTTTCAGGTGGGCACAAAAAAACCCGCCACATGGGCGGGTTGGCATGCCTTCGGTCGCAGATATCAGGAAACGGCTTGCAGATCGCGTTCCAACAGGGATTGGGATTCACGATACTCCCAAGCCTCTGCCGCCATCGTCCAGTGAACTTCGAGCGCTTCTTCTTCGACCGCTTCGCGTATTTCGGTCAAAGGGACGTTGAAGAATTCCTTGCGCGGATTGACCCGGTTTACCTGACGTGCTGCGAACTGACGGTGCAGTTTGTGCTCTAGCGCGGGTGCGTCTTCCGAGTAGATCATGGCGTGTACGTCGAAGGAGAAGGGGACACTGGCATCCCCCAGTTCTTTGACGCGGTCAAGCGGCTCCAACCGCCGGGTCATGCCGATTTTGAGCACGCTCTCCCCGAACGAGCCGATGTTGGAGATAATGTATACATGACCGCGTTTGGTCTGTTGCGCCATGGAGAGCGCACGCTGGCCCCGTGATTCAGCATCTTCAAGCTGTTGCTCAAGTTCGCTCAGCCGCGACTGGAACTGGGCTCGCTCCTCTTCATTGGCTTCCTCCAGTTGCTTACGAGCCTCTGCCATGGCCTTCGCCAGCATGCGCTCTTCCTTTTCAGCTTGCTTGAGTGCTTTCTCAATATCGCGGCGGGCTTTTTCTTCTTCTCGCATCTGCTCGCGGATGGCGCGCTGTTCTTCCTGCTCGGCCCGCCGCAGTTCCATGGCGGCAACCGCCCACTTGAGCTCCTCTAAACGAGCCTGGAGGTAGAGGTCGGTGATGCGGGCATTCTTGAACGGCATACCGTTGTGGTTTACCACGGCGAAAGCATCTAGAACGGCCTGCCGCAACTTGCCATAGTTATCGTGCTTAACTTTAGAAAGGACGGAATCGACCTTGCCATTGAAGGCGTCGACGGCGAAATGTATGGCATATTCCCGGCGCACCGCTTCTTTGTAGTCGCAGTCGCCAGCACGACCATTTTTTGCCATGTCGCGACTGTGCTTACGCGCTTGCTTAAGTTTTTCCCCGGCATCCTTGTGAGAGAAGTCTTCGGCCAGGTCATCAAGCAAACTGGCGTTGGGGATGATGTAATCGTCGTGGTAGCCCTCGATGATGTTGCGCATGGCCTTGGCGGTTTGTTCGTAGAGCTTGGCATTCTCCACTGCCTTGAGGGCGTTACCGGCAGTCTCTTCCGCTTGGCGTCGTGCGTCTTCGAGGATTTGGCGTGCCTCCTGGTCGGCCTTCGCGATCACTGAGTCGGCTTTCTCCTTGGCGGCTTTGCCTTGCGCGCGCCCTTCGTTCAGGATGCGCTGTTTTTCGTTGTCGGCCTCTTGGCGCAGCCGCTCTGCGGCTCGCCGGGCCTTGGATTCGATCTCGTCAGCGCGCTGCTGGGCTTGGAGAGCTGTTTCCTCTGCCTGCTTGACCAGTGCCTCTGATCGCTCGGTCGCGTCGTGAATGCCTTCGTATTGCCATAGATGCTCGACGGATTGGCGGAATTCTTCTAGTTCCAGCTCCTTGCGTTTGCATTTCCGTAGATAGATTAGCGCTGCCACCCAACCTGACACGATCAGGCCGAGCGTCACCAATAGAACGATAACGCCTTCGGACATGATGCTCCCCTTGTGTTTCGTTGTGTTGTTGCATTGTTATTCTGTCATAACATAACGCAAGGATAAGCGCGAACTGAGATCATTCATCAAGAACCCGCCTTGATCGGCGGGTTGAATAGGTTGAAGGGTGAGGGGGTGGAGGGTGGGGGCGCCATCAAACTCGATTAGCGGTGGCCATCAAGCCTATTCAGTGCAGCAGCACGCTATACCAAAACACTTTGCCGATAATGTTCACCTTCTCCGGCCAGTTTTCGTCAAGATCCTCGTCAGGATGCTCGGCTTTGTCAGGATTGGCGCTTCGGATGCGCAGCCCGCCTCCTGGCAATCGGTAGAGAAACTTCACTCGAAGCAGCCCTTCGTGGTCGATGGCGTACATCTTGCCGTCTTTAATCTGCCGATCGGCGGTATTCACGCCGACCGAAGCCCCGTCTGGCAGAATGGGCTCCATGCTATGACCCTCAACGAAGGCGCACGCTGCGCTTTCTCTCGACACACCTGCACTCCTAAGCGTGCTGCGCTTGAAACGCAATGCCGCCCCATTGTTCTCGACTACTTGTGTCCTGCCACCTCCACCGGATAGGGCAACCTCACGAAACAGCGGGAGCTCCACCTCGTCATCCGCAATCGGCGTCGACCTGTCCCACGGGTCCATATTTCCCGTGAAGGTCAATTCGTTGTCGCTGGTGGGCTTGCCATATGTCTCGATTGGCGTCTCCTCGACTGCCTGCTTGTCGAGATGCTCTTCATCGAGCCATCCCTTAACGAGACCAAGCGAAGCTTCCGTGTGGCGCGCGAACTCCTCACCGATTCGCTTGCGATGCGAACCAGAGGAGAGGCAACGGGAGATATAGCTCGACTGCCTGTCTATCGCGTCGGCGAGGCGGGCTTTCTTGCCACCGAATCGCTCATTGACCAGTGCCTGCAGATTCCTGCGACGAATCTCATAGATGTCCATGAGGGAATATTCCGTGCCCGTTACTCACAGGTAAATTCCCTGTGGGTATTGATTTAAACATTACCCATGGGTAATCATTGGTGCCGATATCCATTGGAGCCACCGATGAAGACACGCATCGATAGCCTGTTGCGCTGGTTGAAGCAGGCCAGCGATCAGCAGATTACCGCCACGGGCACCACCCGCGCCTATCTCCGGTTGATTGGATATGGCCATAAGACGGCCTCGGTTGAGACTGCCGCGCTTGTTGAGCGTGCCAGCGGTGGAGAGGCGACACGCAAGCAGCTTCGCCCGACCGACTGGCATCTGATGTGGCCGGAGTTGGTGCCGCAGTCCTCATCTGATGGTTCCCATTCTACGAAATGCGAGAGCAGTGAAGCTGCCCACTGACGGGGGTGGCAATCCATACAGGGGTTTGGGGGAGCACGAGATGAGCTTGATCAAACGTATTCGATTCGTCATTCGCGCGAGCCGCGCCGGCCGAGGCGAGGAGCTCGACCGGGTGTTTGCGGGCATGGAGCGGGGCGCCACCTTCACCGGCGCTAAAGCGCACTTGGTGCTGTCGCTGGCGGATAGCCGTCGATGGGTCGAGATGAACATGCGGATGAACCATCACCGCTTTCTCACTGACGAGATGCTCGGCCAGGCATGGGCGCGACGCATCGAGAAACACATCAAGGCGACTCGCACGCAGGACCTGACCGAAATCCTGGAGGAGCGTTAATGGTCCTCGAAGGCGGCGATCTTACGCAGCGTGGGCTGGAGGTCTTTCCAGATTGCGGCGCCGAAGTCGGAGTCGGCGATGTATTCCAGGTCCGCGATGGCGTTGTCTCGCATGTCCCCGGCGTAACTCTGGTCGACGCCCACCTCACGCTCAATCGCGGCGAGTCGCCCCAGTATTTCGGTCTGCATCACAAGCACGGATTTCAGCAGTTCATCAGTTGTGGCCATGTCGCCGGTCCTTCAGTCGGTTGTGTGAGAACTCCCACTGTAACCGCTGGCGGCATGGCCCTCTATTGCCCGGAGATTGGCCGCTCGCTGATCCCGGGAACGTCTCGGGGGAGCACATCATGACGACCACATTGCCGGACTACAGCAACTGGTCCACCGCCGATCTCAACGATGAGGCGACGCGGCAGGACAAGAACCGCCGGACGCTGGCGGGCGAGACGCTGATCGACGAAAGCACGCGCCGCGTTCGTATCGCCAAGGCTGGCGCCCGTTATCACGCCGCCTGCGCGGTGCTGGTGGCGCGCGCTGAGCCGTTCGATGCCGAGGCCAAACAGCGTGCGGCGCGGACGCTCGAGTATCACCGCCGCGAGACAAAGCGCTTCATCGCAGTCCAGCTGGGGTGCGAATACCTGAGCCAGCATGACGCGGACGCCATGGGGCAGGTGAGGGCATGAGCGCTTACGACTATCGCCCGCTCGTTTACTGCCCGACATGCTGGCCCTGCGACGAAGGTGAGCGTAACGGCGACCAGTGCGCCAGATGCGGAGAAACCGTCCTCGTGGCATCCGCCAGCGAAGCTGTGGACCTGCTGCAAGAGCAAATCGGCGCGCTAAGGAAGATGTGCTTGGAGAAGCAGGGGCGTTCCCACGAATCCATGGCCGCTGATCTCGTTACTGAGCTTGGCGAGGTGCTTGCAGAGGCTATGCAGCAGTCGCGCACGGAAGCTTGGTCAGCGAGCGACAAGGGACAGGTGCACTGATGAGCGAAGAACGTGCCTTTCGTGGCGTCTGGATCCCTGCGGACGTGTGGCTGAACCGCGGCCTATCCATGCAGGAGAAAGTCATGCTGGTGGAGATCGACAGCCTCCAGAGCGCGACTCGCGGCTGCTACAAGTCGAACAAGAAGCTGGCGGAGTTCTTCCAGCTTTCCCCCAATCGTGTCTCCGAGATCATCAGTTCTCTGGCCAAGAAGGGCTGGGTTCGTATCGAGCAGATCCGCAACGGCAAGCAGATCATCGAGCGCAGGATCTTCATGGCGACCCCCTTCGAGAAACCGGAGGGGGGTAGTCGAAATCCCGAAGAGGGGTATTCGGAAAACGGGGCGAACCCTGTTCGAGATCCCGAAGAGGGGTATTCGGAAAACCGTGAAGAGAGGGGTTCAGGGGTGAGGGGTTCAGTTGAGGGTAACCCCTCTCTCCCTGGTGCAGGCGATGTGTTCGATCGAGCTCAGAGCCTCGACGACGATGGCCAGCCGTTACCGACCGCTAGCCACCCGATGACCGAAAGCTGGGAGCCGGAGTGGCCCACCGTCTCCAAGCTGCTCGCTGGTACTCGCATGACTGAACAGGCAGCCAAAGATCTACTCGTTGAGCACGGGATTACCGCACTCGAGAAATTCCGTACCAAGTATCTCGCGGTACCGGGCCGGGTCTATTCGGATCGGGTCTGGCATCGCCATCTCGCCGACTACCTCGCCACCTGGCAGAGCAACCTCGCTCGCCAGACGCCACAACCGACCCAGACCACCGGAGGTGTCCATGCAGCTGGCAACCAACGTGATTCCGCTCGCCGTCTCTCGCCTGGAGAGGCCCGCCGCATCCACGAGCAACAGCAGCGAGAACGTGCGGCAGGCGGGGCAGGACCGGCCTACGACGCCGATCAGCGGGCCGGTCACGGCTGAGTCGATCGATACGCTATTCGTTGCGCTGGATCAGCTCTACGGACGCCACTGGCGGCATCGAGCGAAGGAAGCCGGGTGGGGTAGCGAGATCGAGGGGCAGTTCGTGCCGTTCGATGCCGACGGCGAGTGGTTGCAGGCGCTGCAACATCTGACCGAGGCGCACATTCGCTCCGGGCTGCTGGCGCTGGACGAGCAGGCAGAGCGCGCGGTTGCCGAGGCCCGCACGGCTTGGCCGCCGGACTCTCCGATGATGTTCGCGAAAGCCTGTCGCGTTCGCCCGGAAACGCTGGGCTGGCCAACCCGTGAAGAGGCCTGGCGTTTGATCGAGCAGAACGCGTTCACCGGTGCCCCGGTCGAGCATGAGGCGGTGCTGGCGGCGATGACGACAGTCGATAAGGACGCGTTTCGCGTCGCGACCTATGCAGAGCTGGAGCAGCACCGTCGGCTGTTTCTCAAGAGCTACGAGGGCGTGGTGAATCGCGCTATCGCAGGGCAGCCGATCCGGACACGGGCCGCGCTTGAGAGTCGCGAGAACGTGAGTCGGGCGGAACTGGCGATGCGCGCCAGCGAGGAAAAGGCCGCGAAGCTGGCGGCAGAGCAGCGTGGGCCGGGCGGCATCGCCGGTCTACGGGCAGCACTCAACCATTGAGCGGAGGCGACATGAACAACCTGATTCCATTCGAATTCGACCAGCAGAGTATTCGTGTCATCCGTGACGAGGACGGCAACGCCGTATTTGTTGCGAGAGACGTCGCCACCGCGTTGGGGTATGCCGATCCGGGGCGAGCGGTCAGGCAGCACTGTAAAGGAGCGGGCGAATCAACCGCCCCTTCGGGAGGCGGCATCCAAACCTTCCGTACCATTCGCGAGCCGGATGTCTACCGCCTGATCGTGCGCAGCAAGCTGCCCAGCGCTGAGCGTTTCGAAGCGTGGGTGTTCGAGGAGGTGCTGCCAGCCATCCGCCAGCACGGCCGATATGAGGCGCCGGCCGCGCCGGTACCGCAGGAGAACATGACAGACATCGCCCGGGCATCGGCTATCGCCAGTGCGCTCGACGGTGCCGCCCGGGCGTTCGGGTTCGACGACAACATGCGTTTGCTTTCGGTCAATCAGGCTGTGCACAAGCGCACCGGGGTCGACCTGCTGGCGGAGCTGGGCGCGACGCATCTCCTGAGCCCGGTCAACGAGCGCTATCTCACCCCGACCGATCTTGGATTGCCGTTCGACATGAGCGGTAAGGCCGTCAATTTGCTGCTGCGCGATCTCGGCTACCAGCGCCAGGAGCGTGACGCCAAGGGCAAAGGCTACTGGGTTCTGACCGATCGAGGGCGGGATGCTGGCGGCCGGATGATGGATACCGGCAAGAAGCACGGCGACGGCACGCCTGTGCAACAGCTCAAGTGGCCTGAGAGCGTGGCGGAAGTGTTGCGGGAGGAAGCGGCGTGAAGCCTATCGAACCGGGGTGCTTGGTGATGGTGATTGATGCGACCGATAGTGCGTACATCGGCCTGACTGGTACGGCAGTCTGCATTGTAGATGGTGCGCCGTATCCGGGCGTCTACTGGGAGGTGTACGGAAGCCCGCTTTGCCACAACCAAAATTGCCTTATGCGCATCGACGGTGGCGAGCCTGAGTCTGTCGACGTTCGAGAAGTTCTCGAGGTGACGGCATGACGCGACACGGCAGCAGCCAAGCGCAACGGGCAGCGATGCTGGGCGCCAATCCGCGCTTCCTGCTCTATCTCGACGCACGTAAGCGCCATCGCCATGGCCTCACGCTCGAGCAGTTGCCGGATGGGACGCATAACGCTGAAGATGCGGCCGATTTCATCCGCCAGGCCTGTGGCGTGGAAAGCCGCGCCGACATCGATCGGGACATTCATGCCGAGTCCATCCTGCGTCGGATCGTAGCGGACTACTCGGGCTGGGAACGCCGGCAAGCGAGGGGGCAGTGATGCAACCAGTTGCAACACGGCGCTGCCCGGTTCGGAACACCCGCGCCCCTCGCATCGATCACGAGGGCGTCGAGCAGATGGCGCTGATTCGCTGGCTCTACGGTGAGCAACAGCGGGGCGAGCCGGTCGGGTCGCTCTACGCCGTGACCTACCACGTGCCCAACGGTGGCCAGCGCAACAAGAAGACGGCGGCGGATCTCAAGCGCCAGGGGGTGAAGTCCGGTGTCTCCGACCTGGTGGTGATGGAGGGGCGCGGCGGCTGGCTCGGGCTCTACGTGGAGTTCAAGGCGACGCCGCCCAAACATGCGGCCACCGCCGCCAGCCAGCGTGAGTGGTTGGAAAAAGCCGATCGACGGGGCTACTGCGCGGTGCTGGCCCGTGGGCTCGAAGAAGCGAAAGCGGTGCTGCGTGAATACGCCAGCTGGGCGCCGACGCTCATCGAGCAGCGCGAGACCATGGTGCACGGCACCGAGTGGTAACGACTCAGGAAACAGGGGGGGGAGCAATGCGGCAACTGGAATTGATGGGGATCAATCAGCTGATGGCGGTTATCCGACGTGAGCCCGAGGGCAGCGCGGTTCGCGAGAAGGCGCTGCGCCGATGCCTAGATGAGCTGATCGAGGTCGAGATCGAGTGGCGGATCGACTACCGCCACCTGAACCTCGGCCACCACAAGGTCAGCACGATCGCGAACATGGGCGAGGGCCGCGGCGAGATGACGGGCGCCGTCGATCATGTAGGCGAAGCGGCCGAACGTTTCCGGTACGCCTGCCGCTGGCGGCATATGGCAAAAGCGTTGCTGGGGCATCTCAACGAACGGCAGCGGATGGCGGTGTTGCTGACCGGGTACAAGATCGATGCTCAGAAATGGTCGCGACCACTCGGCGGCGACCTGGAGCGCATCCAGGCGATCAAGCAGGGCCATCGGGGGCTGACGCTGGCGGAGGTGTGCGAGGGCCAGCGGATCATCCTGCAGCGGCTGGGATGGCCGGTAGCAGTGGGCGAGATTTTCGAAACCGCCGAGGCGATGCGCAATTCGGCAAAGAACGCACGCAAGGTGATGCTGGCGGTGGTGGTAGAGCAGGCGCGCTTTGCGGCGTGAGCATGTCCCAGAAAGCGATCTGGACTGTTTACTCTATCTGGTACATGCTGAAAACATCCGGTAGTATCGCCGGTCCATGAAATTTCGTGCTCGGGGAGTCGATGCCCAGTCCGCAGACAATCTCTCAGGCTATCAGTGATGCCATGGATTACTCCATCGAGCTCGAATCAGCTCGTGGAAATCTCACCCAGTTCCAAGTGAACAGGCTAGCTCAGATGGTGTCGAAGTCAGGCACTGGGCTATGTCAGACGCTGATCAGAGATGCTCTGGTGGCAGAGATCGAGAGAGACTATGCAGCTTTCGACGTAGCAGCAGAGCGACTGATTGCTCACTACCCAGGCGAGTCAGGCATGCTGCTCAACATGTCTAATGTTGCACTTTTTACTTTTGATGCCGATATAGCACTAAAGCTGCTCAAGCTAGCTATGAGTGGATTGTCTACAGATGCTAGGGCATTGCACCATATTGCGCCCGTAGCTTGGAACTGCGGTGATCTTGAGCTACTGATGGACGTTCGGCGGAGGTTGGCCTCCATGAATGGAGAGTCCGAAAGTATGAGGCAGTGGCGCAGTGATGAAGCAGTTGTGAATGTGCTGGATGGCTCCGGCGTGGGCTTAGATGAGTACCGGGCTTATGTGCGGGGTTTCTACAAACTCGTGCGTGAGCATACTGCTAATCTAATGAATACCCGCGTAGGGATCGATATCGACGCCGTCACCTACGAGGATGGGCAGGGGAAGGTTGTGCTTCAGGTATTCGCCGATTTGGATCCAGAAGCTCTGGAAGCTCTTGATGAAGCACTGATCGATCGAGACTGTGATGAAACTGAAGTTAGTCCTCAGCTTGCTGGGATCGTAAGTTGCCTAGCGCGCGATTTTCCTGCCAATCGAGTTCGCGAGGTGATGCAGCGGGATGCCTGATCGCCTTTTTGATGTCGCAAATATGCTGCGCACTATGAATCTCAATGATCGAAGCGAGTTAGATCAACCAGTCATGCGCAGCGTAATCAACCGCGCCTACTACGCGGCCTTTCTGGTTGCTAGAGATTACTGCCAGGAATCGGGTATCGATTGTGGTCACAGCACTTCCCATGATCGCATAGTAAGAGCACTTGAAGCTCAACGAAAATGGCGCAAGCAGGGCAGGCAGCTGGGACAGATCAAGCAACTACGGCATGAATCCGATTACGATTGGAATCAGACTATTACCGACTCCGACATGCGTAAAGCCGTTAGGACGAGCAACGAAATATTGCAAGCATTTGGTAAGCGCTGAATAAAAATTTGTCAATCCGCTGGATGATGGCCGTTTCTCTACTACTACCCTCCATTGAATCCCCGGGTGTGTAGTTGCCATTTCAACTGCTGGTAATTTCTCCAGCACCACATGTTGTACCCGTAACCATTCCCGGGTACTATTCAGCTAAGCTTGTATTTTTTGCGCCCTGATCGGTTTCGACCGGTCGGGGCGCTGTCGTTTTTGCCCCTGTTCGCCGCCATCGTTCGCTCCCCGCGTGCTCCCCACGTTCCCCTGAGCTATGGCGGCAACTTACTCGAGCGGCCACCTCGTTCGATCTTCCCGCCCGCTGGCGAGCTTTCTATTCGGAGTGACTCCATGCAGTTCATGCGCGAAGTCGAGACAATCGGCAGCGGACGTTATCCGCTGCGCGTTCGGCTGGCGTGGGGTGCTCATGTCTCCGATGCGTTCATCGATCGGCTGTTCGAGCTCGTGGCACGGTTCGGCTGGGGGCTAGATCACGCCGGCTACCTGATGGCGTGCATGGCATTCGAGACGGGCCGGTCGTTCGACCCGGCACAGCGCAACATGGCCGGTAGCGGTGCGACGGGCCTTATCCAGTTCATGCCCTCAACGGCTCACGGGTTGGACACGACGACCGAGGCGCTGGCGGCAATGACTGCCGTCGAGCAGCTCGATTATGTCGAGCGTTACTTCGAGCCCTACAAGCTGAAGATCAACACGCTCTCTGACATGTATCTCGCGATTCTGATGCCTGCGTTCGTCTCTCGCCCTGGTGGTGCGGTGATGTTCACCGATGGCACGACGGCGTATCGGCAAAACTCTGGCCTCGATGCTGACACTGACGGCCGCATCACTAAAGACGAGGCGGCCCAGCGCGTGCAGGTGCAGCTGACGCTCGGACAGCGCGAGGGCAACGCACGCGACGTCTGGCAAGCGGAGGTGGCTGCATGATTCCGATCGCCATGGCACTGGCCAATTTCGTGATCGCCCTGGGCCTGATCATCCAGTGCTTCATCGCGCTGAACCGCGTCGAGGATGGATGGGTGCGTCTGGCAATCCACATCGTCATCGCGACCGCTGCCGGCCTGCTGGCATTCCGCGGGGCCGATGTGGCGATGGATATCGCATTGAGCGATCGCACGGCCATCGGCCGGTTGCTGCTCAATCTCTCGATGATCCCTGCCTGGATTCTCATTCACCGGGCGTCTCGACGACGAGGGTAGCCGCGACAACCACCGGGGATCGAGATGCCGGATCAAATCACTGAGCTCTGGCTGGCGGTCACCGCGCTCGTGCAGGAACCCGCCCAGTCGGCGGCGCTTTGCGCGATGGTGATGTCTTCGCTGCGAGTGCTGACCTCCGGCGGCGCTCGGATCTGCAAACGCTGGATCGAGACGCTGATGGTGGGGTTCCTCGCGTGGACCTCACTGCCGTTCATCCAGCATTTCGGGTTCGAGCCTGACACCGGGCGGTTTTTCGCTGCGTTTCTGGGCTACATCGGCGTGCACGGCTTCGAGAAGCGCGTCGATAGGCTGCTCGACAATATCGCCGACATCGCGTCGGCACTGAGGCGGAAATGATCCGATGGATTGGCAGGCTCTCGCGCGACAGCCGCTCGCATCTGCTGGTTGCCGCGGTGGCGGTGGCGTGGGCGGTGATGTCCCAGCTGCAGGCGAGCGCGACCGACCGGCGACTGGCCGAGTGGCAGGATAGCCAGCAGGCCATCGGTTACGGCCTCTGGTACGCGCTGGTCGAGGAGCAGAGCAAGGCGGGAAGGTACGAAGCCGAGCGCAACATCGCGCGGGACCGTCTGAGCGACTTGCGCTACCGGATCGGCGTCGCGGATGCGCGGCTGGCGGCGTGCCGGGCCACCACGAACATGACGACCGACGATGGCTGGACGGGCCAATTGCAACTCAAGACGGGGCGTGAGCGATGAGACTGGTGCCGGAAGCGCCCAAGGCGCACAAGCTGTGGTCGGTGCGGCTCGGCATCCTCGCGGCGCTGCTTTACTCGCTGCAGCCAGTACTGGCTCATTACCAGAACCTGCTTCCCGAGTGGGCGTTCACGGCGCTGGCCACGTTGGTCGGCTTTGCTGGCGTGGGTGCGCGGCTGATCCCTCAGAAGGCAATCGAAGAGTACATCCGGAGCCGGATCCAGTGAGCCGCTTGTATGGGTGGGTCGCCGCCGGCGTGGCCGTGGTGGTTGGGCTGCTGACCTCGCTGGCGCTCGTCATGCGCGGACAGCGTGACGCGGCGCGTGACGAGCTCGACAAAGCCAAGGCGCGAGCGCAGGGCGTTGACCAGGCTCGCGCGACCGAACGAAGAATCGACGCCCGCCAGCGCGCGGATCAGGTACAGGCACGGGAGGTCGAGCGTGAACAGATGGCCCAGCGCCGCGCTGGTGTTCGCCCTGAGCTGTTCGGCGATCCCCGGATGCGCGACGACAGCACCGACACCGATCAGTCCTGAGTGCACGGTGCCGCCGATGCCAGCGCTGCCGGTGGTTGAGTCCGCCAGCATGGCGCCGCTCGATGACGCGACCTACTGGACGCTGGCCGATCGCGAGCGGCGGCTGACGGATTGGGCGCTCGAGATGCGCGGCATGCTCGAGGAGGTGTGTGCTAGATGATGCTGACCTTCTCAAGCTCGGTCCCATCGGCGAAACCCTGACGAGTTATCAACTCGCATACCCGGACTGCCTGAGCTTCATTTTCAATGTAGTAATCCAGGACGAGTTCGCCTTTCGGATTCAGTGCCTTAATTGCAAAACGATAGATTACGCCGTCAGCCAGTCGATAGACAGGCAGCGGCACAGCTGAAGAAATGTTATCGATTCGGCCCATCTGCTTTCTCCTTATTCCGTCTCGTCTAAACGATGAGCGAATGTCACTGAAAGGTAAAGCCATGCCCGGTAAGGTCCGTCGCCCATGCCGATCTCCTGGCTGCCGCCACACGACGACCGAGCGTCACGGCTACTGTGACGAGCACGCCGACAAGGCAACTGGCTGGACGCAGCGCCGCCGAGGTCAAAGCGGACGCGGCGGCCGGCCGTGGCGTCGGATCCGCGATCGCGTCCTTCAGCGTGACAAAGGCCTGTGCCAAGCATGCCTGCGCGCCGGCCGAGTGACGCCCGCGACCGAAGTCGACCACATCGTCAACCTCGAGTCTGGCGGTACCGATGACGACAGCAACCTCGAGGCGATCTGTTCGCCATGTCACAAGGCGAAGACGGCGCGGGAGGCGCAGGGCGGGCGAGGATGAGATCGATTCTCACGAATGCACCAGAATGGTGCGCTGAGGGGAGGGGGAGGTCGAAACTCCAGAGCCTTTCGACCCCGGACACCGCAGCCTCCATTCGTTTTTTATACCCGCGAAATTGAAAAATCAGGTTCGGCGATAGGAGCTCGCAAATGACAAGAGGTCGCAAGCCCAAGCCGAGCCACCTCAAGGCCGTGCAGGGCAATGCCGGTAAGCGTGCCATCAACCACGATGAGCCGGTCGCCAACTCACTCACCGAGGTGCCGCCGCCACCTGACTGGATGCCCGAGATCGGGGTCGAGATGTGGGAGCGGGTCGGGCCCTGGCTGGTGAGCTCCAAGATTTTGACCGACTCGGATCTCGCCAACCTCGAGGCCTACTGCGCCGCCTATAACCGATGGCGCCTTGCCGAGCAGGACATCGCCAAGCATGGCCTGACAGTCGACAGCCCCATGGGCGGCGTGGTGAAGAACCCGGCCTGCACTGTCGCGAATGAGTCGCTCAAACAGATGAACACGTTCGGCAGCGCGCTCGGTCTGGATCCTGCCAGCCGCGCGCGCCTCGCCGTGCCCGGCGCCAAAGACGCCGCCAACCCCTTCGCCGCACTGGTGGGCAAAAAGCGATGATCCCGAATGGCCAGCTACCCCAACGTCAACGCCGCGAACAAGTACGCCCGGGACGTCGTGGCTGGCCGCATTCCGGCCTGCAAGGAAGTGCAGCAGGCGTGTCAGCGACACCTCGATGATCTGAAGGCCTCGAAGGGGCGAGCGTTTCGGTACCGGTTCGACAAAGACGCTGCCGAGAACGTCTGCGTATTCATCCAGTTGATGCCCCATACAAAGGGGCGCTGGGCGCGAGAGCGCAAGCTGGTCGAACTCGAGCCGTGGCAGAAGTTTCTGTTCTGCGTGATTTACGGGTGGCTCCGAAAAAAGAGCGGGCTGCGCCGCTTTACCGAGGCCTATGTCGAGGTCGGGCGAAAAAACGGCAAGTCGGTGATCGCCGCTGGCGTCGCGAACTTCATGCTCTGCGCGGACGGTGAGTACGGCGCCGAGGTCTACTGTGGTGCCACTACCGAGAAGCAGGCCTGGGAGGTATTCCGACCTGCGCGCCTGATGCTGCAGAAGTCCCCGGCGCTGATCAGCGCGGCCGGCATTGAGATCATGGCGCGGAATATCTCGATTCCGGAAGACGGTAGCCGCCTCGAGCCGCTGATCGGTGACCCCGGTGACGGCTCCTCGCCGAGCTGCGCCCTGGTCGACGAGTATCACGAACACCAGACGCCGAACCTCTACGACACCATGTCGACCGGCATGGGCGCCCGCGATCAGCCGCTGATGTTCATCATCACCACCGCGGGCTTCAACATCTCCGGGCCCTGCTACGACAAGCGGCGCCAGGTGCAGCAGATGCTGGACGGCGCGCTGCCCAACGATGAGCTGTTTGGGATCATCTATACCATCGACCAAGGCGATGACTGGCAGGACCCGACGGTGCTGCGCAAAGCGAATCCGAACTTCGGCGTGTCGGTCTCCGAGGAGTTTCTGCTCAAGGCGCAGCGCGACGCCGTTCGCTACCCGAGCCGTCAAAACTCGTTCCTCACCAAGCACCTCGACATCTGGGTCAGCGCCCGGACGGCCTGGCTGAACATGGCCGACTGGCATGCCGCCGGCGACGATAGCCTGACTATCGACCAGTTCGAGGGGCAGGCGTGCTGGATGGGCGTCGACCTGGCGAGCAAGACCGATATCGCCGCGATCGCGCTGCTGTTCCGGGACGAGATAGAGGACAAGAACGGTCGCTTGAAGACGCGCTGGACCGCTTTCGTTCGCAGCTACCTGCCCGAGGGGGCCATCGAGCGAGCCAGCAACAACCGCGCGGCCTACGAGAGCTGGGTCAACTCCGGCGACCTGATCGTCACCGATGGCGAAGAGCTCGACTTCGATGTCATCCGCGAAGACATCAAGGATCTCGCCGGGCGGTTCCAGATCAACGAGATCGCTTATGACCCCTGGCGCGCCACGCAGCTTGCGCACCAGCTCATGAGCGATGGGGCCGACATCGTCGAGTACCGCAACACGGTGCAGAACATGAGTCCCGCGATGCGCGAGATGGAGGCGGCGATCACCGGCGGGCGCTGGCGTCACAGCTGCGACCCCGTGCTCACGTGGATGGCATCCAACGTCGTCGCCAAGGCGGACGCGAAGGACAACATCTACCCGCGCAAGGAAAAGCCGGAGAACAAGATCGACGGCCCGATCGCCATCCTCATGGCGCTCGGTCGTGCGGTGCTCACCGAGAACGACGAGCCCGAAGAATCCATTTACGACACCTCGGACGTGACATGCTGACATCCATCCTGATTTTCCTGATCGGCCTCGTCGGCGCCGCGCTGGTGTCGTTCGGCGCCTGGCTGCTGGCGCCGCCGGCCGGTTTCATTGTGGCCGGCGTGCTCTGCCTGAGCTGGTCGGCGCTGGCAGCCCGGACGGCCGCACGCCGCGGCAACGTGACTGCCGGGGAGGGGGCCTGATGTTCCTACCCGGCATGTTTCAGAGCGCGCGCCAGCCCACGCAAAAGCAGTCCAGTGACTGGACGAGCTGGATCAGCGGAATGAGCCGCACCCGAACGTCAGCCGGCGCCGGCGTCAACAGCGGCAACGCCCTGCGGGTCGGTGCGCTGCGCGCCTGCGTGACGCTACTGGCCGAGTCTGTCGCCCAGCTACCGTGCGAGCTCTACCGCCGCACATCGGATGGCGGCCGTGAGCGCGCCACCGGCCACCCGGTCTACGACCTGCTGCACAGCCAGCCCAATCAGAAAGATTCCTCGTTCGAATATTTTGAGCAGGGCCAAGGCGCGCTTGGGCTGGAGGGCAATCACTACTCGCTGATCGAGCGCGACGGCGCCGGCTTTCCCATCGAGTTGATTCCGATCAACCCGAAGAAGGTGCAGGTACTGAAGGGCAGCGACGGGCTGCCGTATTACCACCTCGTCGATATCAACGAGGTGGTGTCGATGCGCCAGATGCATCACGTCAAATCGTTCTCCACCGACGGCTATCTCGGCATCTCGCCGATCGCCAGCAACGCCGACTCCATCGGCCTGGCGATGTCGACCGAGGAACACGCCGCCGCGGTGTTCGAGCGGGGCGCCACCATGTCCGGCGTCATCGAACGGCCGCGCGAGGTCGAGGCCATCAAGAGCCAGGAAGGCGTCGATCGTTTACTGAACAAGTTCACCGAGCGTCACGGAGGGCTGCGCAATGCCTTCTCGGTCGCGCTGCTTCAGGAAGGCATGAGCTACAAGCAGCTCTCCATGGACAACGAGAAAGCCCAGCTTCTCGAGAGCCGGAAATTCTCGGTCGAGGAGATCTGCCGGCTCTACAAAATCCCGCTCCATATGGTGCAGCTCAACGACAAGTCGACGTCGTGGGGCTCGGGCATCGAGTCCATGTCGCTCGGGTTCGTCATCTACACGCTGCTGCCCTGGCTGAAACGCTGGGAGGCCGCGATGCGCCGCGACCTGTTGCTGGCCTCCGAGCGAGCCGACCTCTACATCGAGTTCAACGTCTCGGGGCTGCTGCGCGGCGACCAGAAGTCGCGCTACGAGTCCTATGCCATGGGCCGACAGTGGGGTTGGCTCTCGGTCAACGACGTGCGTCGGCTCGAGAACATGCCGCCCATCGCCGGCGGCGATCGCTACCTGACGCCGCTCAACATGAACGACTCCCAGCAGACGCAGCGCTCGCTGAACGCCACGCCGGAGCAAATGCAGGACATCGAGGGAATCCTATGTCGCACCTGATCAACTACCCGCATCTCGCCTCGCTGGCGTTTAATACGCCGCTCTACGCCACGCCGGATCTCGTTCAGTCCGTCCGGTCGGTGCTCGAGCCGCGCCTACTCGGCCGCCTGAACGAACTGCCCGAGCGGATGGAGGGCGGCGGCGATCCGGAGGCGCGAGAGATGCAGGGGCTGCGCGTCGTTGGCCGACTGGCGATCATCCCGGTTCACGGTATCCTCACCGCGCGCGCCGGCCAGATCGACGCTCTGTGCCAGGAGGTGCTGAGTTACGAGAAGCTGCGCACCCGGATCAACGCCGCGCTGCGTCATGAGCTGGTCGAGGAGATCGTCCTCGACATGCAGTCCGGCGGCGGCTCGGCCATGGGCTGCAAGGAGCTGGCGGATTTCATCCAGGCCAGCACCGCGACCAAGCCGATCACCGCGCTGGTCAATTTCGCCAGCTTTTCGGCGTGCTATTTCCTCGCCGCGGCGTGTTCACGGATCGTCTGCAGCCCGACCGGTATGGTCGGCTCAATCGGCGTCATCATCGAGACCTACGAAGTGAGCAAGGCCGAGGAAGAGTTCGGCATCAAGTTCAACACCTACTACCGCGGCGCGCACAAAAACGACTGCTCACCCCATGAGCCGATCACCGATCAGGCCATCGCCGAGATCGACCGCCGACTCGACAACGCCTACTCGACGTTCACCGAATCGGTGGCCAGCTATCGCGGGCTCGACCTCGCCGCCGTGACCGGTACCGAGGCGCGGATCTATTCCGCCGAGGACGCGCTGGCAGTTCGTCTGATCGACGAAGTCGCCCCCGCCCAAGAGGCGCTCGACAGCATCGCCGCCCGTTACAGCGGCCAGAACACCCCGCGCCGCGCTCGCGTGTCCGCGCGGGCCGGCGCCATGAATCTCCAGAACACGCTCTAGCCACGCGGCGGAGCGGTATCCGAGGCGGCCAATTGGCCGCCTTTTCTTTGCCCCGACGAAACCCCGAGGAACGTCATGTCCAAGATCGAAGAACTCCGCCGCCAACGCGCCGACGTCAATGCCAAGGTGCAGGCGCTGGCCAATGCGGAAAACGAAGCCGGCGAGCTGACTGCCGAGCAGATGGAAGAGTTCGAGCAGCTCTCCACCCAGTTTGACTCGCTTTCCCAGCAGATCGACCGTCTCGAAAAAATTGAGCGCATGAACGCGACCTCTGCCGAGCCGGTGAAATCGCCCATCGCGCAGGGCGTCCAGACTGCGGCGGTCCATATCAAACCCGAGCTCAAGCAGTACCCGGGCGCCAAAGCTGCGCGTGTTGCGATGTCTGTCGCCGCATCCAAGGGTGATGTCGGCGGCGCGGTCAAATTCGCCCGCGACGAGATCGGCGATAACGACGTTGCCATGGCGATCGAGACCAGCACCGGCTCCGGTGGCGCGCTGATCCCGCAAAACCTCTACGACGAGGTGATCGAGCTGCTGCGACCGAAGACCATCGTTCGCGCGCTGGGCGCTCGCGTCATCCCGCTGCCCAACGGCAACGTCACGATTCCGCGCATGAGCTCCGGCGCCTCTTCCAGCTACGTCGGTGAGGGCACGGACGTGCTGGCCTCCGACGCAACGCTGGATGACGTGAAGCTGAACGCCAAGACGATGATCACGCTGGTGCCGATCTCCAACCAGATGATCGGTCGCGCCGGTTTCGCCGCCGAGCAGCTGTTCCTGAACGACATGCTCAACTCGATGGCGACCCGCGAAGACAAGGCGTTCCTGCGCGACACCGGCGCCGGCGACACGCCGACCGGCTTCGCCGAGACCGCGCGTCAGGCCAGCCGCACGCTCGCCTGGACCGGTACCGCCACGCTGGCGGAGATCGACGCCTACCTCGACAACCTCATGCTGGCGCTGATGAACAGCAACAGCCTGCTGGCCCAGCCGGGCTGGGGTCTGTCGCCGCGCACCTACATGAAGCTGTTCGGGCTGCGCGATGGCAACGGCAACAAGGTGTATCCGGAACTGGCCAACGGCCAGCTCAAGGGCTACCCGATCCGCCACACCACCAACATTCCCGCCAACCTCGATACCAGCGGCGCCGGCAACAACGACGAATCGGAGATCTATTTCGCCGACTGGAACGACGTCGTGATCGGCGAGCCCGGCGGCATGACGATCGATTTCAGCCGCGAGGCCACCTACAAGGACGGCAACGGCCAGCTGGTCTCCGCGTTCGCGCGTAACCAGTCGCTGATCCGCGTCGTCACCGAGCACGACATCGGTTTCCGTCACCCGGAAGGCCTTGTGCTCGGTACCGGCGTCACCTGGTAACGGCCACCACCCGCGAGACCCGGGCCACCCGGTCCGGGTAACCGACAACCTCGTCAATCAGGGAGGCCACTATGGCCCGCTCCAACTCGAATCAGTCGAACGGCACCACGCCGGCGGCCACTGCCAGTCCGCAGGACAACGCCCAGATCAAGGACACCCAGTCCGCCGACCCGGTCGTGTCCGGCTCCACCGCCGACAAGGTCACCGACGAAAATCAGGATCTCAACGAGCAGCAGAAGGCCGGCACGGCGCAGACGCAACCGCAGCCCGATGATCCGGAAGTCACGCCGGCCACCGGGGCGCAGTCGCAGGCGCAGAAGGCCAACGAGGCTATCCGGCCGGAATCCGCGCTGCACAACCTGAAGAGCAAGCAGCTCACTCGCGTGAAATTCACGCACCCGTGGCAGCGCTACGCACCGGGCGACCGCGCCGGGTTCGACCCGAAGACCGCGGCCGAGCTGGTCAAGCGCGGCATCGCCGAGAGCCTCTGACCGAATGCCGGCGGCACGCGCCGCCGGCTCCCATTTCTGAATTCGAGAGCCCCCGATGCTGACTCTGGCCGACGTGAAACTGCAGCGCCGCATTGACGCGGAAGATACCAGCGAAGATGCGCTGCTCGAGCGCCTGATCGCCGCCGCCTACCGCTACGCCGAGGCGCACACGCAGCAGGCCATCAGGCCGCGCACCGAGACGGTAGTGCTGGATGGATTCCCCCAGCTCGATCACGCCATCGAGCTGCCGTGGTACCCGCTACAGAGTATCGACGCGCTCGAATTCATCGCGCCCGACGGCGCCAGTCAGCCGCTGGACGAAAACGCACTGCGTCTCGACATCCGTGAAGACCCGCACCGGCTCTACCCGCGATGGGGCGACCGCTGGCCGCTGACCATCGCCGAGCCGGAGAGCGTCACGATCACGGCTACCGTCGGCTACGAAGAGACGCCGGACGACATCGTTCACGCACTCCAACTGCTCATTGGTCACTGGTACGAGAACCGAGAGAGTGTGGTGACCACCGGCACGCCGGCAGAGGTACCCATGGGCGTCGAGATGCTGCTGTTCAACTACCGCCGACATGCCGTGGGGTGATTCATGACCGACATCGAAAAACTCGTCGCCGCCCTCGACGGCCAGACCGCCGCCATGGCTGAACTCGCGGAATCCAACCGCGCGATCATGGATCTCCTCATCGCTCGCGAGGAAGACGGCGCAGACGATGGCGAGCTGGCCACGCTGCTCGACGGCACGCCGGCGCGCTGAGGAGGCGACATGCAGGCAGGGAAACTGCGCCACCGGGTGCGGCTGGAATCCAAGCAGCTGACGCAGAACCCGCAGACCGGGGCGATGGTCGAGAGCTGGCAACCGGTCGCCACCGTCTGGGCCAGCATCGAGCCGCTCAGTGCGCGCGAGTTCATCGCCGCCGGCGCCGAGCAGTCATCGGTGACGACGCGAATCGTCATCCGCTATCGCGAGGGCGTCACCGCACAGATGCGAGCCGTCAGCCGCGGCAAGACTTACAACATCGAGGGCGTGCTGCCCGACCCGCGCTCCGGGCGCGAGTATCTGACGCTGCCCTGCAGCGAGGGCGTGAACGATGGCTGACGCAATCACGTTCGAGATCGAGGGCGTCAATTCGCTGAATGCCAAGCTCGATACGGTCTCCAACGATATCCGATTTAAGGGCGGCCGCTTCGCGCTGCGCAAGGCGGCGAACCTAGTACGAGACAAGGCAAAGGAAAACGCCGCACGTCTCGATGATCCGGAGACGGGCCGCAAGATCGCGGACAATGTCGCCGTGCGATGGTCGAGCCGTTACTTCAAGCGTACTGGCAACCTGAAATTCCGCGTCGGCGTGCTCGGCGGCGGCAAGCTGGAACCCGGCAACCCGGATACCGGCCCCGGAGGGGCCACGCCGCACTGGCACCTGCTCGAGCTGGGCACCAGCAAGATGCCGGCTCAGCCGTTCATGCGCACCGCGCTCTCCAGCAGCATCGAGGCCGCCACGGCCGAGTTCGTCACCCAATACGGCAAGGCCGTCGACCGCGCCATCAAGCGGGCCGCGAAGAAAGCGAGTAGCTGATGCAGACCGTCCCGATATTCCCGATTGTCGCCGCGGATGCAGGCGTGCGCGCGGTGTTCGGTGAGAGCCCGACACGGGTATTCCCGTTCAGCCAGGCGCCCGCCGGCGGGGCCAAGCCGTACGCGACCTGGCAGCTCATCACCGGCGAGCCGGAATCGTATCTCGCCGACGCGCCGGATATCGACAGCGCTACGATCCAGCTCGACATCTACGCCGACTCGGTCGACGAGTGTCGCGCCGGTCTCGTTGCCCTGCGCGACGTGATCGAGCGGCATGCCGTCATCACCCGCTGGGGTGACGAAGACATCGACGGCGAGACCGGGCTGCAGCACCGCTCGTTTGACGTCGACTGGTGGGTGCCGCGCTGAGGCTGGGTGGTTCCCTAGTGGGATAAACCACCAGGAATCACATATGACAATCCGCATCCAAACTCAGCGCTGGGCGATTGAAGTCACCGTCAACCTTATACCGATTCTGGCCGTGTTCGGCTGATCCAAACCCCTTGAGGCCCGCCTGATGCGAATCAGAGCGGGCCTTTTCATTGCACCAACGCCCCACCGGGGCAGGAGATAGCAGGATGTCCATTCTGACCCAGGGCACACAGGTTTTCATGCTCGCCGGTAGCGCTATCGTGCGCATTCCCGGCGCCACGGCGTTCAACCCCGCCGGCAACCCGCGCGACCAGATCGACGACACCGATCTCGAAGAGACCGTGTCGCGCAAGTACAAGAAGGGTCTCGGCACGCCCGGATCGGCATCGATCACCGTCAACGCCGACCCGCAGGAGGCGGCGCACGTCCAGCTATTCGACATGGCCAACTCCAGCACCGACGAAAACGTCACGTTCTTCGTCGGCTGGTCCGACGGCGAGGAAGCGCCAACTGTCTCCGGCAGTGATGTGACGCTGCCCACGTCGCGCACGTGGTTCCAGTTCGACGGCTACGTCAGCGACTTCCCGATGGACTTCGCCACCAACGCGCTCGTCAGCTCCCAGATCACCATCCAACGCAGCGGCGACGGCAAGTGGACGCCGAAGAAACCAGCCGCTGACACTGGCACCGGGGAGTAATCGCGAGCCATGAAACTGACGGTCGATAACCTGAAAACCGCGGGCGCCTTCACCGGCGCCCCGGTCGAGAAAACCATCACCTGGAAGCAGGGCGATGACGAATTCACCGCGACCACGTTCGTGCGGCCGATGTCCTACCACTCGGCGGTCAGCGATATCGCCGCCGTGCGCGGCGGTGGGGATGTCGTCGCCAGCCGAATTGCCGCCTGCATCTGTGATGCCGAGGGCAATCCGGTATTCAGCGTGGCGGACATCACCGGCGAGGCCGACCCCGAGCGGGGTGCGCTGAATGGCGCCCTAACGATGGAGCTGGTCCGGGTGATCAGCGAGGTCACCGGCCTGGGAAAGAACCGGACGAGCTCGACGGCGAGTCCGAGCTCTTCCACGAACTCGTCCTCAACGGCATCGGTGGCTCGTCGGTCGAAGAAGCGCGCCAGCGGCTGACGTTCGCCGAGGTGCGCCAGTGGGCCGCGTACCGCAACAAACACGGCTCGCTCAACGCCGGCGAGCGAATCGAGCGCGCCGTTGCTCAGCTCACCGCGATCTACGCCAACCGCTACCGAAAAGAGGGCCACGAGCCGCTGACGCTGTGGGACCTTATGCCCCATGCCGAGCGCCCGGCGGAATCGCTCGAGCAGGCCATGGCGACGTGGCATTGATCGTGTAGGAGATCGGCCATAGTTGCATGAACGTAACAAATGGTAATGTTTCTTGTGGGATCACTGCAGGGAATATTAATGAGAACGGCACTAATCGCTATTGCTATGGCTAGTCTTTTGGCAGGCTGCGCTTCCTACGGGAATCAGAAGCTCGGAGATGAAACAGAAGCCTCCGTAGCAACCAAAATTCATGAGAACGAGACAACCCAAGCAGACCTTCTCAGTATGCTCGGTAGTCCGACCGACAAAAGCTTCCGGGAAGACGGCAGAGAGGAATGGACGTATGTCTACTCCGAGATGTCCGCTGACGCTGTGAATTTCATTCCATTCGTGGGGCTATTTGGCACCTCGAACTCCGGCACGTTGAAAAAGTTGAACGTTATTTTCAATGAAAATGACACTGTCTGGCGATATGCAATGACAGAATCGGACAACGATGTGAAGTCAGGAGTCTTTAAATAACCAGCATTTATCACTGCGAGCACTTTTCGTAGCTAGAACCTTCAACCGCCTTCGGGCGGTTTTTTTACGCCTGGAGAAATGATGGCAACGCGCTCACTCGGTCAACTGACGCTCGATCTTGTCGCGCGCATCGGCTCGTTCACCGGCCCGCTGGAAAAGGCCAAGCGAGCTGCAAAGGGCGACATGAGCGACATCGCAAAGTCGGTCAAGACCGCAAGTACGGCTATCGTTGGCGTCGGTACAGCTGCGGCTGGGGCAGCGACTGCCGTCGTCGCATTCACGAAACATGCGGCAGATAACGCCCGTGAGCTGCAGAATCAGTCGAATCTTGCGAATACCTCGGTCGAGGAGTTCCAGCGCTGGAGCTATGCGACATCGACCGTCGGTGTCGAGCAGGATAAGCTCGCCGATATTCTCAAAGACACCAACGACCGCGTCGGCGAGTTTCTCAGCACCGGCAGCGGCGAGATGGCCGATTTCTTCGAGAACATCGCCCCGCAGATCGGCGTCACGGCGGAGCAGTTCCGCAACCTCTCCGGCCCCCAGGCGCTCCAGCTCTACTACGACTCGCTCGAGCGAGCTGGGCTGTCTCAGCAGGATATGACGTTCTACATGGAGTCGATGGCCGACGAGACGACGGCCCTGATTCCGCTTCTCCGCGACGGCGGCGCCGCGATCCAGTCGCTCGGCGAGCAGGCCGACCAGATGGGCATCGTTCTCGATGCGCTGGATATCGCCAAGCTGGCCGATTTTGCGAACGAGTTCGACCGCACCCAGCAGATTCTGACATCGCTTTCCAACCTGCTCGCCGCCGAGTTGGCGCCCTACCTCAGCACGCTGAACGATCGGCTCGTCGATGCGGCGGGTGGCGCGGGGGATTTCCAGGGCGCGATGACCAGCGCCCTGCGAACCTCCGTCGAGGCGCTGGGGCCGCTGCTGGATGGCTTCCAGCAGTTCCGCGTGATCGATGCCGAGGTCAAGGTCGCCATGGCCTCGGCGAACCTAGCCGTGGCCGATTTCGCACAGGATGCGTGGGAATCCCTCAGCTGGTTCATCGATACCGCGATTGCCGGCATCAACAATTTGATTCGCGGCATGAACGCGATCCCCGGATTCACGGATCTGGATCTCATCGACTCCAGCATGGGGAACTCGGAATTCGTCGAGGGCGTGCGCCAGCGCGCCGCCGACATGCGCGACACGCTCGAGCAGTATCGCGGCGAGCTCGAGGACATCGCCAGCCAGCCGCTGCCGAGCACGGCCATCGACGACTACCTCGACGACGTCGATGCCAAGCTCGCGGCGTTCTGGGCCGAGCAGGATGGTGTCCCGATCAAGACACTGGACCAGTGGCTGTTCAAGCCGCCGTCGAAAGTCACTGGCGGCATGGGTGCCGGCAGCAACACCGACGACCCCACCAAAGCCATTCGCGATCAGATCGCGTCGCTGAAACAGCAAGCCGAGATGGTTGGCCTGACGACCGACCAGCAGACGCTGTTCAAGCTCGCAGCCGAGGGCGCCACCGAGGCGCAGCTGGCCCAGGCACGCGCAGCGCTGGAGACCGTCGCAGCCTACGACGACCAGCAGCAGGCGCTGGAGGACTATCGGTCGCTGGTCGAAGAACTGCGCACGCCGGAAGAGAAGCTCAACGACACGCTACTCAAACGCCTCGACATCCTCGAGGCGGCCAAGGTCTCGCAGGACGAGTACGCCGATGCCGTGGCCAGGATCGCCGATGCCGGGTTCACCGACGCCCCGGAGTACCAGGGGCTCGACGCCTCCATCGGCGGCGCCTTCGGTGAGCTGGGCAAGATCGACGAGGCCCAGGCGGAGCTCGAGGACTGGTATGCCACCCAACTCGAGATGCTCGACAACTACCGCAGCGAGCGGGCGGACCTCACCGAGCAGTGGGATGCCCAGGAACGAGACCTCAAGCAGGAGCACGAAGACGAGCTCGCCCGCATCGAGCAGGCGCGGCAGGTTGCCCAGCTCGCCGCGGCGGAAAGCGTATTCGGGGATCTGGCCGGGCTCACGGCGGCATTCGTGGGTGAACAGTCCGGCGCCTACCGCGCGCTGTTCGCTGTCTCCAAAGCCGCCGCCGTCGCCCAGGCGCTCATCAACGCACCGTCATCGTACTCCAAAGCCTACGACGCCGTCGTCGGAATTCCTTATGTGGGTCCAGCACTGGCGCCGATAGCCGGGGCTACAGCCGCTGCAGCTCAGGTGGCGCAGGCGAGCATGATTCAGAACGTCGGCATGGCCCACGACGGCATCGACTCGGTACCGGCGGACGGCAGTTGGTATCTGCAGAAGGGTGAGCGCGTCACAACGTCCGACACCAGCGCCAAGCTGGATCGCACCCTCGATAACGTGCAGTCCGGCATGGAGCAGGGCGGTGCAGGCAATGGCTCACTACCTGCTCCTATCGTCAACGTCGATGCGCGCGGCGCCACCGATCCCGCCGCCATCCGGCGAGCCGCCGAGCAGGGCGCCGAGATGGGCTATCGCCGCGTGTTGGAAGACTTCAAAAGTAACGGGCCGGGTCGCCGGATGCTGAAGGTTTGAGGAGACACCCATGATCGAATGGCCCGAAGGCTTGGTACCGTACAAGATGGACTGGGGCCGGGTGTTCAATAACCGCGCCTTTACGTCGACGTTCAGCAAGTCTCAGCAGATCCGGACCTACCCGGGCGCCTACTTCCAGTGCTCGTTGCAGTTTCGCAATCTGTTCGAAGCGGACGAGCGCAAGCTGACGACCTTCATCGGGCAGCTGCAGGGGATGGCCGGCACGTTCAAGCTCTACCCGTGGCGGCGCGCGCGGGCGCAGGATGCCGGTACCGCCCGAGTCAATGGCAACGGCAATGCCTCCGGCACGCTGCCGACTCGCGGCTGGAAGAAAAGCACGCTGGTGCTGCGGGCGGGGGACTACATCACCGTCAACGATCAGCTCCTCGAGGTGCTGCTGGATGTCACCAGTAACACTCAGGGCAACGCGACGATTCAGGTCTCGCCTTGGTTGCGCACGCCGCCGTCGGACGGTACTGAGATCAACTACACGCGGCCCTATGCCGTCATGCGGCTGGCCAGCGACGAGCAGGCGCAGTCCGTCGAGCCGCTGATCGCCGGCGGCACCCTCGACTGCCGGGAGGCGTTCTGATGTCCGCGTTCCCGTTTTCCGATTCGATGGTGGAGCTGCTGGGCCGCCAGACCGTGAAACTCGCCTACGCCTGCGAGCTGGATTTCCAGAGCGGTATGGTGCGAGCGCATACCGGTACCGGGCTGCTGATCATCAACGGTGAGACGTTCGATGGCGTCGGCACGTTCGGCGATGTCTCGTCGGCGAAAGAGCAGCTGGATAGCGGCTCGCCGGCCAACGTGACGTTGACGCTCTCGGGGCTGGATACCGAGCTGATCGCCGGCACGCAGGTCGAGCGCTGCCGGGGCCGGTTCGGGCGCCTGCTGCTGGTCGCGATCGATGACGCCGGCGACTACGCCGCCGACATCCTGTTCAGCGGCAAGATGGATGCCGCGCAGTTCAACTACGCCGGCAGCGACGACGGCAACGCTATCAGCGTCACGATCACCGACCGGATGGCCGACTGGCAGCGCCAGGGCACCGAGCGCTGGACGGATGAGAATCACCGGCAACGCCATCCCGGGGATCGCTTCTTCTTCGCGGTGGCCCAGCTTGCAGACTGGCCAATTTATTGGGGATCAAAAAAGGATGCCCCAAGTTTCAGCTATCCCGGTTGATCGCTGTCGGAGTAAACGAAATCGTCGGTTCCGGGCTTGTGGTCTCCCCAGACGACTTTCATGCCCGACTCCGCTGAAGCTCTGGCCTTTTCCTCATTCGCATAGACGCCCTTCAGATTCCAGGGGCTGGGAGTTAGTACACCCCAGCCAGAAACCCATCCAGGGCTGTTTTCGCTTGGCTTCAGATTTTCATCAACTTCAACTGTCATGAGCAATCTCCAACGGAATTTATATGAGGCACGTTAACTGGCCACGCCAGCTACAGCAAACCCTACAAGCCGCCCGCGAGGCGGCTTTTTCGTGGGGCAAAAACGACTGCTGCCTGTTCGCCGCTGATTGCTGCGTTGCCGTCTGCGGTGTCGATCCGGCAGCGGAATACCGCGGGCGATACCAGACGGCCATCGGCGCCAAGCGCGTGCTGGCCAATACCCACGGCAGCCTCGAGGCAGCGTGGGATGCCTGCTTCCAGCGCGTACCGATCGCCCAGGCCATGCGCGGTGATGTCGTCCTGTTCGAGGCGCCGCTGGGCCGCTGTGTCGGCGTCGTTTGGTCTGGAGGGATCTGGTGTGTCACCGAAGAGGGCGCGACGCGAGCCAACGCCGCGCCGCTGATCGCCTGGCGGGTCGAGGCCCGCAACGAGATGAATGAGGAGTAACGGATGGGCAAGGCGGTCAAGGCAGTCGCGGCAGTAGCGGTCGGGGTCGCCGTGGGTTTCGCCACCAGTAACCCGTGGGCGGGGTTCGCCGCCGGCGCGGCGATGTACGCCTCGAGCTCGCTGACGCCCAAGGTCGATATGGGGGCCAGCACTCAGACCGAGCTCAAGCAGGTCATCCGCTCGAGCAAGGAGCCGGCGCACTACCAGTTCGGCCGCTGCGCCGTCGGTGGGCTGCTGGCATGGGCGCAGGAGGAAGAGGGCGACCAGACCAAGCGCGAATGGCTGCACATGGTCTATGTGCTCAGCGAGGGCGAGATCGAGTCCATTGACGAACTCTATCTCAACCAGGAGCCTGCCGACGACGCCGGCGACCGCGCGAACTTCGCGCTGATCCGCAACCCGGACACCCCAAACCAGTGCCTGCTCGACAACTCACCGGACTGGCGTGACAACCAGATTGGCAAGGGGCTCAGCTATGCCAGGGTGTCGCTGCGCTACGACCGTGACTACTTCGCCAGCGGTATTCCCACGCCGTTGTTCGTGTTGCGTGGCAACCGCGAGATCTACGACCCGCGCACCGAGACCACCGGCTACAGCGAGAACTGGGCGCTGGTGATCCTGTGGTATCTGCGCGAGCGCCTGCGCGTGCCTGACGACGAGATCATCTGGGAGATGTTCATCTCCGCGGCCAACGTCAGCGACGAGACCGTCACCAATCCGGACGGCAGCAGCGAGGCACGCTACACCATCGGCGGCGGCTTCAAGGCCGACACACGCAAGGATCGCGTGCTTGCCGATATGGAGGCGGCCGGCGGCGGCCAGATCGTGCGCATCGGCGGCAAGTTCGGCTTGATGGCCGGCGCCTACTACGGTCCCTATGAGTTGGTGATCGATGAAGACATGGTGATCGGCGCAATCAGCGGCCAGACCGAGGTCGCCCAGGCGGACGCGGTCAACACCATGACTGGCAAATTCATCGACCCCGATCAGCGCTGGACCGAGACCGACTACCCAGCGGTCAGCGTTGCCGAGTGGATCGAGCAGGACGGCGGCCCGATCGAGGACACCCTCGACCTGCAATATGTGTTCTCGCCGTACCAGGCACAGCGCCTCGCCAACATCGCATTGCGCCGCAAGCGCGCGGGCGGCTCGCTTTCGATCCCGCTCAACTTCCGTGGTTACGCTTGTCGCCCAGGTCGGGTCGTGCGCGTCTATCTGCCGTCGCTCAACATCGACGGCGAATTCCGCGTCGTCGATTGGGACTTTCACGGCGACAGCGGCTGCAAAGTCACGTTGCAGGCTGAAGACCCTGAAATCTACGATGACGCCGTGGGAGAGCCCTACAACCCGCTGGGCTTTATCTTGCTGCCGACGGGGGGCATCGCCGCGCCCTCCGGTCTGACCTACACCCTGGAGTCGATCGGGGAGACCGTGCAGGGGCGGCTCGACTGGTCTGCCGTCAGCGGCGCGCAGAGCTACAGCGTCGTGCTGCGTTCGGACGGCCAGGCCATGCAAGCGATCGAAGTGCCGCCCAACTCGACGACGTGCACCATCGGCGGCTTGCCGGCAGGGCAGTACGTCGCCGAGGTGCGAACGCGGGGTAGCTTTGGACAGTCCGGCGCCGCCACTGTGACGTTCAGCGTCAACGCGCCGCCGATGCCTGACCGCGTCATCGTTCAGGTCACGAACAACGAGGTAACGCTGATCCCGCAACTGGACTGGACCGGCACCCCGGTATCGTTCCGGTTTTACTACTCGCCGACGATGCTCGACGCCAACCAGGTACGCGGCACTGCACAGCTACTCAGCACCGGCGCCAGCCTCGTCCATACCGGGCGCGCGTACGGCACGACGTATTACTACTGGATCGACAGCATCAATGCCTACGGGCACAGCGATCTGTTCTTCCAGGAAGTCGAAACGACGAGCGACTTTACCGAGATCTTCGACGCGATCCAGGACGACATCGAGGCTGAGGGCCAGCTCTACGGCGTCGTTGTCGAGGGCCTCAAGCCCGCGGCTATCGAGGCGGCGGACGAGGCGGTCGCGCCATTCCGCGCCGAGCTCGACGCTAACACGACGAGCATCGGTGAGTTGCAGCACGTCGATGACGAGCTGACGCTGAAAATGCTGCTCCTGAAAGCCGGCGGCGAGGCATCAGCATCGACACTGCGCGTCGAGCAGATCGTGCGAGCAGGCTTGGCACAGCAGGTCACGACGCTCGCGGTCGGGCAGGCCACTGTCGAGGACAACCTCTACGCGCTGTGGGACCCGGACACGAACAGCTTCACGTCCGCTGCGATCCGAACCGTCGACGTCAACGGGAAAAAAGCCGTTCTCGGGATGATGTCGAACGGCGAGGTCGCCGAGATCGGTGCGGTTGCCGACCGCTTCTACATCTACAACGAGGTTTCGGGCGAGATGGTGCTGGCGTTCGTTGTCGAAGACGGGCGCGTCGTGATTCCCGAGGCCCTCATCGGCACCGTGAATTTCAACAAACTGGTCAGCGACTCCGGCGAGACGATCATCTCGGGCGGCAAGATCAAGACCCAGTTCCTCGATGCCGACACGCTGACCGTGAGGCTGGCCAACGTCACCGGGGCCGGCGTGTTTGCCAGTAAGGACAGAGTCAACCTCAGCGACCTGAGCGGATCCGGCACGCTCTCCGGCGGCAGCCTGGCGGGCAGTGTCTCGGTCAACGGCACGTCGCTCGATACGATCCGCTCGCGGGCCAACGCTGGTGACGATGCTTACGACCAGATGAGCAACTGGACGCGCACCGGCACCACGCTGATCGATGGCGGTAAGATTTTCGCCGATGATGCGTTCATTGTGAATGCAATGATCAAAAGCGGGGCAATCGATACCCTCAACATCAAAGAGGGGGCGGTGACGATCAATGCGTCGAATGTCTCTCCGGATGAGATCAGCCTCCCGTCAGATAACGGCGACAACGAGTGGGTGTCGATTGTCTCGGCTGATATCAATCCGAGGGGGAATGCTGTCGATGTGACCACGGCATTCAAATACTTTCTGCACGCGCAGAGTCCTGATGGAGATTATGTCAGGGCCAGCCTTAGTCTTCGGATAACGGTGGGCGGGGTTGAAAAATACCGCTGGGATAGGGCCTACGGCCGTATCTTTGACTTTCGTGGCACTGGCATAACGATCGAAGAGGAGGATTACATCGTCATGCCAATGAGGATCGATGGGTGGAGCGGAACAAAAACTGTCGCTATCCAAGCGTCATCGGGCTTCAACAGCGATTATTTCGAAGATGAAAACGAGGCAAGGATCAGAGAACGCTATCTGAGGCTGTCGTCTTCTCGCGTCTGAACCCGATTCACCACGCCGCCCACCGAGGCGGCTTTTTATTGCCCGGAGGAACAATGGCAAACGACGGCACGGTCGATCAGCAGCAGTTGCAGGAAACGCTCAACGAGGCCTATCAGCTCGCGGGCCAGTGGATCGGTCGAATCCTCGCGCTGTCCGAGGTCACGAAAGATGGGCAGCTCGGTGAGCTGGCGATTTACGAGACGATAGAGGCCGCCATCAATGGAGGGCGGTTGGGTAGTGCCGACAACGTTCGCGCTGGCATAGGCTTCGATGGTGCCACCCGAAGTGGCATCGGTGGTTTTGGCACTGGCCTTACCAGCGCCAACTACATCAATGATCCAGATGACCCGAACTTGGGGAATGGATTCTACGCTGTTAACGCCGCTGATTTTAGCAATCCACCGAACTCTAGTGGAGTTGTCTATCTTGAGCATTACCGAGGATCGACGACCGGTTATCAACGGGTGCGATCAACTGGTGGTAGCTATTCGAAAGTCAGGACGCTCAACTACGATAGCGGGCATGGCCCTTGGCTATCTGATCCAGAGTGGGGTTCAAATGGAAGTGGTTCTTTCCTGAAGCTGCCATCTGGTGATGCCATTGCGGTGGGGGCGATCAGCAAGACTATTGATATCAACCGTGGTGATGCTGTGTCTGGAGGATATCGCTCGCTTTCAGAATCTATCACATTTCCGATGACATTCGCCTCATCGCCACAGGTAATCCCGACTAACGTTTACAGTGGTTCGGGTTATTTGATGGATTTGTCAGTAGTGCCATTGAACACAAATGCTACCGGAACAAGTCTATCATGGACGGCTGCTAGTTCTCGCTCATCGCAAGTTGTGTCGGCCAATTATTTCGCGTTTGGGAGGTATGTATGAAGCTGATTATAGAACCTCAAGAGTCCTCTCTCACTGCGTCATACAGCGCCTCGGGTAATATTTTGACTGTATCAATGGGAGGCGTGAGCGACACATTTGACTTTGGAACCGAGGACGGCGTCTTTACAGAATTCGAGTCACCCGAACTACCAGTTTGCCCAGTGCAGCGCGCTGCAATGGCAGATGGAGTAGTCACAGCAGCGGTGATCGGTTTCTACACCCCCACCCCCCCTGAAAAAGCCGATGATGAGACAGACCAGGATTTTAAGGTAAGGATCGACGAGTGGACGGCTTCGAAACAAGTTCGGGAGGTTGATATCTGATGGGCACGATGCAGCATACCCCGGCGCCAACTAACGCCGATCGATTCGCCTCGGCTCAAGCCCAGGCGCTCGCTACGCTCAACGCCGATTACGAAGCCGCCGCCAAGCCGCTCTTGCGCGAGTACCCGAATACCGAGCGCTTGAGCTGGAGTCAGCAGCAGAACGAGGCGACAGCGTACCAGGCGTGGGTGGACGCTGGAGAACAGGGCGATGCACCCGACACACCGGCGCTCTCCGCGATTCTCAAGGGCCGCAATGGTGTCGATGGTACCGAAACCCTGGCGGACCTCGTCGCCGCCGTGCTGCGCAACGCCGAGGCGTTCATCCAGTGGCAGACCTACACCGGCATTCGCCAGCGCGGTGAGTGGGCGATCAATGCG
>NZ_BMZI01000007.1:128274-192254 GCF_014652715.1 Salinicola rhizosphaerae | reverse complement strand
GCCCCAACATGCAGAGCACGCCTGCAAGCCGGCCAGGGCTCCCCGCCTCGCGCGAGGCGAAGCGAGTCTAGGCCAACAGTCCCCGCGACAACAGGCTTGACATGGCAATCAATGAAATCCGATGCGGTCGCTGTAACCGCATGCTGGCCCGTGCCAGCGAATTCCAGCTACTCGAAATCAAATGCCCGCGCTGCGGGCACTTTCATACTCAGAGGGCCACGAGCCCCGGACCCCGGAGAAACCCTCGTGGCAACACCAATCATTCCCTGGATGGGCGGCAAGCGTCGTCTGGCTGATCGCATCTTTCCCCTCATGCCCTCGCATCAGTGCTACGTCGAGCCGTTCGCCGGCGGCGCGGCACTGTATTTCCTTCGCCAGCAGCCGGCCGACGTCGAAGTGATCAACGACGTCAACGGCGACCTGGTCAATCTCTATCGCGTCGTCCAGAACCACCTCGAGGAGTTCGTTCGTCAGTTCAAGTGGGCGCTGTCGAGTCGGCAAATCTTCGAATGGCAGCAGATGACGCGCCCGGAAACGCTGACCGACATCCAGCGCGCTGCCAGGTTCTACTACCTGCAGCAGCTGGCATTCGGTGCAAAGATCGAGGGGCAGGCGTTCGGGACGGCGACAACGGCGCCACCTGGGCTCAACCTGCTGCGGCTCGAGGAATCGCTTTCGGCGGCGCATCTTCGTCTCTCGAGCACGTACATCGAGCATCTGTCACGGCAGGAGTGCGTCGAGCGATACGATCGCCCCCATACACTGTTTTACATGGACCCGCCCTATTGGGAGACCGCCGGCTATGGCGTCGATTTTGGCGTAGAGCAGTACGATCAGCTCGCCGATATGATTGGCCGGATCAAGGGTAAGGCAATCATTTCACTGAATGACCATCCCGAAGTGCGCCGAATCTTCGCCGACTATCACATCGAGTCGACAGGCATCCGTTACACCGTAGGCGGCGGCAAGGGGCAGGACGCGAAAGAGGTGCTCATCTTCAACTGGGACATGGCCAGCGAGCCCGCTGGCCTATTCTGATCGAGTGACATAGGTGATCAGAGAGAGTTGGACAGCGGAGTATTCGTAATAGAAATTAGTGATCGGAGTGGGTGGTGCGACACCGCGGAGGCGGCTAATTTACTCCTAAGTTGGACATGGCAAATACATCAATGCAGATACACTATGCGATCTAGTCTCGCTGCAAGGCTCTCAATAAAGGTTTTGCAGTCATTGGCATAGGCTGGTTGCATGGGTCGTGGAGAGCCATTGGATTCTCGATCTCCTTCGTGGGCTATCTGGTTGCGCCTTTTTACATAGCCCTCGAGTTTATCCTTCAGCTCCTTTTCCGTTGATCGCGGGCCTTGCCATATCTTGGAGAGCTCGTCAAAAATATTATCATGCCCGATCAATGAATATCCTTTTATTATCTTTTCTGGGGCTTGGTATGAAAGAAATGACAAGGTTTCTGATTCGAGCTTTTTTGTCAGTGCTTCGATTGAGCTGCTTGATGATATCATTGGAAGTGCTTTCTTGAAGCCGTCTGCATTTTTTATAGGGATTATGGATGACATTGCATTAGCTAGGGATGTTGAGACTTCGTTGTTCCTCATTTTTTCGGGAATCTTTTCATACAAAACTCCGTGTATATAAGAGTCTAATGCTGATAGAGAGGCAACTACAGCAGACCTCGGTAGCCAAAGTAGATCTGAATTTGCTTCATCTAGCCTTCCCCTGGCGCCAATATCTCTTGATCGCCGTAATTCCTTATACATATCTACAAGTTGGTCTGCAGCGGCTATGCTATCTTGGAATTTTTGGTAGTTCGACATTGTCAGTGTTCCCCTGTTTCTCGACGTTGTTTTTTACACCATGTGCGGAAGATTCGCCTTTCATTCCCTCGACTTCTCAGCGCTCGCCGAGGCTGTCCATCAGCCTGACCTCTTCGCTGACGTCGAGCCTCGCTACAACGTGCCGCCGGGCACGTTGATCAGCGTCGCACGCCGTGCAGACGACGATGCGCCAGTCACGATCGACCGGCTCTGGTGGGGCTATCGGCCGCATTGGGCCGATGCTAAAGCCCCGCAGCCGATCAACGCCAAGGCCGAAACCGTGGCCACCTCCAAATACTTCGCGCCGGCGTTCCAGCGCCACCGCTGCCTGATTCCAGCGGACGGCTGGTATGAGTGGCTATTGGTCGATGGTCGCAAGCAGCCGCACTATCTAACGCGCACCGACCGGCAGACGCTTTATCTCGCCGGCATCTGGACCGAGCGCGGCGACGATCTGCCGCCTGGCGTCGCGATCATCACCGAGCCCGCGCGGGGTAGTGCTCGTGAGGTTCACGACCGAATGCCGCTGGCACTTTCCGACGACTCGCTCGAGCCGTGGCTCGACCCGCACTTCACAGAGCGCGACGCCATCCGTGGCGTCACTCGGCATGTTGATGCGTCGCTGATCGAGCATTGGACTGTGAGCACGGCAGTCAACAAACCTGGTGACGATCGTAACGCGGCGCTGATCAATCCGCTGTAAGCGATCACCCACAGCACGCGGCGGCAATCTGCTACATCGTGTATCTATCGCGTTACCTATATTCACTTTCAGGGCCGGGGCACCGGTTCTCTGCGATCTGATTCCCGGCCCCGTGGCCGGGTTTTTTCGTTCTGGAGGGCGGATGACGGATTCGGAGAGGGCGCTGATGATTTACCACTTGGGATTCGTCGAGGAGGTCGCGGAGATATTCCCCCGCGACGGCTGGATGCAAGCCGATCGGTCGGCTCTCGAAGCTCTCACTGGGCCGCTACATTTGTTCGAGTCAGGTACCGCTGCGTATTACCAGCGCGGCCGCATTGATGCCGTCGCGTACTGTTTCGAGCGACCGCGCGCGGATGTGCGGCGAGAGATCTGGCAACGCTACGGACCATGGGGCGATCACGTGCAGGGCCTGATCGTCGACGAGTGACGTATAGCCAATCGATTACATCCCGTGTCGGCAATATCAGCGTTCAGCGCCCTGGCACGGGGGCGATACTCAGATTGTCATTGTGTGATCAGTAGTTTTGGCCTCGCCTACGGGCGAGGCCTTCTTTATTTCAGCGATACGATCGGCAGCTCGTCCCATCTCGTCGTATACCTCTTCGTCAGCAGTTCCGCTTTCAGCTTCCAATCTGCCTTCCCCTTCGTTCCGCCCAGCCGCACAGTCCCGCGCCCCATCTTGCGGTTCAACTCGTCCATGACAGCGCTTGCCTTGGCCGACCGCTCACGCTCGGCATCGCTCTCCGGCGAATCGAAGATGTCGTGCTGCAGCGTCTCGCGGTCGACGAGATCCAGCATCATCACGCCCGCCTTCATGTAGCGATAGCCGTCACGCCATAGGCATTGGAGTGCTGCTTGTGCTGCACCAACGATCACGCGCGTGTCGTTCGATGGATGGGGGAGCTGAACGACAAGCGCCGGGTGATATTGCGCGAGATCCTCGCGGTGCTTGTTCGTTTTGAGATGTACCTGAATTGCCCTCGCGACCGATCCCTGTTTCCGCAACTTCTCGGCGCCGCGGGCGGCGTGTGCCCGGATCGCTGCGCGCACTTCGTGCGGGTCGCTCGTCAATCGGCCGAACGACCGGCTGGTCATGATGTTCTTTTTCGGCTCGGCCAGGTCGTCAGTGTCGATGCAGTCGATACCGCGCAGCTCGTAGACCAGGCGCTCTTGCACGACCGAGAACCGGGCGCGAATGCGTTTCGGGTCGGCCTCGCGCAACTGCCAGGCGGTGACGATACCCATCTGGCTCAGGCGCTGACCAAGCCGGCCGGAGACGCCCCACAGGTCGGTGACCGGCAGATCTTCGAGTATCTGGCGCGTGATCTCACTGTCGGGCTGGAGCAGGCACACGCCCTCATACGCCGCGATCTTCTTCGCGAGCTTGTTGGCCACCTTCGCCAGCGTTCGGCTGGTCGATAGCCCAACGCTGACAGGAATGCCTGTATTGCGCCGCACGACGTAACGCAGCCGTTGGCAGTGGTCCTCGAGCTGGTCGAGTGGGAAACCGTCGAAACCGAGAAACGACTCGTCGATGCTGTAGATCTCCACGTCCGGCGTGAACTCGCGCAGCGTCGTCGTCACGCGCCGGCTCATGTCGCCATAGAGTGCGTAGTTCGACGAGACCAGGATCAGCTCGCGTCGTGCCGCTGGCGGTATCTTGAAAGTTGGCGCGCCCATCTCGACGAGTTCTTTCGCCTCGTTCGACCTGGCGATTACGCAGCCATCGTTGTTCGACAGCACTGCCACCGGCCAGCTCTCCCAGTCTGGCCGGAACACCCGCTCGCACGACGCATAGAAATTATTGCAGTCGACCAGTCCGATGATGTTCATCGCCGGCGTCTCAGCGAGTGGATATTGTCGGTTACCACGCCCCAGCAATGGCAATCGCAGCCGGCAAGCGGGATCGGCGGGAACTGCTCGCTACCGGAGACCAGGTAGTGGCGTTTGCCGATCAGCTGCAGCTGTTTGCACGTCAGCTCCCCATCGACGGCCATCACGACGACGTCGCCGATGCCCGGCTCGAGTGAGCGATCGACGATCAGCAGGTCGCCGTCGTAGATCCCGTGACGCTCCATCGAATGGCCCTTGGCGTAGACGAGAAACGTCGCGCTCGGGTGGTGGATCAGCAGCTCATTGAGGTTGAGCTCGCCCTCCAGGTAGTCATCGGCGGGCGAGGGGAAGCCGGCGCGCACCTCGCCGCCGGCGAGCGGCAGCGGTGGCGCAGGCAGGGTCGGGTCCAGCCGCCCGACAATCTCGACATGCAGACTCATGACGCCGCCTCCGCTTCGGTCGGATTCCAGGAAACCAGCGCCTCGGCCGGGCCGACGCGCGAGACCGAGACATAATCGAGCTCCGAGAACTCATCGAGGATGCGCTCCCAGGCGCCCGGGTCATCCTCGTCGAATCGATAGATGGTGACCGCGTACTGCTCGCGATCGCGCGCCCGCGCGACCTGCTGCTGAATGCGGCGGGCGAGTGACTGATACGACACCGCGGATTTCATGGTGGCAGACATGACAGCGTGCTCCTGTAATACTGTATACGCATACAGTATCAAGCAGACAGGCACAGCGAGGCAAATAGACGAAATCGTCTATTCGGGGTGGAATTGCAGGGAAAAGGCTATCAGTTACGCCATGATTCGAAAAAAGCCGCGACCAAAGACAAAGGGCGCGGCTTATCGGTATTTCTCTCGACGTTAGGCGGCGACGGGCCTAGTCGATGAGGGGCGCCTGCTCGTTGCTACCATGGCGCGCTCCAGATCGTCGACACGGCAGCGATACGCAGCGCAGTTGGCGCACTTCACTCGATCACCATCACTGGGCTCGATCGGCAGGTAAAACTGCTGGCTCGAGCAAACGCTGCAAGTCAGTCCCAGCGTGACCTTGATCATGCCGCATTCTCCATAATGATCGCGCTCTTCGCGCTGGAACGGGACATCTGGGTGAGCGTGTCGATCGAGAGGCTCAGCAGGTAGTGCTGATAGCGTCGAGACGCCAGCGGAAACGCGTAGTCTCGAGTCGCGATGAACTCGCCGCAGGCAGAGCAACTGATTTCATCCCAGTCATTGCCCGCGCCGGAAGGTAGGGCATCTTCGTGTCCGCATCGCGGGCAGGAAATCTCAAGCTTCATGACCTTACTCCTTGGTACGTCGCCGAACCATCCTGGCTCGGAGAGGTGGGCCGGCAATCCTTGCCAGCAATCTCAGCGTCTAGTGCTGAAGCCTGCCGATAGTCCGTATCGGCGAAGGCATAGTGACAGGCGCCAGAAACTTATACAAGAATACTTTGGTGTAAAACTATCGCGTAAAAACGTCCCGAAATTCAGATATTTAATCTGCGTTAAATATCAGCGAGAACACTCGCGCAACGAAGGTCGCCCGGCCTATGTGGTGCGAAGCGAGATAATGCGACTTGAAGATCCTGCTCTATTCCGGGCCTGCCCATTCAGATAGCGCCCCAATCGAGGCGCTATGTTTGGTGGCCGAGGTCAGCGCTCGGCGGCGTCTCGCAGGTAGCGAGAGAGCACGCCGATACGCTCGCGCCAGTTGCCATAGAGCTGGCGGTTCAGCGGGCGGATGGCGGGGCCGACGATCTCGACGAACTCCCGCTCGAGCACGGCGGCATGGCTCGCTAGCATCTGGCATTGATTGGTCGGCACGCTCGGGCTGGCGGGAATGACGCCGCCGTCGAGCGGCCGGCGGGCGAGGGCGATGCACTCGCCCGCGCAGTTGTCGATGGTGTCGAAGCGCTTGGCCCAGCGCTCGCAGAGCTCTGGCGCGGACCGGCTCATCACCGGGCGGATGATCTGCTCAAAGTCTCGCGACAGCACCTGGACGTGATGCTGCCAGGCGATCAGCGAGTAGTAGAGCGTCTCTGCTTCCCGGCTGCCGGTAGGGGCGCCGGTACCGGGCAGGGCGCGCTGGCGGTTGGGTGCCTCGAGGTACTCGCCCTCGATCGCCACACTGGCAACAAAGTTGGCCGCGGCGTCGAGATCGTTGGCGGCGATCAGCTCGCCCTTGGGTACGTTGAAGCGGGTGTGCACCAGACTCCAGAGCCGCCGCTGGGCGCCGGGGCGAACCGCGCCGGGCAATGGGCGGACTTTCTTCGCGATCAGCTCGCGCAGCATATGCAGGCCATCGGTGCCGATCGTCTCCTGGGCAATGCGTCGGCCACCCTCCGGATCCCGCGCGTGAAGCCGCTTCTCGCACTCGATGAAGTAGCGCCGGGCCTGTTTGCCTTTCTCGTTGCGCTCGACCATCGACAGCTCTTTGGCCATGTCGAGGGTGAGGTGGTAGTCCTTTGAGCGCCTGTCGCCACCGCGACCTTTGTTCGCACAATTTTGAGCGACCAAAAAATCCTGATTCTCAGCGAACCCGTATTCTCCGATTCGACGGCTGATCCAGGTTCGAAAATGGGTTTCAACTTCTAGGAAGCGATGCAGTGCGCGTGCGTCAACCAGATGAGCGGTTTCCTGCTCGATGCTGCCGGTGAAAACCGGTAGGGCGGTAGTGGCCTGCGTAGCCATGGAGGATCTCCTTTGTGTTTTGGAGTCCGCCTATCCACGACCAAATGGATGGGGGCGGACCGTGCACGGGTTGGTCGACCGGCCACAAAGAAACCGGCAGCCCGAAGGCTCCCGCGCACAGCCCGCCATAACAGGCAGGCACAAAAAAAGCGCCGTGCGGCGCCCTCGTGCGCCTTTGTGATCTCGGGCGACCAAACCCGGCCGCTGATTTTGCAGCGGCATCGACATACTGAATTATCGATTGCAATCCGTCAAGAAGTGATTGTTAATCCTCTTCATTAGCTGCTTCGTTATTATGTTTATTATCGCCCATCGACTGATATTTATCGAAGCTAGATGCTGCTCGTAGCAAAGCCATGGTGGCAGCCAAAGCCGATAAAATCGCATATATAAAAATAAAGTAGCTAAAAAACCAAACTACTAGCGCAAATCCATAAAGGCAGCTGGGTAAAAAGCTTATCGATTGGCTTAATAAGCCTGTGATAATCGAAAGTATTTGCAAAATTATGAAGTGAACGAAAGTGGCATTCAAAGCCAGAAAGGGGGAGTGTGCATCACCTTCTGACCCCGAAATTAGCTTTCTAAAGCCTTCGTCGCCGAGGGCTGTAAAAATTGCCATCCCCCCAAGCGAGAACCCCAAGATATTTGGCATGACGCTCAAGCTAGTTTCCCACCATCCAGATTTTGACCAGATGGGGAATAGTAGTATCGTTAATACAAATGAAACATGAGGGTAAGGCGACTTTAACAATGCTTTTCGCCCACCATATATGCTCCAGTATCTCTGGAAAATATCTTTGGTGCTTAAGTACACATCTTTATCTAACATTTCATCGTCTCGTAATGTGACTGACTAACTCCTTTGCCTTGTCCCAAAAAGACTCTGAGTGTACTTGATCTCCCTCAACAGTTCCTCTTTCTTTCATTGGGTACTGTTCGGTGGATTCAAATACTGGCTCGTTTGCGGAATTCTTGCCGCGGGCTTGAACATAACCGTTATGGCTGCCAATTTCTGCGTAGGACTTGGCTTCTTCATCTAGTTTGAGAGACTCACCTTTTCTGGCATTATATACCTCAGTGGTAGACTGAGCATTCATTTTTTCTAGCCTTCTCATTATTTCACGCTCAGCGTCTCCGGTATCATCCCCATTTGGACGGGTAATAAAAATCGTAACAGATTTCAACTTTTCGATTTTGAATATTTCATCGAGGGCGTTTTTCTCAGGCTCCACGATTACATCTATAGGGCCAAACAGTAGGTTTAAATCCTCAGTATTTAAAAGTCGCTCAAAGGCGCGTTGAGCGGAGCTTGGTCCTAGTGTTTCACCTTTAGTGTTTTTTGACTCAAAAACTAGCCTATGTGTTTTCGGAAAGAATACGAAATGGAATCTTCGCATTCCTGGCTTTAGGTGATCAGGTATTTTGAGCTTTCTCAGCTCATCCTCTCCAGCAGTTTTTCCGCTACTAAGGTTTAGCCAAGGATCGTCTGGGTTAATGTCAACAAAGGATATTAGCTCTCCTTCATAACCTTCCAATGGAGCATCTCTGTCTCTGGGGTAAAAAAGCCCAATTAAGGCATGTCTTTCACTATAATATTGTTTGGCTATTCTGCTTTTTGCTACCTGTTTTAGCGCACTGATGTAATGGTCAGGCGAATGTGGGTGCATCTTTATGTTGAGTGCGCTAGCGTAGAATGTGCTTCTCATAGTTTGCCTGCGTATTACGAGTGTTTTATTTTGTAGATCCGGGGATGTTTTCTTATAATAAGCTATTTTATTGCTTACATAACAATACAGCTAGGAACAGAAAAATTGAAGCCCTGGTCGCTTATGGGTCTCCATGCATTGCATTGTGTGTGATGTTGGCATGGCTCTACCCAGCATCCGCTTACGGAACTATGCGGACAGGCAGTTGGAGTTTTTACCACCTCGGCTGGGACAATGGCAAACGCCTCGATGCTGTCGCGGACGTTGTCAAAGGCGCGGATCTCTGGACGCTTGAAGAGGTAATGTATAAGAACGCCGTCACACAGCTCGAGCATGAGCTTGAGTGACAGACAGGTAAGGAATGGAGCTCAATCGGCTTCTCATGCTGGGATCGCAGCTCCCACTGCGAGGGCAACTTTTAATCATGTGGCGAGATAGCGCCGTAGAATACATCCAGAGTGCCGTGGTTCATCTGGATCCCGGCGATCTGTTCGCGAGGGAGCCGTACCTGGCAGAGTCCCGCGACAAAGACACTGACGACACGATCGCTGCGGAGTGCACGCGCAGTGAGCATTGCCGAGAACGGCTTATCTAATTCTCAATAGCGTCCAATTAGCCCCTGTCGCGTCGTGCGGCGGGGGCTTTTTAGTGCCTTCCAATGGGGACGAATCGACGCCCTGACCCGTATCCGCTACCGTGCCGGCTCAAACTTATGAGCAGCAGGCAGCAGATGCGGTATCAAGGACGACTAACGGTAGGGATCGTGCTCTATTGCGCGTGGGCGCTATTCAATCATGCGGCGGCAGACGTCACCGTTGGCAGTTGGAACCTCAAGCATCTTGGCTGGAACAACGGCAAACGCCTCGACGCGGTCGCTGACGTTGCCAAGGGGGCCGATCTTTGGACGCTTGAAGAGGTGATGGATGAAAACGCCGTCACCGAGCTAGAGCACGAGTTGGAGCGTCAGACTGGCGAGAAGTGGAGCTCGATGACCTCGCATACGGTAGGGCGCAGCTCATATCGCGAGAGCTACGCCTACCTCTGGCGAGATAGCGCCGTCGAGTACACGCAGGGCGCCGTGGTTTATTTGGATCCCGGTGATCTGTTCGCGCGGGAGCCGTACCTGGCGGAGTTCCGCGACAAAGAGACGGGCGACACGATCGCCATGGCCGCGGTGCACATCGTCTACGGCGACAGCCGGGCCGATCGCACGCCGGAGATCCGCGAGCTGGCAAGCATCTGGGAGTGGATGCGCGAGGTCTATCCGGACAGCGCTCGCGTGATTGCCGGTGATTTCAACCTGGCTCCCAGCGATCCCGCCTGGCAGCCGCTCCGCGACACCGGCGCCCAGCCGGCCATCACCCGCGGCGCCACCACCCTGAGCGAAACAGACGGTCAATACGCCAACCTCTACGACAATTTCTGGTATGACCCCGCCGAGCTCGACGCCACTAGCGCCGACATCGTCCGCTTTCCCGAGATTCTTGGCATCGATCACGCCACCGCGCGCGATATCGTTTCAGACCATGCTCCCATCTACCTGACCACCGACAACGCGCGGGCGAAATTCGCTGGCGCGGACGAGCTGGCGGGCGAGGGCGATCAGCTTTCCGGTGCAACCTCTGCCTGCATCGATCTCGACACGGCATCAGCCGACGATCTCGACCGACTACCCGATGTTGGTCCGGCCCGAGCGCAGGACATCATCGATGGCCGCCCTTGGTCGAGTGTCGATGACTTGACGCGCATCGATGGCATCGGAACGTCACGAGCTCGCGAGATCGCCGAGAGTGGGCTGGTGTGTGCAGGATGAAAGCGCGACTCACATGCAGCTGTCTGACCGCTGCAAAGGAGGTGATAACGGAAGTCTTGGTGGGCTGATTTAAGCGGTCATTATCTGCAACAAGCCGACGACTCGAGTGGATTTAGCAGGTAGTAACCAGCAGCAGAAAAGATGCTCAATCGGAAAGCACCGGCCTGATTTGTGAGACAGATGTCGAAAAATGAGACGAGGGTGCTAGGAAGCGCATGATTTGGAGGGGAAAACTGGGAGGATGCGGGACTACCATTGAGCTACACCCGCGAAGGGGTTTCAATAGTAAATCCAAATGGTTAGCTCATGCAACTGGTCTTGCAGCGCGGGCGCTGCCGATGGACCGACGGAGCTATGATTCAAATCAGTCGGCTCTGCGTGAGCGGCAGGGCTGATCACCGCCTGGCTAGCGCCGTTCGACCTTTATCCTCGGCGTCTGAAGCGCCACTCAGCGTTTGGCAGCGCCTTTACGTTGCTGGTACTTGGCGTAGGCTTTTTTGGCGGTCTGTTTGGCCTTCTCCCGGTTCTCGGGCTTTCTCAGCCAGTTCGCGACCGCGGCACCAATGGCTTTTTTCATGAGTCCTCCGGACAATATTCGGCTTCAGTCCTCGCTGCCGAGGGGGGAAGTATCATCTCCGTTTCTGCGCTGCGCCTCCATCTCGGCTTCTTCTCTGAACGCGTGCCGAGAGGCGACGGGCGTCGCAGCTCCCTGACGTTTGAGGTGCGAGTCGACCACAAGCCAAGCGGGGGCGCCCTGTGCCTGAGGCTCTTCTGCGTGCTTTACAACGAAGCGTGCCATCTTCGCCTCCCGTCAATCGAGATCCAAGAAGTGACCTGCGGTGGTCAACGGTTCACGGCAAGGGGCACGAAGCCCCTTGCACTCGGTTTTCGCAAAGGAAAAGCCGTTTGATTACTGGCTTTCGATGGCTTCGGCGGCCGCATCGCTGTGACCTGACGCGTTGAGCTCATCGAGATCATCGGTCTGCGTGGCATTGTTGACGTCCTGCGTCTCCGCGCTGACGGCGTCCATGGACTCATTGGTGGCGGCGCTATGGCCGGATGCCATGTCGGTGCTCTCGCCCGAGGCGGTAACGCCGTCGCCCTGAGCCAACGGCTCATCCGTCGCGTCGTAAGCATCCTCCATGGCGGCGCTTTGCGCCATCGCCGTGCCGGTTGCGCCCAGCAGAATCAGGCTGGTGATCGTGGCGGTAAGCAGTCCCTTTTTCATGGCGAAGTCCTTTTGCTATGAGTGTCATTAGTTATCGGTGTTGCGATACCGGCGCCTGATGGCGCCTGACACTAAGAATAGTTCATTTGCAAAAAAACGTAATTGAAATTGGTAATAGCGTTGCTGCTACGCTTCAGGGATTGAAAGTGGCCGCTGTCGCTGCCATCTCTTTCGGCAGGATCCATGCGAGACAGGTTCAATCTGACGACACTCTCTGGAGGGGCCATGAACGCACGCGACTACCTCGCCAAACAGGGAATTCCGCTCGACAAGGAGGAGGCCAAGCCGCAGTCACTGGAGGAGAAGGCATGGCAGCGAGCTCGGGAAGCCGCGGAACACGGGCCGCGAAGCGGCACTCCCCATGACTGGGAGGAGTGGGAGCGGTTTCACGATCAACTGGCTTCCGATGCCGGGCAGATCAGCGAAAAAGTCAGCCGCCGCGATGAAGATCAGAAAGATCGATGAACGGTGGCGGCGTTTTTTTGCGGGAGGCGCTATGCTGGCGGGGAGCTGTCCGAGCTTGGCACTTTCGGGGGCCGCACAAGATTGCTGCGGTCCCATAGCGCAACATGGCCGGGCTCGGCAGTCGAAAACGAATAGCGAGCAATAAGGAACGGCGTCAGTCAGCAGTGAATTTCGCGGTTCTGGCGCCATCAAGAGCAAAGGAGGCTTCATGGACATCATTCGCATCATTTTTGCGATCATTCTGCCGCCGGTAGGCGTCTTTCTGCAGGTCGGGCTGGGATTGCAGTTCTGGATCAATATCGTGCTGACCCTTCTCGGCTACATTCCGGGAATCATCCACGCCGTCTGGATCATCGCGACACGATAATGTTCGGCGGTGGCCGGCGTCACAGGAGGGCTGTATTGCAGATTCCTGACGCCGGCCGGCTGGGGGCTCATCAGCGTCGATATTGATAGTCGATAGTTTCGTTCTTCTTCGGTCCGACAATGCGCCAGTTCAGATCGAAACCTCCCTCTCTCAATGTGAGCTTTGCACTGTAGGCGTCGTCGACACACTGATGTACGGCTTCATTGACAAGTGACTCGCCGTCCTCTGCCTGCACCAGGTCAAAAAGATGCACGGCGGCTTCGGGACCTCTCCGCTCATGCAGCAGCGATAGCCTCTCGTCGCCAGATACCCACCGATAGACGTTGCGCATGGGCACGGACCGAGACTGCCCATCGAGCAAAAACTGCCCGGTCTCGACAAAGCGAACTTGCTCGTTCGCTTCGATGATCTCCAGCGTGCCCTGTCCCTTACCGTTCCAGCCCGTTTTCGAGCCAGGCCCGCTCGTGGCGGTAAACGCGAATTGCCGGATACTAGGCAGGAGGCGTCGTAGCCGTATAATGGCCGTCAACTTGTTTTCTCCTTAGGGTTGACCGTTGCATGTCCTATCTCGTTGGTGTCACCGTACTCTGGGCGTTTTCTTTCAGTCTGATCGGGGCCTACCTTTCCGGTCAGGTCGATAGCTACTTTGCCGTGATGACACGAATCTCGCTGGCCACGTTGATTTTTCTCCCGTTCTTGCGTCCCGGGCGGCTGAAAGTCTCGCTGTCTTGCGGGCTGATGGCAATCGGTGCGGTCCAGCTCGGCGTGATGTACCTCTTTTTCTATCAATCGTTCCTGCTGCTCAGCGTACCGGAAGTGCTCCTGTTCACGATCTTCACGCCGCTGTACATCACCTTGATCGATGACCTGATGGCCCGGCGCTTCTCGGCGCGCTATCTCGTCATTGCAGCGCTGGCGGTGCTGGGCGCCGCGGTCATTCGCTATGACGAGGTCAGCTCCGGCTACTGGCTCGGATTTCTGGTCGTCCAGGGCGCCAATCTCAGCTTTGCGCTGGGCCAAGTAGCCTACCGCCACCTGGCGCAACGCTTGCCGCCGGGCGTGGCGCACCGACATCTCTTCGGCTGGTTCTACCTCGGTGCGCTCTGTATAGCCGTTCCCGCCTTCTGGCTGCTCGGCGACGCCGCGAAGCTGCCCTCGACACCGCTGCAGTGGGGCGTACTCGGGTGGTTGGGCATCGCGGCTTCCGGTCTTGGCTATTTTCTCTGGAACAAGGGAGCATGCCGGGTGGATGCCGGCACGCTGGCGGTCATGAACAATGCCCTCATTCCTGCGGGACTGCTCGTCAATTTGCTGATCTGGAATCGCGATGCCGATCTGCTCCGTCTGAGCCTCGGGGCGATCATTTTACTGGCTTCACTCTGGCTCAACGCGCGCTGGGCGGCGGCAGCGGCACCATCGATGGCCAGCCATCCTTGACGACGAACAAGCGACATTGCCGCCGGTTGGCCAGGGTCAGCCGGATATGAAGCGGCGATCCATGATGCTCGAAGTGGCTCTCGAGCAGTCTGCCAACTTCGGCTAGCGTCAATGTCGTACCCGCCTGCGGGGCCAGCCAGTGTGGCTTCAGCAGACGCTGTGCTCGGGTGCGATCGGGAAGCTGCGCGGCCAGCTGCGGCCACTCGCCAGCCTGACACCACAGCCCTTGAAGTGCCTGCCGGGGTGTCGTGTCCGGCAGGATCAACCGTCGGTTCCAGGGATGAAACAGGAGCCCCGGCATGATGACGGATTGGTGAAGCTGGGCGCCGGGAATCATCTGCTCGCGCCATTTTTGGGCCGGCGGCGACAACCCCATGGGTAGCTGCCTGTCGGTCAGGCGCGAAGCCTTGAGCGCCAGCGAATCGAAGCTGCCGACGCCGATCCAGCGCGCGGCGCTGCCATCGTGCCCGGGTCCGTCTCCCAGTCCCAGATAGAACTTGATGGCCAGCTCGGCATGGTAGAGGCGAGGCGGGCGAGGGGCCGCCAGGGAATAGGTCTCACGCGTTGCGTAAAGCAGATCCAGCTCGCCGCGAGTCTGGTTGCCCTCGCGCAGTACCACGTTGTGGGCCAGGAGACGCGTGCGCGGGGCATAAGCGAAGATCCATTGCCACAGCGTTTCATGGTAGATGCCGAGGCGCTGCGATCGCCGCTGGTCGAGACGCTGACGAAACTGGCCGGTAAGCGCTTCCTGAGCGCCGAGCCAGGCGATCCGGCGAGCGCGATCGGCGAGGCCCAGCTCGTCGAGCGATGGGCGCCTGATATCTTCGAAAAGCGTCATGTTCGGTGCGTGCAGCAGCCAGGCAAGATCGCGAACCCAAGGCTCGCGAACGGCTCGCAGATCGGCGGCGAGCGCGGCGTGCGGTTCGCCGAATGCGGCGAGCAGCGAGTCAGCATCCACGGCCATCATCAGCCCGGCAGACGATAGAACAAAAATTCCGGCGTCTTGACCGTCATGATCAACTCGGAAAACCAGCCCGGGTCGATGTCACGATGGTGGAAGAACAGGGCGCCTCCCGTGCGGTCGGGCAGCGTGCCGTTGAGGGCTCGGCGCGCGACATCGAGCGCTTTCGCGTACTGGTCGGGCTCATCGGCTTCATCGGGTCTGCCGTCGCACCACCAGGAGAACTGGCAGCGCCCCGTCTCGGAACCCTGCTGCACGACACCGCACAGCGTTGTCGGGAAGCGGGCGTTGCCGAGCCGATTCATGATGACATTGGCGACGGACTCCATCTCCCGCTGATCCGTGCCCTTGGTTTCCCAGTAGATCGAACGCGCCAGACAGGAGATCGCGTCGTCGAGCGGTGCCGTGCCATCCGGATCGACGGCGTGCGTGCCTTCTGGGGTCAGTCGCGTCGCGACCGGGGCCGGAACGATCGTGTCTTCGTTGACGATGCGCTGCTCGAGAATCCTGGCCTTCTCGATAGCCATCGCCGCGCGCGGGGTATCGTCGGCCAGACAAGGTGTCACCAGCGCGATCAGCAGCAGGCTCAAGGTGACGTATCCACCGAGCCCGATGAGCGAGCGTCTCATTCGTGACGGCCCCGGATGGACATTTCAGGCATCGTTCTCGATCGTCTGGATGACCTCGAAACCCTCGAATTTGGGCGGCCCGAGATACAGCCCCTCTCGTCGACTCTGGCCGGCGTTGGCGTGGGCGGCGCGAAACGCCTCGGAGTGCGTCCACGCCTCGAAGTCCTCCCGCGAACGCCAGATCGTATGCGAGGCATAGAGCACGTGATCCTCTTCGGCTGGACCGCGCAACATGTGAAATTCGACGAATCCGGGGAGGCCCTGAAGATGCGTCTCCCGCTCGAGCCAGATGGCTTCGAACTCCTCAGTCCTTTGTGGATTGACGCGAAAACGATTCATGGCGATGAACATAGGTTGACTCCCGTGACAGCGGATGAGGACGTCGGGTGACCGGCGGGTTGTCACTTTGACAGCAAAGACGGGAAAAAGTCGACCCGACTTGCAGCGTGGCGATGGCGGCTGTTGACCTGGATAGACGGGAATGGGCTAATTCAGGCAACACCCGACGATGTGAGCCCCGCGTCATGGATATTCCCCATCAGCGACTGGTCTATTTCCGCGTGACCGTCGAGTCCGGTTCGTTGCGTAAGGCGGCGGCAAGGCTCGATATCGCGCCCTCGGCGGTCAGTCGTCAGATCGCTCTGCTCGAATCGGCGTTCGAGGCGCCTCTGCTCGAGCGCACGCCTCGCGGTATTCGGCCGACGCCGGTGGGCGAGATGGCGCTGGATTACTGCCGGCAGCGAGGGGCGCTGGACGACGAGTTCATCGGCAGACTGGAGGCCTATCAGCGTCTCGAGACCGGCACGATCTCGCTGGTGGTCGGCGAAGGCTTCATCAATGACCTGATCGATGCACCGCTGAAAGCGTTCGCCGAGCGCTACCGCGGCATTCGCCTGGATATCGAACAGGCCGGTACCGATGAAATCATCGAATCCGTCGTCGACGACCGAGCGCATATCGGCCTGATGTTTCACGAACGCGTGCACCCGCAGATCCGGTTCTGGGTCTCGAGCGGGCAGCCGCTGCTGGCCATCTGTCCCGCCGATCATCCGTTGGCCCAAGATGCCTCGCCTCTGACGCTGCGACGCCTGAGCGAGACGCCCATGGCTCTCTGGAAACCGGGCCACGGCGTGCGTCGCCTGGTCGATCAGGCATTCGAGCAAGCCGGGTTGCGGCCGCAGGTCGCGATCGAGACCAACTCGATGGCGGTGCTGCGCCGAGCCGTCGTGGCGGGGATGGGTATGACGCTGCTGCCGAGATTCGCCGTCGCGCACGAGCTGGCGGAAGGGTCGGTTGTCGCGCTGCCGGTGGCCTCATCGCTCTTTCAGAACTCGCAGGCTCACATGATCACGCGGGTGGGGCGTCGTCAGCCTCAGGCCAGTCTGAAGCTGCTTCGGCACCTCGGTGCCTGGATGCAGGCATTTCGACAATGAGGCAGGTGTGCCAGGGCAGCCGGACCTAGGCTGGTCTCAGCGCTGCTCGAACCGTAGCAGCGTCCCGAGCCATCCCGGAGCGATATCCGCCGCGGTCTCGCTGTGGCGATGATAGTCGATCCCGGCATCGCTCCATCGAGCGATGGCCGCGTCCAGGTCGCGACAGGTCAGCGTCAGCGCGACCGCTCTCGGCGGCTCTGCCTCGATGTCGCCGAGGATAGGGAAGCAGGCCATCGTGGCTTCTCGGTCGAGCAGGTGGCAGTCGCCCTTGTGCGTGTGAATCGTCCACTGGCCTTGGCTCCCGCGAATGGCCGCTTCGCCATGGATGCGGCGGAAGTGAGCGATGTCGTAGGCGGGGTCGTCGCTCAGATACCAGACATCGGAGATCGAGGTTGCCGTGTTGGCGTGGGCTTCCTGAGTCGGATCGATACGGAACAGTTCCGGGCGCAGCTGCTGGCACAGAAACTGCGTGAGAAAGGGGCGCTCCGCGTCGTGGAGAATATCCAGCGCCACGCTGACCTCTTCATCGCGACGACCGGGTACATGGGCCATACGACGAAAGACGATCGGGCGCGCGTCGTCGAACCCGCGAGCGGCGACCAGGGCATGGTCTCGCTGAATGCTGCCGCTATCCAGCGCCACCATGGCGATGCCATCACCGACGCTCTTCAATCTGGCCTCGATCAGTCGACCGAACTGAAAGCCGTTCTCGTCGCGATAGTCGAGGCACTCGGGACGACCGATACCGATCAGTTCGAGGAAATTGTTGCTGAAGAACGCCAGACGATTGTCGGTGCCCCAGGGATGGCGATGACGGGGCGCGAGGGTGAAACCCAGCCGCTCGGCGACCTGAGCGGCGTGATCGAGATCGTTGACCGCCAGTAGCGGATGGTCGATGCCGAAGCTCATGAGCGATGCCTCGCGAAAGTGGCGTCGTCGGTGGACGTCGAGAGTATACGACAGGACGCCAGTTCGGCCAGCAACGAGGGCGGGCGCCCTCGTCGTCATCCTTGGGGCGGGCAGTCTCAGGGCTTGCCGCTGTCCTGGTCCTGTCCGTTGCCATAGCCCATGGCCACGCTCGCCTCGAGTCCCGTTTCGACCCAGACGCTCTGCGCCACGGTGTACTCGCGCAGGCCATCGAGGCCACTGGAACGGCCGAAGCCGCTGTCGCGGAAACCGCCGAAGGGCGACATCACGTTGATCGCCTTGTAGCTGTTGATCCAAACCGTCCCCGCGCGTAACTGGCTGGCCACGCGGTGCGCACGCGCCGGATTCTGAGTCCAGACCGCGCCGGCGAGGCCGAAACGGGTGCCATTGGCCAGCCGAACGGCGTCGCCCTCGTCGTCGAACGGCATGGCCACTACGACCGGCCCGAAAACTTCTTCGCAGGCGATCTCCATGCTGGCGTCCACGTCCGCGATGACCGTCGGTGACAGGTAGTAGCCATCTGCGCCATCGGGCAGCTCGACCGGGCGTTGGCCGCCTGTCACGACTCGCGCGCCGGCGTCAGTCGCGCGCTCGATCATGGCCGTGACGCGCTCGAACTGGCGCGCGTTCTGCAGCGGCCCCATGCGCGTGGCTTCCTCGTCCGGCAGGCCGACCGCGATCTCGCTGGCGGCGCGACCGAGCCGCTCGACGACGGTCTCGAAGATGTCGCGCTGGATCAGCAGTCGCGAGCCCGCGACACAGCTCTGCCCGGCGGCCGCGAAGATCGCTGCCTGGGCGCCAGCCACGGCATCGTCGAGGTTGGCGTCATCGAAGACGATGTTGGCCGATTTTCCACCCAGCTCCAGCACGCTCGGCACCAGCCGCCTGGCGCCGGCTTCGGCGATGATTCGGCCGCTCTCCGGGGAGCCGACGAAGACCAGCTTGCTGATGCCGTCGTGGCCGGTCAGTGCCTGGCCGGTCGTTCCCCCCAGCCCGTTGACGATGTTGATCAGACCCGCAGGCAGGCCGCCACGCTCCAGCAGCCGTGCGACGACGACGGAGGAGAACGGCGTCAACTCGGAAGGCTTCAGCACGACACCGTTGCCAGCGGCAATCGCCGGGGCGATCTGCCAGGCACAGGTGAACATCGGGGCATTCCACGGCGTGATCTGACCGACGACACCGTACGGAACCTGTCGTACGTAATTGAGATGGGACGTCGGGACCGGGATAACCTCGCCATGCTGCTTGTCGCACCAGCCGGCATAGTATTCGAACATCTCGCGAACCTTGCCGACTTCGCCGCGGCAGTCGCGGATCGGCTTACCGGCGACGACACTCTCGAGCTGGGCCAGAGACTCCTCGTGCCCCTCGAGCATGCGCACCGCGGCGTTCATGCGCCGACCGCGCTCGCTGGCGGTGAGCGCCATCCAGGCCATCTGTGCCGTGGTCGCGGCGCCAACCGCTCGGTCCAGCAGGGCGATGCCCGCGTCTCGATACGAGGTGAGCATACGGCCGGTCGCTGGATTGATCAGCTCGATCACATCCCCGTCGCCGGGAAGCAGCTCGCCGCCGACCCAGTTGGAGTGTAGCGATTCCGTGTCGGTCGATAGTCCGAATTCACTCAATAGCTGAGCGAGTCGCGCCTTGGCACGTGCGTCGAGGTCAGTCGTGTCACGTGACGTCATGAAGCGTCCTCCATGGTATTCGAGTGGGTCGGAACACTGCCCAGCGCAAGAATCGGGGAGGCGATGTGATTAAAGTCGTCCGTGTCCGCTGGCTGGTCGGAATCGGCGTGCCAGCGTTCGACGGTCTCGGTGAGCAGCGCCAGATCCAGGTCGAGATTGGCCGCCGCATCACGCGCCAGACGCAGATCCTTGCGCATCAACCCCGTCGTGAAGCCGGAGTCGAATCGCCCACTCACAATCCATTCGGGGAAGTTGATCTCGCTGACGGCGCTGCGCCCGGAGCCGCTGTTGAGCCCGGCCAGGCACGCCGCCGGATCGACACCTGCCTTGGCGGCGAGGGCTACCGCTTCGGCCGTCGCGACCAGATTGGCTGCGCAGAGGTAGTTGTTGGCAAGCTTGACCACGTGGCCGCTGCCGGGCCCACCAACGTGCGTGCGCTTGGCGGACATCGCTTCGAGCAGCGGCGAGACGCGTTCGATGGTCGCGGTCTCGCCGCCCAGCAGCATGCCGAGCTTGCCGCTGGCTGCGCCTTTCGGGCCACCGCTGACCGGTGCGTCGAGCCACTCGAGGCCGGCGGCGATCACCTTGGCGGAGAGTTCGCGACTATCGACGGGGTCGCTGGTCGAGGTATCGATGATGACGCTGCCGGCTGCCGCGGTCTTCAGCAATCCCGGGCGGGTCTCGATCACCTCACGGACATGGGCCGAAGTCGGCAGCGAGAGCAGATAGATATCGCTGGCGGGCAGGGCATCAGGGGAGGCGACGTCGAGGCCCTGGTCGGCAAGGCGCTGGCGGGCGGATTCGAAGACGTCCGTGCCGGTCACGTCGAATCCGGCGCTGTGCAATGTCAGCGCCATGTTGCCGCCCATCTGGCCGAGGCCGATGACGGTGATTTTCATGCATGTCTCCAGGTTGTTGTTGGCTAGGAAACCTTGTCGTTGGCGGTGACGGTGCGTTACCTCGAGTCTCTCGCCGACGACAAACGTTGAAAATTTCACGGACTGAGCAGTTGTCGGGCCAGCGCCTGCCAGTAGGCGACGCCGAGCGGGGCGATGGCGTCGTTGAAGTCGTAGGCGGGGTTGTGCAGGGCGGCGCTATCGCCGTTGCCGAGCCAGATGTAGGCGCCGGGCCGTTCGTTGAGCATGAAGGCGAAGTCTTCCGACCCCATGCTGGGGGCCAGATCACGGTGCACCCTGGTGATCCCCGGCAGGCGCTCGAGGACCTCGGCGCAGCGTGCGGCGTGATCCGCATCGTTGATCGTGGCCGGGTAGCGCGCCTGGTAGTCGAACTCGGCTTTCAGGCCGTGAAACGTTGCGGAAGCCGAAATGGCGTCGCGGAAGCGCTGCTCGAGCTTGGTCTTGAGCTCGGCGTCGAAGCAGCGCACCGTGCCGCGCAGCTCGACGGTTTCCGGAATCACGTTGTAGGCGTCACCGGCGTGGAACTGGGTGATGCTGAGCACCGCCGACTGATGTGGCGGTGTTTCCCGGCTGATCAGGCCCTGCAGCTGGTTGGCGAGCTGACAGGCCGCGAGTATCACGTCCGTGCCCAGATGTGGCATGGCCGCGTGACTGCCGCGGCCGGTCAGACGCAGGGTGAAGACATCGAAAGCCGCCATGACGGGGCCGTCGTGAACGGCCGCTTCGCCCACCGCGAGCCCAGGCCAGTTGTGCAACCCGTAGATGGCATCCATCGGCAAGCGCTCGAACAGGCCCTCTTCGACCATGACGCGACCGCCGCCCTCGCTCTCTTCCGCCGGCTGAAAGATGCAGTGCACGGTGCCGGCAAAGTCCGGTTCTCGCGCCAGCGCACAAGCGGCGCCAAGCAGCATGGTCGTATGGCCATCGTGACCGCAGGCGTGCATGCGTCCGGGGATCGTCGAGCGGTATTCGACCTCATTCAGCTCATCGATCGGCAGCGCGTCGATATCGGCACGCAGACCGATGCTCGGGCCGGGCCCGCGATTGCCCTCGATCGTCGCAATGACCCCGGTCCCGCCGCCCAGGCCGGTCACCGGCTCGATACCGTGCTCGCGCAGAACGGCGACGATTCGCTCGCTGGTGCGCTGCTCCTCGAAAGCGATCTCCGGGTGCCGGTGAAAATCCCGGCGCCACGCGATGAGAGTCTGTGGTTCAGGGAAGACAGAGGGTGTCGTCACGTTACCTCCAAAGATGCCGTGATGGGAGTGTCGTGCTGTCCACGCGGGATGGCCCGCGTGGCGAGGGTATCTCGAGGCGGCTACCGAGTCGCCGCCTCTGCGCGGCCGATTACAGCAGTACCTGGGCCACGATCGCGGAGCCGACGTAGGTGCCGGTAAATACCAGCAGCGAGACGATGATCAGCTTCCAGCCGGTCTGACGGAACATGAAAAACTCGCGTCGGCTCAGCGCGAGGCCGGCGTAGGCCAGAACCGGAGTGACGATGGCGAGGAAGTTGACCGCCGAGAGCTGCGCCACGAACCATTCGCTGCCGGGGAAGAAGGGGAGCGTCATGACGATGCTGACCAGCGACACCCAGGCGACACTGGGCAGATAGAAAGGCGCGAGTCGAGTGATCACCAGGCCGATCAGCGTCATCGCATAGAGAATGATCATGCCCGGCAGAGCGGCACCCAGAGACGCGCCGTTGATCGTGTTGGTGACCCAGCCGACCAGACAGGCGACGGCGAGCACGACGGCCGTCTTGCCGAGATCCTGCTCCGGGCGCGCCTCGGTCGGCACCATTTCAGCGTCGCCGCCGGTGGCCATCGCGCCGACGCTTGTCGCCACGCGCGGCTTGCCGCCAAGCCGACGGTAAAGCCATTCGGCGACCGGCAGGGCGATGAAGAGCGATACATAAAGCCCGGTGGCATAGGTCAACAGATTGCTGGCGCCGGCGAAGGCGAGCAGATCATCGGCCATCTCCGGCACCGCACCGGCCAGTGCGCCGGAACAGGCCGCAACCATACTGCCGCTGCCGACTCCGCAGGCCATGGCGAGGGCCCGCGGGTCGAACAGATCCATCGATGCGAGGTAACCCGCCATCAGCGCAAACCACAGGGTGCCGAACATCGTGCCGACGACATAGACCCCCATGACGCCGATGCCCTCGGGCCCTTTGAGACCGTACTTGTCCGAAATGATCGCGATGTTGGGCTCACGGGCGATCGAATAGGTCGCGCCGATGGCCTCGCGCCCCATCTTCAAGACGAGCACGGCGACGGGCAGCGCGATCAGCATGGTGCCGAGGTTACCCAGCTCCTGGAGAACCAGTGCGGGGCCGGCGCTGATGATCTGGTCGATCGCCGGCCCGATGGTCGAGCCGAAGCGCGCGATGAACGGCATGATCGAGATCAGTATCAACGGCGTGGCCGCCTGGCTCACGCTCTCCGGCAGGAATCGCTTGGTGCCGGAGAAAAGATGCGGGTTGAGCAGCACGGCGAGGATGAAAGCGTAGAACAGCGGCAGCAGCAGTAGCGTGCCAGGGCCCAGCGGGATCTTGAGAATGCCGATCCATTCGCCGAGAAGCGATATCACCACGACCAGCAGATGCAGGCGCCAGTTGAGTAGACGGGAGAGAGCCATCGCGCGACCTCGTTATTGTTGGGGGAGGTTGTGCGTCGAGTATCGGAAGTTCTCGTGACCGAATGAAAGTCGAAGTGTGTTCTGTTTATGAGATCGCTGGTGGGGAGCATTTTCTCCCTGTCGAGCGCTCGATGCGCCGCCGTCGGCGAGTACGCACAAAAAAACGGGGTGAGCCTGAGCTCACCCCGTTTAGGTCTACCGGATTGCGACGTCGAACTTAGTCGTCGTTTTCCGGCAGCGCGTAGACGACGACCTGGTCGCCGACCTGATCCTTGAGGATCGTGTTGCCGCCAGCCACGAAGGCGACGTATTCGCGTCCCTTGTACTCGTAGACCGAGGGGTTGGCGACGGCTGGCGCTTCAGCCTGATCTTCCCACAGCTCGTCGCCGGTCTTCAGCGAGTAGGCGCGGACCTTGGCATCCATCGAGGCACCGATGAAGACGACGCCACCGGCGGTGACGGCCGGCCCGCCGATCGTCGGCGAACCCCAGCTTTCCGGCATGAAGAAGCCGTACTGCTGGGCAGCACCGACCGGACGGCGCCACTTGACGTCACCGGTGTGCATGTCGATCGCGACCAGCTCACCGAACGGCGGTTCCCAGCAGGGCATGCCGAGCCAGTTGCGCGCGACTTTCAGACGCATGCCGTAGGGCGCGCCTTCCTGCGGCGAGAACCCGCTCTCGTTGCCCGAGCCGGTATCGGCCTTCTTGTAGTCTTCGCGGTTGTAGAGCTTCACGTACTGGACGATATGCGACGTGTTGACGATCGCGGTCTGGCTCTGCGGATCGAAAGCGACGCCACCCCACTGCACGCCACCGGAGCTATCCGGGTAAGTCAGCGTGCCTTCACCCTTGGTGGTCGGCGGAGTGTACATGCCCTCGTAGTAGAGGTCGTCCCACAGACGCGAGCACTGTCCGCCGCCTACGGCATCCGCCAGGCCCCAGATCTTCGGCTTCTTCGACTGATCGAGCAGCGGTGCCGGTTTGGTCGGGAACGGCTGCGTCGGAGAGAGCTGTTCGCCCTCGACTGAGCCGTCGCCCTGCGGCACTGGGCGCTCCTCGATCGGCCAGACATCCTTGCCGGTCAATCGATTGACGACGAACAGGAAACCTTGCTTGGTGGCCTGGATCAGCGCCGGGATCTGCTTGCCGTCGACAGTGATGTCCATCAGCGTCGGTGCGGAGTTGATGTCGTAGTCCCAGACGTCGTGGTGCACCCACTGGCGTGACCACACGACCTTGCCGGTATCGACATCCAGCGCGGTGGTCGAGGTACCGTAGGGAATCGACTCCTTGCGATTGCCACCCCAGTAGTTGGGCGAGGGCGAAGCCACCGGCAGGTAGACCAGACCATGCTCGGCGTCGGCGGACATCTGCGTCCAGACGTTGGCAGTACCGGTCTTTTTGCGGATATCGGCCGGAATCGCTTCGAAGGTCCACTCGCGTTCGCCGGTGCGCGCGTTGACCGAGAATACGGTGCCGGGAGGCGCTTCGGCGTAAGCCCAATCCTTGCCGGCCCAGCCGAAGATCAGATGGTCACCGACGACGGTCGGCGGCTGCAGCAGCGCCAGCGGGAACTTGTCATTGATCGTGTTCCACTGGTTGACGTCGAGCATGCCGTTATCGGCAAAGTCGGCGCAGCGTTCGCCGCTGTCGGCATCCAGCGCATAAAGCTTGCCGTCGCCGGTACCCGCGTAGATGACTTTCTGGCAGGACTGACCCGAGACGGGATCGTCCGCCTGCCAGTAGGCTACGCCACGATTTTTCAGAACCGGCTGAGTGAGCGCCTTGAGCGGTGACTTGGTGTCGAAGGTCCACTTCTGCTTGCCGGTGCCCGGGTCGAGCGCAATGACGTGGCCAAATGGTGTGGCGACGTACATGGTGTCATTGGCGACCACAGGCGTCGCCGACCAGACGGTCGCGGGGATATCGCCCGAGCCGTCGGACACATCGCCGGTGTGATATTCCCAGACCTTTTCGAGATCGCTGACGTTATCGGCGGTGATCTGCTTGAGCGGGCTATATTTCTGCGCGTTCAGCTGACCGTGGAAGCTGGACCAGTCCGTGGAGTTCGGCACTAGTGGGATCGATTGGCGATCGCTATCCGTCGACGCGCTCTTCTGAGTGCCGTTGTCGACGTCCGCGTTGTTGCTCTGGGCCTGCGCGGCGGGGGTGTCGGCGGGCTGATCCTGAGCGAGCAGTGTGGCGGGGGCGATCAGCAGCGCCAGTGCAGTAAGGCTGCCCAGCGCGCGCGCCGCGAATCGTGAGTGGGGCATGTCGGGCTCCTCAGGCGTTAGCGGGTTTATCGTGGCTGACCGGGCAGCCGATGCTGGCGATCAGACCGACGAGGCCGACGACCATGGCCGCTGTGATCCACCACTGGTGCAGCAGCAGCGCGGCAAAGCCGGTGCCGATCAGGCCAAGCAGCGTGACGATGCCCCAGAAAATGCGCGCGCCGCGGCCTTTGGAGGCGCGGAGAATCAACGCGAGAACGGCGACAATGACGTTGGCGGCGATGACGACCAGGGCGCCGAGGGTGCCGGTGACGCCGGTTAGCGGCGTGAAATAAGCGTAGAGAGCCAGCACGAAGCCGACGACTGCCGCCAGGAGCAGCAGCAAAATGCCCCATCGTGACGATCGAGGTTGCGACATGACGCGAGTGTCCCCTTGAGAGTGGTCTTTGGTTCGGAGTGTTTTACTTGGCTTCCTTGCCAGGGTAGGAAAATTTGCCGTCCTGAGAGTAAAGCCTGGCGTAATGATAGCGCTTGGAACGCTCAGGTCGACAGGTGACACGATCCACCAAGTGGCATAAGGATAGAGCAATTTTTGTTAGCGTGGAAACGAAACCATCGCTTCAATGAGTCTTTTTGTCGCACAGCCAAGCGTGGCGCAAACGGGAGCGGGTCGCCTTCGGGGTGGCGTCGGTTTGCCCGACATCGAGGCCCGCCGCATAATGAGCGGCTGCCACGCCGCCAGAGACGAGTTGCATGGAATCTTTCAAGACCATCGGCCTGATCGGCCGCCTGGGCAGCGACAAGGTCGTCGAGACACTCAAGCGTTTGGTGATCTTTCTCGAACGCCGCGAGCTGGAGATCGTGATCGAGGATCGCACCGCCGCGCTGCTGGTCGATCACGAGCACCGCGAGGCCAAGCGTCGGGAGCTGGGTACACTCTGCGACCTGGTCATCGTGGTCGGTGGTGACGGAAGCCTGCTGGGGGCGGCGAGAGCGCTATGTCACAGCGCGACGCCCGTGCTCGGCATCAACCGGGGGCGGCTCGGCTTTCTGACGGATATCTCGCCGGACGAGGTCGAACAGAAGGTCGCCGAAGTGCTGGAAGGTCAGTACGACAGCGAACGGCGCTTTCTGCTCGAGGCCGAGCTCTACCGCGGCGACCGCCTGATCGGCAGCGGCAGCAGTCTCAACGACGTCGTCGTGCATCCAGGCAAGGCGGCGCGAATGATCGAGTTCGAGCTGTTCGTCGACGACCGCTTCGTCTACTCCCAGCGCTCCGATGGCCTGATCATGGCAACGCCGACGGGATCGACGGCCTACGCGCTCTCCGGCGGCGGGCCGATCGTGCATCCCGGGCTCGAGGCGATCACTCTGGTGCCGATGTTTCCCCACACGCTCTCCAGCCGACCGATCGTGATCGACGCCGCGAGCGAGATCCGCGTGCATATCGGCGATATCAACCGGACTTACCCGCACGTCAGCTGCGATGGTCAGACACGCGTCGTCAGCAAGGCGGGCGACGTGCTTTACGTGCGACGCAAGGCCCAGCGGCTGACGTTGATCCACCCGCGGGGGCACAGCTTCTTCGAGGCGTGTCGCTCCAAGCTGGGGTGGAGCAGCAGGCTGGGGGACTGACATGGCCCTGGCAAGTGGTCTCGAGGGTTACGACCTGATCGGTGATGTCCACGGCTGTGGCCAGACGCTGATCCGACTGCTCGAGACGCTCGGTTACCGCGAAGACGCCGGCGTCTATCGTCATCCGGCTCGCAAGGTGATCTTTCTCGGCGACCTGATCGATCGCGGGCCGAGCATCCGGCTGGCACTCTCGGTGGCACGTCGCATGGTCGAGGCGGGGGCCGCTCATGTCGTCATGGGTAACCACGAAGCGAACGCGCTGGCGTACTGCAGCCGGGCGCCAGCCGGCAGCGATCGCGAGTGGCTGCGTGAGCACACGCCGCGCAACAACCGCATCATCGGCCGAACGCTCGAGCAGTTCCGCGACTACCCTCGGGAGTGGGAGAGCACCCTCGACTGGTTTCTGCGCATGCCGCTGTTTCTCGAGCTCGACGGGATGCGCGTCGTTCACGCCTGCTGGGACGAGGCGCTGATCGAGACCCTGCGTGACGACTATCCCGATGGCGTCATCGATCGCGATTTCATGATCGATTCGACCCGGCATGGGAGTCTTGCGCATCGAGCGCTGGACCGCCTCACCCGTGGCACCCAGATGGCACTGCCGGAAGGCGTGGAGATACGCTCCGGTGACGGCTACACGCGGCGCTCTTTCCGCACGCACTTCTGGGCCCGGGCGCCGCGTACCTATGGGGACGTGGTGTTTCAGCCCGACAACCTGCCGCTAGGCCTCGAATCGCGAGCGCTAAGTGACGCGGAACGCGAACGACTGGTCCACTATCCGGAGTCCTCGCCACCGCTCTTCGTCGGCCACTACTGGTGCAAGGGTGTGCCGGCACTGCCGCGCGCCAACATTGCCTGTCTCGACTACAGCGCGGTCAAGTATGGCCGTCTGGTCGCGTACCGCTGGGACGGCGAATCGGTGCTGGATGGCAACCGGTTCGTCTGGGTGAGCGTCGAGCGTCAGGGCTTGGAGGCGTGATGAGCCTGCCCGATCTATGCCCTTTGTCGTCTGATTTGAAAGGGTTTTTGGTTTTTGTGGCGACAGGTGTTGAAAAAAATCGGATTTTTTTGAGTCTGCCGCGGAACTCCCGAGCGCAGGCGCTCTCAAAGTCAGTGTTCCCTTGAATGATCCCTTGCTCTTATCCGGCGGCCCTCCCGCCGGATTTTTCTTTTGCGTGTCTGTAAAATGCGCAGCAGGTTTCTTCCATCGCTCGGATTTCGCTATGTACAAACTGCTGGCGCTGCCCGATGAGCTCGACACGCGCCCGCTGCGCCAGGCGCTGTGGGCACATCACATCGGTCATCGCTTTACCCGTCAGGAATCAGAACAGATTCTGTGGATCGCCGATCCGGACCAGCGAGACGATGCCGCGAAGCTGATCGAGCTCTGGCACCGCGGCGAGCTGGAGCAGGCGCCGGCACCGGAGGGGCGCCGGCGGCCCGGCGTCACCCGGCAGGCGTTCGGCCAGGCGCCTCTGGCCGCGGGCCTCATCGCGGCCTGCGTCGTTGTCTTTCTGGCGATGACCTTTGCCGGCAACGCGATCATCAAGGCGTTCACGATCGTGCCGGTGGAGGTTATCGGCCAGCGCCTCGTACCCGGCGACCTGGTAGCCGATACCCTGGCGGGCGGGCAGATCTGGCGACTGATCACGCCGGCGTTTCTGCATTTCGGCTGGATGCACCTGATCTTCAACATGCTGTGGGTGTGGTATTTCGGTCGTCAGATCGAGGCAATTCAGGGTTGGAAGCGACTCGCTGGAGTCACTCTGGTCGCGGCGGTGGCCTCCAATCTCGTTCAGTACTTCACCGGCACGGTGCTGTTCGGCGGCATGTCCGGGGTCGATTATGCGCTGCTCGGCTATGTCTTCCTGATGGCGCGACGACGGCCGGGCAGCGGCTTTTTCGTGCCACAGATGCTGGTCGTCTTCATGCTGATCTGGATGGTCTTCACCATGACCGACCTGGCCGGCGCGTTCGGCTTCGGTAATGTCGCCAATGAAGCGCATCTCGGTGGCCTGCTGGTTGGCTTGATTCTCGGCTGGTGGGCCAGCCGTCACGCAACAGGAGAAAAGGCATGAGCGAAACGAGCTTCGATGACATGGTGGCTCAGATGACGCCCGAGCTCTACGAGCGTTTCAAGCAGGCGATCCAGCTGCGTAAATGGCCGGACGGGCGGCGTCTGACTGGCGAGCAGACCGAGCTCTGCCTGGAGGCCGTGATCAAGTATGAACGTTTTCACGATCTGCCGCCGGAGCAGCGGATAGGGTATCTGGAGCGCAACGAGTGCAGCTCCGGCACGCACTCTTCATCCGGCACGCGTTCGTCAGCGGAGGAAGCTGCGGTCAAATGGATCAACTGATCCCCGATCTCTCGGGCGGCAACCTTGCCGCTCGCGGCGTCGCTGGCGGGCTGCAAAAGATGCGGATTCACTTGCCGAGTTCGGGAGAAGCGGATTATCACCTGCGCGCCGGCGAGGAAACCGTGGCCCTCAATGCGCGCCTGGGGCAGCGTCTGCGCCTTCGTCATACCGGTGCGATCCACTGCGTCCACTGTGGCCGCAAGACGCGCAAGAGCTTCGGGCAGGGCTACTGCTATCCCTGTTTCAAGTCGCTGGCGCAGTGCGATCTCTGCATCGTCCGACCCGAGACCTGCCACTATTTCAAGGGAACCTGTCGGGAACCGTCATGGGGCGAGCGCCACTGCTTCCGGCCGCATATCGTGTATCTGGCCAATGCTTCGGGTCTGAAGGTCGGGATCACACGTGGTACCAACACGCCGACGCGATGGCTCGATCAGGGCGCGATCCAGGCGCTACCGATCCTCGAGGTCGAGACGCGTCAGCAGTCAGGATTGGTCGAGACGCTGTTCAAGGCGCATGTCTCCGATCGCACCAACTGGCGCGCCATGCTCAAGGGCGAAGTCGACCCGCTCGACCTGCCGGCTGAACGCGACCGACTGCTGTCTCTCGTAGCGCCGGAGCTCGATGCGTTACGCGAGACGCATGGCGCACAGGCGATTCGTGAACTTGCGGCGCCAACCCCGCTGGCGATCCGCTATCCGGTCCGCGAATGGCCGCAGAAAATCGTCTCCTACAACCTCGACAAGCAGGCGCAGCTCGAGGGGACGCTGCTGGGAATCAAGGGGCAGTATCTGATTCTCGATGGCGGCGTCATCAACCTGCGTAAGTTCGCGGGGTATCAGGTCGAGGTCGATATCGCCGCCTGAGGTCTACTCGCGCGTCAGCTGCTGCTCCATGCGTTTGAGGAATACCCGCATCACCTTGTCGTAGAGCGCCTCTTTCAGCACGACATCCTCGACCCCGACATCCAGGTTGGGGTTGTCATTGACCTCGATCACCACGACGCGATCACCGATCTGCTTGAGGTCGACGCCGTAGAGGCCATTGCCGATCAGCCGGGTGGCGCGCAGGGCCGTCTTGACCACGGCAGTCGGCACTTCCGAGGGATCGTGGGTCGTGAAACCGCCGCTTCGTGTCTTGCCGCTGGAGTGGTCGTAGATCTGCCAGTGACCGCGCGCCATGTAGTAACGGCTGGCGAACAGCACTTCGCCGTCGAGAACGCCAATTCGCCAGTCGAAGTCGGTCGGTAGCCACTCCTGCAGCAAGAGTAGTGCGGAGGATTCGAACAGCCGTGGGGCCTGCGACTCGAGCTCCTCGCGCGAGCGGATCTTGACCACGCCTTTCGAGAAGGCGCCGTCCGGCACCTTGAGCACCAAGGGGTACTCCAGGTTGGCCAGCTTGTCGTCGAGCCGGGTCATGTCGCTGCGATGCAGCAGCTGACCGCGCGGCGCGGCAATCTTGTGGGTGCCGAGCAGCGCGTGCAGGAAGATCTTGTTGGTACAGCGCAGAATCGACTGCGTGTCGTCGATGACGACCAGGCCTTCGTGCTCCGCCTTGCGCGCCATGCGATAGGTGTGGTGGTCCAGCCGTGTCGTCTCGCGGATGAAGAGGGCGTCGAACTCCGCCAGACGTCCAGCGTCTCGGTGGGTGATCAGACTGACGTCGATGCCCAGCCGGCGACCGGCGCGGATGAACTGCTTGATCGCGCTCTTGTTGCTGGGCGGCAGCTGCTCTTCCGGGTCGACCAGAATTGCTAGGTCGAAGCGGTAGCGGCGCCGGGCGCGCGGCGTTCGCCAGACCTTGGTGGAGTGCCGGTTGAGCGCACTGGCAAAGTGATCTTCCTCGCCGTTGGCCAGTGCCGTCAACGCCAGCGGTTTGATCCGCGAGAGTCGCCAGACACCCTGGCGCTTCTCGAAGCGGGCTTCCAGCAACGGGTGGGGCAGTCGCTCGAACAGTCGCCGAGCCAGGCGCGCAAGCTCGGGTTCCCGGCACTCGCCGAACAGGACGCGCAACGTCAGCGTGTCGCCCGCGAGCGCACCGCGCTTGTCGAGTTCGACGAGCAACGGGTCGATCGACGCCAGCTGCATGTCGACGAGCGCCTTGCGCGAGAGCTGGTTGAGGGTCTCGACGCTTGGCAGAACCCGCTGATCGCGGGCCTGCGCCAGCAGCGAGACGTAATAGCCGGTTTCGAGATAGTCGAGATTGGCGCAGAGGTTGATCACATGAGTGGCGTCATCGTCGGCGGCCGCGCCTTCGAGAGCGAGAAAGGCTTCCGCGGTGATCAGATCGTCGGTCGGGTAGTAGGGCTGCCAGTCGGCCAGACGGTCGACCACGATGCGCAGACGTGACATGAATCGAAGACTCCTGGATGGGCGCTTTGGCTCGATGAAACTTCGGGCATAGCATGCGATGGGAGGGCGACAGCGACAAGTCGCCTTCGGCGTGAAATAATTTCACCATGGTCAGGCAGCTGGCGTCATCAGCCGCCGCTCAGCCTGTCGTCAAATCGTTCGTCGAGTGAGTCACTCCCCATGCTTCGCACCCTGCGCCACGGCCTGTCTGCCGATGTCGATGCGCTTTACCGATTGGAAGGACGCTGCTTCGAAGGCGACCGCTTCAGCCGTCGTCAACTCTCTCACCTGCTGACGCGGGCCAACGCGGTAACCCTGGTAGCGGTCGCGGAGGAAGCCGGGCTCGTCGGCTACGGGACGGTACTCTTTCGACGCAACAGCCGCACCGCGCGCCTCTACTCGTTCTGTGTCGATCCGCAGGCTCGCGGCAGCGGGCTGGGGCGCGAGCTGCTGGGCCGGCTCGAACAGTCGGCGCGCGAGCGGGACTGCGAGCGTCTGTCGCTGGAAGTACGGGCCGACAATCGTATCGCGATGGGACTCTACCGCCGGATGGGATTCATCGCTCACCGCTGGCTGGATGACTACTATGCCGACGGATGCGCGGCCTGGCGAATGGACAAGCAGCTGGATGCGATGGAGACCGCCAGCGCCCCTTCATGACTCTCGGTTGCCGCGCGACGGCACCACCAATCAAGGACTGCAAGCCATGCCATCTTTCGACATCGTTTCCGAATTCGACCGTCACGAAGCGACCAATGCGGTCGATCAGGCCAATCGGGAAATTCAGACACGCTTCGATTTTCGCGGCGTCGATGCCAGCTTCGCACTGGAGGGGGAGGTCGTCTCGATCGAGGCGGATGCGGAATTTCAGCTCCAGCAGATGATCGACGTGCTGCGCAACAAACTGATCGCTCGCGGCATCGACCCGCGCTGCATGGAGATCGAGGATGCCCAGACCTCCGGCGTCAAAGCGCGCCAGCAGGTCAAGCTCAAGCAGGGCCTGGAGCAGCCGGACGCCAAGGCGATCGTCAAGCTGCTCAAGGATTCCAAGCTCAAGGTCCAGGCCGCGATTCAGGGCGACAAAGTGCGCGTTACCGGCAAGAAGCGTGACGATCTTCAGCAGGCCATCGCGCTGCTCAAGGGCGAAGATGGTCCGGACCTGGCGCTGCAGTACAACAACTTTCGGGATTGAGCTTACCGACGGTTGTGCCTTGATGCTCTTTATCGGAAATGCGCCGGGGACTGGTCAATCTCCGGCGCGTTTTATTGGCTAGCCATTATCACTTCCGCATCGCGCCAGCCTTCCTCGCCAAGCCTCCCGCTCACGGCCATTCGTTCTAAGCCCCCGTCCTACGACCAAAGCCGCAAGCCGAAGACTCAATAAGTGATTGTCATCATTAGACTTTGGTCGAGAAATCAGACTGTGAGACAAATCAGCAGACTCCCGAGATAAAAGCTGGACCGGGTGGCAATGCGTCGAAGACCACTCCCTCCATAGACTCCCTTCCATCGGGTTTCACCCAATGGGAGTCGGCAATGAATTCAGAAGCTCCGCTTCGTGACTCGCTTCAAACCACGCATCTCGGCACGCGCCAGCCGCGGGTCGAGGATGAGGCTTTGCTACGCGGGCTCGGGCGCTATGCGGACGACATCGCCATTCCACCGGGTACGTTGTACGCCGCCATCGTCCGCTCCCCCCACGCTCACGCTCGCCTCAAGACGATCGACGTCGAGCCCGCACTCGCGTTGCCAGGTGTGCGCGGCGTCTTGACTGGTGAGGATGTGCAGCGCTGGGCAGCGCCGTTCCCTGTTGGTGTACGTCAACCGATGGCTCACTGGTGTCTCGCCGTGGACAAGGTGCGTCATGTCGGGGAACCCGTCGCCGTGGTCATCGCTGAGGATCGATATCTGGCCGAGGACGCGCTGGACGCGGTCAAGGTGGACTACGAACTGCTCGAACCCGTAATCGATCCTGAGATCGCGACAGGAACCGAAAGCCCGGTACTACACGAAGCGGTCGGTGGCAATGTCGTCAACGACCGCCACTTCGTTTATGGCGAGCCACGTGGCGCCTTCGAGGATGCCGCACACCGTTTGTCACTCAAGGTTCGCTACCCGCGCAGTGCCTGTACGCCCATCGAATGCTACGTGGTGCTGGGGCAGTATGATCCCGCCGAGGGTGGCTACGACGTCATGGCCAATTTCCAGGGCCCCTACGCGATTCACTCGGTAATGGCGCGGGCACTTGGCGTTCCTGCCAATCGCCTGCGTCTGAGAACGCCGCCAGACTCCGGTGGCAGCTTCGGTATCAAGCAAGGTGTCTTCCCCTACGTAGTAATGATGGGGCTGGCCGCGCGCAAGGTCGGCGCCCCGGTCAAATGGGTCGAGGACCGTCTGGAGCACCTGCAGGGCGCGTCATCGGCGACCAACCGCGTGACCACGATCGAAGCAGCCTTCGATGACGAAGGGCGTGTGTCGGCGCTGCGCTTCGATCAACTCGACGACTGCGGCGCCTATCTGCGCGCGCCGGAACCCGCCACCACCTATCGCATGCACGGCAATCTCACCGGTGCCTATGACATTCGCCACCTCGAGGTGCGTAACCGCATCGTCATGACCAACAAGACGCCGACGGGGTTGAACCGTGGGTTTGGCGGTCCGCAGGTGTACTTTGCACTGGAGCGATTGATGCAGCGCATCGCCGTTGAGCTGGAGATCGACCCTCTTACGGTGATACGACGCAACCTGGTGCCGACAGGGGCGTTTCCCTATCGCTGTGCCGCCGGAGCATTACTGGATTCCGGCGACTATCCGGGTGCCATCGATATGGGCGTCGAAGAGGGCGGGCTCGCGACGCTGCTCGAGCGTCGAGACGCGGCACGGGCTGCAGGGCGCCTCTACGGCATTGGCTACACCGTGGCGGTGGAGCCCTCGGTTTCCAATATGGGTTACATCACGATGGCGTTGACGCCGGAAGAGCGGCGCAAGGGTGGGCCCAAGAACGGCGCCGTCAGCACCGCGACCATTAGCGTCGATCCACTGGGCGGTGTCAGTGTCCACGTCTCCTCGACGCCTCAGGGGCAGGGGCATCGCACCGTTGCCGCGCAGGTCGTCGCTGACGTATTGGGCGTTGCGCTGGAGCGGATTCGTGTTGATGTCGAGCTCGACACCGGCAAGGACGCGTGGTCGATCGCCTCCGGCAACTACTCGAGCCGCTTTGCCGGTGCGGTGGCCGGGGCGGTACACCGCGCAGCGTTGAAGGTGCGCGGGCGACTGGCTGCCATCGCCGCGCATCAATGGCAAGTTGCTGCCGATGACGTTCAGTTCGCCGATGGGCGCCTCTTTACCCTGGATGATCGCCACTCTGCCGCTTTCCATCGTATCGCTGGCGCCACTCACTGGTCACCGGGAACCCTGCCGGAGGGTGAGCCCGGCGGATTGCGCGAAACGGCATTCTGGACGCCAGACGAGCTGACCGCGCCGGATGACGACGAGCGTATCAACAGCTCCCTCTGTTACGGCTTCATCTTCGACTACTGCGGGGTGGAAATCGATGTGCTGACCGGACGCGTCGAGATCGACCGCTACGTCACCCTCCATGATGCCGGGCGCATGCTGAATCCCCAGTTGGTAGACGGGCAGGTACGCGGTGCCTTCGCGCAGGCTGTTGGCGCTGCGCTATATGAGGAGTTTTCCTATGGCGAGGACGGCAGCTTCGTCTCCGGCACGCTTGCCGATTATTTGATCCCCACCGCGATGGAAGTGCCTGATCCAACCATTCTGCACATGGAGTCGCCATCGCCGTTCACGCCACTTGGCGCCAAAGGCGTTGGCGAGGGCAACAACATGAGTACACCGGTGTGCATCGCCAACGCGGTTGCCGACGCATTGGGCGAGCGCATCGATCCGGCCGCAATCGAGCTGCCGTTGACCCCGGCGAAAGTGCGAGGACTGATCGGCATCGAGGAACCCGCGCGGCCCGAGGGTGTCGGCGAGGCTGACGTGGAGACCGCCAGCGGTGGCGGCTCGAAACTCACCGCCAGTGACAGCGTGGAGATTCCCGCGTCCCCGCAGGCCGTTTACGACAGCATCCTCGATCCCGAGGTTCTGCAGGTGATGATCCCCGGATGTCACTCGCTCGAGCTGACTGGCGACAACGCCTACCACGCCGACGTTACCGTGGGCGTCGGCATGATCCGAGCGCGTTTCGATGCCCGTGTCGAACTGACCGACCTCGATCCGCCGCACGCGCTACGTCTATCCGGTGCCGGCAAGAGTGGTATGGGCGATGCAAGTGGCGAGGCAAAGATCCGGTTGAGCGAACTCGGCAACGGTCACACGCGACTCGACTACGACTACGAGTTTGCCATCGGCGGCAAGATCGCCTCCGTTGGTGGGCGCATGCTCTCGAGTGCCTCGAAGCTGCTTATCGGTCAGATCTTCTCGCGGCTCTCTCAACAGGTCAGTGGCGGTCGCATTCGCCATTCGTTGTGGCAGCGTCTGACGGCACGCTTCCACCGTGGAGGTGACCAATGAAACCCGCCGCCTTTGCCTATCGTCGCCCACAGAGCCGCCGAGAGGCCGTGCAACAGTTGCTCGACGCCGGTGAAGATGCCCGCGTAATCGCCGGCGGTCAGTCGCTGATGGCCGTGCTCAATATGCGCCTCAGCCAGCCCTCCACGCTGATCGACATCAGTGCGGTCGACGAGCTGCGCTACATCGAGAGGCGCGAGGATCATCTAGCGGTGGGCGCCGCGACGACTCAGGCAGAGCTGCTCGAATACGCCGAACTGCCCGACGCAGTACCACTTGTCCACGAGGTGCTGCCGTGGGTGGGCCACGTTCAGACCCGCAATCGCGGCACCGTCTGCGGCTCCATTGCCCATGCCGACCCCAGTGCCGAATTGCCGCTCTGCCTCGCCACGCTCGGCGGGGAGGTGGTGCTCGAGACTCGTCGAGGCAAAACCCGCCACGTATCAGGTGAGACGTTTTTCCAGGGCGTACTGACCACGGCGCGGCGCAGCGATGAGCTGATCACCGAAGTGCGATTCCCACTGGCCCGTTCGGGCCATCGTTATCGATTTACCGAAGTTGCCATGCGTCACGGGGATTTTGCGATCGTCGCGCTCGCGGCGGATATCAGTGATCAGCGCATCCGGCTGGGGGTCGGCGGAGTCGCGGATCGGCCCGTGGTGCGGGAGTTTGCGCCGGATGACGACCTTGACGCATCGCTCAACGAGCTGGCGTGGTCGCTCGGCGCCGAGGATGACGCTCACGCCACCGCGGCGTATCGCCGTCATCTGGTGCGGGAACTGGGGCGCCGACTGATTGCGCCGAACGAGATAGAGGAGATCGCCGATGCATCTACGACATGATGAGCGTCATCGCGCAACGCTGACGCTCAATGGTCAGTCGCGTAGCGCCGAGGCTGAACCGCGCATGCAACTCTGCGACTTTCTGCGCCATCAGCTTGGCGCCACTGGCACCCATGTTGGCTGCGAGCACGGCGTCTGCGGCGCCTGCACGGTCTTGGTGGACGGTCGCGCAGTACGCTCTTGCTTGATGCTGGCAGTGCAAGCCGATGGGCAGCGAGTGGATACCGTCGAATCGCTTGACGAGGGCGAGACGATGAGCGAGCTGCAACTGGCTTTTCGACGCCACCATGCCCTGCAGTGTGGCTTTTGCACGGCTGGCATTTTGATGTCGTGCGATGAATTTCTGCGTCGTGTTCCCGCTCCGACCGAGCGGCAGGTGCGCGACATGCTATCGGGTCATCTCTGTCGGTGTACCGGCTACACGGGGATCGTCCAGGCGGTTCTCGATGTTGCCGGCACCCGGCAGGCCGCATTGGAGGAATCGACCTGATGTTCGATCTCGGACGTAGTTTTCTTGCCACCGTCGAGCGCCGACCGCAGGCCATTGCCGTGACCGACGGTGACTTCCGACGCACCTATGCCGAGTGGTTGGACGACATTCAGAGCGTGGCGCGCGGACTCGGCGAACTCGGGCTCGGCCACGGCGATCATCTGGTGGTCGTCATGCAGAACCGCTGGCAGATGGCGACGCTGCATTGGGCGTGTCAGTTCGCCGGCATCATCGTGACGCCGGTCAACTGGCGCTCGACGACTCAGGAACTGAGTTACTGCCTGCACGATGCCGAGGCATGTGGTGTCGCCTTCGACGAGGCAGGTGCCAAGGCAGTGCTTGCCTGCCAGGAGGCGCAAGAGATTCCGCGCATCAGCGTGGGGGATTGCAAGGATCCTGGTGGTATCGACTTCACGTCGCTACTGGGGCAAGCGCCCGATACGCGCGGTGACGTCATCTGCCGTGCATCGCCGGAAGACATCTCGCTGATGCTCTATACCTCGGGCACCAGTGGCAAGCCCAAGGGCGTACCGCGCAGTCATCGCGCCGAGCGTGCCGCGGCGGTGGCACACGTGGCACAGAACCTATACGGCCACGATGAGCGAACGCTGGGCGTCATGCCGCTTTACCACACCATGGGGGTGCGGTCGCTGCTGTCGATGGCATTGATCGATGGTCGATTCGTCTGCGTGCCCAAGTTCGATCCCGAGGCGACACTGGCAGCGATCGAACGCGAGTCGGTGACCAATCTCTATCTGGTGCCAACGCTCTACCACATGCTGCTGGAGCATGCGACGTTCGCGCCCTCGCGAGTCGCCAGCGTCGACAAGATCGGCTTTGCCGGCGCGGCGATGAGTGCCGGCCTGATGGCACGCGTCGAGCAGGCGTTCACGCCGAGTCTTTTCGTCAATCACTACGGCTGTTCCGAAATCTACACCTTCACCATCGATCAGCGGGCGAGTGACAAACCCGGATCTTCTGGCCGTGCCTCGCTCAATCAGCGAATCCGCGTGGTCAAGGTCGATGCCGAGTCGCCGGAGGAGACGGTCGGACCCGGCGAAGAGGGGGAGATCATCGCCGATCTCGCCGGCGATGAAGCATTCGAAGGTTATTGGAAGCGTCCCGATGCGGATCGCAAGGCGCTCCGCGACGGTTGGTACTTCACCAGCGACATGGGCTATCTCGACGAGGAAGGGGATCTGTTCGTCACGGGGCGAGTTGACGATCTGATCATTACCGGCGGCGAGAACGTCAGCCCTGCCGAGATCGAAAACGTGCTCTCGCTGCATCCAGCTGTCGAAGAAGTCGTGGTTGCAGGCCTGCCCGATGAGCGGTGGGGTCAGGTTGTGGCTGCCTTCGTCAAGGCACGTGGCGAGATCGACGAAGAGGCACTCGACCATTACTGCACCGATGCTGGCCTGGCTCGATTCAAGCGACCACGGCGCTATCTGTTCGTCGACGAGGTACCCAAATCCGCGGTCGGCAAGGTGCTGCGCCGCGTCCTACTGAACCAGCAGGCCAATTCGTTGACGACGAATTGAGCTGTCGAAGTTCGGCAATATCGATCAATTTCCAGGAGATTTCCATGACCCAATCTGCGCTTATCGAGTTTCTGTCTTCCACCTTCGATGGTTTTCATGTCCATGTCGACAGTGAGCGTGAGCGAGCCGACATCGTACTTGATCGGCCGCCGTTCAATATTATCGCGATGACTCAGCGTGATGCACTTCGTCAGGTGTTCGAGGCGCTTGATGCTCACGATGATGTGCGTGTGATCGTGTTGCGCTCCGAAGGCGAGCACTTCTCCAGCGGCGGCGATATCAAGGGCTTTCTTGAGGCGTCACCCGAGCATGTCTCCAAGTTGGCATGGAACGTGGCGGCCCCGGCACGTTGTGAGAAACCGGTTATCGTCGCCAACCGGGGCTACACCTTCGGCGTCGGCTTCGAACTCTCACTCGCCTGCGATTTCCGCATCGCCTCGGAGACGACGCGCTACGCGTTGCCCGAGCAGAATCTTGGTCAGATTCCCGGCTCGGGCGGCTCCGCCCGGCTGCAGAAGATTATCGGCATCACACGTACCAAGCACATGGTGATGCGGGCTAAACGGATCAGCGGTGCCACGGCGCTCGATTGGGGTATTGCGACCGAATGCGTTGCCGACGTGGAGCTGGAGAACGCGACGCAAGCACTGGTCGACGAGCTCCGTGGCTTCTCGCCGCTGGCCCAGCGCACGGCGAAGAAATTGATCAACGATAACGAAGATGCGCCGCTATCCGTCGCTATCGAGATGGAAGGCCACTGCTACAGCCGCTTGCGAAGCTCTGCTGACTTCCGGGAGGGCGTCGAAGCCTTCCACGGCAAACGCAAGGCGGTTTTCCATGGCGAATGACCCCTGATGATCGATCAATACCGACATAACAACATCGTGGAGCTACGCCATGCCAATCGACAATGATCAAGAAACGTCGGCTTCGAACAATCTTCTCAACGACACTGGTGGGCTGCTCTCGGCATTCACCGTCAAATCCATTAGCGCCGGCGTCGTCGCGGCGCTGTTCGGCTGCTCTGGACCGGCGCTGATCGTGATCAGCGCGGCAAATGCTGGTCATCTCAGCAACGGACAGACTGTCGCCTGGCTCTTCGCCGTCTATTTCCTCGGTGGGCTCATCAGCCTGGTAATGGCTCTACGCTATCGTCAGCCGATCACCGGAGCCTACTCGATTCCGGGAGCGGCGATCATGAGCACGGCACTAGTTACGATCCCGTTTGCGGAGGCGACCGGTGCCTTCATCATGAGCGGCATCATCGTGCTGCTGTTAGGCCTTAGTGGCTGGGTGTCACGAATCATGCGCTGGCTGCCCATGCCGATCGTGATGGCGATGATTGCGGGAGCTTTGATCCGCTTTGGCGTCGGCGCGGTGGAATCGGTGGGGGCTGCGCCACTGGTGGCCGGGACGGCACTGATCGCGTTTTTCCTGACCTCGCGCTTTCTCAGGTCGGTGCCGCCGGTGCTGGTCGCGGCGGTGGTCGGCTTCGTCGTTGCCTACGCTAGTGGTGCGGTGCAGACAGCCAATGTGGATATCGCCATGGTCGCACCGCAGTTCACGCTGCCGGTCTTCTCGCTGGACGCCTTCATGGCGATCTCGGTGCCGCTGGCGGCGCTGGTGCTGGGCGCGGAGAATGCTCAGGCAACCGGTGTGTTGCTGGCGGAGGGCTACCGGCCACCGATCAATGCGATGACTATCGTTAGCGGCATCGGTGGTGTGCTGGCCGGCTTGCTCGGGGGCCACAACGCCAATATTGCTGGACCGATGACGGCCATCTGCGCGTCTGAGCAGGCCGGTGAAGCACGTGATCGCCGCTTCGGCGCGACGATCGTCAATGGGGTGCTGTTCTGCGCCTTCGGATTATTTGCGGGAGCCGCAGTGCCCATCATCATGGCGCTGCCCAAAGCACTCATCGCCAGCGTCGCAGGCGTCGCGATGATCGGGGTGCTGATCGCTGCGTTGCAACAGGCGTTCGACCGTCAAGTCGGTTATCAGGTTGGAGCGTTCGTTGCGTTGGTCGTGGCGATGAGCAAGCTGAGCCTGCTGGGTATCAGCTCTCCGTTCTGGGCGCTGGTGGCAGGTATCATCATCTCCTCCATACTGAGAGAGGCGCCAGGCGCTGGTTCCCGCACCGTCAGAACGCAGTGAGAGATGCTTGATTGGCTCGGTGCTCCATCTCGAAAAGGGTGTCAAACCTTCGCGGTGGCCTCTTCGCCTTTGGTGGCATGAAGTCTATGGCGTCTGTATCCAATGGTAATCTTTCCAGCATTCGCTTCTCTCGCGAGTCATTTTCGGGACGCTTCAGGATTGATGTGCGCCAATGTCGAACGCTTATCGAATCTTTCACGGCGGTTTCGGACGGATCGCCCTTCTGGATATGGACGAACCACTGGTGCCGCACGCGCACTCGGAATGTCACGTACTGATTAAAGCGTCGGGAGAGGACACATTTTTCTCGGTGCGAGGGCGGCGTTTCCCGCTAACCGACAACACCGCCGTTGTGATCAATGCCTGGGAGCCGCATTTCTATGATCATCAGGCTGGCGTTTCCGAAAGTGTGATTCTGGCGCTCTATATAGAGCCACGTTGGTTGGCGGCACTGCAGACTGATCTTTCCACCAGCGCGCGTCCGGACTTTTTTCTGCATCCCTGTGTGGAATTGAGCTCGGTGATACGGCGTCAAGCCGATGTTTTGATCGAGGAGATGCTGAGTTTCGGCCCCAAATCCCGTGAAACGATGGAGTCGCTGCTGTTCGATCTGCTGATATCGATCATGGAGCGGCACTCCGACTGGCATCATCTCGCTCGGCTGCGTGTGGGAAGCGCCGGCGATTTTCATGATGCTCGTATTCGCCGGGCCACGGAGACCATCCTTGCCGCGCCGCCTGGTACGGTAGATATTGATCTGATCGCTCGCCAATGCGGGCTGTCGCGCGCGCATTTCTTCTCATTGTTCAAGCGGACGACCGGCATGACGCCACAGATGTTGGCCAACATGGGCCGCATGCGTTCTGCTTTCCGCTGGCTTTCGGACAATCGCCATGGCTCGCTCGGCGAGTTGTCGCTAGCGCTTGGTTTCCCCGAGCAGGGGCATTTCACCCGCTTCTTTCGGCGACATATTGGCGCCGCGCCGAGCCAGTATCAGCGGGTCATGGACGACTGCATTAGCTAGTTTCGGGGCCGATCCCCTCACTCCCTAGCGCCAGCATGCTCAGATTACCGAACATGAAGCTTTCGTGAAGCACGGCTAGCGACTTCCCTTCCATGGCGCCCAGGCACATCAGCAGCGGCAGGAAGTGCTCCGGTGTCGGGTGGGCATGGCGCGCATTCGGCGCTTCGTTCTGCCAATTCGCCATCGCCTCCAGATCGCCGCGGGCGGCGACATCGATGACCCAGTCGTGGAACTTTTGCGCCCAGGCATCGGGGGCATCATGGCCGAAATGGCGATCGCCGAGGTTGTGAGTGGCGGCGCCCGAGCCGGTCAGCATGAAATCGTTCGCTTCGACCCAGCGACCGAGTGCGGCGGCGATGGCGAGCTGGCCGTGCGCGTCGAGTTGCATCGGCACGCTGACGGGGATCAACGGCACATTGGCCTCGGGCCACATCAGCGACAGCGGCGACCAGATGCCGTGATCCAGCGGTCGCTCGGGATCCAGGCGAGCATCGATACCCGCGGTGGCGAGCTCGCCGACCAGCCGCTCGGAGGTCGTCGGAAGGCCCGGCGCCGGGTATCGCAGGCGGTAAAGTGCAGCGGGAAAGCCGTGGAAATCGTGCCATGTATCGGGCCTCTCGGCAGCACCCACGACGAGACCAGGGGCCTCGAAGTGCGCCGAGATCACCAATGCGCCACGCGGCTTCGGCAATTCGCGGCCCAGCTCAAGCAGGAAGGTGCGGGCGGGGTGATCGGCCAGGGTGAGATCTGGCGATCCGTGAGAGAGATAGAGCACTTGACGCTGGGTCATGATCGGGGGTCCTGAGGGTCAGCAGCTCCCGTTAGCCTACGCCGATCGCCGGCAGCCACTAGCGGCAGAGTGGCGAAAGAATGATTTCCCGATCGTGAACGGTGGTGTCGTCGTTGCTCTTCGATGAGCTTCCGAAAAGGCGAGCAAGCCCTCGTACGTTCAATCCCTCACACGTTGGAGGAGAGAGCTGGAGCTGGTTTACACTGTGGCAGTCGATCGTCATTTTCACCCGTCAAGACGTTCAGCGGTGGCTCCGGCATCCACCACGACGGAATGTCTCGCCCAATCGTAGTGGGGATCACGGCATGCGCAATGCCATCTACGTCACCTTGGCCGCCATCAGCTTTGCGCTGGGCGTGATCGGTCTTTTCCTGCCGGTGATGCCGACCACCTGCTTCATGCTGGCAGCCGTCTGGCTGGCTTCCAAGGGCTCGCCGCGTTTCGCCAACTGGATCCGCACCCACCCCCGCTTCGGCCCCTCCATTCAGGCCTGGGAGCGTGAACGCGCGATTCCCAGGCATGCCAAGATCATGGCGGTGAGCATGCTCAGCGTTTCCTGCGTGGTCATCGGCTTCGCGGTATCTCTGCTGTGGCTGAAGGTCGGATTGATCCTCGGCCTCGTGGCGCTGTCGATCTGGATCGTGACGCGCCCGCTACCGAGTCTGCAGTGTCCGATACGGGAACTGTGGCCGGAGAAGTCCCCCGACCGTCGCTGATTCCACCACACCGGGTTCGCGCTCGGGATTCGATATCGATCCGCTCGGGCGGGTAGAATGGTCGGCGATTTCACCCACAACAAGGAGCGTTTCATGTCAGAGATGCAAGCGACCTATCTCAAGGATTACCTGCCGCCGGCCTATCGAGTGACGCACACCGAACTCACGTTCGATCTCGACCCGTCGGCGACGCGAGTCAAGGCGCGCTTGCACGTGGAGCGTCATCCCGAACGCGACGAGGCGGACCTGCCGCTGGAACTTTTCGGCGAGGCATTGACGCTCGTCAGCGTGGCAATCGATGGCCAACCGCTCGAACCGCATGAGTTTCAGGAAGACGAGAAGGGGCTGACGATCACACGGGTACCGGCCCGCTTCCAGCTCGACACCGAGGTGGAAATCGACCCGGATGCCAATACCGCGCTCGAAGGGCTCTACCGTTCAAACGGCATGTTCTGCACCCAGTGCGAGCCGGAGGGCTTCCGCCGGATCACGTTCTATCCGGATCGCCCGGACGTCATGGCGACCTTCTCGACAACCGTGATCGGCGACGCCAAGACGCTACCGGTGCTGCTCTCCAACGGCAATCCGGTCGAGAAGGGTGAGCTGCCCAATGGGCGTCATTTCGTCACCTGGGAAGACCCACATCCCAAGCCCGCCTATCTGTTCGCGCTGGTTGCCGGTAGCCTGGAGAAGGTCGAGGACCACTTCACGACGATGAGCGGCCGCGAGGTGCTACTGCAGATCTGGGTCGAGCCGGAAAATCTCGACAAGACCGAGCATGCGATGGCCTCGCTCAAACGCTCGATGAAGTGGGACGAGGAGACTTACGGGCGCGAGTACGATCTCGACCGCTTCATGATCGTTGCCGTCAACGACTTCAATATGGGCGCGATGGAGAACAAGGGGCTCAACATCTTCAATTCGGCGGCCGTGCTGACGCATCCGCAGACCGCCACCGATGCGACTTTCCAGCGTGTCGAGGGCATCGTCGCCCACGAGTACTTCCATAACTGGTCGGGCAATCGCGTTACCTGCCGCGACTGGTTTCAGCTCTCCTTGAAAGAGGGCTTTACCGTTTTCCGCGACCAGACCTTCTCCGCTGATGTCAATTCGGCACCGGTCAAGCGCATCGAAGACGTCTCGTTTTTCCGCACGGCACAGTTCGCCGAGGACGCCGGACCGACCGCGCACCCGGTGCGCCCCGATCACTACATCGAGATCTCCAACTTCTACACGTTGACGATCTACGAAAAAGGGGCAGAAGTGGTGCGCATGCTGCGCCATCTGCTGGGCTGGGACGACTTCCGCCGCGGTAGCGATCTCTACTTCGAGCGCTTCGATGGTCAGGCGGTGCGTATCGAAGACTTCGTCGCCTGCATGGCAGAAGTTTCCGGACTCGATCTGAACCAGTTCATGCGCTGGTACGCGCAGGCGGGCACGCCGGAGATCGACGCGCACGGCGAATACGATTACGCCACGGGCCACTATCATCTGCGCCTTTCGCAACGCACCCCGGCGACGCCGGGCCAGTTCGACAAGCTGCCGCTGCACATTCCAGTTCGCATGGGGCTGGTCGGTACCAAATCCGGTCATGACCTCACGCTCAAGCTGACCGATGAATCCGGCGAAACGCAGACGCTCGGCAAGGATGGCGTCATTCACCTGCGTGAGGCCGAGCAGACCTTCGTCTTTACCGACGTCGAAGAGGCGCCGGTGCCGTCACTGCTGCGCGGCTTCTCGGCGCCGGTCAAGCTGCGCTATCCCTACTCGCGTGAGGATCTCGCCTTCTTGCTCACGCATGATTCGGACGGCTTCAATCGCTGGGACGCCGGGCAGCGCCTGACCCTGCTGGCGCTCGACGATCTCATCGCGGCGCACCGCAACGGCGTCGAGAAGGTGATGGACGTGCGCCTGGTCGACGCTTACCGGGCGCTTTTGACCGAGGCGAGTGACGACAAGGCCGTGCTGGCGGAGATGCTGACACTACCGTCGGAGGCCTACATCGCCGAGCAGCAGCCGGTCGTCGACGTCGACGCCATCCATGCCGCCCGCGAGTTCGTCCGTCAGTCGCTGGCCTGGCAGCTGCGTGACGAATTTCTCGCCGTCTACCATGACAACCGGTCGGACGAGGCGTACGCGCCGACGCCGGAGCAGATCGCCGAGCGCCGGCTCAAGAACGTGGCGCTGGCGTATCTGATGAGCGTGGAGGACGAAGAGGCCGTGACGCTGACGCAGCAGCAGCTCGATCAAGGCGCCAACATGACCGACGTGCGGGCGGCGCTGACGCTACTGGCTCACAGCGACCGATCCGATCTGGCCGAGCCCGCCTTGAAGGCGTTCGGCGAGAAGTGGGCGCACGATCCGCTGGTGATGGATCAGTGGTTCACGATTCAGGTCACCCGCCCGCAAGCCGACGTGCTCGAGCGCGTACGTTTCCTGATGAACCATCCGCTGTTCTCGCTCAAGAACCCGAACAAGGTACGCGCGCTGATTGGCGCCTTCGCCCAGAACCGGGTCAATTTCCATCGGCTCGATGGCGAGGGTTACAAGTTGCTTGCGGATGTGGTGATCGAACTCAATCGCCTCAACCCGGAGATCGCCGCACGAATCATCACGCCGCTGACTCGCTGGCAACGCTTCGACGAGACTCGCCAGGCGCTGATGAAAGCCGAACTCGAACGCATTCGGGCCGAGAAGCTTTCGCCCAATGTGTACGAGATGGTCGAGCGCGCGCTCGCCGACGCCTGACACGGCTTCGCGGGCTGATGTCCTGACGCAGAACGGCCGCTCATCGAGCGGCCGTTCTGCGTTACGGTTCAACTGTGTGTGGAAGGTTGATTCAGTCGATCGTCTGGCTCAACGCATCGACCGCGATGATCGCATCGGCAATTTGCGCCGCGGTGAGGTTCGGATTGAGGTTCTTCAGCGTATCGCCATCGCTGTTGGCGAGTTCGCCGATCTTGAGCAGCCCTTCGCGGTCGACACCGTCAAGGTGAATGGCCTTGAGCGTCGTCGGCATGCCGATCGAGCGGTAGAAACGGATATACTGCTCGATCTCCTGATCCGGACGCTGCTCGAGCACCATCTGGGTCAAGGTGCCGTACGCCACTTTCTCGCCGTGGGTCATGTGATGGATATCGCCCTCGACCGCGGTGAAGCCATTATGGATGGCGTGCGCACCCGCCAGCCCGCCGTTCTCGAAACCGAGTCCGGAGAGCAGCGTGCTGGCCTCGACAACTGCCTCCACCGCAGGCGCCACCACCTGGCGCTTGACGGCTTCACAGGCGCTGTAACCCCAGGTCAGCAGCGTCTCTTCGCACGCCTCGGCGATCGCCATGCCGGCAATGGTCGGGTCGCCGCCCACCATCGATTTTGCGTGCGAGCGCTTGACCGCCTGCGCCTCGACAAAGGTGGCAAGGCCATCGGCGATACCGGAGGCGAACAGTCGCACCGGGGCCTGCGCGCAGACGTGGGTATCCACGACCACCAGATCCGGATTGCGCTTGTAGAAACGGTAGCTGTCGAATACGCCTTCGTCGGTGTAGATCACGGAAAGGGCGGAGCAGGGCGCGTCGGTCGAAGCGATCGTCGGTACGATCACGACCGGCTGGTCGAGCTCGTCGGCGACTGCCTTGGCCGTATCGAGCGTCTTGCCACCGCCGACGCCGATCACTAGCGCAGTTTTCTGTCCACGCGCTATGTCGGCCAGGCGCCGAATCTCGTTGTTCGACGCCTCGCCGTTGAAGCGCTCGTAGTGATAGCTGACGCTGGCTTCGTCGAGTGACGCGCGAGTGCGCTCGCCGACCAGGCCCCAGACGATATCGTCCGCCATCACGAAGGCGTTGGTGGCAAGCTCAGCGACCTGCTCGCCGAGCCGGTCGAGCACGCCGGCACCCTGAACGTACTTGCGTGGAGATGCGAAGATGAACTGGCTCACGTTGACTCCTGATGTCAATACTGCCCGAGATGGCCGCCGGGCGTCGGCAAGCGTGTCTCTCGGTGTACACGGCGCCACTTAGGCGTGATTTAGGCATAAACCTCAGGCGTAGTGGACGTACATCGTCTTGCTCTTCACGTAAGCCTCGAGGCCGTATTTGCCGTCTTCCCCGCCCAGGCCGCTGTTGCGGTAGCCCTTGTGGAAGCCCTGGACGGATTCGCCGGCCCCGCGGTTGACGTAGATCTCGCCGAAATCCAGCTCCCGGGTGAGCGCCATCAGATGCTTCACGTTCTGGGTGAAAACGTAGGCCGACAGGCCGTATTCGGAGGCGTTGGCATATTCCATCGCCTGTTCGAAGCTATCGACCTTCATGATCGGAGCTACCGGGCCGAAGATCTCCTGCTTCATGATGTCCATGTCGTTGTTGACGTCGGTCAGGATCGTCGGCGCGTAGTAGTTGCCCTTGTCGTAGTCGCCGCCGGTCAGGCGCTGGCCGCCAGTCAACAGAGTCGCGCCCTGGCTCTGGGCTCGCGTCACCATGTCATGAATTTTGTCGAGTTCGGCGGCGTTGATCTTGGGACCCATGTCGACATCCTTGTCGGTCAGCGGGTTGCCGACCTTGAGCGCCTCGACGCGCGTCTTGAAGCGCTCGAGAAACCGCTCGAAGATACCCGACTGCACGTACATGCGTTCATTGCAGGTGCAGACCTGGCCACAGTTGCTGTAGCGCGAGGCGATGGCGGCATCGACGGCGGGGTCGAGGTCGGCGTCGTCGAGCACGATGAATGGCGCCTTGCCGCCTAGCTCGAGGCGAACGATCTTCAGGTGCTCTGCGGCGGCCTTGTTGATCTCGCGACCGCCGCGCACGCTGCCGGTCATGCTGACGAGCTGAGTGATCGGGCTGGTGACGAGATGATTGCCGACGTCGCGGCCGCGTCCATTGACCAGGTTGATGACGCCATCCGGAATGCCGGCCTGGCGCGCCAGCTCGACAATCTCGAGTGCGGTGAGTGGCGTCTCCTCCGAGGGCTTGAGCACGATGGTATTACCGGCGGCGAGCGCGGGGCCGACCTTGCGCCCGACCAGGGCGGCGGGGAAGTTCCATGCGGTGATGCCGACGACGACGCCATGCGGCACTTTCTGAATCCAGATCTGCTCGTCCGGGTCGTCGGCGGGGATGATGTCACCCTCCAGACGGCGGGTATTCTCGGCGGCGAAGCGAATCAGATCGCAGCACATGCCGACGTCGGCATCCGCCTCGGCTAGCGGCTTGCCCTGTTCGGTCGTGATCAGTCGAGCCAGCCTGTCACGGTGCTGCTGGATCAATTCGATCAGCCGATAGAGATGATCGGCGCGTTCGACGGCGGTCTTGCGCGACCAGGCGGGAAACGCCTGTTGCGCCGCCTTCAGCGCGTCGTCGGCCATCTTTTCGTCAGCCATGGTGACTTTCGCAATCACCTCGCCCGTGGCGGGGTTGATCACGTCGAGCAGCTCGCTCTTACCCTCGATCCACTGCCCGCCGATGAACTGGTTGTAGACATCGACGCCGTTCTGCTGCGATTTGAGTGCCTGACTCATGCTGCTGACTCCTTGTCCGATTTCCCGGCTATCAGGTTTCCTCGAGAAGCGGCGACCCCGGTTGTCGATAGGTCGCTAATCAACGCCTCGGTGTGGTCTCAAGGTGGTAGACGGCAACACGATTGACAAGTTCGGCAGCAAGAACGATTCGCGCCACTAGACCCTGGGCGCCGTTGAAGCCCGGCGTATCGAGCGCGCAGCCATGGAGCAGGCGGCCTCGCGATATCAGCGGATCAGCCAGCTCAGGATCAGCAGGCCGAGGAGCAGCCAGAGGATACCGCCGACGATACCGCCGCGAAGGAGCGCACGTACGCCGTTGATCAGCAGCAGCACGCCGACGATCAGCACGCCGATGCTGAAGATCGAGTTGTTGATGCCCAATGCGCCGGTCAGGCCGTCGACGAAGCCATCCATGGCGCCCCAGACATTGCCGAACAGCCCGTTGAGCAGATCGACAATGGTGCGCAGCACATTGCCCAGCGCCTCGCCCAGCCAGTTGAAGAATCCATCCATGATGATAAAAGGTCCGATATCAGGTGAGTGACTGATCGCGCAGCCATTGAATTTCGTCAGGCCAGATTGCCGGCTCGACGGTTTCCAGGATCAGCGGAATGTCGTCGGTACGCGAGTCGCGCATCAGCGCCGCGAAGCCGTCCAGACCGATATTGCCCTTGCCCAGGCTGTGGTGGCGGTCGACGCGGCTGGCGAACGCACTCTTGGCATCGTTCAAGTGCATGCCTCGCAGAAACTCGATACCGACGACCGACGCAAACGTATCGAGCATGGCGATCGCGTCCTCGGCGCTGCGCAGGTCGTAGCCGGCGGCGAAGGCGTGGCAGGTGTCGATGCAGGCGCCGACGCGGGACTTGTCCTCGACCTGGTCGATGATCTCGGCGAGCTGCTCGAAACGGAAGCCGAGATTCGATCCCTGACCAGCGGTGTTCTCGATCACGGCAACGACGAATTCGGTCGCGGCGTGTGTCTCGTTGATCGAGTCGGCGATGCGTTTGAGGCACTCGCTCTCGCTGATTCGCCCCAGGTGGCTGCCAGGGTGAAAATTGAGCAGCGTGAGGCCCAGCTGCTCGCAGCGTTGGCACTCGTCGAGAAAGGCAGCACGCGACTTCGCGAGCGCTTCCGGTTCGGGGTGACCCAGATTGATCAGGTAACTGTCGTGGGGCAGGATCTGGGCCGGTGAGAAGCCGTGATCTCGACACGCCTGCTTGAACGCGGCGATCGTCTCCTCCGCCAACGGTTTCGCTTTCCACTGGCGCTGGTTCTTGGTGAATAGCGCGAAGGCGTTGGCGCCGATCTCGACGGCGCGGGCCACGGCCTGGTCGACCCCGCCGGCCGCGCTGACGTGGGCTCCGATGGTTTTCATGATAAATCGTATTCCTGATCTGCAAGCGGAGGGAGTTTACCAGCCGGGCCTGCGGGCTGCCTCGACCCATTGTTCGGGGTCTCCCGCGAGTCTCAGTGGCCTGACGGGAACGAGACGCCGGTGTTGATCGTGCGCAGACGCGCCATGGCCGCATCCTGGCTGAATGGGGCTGGCCTCGGCGGATCGTAGACATCGCCTCGGGTCCCCTGGACGATGAGGTCGATGGCGTAACAGGTATCGTCGACCACGGCGCGATAGGCGTGAATCGACTGGAAGTGACTCATGCCGGCGTCGCCGACGGTGAAGGAGACGAAATCATGGCCCCCGATGCGCACTGTCTCCGGCGCTGCAGACGACATGTCGGACGGTTCATCGGTGCAGGTCTCGAGCGCCCTCGCGTTTCGGCTGGTACCGAGTCGCCAGAGGCCGGTGGTGATCTCGTCGGAGTCGGGCAGTGACAGCGTCAGCAGGCGCTCACCGTCGTCACCAGCCTCTGACGCCCAGCTGCCATTGTCGAAGTAGCCATCCTCGGGGGCGTCGAGGCGCTCGAATGTCGCGTCATAGGTGACGGCGATCTCATGGTCGGGGGCGCTAAAGGTCGTCGTGGTTGGCGCGCCCCGGTCGGCGGGTCTTGGGGAGCCCATCTGATCGGGCCCATGCGCCTGACAGGCGCCGAGCACGAGCGGCGCGGCAAGCAGCATCCCGAGGGTGGCGCACCGCGAGGGGTGACGTGGGAGCGGGGGAGGAATCGGGGCGCGAGCTGGACGGTTACCTGGCATAGTCGAATTTCCGTTGATCGATGGGCTGATCACTACTGCTGACAGCGTAGGACACCCGGCGGTTCGAGGGGCGTGTTAAGGCATCGTCATATCAAAACATCGTCGTGTTAAAGCATCGTCGCGCGGCGCCGATAGTCATACTGAAGGACGATAGGCCAAAGATTTCAATCCGTAGAGAGGAGTGAGAATGGATACCGCCGTGAATGCTGCCGTCGGCTCAGCGCTGGCGCTGCAACAGGTCAAGCAGGAACAGCAAGCGCAGAGTAGTCTGCTCAAGCAATCCCTCGACGGACAGGCTGCCCATATCGAGCAGTTGATGTCCTCCGTGGCGCCGAGCACGACGCTTGCCACCACGGGTAGTCTCGGCACGCAGATCAACACTTACGCTTGAATGTCGTGGCTCAGGCGCCAGCGACAAGCGCCAATGGTCATGTTGTGCTGTCGCGTCACTGGCGCGGCAGCATTTTTTGATGGCTTGCGAGATTATGTCCTTGATCGGATGAAAACACTCTCTCATCCGATCTCTCCGGAAAGTCACATCGCTTCGGAAAGTCACGCTGCGCAGATTACTCGCGTTTTCTGTTCACGGATTTACTGATGAATACCGCATGGACCATTATTTTGTGATCTCGTGGTTGACGCTTGATCGACGGTTGCGTTTAATCAGAATGAGTTGAGGATCGATAACTCGATTTTCAACTCATCCATGCCCGAAACCAGGGCTCATTGATTTGCGGAAATTCCTGATGCTTTTTCATCGCCCGACCTGCCTATCACTATCGAATACCGTGCGCCGTCATGGTATGCGAGTGCGTGTTACGTCGCGGATTTCGGACTGAAAAAACATCACCGGCCGCGGCACTCGTCGCGGTCGAGAAAGTTAGTCAGCCTCTTCTCTTTTTCTGCTGCGATTCGTGTCCGGCCTCCGCGTAACGGAGATCGGAATCATGATTTATCGTCGTATCATCAGTTCGTTGAAAAGAAAACGGCAGACCCGTCACCAGTTACACGAAGACTACCGAGCACTGTCTCATCTCAGTGATCATATGATGAAAGACATCGGTCTCCGTTGGGAGGAAGGCGAGATCGTATCGATCACGCCGGTACCGATAACTCGAAAGGCGCATGAAAACGCTGAAGCTGCCGCTAGTGATGCGATAACGGGGGGAGTTCATGATGACCCCGGAATCTGTCGGCACTGCGGAGCAAAGCTGGCTTAGATCGGCCCCGGTCACAGGATGTGACCGGGGCTTTTGCTGTTAGTCCTCGCTGGTGGTACGAGACGTCGTTCGTCGCGCGCAATGTGCCGGACGCTCAGTAACCCAGAGTCGAGCTTGCCTTGGGTGTTTCCGGCCTGTAGCGGGAGAGCGTTTCGAGTGCGGCCTGACGGAGCAGAGAGATATCGATACCGACGGCGATGAAGTCGAACCCCCATTCGGCATAGCGCCTGGCGTCTGCCTCGGCAGGCGCCAGAATTCCCGCGGCCTTGCCGGCTGCCTTGGTGGCTTCGAAGGTGTGGCGAATCATTGCCTGTACCTCCGGGTGATTGGGGTTGCCGACGTGACCGACTCCGGTCGAGAGGTCGACAGGGCCGACGAAGACCGCGTCGATGCCTGGCGTGCCGGCGATGGCTTCGGCATTGTCCACGCCGCCTTGCGATTCGACCTGCACGATCAGGCACAGCTCCTCGTGGGCGGTCGCCAGATAATTTTCCACGCCGTCCCAGCGGGTCGCGCGGGTCAGCCCGCCGCCGACACCGCGAAAGCCGTGCGGCGGGTACCGGGTGGCGGCGACCAGGTTGGCCGCCTGCTCGGCGCTCTCCACCATCGGGATCATCAGCGTCTGTGCGCCGATATCGAGCAGTTGCTTGATCAGTGCCGGGTCGTGATTGACCGCACGCACGACCGGCGCGCTGGCGTAGGGGGCCACTGCCTGCAGCTGAGCCAGAATCGATGGCACGGTATTGGGCGCGTGTTCGCCATCGATCAATAGCCAGTCAAATCCGGTCGTTGCGAGAATTTCGGTGGCATATCCGGTCCCGAACCCTGCCCAGCAACCGTAGCGCGGTTCACCGGTCAGGAGAGATTGGAAGCGATTGGTCGGCAGCAGCATCGGCGCACTCCTGGTATGACGCGGATAAGAGAGTCAGCTTGAAAGCGTTTTCGGTGATGCGAGGGGCAAGAAAAGGTTCACTCTGGGGTCAAGCCCATTTCGCCCATGACGCGTCCGAATTTCTCGTCGTCCTCGGCCATCAGCTGCTGGAAGCCTTCGGCATCGCGCCAGACCACACCATACCCCTGTTTGGCCATGAACTGCTGATAGGCGTCGCTGTCGTAGGCTTGCTTGAGTGCCGTCTCGAGCTTGGCGACGACATCTTCTTCCATGCCTTTGGGGCCGACGATGCCGCGCCAGGCGCCCATGGTGAAGTCGCTGTCGATCTGCTCGTGCATCGTCGGGATCTTCGGGAATCCCTCGAGCCGGTCAGGCGTCATGACACCCAGACTGCGAATTTCGCCCGCATCGATCATCGCGCGAGCCTCCGGCAGCGACGAAGCGACCAGGTCTATGCTGTCGGAGGCAAGCTCCGTCATCGCCGGCGCGGTTCCTTGGCTGGGCACCCAGGTAATCTTGCCGGCGGGGATGTCCTGCTCCATCAGGAAACCGTTCAGTGCTACATGCCAGATACCGCCCAGCCCGGTACCGGAGGCGGTATAGGTTCCCTGCGGGTGCTCCTTCACCTGGGTGATGAAATCCTCGATGTCGTCGAATTCGGAGTCCTGGGTCACCGACAGGCTGGCGGAGTCGAAATTGATCTGGGCGATCGGTGTGAAATCCTGATAGGTCAGGCCGGTCAGCCCCTGCCAGTGCATCATCGCGACTTCGACCGTCGCCAGCCCCAAGGTGTAGCCGTCGGGCCGGGCGTTGGCGATGGCGGTGTGGCCGACGACGCCGCTGCCGCCGGTGCGATTGACCACATTGATGGTCTGGCCGAGCTGCTGTTCGAGCGAAGAGGCAATGATACGCGCGGTCGCGTCGGTACCGCCGCCGGCGGCCCAAGGCACGATCAGCGTGATCGGCTTTTCCGGATAGTCGGCCAGCACCGCAGGCGACAGCGAAAGCAGGGCGGAAACCAGCAGCAGGGAGCGCTTGTTTTTCATGAGAGCCTCGGCAACTTGACGGTTCAAGATGAACTTTGCGTGCAAAGTCGACGCCAGCTCAGTGTCGATCACGCGTCGCCGGGCGCACAATTGCGCTTATGTCTAAGGGCGCTGGTATCCGCCGCGCTTGCGCGGCATCGCAGCCAAGCGATCAGGCCGACGAGACCAGATCCGTGGGGACCGGCCGGTTCTCGAACACGCGTCGTAGCACGAAGCTGGTATGTGCGCCGGTCACGCCCTCGATGCGGTTGATGACGTGCAGCAGCAGGTGCTGATAGTGATCCATGTCCTGGACCAGAATCTTGAGCTGAAAATCGGCGGCCTGGCCAGTGATGATCAGGCACTCGACGATGTTGGGAATATCGCGGATGTAACGCTCGAAATTGTCGAAGCGCTCAGGCGTGTGAAGGTCCATCGAGATATGCAGCAGGGCCATGAGCTGATAGCCGAGCCGGCGTGAATCGACCTCCGCGCGATAGCGGGTGATCAGGCCGTGCTCCTCCAGCGCCCGCACGCGACGCAGACAAGGGGAGGGGGAGAGACCGATGCGATCGGCAAGTGTCTGATTGCTGAGCCTTCCGTCTTCCTGAAGCAGCTCGAGGATACGGCGATCATAGCGATCCAGTGTGAGAGGCGTGGGCGATGATGGCATGGAGTTGGCAGACCCTGTCTTGATTGGATGTTTGTAAGGCAGAATATGCCATTGCCGGCGAGGATTCTCGTATTTTCGCAAGAATCTGTCGCCTCGAAAGGCTTACACTGTTCATGCTGTCAAAAGCAGCCGACGATACGGTGCCCGCCACCCTTGGGTGCCCCTCTCGACCGGTCCGCCAGAAGCGACCGACGACCACTGAATTCTTCAAGCTCAGGAATCTCGACATGTCTGCTTTCGACCATCGTGCCTTCGATCACAAGAAGTATCGCCCGGCGCCCCGCGTCCCCGCCTTCGACCGTCAGTGGCCGGATCGTGATCTCGATCACGCGCCGATCTGGGTCAGTGAAGATCTACGGGACGGCAATCAGGCGCTGCTCGAGCCGATGAGCGTGGAGCAGAAAAAGCGTTTCTGGCACCAGATCATCAAGGTCGGCATCAAGGAAGTGATGGTCGGTTTCCCCTCGGCGAGCCAGCCGGACTACGACTTCGTGCGCTGGCTGATCGAGGAGAACCAGATTCCCGACGATGTGACCATCGCCGTGCTGGTGCAGTGCCGCGAGCATCTGATCGAGAAGACGTTCGACTCGCTGGTCGGCGTCAAGCGCGCGATCATTCATCTCTACAATTCCACGTCGACGACGCAGCGCGAGCGCGTGTTCGAGATGGATCGGGCCGGCATCGTCGATATCGCGGTGCAGGGTGCGACCTGGGTCAAGACCCACGCCGAGCGCTATCCTGACGTCGACTGGCGTTTCCAGTACTCTCCGGAGAGTTTTTCCAGCACCGAGATCGACTTCTCGCTCACGATCTGTGAAGCGGTGATGGATGTCTGGCAGCCGACGCCGGACAACAAGTGCATCCTCAACCTGCCGACGACGGTCGAGGTCGCCGGACCGCACCATCACGCCGACCAGATCGAGTACTTCTGCCAGCACATCAAGAACCGCGATAGCGTGATCATCTCCGTCCATACCCACAACGATCGCGGTGGCGCGGTGGCTTCCGCCGAGCTTGCGCTGCTCGCCGGCGCCGAGCGGGTGGAGGGTACGCTGCTGGGCAACGGCGAGCGCACCGGCAACATGGATATCGTCACGCTGGCGATGAACCTCTACAGCCAGGGCATCGATCCCGAGCTGGATCTGTCGCGCCCTGACGAGATCATTCAGGTCGTGCACGAGTGCACGGGCATCCAGATGCATCCGCGGCATCCCTGGGTCGGCGAGATGGTCTATACCGCGTTCTCCGGCAGTCACCAGGATGCGATCCGCAAGTCGCTCAAAAAGCAGCAGCCTGACGAGCCTTGGCAGGTGGCCTATCTGCCGATCGACCCGCGCGATATCGGCCGCGACTACCAGGCGGTGATTCGCGTCAACAGTCAGTCCGGCAAGGGGGGGATGGCGTTTCTGCTCGAGCGCGATTACGGCATCAGTCTGCCGCGTTGGATGATGCTCGCGCTGGCACCGCATGTGCAGCAGGAGAGCGAGAAGCGGGCCAGCGAACTCTCGAGCGAAGTGATTCGGGAGGTGATGTTCGACCGCTTTCAGCGCCAGGCGCCGCTGTCGCTTGCCGACTACCGGCTCTCCAAGGGCCAGGATGAGGGAATCGAGGTGACCTTGTGGCAGGGCGCCGAGACGCTGCGGCTTTCGGGCAAGGGCAACGGCGCGATGTCGTCGTTTACCGCCGCCTGGCAGAAGCACTCTGGCGTGAGCGTCGGCATCATCGATTACAGCGAGCACTCGCTCGGCGGCGACAGCGATGCCAACGCGATCGCTTTCGTTCAGCTGAACGTGGGAGGACAGCGCATCTGCGCAGTCGCCGAAGACAGCGATACCGTCAGTGCCTCGCTGAAGGCGGTGATCTCCGGCATCAATCTTGCCGAATCCAGCGCGACCAGCGCGATGCGCGAGATGGAAACTGCCCAGTGACAGGGTAATTGCTGGAATGATCGGCCGGAAGGGCGCCCCACGGGGCGCCCTTCTTCGTTAGGCCGGTGTGTTACCAGGCCAGCATCTTTACCGCTCCAGTACCGAAATCAGCGATCGCTATCGCTGCGGATCTGCGCGTGGCTGATCAGCGCGAAGATGAAGGTGCCACCGAAGACGTTGCCGGCGAGCGTCGGCAGTCCGAAGTGGAACAGATACTCGGTCCAGTCGGCGTGGCCGGCGAACACCAGATACATCACTTCGGTCGAACCGACGATGATGTGGGTGAAGCCGCCGATCGCGACAAGGTAGGTGACGATTAGAATCACCCAAATCTTGGCACTGCCGGCACTCGGCAGCAGCCACACCATGGTGGCAATCATCCAGCCGGCGACGATGCCCTTGGCGAACATCTGCATCGGGGTGTTCTCGAGAATATGCTCGCCGAGTGCCAGAAAGGCTTCGTGAGTGTCCATCGAGAAGATCGGCAGGGCATAGATGGCCCAGGCCGAAACGAACACGCCGATCAGGTTGCCGATCAGCACCACCCCCCAGAGACGCAGCAGGCACAGGAAGCGGTCGAGCCGCGGCTGGCTCATCACCGGCAGCACTGCGGTCACGGTGTTCTCGGTGAAGAGCTGCTGGCGCGCCATGATGACGACCAGAAAGCCGACGGTGTAGCCGATCGACTCGATGAGGAAGCCGCCGTCGGTCATGGGCAGATGTGCGCGCAGAATGCCTTTGGCGAGCATCGAGAAGCTCATCGAGAGTCCCGCGGCGATCGCCGACCAGAGCAGGGCGGAAACGGTGCGGCCGAGCTCCTTCTCGCCCTCCTCGCGAATGGTCTCGTGAACGGCGGCGGCGCGCGAGGGCAGCTCGTCGCCGTTCAGATGCAGGTCGTGCTCTTCGCCATCGCCCTTGACGCGGCTGGGGGGCGTGAGGTCGTCGTGTTTGCTCAATCGGGTCATCCTTGTCATGACATCGGTATGGCGCGCGCGACCGGCGGCGGTCGTCGGCGCTATGCTCAGAACGATAGATGGAAAAACGCTCGGGAGACAGTCGGATGTCTACAGTATCGCTGACGATTTTGACGCATCTGGGAATGGCCTGGCTCGCCGGCAGTCTGATCGGCCTGGAGCGAACCTTTCATGGCCGACCGGCGGGGTTTCGCACCCACGCACTGGTCTGCGTCTCCTCCGCCTTGCTGATGATCGTGACGGTCTATCAGTGGCAGTGGCTCGGTAGTGATGTGCCGGAGTCCACCGTGCGTACCGATCCGACGCGCATGGCCCAGGGCATCATGACCGGGATCGGTTTCCTCGGTGCGGGGGTGATTTTCAAGGAAGGTCTCACGGTCCGTGGGCTGACCACGGCCGCGTCGATCTGGATGACATCGGCACTGGGCATTCTCTACGGTATCGGATTTCTGGTCCCTGCCGTGCTGGCCACGGTCCTGACATTGTTGACGCTCTCTCTGTTTCGTATCGTCGAGGCGCGAGTGCCGACGAGAACCTTCGCCCGCTGCATACTGCGCTGCGATAGCCAGAAGGTCCTCGACGAAGGCACCATCGTTGCCATGATGCGGGAGCATCGCTTTCACGTGGAGAGCTTCAGCTACCGCACGCGAGACGATGGCAGGCAATTCGAATATCGAATGATGTTGCGCACGCATCATCGCAAGTACCTGGCGCTGCTGGCGCGCGATCTGCTCGCCAACCGGGATCTACTGGAATTTCAGCTATCGCCGACTGGTGACTGATCGCGAATGTTTGTCATTCGGGAGCCACCCGCTACAGTGGTCGCTTTCGTTGGGAAGACGAGGTCGCGATGCCGGTAGGGAAAGCCAGGCCGCCGTTCTGGGTGTTGATGGGTGCGATCATGCTGTCGCCGTTGGCGATCGATATCTTTCTGCCCGCGTTGACCGCCATGGCGCGCGATTTCGAGCGCTCTCCCGCCGCGCTGCAGATGACCATCACGCTGTTCCTGATGAGCGTGGGGGCGGGGCAGGTTCTGGTCGGTCCACTGGCGGACCGGTTCGGCCGACGCCCGGTTCTGCTCGGTGGGGCCGGGCTTTATGGCGCGGCGGCGCTGCTGGGCATGACGTCGGTCTCACTGGAGATGCTCTATGCTTCGCGCGTGCTGCAGGGGCTTGGCGCCTGCGCCACCGTCACGGTGGCGTTCGCCGCCGTGCGCGATGGCTACACGCCGACCGAAGGCGCGCGGCTATACAGCTATCTGAACGGTTCGCTGACGCTGATTCCCTCCATTGCACCGCTGCTCGGCGGAGCTTTGACCGTCGCGTTGGGATGGCGAAGCAACTTTGCCTTCATGGCCGGTTTTGCCGCGCTACTCTGGATCGGCGCCTGCTGGCGCTTCGCCGAGACGCGGCCCGTGGACGTTCCCGTCGAGCGACATCTGTATCGCTGGTCGCGTTATCGCCCGGTGCTCTTCGATCGTCGCTTTCTCTACTTTGCGGCGGTGGTCAGCCTGATGATGGCGGCCATTCTGGTCTATGTGTCAGCGGCGCCCGTGGTGCTCATGGATCGACTCGGTCAGCCGGAATGGGTCTTCAGCCTGTGGTTCGGCGCCAATGCCCTGGTGAGTACCATCGCCTTTTTCGTCGTGCCGAAATTGATGGCGCGCTGGGGCCGTATGGTCACGGTGCAGCGAGGTTTGATCGTCGTGGCGGCGGGCGGATTGCTCATCGCCATTCTATTCGTCTCGCTACCGCTATCGGTGGTGACCTTCATGGCGCCAGTGGCGTGGCTCTCGATCGGCTTTTCGATGGTTCTCGGCGCCGCCGCGAGCCTGGCGCTGGAACCGTTTCCCGAGCGGGCAGGAACCGCGGCCGCGCTGCTTGGTGCGCTGCAACTGGGCGGCGGTGCGTCTCTGGCAACGCTGCTTCTGCTGACGCCAGTGCCCCCGCGGCTGGCACTGACGCTGTTGTGCACGGGCGCTGGTCTATTGCTCTGGCAGCTCGGCAAGCGCCCGGTGATATCCGACGGCCGGGCAACCTCGGTGGAATCCTGACGCCCCCATGTTGTCTCAGCAGCGCCGATCCCTCGCCGACACCACTTTCATGAGCGGCCCGGCATCGCAGGCTCCTGCAGCGACGCCGGCTGGGCTAGACTGTAGCTCGTGGTGTCGGGCGACACGGTGATTCGCGACCCGGGAAGGGCCGCGCCGATATGGCGGTTTCGTCCGCCGAACGGAGTCTAGAAGGAAGTATCTGTATGGCCGAGCATGGCAGGGATGGCACCTGGTTGATACTCAATGGCAAGTCCGCTCAACAGCCGGACGTTCGTGAAGCCGTCGAGCGCGTGCGAGCGTCGGGGCATCGGCTCGATGTCCGGGTGACCTGGGAAGGTGGCGATGGGCAACGCCTGGTCGACGACGCCGTACGGGCGGGCATCTCCCGTGTCGTCGCCGGTGGCGGCGATGGCTCGATCAACGAGATCGTGGCCGGCCTCATGGCGCACGAGCGTAGCGCCAGACCCGCGCTCGGTATTCTCCCGCTGGGCAGTGCCAATGACTTCGCCAACGGCTTGAACCTGCCGCTGGCGCCCCAGCCAGCGCTGGCGCTCGCCGTGAGTGGAGAGGTGCGCGATGTCGATGTCGGCATGCTCGACGACGAACCATTCATCAATGTCGCTTCCGGGGGCTTCGGCGCCGAGATAACGACCTCCACGCCGGTCGGGCTGAAACGTCTTCTCGGCGGTGGTGCCTACTCGCTGATGGGCATGCTGAAGGCGTGGAACTACCAGCCGTTTGAGGGACATCTCCGCTGGCCGGATGGCGAAGACCGGGTGCCGCTATTCATGCTTGCCATCGGTAACGGCAGTCAGGCCGGAGGTGGCCAGCAGCTCGCGCCGTCGGCCAAACTCGACGATGGTCTGCTGGAGCTGTTATTCGTCCGTCATTTCAATTCGCTGGGCGAGCTCAAGCGCATCATCGACGAGCTGGAAAATCTCCCGCACGATGGACACTTCGTTCGCTATCTTCGCGTGCCGTGGGTCGAGTTCGACAGTGACGGCGCCTTCCCGCTCAATCTGGACGGCGAACCGCGTCGGTATCACCGGTTCCGGGCCGGGTTGGAGCAAGAGGCGATATCGCTCGTCGTGCCCGAACGCTCACCGCTGCTCGGCCGAGACCAGTGACTCAGCCGGTTCTCTGCCACACGGCGCCGGCTTTCTCTGTCACACGGCGTTGCCGGGGACGAGCCGCTTTCAACCATCAGCCCTGATCGAGGAGTCGCAACATGCCGGAGCCTTACCTGCAAACCGCCATCGATGAGGCGCGGCGCGGACTGGAGAGCGGTGGCGTGCCGATCGGTTCGGTACTGGTCCATCGTGGAGAGATCATCGGCCGTGGGCACAACCAGCGCCAGCAGCGGGGTAGCGCCATCCTGCACGGCGAAATGGATGCACTGGAGAATGCCGGCCGTCTGCCCGCCGAGGTCTATCGGGAATCGGTGCTGTATACCACGCTCTCACCGTGCGCCATGTGCAGCGGCGCCATCCTGCTCTACGGCATTCCGCGGGTCGTGGTCGGGGAAAATCACACCTTCATGGGGGAAGAGGCGCTGCTGCGCAGTCGCGGCGTCGAGGTCGATGTGGTGGATGACCCGACCTGCCGGCAGATGATGACGCAGTTCATCACCGAGCACCCGGAGATCTGGAACGAGGATATCGGGGAGCCCTGAAGCGTTCGCTGCCGGGGGATTCATGACATGGCTCGGCTCGCATCCTGGCGCCGGCAGTCGAGGCACACAAAAAAGCCCACCTGATCGGTGGGCTTTGCTCAAGCGTTCGCGCTGACTTAGCCGCTGACCTTGATGTTAGCGGCCTGAAGGCCTTTTTTGCCCTGCGTGACGTCGAAGGTGACCTTCTGGCCATCCTGCAGGGTCTTGAAGCCTTCTGCCTGAATTTCGGAGAAGTGTGCGAACAGATCATCACCGCCGTCGTCCGGGGAGATAAATCCGTAGCCTTTGGTGTCGTTGAACCATTTGACAGTGCCAGTTGCCATTGTCGATATCCTTAACTTGCATGGTGATGTTGCCGAGCCTCCCCCCAGGGGAGCCCGAATTGCGTGGTCAGACCAGGGGGGGAATGCGCAAGAGGAGTTCGACGAGATCGACTGACAACTGACGACATTCTACCTGCAAACCTACGCAGCGGATGATGCATGTGCCCGCCAAATCTCGTCAAGCGGCCCACCACTTGACTTTGGACGGGTTTAAGACATGCCCCGCCTAAGCACCATAGATGGAATTTTCGGACACGTCTACAACATGGAAGAGGCTTTTTTAGCGCCAATCGCGGCATCGGGTATGGTTTTATTAACCCTTTTAAAGACGATTGAGACACCACTGTCATAGGTCCTCTTCGGGGGCGTGGTCCGTCAGGGCGTTATCACGGTCAAATCCGTGCCTGGCCAGTGATTGTTCACGTCTTCGCCCCCCCCAGCAGTATGCACGTCGGGCGGCGCCTCGGGTAAGCTATGCCTCCCGCCGGAGATCGATATCTTGATTTCCGGGGACGATGCATGGATTCAACCGCATGAATTCAACCGGTTCGCGATCAGGAGTGAAGCGCGTGGCGCAAAGAGATATCGGATTCAATGACACGCACAGCAAGATCATCGGCTACCTGCTCTGGCTGTTCGGGTTCACGGGGGCGCACCGCTTCTATTACGGCAAGCCTGTCACCGGCACGATCTGGTTTTTGACCCTCGGTCTGTTCGGCATCGGCTGGCTGATCGACGTGTTTCTGATACCGGCGATGGATCGACAGGCGGATTTCCGCTTTCGCGCCGGGCCGACCAGCTACACGCTAGCGTGGATACTGCTGACGTTTCTCGGCGTCTTCGGTATTCACCGTCTCTACATGGGGAAGTGGATCACCGGCGTGATCTATCTCTTCACTGGCGGGCTTTTTCTCATCGGCGTGCTCTACGATTTCTGGACGCTCAACGATCAGATTTCGCTGAAGCATGCGCGCCGCGGGCTGTAAGGAACGACGGCCCGGTATCGATCATTTCTAGAACGTCACAGGGAGGTGACGAATGGCCGAGCATTTCAAGCTCACCGACATACTCGAGACCCTCGATCAGCAGGTCGAGGATGACGAAATCACCCTGGGTGATATCGTCGATACCTTCAACTCGCGCGGGTTCGGCCCGGTCGTTCTGTTGCCCGGGTTGATCGTTCTGCTGCCGACAGGTGGTGTCCCCGGTATTCCCAGCCTCTGCGGCATCTTCATTGCGCTGATGGCGATCCAGCTCGTGCTCGGACGCCGCAGCCCCTGGCTTCCTCGCCAGATCAGCGAGCGGGGCGTCAGTCACGATCGCTGGCATAGAATCACTCAGCGGGTGAAGCCCTGGACGCAGCGCATCGACCGGCTGCTCAAGCCGCGCCTGCAGTGGCTGATGGGGTCGCTGACGCAGCGTCTACTGGCGCTGCTGATGGTGTTTCTGGGGCTCGGCATGATGCCGCTGGAGTTGTTGCCGTTCGCTGCGGCATTGCCGGCGCTGGCAATCGTTGTCATGGCGCTGGGTCTGACGGCCGGCGACGGCCTGATGATGCTGATCGGGCTCGCCGTCACGCTGGGCGGTGCGACCGGCCTCGG
>NZ_BMZI01000007.1:106324-128151 GCF_014652715.1 Salinicola rhizosphaerae | reverse complement strand
GGTGCGTTGTCGTTTCGACGCTTGGGCTGGGCCGACGGTCGCTCGCCGGCAACCGGCGCGGGCCAGGGTCAGTTTCGCGCGATCAGCGTCGGGTCGTACTGGCCTTCCCGCTCCGACGGGCTCAGCATCGCGACACCTTGAGTGTTGCCCTGCTTGGCCAGGCTTTCGAAGATGACGCGATAGGCCAGCACCGCCTGCACGTAGTCGCGGGTCTCCCGGAACGGGATGCTTTCCACGAAGCGATCGAACTCGGGCGGGGCGCTCGTCAACCAGCGGTCCACGCGCTGAGGGCCGGCATTGTAGGCTGCCGTTGCCGCGATGCGATTGCCGCGATAGCGCTCCAGCATCGAATGGATGTAGGTGCTGCCCAGGCGAATATTGACCTGCGGTTCGAACAGCGCAGCGGTCGAAGGCGCGCTGATGCCGAGGCCGCTGGCAACGTGGTCGGCGGTGCCCGGCATCAGCTGCATCAGTCCGCGTGCGCCGACCGGCGATATGGCGCGCGGGTTGAAGGCGCTCTCGCGACGCGCGATGCCCATCAGCAGATACGGGTCGACCTGGTTGGTCTCGCCCCACTTCAGAAACGATGCCCGATAGGCCGGCGGAAAGCGCCACGGCAGGGCGTCCCACTGCTTGGCGGCGATCGTGGTCTGAATCGCCATGCCATACCAGCCCTGACGAATCGCGTAGTCGGCGAGTGCCGCGGCCTGGTCCGGCGTGTCTCGCGCCGCAGCGGTATACCACTCGCTGCGTGCCAGCCCGTCCTCGCCGATGCGCATCAGCGCCTCGGTCCGTTGCACGACTGGCAGCATCGCCGTCAGCTCCTGCTGAAGCGGCGTGACGTCGGTTTTGGCCATCTGCAGTTGGTAGGGCTGCCCCAGGCGGTCGGCGGCGGCGAAGCCGAAGAAGCTTCGGTCCTTGGCGGCCAGCTGGTAGGCCTGCCGAGCCTGCGTTTGATTACCGGTCTGCTCGCTGGCGCGACCCAGCCAGTACTGCCAGTGCGCCTCGGCGCGAACGTCGGGCGGCAGGGCCTGCACCCATCGCTCCACGTTCGGCCAGTTGCCGGCCGTGACGGCATGACGGATGCGCAGCTCGATCAGGTCGGCATCGGCCAGGCGCGGCAGGTTGGAATCGACCCAGCCCTGATTGTTGTCGACATCACGGACCATCGAGTAGAAGGCGAGGTCGTGCTCGACCTTCTGACGCTGGTCGGCGTCCAGGTCGACATGGGCGCCGATCTTGCGCCACGCTTCGAGCGACGCTTCCGTATCGGCGCGCGTGAGTCCGTGCATGGCGGCCGTGATCAGTGCCGCGCTCGCCGCGCCGTCGGGCCCGAGATCGAGCGGCACCTGTGTCACGGCGGCATAGTTGCCGCGCACGGTGTCGAAGCTGTCGATCGCGCGCTGCCAGCTGTCATCCAGGCCGCGCTCGAGATAGGTCACCAGACCGCTCTGGCCGTTTTCCCAGGCCAGCATCATGCGCTCCCAGGTATCCTCGTCGGTGAGGACGCCGCGCGCCGCGAGTGTTTCGAACAGCGTATTGCACTCGCTGGGCTGAGAACTGCCGACGTGCCACAGTGCCTCGCCACCCTTGGCCGCGGCAGCCGGGTTCCGGTCCAGCATGGCGGTGTAGTAGTAGCACTGCCGGATGGTGCTGGAGGGTTCGCCGTCGCTGATCGCCAGCAGGTCGTCGAAGCGGCCCAGGCGACCGAACGTCGTCTGCGCGACGCCGCGCATCCAGTCGGCGAGCGGCGAGTCGCCGTAGCGCGTGATGAAGTCATTGACCTCGGCCGCGCTGGCGCTCGGCAGGCGCGACTTGAGACGATGATATTCGACGTAGCCGGCGAGCACGTGGTTTTGCACCGCCGACTGGTCGATATCGTCCCAACGCCGATCTCTCGCGGCATCCAGCGCCTGCTTCATGGCCAGGTCGTTTTCCGTCATCACCGTCGACGCGGTCTGCGCCGACGCACAAACACTCCAGCCGACCAGGGCAGCCAGACACCAGTTCAAGCAGCGTCGGCGGATGAAAAATGCAGGCATTGGCACGCTATCTCGTCCTCTCGTCTCGATCTCGTGATGACGGTGCCCGTCATCGCTCGGCAGTGGCGTCATGGTGGCCGATGCCGAAGGTTTTGAGTAGGGGCAGCAGATCTGGATCATTGAATCCTAACCGCTTCGTGACCATTTAACGATGACGTCGTCGCGCCGCCAAGGCGAAACCGGACGGCATCACGAGGAGGTTGAGCATGGCACCATGGCATTGGTTGGCGCGGTTCTCGCGTCTCAAGCAGCGCGGCGGCGCCCTGGCGCGGATCGCCCGCGCCTTCCGCGTTTTCGGACCGATGTGTCTCGACGTAGTGAAAGGCCGATATCGTCCGGTCCCCTGGGCCGCATTCGGCTGGATGGCACTGGCAGTCGTCTACCTGGTGTCGCCGCTGGACCTCATTCCGGACTTCATCGCCGTGCTGGGCCTGGCGGACGACGTGGTCATCGTCGGCTGGCTGCTGACGCGGGTCGACCGCTCGTTGGCAGACTACCGACGCTGGCGGGGCTGGGAAGAGGACGGGGCGCCGACCGACTGAGTTTTTTCACGGGCTGCCCGCCCCGGTTTGAAATCGGCGGGTGCAACCCCATATTCGATTTCCGTTGATATCTATTCGTTACCCACGGCTTTAGTGACAGAGGCTCGTCCATGACCACTGCGACTCAGGAAGAAACACTCGGCTTTCAGACCGAGGTCAAGCAACTGCTACACCTGATGATTCATTCTCTCTACTCCAATCGAGAGATATTTCTTCGCGAGCTGATCTCCAATGCCGCCGACGCCTGTGACAAGCTGCGTTACGAGGCGCTCGACAATGACGCGCTCTACGCCGGCGATGCGGAGCTGCGTATCGAGATCGAGCATGACGCCGAAGCGGGCACCGTCACCGTTCGCGACAACGGCATCGGCATGAGCCGCGACGAAGTGATCAAGAATCTGGGTACCATCGCCAAGAGCGGCACGGCGGACTTCCTGAAGCAGCTCTCCGGCGAGAAGCAGAAGGACGCCAAGCTGATCGGCCAGTTCGGCGTTGGCTTCTATTCCGGCTTCATCGTCGCCGACGAGATGATCGTGCGCACGCGCCGCGCGGATAGCGACCAGGGCGTCGAGTGGCGTTCGAAGGGCGAGGGTGAGTTTACCATCGCCGATATCGATCGGCCGGCACGGGGTACCGAAATCGTGCTGCAGCTCAAGGAAGATGCGCAGGAGTTCGCCGATGATTTCCGGCTCAAGAACCTGGTGCGCAAGTACTCCGACCACATCGACGTCCCGGTGCGCATGCCCAAGGTCGAGAAAGCCCAGGATGAAGAGGGCAACGATATCGAAGGCAGCGAAACCGTGGGCTGGGAGACGGTGAACGAGGCGACCGCGCTGTGGGTCAGACCGAAGGCCGAGATCGAAGACGACGAGTACAAGGCCTTCTACAAGCACATCGCCCATGATTTCAGCGATCCGCTCACCTGGAGCCACAACAAGGTCGAGGGCAAGCTCGAATACACCAGCCTGCTTTACGTGCCGGAACGGGCGCCGTTCGATCTTTACCAGCGTGATGGCGTGCGCGGTCTGAAGCTCTACGTGCAGCGCGTCTTCATCATGGACGACGCCGAAGCGTTCCTGCCGCTCTACCTGCGTTTCGTCAAGGGCGTGCTCGACTCCAAGGATCTGCCGCTCAACGTCTCTCGCGAACTGCTGCAGAAGTCGCCGCAGGTCGACTCGATGAAGTCGGCGCTGACCAAGCGCGCGCTGGATATGCTCAAGAAGCTCGCCAAGGATGCCGAGGCCTACCAGACGTTCTGGAATACCTTCGGCGACGTGCTCAAGGAAGGACCGGCGGAAGACTATGCCAACCGCGACAAGATCGCCGGGCTGCTGCGCTTCTCCACGACTCACACCGACAGCACCACGCAGGACCAGTCGCTGGCGGATTACGTCGAGCGGATGAAGGAAGGGCAGCAGAAGATCTATTACATCGTCGCCGACAGCTTCAATGCGGCGCGCCACAGCCCGCACCTCGAGATCTTCCGCAAGAAGGGTATCGAGGTCCTGCTGCTGAGCGATCGTATCGATGAGTGGCTGATGAGCCATCTCACCGAATTCGACGGCAAGGCAATGGCGGATATCGCCAAGGGCGATCTCGATCTCGATGGCATGGCCGACGAGGAAGAGAAGAAGGCGCAGGAAGAGACCGCGAAGGCGAAGGAGGATCTGGTCAAGCGTGTCAAGGAAGCGCTCGGCGACGACGTCCAGGAAGTACGTGTCACCCATCGTCTCACCGACTCTCCGGCCTGTGTGGTACTGCCGGAGCACGAAATGGGCTTCCAGATGCGTCGTCTGATGGAGGCTGCCGGTCAGGCTGTGCCGGAGGTCAAGCCGATCCTCGAACTCAATCCGGAGCATGCTCTGGTTGCGCGCCTGGAAGGCACGGACGGCGGCCATTTCGGCGATCTGGCGCGGATTCTGCTCGATCAGGCGGTCATCGCCGAAGGTGGCCATCTCGATGATCCGGCGGCTTACGTCAAACGTCTCAACGCGCTGCTAAGTGCTTGAATGCACTGACGTGAGCGCCAAGTGCCTCAACGACGGCCGGCTGATTCAGCCGGCCGTCATCATTTTTATCATGCCTTTCTTGCACGTTTTTTCCTCAACTTTGCAGCCTTTTGTTGTTAACCTGCCGCCTTCCTGTCAACGAGGGAGCGTTATGTCGCCTTCCTTATTCTCCAAGATTCAGCCCGGTCAACGACCGCTGACCGTCAGATCCCGGCGCCACCGATGCGTTCGGGCACTGGCAGTGGCAGCCGGTTTCAGCCTGGTCCTGGGCAGCGCGTCTTTCCCGATATTGGTTCAAGCCGAACCGATATCCGAAACGGCACCAACCCTTGACGGCGATGTCCATCCGCCGGCACTCGACCCGGTGACCGAGCTGCCCGATCTTCGTGAAGTGGCCGCCGGGCCGGAACGAAAGACGGCGTTTCTCGAAATGCTGGTGCCGCTGGTTCAGGCCGAGAACGCCCGCATCCAGAGCGATCGCAACTGGCTGTTCGGCATCAAGACCCGCATCAACCCGCTACGCGCCGACGAGAAGTCACGCCTGGCCTCGCTTTGCGAGGATTACGCTGTTCCATGTGACGGCGGTTCCGTCAGCGACGAGCTGATGGCGCGCGTCAATACCGTGCCGCTGGAGATGGTCGTGATCCAGGCCGTCGAGGAGTCGGGCTGGGGCACGTCGCGGATTGCCCGCGAGAGCAACAATCTCTTCGGCATGCGTTGCTTCAGCAGCGGCTGCGGCATCGGCCAGCAGGGCACGTCTCGTCGATTCCAGACCTTCGACAGCGTGCGTGATGGTGTTGCTGCCTACCTGCACAATCTCAATACGCATCGTGCCTATGCTCAGCTGCGTCACCAGCGCTCCGCGCTCGCCATGCGCGGCAAGACGATCACGGCCGAAACGCTGATCGACACGCTGCACAATTATTCGACGTCGCCTGGCTATCAGCGTCAGCTCCTGTCGCTTCTGCAGACCAATGGTGATCTGATCCGCAGCCACGGCGGCGACGAGGAGTGGCTCGCTGGCAGTCCCGCCTGATCGGGCCGCATGACGCTGGTATCCCGGCGCGCAGCTGTCGCAGGGAGTCGATGGGCTTAAACGCTGAATGGGCAAGTGCAGTACTTTTCAGACATAGCCTAAGTCGTGGCCTGGCTGACTTCCTGATCAACAAGAGTGCGTTACACTGGGAGACTTCGAACCCCAGCGAGGAGCGCGCCATGAGACCCGATGCCACGCTCGAACCACCGACACCCGATGATGCCGTCGACGGCGCTTCACTCAGCGGCCTCGTCTTCGACAACGTCTGGTCCCGATTCCCCGCCGATTTCTTCACCCGCGTCGCGCCCACGCCGCGGAGGGGAACGCGGCTCCTTGACGTCAGCCCGCTGGCAGCAAGACGCCTAGGGCTCGATGCCGAGACGCTCGACGCAAAAACGCTGACAGGGGTCATGAGCGGCGAGCGCCTGCTGCCGGGTATGGATCCGCTGGCGCAGAAGTATACGGGGCATCAGTTCGGCACCTACAATCCGGCTCTGGGCGATGGCCGGGGATTGCTGCTTGGCGAGGCGGTGACGCCTCAGGGGCCGGTGGACCTGCATCTGAAGGGGGCGGGGCAGACGCCATATTCGCGCTTCGGCGACGGTCAGGCGGTGCTGCGCTCTTCCCTTCGCGAGTATCTGGCCGGCGAGGCCATGGCGGGTCTGCGGATTCCGACCACGCTGGCGCTGGCGGTTGCCGTCAACGATGAGCGGGTCATGCGCGAACGCGTCGAGCCCGGTGCCACGCTGTTGCGTCTGGCCGAGAGTCACGTGCGCTTCGGTCATTTCGAGTGGCTCTATCAACAGCAGCGAGTCGAGGATCTCGAGCGCTTGATGCACCACGTCATCGATCGCCATCGCCCCGATCTGGCTCAGACCGAAGCGCCGCTGGAGGCGCTGTATCAGGACGTGGTGACACGGACCGCCGAACTGATCGCCCGCTGGCAGGCTTACGGTTTCGTTCACGCCGTGATGAACACCGATAACATGTCGATTCTCGGCCTGACGCTGGATTACGGCCCCTACGCCTTCATGGATCGCTTCGATTCCAGGCTTACCCCCAATCACACCGATACCACCGGGCGCTATGCCTTCGATCAGCAGCCTGGTGTGGCCCTGTGGAACCTCACCGTACTGGGGCAATCGCTGACGCCGCTGATCGGCGTCGAGCGGCTGCGGGAGATTCTGGATACCTACGAGCCGACACTGCAGGCAGCCTACGCAATTCTGATGCGTGCCCGTCTCGGGCTCGAGTCCGAACAGGAAGACGACGGCGAACTGATCGATGACTGGCTGACACTGATGGAGCGCGCCAGCGCTGACTTCCATCGCAGCTTCCGAGCCTTGAGCGAGACCGACATTCAGGGCGGTTTGTCATTGGAAGCGGAGATCCCGGATGCGGCGCTTGGTGACTGGCTGGCGCGCTACCGCGAACGCCTGTCACGTGAGAGCCGGGGCGAAGCCGAGCGGTTGGCCGCCATGCGCCGCGTCAACCCGGTCTATGTGCTGCGAACGCATCTGGCCCAGCAGGTGATCGAGGCGGCAGAGGATGGCGATGCCGGACCGCTGCGGACGTTTCGTGAGCTGCTCTCCTCACCGTTCGAACGGCGAGATGGCATGGACGCGTGGGCCGAGGCGCCAGCGGCCAGCGCGCCGCCGGTCTGTCTCTCCTGCTCTTCCTGACCGTTTTGGGCTCGCTTCGCTCATCTAGGGGCGAGTCGTCCCGAAAAGTGTCCGATAAGGCATCGGTTATGGTCATGATAAGCCATCGTCGATGTCCAATATTTTTATTATATAACAAATGCTTACCACGCTTTTAGAGCATAAGCTTTGCATTATGCCAACCATAAAATATTGACCGGGTTGGTTTTTCGACCAACGTCTTGATCCCGCCTGCCGCTTTCCGGAACACTGCCTTCACCCACCGCATTGATTTGCGCCATTGAAAACGCCGCCTGCCCCGAGAACCTGCCGATGGCAACTGTCGCCGGCATCAGGCTCGGCTTGGCCACTGCCGGGCTTGGCCCGGAGGTGAGCGTGCAGAGAAGGAGTTTCCACGCATGACCGACCGACTGTCGTCATCCGGCCGAACAGCACGTTCTGCCGCTGCCAGCGAGGTGTCTCGATGAAGATCGGTGCGCCGAAGGAGCTGGCGAAGGGCGAGGCGCGGGTCGCGCTGACGCCGGAAAGCGCCCAGCAGATCCAGAAACTGGGACACGAGTGCCTGATCGAAAGCGGTGCCGGGCTCGGTGCCGGGTTCAGTGACGCGGCCTACCGCGATGTCGGGGTCGACGTGGTCGACAGCGCCGCGGCACTCTGGCAAAACGCCGATACCGTGATCAAGGTGCGCGAGCCGGCGGATGCGGAGATCGGGCACCTGCGGGAAGGGCAGACGTTGATCAGCTTCTTCTGGCCGGCCCAGAACGAGGAGCGACTGGAGCGCTGCCGTCAGCAGGGCGCGACGGTGATCGCCATGGATATGGTGCCGCGCATCTCGCGCGCCCAGAAGATGGACGCGCTCTCCAGCACCGCCAACATTGCCGGCTATCGTGCCGTGATCGAAGCCGGCAATCAGTTCGGCCGCTTCTTCACCGGCCAGGTGACGGCGGCGGGCAAGGTGCCCCCGGCCAAAGTGCTGATCGTCGGCGCCGGCGTCGCCGGTCTGGCGGCGATCGGCACGGCCACCAGCCTGGGAGCGGTGGTGCGCGCCTTCGACGTGCGTCCGGAGGTCGCCGAGCAGATCGAATCGATGGGCGCGGAATTTCTGTTTCTCGACTTCGAGGAGAGCCAGGACGGTGCCGGTAGCGGCGGTTACGCGGCGCCTTCCAGTCCTGAATTCCGCGAGAAGCAGCTGGCGCTGTTCCGGGAGCAGGCGCCGGAAGTCGATATCGTCATCACCACGGCGCTGATCCCCGGGCGCCCGGCACCCAAGCTGTGGTTCGAGGACATGGTCGCGCTGATGAAGCCGGGCTCGGTCATCGTCGATCTCGCCGCCGAGAAGGGCGGCAACTGCGATCTTACCGTGCCGGATGAGCGTATCGTCAGCGATAACGGCGTCATCGTGGTCGGCTACACCGATTTCCCTTCGCGCATGGCGACCCAGGCCTCGCTGCTCTACGCCACCAACATTCGCCACATGCTGACCGATCTGACGCCGGAGAAGGATGGTGTCATCGTCCATGACATGGAGGACGACGTGATCCGTGGCGCCACGGCAACGCATGCAGGCGAAATCACGTTCCCGCCACCGCCGCCGAAGGTGAAGGCGATCGGGGCGAGCCAGCCCAAGGCGAAGCCGAAAGAGCCGACGCCGGAGGAGAAGCGTGCCGCCGAGCATGCCGCTTTCGTCAAGCAGACACGCACGCAGGTCGGCATGCTCGTCGCCGGTGGCGTGGTGATGTGGCTCTTGGGCTTGGTGGCACCGGCCTCGTTCATGCAGCACTTCATCGTTTTCGCGCTCTCCTGTTTCGTCGGTTTTCAGGTGATCTGGAACGTCAGTCACTCGCTGCATACACCGCTGATGGCGGTGACGAATGCCATCTCCGGCATCGTTATCCTTGGCGCCGTGCTGCAGATCGGTTCAGGCAGCTGGATCGTCGGGCTGCTGGCCGGCCTCTCGGTGTTGATCGCCTCGATCAACATCGTCGGCGGCTTCCTCGTGACGCGCCGCATGCTTGCCATGTTCCAGAAATCCTGATCCGCGGAGAGAAATGATGTTGTCACAGGAATTCGTTTCCGCCGCGGCGATCGCGGCGAGTGTACTGTTCATCCTGTCGCTCGGCGGCCTGAGCAACCAGGAAAAGGCCAAGCGCGCCGTCTGGTATGGCATCGTCGGCATGGCGGTCGCCATACTGTCGACGGCGCTTGGCCCGCGCATCGGCGGCTTCGGCTGGCTGATCCCGATGGCGCTGATCGGCGCGGCCGTCGGCGTCTGGCTGGCGCGTAAGGTCGAGATGACCGAAATGCCGCAGCTGGTGGCGGCGCTACACAGCTTCGTCGGTCTGGCCGCGGTCTTCATCGGCTGGAATGCCGACATGGAGCGCACCCGCGTTGCCGCGATCAAGGCGACTGGTGTCTCGTTCGATGGGCTCTCCGCATTCGCGACGACGCTGGCCCACAAGACCCCGGCAGAACTCACGTTTCTGCAGGTAGAGGTCGTGCTCGGCCTCTTCATCGGCGCGGTAACGTTCACCGGTTCGGTCGTCGCTTTCGGCAAGCTGGCCGGCAAGATCGGTGGCAAGCCGCACAAGCTGGCCGGGGGACACTGGCTCAACGGCGGGGCGGCGCTGCTGGCGTTGATTCTTGCCATTGCCTATTTCAACGGCGCCGGTTTCTGGACCCTGTTCTTGATTGCGGCACTGGCGTTCTTCATCGGCTGGCATCTGATCATGGGCATCGGCGGTGCCGATATGCCGGTCGTCGTCTCGATGCTCAACAGTTATTCGGGCTGGGCGGCGGCGGCGATCGGCTTCACGCTCTCCAATGATCTGCTGATCGTCACCGGAGCGCTGGTCGGCTCCTCGGGCGCGATCCTCTCCTACATCATGTGCAAGGCGATGAATCGCAACTTTGTCAGCGTGATTCTAGGAGGCTTTGGCACCACGCAGAGCGAGGCGGCCGAGATCGAGGGCGAACAGGTCGCGATCGATACCGGCGGCGTGGCCAGCGCGTTGAACGACGCCGAAAACGTCATCATCGTGCCGGGCTACGGCATGGCGGTCGCGCAGGCGCAGAACGCGGTCAGCGATCTCGTGCGCAAGCTGCGCTCGGCGGGCAAGAACGTGCGCTTCGGCATTCACCCCGTCGCTGGCCGACTGCCGGGGCACATGAACGTGCTGCTGGCGGAAGCGCGAGTGCCTTACGATATCGTCATGGAGATGGACGAGATCAACGACGATTTCGCCGAGACAGACGTGGTCATCGTCATCGGCTCCAACGACATCGTCAACCCGGCGGCGCAGGAAGATCCGGGCAGCCCGATTGCCGGTATGCCGGTCCTCAAGGTGTGGGAGGCCAAGCAGGTCTTCGTCTGCAAACGAGGCCAGGGCACCGGCTATTCCGGTATCGAGAACCCGCTGTTCTTCAAGGAGAACACGCGCATGCTCTACGGCGACGCGCGGGCCAGTATCGATGCGCTGGTGCCGATGATCGACTGAGCGCCGGCGCTTGGGCCGGTTCTCCGATCGCCCCGTGATTTCGCCCCGCGACTGACGCCAGTTGCGGGGCGTTTTTCGTTACACTGTGGTCATCGCTCATCGTCAATGGAACGACAATGTCAGAGAAAGCCGGGTCAGACGAATGTATGCAGGTCGCCGTTCTGGGTGGCGGCAGTTTCGGTACCGCGATCGCCAGTATCGCCGCGGACAACGGCGCCGAGGTTCGCCAGTGGCTGCGCGACGAGACACTGGTCGAACAGATCAATCAAGAGCATCGCAACGGGCGCTACCTGCCCGACTATCCGATCAACGGGAACGTCGTCGCCTCGACCGATCTCGCATGGACCGTGGCCGAGGCCGCGGTGGTGTTCATTGCCATTCCTTCCAAGGCGTTCCGCGCCGTCCTGCGTCAGGCTCGCGAGCACCTGAAGCCGGAGCAGATACTGGTAACCACGACGAAGGGTATCCAGGCCGATGGCTTCAAGCTGATGAGCCAGCTGATCGAGGAGGAGACCGGCTCGCCGCATATCGGCGTGCTCTCAGGTCCCAACCTGGCGGCGGAAATCGCGCAGAAACAGCTCACCGCCACGGTGATCGCGAGTGACGATCCGGTCACGCGCGCCTACGTTCAGGCGGCGCTCGGCTGCAGCTACTTCCGCGTTTACGCCGGCAATGATCGCTACGGCGCGGAGCTCGGCGGCTCGCTGAAGAATATCTACGCCATCGCCTCGGGCATGGCGGCCGCGCTCGGTATGGGCGAGAACACCAAGGCGATGCTGATGACGCGCGCGCTGGCCGAAATGAGCCGATTCGCCGTCGCCCTTGGTGCCAATCCGATGACTTTTCTCGGGCTCTCCGGCGTCGGCGATTTGATCGTGACCTGCTCCTCGAAGCTGTCACGCAACTATCGGGTCGGTTTCGCGCTGGGCGAGGGGCACGATCTGGAGGGCGCGATCGAGGCACTTGGGCAGGTGGCCGAGGGCGTCAACACGGTCAAGCTGGTCTGCGAGAAGGCCCGTGCCGAAGATATCTACATGCCGCTGGCGCAAGGGCTCTATCACGTCATGTTCGACGGCGTGCCGGCGCGGGACATGGCGAAATCGCTGATGGAGAGCGAGCAGAGCAGTGACGTGGAATTCATGCTCTCTCGCGAGGCGGTGTCGCTCGCGCATCATCTGGCGCCGGACGCCGAATGATGGGCTATCTCGCTATCGTGAGGCATGGCGAGGCCGCCATGGGGCACCCGGACGCCGAGCGCCGACTGACGCGTCGGGGAGAAGTCGAGGCAGCGAGCGCCGGCGCATGGCTGGCGGCGTGCCCCGAACTGGCCAAGGCGCAGCTATGGTCTAGCCCGTTCGCGCGGGCCCGGCAAACCGCTAGTGCAGTGAGCCAGGCGACCGGGCTGGAGTGCGAGACCGTCGACGGCGTGACACCGGACGACGATGTCGATTCACTGATCGAACGCCTGACCGGACACGCGCCCTCGACGCCGTTGATCATCGTCAGCCATATGCCGCTGGTCGGCCTGCTCGCTGGGCGCTTGATCGAAGGCCCTGCCAGTCACGGTGTCGCGTTTCCCACCGCAGGCATCGCCTTGCTCGAGGGTGATGTCTGGGCGGCGGGCTGCGCCAGGTTGGCGGCGTTCATTGCACCGCCGCATCAGTGAACGACGACCGTGTCCGACGACGATTTCTCCCCGCCCGCTCTTCGCTCCTCTCGCTCGACCGGTAGCGCGCGGCTCACGGATGTGGCGCGGGTAGCGGGTGTGGCGCCGATGACGGTGTCGCGCGCGCTCAACCGTCCGGAGCTGGTCAGCGAGGCGACGCGCCTGAAGGTCCAGCGGGCCGTGCTGGAAACCGGCTACGTGCCCAACCGGGTCGCGGGGGCGCTCGCCTCGAGCCGCAGTCGCCTGGTGGCACTGCTGGTACCGACCGTGGCTCACTCGCTGTTCGCCGAGGTGACACAGACGATCATGGCGGCACTGGCGCCACAGGGCTATCAGGTCATGCTGGGGCTGGTCGGCTACACCCCCGAGCAGGAGGAGAAAATTCTCGAGACCGTGCTCAGTCGACGGCCGGACGGTATCGTCCTCACCGGCTGTCGGCACTCCGAGCTGGCGCGCCGCCGGCTACTGGCCGCGGAGGTGCCGCTGGTCGAGATATGGGATATGACCGACGAACCGTTGGATATGCTTGTCGGGTTTTCTCACGAAGCGGTAGGGGAGGCTGTGGGACGACATCTCGTGGAGCTCGGACGCCGACGGATCGGCGTGATTTCCGCGGATGATTCGCGGGCCCGCCGTCGGGTCGCGGGGCTAGCCGCCGTGTTGCATGCCACGCCTGACGCGAGCATGACGGTACGTGAAGTCGGCACGCCCTCCAGCATGCCGTGGGGACGTGAAAAGAGTGCCGAGTTGCTGGATAACGAAGCGGTGGATGCCATCGTCTGCAGCTCCGATATTCTTGCCATGGGGGTACTGGCCGAAGCACAGAGTCGCGGCGTCGACGTTCCTGGCGCGCTCGCGATCATGGGTTTCGGTGACAGTAGCTATGCGAAGGCGACATTTCCTGCGCTCAGCACGGTGCGAATCGACGGTGCCACCCTGGGACGACGAGCCGCCGAGCATCTTCTCGCGCGTATGGCGCAACCTCACTTCCAACGCGTCGAGCAGACGCTCGACCTCGGTTTCGAGATCGTCGATCGCGGCACGACCTGAACGCTGAAATTCGTCTTTCGAGTTTTAAGACAAGGGGTTCGAACCTCCCGACCGACAGATATTCTGACTCTCGCATCTCGCATCTCGCATCTCGCATCTCGCATCTCGTAGCTCGCGTCTCGTAGTGCTTTGGTCGTAAACGGCCGGGTTTCGCTTTGTCATACAAATGCGCTGCGCTACTATCGCTTTCGAACCGAGGCGTCTCCTTTCCGCAATGATAGCGCAATCATTCGAGCCTCAGCGGGAAGCCGGCGTCGCTCTTTTCGTCAGACACTGTAGCGAGGTAGGCCGATGAACAACGATGCGATCAGCTGGATCCGCTTTTCCCACGTGCTGTTGCCCTTGGCAACGCCGATCAGCGACGCCAAGGTGCTCACCGGTCGCCAGAAGCCGATGACAGAGGTCTCGTTCCTGTTCACCGAGATCGAGACGAAAGATGGCCACACCGGACTGGGTTTCAGCTATTCGAAGCGCGCCGGTGGATACGGTCAGTTTGCGCACGCCAAGGAGATCGCGCCGGCGATCATCGGGGAAGATCCCAGTGATACCGGCAAGCTGTGGCAAAAACTCGTGTGGGCGGGCGCTTCGGTCGGGCGTAGCGGGCTGTCGACGCAGACGATCGCTGCGGTGGACGTCGGGCTGTGGGATCTCAAGGCCAAGCGAGCCGGGCTGCCACTGGCCAAGTTGCTGGGCGCGCATCGCGATTCGGTGCAGTGCTACAACACCTCGGGCGGGTTTTTGCACACGCCGATCGAAGAGGTGAAGGAGAACGCGACCCGCTCGCTCGAGAACGGCATCAAGGGCATCAAGATCAAGGTCGGTCAGCCCGACATGAAGGTCGATCTGCAGCGCGTCGAAGCCGTCCGCAAGCACCTGGGCGATGACGTGCCGCTGATGATCGACGCCAATCAACAGTGGGATCGCGCTACCGCCCTGCGCTTCGGTCGCGCGATGGAGCCGTACAACCTGGTCTGGATCGAGGAGCCGCTGGATGCTTATGACGTCGAAGGGCACGCGGCGCTGGCCAGTGCGCTGGACACGCCCATCGCGACCGGCGAGATGCTGGCCAGCGTCGGCGAGCACCTGGAGCTGATCAAGCATCGCAGTGCCGACATCATTCAGCCGGATGCCCCGCGTGTCGGCGGCATCACGCCTTTTCTCAAGCTGGCGACGCTGGCCGATGCGGCAGGCCTGCAGCTGGCACCGCACTTTGCCATGGAGATCCACCTGCATCTGGCGGCGGCTTATCCCAGCGAGCCTTGGGTCGAGCATTTCGACTGGCTCGAGCCGCTGTTCAACGAAAGTCTCGAAACGCGCGACGGCCGCATGATGGTTCCCGATCGCCCCGGTCTCGGCTTCACGCTGACCGAGCAGGCCAGGCAGTGGACGGTGGATAGCGCGGAATTCGGCAAGCGCGGCTAGGCAACACTGAATCAATGGCTGCGCAGGTGAATCGCTGCGTTGCCCGGTGCGCGGACTCCTCACCTATACCCCATAGGCTCCGGGTCCTGTGCGCCGGGCGCCTTGCGCTTCATCTTGCTCGCCGATTCCTTCAGCGTTCCCGCAACGATCAAATACCGAGGAGTGCGACATGAGTTTTCCCAAAGTGACCAAGATGACCGTCATGCCGGTGGCGGGGTACGACAGCTTTCTGCTCAACCTCAGCGGCGGTCATGCGCCGTGGTTCATTCGCTGTCTATTGATACTCGAGGATGACGCCGGCAACCAGGGTGTCGGTGAGATCCCGACCAGCGACGGCATCATGAAAGGGCTCGAGCAGTGCCGGGACCTGATCGTCGGTGCGCCGGTCAATACGGTGAAGCAGGTTCTCAACGACTCCCGCCTGCTGCTGGCGAAAAACGGCCGTGAAGAGCGGGGCCGGCAGACGTTCGATCTGCGTGTCGCCGTCCATGTGGTGACGGCCATCGAATCCGCGCTGTTCGATCTCTACGGACAGGCGCTGGGGCAGCCGGTCGCGGATCTGCTGGGGCGTTTCGGCCGCCAGCGCGATGAAGTCGAGGCGCTGGGTTATCTGTTCCTGCTGGGCGACCCGGACAAGACGGACCTGCCATACCCGAAAGAGGCCCCCAAGGATGCCTGGGACGAGGTGCGCCGTCGCGAGGCGTTGACCCCGGAAGCCGTTGCCGAGCTGGCCAAGGCTGCCTATGAGCGCTACGGATTCAAGGATTTCAAGCTTAAGGGTGGTGTACTGCCCGGCGAACAGGAGGCGGACTGCATCCGTGCGCTGCACGAGGCCTTCCCGGAGGCGCGCTTGACGCTCGATCCCAACGGCGCGTGGAAGCTGGATGAGGCGGTTCGCATTCTCGAGCCGATCAAGGACATTCTCAGCTACGCCGAGGACCCCTGCGGGCAGGAAGAGAGCTGGTCGGGCCGCGAAGTGATGGCGGAGTTCAAGAAGCGGACTGGCTTGCCCACGGCCACCAACATGATCGCCACCGACTTCAAGCAGCTGCAGTATGCGGTTGCGCTCAATGCGGTCGATATTCCGCTTGCCGACTGCCATTTCTGGACCATGCAGGGCGCGGTGATGGTCGGTGAGCTGTGTGACGAATGGGGCATGACCTGGGGTTCACACTCCAATAACCATTTCGATGTCTCGCTGGCGATGATGACGCACGTGGCGGCGGCCTGCCCCGGCAATATCACGGCGATAGACACGCACTGGATCTGGCAGGACGGCCAGCGGCTGACAGAAGCGCCGTTCGAGATTCATGGCGGCAAACTGTCGGTTCCCAAAACGCCGGGGCTGGGCATCAAGCTGGATATGGCCCAGGTCGAGCAGGCCAACTCGCTCTACAAGACGCTGGATGTCCGGCAGCGAAACGATGCCATGGCGATGCAGTACTTGATCGATGGCTGGAGCTTCGATCCTAAACGCCCTGCGCTGGTTCGCTGAGATTGAGGCTGTCGGTCTGACGGACTCTTGGAGAGGTTAGGGTGCGGCTGCAGATTCGCTGGCAGCCGCGCCGGTGACTGCGGGTATCGCGTTTTTAACGGTAGTGAGCCCTGTTTCCCTGACCGCTAGGATGGCGGAACAGAGCTCTACCGACCCATTTTTGTCCCACGTTAGCCTGGCGGTTTTCATCCTGGTGAAGAGATATTGGCTAGATAGAGGGCGCTCGTCGCGATCTTTTGTCTAACGGTTTTTGTCGAATAAAGCCCATGTATTTTTCTTGCCATTCGAATATTTAATATATTCTATTGTTTTTTAAAGGTTTTTGAGAACCTTTAAATTCGAAATTTACGAATTTTATGATCGCCTTTGTTCGAAATATTGTTAAGTCAGACAAAGCGATTCCAAAGTCTAATATTGTCTGAAATATGATGTATGTCAGCCTGAATCCCGATAACGATAACCGCACTCGCTTGGCTGACATTGGCCTGACGGGCGCGCATTGAGGGAGTTCGACATGGCACCTATCACGATGAAAGCTTTGCCCGCTTGGTTGCCGGCCGTAGTGGCAGCAGGGAGCCTTCTTGCTGCGGCATTGCCCGCTCAAGCCGAAGACTGGCGAGGCTGGAACGTCCATCCGGATGGATATCCCAACTCGGTCGCGCTGAAAGATTTTGCCGACGAGGTCTCCGAGAAGACTGACGGTGAACTCAACCCCAAGGTCTACAACAATGCAGTGCTGGGTGATCAACCCGATGCGATCGAACAGACGCGCAGCGGCGCGCTGGATTTCGGAAACTTCAACATGGGGCCGATGGGCCCGATCGTGCCGGAAACGGATGTTCTTTCGTTGCCGTTTCTTTTTACCAGCGTCGATCAGATGTATCGCGTCATGGACGGCGATATCGGTCAGCGGTTTGCCGATGCGCTGGCCAAGAAGGATCTGATCGTTCTCTCCTGGTTCGGCTCCGGAGCACGCAGTTTCTACAACACGGATCATCCCATCGAGAAGCCTGACGATCTCAAGGGGCTGAAGCTGCGCGTGATGAATAACGATCTCTACGTCCAGATGGTCGATGCCCTTGGCGGTAATGCGACGCCGATGTCCTACGGCGAGGTATTCCAGTCACTCAAGACCGGGGTCATCGACGGTGCGGAGAACAATTTCCCCTCCTTTGATTCCAGCAATCACTATGAAGTCGCCAAGTATTTTTCGGAAACCGAACACCTGATCATTCCGGAGTGTCTGTGCGTGGCCGCATCGAGCTGGAATGCGCTTGACGAAGATACGCAGAAGATCGTGCGCACGGCGGCTGAAAATGCTGCGACCGAGCAGCGAAAATTATGGGCCGAAGGCGTCGAGAAAAGTCGCGAGGATGTCGAGGCAGCCGGCGTGAAGGTTAACGAGATTGACGATAAAGCGGCATTTCAGAAGCGCATGGAGCCGATTTATCAGGCGTTCATCGAGTCCCATCCGGACATGAAGTCTCTGATCGACGACATTCGCGCCACGCAGTAGTCGCCGGGGCGGGCTCCTCCTTCCGAGGATGCTCGCCTTTTTGCATGCCTCCGGGATGGGCCCGTACCCGGAAGCTCCGGTACCGAATGGTCTTGTCAGCGACGCCATGATGCGAGTCGTACATCGTCTGAAGCTTGGCTGCCGAGGAATCTGTCTGTCGAGGAATCTGTCTGTCGAGAGGGGAGTCGACTTGAATACGGATATCGAAGCGTCTCGTGAAGCGTTGCCGGCATTGCATGACCGATTGCTGGATGGCTTGGCGCGGCTCTGCCTGATCGTCGCGGGTGTGCTGCTGGTCTTTCTGATCCTGTCGTTCGGCTGGCTGGTTTTCGGCCGCTATGTACTCAACAACACGCCGACCTGGATCGAGCAGTCGTCACTGCTGATCGTGGTCTATATCACTTGCCTGGGCGCCGCAGCGGGTGTTCGTTTCCGTTCGCACCTGAGCATCGATTTTATCCGTGACGGCGCGCCCGCATTACCGCGGGCCATCATGCAGCTGGTCGCTGATGCGTTCGTTCTGCTGTTCGGTGCGTTCATGGCATGGCAGGGCGGGCTGATGGTGATGAACAATCTCGGTCGCCCGATCCCGATGCTTGGGCTCTCCGAGAGCTGGCGCGCGGCGCCGCTGGTGATCTGCGGGGTGCTGATGGTGCTGTTTACCCTGGCCGATGCACTGACGCGAATTCTGGTGCCGGCTCGAGAGGAGGAGTGACTCATGGGATTGGCGATTCTCTTCGGCGTGTTCGCTCTGGGCCTGGTGGTCGGGGCGCCGATCGCGTTTGCGGTCGGCCTGGCGTCGATCGTGACCTTTCTCTACGAGGGGCTGCCGCTCTTCGTCGGATTCCAGCGTATCGTATCCGGCATCTCGGTGTTTTCGCTGCTGGCGATTCCGTTTTTCATCTTTGCTGGTGAGCTGATGCTTCACGGCGGCATTTCCCGACGGCTGGTGCGCTTCGCCTCGGCGGCGGTGGGGCGGATGCGGGGTGGACTCGGTATGGTCAACGTCACATCGTCGATGCTGTTCGGCGGAATCTCGGGTTCGGCGGTTGCCGATACTTCGGCGCTGGGTTCGATCCTGATTCCCGTCATGAAGGAGAAGGGCTACGACACGGACTATGCGGTCAATGTCACGGTCACCTCGTCGATTGCCGGCGTGGTCATCCCGCCGAGTCACAACATGATTCTCTACGCCGTGGCGGCCGGCGGCGGGATTTCGGTCACGCAGCTTTTCGTCGCCGGTATCGTGCCCGGTGTGTTGATGTGTCTGGCGCTGGCGGTCGCGGCGTATCTGGTCGCGGTGAAACGCGGTTACGGCAGCGAGCCGTTTCCCGGCTGGCAGGCGTTGCTGGTGAGTTTCGTCGCGTCGCTGCCGGGTCTGCTGACGGCGGTCATCATCGTCGGCGGCGTGCTTTCGGGGATTCTCACGGTCACCGAGTCGGGGGCGTTCGGGGCCATCTACGCGATCGTCGTCACCGCGCTCGTCTATCGGGAGCTGCGCTGGGAGCCGTTCAAGAAGGCGGTTTATCAGGCCGTGAAGACGACGGCGCTAGTCATGATTCTGGTCGGCTGCGCGTCGGCATTCTCCTATCTGCTGGCGCTCTACAACGTGCCGGAGCTGCTGGTGAACGCGCTGACCTCGATCTCCGACAATCCGATCGTGGTGCTGTTGATGCTCAATCTGCTGCTGCTGGCACTCGGCATGATCATGGACATGGCGCCGCTGATCCTGATCTGTACGCCGATATTCCTGCCCGTGGCCCAGCAGTTCGGCATGGACCCGATCCAGTTCGGCATCCTGATGATGATGAACCTAGGAGTCGGGCTCTGCACGCCGCCGGTGGGCGGGTGCCTGTTCGTGGGCAGCGCGATCGGCGGCATCAAGATCGAGCAGACGGTAAAGACCATCTGGCCATTTTATCTGGCGCTGTTTGCCGTGCTGATGCTGGTGACTTATGTACCGGCGGTGTCGTTGGCGCTGCCCGCGTGGCTGCAGAGCGCCGGCGGTTGATCACGTCGGAGCCATCGATCTTCACATTCCGTCGGTTGGTACATTCAAGGAGGACTCGATATGTTGAATCGGTTGTTGGTGACCGGCGCCGCTGGCGGCGTCGGCCAGGCGATCCGCCCCTATCTATCTCGGCTAGCCCGAACGGTCAGGTTGTCCGATATCGTTGAGCTTGGCGATGCGGCGGATCACGAAGAGATCGTCAGCTGCGATCTCGCCGATGCCAAGGCGGTCGGGCGGCTGGTGGCCGATTGCGATGGCGTCGTTCACCTGGGCGGAATCTCGGTCGAGAAGCCCTGGGAGGGCATCCTCCAGGCCAATATCATCGGCGTCTACCATCTTTACGAAGCCGCGCGTCGGCACGCCAAGCCTCGTATCGTCTTTGCGAGCTCCAATCACACGATCGGCTTCTATCCGCGCACGCGCCAGCTCGATGGCGTCACGCCCCATCGGCCGGACTCGCTTTACGGCGTCTCCAAATGTTTCGGCGAGGATCTGGCCAGCCTCTACCACGACAAGTTCGGTATCGAGACCCTGAGCGTACGCATCGGCTCCTGCTTTCCCGAACCGAAAGATCGTCGCATGCTCGCGACCTGGCTGGCGGTGGAGGATTTCGTCGATCTGCTCTCCCGCGCTTTCGAGGCGCCGAAGCTCGGCCATACCGTCATCTACGGCGCTTCCGCCAACGCCGAGCAGTGGTGGGATAACCGCCACGCGGACTTCCTCGGTTGGCGGCCGACCCGGACGTCGGATGCCTGGCGCGCCAAGGTCGAAGCCAATGATCGGGACCTCGATCCGAATGACCCGGCGGTAATCTATCAGGGCGGGAAATTCGTCACGCTCGGCCACCCGGACGATCGATGAGCATGAGGCTGTCACGATCACGCGGGCTTCACCGAGAATGCTGTCCCGGCCCAGCGCCATCGACGGCGTGCCGGGTGGTCCCGAGAAGGCGCCGCCGGGTCGCCCTTGCTGGTATGCTGTTCGTCTAGTTGTCTGACATCCCCGGGGTGTCGTGAGCGGAACGTGACGCGTGAAAGAGGCTGCCACCATGACCACAAGTCCGGTGGTGGCTTCGAACAAGAATTTCGACAAGGTAGGCAATCCGATGGAACAGACCAAGCCCTGGACGGTAAAGCGAATTTCGACACAGGAGAGCCTGTCTCGTCAGATCGCGCAGCAGCTCGAGTCGCTGATCACGCAAGGGCGTATCGAGGTGGGCGACAAACTGCCCACGGAGAGCCAGCTCTGCGATATGTTCGGGGTCAGTCGAACGGCCGTGCGCGAGGCGATCGCACATCTCAAGTCGATGGGGCTGGTCGAGACGCGTCGGGGGATCGGCACTCGCGTACTGCGCGCCGCGCCCGAGCGTCCGTTCCCGGTGCGCCAGATCAGTGCCACGACGGTCGAGGACATTCTGCATATCCTCGAACTTCGCATGACGCTCGATTCACAGGCCGCCGCGCTTGCGGCCTCGCGTCGTGATCCGGACGACCTGGCTGCGATCAAGGCCGCCCATGCAGACTTCCTCGCGGCCTGTGACAGTGGAGGCCAGGCTCGCCACGAGGACTACGCCTTTCATCGTGCGATTGTCGCCGCGACTCACAACCCGTTCTTCGTGTCGCTGTATGATCAGCTCAACGAGGGCACCATCCCGCGCAACAAGCTGGTCGCGGGAGAGCTCGACGCCGCGGCGGTAACTTACTATCTTGAAAGGGTCGCCCGAGAGCATGCGGAAGTCCTGCAGGCGATCGTCTCGGCGAACGTGGATGCGGCCCGTGATGCGATGTATCGGCATCTCAAGCGTGCGTACGAGAATTACGCGACTTATCAGGGCCGCTCTGACACCTGAATCCGCCGCCGTACATGCCTTGAATCTCGAGGCA
>NZ_BMZI01000007.1:0-106253 GCF_014652715.1 Salinicola rhizosphaerae | reverse complement strand
CAGCCGACCTCCGTCGTTGACGGAGGTCGGCTTTTCGCCGTCAGTCGGTCGTGAGAGGTGGTGGTTTTTGGTCATTTCTCTCTCCCTGAAGGAGGCATTGTGAATCTGACAGGCGAACTCCTGATCGGCCAGCAGGCCGTCAAAGGCACGCATGGCACCATCAAGGCCGTCAATCCGGCTACCGGCGAAACGCTCTCCCCCGAGTTCTCCGGCGGTACGCCGCAGGATGCCCGCCGAGCCTGCGAACTGGCATGGTCGGCTTTCGACAGTTACCGAGAGACTTCGCTGGCAGCGCGCGCGGACTTTCTCGAAGCGATCGCCGCCGAGATCGAAGCGCTCGGTGATGCGCTCGTCGAACGCGCAGTCGCCGAGTCCGGGTTGCCCGAGGGGCGAATTCAGGGGGAGCGGGGTCGAACCTGCGGGCAGCTACGTCTGTTCGCGAGAACCGTGCGCGCCGGCGAGTGGCTGGACGTGCGAATCGATCCCGCGCTGCCTGATCGCCAGCCCCTGCCGCGCGTCGACCTGCGACAGCGTCATATCGCACTGGGCCCGGTTGCCGTGTTCGGCGCCAGCAATTTTCCGCTGGCGTTCTCGGTTGCCGGCGGCGATACCGCTTCCGCGCTGGCGGCAGGCTGCCCGGTCGTGGTCAAGGCGCATCCGGCGCATCCGGGCACCTGCGAGATGGTCGGCCGGGCGATTCAGCGCGCGGTAGCGAAATGCGGGCTGCCGGAGGGTGTCTTCTCGATGCTGCATGATGCCGGGTTCGAAGTCGGCCAGGCGCTCGTGGGCGATCCCCGCATCAAGGCGGGCGGCTTCACCGGCTCGCGCAAGGGCGGGCTGGCCCTGCTTGGCATTGCGCAGAATCGACCGGAACCGATTCCGTTCTATGCCGAGATGAGCAGTATCAACCCGGTTTTCCTGATGCCGGCCGCGCTCGAAGCCCGCGGGAAGGCGCTCGGCGAGGCGTTCGTCGGCTCGCTCAACATGGGTGCCGGCCAGTTCTGCACCAATCCGGGGCTGGTCATCGGTATTCGAGGTGCTGGGCTGGATGCGTTCGTCGAGGCGGCGGCCGAAGCGCTCAAAGGCTCTCAGGCGCAGACCATGCTGTCGCCGGGGATTCACGACGCTTATGTTCGAGGTGTGGCAACACTGGCCGAGAGCGACAAGGTGCGCGAGGTGGCCCGTGGCCTGCCCGGTGATGGCCCCAATCGCTGTCAAAGTGCGCTTTTCGTGGCGACCGGGGAGGATGTCGTTGCCGACGAGGCGCTGCAGGCCGAAGTCTTCGGTGCCTCGTCGCTCATCGTCAGCTGTCGAGACGCCGCCGAGGTCAAGCGCGTCGCCGAAGCGCTGGAGGGGCAGCTGACCGCCACGCTGCAGATGGACGAGGGCGATCTCGAGGCGGCCAGGGCGCTGCTGCCGACGCTGGAGCGCAAGGCCGGGCGCGTGATGGCCAATGGCTGGCCGACGGGCGTCGAAGTGTGCGATGCGATGGTGCATGGAGGGCCCTACCCAGCAACTTCCGATGCGCGCTCGACCTCGGTCGGCACCGCAGCGATCTTTCGCTTTCTGCGTCCGGTCTGCTATCAGGATCTGCCGGACGCGCTGCGCCCCGAGGCGGTCAAGGAGGGCAATCCGCTCTCGCTCAAGCGCCTCGTCGATGGCCAGCGCGAATCTTGATGTCCGGCGCGGCCCATCGACTGGCAGGCGCTCGTTCGGCGAGCGCCGATCGCCGATGTCTCGACGTGGAATCGCAGGGTGGCGTCAGCGCTTGGATCCAGGGGCCTGGACACCGCGCCTGAAGATAATGACCAGAGATATAGGGCTACCGAAGACACAGGGCTACCGAAGACACAGGGCCGCTCTCATGAGCGGCCCTGTTTCGTGGGGCGCAGCCCTTTGTCGTGGGGCGCGGGGCTGGCCGTGGGGCGGTGCACGGACGCGCCTAGATCAGCCCCAGCCATTTCAGCAGGAAGATACCGACGCTGAGTGTGAACATCGACGCGAAGGTGGTGATCACGATGATATTGGCGGCGAGCTTGTCGTTGCTCTTGAAGGCCTTGGCCATGACGAAACTGGCGGCCGCACCGGGACACCCCAGATACAGGAAGATCACCCCCAGCGCCGGGCCTTGGATACCTACCGCCAGTGCGCCAAGCACGCCGAGCAACGGCACCCAGACGACCTTCCAGAGGCTGGCATCGATCGCGATCGTGCTGCTGCGCTTGAACGCGGAGATGGATAAGGTGCCGCCGATGCAGATCAGCCCGAGCGGCAGCGACATGCCGGCCAGGTAGCCGCCGGAGGTCATGATCCAGCCGGGCAGCCGGATGCCGAGCAGCGCGAACGGGATCGCGGCGACCACGCTCAAGATCAGCGGGTTCTTGGCCATATTCTTGATCAGGCTCTTGAAATCGGTCGCCGACTCTTCGCTGTAGAGTGAAAGAATGAAGACGCAGAAGACGTTGTAGAGCACGATGACGGCGCCGGCGATCACGCCGCCCAGCGACAGGCCGTAGTCGCCGTACTGGCTGGCGGCCAGCGCCAGACCGACGATGCCGTTGTTGGCACGGAACGCGCCCTGAGTGAAGATGCCGCGCTCGACCCGCGGATGGCGCCAGATGGCCCAGCCCCAGGCGAGAAAGAAGCTCAGGATGGTGTAACCGAGAAAATAACCGATCACGTCAGGCTGCAGGGCCTCACCGAGATCCGCCTTGATGATGCTCAAGAAGAGCAGCGCGGGCATCGTGACCTTGAAGACCAGCATCGAGGCCGTGGTGATGAAGTGCTGGTCGATCCACCCGATACGCTTGAGCCCCAGGCCGAGGAAGACCATCAGGAAGACCGGTAGCGTGATTTCCAGCGTGTGAGTGAAGGCGGCGAACAGGCCCATGTCAGTTGCCGCCTCGCACCAGCCAGAAGCCGACGACCAGAGCGGCGATCAGAATGGCCCAGAAGAGCCGATTACGGCGGCGAGTATCGCGATGGGAACCTTGGCGAGGCACGTTACAATCCTTGCTGATGAGAGAAACTCCGCCGACACGCTCTTCCTGTGGAGCACGCAGCGTCGAGCAACGGTGGGTTGGACGAAAGTCGATAGTTTACGGGAAATTAGCGTTCAATGCCGCGTTATCCACTGGTTTTCGCTCACGCCAACGGCTTTACTGGTGCCAGTTACCGTACCTTGCTGGCCCCGCTGGAAAGCCGTTTCGATCTCTACCCGCTGACCCGGCTGGCGCATGACCCGCGTTTTCCGGTAGGACGCAACTGGCTCAAGCTGCGCGATGAATACTTGGCTTCGATCGCGGCGATCCCGGCGCCGCTGATCGCCGTCGGTCACTCGATGGGCGGCGTATTGTCGATCATGGCGGCGATTGCGGCCCCCGAGCGGTTCCAGGCCGTCGTGGCGCTGGATCCACCGCTGCTGCTGGGGCGGGATGCCTGGATGCTGAAACTGGCCAAGATGACGCGTCTGGTCGACCGGGTCACGCCTGCCGGCAAGACGCTCAAGCGTCGCGATCACTGGCCGAGCCGCGAGGCGATGACGAATGCGCTGCGTCGACGAGCGCTGTTCAAGGACTTTACCGAAGCGGCAATGAACGACTACGTCACCGGCGCCACGGCACTCGACACCGATGGCGCCGCGCGACTGATTTTCGCGCCACGAACCGAAGCGGCGATCTTTCGTCATCTGCCGGATGACCTGCCGCGGCAGCTACGCCGCCTGTCGGTGCCCCTGACCGTCATCGCCGGCGAGGCCTCCGATCTATTGACCCCGACGAGACGCTCGACGCTCTCCCGGCTGGGTATCAGGCTAAAGACGGTGCCCGGCGGGCACATGTTTCCGTTCGAGCACCCCGAGGCAGCGCGAGAGGCGATTCTGCAGGCCATCGAGGCGATGCAGGAGGACGCGCGATGAGGCCACGCGACCTGCGTCTGGCGGATGGAAGGCTGGCGGCGCTGAGCTGGGGAGAAGAGGGCGCGCCGATCTGGCTGGCACTACATGGTTGGCTCGACAACGCCGCATCTTTCTCGCGGCTGGCACCGACTCTGGCGGCCACGCTCGGCGTACGCATCGTCGCGCTAGACCTGCCCGGGCATGGGCATTCCCAGGCCCGCGGCGCGGGTGCGGACTATCCGCTATGGGGCTACCTGCCCGATGTTCTTGATGCCCTTGAGGCACTCGATGCCTCGCGCGTGACGCTGTTCGGTCACTCCATGGGGGCGGGTATCGCGACGATGCTGGCGGCCGCCGCGCCGGAGTGCGTTGCGCGACTGGTGCTGATCGATGGCCTGGCCTCGACTACCGACGAGCCCGCCGCCACCGTGGGGCAACTCCAGGCCGGGCTGCGCGCTCGACGACGTCCGGCACGCGACAGCCGGGGCTATGCCACTGTCGAGGAAGCCTTGGCGGCACGCGTTCGCGGCGGTGTGACCCGGCTGGACGCCGAGACCGCAAGGCCGATCGTCGAGCGCAACCTGCAGCGTGATCGCGACGGCCGCTTTCACTGGCGAACCGATCCTCGTTTGAGCGCGCCCTCGCTGCTGCGCTGGTCACCGGCGCAGATGCTGGAAACGATGGCCGCCGTCGATGTGCCGACGCTGCTGCTCCAGGCTTCGGCCGGCGTACTCAACGAACGCGCTCATTTTCATGAGGCGTGCCGGCGGATTGCGCGGCTCACGCGACGCGTTCTCGGCGGCGGCCACCATTTGCACCTGGAGCGCGCGACAGTGGCGCGGGTCGGTGAAGAGATCGTACGCTGGCAGGTAGCGTGCGATCGGATGCAAGACAAGGAGAAGACGCCATGAAGCCTCGTGTTTCGCTGGTTCTGGGCAGTGGTGGGGCGCGGGGCTACGCCCACATCGGGGTCATCGAGGAACTCGAGGCGCGCGGCTACGAAATCGTGGCGCTCTCGGGCTGCTCGATGGGGGCGCTGATCGGCGGTGTCTACGCGGCGGGCCGACTTCAGGGCTACCGTGACTGGGTCTGTCAGCTCGACTATTTCGATGTGCTGCGTCTGGTCGATATCACCTGGAGCGCCATGGGGGCGATGCGAGCCGGCAAGGTGATGACCAAACTCGAATCGCTGGTCGGTGACATCCGCATCGAGGATCTCCCCATGCCGTTCACGGCGGTCGCGACCGATCTCACCCGTCAGCGCGAGGTCTGGTTCCAGAGCGGCTCGCTGCTGCGCGCCATTCGCGCCTCGATTGCGGTGCCCGGCATCATCACACCTGTGCAGGACGGGGGCCAAGTGCTGGTCGATGGGGGCTTGCTCAACCCGCTGCCGATCATCCCCACGGTCTCCGTGCCGGCCGACATCGTGCTGGCGGTCAACGCAACCGCCCAGACGCCGAGACCTGTGTCGCTGGAGGACCTGTTGCCAGCCGACCAGGCCGCCGAGGAGCACGCTCGCGAGATCGAGCGCGAAGCGGAGGGCAAGAGCTTCAGCGGTTGGGTCAAAGGTGTTCGCACGCGCGTTCAGGACATGATTTCGAGCTTCAGCGACGAGGAGGAGTCAACGAGCGAGAGCACCAGCTGGTCGAGCCAGACCGAGCGCGCCTGGAGCAAGCTGGACATGATGCTGGCGTCTTTCGATATCACGCAGGCGGCGCTGGCGAAATACAAGGTGGCGGGCTATCCGCCGGACGTGCTGATCGAAGTGCCCAAGAGCGTCTGCGGGGCCTACGAGTTCCATCGTGCGGAGGCGCTGATCGAGCTTGGCCGCTATCTGGCGGCGCAGGCGCTGGATCGTTACGAAGGGCGGCAGGATCACACCGTGGCAGCCGGCGAGCCTGTCGACTCGCACCGTCAGCCAGCGAGCAGCGCCGACCCGCAGCGACGTCTGCCGTTGCCGCTGTCGTCTCCCAAGCGCAACGGCTGAGAACCCTCAGTCGCCACGCGTGCGAAGCAGCACGTAGAGGGCGCCCGTGCCACCATCGATCTCGCTGGCGGAGCAGAAGCCGAGCACGCGCGACCAGCTCTTGAGCCAAGTGTTGACATGGCTCTTGATCACCGGATAGTCCGCACCGCCCGCGCGCTGCGCACGAGCCTTGCCGTGAACGATCAGCACGCAGCGCATGCGGTTGCCGATGGCATCGTCGATGAACGATTCCAGTTCGAAACGCGCTTCATCCACGGTATAGCCGTGCAGGTCGAGGCCACCCTCCCAGGGAATCCGGCCGCGCTTGAGCTGAGCGAAGGTACGCTGGGGCAGGTCGGGTATCGCGAACTCCAGGCGCTGATGCGGGGTGACGGCCTCGACGCCACCGTCCGAGAGCTGCGACTGCGCGCTGGGCGAGACCTGCTCCGCGGCTTCGCGTCGCGCGTCGGCATTGAGCTGACGATCTTGCTGGCGTGCCCGGCCGACATCAGCGCGGTTGGTCGTCAGCCGCTTGACGCCAGCTGCTTCCAGCGCCTGGCGGAAGGCGTTGAAATCCTCGTCTTTGTCGGATGGCGTCATGGCTGGGTTGCCTCTCTCTGCCTGGCTTGCGAGCAGCGCAAGGGTAAATCAGCGGCGAAGGGTAAACCATCGTGCCTCTCGAGACACGTTCGCCGCCGGGGAGCCAGGGAAGACGTCCAGGAAAACCGTGTGGCTCGGCGCGGGGCGTGCCGCATCGCTGTGAAGCCCGCGGGCTTGCGGGTACAATCGTCGTCCGTTTCACTCCTGAATGCGAGCCTCGCCATGCCTTCCCAGCCGTCGACCCTGAACCTCACCGACGATGACCTCGCCGCTGAGCTACTCAGCATTCGCGACTGCCTGCGCTGGGCGACCAGCGAATTCCATGCGCACCGGCTGCATTTCGGACACGGCACCGACAGTGCCTGGGACGAAGCCGTGGCGCTGGTGCTCGGCGCGCTGCATCTGCCCTGGGATATCGATCCGGCGGTGCTCGATTCACGACTTTTGCGTGTCGAGCGCTGCCGCATCGTTGGCCTGGTCCGCGAGCGCATCGAGTCGCGACGGCCGCTGCCATATCTGATTGGCGAGGCGTTCTTCGCGGGTTTTCCGTTCGAAGTGGACGAACGCGTGCTGATACCACGCTCGCCCACGGCCGAACTGATCGAGCAGGGCTTCGCAGCCTGGTTCCCCGACCTCCCGCCGGCGCGCGTGCTCGATCTCTGCACCGGCTCGGGCTGCATCGGTATTGCCACCGCGCTGCACCTGCCGACCAGCGAGGTCGATCTGGTCGATATCAGCGTGGAAGCGCTGGAGGTTGCCAAGGCCAATATCGTGCGTCACGACGTTGGCCAGCGGGTGAGGGCTGTCGTCTCCGATCTGTTCGAGGGCGTTGCCGGCCAGCGCTACGATCTGATCGTCAGCAATCCGCCTTACGTCGATAGTCGCGATCTGGCGGCGATGCCGGCGGAGTATCGTCACGAGCCGGATCTGGCGTTGGGAGCCGGTCGCGACGGCCTCGATATCGTGCGCCGCATTCTGCGCGAGGCGCGGACCTACTTGAACGACGGTGGCATGCTGATCGTCGAAGTCGGCAACTCGCAGCATCACCTCGAGCGGGCGTTTCCCGAGGTTCCGTTTCTCTGGCTCGAGTTCGAGCGCGGTGGCGAGGGCGTTTTCGCGCTGCCCGCCGAGGCGCTCGACGAGTACGCCGAAACGTTCGCCGCGCTGTCGCAGTAAGTTTCTTTTTTTACCGTTTCCAACCCTGATTCCCGAGGATCGCGCATGTCCGGCAACACTTTCGGCAAGCTGTTCACCGTCACCACCTTCGGTGAAAGTCATGGCCCGGCCCTGGGCGCGATCGTCGATGGCTGCCCGCCGGGACTCGAGCTTGATGAGGCCGATCTTCAGATCGATCTCGATCGCCGTCGTCCCGGCTCCTCGCGTCATACCACACAGCGCCGCGAGCCGGACGCAGTGCGCATTCTTTCCGGAGTCTTCGAAGGCAGAACGACCGGCACGCCGATCGGGCTTCTGATCGAGAATACCGATCAGCGCTCCAAGGACTATTCGAAGATCAAGGATCAGTTCCGCCCGGCACACGCCGACTACACCTATCACCACAAGTACGGCATTCGCGATTACCGCGGCGGCGGGCGCTCCAGTGCGCGGGAAACCGCGATGCGAGTCGCCGCCGGGGCGATTGCCAAGAAGTGGCTGGCGACACAGGGAATTCGCGTGCGTGGCTACATGAGCCAGCTCGGCCCCATCGCGATCGACTTCAAAAGCTGGGATGGGGTCGACGACAACCCGTTCTTCTGCCCGGATCCGGAGCGAATCGGTGAACTCGAGGATTACATGGATCAGCTGCGCCGCGATCAGGATTCGGTCGGCGCGAAGATCACCGTGGTCGCCGAAGGGGTGCCGGTGGGCCTGGGCGAGCCGGTCTTCGATCGTCTCGATGCCGATCTCGCGCATGCGCTGATGGGGATCAACGCGGTCAAGGGCGTGGAGATCGGCGACGGTTTCGATGCCGTGGCGAGCCGCGGCAGCGAGCATCGCGACGAGATGACACCAGAGGGCTTTCTCTCCAACCATGCCGGCGGTGTGCTGGGCGGCATCTCTAGCGGCCAGCCGGTCGTTGCGCATCTGGCGCTCAAGCCGACCTCCAGCATCACCCAGCCTGGCCGCTCGATCGACACGCACGGCGATCCGGTGGACGTGGTCACCAAGGGCCGTCATGATCCCTGCGTCGGTATCCGCGCCACGCCAATCGCCGAAGCGATGATGGCGCTGACGCTGATCGATCATCTGCTGCGCCATCGCGCGCAGAATGGCGATGTTCGCGTCGCGACGCCGCAGCTCGGCATGGCCTGAGAACCAGTCTGACCATCGCTCGCCGAGTTCCGCTGCCCTCAGAACGTCGAGAGGGCGCCTCGAGCGACCGGTGGCACAGCTTCGTCACGTCGATGGGCTTCGTCACGCCGATGAATCCGTCTCCTCGCGCTGTTTGTCCTGCTGCTGGCGTTCCTTCACCTTTTGCTGGCGCAGCTGCTGGCGATAGCCGTAGGTGGCGCTGCGAATGGTCTCGTCGCTTTCCAGGCTCGAGCCCAGTGCGCCCGCCACCGTCGCGACCGACGCGGCAAGCCAGGCCAGCGCGGGGAAGTTGAGCCAGCTTACCGACCCCCCGACGGTCGATTCGAGCAGACTGCCGGGCACGAAGAGAATGACCGCGATCAGAAACAGGCCGAACAGGATCGCGTAATAACAGAGCACCCCGGCCGACAGCGTGACGATCGTCGTCAAGTTGTAGAGCTGCGTCAGCCGCTTCGAGCGGCTGTAGCGAGCGGGTTCCCACAGGCCATGATCGAGAATCAGCCAGACCACCATGGCGCCGATGGCCGCGACCATCAGAATCACGAAGCGATAGAGTTCATAGGCGGCACTGAGCTTCCACAGGGACGGGAAGATCAGGCCGTAGGCGCCGGTGGCGAAGGCGACCGCCACGATGCGGCGGAAGGCGGGTACGATGGTCCACGGACGGTTGGCGCGTACCATCCCGGCCAGCAACTTCGCCAAGCCACGTAGACGTGCACCGGAAACGAAGCGAACGTCGACTTCCTTCTCGTTCTCTCCCGGCGTGACGCGTTGAATGGGCACCAGCCGCTCGGACAGCCGCCAGCCCATCAGCTCTCGCGAGTTGCGGTTGAGGATGCCGCTTTCGCTACGGGCTGCGGCGCCACGCTCCATGTGCTGTTGCTGGCGGTCACGTTCGCCTTCGTCACTGCCATGATGCATTTCGTTGACCAGATGCAGGATCGCTTCTCGCAGGCGGCGCCTCAGCGGCGAGGCGCCCAGCGCCGGCTGTGAGATGACCGCGACGCGACGACTTTCACTTGCCTCGGCCAGTGTCAGGCGGCCATCACGAAACAGCGGCAGATCGGTGATGCAGACCACGTAATCCCAATGATTGGCGCGCTTGATCTCGTCGGCCTGATGAATGACATCCTCCGTCGTGTCGTCGGCGCCGATCAGCGGATCGGTGACGCACTCGACGTCCCAGTCGTGTCGGTCGTCCGTATGGCGCTTGAGCAGTGCCGGAAGCTCCTCGGCGATGTCGCGGGCGGTGGTTTCCGGCAGTTCCGGCGCCGGCACCAGCCCCAGTCGACGTCTGATCGTCGTTGTTTCAGTGGCGATCCGTTCTTGCGCCGCGGAGTCTTGCGCCATGGCTCGGTTCCTTTTCGAGTGCAGGGATGGCTGGCGGGGCGAGGCACCCGATACGATGCCCGGTCTGTCGAGAATTGCCTCGAACTCGCCCCTCGAATTCGCCCTTCAGGCTAGTCCGTCAGCGTGATCTGCGCCGCCTTCACGGCCTCGAGCTCGCCGATCATGGCGCGACCGGCGTTGGAGAGCGTGCGCTCGCGGTGCAGCAGATAGCCGAGGCGGCGGATGATCGGAGGGTGTTCCACCGGCAGAACAACGAGCTCCTCGTCGATCAGACTCTCCGGCAGAACGCTCCAGCCCAGCCCGATCCCCGCCATCATCTTCAGGGTCTCGAGATAGTAGGTCGACAGCGCGATATCGATATGTAACGACTGCGCCGAGAAGGAGCCCAGGATGAGATCGCGCGTAAAGGTATTGGGACCGGGCAGCACCGCGGGGTGGCCGACGAGTGCGGAGAGCGGCAAACGCTGCTCGCGCGCCAACGGGTGGTCGGGGGAGGCGACGAAGCGAAGCTGATCCGTCCACACCGGTGTCGACTCGATCATCGGCCCCGTCTGCGGGAAGAGCGTCACCACGGCCAGCTCCGCCTCGCCGGAGACGACCGCCTGATAAGCCTGCTCTGAGTAGAGAAACTGCATCTCCAGATTGACGCTCGGGTAGCGCTGGGTGAACGCCTTGAGCACTGGCGGCAGGCGGTGCAGGCCGACATGGTGGCTGGTGGCCAGCGCCAGGCTTCCCGTCACCTCGCCGCTCAGGTTGTGCAGCTGCCGCCGGCTATCCTCGACCAGTTGCAGAATCTGGCGGGCTCTGGGCAGCAGCAGTCGTCCGGCTTCGGTCAGGCTGACGCGGCGATTGATGCGATCGAACAGCTTGGCACCGCTCTGGTGTTCGAGCGTCGCGATACGCTTGCTGACCGCTGGCTGCGTCAGATGCAGCTGCTCGCCGGCAAGCGAAAACGACTGTGTGTCGGCGACGGCGATGAAGGCCTGAAGGCTTTGGGTGTCCACGCGTCATGTCTCGGCTAGGTCTGGTTAAGTAAATTCTGTTATGGAATCCAAAGCATAATCAAGATGAATTGGTTTTATGCAGTGGCGAGGCGTAAGGTGGGTCCCACGATGAACGAGAGCGTGGATAACGCTCTCGAGACCGCAATGGTGTCACTCAAGTCGCGCAGACGGCGGGTGACCGAGGAGAAGAACCATGTCCAGCCGGACGCTCTACGACAAGCTGTGGGCGCAGCATCTGGTAACCAGCCGCGACGACGGCTCGGCGTTGATTTACATCGACCGCCACCTGCTGCACGAAGTCACCTCGCCGCAGGCGTTCGAAGGGCTGCGGCTCGCCGGTCGCAAGCCGTGGCGCCGTGACGCCAATCTGGCGACCCCGGACCATAACGTGCCGACCACGCTCAAGGAGCGCAGCGCCGGCAACGCGGGGATTCTCGACAGCGTCTCGCGCATCCAGGTCGAGACGCTGGATGCCAACTGCGAGAGCTTCGATATCGAAGAGTTTCGCATCAACGACGAGCGTCAGGGCATCGTTCACGTGGTCGGGCCGGAGCAGGGCGCCACGCTGCCGGGCATGACCGTGGTCTGCGGGGATTCCCACACCGCGACCCACGGGGCCTTCGCCGCGCTCTCGCATGGCATCGGCACGTCGGAAGTCGAGCACGTACTGGCAACCCAGTGCCTGATTGCGCAGAAGATGAAGAACATGCAGGTGCGCGTCGAGGGCAAGCTTGGCCTCGGCGTCACCGCCAAGGATATCGTGCTGGCGGTGATCGGCCGCATCGGCACCGCCGGGGGGACCGGCTACGCCATCGAGTTCGCCGGCAGCGCGATTCGCGAGCTTTCCATGGAAGGTCGCATGACCATCTGCAACATGGCGATCGAGGCCGGTGCGCGCGTGGGGCTAGTGGCGGTCGACGACAACACCATCGAGTATCTGCGCGGTCGCCCCTATGCGCCGAGCGTCGAGCAGTGGCCGGCGGCGGTGGAGGCTTGGCGGAACCTCGTCTCCGACGAAGGAGCGCATTTCGACAAGGTGGTCGAACTCGATGCGGCCGAGATCGAGCCGCAGGTCACCTGGGGCACCAGCCCGGAGATGGTGGTCAACGTCTCCGCCACGGTACCCGACCCGGCCGGAGCCTCGGATGAGACCGTCGAGCGCGGCATGAAGCGTGCACTCGAATACATGGGCCTCGAGGCGGGGCAGAAGATCACCGATATCCAGCTCGACAAGGTGTTCATCGGCTCCTGCACCAATTCGCGCATCGAGGATCTGCGCGAGGCAGCGAAGGTGGCTAGAGGACGCAAGGTCGCCGACAACATTCAATTGGCCATGGTCGTTCCCGGCTCCGGTCTGGTGAAGCGTCTGGCAGAAGCCGAGGGATTGGACAAGATCTTCATCGAAGCCGGCTTCGAGTGGCGTGAGCCTGGCTGTTCCATGTGCCTGGCGATGAACGCCGACAAGCTCGGCGCCGGGGAGCGCTGCGCGTCGACCTCGAATCGCAATTTCGAGGGGCGGCAAGGTTACGGCGGACGCACGCATCTGGTCAGCCCGGCGATGGCGGCGGCCGCTGCCATCGAAGGACACTTCGTCGACGTGCGGGACTATGACTACGCCCCCGCTGCCACGATGAGCGCTTGAGGAGAGCCGAAGATGAAAAAATTCGAACGTCTCGACGGGCTGGTTGCACCGCTCGATCGCGCCAACGTCGACACCGATCTGATCATTCCCAAGCAGTTTCTGAAGTCGATCAAGCGCACGGGGTTCGGTCCCAACCTGTTCGATGAGCTGCGTTATCTGGACGAGGGTTATCCCGGCCAGGATACGTCGAGTCGGCCGCTCAACCCCGATTTCGTGCTCAACCAGTCCCGTTATCAGGGGGCGCAGGTGCTGCTGGCTCGGCGCAACTTCGGTTGCGGTAGCTCCCGCGAGCATGCGCCCTGGGCGCTGGACGATTTCGGCTTCCGCGTGGTGATCGCGCCAAGTTTCGCCGATATCTTCTACAACAACTCGTTCAAGAACGGCATCCTGCTGATCACGCTGGACGAGGCCACGGTCGAGCGTCTGTTCCAGGAGACCGAAGCCAGCGAAGGCTATCGTCTCGACATCGACCTGGACGCGCAGACGATCACCACGCCGAGCGGCGACGTCATCGCCTTCGATGCCGACCCGTTCCGCAAGCACTGTTTGCTGGAGGGGCTCGACGATATCGGTCTGACGCTGGAGCAGTCCGGCGCGATTCGTGATTTCGAGTCGCGTCATCGCGCGGCGCAGCCGTGGCTCTTTCGTGATGCCTGACACCACCGGTGGCGCTGAGCACAGCGCCGTGGTCGAGCGTCAGTTCGGCGCTCAGGCGGGCGCCTACCTGACGAGTCAGGTGCATGCCCAGGGGGCTGAGTTCGCACAGTTGAGAGAGCGGGTGGCGCAAATCGACGCAGCCCGCGTGCTGGATCTCGGCTGCGGCGCGGGTCACGTGAGTTTCCAGCTCGCTGATCTGGCGGCGGAGGTCGTCGCCTATGATCTATCGCCGCGCATGCTCGACGTGGTCAGTGAGGCGGCTGGCGATCGCGGCTTCGACAATATCCGCGCGGTTCAGGGAGTCGCGGAGTCGCTGCCGTTTGCTGATGAGAGTTTCGACGTGGTGTGTAGCCGCTTCTCCGCCCATCACTGGCGTGATGTCGGGCTCGCGCTGCGCGAGGCGAGGCGGGTGTTGAAGCCCGGCGGTCTGGCCGCTTTCATTGATGTTGCGGCCTCCGAACAGCCGCTCCTCGACAGCTTCTTGCAGACCGTCGAAATGCTGCGCGATACCAGCCACGTGCGCGATTACAGCGTGAGTGAGTGGACGCGATACGTCGGCGAGGCCGGGCTTTCGGTCACCGCCAGTTCGCGCCAGCGCCTGCGGTTGGATTTCGAGACGTGGATCGCGCGCATGCGCACGCCGAACGTGATGCGTGACGCGATCCGGCATCTACAGACTCAGGTCGGTCAGGAAGTGCGTGACGCTTTCGAGATCGACGACGATGGCTCCTTCACAACCGATATGCTGGTGCTGTGGGCGTCCAGAGAACACGTTTAAGGAACATGCATGAGCAAGAAGATTCTGATTCTCCCCGGTGATGGCATCGGGCCGGAGATCACCGCTGAGGCGGTCAAGATTCTCAACGCCTGCCGTGAGGCCGGTCTGGACGCCGAACTCGAAGAGGGGCTGGTCGGCGGCGCGGGGTATGACGCCGTGGGCCATCCGCTACCTGAGTCGACGCTTGAGAAGGCCAAGGCGGCCGACGCGATCCTGCTGGGCGCGGTGGGTGGTCCGAAGTGGGACACGCTGGAGGATCTCTCCAAGCGGCCGGAGAAGGGGCTTCTCGGCCTGCGCAAGAATCTGAACCTGTTCGGCAACCTGCGACCGGCGCTTCTGTACCCGCAGCTTGCCGAGGCATCGACGTTGAAGCCGGAAGTCGTCTCCGGGCTCGACATCATGATCGTGCGTGAGCTGACCGGCGGGATCTATTTCGGCCAGCCGCGCGGTATCGAGGAGCGCGACGTCGAGCATGGCAAGGAAAGAGTGGGCTACAACACCTACGTCTATTCGGAATCCGAGATCGAACGGATCGGCCGGGTCGCCTTCGAGATGGCGCAGAAGCGTGGCAAGAAGCTCTGCTCCGTCGACAAGGCCAACGTGCTCGAAGTCACCATTCTCTGGCGCGAGGTGATGAACCGGCTCGCGTCCGAGTATCCGGACGTCGAGCTGTCGCACATGTACGTCGACAACGCGGCGATGCAGCTGGTGCGGGCGCCCAAGCAGTTCGACGTGGTGGTGACCGGCAACATGTTCGGCGACATCCTGTCCGACGCCGCCGCGATGCTCACCGGCTCCATCGGCATGCTGCCCTCGGCCTCGCTCAACGAGAAGCAGCAGGGCATGTACGAGCCGTGCCATGGCAGCGCGCCGGACATCGCTGGGCAGGGGCTCGCCAATCCGCTGGCGACGATCCTGTCGGTGGCGATGATGCTGCGCTATTCGCTGGGTGAGTCGTCACTGGCCGAACGCATCGAGCGGGCGGTCGGCAAGGTGCTCGATCAGGGCCTGCGCACGGCGGATATCGCCTACCCGGGTACGCGCCAGGTTTCCACGCGCGAGATGGGTGACGCCGTGCTGGCGGCCTTCGCCGAATCCTGAGCGCGCCTGCGTGCTAGACTAGAGGTTCCATGCAAGTGCGACGCGACGACTCTTCGGGGTCGTCGCGTCGCGTTGATACTTGAGAGAGCCCAGCGCCCGACGGCCAGTGAGTCGCCGGCGTTGCGGATTCTCCACAAGCGGGGGGATGCACGCTATGTTGAAAGTCGGATTCGTAGGCTGGCGCGGAATGGTCGGTTCCGTACTCATGCAGCGCATGCTGGACGACAACGATTTCGCCGGCATCGAGCCGGTCTTCTTCTCGACGTCGCAGACCGGGCAGCCGGGGCCGGATATCGGTGTCGACGTGCCGGCGCTGAAAGACGCCAACGATGTCGATCAGCTCAAGGCGATGGATGTCATCGTCACCTGTCAGGGTGGCGACTACACCGGGGCCGTGTACCAGCCGCTGCGTGAAGCCGGATGGAAGGGCTACTGGATCGACGCCGCGAGTACTCTGCGCATGGTGGACGAATCGACCATCGTGCTCGACCCGGTCAACCGTCACGTCATCGATGCGCAGCTCGCCAAGGGGGCAAAAACCTTCGTTGGCGGCAACTGCACCGTCAGCCTGATGCTGATGGGCCTCGGTGGACTGTTCGAAGCCGGCATGATCGAGTGGATGACCTCGATGACCTATCAGGCCGCGTCCGGCTCCGGTGCCAAGCACATGCGCGAACTGCTGTCGCAGATGGGCGCGCTGCAATCAGCCGTGGCCCGTGATCTCGCGACGCCCTCGAGTGCCATTCTCGATATCGATCGCGATGTCACCGCGGCGATGCGTGGCGGCGACTTCCCGGTCGATAATTTCGGTGCACCGCTCGCCGGTAGCTTGCTGCCGTGGATCGACAAGGCAATGGAGAACGGCCAGAGCAAGGAAGAGTGGAAGGGCGGCGTCGAGACCAACAAGATCCTCGCCACCGGTGATCACCCGATCCCGATCGACGGCCTCTGCGTTCGCATTGGCGCGATGCGCTCACACAGCCAGGCGTTCACCATCAAGCTGAAGCAGGACGTGCCGCTCGACGAGATCGAGGACCGTCTCGCCAAGCACAACGATTGGGTCAAGGTCGTGCCCAACGAGAAAGAGGCGACGCTTGAACACCTCACCCCGGCAGCCGTCAGCGGCACGCTCACGGTGCCGGTCGGGCGGCTGCGCAAGCTGGCGATGGGCGGTGAATACCTGACCGCGTTCAGCGTCGGCGACCAGCTCCTGTGGGGCGCCGCCGAACCGCTCAAGCGGATGCTGATGATCCTGCGCGAACAGGCCTGATTCCGTATGGCGTGACTGCCTGCAATCCGCCGAGATGTGTCGCTTAAGGCCCTGTCGACTTTGTGTCGACAGGGCCTTTTGTTACCTGATGTTAAAGTTTACTGAGCGGCGGCCGATGATCGCTTCAGACTCTTAACGTATTGGCAGGCGAGGACATCATGCGGCAGTGGCTCATCCTCACCGTGGGCGGTTTGCTGTGCCTTTCTCAGGTGCCGAAAGCCCTGGCTCTGGGCATCGCCGATCCGCGTGACATCTCTGCGCTCGGTCGACCGCTTCATGTGGTGCTGCCGCTGACGGACGGGGCTGGGCTGCAGCCGCAGCAGATCAGCGTGAAGATCGTCGACGATGCGGCATACCGGGCGGCCGGGCTCGAGCGTACCGCGCTCATCGACTCGGTGCGCGCGACGGTAGCCAGGGGGGACGCTGGCCTCGAGATCGTGTTCGATAGCGCCAGGCGTGTGCGTGAACCCTTTGCCGATCTACTGCTCGAGATCACCTGGCCGGACGGTCAGTGGCAGCGTGACATCACCTTGCTTTTCGATCCCGCCGACTACGCGGCGGCCGCGCCGCTGCTCGGTGGTGATCGAAGCGGCGAGGCTGGTGGCGCACAAACCTTCGGCCTGGTGCCGAGCGCGCCGGTTTCGACGCCAGGCGCGTTGCCGGTCTCGGGTCTGGATGGCCGCTGGCCGGCGCGGCTGCGCGTCTCGCCGGGGGATTCGCTGTCCACGCTGGCGGGATCGCTACTGCCCCACGGCGGTCTCAACCGGCAGTCGCTGATGCTGGCGCTCTACCGTGCCAATCCGACCGCTTTTGCCGGTAACGATGTCGATCGTCTGCGCGCCGGTGCGACGCTCGATGTACCGCCTGTCACCCGCGTCGCGTCGATACCGCGTGGCGAAGCCGTCGCCGCGCTTGATGAGCTGTCATCACTCGGGCCGACCGACAGCGCGCCTCGATCGGCATCGCCGGGTTCGTCACCCGCGCAGTTGGCTGACACCGACGACGGGCGCCCGACCATCGAGATCGACGGTTCGCCGCGTGCATCGGCGACCGACGCATTGGGTGAGCTCCAGCGGCAGGTCGCGATGCTCGAACAGCAGAACGACCGGCAGCGAGCGCAGATATTGGCGCTGACCGCCGATCGGACCCGGCTGCAGGCCGCACTCGACAAGGTCGATACCGCTTCGGCGCCCGGCGTGTCCGCCGACGCGACCTCGAGCGAGGTGGATCAAGGCAGCGCGGTTTCGGGCGATGTAGATCAAGGCAGCGCGGCCTCGGGCGCGGTGGATCAAAGCAGCGTGAGCCAGGCCGGTGCGGCGATGCCCGTCAGCATGACGAAGGCCGCCCCCGTTCTGACGGCAGGCCTAACGGCGACTGACGGCGTCGAGGCTGCGCGCCGGGCTTCCGCGCAACTTGCGTCTCCATCCGAACCCACTTGGCTCGAACGGGTGCTAAACCATCTCGACTGGATCGGCGGCGCGTTACTGGCTGTGCTGCTTGGCGTCTGGGTATGGCAGCGTCGTCGTCAGCGGCGGGCAATAGGCGAGCCCCCCAACGCGTCAGGCGATCGCGCTCAGGCAGAGGGCGAAGAGCCACCGGCGCCGGTGCCGCCATCCGCGAAGTCGCGCAGACAGTCACGCCGAGCGGCAGCGACGGTTGCCACAGACATGGACGCGGCAACGATCAGTCAGGCAGATATCTATCTCGCCTACGGGCGCTACGGCGAGGCCAGAGAGTGGCTGCAGTCGCAGCTCGCCGAACGTGAGGATGCCGATCTAAGGCTGAGTCTGATCCGGGCGCTGGGAGAGCTACGCGACATGGAGGCGCTGGAGATGGCCGTCAGCGGTTTTGGAGACGATGCCACGACAGCGCAGCGCCAGGAAGGGCAGCAGCTTGTCGAGACGTATCGGGCGCGCCATGTCGAAGAGAGCTGGCAGGAGGCAACGTCCATGGAGAGCGAAACGCCCTCCGTCGATGACGTGGACTCGCTGTTCGAGGCCGAAATCAGCGGCCTGGGGCAGCCGGACTCGTCGACGGCGGTCGCCGACGAGGCGGCCACGCTCCGCGACCCGGCCGACGCGGTTCGCCTCGAGCCGTCATTGCAGGGCTCAAGGCGTCAGGGCGGCGATGCGCTGCGACAAGGTGATTCGACGTTGGGGGACGGCCGTGCCGAGACGGCCGAGGAGCGCGAGGAGGAGCTGGCGCCCGCCACGATGGTGATCGACTACCAGGCGCCGGTGCTGCAGCTGGACGCAGCGCCCGACGTGGCAGCGCGCGTGCACGAATCGGGCGTGACTTCGTCGATGCCGGAGATCGATTTTTCGAGTTCGGCCGCCGCTTTCGAAGCCGCGGACCTGACGGCGTCATCCCCGGAAGCGACTGAAGTGGTGCCGGACGCTTATGAGACGCGTGCCGTTTCCGCCGGATGGGATGTCGAGGAGGTGGAATTCGAGCCGCCGCATCGGGATAATGGTCGCCCCTAGGATCAAGCCCTTCAGCACAGGTTTCGATGGCGTTTTTTACCCGGCAGGATGATAACCGGACACTGGGCGGTCGCCTGGCGCTTGGCGTCGAGTATGACGGCACCCGCTACTGCGGCTGGCAGCGGCTGCGTCATGCAGAGTCGGTCCAGGGCGCCCTGGAGGCGGCACTGTCCAAGATCGCCGCGACGCCGGTGCGCGTACTCTGCAGCGGACGCACGGACAGCGGCGTGCATGCCACACGCCAGATCGTTCATTTCGATGCGCCGGTGGCGCGTACCCAGAAAGCCTGGGTATTCGGCACCAACGCCCAACTGCCGCGCGATATCGCGATTCGCTGGCTCGTCGAGGTCGAAAGCGACTTTCATTCGCGCTTTTCCGCGCTGGCCCGGCGCTATCGCTACGTTATCGTCAATCAGCCAACGCGCCCGGTTCTCGAGCGCCACAACGTGACCTGGTGCCGCGAGCCGCTCGACGCCGACCGGATGCATCGCGCCGCTCAGGTGCTGGTCGGCGAGCACGATTTTTCCAGTTACCGCGCTGCCGGCTGTCAGTCGAGCACGCCGATTCGCCATCTGCACTTCATCGAGGTGCAGCGGCACGGGGCGCTGGTCGTCATCGACGTGCAGGCCAATGCCTTTCTGCATCACATGATTCGCAACCTCGCCGGGGTGCTGGTGGCGGTCGGGCGTGGCGACGAGGACGAGGGCTATCCGGCTCGCCTGCTGGCGCTGCGCGATCGCACGCTGGGCAACGTGACCGCGCCGGCGTGTGGCCTTCATTTCGTCGACGTGCGCTACGACGAGCGCTTCGCGCTCCCCGAGGAGCCGGTCGGCCCGCAGATGCTGGGCTTTCTCGGTGACTGGACCGGCGACCGCGATGTCATTCCGGACACGCCGCTCATGCGCCGGCGTCGGGTCTGGCCGAAATGGATCGACGACAACGGGCGCGTGGTCGAATCGAACGCCGCGACCGGCGAGGAGATGAACTCATGACGGCGGTTCGCATCAAGATCTGCGGCATGACGCGCCAGTCGGACATCGAGGCAGCCATCGCTGGTGGTGCCGACGCCCTCGGGTTCGTGCTCTGGTCGGGTAGCGCTCGCGCTATCGATGGCGCGACGCTGGCGAGCCTGAGCGCTCGGGTTGCGCCATTCGTCACTCGCGTTGGCCTGTTCGTCGACCCGACGGCCGCCGAGGTCGAGGCCGCGCTCGATCATCTCGACCTGCTTCAATTTCACGGCGATGAGTCGCCGGCTTTCTGTGCCGGTTTCGGCAAACCCTGGATCAAGGCGCTGCGCATGCGCGATGACATCGATCTGTATCGCGCCTGCGAACGCTATGCCGTAGCCGGGGCACTGTTGCTCGACGCCTATCGCCCGGGCGTGCCCGGCGGCACTGGGGAAACCTTCGACTGGGCGCGAATCCCTGGTGATTTGCCGAAACCTGTTATTCTGGCCGGTGGTCTGACGCCGGACAACGTGAGCGAGGCGATTGCCCGCGTTCGGCCTTACGCCGTCGATGTCTCGGGTGGGGTCGAAGCGCAAGGCGAGAGTGGTGCGCTCAAGGGCATCAAGGATCCGCAGTCCATCCGCGCGTTCTGTGAGCGAGTGCACGCGGCCAACGTCGCCCTTATATCCAACGGTGCCCCTGTATCCAACGTTGCCCCTGTATCCACCGGCCCCATGCCATTCACCGCATCATGACGAGGGTTCCTTCGTGAGCCGATTTCAAGATCTGACGCAACTCCCGGACGCTCGCGGCCATTTCGGTCCGTACGGTGGCCGCTTCGTCTCCGAGACGCTGAGCTTCGCCCTCGAAGAGCTCGAGAACATCTATGCGAGCCTCAAGGACGATCCCGATTTCCAGGCCGAGTTCGACCGCGACCTCAAGCACTACGTCGGCCGCCCGTCACCGCTCTATCACGCCGAGCGCTGGTCTCGCGAGATCGGCGGTGCCCAGATCTGGCTCAAGCGTGAGGATCTCAATCACACGGGCGCACACAAGGTGAACAACACCATCGGTCAGGCGCTGCTGGCCAAGAAAGCCGGCAAGCCGCGGGTCATTGCCGAGACCGGCGCCGGTCAGCACGGAGTTGCCACGGCAACGGTGGCGGCGCGCCTCGGGCTCAAGTGCGAAATCTACATGGGTGCCGAAGACGTCGAGCGTCAGAAGCTCAACGTCTACCGCATGCACCTGCTCGGCGCCAAGGTCATACCGGTAGAGTCCGGCTCGCGTACGCTCAAGGATGCCATGAACGAAGCGCTTCGCGACTGGGTCACCAACGTCGACGACACCTTCTACATCATCGGAACCGTGGCCGGACCGCATCCTTACCCGATGCTGGTGCGTGACTTCAATGCGGTCGCGGGCCGCGAAGCGAGAAGCCAGTCGCTCGAGCAGATCGGCCGATTGCCGGATGCGCTGGTGGCCTGCGTCGGCGGGGGCTCCAATGCCATGGGGCTGTTCTACCCGTTCGTCGAGGATGACGACGTGGCCATGGTCGGCGTCGAAGCCGGTGGTGAAGGGGTCGCCACCGGACGCCATGCGGCACCGCTGGCCTCCAATGCCCCGCGAGGTGTGCTGCACGGCAATCGCACCTATCTGATGTCCGATGAAGCCGGCCAGATCGCGGATACCCAGTCGGTCTCTGCGGGGCTGGATTACCCTGGCGTCGGCCCGGAGCACGCACTGTGGAAGGACGTCGGCCGCGTCCAGTATGTCGCTGCCGATGACGACGAGGTCCTCGCCGCGTTTCGCGAGTTGACTCGCGTGGAGGGCATCATGCCCGCGCTCGAGTCCGCGCACGCTCTCGCACACGGCAAGAAGATGGCCGCCGAGATGCGCCCGGACCAGCACATCGTCATCAACTTGTCCGGTCGTGGCGACAAGGACATCCATACCGTCGCCAAGATCGACGGCATCGAGTTTTGACGGCGAGGTTGCCCATGAATTCTGCACGAGACGATCACCAGAACGCCGCCGGTTCCCGCCGGCCCAACCGCATCGACCGACGCTTTGCCGAGCTCAAGCAGTCGGGGCGCACGGCACTGATCCCCTACATCACGGCAGGTGATCCGGCGCCGCAGCACACCGTCGATTTCATGCACGCCTGCGTCGAAGCGGGGGCGGACGTGATCGAACTTGGCGTGCCGTTCTCCGACCCGATGGCCGACGGGCCGGTCATCCAGAAGGCTTGCGAGCGCGCGCTGGCCCACGGCACCCGACTGGTCGACGTGCTCGACATGGTCGCGGCGTTTCGCCAGCGCGATGCCGACACGCCGGTGGTGCTGATGGGGTATCTCAATCCGGTCGAGCGCATCGGCTACGAGACCTTCGCACGCCGCGCCAGCGAGGCCGGGGTCGATGGCTTCCTGGCGGTCGACATGCCGCCGGAAGAGATCGGCGAGAACAGCAAGCTGTTTGCCGAGCACGGCCTCCAGTCGATCTTCCTGCTGGCGCCGACGACATCGTCGACGCGTGCGGCGACCATCTGCGATCACGGCCAAGGCTATCTTTACTATGTTTCGCTAAAAGGCGTGACTGGAGCGGCGACGCTGGACGCCGATGCGGTCGGCGAGCAGCTTGCCAGGCTTCGCGGGCTGACCGATCTCCCGCTCTGCGTCGGCTTCGGTATCCGTGATGGCGCCTCGGCGGCCGCAGTCGGTCGGGTAGCCGACGGCGTGATCGTCGGCAGCGCGCTGGTCGGGCGGATTGCCGAGCGGGCGAGTGAGCCGGAAACGATCCCGGCGGCGCTCAAGGCGATCCTCGGCGAGATGCGAGCGGCGCTCGACGAGACGGTCACGGCCTGAGCCAGGGTTGCCGTTCTGGTATGATCGGCGCCCTGGTTCTTTGCGATAGCGTCTCGAACGCTTTGCCCCACAGGGTGGCGGTGGGCGCGATGGCATCCCGAGTCGGGTGTCCGGATTGATCGATTTTCGACTTCGCCGAATTTCTACTTCATTGACTTTCAACTTCAGGAATCTCTGCTGACATGAGCTGGCTAGACAAGATCGTACCGTCGATGAGCCGCACGCAGCGTAACGAGCGCCGGGCGAGCGTGCCCGACGGCCTGTGGCGCAAGTGCCCGAACTGCGAATCGGTGCTCTATCTCCCGGAGCTGGAGAAGCACCAGAACGTCTGCCCCAAGTGCGAGCATCACCTGCGCCTGACCGCCCGCAAGCGGCTCAACTGGTTCCTCGATGCCGAAGGGCGCGAGGAGATTGCCGGTGATCTTCAGCCCGTCGACCGGCTCAAGTTCCGCGACTCCAAGAAGTACAAGGATCGTCTGGCTGCCGCGCAAAAAGAGACGGACGAGAACGATGCGCTGATCGCGATGCGTGGCACGCTGGATGGCCTGCCGGTCGTGGCGGTGGCCTTCGAGTTCTCGTTCATGGGGGGCTCCATGGGAGCGATCGTCGGCGAGAAGTTCGTCCGCGCGGCGACGCTGGCGCTCGAAGAGGAGATCCCGCTGATCTGCTTTGCCGCTTCCGGTGGCGCGCGCATGCAGGAAGCGCTGTTCTCGCTGATGCAGATGGCCAAGACGTCGGCCGCGCTGGAAAAACTGAAGCAGGCCGGGGTGCCCTATATCTCGGTGCTGACCGACCCGGTATTCGGCGGCGTCTCCGCATCGCTTGCGATGCTCGGCGATCTCAACGTCGCGGAACCCAACGCGCTCATCGGGTTTGCCGGTCCGCGCGTCATCGAACAGACCGTGCGTGAGACGCTGCCGGAGGGCTTCCAGCGCAGCGAATTTCTACTCGAGCACGGCACCGTCGACATGATCGTGGCGCGTCCGGAACTGCGCGAGCGAATCGGTAGCGTTCTGCGCATCCTGACGCATCAGCCGGCGGCAGGTAACGCAGCGGCAGCCAACCAGGATTTCTCGCCGCTCTCCGATGAGTCGGATGTCTCCGAGGCGTCTCGCTGAGGTCCATGCAGATGACACTCGACGACTGGCTCTCCCGGCTGGAGAGCCAGCATCCGGTCGCTATCGACCTCGGGCTTGACCGCGTCAGGGCGGTCGCCGATCGGTTGGACCTTGCCGAGCGTCCGCTGGCGCGGCGAGTGATCGTCGTGGCGGGTACCAACGGCAAGGGCTCGACCGTCGCGATGCTGGAGCGTCTGGCGCGCGCCCACGGCCACACCACGGCAAGCTACACTTCGCCGCATCTGATTCGCTACAACGAGCGGCTCTGTTTCGACGGGGTGCCCGCCAGCGACGAGGTGCTGGTCACGGCGTTCGAGCGTGTCGACGCGGCGCGGCTTGCCGGTGATCCCGTCAGCCTGACCTATTTCGAGACGGGTACGCTGGCGGCGCTCCACGCCATCGCCGAACGGGCTCCGGATCTGGCGATTCTGGAAGTTGGGCTCGGCGGGCGTCTCGACGCAGTCAACGTGATCGATAGCGACGTTGCCGTCATCACCACCATCGCCCACGATCATGCCGATTTCCTCGGCAACGATCTGGAAGGTATTGGCCGCGAGAAGGCCGGTATCCTGCGACAGGGGCGCCCGGCGGTCCTCGGCAGCCGTTCCTTGCCAGTCAGCGTGTCGGCGCGAATCGCCGAGCTCGAGGTCAGTGACTATTGGCTCGGCCAGGCGTTCGAGCGCGACGACACGCCTGCTGGCGGCTGGCGGTGGCGCGGAGAAGACGCCAGCGGCCGCCCGCTCGTGCTGGATGAGTTGCCCGATCCCGGCTTGCCGCTTGACAATGCTGCGGTCGCGCTGCAGAGCCTTGCGCTTTGCGGCTTCGAGCTATGCCCTGAAGCCACGCGTGAGGCGTTTGCCACGGTCTCGCTGGCGGGACGCATGCAGTGGCTGGGGCAGTGGTGTTTCGATGTGGCGCACAACCCGCACGCGGCAACGTATGTGGCTTCGCGGCTGGCTGCGCGCTCGCGGCCGGCTCGGCGCATCGGGTTGCTCGGCGTCCTCGACAACAAGGATGCCGAGGCGCTGGTGATGGCGCTGGCGCCCGCCATCGATCTCTGGTTACCCGTCGGCCTTGCGGGGCCGCGCGGGCGCTCGAGCGAGAATCTAGCGGCGTGCGTCGAGCGAGCCGGCGGCGAGATAGTGCGGCAGGCAGCATCGCCGGCTGCCGGCGTCGCGGGGTTGATGCCGCTGCTGACAGCAGAAGACGAAGTGTTGGTGTGTGGGTCGTTCTTCACCGTTGCCGAAGCGCTCGGTGCTGTCGAGGCCATACGCTCAGGTGATCGCGATGCGCCAGATCGGCAGGCTTGACCTGCCGATGGCGGTTTGAGGTGTTCAAGGAGGTCCTATGAAGTATGGATGGCGTGAACGTATCGCCGGGGCAGTCATTCTCGTCGCGCTGGGGGCCATTTTCCTGCCGATGCTGTTCGATGATCCCGAGCCGCGGCAGCAGTCTCCCGAGCCGGTCATGGTGATCGAGCAGCCGGTGGGCGGCGGGGAAGCCACGCAGCGCATTATCGAGTCGCCGCAGCCGCCCGCTTCGGTGGCGGATAACGCTGGCAGCGATGTACCGGAGCCGGACACCAGTAGCCAGCTTGGGAGTGGCGGCGGGTTCGGTGGCCAGGCCTCGAGTCAGCCGCCGGCCAGTGACACGGCGTCGTCGGGAGGTGGCGATCGATCCGCCCGGCCCGAAGACAATCAGGCCGAAGAGGCTCAGGCCGAAGACAACCAGCGCGACGATCCGATCGCCGAGCTGGCGCAGGCCAACACGGACTCGTCGCGTTCGCGGCCTGCGGCCGCGCCTGTCGATGCGCCGAGCGATGCCTCGACGGACAGCGCGCCGCAGCGCACGCCGGCGAGCAGCGACGGTGGCTGGGTCGTCCAGGTCGGCAGCTTCGGTCAGGCCGACAATGCCACGCGATTGACCGCCAAGCTGAAAGATCAGGGTTTTACAGCCTACGCCCAGCCACGCGACAATAATCTGACCACGGTGTACGTCGGCCCCTTCAGCTCATCGGATGCTGGCGAAAAAGCCCGCGCCGAGCTGAAGGACGCCGCCAACATCCAGGGGCTGTTGATTCGCAAGCCGGGTAGCTGATGACGCTGACCTGGCTCGACTACGTTTTCCTGCTGGTATTGACGATCTCGATGCTGGCGGGTTTCATGCGCGGTCTGGTGAGAGAGGCGCTGGGTCTCGGTGCCTGGATCGTGGCACTGCTGGCGGCGCGGGTTTTTGCCAAGCCGATCGCCGATGCCCTGCAGCCGTGGGTATCGCATCCGGATGCGCGGCTCGTGCTGGCATTCGTGCTGATCATCTTTGTCGTCGTGATGGTCTGCGGGTTCGTCATCCGGCTGTTGAATGCGGCGATCGAGTGGGTCGGCATGGGCTTCTTCAACCGCCTGTCGGGCGCCATCTTCGGGCTGGCGAGAGGCGCCGCGATTCTGGTGATCGCCACGGTCATCATCGGTTTGACGCCGTTGGCGCAGCTCCAGGCGTGGCAGCAGGCGCAGCTGCGACCCTCTTTCGAGTCGCTGCGCGACTGGGCGGTGGTACAGCTTCAGAGCTGGGACGTGGACGCTTCGGCGGCGGAAGATGCGATGCGTCAGCTGCCGCTGACGCTTCCCGGACAGGGCAACTCTTCATCCAGGCAGGGCGGTCAGGGCGTGACACCCACCCCGACCGAACAACCGGCACCCTGACGAGCGGGTGCAACTCAGCGAGGTAAGGCGGCATGTGCGGTATCGTGGGCCTCATGGCCAATGAAGCGGTCAATCAGTCTATCTACGACGCATTGACGGTGTTGCAGCACCGCGGACAGGATGCCGCCGGCATGATGACCTGGGACGAAGGTCGATTCCTGCTGCGCAAGAACAACGGACTGGTGCGGGACGTGTTCCACACCCGTCACATGAAACGGCTCCAGGGCAATCTGGGTATCGGCCACGTGCGTTATCCGACGGCCGGGTCGTCCAGCGAGGCCGAGTCACAGCCGTTCTACGTCAACTCGCCATACGGCATCACGCTGGCGCATAACGGCAATCTGACCAACTCCGATCAGCTCCAGCAGGAGCTGTTTTCGTCGGATCTTCGACACATCAACACCACGTCGGACTCCGAAGTTCTGCTTAACGTGTTCGCCCATGAGCTCGGCAAGCAGGGCCTCTACCTGACGCCGGACGATATCTTCGATGCCATTCGTCGCGTACATCGGCGCTGCCGCGGCGGGTATGCGGCAGTGGCGATCATCAACGGCTTCGGTCTGGTGGCCTTCCGTGACCCGCACGGGATCCGGCCGGTGGTCTACGGCACGCGCGATACCGACTCGGGGCAGGATGTGATGATCGCGTCGGAATCGGTTGCGCTCGACGTCAGCGGATTCGAGCTGGTGCGGGACCTGGCCCCCGGCGAGGCGATCTTCGTCGACATGGATCGGAACGTGCACACCCAGCAGTGCGCCGACCGGCCGCAGCTGACGCCGTGCATCTTCGAGCATGTCTACTTTGCGCGTCCGGACTCGATGCTCGACGGCGCTTACGTCTACGGCACGCGCATGCAGATGGGCCGCAAGCTGGGCGATCGCATTCAGCGCGAGTGGCCGGATCACGATATCGACGTGGTCATCCCGATTCCTGACACGTCGCGCACCACGGCGCTGGAGCTGGCGCAGCACATTGGCGTGACCTTCCGCGAAGGCTTCATGAAGAACCGCTACATCGGGCGGACCTTCATCATGCCGGGGCAGACCCAGCGCAAGAAGTCGGTGCGGCAGAAACTCAACGCCATCGCCAGCGAGTTCGCGGGCAAGAATGTGCTGCTGGTGGACGACTCCATCGTTCGCGGCACCACCTGCAAGCAGATCATCCAGATGGCGCGGGATGCCGGCGCGAATAAGGTCTATTTTGCCTCCGCCGCGCCGCCCGTGCGCCACCCCAATGTCTACGGTATCGACATGCCGGTCGCCGATGAGCTGATCGCTCACGGACGAACCGATGCCGAGGTCGGCGAATTGATCGGGGCCGATCGCCTGATCTATCAGGACCTGGAAGATCTCAAGGATGCCTGTCGCGAGGTCAATCCGGCGCTCGAGGCGTTCGACTGTTCGGTATTCGACGGTCATTACGTGACGGGCGACGTCGACGAAGCCTACTTCGAGGCTCTGCAGGCAGCGCGCAGTGACGATGCCAAACAGAAGCGCGAGAGTGTCAACGCGGTCGTCGATCTGCATAACGACAGCGAAGACGATTGAACCTCGCGGCGCGGTTGCGCCGTGATCGAACAATGTTGCGCCGTGATCGAATAAGGGAGTTGGCATGAGTTTCGACGAACTGGAAGGACTGGGGCTGGAGACATTGGCCATTCGTGCCGGTCACGCCCGTACCCATGAGCAGGAGCACGGCGAACCGATCTTCCCGACGTCGAGCTTCGTCTACGAGAGCGCGGCGGAGGCCGCCCGCAAGTTCAAGGGCGAGGAGCCTGGCAACGTCTACTCCCGCTTCACCAACCCGACCGTGCGCAACTTCGAGAAGCGACTGGCGGCGATGGAGGGCGGCGAGCGCTGTGTGGCGACCAGCTCAGGAATGGCGGCGATTCTGTCTACCGTGCTGGCGCTGCTAGAGGCCGGGGACGAGGTCATCGTCTCGCGCTCGGTATTCGGCTCAACCATCGCGCTGTTCGACAAGTATCTCTCGAAGTTCGGTATCCAGCCGCGCTATGTCGAACTCAACGACATTGCCGGCTGGGAAGCGGCGATGTCGTCGAAGACGAAACTGCTGTTTGCGGAGACGCCGTCCAACCCGCTCAACGAGCTGGTCGATATTGCCGCGCTCGCCGAACTGGCGCACCGGCATGGCGCACTTCTTGCGATCGATAACTGCTTTCTGACCCCGGCGTTACAGCGTCCACTCGAGCTGGGGGCGGATCTCGTCATTCACTCCGCCACCAAATATATCGATGGGCAGGGGCGTGCCATCGGCGGGGCGGTCGTCGGTCGCGATCAGGAACTCGAGCAGCTATTCGGCGTGGTGCGGACCTGCGGCCCGTGCATGAGCCCGTTCAATGCCTGGGTGTTCCTCAAGGGGCTTGAGACGCTGAGCCTGCGGATGAACGCCCACAGCCGTAATGCGTTGGGGTTGGCCCAGTGGCTGGAAGCCCAGCCGGCGGTCGAGCGCGTCTATTACAGCGGCCTCGAGAGTCATCCGCAGCACGCGCTGGCCCAGCGTCAGCAGCGAGGTTTCGGCGCGGTCATGGGGGTCGAGATCAAGGGGGGGCAGCCGGCGGCGTGGCAGGTGATCGACAGTACGCGCGTCATGTCCATCACCGGTAATCTGGGGGACGTGAAGACCACGATCACCCACCCTGGCACCACGACGCACGGCCGTCTCAGTGACGAACAGCGGGCTTCCGCGGGCATTCGCGACGGACTGATTCGTCTCGCCGTCGGGCTCGAGTCGCTGGAGGATCTGAAGGCGGATCTGGCGCGGGGGCTGGACTCGCTATGATGCTTCGCGTCAGCGACAAGCAACACCGCTCCCGCTGATGCTCACGAACCCGTCGCCATGACGGGTTCGTCGTTTCTGGCGCCTCGATTCCTGCGCTCGGTTTCCGGCTCTTGGTTTCGCGCGGGCCCCAGGCTGGATTTCAGAGCGGGTCTCAAGAGCTGCCTATAGCCGCCTTTCTGCCATAGACGGTCACGCCCCCTTCAGGTAGCGCGCTACCTCGCGCCGATCGCGACGATGCTTGAGCCGTCTCACCCAGCGACCCCGGCACCATAGCGATCCCCACCAGGCGATATCGCGCAGATCGCCGAGATTGAGCGCCTTCCAGCGCTGTCGTGGCGGGTATCTCAGCTTGTCGTCACTACCGACGGCAGCCTGTTCGAGCGAGGCGAAGAGCAGGGCGGCACGTTCTCTCGTCGTGGGCGGCTCGAGCTGCCCCGGTAGCGCCGCAGCAGGCAGGAAGAGGTGAGGGTCCTCGCGATAGCGCAGGGTGGCGTCGATCATGCCGCGTTCGGCATCGTCGACGAGGCCAAGACGCGCAAGCGCTGGCGAGGCGCTGGGCGGGTCCGCGATCAACACCAGTTCGGCATCCACCGGGGTACCGTCGTCGAGAATCAATTGGCCGGCCTCGAAACGCGTCGCCGTGGCAACCATCTCGAGACGCAGCCCGCGAGAGATCAGGCGCTGCATCAGCCAGCGGTTGGCACGTCGACAGGCGCCGGGAAGGGGCCGACGCTCATTGCCGATCAAGGTGACCGGTAACTCCCTACCGTAGCGCTCGCCGAGCGCCAGCAGATTGGCGGCGAGCTCGATGCCGTTGGGACCGCTGCCGATGACGGCGACCGACGGGAGCGACTCGTTCGCGCTGGCCAGCTGGCTCTCCAGGCGCTGGCGCAGTCGCCAGAGATCGCCGGCTGCCGCCGTGTAGGTACCGGGGGCAGCGTGGAGGCCGGGGAGGCAGCGCTCGTCGAGCGTCGAAGGCAGGTCGATGGAGAGCCAGTCATAGGAAAGCGTGCGCCGGTCGGCGAGCGTCACGCGGCGTCGGCCGCGGTCGATCTCGCACACCTCGGCATCGCAATGCACGCCACCGTGGTCGGCGATGCGCGAGGCTGGCAGGATGACGTCGTCGAGCTGCCACTCCCCACCCAGCATCCCGCCGAGCCAGTCGGCGAACGCGAAATCCTCAGGCGTGACCAGCGTGACGCTGATACCGTGCTGGGCTAGACGCTCTGCGCGGGCGGCCAGGCGAAGGTGAATGTCACCATTGCCGACGAGAACCAGTTGTCGAGTGGCGTCGGACATGCGCAATCCGGGCAAAGACAGGAGCTTGAGTCTAGCATGGGAGGGAGGCGAGCCCGAATCCGGCCTGCGCGTCTTCGCTGGCGGTGCCGGTCAAGCTCGTCAACGTCACGTTAACCGTTTTCCCGCTGCGTCCGTCGAGGTCTCGCTCGACAGGCGCTTCCGGCATCATCAGGAGCGATCTCATGGCACGTCACGTTCTGCCGCAACCCGGCCTGGGCACCTATCGTCTGAAGGAGCAGGCCGTCATCGACTCGGTGACCTCGGCGCTGGAGGTAGGCTATCGGCATCTCGACAGCGCCCAGATGTACGAGAATGAAGCTGCGGTCGGTAAAGCCATTCGACAAAGCGGTATCGATCGCGACGAGCTCTTCATCACCACCAAGATCTGGTGGGACAATCTCGAGCCGAAGAAATTTGCTGCCGCCGTCGACAAAAGCCTCGAGAACTTCGGCATCGATCAGCTCGATCTCCTGCTCGTGCACTGGCCGTCGCCAGGAGGCGAAGTGCCGATGGCGGATTACATTGGCGCGCTCGATGCCGCTCGCGCCAGGGGGCTCACCAAGCACATCGGCGTGTCGAACTTCACGATCGCGCAGATCGACGAGGCGCTGACGCTGCCCGGCGGCGAGAATATCGTGACCAACCAGATCGAGGTTCATCCGTTTCTCGCCAACCGCAAGCTGGTCAAGCTCTGTCAGGCCAAGGGGCTGGACGTGACGGCCTACATGCCGCTTGCCGTCGGCAAGGTGATGGACGACCCGGTGCTCAAGCGTATCGCCGAGGCGCATGATGCGAGCCCCGCGCAGATCGCGCTCGCGTGGATCGCGGCGCGGGACATCATCGTGATTCCGTCGTCGACCAAGCGCGAGAATCAGCAATCCAATCTCGACGCGATGAAAATTCAGCTCTCCGAACAGGAAATGGCCGACATCGATCGTCTGGACCGGGGGGACCGCCAGGCGAACCCGTCCTTTGCGCCGCAGTGGGACGAATGAATCTGAGCCTCTAGCGACGACCGCGTAGCGCGATGCGGTCGTCATCGCCGACGGCATCGAGTCGATTGCCAATGACGGACGGAATGTTCGCGTCGCTTGATTGTCTCAAGGCTATCGACAATCCCGAGGTGACACGATGTTGAAAAGCCGTACGTTAATCCTGCCCGTAAAGACGCCCTGGCGTAAGGTGATAGGCGTATCGATGCTGATGGGGCTGTCGCTGGTTGCACTGCCCGGGGCCTGGGCGCAGGACGAGGGCACGACCGACGGACCCAATATCGTCGAGCAGGAGGGTGAGCCCCAGGCCCCCGCCAACGCATCCCAGCTGGACAGTGAGTCGATCGAGAAGTCAGGCGGTGTCGGCCGAGCGAATGCCGGCTTCACCGACGGCGGCGCGCAGACGCCGGTCGACCAGCGGCCCAACGCGCTGAGTTTCGACCAGCTCGACGTCAACGGCGATGGTGTCATCGACCAGGACGAGGCGACCAGTGCCAAGCAGGAGACGATGTTTCAGCAGCTCGGAGACGAGCAGGCCGGTGGTGTCACGCGCGAGCGTTTCGAGTCGGCGATGGGCGCGGATACCTTGAAGCCCTAGCTTGGCGAGGTTCTTGCCAATATACAGTCGCCCGGCCGTTTGGCCGGGCGGCTCTCGCTATGGCCGACTTCTCCGTTGGCGCCTGCTCAGCATCGATTCAGGAAACTCCGCTAGACTCGCGATGTCTATTCCGTTCGCACGTGTCCAGAAGCCATGAAACTATTGCTTGTCGAGGATGATGAACTCTTGGCCGAGAGTCTGGCCGAGCGCTTGAACAGTGAGGGATACCGCGTCGATCTGGCGGCGGACTGCCGACAGGCCGAACTGTTCGTGCAGAGCGAATCCTACGCGGCGATCATTCTCGATATCGGCCTGCCGGATGGTTCCGGGTTGTCGATGCTCTGCCGCTGGCGAGATATCGGCATGCGCGACCCAGTGCTGGCGCTGACCGCCAGAGACAGCTGGGAGGATAAGGTCGACGGTCTGCAGCAAGGCGCCGACGACTATTTGACCAAGCCGTTTCACGAGCAGGAACTGCTGGCGCGTCTGCAGGCGTTGATTCGCCGCGCCAGCGGCCAGACCCGGATCGTACTGCGGGTCGGTGACGTCCATCTCGATGAATCGTTGAAGCGCTGCCGGGTGGGGGAGGATGAGTGGCAGAATCTCACCGCTACCGAATACCGGCTACTGCGTTTTTTGATGCTCCACCCGGAGCACGTGCACTCCAAGGTCCAGTTGCTGGATCAGCTTTACGCCCTCTCTCAGGATGCATCGACGCCCAACATGATCGAAGTCTACATCGCCCGGCTGCGTCAGCGACTCGGACGTCGTCGTATCGAAACGCGTCGCGGAGAGGGATACGTCTTTCATGGCAAGACACCGCGCGAATCGCTACCGCATGCGTCGGAGTCCTAGTCTTCGCATCCGGTTACTGAGCCGCCTGGCGTTGGTGGCGGCTCTCATCATGGGGCTCACCTGGCTGCTGCACGGCATTCTGCTCAAGGACGTCGCAAGAGAGTTTCTCGCCGGTCGTCTGCAGCAGGAGGCGGAGTACATCTTCTCGCGCCTCGGCCCCGGCGACTTGCCGCTGGCCCCGATCGAGCAGAGCGTGTGGCCGGATACGTCCGTCTTTCATCATGTCTATCTGGTACGTCGTGGTGCTCAGGTATATGTCTCGCCGGCGGACGGGGTGCGAGCCCTCGCGCCTTATCTTGACGGGCCGGAAGACAAGCTCCTCGATCTCCATTGGCAGGGCAGGCATCTGCTCGCGTGGCGCGAGCGGCAGACGATTCGAGGGGCGGCGGTCACGGTGCTCGTGGGCGAGGATTTCGCGCAGGTCGATCAAGGGCTGGCGCGTCTGCATCTCTGGATCGGGGCCAGTGCCGCGCTCATTTCGCTGATACTGCTGGCGCTCAGTTTCGCTGTCGTCCAGCGCGGGCTCAGACCGCTGAAGTCGCTGACCCGTCAGCTCGAGGCATTGCGTCGCGGCGAGCGCGCCCGACTGGATATCGGGACGGTATCCGAACTGGAAGGCGTTATCGCGCAGATCAACGAGCTGGTGGATGAGCAACAGTTCCGTCAGCAGCGCATGCGACAGTCGCTCGCCAATCTCTCGCACGCCATCAAGACGCCGCTGGCGGCGGTCATCCAGGCACTGAGTGCGCCTTCGATACCCGATGAAAGGCGGCGCGAGGCCATGGTTCATCGATTGAGAGCCATCGACGAGAAGCTATCCGAGGAGTTGAGGCGTTCACGTATCGCCGGTCAGGCGACTGGCCAGCGTCGGCTCGACGTGGCCGATGTCGAGTCGATGCTGTCGATGCTGGAGACCCTCTATCCGGGCATCGACTTTGACATCGATCCCGGTCCCGAAGCGCTGTGTCGGCTGCCGCTCGAGCGCCATGACGCCATGGAGTGTCTGGGCATTCTGCTCGATAACGGTGGCAAGTGGGCACGATCGCGCGTGATGGTCGATGTGTCCATGCCGGATCGGCTGGTGGTCGAGGATGATGGCCCCGGCGTGGATCGCGCGCATCTTGCATCGCTGGGCGAGCGAGGCACTCGGCTCGACGAGCAGAAGCCAGGGCATGGACTCGGTCTGTCGATACTCGCTCAGCTGATCGAGCGATATCAGGGCCGGGTGAAATATGATCAGTCGGCGTTCGGCGGCCTGCGTATCGAGCTACATTTCTCGCCCAGGGGGCCGCAGGCGTCCTCGGGCTCGTGATGGGGCACAATCTCATGGCCCTCAGCCCTCAGCCCTCAGCCCTCAGCCCTCAGCCCTCAGCCCTTCTCGGGCCTTGAGTCGATCGATTCGAGGCTGTCAGCTTCGGCTCAGTTTGGTCTTTTAGTCTGACGGCATCATTTCGTGCTGGAGACCATGAATGGACGATGTCTGCCATCAGCGGCGCGCGCTCTTGAGCGCCTTGGGAGCGTTGGGGGTATTGGGGGGGTGGAACGCCTTGATGCCCGGCAGCGCATTCGCTGGCGATTCCGCAAGAACGGCGTCGGCGGGAAGCATTGGGCGGGTGCCCGGCGGTCCGCCGCGCAATGTGACCTTCGATGCGCATATCCGGCGCGATCGATTTCAACTGGGCTCTCGAAGTGGCGCCGCTTACAGCGTCAACGACCGGGTCCCCGCTCCGCTGATCGAGCTGTGGGAGGGCCAGACAGCGAGGCTGCGCGTTCACAATCATATGGACACGCCGACGTCGCTGCACTGGCACGGCATTCTGCTGCCGTTTCAACTGGACGGTGTACCGGGGGTTTCGTTTCCCGGCGTGGCACCGGGCCAGACCTTCGAGGCCTATTTTCCCGTGCGCCAGAGTGGTACCTACTGGTACCACAGCCATGCGGGAATGCAGGAGCAGAAGGGGCTGACCGGGCCGATCGTCATTCATCCTTCGGAAGCTCGAGCGCATCCCGTCGAGCGTGATTTCGTCGTCATGCTCAACGACTGGACGTTCGAAGATCCGCATCGGGTCATGACCAAGCTCAAGGCGCAAAGCGATTACTACAATCTCGACGAGCGTACCGTCGACGATTTCTTCGCTGACGTCGAGAAGCGGGGGTGGGCCGCCACGCTGAAAGAGCGTCGCATGTGGGGTGATATGCGCATGAGCCCGCGAGATATCGCGGACGTGTCCGGCCTGACTTACGACTACCTGCTCAACGGCCATCATTCGGCGACGCCCTGGGAGGGGCTGTTCGTGCCTGGGGAGCGCGTCAAGCTGCGTTTCATCAACGCCTCGGCGATGACCTATTTCAACGTGAGAATTCCGGGGTTGGCGATGACGGTCGTCGCTGCCGATGGCCAGCCTGTCGACCCGGTGGACGTCGACGAATTTCAGATTGGCGTAGCGGAAACGTTCGATGTCGTGGTCACGCCGGATTCCCGCCCTTATACCTTGATGTGCGAGAGCATGGATCGCTCCGGCTATGTGATGGGCAGCCTGACGCCAAAGATCGGAGAGTTCGCGCCGGTACCGCCGCTTCGAAAGCCGCCGCGTCGCACCATGGCGGATATGGGGATGGGCAAGATGGCGGGCATGAGTGATATGAGCGGCATGTCCCGAAAAGCGATGTCTCAGGACAGCATCGCCGAAAGCGACACCATGATGCACCACGGCTCGGCGCCACCGATGTCAGCCGGCCGAGCGTCGAACGGTCATGGCGGCGATGCCGACGGAAAGCCGCCGATGGACATGAATACGGGCCACGATGCCATGTCGATGGACGACGACGTCTCTCCCGCCGATCACGACGCGCTGATGCCGGCCAGCAGTGACAGCCGACTGGACGAACCTGGAACGGGGCTCGAGGGCGTCGATCATCGCGTGCTTCGCTACACCCAGTTGAGGCGACCCTGGCCGAATGCGGATCAGCGTGAACCGACACGGACCGTCGAGCTGCATCTGACCGGCAACATGGAGCGCTATATGTGGTCGTTCGATGGCGAGACTTACAGCGAAGCCGAACCGATCGATTTTCAATACGGCGAGCGGCTCAGATTGGTGTTGATCAACAACACCATGATGGAGCACCCCATTCATCTTCATGGCATGTTCATGGCGCTCGAGAACGGGCAGGGCCAGCATCTGCCGCTCAAGCACACGATCAGCGTCAGGCCCGCGGCCAGGGTATCGCTGCTGATCACGGCCGACGAACCGGGACGGTGGGCTTTTCACTGCCATTTGCTCTATCACATGGAGATGGGCATGTTCCGGGTGGTTCGGGTGCTCGACGAGGAGAACCACCATGCATGATCGTCGATCCTGTTCGTATCCCCGCCTCGTGACCGCGTTCGGTATCGACGGCGCCACGCCGACTCTGTCTTCATTGCTGGTGGCTTCATGGATAATCGCCGCGTCGACTCCCGCGTGGGCGAACCCGCCGCCGGGCAAGGCATCTCTCGACGCTGTCGTCCCCGAGAACGCCGATCCCAGCAGTGGCGCACCCGCGAGCTGGGGACCGCCGATTCACGATACCGCCAATTACAGCAATATCACGCTGGATCGTCTCGAGTATCGCCATGACGACGTTGGCGAAGGTTATCTCTGGGATGCCGAGGGGTGGTATGGAAACGATCTCGACAAGTTCTGGTGGAAAACGGAGGGGGAAGGTGACTGGCGAACCGGGCAGTCGGAGAGCGCGGAGCTGCAGGCATTATACGACCGCAAGTTGGATGATTTCTGGGACGTTCAGCTCGGCCTGCGTCACGATATCGATCCTCACCCATCACGCACTTACGCTGTTCTCGGGCTGCAAGGACTCGCGCCGTACGGCATCGATACCGAGGCTTCGCTGTTCGTCAGCGAGCGTGGCGATACGAGTGCCCGTGTCGAATTCGAATATGAGTGGCTGCTGACTCAGCGCTGGATTCTCTCTCCCCGCTTCGAGATCAATGCCTCTGCCGATCGCGTCGCCGACTACGAGATCGGTCAGGGGATCAATTCGACCGAAACCGGGCTGAGACTGAGTTACGACGTCACCAAGATGTTCTCGCCGTATGTCGGCTTGAGCTGGGAGAACGTCTACGGTGAAACCCGCCGCATGCGCCCGAACGATGAAGCGGATCGACTCTCTCTGGTCCTGGGTATCAGCGCCTGGTACTGAGCCGGGTTGACGCGAGCTCTACCCGGCCCGCGTGTGGTCCTAATGCATTCGCCCGGCCATTTGGCCGGGCGAATGCGTGACAGCTTCCGGTCGGAAGCCGTGATGACGGACGTTACTCGACGACGGCAGCGATCGCCTTGGCGACGTAGGGCAGGTTTTCGCGGGTAAAGCCCGCGACGTTGGCACGACCGGAGCCGACCATGTAGATGCTGAACTCATCGCGCAGGCGCTTGACCTGAGCCGTGCTGAGACCGGTGTAGGAAAACATGCCGCGCTGCTCGGCAACGTGGGCGAAGCGCCCGTCCAGTCCGTACGGCTTGAGCGATTCGACCAGATCGCTGCGTAGACCGTTGATGCGATCGCACATGTCGGTCAGCTCGTCGCGCCAGACGCTGGCCAGTTCACTGGACTCGAGAATTTCGGTGACGATGGCAGCCCCGTGGGAGGGCGGGTTGGAGTAGTTCTCGCGAGCCACGATGGCCATCTGTGAGCGCACGTTCTCCATCTGCTCGGCGTTGCCGGCGATCACGATGAGGGCGCCGGTGCGCTCGCGATAGAGACCGAAGTTCTTGGAACAGCTGCTGGTTATCAATACTTCGTCGAGATTCTCCGCCATCAGCCGAACGCCGAAGGCGTCGGCCTCGAGGCCATCGCCGAAGCCCTGATAGGCGAAATCCACCAGTGGCAGCAGCCCCCGCGCCTTGACCACTTCCAGCACCTGGCGCCACTGATCCTGACTGAGATCGAAGCCGGAGGGGTTGTGGCAGCAGGCGTGCAACAGCACCACGTCGCCTTGGGGAATCGTCTTCAATGTCGCCAGCATGCCGTCGAAGTCGAGGCGGTTGTCGGCGCTGACGTAGGGATACTTGTGAATCGCGATGCCCGCCGCCTCGAAGATACCGAGGTGGTTGGGCCAAGTCGGATCGGAGAGCCAGATCGACTTGCCGGGCAGATTGGTCTTGATGAAATCCGCCGCCAGGCGCAGGGCACCCGTCCCGCCAGGAGATTGCGTCAGGCTCGCCCGATTGGCGGCGAGGACCGCCGAGTCGGCACCCAGAACCAGCGGCAGGACGACCTTGCCATAGCGCGGGTCACCATGAGAACCGATATAGCTCTTGGTCTTCTCGTTCTCCAGCAGGCGTGCCTCGGCTTGCTTCACGGCGCGCATGATCGGCGTATTGCCATGGGAATCCCGGTAGACGCCGACACCCAGGTCGACCTTCTGCGGATTGGGATCCTGGTTGTAGGCTTCGATCAGCCCGAGGATGGCATCCCCCGGGACGCGCTCGATCTTCTCAAACATTGGCGTGCACTACCTCACTGATTGTGGCGCGCCGTCTCGGCGGCCATGAAGACATCGTCAGCTTGCAGGCCTCGGCTCGTCACCGGAAATCGGCGCCGGCAGCGAGGTCTGCGCTGTCTCTCAATGATGCCATCGTCCCCGAGCGCCTGCCACTCGAAGTCGGGCCGATACGGCGCCACTTTGGTGGCGGATCCCAATCAAAACGTTTTTGCTGCTTAGGGGATGTCCTACAGGTTTAGTATCCAGTTTCTTACGGTTTTTGTAGTCGTAATTATCTGATAAATCGATATTTTTTTAGAATCTTAGACTTTGGTCGATAGTCATCATGCGGCCGACTCGATAGGGACGGCGCGATATCTCTCCACAGAGAAGTTTCTTCCAATCAGAAAAAATGGGGAACAGCGATGACGCGACTGACGATGAGTCGGAAGCTTTGGGCAACACTGGGGCTGGTCTGGGTCGGCATGCTGATGCTGACGGGTTGGACCATCGTCGACAAGCGTGAGGGGTTGCTGGAAGAGCGACGCACCAGCCTCCGGCATTTCGTCGAGAGCGCCAGAGATCTCGTCGAGGGGTACGTGGAACAGGCAGACCAGGGTGAGTTGACGCGTGAGGACGCCCAGAAACGCGCGCTGACGCGCTTGCATGACCTGAGGTTCGGCAAGGATGGTTATCTTTTTGCCTTCGACGATGGACTTCACATCGTGTCGCACCCCTCATTTCCGGTCGGGCAGGATATGACGAACTATAAGGATGAGAATGGAGTCGCGACTTTCCAGGCATTGCGTGAGGCGGGCCAGCCGGCAGGTGGCGGCAGCTTCCGTTACGCCTATCGCGCCTCGACCGATGCTCCCTGGCAGGAGAAGATGAGTTACGCCCTGCAGGTCCCGCAATGGGGCTGGTATCTGGCCACGGGCGCCTATCTGACCGATGTACAGCAAGCCTTCTGGGATAGTGCAGTGGAGTCCGGTGTTATCCTCGCCGTCGTCGGCCTGCTGCTCACCGGCATCATGGCGTGGATCATTCGTGACGTCACCGGCAGTCTGGGGGGTGACCCCCGCGTTGCCCAAGGCGTGGTCAGGCGTATTGCCGAGGGCGACCTCAGCAAGCCGCTCGCACTCAGAAGTGGCGATACCAGCAGCCTGCTCGCTGCGCTCGAATCGATGCGCCAGCGCCTGGTGTCGACGCTGAGTCAGGTCAACGCGACCAGCACGAATATCGACCTTGGCGCGGGTGAAATCGCCATGGCAAGTCAGGATCTCTCGAGTCGTACCGAGCAGCAGGCGGCATCACTCGAGGAGACGGCGACCAGCATGGAGCAGATGACGCAGACCGTCAGCCAGAACGCGGACAACACGCGCCAGGCCAGTGACCTCGCGGCGCAGGTCCGTGCCCAGGCGACCGAGAGCGGTGAGCGCATGGCGGAAGCGGTCGGCTCCATGCGGGCGATTACCGAGGACTCGCGGCGTGTGGTCGAAGTCGTGGGAATGATCGATTCGATCGCTTTTCAGACAAATATTCTTGCCCTCAATGCCTCTGTCGAAGCCGCGCGTGCCGGCGAGCACGGGCGTGGCTTCGCCGTGGTTGCCAGCGAAGTGCAGACGTTGGCCAAACGCTGCGCCGATGCTGCCGGTGAAATACGCACCATGATCGAATCCTCTCACCAGCGCATCGGCAGCGGCGCGGCATTGATCGAAGTCACGGGAAGTTCGATTCACGATGTGGTCGAGGGCGTGACACGCATGTCGTCACTGATGGCAGAAATTTCTTCGGCCACGCAGGAGCAGAGCACCGGAATCTCCCAGGTCAGTCAAGCGGTGGGGCAGATGGATCAGGTCACGCAGCAGAATGCCAGCATGGTCCAGGAAGCCTCGGAATCGGCGCGAGCCATGGAGTCGCAGGCGGCCGAGCTCCAGCGGCTGATCGCCTGGTTTCGGCTCGATGAATCGGCGCGGCCGACGCTCGATCGATTGGGCATCGCCGGTCGGCGGCATGATACGGCGCCCCGCGAAGCGCTACCGGCCTGACAGCGAATCAGCGAGAAGCAGGCAGGCCGTGACGGCCTGCCTTTCAGACTCGATCACTCGAAGCCGACGACCTCATGCGGGACATAGGGTGCCTCGAGGCGCTCGACCTCGTCCGCGGTCAACGAGATATCGAGCGCCCCCAGTGCCTGGTCCAGATGGTGAGATTTGCTGGCACCCACGATCGGTGCGGTGATGCCGGGTTTCTGCAATAGCCAGGCGAGTGCGACCTGGGCAGGCGACACACCCTTCGCTTCGGCAAGCGCACGCAGCGCCTCGAGAACCGGCGTATCGCGGTCGAGACCGAGCTTCCAGGCGCGCATCTGTTCGTCGCTTTTGGCGCGAGTCGTGGTGCCATCGCTGCCGACCGGTTTGCTACCGGCAAGGATGCCGCGGGCTAGCGGGCTCCAGGGAATGACGCCGACGCCCTGATCACGACACTGCGGGATCATCTCGCGCTCCTCCTCGCGATAGATCAGGTTGACCATCGGCTGCATGGTGACGAACTGGGTCCAGCCGTGTCGCTCGGCAATATGCTGCGCCTTGGCAAACTGCCAGGCGTGCATGCTCGAGGCGCCGATGTAGCGCGCCTTGCCAGCCTTGACCACCTCATGAAGCGCTTCCATCGTCTCCTCGATCGGCGTGTCGTAGTCCCAGCGATGGGTCTGGTAGAGATCGACGTAATCCATGCCGAGCCGCTCGAGCGAGGCGTCAATTGCGTGGTGGATGTGCTTGCGCGACAGACCGCGCTCGTTGGGAGACTTGTTGCCGGTCGGGTTGTAGACCTTGGTCGCTACCACGACCTCTTCCCGCCGTGCGAAGTCGTTCAGCGCCTTGCCCACGACCCGCTCCGACTCTCCATCCGAGTACATGTCGGCGGTATCGAAGAAATTGATGCCAGCCTCCAGAGCCTGCTGAATGAACGGTCGGCTCTGGCCTTCGTCCAGCACCCAATCGCGCCACTGCGGCGTGCCATAGGTCATGGTGCCCAGGCAGAGCGGTGAAACCTTGAGGCCGGTACGGCCAAGACGGCGATATTCCATGGGAAGTCTCCGTTGAGAAGTGAAGAGAGAACGGAGTCAACATAGCAGTCATCGCGAAGCCTTGACGTCGACTCGCGCCATGACCCGAGCCGGCAACCTTGGCATAATGCGTCGCTTTGGCTCGTGGTCACGGCTCGCCAGCACGGCGACGCGCCGATTGTTCGGCCACGAGACCTCCGTTGTTCCCCGTCTGGAGTCGACATGACCGCCTGGAACAAGCTGCTGGTCGCGACGACGCGGCTGCTGGATTTACATGACAGCGCACACGAGCCGGGCTCGCCCTTCGTTCAGGTGACGCAGGAGCAGCGACGAGGGCTGCGCGATGGCTACTGGCTGGACCTCGGCTGTCTGTTGCTTGACTACCTGCTGGAGGTGGATTTCGCCACCAATAGCGCCTTCGTCACCCAGCGTCGGTGTCTGGCGCATCTGCGCGGCGAGTATCCCCGGCTCTCCGCCGACGACCTGAGCTTCGTGGTCAACCTGCTGGCGACGCCGAGCGAGATCCACTATCGGGAGTGGCAGGCCAGCCCCTCGCCGAGTGACGTAGATGCGCCTGCCGGCGAGCGCAGCGGGCGCAGTACCAAGCGTACCGCGCTGATCGAGAAGCAGGGCCAGACCGGCCAGGTACGCCTCACGCCGAGCGGGCGACAGGCGGTGACGCTGGCGAGCCAGGTCGAGGATCTTCTCTATTCCGAATACGACGCCGCCAAGGTCGTCGCCGCATTGTCGCGGGGAGACTACGCGCGCGTGCCCGACATTACCCAGCAGATTTTGATGGCGATCCGCGCGCTGACCCAGGAACTACGCCGGGTGCGAGAGAATCCGACGCACGAGGGCAAATTGAGCGCGCTGCTAGACAACGAGCGCCACTATCACAACGCGCTCAGCACGATCCAGGGGACGCTACTCAGCGCGCGTGCCCAGCTCGCCACGCCCGCGCTGCTCACGAGCTTCGAGACCTGGGCCGAGCGCCAGGAGGACGAGTGGGATCTGCGCATGCTGTCGGGCGCCATCGGCCGCGTGCTGACGGCGATCGAGAATCTCTCGCGACGCCTCTCGGAGCTGCTCTCCGATATTGCAGAAGGACGTATCCAGTCGATGGGCGTCATCGACTTTGCCGGGCTGGCCCAGCGTCTGCTGACGAGTCCGCCGCCGGCGCGCCTGCAGAGTGCCGTGGTCGCGCGCATGATGCCGCTCAGTGTCCAGGTCTCGATGCCGCGTGGCGAGACCTTGACGATGCTGGTGGAGACGCGGCGCGCCGAGCGCAGTGGGGCCGCACTGGTGTTCGACGAGGCCAGCGACAGGCCGAGTGCCGACCCTTTGCTGGCACGCTATCTCAAGGCCCGCGGTTCCGCGCTGCGTCAACGTTTGAGCCAGGCGCCGCTGTCACTGCCCGAGGCACTCGGCGAGGGCTGGCATCGTTTCGAGGATGATGTCGATGGCGCCGCCAATCGCACGCTCGACTGCCTGCCGCAGCTGCTCAACACCTTCGTGGATACCCAACTGCTGGGTGACAGCCTCAGCGTCGGTATCGACGACACGCCTTTCACGATCGACCTGCCAGACGGTCGTCGCATCGAGGGCGCCGTGACACCCTCGCTACGCCTGCGCGAGGCAGTTGCTGCCAACGAGACCGAATCCAGGAACAGGGAAGCCTGAACGCATGAACATGATGGAAATGGGCGAGGTCGTCGCCTATCTGCTTCGCTATCGCACGGCCGAACGCGTTCCCAGCGGCGGTCGTAAACGTCGGCCCGCGCGCGAGGGGCAGCTTTCCGAGCGCGATGTCTGCGCGCTGATCGACGACGCGCAGGAGAACGAACGCGAGGCGCTACGCGATTTTCTCGCCGGTCAGGGACTGCGTCTCAAGGCATTCGAGGCCGGCGATTACCCCGGTATCGCCCCTGGGTCGCGCTTCTTCGCGCTCCTGCCCGACCCGGAGCTCGAGCAGCCGCCGCTCTATACCCGCGAGCCGGTGTTCGACGCGCTCAAGCTGCGTCAGGAGAGTCGCGCGGAGCTGGCGCTCTGGTATCTGCAGCTGTGGCTTCTGCTGCACACGCTGATCTATACGCGCCTGAACCGCGCGCTGTCGGACGTCAGCCGCTACCAGGAAGCGACCTTCGTCACCCGCGAGCTCGTCGAGCTGGTGCGCGACCAGCTCGAGACGCTGCGTGGCCTTGGCGATCGCGCGCCGGCCAGCAGTCGCGTGTTGCTCGACGAGCGAGGCGAGGATATTGCGCGCCGCGTCAAAGCGTTCATCGATCTGCTGGTCAAGGCGGGCCATCTCGACGCCGTGCGTGAAGCGGCCGACGAGGATGTCTGGCAGCAGACGCTGCTGGGGGCGCTCGAAGCCGAGCAGATCGGAGTCCACCACCTGACGCACCTGATCGAGTTGACCTCCGGCGATGGCGAGGCTTCCGAGACCGCGGTGCCGGAATCCGCCGAAGAGGACGAGGGCGCAGCGGGGGCTGACAAGGACAGGGAAGAAGATTCTGAAAAGGATGAAACCGTGCCCGAGACGGACCTGTTCGAGGATGGCCAGGAAACTCCCGCCACGCTGGGTCGCGAATCGAACAGCGCATCCGATAACGAGAGCGCCGCTAGCCAGACAGACGCCGAGGAGGGCCGCCGATGAGCGTCATCAACCGCATCGAGATCGCCAACCTGCTCAACAAGCACGGCGATATCGCCTCGCCGTGGGAAGCGAAGATGCGCCATCTGCTGCTCGACCTGCGCGGTCAATCCAGCGCGATCAGCATGGAAAATGGCTTCGGCAAGACGACCATGGCCGAGGCGCTGATCGGGATGCTCTCGCGCGATCGTCAGCTGCTGACGCGCACCCGCCGCAAATGCTCGCCGAGCAAGGTCAACGGCGAGGCGCGTAGCTGGACCCACCTGCGCGTCGAATTCCGTGCCCAGGAGGCCGAACGTCAGGATGACATATTGGCGGCGGCGGGCGACGAGGTCGCCGGCGAGACGTTCGTCTTCGGCATGTACGGCTACAGTGACGGCAGCGGGCTGGTGTTCTATCACTATCCCGGGCAGCTGGCTGACGTGCCGGTGCATCACATCACACGTGACGGCAAGCTCGCGCTCTATCCCAACGCCGATTTCCAGAGCACCATGCGCGCCAATGGGGTGACGCGTGCCTCCAACCGCGAAGAGTGGCTGGAAGCGGTCGGGGCGCATATTTCGCGGCGGGAACTGGCCCAGTTGGCCGCTTTTCAGAAAGAGGGCGGCGCCGACAAGAGTCAGATCTTCAACGCGATCAAACCGCGAGCCGGCGAGAAGGCCGATCAGGCGTTCTTCTACGAAGTGCTGGCGCCACAGATTCTTTCCGGGGCGACGCGCGGCGAGACCGACGAGGAAGAGGAGCTGATCGAAGATGTCATCCTCAACTCCGGTACGCGGATCACCGAACTGCGCCATCGTCTGGCCGAGGCGGAGAGCGACCAGCAGCGCGCCGACGACAAGGTCGAGCGACTGGCGACGCTGAACGAGGAGGGGGAGAGCCTGCTCGAGTCGCGCCGGCAGCTCGGCAACCTCGATGCCTCGCTCGAGGAGGCCGAACGTCTGCTCGGTGGCCAGGCGTTGGCGCCATTGGCGGGGCTGCCGGGCCGGTCGAGCATCGACGCTGACGCCGAGTCGACCGCCGAGCCTGATTCAGTCGCCGAGCTCGAGCTGGCTGCGGGACTCGCCTGGGCGATCGGCGATACCGAGCGACCGCGCGTTTCGACCTGGCTGCTGGCCAAGCTGAGCCGGCAGGCCGAGCGCAACGTGCGTCAGGCGCTCTCCGAGCGCGGCGCGCGTGTCGACACGCATCGCCGTCTGGTGCATCTGCCGCAAGCGAGCTGGATCGGCGGGCGCGAGGTGGGGCATGTCGCTTTCGATCAGGCTCGCGCCTGGTTGGCCGACAGCCACGCTTTCAGCGACGACGCCGCGCGCTATCGCGCCCTGAGTCAGCTCGACAATGCGGTTGAGGCGTTCGAAGCGCTCGATGGCAATCGCTTTCGCGAAGAGGTCATCGCCGACCGCGAGTACCGGCGCTCGTTGAAGCTCGATGCCGAGCGTCTCGACGACGAGATCGAAGGGCTCGAACACGAGCGGGAGCAACTCGAGTCGCGCCAGCGCGACTTCATCGACAACCAGAGTGTCTACACCCAGGCGCTGGCCGAGGGGCTCTTCAGTGAAGCCGAGCTGGAGACGCCGGAGGCAACGCGCGACGGTGCCCGGCAAACGCTGGAAGTCGCCCGTCGCCAGCACGCCGATCATCTCGGGCGCATGGGCGAGTTGAAGCAACCGGCACAGTGGCACGCGGCATTCGTGGCCGAGCATGCCGACATCACGCCGGAAGCGTTGCTCGAGACCAAGCAGGCGCAACAGGCAGAGCTCGAAACGCAGCTTGCGGACTGGGAAGAAGAAGCGAGCACACTGCTGGGGCAGCGCGATGGCGCGCGTCAGGCAGTGCAGAGCCGGCGCGAGCAGCGTCAGCGCCTCGAGGGCGAGATGGCGCCGCTGGCCGCCGGACGCGAGGCGTGGCAGACATTTGCCGAGAACTGGCCCGATGCCTCGCCAGTCGGGTTCTGGAGCGCGCGTCGCAGTGCGCTGGCGTCTCATGAGCAGGCGCTGGCCGACGCCCGTCGCGCGGAGGCGGATGCCGGGGCGCGACTGGCGCGTCTCGAGCCGCTCGAGGATTCCGCGTCGCGTTACCGTCAGTGGCACGGTGACGCCTCGCCCGTTCACCTGCGCGATACGCTCTACCGCCAGTCGCGTGAGCTGCAGGATGGTCTGCATCAGCTGACGCAGGAGGCGCGCGAATTCGAGCGCCTTCGCGAGGCGCTGAGCGCGTTTCGCGAGATCTCCGAGCAGACGCCGGGTGCCTGGCTCAAGGATGCCAAGGCGCGCTACCCGCGACTGCTGCGGGAGCGGGAAACGCTGGCCGGCGCCAGCGAGGCACGTGAGCGCTATCTCGAAAGTCTCAGCGGCGATCCGCTGGCGCGCTTGGCCGCCGAAACCGAAGCGCAGCAACTGCTCGACGACAAACAGATCGAGTTCCAAGTCCTGCACGAGGTCATCGCCGGGCTCGAGGCGGATGCCGAACAGCGCCGGCTGTGGCTGGCTCAGGCTGCAGGCCAACTGTTCGCGCCGGTGATCGAGGGCGAGGCCGCCGCCCGCGAGGCTTCCCAGTGTCTGATCGATGCCGGCTGCGGGGTGCCTGTGCTGGAGGCCGCGAGTCTGGCAGCGACGCTGGCCCGAGGCGAGCTGCCGCTCGGTGCCGTGCAGGGCGTCGAGACGCTCGCGGTCAAGGCCGCGCTCGACCCGGCCTACCTCACCGCCTTGCGCGAAGAAACACAGCAGCGCCTGGAGATCGATCGTCAGCGCCAGCAGGCGTTGGAAGACGAGATCGCGCGACTCGACCCCCACGGTGAGCGTTTTCGTCTGGCGCTCGAGGCCCAGCAGGCGATTGCGGACGACGCTGAAGTTCGTCTGGCCGCGCTCGATGAAAAGCGTGACAGGCTCGAGGCCGAGCAGTCGGCACTGGCACCGCGTCTCGGCGAGGCGGCGCTCAAGGCGATCGACGATTTCCAGCGTTTTCTCGAAGAGGGCGGCGAATCGGCGCTCGCCGAGGCTCGTGAGGCACGGGCGGCGGCAGTGAGCGAGCGCGATCGGCTGTCGCCGCTGCGGGAATCGGCGGCGCGGGAGCTCGAACAGCACGGCGATCTATGGCTGGCCGCCGAACGCTTCGCTGCCGCCGGCGGTATCGAGCGGTTGGCGGAGATCGATGAACAGCTCTCGCTGCTCGACGAAGAGAGTGCCGAATTTGGTGAGCGACTGGCCGAGATCGAGTTGCAGGTCGAGGCGCTCGAATCGCGTCGCGGTGAAGGCCGCGAGCAGCTCAGACGGCTCTTTGACGATGGCGAACGCGATCGACTGCGGCGGCTGGCGACGTTCGTCGCCGAAGGCGGGCCTGAATTCATGCGGGACGCCGAGACGCGCGAAGCCGATCTGCAGCGCGGCGTTGCCGATGCCAACCGGCGCGCCGATTTCGATTTCGACCGCATCCGCGCGTTTCTCCAGGTGCGCGACGAAAAAGGCGGCAATCGCACGCTCGAGCGCGATATCGGCCGACTCAAGCAGTCGCTGAAAGAGAGCCGTGACCGACGCAAGGCCAACGGCTCGGAGCAGAGCACTGTCGAGACACGCCTTGGTCGCCATCAGCAGGCGCTGAACGTCGTCGATCAGCTGGCCGTCGCCTGGCTGGAAGTCCTCAGGCAGCTCCCCGAGGGTTGGGCCGAACGCGCGCTCGCCGATCCAGACGCTGGCTGGCCGCGTGATGGCGATGAGGCCGAACGGCTCGATGCGGCGCTCGCGAGCTGGCGCCAGTGGCTGGCGGCACCGCTCGATCCGGAGGCAGCCGGGACGTTCGAGCTCGAGGCCCTGGAAACCTGCCAGCAGACGTTGCTCGAGGGGCTGGGTGCACTCAACCTCGGCGAGCGCGCACGCAATCGGGAGCGTCAGGCGCGCGACGTGACGGCCCGTGAGCGGGCGCTGGGGCTCTCGCTGGAGTCGGCCAGTGCGAGTCGACTGTTCAACGAGACCGAGCGCGCGCGCCTCGGCTCGCTCGAGGGGGTGAGTCCCGAGGCGCTGGAGTCGCTACGCTCCCTGCACGCCCAGCTGGTTGGCCAGCTGGACGAACATCGCGCTCGAGTCGGGCGCCTGCACACCTCTCGTGAGCAGATCGAGGACACCCTGGTCGAACGCTTGAGCTCGATCATTATCGACGCGGCCGGCAATCTCGAGATTCTTCGGCGTGTCGCGCAGCGGGCCAGCGACGGCGGCGCCTACTTCGAGGTGAAGGCGGCGCTGATCGCGGACGATGACGTGCGCGAGCTGATCCAGCAACTGCTGGCCGACATCGATGCGCATCTCGCGGTGCAGCGGCGGCGGATCGAGCAGGCCGGAGACAAGGCGCAGGCGCGCGGTGGCAGCGACGACGAGCTGACACGTCAGATTCGTCGGCGTATCTACCGCGGACTGTTCCGAGATGTCACCATTCGCATCAAGCACGAAGCGATTCGTCCTCACGGGCGCTTGTTCTCGCTCAACGAGGATATGTCCGAGGGGCAGCGCGAGGCGGTGTCGCTGATGTGGTTGGTCAAACTGTCGGAATTCGCTATCGAGCGCGAACTGCGAGAGCTTCCCGGTGCGCAGAAGCGCCGGGCACGAGTCAGCCGAGAGAGCGTGATTCTGCTGGACGGACTGTTCTCCAAGTTGTCGCATCGCCGACTGATTCAGGACTCGCTCGAGTCGCTGCGCAACACGCGTGGGCGCTTCCAGATGATCGGGTTGATCCACAACCCCAATTACGAGAACGACCCCGGCATTTTTCCGACCTATCTGGTCGGCAGTGTCATTGGTGGCCAGCAGGGGCAGGGCGGTCACGTGATGGTGCGAGACGGGCAGCTCGTCGAGCCCGAGGAAACCGGGCGCGGCAGCGGCGAAGCCAGCCTGTTCGGCATTCACGTGACGCCGGCGCCGGTGGAGTGATTCAAAGGTGATCCTGGTCACGAGAAGGCCCGGGTGCCATCGGCATCCGGGCCTTCTCTCAGGCTGACCGTCACTCCGGTCAGCTCACTTCCGGTTCTCAGCGACGGCCGACGAAGAAGCCGATCGCAAAACCTGCCAGAGCGGCAACACCAACACTGCTCCAGGCGTTGCGGTGTACGTAGTCGTCGGTCTCGCGCCACGCTTCCTCGGCGTGCTCGGCCAGGTCGTGGCTGATATCGTCGGCGCGATGGCGTGCGCGCTCCACGCCGCGGCGTCCCCGACGCTTGGCATCGCGATAGGCTTCACGCGCATCTTCTCGATAATTGCGGCTCATGGATCATCCTTAATCGTGGTAGGTGGAAATGGACGCTGTGCGGATCACTGGCGAGTCACCATCAATGCCAGAACGGCACCGCCCAACGCCGCGATTCCGACACTCTTCCAGGGCTTGCGCCTGACGAACGTATCGCAGCTCTGGCAGGTATCGGTAATCTGTTCGTCGAGCCGGCGTCTCGAGCGGGTCGCCCAGTCGCCCGCTTCCAGGTAATAGCGGGCCGCGGCTGGCGCTTCGTCGATACTCTCCTCGAGCGGCTCGGTGACGGTACCTGCTGACGCGGGTGACACCGACGACGGTTCGGTCGAGGGCCCTGTCAGATCCTCTTCGATCCGGTTGACCTGGGACTGCTTGTCGTCTCGATGGAAAAGACTCACGGGATTCCCTCCTTGCCGCCGACGGGGCGTGGCCCTATCGGCCGGTCGTCACCTTCTGCAGTGTAGTCCCAATTTGCAGCGCCGCCAGGGCGGTGATCAGGCATCGTCGCGGGGCTGCATCTCGCGTTCGAGTCGGCGGGCGACATCCCCGGGAGAGCCGGTGCGCCTGGCGAGCAGGGCGTAGGCGACCGGCACCACGAAGAGCGTCAGCAGCGTGGCGACGGCGACGCCGCAGAAGATCACGGTGCCGATGACCAGTCGCGATTCTGACCCCGGGCCGAAGGCCAGCAGTAGCGGTACCGCGCCGGCCATGGTGGTGACGGTGGTCATGAGGATCGGCCGCAGGCGAGTGACCGCAGCATCGACCAGCGCGGTCGTGAACTCCCGCCCCTGATCGCGAAGCTGGTTGGCGAATTCGACGATCAGAATGCCGTTTTTCGCCGCCAGGCCGACCAGCATCACCAGTCCGACCTGGCTGTAGATATTGAGCGACTGCCCGCTGACCCAGAGACCCAGCAGCGCGCCGCTGATCGCCAGCGGCACGGTGAGCATGATCACCAACGGGTGAATGAAGCTTTCGAACTGCGCCGCCAGTACCAGAAACACGACGAGGATGCCGAGAGCGAGCAAGAATTGCGTGGCCCCGCTCGCTTCCTGGAAGTCGCGCGAGGGCCCCTTGTAGTCGATCACCGCCTCAATGGGCAGCTCCTCGTCGGCAACGGTCTGCAGATAGTCGAGCGCGTCGCCGAGCGCGACGCCGTCGGCCAGATTCGCTTCCAGCGTGATGGCGCGCATGCGATTGAATCGATTGAGTTCGCTGGCGCCGGCGAATTCGGAGACCGTGACCAGGCTTGCGAGCGGAATCAGTGCGCCGCTGGTGGCGGAACGGACCTGCACGTTGTCGAGGGCGCTGGGCTGGCGCTGGCGGTCGCGCTCGCCCTCGAGAATGACGTCGTACTCCTCGCCGTTGTCAACGTAGGTGGTCACGTTGCGTCCGCCGAAGAGCGTTTCCAGCGTGTTGCCGATGGTGCTGACGGTGACTCCCAGCGAGGCAGCGCGGTCGTAGTCGATCTCGATACGTAGCTGCGGCTGGGTTTCCTTGTAATCGCTGTCGACCGCTTCGAGTCCGCTGTCATCGGTGCGAATTCGCGCGAGCATACGGTCTCGCCAGTCGACCAGCGCTTCGTAGGTGCCACCGCCAAGCACGAACTGGACCGGCTTCTCGACGCGCCCGCCGAAGCCCTGACGCATGACGGGCACGGCGGTGACGCCGGGCAGACCGTCGAGACGTTCGCGAATCTCCGCCATGATCTCCCACGCCGAGCGGCGTTCGCTCCAGTCCTTGAGGGTGACGATCGCCATACCATCGTTGAAGTTCTCGACGCTCCCGAAGCCCCGGGGGCCCCGCATCGACACCTGATTGATCTCGCCGCGATCGACCAGGGTCATCAGCCTCGCCTCTATCTCGTCGTAGTAATCCTGCATGTAGCGGAAGGTCGCGCCCGGCGGGCCTTCGATCAGCACGAAGAAGGCGCCGCGATCCTCGCGTGGGGTGTATTCGTTCGGCAGCTGCTGGAACAGCCAGGCGGTCGCGGCCAGCAACAGGCAGAACGAGCCGACCACCGCCCAGCGCCAGCGCAGCGCGATCATCAACGCGCGGCGATAGGTGTTCTGCGAACGCTCGAGCAGCCAGTGAACGGTGCGACTGATGCGGTTTTCGTGCATGCGTGGGCTGAGCAATTTGGAACAGAGCATCGGCGCCAGCGACAGCGCCACCAGGCAGGAGAGCGCGACGGCTGCCGCGAGCGTCAACGCGAACTCCGAGAACAGCCGGCCGATGTCACCCTGCAGCAGACTCAGCGGCACGAACACGGTCACCAGCACGAGGGTGGTCGCGATCACCGCGAAGCCGATCTCCCGGGTGCCGCGGTAGGCGGCGACCAGGGGCGTCTCGCCGTGACTGACCATGCGGCGATGGACGTTCTCGATCACCACGATGGCATCGTCGACCACCAGGCCGATGGCGAGAACCAGCGCCAGCAGCGTGAGCAGGTTCAGCGTGAAACCGAACAGCGCGAGAAAGATGAAAGTCCCGATCAGCGAGATCGGGACGGTGACCGCCGGTACCAGCGTGGTACGCACGTTGCCGAGGAAGACGAAGATCACCACGACCACCAGTGCCATGGCGATGAACAGCGTGACGATTACCTCGTGCAGGGCGCCGGCGACGAAGATCGACGAATCGAAGTTCAGGGAGAGCGTCATGCCTTCCGGCAGCGTCTGCCGGAGTCTGGCCATTTCGGCCTTGGCGCCCTCGGCGACTTCGAGGACGCTCGCCGTCGACTGCTTGATCATGCCAAGCCCGACCATGGGCACGCCGTTGCCGCGATAGAGCGAACGCTCCTCGACCGAGCCGACCTCGACGCGGGCGATATCGCCCAGTCTGACCAGGTAGCCGTTACCGCCGCGCGCCACGACGAGTCGCCGGAAGTCATCGGCGGTGACGAAGTTACGTGGGATACGTAGCGTGAACTGTCGATCCCTCGACTCCAGGAACCCGGCGGGCAGCTCGACATTTTCCGCTTCCAGCGAAGCGGCGACGTCATCGACCGTCAGGCCGCGAGCGGCAAGCGCGTTGCGGTCGAGCCAGACCCGCATGGCATACTCCTTGCCGCCGCTCAGGCGCACCCTGGCGACGCCGCTCTGGGTCGAGAAACGATCGACCAGGTAGCGATTGGCATAGTCGGTCAGCTCGGGGATGGTGTAGCCCTCGCCCGAAAGCGACAGCCAGACGATCACGTCGTCACTGCTGTCGCTTTTTTCGATCTCCGGCGGATCGGCCTGATCCGGCAGGTTGTCGGCGACCGAAGAGACGCGGTCGCGAATGTCGTTGGCGGCGGCGTCGATGTCGCGGTCGAGCGAGAATTCGACATCGATCTCGGACTCGCCATCGGCGCTGCTCGATTCGATCGACACGATTCCCTCGATGCCGGCGATCCGATCCTCGATCAGTTGGGTAATACGGGTTTCGACCACGCTCGCGGAGGCGCCGGGGTAGGCCGTCTCGATGCTGACGATCGGTGGATCGATGGCCGGATATTCCTGCAACGGCAGACGTTCGACCGCGAGCAGCCCGAAGGCGATCAGCAGCAGCGAGGCGACCGTTGCTAGTACTGGCCGGCGGATGGAGAGATCGGAAAGCCGCATCAGTCGGGCGTACCCGGGGCAGGCTGTGACGAGGTTGCCGACGAGCGCATGGCACGACGCTGGCGCTCCAGCACATCCTCGATCCGCGAGGCGGGCGGGTCCACGGCAATCAGGTCGACGGCGTCACCGTCGCGAACCTTGAGCGTACCGTGGGTGACGACCCGGTCGCCACGATCGAGGCCGCGGAGGATCTCGACCTGGCCCGTGCGGCGCTCGCCGATGGTGACCTCCTGGCGGCTGACGCGCGGCGTCTCTTCGTCCAGGCCGCCAAGCTTCCATACGGTCTGCCGTTCGCCGTCCGGCACGAGTGCACTCTCGGGGATGGTCAGCGCAGACCGAGCCGGCTGCGCAAGATGGATCTCCATCAGCATGCCGGGGCGCAGTCGCCCGTCGTCGTTGGGCAGAACGGCACGCACGACCAGACTGCGCGAGATCGGGTCGATCCGCGTGCCGAGATGCGCGATCTTCGCGCGGAAGATCGTCTCCGGATAGCCCGGTGTTGTGGCTTCGAGCGTCAGCCCGGGATGCAGCACAGCCAGGAGCGTCGCCGGCACCGTGAAGTCGAGCTTCATGATATCGAGCTTGTCGAGCGTGACCAGCTCGGTGCCGGGTGTGACCAGCGCGCCGACGCTCAACTCCCGCAGGCCGACGCTGCCGGCAAAAGGGGCTCGCACGCGGTGATCGGCAATGCGTGCGCGCAGCGCATCGATCTCGGCGCGGCTCTGCTGGACCAGAGCGGCGTTGTCCTCGAGCGTGGCGCGTACGCCCAGGTTGCGGTCCTGCAGCTGCTGGGCGCGATCAAGCGCGCTCTGCCGCTGGCGCTGCACCGCCTCTGCCGCGCGCAGCTCCGCCTGCACCTCATCGTCGTCAAGCTGGACGAGCCACTGACCGGCGCTGACCGCGTCACCGTCATCGAAATTGAAAGCGTCGATGGTGCCCGTCACGGTCGATGAGAGCGTGACGCTCTCATCGGCACGCAGCGTGCCCAGCGCCTCGACCGGGTCCTGCCAGGTCGTCTCCTTAACCGTGGCGGCGATCACCGCCGTCGGTGCCGACACACTCTGCGCGAGTGCGGGTATCGTTAGTCCGGCCAGCAGCAGCCACAGAAGAGCGTGCGAGAGGCGTCGAGGGAAGGAAGGTTTGCGCGTATCGATCATGGGTATCGTCAGTGTTGTTGTCGTCTTGTCGACATCTCGTTTTAGCGACACGCTACCGGAAATTCCATGAATCACGGATGAAGGTACATCGGCAGCCGGCCGGACGGGTCTGTTAAGATACGCGCCCCGAATCCGCTGACTGGGCGGATAAAAACGCCTGGTGACACCGGGCTGTCGTGAAGCCCTATCTGCCGTGGAGCCCTATCAGCCGTGAGTCTTGATCCGTTATGAAATCCTGCATCCTGTCATGAAAACCTATGACGTCGTTATCGTTGGCGCCGGCGCGGCCGGTCTGATGTGTGCGTTGACCGCCGGCTATCGCGGGCTGCGCGTGCGCGTGGTCGATCATGCCAACAAGGCGGGCAAGAAGATACTGATGTCCGGCGGGGGCCGCTGCAACTTCACCAATCTGGCCACCCGGCCGGCGCATTTCTTCTCGCGCAATCCCCATTTCGCCATCTCGGCGCTGAAACGTTATACACCGCAACATTTCGTCGAGCTGGTCGAACGCCATGCCATCGATTATGTCGAGAAAGCGCCTGGGCAGCTGTTCTGCGCTCAGTCGGCCAAGGAGATCGCGGCGATGCTGCTCACGGAGTGTGAGTGGGCCGGCGTGGAGGTCTCGCTCTCGACGCCGGTCACCGAGGTCGAGCGATGCGGAGAGGGCATGCGGCTTCGCGCGGGTGGCGAGCGTATCGAGGCCGGCGCGCTGGTGATCGCGACCGGCGGTCTGTCGATTCCCACGCTCGGCGCGACCGGGTTCGGCTACGAGGTGGCGCGTAATTTCGATCTCGAAGTGACCGAGACGCGTGCCGCGCTGGTGCCGTTTACGGTGACCTCCCAGTGGAAGTCGACACTGGGCGAACTGGCCGGGCTCTCGTGCCCGGTGACCGCGCGCTGCGGTGACGGGCGCTATGACGAACCGCTGCTCTTCACCCATCGCGGTCTTTCCGGGCCGGCCATGCTGCAGGCATCCAGCCACTGGCAGGCCGGCATGCCAGTCGAGATTGACTGGCTGCCCGGACGCTCGATCCCCGATGAGTGGAGCCATTCGAGAGCGCAGCATCCCAAGCGTCGACTGGCCGCCTGGCTCGGTGATGCGCTCCCGCGACGTCTGGCGCAGTCGATGATGGAGTGGCAGGGCTGGTCGGATCGGCCCTTCGGCGAGCTGTCCAATCGCGATATCGAAGCATTCGCGCAGGCGCTTCATCGCTGGACGTTCAAGCCGGCGGGGACCGAAGGCTGGCGTACGGCGGAAGTGACTCTGGGCGGCGTTGACACTGCGGCGATCTCGTCGAAGACCTTTGCCGTCAATGACTTGCCGCAGCTCTATTTCATTGGCGAGGTGCTGGACGTGACCGGCGAACTGGGCGGGTTCAATTTCCAGTGGGCCTGGGCCTCGGGTGTCGCCTGCGGGCAGGCGGTCTAGGTTTGCCTCACGAGCCTCAGTTTTCTCATAGGAGCGAGCTCTGCTCGCGAAAAGATCTCGAGCTCCATGGCTTCGCTCGCGATGCTCGCTCCTCGGCGCAGAGGAACAGCGGGTTCGTTCGAGATGCTTGCTGCGACGCAACTTCGCGAGCAGAGCTCGCTCCTACCGCTCTGAGGGGCAACGGCTTCGCGAGCAGAGCTCATTTCCTACGCATGACGCAGCGATCAAGCATCTTCGATCTCTGCTTGGAAGCGAGCATCGCGAGCGAAAAGATCTCAAGCGCAACGAGGCCTTCATGGCGAAGGCCTCATCGATTTTGCCACTACCTAGCGACGGCCCTTGCTGGCGCGATAGAGCGCGCGGCCACGGTTGTACATCATCAGCCCCGTCAGCGCGCGTTTGAAAAGCCGACCGGTCGAGCGCGGTTTTCGGGCGCCTCGGAAGGCGAGCAGGCTGCCTGCCGCTAGCAGCGGCGTGCGCCAACTCATCAGTTTGCTCCAGGCGTTGTCGATCGGCGCCGTGGCGTCTCGCCATTCGCGCATGGAGGCGGTCATGTCGAGACGCTGCTGAAGGATTTCATGCTCCAGCGCGTCGATCTGCTGCTGTCGAGAGCGACTAGTCATGGGTCGGATCCAGCGCCTGACGGTCTTGGTTGAGGTGGTGAAGTGTGGCTGCCATCAGCTTGCGTCGTTTGGCAACGCGCTTGGCCCCGAGCATCAGTGCTGCGGCGAGCACGAATAGCCCGACCGAGCAGATGGCGATGGCCTGTAGGCGGTACTCCTCCCAATAGGCCACGACGACCAGCAGCAGGAGCATGCCGACGGCGAACGACAGCATGATCAGGCCGGCGCCAGCGAGCAGCAGCAGCGTCAGCATGCGGTCGCGTTCGGCTTCCCATTCGACGACGGCGAGGCGCAGTCGCGTCTCGCCGCTGGCGATCAGGTTGGCGATCAGGCGCCGGGCGGCGCCGATCACGTTCTCCGCCGGACCCGCCATCAACGGCGCCCCAGCAACAGCCCCAGAACGACGCCGGCGGCGGCGCCGATACCGATGCTGGTCCACGGATTCTCGTGGACGTAGCGGTCGGTGGCGTCGACCTGCTCCCTGGCGCTGGCGTAGATCTTCTCGCCGCGCGCCTCGAGTCGCTCGCGGGTTTCGTGGAGACGCTGCTGGGCACGCTCGCGCAGCTCGGCGATGTTGCCACGCGAGTCTTCAGCGGTGGCGTGAATCAGCTCTTCGACGGTGTGCGACAGGTTGCGCAGGTCTTCCTTGAGCTGATCGGTAGATGCTTCACGCTCGCGCTGAGCGTCGCTGCCGTTACCGCCTACGGGTTGCATGGTCATGGGTGTCTTCCTTTGACAGTCGATTGGCGTCAATCAGCATAGCCATGCTCACGCAGGGCATCAACGCGTGCCGGGAATCCCGGCCAGAAAGGTGTTGATGCTGAAGCCGAGGCCGAACCGCTGCACGTCGTGGTTGTAATCGATCAGGCTCTCACCGTAACCCTTGTAATATTGGACGTAGCCGCGAACCTTGCCGAACAGCGGGAAGGAGTAGTCGAGCTGGCCGCCGTAGTGGGCCTTGCCCGGATTGCCTCGAACCATCAGCGAGACTTCCTGGTCGCCGAAGGCGCGAACCAGCGTCAGATCGCCGTACCCGATGTAGTTCTCGAGATCCGGATTGTCGTCGTCGGCGTCGTTCTCGGGCACGCGCCAGTGCGGGGCAACGCTGAACGCCCAGTCGCCGCGCTGGAAGATCGACTCCGCGTAGACGCGGTTCCAGCTCCGCGACAGCGGGTCCGAACGACCGTTGGACTGATGCGCGAAGCCGACGCGGTTGATGGTGTTGGTCCACCCCCACAGCGTCCAGTCGTTGTCGAAGCTCATGAAAGCCTCGGGTTCGTAATTGGTCTCGCGGAAGGGCGCCGAGGCCTCGGAGTTGTACGCCTGCCACCAGCTGCGCTGGGTGTAGGCGAAGAACAGATCACCGTTGTGGCCGAAGATGTCGTTGACCAGCTTGACCTTGAAGCTGATCTGAAACTTGATCTCGCTGTTGTCGACATCGCCGTCCGACGAAATTTCGCGAAAGTCGGACTTGTCCGGATTGGTGTTGTAGGTCCACGGCATGATGTAGTTGCGCCGGTAGGCCGTGATCGCCAACGGGTTGTCGGCGGTTTCCGCTTCCAGGCTCCGCCGGCTCTCGGCGCTTTCGTTCGCCTGCTGGACCGGATCGCTCGCCTGCTGCACCGAACCGCCCGGTACGGCGGCGTCATCGCTCTGGGCGAGGGCCGCACCGGACGTGGTGGCGCCCGCAAGCAGCAGGCCGAGGAACGTTAGCGGGCGAGATAGGGTCATGAGACGGTCCTGTCGAGAATGATCCGGTTGGCATTGATGCGGGCGGGTTTCTGGCTCGCCTCGGCAGTTACGGGTCTGGGCAAGGGTGGCGGGCGGTCGACGTGGCACCCGGGTTTCCGCGTTGCTTTTCCACGTCGTCTGCACTCGCGCCCCATCGCAGTGGCGATTTCTAGCATGCCGCCACGCCAAGTCAATCGTTACCGGCGATATCGCTGTGCGATATTCGGAATCCGGCGTCGGTCTCGGGTAAACTCCGGCGCTTACATCAGGGCCACGGTGGCCCGAGGGTCAAGAGCCTACAAGGAGTGGGGCATGGCAGATTCACGGGCCGCGAGCGGCCATCTTCGACGTCACGGATGGCGTCTTTTTGTCTCCCGCCCTGCCGGTCGCCGCAAAGTCTTTCAGGTTATCACGTTAATTGCACTGGGTTTGTGCATGCTCTGCGCAAGTCTCGCCACGATGGCCCAGGAGTCGGCGGCGCTGCCGACGCGGTCAGCGCTGCAGACCGAGCGCCAGAAACTCGAGAAAGTCGATACCCTCAGCGAGCAGCAGCAGACCGAACTTGCCGATATCGAGGCGGCCCTGCAGGCGCGCGATTCGCTCGATGCCATACGTCAGGATCTGCAGGCGCTGGAGCGCAGCGCCCAGCAGGCCCCCCAGCGGATCCGTGAACTCGAGCGACAGCTTTCCGGGCTGAGTGACGAGCGTCCTCCGGAGGCGGCAACGCTCGATCAGCTCTCGGCGGAGAAGCTGGGACAGCGGACCTCCGACTCGCTCGATCAACTGGAGGCGCTTCAGGGTCAGCTTGCCACGGTCAAGGCGCGGTTGATCAGCGCCGAGACGCTGCCCGAGCGCGCCCAGGCGGCCATTGCCGACGCCATGAACCGCGCCGAGCAGGCGCGCTCACGGATCGAGACCGGCGACGGGGACGACGACGCCGCCGCGTTCGATCCGGCGCAGGCGCGCTACCGCCTTGAGTTGGCGCTGGCGGAGCAGCAGGCCGAATACCACCGTCGGGCGCTGGCCAACAACACGCAGCTGCGCGAACTCGATGTTCAGCGCCGGGATCTTCTCAGCCGTCAGATCGCTGTAGAAGAGGCTCGCCTCGATGCGCTGCAGGCGGCGCTCGATCGGCAGCGACGCGAAGACTCGGAAAAGGCGGTTGCCGATATCGGCGAGGAGGATGGCAAGGCCATCGCCGCGCATCCCGTGCTGCGCGAGATTCAGCAGACCAACAGCGATCTCAGCGATCGGCTGCTCGAGGTCACCGATCGGACCAACGTGCTGATTCGACGTGCCATCGACGTGCGCTCCCAGCTCGATCGCGTGCGCCAGGTCAAGCGTACGCTCAGCCAGCAGATCGAGGCGATTCGCGGTAGTCCGTTGCTGTCTCGCATTCTCAACGAGCAGCGACGGTCGCTGCCGGAGATCGACGAGCTCGGCGGACTGCAGGAAGAGATCGCGCAGACGCGGCTCGCCCAGTTCGATCTGGTCAACCAGCGCGACGCGCTGCGCCAGCCAGAGGCGCTGGCGCAGAAGAGTCTCGCCGATGCCAATATCGAGATGACACCTTCGTTGAGCGACGCTCTGGTAAAACTGTTCCAATCGCGCAGCGAGGTGCTCTCCCAGCTCGACAAGGAGTATGGAAACCTGCTGACCGTGGCGATCGACCTGCAGCTCAATCAGGAGCAGCTGGCATCGCTCTCGTCATCGCTCAGGAGCGCGATCGAGGAGCAGCTGTTCTGGGTTGCCAGCGCGCGTCCGCTGACCCTCGGCTGGTGGCGAGACGCGCCGGCCAACCTGACGCACCAACTGCGCAGTGGAAGCTGGCAGGCATCGGCCAGCAGCCTCTGGCAGGTGCCCGATCCGAGGGCGCTGGCGGTGATTCCGGTGCTGTGCGTCGCTGGTCTGCTGCTGGCGTTGCGTCGGCGCATCAAGGTGCGGCTGCTCAATCTCCACGAGCAGATCGGGCGACTGAAACGTGATACGCAGATGCATACCCCGCGGGCGATCTTCTATAACCTCTTGCTGGCCGCTCACGGTCCGCTGCTGCTGGCGTCGATCGGCGGGGTTCTGCGACTGGGGACGGATGACTTCGCCGAGCGTCTCGGCGAGGCGCTGCTGCAGCTGGCGCTGGCGTGGGGCGTGCTTGGCTGGGCCCGGCGGCTGCTGGTTTCCGACGGCGTGGCGACGCGTCACTTTCACTGGTCGACGGGCTACGTGGCTCGCCTGCGCCAGCTCCTGTTCTGGCTCGGCATCTCGCTGGTGCCGGTCATCCTGATCGGCGGACTCGCGCCGGGGAGCCAGGACGAGCTTTCCAGTCGACCGCTCTCGCTTTTACTGATGCTTGCCGGTCTGCTGGCCATGAGCTGGATTCTGGTGCGGCTGATTCTCGCGCACGTGCCGTATTTCGGCCTCAAGCTTTTTCGCCTGCTGCTGGGGCTGGCGCTCGCGCTGGTGCCGCTGGTGCTTGCCGGACTGATCGCGCTCGGCTACGAATATGCCGCGCTGCGCCTGATCGGCCGGTTCATCAACTCGCTCTACGTGTTCGGCCTCTGGATTCTGGTCGAGGCGGCGGTGGTGCGGGGTCTCGCCGTTGCTCAGCGTCGTCTGGCCTATCGACGCGCGGTGGCCAGGCGCCGCGCGCAGATTCAGGAGGGCGCCGAGGGCGGGCTCGAGGTGGTCGAGGAGCCGCCGCTCGACATGGAGCAGGTCAACCAGCAGTCGCTGCGGCTCTCCAAGCTCATTCTGTTCATCGGTTTCACCTGTGCCTTCTATCTGATCTGGTCGGATCTGCTCGAGGTGTTCTCCTACCTCGACCACGTCAGTGTCTGGGAAATAGAGCGCGGCCAGGGCGAGGCGATGACGCTGGACCCGATCACCGTCGCCGATATCGTCATTGCGTTGGTGACGGTGGCGTTGACCATGATGATGGCCAAGAACCTGCCCGGGCTGTTGGAAGTCATGGTGCTATCGCGGCTGACGCTCAAGCAGGGCAGCGCCTATGCCATCTCGTCGCTGCTCTCCTACGCCATCATCGGCACCGGAGTGGTGGTCTCGCTCGGCACGCTCGGGGTGTCGTGGGACAAGCTGCAGTGGCTGGTTGCGGCACTGGGTGTCGGTCTCGGTTTCGGGCTGCAGGAGATTTTCGCCAACTTCATCTCCGGCTTGATCATCCTGTTCGAGCGCCCCATGCGCATTGGCGACACCATCACTCTGGGGCAGCTTCATGGCTCGGTCAGTCGCATACGCATTCGTGCCACGACCGTGACCGATTTCGATCGCAAGGAGATCATCATCCCCAACAAGACCTTTGTCACCGATCAGCTGATCAACTGGTCGCTCTCCGACAACGTGACGCGAGTGGTGCTGACTTACGGTGTGGCGCATGGTTCGGATCTCGACGAAGTCCATCGACTACTGCGTCAGGCCGCCGACGAGAATCGTCGCGTGCTCAGGGACCCGGAGCCACAGGTGTTCTGCGTCAGTTATGGGCCGACGGCATTCAATTTCGAGCTGCGGATCTTCGTCAACGATCTGCTCGACCGGCTCTATGCCAGCGATGAGATCAACCGTCATCTCGACCAGCTGTTCAAGGCCCACGGTATTCGCGTCGCCTTCAATCAGATGGATGTCTGGCTGCACAACGACAGCGGCCAGAGCGCGCGCGTGCACAGTGCCAGCGGCACCGATCTCGGTGCGCCTGGCGAGCTGGGGGCGAGTTCGCGTCGCACGTCGCGCAGCGGAGATGATGGCCATCTGGGCGACGCTGACGTCGGCGGTGCCGGCAGTGATGGTGGGGGCGGCGAGGGAGGCGGCGACGGCGGGCGCTGATTGCGGCCGCAGACGGCCGCGAGTTCAGTCAGCTCGCTTGACGGCGTGCAGCAGGAATTCGCGGTTGCCATCGCCGCCCTGGATCGGACTCTCCTGCCAGTGGTCGACCTGGAAGCCGAGTTCGGTGCAGCAGGCGCGAAGCCGCTGTTCGACCTCGCCGTAAAGGGCGTGATCGCGCACGATGCCGCGATCGTCGACCTTGCCGGGGCCGACCTCGAACTGCGGTTTGACCAGGGAAAAGAGTTCGCCTGCGCCTCCCAGCAGCTTGGCAATCTCCGGCAGAATCAGCGTCTGCGAGATGAACGACACGTCCATGACCACCGCCTGAATGCCCGCCGGCACGAGTGCGCCAATTTGGTCGAGCGGCAGCGCACGGGCGTTGACGCCTTCCAGACAGATCACGCGGTCGTCGTCGCGAAGCGCGGCGTCGAGCTGATCATGGCCGACCTCGATGCCGATCACTCGGTGCGCACCGAAGCGCAGCGCGCAGTCGCTGAAACCGCCGGTCGACTGCCCGATATCGAGGATATTCCAGCCGTCCAGGCGGCGTCCGCGTGCTTCCAGCAGCGCTTCCAGCTTGAGCCCCGCTCGTGAGACATAGCGCTCCTCGGGGGCTTCGGCGATGCGGATCTGCACGGTTTCCGGCAGCTTCTCGCCCGGCTTGGTGGCGACCCGCCAGTCACTGTCGAGCTGGATGCTGACGTGGCCTTGTCGAATCAGCCGCTGCGCACGCGTGCGCGAGCGGACATGGGCGGTCACCAGATGATCCAGGCGTTTCATGGGGCGCTGGGCTCCTCGGAAGACGGGGCAGAGACCGCAGGGAAGCGGGGCGTGATCGCGGTGCTTGACGGCACGACGTCGGTATCGTCTGCCGGTAGCGGCGAGTCGCTGTCGAACGCCTGCTGCCACTGCTCCAGCAGTGTCTGGCGCTTGAGCGTGTCCAGCGTCGCCAGCAGGCCGGGGCCGATCTCCACGGGGCGAATGGCGTCGCCGAGTCGCTCGCGAAGCGACGCGGCGGTGCCGGGGCCTTCGATGCCAGGGTGGACGGCGCCCAGCGTGGTCTGCTTCGCCAGCAGATGCTGCGTCGAGCGGCTCAGCAGGAAGTCGAGGAAGCGCCGGGCGGTCGCCGGATGCGGCGCGTTGCGCGAGACCAGCGCCAGCCGCTGCAGAACGAGGGCGTAGTCGCGAGGCACCACCATGGCGAGTTCCGGATGCGTTTCGACGTAAGCCTGCGCATAGGAGCCGATCAGGTTGTAGCCGATCCAGTAACGGCCATCGCTCAAGCCCTTCAGCATGGCCGATGTCGTGGTCTCCAGCGCGGCGTGGCTGCGCCCCAGCGCTTCGACCAGATCCCAGTAGCGAGCGGAGATTCGCGCATCCTCGATGGCGTAGGTGTAGCCGGCGCCGCTGCGTCTTGGGTCGTAGGTCACCACGCGGCCATCGAGTTCGTGCCCGTGCGCTTCGAGCAGAGACAGCAGTTCGGCATGGCTTTTCGGCGGCGCCAGACGAGAGGCCAGGTCGCGCCGGTAGACCATCACGATCGGTTCGAAGGTGAAGCCGAAGAGCTCGTGGCGCCAACGGGCCCAGCGCGGCCAGTTGGCGGTGGTCGCCGATGTGACCGGGCTCGACAGCCCTTCATTGGCGAGCTGGTACTGCCACGGCATCGCTGGCGACAGGACCACATCGGCCCGCGGCGACTCCCGCTCTGCCAGTACGCGCTGATGCAGCGTCATCGAATCGAGGTTGTAGTAGGTGAGCGCCACGTCCGGATGCTGGCGATGGAAGGCATCGAGCAGCGGCTCGACCTGGGGCGGATCGAGCACCCCGTAGAGCGTCAGTGGCTGCGGGGCCCCGGTCGTGGCAGCGTAATGCAGGGTAGCGGCACCGGCCGGCATGGCGAATGTCAGAAGAGAAATGACAACCCAGCGCCGGACCACGTGGCCTGCGCCCGCGATGGCGAACAGTCGGCTCATCGACATCTCTTCACGTCTCCTGACCGTCGTTGCCGCCGCGCCTCGTGGCCCCTGCGCTCGTGGATTGTGCATCTTCCGCGGGCTCGGTGTCCGGCTCCGGGCACTCCGCCTCGTCTCGAGCGCTGGCCGTGCCGAGGGTGGCCGTGTGCCAGTTCGAATCGTCGAGGAATCCGAGCTCGACGCAGAGCCCGGGGCGTGCGGGATGATCGGGGCGAGCATCGCGCAGGCTCAGATGAATATCGTGAGCGCGGGCGATGCTGTCGACGATGGCGAGCCCCAGTCCGGTACCCGAACCGGTCTCTTCGCCGCGATGAAACGGTCGCAGTACCAGTAGCCGCTGCGATTCGGGAATGCCGGGGCCGTCATCTTCCACCGACAGCCGTGGCGGCGCCATGTCGACGCGGACGGTGACCTGCGTCGCACCGTAGTTTGCCGCGTTCTCGATCAGGTTGTTGAGCGCTTCCTCGAGCTGCCAGTCGGTGGCCGAGACGGTGACTTCGTCGACGGGCAACTCGACGCCGAGATCGACACCGCGACGGTGATAGCGTGTGTAGCTTTCGCGCACTACGCGCTGGGCGAGCGCGGAGAGCGAAAGCGGCGCGCGTGCCGGCGTCGCCTCAGGATTGTTGAGTCGGGTCAGCGAGAGAAGCTGGCCGGCAAGCCGAGCCGTCTTGGTGACGGTGTCATGCATCGTGGTGAGGGCGGCATGCCAGTCTGCCGGGTCGGTCTGGCGCAGCGCCAGCTCGGCGCGTGCCGAGAGCCCGGCCAGCGGCGTACGTAGCTGGTGCGAGGCGTCACCGATGAAGCGCTCCTGATTGGCGCGTACCCGTCGCATGCGCGCCAGAAGCTCGTTGAGCGCCCGGCGCAGCTCGGCCAGCTCGCGCGGTAGCGGCAGCTCCAGTGGCGCCAGGGTCCGCGGATTGCGCTGACGGATGGCTCGGCGCAGACGGGTCAAGGGTTCCAGCGCGAAACGCGCCGACAGCAGGACCACGGCCACCGCGAGGACGGCGATGATGACGATATTGATCAGACTCGAGAGGAATAGCCGATTGGCGAGCGCTTCGCGACCTTCCAGCGTCTGCGCCACGCGCACCTCGAAACGATCACTGCGATCCCACCCTTCGAGCCGCGAGCGCAATACGCCCAGGCGAACCGCCATACCGTCGGAGGTGACCGTCCCGTAGCTCATCTGACCTGAGTCACTCGCGGGCAGCGACGGTAGCGAGCGATTGCCGGTGACGAAGTCACCGTGGGCATCGTAGAGGGCGTAGAAGACGCGCTCGCTGGCGTCGGTCGCCAGCATCTCGAGCGCCGATGGCGGCAGGTCCATCCAGAGCCGATTCTGCTGCCAGCGTACCTGCTCGGCGATCGATAGCGAGGCCGCATCGAGCAGCCGATCAAAGGCGCGGTCAGCGGCTTCACGCGAGGCGAACCAGGCCTGAAGCAGCATGATCGCGACGAGGACGGCCAGCGGGCAGAGCAGCCATATCATCAGTCTGCGGTAGAGACTGAGATGCGATAGATGCCAGCGTCCCGGCAGCGTCACTGCGCCTCCAGCAGGTAACCGATTCCGCGGACGGTTCGCAGATTGATATCGGTATCGGCCAGACGGCGGCGCAGGCGGTGAACGTAGACTTCGATGGCGTTGTCGCCAACGGTTTCGCCGACGAAGGCTTCGTCGAGCAGACGTGCCTTGTCGACCGGTTCGCCGGCGTAGCGAATGAGGCAAGCGAGCAGGCGGTGTTCACGCGGCGGCAGTGACAGCGTCGCTTCGGCGAGCGTGAAGTGCTGGCGTTGACGATCGAGTCGCAGCGGTCCGAGTGCGAGCGGCTCGTCGTGTCCCTGCTGGCGACGCCTGAGCAGCGCGCGTACCCGCGCCTCGAGCTCATCGAGCGCGAAGGGCTTGGCCAAGTAGTCGTCCGCACCAAGGTCGAGCCCGCGGACACGATCCTCGATCGCCGCCCGTGCGGTCAGAATCAGCACCGGCGTCTGGCGGTCGTGATTGCGTAGGGTCGCGAGCACGTCGAGTCCACTGCGGGTCGGCAGGTTGAGGTCGAGCAGAATCAGGTCGTAGCCGTGCTCCAGCGACAGGCGGGCGTTGGCCTCGCCGCCGTCGCTGATGCGGTCGATGTGCTGTTCGTCGACTGCCAGCGTCTCCCTCAACGTGCTCGCGAGTAGCGGGTCGTCTTCGACCAGCAGTAGCTTGGCGGCCATGGCGTTATCTCCTGCGGCGTGGCGGTAGACGGTAGCAATCGGTCCCGAATGATCAACCGCGCGATTGTAAACGATCCCGTCGGAATGGCATGGGACTTTAGTCGCATATCCTTTGGTCTTATATTCTAAAGGGGAATTGAGGGTGAGAGCACACCACACTAATTTCCGCTCACGGGAACACAGTTCTACCTTACGAAACTGTAAGGTTGGCGTAAGCCACGATAATTTCGCGCTTCCGTGAGGAGACAGCACCATGTTTGCAGCCAGAACAATTCAATGGGTCGCCGCCGCTGCGCTGGCGCTCACTGCCAGTAGCGCCATGGCTTTCGAGCCTTCCGGCAAGGTCGAATGTATTGCCCCTTCGGATCCGGGCGGCGGCTGGGATTTCACCTGCCGTAGCGTCGGTAACGTGCTCGAGGAGCTCGACCTGGTACCGGCGAGCGTGCAGACCATCAATATGGCCGGCGCCGGCGGTGGCGTGGCTTTCGCCCACACCGTGAGCAAACGCAAGGGCGACGATCAGCTGCTGGTTGCGGCGTCGACGGCGACCACGACGCGCCTGGCGCAGAACCAGTTTCCCGGCATGAACGCCGATATGGTCAACTGGGTCGGTGCCGTGGGCGCGGATTACGGCATCATCGCGGTCAGCAAGGATTCGCCGTACCACAACCTCAATGAGCTCATGGAGGCGATGAAACAGGACCCGCGGGCGGTCAAGTTTGCCGGCGGCAGCGCCAACGGTGGATGGGATCATCTCAAGGTGCTGATCGCCGCCAAGGCGGCGGGCGTCGGTAACCTGCCGCGTATTCCGTATCTCTCCTACAACAATGGCGGCGAGGCCATGACGCAGGTCATCGGTGGTCACGTCGACGCGTTTACCGGTGATATCTCCGAAGCCCAGGGCTTCTTGAAATCCGGCGATCTGCGCGTTCTGGCGGTACTTTCCGACGAGCGCCTGCCCGGCGATCTGGCGGACATTCCGACCGCCAAGGAGCAGGGCATCGATGCGGTCGGGCCCAACTGGCGCGGCTTCTACATCCCGGCCGGTGTCGATGACGATGCCAAGCAGTACTGGAGCGATGCCGTCGATAAGCTCTACGCCAGCGACCAGTGGAAGCAGGTGATGAAGAGCAACGGCCTGATGCCGTTCCATCCGGATTCCGACAAGTTCGATGCCTTCGTCAAGCAGCAGATCCAGGATATCCAGTCGCTGTCCCAGGAAATCGGGCTGATTCAATGAGCAGATTCAATGACCGCGTCTTCGGCCTGGTCATGCTGGCGGTGGCCGTCGCTTATTACTATGGCGCCACCCAGTTTCCGGTCCCCTTCGGGGGATCGGAAGCCGTCGGGCCGGAGACCTTTCCCAAGATCCTCGGCGTCGTGCTGGCGATCTGCAGCCTCTACATGATCGTCAAGCCCGATGCCGATAATGCCTGGCCGGCGGGACGCACCTTCGTCGAACTGGGCATCGCCATCGTCGCGCTGATCGTCTACGCGCTGCTGCTCGAGCCGCTCGGCTTTATCATCTCGACGACGCTCGCGATCGGCACACTCTGCTGGCGCATGGGCGCCACGCCGCTCAAGGCCTACCTCACCGGCCTGATCAGCGGCATCGTCGTCTTCGTGCTGTTCACCTACGGCCTGGAACTGCCGCTGCCGCTCGGCCTGCTGGAGCTGAACTGATGGAAACGTTGCACTATCTTTCGCTCGGCTTCGGCGTGGCGCTGCAGCCCGAGAACCTGATGTTCGCGCTGATCGGCTGCTTCATCGGCACCCTGATCGGCGCGCTGCCGGGTCTGGGTCCGGCCAACGGCGTGGCGATCCTGATTCCGCTGGCCTTTACGCTCGGCCTCAAGCCGGAAACCGCGCTGATCATGCTGACGGCGGTCTACGCGGGCGCCATGTACGGCGGTCGTATCTCGTCGATACTGCTCAACATCCCTGGCGACGAACCGGCGATGATGACCTGCCTCGATGGCTATCCGATGGCGCGTCAGGGCAAGGCGGCGGAGGCGCTGGCAATCTCGGCGATCGCCTCGTTCATGGGCAGCCTGATCGCGACCGTCGGCCTGATCCTGCTGGCACCGCTGCTGGCCCGCTTTGCGCTCACGTTCGGGCCGGCGGAGTACTTCGCGCTGTTCGTCCTGGCGTTTGCCACGCTCGGCGGTATCACCGGCAAGAATCCGATGAAGACGCTGATGGCAGCGGCAATCGGCTTGATCATCGCCACGGTCGGTATCGATCTCTCCACCGGCACGCAGCGCTATACGTTCGGCGTGCTGGAGCTCTACGAGGGGGTCGATTTCATCATCGCCATCGTCGGTCTGTTCGCGGTTTCCGAGCTTCTGTTCTTCATCGAGGAGAAGGCCGGCGCCGGGCGCGAGATGATCAAGGTCAATCCGCTGAAGTTGAAGTGGCGCGAGATTCTGTCGATCTTCCCGACCTCCATTCGCGGTGGCGTACTCGGCTTCATTGCCGGCGTGCTGCCCGGCGCGGGCGCCTCTCTCGGCAGTTTCATCACCTACACGCTCGAGAAGAAGATCGTCGGCAAGAAGGGCTATTTCGGCGAGGGGGATCCGCGCGGCGTCGCGGCACCGGAGTCCGGCAATAACGGGGCTTCCAGCGGGGCGCTGGTGCCGATGCTGACCCTTGGCGTGCCGGGGAGCGGCACCACCGCGGTGCTGCTGGCGATGCTGGTGTCGCTCAACATCACGCCGGGGCCGCTGATGTTCACGCAGAATGCCGATCTGGTGTGGGGCGTGATCGCGGCACTGCTGGTGGGCAATTTCATGCTGCTGCTGCTCAACATTCCGCTGGTCGGGGTGTTCGTGAAGATCCTGTCGGTGCCGCCGATGTATCTGCTGCCGATCGTGACCATGGTCGCGTTCGTGGGCATCTACTCGATCAGTCACTCGACCTTCGACCTTTACTTCATGATCGCCTTCGGTGTGGGCGGCTATATTCTGCGCAAGCTGGATATTCCGCTGGTGCCGGTAATTCTCGGCCTGCTGCTCGGGCCGGAGATGGAGAAGAACCTGCGCCACGCGATGCAGATATCCGACGGCGACTGGTCAATTCTGTGGAGCAGCCCGCTGTCGATCGGCCTGTGGCTGGTGGCGATCGTCGGCCTGCTGCTGCCGGTGATTGTCGGCCCGATTCTGCGTCGGCGCATGCAGGCGGCCAAGCAGCACACCGAGTGAGCGGTCCGCCGTGATCCCGCGACGCCTCGTCGGCCGTGCCGGCGAGGCGTTTTGTCTGGGTGTGGCGCCTGCGAGCGTGGGGGAGGCGAGTCATTGATGGGCCAACAGCCGGCACGCGCCTCAAGTGTTGGATTGACTCGCTCGTCACCGGTTGCCGGCCCGGAGTCGCACTGGTATAGTGCCGCACGTTCCACAACGCACTGATGCTTCAGGCTTTGTCGGATTTCGAGCGCTGTCGTATTGCAGGCAGCTCGAGCTATGGTGGCCCCTTAGGTCCTCCCGCAACGCTAAACCGCAAACCCCGCCAGGCCCGGAAGGGAGCAACGGTAGTGGTGGCCGCGTGTGCCGGGATGTGGCTTTTGGGGCCGCCTCCATTTCTGCCTCCGGATTTTCGCCATCTGGCGTTCTGAATCGCTGCCCGCAAGGCCTCGCGGCTCGAAGGTCGCGCTCCTGCCTCGTCACCTCTTCGTCGACCCTGCTAGAATGGCGCGATTCACTTCCGCGATCTCGCATCCTCGAGAGCGCCAGGAAGACACCGTTGTGCTCAGTCGCGAGGAGAGCCCAGGCGCATGAGTTATCAGGTTCTGGCCCGCAAGTGGCGTCCGCGTAACTTCCACGAGCTGGTCGGTCAGGAACACGTCAGCCGCGCGCTGGTCAATGCGCTCGATCAGGGACGGCTGCATCATGCTTACCTGTTTACCGGCACGCGTGGCGTGGGCAAGACGACGCTGGCGCGCATTCTGGCCAAGTGCCTCAACTGCGAGCAGGGCGTCACTTCCACACCGTGCGGCCAGTGCGAGACCTGCCAGGCAATCGACAACGGTCGCTTCGTCGACCTGATCGAGGTCGACGCCGCCTCGCGTACCAAGGTCGAAGACACTCGCGAGCTGCTCGACAATGTGCAGTACGCGCCGACGCAGGGGCGCTTCAAGGTTTACTTGATCGACGAAGTGCACATGCTCTCGACGCACAGCTTCAATGCGCTGTTGAAGACGCTCGAGGAGCCGCCGCCCCACGTCAAGTTCCTGCTCGCCACGACCGACCCACAGAAGCTGCCGGTCACCGTTCTTTCGCGCTGCCTGCAATTCACGCTGAAAAACATGGCGCCCGAGCGCGTGGTCGAACATCTGACTCACGTGCTCGAGGCCGAGCAGGTGGCCTTCGATCCGCAGGCGCTGTGGCTGCTCGGCAAGGCCGCCGACGGCTCGATGCGTGATGCCATGAGCCTCACCGACCAGGCGATCGCGTTCGGTCAGGGCGAGATTCGCCGCGAGGACGTGGCGGCGATGCTCGGCACGCTCGATCACGCACACCTGATTGCGCTGGCAGAAGCGCTGGCCGCCGTCGACGCCGAGCGTCTGCTGGCGGAGGTCGCGTCGCTGGCTGAGCAGGGGCCGGATTTTGCCGGCATTCTCGATGAACTTTCGGGCCTGATGCATCGGCTGGCAATCGCGCAGATGGTGCCCAACGCGCTCGATAACGGCCACGGCGACCGTGATGAGCTGCTGGCACTGGCGTCACGCTTCACGCCGGAAGACGTGCAGCTCTACTACCAGATCGCGCTGCAGGGGCGGGGCGACATCGATAGCGCGCCGGATACGCGCACGGCGCTGGAGATGACGCTGCTACGGATGCTGGCGTTCCGTCCGCAGGGCGTGCCCACGCCGCCGCAGACGGATCTACCGCTGCGTGGCGAGCAGGCCACGGCGCCCGCACAGGCCGCGCCGACTGGCGGCCCCGCCTCGGCGCAGCCACCGGCGAGCGATCGGACTCAGGCCCCGGCCACCGAGACGCAGCCGACGCGCCAGCCAGAATCTACTGCGGCGCCACAGGGCACGGCGGCGCCTGAGGCGCCATCTCCGGTCGCCGATGAAGCGCCACCCTGGCGTGAAGAGGCTGCGGAGGTTGGTTCGACGTCGGTCGAAACGTCGACATCGGCGCCTCAGCCGGCCGGGGAAGCCCTGGCCGCCGCATCACCCGCGGCGAATCCGAATTCTGTGGATGCGCCGGAGGCGCCGCCTTGGGCCGTGGAGTCGCCGGAGCCGCCAATGCCGTCGCAGGCTGCCGATGCCGAGGCGGCTGCGCCGGCGTCAGAGCCTGGCGCGAGCGATGCCGTCATCGAGGAGGAGGGCGACATCGAATCGGGCGCCGATCTGGCCGCCGCCGAAGCCGCCTATGCCGACTGGGCTACGGCGGCTGCACCGGCGTTGGAGAGCGTACCGGAAGCCGCTCCGCAGAGCGCGCCAGTCGCCGACATGGATGACGCGGGCCCGAGCAACGAAGTGAATTCGGCGGCGGCGCCCGATTCCGCCAATGAGATGACGACGCCTGTTGCTCAAGGCGAGCTGACGCACGCGCTCTGGCTCGAGCACTTCGATACCCTGGCCATCGGCGGGTTGACTCGCAACCTGGCGGCTCACTGCGTTGTCGAGTCCGACGACGGTGCGACGCTCGCGCTGACACTCGATCCCGGCCAGTCGGCGATCCTGTCGGAGATGCATGTCGATCGCATCGTCAAGGCGTTGTCCGCGCTGGGTTATTCGCGGCGGGTCAATATCACGGTGGCCGAGCTCGACGGTGCGCTCGAGACACCGAAAGCCAAGCGTGATCGAGAGGCTCGCGAGCGCCATGCGCGTGCCGTTGAAGCGCTGCGCGACGACCCTCACGTACAGGAGATGGAAACGCGTTTCGGCGCCCGGCTCATGGAAGAGAGCGTGACTGCCGACCGTCTCTGACGTTCCAATGGCGGTGTCGGTAATTCGCCGGCGCCGTCCCGATTTCACCGTTTCAATCGCAATGGAGCTCGACATGTTCAAGGGTGGCATGGGCAATCTGATGAAGCAGGCCCAGGAAATGCAGGAGAAGATGCAGCAGGTGCAGGAAGAGATCGCGCAGATGGAGGTGCTGGGCGAGGCCGGTGCCGGCATGATCAAGGTGACCATGAACGGCCGCCACGACGTCAGCAAGGTCGAGATCGATCCCTCGGTCTTGCAGGAAGACAAGGAACTGCTGGAAGATCTGCTGGCGGCTGCGGTCAACGACGCCTCGCGCAAGGTCGAGACGCAGTCCAAGTCTCGGATGGAGGAGGTCTCCTCCGGGCTCAATCTGCCGCCTGGCATGAAGCTGCCGTTTTAATGAGCTTTTCGCCGCTGGTCGATCAGCTGCTGGAGAGCCTGCGGGTACTGCCCGGTGTGGGCCCGAAGACTGCCCAGCGTATGGCGTTGCACCTGCTGGAGCGGGAGCGAGAGGGTGGCAGACGGCTATCGGCGGCGCTTTCGCAGGCGATAGAGCAGGTCGGCTACTGCCAGCGCTGTCGCACCTTGACCGAAGAGACTCTGTGTAGCGTCTGCCAGGATCCCCGGCGTGACGAGACGTCGCTGTGCGTGGTCGAATCACCTGCCGACATGCTGGCGATCGAGCAGGCCGGCGGCTATCGCGGTCAGTATTTCGTCCTGCATGGTCACCTGTCTCCGCTCGATGGTATCGGCCCGGATGACATCGGGCTCGATCAGCTCGAAGCCCGCCTCGCGGAAGAGCCCGTCGGCGAGATCATTCTGGCGACCAATCCGACCGTCGAAGGGGAGGCGACCGCGCACTATATCGCCGAGCATCTGGTGGGGCGCGAGATCAAGATATCGCGATTGGCGTACGGAGTGCCCATGGGCGGCGAACTCGAATATGTCGACGGCGGAACGCTGAGTCGGGCGTTCCAGGGTCGCCAGCCGTTCAGTCGAGATTGAGGACCCGCCCGCACCCAACAGTGTGGCTTCACCCTTATCGCCTTTCCGAGTTTTCCGCGGCATCTCGAACGTCGAGCCGCGGCCCCAAGGACACCGAATGACAGTCGAAACTTCCCACTGCTGGGTCGATACGCCCGAAGGTCTGGACGCGGCCTGTGACGCGCTGGCCGATGCCACCGTGCTGGCGCTGGACACGGAGTTTTTTCGTGAGTCCAGCTTCTACCCGGTTCCCGCACTGATCCAGATCACCGCGGGTTCGACCGTCTACTTGATCGACCCGCAGGCGGTGACGGCCAACGCCGCGATTCGTCTGCTGTTCTCCCGGGGCCCGGTCAAGCTCCTGCACGCCTGCGGCGAGGATCTCGATGTCATCTCGCTATGGGCCGGTGTCGAGCTTGCGCCTCTGATCGATACGCAGGTCGCGGAATCCCTGCTGGGTACCGATGCCGCCATTGGCTACCGGCGATTGGTGGAAGCACGCTGCGGCGTCGATATCCCGAAGGAGGAGACGCGTTCGAACTGGCTCGAGCGCCCGCTGACGCCAGCCCAGCTCGACTATGCCGTGCTCGATGTCGCCTATCTGCCGATGATCTGGGAGCAGCAGTCACACGAGCTGGCGGCGCTGGGACGCGACGCCTGGCTGGTCGAAGAGTGCACGGCGCTGTCGCTTTCGCGTCAGGTCCAGACGGCGGATCAGTGGTACACCCGTCAGCGACAGCTGTGGCGGCTGGCGCCGACCGGTATCGAAGCCTATCGACTATTGACCCGCTGGCGCGAGGAGGAGATTCGACGGCGTGACGTGCCGCGCGGCTGGCTGGTCAAGGATGCCGTGCTGTTCGCGGTGGCCGAAGCGATGCCGAAAAATCGCTATGAACTGGCGGCGGTCGATGGCGTGACGCCGAGCCTGGTCAAGCGCGAAGGGGAGGCGCTGCTGGCGGCGGTCAAGACTGCCCACCTGCGGGACGAGAGCGAGCTTCCCGCGTCGCTCCCTGCGCCGACCCAGCCAGCGTTCAAGCGGCGCATCAAGGCGCTCAAGCGTGTCGTGCAGGCGCACGCCGAAGCGCTCGATCTGGCACCCGAACGACTCTCCAACCGCAGCGAGATGGAGGCGATCGTCGTCGCGCATCTCGCTGGCGAGCCATTGCCGCTGCCGGCAGGCTGGCGTGGCGAGCTGCTGGATGCCGATTGGCAGGCGGCGCTGGTGGAAGCCGGAGCCGCTTCATGAATATGGCCGGACGCCTGCTCTGCGAGGTGGTCAAGAGCGCACGCCATGACGAGATGTATCTTTATCTGGACAAGGCGCGAGGCATGGCACCGGTTCCGGAGATATTGCGTGAGCGTTTCGGGCGCCCGCTGCCGGTCATGACGCTGCTGCTGCGGCCGGAGAGGCCGCTGGCGCGGGTGGATGTGGCCAAGGTGATCGCCACGATCCGAGAGCAGGGCTTTTATCTGCAGATGCCCCCGGCCAAGGAGCCGTATCTGCTCGATCTTTTCACCAAGCGCGACGATCCCCCCGAGCTCGGTGGTGGACGTGAAGAGAGCTGAACATGCGTGAACGGTTCTGGGAGCGCTTTACGCTCGAGGAGCTGACCGCCGAGGAGTGGGAAGCGCTCTGCGATGGTTGCGGCAAGTGCTGTCTGGTCAAGATGGAGAACCCGGATAGTGGCGAGATCGCCACCCTGAACGTGGCGTGCCGTCTGCTGGATATTCAAAGCTGCCGCTGCAGCGACTATCCCCATCGATTCTCGCGGGTACCGGAGTGCACCCAGCTGAGTCTCGAAAACCTCGACGAATTCCACTGGCTACCGCACAGCTGTGCCTACCGCCGGTTGGCCGAAGGGCGCAAGCTTGCCAGTTGGCATCCGCTGCGCAGCGGCAGCGACCGGCGTATGCACGAGCGTCGGATGAGCGTGCGTCACTTCGCGATCAGCGAGCGCGAGGTGAACGAAGCCGATTACGAAGCGCACATCATCGACATCATCCCGCTCGAACCGAAGCGTTAGCCGCTGATCATGCCCTTCTGCTACCCGTGCATCACCTCTGCGTCATGACTGCTCTGTCTGTCCCGCGCAGCCCAGCGTCCAGAGCACGAACGCATCTTGGCGGGCGTTGTCTCGCCAAGCCTTGAATCGCCCGGAGGCGCCGCCGTGGCCCGAAGCCATGTCGGTGCGCAACAACACCGGTCCTCGGGCGCTGGCGAGTTCGGTCATTCGCGCGTAGAGCTTGGCGGGTTCCCAGTACGGCACGCGAGAGTCGTGCCAGCTGCCCTGAAGGAAGACGCTGGGATAGGGCTGTGCAGTCAGGTTGTCGAGCGGCGAGTAGTCGCGTATCCGTCGCCGGGCTGCCGGTTCGTCGGGGTTGCCCCACTCGGTGTACTCCGCAGTGGTCAGCGGCAGATCCGGGTTTTCCATGGTGCGCAGTACGTCGACGAAAGGCACGTCGAGTACTGCGGCGCAGAAGGCCTCCGGTTCGAGATTGAGGCTGGCGCCGACCAGCAGGCCGCCCGCGCTGGCACCATACGCGGCGATACGGGCGCCTTCGCTGATGCCTTCGGCGACCAGCGCATGCCGGGCGGCCAGGAAATCGCGGAAGCTGTTCTCCTTGTGTTCGAGCTTGCCGGCCAGATACCACGGCTCTCCCCGGTCACCGCCGCCGCGCACGTGGGCGACGGCGAAAGCCACGCCGTGCGAGAGCAGTTCGAGGCGGGCGACCGAGAACCAGGGATCGAGCACCTCACCATAGGCGCCGTAACCATAAAGCAGTGTCGGTAGCGGGCCCGATTTCAGATCTTCGGCGCGAGCGACGACAGAGACCGGAATGTGCTCGCCGTCGTGTCCCTGGGCCCACAGTCGGCGGCAGACCAGGGCGTCGGGCTGCAGGTCGCCGTGAATCGGCTGTGTCTTGAGCAGGCGCCGTTCACCGCTGTCGAGGTCATGCTCGATCCAGCGCACCGGCAACGTGAACGACTCTTCACGCAGCCGCAGGCGGCGAGCCGAGAAATCGGGTGTGTCGCCGAGCGCCAGGCTGCAGGGCGCTTCCGGGAGCGGCAGCCGATAGCCTGGCTCCGGCATCGTGGCACTGACGCCATCCATCGCACGACCCTCTCCCAGCTCGATCACGCGCAGATGCACCTGAGCTTCCTGGTGGTCGCGCTCGGTCAGCACCAGCCCCCAGTCGAAGGTGTCGATATCTTCCAGCGTAACCTCGTCGCGATGGCCGAGGAGCGGCGTCCATTGATCGGGTTGCGCAATCGGCGCGACATCCAGCCTGAAATGAGGGGCATCACGGTTGTGCAGGATGTAGAAATCATCGGCGCGGTGATCGACGCCGTACTCCACGCCGGCCTCCCGCGGGCGAACGCAGCGAGCCGGTGCGGTCGGGTCCAGGGCAGGGATGACATGGCACTCGCTGGTGTCTTTGGAGGCGGTCTCCAGTACTAGCCACTGGCGCGAGCGTGTCTTGCCGAGGCCGATCCAGAATTCGACATCCTGCTCTTCGTACAGCTTGCGGCAGACATCGTCCGCCGGGCGCAGGGACCAGACGCTGGCCGGGCGCTGGGTAGCGTCGTAGCGCGTGAACAGCAGCGTGCGGTTATCCTCGGCCCAGACGAGTTCAGGGCCGATCCGGCGTCGCAGCCGCCGCGGTTCGCCATCCGGCAACGATTTGAGATAGAGGTCGAAATATTCGTTACCGCTGGCGTCTTCTGTCCAGGCGATCCACTGCTCGTCGGAGGAGATCGCCATGTCACCGAGTTCGAGATAGTCATGCGCCTGCGAACGTGCCTCGAGGTCGAGCAGCAGCTCGAGGGCACCGTCGCCCTGGACCGGCTGGCGCCACCACAGCGGATAGTCGGCCTCCGCGGCGGTCTCGCTCCAGTAGCGGTAGCGCTCCAGATCCGTCGGCAGCCCGGTGACGGCCAGCTCGCGGCGGGCCAGGTGGCCGTCGTACAGCGCTTGTTCAAGCGCTTGTAGCGGCGCGAAGAAACGATCGCTCTCGCGATTGGCGGCACGCAGGAACGCCTTCACCTGCGGATCGTCTCGAGATTCGAGCCAGTGCCAGTCGGGGTCGTCTTCGCGTCGGAAATGGAGGGCGGGGGAGCGTTCGGTGATCGGGGTCGAGGACATGGGTCGGGAAGCCTGGCCTGATAGCGGAAACGTAGGGCGCAGCGGGCGTGGCTGTGCTTTCCTGGCTCGGAGTGTACCATGTCACCAAATCGTACGAATCGAGAGTCTTTCATCATGCTGTTTTCCGACTCCCTGCCGCAGCTCTGGCTGAGCTACGCGGTGCTGTCTCTGGTGGTTCTGATAACCGGTTATTTCGCGGTGCGCCTGTTGCCGAGGCTGCCGCGCCTGGTGCTGGTCGGCGTCGTCGCCGGCTTGCTGTGGATGGTCGCGCCGTTCACGCTGCCGTTGACCGACCCGGGGCAGACCTATTCCGGTCTGGCGCCAGCCATCGTCGTGCTCGCGGTCGGTTTTCTCCAGCACGACGGGGGGCAGATGGCGACGGCCTTACCGCTGCTGCTGGTGGGCGCGGTCATCGGCGCGGTGCTCGGCGTGCTGGGCTGGCGCCTGCTTCGCCAGCGAGGTGATGATGACGAGCCCAAGGGCGGTCGAGGTGACGGCGCGACGCCCCGGCGTCGTGTTGCACCCGGCGCCCAGGGTAGCGATCGTTCCGCCGCGCGAGGGGAGCGAGGTCGGCGCGGCGGCAAGCCGGGCGGACGCCGCGAGCCGGTCGTCAACTAGGCGACCGGCGCGACTGGAAGGCTGGTGCCACGACGCTCACCAGCCATGCTGTCCATTTAGCCGTCTGGCTCGTGCTTGCGCTGTCTGCCTTGGCGAGTCGTTGATTGCAAACGTCTTTTTCTACTGTCTATTTCAACCGTTTATTTCGACCGTTTATTTCGACTGTTTATTTCAATAAGGAAGCGTGAAATGCGGGGTCTGCTGTCGATCGCCCTCTGGGCGCTGCTCTCTCTACCGGGGTTGGCGCTGGCCCAGGCCCAGACGGAACCTGCCGCGCCGGATGTCCGGATGGTGATGGACGTATCCGGCAGCATGAAGCAGAACGATCCGCAGAATCTTCGTGCCAATGCGCTCGGGCTCGCGGCAGCGCTACTGCCGCCGAGCGCTCGGGGTTCGATCTGGACATTCGGTACCACGGTAGCCAATCCCCTGCCCAGCGCGCCTATCGATGATAGCTGGCGACGCCGTGTCGCCGAACTGCGTTCGCGGCTGACCGACTACCAGCAGTTCACCGATATCGAAAAAGCGCTGACCGCTGCGGCCGCGGCACCGCCAGAAGATAGCGACAGGCACTTGATTCTGTTGACCGACGGGATGGTCGATCTGCCCGCGAGTGGTGCCCGGAAACGTGATCTCGACGCGTCTTCCCGGCAACGGATACTCGCGCAGCTGGCGCCCGACCTCGCCTCGCGAGACGTCGTCGTGCATCCCATCGCGCTCTCCAGCAACGTCGATCTGCCGCTGCTCGAGCAGATTGCCCAGCGGACCGGCGGGCTGGCGGCGGTCGCACACACCCCCGATGAGCTGCTGCGTGCGTTTCTCGACGTGCTGGACCGCATCGTGCCTGGCGATCAGGTGCCGATCGATGACCAGCAGCACTTCCGCATCGACGACGACATCGACGAGTTCAATGCGCTGCTGTTTCATGCACCGGGTGCCGATTCGCCGGTCCTGGTGGGCCCGGACGGGCAGCGGTATTCGCGCGACGATCACCCCGGCAAGGTGGAGTGGCAGAGCAGCCAGCGTTACGACCTGATCACCGTGCCCGACCCGGCGCCCGGCCAGTGGCGCATCGAGGGGCAGGTCGGCGGTGACAGCCGCATCAGTATCCAGGCCGACACGGTACTTCGCAGCGCCGAGCTGCCGGCGACCCTCTATCGCGGCTTCTCGACGCCGCTCGATGTCTGGCTCGAGCGAGACGGTTCGCCGCTCGCGCCCGATCAGCTGCCAAGCGACCTTGCCGTCAGTGCCGAGCTTGACGATCTCGACGGCAATCGGCTGGCGGCTGCGCCGCTCGTTGCCGACGGTCGCCATTATCGGGGCGAGCTACCCGGTGCCGATCAGCTCGGTAACGCACGACTGACGCTGATCGCGCGCAGCGATCGACTGATTCGCCAGCAGGTGCAGACGGTCAATGTGGTTGCCGCGCTGAGCGCCGAGCTGAGCCAGGACGGCACCCAGATCGTGGTGCGGGCGAACCAGCCTGATCTCGACGTCGACAACACTCAGCTCAGCGCCACCTTGACCGGTAAACCTCTGGCGATTCGCCAGACGGGGCCACGCGAGTGGATCATCGATGTGCCGCAGACCGACCCCAACGAGTCGCTGCCGGTCCAGATTCAGGCCGAAGCTCGCCTCGATGGCCGGACGCTACATTTCGAACTGCCGATCGTTCGGCTCAATCCCGATGCGGCGGTGGGCCTCAGCGGTGCCGATCTGGCTTCTGGCGTTACCAGTCAGTCGCGGGAGCAGGACGACGGGCTCGGCACTTCCTCCGACGGCGACTCATTGACTGACGGGCTCTCTGCCTCGCAGATGGCGGACATCGCCGTCGAGAAGGCCCAGCAGGGTTGGCGATACGCCAGGCCTTACGTGGAAACCTATGCTCAGCGCCCCGTGACCTGGGCCGTGATCGGCGTGATCGTGCTGCTATGGTTGCTGCTGCGCTGGCGGCGGGCGGTGACTCGTCGTCGACTCTCGCGACGCGCCGAACCGCGACTGTGAAGCTGGGGCTTCAAGAGGAAGCGCGATGCAGACGTGCCGGCCCCAGCCTTGCCACTCAGACAGATCCACCAATACGGATAACTTCCTGGCCGGCGGCGGTTTTCTGCCACTTTGGTGGCAGGGTCGCCGGCGCGCGATCCTGATATAAGAGAGACGACCCGCCGAGCCATTTTCAGGAGAACCCATGAGCGAAAGCTTCTCGCCGGAACTCGAAACAGGGGCGCCTCTCGAAGGCATGGAGGCGTTCGAGTCGATCAATGACATCATCGCCGATGCCTGCCGCCGTTTCGCCGACAAGCCTGCCTTCAGCTGCATGGGGCAGACGCTTCGCTACCGTGACATCGATCGTCTTTCCGATCACTTTGCCGCTTGGCTTCAGCGCGAAACCGATCTGGTGCCGGGCGATCGTATCGCCGTTCAGCTGCCCAATGTGCTGCAGTTTCCGGTCGTGGTGTTTGGCGCGCTCAAAGCCGGACTGGTCGTCGTCAACACCAACCCGCTGTATACCGAGCGCGAGATGCGGCATCAGTTCAGCGACGCTGGCGCCAAGGCGGTCGTCGTGCTGGCCAATATGGCGCAGAAGGTGGAGAAAGTCCTCGATCAGACGGAAATACGCCATGTGGTCGTGACGGCAATGGGCGATCTGCACTCCTGGCCGAAGCGTCCGCTGATCAATTTTGCCGTTCGCCACGTCAAGAAGCTGGTGCCGGTTTACTCGCTGCCCAGGGCAAAAAGTCTGCGTGAAGCGCTCGCGGCCGGCGGTCGTCATCGCCCCGAGCCTGTCGCTTCGCGAGGCGACGATGTCGCCGTTCTGCAGTACACCGGCGGCACGACCGGCGTGGCCAAGGGAGCGATGCTGACCCACCGCAACTTGATCGCCAACATGCTGCAGACGCAGCAGCTGCTTGGCGACACGCTCGACGAGGGCGCCGAAACGATCATCGCGCCGCTGCCGTGCTACCACATCTATACGTTTACCGTGAACTGCCTGTTCGCGATGACCACAGGGCAGCACAACGTGCTGATCCCCAATCCGCGCGATATCGCCGGGTTCGTGAAGACGCTTTCCAGAACCCCGTTCAGTGTCTTCGTCGGGCTCAATACGCTGTTCAACGCGCTGTGCCAGCGCGACGATTTCAAGGCGCTGGACTTTTCCGGTCTCAAGCTGACGATTTCCGGCGGCATGGCGTTGACCCAGGTGGTGGCCGAGCGCTGGCGGACCACCACCGGTAACGGCATCGTCGAGGGCTATGGCTTGACCGAGACCTCGCCCATTGCGTTGGTCAATCCGCCGGCGTCGCCGCAGATCGGTACCATCGGGCGACCGGTGCCCGGCACCTCGGTGCGCATCGTCGACGACGAGGGGCGATCCGTCGCGCGCGGCGAGCGAGGCGAGCTCTGCGTGAAGGGCCCGCAGGTCATGAAGGGGTACTGGAATCGACCGGACGATACCGCGAAGACGATCGACGAGGACGGCTGGTTGCGCACTGGCGACATGGCGATGGTGCAGCCCGATGGCTACGTCAAGATCGTCGACCGCAAGAAGGACATGATTCTGGTCTCCGGCTTCAACGTCTATCCCAACGAGATCGAAGAGGTGGTCGCCGGCCATCCCGACGTGGTCGAGGCGGCCGCCGTCGGTGTGCCCGACGAGGAGACCGGCGAGGCGATCAAGCTGTTCGTGGTCGCGCGCAACGACGCGCTCGATCCGCAGGTGCTGCGTCAGTGGTGCAAGAAGGAGCTGACCGGCTACAAGGTGCCGAAGTTCGTCGAGCTTCGCGATGAACTCCCGAAAAGCAACGTCGGCAAGGTGCTCCGGCGAGAGCTGCGCGACGAATCCGCAGCACCCTCGACGTGAGAGACTGAGTCCGCCAATCGGTCGGCGTGAGTCGAGGCCGGGAGGGCGCTACAATGGACGGTCAGCCATCGCGAATGGCTGACCGTGTCGTTGCCGATGTCGAGGAACTCTTGAGCGCTACCGCTTCACAATCCCTGCAAACTCTGAACGATCTCGAGACGCGTCTGGCGTCATGCATGCTGCGTGATGCTCATGAGCAGCGCCGGCGTCTCTCGCGGCTGGCCCGCCGTGCCCGTGACGGTAAACCGATTGATCGCTCGCTTGGCGAGATCGAGGCGCGACTGCAGGCCTCCCGCGACGTCGTCGAGCGGCGTCAGCGCCAGCCGGTGACGCTCGCCTATCCCGAATCGCTGCCCGTGGCGGCCAAGCGCGAGACCATTCTCGAGGCGTTGCGCGAGCATCAGGTCGTGGTCGTGGCGGGCGAGACCGGGTCCGGCAAGACGACGCAGCTGCCCAAGCTCTGCCTGGAGCTGGGGCTCGGTCGTCGTGGCATGATCGGGCATACCCAGCCGCGCCGGCTTGCGGCGCGCTCCGTCGCGAGCCGACTGGCCGAGGAGCTGGAGGTGCCGCTGGGGCAGCAGGTCGGCTATCAGGTGCGTTTCACCGACCAGAGCAGCGATGACACGCTGGTCAAGCTCATGACCGACGGTATTCTGCTAGCCGAGACGCAGCACGATCCCGACCTCACTCGCTATGAGGCGATCATCATCGACGAGGCGCACGAACGCAGCCTCAACATCGATTTTCTGCTGGGTTATCTCAAACGTCTGACCGCGCGACGTTCCGACCTCAAGGTGATCATCACCTCGGCGACGATCGACGTCGAGCGGCTGTCGCGTCATTTTGCCGTCGAGCGAGACGGCGAGTCGCGTCCGGCGCCGGTGATCGAGGTTTCCGGTCGCGCCTACCCGGTCGACGTGCACTATCGGCCGCTGGTGCGGGAATCCCGCGAGGAAGACGATCTTTCGCTACAGGAGGGGATTCTTGCCGCGGTCGACGAGATCGATGGCATCGAGCGTGAGAAACGTTGGTACAGCGGCCCGCGAGACATCCTGATCTTCCTCCCCGGCGAGCGCGAAATACGGGAAACCGCGGATGTGCTGCGCCGGGCCGAACTCAAGAGCACCGAGATTCTGCCGCTCTACGCCAGGCTCTCCAACGCCGAGCAGAATCGGGTGTTCCAGTCTCACGCCGGGCGGCGCATCGTGCTCTCGACCAACGTGGCGGAAACCTCGCTGACCGTGCCGGGCATCCGCTACGTGATCGACCCGGGGCTGGTGCGCATGAGTCGCTACAGCTTCCGCGCCAAGGTCCAGCGTCTGCCGATCGAACCGGTGAGCCAGGCCAGCGCCGATCAGCGCAAGGGACGCTGCGGTCGTGTGGCGGAGGGCGTCTGCATCCGTCTCTACAGCGAGGAGGATTTTCTCTCTCGTCCCGAGTTCACCGAACCCGAGATCCAGCGTACGAACCTGGCATCCGTCATCCTGTCGATGCTGGCGCTGAAGCTTGGCGACGTGTTCGATTTTCCGTTCGTCGACGCGCCGGACCCGCGCTTCGTCAAGGATGGCTACCGGTTGCTGTTCGAACTCGGCGCGGTCGATGCGGGCGAGACGATGACGCCGCTCGGTCGGCGGCTGTCGCGGCTGCCCATCGATCCCCGGCTCGGTCGCATGGTGCTGGCGGGCGAACAGTTCGGCTGTCTGCGCGAGACGCTGATCGTGGTCAGCGCGCTGGCGATTCAGGACCCGCGTGAGCGACCGGCGGAGAAGCGCCAGGCCGCCGATCAGAAACACAAGCAGTGGGAGGACCCGCACTCCGATTTCGTGGCCTGGCTGAATCTCTGGCAGGGTTTCGACGCGGCGCGCGAGGAACTCTCCGGTAACCAGCTGCGCCGCTGGTGTCGCGATCACTACCTGAGCTACCTGCGCCTGCGCGAGTGGCACGATACCTACCGCCAGCTACGTCAGTTGACGCGAGACATGAAGCTCGAGTTCACCAGTGCGATGCAGCCAGCCGAACCCGGTGGCGACGAGCCGGACAAGCAACCGAGCGTCGATGCCAATCGGCTGCACCAAGCGCTGCTTGCCGGGCTGCTTTCCAACCTGGGCCAGCTGCAGCCGGAGAGCCGTGAATTTCTCGGGGCGCGTAATCGCAAGTTCGTGATTCACCCCTCATCGGGGCTGTCGAAGAAGCCACCCAAGTGGGTGATGGCGGGTGAGCTGGTCGAGACCAGCCGCCTGTTCGCTCGCGACGCGGCGCGGATCCAGCCGGAGTGGATAGAGCCGCAGGCGGCACATCTGATCAAGCGCGCCTACAGCGACCCGCACTGGGAGCGCAAGCGTGCGCAGGTCATCGCTCGCGAGCAGGTCACGCTGTTCGGGCTGCCGATCGTCACCGGACGGCGGGTGGATTACGCCAAGGTGGCGCCGGGCGAAGCGCGTGAACTTTTCATTCGTCGCGCGCTGGTGGAGGGCGATTTCGAGACGCGCGCGTCATTCTTCGCGCACAACCGGGCGCTGGTGGCGGAAGTCGAGGAGCTCGAGGACCGTGCCCGTAAGCGTGACATCCTGGTCGACGAGGAGACGCTCTACGCGTTCTACGACGAGCGCATTCCCGCCGATATCGCCAGCGGCAAGAGTTTCGAGAGCTGGCGCAAGCGTGCCGAGCGAGAGTCTCCGGGGATTCTGGAGCTCGACAAGGCCGCCCTGATGTCGAGAGACGCCGACGATGTCAGCGTCGAACAGTACCCCGACGAACTGGTCTTCAACGGGGTGCGCTACCCGCTCAGCTACCACTTCGCCCCCGGTGCGCCCGATGATGGCGTGACCATGACGGTACCGGTCGTGATGCTGGCGCAGCTGCCGGCGGGCCGGCTCTCCTGGCTGGTGCCGGGACTGCTCAGGGAGAAGTGCATCGCGCTATTGAAGGGGCTGCCCAAGTCCTTGCGGCGGCAGATCGTGCCGATCCCGGATTGGGTCGACGCGGCGCTGGCGACGTTGACGCCGGACGAGCGTCCGGTGGAGGAGGCGCTGGGCGAGTTCCTGCGGGTCAAGACGGGGACCCGGCTGGATCCCACGGTCTGGGCGCTCGACCAGCTCGAACCGCATTTGATCATGAATCTGCGCGTGGTCGATCACGAAGGCGTCGTGCTCGGCGAGGGACGTGATCTTCACGTATTGCAGAACCGTTTCAACGAGGCGGCCGCCGAGGGCGCGAAGGCGCTGGCGGACGCGCAGAAGGAGAGCGTCGAGGCGCTGAGCGAGCTGCCGCAGGAAGCGCTGCCGACGTCTCGCACCACGCGCCAGGCGGGTATTCAGGTCGAGGTCTATCCCGCGCTGGTCGAACAGGACGATGAATTCGGTGTCGCCTGGTTCGACCATGCCGCCCGCGCTGAAGCGGCGCATCGAGAAGGGTTGATTCGGCTGGCACGCCGGCGTCTGCCGGATACCGTGCGCTATCTGCAGCGCGACCTGCCTGCGCTGAAGTCCTGCGCACTGCTGTTTGCCAAGGTGGGCACGCAGGCACAGCTGGCCAACGATATCGTCGATGCCTGCCTGGCGCAGACGGTCGCGGCCGACCCTCTCCCGCGCTCCCGCGCTGCGTTCGATGCACGGCTCGAGCACTGGCGGGGCGATCTGGTGAGCTATGCCGAGTCGCTGATGAAGGATCTGCATCCGGCTCTCCAGGGTCACCTGGCAGTGACCAAGGCGCTGAAAGGGAATGTCAGTCTGGCGCTGGCGCTGACCTATAGTGACCTGAGGGCGCAGATGCAGCGGCTAGTCTATCCGGGCTTCGTGCGCGATGCGGGGCCCTGGCTTGCGCACTATCCGCGGTATCTGCAAGCGGCGGAAATACGCCTGGAGAAGGCGCCGCGGGACCGGCGTCGCGATCAGCTCTCCATGCAGCAGGTGCAGGAGTGGGAAGCACGCCTGGACGCCCGACGGGAGTCGACCCACCGTGACGGAATCGTCGATGAGGCGTTGATCGAGTTTGGCTGGTGGCTGCAGGAGTGGCGCGTGTCGCTCTTTGCCCAGCAGCTTGGCACGCTCGAAAGTGTGTCGGAAAAGAGACTGGCGCGCCGCTGGGAGGAGCTGACCGGGCAGCGCATCTGACGCGCATCCGTGTCGACGCGGTGTGCGTAATTATCGAAGAGCGGTCAGCGCCGCCAGGAGGAGCCATGACGCAAGCCGTGATTACCGCGACCGGGCTGTATACGCCGCCGGAGTCTATCGACAACGCCGCACTGGTAGCGAGTTTCAATGCCTGGGCCGATGCCGAGAATGTGCGATTCGCCGAGGCTATCGCCCGGGGCGAGCGTGAGCCGCTGGCGCACTCGAGCGAAGCATTCATCGTCAAGGCATCGGGCATCCATAGCCGTTACGTAATGGAGTCCAGTGGCATTCTCGATCCCGATCGGATGCGCCCTTATCTTCCCGAACGGCCCAACGACAGACTGTCGATGCAGGCAGAAATGGGTCTGGCAGCGGCGAATCAGGCGCTGGACAAGGCCGGGATCACGGCGGGCGATATCGATTTGGTCATTGTTGCCTGCTCCAATCTTCAACGCCCTTATCCGGCGGTATCGGTGGAGCTGCAGGCGGCGCTCGGTGCCGGCGGCTATGCGTTCGACATGAACGTGGCCTGCTCGAGCGCCACCTTCGCCATCGACATGGCCACCAACGCCATTCGCGCGGGCAGTCTCGATCGCGTGCTGATCGTGAACCCGGAGATCTGCTCGGCACATCTCAATTTTCGCGACCGGGACAGTCATTTCATTTTCGGTGACGCCTGCACCGCGATCGTGCTCGAGGCCGATCATCTGGCTCAGGAGAGAGAACACTTCACGGTACTGGGGACTCGTCTCACGACGCAGTTCTCCAATGCGATCCGCAATAACTTCGGCTTCCTGAATCGTCTGGCCGAGGCGGACGGAAGCCTGGCCGACAAGCTGTTCGTGCAGGAGGGGCGCAAGGTATTCAAGGAAGTGTGCCCGCTAGTCTCTCGCCTGATTCTCGAGCATCTCGACAGCCAGTCGTTGACCGGCGAGTCCGTGAAACGTCTCTGGCTGCATCAAGCCAATCGGCACATGAACGATCTGATCGCCCAGCGGGTACTGGGGCGCGAACCTTCCCCTGCCGAGGCGCCGATCATTCTCGACCGCTATGCCAACACCAGTTCGGCGGGGTCGATCATCGCGCTGCATCTGCACCGCGAGGACATGGTAGAGGGCGACATAGGGGTGGTGTGTTCCTTCGGTGCGGGCTACAGTGCGGGCAGTGTGATACTGCGTAAAGGGAATGCGTGTTGATGAAATCAATCCACTGGCTGGGCGGCGTCTGCGTGGCAGCGGCGCTGGGCGGCTGCGCCTCTTCGAGCGAGGCGACCAACCCTCAGGATCCCTGGGAGGGATTCAATCGTGGGGTCTATCAATTCAACGATACGCTGGATCGGTACGCGCTGAAGCCGATTGCGCAGGGTTATGACACCATTACCCCGGATCCCGTTCAGGATGGCGTCGGCAATTTCTTCTCCAATCTTGGCGAGATCGGCACCGTCTTCAATAGCGTGCTCCAGTGGCAGTGGGGCAACGCCGGTGTCGCTTCCGGGCGCTTCCTGGTCAATACGGTGCTTGGCGTCGGCGGACTGCTGGACCCGGCGACGCGCATGGGCCTGAACGAGAACGAAGAGGATTTTGGGCAGACGCTGGGGGTCTGGGGCGTCGGTTCCGGCCCTTACCTGGTGCTGCCCATTTTAGGGCCAAGCACGGTCCGCGATGCCAGCGGGTTGCCGGTCGATCACTACACCTACCCGCTGACCTACGTCGAGGAAGACAAGTGGCGCTACGGGCTGACGTTCTTGCGCTACGTCGATCTGCGCGCCGGCCTGCTCGATCAGGAGTCGCTGATCCAGGGAGATCGCTACAGCTTCATCCGCGATGCCTATCTGCAGCGGCGTCAGTTCGAGGTCAGCAACGGCGCGGCGGGTGAGGATCCCTTTGCCAGTGGCGGATTCGGCGACGACTTCGACTACAGTGAAGACGACTTCGCCGAGTGATCTCGTGGCCATGACGCCGAGTGGCGCGCGCACCACGATCGGACTGATCGATCTGCCTGGCCCGGCGCGTGACGCGCTGGCGGCCGGGATCGGCGAGCTCGATGTCACGCTGCACGTCGGGAACTCTCCGGCAGCGCTGCCGAACGAGTGCGAGTTGATCGTCGCGCATGTGCGTGCCGTCTCTCACGAGGGCTGGGAACATCTCTCGCGGGGCTTGCCGACCATCGTTATCAGCGAGAGTCGGCGTGATGGCGATCTTCACAAGGCGATCGATGCCGGACTCATCGACTATCTGGTCGATCCGCTCGAGCACATCGATATCCTGCGCCGATTGATCGTCAGGGCGCTGGAACTCGAGCAGCTCTCGCAGGCGCACGCCCAAAGCCACGCCCAGCTTGCGTCGCTGAACGACCGGCTCGAGCGTCATCTGGAGATGCTGCGAGACGATCAGCGCGCCGGTGGCCACGTGCAGCGCAAGCTGTTGCCGCCATCCGGCATCACCCATCTGGGCGTGCGCTGCGATCACTGGTTTGCGCCATCGCTCTATCTGTCGGGAGACTTTCTCGACTTTCAGCGCTGCGACGATCGCTTCAGCTTCTTCTACTTCGCTGACGTTGCCGGTCATGGCGCCTCGTCGGCGTTCGTCACCGTGCTGTTGAAGTATCTATGCAATCGTTGGCTGTCGCAGTGGCGCACGCTGCTGCCGGAAGCCTTCCCGTCACGATGGCTGGGAGAGCTCAATCGGGAGCTGCTCGAGACGGGGATCGGCAAGCACGCGACGGTCTTCGCCGGGGTACTGGACCACGAGCGGCATTTTCTGCACTATGCGCTCGGCGCCCAGCTGCCGATGCCGATTCTGCAAGGCGACGGGCAGGCGACGTATCTGGGCGGAAAAGGCCCGCCGGTGGGGTTGTTTCCCGATGTCGAATACCCCATCTACGGCTGTCCGCTGCCGGCAGCATTTCGCCTCTGGTTCTGTTCCGATGGCGTGCTGGAGTGCCTGCCGCAGACATCACTGGAAGCACGGCTCACGGAACTCGAGCATCGTGTGACACGCTGTTCCGGCGTCGAGGATCTGAGGGATGGACTCGCGCTGGGAGATCAACTGCCGGACGATCTCAGCATGATGACACTGAGTGGTTTCGACCATGAATGAGGGGCGAATCAAGGCGGCCTTCGAGTCGGGCGTGTTCGTGCTCAAACTCTGCGGTGACGTCCGTCTCACGCTCTGTGCGACGCTCGATGCCGAAGCGCAGCGACTGGCGGACCTGCCGGGGCTGAGGGCGGTCATGGTCGACCTGCGCGAGACGACCAACGTCGACTCCACTGCGCTTGGCTTCCTTGCCAAGGTGGCACTGGCGGTCAAGGGGCGGCTGGAGCAGCCGGCGACGATCATTGCCGAGCACCCGGATGTGCGTCGCATGCTCGATGTGATGGGCTTTTCGCGCTACTTCACGCTGGTCGAGGCACCGCTGACGGAACCCGCCGATCTGGCCGAGTTGCCCCATGTCGAGTCCGACGAGAGCGGCATCCATCAGCGGATTCTCGAAGCGCACCGCATTCTCATGCACATGAGCGATCACAATCGCCATGAATTTCAGCCGCTGGTGGAATTGCTGGAGTCTCAGCGAGCCAAGGCGTCGTCCCACTGATCCAGCGTTGAAACCGCCGTCAGTGTTGAAGTCATCGCGGCCGTCGTGCTGGCGCCGTCATCGAGTTTCAGCGGCTTTGTCAGGCGCCACCGATCCCGGTGGCGCTTCATTTTTTGTCCGTCGGCAGACGCCGGGGCGGGGGTCGGTCTCACACGAACACAGACCCCATGCTCTGGTGGCCGGCGCGACGATATCGATCAAGGAGTAGACGTGACTGTCCTGACTGCGCGTCGTCTTGCGCTGCTGGTGGCCGCCAACACGGCGCTGGCGCCGCTGGCGATTGACGCCTATCTTCCCGCGATGCCATCGCTGGCGGCGTCGATTGGCGCCAGCGTCCACCATACCGAGCTCTCTCTCAGCGTCTTCCTGTTGGGGTTTGCACTCGGACAGCTGATCTGCGGGCCGCTATCGGACCGGTACGGGCGCAAACCGGTGTTGATGACCGGGCTATGCGTGTTTTTCCTGGCGAGCCTGGCGCTGACGCAGGTCGGGTCGCTGGAGACACTGTGGGGCTTCCGTTTCGTCCAGGCGCTGGGCGGCGGCGCGTGCGTGGTCAACTCGGCGGCGATCGTCCGTGATCGGTTCAGCGGCCGCGAGGCGGCCAAGGTCATGTCGACGATGGTCATGATCCTGATGATGGCCCCGCTGGTCGCGCCGGCACTGGGCAGCGCGCTGCTGCATCTGGCGGACTGGTGGCTGATCTTCCTGTTCCTGGCCGTGTATGCGGCGTTCGTGCTGCTGCTGCTGGGCCGCTTTCTACCAGAGACCCACGGGCGTAACCCGGAGGCGCCTTCGGCGCGCCAGATACTCGGCAACTACGCCAGCGTGCTCAAGCACCGCGAGGCGATGGGCTACATCGGCGGTGTATCGATGTCGTTTGCCGGCATGTTCGCCTTCATTACCGGCTCGCCCTATCTCTACATGGAGCACTATGGGCTATCCACCACGCTCTATCCATTCGTCTTCGGGGCCAATATCCTGATCATGGCGTCATCCAGCCGGTTGAACATTCGCCTGCTGAGGACTCGCACGCCGCAGCAGAACCTGCGGTTGGGCCTCGGCGTGCAGCTGTGTGCCGGGCTTGGCCTGGTGGGGCTTGTCGCGACAGGCTTCGACACGATCTTCACGGTGGCGCCATTGATGGTGGTTTTCGTCGGCATGCAGGGGCTGATCGGTCCCAATGCGATGTCTTCGATGCTTGACCACTTCCCCCGCATGAGTGCGACCGCAACGGCGCTGCAGGGCTGCCTTCAGTTCACCTGCGGTGCGATTTCCGGTGCGGTGGTCGGGGCGTTCGAGCTGGCCAGCGCCTGGCCGACGGTGCTGACGATGCTGACGGCAACGCTCGCCGGCAATCTCTCCGTGCGTCTGCTGGCCGGTCGAGCCAGTTCAGATGGCGAACTGAATGAGGAGGGGGCATAACGGTGTCGTGACGCTTCGTTACGTGAGCTGACGCGTGTCATATTCCTGTCATCCGATCCTGCCAAGGTGTGCCTGCGGAGGTTGCGGCGCATCAGATTCGCTGCACATTGGATATATCGGCTGCACATTCGATATATCGATAGAGAAACCATCGACGATCACGGTAACCAGGATCGGTCGATGGTTTTTTCACAATAGCGGCGGGCACTCGACGAATGTCTTTTTTCAAAACGATGACAGGGCTGTCATAAAAGTGTCACGGGGCTGACGTACGGTGTCATCCCGAGAGTGTTGGCAACCTTCGCAACGTCGTTATCGCTCACGCATCCAAGGTGGAAACAGGATATCGCTATGCTTAAACACGTCTTTGCAACCCTCATTTCAGGTTCGCTGGTGCTGGGCGCCGCTGGTGCCCAGGCGCAGGAAGCCATTACCGGTGCCGGCGCAACTTTCCCGTATCCAGTCTACTCGCAGTGGGCGGATGCCTATCAGGACGAGTCCGGGATCGGCCTCAACTACCAGGCCATCGGTTCCGGCGGCGGTATCCAGCAGATCACTGCCAAGACGGTCACCTTCGGTGCCAGCGACGCACCGATGACCAAGGAAGAGCTCGACAAGAATGGCCTGCTGCAGTGGCCGATGGTCATGGGCGGCGTGGTCGCGGCATTCCATGTCGATGGTATCGATGGGTCGCTGAACCTCGACGGTCCGACGCTCGCTGCCATCTACATGGGTGAGATCACCAACTGGGACGACGAGGCCATCGCCAAACTGAACCCGGATGTCGATCTTCCGGATACGGCCATCACGCCCGTTTATCGCGCCGAAGGGTCCGGCACCAACTTCCTCTTCACTCACTATCTGTCTCAGGTGAGCGATGAGTTCAAGAACAACGTCGGTGAAGGCAAGTCCGTCGCCTGGCCGGCTGGGGTTGGCGCCAAGGCCAACGCCGGGGTGGCAAGCCAGATCGCCAATACCAACGGCGCCATCGGCTATGTCGAGTACGCTTACGCCGCACAGAACGATCTGCACCTGATGCACCTGAAGAATCAGGCTGGCAACGTGGTCGAGCCGAACATGGATAGCTTCATGGCTGCCGCGGCCAACGCCGACTGGCAGGACGCGCCGGGCATGTACCTGGTCCTGACCAACCAGCCGGGCGATGACAGCTGGCCGATCACCGGTGCCTCGTTCATCCTGATGCACAAGCAGGCAGAGAATGCCGATGCGTCCGCGCAGGCGCTCAAGTTCTTCGACTGGGCCTACAACAACGGTGGCGATGCCGCTCAGAGCCTCGACTATGTGCCGATGCCGGACAACGTCGCCGAGATGGTTCGCCAGAGCTGGAGCGAGATCAAGGGTCCGAACGGCGATGCCGTCTGGAACCCGTGATCGAATGATGCAGTAAGCAGACGATAGTGGAAGTACCGCGACGGCGGGCGGGAGATCGCCCCCCGTCGCGGCATCGTATCCGGGCTGCCTGCGGGCAGCTCGAGTGGCAAGCCGACGAGGATTTGACATGGCCACCACCAACGCGGTGCAGACCGACAGCGGCCTGGGACGCCTGAGCGAGAGTACGCGCAAGCGGCTTGCGCGCAAGGCGCAGATCGACACCTGGTTCGAGCGGGTTCTGTTCGCCTTCGCCTTTGCCGTGCTGCTGTTGCTGGGCGCGATCATCGCCTCTCTGATCGTATCCAGCTGGCCGGCAATCCAGCGTTATGGGGTCTCGTTCTTCACCGAGAACCGCTGGGCGGCCAACGTTGAAGTCTTCGGAGCGCTGCCTGCCGTCTACGGCACGCTGCTGACCTCGCTGATCGCGATCGTCATTGCCGTGCCTGTCTCGTTCGGCATCGCCATCTTCTTGACCGAGCGATGCCCCGGGTTTCTTCGCCAGCCGCTCAGTACCATGATCGAGCTGCTGGCAGGGATCCCCTCGATTATCTACGGCATGTGGGGGATGGAGGTGCTCGCACCGCTGCTGCGCACCTGGTTTCCCTCCGTCTTTCCCGCCGGGACCGGCCTGGCCACGGCGGGCATCATTCTGGCGGTGATGATCATTCCGTTCATCACCGCGGTCAGCCGCGACGTGATCAATACCGTTCCCGCCGTCATGCGTGAGTCCGCCTACGGGCTTGGCTGCACGACCTGGGAAGTGGCCCGCCGAGTCATCCTGCCCTCGGTCAAGGGTGGGCTGGTCGGTGGTGTCGTGCTCGGCCTCGGTCGCGCGCTGGGTGAAACCATGGCGGTCACGTTCGTCATCGGCAACAACCTGTTCCTGAACCCGACATTGACCGGGCAGGGCACCTCCATCGCGGCCCTGATCGCAAATCAGTTCTCGGAGTCCGACGGCACGCAGCGCTCCGCGTTGCTGGCGCTGGGCCTGATCCTGTTCATCATCACCTTTGCCGTGCTGGCCTTTGCGCGTTATCTGCTGCGCAACAGCACCGGCCGTCACGCCTGATCCGGTGGAGGAGCCCCCCATGCAACTCAGCCAGAGCCCACTCTACCGTCGCCGCAAGCGCCTCAATCAGCTCGTCATGGGCGCGTGCATCGTGGCGACGCTGATCGGCTTCGTGTTTCTCTTCGCGATCCTGTTCACGCTGGTGACCAAGGGGATCAGCGCCATCTCTCCCTCGATCTTCATCGAGCGTACGCGCATGAGCGGCGGCGGGCTCGGTAACGCCATCTGGGGATCGTTTCTGATGACTGCCGTGGCGACGGTGCTAGGCACGATCATCGGCGTCGCTGCCGGTACCTGGCTGGCGGAGTACGGTGAAAAGGGGATCATGGCCAAGGTGATCCGGTTCATCAACGATGTGCTGCTTTCGGCGCCATCGATCATCATCGGTCTGTTCATCTATGCCGTGATCGTCGTACCGACCGGCGGATTCTCCGGTTGGGCCGGCGTGCTGTCGCTCACGGTGATTATCGTGCCGGTGGTGATCCGCTCCACTGAGGACATGCTGAGGCTCATCCCCAATTCGCTGCGTGAAGCGGCTGCGGCGCTGGGTGCCCACCGCTGGTGGATCATCGTGCGGGTCTGCTACAGCGGTGCGCGGGCGGGCATCATCACCGGCATTCTGCTGGGGTTTGCGCGGATCAGCGGGGAGACCGCACCGCTGCTGTTCACCTCGCTGAACTCGAACCAGTGGAACTTCTTCGATCTGAGCAGCGAAATGGCCAACCTGCCGATGACGATCTATCAGAACATGACGATCAACTCGTTCATTCCGGATCTGGTGTCGCTGGCTTGGGGCGGAGCCCTGATCTTGACTGCGGCTATCCTGATTCTCAACATCGCGGCGCGTTACTTCTCGCGTCAGCGCTCCTGATTTCCACTCGCGAGATTGCCATGACTGCCGAACTGCATCTCCATGCCCGTCGTGACGCCGAGCGTGACGGCCTCGAGCCGAAGGCCAGCACGGCCACCAAGCTCAGAGTCAACGACCTGAATCTCCACTACGGCAAATTCCATGCGCTCAAGGGCATCTCGATGGAGATCCCGGAGCGTCAGGTAACCGCGTTCATTGGTCCTTCCGGCTGCGGCAAGTCGACACTGATTCGCTGCTTCAACCGAATCCATGATCTCTACGAGGGGATCTCGACCCAGGGACAGATCCTGCTCGATAACCACGACATCTACGACTCGGGCGTGGACCTCAACCTGCTGCGCTCGCGCGTGGGCATGGTGTTCCAGAAGCCGACGCCGTTTCCGATGTCGGTATTCGACAACGTGGCGTTCGGCATCCGGCTCTACGAGAAGCTTTCTGCGCGCGAGCTCGAGGAGCGGGTCGAGTGGGCGCTGCGCAAGGCGGCGCTGTGGGAGGAGGTGAAAGACAAGCTGAAGCAGAGCGGGCAGGCACTCTCCGGAGGCCAGCAGCAGCGTCTCTGCATCGCTCGCACGATCGCCGTCAAACCCGAGGTCATTCTGCTCGACGAGCCGACATCGGCGCTCGACCCGATCTCGACCGGCTATATCGAGGACCTGATCAACGAGCTCAAGAAGGACTACACGATCGTCATCGTGACGCACAACATGCAGCAGGCGGCGCGTATCTCCGATATTACCGCCTTCATGTACCTGGGCAGTCTGATCGAGTGCGATGACACCACCAAGATCTTCACGCAGCCGCGGGAGTCCCGTACCGAGGATTACATTACCGGTCGCTACGGCTGAGTCGCGTTCGTGGGGAGGCGCTCGTCGAGCCGGCTCTTGCCGGCCCGACGCGTCGAGATCGGCACGCGCGTGCCTGCGACGAGCGAACGTCTTCAATGGGTTGGCGAACCGGAAACGCAGGCGTGTTATGGTCGAGCGATCAAGGATGATACGCCGCCAAAGGATTGCCGCCCATGTCCCCCGGACAGGAACCCTCTTTCCGCAACCTGCCCTTCAATTTGATGCTGACGCTGGCATCGCTCACGATCATCATCGCGGGGGTGCGAGCGGCTGAAACGCTGATCATCCCGGTGCTGCTGTCGGTCTTCGTGGCGGTGATCTGTGCCTCTCCCGTGCACTGGCTCTATCGCCGCGGGCTCAACTCCTATGCCGCGGTGCTCATCACGCTGATCATTCTCGGCGGGCTGCTGACACTGTTCGGCATGCTGCTCGGCAATAGCTTCGCGGCATTCATGGACAGCTGGCCACAGATGCAGAAGCAGCTGGAAGGGCACTATCTCACGCTGCTTGAATGGCTGGCCCATCAGGGGCTTTCGATCTCGCCCAGCGAGCTGAACAGCATGCTCGATGACTCGAACGGCGGCTGGGTCACCAGCTTCGTCAGCGGATTGGGGCTCGTGCTCTCGCAGAGCCTGGTCATTCTGCTGCTGGTGAACTTCATGCTGTTCGAGACTCTCGACTTCCGGCAGAAGGTGGCCAGGGCGTTGAGCAATCCCGGACCGAGTCTCGAGCGTTTCAACGAGTTCAGCTTCAACCTGAAGCGCTACATGGCGGTGAAGACGGTCATCAGTCTGATCACGGGGCTGCTGGTCATGGTGTCGGCGTGGCTGGTCGGGGTGAAATTCGCGTTGCTCTGGGGCGCGCTGGCGTTCGTGCTCAACTACGTTCCCAATATTGGCTCCTTCATCGCGGCCATTCCGGCGGTGCTGCTGACGCTCGCCATGCCGGACGGTGGCATGGTCAAGGCGCTGATGCTCTCCGGCGCCTATCTTGCGATCAATTTCGTGCTCGGCAATTTGATCGAGCCTCGCGTCATGGGGCGCACGATGGGGCTATCGACGCTGGTTGCGTTTCTGTCGCTGGTCGTCTGGGGCTGGATTCTGGGGCCGGTGGGGATGCTGCTCTCGGTGCCGCTGACGATGACGCTGAAGATTGCGCTGGACAGCCATCCGGAAACGCGATGGATCGCGAGGATGCTAGGCCCCTCGGAGCGGCGCCGACGGTATCAGCGCAAGGCCAATGAAGTGCTGGAGGAGCTGGAAGAAGAGATGGAGGGTAACGACCAGCGGTGAGGCCGCACCTCGAACCTCGGTACCGGATGGTCCGACGGCCTACGGTGCATCGGCGCCTGACCATGCCACGATACCGGCGCTACATCACGGCATGAAAAAGGCCGCCCCTGTGAGGAGCGGCCTGATGAATGCGAAGGTTCGGATTCAGCCGTTCTGCTCGAGAAACTGCGTGAGCTGCGATTTCGACTGAGCGCCGACCAGAGAGGCGACCTTGGCGCCCGACTTGAACAGCATGACAGTGGGGACGCCGCGCACACCGTGCTCGGAGGCGATCTCCGGCGCGTCATCGACGTTGACGCTGACGACCTTGATGTCGTCGGCCTTTTCGCTGGCGACTTCATCGACCACCGGGGCCATCATCTTGCACGGACCGCACCAGGGGGCCCAGAACTTCAACAATACCGGCTTGTCGGCATTCAAGACTTCCTGCTCGAAATTCGCCGTGGTGACATCGACATTGTTGGACATGGTAAGACTCCTGTAGACATTGCGCTCTCGGCGAGCGTATCGAGCCGATGTTAGCCCTTGAGTGGAGTGCTGGCAAATATCGCTCGTTATGGGATTGATAGCGCCAGGTTATTAAACGCTGAATTTTCATGCCGTAAAGCACTGACCAATCAGGGCTTCACCCGTCGCCCTATATTGCGTAAAGTAATGCTAGGGCTGTTTCTTATGCCATTATGAGGTGGCGATGAGGCTGGCGTCGAGCGCGCCGGCAACCACGAACGGGACGAGGTGTGCATGAAGCTCCAGCAACTGCGCTATATCTGGGAAGTCACGCGTCACCAGCTCAATGTTTCGGCCACGGCGCAGAGCCTGTTCACGTCTCAGCCGGGCATCTCCAAACAGATCCGCCTGCTCGAAGATGAGCTTGGCGTCGAGATATTCGCGCGTAGTGGCAAGCATCTCACGCGCGTGACGCCGGCGGGAGAGGCGATCGTCGAGCTGGCGGGCAAGGTGCTGCGAACGGTCGATGACATCAAGCATGTGGCGCAGGAGCACAGTGACGAGCGACGCGGCAGCCTGTCCATCGCGACCACGCACACGCAGGCTCGCTATGTGCTGCCGGGGGTCATTGGGGAATTCCGTCAGCAGTATCCTGATGTGGCGCTGCATATGCAGCAAGGCACCCCCAAGCAGATTGCCCAGATGGTCAGCGAAGGCTCGGCGGATTTCGCCATCTGCACCGAGTCGCTCGAGCTGTTCAACGATCTCGTTCTGCTGCCGTGTTACCGCTGGAATCGCTGCGTACTGGTGCCAAAGGGGCATCCGCTGGCTACCGGTGAATTGACGCTGGAGCGGGTCGCGGAGCATCCGCTTGTCACCTATGTCTTCGGCTTTACGGGGCGCTCCCAGCTGGATGATGCCTTCAAGTCTCGAGATCTGACGCCCAACGTCGTGCTGACGGCGGCCGACTCGGACGTGATCAAGACCTACGTGCGGCTCGGTCTGGGCATCGGCATCGTGGCCCATATGGCGATCGATCCGGTCGCCGACAGCGATCTCGTGGCCATCGATGCCTCTCACCTGTTTGCTAGCTCGACAACGAAAATCGGCATCCGTCGTGGCACTTTCATGCGCAGCTACATGTATGACTTCGTCAAGCGAATGGCGCCGCATCTCGATCGCGACACCGTCGAGGCGGCATTGGCTGCGGGACCGCGTCATGAAGCCGAGCTGTTCAAGGATGTGGAGTTGCCGGTTCTATAAGCCTGCCCTGGCGGCGCCTCTTGCCAGGTCGGGTGATCGTGCCGCCGCCGAAGCGAGATTGGCCAACCGTCGTCCACGAAAAATCCGCCGAATTGGCGGATTTTTTCGCTCTATTGCTCTCACCTTCGACTTCACCTACCGGTACTCATTCTCTGCGTCCGCTCCGGATTGGCGAGTCGCCGGGTGAATAGCCCAGTGAGTAGCCCGGCGAGCTGAATGAAGTCCGGTAGGCCCGGCTGACCGGGAAGCGTTTTCAGTGCTGCAGGTGCAGACCGCACTCGCGCTTGTCCTCGACCTTGGTCGGGTCGAAGTAGTCGAAATTGTTCGGCAGATCGTGTTGCTGAAGATATTGATACATCTCCTTGGCGCTCCAGTGCAGCACCGGCGCCACTTTCAGGAGGCCATCGGCGTTGCGCGAGAGCGGCTGCATGCGTGACCGCTCCGGCGTGTCTTCGGCGCGAAGCGCCGTAAACCAGACATCCGGGGCTGTCTCCAGCAGGGCGCGACGGAAAGGCTCGAGCTTGACCTCCTCTGTGAACGCCGCGTGTCGCGGGTCGTCGATCTCCGGTGTCGGTCCCTCGATGGACTCGCGATGCGCGCGCGAGCGACGCGGATGATAGATGGTGAGATTGAGATCGAGGCGGCGGGTCAATTCCTCGGCATACCGGTAAGTCGCCGGCGTGTTGTAGCCGCTGTCCATCCATACCACGGGAATGTCCGGACGGACGCGTGTCACCAGGTGCAGGATGACGGCCTCGAACGGTCGGAAGTTAGTCGTGCAGATCGCCTTCTGCTCGAGGCTCAAGGCAAATTCCGTGATGGCCAGCGGGTCGTGGCCGATTTCGCGATTGAGGGCATCCAGATCGAGCGCCATGGCGAAACTCCTGGTTGGCGGCGTCATGCTGTCCAACGCCTGAGATCATTGCATTCAAGGAATGTCAGCACTCTAGCAATGCATTTCGGCGTTCGCCCAATACCGTTTGGTTAGGTCTATATATAACGAAATTATCTAGCCAATATCTTGTTCTAGGTGTTTTGATTATTAGAACCCGTTCGCTCCGGTCGTGCTGCTGCCGGCCTGCCTTCGCGCGACCTGGGCAGGAGCGCCATTGTCTTGATACGCCCTCAATTCCAGTGTTTCCGGGGCTGCCAAGGCGCGCATCAGATGGGAGATCTTGTCGATCGTTTCCTGGTACTCGGCCTCTTCCTCCGAGTCAGCGACCAGGCCTCCGCCGCCCCAGATATGAAGTGTGCCGGCATCGATGATCGCGGTACGTATCGCGATGGAGGTATCGAGCCGCCCTCGACGGTCGAGATAGCCGAGGCTGCCGCAGTAGACGCTGCGCTGGCAGGGTTCCAGCTCTTCGATGATCTGCATGGCGCGGCGCTTGGGGGCGCCGGTAATCGAGCCGCCGGGAAACGCGGCGCGGAGCAGGTCGAGCGCGCTTCGCTCGGGGGCAAGCTCCCCTTCGATCACGCTGACCAGGTGATGCACGTTGGCATAACTCTCGAGGCCGCAAAGCTGCGAGACTCTCACGCTGCCGGGGCGGCAGACTCGCCCCAGATCATTGCGCAGCAGATCGACGATCATCACGTTCTCGGCACGATCCTTGGGGCTTGCCTGCAGTGAGCGGATCTGGTGTTCGTCGGCTTCAAGGGTCTCGCCACGGGCGCGCGTGCCCTTGATCGGCCGGGTGTCGACGTGGCCCTCGAGCACGCCGACGAATCGCTCCGGGGACAGCGACAGGATGGCTTGATCGTCGTGTGCAAGAAATCCCCCGTACGGCGTCGGCGTCGCGCGGCGTAATCGTACGTAGGCATACCATGGGTCGCCCATGACGGGGGCGGTGAAGCGTTGAGCGAGGTTGATCTGATAGCAGTCTCCGGCCCGCAGATAGTCGATGACGCGCCGAAAGCGCCGGCCGTAAGCTTCCCGGTCCAGGTCAGGCCGGAAGTCGCCGAGCAGGCGGAAGTCGTCGTTCGCCTCGCCGTTCGAGGGTGGTTCGGCCAGCCAGGCCAGGACCTGCTGTTGCCGCGCCTGCGTAGCGACGAGGAAAGCGCGGCCTCGGTGATGATCCTGAACCAGGGCCCAATCGTAGAGCCCGAGTCGGGCATCGGGCAGCGACGGGCCGGGACGCCGATCCTCGTCATCGCACATCCGGTCGGGCGACTTTGCGTTGTAGCCCCAGAATCCCAGCCAGCCGCCAATGAAGGGGAGCGAGTCGGCAAGCAGCGCAAGCGAGCTCGGCAGTGTCGGCAGCGCTTTCATTTCCGCCTCGGCCAGCAGATGCTGCTGCGCGTCGAACAGGTCGCCGGTCGTGAGCTGAGAAGGCGGCGTGGTGCGCAGGGTGCCTCTCTCGGCGATCAGCGTGCTGACGGGGTCGCTGGTGAGAATGTCGAATCGACCGCGAGTGTTGTGCGGGCGGCCGCTATCGAGCAGCGCCGCACCGGGGCGATTCCGAAGGCGCTCGAAGTGAAATGCCGGGTCGGCGCTGTAGCTTACCTCGACGATGTCGAGTCGGGGTCTGTCGTCGGCCATGGGGACTCATTATAAGATCTGACGCAGGTCTGAAATCGAGCATAGGTCTGACAATCGCGCGCGGCTGCGCCCTAGGGTATCAGCGGAAGTTTACGCATTGCCGTCGGTGTCGGCGAGAGTCGCCTTCGCGGGGTGCGAACGGATCGTCATCTCGGCGAGCGTGAGTCGCTCGGGCGCGGCGGAGGCTCTCACCGTCGTTGCCGAGATGTTGTCGACAATCATGATAATTATGTGCATGGACGTGCGACCAATGCCTCATGCCTGCGACGTTTTTTCCATTGCCCACGGTTTTTCGCCACCCTATGATGGGCTGAACTTCGATCAATTGTTAACAATGTGCGGTCCATGTCTGAATACGTCTCTGAACCCTCCACGCCGGATACCGAGCTGCCCGTCGTGCGAACGCTCGCCGAACGGGTCTTCCATCAGCTCCAGCGTGCGATCGTGCGCGGTGAGCTGCCGCCCGGTACGCGCATCACTGAACCGGGATTGTCGTCACACTATGGAATCTCGCGCGGGCCGCTGCGCGAAGCCATGCGGCGACTCGAGACCTACCGTCTGATCGAGCGCGTTCCCCACGTCGGTGCCCGTGTCGTCAAGCTCTCCATGGACGAGCTGCTGGAGCTGTTCGATGTTCGTGAGGCGCTGGAGAGCATGGCCGCGAGGCTGGCGGCAAAGCACATGACGGCCGAGGAGATCGCTGGCTTGCGCGAGGTGCTCGCGTTTCACGAGCGCCAGGATGACATATCGAGCGCAGAGGCCTATTACCGGCGCGAGGGCGATCTCGATTTTCACTATCGAATTGTCCAGGGTAGCCATAACCGCATGCTGGTCACGCTGCTGTGTGACGATCTCTACTATCTGGTTCGGCTCTATCGCACCCAGTTCAGCGCCAAGGGGTCCCGACCGCAGCGAGCGTTCGTCGAGCATCACCGGATCGTCGACGCCATCGAAGCGGGGGATGCGGAGCTTGCCGAGCTGCTGATGCGGCGCCATGTCAGTGCCTCCCGCGAGAATGTTGCCGCCAGCTATGCCAAGGCACTCGGAGACGAAGAGGGCGGTGAGGTCTCGTTATCCGCCAATACAAGGAGTGAAGAATGAGTCCTGGAAGTCTGGAAGTCGTCGGTGGACAGCGGCTAAGCCCCGGGGCACGTTTTCGGCAGGCGCTGAAGGCACACGATCCGCTGCCGATCGTCGGAACGGTCAATGCCTACACGGCGATGATGGCCCGAAGCGTGGGACATCCGGCGATCTATCTCTCTGGCGGCGGTGTAGCGAATGCCTCGTTCGGGCTTCCCGACCTTGGCATGACGACCCTCAACGATGTCGCCGAAGACGCGCGCCGAATCACCGGCGCCTGCGACGTGCCGCTGCTCGTGGACATCGACACCGGTTGGGGTGGGGCTTTCAATATCGGGCGTACGATCAGGGAGATGGAGCGCGCGGGCGTCGCTGCAGTGCATCTCGAGGATCAGGTGGCGCAGAAACGCTGCGGACACCGGCCGAACAAGGAGATCGTCACGCAAGGCGAGATGGTCGATCGCATCAAGGCTGCGGCGGACGCCAGGCGCGATGACCACTTCTTCTTGATGGCGCGCACCGACGCGTTTCAAAAGGAGGGGTTGGATTCGGCGATCGAGCGAGCCAACGCCTGTGTGGAAGCGGGAGCGGATGGTGTCTTCGCTGAGGCGGTGCATACGCTCGGCGACTATCGAGCATTCTGTGAGCGCGTCGATGCGCCGATCCTCGCCAACATCACCGAATTCGGTGCCACGCCGCTGTTCAGTCAGCAAGAGCTGGCGGCGGTCGGGTGTCGGATGGTGCTCTACCCGCTGTCGGCATTCCGGGCGATGAATGCGGCGGCGCTACAGGTCTATCGAGACATTCACGAGAAGGGGCATCAGCGCGACGTGGTGGCATCGATGCAGACGCGTGAAGAACTCTACGAGTTTCTTGATTACCACGCTTACGAACGCAAGCTGGATGCGTTATTCGACAAGCAACGCGCCGACTGACGAATACTGGAGTCAACCTGGCAGCGACAGGCGGAGGATCTCATGGCGGAAGCGATCAAGAGCACGGGCCTGAGGGGACAGAGCGCCGGCAGCACGGCGCTTTGCACGGTCGGGAAGAGCGGATCAGGGCTGACCTACCGTGGCTACGATATCCAGACGCTGGCGGAAAACGCGAGGTTCGAGGAAGTCGCCTACCTGCTGCTCAAGGGGCGGTTGCCGACGCAGGACGAGCTTGATGATTACATTGCCGGGCTCGTGCGCGCTCGTGGGCTGCCTGATCCCCTGAAGCGTGTTCTCGAGCAGGTTCCCGCCGATGCACATCCCATGGACGCGCTACGGACCGGCACATCCATGCTGGGCAATCTGGAGACCGAGCAGCGCCTCGAGGATCAGCAGTGGCACGCCGACCGGCTTCTCGCCGCGATGCCCTCGATGCTGAATTACTGGTACCGCTACTCGCATTACGGGGAGCGTATCGAGACGCAAACGGATGACGTGTCGGTCGGCGGGCACTTTCTGCATCTGCTGCACGGCAAGCCGGCCTCCGAGCTTCACGCTCGCGTCATGAATGTGTCGCTGATTCTGTATGCAGAGCACGAATTCAATGCCTCGACCTTTACCGCTCGTGTCTGTGCCTCGACGCTTTCCGACCTGCACAGCTGTGTGACAGGGGCGATCGGTTCGCTACGGGGCCCTCTGCACGGCGGGGCCAACGAAGCCGCGATGGCGATGATCAGTCAGTGGGCCAATCCTGATACTGCCGAGCAAGGCGTGCTCGAGAGGCTGGCGGCCAAGGAGAAGATCATGGGCTTCGGCCACGCAGTCTACCGAGACGCCGACCCTCGCAATGCCATCATCAAGCAGTGGGCACGGCGACTGGCGGACGACCTCGGGGATACGCATCTCTACGATGTGTCGGAGCGCGTCGATGAAGTGATGCGCCGGGAGAAACACCTCTTCCCCAACGCAGATTTCTATCATGCCAGTGCCTATCACTACATGGGGATTCCGACCAAGCTGTTTACGCCAATCTTCGTCTGCTCGCGTCTCACCGGCTGGTGTGCGCATGTATTCGAACAGCGCGCCAACAACCGGATCATTCGCCCGAGCGCCGACTATATCGGCCCCGAGCAGCGTGACTGGGTGCCGATCGGCGAGCGCTGAGACCGCTTTCTCCCCTCGAGGCAGAGCCACAGTTTCCACCGGATATCGGCCCTCGCGACCATCGCGATCGGGTCGGTGACAACAGGATGCCGTCATGAGCGCGAACGTCGATCTCAATCAACGACCCGATTACGATCCCGAGCTGCAGGCCATCGCCGACTACGTGCTTGAATATCGTATCGAGAGCCGAGAGGCGCTGGATACGGCGCGCCATTGTCTGATGGACACGTTGGGGTGCGGGCTGCTGGCGCTGCGTTTTCCGGAATGTACCAAGCACCTCGGGCCGATCGTGGCAGGTACCGTGGTGCCTCATGGGGCGCGCGTTCCCGGTACGCAGCTCTCTCTGGATCCCGTCAAGGCGGCCTGGGATATCGGCTGCACCATCCGCTGGCTGGATTACAACGACACCTGGTTAGCCGCGGAGTGGGGGCACCCCTCGGACAATCTGGGTGGCATTCTGGCAGTCGCCGATCATCTCTCCCAGCGTCGTCGAGCCCATGGGGAAGCGCCTTTGCTGATGCGCGACGTGCTCGAGGGAATGATCATGGCGCACGAGATCCAGGGGGTTCTGGCGCTAGAGAATTCGTTCAACCGAGTCGGGCTGGATCACGTCCTGCTGGTCAAGCTCGCGTCGACGGCCGTTGTGGCCAAGTTGATGGGGGCCGATAGGGAGCAGCTACTGGCGGCGCTGTCACAGGCCTTCGTTGACGGACAAAGCCTGCGTACCTATCGCCATGCGCCCAACGCGGGCTCCCGCAAGAGCTGGGCAGCCGGCGATGCCACTTCACGAGCGGTGCGACTGGCTGACATTGCCATGCGAGGCGAGATGGGCATTCCGGGCGTGCTCTCGGCGCCTCAGTGGGGCTTTTATGATGTCCTTTTCAGCAAGACCAATCGCGATCAGTTGGTCAAACCCGAGGCCGAGCGTCGGTTTCGGATTCCGCAAGGCTACGGCACCTACGTGATGGAGAACGTGCTGTTCAAGATCAGCTTCCCGGCGGAGTTCCACGCGCAGACGGCAGCAGAAGCTGCGGTGATCTTGCATCCGCGGGTTCGTGATCGACTCGACGAGATCGAGCGCATCGTGGTCACCACGCATGAGTCCGCCATTCGCATCATCTCCAAAGTCGGGGAGCTGGCGAATCCGGCCGACCGCGATCACTGTCTCCAATACATGATCGCCGTGCCCTTGGCGTTCGGGGATCTACAGGCAGAGCACTACGAAGACGACTTCCATCACAGCCATCCGATCATTGACGAGCTGCGAGCCAAGATGGAGGTCGTCGAAGACGAACGCTATTCCCGCGAGTATCTCGAAGCTGACAAGCGCTCCATCGCGAACGCGTTGCAGATCCACTTCAAGGATGGGTCCTCTACTGACGTCGTCGCGGTGGAGTATCCGCTCGGTCATCGGCGGCGGCGAGCAGAGGGCATCCCGCAACTCGAAGCGAAGTTCAGACGTAATCTCGCCACGCGATTCCCGGCCCAGCGTTGCGATCATCTGCAGGCGCTTTGCCTCGAGCCGGCCCGGCTTGAGGCCATGCCCGTGGCGGATTTCATGGATCTCTGGGTGATCTGAAGGCGCACGTCACGAACCGCTGGCGAGGCGAGCCCACACGTCGTGAATATGACGCCGTCATGACGGGCCGTAAAAAATCTTCGCGCAGGGGTTGCCAAGTGCCATTGAGGTCCGTAAAGTACGCATCCGCTGGCGACGACAACAGCCGCCGGCACCGCTCTTTAACAATCGATCAGGTAATTGATGTGGGCGCTTGTCTTGCGTGACGCCAGTCACGACATATCGAGGCAAGCGACTCGTCAAGATTCGTTTGACCTTGAACCAAGTTTGGTCCGCTTCACTTCTTCTATCTTTGGATAGAGAAGAGGTAAGGACTATCAAGCTTTTAACTGAAGAGTTTGATCATGGCTCAGATTGAACGCTGGCGGCAGGCCTAACACATGCAAGTCGAGCGGTAGCAGGGAGTGCTTGCACTCCGCTGACGAGCGGCGGACGGGTGAGTAATGCATAGGAATCTGCCCGGTAGTGGGGGATAACCTGGGGAAACCCAGGCTAATACCGCATACGTCCTACGGGAGAAAGAGGGCTCCGGCTCTCGCTATCGGATGAGCCTATGTCGGATTAGCTGGTTGGTGAGGTAACGGCTCACCAAGGCGACGATCCGTAGCTGGTCTGAGAGGATGATCAGCCACACTGGGACTGAGACACGGCCCAGACTCCTACGGGAGGCAGCAGTGGGGAATATTGGACAATGGGCGCAAGCCTGATCCAGCCATGCCGCGTGTGTGAAGAAGGCCCTCGGGTTGTAAAGCACTTTCAGCGAGGAAGAAAGCCTGCCGGTTAATACCCGTCAGGAAGGACATCACTCGCAGAAGAAGCACCGGCTAACTCCGTGCCAGCAGCCGCGGTAATACGGAGGGTGCGAGCGTTAATCGGAATTA
>NZ_BMZI01000006.1:398531-406245 GCF_014652715.1 Salinicola rhizosphaerae | reverse complement strand
GGTGCCGGTTCCGGCGGTCCAGGTCGTGCCGCCGTCGGTGGAGTACTCCCAGGTCGCGCCATCTTCGAGGCCGCCGACATTGACGGTGGCGTCACTGGTAATGCCGTCGGCGCTGTCGGCACCGGTATCGGTGGCGAGCGTCGCCGTGGGCGTATCCGGCGCGGCGGCATCCAGCGTTGACGTATCGGTAACCGTACCGGTGTTACCGGCGGCATCGGTCACCGAAAGCGTCGCGGTCAACGTGCCGTCGGCGAGACCGGAAAGATCCTGGGCTGCCACCGTCACGTTGCCATCGGCATCGACGGTGATATCGGCCGGGTCGACGGTGGCTGGTGTACCGCCACCGCTGCTCGTGATGGTCAGGCCAGTCACGCTGGCACCGCTTTCGATAGTGCCGGTGAGCGTTACGCTGTCGGCTTCATCGACACTCAACAGGCCATCTCCGCCGTCGTTGATGGCGATAGCGTTGAGTCCGTCTCCCTGAGTCGGAGGAACGGCATCGACAATGGCCGTACCGGGATCGCTCTCATTACCCGCCGCATCGGTAGCCGTGGCGTTGATCTCGGTGCCGTCGGCCAGCGCCGGGTCGGCCGTGTAAGTCCAGGCCCCGGTGTCCGGATCGGTCGCGATATTGTCGGCGATAGGGTTACCGTCACCATCGGTCAACGTCACCGTGCTGCCGGGTTCGGCGGTACCGGTGACCGTGTCGCCGTTGGTCGCATCGATCGTCGGCAACGCCGGGGCGGTGGTATCCAGCGTCACGCTGTCGCCGGTGACCGTGGCGGTGTTGCCGGCGGTATCGGTGATCGCCAGCGAGCTGGTGATCTCGCCATCGGCGAGGTTGGAGAGGTCGACGGTGAAGGAGCCGTCGGCCGCGACGTTGGCCGTCGCAGTACCGCCATTGATGTCAGTGAAAGTAGCGACTGCCGTGGCATCCGGATCGAGCCCGGCGACGGTGTAGCTGCTGGCACCGGCCTCATCGGCACTGATCAAGCCATCGGCGTCGTCACTGGTCAGGGTGGCCAGCGGTGCGACATCAGCGGCAACATCCAGCGTGGTGGTATCGGTAACCGTACCGGTATTGCCGGCGGCGTCGGTCACCGACAGCGTCGCGGTCAACGTGCCGTCGGCGAGACCGGAAAGATCCTGGGCTGCCACCGTCACGTTGCCATCGGCATCGACGGTGATATCGGCCGTGTCGACGGTGACCGGGGTACCGCCGCCGCTGCTCGTGATGGTCAGGCCGGTCACGCTGGCACCGCTTTCGATATTGCCGGTAAGCGTCACGCTGTCGGCTTCGTCGGCACTTAACAAGTCATCGCCGCCGTCGTTGATAGCAACGCTGTTGTCATTGGCGTCGGGCGCGGTGGTGTCCGGGGCGGTGGCGCCGGTCGGGTCGCTTTCGTTGCCCGCGGCATCGGTCGCGGTGGCGGAGACCGCTTCGCCGTTGGTCAATGCCGGGTCGAGAGTGACGCTGTAGCTGCCGTCATCCGGGTCGGCGGTGGTGGTGCCGAGGGGGTTGCCATCATCATCGCTAATCGTCACCGTGCTGCCCGGTTCGGCCGTGCCGGTAACGGCCGTACCGTCATCGGCGACGGTCGCGCTGGGGGCGTCCGGCGCGGTGGTGTCCGGGGCGGTGGCGCCGGTCGGGTCGCTTTCGTTGCCCGCGGCATCGGTCGCGGTGGCGGAGACCGCTTCGCCGTTGGTCAGTGCCGGGTCGAGGGTGACGCTGTAGCTGCCGTCATCCGGGTCGGCGGTAGTGGTGCCGAGGGGGTTGCCGTCACCATCGCGGATCGTCACGGTCGAGCCCGGTTCGGCGGTGCCGGTAACGGCGCTGCCGTCATCGGCGACCGTGGCCGAGGGTGCATCCGGCGCGGTGTTATCCGGGGCGGTGGCGCCGGTCGGGTCGCTTTCGTTGCCCGCGGCATCGGTCGCGGTGGCGGAGACCGCTTCGCCATTGGTCAGTGCCGGGTCGAGAGTGACGCTGTAGCTGCCGTCATCCGGGTCGGCGGTGGTGGTGCCGAGGGGGTTGCCGTCACCATCGCGGATCGTCACGGTCGATCCCGGTTCGGCGGTGCCGGTAACGGCGCTGCCGTCATCGGCTACGCTCACGCTTGGCGCATCCGGCGGGATGGTATCGACGTTGAGGGCGTAGGCGTTACTGGGATTCGATACCTGGCCCTCGGGGTCTGTGGAGGTCGCCCTGAAGGTCGTAGTGCCTTCCAGCAGTCGCGCATTGATGCGGAAACTCCAGTTGCCGAAGTTGTCGGCCTGGGTTTCCCCGATCATCACGTCGTCCGCCCAGACCTGCACCATGTTGATAGCCTGGGCCGTCCCTTGCAGCGTTGGATTCGGGTCGTTGGTCGTGCCGCCGTTATCGACGTTACCCGTGACCGGCTCGGCAGCGTCGATCGAGGTGATGATGACCGGCTCGGCCGGTGGCAGGGGCGTATCCAGGTCGGCATCGACAGTGGCGCTTCCTGGCTGGCTGGCGTTGCCCGCCGCATCCGTCGCGATGGCCGTAAAGGTCGTGCCGTCATCCAGCGGCGTGTCGGGCGCGAATGACCAGTTGCCGTTGACGTCAGTGGTGACCGTGGCAATGGTGTCGCCGTTCTCGTCGGAGAGCGTGACCGTGCTGCCCACCTCGGCAGTGCCGGTCAGAATTTCGCCGTCGGTCGAATTGACCACCGGCGTTTCAGGTGGCTGCGTATCCACGTTAAAGGTGAACGGTGCGCTCTCGTCGGAGACGTTGCCGGCATTGTCGGTCGCCGTCACCGTAACGCTGTAGCTGCCGTCGTCGAGGGCCGGCGTGGTGTAGGACCAGGTGCCGTCGTCGTCAGCGACAACCGTGGCCAGCGTATCGCCATCGAGGTAAATCGTGACGATGCTGCGAGCCTCGGCGGAGCCGGAGAGTGTCGGTCGCGTATCGTTGGTGCTGTCGCCGCTCGTCAGCTCGCCGGTTCGGGGGGCAATGTCATCGGTGACTGCGTCGATCGTCGGCGGGGTGGGCGGCGTCGTGTCATTGATGTTGGCGGCGATGGTTCGGGTGGCCGGGTCGCTTGAATTGCCGGCGGCGTCGGTGGCCACGGCGCTGATTTCGGTTCCCGGGGCAATGGAATCGGCCGGCGTGAATGACCAGTTGCCGTTGTCATCTGCCGTGACTTCCCCCAGGACATCGCCGTTGTCGTCGGTCAGCGTGATGAGGCTGCCCGCCTCGGCACTGCCGATCAGCACGGTGCCGTTGCTCTCTTCGATCTCGGGGGAGGCCGGCGCGCTCAGATCGATCGAAATCGGTCCGAGGCTGGCCACGTCACTCACGTTGCCGACGGCATCGGTTTGGCGCACCTGGATGTCGCCGTCGGCGTAATTGCCTTCCGGCAGTTCAAAGCTTGTGCCGTTTCCTGCTGTCCAGGTTTGACCGCCATCGACGGAGTACTCCCAGGTGGCGCCGTCTTCGAGGTTGCCGACGTTGACGGTGCCATCGGTGGTGATGCCGTCGCTGCCATTCACACCGGTGTCGTTGGCAAGGGCTGCGGTCGGGGCTTCCGCACTAGCATCGATGGTGCCCGTGGCTGGCTGGCTGGTGTTGCCGGCGGGGTCCTGGGCGACGACTTCGATCTCGGTGCCGTCAGGCAGTGGATCATCCGGCGTGAACGACCAGTTGCCGTCGTCGTCGGTGGTGGTCTCCCCAATCGAGTTACCGTCACCGTCGGTGATGATGATGGTACTGCCGGGCTCGGCGTCACCGGTCAACGTTTCGCCATTGGAGGGATCGATTGTCGGCGTATCGGGCGCAACCGCATCGACTGTCGTCGTCGCCGGGTCGCTTTCGGTGCCGTTTTCATCGACCACGACGACTTCGATGTCGGTGTCATGTTCGACGGGATCATCCGGGGTGAAAGACCAGTTGCCATCGTCGTCGGTAGTGGTTTCTCCGATGACGTTGCCATCGTCATCGCGGATGACGATGTTGATGTTCGGTCGGCCGATGCCGGTGAACTGGGTGCCGTCCGACGGGTCGACCGTTGGAGGTTCCGGCTGGGTGACGTCGCCTCCATCATCCGGAGTATCGCCTCCATCATCAGGGGTGTCGTCGTCATCTCCGCTGCCACCGCCACCGCCACCGGCAGCGAGGGCGCCTGCGGCCAGCGCGCCGCCGCCGATGGCTGCCCAGCCGAGCGGTGTAATACCACCGCCATCTTCGCTTGCCGCAGCCACTGGCTCGAAGACGCCGAATTCGTTCTGCGGTATGTAGTCCGCGGCGACGATGCCATCGCCACCGGCAGGGCTGAGGTCCGCCAGCACGAGTTCCTGATTGTCATCCACCAGATAAAGCTGACTAGTCGTCGTTTCGTTGTCGCCGTAGAAATTCTCGATACGGATGACTTCGCCATCCTGGGTGTGGATCACGAGCGCGTTGCCGTCGCGAACCAGTTCCTGAATACCGTCGGGGGAGAGGCTCAACAGCACGTTGGAGGGTTGCTGAAGTGTAATCGTGCCGTTGGAAGCAACGGCTCTTGCCGGGGCTTCGGTGACGTCCTGGTTACGTTCGCTGACTTTTGCCGAGATGGCCATGGCGCTCTCCCCAAGATGATCGATAGTCGAGAAAAAAGCGTGTTATTGAATAGTTATCTAATAACGGGTAGCGGCTTTTTTCATACGTTCTCAGGAATAGGTGAGTTTGTGATTTAATGCAACAGCCCAACTATGTTTCTATATTATACTATATGTTTATTTATGTAATATGCAATAAATTCAATAACTTATATTCGTATAGTCGTATTATTGGGTGCATTAAGTTTGCTTTGGTGATTAATTTTTATTAGCTCATGTAGTTGTCTTTATCTCTGCATGGCGGTTGTTGGTGAGCCATTCAATAAAAAGTCCCGCTGATCGAAGCGATTGTTTGCGTCAAGAGTAATTAATTGATTTGAGTTAAATTTTAAGGCTAGTCAGGAAAGTTACGAAAATGAAAGTTCCACAGGGCCAAAAGTCACCGAGGCGGGCCGCGGCTTGGATTCACGAAGTCACGCCGCGATAATGAGGGCTTTGAGAGGAGGTCTGGCGTGACCAGTCGCGACGAAGCTATCTACCGGTTCGCGTCGGAAGACGTGGAGCGGCTGCAGGATGACAAGCTCTACTCGGGATTTTTCGATCTGGAGCGGCGCCGGTTGCGCCACCGCCTTTTCAACGGTAGCTGGAGCGAGCCGATCGATCGCGAGGTCCACGTTCGCCGGGACGCCGTGGGCGTACTACTCTACGACGTTGAACGCGACGCGGTTGTGCTGGTCGAACAGGTCCGCGCCGGCGCGCTCGACGATGATCGCTCTCCCTGGAAGTTGGAACCGGTGGCCGGGCTGGTCGAGCCAGGCGAATCCGCAGCCGAGGTCGCCAGGCGCGAGGCGCAGGAAGAGGCCGGCTGCGAGATCCGCGAACTCGTCGAGCTGCACCGCTACTATCCCAGCCCGGGTGCCTGCACGGAGCAGGTGACGCTATTTTGTGGTTTCGTCGATAGCCGCGGCGTCGGTGGCGTTCACGGGCTGGAAGAAGAACACGAAGACATCATGGTTCACGTCATGTCGTTCCCGGATGCCTGGGACCGACTTATGACGGGACAACTCGATAATGCCATGGCACTGATCGGCTTTTACTGGCTCGCGCGTGAACGTGCCGCGCTGAGAGCTGGGGCCAAGGCGCGCGGAGAAACCCTCTCCTGACGCCGTAGGAGTGCCAGAGGAACCCTATGGTAAGACCACTATGGTAAAGACCGCTTACGTCACCGATCTGAAATCGCTGCAGGCCGAATGCAGCAGCAACTATCTCCGGCTTTGCCGTCTGGTCATGGACATGGACGCGGGGGAGGTAAAAGAAGTGCCGCTCGCCGGAGAGCGCGCGCGCTTCGGCACGCTGTGGCTGGAGGTGCTGGAGCAGGCTCCCTACACCACGATAGCGCGCGTGTCTCAGACCGGGGTGCTGGATGGCTTCATCGACTCGCCCCGAATGACCGTTCATCTTTATCACGACGCCAACATGGCCGAAGTGACCGATTTCCAGCGTCAGCGCCACTTCCAGGGCCGCTATCGCTACCCCAATCCGCAGATGCACCAGCCGGATGAAAAGCTCCAGCTCAACCGTTTTCTGGGCGAGTGGCTCCAGCACGGTCTAGCGCACGGCCACGCCGCAGGCGTGCCGGAAACGCCTTGATGCGGATCGTACAGATCACGGACTGCCACTTGCTGGCAGACCCCCGTGGCAGGTCGCGCAAAGGCTTTCCACTGCGCCAGCTCGAGACCGTCATTGGGCGAGCCAGGCAGCTACGCCCCGATATTCTGCTGTGCACGGGCGATATCGCCGAGGACGAAACGCCGGTCGCCTACCGCTACGCCAGTGATGCGTTCACGCGGCTCGGCTGCCCGTGGTTCTGGATTCCCGGTAATCACGACCAGCCGGAGCTGATGGAGGAGATACATCCCTTTCATGACGAGCTCGACCTCGGCGAATGGCGCATGCTGTTGCTCGACTCCCGCGTCAGCGGCCAGCCCGGCGGGTGCCTGGGCAAAGCGCAGCTACAGCGGCTCGCCGAACAGCTTGAGGCCGATGAACGGCCGACGCTGATCGCCTTGCACCACCCGCCCGTGGAGATCGGTTCCGTGTGGATGGACGCCATCGGGCTCGAGGACCGAGATGCGCTGTGGCAGACGCTGGCGCCTTATCCTCAAGTCCGTGCCATGATTTTCGGGCACGTTCATCAGGCGTTTGCCGCGCGGACCACGAGCCTGCCGGAAGAGACCTTGGGCGACGTCGCGTCGGATGACGCGCCAGATCGGTTGGAAGGAGCGAGTCTGCTCCCCGTCTACGGCTCGCCGTCCACCTCCGATCAGTTTCTGCCTCGCAGCCATGAGTTTGCCGTGGACGAGGCGGCGCGGCCGGGTTTTCGAGTCATCGATTTGAAAGGCGATGATTTCACCACCTGGGTGGAAAGAGTCGATCTCTGAGATCGGCATATAACCAAAAGCGCTTTTTGGATCATCTTTGATTCTTTGACGTTATTAATGCCGTCTCGCTACGGTTAGCGTTTCGAACGCTTTTTATCATCCGCCACCGGATCTCTTGTGGCGGTCGCGAGACGGTGACCATGACAGATTCCTCTCCCAAGACTCATCTGGGCGACGCCTATCCCAGTGCGCAACGCCAGACCCACCTCAAGCAGCTCGAGGCGGAATCCATCCACATCATCCGCGAGGTCGCCGCCGAGTTCGGCAACCCGGTCATGCTCTACTCGATCGGCAAGGACTCCTCGGTGATGCTGCACCTGGCGCGCAAGGCCTTCTATCCCGGGCCGCCGCCGTTTCCCCTGATGCACGTCAACACCACCTGGAAGTTCAAGGAGATGATCGAGTTCCGCGACAACATGGCCGCGGAAGTGGGAATGGAGCTGATCGAGCACATCAACGAGGAGGGCCGCGCCGCCGGCATCAACCCGTTCGATCACGGCAGCGCCAAGTACACCGACATCATGAAGACCCAGTCGCTCAAGATGGCGCTCGACAAGTACGGCTTCGATGCCGCCTTTGGCGGAGCCCGCCGCGACGAGGAAGCCTCCCGTGCCAAGGAGCGCGTCTACTCCTTCCGCGACAAGCACCACCGCTGGGACCCCAAGAACCAGCGCCCGGAGCTGTGGAATCTGTACAACGGCAAGGTCAACAAGGGCGAG
>NZ_BMZI01000006.1:397877-398356 GCF_014652715.1 Salinicola rhizosphaerae | reverse complement strand
CCGCGCCCGGTGGTCGAGCGCGACGGCATGCTGGTGATGGTCGACGACGAGCGTCTGCCGCTCGAACCGGGCGAAGTGCCCGAAGAGAAGTGGGTGCGCTTCCGTACGCTGGGCTGCTACCCGCTGACCGGCGCCGTGGAATCCAAAGCCGCCACGCTGCCCGAGATCATCCAGGAGATGCTGCTCACCCGCACCTCAGAGCGCTCCGGCCGCGCCATCGACAAGGATCAGGTGGGCTCGATGGAGAAGAAAAAGCGCGAAGGGTACTTCTAACGCGCCAGAGGCGCGTTAGAGAGCTGGAAGCCATAAGCTTTAAGCTGTAAGAAAGATCAAAAGCCAGAACCTTTTGATTCTGCAGGTAAAAGCGCTTTTTTATTGGCTTGCGGCTTGGAGTGAATTCATGAATTTTGAAAGATTGCAGGTTTGGAAACGCTCGGCACGCTTGTCAGCTGAGCTCTACAAGACCTTTTCCGCCCTGG
>NZ_BMZI01000006.1:157081-397655 GCF_014652715.1 Salinicola rhizosphaerae | reverse complement strand
GGAAACCCGAGAGATATCTTCGATGCTCAACGGGTTGATAGTCACTCTGGATAACGAATGAATCGAGAGCTGGAAGCGATGGGCTGTGGGGTGACTTACAGCTTACGGCTTACAGCTTACAGCTAGCGGGGTTTGCCCAATGTCTCACCAGTCCGGATTGATCGCGGAAAACATCGAAGCCTATTTGAAGGAGCACGAGAACAAGGATCTCTTGCGTTTCATCACCTGCGGCAGCGTCGATGACGGCAAGTCGACCCTGATCGGGCGACTGCTGCACGACTCCAAGATGATCTACGAAGACCAGCTCGCCGCGATCACCCAGGCCTCGAAAACCAGCGGCACCACCGGCGACAAGGTCGATCTGGCGCTGCTGGTCGACGGCCTGCAGTCGGAGCGAGAGCAGGGCATCACCATCGATGTCGCCTACCGTTTCTTCTCCACCGACAAGCGCAAGTTCATCATCGCCGACACGCCGGGCCACGAGCAGTACACCCGCAACATGGCGACCGGCGCCTCGACCGCCAGCCTCGCGATCATTCTGATCGATGCCCGCCACGGCGTGCAGACCCAGACCCGCCGCCACAGCTTCATCGCCGACCTGCTGGGTATCCAGCACCTGGTGATCGCGGTCAACAAGATGGACCTGGTCGACTACGCCGAGTCGCGCTTCGACGAGATCGTCGCCGAGTATCGCGCGTTCGCCAAGAAGCTCGACGCCACCGACATCCGTTTCGTGCCGATGTCGGCGCTCGAAGGCGACAATGTCGTCAACCGCAGCGAGAAGATGGACTGGTACCGGGTCGATGGTCAGCCGGGGCCGGCGCTGCTCGAACTGCTCGAGACGGTCGAAGTGGCCCACGACGCCAATCTCTCCGATCTGCGCTTTCCCGTGCAGTACGTCAACCGGCCCAACCTCGATTTCCGCGGCTACTGCGGCACGCTCGAGGCCGGCATCCTGCGTCCCGGCCAGTCGGTCAAGGCGCTGCCCTCGGGCAAGCTCTCCACCGTCGAGCGCCTCGTTACCTACGACGGCGACCTCGAAGAAGCCTATCCCGGCCAGGCGATCACCGTGACGCTGAAGGACGAGATCGACATCTCCCGCGGTGACTGGCTGGTCGCGGCGGATGCCGACGTCGCCCAGTCGAGCGCGCTGGAAGCCGACATCGTCTGGATGCACGACACCGCGCTCGAGCCCGGGCGTCTTTACGACTTCAAGATCGGCACCCAGGAGATCGCCGGCAAGATCGCCGCGATCGACTATCAGATCGACGTCAACACGCTCGAACATCAGGCAGCGGAGAGTCTGCCGCTCAATGCCATCGGCCGCTGCCGGGTGGCGCTGACCGCGAGCGTGCCGCTGGACGACTACCGCAAGAGCCCGGGCACGGGCAGCTTCGTGGTGATCGACCGCCTGACGAACATCACCGTTGGGGCGGGACTGGTGCGCGGGGCGCTCGATGACGCTGGGGAGTCCGGCGAGCACGAGGTCGACTGGCAGGCATTCGAGGTCGAGTTCAACGCACTGATCCGCAAGCACTTCCCGCACTGGGAGGCGAAAGATATCGGGCAGCTATTGAAAGCGCGCTCCGGTAGCCCCAACTAGCCCAGCACGCGCCTTGATTGCCAATAGACCCAGGCCCGCATGGTCGTCAGACCGGCGGGCCTCTATCATTAACGACCGAGCGCAAATATTGCGGGTCTCGCTCGATAGAACCGCCTCTCCCGCTCCGTGAAAAGGAACCTCGCCATGCAACATGCCAACTGGCAGCTCGACGGCATCGTGACCCAGCTTCGTGCCACCCGCGAGCAGTGGCGTGCCCAGAATGGCCGGGAGAAAGAGAAGGGGTGCCGTGAGCTGCCGTCTCGCCACCGCCTGCGCGATACGCTCGACCAGTTGAGCGGTGCGATCTTTCCCATGCGGCTGGGGCCATCGGATCTGCGCAAGGAAAGCGAGGACTTTTACGTCGGGCATACGCTCGACCGGGCGCTCAACGCGCTGCATGAAGAGGTGCTGCTCGAACTGCGCTACATGGCGCGTCTGAATGGTGGGGACAGGAGCGCCGAGCACGCCGAGACCGCCACGCAGATCATCCAGGGCTTTGCCGACAGCCTGCCGGCGCTGCGCCGGCGGCTCGACGGTGACGTCATGGCGGCCTATTACGGCGATCCCGCCGCTCGCAGTGTCGATGAAGTGCTGCTCTGCTATCCCGGCGTGCATGCGGTGATCTATCACCGTATTGCGCACTATTTTTACCGCGCTGGGGCCGGGCTGGTCGCGCGTGTCATCGCCGAACTGGCCCACTCCGATACCGGAATCGATATCCATCCGGGCGCGCAGATCGGCGAGAGCTTCTTCATCGACCACGGCACCGGCGTCGTGATCGGCGAGACCGCGATCATCGGCAACCGGGTGAGGCTGTATCAGGCGGTCACGCTAGGTGCCAAACGCTTCCCGGCCGACGAAAAAGGACATCTCGAGAAGGGCCTGCCGCGCCACCCGATCGTCGAGGACGACGTGGTGATCTACGCTGGCGCGACGATCCTGGGCCGCGTCACCGTCGGTAAGGGGGCCGTCATCGGCGGGAACGTCTGGTTGACCTGCAGCGTGGAGCCGGGCCGTAACGTCACCCAGGCCAATACCCAGTCGGGGCCGTGCCCCTGAAATGCTGCGCCCGAGATGTCGACTCGGGCGCGTCGGATCCGCGGTTCACGCATCCAGATCGAGCTTGCCCGCGAGCCGCGGAATCTCCTCGTTGAGAATGGTCTGGTTGACGCTGTAGTCCACCGGCACGTTGACGACGTGCACGCCGCCGGCTTCGCGTGCCTTGCGCAGAAGACTCAGCAGGTCGCCGCCTTCCTCGAGCGTATGCCCGGTCGCGCCATAGGACTGGGCATAGGTGACGAAGTCAGGATTGCCGTAGTCGAGCCCGAATTCCGATAGCCCCATCTGGTGCTGCTTCCACTTGATCATGCCGTAGGCGTTGTCGTTCAGGATCAGCACGATCAGGTCGAGCTTGAGACGCACCGCGGTTTCGAGCTCCTGCGAATTCATCATGAAGCCGCCATCGCCGCAGATCGCCATGACCTCGCGCTTGGGGTTGACCATCTTGGCGCCCATAGCGGAGGGCAGGCCGGCACCCATGCTGGCGAGCGCGTTGTCGAGCAGCACGGTATTGGGCTGATAGGCCGGGTAGTTGCGCGCGAACCAGATCTTGTAGATGCCGTTGTCCAGCGCAATGATGCCGTCTTCCGGCATGAACTCGCGCACCAGCCGCACCAGGCGCTGGGGCTGTACCGGAAAGCCATCCACTGCGCCGCAGCTTTCGATATGGTCGTGCAGCGCGCGGCGTACCGCCTCGAACGGACGGAAATCCCAGTGTGCCTGTGGCTCGAGTGCCTCGCCGAGCTGCCATAGCGCGTTGGCGATATCGCCCTGGACTTCGATCTGCGGAAAATAGACCGGATCGACCTGGGCCGAGTTGTAATCGATGTGAATGACCTTGGCGCCCTGCGGTGACATGAAGAAGGGCGGTTTCTCGACCACGTCGTGGCCGATGTTGACGATCAGGTCGGCGGCATCGATGGCGCGATGCACGAAGTCATTGTCCGAGATCGCGGCGGTGCCGATGAATTTGGGCGTCGTTTCGTTGACCACGCCCTTACCCATCTGCGTCGAGATGCTGGGAATGCCGAGCTTGTCGATCAGGCGATGCAGCATCTTCCACGACAGCTTGCGGTTGGCACCGGCGCCGATCATCAACAGCGGGTGCTTGGCCTCGCGGATGGCGTCTGCCGCCATTCGCAGCGCCTTGTGCTCGGCTACCGAGCGCCGATGGTTGCTCTTCGGCAGCAGCGGCATGTCGGTCTCTTCCCGCGCGATATCCTCGGGTAGCTCGAGATGAGTCGCCCCCGGGCGCTCCTCCTGAGCGAGACGGAACGCTTCGCGGATGCGGGCGGCCACGGTATCGCCGCTGGCCAGCTGCGTCGTGTACTTGGTGATCGGCAGCATCATGTCGACCACGTTGATGATCTGAAACTGACCTTGCTTGCTCGACTTGATCGGTTTTTGCCCGGTGATCATCACCATCGGCATGCCGCCGAGCTGCGCGTAGGCTGCGGCTGTCACCAGATTGGTCGCGCCGGGCCCCAGGGTCGAAAGACAGACCCCGGCTTTGCCGGTCAGCCGCCCATAGGTCGCAGCCATGAAGCCCGCCCCTTGCTCGTGACGCGTGGTGATCAGCTTGATCCGCGAGCGGTGCAGCGCATCGAGCAGGTCAAGATTTTCCTCGCCGGGAACGCCGAATACATATTCGACGCCTTCCGCTTCCAGTGCCTTGATGAACAGATCCGCCGCTTTCATGCGTTCTCCCTGTGCCTGATTTCGTGCCCGATTGAGGGTTCGTCCGTTTGTCTGACGAAGTGCCGATGGCGTCCAGTATAGAAAAGAGCGGCGTCTTGGCACTGATGACGACAACTTGAGGTGGCATCGGGCATCCGCCAGCGGCTTCAAACCGGCCGACAGCATGGTCAGCGGCCAAGGTTAGTGACAAACTTGCCAACCGCTGGATATACGCTGTTCAACAGAAGGCCCGCGCTCGCCGACGGGCTCTGGCGGCTGGCTTCACACCGCAGACGCCATTACCTGAAAAGATGAGGACACCATGCCCACCTATCGTTCCCACACGACCACTCAGGGTCGCAACATGGCCGGCGCTCGCGCACTCTGGCGCGCTACCGGCATGAAGGATGACGACTTTCACAAGCCGATTATCGCCGTCGCCAACTCCTTCACCCAGTTCGTGCCGGGTCACGTTCACCTGAAAGACATGGGCCAGCTGGTCGCCCGAGAGATCGAGAAAGCCGGCGGCGTCGCCAAGGAGTTCAACACCATCGCCGTCGATGACGGGATCGCCATGGGTCACGACGGCATGCTCTACTCGCTGCCGAGTCGGGACATCATTGCCGACAGCGTGGAGTATATGGTCAACGCGCACTGTGCCGATGCGCTGGTCTGCATCTCGAACTGCGACAAGATCACCCCGGGCATGCTGATGGCGGCCATGCGCCTCAATATCCCGACCATCTTCGTGTCAGGCGGCCCGATGGAGGCCGGCAAGACCAAGCTGCTCGATCACGGGCTCGACCTGATCGACGCCATGATCTCGGCCGCCGACGAGCGCTACAGCGACGACGAGATCGCCGAGATCGAGCGTAGCGCCTGCCCGACCTGCGGCAGCTGTTCCGGCATGTTCACCGCCAATTCGATGAATTGCCTGACCGAAGCGCTGGGATTGGCACTGCCCGGCAACGGCACGATGCTGGCGACCCACGCCGACCGCCGCCGCCTGTTCGAGACCGCTGGCGAGCGCATCGTCTCGCTCGCCAAGCGCTACTACGAAGGCAACGAGGTGCATCTGCTGCCGCGCGCCATCGGCTCCAAGACCGCTTTCCGCAACGCGATGACGCTGGATATCGCCATGGGCGGCTCGACCAATACCATTCTCCACCTGCTGGCCGCCGCGCAGGAAGCGGAAGTGGATTTCACCATGGCCGATATCGACCGCCTCTCGCGGGAAGTGCCGCAGCTCTGCAAGCTTGCGCCCAACACGCAGAAGTATCATATCGAGGATTGCCACCGCGCCGGCGGCATCATGGGCATTCTCGGCGAGCTGGATCGCGCGGGCGTGCTCGATACCTCGGTGCCCACGGTCTACGGCGACTCACTGGCTGCGGCGCTGGAAGCATGGGACATCATGCGCAGCCCGACGCCGGAGGTGATCGAGTTCTACAAGGCCGGTCCCGGTGGCGTGCCGACCCAGCAGGCGTTTTCGCAGGCCGCGCGCTGGCCATCGCTCGATGGAGATCGCGCCGAGGGCTGTATTCGCAGCCTCGAACACGCCTTCTCGCGCGAGGGTGGGCTCGCCGTGCTCTACGGCAACATCGCCGAGAACGGCTGCGTGGTGAAGACTGCCGGCGTCGATGATTCCATTCTTGTCTTCGAGGGGGCGGCTCACGTGGTCGAGTCTCAGGATCAAGCGGTCGAGCACATTCTCGGCGGCCAGGTGAAGGAAGGGGACGTCGTCGTCATCACCTACGAAGGACCGAAAGGCGGGCCCGGCATGCAGGAGATGCTCTACCCGACCTCCTATCTGAAGTCGAAAGGCCTCGGCAAGGCGTGCGCGCTGATGACCGATGGCCGCTTCTCCGGCGGCACCTCGGGGCTCTCGATCGGTCACGTCTCGCCGGAAGCTGCCGCTGGTGGCGCGATCGGACTGGTCGAGAGTGGCGATACCATCCGCATCGATATTCCGAACCGTACCATCGATGTCTTGCTCTCTACCGAAGAGCTGGCCCATCGCCGGCAGGCGATGGAGGACCGTGGCGCCAAGGCGTGGAAGCCGACGATCCAGCGGGATCGCAAGGTCTCCGCCGCGCTCAAGGCCTATGCCATGCTCGCCACGTCCGCCGACCGCGGCGCGGTTCGGGATCTGGAGAAGCTCGAAGAGCGGTGATCGTTGGTGACTGGGCAGTCGGGGCGTAATCGAGACTCCTGACTGCCGAGAGCAGCCCGATGTATCGCACTGTCTGACGAGGGGGCTTAACGCTCGCCCCCTCGCCGCTCCCCCTCTTTCACGCCCCAGGCGTGCGAAACCCTGATCGCTTGATGGCCCGCGCCTGGGGTCGGCGCGCAGGGACATCCCTGTCCCGGCACGCCTCTGGCGACATCCCTGTCGCCAGCCCCCGCTTGTCCATCACCGATCAGCGCACGTCTGAAGGCGATCCGGTGGCCGATTCCGGCTCGTTCGCGCCGGCTCTCGCGGATTGTGCGCCAGTGCACGGCTGACTGGAGACCAGCGCGCGCCTGAAAGCGATCCCGTGGCCGATGCCGGCGCACCGCCAGGCGCAGGCCGTTTCATGTCAGCGCCTTGGTTTGTTAGCGATCAGGCTTGCTGGCGATCAGCGTCGCGCGTCGCGGGGCAGGGTAGCCTTCGATGGTTCGGGTGCGATCTTCCGGGTCGAGGAAGTCGGCGAGCGAGTGGAAGGTCATCCAGTCGGTGGTGCGCTGTTCGTCGAGCGTGGTGACGGTCTCGTCGACGCAGCGCACGTCATCGAAGCCGACGCGCTCGAGCCAATGAATCAAGGCTCGGGAGGAGGGCAGGAAGTAGACGTTGGGCATGCTGGCGTAGCGTTCGCCGGGCATGAACACGGTCTGCTCGTCTCCCTCGACGACCAGGGTCTCGAGCACCAGCTCGCCGCCGGGCGCCAAGGCATCCTTCAACTGCTGCAGATGTTCGAGCGGAGAGGGGCGGTGATAGAGCACGCCCATCGAAAAGACGGTGTCGAACGCTTCGAGTCTTGCGGGGACGTCTTCGATGCCCACCGGCAGAAAGTGCGTGCGATGAGCGTCCGCGTCGCCGATGAAATGGCGCACGGCCTGGAACTGGCAGTAGAAGCGCGGCGAGGGGTCGATCACCAGCACGAAGGCAGCCCCTGCGCCAGCCATGCGCCAAGCGTGGTAGCCGTTGCCGCCGCCGACATCCAGAATGCGGCGTCCGGCCAGCGGCGACAGGTGCGGTGCCACGCGCTGCCACTTCCAGTCCGAGTGCCACTCGGTCTCGATGGTGATGCCACCGAGTCGGTAAGGGCCCTTGCGCCACGGCATCAGAATCCGCAGCAGGTTCTCGCAGCGGCGGCGTTCGGCGTCGGTCAGCTCTAGATCGACACTGACATGATCGGCGTTCAGGTCGACCGCTCTCTGCGCGGGCAGCGTCGGTAGCTTGGCCACCGCTTTCTCCCATCCGGGCAGGTCGCCGTGGCGCTTGCGATCCAGTCCCCTGGCGAGCTGCTCGGGCAGCGCAGCCAGCCAGTGGGTCAGCCCGTGCTCGAGAAAGGCGAGATAAAGACGACGTTCCGCCGCCTGCAGCGGGTCGAGGTTCGGCTCAGTCATGCGTCACCGCTGGCGGATTGACGCCGGCTCGCGGCTTGAACGCGATCAGAGACGCAAAATTGAGATACTGAAACCAGGTCGTGACGCGCTCGAATCCCGCAGTGGCGAGGCGAGCATGATGGTCGTCGAGCGTATCCGGCACCAGCACGTTCTCGAGTGCCGTGCGCTTCTGGCTGATCTCCATGTCGCTATAGCCGTTGGCGCGCTTGAAGTCGTGATAGCGCTCGACCAGCCAGGCGTTCTCCGCCTCGTCCCGCGCGATGATCTTTTCCGAAAGCACCAGCACGCCGCCGGGCTCGAGCGCGTCGAACAGCTTGCCGATCACCGCATCGCGATCCGCCGGCGGCAGAAACTGCAGCGTGAAATTGAGCACGATCATGCCACTGGGCTGATAGTCCACCTGGCGGATATCGCCTTCGATGAAGTCCAGTCGATGGTCCGGGCTCTCTTTCGCGGCAGTGTCACGCGCTCGTGCGATCATGGTCGGCGAGAGGTCGATGCCGGTCAGGGCGAACGCTTCCGGGGCGAGACGCCCGGCGAGCGCCAGGCCCACGGCGCCAAGCGAACAGCCCAGGTCGTAGACATGCGAGCCGTGGCGCAGATGGCGCTCGGCGATCAGGCCCAGCATGCCCAGAATCTGGCCGTAACCGGGGATCGAGCGGCGAACCATATCGGGAAAGCAGGCCACGACCTGTTCGTCGAACGAGAAGCTCGCCACGCGATCGAGGGGTGTCGAAAAGATGGCGTCACGGTAAGATGCGTCAGTCATTGCCGGAAGATTATCCGAATAAAGAGAGCGTGAAACGCACGGGACAGGCGTTGTCGAAACGCCAGGCTCTGGCGGGAGACAGTGTACGTTTTGCACCTCTTCGCTGCATCTGTCAGGTGCTGTCCTACGCGAGACGCCATCTCCACGAGAGTGGACTTCTACGCAACAAGGCCGCGACGAGCCGGCCGCCAAGAGACAAGGAGAGTAACGAGATGTCGATTCGTGACACCCAGGCATGGAAAGCCCTCGAACAGCAGCTCGAGGCGGGCATGCGCGATGTCCATCTGAAGACGCTGTTTCAGCAGCCGGCGCGTTTCAAGACCTTTTCGCTCGATGCCGCCGGTATTCAGCTCGATCTCTCCAAGCAGCGCTGGACGCCGGAAGTGCGCGAGAATCTGATCGCGCTGGCGCGTGAAGCCGACGTACCGAACGCGATCCAGCGCCTGCTCTCCGGCGAGCGGGTCAACCTCACCGAAGACCGCCCCGCGCTGCACACGGCGCTGCGTCTACCGCGAGATGCCAAGCTCGAGGTCGAAGGTGTCGAGGTCGTCAGTGAAGTCCATGCGACGCTCGACAAGATGGAAACGCTGGTCGACAAGCTCCTCGATGGCCAGTGGCGAGGCGCGACCGGCAAGCCGATCACCGATGTCGTCAACCTCGGCGTCGGCGGTTCCGATCTCGGACCGCTGATGGTGACTTCGGCGCTCTCCGACTTCGAAGTGAAGAATGCCCACGAGGTCTCCACGCACTTCGCCTCGACCATGGATGGTTCGCAGCTCGCGGACTTCCTGAGCTGGCTCAATCCCGAGACGACGCTGTTCATCCTGTCGTCGAAATCCTTCGGCACCATCGACACGCTCTCCAACGCCTCGACGGCTCTGGACTGGCTCGCCAAGCGCCTGGGCGGCGACGAGGAGCTGATCAAGCGTTTCCACTTCGTCGGTGTCTCGACCAAACCGGAAAAGATGACCGAGTGGGGGATCGCGCCGGCCAACCAGCTCCTGTTCTGGGACTGGGTCGGCGGACGTTATTCGCTGTGGAGCGCCATCGGGCTGCCGATCGCCATTCGCGTCGGCATGGACAATTTCCGCCGACTGCTCGCCGGGGCCCACGCCATGGACGAGCACTTTCGCACCGCGGAACTCGAGGAAAACCTGCCCGTGCAGCTCGCGCTGGTCGGCATCTGGAACGTCAACTTCCTGGATATTCGCTCTCACGCGGTGCTGCCTTACGATGGGCGGCTGAAGCACCTGCCGGGTTACTTCCAGCAGCTCGAGATGGAGTCCAATGGCAAGTCGGTGACCAACGACGAGCAGCAGGTCGACTACTCCACCTGCCCGGTGATCTGGGGCGAGATCGGCCCCAACGGCCAGCACGCGTTCTATCAGCTGCTGCACCAGGGCACGCAGCCGGTTGCCTGCGACTTTCTGGCGCCGATCAATCGCTACAACAACGTCGAGGACGAGCACTTCCGCGAGGACCTGATGGCGCAGCATCGCCTGGGATTGGCCAACTGCTTCGCGCAGTCTCGTGTGCTGATGCTGGGTGACGACGCGGTCAAGTCCGACGGCACGCCGCCAAGCTACAAGCGCTACCGTGGCAATCAGCCGTCGTCGACGATGCTGTTCGATAGCCTGGATCCGGCCACCCTGGGCGCGCTGATCGCGCTCTACGAGCACAAGGTGTTCGTGCAGGGGACGATCTGGGATATCGACTCCTTCGATCAGTGGGGCGTGGAGCTCGGCAAGAAGATCGCCACCGAGACCGAGGAGATCATCGCCACCCAGCAAGGGCTGGATTCGCTCGATGACTCCAGCCGCGGCTTGATCGAATCGATCTGGCGCGGTCAGCAGGGCAAATGACGCTCGTGCCTCCCATTCGATGAGCGCGCCGACCTCTATGTCCGCGCCACTCTCGAACACCAACTCGGTCGGGGCCGTGCTCTATCTGCACGGCTTCAACAGCGCCAGCGCCTCGCCCAAGGCGCAGCTGGTCAAGTCGACCTGTCAGGCGCTGGCCGAGCGCTACGGCAGGCGTCTCGACTGCCTGACGCCGGACCTTCCCCATCAGCCCGCGGCGGCATTGGCCGTCGCCGAGCATGCGCTTGGCGAGCTGCGGCAAATCGAGCCCTCGGAAACGCTGATCGTCGGTAGTTCGATGGGCGGCTTTCTGGCGACCTGTCTGGCGGAAAAGTACGGTCTGCCGGCCGTACTGATCAACCCGGCGGTCAAGCCCGCGCGCTTCGTGGCCGATTATCAGGGACAGACGCTGGTCAATGGTTACACCGGCGAGACGTTCACGGTTGGTCATTCCCACTTCGATGAATTGACCGCGATGGAGTGGCAGCACATCGTGCATCCGCAGCGATACCTGCTGTTGCTGGGTAGCGCTGACGAAACCCTCGACTGCCGCGATGCGCTGCATGCCTATGCGGGGTGTCGCACGCTGATCCATCCGGGAGGCGACCACGCTTTCGACGTGCTGCCGGCTTACTTGCCGGCGCTATTCGCCCACGGTGGCTGGCAGTTGCCACTGTGCGACGAGTGACGCGTTGCGGGCATGGTCGAGGGTGCTGGACGAATGAACAGTGGTGTATGATGACCTCTTCGTGAGTCCGCGGCTCGAGTGAACCCGACGTGATCGCGGCCTTCGATCTTTCAATACGGCGAGACCCTGCATGACCCAATACAGTGCCAGCTCCATCGAGGTGCTATCCGGCCTCGATCCGGTCCGCAAGCGGCCGGGCATGTATACCGACACGACCCGACCCAACCACCTGGCGCAGGAGGTCATCGACAACAGCGTCGATGAAGCGCTGGCCGGCCACGCTCGCGAGATTCGCGTGGTGCTGCTCGCGGATGGGGGCATCGAAGTCTCCGATGACGGTCGCGGCATGCCGATCGATATCCATCCTGAGCATGGCGTGTCCGGGGTCGAACTGATCCTCACGCGGCTTCACGCTGGCGGCAAGTTCTCGCAGTCGAGCTATCGCTTCTCCGGCGGTCTGCACGGGGTCGGTGTCTCGGTCGTCAACGCGCTGTCGACGCGCCTGGAAGTCGAGGTGTGTCGCGAAGGCAGTCGTCACGGCATCGCGTTCGAGAAGGGCGAGAAGGTCGAGGAGCTCTCCGTCATCGGCAGCTGCGCCAAGCGAGCGACCGGTACCGTGGTCCGCTTCTGGCCGGAAGCCGAGTATTTCGACAGTCCCAAACTTTCCTTGCCGCGATTGAAGCACCTGCTGCGCGCCAAGGCGGTGCTCTGTCCCGGCCTCAAGGTCACGCTCGTCGAGACCGATGGCAGCGAGAACGTCTGGCAATACGAGGACGGACTGCGCGACTATCTGGCTCAGGCCACCGATGGTTTCGAGGTGTTGCCATCGTCGCCGTTCACCGGTCACTTCGAGGACGAGGAGCAGGCGGTCGACTGGGCGATCCAGTGGCTGCCGGAAGGGGGCGAGCCGCTGCTCGAATCCTACGTCAACCTGATTCCGACGCCGCTCGGCGGCACGCACGTCAACGGATTCCGTAGCGGTCTGCTCGAGGCAGTACGCGAGTTCTGCGAGTATCGCAGCCTGCTGCCGCGCGGCGTCAAGCTGACGCCGGAAGATCTGTGGGAGCGCGTCTCCTTCGTGCTCTCGATCAAGATGCTCGACCCGCAGTTCGCCGGTCAGACCAAGGAGCGGCTCTCCTCGCGTACCGTTGCCGGGTTCGTCTCCGGCGTGGTCAAGGATGCTTTCTCACTGTGGCTCAACCATCACGTCGATCAGGCCGAAGCGCTCGCCGAACTGGTCATCAACGCGGCACAGCGGCGTCAGAAGAGCGCCAAGAAGGTGGCGCGCAAGAAGGTCACCGCCGGCCCCGCGCTCCCCGGCAAACTGGCGGACTGCTCCGGCCAGGACCCGGTGGCGAGCGAGCTGTTTCTGGTCGAGGGCGACTCCGCCGGCGGCAGCGCCAAACAGGCGCGAAACCGGGAAACCCAGGCGATCTTGCCGTTGCGCGGCAAGATTCTGAACACCTGGGAAGTCGAGTCCGGCGATATCTACAGCTCCCAGGAGGTGCATGATATCGCCGTGGCGATCGGGCTCGATCCGGCCAGCGACGATCTCTCCAAGCTGCGCTACCACAAGATCTGCATTCTCGCCGACGCCGACTCCGATGGTCTGCATATCGCCACGCTGCTGTGCGCGCTCTTCGTGCGCCACTTTCCGGCGCTGGTCGATGCCGGTCACGTCTTCGTAGCCATGCCACCGCTCTACCGCATCGATCTCGGCAAAGAGGTCTACTACGCCCTCGACGAGAGCGAAAAGGCCGCCACGCTCAAGCGCCTCGAGGGCAAGCGTGGCACACCCAACGTGCAGCGTTTCAAGGGCCTTGGCGAGATGAGCCCGCTACAGCTGCGCGAGACCACCATGGCCGTCGATACACGCCGGCTGGTCCAGCTCACACGTGAGCTCGACGACGGCACGCTGGAGATGATGGACATGCTGCTGGCGAGAAAGCGAGCGGCCGATCGGAAGAGTTGGTTGGAAGATTACGGCAATCTCGCCGAAATCGAAGTCTGAACCGGCTTCGCCGGGAGCTGTAAGTCGAAAGCTGTAAGCGGTAAGAAAAGCAATGCCGTCTGGTGGGGTTACTTACGGCTTATAGCTCATGGCTTACAGCTCATCACAGAGTCTTAAGAGGGCACTGCCCTCGACGGTTCCAAAATCGTAATTAGGGTCACCGTGCTATGACCATGGATATTCAGGTGGCGGAGGGCGACGTCGAACGCCTTTCGCTCAAGGAGTACACCGAGAAGGCGTATCTCGACTATTCGATGTACGTCATTCTCGACCGCGCGTTGCCGCATATCGGCGACGGCATGAAGCCGGTGCAGCGGCGTATCGTCTATGCGATGCGCGAGCTGTCGCTGACGGCGAACGCGAAGTACAAGAAGTCGGCGCGTACCGTCGGCGACGTGCTGGGTAAATTCCATCCGCACGGTGATAGCGCTTGCTACGAGGCGATGGTGCTGATGGCGCAGCCGTTCAGCTATCGCTATCCGCTGGTCGACGGCCAGGGCAACTGGGGTAGTCCGGACGATCCCAAGTCGTTCGCGGCGATGCGCTATACCGAGGCGCGTCTCTCCCGCTTCTCCGAAACACTGCTGGCCGAGCTGGGTCAGGGTACTGTCGACTGGACGCCGAACTTCGATGGCACCATGAACGAGCCGGCGGTGCTGCCCTCGCGGCTGCCGCACGTGTTGCTCAATGGCGGCACCGGTATCGCCGTGGGCATGGCGACCGACATCCCGCCGCACAATGTGGTCGAAGTGGTCGAGGCGACCTGCCATCTGCTGCGCCAGCCGGAGTCGACCGTTGCGGATCTGATGCAGCACGTGCCGGCGCCGGATTTTCCGACCGAAGCGGAGATCATTTCTCCGGCATCCGACCTGCGCAAGCTCTACGAGAGCGGCCGAGGTTCGGTCAAGCTGCGCGGACGCTACGAGCGCGAAGCGAGCAACATCGTCATCACTGCGCTGCCGTATCAGGTCAGCGGGGCCAAGGTGCTCGAGCAGATCGCGGCGCAGATGAATGCCAAGAAGCTGCCGATGGTCGCCGACCTTCGCGACGAGTCGACCCACGAAACGCCGACACGGCTGGTGATCGAACCGCGCTCCAACCGTATCGATGTCGAAGGATTGATGGCGCATCTGTTCGCCACGACCGATCTCGAGAAGAACGTGCGCGTCAACCTCAACGTCATCGCGCTCGATGGCCGGCCGAAGGTGCTGGCGCTGAACGAGATGCTTGGCGAGTGGCTGACGTTCCGTCGGACCACGGTGCGGCGGCGCACCGAGCACCGCCTGGGCAAGGTCGAGGATCGCCTGCATATCCTCGAAGGCCTGCTGATCGCCTATCTCAATATCGACGAGGTGATCCGCATCATTCGCGAGGAGGATGAGCCCAAGCCCGCGTTGATGAACGCTTTTGGCATCACCGAGCGTCAGGCGGAGGCCATTCTCGAGCTGCGGCTACGCCATCTGGCCAAGCTCGAAGAGATGAAGATTCGCGGCGAGCAGGACGAGCTGGAGGCCGAGCGCAAGCGTCTCAAGAAACTCCTCGGCAGCGACGCGGCGATGACCGATCTGATCGAGAAGGAGCTGCGCGAGGCCGCTGCGGCATACGGCGACGCGCGTCGCTCCCCGCTGGTCGAGCGCGAGGAGGCCAAGGCGCTCTCCGAGGTGGAGCTGGTTGGGGCCGATCCGGTCACCGTGGTGCTGTCCGACAAGGGCTGGATTCGTGCCGCTCGAGGCCACGATATCGACCCGGCCGGTCTCTCCTATAAGGCCGGCGACCAGTTCCATCTTGCCGCGCGTGGCAAGACCAATCAGCCGCTGGTACTGCTCGATGACAGTGGGCGCAGCTACACGCTGACCGCGCACAACCTGCCGTCGGCGAGAGGGCAGGGTGAACCGGTGACAGGCCGGATCAATCCGCCGGCGGGTTCCAGCATGGTCGGCCTGATGCTCGATTCACCCAGTGCGAGATATCTGCTGGCCTCGGACGGCGGCTACGGTTTCGTTGCCAGGCTCGAGGACCTGCTCGGCAAGAACAAGGCAGGCAAGTCGGTGCTGTCGATGCCTAAGGGTTGCAACGTCATGTCGCCCAAGGCGATTCCCGAGGGCGAAGGGCAACGCGTCGCCGTGGTCTCGAACGAGGGGCGCCTGCTGGTCTTTTCGCTGTCGCAACTGCCGGAGATGGCCAAAGGCAAAGGCAACAAGATGATCGATATTCCCGGTACGCGGGCGGCCAACCGCGAAGAGTTCGTCCGCGATCTCGTGCTGCTGCCGGAAGGGTCGGCGCTCATCGTGCATGCCGGCAAGCGCAAGCAGACGCTCAAGGCATCCGATCTCGACTACTACGCGGGAGAGCGCGGGCGCCGAGGCAGCAAGCTGGCGCGCGGGTTCCAGAAGGTGGATCGGCTCGAGGTCGAAAGCTGAATCCGCAGCGAACGCTCAACAGACGAACGATCACTCGATAAATCATCAACAGAGAGTCATACAGGCGCTGAACGGTGCCTCGTGGGGAAATGATGTCACGACGTTTTGTGGTGAAAGCCACCGGCCCGGCCCGACCCGGACAGACCGCCGCGCTGGGCACGGCGCTGGTCAGTGCGCAGTGCCGATTGCTGGATATCAGCCAGCACGTTGCCTTTGGCAGCGTCAGCTTCGAGGCGCTCATCGAGGCGCCTGACGATATCGATGTGGCGAGCGTGCTGCCGACCGCTGGCGATATCTTCGGACTCGACTGTCGCGTGGAGGCGGTCGCGGCCGACGACGAGGCCCAGTGGCAGCAGGATGCCGACGCTCGGCGCTGGATTCTGACGCTGATGGGGGAGCGACTGGGCGCCGAGGTCATGGCGGAAGTCGGCACCTTGACGGCGACGCAGGGGTTGACCATCGAGCGCGTCAAGCGACTGTCGGCATCGCCTGAGCTACAGCGCGCCGACGCGCCGATCGAGGCAGCGGGTGTCTGTCTCGAGTGGCGCCTGAGAGGAGAGCCGGCGGATGCCGAGGCGCTGCATGAAGCGTCGCTGGCGCTGGCCGAGCGCTTCGATGTCGACGTGGCGATCCAGCCCGCCACGCTATGGCGCCGGCAGGGGCGCCTGGTCTGCTTCGATATGGACTCGACGCTGATCCAGGCTGAAGTCATCGACGAGCTGGCGCGACGTCACGGCGTCTTTGATGAAGTGGCAGCGATCACCGAGCGCGCCATGCGCGGAGAGCTCGATTTCCAACAGAGCTTCCGCGAGCGCATGAGCAAACTCGAAGGGCTGGATGAGTCGGTGCTGGCGGAGATCGCCGAGTCGCTGCCGCTGATGCCGGGCGCCGAGCGTTTGCTGCGACTGCTGAAGCGGCTCGGCTATCGTACCGCTATTCTCTCGGGTGGCTTTACCTACTTTGCGCGCTATCTCCAGCGCCGATTGGGTTTCGACGAAATTCACGCCAACGAGCTGGTGATTCGGGACGGCAAGGTGACCGGCGAAGTCGCCGAGCCGATCGTCGATGCCGATCGCAAGGCGCTGCTGCTCGGCCAGATCGCGGAGCGTGAAGGATGGGAGATGGCGCAGACCATCGCGGTCGGAGATGGCGCCAACGATCTCAAGATGCTGGCGGTGGCCGGCCTCGGCGTCGCCTTTCATGCCAAGCCGCTGGTCAAGCGCCAGGCCCGACAGTCGGTCTCGACGCTCGGTCTCGATGCGCTGCTTTACCTGCTCGGTTACGACGAGACCGAGCTGAAAACCCTCGATCGAGGCGCGGTCTAGCCTCGTCATCCCGGCGCTGCGTCAAGCGCGGCGCCGGGGTCTTCCTCTCCCTCCTGGATGTCTGAAAGCCCTGCCTAACGGGTGTTCCTCGATGCCATTGCCAACTCTCGCGCCTGGCCGCGATTTGCCGCAATTGGCAGCCGTCATGTCTCCGTGCTTCTTGCCGTGATTTTGTGACGCGTTGCATTGCGCGTCACACCCTGCCAATCGGGCGTTCCGCTTCAGACGTCGCGCATCGAATTGCGCGCTTTCTTCGCACGACAGCGTCTTCATCCAGGCGGTCCGGGGAGGGTTTGGTTTGTAATTGTAACCATTTCTCGAATACGGATGAGAATTACTATTATTCGTGTTAAAAAGATCGGCGATTCGGATTCGGTGGCCGTGCCTCCGAAATTCGACGTCATCCAGTTCAAGGGAAATGCTTTCGATGCACGAGCTCAATAGTTACAACGGGAGCCTTCGCGGCGCTGCGAAGCGCTGGGTGGGGCTGTCGCTCCTGGCGGTTTCGATCGGTATGACTCATCAGGCGCTCGCCAGTGGTCCGGCAAACCAGACGCATCCGTTCGTCGCCCAGCGAACCCAGGTGGCGGGCAGTGTCTACGAGATCGCTTTCGACCCGCAGAACCACCGTCTCTATGCCGCGACGGTGAGCAACCATGTGGTCGCCGCCGACGGGAGCGCGCATGACACACCGGCCGGCATCGTGGTGCTGGACGCCGACACGCTGGAGGTGGTCAAACGCATCGATACCGGCAACGTCAGCCCGTTCGGCCTTGCCCTCAACCCGAAAACGCAGAAGCTCTACGCCACCGACACGCGCAGCGGCACCGTCGCCGTGTTCGATATCGCCAGCGGCGAGCGCACGGCGCTGATTCACGCACCGGAAGGGCAGGCCGACCACGTCCGTCAGCCGGTGGTCGACCCGACGACCAACACGATCTATGTCAGCGTCGTGGGCGGTTTTGCCAAGGGTGACGCACCCGTGCGCAACAGCACGATCTGGGTGATCGACGGCAGCGACGACAGCCTCACCGACGTGATCGACAATCCGGTCAAGGTGGCGACCGGCCTGGCGCTCGATCCACAGACGCGGCGTCTTTACGTCGCCGACCTGGCCAATTCGCAAATTGCGGAGCTGGATGCCGACAGCCACGAAGTCCTGCGCCGCCTGCCAGCCGCCCCGCAGTCCCAGATCGAGAAGCAATCCACCGAGGGCATCATGGGTGGGGTAGGGACCGTCAACGTCGAGATCGATCACGATCGGGGCGTGCTCTATGCCGTGAACCAGAAAGCCGGCGGGATCGGCGTGATCGATCTCGATAGCGGCGAGGTCATCGACGACATCGCTACTGGCGAAGGGGCGCTCAGTGCCAGGCTCAACCCGCACGACGGCAATCTTTACGTCGCCAATCGTGGCGATGGCAGCGTCGCCGTCATCGATGGCGATACCCGTCACGTGAGCGCCTATCTGGCTGCCGGGAGCCATCCTCAGACCGTTGCCATAGATGCCGAAGACGGCGATGTCTACGTCAGCAATAAAGCGAAAGGGCGTGGGCGGCACGCGCCGGACGATGTGCCGACGCCCTTCGAGCCTGACGGGAATACCGTGATCCGCATCGCGCCCTGATCACGCGTCTGCCCGTCGCTGCCGGCCGGGTTGGCCCGGCAGCGCGTTTTCGCCTCGCCGCCGATCTCGCGGCGAGAGACTTCCTCTTCCCGGAAGGTTCACATGTCCGGAACGCAATTTCGCAACGCTGATCCGCACCGTGCCAGGCGTGTCGAGGGTTTGACCGACACTGGCATCGGCGAAGCTGGCACGCAGGCACCGGTCGGTCTGAATGCCGTCGCGTTCGTGGCGCTGGCCGGAACCATGGCGATGATGGCATTCGTCGCCGTCGTCGGTCCTTTGACCCGTCTGCTTGGATTATCCGAATGGCATGCCGGGCTTTCGATGACGGCAGCCGGCGTGCTGTGGATGCTCTCGGCCCGGCGCTGGGGGCAGTACAGCGATCGTATCGGCCGACGCCGCGTGCTGATGGTGTCGCTTGCCTGTTTCACGCTGATCTGCGGTCTGCTCGCGCTGTTCGTCGATCGCGCACTGGCGCATCCGCCCCGGGTGCTCGTGTCGGTCATGGTCATCGTCGGCGCGCGAGCCTTGATCGGGCTCGTCTATGCCGCGGTGCCGCCGAGCGCGGCGGCGCATATCGCCGACCAGGTACCACCCAATCGGCGAGCCAGCGCCATGGCACGCCTCGGCGCGGCCAACGCCGTCGGCATGGTGGCGGGCCCCATGATCGCGGGCTGGATCGCGATCTACGACCTGTCGCTGGTGCTTTACGCGGCCACATTGCTGCCGCTGCTTGCGCTGCTGGCCGTCGGCTGGCGACTGCCGCGGGCTCGTCCTGCCTCGGCACGTGCGCCGGCCCCATCCGCCGTCGGTTGGCGGGATGCGCGACTGCGCCTGCCGATCTTCGCCGCCTTTGCCGCGATGATTTCGATCAGCGTCACTCAGGTCACGATCGGCTTCTTTGCCATCGACCGACTCTCGCTCTCGGCGGCGGATGGCGCCCGCGTCGCGGGATTCGCACTGACAGCCGTGGGCGTCGGTCTGATCGCGTCGCAGTGGGCAATGACCCGGCTGACCTGGCCTCCGCGACGCTGGCTACTGTGCGGTGCGCTGCTCTCCGCCGTCGGTTTTACCGGTGTCTCGCTGGTGTTCGCCCAGTGGCAGCTGCTGGCGGTCTACGCCATCGCCGGGGTCGGCATGGGGCTGGTCCGGCCGTCACTGCAGGCGCTGACCGCCAACGCCGTCGAGTCCCACGAGCAGGGCGCAGCGGCCGGGCTGATCGGCTCCATGCAGGGGCTGGGCATGGTCGTCGGCCCTTTGGCGGGCACGCTGCTTTATCGCGGGTCGCCGAGCGCGCCCTATCTCGTCGTCGGCGCACTGTTGCTGGGTCTCGCGATTGCCCTCTGGCGACATCGCATTCATGGTTCGGGAGACATTTCATGACACGCTTATCCTCTCGTCGCCCCGGCGACGCCACGCTCATGTCCGCGGATGCGGCAACCTTCACGCTGCGCGCCGCGCAGTTCCAGCTGGCCACCAGCGGGCATCGGGCGGCGCTGTCTCGCGGGCCGGCTGCCACGTTGGCGGAGCGGGTGCGGACCTTCTTCGATGCCGGCCCCAAGGGTCCGGCACTGCTGGTCGGCGCGCTGCCGTTCGATCGTGACGCCGACGATGCGCTATATCAGCCGGAACGGGTCTTGTCCGACTGGCCGGCGGCAGTCGCAGAACCGCCTGCGCTGGCCGGCCCGGCCCGACCCGAGCCGGCTGCCGATGGCTACGCTGGCATGGTCTCGAGCTGCGTCGAGCGTCTGCACGATGACACCACCGATCTGTGCAAGGCGGTGCTCGCGCGCAGTCTGCGCTTCGAGGCGGTGCGGGCCGTCGACCCGCTGGCGCTGGCTGGATGCCTGCAACGCGATCCGAGCGTCACCACCTATACGGTGCCACTCCCGGTCGACGCCGGGCAGGCGCCGGCCTGGCTGGTCGGCGCGTCACCGGAGCTTCTGCTCTCGCGTCGCGGACTGACGATCACCTCTCACCCGCTGGCCGGTTCCGCGCGACGCTCGAGCGATCCGCAGGAGGATCAACGCGTTGCGCGCTCGCTTCAGGCATCGGCCAAGGATCTGACCGAGCACCGCTATGTGGTGGAAGCGATCGTCGAGGCACTGGCGCCGCTATGCAGCGAGCTCGACGCTCCCGATGTGCCCTCGCTGCACGCCACCGAGACGATGTGGCATCTCGGCACGCCAATCGTCGGCACGCTCAAGTCGCCGGCGCCGTCCAGTGCCGAACTGGCGGCGCTCTTGCACCCCACACCCGCGGTCTGCGGCACGCCGCGGGAGAGCGCGATGGCGTTGATCCAGTCACTCGAGCCGGTAGATCGCGGCTTCTACGCCGGCGCCGTCGGCTGGGTCGATGCTCAGGGGGATGGCGACTGGTACGTGGCGATCCGCTGCGCCCGCGTGCAGGGCAAGGACCTGCGCCTGTTCGCCGGTGCCGGCATCGTCGCCGACTCCACGCCGGCGCTGGAAGTCGAGGAGACCGCGGCCAAGTTCATGGCGCTGCTGACGGCGCTCGGCATCGAGGAGCGCGCGACCCGCGACAGGGCCGTCGCCGCTCGATGACCCATTCATCAACCGTTGAGGCCAGTCATTTCATGAGCCAACATCACGCTGCCCGCCTGCCGCTGCGCCAGGTGTGGCCTGACGAGTTCGTCGAACGCTATCGCGCCGCCGGTTACTGGCGCGGCGAGACGATGCCGGGCTTCCTGCGGGAACGGGCGCGAGAGTGCGCTGACCGCACGGCGCTGGTCGCCGGCGATGCCCGCTACACATACGCCGAGCTGTGGCAGGAGGCAGAGCGCATCGGCGCCGGCCTGCTGGCGCTCGGACTCACTCCCGGTGACCGCGTACTGGTGCAGTTCGGCAACGTCGCCGAGTTCATCCCGGTCGTGTGCGGACTGTTCCGCGCCGGCTTGATTCCCGTCTATACGCTGCCGGCGCATCGGCTGACGGAGCTCGTGCACTTCGCCCGCAAGGCCGAGGCCAGCGCCTATATCACCGCGGCACGGCACGAGGGCTTCGACCACCGCACGCTGGCCCGGGCGCTGCGCGCGGAGGTGCCGGCGGTAGCGAACGTGATCATCGCCGGAGACGCCGAGGAGTTCACTTCACTCGCCGCGCTGGCGGGAGACCACCAGGCGCTGCCTGATGACCCGGACCCGCAGTCGGTCGCATTCCTGCAGATCTCCGGTGGCAGTACCGGACTCTCCAAGCTGATTCCGCGCACCCACGATGACTACATCTACTCGTTTCGGGCCAGCAACGAGATCTGCGGGATCGACCGAGAGAGCGTCTACCTGGTCGCGTTGCCGGCCGCGCACAACTTTCCGGCCAGTTCGCCCGGCTGGCTCGGGGCGCTATACGCCGGCGCGCGGGTCGTGCTCAGCCCCGGCCCGGGGACGGCACAGGCGTTTCCGCTGATCGAGGCCGAGCGTGTCACCTGCGTGGGCCTGGTGCCGCCGCTGGCGCTCTTGTGGGCTGACGCCGCCAAGGCGTCGTCTCATGATCTCTCCAGCTTGCAGGTCATGCAGGTCGGTGGCGCCAAGCTGGTGCCGGAAGCGGCGCGACGGCTGAAGGAAACCCTCGACTGTCAGCTGCAGCAGGTATTCGGCATGGCCGAGGGGCTGGTCAACTACACGCGACTCGATGATCGCGAAGAGATCGTGCTGCAGAGCCAGGGACGCCCGATCAGTCCCGACGATGAGGTGCTCATCGTCGACGATCACGGCGATCTGGTCCCCGAGGGCAGCGCCGGACACTTGCTGGTGCGCGGTCCTTACACCATTCGCGGCTATCACAACGACGACGGCGCCAACGCGCGCAGCTTCACCGATGACGGCTTCTATCGCACCGGTGATGTGGTACAGCGGCTGGCGGGCGGATATCTGGTCGTGCAGGGGCGCGCCACCGATCATATCAACCGCGCCGGCGAGAAGATCTCCGCCGAGGAGATCGAAGATCATCTGCTGGCCCATCCTGCGGTGTTCGACGCCGCCGTGGTCTCGATTCCCGATGCCTACCTTGGCGAGCGAAGCTGTGCTTTCGTCATCGCCCGCGCCGAGCGTCCGCGCGCGGTCGAGCTCAAGCGCTGGGTGCGAGAGCGCGGACTGGCCGCGTTCAAGGTGCCGGATCAGGTCGTTTTCGTCGACGCCTTTGGCACCACGGCGGTCGGTAAGGTGAGCCGGCGCGAGCTGCGCGCGCATCTGCGTGAGCGCTTCGTGACCGAACAGCAAGGGGGTGAGCGAAACGATCCCGAGCCCCATGACGCCGTCAAACAGGGGGAGAGTTCCTGATGGGTCTACCGACCATTCCCGCCTACGCGCTGCCGACGGGTGACGAACTGCCCGAACCGCGCGCGCCGTGGCAGCCGCAACCCGAACGTATGGCACTACTCGTGCATGATATGCAGCGCTATTTTCTCGCTGCCTACGCGGTGGATTCGACGCCGCTCTCCCCGGCGATCGCCAATATGGCGCGACTGATCGCGCAGTGCCGCGCCAAGGGCATTCCGGTTTTCTACACCGCCCAGCAGGGCAATCAGGACCGTCGCGATCGCGGGCTCCAGGCCGACCTGTGGGGGCCCGGCATGCAGGCGATCGACGAGCACGAAGCGATCGTCGACGCGCTTGCGCCGGGGCCGGACGATCACGTGCTGGTCAAGCATCGCTACAGCGCCTTTCAGCGCAGCAACCTGGAGACCCTGCTACGGGTGCGCCAGCGCGACCAGCTGGCGATCACCGGCGTCTACGCCCACATTGGCTGTGCCGCGACCGCGGTCGAGGCCTTTCAGCGCGATATCGAGCCGTTCTTCGTCGCCGATGCGCTGGCCGATTTCTCCCGCGCCGATCACGAGCGCGCACTGCATTGGGTGGCGCGTACCTGCGGCGTACCGCTGACTACCGAACGACTGCTGGAGGTGCTGTCATGAACGCATCCACCCCGACCGATGCTCGAGACCCGGCGCTGAGCCTCGAGCGCCTGCGCGCGGATATTGCCCAGATACTGGGGGAGTCGCCGGAGGAGATCGCCGACGACGACAATCTGGTCGACCACGGCCTGGATTCGATGCGCGTGCTCAATCTGGCCTCGCGCTGGAGCGAAACGGGCGTCGAGATACCGTTTGCCGAGCTGATGGAGCAGCCGACGCTGAACGAGTGGTGGGCGCGGATCGACGCGCTGCAGCGTCGCGCGCCGGAGGCGCCATGAGCAGCGTGCAGGAAAACGAGGTGCGCACGCCGCGCGCGAAGGTGACGCCGACGATGCGACCGCTAAGCGAGGCGCAGACCGGGCTCTGGTATGCCCAGCAGCTGGCCCCCGACAATCCGTTCTGCAATACCGCCCACGCGCTGTGGATCGAGGGCGAGCTGGATGTCGAGACCTTCACGCGTGCCGCGGACCGCGTCGCCAGGGAAACCGAGGCGCTGGCCCTGTGCATGACCGACGGCGACACCGGCCCGCGGCAGTGGGTCGATCCCGACGGGTGGCCGCGTCTGGAGCGGATCGATCTGTCGGCAACGCCACAGCCCGCGCAAGCGGCGCAGGCGTGGATGCGCGAAGAGCGACTGACGCCGGTCGACCCGACGCGCGATGCGCTGGCGTGCCAGCGTCTTCTGCGGCTCGGCGAGCGGCACTTCGTGTGGTATCTGCGCGTTCATCACCTCGCGACCGATGGCTACGGCATGGCGCTCTTGGGCGAGCGCCTCGCCGAGCGCTATCGACTGGCGCTGCAGGCGGCTGACGAGACGCCCGAGCGTCAGCTCGGCGCGTTCTCGGCGGTGCTCGACGAGGATGCTACCTATTCCCAGGGCGAGAAACGTCAGCGTGATGCTGCCTGGTGGCGGGAAACCCTGAGTGGCGCACCCGCTGCGACCGGCCTGGAGACGGCGGTGCTGGCACCGGCCAGCGACGATAGCCATCGTTACGCGATGGCGCTGGACGCCACGCTTCGCGAGGGCCTGCGGGCGCTGTCGCAGACGCTCGGGCAGCCGTGGCCGGATGTGTTGACGGCGCTGACGGCCGAGTACTGCCGGCGCCATGTCGGCGGCGCGGAGTGCATCGTCGGCGTACCCTGGATGGGGCGCCTGGGCAGCGCCTCCGCGCGGGTGCCGGCGATGGTCATGAACGTGCTGCCCCTGCGGGTCGCACGGGCTGATGATGTTGCCACGCTCGTCGACGAGACCGCCACGGCGCTGATGAAAGCGCGCCGCCACGGTCGCTATCGCGGCGAGCAGATCCGCCGCGATCTGGGCCTGATCGGCGGTCAGCGCCGCTTGCACGGCCCGCTGATCAACGTGCAGCCGTTCGAGCGACCGCTGAAGCTCTCCGAGGGGCTGGATACCCGGCTGGAGATTCTCGCCACCGGTCCGGTCGATGACGTCACGCTGGGGTTTCGTGGCGATGCGGTTCAGGTCCTGACGCTCGAGATTGAGGCCAATCCCGCGCTCTACGACGCGGATCAGGTCGAGGCGCACGCGCTGCGCCTGTCGACTTTTCTGCAGGCGGCGATCGAAACCCACGCTCGCGGTGCCGGGCTCGATGACGTCGGGCTGGCAACGCCGGCAGAGGCGCAGCGCTATCTTCATGACGTCAACGCGACGGCGCACTCGCTGCCGGAAGCGACGCTGGTCTCGCTCTACGAGCAGACCATGGCCGATTCGCCCGCGGCGGTGGCGCTCGAAGCGCCGGGCTGCCGGATGACGTATGCCGAACTCGAGCGGCGCACGCGCGCCTTGGCTCAGCAGCTCCGTGAGGGCGGGGTGGGACGCGAGTCGGTCGTCGCGGTCGCCATGCCGCGCTCGCTGGAGCAGGTCATCGCGCTGGTCGCCGTCCAGCGCGCCGGCGGGGCCTATCTGCCGCTGGATCTCGCCCATCCCGATGAGCGACTGCAGCGGATTCTGGACTCGGCTCGGCCGCCCTGCGTGCTGGTGAGTGCCGACGCCCGACATCGTTTCCACGGTCTCACCACGTTGACGCCCGAGGCATGGCGCGAGCAGCCGACCGAAGCGACGCTCGACAGCGCGCCACGCCCGCAGGACGCGGCCTACGTGATCTACACCTCCGGTTCGACCGGCGAACCCAAGGGGGTGGTGGTCGAGCACCGCGCCATCGTCAATCGGCTGGAGTGGATGCGCGAGCAGTTCGGATTCTCGAGCGACGATCGCATTTTGCAGAAGACGCCGGCCACCTTCGACGTCTCCGTATGGGAATTCTTCCTGCCGCTCTTGGCTGGCGCGACCCTGGTCGTGGCGCCGCCGGAGGCGCATCGTGACCCGCGGGCGCTGGCGGCGCTGATCCGCGAGCATCGGATCACCACGCTGCATTTCGTACCGTCGATGCTGGCGGCATTCCTCGCCACGCCGGACACGCACGGACTGACGCTGACCCGCGTATTCGTCAGCGGTGAGGCGCTCGGCGCCGAATTGCGTGATCGGTTCCATACGCTGATCGATGCCGAGCTGTACAACCTGTACGGCCCGACGGAAGCTGCCGTCGACGTCAGCTGGTGGCCGGCGGGGCGGGAGGACCGCTCCCGCGCCGTACCGATCGGCTACCCGGTCTGGAACACGCGTCTCTACGTCCTCGATGCTCGGATGCGGCCTCTGCCCCCCGGCGTCGCCGGGGATCTCTACCTCGGCGGCGTGCAGCTGGCCCGCGGCTATCTACGGCGCCCCGCGCTGACCGCCGAGCGCTTCATCGGCGACCCGCATGTGCCGGGCGGGCGGCTCTACAAGAGCGGCGACATCGCGCGCTGGCGCCGCGACGGCGCGCTCGAGTTTCTCGGCCGCGGCGACGATCAGGTCAAGCTGCGCGGGCTACGCATCGAACTTGGCGAGATCGAGGCGGCACTGCTGACAGCCCCGGCGGTGATGCGAGCCGAAGTGATGCTGCGCGAGGACCTGCCCGGCGAGCCGCGCCTGGTCGGCTATGTCCAGCTCGAGACGGCTGGCAACGAGAAATTTGAAGGCGAGCAGCCTGACAGCGAGAGGGCGGCCGCGCTGCGATCTCGCCTGGCGACCCACCTCGCTGCCCGAGTGCCCGATTACATGATCCCGGCGGCCTTCGTGGCGCTGGAGAGCTGGCCGTTGACCGCCAACGGCAAGCTCGATCGCCGCGCGTTGCCGTTACCGATGTGCGAGGCAGACGAGGGCGCCGCGCCGCGCAGCCAGACCGAGCGTGACATGGCGGCACTGTTCAGCGAAGTGCTCGGTCGCGAGCGCCCGCCTGGCGTCGATGCCGATTTCTTCGACCTCGGCGGCGATTCGCTGACCGCCGTGCATCTGGTACTGGCGATCCAGCAGCGCTGGCAGCGCGATATCGGCCTGGGCGCGATCTTCTCCACGCCGACCGTGGCAGGCCTGGCGGCGTTGATCGATAGCGCCAGCGTCGCCGGAGACGACGGGCTCGGGCCCTGGGTCCGGCTGTCGCCAGCGGAGAGCGACGAGGCACCGCTATTCGCGATTCACCCGGCCGGTGGCGTCGCCTGGAACTATCGCGCCCTGGCGCGGGCGATCGGCCGACCCGCGTTCGGACTGCAGTCGCCGGCCCTCGATCCCGAGCAGGCGCTGCCCTCGAGCATCGATGCGCTCGCCCGTGACTACGTCGAGCGAGTTCGCGAGCTCCATCCGCGCGGGCCAGTGCATCTGGTCGGCTGGTCGGTCGGCGGCATCATCGCCCAGGCGATGGCGGTGAGGCTGCGCGCGCTGGGGCGCGAAGTGGGCCTGGTCGCGCTGCTCGATGCTTACCCTGCGGAGTGCTGGCGCAACGAGCCCGAGCCCGATCCGGTGGCCGCGCTGCGAGCGCTGTTGGCGATTGCCGGACACGATCCCGAAGCGCACCCGGAGCTCGATAGCCGCGAGAAGATCGTCGGGTTCCTGCGCCGCGGCGACAGCACGCTCGGCAACCTGCCGGAGGCAGCGCTGAATGGGGTCGTGCGCGCAGTGACCGGGACCAACCGACTGATCAGGAATCACTACCACAGCCGTTATGGCGGCACGCTGCTGCATCTGCGGGCAGGGCTGGATCATGCCGATCGGCCCGAGCTTCAGGCCGGGTTGTGGCAGCCGTACGCGCGCGAAGTGGAGGCGCTGGAACTGCCGCTGACGCATGCGGAAATGACCAGTCGCGATGCGGCGAATCGCATCGCGCCGTTGCTGATCGAACGACTGCAACGCACTCGAGTTTCGATGGGAGAGAGCGCATGAAACTGACGGGATACGATGGCAAGGTTGCCGTGGTGACCGGCGCGGGAGGCGGCATCGGTCGAGCGCTGGTGGCGCTGCTGGCCGAGAGCGGGGTCACGGTCGTTGCCACCGACCTGATGGCGCCCGAACAGGCGCTGCCGTCATCCGCCCATGCCGAGGCGCTGGACGTTACCGATGCAGCGGCGGTGGATGCGCTGGTGGAACGCGTCGAGCGCGAGATCGGGCCGATCGAGTTCGGCCTCAATGTCGCTGGCGTGCTGCAGTCGGGTATCGTGGAGACGATCACGAATGACGAGTGGCGGCGAGTGTTCGCGGTCAATGCCGACGGTGTCTTCCACCTGTCGCGGGCCCTGGCGAGAGTGATGACACCGCGACGGCGCGGCGCCATCGTCACCGTGAGCTCCAATGCTGCCGGCGTGCCGCGCCACGCCATGGCCGCCTACGCGGCATCCAAAGCGGCGGCGACGATGTTCACTCGCTGTTTGGGGCTCGAGTTGGCACCGCTGGGCATTCGCTGCAATATTGTCGCCCCTGGCTCGACCCTGACGCCGATGCAGACGGGAATGTGGGCTGACGATCAGGGCGAACAACGGGTGATCGCCGGTCTGCCCGAGCAGTACAAGGCAGGGATTCCACTTGGCAAGCTGGCAACGCCCGAGGATGTCGCGCACGCGGTGATGTTCCTGCTCTCCGATCAGGCAGGCCATGTCGCGATGAGTGATCTCTACGTCGATGGCGGAGCCACACTGCGCGCCTGAGCGGGTGTTACGGCGGCGTCGTCATCACGGGGCCGAATGACGGCCCAAAGGCGCGGGAGCGAAGGCCTCCGCGCAGTTTGCATCAAGGAGAGTTCATGATCGAAGTTCTACGTCGCCTCGCTGGCCTGGGAGCCGGCGTCGCCCTGGTGGCGATGCTGCTGATGCCGCAGGCCTCTCAGGCCGCCGAGGTCGTCGATCTGCGCGGTCGTACCGTGACGGTGCCTGACCACGTCGACAAGCTCTCGATCGACGACGGTCGTTATCTGATCGCGCTGTCGCTGATCTCGTCCGATCCGGTCGACCTGCTGGCCGCCTGGCCGCGTGACATCAACCGTCTCGGCGAAGCGTCCTGGCAGCGCTATCGCAAGGCGTTTCCGCGCCTCGATTCGCTGCCACGAGTGGCCAGTTCGGCGGACGACTTCGACACGGAAGCGGTGCTGGCCGCGGCGCCGGATGTCGCCGTGGTCTCGCTGGGTCGCGGGCCCACCGATACGCAGATCGCTCAGCTTCAGGCGGCCGGTATCGCCGTGGTGTTCATCGATTTCTTTACCGATCCGTTCGCTCACCAGGCGCAGAGCTTGAAACTGTTGGGTCAATTGACGGGGCATCAACAGCAGGCTCAGGCCTATCTCGATTTTCGCCGCGAGCATCTCGACCGAATCTCTTCCCGTCTCGATGACCAGACCCCGGCGCCGAGCGTGTTTCTGGAAGCTCACGCCGGGATGACCAATGACTGCTGTTTCGCTGTCGGCAAGGGCGGCATCGGACAGTATCTGGACTTCGTCGGCAGCCACAACATCGGCGCCGATGTGCTCGATCGGCCCTCCGGCAAATTGAATCTGGAGTACGTGATTTCTCGCGACCCGGATGTCTATATCGCCACCGGCGGGCCGGATTTGAAAGGCGCCAACGGCCTGGTGCTGGGCGGCGGCGTGGATGCCGACACGTCGCGCGACTCGCTGGAACGGATCACGCAGCGCCCCGGCATCGCCGAGCTCACGGCGGTGAAAGAGGGCAACGTGCACGGCCTGGCACATCAGCTCCTCAACTCGCCGCTCGATATCGTCGCCATCGAGGCGTTCGCGCACTGGATTCATCCCGATCTCTTTGCCGATATCGACCCCGCCGCGACGCTCGAGACGATCAATCGTCGTTTCCTGGCGGTTCCCTACGAGGGCACCGGGTGGGTCGATCTGGACAACAGTCACTAAGGCTATGTCTGAAACGTACTGCGCTTGCCCATTCAGCGTTAAAAATCGGCTGGTGCGCCAGTCCGATCAAGATGCTCATTTACACCCCGTAAACTGGGTCGCCAGCCCGGTCCGTCTTCGCCATTTTTCGCCTTGTCTGGCCTTCGCTCGTCGACTTTTCAGACAAAGCCTAGCTTCGTCCGCCGCGGCGGACCTCATTCACCAACGGAGACGCTGCCATGATGGGAGATCCGGTCACGCTCGCCGATACTCGGGTCCAGGAGCTGGAAGCGGCGAGCGGCGAGCGTTATCGACTGAGTCTCTGGACGCCGCCGGGGGAGCCGCCGCCGCGGGGCTGGCCGGCGATCCATGTGCTGGACGCCAATGCGCTCTTCGCCACCTTCGTCGAGGCGCTCAAGCGTTCCAGTCGACGCCCTGATGCGACCGGCATCGCGCCCGCGGCGGTAGTCGGCATCGCGCACGCGGGCGACGCGCTCTTCGCGACCGAGCGGCGCTTTCGCGATTACACGTTCGGGCCCTCCGTGCATGTCGATAAAACCGACGTCGGCGGGGGCGAGGCCTTTGCTGCCTTTCTCGACGACCGCGTCAGCGTCGATATGGCTTCGCTTGCTCCGCTCGATCCCGACCGCCGAATCTTGTTCGGGCACTCGCTGGCGGGCTATTTCGTGCTTCAGATGCTGTTACGTCATCGGCAGGCTTTCGAGACATTTGTTGCGATCAGTCCTTCGATCTGGTGGGACGAGAGCTCGCTGCGCCAGCGGCTGGCAGCCCTCGACGACAGTCGCGCCCGAGTGTTCATGGCCGTCGGGGAGTGGGAGTCGGTATTGCCGCCGTGGCAGCGCGACATCCCCGGGCGTGAGGCTCTGCTGGCGCGACGGCGCGAGCGCCGGATGGTCGAGCGTGCTCGAGACATGGCCGGCGAGCTGGAAACCCGGTTGGGCCGCGAGCGGGTCACTTTCCAGGAATTTCCGCAGGAGGATCACGCCTCGGTACTGATGGTGGCGATACAGCGCGCGCTGCGTTTTGCGCTGCCGCCCAAGCGCGGCGGCGGGACAGCCTAGAGCGCGGCGGCGGGGCAGCCTCGAGCCGCGTTCATCAGCATTCAGAATCAACGAACATCCGGCGCGATATCCCGAATCGCCATCAAGAAGCGCCGTCTCCGGTCGATAACGAAGCGTTACAGGAGCGTTTTTACCTTTATCTCTCGTTACCGGAGCTCCAATGGCAGAGTCAGCCACGACCGATATTTCGAAGGCCAATGCCAAGTGGGAATGGCTCGAGCCGCTATGTCTTCACGGCAGCGTCAATCTCGCTTTCGCTGGCGCGTTCGGCGCCTCCTGGCCGGTCGTTCTCGACGATATCGAGCGCGATGAAGCCATCATCATCGATATCACTGCCACACCCGCACTCACCGATCGGCTGGAAGCGGGGGAGTCCTTCCACCTCATCGGTCACGTCAACGGCGCGATGGTGCGGACCTCGGCACTGACGGTGCAGGGCCGGCTCGATCAAGCCGGGCGCGTGCGGCTGCGCTGCAGCTATCCCGAGATGCTCAGTACCGTCCACCGACGCGGCACCTTTCGCGCGCCGATCCGTTCGGAGATGGGCGTGGCGGCGCACTTTCGTCTGAATGCAGATGCAGCCGACATGCCGGTTGAGCTGGATAACCTGTCGCTCGGCGGCTGCCTGCTGACGCTGCGCCTCGCCGATGCGGTGAGGTTGACGTCGGATCAGCCGTTCGAACAGCTGTCGCTGCAGTTTCCCAACGGCCAGCGACTTACGCTCGCCGGGTGGGTTCGCCATGTGCGAACAGACGACGAGTGGACCACGGCGAGGGTGGGTTGCGAGTTTGCCGAGTTGCCGATCGACGGCGAGCGAATGCTTTGGCACTGCGTCAAGGAGGCCGAGCGGGAGAGTGCTCGCCGGGTTTCGCAGAGCGCAACGCCCCTGCAGCCATCGACGCTGTTTCTGACGCCAGAGGGCAAGAAGCCAGCGCCTGTCGCGCTGCCAGCGCGCACGCCGGCGACCGTGGCCGGCAACACCGCCGCGCGTTATTTGTTCAAGATCGCCGATTATCTCTACGCCCAGATTCTCGAGCTGCAGAACGGTGGCGAAATCGCTTCCACGCTACTCTCGCGCCACACCGATACGCTACTGAGGCTCGCAGCGCAGAGTCGCGAATCGCTGCTTTTTGCGCTGGCCTATCTCGACACCGAACCGGCACCGATTCGCCACGGGCTCGGCGTGGCGGTACGTGCCGCCGATCTGGCTCGCGGGCAAGGGCATGACACCGAAACGCTCAAGGCAGTCACGGCCAGCGCGCTGATACACGATCTGGGCAAGGCGCTGCTGCCGAGCGCGATTCTGGAGAGTGCCTCCGCGCTGGACTCTGCCCAGCGCGACCAGCTGGTGGAGCACGTGGCGTTCATTCGGCAGCGTCTGGACAATTGCCGTTGGCTCTCGCCGCACATTGCCGATCAGATCATCGGCGAGGTCAACGAACGTCTCGATGGCAGCGGTTATCCCGTGGGCGCCGGCGGCGATTCGATTGGCGACCTGGGACGGATGATGGCCGTCGTCGATGTGGTGGAAGCCATGACTCGCCCACGCCCGGATCGGGCGGCCTGGCCGCTGACGGAGGTTTATCGTCATCTGCTGGGGCATCCGGAGCAGTTCGACACTGTCTGGGTGCAGCGCTACGTCAAGCGCTTCGGCACGGCCCCGGTGGGAGCCCTGGCGCGCTTCTCCAGCGGTGCGCTGGCCTGGGTGCAGCGGTTGGACGATCGAGGCAGACCGCGCCAGGTTCATCTGGTGCTCAACGTCAACAGTCGTCAGCGGCGACTCGATCAGTTGCTGATGGATGGCGATATCGATCAGCTTGGCCGGCTGGAGGGCGTTGTCGACCCGCAGGCTTTCGGTCTCTCGCTGGCGCCTGCCAGGGAGTGAGCCGAGCGCACAGCGTGATTCAGCCTCGGGGCGCCGGCATCGCGCCGGTAAGCCCTGTCGCTTTCGTGAAACCGACCGTCACCGTCGTTATTACCACTCTGATTCACTATCACCATGCTGCTTCGCCAGTAATAGCCAACGCCCGCTGAAGACGCTCGCGGGCCGAGAGCTATATGCACCTTTTGAAGAATGATTATCATCTGCGGATGCTTTTGAGACGGATCTCGGGTATCTTCCTTTGTTGTGGTTGTTGAATCTCATTCTCATTAAAAACGACGACCTGGATCGCCCTGTGTCGTCGGATCACTGCAAGGGACACCGAAGGTATGGCTTCTTCTTTCCATCGAGCTCGTCACTGGGGATGGCCGCTGGCGTTCGGCCTGAGTCTGACCGCCTCCAGCCAGATGGTGCTGGCTCAGACCGCGGGCAGCGACGCCGAGCTCGACACCCTGACCGTCAAGGGTAACCGGCTCTATGAAATGCTGCCTTCGGAGATGACCGGCGGCTATACCGTCGACGCGGCCACGGTCGGCACCAAGACGCCTGCGTCCCTGCGTGATATTCCGCAGTCGGTCAGCGTGATGACGCGCGAAGCGCTCGAGGATCAGAACTTCAATACCCTCGATCAAATGGCCAAACGTACGCCGGGCATGCGCGTGTTGCCCAACGATAGCGGCCGCTCCTCGATCTACTCTCGTGGTTACGAGTACAACGAGTACAACATCGACGGGCTGCCGGCGCCGATGGCGAGCATTCTCGGCTCGGTGCCCAATCTCGAGGCGTTCGACCGGGTCGAGATCATGCGCGGGCCTTCCGGGCTGTTCAACAGTACCAGCGAGCTCGGCGGCATCGTCAACATGGTGCGCAAACGCCCGACCTACGACTTCCAGGGCCACGTGCTGGGTCGCTACGGTAGCTGGGACCAGAACCATGAAGAGGTCGATCTTTCCGGGCCGATCAACAGCGACGGCAGCGTGCGCGGCCGCATGGTGATCGCCAACGACGACAGCAACGGCTACGTCGACGAGAACGACAACACCAACCAGACCTTCTACGGCGATATCGATATCGACCTGGATGACGCGACGACGCTCTCGTTGGCCTACCTGCGTCAGCATCGCGATATCGTGCCGACCAACGGTGTGCCGGCGGCCGAAGACGGTTCGCTGCTCGATTTCACCCGCAGCAGCTATTTCGGTGCAGACTGGAACACCTTCAACAGCCAGAGCAACGACTGGATCGCCGAGCTGACGCATCGCTTCGATAACGGCGGCTATGGCCGCGTCGCGACACGCTACTCCAATCGCGATGCCGATTATCAATACGCCTATACCTTCAGCGGTGTCGATGAAGACGGTAACTCGAGCCTGGTCGGACTGGGTGGCAAGGTGAACCAGGAGACCTGGTCGGTGGATGCGAGCTACAGCCAGCCGTTCCAGACCTTCGGCGGCGTCAGCGAGTTCGTGGTCGGGACCGACTACAAGCGTTACGAGACCGAGACGGCGCAGGGTGTTGCGCGGCTTGGCACTATCGATGTCTATGACTACTCGTCGGATCAGTTCGATGAGCCGGATATCGCCTACACCCGTGCCGACAACCGCACTACGTTGGAAGAGTACGGCCTCTACTCCAAGCTGACGTTCCGTCCGATCCAGCCGCTGGCGCTGATCGCCGGGGGCCGCGTCAGTTCCTATCGTCAAGACTTGACCAGCTACCTCGATGGTTCCTCTGACTCGCGCAGTGACGATGCCAAGTTCACGCCCTATGCCGGCATCGTGTTCGATCTCGACAATCATCACTCGCTCTATGCCAGCTACTCGGAGGTGTTCACACCGCAGTCCGACGCCGTCGGCGAGAACGGTGAGCTGATCAAGCCGAGAGAAGGCGAGCAGTACGAGGTCGGGGTCAAGGGTAGCTACTTCGATGGGGATCTCAACGCGCGCATCAGCGCCTTCCGCATGTACGACGAAAATCGCGCCGCCTCGGTGGGCGCGGGCTCTTCTGCGTACTCCGCCGCGCTCGGCAAGACGCGAATCGACGGCGCCGAGTTCGAGGTCTCCGGAGCGTTGACGCCGCAGTGGAGCGTGATCGCCGGTTACACCTATCTCGATATCGACGTGCGCGAGGCCGCGGGGAACAACGATGTCGCCTTCACGCTAATGCCGAAGAATCAGTTCAATCTGTGGACCAAGTACGGCTTTGCGGGTGGAGCACTCGACGGACTCGAGGTCGGCGGTGGCGTGACCGCGCTCAGCGATTTCGAAACGCTCTCGAGTCCGCAGGTCGAAGCGCCGGGATACGCGGTGGTCGATGCGATGGTCGGCTATCGGTTCACCAGCCACATCAAGGGTCAGCTGAACTTCAACAACATTCTCGACAAGACCTACTACGAGCGCGTGGGCTCCGTCTCGACGTTCAACATGTATGGTGCGCCATCCAATGTCGTTGCCTCGTTGCGCTATGACTTCTGACGCTATCGCGACATCGCTGCGGCGATGGACCCTGATCGCCGGCTGCCTCTGGGCAGCCGGTTTGGGTTCTGACGCTCTCGCCAGCGAATCCGCGTCGCCGCGTGCCCGCGAAGCGGCGAGGGTGACGCTGGCGGGTAGCGAACAGTGGACGCTGCATGGCGAGGCCACGAATCGCGACTACCTGATCCAGGTCGCCGTGCCGGACTCGCCACCACCGCCCGGGGGCTATCCCGTGGTCTACATGCTCGATGGTAATTCGCGCTTTCCGCTGGCGGTAGTGTCGAGAGACTCTCTCACCCTGCGCGGACCCTACGACACGACCGAGCCGTGGCTGATCGTCGGTATCGGCTATCCCGACGTCGAACGCTTCGGGGGTGATGCGAGGAGCGAGGACTACACGCCGCCTGGGGGTAAGACGGGGTGCAAGATAGGGTGCAAGACAGAGTGCAAGACGGAAGGTAATGAAAGCCCAGCAAGGGAAACGGGGGCGAGATGCGCGCAGCGACCCAGCGGTGGGGCAGATCGGTTTCTCGATGTCATCGCCGATCAGATCCAGCCGGCGGTCGCCGAGCGTTACGCTGTCGACGGCTCCCGCCAGGCGCTGGTCGGCCACTCCTTCGGTGGATTGCTGACCCTCTACGCGCTGCTGACTCGTCCGGCGCTGTTCAGCGATTACGTGGCGATCAGCCCATCGCTCTGGTGGCATGGCGGCGAGCCGCTTCGCTCGCTGGTAGCTCTCGATGGCGATGAGGCCTCACGCCGGGTACTGATCGGGGTCGGCGACAAGGAGGCGGGGAGGCGCCCGCGTCTTGCCACGGTGGGAAAGGATGAGGTGCACGCGAGCCCCGCCATCGATGCTGCCGGCCTGGCCGAGGCGCTGGTCGCGTCGCATCCGAACTGGACCATCGCGTCGCGGACATTCCACGGCGCCGGGCACGGTACCGTCATGTGGCCGGCGATGCAGGCGCTATGGCAGTTCCTGGACGTACCGCCGCAACAGTGAGCGTGCGGGGCGAGCGCGTCGGTCGCCTCGAAGGCCCGCTGGCGGCTCCTGCACGAACTCCGGGCGAGCGTGAGTCACAAAAAGAGACAGTCGCAGCCCGGTGCCGGCAGCCAACATGAGCCACACTGCAGAGCGGGTACATCGATTGCAGGAGGGCTCGGATGACAGGCATGCCGACAAGTTCCCGGCTGACCGCTTTTATGCCGCCTCACGTTCTGGAGCGTGTGGCGTCCCACGGCAACGCGCGGCTCAAGCAGTGTGCGCGCAATACGCTGCAGGCCGATGCGCAGTTTCGCCTGCGCAATGCGTCTCGCCCCAGCGCCAGGCCCGCAGACAGCCCGCGGCCGGGGCAGGTCGCACGCTATATCTACACGGCCAATCGGCAGCAGACGCTCCCCGGCTCGCTCGTGCGCGAAGAGGGCGCTCCGGACAGCGGCGATGTCGCCGTCGACGAGGCGTACCAGTGGCTCGGCGCGACCTATCGATTCTATTGGGAGGTGTTCGAGCGACATTCGATCGACGACGAGGGCATGGCACTGATCGGCACCGTGCACTATGGGGAAGACTACGACAACGCGTTCTGGAACGGCGCGCAGATGGTCTTTGGCGACGGTGACGGCGAGCTCTTCAACCGCTTTACCGCCGCGCTCGAAGTCGTGGCGCACGAGCTGACGCACGGCGTGATCGAACGTGAAGCCGGTCTCATCTATGCCGATCAGTCCGGCGCGCTCAACGAGTCGTTGGCCGACGTCTTCGGGGTCATGGTCAAGCAGCATCACTTCGAGCAGACCGTCGACGAAGCGGACTGGCTGATCGGCGAGGGGCTTTTGACCGAGCGCGTCAATGGTCGAGCCCTGCGCTCGATGGCGCACCCCGGCACGGCCTACGACGATCCGGTACTCGGCAAGGACCCGCAGCCCGGTCACATGGACGATTTCGTGCAGACCGCTTCCGACAACGGCGGCGTTCACATCAACTCCGGGATTCCCAATCGCGCCTTCTACCTCGCCGCAACGCGGCTTGGCGGTTTCGCCTGGGAGGCCGCCGGGCCAGTGTGGTTGGATGCCCTGATCGACGCACGGTTGGCGCGTGATGCCGACTTTGCCACGTTCGCGCGTCTGACGATCGACCGCGCGACCGCCCGCTTTGGCGGTGGCAGCGAGGCAGAGCGTGCCGTCACCCAGGCCTGGGCGGATGTCGGAGTTCTGCCATGAGCAGGGCAGACTGCCCGCGTTTGACGCTTGGCAGCGTGGTGGCGATTGCTCGGGAGGGCGGGTTTGCGGCCATGCCCGGGCTTTCGCGACCGCGACGTTTCGCCTGTCGAGACTTGACCGAAGGACAGCGCGCGCGGCTTCAAGCGTTGATCGACGAGATCGAAAGCCTCGGCAGTCCTGGATCGCCGGGCGGAAATGATCGAATGGTCTTTCGCATCACGCTCGAAGATACGGGTGAAACTCCCAGCTGGGAGCGCCTGGTCGACGAGTCACTGACACCCAAAAGCTTGAACAGGCTATGGAAATCCGGTCCGGCCGCCCTCGGTGATTGAATTCGCGAGTGGCGAGAAGCCTGCAAGCGAGTAGTGACTAACCGGGAAAAGCCGGCAGGGCCTGATTTTTTCTCGACCCGCGGAACTTTTGATGGTGAGCGTACTCTGAAGTAGTAGCCCAGGACGGGCGCACAGCGTAGGCCGGGCCCGATTTGGGTCCGGCTTCTTTTTTTGTGCATCTCGCACCGTGCTGTGCATGCCGATACCGTGTCTCCTTCCGCGCTTCCCGCCGCGACAAGATCTGGAGCGCTTTCCTTCACGAGCTTTCTTGCACGAAATGGAACTCTTCTTTCGATGCCGGAAAGCCGGCGCTGGCTTGCCTGGTGCGCGTCCCCTGTCTAGCTTTTTTCCGAGTGCAGAGCGACGAGCAAGACGATTCGAGCCTCGTCCGGCAGGACGCCGGATGCGAATCGGAGAGGGCAGGGAGGCGGGGGCAGCGATACCGTTCGATAGCGATGGGTATCGGGCCGGCCACGGAAGGCCATCACTGCCACGGAGCCCGTTCGGCGTCGACTTCGGTGCCACAAGGACGTCGCGACACGCAGGAAGCGTACGATAGGTGGCGACACTCGCCGTCAGCGTCACGGTGGCAATCAGCCATCGAGACGGTTGAACGTTCATGGTCTATCTTCAGCGAGCCTCCGGGCTCGCTTTTTTCGTCGATGAGATTGGCGGTCTCTGCGTCGGCCAGCATCGTCTTCACGCTTCACGCTTCACGCTTCACGCTTCACGCTTCACGCTTCACGCTTCATTCTTCACTCTTGGCCGGGGGGCGCCGATGATTTTTCGCCAGCGCAGGCGTTCGAGAGCACTTGTCGTGGTCGCGCTTGCGATCGTTGCTCTGGTGCTTGGCGCGATACTCTCGCTGCCGGGGCGTGACGGTGACCGTTCGCAGGCGAGCGAGACGTCGGCAGCGCGCCTGCAGGCCGCCTTCGATGCGCGGCAGAGCGATATCTGGGTCGAGGCGACGGGCGAGGTCGTCAGAGTCTTGCCGGATGACCTGGAGGGCAGTCGCCATCAGCGTTTCATTGTGCGACTGCGCACCGGGCAGACGCTGCTGGTCGCGCACAACATCGATCTCGCACCGCGAGTCGCGCTACTCTCGCCGGGCGATGAGGTGAGCTTTCGCGGGGAATATGCTTGGAACGCCAAAGGGGGCGTCGTTCATTGGACGCATCGCGATCCGTCGGGCCGACAGGTCGGTGGATGGATCGAGGTCAACGGCAGACAGTACCGATAGAAGCCGCCCTCGGTGTCCGGCGGGCGGGGTTGCCTGGCTCGATGCCGTGCCAACGACGTCGGTAAATCCTTCAGCGAGCGTAGGCTCGTTGTCGACCACGTCCCGACAGACGCTTGGCATGCCACCGACGCGAGAGCCACCACATCCCCAGCCAGTCGCGGGTATCGGCCAGCCGCTGCGAAGGTGCGCTGCGCCAGCTGGCGCTCGGGGCCTGATCGACATGGCGGACGTTGACGGGGCAGCTGCCGACGCAGCCGCCACCACGACGAATCAGCAGCGGCAGAAACGCCTGCAGCCGGTCGACACAAGGCAGCGCCAGGAGTGCCTCGCGTTGCACCACGCGAAGGCCCCCCTTGCCGCCCTCCGGCCCGGCCACGCCCATTGCCTGACCGGCCCGGCGCATCGTCGCCCGCCAGCGGCAGTGCGGGCCGAGTGGCACGCCCTCGACCAGGGTCAGACCTTGATGCCGCGCATCGGCGATCATCGTCGGCAGGTCGTTCGGGTCGTCGCGGCCGTAGGCGTCGAGCGTTATGATCCACTCGCTCGCCGCCTCGCTGCTCGCCTGCCAGAGCGCCGCATCGTTGCCGACCGGTGTGGCTTGCCGATAGAGGCGAACTCGATCATCCTGCGCGGCCATCGCGACCAGGCCTCTGGCGGTGTCATCATCGGTCGCGTCGTCGATGACGACGAACTCGAGATCGCTGGCATGCACCAGTGCCCGACGAGTCTCGGCGATGATGTCGGCAACGCGATGGCGCGCATCGGCCACGACGATGACGATCGACAGGCTGGGAAGTGCGAGCATGATGAACTCCTGTTGAGTTGGCCCTGCACGAAATTTTATTTTCCCGTTGTGACGCGCCACTATGACAAAGATTCCTTAACGGCGACTTAGATTGCCGTGGCGACCGGGCTGGCGCGGAGGAAGACCCAGCGTATCCGCAGCCTGCCAGCTTTTGATGACGCTTTTGCGGCACGCCGGACAGGCCGTTGGGGAACCAATTGGCGATCGGCGTTGTAGTGGTAGGGCATGACAGGGAAATTCAAGACGATCGCGAGCCGTCGGCCATGCCGGACGGCGTACAGAGAGATGATCCATGAGGGTAATGCTGGTCGAAGACGATCCGCTTCTGGGAGAAGGGGTCGTGGCGGTGCTGCGTCGGGAAAAGTTCGTGCCGGAATGGCTCAGCGAGGGCAGCGGCGTCTGTGCGGCGCTCGAGAAGTCCACCTTCGACGCACTGATACTGGATCTCGGACTGCCGGACGTCGATGGGCTCGAAGTGCTGAGACAGCTTCGAGAGGCGGCCTGTCCGGTGCCGGTGTTGATCCTGACGGCAAGGGATGACGTCGATAATCGTATCCGCGGGCTCGACAGCGGCGCCGACGACTATCTGATCAAGCCGTTCGACAACGGTGAGCTTCTGGCGCGACTGCGAGCGCTGGTGCGTCGCAGCGCCGGGCGCGTCTCGCCCACCGTCAATCACGGCCGCCTGGTGCTCGATCCGGCGGCGCACGAGATTCGCTTCGACGATGAGATCGTCGCCGTCGGTCGCCGGGAGCACGATCTGCTCGCCTATCTGATGACGCATCCTGGTCAGGTATTCACGCGCGACCAGCTGGTCGAAGTGCTTTACGGCTGGGATGCGGAAGTCGAGAGCAACGTCATCGAAGTGCACGTGCATCACCTGCGGCGCAAATTCGGCGCGGGCGTGGTCTCTACGGTCAGAAGCGTCGGATATCGTCTGGGAGAGGCCGGTTGATCTCGATTCGGCGTAATCTGCGGCGCTCGCTGCTGGTCTCGGTCACGCTCGTCACGGCGGTGGCGGCCGTCTGGAGCTATCACGATACGCGTGACCAGATCGATGAACTGTTCGATGCCGAGCTCGCCCAGACGGCGCGCACCATGGTGGCTCTCTATTTCGAGCATGGCGGCACCACCGCGAGCGAGCCCGGTCTGGAACTCTCGTCACCGAAGATTCCTGACAACTGGACCGACTCGCCGACCGCCGCCGGCCATCCCTACGAAAAAAAGCTCGGGTTCCAGATCTGGAATCGCGACGGCCAGCCGCTGATGGGCATGAAGACGCAAGGCGTCAGGCTCGAGCTCGACCCGGACGCCGGCTATGGCGTTCATGACGGCGGTGACCACCAATGGCGAACCTTCACCCTCTATGACGATCGGCATCAGGTCTGGGCGACCGCCGCCCAGCGCGACGACGTTCGCGACGAACTGACCTGGCAGATCGCGATGCGCGATCTGATGCCGCCGGTGATCGGCACGTTGATCATCGCGCTGGTGATTCCGTTCTTCATCGCCAGAGGGTTCTCGCCGCTGCTGCGTGTCAGTCGCCAGATTGCCGCACGCAAACCTTCCTACCTGGAGCCGATCGACGCCAGCCAGACGCCGGAAGAGATCGGCGGCATGGTCAAGGCGCTCAATGGAGTGTTCGCGCGTCTGGCGGAGACCCTCGAGAAGGAGCGACGCTTCACCGCCAATGCGGCTCACGAGTTGAGAACCCCGCTGGCCGCGATCAAGGTTCATGCGCAGAACCTCCTGAGTGAGGAGATCGAGCCCGAAGCGCGTCAGGGCGCGCGTTCGATCATCCACGGCGTGGATCGCATGACCCGAGTGGTCGAGCAGCTGTTGACGCTCTCCCGGCTCGAGAGCGGTCAGGCGGTTACGCGTCAGTCGGTCAACCTCGAACGCCTGGGGAGAGAGCTTCAGCGTGATCTGCAGCCGGTCCTGATGCAGCGCGATATCACACTGACGCTCGAGGTTGCCGACGGCCTGCATCTGGAGAGTTACGAAAACGGCCTCTACGTGCTCATGCGCAATCTGCTCGACAACGCGGTCCGCTATACGCCGCAAGGCGGGCAAGTGCGCTTAGCGATATCGCGAGCGTCGGATCACGTGCTGATCGATGTCGCCGACAGCGGCCCCGGCATCGCGACGGGCGATCGCGAGCGCGTGTTCGAGCGCTTCGTGCGTCTGGCGGGTCAGAAGACCAGCGGTTCCGGGCTCGGGCTTGCCATCGTGCGCGAGCTGGTCGAGCGCCTTGGTGGCACTATCGAGCTGGCGGATACGACACTGCCGGCCGACAGCGGCCTGAGCGTCAAGGTTGAGCTGCCGGTGGCGTGATCGTGGGCGTCGCGCACGTTGGTTGACCCGGCCCAGCGGGCCGTCCACTCACAGCGGGGTCTTGCTCGCCTCGTCGGGAATTTCGCGAACCAGCCTCGGCATCAGAAACCCTGGCAGCGTCTTGCGCAGCTCGGCGACCAGCGTGCGGGCGTCGTCATCGCTGATATCGAAGTGAGCGGCGCCGGTGACTGGATCGAGAACGTGCAGGTAGTAGGGCAGCACGCCCGCCTCGAACAGTCGCTCCGACAGCGCCGAGAGCGTACCCACATCGTCGTTGACGCCTCTCAGCAACACGCTCTGATTGAGCAGCGTCGCACCGGCCGCCTGCAGGCGGCGGCAGGCGGCGATGACATCGTCGTCGATCTCCTGGGCGTGGTTGATATGCAGCACGATCACCTTCTGCAGCCGGGTCGCGCGGAGCCAGGCGAGCAGTTCCTCATCGACGCGATCCGGAATCACGACGGGCAGACGGGTATGAATCCGCAGCCGCTTGAGATGGGCAATCGCACCGAGGCGCTCGACCAGGCTCGCCAGCCGGCGGTCGGGAGAGGCGAGCGGGTCGCCGCCGGAAAGGATGGCTTCGTGAATCGAGGCGTCCGCACGCAGGTAGTCGAGCGTGTCGTCCCATTCGCGCAGCGACGGCGCGTTGTCGGCATAAGGAAAGTGACGACGGAAGCAGTAGCGGCAGTTGATGGCGCAGGTGGGGCTCGCGATCAGCAGCACGCGGCCGGCGTACTTGTGAATGAGCCCGGCTTTCGGGGTGTGCGCGCTCTCGGCCAGTGGGTCGTCGACAAACCCCGGTGTCGGCTCGGCCTCGGCGGCGACCGGCAGTACCTGACGCAGCAGCGGGTCGTCGGGATCGCCACGGCGAATGCGCTTCAGATAGGCCTCAGGCACTCTGACCGGGAACAGCGCATGGCCGGTATTGGCGCCGAGAAGCGCGGTCGGTTCGAGATCGAGGCGCCGGCAGAGCTCGGCCGGATCGCGAATGACATCGCCAAGCTGGCGCTGCCAGCTCGTGACCGCCGGGGGAGATACGACCTCTTCGCAATGCACAGCGATCGGGGTTCGGGTTATCATGCGCACCACTCAAATTGGAACGTCTGCCTGCGGCAGCACGAGAACGGAATTGTCGTCGCGGACGGCCCGCGAACGGTTATCAGTGAGGAATCATGGCGAACTATTCTACCAACGAATTCAAGGGTGGCCTGAAGGTCATGCTGGATGGCGATCCCTGCAACATTCTCGAGAACGAGTACGTCAAGCCGGGTAAAGGCCAGGCGTTCAACCGGGTCAAGCTGCGCAACCTGATCACCGGCCGCGTCTGGGAGCGCACGTTCAAGTCCGGCGAGTCGCTCGAGGGCGCTGACGTCATGGACCTGGACATGGAGTACGTCTACACCGATGGCGACATGTGGCACTTCATGAAGACCGACGGCTCTTTCGAGCAGTACGCCGTCGACAAGAAGGCGATCGGTGACGTCGAGAAGTGGCTCAAGGAGCAGGCGGTCTACACCGTGACGCTGTGGAACGACAATGCCATCGCCGTCAGCCCGCCCAACTTCCTGGAACTCGAAGTAGTCGAGACCGATCCCGGGCTCAAGGGCGACACCGCCCAGGGCGGCTCCAAGCCGGCGACGCTCTCTTCCGGCGCCGTGGTCCGTGTGCCGCTGTTCATCAATCAGGGCGAGGTGTTGAAGGTCGACACGCGTACCGGTGAGTATGTCTCCCGCGCTTGATCGTGTTGGTATCGCGCTACTGCGCTCGAAGAGGACCAGGCGCTGGATGAATGGCTCCCGCGCCTGGATTCAAGCCACACAACTGCGTGGCTTTCGTCGTTCTGGAGGGGACCGTGAAGGATTCGGAGAGCGTGGCCGACTGGCAACCGACGGCGTCGATCGAGACATTGCGGGGGCGGGCTCGGCTGATCGCCCGGATGCGGGCTTTCTTCGCCGAGCGTGACGTGCTGGAGGTTGAGACGCCGGTGCTCGGCCATGGCGGCAGCACCGACCCGCATCTGGCTTCGCTCTCGGTCGAGGCGGTGACGCAGGCCGGTCGCGAGCGGCTATGGCTGCAGACGTCGCCGGAGTTTGCCATGAAGCGTCTGCTGGCCGCCGGCAGCGGCCCGATCTTCCAGCTGGCCCGCAGCTTTCGCGACGGCGAGGTGGGGCGGCGCCACAATATCGAATTCACCATGCTCGAGTGGTATCGCCCCGGGTTCTCGCTCGATGCGCTGATCGCCGAGTGCGATGCGCTGATCCGCCAGGTGCTGCCGGTGCCCCCGGGCGAGACGCGTCGACACCGCTACCGCGATCTATTCCGCGAACGACTCGGCGTCGATCCGTTCACGACGCCGCTCGGCGCGTTGCGGGATCTCGCTGCCGAGCGTGGGGGGCTCGCGATGGCGGATGCCGACCGCGAAACCTGTCTCGATCTGCTGATGAGTCTCACTATCGAGCCGGAACTGGGTCGCTCGGGAATCGACGTCGTCGTCGACTATCCTGCGGCTCAGGCTGCCCTGGCACGTCGGCATCGCGATCCGGAGGATGGCGTCGAAGTGGCCGCACGCTTCGAGATCTACCTGCAGGGGCTCGAACTCGCCAACGGCTATGACGAGCTCACCGATGCCACCGAGCAGCGCGCGCGCTTCGAGCAGGACGCCCAGCAGCGCCAGCGCCTCGAACTGCCGAACGTCGAGATCGATCGGCGCCTGCTTGCCGCGCTCGATGCCGGCATGCCATCCGGCAGCGGCGTCGCCCTCGGCGTCGACCGCCTGATTCAGCTCGCGCTGGGCAAGTCGAGCATTGCCGAGGTGATGGCGTTTACCACCCCGCGTTGTTGAGGCCGTGGCGACGCCGGAGCTAGATTCTAGCCATCGATCTTGCCGCGCAGGCGTTTCTTCTGGCCGTGCTTGGTCTTCTGGTCGGTGCGTTTGCGCTTTGCGCTACGGGATGGCTTGGTCGCGCGGCGGGGTTTGTCACCGTAGAGAATCGGCTTGATCAGTTCCTTGAGCCGGGCCAGCGCCGCTTCCCGGTTGAGCTCCTGAGTGCGATGCTCCTGCGACTTGATCACCACTACGCCGTCACGCGTGATGCGCTTGTCGCGCAGCGCCAGGAGTTTCTCCTTGAAGCCGGGATGCAGGCTCGAGGCGCGGATATCGAAACGCAGGTGAATCGCTGAAGAGACCTTGTTGACGTTCTGTCCACCGGCGCCTTGAGAGCGCACGGCGTGGAGCTCGATCTCGTGATCGGGGATCGAGACGTTACGAGAGATATCCAGCGGCATGGAAGCGTCAGTCCTTCAGTTCAGATAGGGCGGTTAACGGCAGCTCAAGCCGTTGCGGGCAAGCCGGGCAGCGCACCCAACGTCTGGCCCATGCTGACCGGGCTGCCTTCCGGGTCGAACTCGCCGAATGCGGTTTCGCGACCGAAGCACATGACGACCGTCGAGCCGAGCTTGAAGCGGCCCATCTCCTGGCCTTTTTCGATCACGATGGGTTCATCGAAGCGCGTGGTCTGGACCTTTCCGCTCAGCGGCGTGATCTGGCCGGCCCACACCGTTTCGATGGCGGCGACGATCATCGCACCGACCAGCACCATGGCCAGCGGCCCTTGCTCGGTGTCGAAAATGCACACCAGGCGCTCGTTGCGCGCAAAAAGCCCGGGAACGTGGTTCGCCGTGGCGCTGTTGACCGAGAAAAGCCGGCCTGGCACATAGGTCATCTCGCGCAGGGTACCGGTGACCGGCATATGGACGCGATGATAATCCTTGGGCGAGAGATAGACCGTGGCGAAGCTGCCCTGGCGAAACGGCGCGGCGCGGGCGGTATCGCCGCCAAGCAGCGCGCTGAGCGAATAGGTCTGCCCTTTGGCCTGAATCAGCGTGCCGTGTTCGATTCGACCATAGCGCGAGAGCACGCCATCGGCCGGGGAGACGAGATCCTCACCGATCGGCCGCGCGTCCGGCTTCAACGCGCGGGTGAAGAAGTCGTTGAAGCAGGCATAGGCCGTCGGGTCGGGCTCGTGCGCCTGGCTCATATCGACGCCGTAGATCTTGATGAAGCGCTGGATGAACGGGTCCTTGATCCACGACAGCCGACAGTCGGCGAGCTTGCCGATGAGCCGAGAGATCGCGTGTTGCGGCAGCGGATACTGAATTCTGGCGAAGAGTTCCTGGCGATCCACGATGGCGACCTCGATGAAGATGAACGAACGAGCAGAAGGCCCGACAACTTAGCGGGACTCCCGATCCTTCGCAACAGCTGCGGGTTTCAGGGCTACGACAATCGTTGCGGGACTTCACCGAGTAGCGTCTCTGGCATCTCCATGCCGAGCGCGGTGGCGGTGCCCTGGAGAACCGCGACGGAGGCGAAAAAGGCATCGCGGGGGCGGCGGGTGCGAATGCACTCCATCAGCTCGCGGTGACGCTCCAGACTTGCCTCGGGATCGCTCGCGCTGACGTTCGAAGTCTCGACCAGCAGGTGAATCGAGGGGCGCAGAATGTGGGAAAGCTGGGTCCAGACGATATTGTGCGTGGCCTTGAAGATCGCGACGTGAAACGCGACATCGTGCTCGCTATGCAGGCGGCCGGGGTGGGGCGTCTCGGGGGCGCCCTCGCTCAGGCCTCGACCCATGCCCTCGAACGCCTCTTCGATGGCGACAAGGTCGCGCGCCGTTGCGCGCTTGGCCGCGTTCATCGCCACGAATGGCTCGACGTCGAGGCGAAAGCTCAAAACCTCGCGCTGAATGCCCGGATTGGGTGCAGCGAAACGTGTCATCCAGTCGGTGATCTGCGGGTCGAGAATGTTCCACTCCGAGAAATCACGCACTCGAGAGCCGTAGCCGGAAATACGCTCGATCAATCCTGTATCGACCAGCCGGCGCAGATCGCTGCGCACCGCCGAGCGGTTGAGCGAAAACTGCTCGCACAGATCGATCTCTCGGGGTACGAAATCGCCGGGTTGATAATCCCCGGCGAAGATCTGGCGCACCAGCGTTTCGGCAACGCTCGAGCGAGGCGATGAAAGGGAGGCGGGCGTATCCTTCACGTCTGTGACTTCTCTTGATCGTATCGGCTCATCTTAACTGTCTCGCCGCCCTGCACGCGAATGACCGATGGCTGCGGCATCGACGGCGATTTGTCGACTGGGTGTCAGAAAACCCAGTTGGGTAGCGCCAGCGACACCGCCGGCACGAAGGTCACGACGAGCAACAGCGCAACCAGCAGCAGCCAATAGGGCACGATGGCGCGAATGAAGCTGCCGATCGAGATGCCGGTGATGCTGCAGGTGGTAAACATCACCGTTCCCAGTGGCGGCGTGACGGTTCCGATCGAGGCGTTGAGAATGAACACGATACCGAAGTGCACCGGGTCGATGCCGAACTGCGCGGCGACCGGCGCCAGCAGCGGCGAGAGCACGATCAGGATGGCGTTGCCTTCGAGAAACATGCCCAGCACCAGCAGCAGGAGATTGGCGATCAGCAGAAACGCCACCGCGCTGCCCACGCCGGATGAGAGCAGCAGTGCAATTTGCTGCGGGATCTGCTCCCAGGTCAGCACGCGGGCGAAACCGGAGGCCACGGCGATGATGAACAGCACGTTGACCGAGGCCATCAGCGATTCCTGCGTCGCCACCGCGACGCTCTTCAGCCCCATCTGGCGATAGACGAACAATCCCACGATCAGCGCGTAGAGCACCGCCATCGCGCCCGCCTCGGTCGGCGTGAAGACACCCACGCGAATTCCGCCGATCACCACCACCGGCAGCAGCAGGGCAATGATCCCGGCACGGGTCACGCTGATCCACTCGTGCCGGGTGACCCGTTCGCGACGTGGTGGCTGATAGCCACGACGGCGGCACTGCCACGCCACCAGCCCCATCATCGCGATGGCCATCAACACGCCCGGAACGACGCCGGCCAGGAACAGCCGACCGATGGAGACGTTGTTGACGTAGCCGTAGACGATCAGCGCGATGCCTGGCGGAATCGTCGAGGTGATCAGCGACGACGAGGCGGTGATCGCGCTGGAAAACGCCTTGGGATAACCGGCGGCGTTCATGCTCGGCACCAGCAACTTGGCGTTCATGGCGGCATCGGCGATGTTGGAGCCGGAAAGCCCGCCCATGAAGGTACTGAGCAGCACGTTGGCCTGAGCCAGACCGCCATGCAGGCGTCGGGTCATCAGCTCGGCCAGTTTCAATAGCCGTTCGGTGATACCGGAGTGATTCATGAATACGCCGGCCATGATGAAAAACGGAATCGCCAGCAGCGAAATCGACTCGAGCCCGCCGGCGAGACGCTGGATCAGCATCACCATGGGTTGATCGGCGCCGATCAGAAAATAGAGCAGGCTCGATGCGAACAGGGCAAACGCGACCGGCGTCCCCAGGCAGAACAAGATGAACAGCGCGACGATGGCGGAACCGACAGCCATGACATCACTCCTTGGAAAAGGTGGGGGCGTCGATCTCGGCCGTCGGCTGAGAAACGTCTCGGTCATTGGTGATCAGTCGCACCAGCGCGTGATAGAGCATCAATACCGCACTGATCGGTATCGCCACGTGAATCCAGGTGTAGGGGATCTGCAGCATTGGTGTGCTGCGAAAACGCGAGAACGGCAACAGTTCCAGGCCCCAGAACAGCATTGCCAGTGCGCACAGCATGACGATGACAATATTGAAAACGCGGGTGTTCCACTGCGCCAGGCGGGGCGGCAGCTTGTCGCCCAGCAAGCCGATCAGCACGTGCTCGTTGCGCCGCACCAGCGCACTGGCGCCGAGAAAGGTTGCCCAGACCATCAATAACTGCAGGATCTCCTCGCTCCAGGCCAGCGGCGAAGAGAACAGGTAGCGCATGAAGACGTTGGCGATGGCGACCACGAACAGACCGAACAGCGCCAGGCTGGCGACCACTTCGTCGAGCCGCATCAGGCGGTCGATCGCCCTGAAAAGCGTTTGCATGAATATTCGACTCCCAATACGTGAGCGATAGCCTGAGTCGCAGCGTCGAGCAGAGGAGTATCGATAGCCGAGCGAGATGAAGCGGCTATGTTCGTTCCCGACGCACAACCCCACTTCCCACATCCATATGGGTCGCAAGGCGCGATTTGTTGGGGACGCCGAGTCCTCGCTGGAATCGAGATTGCGACCGCCATCCCTGGCGGTCGCCGCTCAAACCGTCGCTGTGCGACGTCCAAAATCGCTCCCGGCGATTTTGTCAGCCGTTGATGATGTCGCTGACCTGTTGATACAGCCCGTCGCTCCACTGCGGAAAGGCCTTCGGAATCTCTTCCTGAGCGCGTTCACGGAACGGGGCGGTATCGACCTCGTGAACCTGGACACCTGCATCTTTGAGCTGTTGCAGTGACTTGTCGGTTTCTTTCTCGACCAGCGTGCGTAGGTTGGCGGCCATCTCCTGACCGGTCTCGGTCAGAATCTGCTGCTCTTCCGGGCTCAACTGCTCCCAGAACGCCTGACCGGTCACGAAAGGCGCGACGGTGTGCATATGCGCGGTCATGTTGAGGTTCTTGACCACCTCAAAGAACTTGCCGCCGTAGAGCACCGGTAGCGGATTCTCGACGCCATCGACCAGGCCCTGGGCCAGCGACGGATAGACGTCACCCAGTGACATCGGTGTCGGCACCGCGCCCATGGCTTTGATCGCGGCCACGTACATCGGCGAGTTCTGCACCCGGATCTTGACCCCGGCCAGATCCTCCGGCGTCGCGACCCGCTCGCGGGAGAGCAACTGGCGCACGCCGTAGACCGTGTCGGGAATCACGATGTGATAGCCGGAGGCTTCGACTTTCTGCTCCTGCTCGGCGAACCAGTCGGAGTCGAACACCTTCAGCTTGCTGTCGAAATCGTCAGCAAGATAAGGCGCGTCGAGGACGGCCAGATCCGGCACCGAGCTGATGAAGTTCGAGTAGGCGGTAATGGTGATCAACGGCGAGCCGAAGCGGGCCTGCTCCATGACTTCGGTTTCACCACCCAATTGGCTGGCGGGGAAGGCTTGCAGCGTCAGCTCGCCATTGCTCTCCTCCTTGACGCGCTCGGCCCAGGCCTTGACGGCCACGTCGACCGGCTCGCCGGGCTGATTGCCGTAGGCGACGCGGATCTCGGTAGCCGCCAGTGTGGGAGTCGCGGCGGCTAGTGCGGTGATTCCGGCCAGCGTGAGTGACGCGGTCAGGTAAACGAATCGATTCTGGGTCATAGCGTGCTCCTGATGTATCAATCCAACGTTCGTTGTGGCGTTATGGCGTTGTGGTTTTTTGGCTTTGATGTGGCGTTCGTCGAGAGTTGTTGTGGCGGCTTCGGGAGTCCGCTGGCTATCCGCCTTGGGTCGCCAGCACCTCGTCGAGCCGTGGTGTCTCCAGTTCCAGCTTTCTCGCCATCTCCACCACCGGCTGGACTCGGCGGATCAGTTTGGCGTCATGGTTCTGGGCGATATCGGCGAGCCGATGGTCGAGAAACGGGTTGGCGAAACGCTCCAGCGTGATGTCGCGGTAGCGGGTCAGGCGTTCTCGCGGCAGTCGCGAGGCCAGCGTCGGGATCACCTCGTCGTCGAGGAGCTGGCGTAACGGCTCGATCATCGAAGGCGTCGCCATCGCTTCGCGGACGAATTCGGTGGACTGCCCGGCTTGCCGCCAGCGGTGCACCAGGAAGGTGTGAGCGAGATTGAGAATGTGCAGCTTGCACAGCGCCTGCGGTGTTAGATCGTCGACGAGCTCGACGTCGGCATGCACGCAGGGCACGGCCATGTCGGGCTGGCGGGCAATGGCCCACAGCGCATAGGGTTCGGCGATGGCGCCGATCGGCTCCAGCGGGGCGGAGACAATACGGTCGACCAGGGTGTCCGCCCACACGCAGCGGGTTTCCAGCCAGTCGAGAAAGGCGTCGTTGTCGCGCTGGCCGGCCCCATCGCGCCTGGCGAGTCCGCTAACCAGTGACTTAAGCTGCTGGCCGTTGTGCTCGATCAGCTCGCAGGGCAGGACCGTCAGGCCATCATTGCCTGCCTCGAAGCGTGCTCGCAGCAGCCTGGTCAATTTGCCGGGGAAGCTTGTGGGGATAGCTGCCAGGCTCGAATCGTTACCGACATCGAAACCGCTGTCGGCGGTGTTGGAGACGACGATGCGGGCCTGTTCGACGAAGTGACGCTCCAGTGCCGGCCACTGCTCTTCGGCGATCACGCAGTCGGCGACGCTGGTGACGGTCTGTTCGATATCGACAGTCTCGCCACCGCGATAGCCGCGAATGCGTACCGGATAGTGGCGCCGTTCGGCGAGCAGGCGGGCCTTGCGCTTGCCTTCCGCTCGGCTCGAACTCTGCACGACGAGAATGCGGTCCTCGCTATCACCCGCTGCCAGTGACTCGCTGACGAGTGTATCGACATGGGCGAGCAGAAACCGTCCGGTGCCGAACTGCACGATACCGGCGTGGATCGATTGGCGATCTGCGCTCATAGCGACACCCCGCGCTTCCAGGGAATGAAGTCGTGTTGAGACAAGCGCTGGGCGCGTGACTGATAGCGCCCGGACGCGGTCTCGATGCATAGCGTGAGTAGGTCATCGGCGAGCTCGCCGATATCGCGCTCGCCGCGCACGATGGGGCCGGCATCGAAATCGATGATGTCGCTCATGCGTCTGGCCAGCTCGCTGTTGCTGGCGATCTTGAGCACCGGCGCCACCGGGTTGCCGGTCGGCGTGCCGAGCCCGGTGGTGAACAGAATCAGGTTGGCGCCGGAGCCAGCCAGTGCGGTGGTGGATTCGACGTCGTTGCCGGGCGTGCAGAGCAGGCCGAGTCCGGCGCGGCGGTGGGGCTCGGCGTAGTCGAGCACCTCGACCACCGGACTATCGCCGCCTTTCTTGGCGGCACCCGCTGACTTCATCGCATCGGTGATCAAGCCGTCGCGGATGTTGCCGGGCGACGGATTCATGGCGAAATCGGCGCCCACGGCTTCGGCGTGGTGTTGATAGGCCTGAATCAGCTGGCGAAAGCGCTCGGCGGTGGGCTCGTCGATACAGCGGGCAACGAGTTCATGCTCGACCCCGCAGAGTTCGGGGAACTCGCTCAAAATCCCGCTGCCACCGAGCGCGACCAGGCGATCGACCACGCCGCCGACCAGCGGATTGGCGGAGATCCCGGAAAAGCCATCCGAACCGCCGCATTCGACGCCGAGCGTAAGCTGGCTCAGGGGCGCCGGTTGGCGGGTGATGCGATCGGCCGCGGCAAGCCCGTCGAAGATCGACTGCAGCGCATGGCGAATCAGCGCATCTTCACTGGGGGAAGACTGCTGGTCGAAGATATCGAGCGTACGCAGACCCAGCGGATCACGCTCGGCAACCGCTGCTTTGAGCATCTGGATCTGCGCTTTCTGGCAGCCGAGACTCAGCACCGTGGCGCCAGCCACGTTGGGGTGACAGATGTAGCCGGCCAGCAGCTGGCACAGTGCCTGGGCGTCGTCGTCGGTACCGCCGCAGCCGAGCGTATGGGTGAGAAAGCGAACACCGTCGACATTGGGGAAGCGGCGGGGCGCTTCGGCCTCGATCGCATCACTCTTGTCACCCTCGCCTGTGAGCATCTGACGCGCCATGCGCTTGTAATTGCGATAGGGATCGTCGCCCAGCGCGTCGGCGACGCACTGGCGCAGCACTTCGACGTTGCGGTTCTCGCAGAACACCAGTGGTATCACCAGCCAGACGTTGGCCGTGCCCACGCGGCCATCGGCACGGTGATAGCCGTCGAAGGTCTGGCCCTGAAAGCGCTTCACTTCCGGCGCTGTCCAGACGTGGCTGCCGGGTCGGGCATCGTCATCGCCGGTCGCGTGAGCAACGTTGTCGGTGCCGATCACGCCGCCTTCGGCAATCGGTCGTGTCGCCTTGCCCACCACCACGCCGTACATGGTGACGATGTCGCCCGGCGAGAGCGCCTCGAGGGTAAATTTGTGCTTGTGCCGAACATTGTCGGCAAGCCGCAGTGTCCGGTCGTCGATCTCGAGCTCGCGTCCGGCGGGCAGGTCGGTCAGCGCCACCGCCACGTTGTCTCGCGGGTGAATACGCAGGCTGACTCGGGCGGGGCTATCGGTGGCGATGGATGCGTTCACGCGATCACCTCGCTGGCGTCGGTCGAGTCCAGTGTCACCATCGCCTTGATCACGCCGCTGGCGGGATCGCACCACTGCGGCATCAACGTGGGTAGCTCCTCGAGGGAGCCGCGATGGGTGATCAGTGGCGCGGTCTTCAGCTCGCCACTCGCCATCAGACGCGTTACCGTCTCGAAATCCTCTAAGGTGGCATTGCGGCTCCCCATCAGCGTCAGCTCCTTCTTGTGGAAGTCCGGGTCGCTGAAGGTGATGTCCGCCTTGACCACGCTGACCAGCACGTAGCGGCCGCCGTGGCCGACGAAATCGAAGCCGCGATTCATCGCCTTGGGGTTGCCGGTGGCATCGAAAACCACGTCCGCCAAGGCACCATCGTTGATCGCCTCGATCTCGGCCATGATGTCGTCATCCAACGCATGCCAGACGGCTTCCGCGCCGAGCTCGTCCCGACACAGATCGAGACGCTGGCGGTTGGTATCGACCATCGCCACGCGGGCGCCAAGGCTCCTGGCCACCTGCAGGACTCCCATGCCGATCGGCCCGGCACCGACCACGATGACCAGCTCGTCGGGTTCGATCTGCGCGCGTCTGACCGCGTGGGCGCCGATCGCCTGACACTCGACCAGCGCCAGTTGATCCGGCGTCACTGTCGGCACGGGAATCAAATGCGAAGCGGGCACGTTGAGCGTCTCCGCCATGCCGCCATCGCGGTGCACCCCGATCACCTCGAGGCGCTGGCAGCAGTTGGTGCGGCCCTGGCGGCAGGCGCGACATTCGCCGCAGTGCAGATAGGGAATGACGTAGACCGGCTGGCCGACAAGATCCGAATCGACGTCGTCAGCCGTCGCGACCACCTCGCCACTCAGTTCATGCCCCAGCACCCTCGGATAGACGAAGTAGGGCTGGTTGCCACCGAAGGCGTGAATGTCCGTCCCGCAGATGCCGATACGGCGAATCGCGACGCGCGCCTCGCCGGGCGCGCAATCGGGTACCGGACGCTCGACAAGCGCCATCTCGCCGGGCCTTGAACAGACAATGACTTGCATAGGTGGACTCCTGAAAAGCCGACCTCGTTTGCTAAAGGATCAAAGGTCGGACCACTGCGTGGATGGATGACCCGTTGGACGCAGGCGTCACCGAGCACAGGCTTCCTACTCGTCGCCGCTCGCCGTTGCCATCGGTGCCAGATACGGCGTCAGCTGACGCTGTTTGGGATCGAGCAGGCCAGTGAAATCGGGTTCGTCGACGCTTTCGGTGGTCGCAACGTGGACGCCGGTATCGACGCTCTTCGGCAGCGCAACGCCCTGAGAGGCGGCATAGGCGAACCACACGCCGGTGTAGCCCATCATGTAGGGATCCTGAACGACGAGTGAGTCAATAACGCCTTGGCGCAGGAAATCGACCTCCAGTTCACTGGAATCGAAGGCGACTAGACAGACATCATCTGCGCCCTGCTCGGCGAATGCGGTGCCGGCGCCATCGCCCATCAACTGATTGTCGGCGAAGATGCCCTTGAGCTCGGGGTAGCGATTGAGCAGATCGAGGGTGTCGTTCATCGCCTTGGCGGTATCGTTATTGGCGACCCGGTTGTCGACCACCTCGATATCCGGATACTGCTTGATCGCGTCGAGAAAGCCGTTGTCCCGCGAGACCAGTGACTCGCCATTAGGGTTGGTGCGCAGGTAGGCGACCTGACCCGCCGCTTCGCCGCCGGTGCGCTCCATGCACTCGGCCAGCGCATGACCGGCGCGCTGGCCGGCGGCGAAGTTGTCCGTGGCGATCAGCGACGCGTAGCGATCGGTTTCGACTCCGGAATCGATGATGACGACGGGGATGCCGGCGTCGGTCGCGCTTTCGACGGGACCTGCCATGGCGTCGGTCGAGACCGGGGCGAGCACGATTGCCGAGGGCTGGCGGCTGATCAGGTTCTCCATGATCGCGATCTGGCGGGCGACCTCGGTCTCGTTGGCCGGCCCCAGTTCCTCGATCTTGATGCCGAGTCGCTCGGCGGCCTGATGAGCGCCGTCGAACACCGCCTGCCAGTAGGAGGCAGAGGTCGCCTTGATCACCACCGGGATGGTGATGTCGGCATTCTGGGCGGAGGCGAGCGGACTCGCCGAAAGCCCGGCGAGGGCAACGCCGAGTGTGAGCGGGGCGAGTCGACGTGAGCGTGGTATGTGGCGTGGCATGAGCGTTCTCCGCATGTTGTGGTTGGTCTTCGGATCCTGCGGTCGTTGTCTGTCGATCTTTGCTATCTACTGAATTGTGCTGCGCTCTAAACCTGCTGCCCTCAGGCGGCGTTTTCCTGGCGTTCGCTGTAGCCGGTCATGTACTTGATCAACTCCTCCTGGGTGGTCTCCTCTGATCGAGTGACGTGGACGATGCGACCGCGATACATCACGGCGATACGGTCGGCGACCTCAAGGATCTCTACCAGGTTGTGGCCGATGTAGATCACGCCAACGCCTTTGGCGGCGAGCATTCGCGAAAGCTTGATGACGTTCTCCCGCTCCATCACTGCCAGTGCGGCGGTGGGCTCGTCGAGGATTACCACCTTGGCGTCCCAGTAGAGTGCACGAGCGATGGCGACGGCCTGACGCTGCCCGCCGGAGAGCCCGGCGACCGTCGTCGCACCATCGGGGATGTGGCTCTCGATGCTGTCAATCAGCCGCTGGGTCTCTTGCTGGATGCGCCCACGGTCGATCACCGGTAGCAGACCCAGCCAGCGCCGTATCGGTTCGCGACCCAGAAAGATATTGGCGCCTACCGAGAGTTCGTCGGCCAGCGCTAGATCCTGATAGACGGTCTCGATACCGGCGCGTCGCGCCTCCTTCGGCGAGTCGAACGAGACCGCCTCGCCGCTGAGGGCGATATCGCCGCTGTCGCGGCGGTAGACGCCGGAGATATGTTTGATCAGAGTCGATTTGCCGGCACCATTGTCTCCTACGACGGCGAGCACCTCGCCGGCCTCTAGGGCGAGATCTACGCCGCAGAGAACTTCCACGGCACCGAAGCGTTTCTTGAGCTCCCTGACTTCGAGTAGTGACATGGTCGGGCTCCTATTTGACGCCGCTCTGGCGGCGTTTATGCAGGTTGTCGACGTAGACGACTGCGGCGATGAGCACGCCGGTGGCGACCATCTGCCAGAACGAGTCGATGCCGAGCAGGTTGGCGGCGTTGGCGATCGTGGCGAACAGCAGGGCGCCGATGAAGGTACCGAGCACGCTGCCGCGACCGCCAAAAAGGCTGGCGCCACCCACGACGGCGGCGGCGATGGCATTGAGTTCATAGGCGACCCCGGCGGTGGGCGAACCGATACTCATCCGTGCCATCAGCAGCATGCCGGCGATGCAGGCAGTGACGGAGCTGATGATGTAGGCGAAGAAGACGATGCGCTTGATGTTGATGCCAGCGCGCCGGGCGGACTCGTGGTTGCTGCCCATCGCTACCATGTAGCGGCCTGTGCGGGTGCGGCTGAGAATGAAATGCAGCACCAGGCCGATGACCAGCATGCTCCAGAATAGCGACGGGATGCCGAGCCACTCGGCGCGGGCGAAGGTGGAGAGCGCCTTGGGCAGGCCGAAGACGCTGGTGCCGTCGCTGACCAGAAAGGCGCCGCCGCGAAACGCCTGCAGACCCGCCAGGGTGATGATGAAAGCGGGAATGCCGAGGCGGTAGACGGCGAAGGCATTGAGAGAGCCGATCGCCACGCCAAGCAACAGCGTCACTCCGATCGCCAGCGGGATCGGTAAGCCCGCGGTCAGCAGGGTCGCGCAGACGACGCCGGATAGCGCCACCACCGAGCCCACTGACAGGTCGATGCCGCGAATCAGGATCGGGAACAGGACGCCGAAGGCGATGATGCTGTCGATCGACACCTGACGCAGAATGTTGACCAGGTTGTTGGCGGTGAGGAAGGTCGAGGTCGTCAGAGCCATGACGATCCATAGCGCCAGGGTGAGACCGAGAACCAGGGTCTCCACCGGCAGCCCCCACTTGCGCAGGTGTCGTGTCCGCGTGGCGGCCGGCGCTTTCATGCGTCGCCCAAGCGATAGATTGGCGTCATGCGCTGCCATTTGTGGTTCTCCTCCGTCCAAGGCGTGGGGCGCTGGAATCGCCACATTGCCGTTTCCCACCGTTGTACCGCCGGATTTTCACGCTCGGCGGCGGCCATGGCGTCGAAGCTGAACTGGTCATCGTCGGTCTCCATGACCATCGTCAGCCGCGTGCCCAATCGAAAGATTTCGAGTCGTGTGACGCCGCAAGCCTTGAGGTGTGATTCGACTTCCGGCCAGACCTCGCGGTGATGTCGCTCGTACTCGGCGATCAACGCGTCGTCGTCGACCAGATCCAACGCGAGGCAGTAGCGCATGTCGTCGGTCTCCGCGATCAGGGCGCCGTCATGGCGCGATCGAGATGGACGTAGCCGCCATCGACGTGAAGCCACTGACCGGTTGTGTGCGATGCCCGCGTCGACAGAAGGAAGAGCACGCTGTCGGCGATCTCCCGTGGCTCGGTCATGCGCTGGCCGAAGGGGATGGCGGCCTCGATCGATGCTAGTCGTGCGCGGCTATCGTCGAAACTGTCGATCCAGCGGCGATAGAGGGGCGTCATCACCTCTGCCGGCACAACGGCGTTGACTCTGATACCGTCGCCGGCGAGGCTCACCGCCCACTCTCGGGTCAACGCCAGTTGCGCGCCCTTGGCGGCGCTGTAGCCGCTCGTGCCGCCCTGGCCGGTGAGCGCGGTCTTGGAGGCGACATTGACGATCACTCCACGGCTCTCGCGCAGATGCGGCAGGCTGTGATGTGCCATGGCGTAGTAGTGGAGGAGGTTGCGATCCAGCGAGCCCTGGAACGCCTCGGCGCCAGCGTCGAGCCCGACCCGGTCGTTGACGCCGGCGTTGTTGACCAGCCCGTCGAGGCGGCCGTGACGTTGGACGGCATGAGTGACCGCTGCTCGGCAGGCGCGGTCGTCGGTCAGCTCCGTGGCGACGAAGTCCACCGTGGCGGATTCACGCAGCCCGCCGAGCCACCTCGCTGGCGGGGCGTCGCGGGCGACGATCACGACGATGGCCGCCTCAGCGACTAGCCCCTCGGTGATCGCCGCGCCGATACCCGAGGCGCCGCCGGTGACAATCATGACCTTGCCAGCTAGCTCGAGATTCATGAATGGCGCTCCTGGAGGGAAGAGTGGGCGTGGATGTCGGGAGGCGAAGCTGTCGGTGTCAGCCCGTACCAGCGCTGAGCGTTGCCGCCGAACAGCGCTTCCCGGTCGAGGCCGCGTGCGGTGGCCCAGTCATCGATCAGCGAGAAGACGTTGTGGTAGTCGCCGGCCACTCGGCACACGGGCCAGTCGGAGCCGAAAAGCAGGCGATCGTCGCCGAAGGTCTCCAGCGCCACGTCCAGGTAAGGGTGAATCTGCTCCGGCTGCCAGCGCTGCCAGTCGGCTTCGGTAATCAGCCCCGAGAGTTTGCACGCGAGATGGGGTAGCTCTCCCAGACGGGCGAACTCGCGCCGCCAGTCATCGAATTCGGCTCGACTCGCGGGGGTTAGATGGTTGCGTATGTCGGGCTTGCCCAAGTGATCGAGGATCAGCGAGTGTCCGTCGCAGGCGCGGCAGAAATCGAGCGTCGCCGGGAGATGGTCGGCAGTGATCAGCACGTCGTAGCACCAGCCGGCCCGCTGGAGCTGCTGGACACCGCGCTGCACGCTCTGCCGGCGCAGATAGTCACCGGGGGCGGCCTCGTCCTGGATCAGATGGCGAAAACCACAGAGCGGGGACCCGTGCCAGTGCTCGAGCGTAGTGTCCAGATCGTCCGTTAGCAGATCGACCCAACCGACCACGCCGACGATCGAAGGGTCACGCTCGGCGAGATCCAGCAGGAAGTCGGTCTCCTGATACAGTGGCCGCGCCTGCACCGCGATCGTCGCCTCGATTCCGCAAGCCTCTCGCTCAGCGGTCAGATCCGGCGGTAGGAAATCCCTCTTGAGCTCGCCCATGGCATTGTCGATCCACGGAAAGTCGCTCGCCCGGTAGCGCCAGAAATGCTGATGGGCATCGATACGCATGACGGTGACCTCCGTGGACGACGAGCCGGTATCAGCTCTCGACGCAGCGCTGGTGTTGTTCGCCGAGCCCCTCGATACCCAGGCGCATGACCTGTCCCGGCTTGAGGAAGACCTTGGGATTCTGGCCCATGCCGACACCGGGGGGCGTACCGGTGGAGATGACATCGCCCGGCTGCAGGCTCATGAATCGACTGAGATAAGCCACCAGGTGCGGAACCTGGAACACCATGGTCTGGGTCGAGCCGTCCTGGTAGCGCTTGCCGTCGACCTCGAGCCACATCGATAGATTCTGCGGGTCGGCGACTTCATCTCGGGTGACCAGCCAGGGGCCGAGCGGGCCGAAGGTGTCGCAGCCCTTGCCCTTGTCCCAGGTGCCACTGCGCTCGAGCTGATATTCGCGCTCGGAGACATCGTTGACCACGCAGAAGCCGGCCACATGGCTCATGGCATCGGCTTCGTCGATGTAGCGTCCGCCCTTGCCGATGATCACACCGAGCTCGACTTCCCAGTCGGTCTTCCTGGAGCCGCGCGGGATCTCGACATCGTCGTTGGGACCACAGATCGCGCTGGTCCACTTGTTGAAGATGACCGGCTCCGCTGGCACTTCGGCGCCGGTCTCGGCAGCGTGATCCGAGTAGTTGAGGCCGATGCAGATGAACTTGCCGACGCGAGCGACGCAGGGGCCGAGCCGGGTGTCGGCGGAGACTTCGGGCAGGCCGGCGGTATCGATCTCGGCCAGCGTTTTCAAGCCGGCATCGGAGAGCACGTCGCCGGCGATGTCATCGATCTTGCCGGAGAGATCGCGAACGATCCCGTTGGCGTCGACCAGTCCCGGCTTTTCCTGACCCTTGGGGCCGTGGCGTAGCAGTTTCATGCGGTCTCCTTTTCTGTAAGCGTTAATGACTTAAGTCTGGCTACGAGCTACGACAGCGCCGGTTTCGGGGCGCTGGACCGCAGCTACGAGAACTCAAGAGATCAATTGGACCAGCCCCCATCGATCATCTGCGTCGTTCCCGTGATGAAGCTGGACTCGTCACAGGCCAGCCAGGCCGCTAGTGCCGCGACCTCTTCCACCTTGCCTAGCCTGCCCATGGGCTGGCGGGCGACGAACTCTGCGAAGACTTCATCGGCGCTACGCCCTTGTCGGCGGGCCTGTTCGGCGACACGCTCGCGTAGCGAGGGCGAGTCCACCGTACCGGGGCAGATGGCGTTGCAGCGAATGCCGCGTGTCATGAAATCGGCGGCGACGGACTTCGTCAGGCCGACCACGGCCGCTTTGGTCGTGCCGTAGGCGCACCGGTTGACAATGCCTTTTACGCTCGAGGCCAGAGAGGCCATGTTGATGATGCTGCCGCCGCCGTTGTCGAGCATCGCGGGCAAGGCCGCGCGAATGGTGTAGAACATCGAGTCGACGTTGAGACGCTGCGCGAACGACCATTGGCCGTCGTCGCACTCGAGAATCGAGCCCGGCGGTACGGTGCCAGCGCAGTTGAACAGTATGTCCAGCGGCGGCAGCGAGTCGATCAGCGCCAGCACCGCATTGGCATCGGTGACATCCAGCCCATGACATTCAGCGCCTTCCAGGTCCTCCAGCTTGCCGGGATCGATATCCGTCGCAATAACGCGCGCGCCTTCATCGAGAAACCGGCGCACGGTTGCGCGCCCGATTCCTTGGCCTGCGGCGGTGATCAAGGCTGTCTTGTCGGTGAGTCGCATGGTCATCGGGCTCCGGCAAAAAGCGTAGGCGGTGGAATCGGTAGGCCGTGCGTTCGCTTGGTGCTAATGTCTAAAGGCCTGACCTTTGGGCCGAGTATTATCCTCCGGTCTCACAAGGTGCAAATCGCCAAACGTCTAATATCGCGACAGAAGGCCGCAATTTCGTCGCTTTTTGCGACTTATGTCTAACCATCAACGCGTCTCGGGAGGGCGGTCGATGCCGATTCAGACCATTCGCGCCCAGCGTCTCTATCGCCAGATCGCCGATCAACTGCTGGCGCTGATTCGCGAGGGAGAGTTCCCGCCAGGAACGCTATTGCCGGCAGAACGGGACCTGGCGCAGCAGCTGGGCGTCAGTCGCGCTTCGGTGCGCGAGGCGCTGATCGCACTGGAAGTCGTCGGACAGGTCGAGGTGCGAGTGGGGCACGGCGTGCTGGTGCTGGAGCGCGAGAGCGCCGGAGGCAGATCGGTGATGAGCGAAGCCCGACGCAAGGCGCCATGGTCGCTGGACCCGGAGTTCGATAGCGAGATCGAGCTCGATCTGGATCAGGAAATTCCGCCGTTTTCACTGCTTCAGGCGCGCCGCTACCTCGAGCCGGAGACGGCGGCACTGGCGGCAATCAATGCCAGCGATGAGGATCTGGCCGCCATACGCGAGGCCTATGCGCGCAACGTCGAGGACAACGTTCATGGGGGACGCAATCAGGCGGGTGATCGACTGCTGCACATCCGCATTGCGGAGGCTTCCGGCAATGCGGCCTACGCGATGACCATCAAACACCTGCTTGGGCATCAGTACGGCATGATGTTTCGTCGGCTTCAGGAGCTGTTCATGGAAACGGACATGCCGAAGCAGTCCCAGGATGATCACGAACGCATTCTCGCCGCGATCGAGCGCCGCGACCCGGATGCCGCGCGGCACGCCATGGAGGCGCATATGGATCACGTGCTGAGAGTGTTTTTCGATGCCTGAGCGGGCTCGGCGCTTGGCAAGCGCGCCTTCCTGTGAAAAGACGTTGACGAACGAGGCACTGTATAAGCGCTTCGTCCGTCATGCTGGAGCTGGCGTCCTTCAGGAAGTCACGGCCAGCGAGTCTTCGGCTTCTTGACGCTGTGCCTTGGTCAGCGAGAAGTAGATGCCGCCGAGGATCATCAGGCCGACGAAGAGAATGGCGATCATCGGGTTGAACCAGAGCATGGCGACGAGACAGACCAGCGCCAGAATCAGGGCGATCATCGGCACGACCGGGTAGCCTGGGGCGCGGTACCAGCGCTCCAGCTCCGGCTCGGTGCGGCGAAGTCTGAACAGGCTCAGAAGGCTCATCAGGTACATGACGATGGCGCCGAACACGGCCATGGTGATCATCGCTGCGGTCAAGCTCATGCCCTGCAGGTCGATGTGACCGTCGCTGAGGATGGCGGCGATGCCGATCGCGCCGCCGGCCAGAATCGCCCGGTGCGGGGTTCTAAAGCGCGACAGCTTGGCCAGCCCGCGGGGTAGATAGCCGGCTCGCGCCAGGGCGAAGAACTGGCGAGAGTAGCCGAGGATGATGCCGTGGAAGCTGGCGATGAGTCCGAATAGGCCGATCCAGACCAGCATGTGCATCCAGCGTGAGTTCTCGCCGACCACCATCTTCATTGCCTGCGGAAGCGGGTCGTTGATGTCGGAGAGCGTGCGCCAGTCGCCGACACCGCCGGCCATCAGCATCACGCCGAAGGCGAGGATGACCAGCGTGATGATGCCGCTGACGTAAGCCTTGGGAATGGTCCGGCGCGGATCGCGAGTCTCCTCGGCGGCCATCGCGGCGCCCTCGATGGCAAGGAAGAACCAGATCGCGAACGGAATCGCGGCGAAGATGCCGGCGACGGCCTGACCGTTGAAACCGTCTTCACCGGCCCAGCCGTTGGCGACGAAGTTGGCCATGCTGAAGCCGGGGGCGACCACGCCCATGAAGACGAGCAGTTCGATCACCGCGAGCGAGGTGACCAGCAGTTCGAACATCGCAGCCAGCTTGACGCCGATGATATTGAGCGACATGAACACGACGTAGGCGCCGATCGCCGCGAGCTTGGGATCGAGGCCAGGATACTGGACGTTGAGATAGGCACCGATTGCCAGCGCAATGGCGGGTGGTGCGAAAACGAACTCGATCAGCGTCGCCATGCCGGCGATCATGCCGCCGAATTCGCCGAAGGCGCGGCGACTGAAGGCGAAGGGGCCGCCGGCGTGGGGGATCGCGGTGGTCAGCTCGGTGTAGCTGAAGATGAAGCAGCTATACATTGTTGCGATCATCACCGTGGTCACCAGAAAACCCAGCGTACCGGCGACGCCCCAGCCGTAGCTCCAGCCGAAATATTCACCCGAGATGACCAGCCCAACGGCGATGCCCCAGAGCTGAATGGGACCTAGCGTCGGCTTCAGCGCGTTTGTGGTTGTCGATGCGCTCATCGTTTTCTCCCTGTTGTTGTTCGCATGTCTGACGACAATTGCCTCTCACGACTGCGGTGCTCAGAGCCGCGATAGCACCTTTTCCAGGCCCTCGACCAGCAGGCGACTGTGCTCTTCCTTGAAGACCAGCGGCGGGCGGATCTTGAGAATATTGGCGTGAGGACCGATGGCGCCGATCAGGATGCCTTCGTCCCGCAGGGCATTGACGATCGCCAGCGCCATCGCGGCGTCGGGTTTGCCTTCGGCATCGACGATCTCGGCGCTGGCGTAGAGGCCCACGCCGCGGACATTGGCCAGCACGGGATATTGCGTCGCCAGTGCCCCGATGCCATCGACGATCGCCTTGCCGGCCTGATGAATCGATGGCAGCAGATTCTCCTGCTCGATCACTTCGAGGACGGCCAGGCCCACGGCAGCAGAGACGGTATTGCCGCCGAAGGTGTTGAAGTAGCTGGATTCACTGCCGAAGCGCTCGAGAATGTGCGGTTTGACCACGGTCGCCGCCATCGGGTGGCCATTTCCCATCGGCTTGCCGAGGGTGACGAGATCGGGCACGAGGCCGTGGCGCTGAAAGCCCCACATGTGCTCGCCGCTGCGGCCGTAGCCGGGTTGCACCTCGTCGGCGATGTAGAGGCCGCCGGCCTCGCGGATCGCCTCGACCGCTTCCTGCAGGAAGCCGGGGGGATCGAAGAAGCCGCCATCGCTGGTGAAGAAGGTGTCGATCAGCAGCGCCGCCGGCTTGATGCCGTGGCGCTGCATGTCGGCAATTGCCGCGCGCACGTCGGCGGCGAAGCGCTTGCCGACCGCTTCTGGATGGGCCGGGTCGTGGATTGGCGCCGGGATGGCACGGGCGTCCTTGTCGAGCTTGACGTAGGGCCCCATCGACGCCGACAGCGCGGCGATCGATTTGGTCATGCCGTGGTAGCTGTAGTCGGTGACGATCACGCCGGTACCACCGGTGTAGTCCTCGGCGATGCGCAACGCCAGGTCGTTGGCTTCACTGCCGGTGCAGGTGAACATGACCTGGCTCAGTGCATCCGGCATGGTGCCGATCAGTTTCTCGGCAAAATCGAGCACATTATCGTGCAGGTAGCGAGTGTGGGTGTTCAGCTCGCTGGCCTGCTTTGTCAGCGCTTGCAGCACATGCGGATGGCAGTGGCCCACCGATGGCACGTTGTTGTAGACATCGAGATAGCGGTTGCCATCCGCGTCGAAGACCCAAACACCCTCGCCGCGAACCAGATGGAGCGGATCCTTGTAAAAAAGTTGATAGGCCGGGCCGAGCAGGCGCCGGCGGCGCTCGATCATCTCGAGCTTCTCTTCCGAGACCGTGTCGCCGGCGCTGGCGTCGAAGGCGTTGGTCTTGAGCATGATTTCCCCCTGAACAGGTTCTGGTATCGGGCAGGTTCTGATATCGGACCGGCTGTCATCGAACCGGTGACGGAGACGAACGGCTTCCGTCGAATGACAACATGAGCCCGGTAGCGACTCGATGGTGTCGATCATGCCCCGGGCGGTGGGGCGAAGACTTGACCGCACACCGGCGGTGCCTGTGTCTTGGGGTCAAGTAAGCGCGTCGGTAGCGCGAATCTGTCTTCCCCGGTCAAGGCAGCGCGATGCAGAGTCAAGCCGAGTGGCGGGCAGGAGTCTCATGCTGTGGACATCGATGATCGTCCGATCGATCGTTCACTGCTCCAGGGAGATTCTCATGGTCCACGCCTCCAAGCTGAAAACCGATCCAGCGCTCGACACACCTCAGGCAGATGCGCTTGACGACGCGGCGGTCACGCGCCTTGCCGAGGCGGCGGTCGCGCGCTATTCCGAACCGTTTCGCGGTGAAGTTCGCCTGCTCTGCCGCTCCGAGAACGCCACCTTCGTGGTCGAGGGAAACCGAGGCGAGCGCTACGCGCTGCGACTGCATCGCGGCGGCTATCATCGACGGGAGGACATCGCCAGCGAGCTGGCGTGGCTGGCAGCACTGCGTGACGCCGGGCACCAGGTCCCCGAGCCGATTGCCGATCGCGACGGTGAAACGGTGCTGACGCTGCCGCTCGAGGACGCAAACCGCGATCCCGATGGCGAGCGCCACGCGGTGCTGTTCGGCTGGATCTCGGGCGACATGCCGACCAACGCCGTTCATCCCCGGGCGTTCCGGCGCCTGGGCGAGATCACCGCGCACCTGCATCGTCATAGCCGTGGTTGGCAGCGGCCCGCGGGTTTTCAGCGCATCGTCTGGAATCACGAGACCATGGTCGGTGACGGCGGCCACTGGGGAAACTGGCGCGATGCGCCCAACCTGAAGACAAGCGATTGGCCGGTGATCGAAAGGGCATTGGCGAAAATCGGCGCCGAGTTGGCTGCCTACGGTCAGTCTCCGCAACGCTACGGCCTGATTCATGCCGACCTGCGCCTGACCAACCTGCTGCTGGAGGGCCACGAGACGCGCGTGATCGACTTCGACGACTGCGGCTTCGGCTGGTATCTGCACGATCTTGCCGCGGCACTGAGCTTCGAGGAGCACCACCCGCGCGCCGCCGAGTGGGTGGATCAGTGGCTCGCCGGTTATCGCCAGGTGACGACGCTCGAACAGGCGGATCTGGATATCATTCCGGCGATGATCGCGCAGCGGCGCATCCAACTGCTCGCCTGGGCCGGGTCGCACGCGCAGACGCAGCAGGCGGTGGATCTCGGGCCTGACTGGGCGGACCACTCCGTGCGGCTGGTACAACGCTATCTCGATGGCAAACTGCCAGTCGGTGCGGACTGAATCTGTGCTCTAAAATGGTGCGCCGAAGGACATGGGCGCGCCAGTCGGGCACTCGAAAATCGTGCCTGCCGGTGAGTTGCTGCCTCCGCGAGCCCGGCGTTACCGGCGGCGGAGGATTCGCCGTCACGACTGGTACGAAACTTGCTGGCTAATAGCAACGTCGCATCAGCTGGTAAAACCATCATGGACCTATCGCTTCTTTCGGGCGGCCTCGGGGCCGACAGCGGCATCAGCGGTGTCGGCAACCGAGGTGTGCTCTCTGCCGCGGCTAGCGGTCTGTACGATTTTATCGGTCGCCACGGTGGCGATGCCGACCGTATTCTGGGTGCCAGCGGCGTCGACCCGGAGTTGCTGGCGCAGCCGACGCTGAGCCTTGGCCTCGACGAATACTGCCGGGTCATGGAAAACGCCGCCCGCGACTCTCAGTGCGGCAATTTCGGCCTCTATTACGGCCAGCAGTTCAAACCTCAGGCACTGGGTTTGATCGGCTATATCGGTCTGTGTTCGTCGACGCTCGAGACGGCGCTCTCCAACTGGGTTGCCGCCTTTCCGTATCACCAGCACGAAACCCTGATCCGCCTGGTGGACTCCGACGACTGCTGGCGGCTCGATTATCAGGTGCAGCACGGGCGTATTCTCTGCCGGCGCCAGGATGCGGAGCTGACCATGGGCATGGCGCTCAACCTGATTCGTCACGCGGCCGGGCCGACCTGGGCGCCGCGCGCGGTGATGTTCGAGCATCCACGGCCCGAGCAGTGGCACGATCACGGCAAGTCTTTCGATGCGCCGATCTACTTCGACCAGCCGTGGAATTCGATGCTGATTCCCAAGCGCGACCTGAGCCGACCGATGCCCGAGAGCGATCCTCTCCTGCTCGGCGTGATCGTCGACGCTATCCGCCGGCTCGACGGGCAGCGCACGCCGCAGGGGCTCGTCGACCGAGTGCGGGATCAGGTGCGTCAGACCCTCTCTCAGGGAGAGCCGACGCTCGAGCGCGCCGCTCACCGCCTCGATCTCTCGAGCTGGTCGCTGCAGCGGCGACTCAACCGCGAGGGGGTGAGCTTCAGCACACTTCTCGACGGTGTGCGTCGTGAAATGGCCGATCACTATCTTCGTCAGCCGCATCTCTCGATTTCGGAGGTGGCGCTGCTGCTGGGTTTTTCCGAGGCCAGCGCCTTCTCGCGAGCGTTCCGGCGATGGCATGGCGTCAGCCCGCGACAGCGGCGAAGCGACTTTCAGTAAGTTGGAGTACTTGCAGTAAGTTGAAGTGCCTGCGTTGACGCCACAGGCGTCGATGAGCGGTTGCGTTTGGCGAGTCGGTTCGCGCACGGCACAATCGAGGGCACTGCCTCATGCCGACAAGAGCCAACGATGACCGAACCGAATGCCGATCTGCCGCGCTGTGCCTGGGCGCAATCCCATCCGCTGAATGCTTCCTATCACGATGAAGAGTGGGGCGTGCCGGAGTACGACAGCCGAGCGCTATGGGAGAAGTTGATCCTCGATGGCTTTCAGGCGGGCCTCTCGTGGCTGACCATCCTCAAAAAGCGCGACGCTTTTCGAGTGGCGTTCGACGGCTTCGATCCCGACATCATCGCCAGGTACGACGAGCATGATGTCGAGCGTCTGCTGAGCAATGCCGGGATCATCCGCTCCCGATCCAAGATCGAGGCGACGATCGGCAATGCCCGCGCCTACCTCGCCATGCGCGATAGCGGCGAAGACTTCTCCGAATTTCTGTGGGGCATGGTCGGCGGCCGCCCGATCCAGAACGTCATTCCCGCCGGCACTCATGCCCCAACCCAGACGCCGCTCTCGCTGCAGATCTCGAAGGCGCTCAAGCAGCGCGGCTTCAAGTTCGTCGGCCCCGTGATCGTCTACGCCTGGATGGAAGCGGTGGGTATGGTCAACGACCATGACGAGGCGTGTCATCGTCGTGGGCCTGTCGAAACGATGGGGTGAGGCAGACTGGAGCTACGAGCTACGAGCTACGAGCTACGAGACACTGGCATTGGGAGCTGGAGTAGCCAATCCCTCTCTGTCGCGAATCCCTCTCTGTCGCAAATTCTATGGTCTTGTCGCAAACGCGCCAGCGTGTGACGTGGCCGAACATCATGCCCTCTTGGCCCGGCGATACCATCGCCGGAAATCACCGTTTTCGTCGCCGGGCGTCGGCGTCGGGCCTGGCGCAGAGAGGGGCACATGCAACGTTATTCCGGTTTCAGTCTGGTCAAGCACGCGCTGAGTCATCACGAGAACTGGCAGCGTCACTGGCGTAATCCCGCGCCGAAGAAAGAGTATGACGTCGTGATCGTCGGCGGCGGCGGTCACGGGCTGGCGACCGCGTACTATCTGGCCAAGGAGCACGGCATCACCAATGTGGCGGTGATCGAGAAGGGTTGGCTGGGCGGCGGTAACACGGCCCGCAACACGACCATCGTGCGCTCCAACTATCTGTGGGACGAAGCCGCTGCGCTCTACGAGCACGCGATGAAGCTGTGGGAGGGGTTATCGCAGGACCTCAACTACAACGTCATGTTCTCCCAGCGCGGTGTCCTCAATCTGGGGCATACGTTGCAGGACATGCGTGATATCCAGCGCCGCGTGAACGCCAATCGGCTCAACGGTATCGACGGTGAAGTCGTGACGCCGGAGAGAATCAAGGAGATCGAGCCGGCGCTGGATGTCTCGGCCCGGGCGCGCTATCCGATTCTGGGGGCTTCGTGGCAGCCGCGCGGTGGCGTCGCCCGCCATGACGCGGTGGCCTGGGGCTTCGCACGCGGCGCCGATGCGCTGGGTGTCGATCTGCTGCAGCAGACCGAGGTGACCGGCTTCAAGATGCTCGACGGCAAGGTCGTCGGCGTTCACACCAATCGTGGCGATATCGGGGCGAAAACGGTCGGCTGTGTCACGGCAGGCAACTCGGGGACGTTGGCTAAGATGGCTGGCTTCCAGCTTCCGCTGGAGTCGCACCCGCTGCAGGCGCTGGTCTCCGAGCCACTCAAGCCGATTCTCAATACCGTGACGATGTCCAACCACGTTCACGGTTATATCAGTCAGTCCGACAAGGGCGACCTGGTGATCGGAGCCGGGATAGACGGCTACCTGGGCTACGGACAGCGCGGCAGTTTCTCCATCGTCGAGCACACGCTGCAGGCCATCGTCGAGATGTTCCCGGTCTTTTCGCGCGTGCGCATGAACCGCCAGTGGGGCGGCATCGTCGACACCACGCCGGATGCCTGCCCGATCATCTCCAGAACGCCGGTGCGCGGTCTCTACTTCAACTGTGGCTGGGGCACCGGTGGGTTCAAGGCAACCCCGGGCTCCGGCAACGTCTTCGCCTGGTCCCTGGCCCACGGCCAGATGCACCCGATCGCGGCGCCGTTCTCGATCGATCGATTCAGGACCGGGGCCTTGATTGATGAACACGGCGCTGCCGGCGTCGCGCACTGAGTTCTGCGAGCTGCGCCACACGATGGCAGCGTTGTCCGCCTCTTCGGAGTCCTCATGTACAACCACGTACATTCCGGCTCCTCGATCGTCGGACGCCTTGCCCTCACGCGGCTCGCTGACCAGAACAACCTTAGAGAGATTTGCCGACGCTAGTCATCGCGGCTGGAAAGAGGAAATTGGCGATGTTTTATATCTACTGCCCTTACTGCGCCGAGTATCGCGAGGAGGAGGAGTTCCACCCGAAAGGGCAGGCGCACATCGCGCGTCCGCTGGATCCGATGGCAACTTCCGATGACGCCTGGGGCGACTATCTCTTCTTCCGTGACAATCCGCGAGGCGTGCATCACGAACTGTGGGTACACGCGGTGGGCTGTCGCAAATTCTTCAACGTCACACGAGATACCCGAACCTACGCGATTCTCGAGACCTATCGGATTGGCGAGCAGCCGAGCGTGACGGCCGATTCGGTATCGACGGGTTCGGCAGCATCGACCGCCACCCTGACGGGAGTCCAGGCATGAGCGAACTACAGCAACGTCGCGTGGCGGCAGGCGCGGGTTTGGGATTGGAGATCGATCGGGATCGGCCGCTGGCGTTCACGTTCAACGGCAAGGCCTACCAGGGCTACGCCGGCGATACGCTGGCCTCGGCGCTGCTGGCCAACGGGGTCGACGTGGTCAACCGCAGCTTCAAGTATTCGCGTCCGCGCGGCGTCGTGGCTGCCGGGGCGGAAGAACCCAACGCCATCGTCCAGCTGGGTGCCAGCGAGGCGACGCAGACGCCTAACGTGAGAGCGACGCAACAGGCGCTCTACGAGGGGCTGACGGCGCGCAGCACCAACGGCTGGCCCGATGCCCAGCGCGACATGATGAGCCTGATCGGTAAGGTCGGCGGGCCGTTCATGCCAGTCGGATTTTACTACAAGACGTTCAAGGCACCGGCGTCGATGTGGCTGACCTATGAAAAGATGATCCGCAAGGCGGCCGGGCTGGGGCGAGCGCCGAGCGAAGGCGACCCGGATATCTACGATCATGTGCATCGCCACTGCGACGTGCTGGTCATCGGCTCGGGCCCGACAGGACTGTTCGCGGCGTTGACGGCGGCGAAGAGTGGTGCCCGCGTCATTCTCTGCGACGAGCAGGAGCGCTTCGGTGGCTCGGCGCGCGACAGCGACGAGACGCTCGATGGCGTGCCGGCGCCGCATTGGGTGGCGCAGATCGTCGAGCGGCTGGCAGCGATGGACAACGTCACGCTGCTGGTGCGAACGACCGCCAACGGCTATTTCGATCACAACTTCGTCACGCTTCACGAGCGGCGCACCGAACATCTTGGCGACAGCGCGGCGATGACCGGCGGTCGGCGTCAGGCGCGGTCACGTCTGCACCGGGTCCGTGCGCGCCACGTCGTGCTGGCGACAGGCGCTCATGAGCGGCCGCTGGTCTACGCCGGCAACGACGTGCCGGGCAACCTGCTGGCAGGCGCGGTGTCGAGCTGGATTCGGCGTCAGGCGGTTCGCCCCGGGGAGCGGCTGGTGCTGTCGACGACCAATGACACTGCCTATCGCGCGGCGCTCGACTGGCAGGCCGCGGGTGGGGAGGTCGTGGCGATCGCCGACGCTCGCGCGAATCCGGAAGGCGCAATGGTCGAACGGGCCAGGGCGGCCGGCATGCGGATCATCGCCGGCAGCGCGGTAATCGAGGCGACGACCGACCGCAAGGGGCACCGCGTCAATGGCGCGCGCGTCGCGGCGGTCGACATTGCCGGTCATCGGATCGATGGCAGCATCGAGACTCTGGTTTGCGATACGGTGGCGAGTTCCGGCGGCTACAGCCCGGTGGTTCATCTGGCGGCGCACACCGGCGTGCGCCCGGTGTGGCGAGACGACATTCTGGGCTTCGTCCCCGGGCAGACCGTCGCCCCGGTTAAGGGATTCCACCCGGTCGGCGCCGCCGCTGGCGTTTATTCACTAGGGATGGCCTTCGACGCGATCGCCGAGCATCTGCCGGCCGCGCTGGCGGCCGACGGCATTGCTCTCGCGCCGAGCGCGCCACCGCAGCTCGAGACGCTGGCGCAAGGCGAGGCGGTCGGGCTCTATCACGTGCCGCACGACAAGCCGACCATGCGCGCGCCGAAGCAGTTCGTCGATCTGCAGAACGACGTGACGGCCGCGGCTATCGAACTGGCGACGATCGAGGGTTTCGAGTCGATCGAGCACGTCAAACGCTACACGGCCATGGGCTTCGGTACCGATCAGGGCAAGCTCGGCAATATCAACGGCATGGCCATCGCCGCACGCTGCCTCGGTCAGACGATTCCCGAGACCGGCACGACGGTGTTCCGCCCCAATTACACGCCGGTCAACTTCGGCGCGATCGTCGGGCGCCACTGCGGCGAGCTTTTCGACCCCGAGCGCTACACCGCCATGCATCAATGGCACGTCGAGCAGGGCGCGGCGTTCGAGGATGTCGGGCAGTGGAAGCGCCCTTGGTACTATCCACGTCAGAAGGCTTCGGGCGAGCGCGAGACGATGCACGAAGCCGTTGCCCGCGAGTGTCGCGCCGTGCGCGAGCAGGTGGGTGTGCTGGATGCCTCGACGCTGGGCAAGATCGATATCCAGGGACCGGACGCGCGGGAGTTCCTCGGGCGCATCTACACCAATGGCTGGGAAAAGCTGGCGGTCGGCAAGGCGCGCTACGGCCTGATGTGCAAGGACGATGGCATGGTGATGGATGACGGCGTTACCACCTGCCTGGCGGACAACCACTTCCTGATGACCACCACGACCGGCGGTGCGGCGGCGATTCTGGAGTGGCTCGAGATCTGGCACCAGACGGAGTGGCCGGAACTCGAGGTCTACTTCACCTCGGTGACCGATCACTGGGCGACGATGACGTTGACCGGCCCCGAGGCGCGCAATCTGCTGAGTGAATTGACCGATATCGATCTCGATCGTGAGGCGTTCAAGTTCATGGAGTGGCGCGAGGGCACGGTAGCCGGGGTACCGGCCAGGATCTACCGAATATCGTTCACCGGGGAGCTCTCGTTCGAGATCAACGTCCAGGCCAATTACGCCATGCCCGTCTGGGAGGCGCTCTTCGCGCATGGCGACCAGTACGGATTGACGCCCTACGGCACCGAGACCATGCACGTGCTGCGCGCAGAGAAGGGCTTCATCATCGTCGGTCAGGACACCGACGGCTCGATGACGCCGGAGGACCTCGGCATGCAGTGGTGCGTGGGCTACAACAAGCCCTATCCGTGGATCGGCAAGCGCGCCCTGACGCGCTCGGACACTCGCCGCGAGGACCGCAAGCAGCTGGTCGGGCTCAAACCGCTCGACGCCGAGGTCGTGCTGGAAGAGGGGGCACAGATCGTGCTCGATCCGAAGCAGGCAATCCCGATGCGAATGGTCGGCCATGTCACGTCGAGCTATTACAGCCCGACACTGGATCATGGCTTTGCCCTCGCCGTGGTCAAGGGCGGCCACAAGCGTCTCGGAGAGCGCGTCTATTTGCCGATGGCCGATGGCGTCACGCACGTAGCCGAAGTGGTCAGCTCGATCTTCTTTGACCCGAAAGGGCAGCGTCAGAACCTCTAATACAAGCGCCATTGGCCTGAATCCTGGCCGTTGGCTCATTGTTTGAAAGCCATCGGCCGATTTTTTGAAAGGAGCGTCTGGATGACCAGAGTTGCCTATTTCGATCCGCACCCGGCGCCGACGGTGCCGCGTCAGTCGCCGCTGCATCACATGGCAGAAATAGCGCCGACTGGCGATGTTGCCGTGACGCTGCGCGAACACGCCTTTCGCGATCATCTGAACCTGCGCGGTGAGCCGGGGGTGCTGGCATCCGCGGTGGAGTCCGTGACGGGGCTTGCACTGCCGCTCGAGCCGCAGCAGGTGGTGTTCGGCGATGGCACGTCGCTGCAGTGGCTGTCGCCGGATGAGTGGCTATTGATCGTGCCCGGCGGGGAAGGGTTTCGTCTTCAGCGCGAGCTGCGCAAGGCGCTGGGTGATGCCCATTTCAGCATCGTCGACGTCAGCGGCGGACAGACATTGCTCTCGCTCGAGGGCGAAGAGGCAATCTCGGTGCTGATGAAATCGACGGTCTACGACGTCGACCCGCGTCATTTTCCCGTCGGCAAGGGGGTCACCAGCGTCTTCGCCAAGGCGAACGCGATCATTCGCCGTGTCGACGACACGCGCTGGGAGCTGGTGGTGCGGCGCAGCTTCGCCGATTACTGTCTGCGCTGGCTGCTGGACGCCGGCGAGGAGTTCGGCATCGCGTTTCAGCGGGCCGAGCACGAGGTCGATGCGCGAGAGGCGGCGCCTGCCGGCGAGGCGGAGATGACCACATGAGTGCCTTGCGCGGGGCCTGGGTACTGGCGGCCCAATGTCCGAGCCGTCTCGGCACCGTCGATGTGGTCACCCGGTTTCTCAAGGAGCAGAGTTGCTACATCACCGAGCTGCACTCGTTCGATGACTATCGTGGGGGGCAGTTCTTCATTCGCGCGGCGTTTCGACCGGAGGTGGCGGACTTTGAAGAATCGACGTTCCGCGAGCAGTTGGCAGCCCGTGCGGTAGAGTTCGGCATGACGTTCGAACTGATGGCGCCGGAGACGCGACTGCCGGTGGTCATCATGGTCTCCAAGGCCGATCACTGCCTGAACGATCTGCTCTATCGCTACCGCACCGGACAGCTGGCGATCGACGTGCGCGCCATCATCTCCAACCATCCGGATCTGGAGCCGCTGGCAAGCTGGCACGGCTTGCCCTATCACCATTTGCCGATCACCTCGGAGACCAAGCCGCAGCAGGAAGCGGCCGTCAAGCGGGTGGTGGACGAGAGCGGAGCTGAGCTGGTGATTCTGGCGCGCTACATGCAGGTGCTGTCGGCCGCGCTGTGTCACGAGTTTGCCGGGCGGGCGATCAATATTCACCATTCGCTGCTGCCGGGTTTCAAGGGCGCCCGACCGTATCATCAGGCCTACGAGAAGGGCGTCAAGCTGGTCGGTGCGACTGCCCATTACATCAACGATGATCTCGATGAGGGGCCGATCATCGCTCAGGGCGTCGAGGCCGTGGATCACGCTCATTATCCCGAGGATCTGGTAGCCAAGGGGCGCGATATCGAATGCCTGACGCTGGCGCGAGCCGTGCGCTACCACCAGGAAAAACGCGTGTTTCTGCACGCCGGCCGGACTGTCGTGCTGGCTGGCTGACGGCGGTCGTTAACGCTGGAACGACAGTTGCGCCGGGCAGCGCTTGCGGCCACAATGCGCTCAGCACGGAAGGGGAGTATCCCGCGAGCCGGGTCGCCCGACCCGCCTCGACCGTGACGTCGTCAGCACGGGCCACATGCCCCGGCGTTACGGGTCGCTTCGTCAGCGGAGCGATGGGAGAGACTTTCGGTGACGCTCACCGTCTACCGGAGGTCTCTGTATGCACGTACCCGTCTGGGTCTGGCTGGCTACTGTTGCCGGCATCGCCGCACTGTTCGTCTTCGATTTCTACGCCCACGTGCGTAAACCCCACGACCCGACCTTCCGCGAAGCGGCCTGGTGGTCGGTGTTCTTCGTCGCGCTGGCGGCCGTTTTCGGCGGCGGCCTCTGGTGGGTCTGGGGCGCGCAGCATGGTGCCGAATACTTCGCTGGCTTCATCACCGAGAAGAGCCTGTCGGTCGATAATCTCTTCGTCTTTTTGATCATCATGACCAAGTTCGCGGTGCCGCGCGCCTATCAGCAGAAGGCGCTGCTGATCGGTATCGTGATCGCCCTGATCCTGCGCGGCATCTTCATTGCCGTTGGCGCGGCGGCGATCGCGCAGTTCAGCTGGATCTTCTATCTCTTCGGTCTGTTCCTGCTCTACACCGCGATTCAACTGGTGCGAGAGGGCACCGGCGGACACGACGAGAACGAGGAGTACGAACCCAACGCCATGGTGCGTTGGATCCAGAAACGGTTACCGGCCACTGACGAGTTCGACCAAGACCGGCTATTCACCGTGAAAAACGGCAAGCGTCTGGCGACGCCGCTGATGATGGTCGTCGTTGCGCTCGGCATGACCGATGTCCTGTTCGCACTGGACTCGATTCCGGCCATCTACGGGCTGACTAAAGAGCCCTATATCGTCTTCACCACCAACGCTTTCGCGCTGCTCGGGCTGCTGCAGCTCTACTTCCTGCTCGGCGGGCTGCTCGCGCGCCTGGTCTACTTGAGCCTGGGGCTTTCGTTCATCCTCGCCTTTATCGGGGTGAAGCTGATCGTCGAGGCGATGCATACGAACAACCTGCCATTCATCAACGGTGGCGAGCCACTTCACCTGGTGCCGGAAATCCCGATCTGGCTGTCGATGACGATCATTCTCGGCACCCTGGTTATCACGACCGTGGCCAGCTTGATCAAGAGCCGGAATCTGTCTCGGGAACCGTCGCGCCAGCACTGATCCGCTCGCCGTTAGCGCCCAGCCGATCGACGGCGGCATCGCCGCCGTAGAGCTCATGTAGCAGGGCACGCATGTTCTCCATCGGAATGGCGCTATCCGGCCCCGGCGGGACCATGCCGCGTCGGAAGCCGTGGTCGATGAAGCCCTGAAGCAGTGCAGGATCGTCACTGATGATGTGCAACGGCACGTCCTTGCCCGGGTTGTCGCCGATCACGGCGGGCGCTGCCTGATGATCACCCAGAATCATCATCAGGGTGTGATGGTTCTGCGGCGCTGTATCGCGAGTTCCGGCCGTTGACTGGCCCTCGACCAGGTAGTGGGTGGCGAACCCGCTGGCAGCCTGCAGTGCATAGTCGATGGCCGGCCCGTAGTTCTGACGCATCGCTTGCGTGTCGTGCCATAGCGAAGCGTAGTCATCACCCGCCCCTTGCCAGCGATCGAAAACCTGGCCGTCGCCCAGCGTCGACCAGTCGTCGATCATGTCGATCACCGGCGACCACGGCGCGTGACTCGATAGCGTCGCAAGCTCGGTGAAGGTCGACTTCTCATGGGCTGCGAGCACGTAATCCTCGACGCGCTGCCAGGTGAACTGGTCGGGCATGCTGGCCCAGCCCATCGACGGCCCCTGATAGCCCATGCTGTCAGACGTGTGAATCTCGTCGTAGCCATAGAGATCGCCTTCGGGCCAATCACGCACGACGCCTGGCATGATCGCCGAAGTGACATGATTGGTCGCCTTGAAATCATCGATCAACGTCGAGTGCTGGCTGTTGATCATCAGCTCGAAGCGCAGCTGCGACGTGACCGGTAGCCCACTCGAGAAGGTGGCGTGATTGAGCCAGGACTGGCCACCGAGCGTTGCGGCGGTGACCCGGCCGGTAACGACCGAGAGCCCGGCCGAGGAGAGCTGTTGCTGAACCTGATACAGGCGCGGACGTATCTCGTCGGCGAACGGCTCCCGCTCGATGGCAGCCACGCCGTAGGACTCGATGAAGCCGAGAATCACGTCGACATTGGCGAGACCCGGAAGCGGCGCGCCGCCGGGGCCGGCCCACGGGTGGTCGTCGTGATAGAGCTGGTTACCGAAGTCCGCCATGGCCCGACGCGTGTCCTGCACTCGCGACCACTCGAAGTCGATGAAGTTGACCACCGGATGGCCTAGCTTGGCCACCCATGGGCTTGCGTCGGTCTGGCGCATGGCATCGATTCTGGCAATGCCCGCGCCCCCCAGAATGATCAGCAGTAGCGCCCAGCGTCGAGAGACGTTACCGGCGTGGAATCCTTTGAGCAGCGCCGCGAGAAGTGACGCGACCAGAAAGAGAACGAGCCCGAGCGCGATGAATCCGACCAGCGCCAGCGGCAGACCGAGATTGGCAACGACCAGTTCGATCAGAATCGGAATCAGCTTGATGTCGGTGTAGAGATTCAGCGAACGCCCCTGCATCGACTGCGTCAGGCCGTCGCCGAGCGCGCAGAGAGCAATGGTCACGGCGAACAGCGCGACCAGGCCGCAAAGCCAGCGCCGTAAGCGGCAGGCAGGCATCAACGCCATCAGCCCGACGACCAGAAGCGCCTCCAGGGCGATCCAGTGCATAGGGGGGAATCCGGCCCAGGGAAACTCGGGGCTTAAAAAAAGGATATCGAGCAGTATCAGAGCAAGCAGCAGGCACCAGCGGGGCGCACGGGACAGGGAAAGCGGCATCTCTCATCCTTGAGTCGGCATGACGAATTGAGCATAGCAGCACGAGGCGCCCGAGCCGGGTCGGGCGCGATGGCATCGAGTCCTTACGCAGCGGGCAAGCGTTTGGATGGCGCGTTAGACTTGTCATTTCGGTATCGACTCCATTTTTTCGAGGAAGCGTCGCATGGCTCAAGCGCAAGAACTGATCATCGAACCGGCGGGCGGTCGGCAGGCCGATGCCTGCGTCATCCTGCTCCACGGCCTGGGTGCCGACGGCCACGATTTCGAACCGCTGGTACCTGCACTGGGGCTGCCGGACGAACTCGCCGTGCGATTCGTGCTGCCCCATGCACCGACACTGTCGGTCACGGTGAATGGCGGCATGAGCATGCCGGCCTGGTACGACATTCTCGAGATGAATCTCGGGCGTCGGGTCGATGTCGATCAGCTGCGTGCCTCCGCGCACCGGGTCCAGGGCCTGATCGATGATCAGATCGCCGCTGGCATCGACAGCCGGCGCATCGTGGTGGCGGGCTTTTCGCAGGGCGGTGCCGTGGCCTATGAGGCAGCGCTTGCCTGCGATAAACCGCTGGCCGGGCTGCTGGCGCTGTCGACCTACTTCGCGACCGCCGACACGATCGCCCTGGCACCGGCCAATCGCCAGCTCCCCGTCGAAGTTCATCACGGCACCCAGGATCCCGTCGTTCCCGAATCGCTGGGGCGGGAGGGCGCCGAAAGGGCAGAGGCGCTGGGTTATCCGGTGCACTACCGCACCTACGCGATGGGCCACAGTCTCTGCCCGGAGCAGGCGGTGGATATCGCCTCCTGGCTCGCTGGCGTACTGTCGGTGCCGACGGCGTCATGAACAGCATGGACGTGCTCGAAGATGGCGCCGACCGACGACTGTCCAGTCCGGCGGCCCTGCGCAATCGTCAGCCGATTCTCGACGTGCTGCGCGGGACCCTGCCCAACCGGGGGACGGTGCTCGAGATCGCCAGTGGCAGCGGTGAACATGCGATCGCTTTCGCCGAGGCTCTGGCGCCACTGCGCTGGCAGCCTTCCGATATCAGCGAGTCAGCGCTGGCATCCATCGAAGCGTGGCGCCAGCAAGCCGGTCTCGAGAATCTGCTGACCCCGTTACGCCTCGATGTCTCGGGTAACTGGCCGCAGATTCCCGCGCTCGCGGCCGTGGTCTGTATCAACATGATTCACATCTCGCCCTGGGCGGCGGCCGAGGCACTGTTTGCCGCTGCGGGGCGAGCACTGCCGCCTGACGGTGTCCTGGTGATCTATGGACCCTTCAAACGCGATGGGCAGCACACCGCGCCGAGTAATGAGCGCTTCGACCGAGACCTGCGCACGCGCGATTCCCGGTGGGGCGTGCGTGATCTTGAAGCCGTCGAAGCGCTGGCGGCGAGGCACGGTCTCGTCAGGCAATCGGTTCACGACATGCCCGCCAACAATCTCGGCGTGGTGTGGCGGCGCGATGGCTGACGCTTCGTGGCGCGTTGGCGTTTCGCGGAGCAGGAACGCGCGATGACGTCGTGGCATCTACACTGTAGGGATCGTGAACTGAATCGACATGGAAAGCGGGTCGCAACCGCAATGGTCCATGAAAGATGACCCATGAAAGGAGTCGAGTCGTGTCGGATTTTTCCGTGGAATTTCGTATGCCGAAAGGCTGCCCCAATTGCGGCAACCACATGATGAAGGTATCGCAGGAGAAAAACCCCGATGACCGGGTCTTCTGCACGTCCTGCAACACGGACGTCTGTGCCTGGGCCGATGCCGAGCAGATTCTCGCCGAGACCCCGCGCAGCGAAGCCGAGCAGTTGATCGAGGATGTGATGAACAACAAGAAGCCCTCGACGGATGACAATCACTGATTGAGCGAGGTCGAGTCGTCCGCTGCGTTCGCTGGGCGGCGCGTCCAGCTCAAACGTAAAGCCCCGGCTCGATGGCCGGGGCTTTGCGGTGAGGGGTTATCGATATTGTTACAGCAGCTCCTCCGCTGCCAGTGCCAGGCGAGAACGCTCGACGCTTTTCAGCGTGATGTGCCCGGCGTGAGGCCAGTCGCGAAAACGCTCGACCACGGCCGCCATGCCACAGGTGTTGGCCGTCAGGTACGGTGTGTCGATCTGACCGACGTTGCCGAGACAGACGATCTTGGTGTTACGGCCGGCCCGAGTGACCAGTGACTTCAACTGCTTGGGTGTGAAGTTCTGCGCCTCGTCGATGATCAGGAAGGTATCGTTGAGCGTTCTGCCACGCATGAAGGTCGGGGAGCGAATCTGCACCCGCGAGCCGATCAGCTGGCGTGTGGCTCCGTCGCTCCAGCTCGAGGATCCTTCTCGTTCGTCGCGCAGCAGGTTGTCCATGTTGTCATGAAAGGCCCCCATCCAGGGTGACATCTTCTCCTCTTCGGTGCCGGGCAGAAAGCCGATGTCCTCGCCCATCGGTATCGGTGCCCGCGTGAAGACGATCCGTTCGAACTGCTTGGTATCGAGCGTCTGTTGCAGGGCGGCGGCCAGCGTCATGAAGGTCTTGCCGGTGCCCGCGCTGCCGGCGAGGGTGAGGAAATCGATGGATGGGTCCATCAGCAGGTTCAGCGCGAAGTTCTGACGACTGTCGTGAGCGTGAACCCCCCACACGCCGTCGTGGTGTCGGTAGTTGGTGAGTAGCTGAAGCGTCGCCTTCGAGGGCCCGTGGCTGCGCACGATCGCCTCGAATTCTGCGCCATTGTCGCTGTCCGAGACCAGCATACCGACGTGCCAGTCTTTCGGAATTCTTCCCTCGAGATGGTAGAAGGTGCTGCCCTCGCAGCGCTCGACCATGACCTCGACGTCGAGCGATCCCCACAGACTTCGGCCGTCTCGACCGGCATCGGCGTAGATCTTGGCCCCTTCGATCATGGCATCGAGATCGTCGAAAGCGCGGTCGTTGAGGTAGTCCTCCACGGGCACTTCGAGCGCCGCGGCCTTGACGCGTAGATTGATGTCCTTGGTCACCAGAATGACCGAGGCATCTGGGCGGTCGTGCTTGAGTCGGCAGGTTTCGGCGAGGATGCGATTGTCCGGCGAGTTCTCCAGTCCTTCGGACGGTGTCAGGTCGCGGTAGCAGAGAAAGCGCAGCCGGCCGGAAGGTCCACCGGTAACGCGGGGAATGGGAATGCCTTGCTGAATCTGTTCGGGGGTGACGTTGGCGGTAAGGTCGGAGAGCGTGCGGCTGATCTGCCGCGCGGTTCGCGCGATCTCGCGCATGCCGTTTTTGTGTTTGTCGAGCTCCTCGAGCACCGTCATGGGGATGACGACATCATGCTCTTCGAATTGGTAGAGGGCTGCGGGGTCGTGGATCAGGACGTTGGTGTCCAGTACGTAGAGCCTGTTCGCTTTCTTGTCGATTCGCACCATCGGCAAAAGCACTCCTGTGAGTTCAAGGCTTCTTCGACCCTGACAGAGCGCCGTGACAAATCGATGTCCAGGCCATCTCCATCAGTGCCACTAGCTCAGCACTACTATCTCGGCACCTTGATTCCGGGGAAAGGGCACCGTGTCTAGCCAAAGGCTGTGTCGGCATCACCTCGCTGGCGGATGGAGTGGCTACCAGAATGATCCTATGTGAGCGAAAGTGCCAGCCCTGAATGCGGTGCGGTGAGGTTATGTGAGGCCGAGCTGCTCAAACGCCTGATCGGCGAGTCATCCTCGGCCTCCTTGCCAGCACACGCAGGCGCCTGGAAGAGCTAGAGAGGCGTCTTCCAGGCGGTATAACCGTTTCTGCAAGCGCAAAGCCTTGGCAACAGACAGGTCTCTGCAAGAGGTTGGAGCGTCTCCATGGCGGCGCCATACCATGGCTTCAACGGAGCACGGAAAAGCCCCGCCGAAGCGGGGCTTTTAGGAGGGAGCCTGTCTACCGCAAGAGATCAGATACTGTCATCGGACTCCGACTTGCCGCGCTTGACCTGAGCAATGGCGGGTTCGTCGCCGCTCTGCGTATCGAGCTTGGCCAGCAGATCCTCGGAATGTTTCTGGAAGGCGGCCAGCGCCTTGCCGGTGAGGCTCTGGGATTCCGGCAGTTTCACTCGCATGGCATCGACCTGGTGGTGGTTGACCAGGACTTCGTAATGCAGGTGAGGACCGGTCACGCGGCCGGTACTGCCGGAGAGCGCGATCTCCTCACCCATCTTGACGTGTTCGCCCGGTTTGACCAGCGACTTGCTGAGGTGCAGATAGCGCGTGTCGTAGCCGTTGGGGTGGTGGATCACGATGTATTTGCCGGCCAGCGGATGATCGACCACGCGCGTGACGACACCGTCGGCTGGCGCATCGATCGGCGTACCGGAGCGCATGGCAAAATCGGTGCCCTTATGCGGGCTGATACGCCCGGTGACCGGATGCAGTCGGCGCAGGTTGAACGGCGAGCTGATCCGGTAGTGACCTTCGAACGGGTAGCGATTGAAGGCCGGGTCGAGGCCATTGCCGTCCGGCGTATAGAAGTGATCGTCGGCATCATTGCGGACCACCGTCAGGTCCATGCGCTCACCCTTGTACTGGGCGGCCAGGATCTTCGAGTCCATCGACTGGCCGTCGATCATGTCCGACTCGACGACGACCTGGAACTGATCGCCCGCGCGTGCATTGCGACGGAAATCGAGCTTCTTGGACAGCACCTGAGTCAGTTCGGCGACTTCGGCGGTCGAAAGGCCGGTGGACTGCGCCGACGACGCGAACGAGCCGCTGACCGTACCGCTGAAGACACGCTGCGCCGCTTCACCCGTCTTTTCGATGGAGGTGTAGGCGAAATCCTGGTTCTCGTCCTTTCGCTGGATCAGATAGCCCTCGCGCGGGTTCTTCATCACCCGCAGCGCAATGAGCTCACCGGACGCATCCAGTTTGTAGTCGAAGCTGCTGCCCTGGCGCCAGCGGGTCAGGACCTTCTTGTCAGGCACGGTACCGAGGATCTGCATCACCGAAGAGTAGCCAAGGCCCAGCGTGCGTTCAGCCGTCTTCGCGAAGGAGTCGCCACTCTGGATGGTGTAGCTCTGCCACTCGGGAACGTAGTCCTCCTTGGAGGCGATTTCGTCACCGAGCTGCGTGCTACCGCTCGGATCGGCGGCGTTGTCGAAGGTCCAGTCCTCGTAGGAAGTACCGCCGACATCGTCATTGTCCTCGTCGGATAACGCCGGCGTCCCGGACGAGAGAGCAACTCGGTTGGCCACCTGGAGCGTATCGCTGGCCAGAGCAGTCGCGGGCTTCGAAGCGACCGGTCTGGCGATCGAGGTGGACGGAATGGCATCGTCGGCTTCCGCCTCGGGCACGAAATCGACGCTCATGACCTCGAGCGGCTCGAGTTGAGCCAGCGGCGTATCGAGGGAGGTGTCGCTGTCGTCGCTGCGTTGGCCATCGCCCGATTGAGTGGCGGCGGCATTGACGATCGATTGGGAAATCGTGGTCGTCGTGGCGACATTTAGCGGCTCGGTGGTGTTCTCGGAATCGCCGAAAACACCGATGATCTTTTGCGCGCCCAGCACGGTGACCATGGTGGCCACCGGCAGTAGAAGAACCTTATGCGTGCGGGGCAGCGAATGGAAAATTCGCAACATGAAGATGAAGGCCCGGAATAAAAAAAGATGACAAAACTAAATAAAGGCTGATGAACCTTACCCTAGTGCAGTGTTAATTGCCTAGTCTGTATTTAAATACAGTATACGAAGTGCCATGAGCCGGGCTTTCACGTTTTTCGGGATCGCTGAACGCCTACCGGTAAACCTGATGGGAAAGTAAGCGGGTGTAACCTGGTGGTGCAATTCATTGCACTGATATGGTGCATTAAAAATCATTGTTTTGCCGGCTAATATTCCAGGCGTAAAGGGCTTGTATGAGAATTGTCGGACTTTTTCTGTTCCTGTCTTCCGGCACATTTTCGTCGCCGGTGACAAAAAGTAAGATGCCTGCAGGCGTTGAACTATCCGTCATTCTTACACCAGGCGGTGGCGGCGTGTCCGAGGGGCATTCCCGCCGGGCGGTGTCGGATACGCCGGACAGACGAGGAGACAGTCGTGCCCAAAGTCACGTTGCTGCAGTGGCAAATGCTGGCAGCAGTAGCCGATCACGGTGGTTTTGCCAAGGCCTCGGCAGTGATCCATAAAAGTCCTTCCACGCTCAACCATGCGATCCACAAGATCGAGGAGCAACTGGGCGTGACGCTTTTCGAGCCACAGGGGCGACAGGTGGTGTTGACTGAAGCAGGGGCCATGCTGCTGCGAAGAGCGAGACAGCTGATCGACAATGCCGCCTCGCTCGAGGATGTCGCCGAACACCTGGCGGGCGGACAGGAGGCCGAGGTCATTCTTGCCGTCGATCAGATATTCCCGGCGGATGCGCTGGCCGATGCCCTGACGCGCTTCTCGGAAGCCTTTCCCCATGTTCGCGTGCAGCTTCACGAAACCGTACTCAACGGGGCGGTGGAGATGCTCTACGAGGCGCGGGCGGATCTGATCGTTTCCGGCGTGAGCGCGCAGGGATTTCTGGGGCAGCCGCTGGTCGATGTGCCGTTCATCGCGGTGGCGAATCCTCACCATCCGCTTCACGACATGGGGCGAGAGCTCGACCTGCGCGATCTCGAACAGCACCGCCAGTTGGTGATTCGCGACTCCGCCGTCCGCCATCGGATGGATGTCGGCTGGCTCAAGGCGGAGCAGCGCTGGACGCTGAGCCACCTTTCGACGTCCGTCGACATGCTCGAGCGCGGGCTGGGCTTCGCCTGGGTGCCGCAGACACGAATTGCCGATGCGCTGGCCGCCGGGCGGCTGAAGGCGCTGCCGTTGCGGGTCGGCGGCATCCGACACGCGTCGTTGCAGTTGATCTATCGCGATATGGACGGCGCTGGGCCTGCGACACGGTCTCTGGCGGGCGCACTGCTCGCAAGCGTCGTCGCGACCTGCCCGCGCGACACGCTGCCGGGTAACCATGAGATATCCGGCGGCGCGCACTGAGCGGGGTCGCGCTTGCCATGATGGCCATCGGGGCTCGACCTTTATCGGTTAGCGCCTATCCTCTGCAGGCGATGACATCCGATCAGGGAGCAGGCAATGGGACTTCTCATCGAAGGACAGTGGCAGGATCAGTGGTATGACACCAAGGGCAACGGAGGTGAGTTCGTCCGCGAATCCGCCAAACTGCGTGACTGGGTCACGCCCGATGGCGAGCCGGGTCCGGAAGGACAGCCAGGACTCAAGGCCGAGTCGGGGCGCTATCATCTCTATGTCTGCTACGCCTGTCCGTGGGCGCATCGGGCGCTGGTGATGCGCAAGCTCAAGGGGCTCGAGAAGGTGATCGATGTCTCCTGGACGAGCCCGCTGATGCTGGATCAGGGATGGTCGTATCATGTCGATGAAGGATCGAGTGGCGACTCGCTCAATCACGTCGAGTTTCATCACCAGCTCTATACCTTGACCGATCCGGACTATACCGGGCGCGTCACCGTGCCGGCACTGTGGGACAAGCGCAACGGGCGCATCGTCAACAACGAGTCGGCGGATCTTCTGCGTATCTTCAATGGGGCGTTCGACGACTTGACCGGCAATCGGCTGGATTTCTATCCGACGGATCTGCGCGAAACGATCGATGCCGTCAATGCCGATGTCTACGACAACGTCAACAACGGCGTGTACAAGACCGGCTTCGCGACCGAGCAGGGAGTCTACGAGAAGCACTTTCGCGCGCTATTCGACTGTCTGGATCGTCTCGAAGCGAGACTGGCCCAGCAGCGGTATCTGGCGGGTGAGTGGCTGACGGAAGCCGATATTCGGCTCTTTACCACCCTGGTTCGCTTCGACGCCGTCTATCACGGGCACTTCAAGTGCAACCGGCGACGCATCACCGACTATCCGCAGCTTTCCCACTACCTGCGGGAGCTTTATCAATGGCCGGGCGTCGCCGAAACGGTCGACTTCGATCACATCAAGCGCCACTACTACTACAGCCATCCGACGATCAATCCGACGCGCATCGTGCCGCTGGGGCCATCGCTGGATCTCGATGCCCCACATGATCGCGAACGTCTGACCGGCCGCGGAATTCGTGAGCGCCGATGAGTGAAAGGCGTCGCGCGAGCGTCAGGCGTGGCGGCGTAGCCAGCGATCCAGCGCGTTGGCGAACTCGCGCCGATCGGCATCGTCGTAGGCATTGGGTCCGCGCGTATGTTCGCCGCTGGCGCGCAGCGTTTCCATGAAATCGCGCATCTGGACGCGTGCCCGAATGTTGTCTCGCGTCAGCGCTTCGCCGCGCGTGGTCATGACATGGGCGCCGCGGGCGATGGCGGCCTCGGCCAAGGGAAGATCGCTGGTGACGACGAGGTCACCGGAGAGGACGGCTTCGACGATGGCATCGTCGGCGGCGTCGAACCCGTGTGCGACCGTGCGCGACTTCACCCAGCGGGAGGGCGGTAGCGGAATGGCGTGATTGGCGACCATCCAGGTCCGGGTCCCGGTGCGCTCGGCGGCGCGTACGATGATCTCGCGGGCGACCTTGGGGCAGGCATCGGCATCGATCCAGAGTGTCGGCATGGTTGTTGTCGCGTCCCTTGCGTGTCCGGCGCGTCAGTCTATCCGCTGATCGTCCCAGCCGCACTTCGAGCTTGCGTCGGAATCGCCTGCGCCGGTATCGGTCGGGAAGATTGGTAGGAAAATTACGTTTGTGTTTGGAGAAGCGACTTCGCCGATGGTATAGTTGCGCTTCCTCGCATGTGTTGACCCCACCATCCTGCCGATATGTCTGCCAATTTTGCCATCGACCCGTGATCGATGAGCCGACCGGACGTATCTCGTGAATGACGCACGGCGCGAGCCGATGCCAGCGTCCGGATGCAACGATGGAGCGCTACAGCGGCTGACGATTCCCGCAGCCGGGCGCAACAAGGTCGCCACAGAAGCCGACGCTATCGTGATGGATCGCGATACGACAGGCCCAATGCCAGGTGCGACCGGTATCCGACAGGACCGACTGTTTTCGACGAACGACGCGCCGCCATCGATGGATGGCAGGTGAGCCGCGCTCGACGGCCAGTCACCCTCGGTACCATGACATTTTCGCCGGTGTCCACCGGCCACTCCAAGGTGTGAAATGACCTCGACTGACGTAGCGACGCCAAGCTTTGGCGATCTGGCGCTATTGCCGGATGTACTGTCTGCCCTCGATAAACTGGGTTACGAAACCCCCTCCCCGATCCAGGCGCAGACGATTCCCGCGCTGCTGGACGGCCGCGACGTGCTGGGCCAGGCCCAGACCGGCACCGGCAAGACCGCAGCCTTCGCGCTGCCGCTGTTGAGCCGCGTCGAGCTCGATCGCCGCGAGCCCCAGGTGCTGGTGCTGGCACCGACCCGTGAGCTGGCGCAGCAGGTCGCCGTCTCTTTCTCCAAATATGGTCAGAATCTCAAGGGTCTCGAGATCGCCACGCTGTGCGGTGGTCAGGACTACCGCGAGCAGCTCACTGCGCTCAAGCGCGGTGCGCAGATCGTCGTCGGCACGCCGGGACGCATCATCGACCATCTCGATCGCAAGAGCCTGAAACTCGAAGGGCTCTCCGCGCTGGTACTCGACGAGGCCGACGAGATGCTGCGCATGGGCTTCATCGATGACGTCAAGCGTGTCGTCTCCGAAACGCCGCAGGGCTCGCAGCGCGTCTTCTTCTCTGCCACGTTGCCGGCCGAGATCGAGCGTATCGTCAATCGCTATCTCGTCGACCCGGTCAAGGTCGCGATCGAATCCAAGGTCAGCACCGGCGAAAATATCGAGCAGCGTGTCGTGCGCGTCGAAGGGCCGAGCAAGCTGGAAGCGCTGGCGCGTATTCTCGAGGTCGAGCCGGTCGACGCGGCGATCGTCTTCGTCCGTACACGTGCTGCCTGCACCACGCTGGTCGAGCAGTTGACCGCTCGCGGTGTCAACGCCGCCGGGCTTTCCGGCGATCTCGATCAGAGCCTGCGCGAGCGCACCGTCACGCGTCTGAAGCGTGGCAAGGTCGATGTCCTGGTCGCGACCGACGTGGCCGCGCGCGGTCTCGATGTGCCGCGCATCACGCACGTCATCAACTATGACCTGCCGCAGGACTCCGAGGCTTACATCCACCGCATTGGCCGTACCGGTCGTGCCGGGCGTAACGGCGTCGCGATCACCTTTGCCGGCGGTCGCGAGACCCGCAAGGTGCGCTGGGTCGAGCAGGCGACCGGCCAGCCGATGAGCGAGATGCCGCTGCCCGACGAAGCGGCCATTCGTGGCCACCGCGACGACCGTTTCAGCGCGCGACTGCGCGAGATGCTCGAAGCGGGCGCCGGCCAGCAGCGCGAGCTGATCGAGAAGCTGGTCGAAGAGGGGCACGACCCGATCGAACTGGCAGCGGCACTCGCGACGCTGGCGCGTGCCGGTGAAGCACCGATCGGCCGCATCACCAGCGGCCCGTCGCGACGCGACAACGGGCGCGACGGCGGCCGTGATGGCGGTCGCGATCGTGGCCCGCGTCGTCGCGACAGCGCCCCGCGTGAAGGCATGACCCGCTACCGCGTGTCGGTGGGCCACAAGGATGGCGTCAAGCCGGGACAGCTGGTCGGCGCGCTCGCCAACGAAGGCGGTATCGAAGGTGCCCGGATCGGTCGCATCGATATTCGCAACGCCTTCTCGGTGGTCGAGCTGCCGAGCGGCCTGCCGTCCTCGATTCTCGCCAAGATGGCCCGCGCTCGCGTCGGTGGCCGTCAGCTCGAGATCTCCGAGGATCAAGGCGCACCGGAACGTGCACCGCGCCGCCGCAATGATGGCGACGGACCGGTACGCCGCTCTCGCGCCTGATCGCGACTGGCCTTCGCCTGACGCCGCCCCTGTTCGCAGGGGCGGCGTTTTCGTTTGGCCGTTGGCGTTTTCGTTTGGCCGTTGGCGTTTTCGTTTGGCCGTTAAAAAGCGGGCGCCACGGGATCTGGCGGTTGTCTTGCGCCTTGGTCTAGCGGCTGCTGCTGACCTTTGTATGCAATACTCGTTATATCGAGCCGTTGACCGTTCGTCGCGAGGGCCAACAGAGAGCCAACAGGGAGAGTCATGTCCAGAACGCTCAAGGATCAACTCTACGATGCGCTACTGCGCAGTATGGCCAGCGGCCATCTCGAGCCCGGGCTGGTGCTGCTGGAGGGCAATATCGCCGATATCTTCGGCATGAGTCGCTCGCCGGTCCGCCAGACACTCGGCCGGCTGCACGAGGAGGGCGTGATCAGCCGCTTCGAGGGGCGCGGTTTCGTGGTCGGGCGAGCACCGCGCGAGGTCGTCAGGCGTACGTTGAGCGCCGCCGATTTTCGCGCCGCCGGGGGAAGGGCCTCAGTGACCCGGACCGAGTCCTGGCGAGAGCTGGCCGAGCAGGTCGAGCACGATGTGGTGCTCTGCTCGATGAAGGGAAGGCTCGAACTCAATGAGCTGCAGCTGGCCAAGACGCTGGGTGTCAGTCGCACCACGACCCACCGTATCCTTCTGCAGCTGCAGTCGCTGGGGGTGGTCGAGAAGGTCAAGTACTCGAGCTGGAACGTGGTGCCGCTGGATGCCGACCGGCTCCATCAGCTCTACGAGGCCCGCCGCCAGCTCGAACCCTTCATGATCGGTCTGGCCAGCGAGCGTGCCGAGGCGGCACCGGTCGAGCGTTATCTGGAGCGGCTCGAGCGGGCGAGGGTGGCGTATCCGAAGGTGACGCCGAACGAGCTCGATGCGCTCGAGAACGATCTGCATCACGAAGCGCTGGCGCTTGGCGGTAATACCGAGATCCTGATCATGTTGCAGCGTACGCGCCCCATCCTGCTGATCAGCAAGCACCTGCTGGGCAAAGCGATTGCGCTGCCGCCGGGAGACCCTTTTTTCGCGGCCCACCGGCGGGTTTTCGAAGCGATGCAGGCGCGCCGGCCGCACGAGGCGAGCGACGCCCTGTATCGTCACATCAAGGAGTCCGAATCCCTGGTCCAGGACCGGCTGGCGAGTTTCCACCGCGCCGGCGAGATCGCGGTGCCGGGTTATCTGCGATGGCTCGCCGACAAGCGCGAGACCTGAAAGGGGCGATTCCCCCCTGGCGCTGCTGGCCGAATGTGCACACGTGCGCTGAGTGTCGGTCGCACTCCGGCGGCGCGGCTCAGTCGCCGGGTCGTGGCAGGATGCGCCCCGGCGAGAGCAGGCTGCGCGGGTCGAGCAGATACTTGAGCCCGCGCATCAGGTCGAATTCCGGCTCCGAGAGCCGTTCGAGGAACGCCGCCTGCTTGAAGCGGCCGATGCCATGCTCGGCACTGATGCTTCCGTCGAATTCCGTGACGATCTCGAACAGCCGCTCCTCGAGCTCATGCAACAGTGTCGTGCGTGCTTCGGTTTCCAGGCCGGGCGGCGGCAGAATGTTGAAATGCAGGTTGCCGTCGCCGATGTGGCCATAAGCGATGATGGTCGCCTCGGGCGACAGTGCCAGAATCTCCTGGCTGGCGCGTGCGTGGAATTCGCCGAGCGACGAGATCGGCAACGCGACGTCGGTTCTCAGATGCTCGCCGCGGTTTCTCTGGCCCTCCAGCATGGCCTCGCGAATCCGCCACAGGCTCTCGGCCTGCGCGTCGCTGCCGGCGAGCACGCCATCGCTCAGCAGGCCGGCCTCCAGACCCTGCTCGAACAGGCCTTCGATCATGGTATCGAGATCGATCGGGCCGCTCGCCGCGACCTCCATCAGCACATAGACCGGCGAGGGCGTCTCGAGTGGATCGCGCAGATCGGGTGCCGCTTCCAGCGCCAGTTCCAGGCAGGTGCGCGGCACCAGCTCGAAAGCGGTGAGCAGGTCGCAGCAGCGCCGGCGAGCGAGCGCATAAAGCCCCAGCACGGCATCGACGTCGGGACAGGCGAGCAGCGCACTGCGGGTGGTCTGCGCGCGCGGCGAAAGCTTGAGCACGGCGCCGGTGACGACCCCCAGCGTGCCTTCGGCGCCGATGAACAGCTGCTTGAGATCGTAGCCCGTGTTGTTCTTGTGCAGCGCCTTCATGCCGTTGTAGATACGCCCGTCCGGCAGCACCACCTCCAGGCCGAGAACCAGCTGGCGCATCATGCCGTAGCGCAGCACGTTCAAACCGCCAGCGTTGGTCGAGATATTGCCGCCGATCTGGCAGCTGCCCTGGGCGCCGAGCGAGAGCGGGAAGTCGCAGTCGGCCTCGGCCGCCGCGTCCTTGATCGACTGCAGCACGCAGCCGGCATCGACACTCATGGTGAAGTTGATCGGATCGACGTCGCGGATCGTTGCCAGTCGCTCCAGGCTCAACACCAGCTCCGGCGTCTCGGCATCCGGCAGGGCGCCGCCGACCAGACCGCTATGGCCACCCTGAGGCACCAGCGGTATATCGTGACGGTGGCAGTAGCCGACCACGTCGGCGACCTGCTGTGTCGTCGCCGGTCGTGCCACGGCCAGCGGCAGCGCGCCGCGATAGCCGGGCCAGTCGACCCGATAGCGCTCCATGTCCTCGGCGGCGGTGAGCAGCCCACCCTTGCCGAGCAGGCCGGCCAGGTCTTCGAGGCGCGTGTCGAGAAGTGCGTCGTTGGATGTCATGCGAACTCTCTTGTCACTCAAGGCGGCGGGTTCAGCGGAACCACAGCACGATCTGCGGAAAGACCAGGAATAGCACAAGCAGGCCGATCAGCGTGAAATAGAACGGCAACAGACTCTTCACCAGCTTCTCCATGCCGACCTTGCCGACGCCGCAGCCGACGTAAAGCACCGTGCCGACCGGCGGCGTGATGAGGCCGATGCCAAGAATGAATGACATCAGCACGCCGAAGTAGACCGGGTCGATGCCGAGTTTGACCACCACGGGCGTCATCAGCGGCGCGAGAATCACCATGGCCGGGGTCAGATCCATGAAGAAGCCGACCACCAGCAGGAACGCGGACAGGATGAGCAGCAGCAAAAAGCTGTTCTCGGTCAGCGACGAGAGCGTGACCACGAGCTGCTGCGGAATCATGTTCGCCGTCAGCAGCCACGCCAGCACGCTGGCAAAGGCGAGCAGCAGCATGACCACGCCGGTCAGCTTGCCGGTGGTGATGCACAGCGCGAAGAATCGCTTGAGCGACAGGCTGCGGTAGACCACGAACGACACCACGAAGGCATAGACCAGCGCGATGGCGGCACTCTCGGTCGGCGTGAAGACGCCGGATAGAATGCCACCGACGATGATCACCGGCAGCAGCAGTGCGAGCGAGGCATCCTTCAGCGCGCTGGCGAGTTCCGGCACCGAAAACGGCTGCCCGCGGCCGTTCTTGCGCGACTGGATATAAGTCGTGATCGCCAGGCCCAGCGTGATCAGGATGCCGGGCACGATGCCGGCCATGAACAGCTCCGAGATCGAGGTGCTGGTCACCACGCCGAACAGGATCATCGGGATCGACGGCGGAATGATGATGCCGACGACCGAGGCGGCCACCACGATCGCGGTAGCGAGCGGGCCCGAGTAGCGGTGCTGCTTCATCGGCTCGATCATCATGCTGCCGACGGCCGAGGCATCGGCGACTGCGGAGCCGCTGATCCCGCCGAAGAACATCGAGGTGAGCACCGCGACCTGACCCAGACCGCCGGCGACGAAGCCGACCAAGGCGCTCGCGAGCCTTACCAGGCGGGTCGCGATGCCGCCTTCGCTCATGACCTCGCCGACCAGAATGAACAGTGGAATCGCCAGCAGCGGGAAGGAGTCCAGGCCGTTGACCGCCTGCGAGACGATCGGTGACAGCGCGTAGTCCGCCTCGTAGAAGATGAACAGGGTAATCGCGCCGAGACCGAAGGAGATCGGCATGCCGATGACGATGCAGATCGCCAGCCCGATCAAGATGCTCGAGAGAATCATGGCGTTTCTCCTTGCGGCAGCCTGCCCCTGAGCAGGTTCACCAGCGCGATGGTGTTGGCGATCAACGTGAGTCCCGCCATCACCGGCATGGCGCTGTAGAGCCAGGTCTGCGGAATGCCCAGCATCGGCGTTGCGCTGGTGTAGCCGGAGATCAGATCCTTGAAACCGAGCAGAATGCAGATGCAGACGATGTAGATCACGGCGATCGCCAGCAGCGAGGCCGCCATCTTCAGCGCGGTAGGCGCCTTGTCGCGAAAGAAAGTGACCGCCACATGTTCGTTGCCCAGGCTGCCGACTCCGGCGCCGAGCAGCACCAGCCAGATGAACAGCACGCGGGAGAGCTCCTCGGCCCAGGTATAGGAGTAGTTGAGCACGTAGCGGCCGAACACGTTGGCGGTGACGCAGAAGACGACACCGAGGACGAGCAGCCCGACGGCGATCTCAAGCGTCAGCTTCAACCATCCCAGTAATCCCCGGGTGGCGGATGACGTCGCATCGTTCATCGCGATCTCCCAATGAGGCCAGTGGAGGCCGTGCAAAAGTTGCCGGACGGGGAGGCCCACGTCCGGCGTTCGAGGTGCCTGTCAGGCGATCGTCATTCGGCGTTGGCAGCGGCGTCGCGGATGCTGTCGATCAGATCGCCACCGATCTTGTCGCGCCAATCGGCGTAGACCGGCTCGAGCTTGTCCTGGAACACTTTCACCTGCTCGGGCGTCAGCTCGGTCACCTCCATGCCTTCGCTTTTCAGCTCTTCCTTGATCTGGTCGTTCATCGTGCGGCTCACGTGACGTTCGTAGTCGCCCATCTTCTTGGCGGCATCACGCAGCAGTTGCTGGTAGTTCTCGGGCAGCCGATTCCAGAAGCGTTCGGAGACCAGCGTGATGAAGGGCGTGTAGACATGATTCGTCTCGGTGGCGTACTGCTGTACCTCGTTGAACTTGGAGGACTTGATCGTGATCCAGGGGTTCTCCTGGCCGTCGACCACGTGCTGCTCGAGCGCGGTGAAGAGTTCCGCGAATGACATAGGGGTCGGGTTGGCACCCAGCGTGCGCCAGATATCCAGGTGGATCGGGTTCTGCATGGTGCGGATTTTCAGGCCTTCGAGGTCGGCAGGCTTGGTCACCGCACGTTTACTATTGGTCAGCTGACGGTAGCCGTTCTCTGACCAGCCGATCGCGACCAGGCCTTTGGTGGAGGCTTCTTCCAGCATTCGCTGACCGATCGGACCGTCGAGGACCTGGTCGGCGACTTCCGGCTTGGGAAATAGAAACGGCAGATCGAACACCGCGAACTGCGGGAACATGCTCACCATCGGCGAGGTCGAGGGGGAGGTCATCTCCAGCGTGCCAGCCTGCAGCGCGCTGACCGACTGCAGGTCGTCGCCGAGCTGGGCGCTGTGGAACATCTGCACCTGGATATGGCCATCGCTGCGCTGCTCGACGATCTTCTTGAAGTACTCGAGGCCGCGGTATTGGGCGCTGGACTGGGTCAGCCCGATATTGAACTTGAGGCTGTAGTCGTTGCCATCGCCCTGAACGACGTCGCCGGTGACATCCGGGAATGGCGGCATCTCGGTCGCCGCGCTGGCGGAGAGAGTGCCCAGGCCGAACACGGCAGCGGTCATCAGCGAGGCGACGGCGCGACGCAGCGGGAACGATCTTGAATGCGGGGTGGTTGTTTTCATCTTCGGCTCCAGAACGTGGCCGGCGTCTCGATGCCGGTCAGATCGAATGCGTGAATGGCGTAACGGACTGCGGGAGAGCGGACGTTCCGCAGGGTCTTGTCGAACAGCGTCGCGCAGTCGGCGACGGCGATGGATCTCCTGGGTTGTGAGTGAAATGGGGGGGCGGCAGGGCGCGCGTCACCCGACGACGGTGGTGGATAGCGTTCATGCGTGTGCCTGCGCGTCGCGCCAGGCGCTGCCGTCGGGGTAGTGATGGGCAGCGAGCGAGTCGGCTTTCAGGGTGGCGCTGTAACCCGGCGCCCGCGGCAGCTGGTAACGCCCGCGAACGACCGTGACCGGGTCGACGAAATGCTCGTGAAGATGATCGACATATTCCAGCACCCGGCCGTCGAGCGAGCCGGAGACGGCGATATAGTCGAACATCGAGATATGCTGGGTGTACTCGCAAAGGCCGACGCCGCCGCCGTGGGGACAGACCGGGATATCGAACTTGGCGGCGAGCAGCAGCACCAGGATGACCTCGTTGAGCCCGCCCAGGCGAGCGGCATCCAGCTGACACACGTCGAGCGCCTCCGCCTGGAAGAACTGCTTGAACATCACCCGGTTGTGGCAGTGTTCGCCGGTGGCGACGCGGATCGAGCCGAGGCGATGGCGAATCTCCGCATGGCCCAGAATGTCGTCGGGACTGGTCGGTTCCTCGATCCAGTAGGGGTTGAACTCGGCGAGGCGGCGCATGTTTTCGACCGATTCGTCGACATCCCACATCTGGTTGGCATCCATCATCAGCACGCGCGACTCGCCGATCTCCTCGCGCAGGATGCGGGCGCGACGACGATCCTCCTCGATGTCGCCGCCGACCTTCTGCTTGAACTGATCCCAGCCATCGGCGAGCGCCTCTCGGCAAAGCGTGCGCATCTTCTCTTCCGAGTAACCGAGCCAGCCTGCCGAGGTGGTGTAGCCGGGGTAGCCGTGCTCGCGCAACCATGACTCACGCTCGGCCTTACCGCTCTGCTGGCGCTTGAGCAGGCCGATCGCCTCTTCCGGTGTCAGCGCATCGGTCACGAAGCGAAAATCGAGGCAGCGGACCAGGGCCTCCGGCGTCATGTCGGTCAAGAGTTTCCAGACCGGTTTTTCTTCGTGCTTGGCCCACAGATCCCAGACCGCGTTGACCAGTGCCGCCGAGGCCAGGTGCATGACGCCTTTTTCCGGACCCAGCCAGCGCAGCTGACTGTCGCCGCTGGTCAGCTCCCGCCAGAAGCGTCCCATGTCCGCGGTGATCTCGGCGAGATCGCGACCCTCGACCTGGGCCGACAGCGCCTGGACCGCGGCGACGCAGAGATCGTTGCCGCGACCGATGGTGAACGTCAGGCCGTGGCCACTGAGCGCATCACCGGACGTGTGCAGTATCACGTAGGTCGCCGAATAATCCGGCGCAGCGTTCATCGCGTCGGAGCCGTCGAGTTGGCGAGACGTGGGGAACCGGATGTCGTGAACTTCGATGCGTTCGATCCTGGGCATGCTGATAGGGTCCTTTTTCGTAGCCGGCCAGGCTGAACGAACCCCTGAGCCGGCAACGCCATCGCTAAAGATTGTGCGTCATTTGGCTCGAATTACCGATCGGCGAGAACGTCAATTCGAGGAGTTAATTTTGTTTAATTCGGCAATAATACTTTAGTCATGCCGGAAAATTTTCGATGATTTACCGTTTTTATTTTGTGGGATAGAGACTAATGACAGGTCGGCTTTCGGGATAATCGTTTTTTTTGCGCCCCGGATAACCTGAGGTTATTGTTTGTGACTAAGGAATGATTTTTGACTGGCTTTCGAGCGTTGGTTGGTGGCGAGGAGCGGTGGATGTCCAACGATAGTCGAATTCACGTGAAGAGCTGGCTGCGACTCAAGCACCTGGTGCTTTTGGTGACGCTGGACGAAAGTCGCAACCTTCACAGCACCGCTCGGCACATGAACATGAGCCAGCCGGCGGCCAGCAAAATGCTCAAGGACATCGAAACCTTCTTCGGCATGACGCTATTTCGTCGTCAGCCGCGAGCAATGGAGGTCACGGATGCCGGACGCCTGCTCGTGCGCTACGCCCGCAGCGTGCTCAACGATACCGATCGATTGATCGATGACCTGGTGTCATTGCGGGAGGGCGGTCACGGCAAGTTGGCGATCGGTGCAGTGCCCGGTGCCGCGCCGCTGGTATTGCCGCAGGCGATTACCGCGATCAAGGCGCGCCGGCCGCAACTGGCGGTGAGTCTGGTGGAGAATTCCAGCGATCGGCTGCTGGTGGATCTCGAGTACAAGCGCCTCGACGTGGCGATCGGTCGGTTTACCGACGCGGCACAGCGCCATCTGTTCGATTTCGTGCCGCTTCAGGCGGAGCCTGTCTCCGTTGTCGTCAGGGCAGGGCATCCGCTGTGCGAGGGGATGCCGGGGCTGGGTGAGGTAATTCGCTGGCCTTGGGTGCTGCACCCGATGCGGAGTCCGATGCGCGGCCTGTTCGAGGCGGCGCTGGCGGAAGCCGGGGTACCTTCGCCACGCAACGTGGTCGAGACGACGTCGACCCAGACCACGCTGCAGATGGTCGGGGCCTCCGACGCCATTGCGCTGTTGCCGACCTCGGTGCTTCGAACGGCAGTGTCGGCAGGCGCATTCGCGGCGCTGCCGCTGACCATTGGCGAACCGCTCGGATACTACGGCGTACTGACGCGCAAGCGCGAAGAGGTGCCGGCGCTGGTCGGTGAGTTCATCGACATGCTGCTGGCTCGCGGAGACTGACAGGTTTCATGGCCGGCCGGTATCACCGTCGGTGCCCTCGCTGGCGGCGCGTCGTCGGGCGTGGTGGGCAAGCAGCGCACGGATGCCGAACTCCCAGGGCGGCAGTCGATCGCTGCGGTCGACAGTATTGCAAAGGGCGCCTAGTCGCGGCGTGGCGATCGTCACGCGATCGCCGACGTGGTGCGTGAATCCCTGGCCTTTGCCGTCGCGATCCTGAATGGGCGAGAACATCGTGCCGAGGAACAGCATGAAGCCGTCCGGATATTGATGGTGAGCGCCTCGGGTCTGTGCCACCAGGTCGAGCGGATCGCGGCTGATTTCACGCATGTCGCTCTCGCCCTCGAGCACGAAATCGTCGTCCTCGCCCTCGATTCGCAGCGACACCTTGGCCGAGCGCACATCGTCGATGCCGAAGTGCTCGTCGAACAGCCGGATGAACGGGCCAATGGCGCACGAGGCATTATTGTCCTTGGCCTTGCCGAGCAGCAGGGCGCTGCGCCCCTCGATGTCGCGCAGATTGACGTCGTTGCCGAGCGTGGCACCTCGCACCTGTCCGCTGGCGTCCACGGCAAGCACGATCTCCGGCTCGGGATTGTTCCACTGCGAGGCCGGATGCAGCCCGACCCGAGCGCCGTGACCGACGGCAGACAGCGGCTGCGCCTTCGAGAAGACTTCCGCATCCGGCCCGATGCCGACCTCCATGTACTGTGACCAGCCGCCGCGCGCCTGCAGCTCGGCCTTGAGTGCCATGGCTTCCGGTGAACCCGGCTCGATGCGTGAAAGATCGCCGCCAATCAGCGACTGGATCTCCTGACGCAGCGCGTTGGCGCGATTCAGATCACCGCCGGCCTGCTCTTCGATCACGCGTTCCAGCAGGCTGACCGCAAAGGTTACGCCGCACGCCTTGATCGCCTGCACGTCGCACGGGGCGAGCAGATACGGCGGTGTCGGCTCGCGTTCTTGCGCGTTGGCGAGAATGCCGGCGAGCGTGCCCAGTGACTCCCCGGGGGCCAGGCGGATGATGTCGGCAGCGTCGCTGCGCTCCAGCAGATCGGCCATGGTCGCGGCGTGGTTGGAGATGTCGAACAGCTCGCCTTCACGAAGGGCGACCAGAGCCGGGCCGGCGGAGGCGTCATCGTAGGTTCGCCAGACGCGGCCGACGAGCAGCGCGCGGGCGGCGTCTTCGGGGAGGCAGTCGAGATCGGTCGGTTGCGACATGAGTCATTCGTCTCCGGTTGTCCAACGGGTGAAACGGGGGTAGCTGGGGGAACTTGGGGAAAAAGAGGGGCCGATCAGCATCACCGGCGCTAGCCAAAGGCGGTGGTGCCCGCCAGTGACGAGCGCGACACCGCCTCCCGCATCGCCTCGACGACGTCTTCCGGCAGCGGAATGCCCTCGGCGAGATAGCGCTTGCGGCAGGCCAGACCGGTTTGTCCGGGCAGGCGGACCGGGTTTTTCGAATCGCGCGGCGTGGCATCGAGACAGCGGCGCGCCACGAAGTCGGTTTCATCGAGAAATGCCTGCGTGCCGCCGAATCTGGCCGGGTCGATGACCATCACCATGACCGAGGCGCCCCAGCCGGTCGGGGCATCCTTGCGGCCGAACCCGGCGAGTGCCGAAGTCAAGGCTTCGACCATCAAGCCCAGCGCGAATCCCTTGTGGCCGAACGCCAGCTCGCCTAGCGGCAGAATGCTGCCCGGTGGCTCGGCGAAGTAATCCTCGGGGTCGTCGCTGGCCTCGCCCCGCCCGGAGAGAATCGCCGGATGCTGGAGCTTGCCGCCAGCGGCGCGAGTCTTGGCGACGGTGCCGTTGGTGATCGTCGACATGCTGACATCGATCAGCATCGGCTGCTCGCGCCCGGGAATCCCGATCGCCAGGGGATTTGGCGTGTAGACGCGCTCCAGCCCGCCGAAGGGCGCGACCGAGGCGACCGCCGGGTCGGAGCTCAGGACCAGCGGGATCAGGTTGGCTTCGACCAGCGGTTTGAGGTAGGCGGCGAGGCAGGCGATATGGTGCGCGCGCTTGACGCTGACCATGCCGATGCCGAACTCGCTGGCGGCGTCCCGGCAGTGATCGAGCGCACGCTGCACGACGTAGGGCCCTAGCAGATAGTGCCCGTCGAACAGCGCCGCCACCGGGCTGGTGCGATGAATCTCCAGTACGCTGTCGTCACCCTTGGCGTGCCCCGAGATCAGATCCTTCAGATAGCCGTTGGCCAGTTTGACGCCGTGCGTATGGTGGCCCAGCAGATCGCCCTCCACGAGCACGTGGGCAGTGGTTTCGGCAACCGTGGGCGTGGCGCCGGCTTCGGCGAACAGGGACTCCAGCGTCTGGCGCAGCGTGGCGGCATCATGGCGTGTCATGGGGACCTCGGTTTTCGGACGGTTCCAGGGACGGTTGGTGGCGCGAGCGCCGGATCAGTCGAATCAGCGTCGGCAGCAGCCAGATCAGGATCACCAGGGCACCCAGGCCGGCACTGATCGGCCGCTCGAAGAAGGCGAGCAGGTTGCCATTGGACTTAAGCATCGAGCTCATGAAGCTGTTTTCGAGCGTACCGCCGAGAACCAGCCCGAGAATGGCCGGGGCCATGGGGAAGTCGTTGCGCGCCAGCACGAAAGCGACCAGTCCGATGATCAGCATGATCCAGATGTCGGTGATCGCGTTGTTGATCGCGAAGGCGCCGACGATGCAGAAGCTCAGGATGACCGGCATCAGCATCTTGCGCGGCGTGAGAATGAAAACCTTGGAAGCGCGAATCGCCAGGTAGCCGATCGGCAGCATGATCAGGTTGGCAACGAAGAAAACGGTGAACAGGGCATAGACCTGGCCGCCACCCTCCATGAAGATCGTCGGCCCCGGGTTCATACCCTTCATGTAAAGGACGCCGATCACGATGGCGGTGATGGTATCGCCGGGGATGCCGAACACCAGCGCCGGTACCCAGGCACCGCTGATGCCGGAGTTGTTGGCCGAGCTGGCGTCGACGATCCCCTCGATATGCCCGGTGCCGTACTTCTCCTTGTGTCGGGAGCGGCTCTTGCCGAGCGCATAGGCGATCCACGCGGCGATGTCCGCGCCGGCGCCTGGCAGGGCGCCGATCAAGGTGCCGAGCGAGCTGCCGCGGAGCACGTTTCGCCAGTACTTACGCAGATGGCGTGGCGCTTCGCTGAACACGCTGTCTGTCGCCTTGACCGGGACGCGACGCGCTTCCGTCTTCGTGCCGTAGAACATCATGATCTCGTTGAGCGCGAACATGCCGATCATGACCGGTATGAAGTTGATACCGGCCATCAGATCGGGGACGCCGAACGTGAATCGCGGTGCGCCACTCATCATATCGAGTCCGACGGTGGAGAGCAGAAGCCCGACGGTGAGCGACAGAAACGCCTTGAGACGCGAGCCGATGGCAATGAAGATCGAGCTGCTCAAACCAAGCAGGGCCAGCCAGAAGTACTCGAAAGAGCTGAAGTTGAGCGCTACCTCGGCCAGCGTCGGCGAGACGAAGACCAGCACGAGCGTGCCGAACAGGCCTCCGATGACCGAGCAGATCAGGTTGGTGCCGAGTGTCTCTCGCGCTCGGCCCTGCTGGGCCAGACGATGGGACTCGCCGACATAGGCGGCGGAGGCCGGCGTGCCGGGAATATTGAGATAGGTGCCTGGAATATCACCGGCGAAGATCGCCATCGCCGAGGTCGCAACGATCGCTGCAATGGCGGGCGTCGCGTCCATGTAGAAAGTGATCGGTACCAGCAGCGCGACCGCCATGGTCGCCGTCAGACCGGGAATGGCGCCGACGAAGAGACCGAAGACGGCGGCCGCGACGATGACCAGCAGCGTCTGGGCGTTGAAGACCATGGCCAGGCCTTGCAGGAAATCAGCCATGAGCGACCTCCATCGCGTCAGCGAGCGTGCGCAGTGGGCTTGCCGTTATGCCGACAGGCGAGGTCTGCGCAAACAGAGCGCCTTCCGGTAGCGGGATGAGCAGGTAGCTCGAGAACAGCCAGTAGATCAGCGCCGCGACGACGATCGAGACGACCAGCGCCAGCCAGAGCCTGGCACCGCGCATCAGCATCAGCACGATCATGGCCATCGCCATGCAAAGCGGTGCACCGAGAACGTCGCTGGCCAGGATGTAGAACACGATCAGTGCGCAGGGCACCAGCGAGATCAGCAGCCCGCGAACGTCGTAGCGACTCGAGGGCAAGCGCCGATCCGCCATCGCGGTCTTGAGCTGTCGAATCTGCGTCAGGGCGAGAAGCAGGCCGCCGATCACCATGCCTGCGCCGATCAGCGAGGGAAACAGCGAAGGGCCGAACTGCAGCGTCGGCATGGTGGGATAGGTCTGGGCGACGGCGATGACTACGCCGCCGCCGATGGCAAAGACCAGTCCGAGCAGGAAGTCTCTCATGGGCTTACTCTCACCGTGACTGTCTCACAGGATGCGTTCTCAAACGATGCGCTCTCGCGCGGGGCTCAAGGTCATTTGGCCAGGCCGACCTGTTCGACGATCTTGCCGAAGCGTGCATCCTGCTCCGCCATGAACTGACCGAAGTCATCCCCCGCTCGCCACTCGGTACCGAAGCCCTGCTTGGCCATGAAACTCTGATAGGTATCGCTTTCGTAGGCCGCCTTGATCGCGCTCGTCAGCTTGTCGACGACGGCCGGATCCATTCCCTTCGGACCGGCGATGCCGCGCCACTCGCCGATGGTGTAGTCGCTGCCGATGGCCTCCTTCAGCGTGGGTACGTCGGGGAAGGTCTCGAGCCGCTCGGGCGCCATGATCGCGAGGCTTTTCGCCTTGCCGGCATCGATCATCGATCGCCCCTCGGGTACCGAACTCGGCACGATATCGATGCTGCCGGCGGCCATCTCGGTCATGGCCGGTGCCGCGCCCTGGCTGGGAATCCAGGAGACGCGATCCGCCTCCATGCCCTGATCGAGCAGGAATCCCGCGAAGGCCAGATGCCAGACGCCGCCCTGACCGGTACCGGAAGCGGTATAGGTACGCGCCGGCTCACTCTTGACCTTGTCGACCAGCGCCTGGACGGAATCGAAAGGCCCATCGGCCGCCACCTGGATGCCGGCATAGTCGTAGTTGATCTGCGCGATCGGGGTGTAATCCTGGTAGGTGAGCTGCGTCAGCCCCTGCCAGTGCATCATGTTGATCTCGCCGGTGATCAGACCGAGCGTGTAGCCATCCGGTCTGGCCATCGCCATGGCGGTATGACCGACCACGCCGCTGCCGCCGGTGCGATTGACCACGTTGACCGTCTGCCCGAGCTCTTCTTCCATCGCCGCGGCAATGGTGCGCGCCGTCGCATCCGTACCCCCGCCGGCTGCCCACGGCACGATCAGCGTGATCGGCTTCTCGGGATAGTCGGCCAGTGCCGTCAGTGGCAGCGTCAGAGCCAGTCCGGCGCCAAGAATGTTGCAGAGTAGACGGTGCTTTCTGGTATGAGACATGGCGCATTCCTCGTCGATAGATGGAGCCACTGGGTGTTCTTTTCGTTACTCGAAGCTATGATCAATGACCATTGAGTGCAATATCCGTAAAGGCTAGACATTGGTATAGGAATCGTTGATCGCGCCTTAATTTGCTTCAGGGAAATGGAAAAATGATGCGCAGTGTCGTCAGCTGTTTTTCGAGCGTAGTCAGCGCTCTTCACCGCCTTCGAGCAGGACCGAAGACGAGTTCGACGGCGATAGATGACGAAACTAACCGGTGCCGGCGCCATCGTCGCTGCGGCGAAAGTCTATGTTGTACTTATTGGTTATATGTTCAACATAGGCGGAAGTAATGAGCGTCCGCCCCGAACGGGCGCCCGATATCCCGCGCCGGCGGGTCCTTATCGACTCGCGGTATCAGCCATTCGCGGTATCAGCCATTCCAGGAGTACGTCATGCGACTGATTCAATGCCTGCACGAGGACCGTCTGACGGTGGCTCAGGTCATGTCCGACGCCGAGGTTCGTGTCATCGCCGCCGAGGAGGGCGTCTACGGCCTGGCCAGACAGGCCATCGCCAGCGGGCGGTCATTGGCTAGCGTGGTCGAGGCTGCGGCGACCGATTCGCGGCTCGACTATGCGCAGATCGTCGAGGAGCGTCGGTTGCTGCCACCGCTGACCCATCCCGATCCCGCGCACTGTCTGGTCACCGGCACGGGGCTGACGCATCTCGGCAGCGCCGATACTCGTTCGGCAATGCATTCTGCCGATAAGGTGGACGAGAGCGAACTGACCGACTCGATGCGCATGTTCCGCATGGGTGTTGAAGCCGGCAAGCCGAAGGCGGGAGAGGTCGGGCCGCAGCCCGAGTGGTTCTACAAGGGCGACGGCGACTGCGTGGTCGCGCCGGAGGTCGAGATTCCTTCACCGGCCTTTGCCCAGGATGCCGGTGAAGAGCCGGAACTGGCCGGGCTATACGTGATCGGCGACGACGGTTCGCCGTGGCGGGTGGGCTATGCGATCGGCAACGAATTTTCCGACCACGTGACCGAACGCTTCAACTACCTGTGGCTGGCGCACTCCAAGCTGCGGGCCTGCAGCTTCGGCCCGGAGCTGTTCGTCGGCGAGCTTCCCGCGCACCTGGAGGGCACCAGCCGCATCGTCCGCGAGGGGCGCACGCTGTGGGAAAAGCCGTTTTTGACCGGTGAAGCCAACATGGCCCACAGCCTTGCCAATCTCGAGCACCACCACTTCAAGTATCGCAACTTTCGCCGCCCCGGCGACGTGCATGTTCACTTCTTCGGGACTGCCACCCTGAGCTTTGCCGACAAGATCGTGGTCGAACCCGGCGACCGCTACGAGATTGACCTGCCGGCGCTGGGGCGACCGCTGCGCAATGCGCTCGCCAGCGAGTCGGACTTCGGCTATTCGGCGGCTCGCGCGCTCTGATCGTGCGCCAGGCCTTTGATTTTCCATCAGGAGAGTGCGCGAGCAGTGCTCTTGTTCCTGTCCCGCGCCGAGCGACGCCATCATGACCGATCAACCCCGCGTTTCCCCGGAGCGACTGCGTTCGCGCTGGTGGTTCGATAACCCCCAACATGCCGGTACCACGGCGCTCTGTCTGGAGCGCTACATGAACTACGGCATCACGCTGGAAGAGCTCTCTTCCGGCAGGCCGATCATCGGCATTGCCCAGTCCGGCTCCGACCTGACGCCGTGCAATCGCCACCATCTCGATCTGGTCGAGCGGACCAAGGCGGGCATTCGCGCGGCCGGGGGCGTGCCGTTCGAGTTTCCGCTGCATCCAATTCATGAAAACGTACGGCGGCCGACGGCCGCGCTGGACCGTAATCTGGCCTATCTCGGTCTCGTCGAGGTACTTCACGGCTATCCGCTCGACGGCGTCGTCCTCACCACCGGCTGCGACAAGACCACGCCGGCGTGTCTGATGGCCGCGGCCACGGCGGACATCCCGGCGATCGTGCTCTCCGGTGGCCCGATGCTGAACGGCTGGCGTGGCAAGGAGCGCGTGGGCTCCGGCACGATCGTCTGGGAGTTGCGCAAGCGACTGGCGACCGGAGAGATCGACTATCCCGAATTTCTCGCCCGCATCGCCGACTCCGCGCCGTCGGTCGGGCACTGCAACACCATGGGTACGGCGTCGACGATGAACTCGATGGCGGAAGCGCTGGGCATGAGTCTGCCGGGATCGGCGATGATTCCCGCTGCCTACAAGGAGCGTCCGATGGCGGCCTACGCGACCGGTGAGCGGATCGTCTCGATGGTATGGGAGGATTTGCGCCCGAGCCGTATTCTGACCCGGGAAGCGTTCGAAAACGCCATTGTCGTCTGCTCCGCGCTGGGAGGCTCGAGCAACACGCCGATCCACATCAACGCGATCGCCCGACACACCGGGCTAGAACTGACCAACGGCGACTGGCAGCGCCTGGGTCACGATATTCCGCTACTCGCCAACGTGATGCCGGCGGGTGCCTATCTCGGCGAAGAGTTTTTTCGTGCCGGGGGCGTACCCGCCATCGTCAACGAGCTACTGGGGGCAGGGCGGCTGCATGGCGATGCCATTACCGCCAACGGGCGAACGCTCGCGGAAAACTGTCGAGGTCGAGAGACTCAGGACGACGATGTGATTCGGCGTTATAACGATCCGCTGGTGGAGGCCGCGGGCTTTCTCAACCTGAAAGGTAATCTGTTCGACTCGGCGCTGATGAAGACCAGCGTCATTTCCGATGATTTCCGCCGCCGATATCTCTCGAACCCCGATGACCCGAACGCCTTCGAAGGCAAGGTCGCTGTATTCGATGGCTCCGAGGACTATCACGCCCGCATCGATGATCCGACCCTCGGCATCGACGAAAACACCATTCTGGTGATGCGCGGCGCTGGCCCGGTCGGTCATCCCGGTGGGGCGGAAGTGGTCAACATGCAGCCGCCACAAGCGCTCCTCAAGCGCGGTATCGACTCTCTGCCTTGCCTTGGTGACGGGCGTCAGTCAGGAACTTCCGGCTCGCCCTCGATTCTCAACGCCTCTCCGGAAGCTGCGACCGGCGGCCCCCTGGCGCTGCTGGAGACCGGCGATCGTATTCGCATCGATCTCAAACGAGGCGAAGCCAATCTGCTCGTTGACGATGCCGAGCTGGCGGCGAGGCGCAACAGGCTCGAAGCCGGCGGCGGCTATCCCTATCGTGATCATCAGACGCCGTGGCAGGAGATTCAGCGCTGCATGGTCGAATCGCTGGATCGCGGCATGACGCTGTCACCGGCAACGAAATACCGCGCCATCGCCTGGGATCTGCCGCGGGATAATCACTGAGCTGCGAGCTGCGAGCTGCGAGCTGCGAGCTACGGAGAGGCCAGCAACATTCTTCGCTGGCCTCTTCCGTAGAGAATGTCACCCTGATTTTCGCGGCTTGCGGCTTGCGGCTTGCGGCTTGCGGCTTGCGGCTCGCGGCTCGCGGCTATTTCTCGACTGGAGTGTCGTCGCGGTTGCCCCACTCCTTCCAGGAGCCGGGATAAGCGCGAACGTTCTCGTAGCCCAACGCCTTGGCCGCGAGCCAGGTCAGGCCGCTGCGATGGTGACTCTGGCAGTGGGTGACGATCTCCTTGTCCGCTGTCAGGCCACGCGCTTCGAGTTCAGAGACGAGCTCAGCGTAGTCGCGCAGGCGCAGGTCGCGATCTTTATCCATGACATCCAGCCAGTCGAAATTGACCGCACCGGGAATGTGCCCGAGTTTGCGGTTGTCGCCTTTCGTGCCCTGATACTCGGCTGCCGAGCGTGCATCCCAGATCGCCAGCTCGCGAGATCCCACTTTTTCCAGCAGCTCTTCACGGCGAATCTGCACCTGCGGATTGAGAATCTCGGCTTGATAGTCGCTTGGCGTCGGCTCGCTCGGCGCGGTAGTGGTAGGGTGGCCGTCGGCGCGCCAGGCGTGGATGCCGCCGTTGAGGTAGGAGTATCGGCGATGGCCAATGAGCTCCAGCGTCCACAGAAGCCTTCCTGCCCAGCCGCCGCCTTCGTCGTCATAGGCAACGACATGTGTCTCCGGGGTCAAGCCCAGTTCCGAGAAGAGCTGGCTCAGCGCCTCTTCGGACGGCACATCGTTGGGGACGTCGCCACCGCCGGCGAGCAGGCGGCGGTGATCGAGAAACACCGCACCAGGCACGTGACCTTCGCGATAGCTGTCGGGCTTCAGCGGCACATCGACGATCATCAAGTCGGAGTCGTCTAGGTGGGCGGCCAGAATGCCGGGCTCGAGGATCAGCGGAAACTGCGGCGTCTCGGAACTCATGGGATCTCTCCTTGGCGGTGTCGGATCGCATCGGCGGATGACAATCAGCCGGGCCTGACGTCATGGCATTGCTCAGGACACCGGCTATCGCGCTTTCAGCGATCTCCTGTTCGTGACGATGATGGCACAGGCATCCGTTGCGCGTCAGGTGTGCGGCCTGCCAGAGCGCTCGGCCATTGGTTATACTGCGTCCCGCTTGGCGGCCTGAGCCCAGAAAGTTGACCGATAAGTCAACTTTTGGCTTTTCATTGTCATCGTTCTTGTATACAAAATGGCAAGGCGCTTGGGCAAAACGAAGCGCTCCGCGTTCGATGTGGTGGTTGCGTTTCTCGCCATTGCCATCAGTTTCGTTCGCGGCATCCATGAAGCAAGCGTGTCACCGCCAACAACAACGATCGTCCCGTCCAGGAGATAACTCCGTGCTCGACAAACTGTTTTCCCTCCGTGACCTGAACACCACGCCGAAGAACGAGGTGTTGGCCGGGGTCGCCACCTTCCTGGCGGCGATGTACATCATCGTGGTCAACCCCTCGATTCTCTCCGGGGCCGGCGTTCCCTTCGCCGGCGCGCTGACGGCAACAGTGCTGATCAGCTTCTTCGGCAGCGTGATGATGGGGCTCTATGCGCGCAACCCGATTCTCGTCGCGCCGGGCATGGGCATCAACGCGCTGTTCACCTACACGATGGTCATGGGCGCGGGCATTCCCTGGCAGACGGCGCTCGGCTGCGTGTTCTGGTCGGGGGTTCTGTTCGGTGTGCTGGCGCTATTCAACGTGCGCCGCTATGTGGTCGACGCCATTCCCGCGACGCTACGCCACGCCATCGCCTGCGGCATCGGTCTTTTCATCACCGTGATCGGCCTGGTCAATGCCGGCATGCTGGTCTCCAATCCGGCGACGGTGGTCGGGCTGGGCGAGATGTCGCCGACGCTGGTCACCTTTCTGGTCGGTCTCGGCGTCACCGCGATTCTGGTCGCACGCCGGTTCCAGGGGGCCCTGATTCTCGGCATCGTCTTCACCACGCTGATCGCCATTCCCATCGGGCGGCTGTGGGGTGATGCCAGCGCCATGTCGCCGACCGGCTCGGCGACGCTGGTCAACTTCCAGGGCATCTTTGCCTGGCCGGACTTCGGCGCCATGGGGCAGGTCGACTTTCTCGGCGCGCTGTCGATCGGCTACTGGCCGTTCATCTTCGTGATTCTCTTCACCACCTTCTTCGATGCCATGTCGACGTTCATCGGCGTGTGTCAGGCGGGGAACCTGCTGGATGAGCACGGTGAGCCGCGCAATATCCGCCGGTCGATGATGGTCGATGCCGCGTCGGCGCTGATCTCCGCACCGCTGGGAACCAGTCCGGCCAACGCCTACGTCGAATCCGCCGCCGGCATCAGTCAGGGTGGCCGCTCCGGACTGGTGGCGGTCGTCGCCGGGCTATTGTTCCTGCCGTTTCTCTTCCTCTCGCCGCTGTTGGCACTGGTCCCGGCCATCGCCACGGCGCCTGCGCTGATCATGGTCGGTGTCTTCATGCTCTCGCCGATCCGCACCATCGACTGGCAGCAGTACGACGATGCAATCCCCGCGTTCGTGGCCATGCTGCTGATCCCGCTGACCTACTCGATCACTCATGGGGTCGTGTTCGGCTTTCTGACCTACGTGGTGGTCAAGGTCGGCGTCGGCAAGTCGCACGAAGTGCGCCCGGCGATGTGGGTGCTGTTCTTCCTATCCATCCTGATGCTGTTCGAGGGGTGATCCAGACAGCCTGTGCTCGATCACTCTTCGTTAAAAAGCGGCTCGAAGTACTCATTTACCAACACGTAAACTCCGTCTTCTCGCCGCTTTTTGCCCCGATTGATCTTCGCTCGGCTGGTCTTAAGGTGGGTAGTCGAGCCATCGCCAAGGCTTGAAAAGGATCGCCGCGTCTCGACGCGGCGATTTTCGTTGTTGCAAGGCAGGACGAGCGGCCGCGTTCAGGCGTTGGCGACGTCATCCCGAATGCGTTGAAAACTGGCAAAGCGTTCGGGATGGATCTCGCCGCGCTCGACGGCGCCGAGCAGCGCACAGCCGGGTTCGCCACGATGCCGACAGTCGCGGAAGCGGCAGCGGCCGAGGAAGGGGCGAAATTCGATGAAGCCGTCGGCAATCTGCTGTTCGTCGAGGTGCCAGAGGCCGAATTCACGGATGCCGGGCGAGTCGATCAGATCGCCCTCACGTGGGCGGCCGCGCTCACCGTTCTCGGGCAGCGGGTAGAGGCGCGCCGTCGTCGTGGTGTGCTTGCCCTTGCGGGTATCCGCCGAGAGCGCGCCGATCCGCAGTGTCTCTTCCGGTAGTAGCCGGTCGATCAACGAGGATTTGCCGACGCCACTCTGGCCAACGAACACCGAGGTCTTGCCGCGCAGCTGCGCGTGAAGGGCATCGAGTCCGTGATCGCCCTTGGCCGACGCCTCGATCAGCGGGTAACCGAGCATGGCGTAGCGCGAGAGCAGGGCACGCAGTTCGCCGCCGGTGGCGGGCAGCAGATCGCTCTTGTTGAGCACGATCACCGGTGGAATGCCGGTATTCTCGGCGGCGACCAGGTAGCGGTCGATCAGGTTGGGGTGAGGGACGGGTTCGGCGGCGATGACGATCAGGATCTGATCGAGGTTGGCGGCGACCGGACGCATCTGGCTCTGGGCATCGGGTCGCTCGAGCACGCTCTCGCGCTCGCCGCGGGCGACCACCACGCCGCTGCTGTCGCTGGCCGCGCGCCATATCACGCGGTCACCGGTGACCAGGCCTTCCAGGTTGGCGCGCAGGTGGCAGCGGTGGCGGCTGAACTCGCCGTCATCGCCGAGCGCCTCGACCTCGAGCGTGCGGCCGAAGTGCGCGGCGATGCGCCCGCCCCGCTCGGGGCCGTATTCGCCGGCGTCGAGGCGTTCGCTGTCACGTGCGTCCTTACGTTCGGCGCGTTCGGCGCGCTCCGCCTGAATCTTCTCGACGCGCCAGCGCTGCTGTCGGGTCAGTTTGCGTCGGCTCATGGTCGGCGTTTGCTCATCGCTCGTGAGTCGGGGGTAGAATGGCCGGCATTGTAGCTTTACTGACTCGTCGTGTCCGCCCGCCAATCGATCGTGAGCGGGCGATCGCCGACGCAACCGGAGTTCATCATGTCGTCACCCGCCACCTCGCCGCGCAGCGATCTGCTTGTCTGGATCGATCTGGAAATGACCGGGCTCGATCCCGACCGGGAGCGCATCATCGAAGTCGCCACGCTGATCACCGACGATGCGCTCAATCTGGTGGCCGAGGGTCCCGTGCTCGCCGTGAAGCAGGCCGATGCGCTGCTTGACGGCATGGATGAGTGGAACCAGAAGACGCACGGCGAATCTGGCCTGATCGAGCGCGTGCGCGAAAGCGCCATCGGTACGGCGGAAGCCGAGCGACGCACGCTCGAGTTTCTGGCCACCTACGTCCAGCCCGGCACGTCGCCAGTCTGCGGCAACAGCGTGCATCAGGATCGCCGGTTCATGGAACGCGAGATGCCGGCGCTCAACGACTTCTTCCACTACCGCAATCTCGATGTCTCGACGCTCAAGGAGCTGGCCAAGCGCTGGAACCCCGGCGCCGCCAAGGGGTTCACCAAGCGCAACACGCATCAGGCGCTCGACGACATTCGCGAGTCGCTCGCCGAGCTCAAGCACTACCGGGAAACCTTCCTCAAGCTGGCGCCTTAACGCGCCCCTGCTGGCTGTCGCCGAGCGTCAAGCCGTCGCGATTCGCGCCGCATGCTTGTTGCGCTGCTCGGCGAGCGCCCATCTGACGTGCTCGCGGACCAGGTCCGAAGGGTAGGCAAGGCGGGCGCGCAGGGCGTGCTCGACCTCCTCGCTCCAGGGCGCGTTACCGAGACCGATAGCCAGATTGCGCAGCCAGCGCTCGTAGCCGATGCGCCGGATCGGGCTGCCTTCGGTGCGCTTGAGAAATTCGGACTCGCTCCAGGCGAACAGGTCGACCAGCGCGGCGCGATCGAGATCGTGGCGCGGCGCGAAGTCGGGCTCGTGGCTGGCGCGTGTGAAGCGGGTGAAAGGGCAGAACAGCTGGCAGTCGTCGCAGCCATAGACGCGATTGCCCATGGCGCGCCGGAACTCGACCGGGATACTGCCGTGCAGCTCGATGGTGAGATACGAGATGCAGCGGCGCGAGTCGATCACCTTGTCGTCGACGATGGCATCGGTCGGACACGCCGTCTGGCAGCTCGAGCAGGAGCCGCAGTGCTCTCTCTCGAAAGGCGGATCGACCGGCAGCGGCAGGTCGGTATAGATCTCGCCAAGAAAGAACAGCGAACCCGCCTTCGGATCCAGCAGCATGGCGTTCTTGCCAAACCATCCGAGCCCGGCCTTCTGCGCCAGCGCCCGTTCCATGACCGGCGCCGAGTCGACGAAGGCGCGGTAGCCGACCGGGCCGATCTCCGCCTGCAGCTGCCTGGCCAGACGATCGAGTCGTTTGCGGATCAGCTTGTGGTAGTCGCGGCCCAGCGCGTAGCGCGAGATGTAGGCTTTCTCCGGCTGCCCCAGCGTGCGCGTGGTCTCGACCTCCGGCGGGAGATAGTCCATGCGCGCACTGATCACCCGCAGCGTACCCGGCACCAGTTCCTCCGGGCGGGTGCGTTTGGTGCCGTGGCGCGCCATGTAATCCATTTCGCCGTGATGGCCGGCCTCGAGCCAGCGCTCGAGATAGCGCTCGTGTGTCGACAGGTCGGTATCGGTGATGCCGATGGCCTGAAAGCCGAGCTCGCGCCCCCACTGCTTGAGCCGTGCGGCGAGGTCGTCGAGATCGAGTGTCGGTCGCTGGGGCATGTCGGGATCGGGCATCGAGAAGGCGTGGCAAGAAGGCAGTGGCAAGACGCGTCGTCGTCGTCGGGTGCGCTACCCTACATCATGAGTGTCGCATCACACGATAGATGTTACTCCGCAACCCGCGCTCGATGCGCCAGACATGGCGTTCCGGTTCGATCGTGCTCGCGTTTTCATTTCTCATGACAGGAGTCTCCATGGCCACCTTGACCGCAGCGCACCCGCTATATCTGGCCGAACAGGTGCGAGAGCTGGAGCGGCGGTTCATCGCCGCCGAAAGCGATGGTTTCGCCCTGATGCGTCGTGCCGGCGAAGCAGCGTACCAGCTGTTGAGAGCACGCTGGCCCCAGGCGCGGCGTCTCTGCGTGCTGTGCGGTGGCGGCAATAATGGCGGTGATGGCTACGTGGTCGCGGCACTGGCCGCTGCGGACGGTCTGGCCGTCGATCTGATCGCCTTGAAGCCCGTACATTCGCTCGCTGGCGACGCGCGGCGAGCGGCGGAGCTGGCCGCGGAAGCCGGTGTCGAGCCCGTCGCCTGGCATGACGAGCTCACGCTCGACGGCGAGGTGATCGTCGATGCGCTGCTGGGCACAGGGGCGACAGGCGCCCCGCGCGAGCCGTTCGCCGCCGCCATTGAGCAGATCAATGCCGCCGAGCGGCCGGTGCTGGCGATCGATGTGCCCTCAGGTGTCGATGTCGACACCGGCGAGATCTTGGCCGCGGCCGTTAACGCGGCGATCACGATCACGTTCATCGGCGACAAGCCGGGGCTGCACACCGGTGCGGCGCTGGATGTGGTGGGGGATGTGATCCACGACGCGCTCGGGACCCGCGCGCTCGACGTTGCCGACGTTCGGCCGGTGGGCTGGCTGCAGGATCGAACGTGGCTGCGGCAGGCGCTGCCGCGACGCACGCCCAATAGTCATAAAGGCGCCCACGGTCACGTGCTCGTGGTCGCCGGCGCGCCGGGCATGGGCGGCGCCGCGCTGATGACCAGCGAGATGGTTGCCCGTGTCGGCGCCGGTAAAGTCAGCCTGGCCACCGATGCCGCCCATGTCGCGGCGAGCCTGACCCGGTTTCCCGAGATCATGGCGCGCGGCGTGCGCGGCGCCCCGGATCTGGCACCGATGATCGAAGCAGCCAACGTCATCGCGGTCGGCCCGGGCATCGGCAGCGGCGCGTGGGGAGAGGCGGCGCTCGCCAGCGTGCTCTCGGCCGACAAGCCCTGTGTCGTCGACGCCGACGGGCTCAATCTGCTGGTGAAGCACTGGCAGGGGACCCGACGTGACGATTGGGTTCTGACACCGCATCCCGGCGAAGCCGCTCGTCTGCTCGACTGCTCGACGGCGGAGGTGCAGCGCGACCGCCGCGGCGCGGTGATCGCGCTGCAGCGGCGCTGGGGCGGAACGGTCGTGCTCAAGGGCGCGGGCACGCTGATCACCGACGGCGAGCGACTCGAGCTCTGCCCATACGGCAATCCCGGGATGGCGAGCGGCGGGATGGGCGATGCCTTGACGGGGATCGTCGCCGGTCTGCTCGGCCAGCTGGGCGAGCCCGATCTGGCCGCGCGGATCGGCGTCATGATTCATGCGCTGGCGGCCGATGCCGCCGCGGCCGACGGCGGTGAGCGTGGCCTGCTCGCCAGTGATCTGGCATCCTATGCGCGTCTTTTGGCCAACCCTTGAAGTCAGCCCCGCCATGCCGATCTTTCTCGACGATGAAACTGCGCAGGTCACGTTCGGTGCCGATCTCGGTCACGCCCTGGAAGGGCGCGGCCAGGTTCACCTCATCGGCGAACTCGGTGCAGGCAAGACGACGCTGACGCGGGGCGTTCTTCGCGCCTACGGCCACGAAGGCGCCGTCAAGAGCCCGACCTACACGCTGGTCGAGCCCTACGAGCTCGGTCCGCACCATATCTACCATTTCGATCTCTATCGACTCGGCGATCCGGAAGAGCTCGAATTCATGGGCGCGAGAGACATGCTGAGCCCGGAGGCGCTGAGCCTGATCGAATGGTCGAGCCGGGGTGCGGGCTGGCTGCCGCAGCCGGATATCGAACTGCACCTGAGGCTCGAAGGCAGCGGGCGTCAGGCATGGGCGGTGCCGCACACGGAACACGGAAAGGCCGCACTGAGTCGGCTACCGGCGTCGCTTCGCGAAGTACCGTCGGACAAGGATGATGCATGTTGAAAGCAGGGCGACGAATGTCGGTAACTGACGATCACTGTCGAGTCGAGCAGTGGCTGGTATCCATGATGATCGGGTTGCAGTGCCTGTTGTCGATGGCGCTTGGCGGGCTGCACCGCGTTTTATGCCGCCGCTGGGTGCGCTGGCCGTTGACCGTGCTGGGATGTCTCGGCATTGCGGTGCCGGCACAGGCGGTCGACGTCGATAACATGCGGCTCTGGTCGGCGCCGGACCACGTGCGTCTGGTGTTCGACATGTCCGGGCCGGTCAATGCCAACGTCTTCACGCTCGATGACCCCGACCGGGTTGTGATCGATCTCGATGGCGCGGATCTGGACTTCGACGTCGATGCGCTCGATCTGGACGACAGCGCGATCGATGCCGTGCGCACCGGCGTGCGCGAGAGCGGCGGCCTGCGTGTCGTGCTCGACGTCAACCGTCGCGTCGTGCCGCAGAGCTTCACGCTGGCGCCCAACGAGCAGTACAGCGACCGGCTCGTGGTGGATCTCGAATATCCCGGCGAGAGCGCAGTCAAGGACCCGATCGACCCGATCGAGGCGATGATTCGCGATCAGGAGATCGCCGCGCAGCGGGCGAAGACCGAGGCCGTGGCCGAGGGCAAGCCCGAGCAGGCCGAAGAGGTTGCCGCGACCGTCGAGGCGCAGCCGCACCCGAAACGCGACATCATCATTGCGGTCGACCCTGGTCATGGCGGGGAAGACCCGGGGGCGTCCGGTCCGGGAGGCACGCACGAGAAGGACGTGGTGCTGCAGATCGCACGCAAGGTCAAGGCGCGCTTCGATCAAACTCCCGGATTCAAGGCCTTCCTGACGCGTGACAGCGACTATTACGTCGGTCTGCGTCAGCGCACGCTGATCGCGCGACAGCAGAAAGCCGACTTCTTTGTCTCGATTCACGCCGACGCGGTGCGCAGCAGCCAGCCTTTCGGCAGCTCGGTCTATGCGCTGTCGCAGCATGGCGCATCTTCGGAGACCGCGCGTTGGCTGGCTGTCAACGAGAACCAGTCGGATCTGATCGGTGGCGTCGACGGCAACCTGAGCCTGGATGACAAGGACGAGGTGCTGCGCGGCGTGCTGCTCGATCTGACCATGACCGCGACCATGAACGACTCGCTCGCCACCGGTTCTCAGGTGATCGATCAACTGGGTCGGGTCAACAAGTTGCACAAGTCGAGCGTCGAACAGGCCGCGTTCGTCGTGCTGAAATCGCCGGATATTCCCTCGCTGCTGGTGGAGACCGGGTTCATCTCCAACCCACGCGAGGAGCGCGCGCTCAAATCCTCGTCACACCAGGCGGAGCTGGCGCAAGCGATCTACGCCGGCATCGTGGCGCACTTCAGACAGCATCCGCCGCCCTCCAGCCTGCTCGCGTGGCAGCGCGATCAGGGGCGAGGCGGCGCCGGTGATGAATATCGCGTGCAGCCGGGCGATACCTTGTCTCAGGTGGCGGCCAGCCACAGCATCAGCATGAAGGCGCTGAAACAGGCCAACGGCATGGATACCGATATTCTGCGCGTGGGCCAGGTACTGACGATTCCATGAGGCCGCCAACGATGAGAGGGAGACCGAGATGACCGAATCAGCCCGCATCCGCATTCTCGATCCCCGGCTGGCCAACCAGATTGCCGCCGGCGAAGTGGTCGAGCGTCCCGCATCGGTGGTCAAGGAGATCGTCGAGAACGCCATTGATGCCGGAAGCCGGCGCATCGAGGTCGAACTGGAGTCCGGTGGCTCCCGGCTGATCCGCGTTCGCGACGACGGCATCGGCATCGACGAGAGCGATCTGCCGCTGGCACTCTCGCGGCACGCGACCAGCAAGATTTCGTCGCTGGATGATCTCGAGGATGTCGTGAGTCTCGGTTTTCGCGGCGAGGCGCTGGCCTCGATCAGCTCGGTGTCGCGGCTGGAACTGATCTCCAACGTGTCGGAAAGCCCCGATGGCGGCTGGCGTGTCGTCGCAGAGGGGCGCCAGATGGAGCCGAGGGTGACGCCGGCGCCCCATCCGCGCGGTACCTCGGTGCTGGTGCGTGATCTCTTCTTCAACACGCCGGCGCGGCGCAAATTTCTGCGTACCGAAAAGACCGAGTTCGGCCACGTCGAGGAGGCGTTTCGACGCCTGGCGCTATCGCGGTTCGATATCACCTGGCTGCTCAAGCACAACCAGAAAGTGGTACACCAGCTACCGGCGGTGGCCGAGGATCAGGCCGGTCGCGAGCGACGTATCGGCTCGCTGCTGAGCAAGCGATTTCTCGACGAGTCGCTGCATCTGGATCTGGAGGCATCGGGGCTGCGCCTCTGGGGCTGGGTCGGGTTGCCCGCACACTCGCGCGCGCAGGCCGATCAGCAGTATTTCTTTGTCAACGGGCGCATCGTTCGTGATCGGCTGGTGGCACACGCCATTCGCCAGGCGTATCGAGACGTTCTGTTTCACGGCCGCCATCCGGTGTTCGTGCTCTACCTCGAGCTCGACCCGCGCGTCGTCGATGTCAACGTCCATCCGACCAAGCACGAAGTGCGTTTCCGTGACGGCCGTCTGGTGCATGATTTCCTCTTCTCCAGTCTGCATCGCGCGCTGGCGGCGGTGAAGCCCAACGCTGGAGAGGCGGGTGAGGAAGAGGCGATACGCTCGCCGTCGGCAGAAACCGGCGCAGAGGGTGCTTCTCCGGCGGCAGAGCAGCCCGCCTGGCAGCAGCAGCGCATGTCGCTGGCGGATCGAACCAGCGGCCATGCAGGTGGTGGTTATACAGGAGGTGGGTATGCGGGGAACGCCGGACAGTCAGGCGCCGAGCGCCCGCCCGCGCAGCGCATTCGCGAGTTCATGGCCGGTTATCATGCGCTGCATCCTGATCACGAGACGATGCTGCTGACGCCTAAAGGCGGCGCCGCTGCCAGTCCCGGCGGTGAGGCGGCCGAGGTGGCACTACGCGAGCGCCCGGTCGCGCCGGTCGCGACGATGCCGGAAGCCGACGCAACGCAGGCGCCGCCATTGGGTTACGCCGTCGCGCAGCTGCACGGTGTCTATATCCTGTCGCAGACCGAGCGCGGCATGGTGATCGTCGACATGCACGCGGCGCACGAGCGCATTGTCTACGAGCGCATGAAACAGCAGATTCATGGCGGCGCGCTGCATGCCCAGCCGCTGCTGGTGCCGCTGTCGATGGCGGTCAGCGCCGCCGAGGCGGACGTCGCGGAAGCGGAGCGCGAGGCATTCGAGAAGCTCGGCGTCGAGCTGGATGTCGCCGGGCCGGAAACGCTGCTGGTGCGACAGGTGCCGGCGCTGCTCGCGGATGGCGACGTCGAGCCGCTGATTCGTGACATGCTCGCCGACCTGGAGGCGTTCGGCCGCTCCGACCGTCTGGAAACCCGGATCAACGAGCTGCTGAGCACCATGGCCTGCCACGGCAGCGTGCGCGCCAATCGCCTGCTGACGCTGCCGGAGATGAACGCGCTGCTGCGCGACATGGAGCGCACCGAACGCAGCGGTCAGTGCAACCACGGGCGGCCGACCTGGACAGAGATGTCGATGAGCCAGCTCGACAAGCTGTTTCTCAGAGGTCAATGATCGCGTGCCCCCCGTCCACGAACCCGATTCCCGTCCGCTGGCGATCATGCTGCTGGGCCCGACCGCCGCGGGCAAGACCGATAGCGCCATGGCACTGCACGATGATTTCGGCGCCGAGCTGATCAGCGTCGATTCGGCGATGATCTATCGCGGCATGGATATCGGCACCGCCAAGCCGTCTGCCGAGGAGTTGGCGCGGGCGCCGCACCGCCTGATCGACATCCGCGACCCTGCGCAGAGCTACACGGCCGCCGAATTTCGTCACGATGCCCTCGAGGAGATGGCGGCTATCGGCGCTGGCGGCGGGGTTCCGCTGCTGGTGGGCGGGACCATGATGTATGCCAAACGGCTGATCGAGGGTGTGGCCGATATGCCGCCTGCCGATCCGTCGCTGCGCGCGTCGCTCGAGCGTCGCGCCGAAGCCGAAGGGCTCGAGGTCCTGCACGCCGAGCTCGAGGCCGTCGACCCGGTTGCTGCCGGGGGCATCCACCCGCGCAATCGGCAGCGCCTCGTCCGCGCGCTCGAGGTCTACCGTCTCAGCGGTGTGCCGCTCTCGGTCCATTGGCAGCGTCAGGCTGCGGCAAACTTTCCGTGGCGACTGTTGTCCATAGCTCTCGCACCCGCGCAACGGTCCGTGCTTCACGAGCGCATCGCGCATCGATTCGATGCGATGCTGGCTGGAGGATTCGTGGAGGAAGTGGCTACATTGAGAGAGCGCGGCGACCTTCACGCGGATCTGCCATCGATGCGATGCGTCGGATACCGGCAGGCGTGGGAATTCCTCGAGGGCGCGTACGATCGCGAAACGCTGCGTGAGCGGGGCATCGCAGCGACCCGGCAACTGGCCAAGCGTCAGCTGACCTGGCTGCGGCGCTGGCCCGGGCTTCACTGGGTCGACAGCAGTGCACCGGACACGCTGGAGCGAATCGCGAAAATCGTGCGTGACCATGGGAGTTAGCGTAAGATGGTGGGCTTCGTCACAAGGGTTGTAAGCGGCCGCCAGCGTCGCCATATGATGCCGATTCAGGACGAATCTTCGCTCAACTAAAACAGCACGACTCATAACATTATTAGGGAGAGCAACATGTCCAAAGGACAGTCCCTTCAGGACCCGTACCTGAACATTCTGCGCAAGGAGCGCATCCCGGTTTCCATTTTTCTCGTCAACGGCATCAAGCTGCAGGGGCAGATCGAGTCCTTCGATCAGTTCGTGATCCTGCTGCGCAACACCGTGAGCCAGATGGTCTACAAGCACGCCATTTCGACGGTAGTGCCGTCACGTAACGTCCGGTTGCCGCCGCAGGACCCCAACGCTGCGCCCGGACTCGATAATTGATCGAGAGGTAGTGATTGTTTTTCGAACGTCCCGACGCCGGCGAAACGGCGATTCTGGTCCATGTGGACTTTCAGGACGAGCAGGAGCGCGAAGATCCGGGTGAACTCCTGGAACTGGTGCGCTCCGCTGGAGCGGTGCCGGCGACCCTGATCCAGGGCAGCCGGCGTCGTCCCGATCCTCGCTCCTTCATCGGCAGCGGCAAGCTCGACGACGTCAAGGCGGCGCTCGAGGCCCATCACGCCGAACTGGTCATTTTCAATCACGCCCTGTCTCCGTCACAGGAGAGGAATCTCGAGCGCTCGCTGAATTGTCGCGTGCTCGACCGGACGGGGCTGATTCTCGACATCTTCGCGCAACGTGCGCGGACCCACGAAGGCAAGCTCCAGGTCGAACTCGCTCAGCTCGAGTACATGTCGACGCGCCTGGTGCGCGGCTGGACCCACCTCGAACGCCAGAAAGGCGGGATCGGCCTGCGCGGTCCGGGTGAAACCCAGCTCGAGACCGACCGCCGGCTGCTGCGCGCTCGCATCAAGTCGATTCACAAGCGCCTTGAGAAAGTACGCAAGCAGCGCGACCAGAACCGCCGTGCGCGGGCGCGCGCCGAGGTGCCGAGCGTCTCGCTGGTGGGGTACACCAACGCGGGTAAATCGACGCTGTTCAACGCCGTGACGTCCTCCGAGGTCTACGCTGCCGATCAGCTGTTTGCCACGCTCGACCCGACGCTTCGCCGCCTCGAGGTGCCGGACGTGGGCGAAGTCGTACTGGCGGATACCGTCGGGTTCATTCGTCACCTGCCGCACAAACTGGTGGAGGCCTTCCGGGCCACGCTGCAGGAAGCCACCGAAGCCAGCCTGATCGTGCATGTCATCGATGCCGCCGACCCCGACCGAGAGCTCAACGTGGACCAGGTCGACCGGGTGCTGTCCGAGATCGATGCCGACGACGTGCCGCGACTGCTGGTCATGAACAAGATCGACCTGCTGGGTACCTCGCCACGCATCGAGCGTGACGATCAGGGGCGGCCGCAGGTGGTATGGCTCTCGGCGCGCAACCAGCAAGGGCTGGAGCTGCTTGGCGACGCGCTTGGCGAATGGCTGGCGGACGATATCCTGGACATCCGCTTGACGCTGACGCCCGAGCAGGGTCGACTACGAGCGGCACTGCATGAACTGCAGGCCGTGCGACAGGAAGATTTCGACGAACGCGGCCGTTCCTGCCTGGAGATTCGCTTGCCCCGGCGGGAGTTTATGCAGATGATGGCTCGCCTGGGCGAAAGCGCAGAAGACTATTTGCCCGCTCACGAACAGACGCCGATTGCCGATTGGGAACGGGTCTGACAGCAACGAGAGCGGGTCTGAAGCAAGGAATAATCGCAGGGGAGTTTCGCGGTCCGGCCGACGGCCGCGAAAAGTGCAGGGTGTCCACGATTCGATGACGAGTGCGTGCGCTGCCTGCCATTGCCACGGCGCCTTCTGGCGCGTGCTCTCCATGCCCGACGGTCGCACTCGCGCGTGGCGCGCGTGTCGTCCGACGCAACGCTTTGACTGCATCAGTGGAGAATAGGTATGGCTTGGAATGAGCCAGGTGGTGGCAACAACCAGCAGGACCCGTGGAGTGGCGGAGGGGGCCGTCGTCCGGGGGGAAATGGTGGCAACGGCGGCAACGGCGGCAACGGCGGTAACAACCGCGGCGGCAAGAACCAGGGACCGCCGGACCTCGATGAAGCGCTGAAGAAATTTCAGGATCGCATCAATCGTCTGCTGGGCGGTGGCAAGCGCAGTGGCACCGGTGACGGTAGCGGCGGTGGCAAGCGCAATCCGTTCGTGCTGCCAATCCTCGTGGTCATCGTGGCGCTGGTGATCTGGGCCGGCTCCGGTTTCCACCTGATCGATCAGTCGGAGCGCGGTGTCGTGTTCCGCTTCGGCAAGTACACCACGACGTTGAACCCCGGTCTGCACTGGAATCCGCCGATCGTGGACCACGTCGAAAACGTCAACGTCACCAGTATCCGTTCGGCCAACCAGACCGATTCGATGTTGACCAGTGACGAGAATATCGTACGCGTCAGCGTGTCCGCGCAGTACGTGGTCAGCGATGCCCACGCGTTTCTCGTCAACGTCAACGAACCGGAAATGACGCTGCAGAATGCGATGGACTCGGCACTGAGGCAGGAGGTCGGCAACATGCCGCTGCAGGAGATCTTGACCACGGGTCGTGATCGTCTGGGGCAGCGAGTGTTCGATCGCCTCAGTGCCTACATGGACGCCTACGGCACCGGGCTGCGCCTGCAGACGGTCAACGTCGAATCCACCTCGCCCCCGGATCAGGTACAGGACGCTTTCGATGACGTCATTCGTGCCCGCGAAGAACGTCAGCGTCTGATCAACCAGGCCAATGCCTACAGCCAGGCCGTCGTGCTCGAGGCGAAAGGTCAGAAGCAGCGCCTGGTCGAGGAAGCGCAGGGCTACAAGGCGGCGGCGGTGTCCGACGCGACCGGTCAGACCAACCGCTTCCAGTCTCTGCTGGGCCAGTATCAGCAGGCGCCAAACGTCACGCGTGAGCGACTCTACCTCGAGACGATCAGCCAGTTGTTGAGTAATACGCCCAAGGCGCTGGTCGATCTGGGCGACAGCGATGCCGTCACGGTCCTGCCGCTCAATCAGATGCAGAGCGGCGGCAAGAGCGGAAGCGCCAGTTCCTCGATGAGCATGCAGGAGCTCCAACAGATTTCCCGGCAGGTGGTCGATCACATGAACAGCAGCAGTAGCTCGCAGTCGTCTTCGCGTAGTTCCAGCCTGCGGGAGGGCCGCTAATGTTTAACAATCGTGCCCTGATCGGCGTCATTATCCTGGCGCTGCTGGCGTGGTTCGCCAGCGCCAGCTTCTACGTCGTCAACGAGACCGAGCGTGCCATCAAGCTGCGCTTCGGTCAGGTGATCGAGAACGATATCGGGCCCGGTCTGCATTTCAAGCTGCCGGTGTTCAACACGGTGCGGATCTTCGATACGCGGGTGCAGACAGTGGACTCCAGTGCCACGCGTTATCTGACCGCCGACTCCAAGGCCGTCATCGTCGACTCGTTCGTGAAATGGAAGATTGCGGATCCGCAGCAGTTTTATGAAGCCACGCGAGGCAACATTCAGGTCGCCGAAAATCTGATCTCGCCGCGTACCGACGAGGCGTTGCGTAACAAGTTCGGCCAGACCCAGATGTCGTCGATCATCCAGGAACGTATCGCGGCCGAGAGCAACGACAAGCAGCTGCCCGGCGGTGACAAGGCAGCCGACACGGTCGAGGGCGCACGCGAGGAGCTGATGGTCGAGCCGGTGCAGCAACTCGATGCGGCGATGCGCAAGGAACTGGGCGTGCACATTCTCGACATTCGCGTGAAGCGTATCGAGCTGCCGACCGAGGTCACCCAGGCGGTCTACGAGCGCATGAACTCGGAGCGTGAGCAGGCTGCGCGGACCTACCGTGCGGAAGGCTCTCAGCAGGCCGAAGCGATTCGTGCCGATGCCGATCGTCAGCGCCAGGAAATTCTGGCCAGCGGCCGACAGGAAGCCGAGACCACTCGCGGTCAGGGTGATGCGCAGGCGGCCAAGATCTATGCCAGCGCCTATCAGCAGGACCCGGACTTCTTCAGCTTCTACCGCTCGATGCAGGCCTACCGAGACAGCTTCGACGGCAGCGGCAAGGACCTGCTGGTGTTGAGTCCCGACAACAGCGACTTCTTCCGCTATCTGAAGAACCCCGAGCCTGGCGCCGCGGCGAGTGCCGCCACGCCTTGACTCACTGCGACCGCCTCCGGGCGGTCGCTTTCATTGGCGGATGGCGTTTGACCGATTCAAAACCTGACCCGCGGGATTTCTCCGTGGGCTTTTCGTGATACCATCGCGCAGCCGGGTCATCTCCCGGCTTTTTTGTGTGGCGACGGCTGGCAGGCCGCCTGCGATTCGCTCGACTTGGACTATCCGAGAATGGCGCCGCCCGGGTGTTGCCCTCGATCATTACCGACTTACCGCTTGGCAGGACAGGCTCATGACGATCGCTGACCGCTGGTTGCTTCCCGACGGCATGGATGAAGTGCTGCCGCCGCAGGCAACCCGGATGGAGGAGCTGCGGCGGACTCTGCTCGACCTGTACGACCGCTGGGGCTATGACCTCGTCATGCCACCACCCGTGGAGTTTCTCGACTCGCTGTTGACCGGGACCGGCACCGATCTGGATCTGCAGACATTCAAGCTGACCGATCAGCTGACGGGCCGCATGATGGGCGCGAGTGCCGATGTCACGCCGCAGGTGGCGAGGATGGACGCGCACTCGTTGAAGCGCCAGGGCCCCGTGCGACTGTGCTATTGCACGACCGTACTGAGGGCGCAGGCCGACAAGCATCAGGGCGGGCGTAGCCCGATGCAGGTCGGTGTCGAACTTTTCGGCCACGCCGGGCTCGATGCCGACATCGAAGTGCTGCGACTGGCGCTCTCCGGTCTCGAGGCGGCCGGCGCTGGCGAGATTCACCTGGCGCTGAGTCACATCGCCATCTACCGCGAGCTGGCACGAGAGGCGCAGTGGGACGAAGCGGTCGAGCGTGCACTCTTCGATGCCATCGAGCGCAAGGCCTACAAGCAGGTCGACGAGCTCGTCGCGACCCACGTGAGCGACCCCGCGCTGGCGCGGATGTTCTGCGAACTGCCGCGACTGCACGGGGGCGCGGAAACCCTGGAACAGGCCAGGCTGGCGTTGGCCGGTGCACCTGCTGCGGTGGGCGCGGCCCTCGATCAGCTGGTGCGGCTGCATCGTGGAGTCGTCAGCGAGCACCCCGGGGTATCGGTCTATTTCGACCTGGCCGAACTGCGCGGCTATCAGTATCACACCGGCATGGTGTTTGCCGCCTATGTGCCCGGCTACGGTCAGGCATTGGCCAAGGGCGGACGCTATGACGATACCGGTCAGGCCTTCGGGCGGGCGCGGCCGGCGACCGGATTCTCGATGGATCTGAAACAGCTGGCGACGCTTGCCGAGCGCGAGCCGCCGAACGACGGCATCTGGGCGCCGGCGGACGAGGATTCGGCCTTGAACGAGGTCATCAATCGTCTCCGCGCCGAGGGTGAACGTGTCATTCAGGCCCTGCCGGGGCAGCATACCGGCCCCGGGGCACATCGCTGCAACCGTCATCTCGTCCGCGAGGACGGCGAGTGGTGGACGCGGCCTCTGGGCTGAGCCGGCGGGCCCGTAAGGGCTGAGTCGAGACAGTCAGGTTGAGACGGTGGTGGCGCCGAGTCGCTGCCGCGATGCGATTCGATCGCGACGAATGGATCAAGAGACGAGAGCAATGGGCAAGAACGTAGTCGTATTGGGTACGCAGTGGGGCGACGAGGGCAAGGGCAAGGTCGTCGACCTGCTGACCGAGTCCGCGGCGGCGGTGGTGCGCTTTCAGGGCGGCCATAACGCCGGCCATACGCTGGTGATCGACGGTCAGAAGACCGTGCTTCATCTGATCCCCTCCGGCGTGCTGCGCGATGACAAGACTTGCGTCATCGGTAACGGCGTCGTGCTGTCCCCCGAAGCGCTGATCGACGAGATCAAGGAGCTCGAGGACAAGGGCGTACCGGTCCGCCAGCGTCTACGGCTGTCACCGGCCTGCCCGCTGATCCTGCCGTACCACGTGCGTCTCGACCAGGCGCGCGAAAAGGCGCGCGGCGTGGCCAAGATCGGCACGACGGGACGCGGTATCGGCCCGGCGTACGAAGACAAGGTCGCACGTCGCGGGCTGCGTCTCGGTGACATGCTCCACCGCGAGCGCTTTGCCTCGAAGCTCGGCGAAGTGCTCGATTACCATAACTTCGTGCTGACCCGCTATCACGGCGAGCCGGCGGTGGATTTTCAGGAAGTGCTCGACGAAGCAATGGCCTTCGCCGAAGAACTGCGCCCGATGGTATGCGATACCGTCTCGCTGGTGCACGACTTCCGCAAGTCGGGCGAGAACATTCTGTTCGAAGGCGCCCAGGGCTCGCTGCTCGACATCGACCACGGCACCTACCCTTACGTGACCAGTTCCAATACCACCGCGGGTGGTACGGCGACCGGTTCCGGCGTCGGTCCGCTCTATCTCGACTATGTGCTGGGCATCACCAAGGCCTACACGACGCGTGTCGGCTCCGGCCCGTTTCCGACCGAGCTGTTCGATGAATTCGGCCGCCATCTGGCGGAGAAGGGTCACGAATTCGGTGCGACCACCGGCCGTGCGCGCCGCTGCGGGTGGTTCGACGCGGTCGCGCTACGCCACGCGGTGCAGATCAACTCGGTCTCGGGTATCTGCCTGACCAAGCTCGACGTGCTCGACGGCCTCGAGAATATCCGCGTCTGTGTTGGCTATCGCAGCAAGGACGGCGAGACGATCGACAATCCGGTCGACTCCGAAGGCTACGAGGTGATCGAGCCGGTGTATCACGACCTGCCGGGCTGGAACGAGTCGACGATCGGTGCTCGTCGACTCGAGGATCTGCCGGCCAATGCCCGCGCCTACATCACCTTTCTCGAACAGGAAGTGGGCACGCCGATCGATATCATCTCGACGGGGCCCGATCGCAACGAGACCATCGTGTTGCGCAACCCGTTCTCCTAATCGCGGCCGGTATCGAAACAGGGCCCGCTGCTCCGGCAGCGGGCCCTGTCGTTTCTGGCGGCGTCGACCAGGTTTGACGGCTCGTCGGCCAAGGCGTGGATCAGCCGGTCCCGGCATCGAACGGCGGCAGGTCGAATATCGCCGCTGTCGTTGCGTCGTCAATCGGCGTCCATCGGGCGATGAGCGCATCGACCGGCCTGCCGGCGATCAGGCCGTGCCGCCTGGCCACGATGAGATTGGTCGCTGCCTGCTCGGGGTGAAATCCGTGCAGTTCCTTGAAAGGCCAGTCATCGGGGCGGGCGGCGTGATCCACTATCCAGCCGTAGGCCGTAGCCAGCTTGTCGCGAGCCTCACCCCGGGGCCAGTCGACGTCCATTGCCGCTGCCTGATCCAGCAGAATCGACCACGCCTCCAGGTTGAAGTTGGCGTAGTGCCAGGGACGTGTGCGTTCGAGCTCCAGCGGCTGGCTGCCATCGACTCGGAACTGCGCATCTAGCCGATCCAGCGCATGATCGAGCTGCCGTCCGGCGATGGCCGGCTGGTCGGTGAAGCGCGCGAACGTCACGACCTGAGCGTCGTACCAGGTGCCGTGGTTGTTTGCCTTGGCCTGCTCGTCGTGACCGTTGTCGCTGCTGAGCATCCATTGCAGGTAATCGGCGTACCAGCGCTGCAGACCGGCCAGCGTCTTGGAGTCCATTGCCGACGCTTTCTCGAGTTGCTCGATCGACCGCGTCAGGCCGATCAGCAGGCGGCTCTCGATGATACCGATCCCGCGACCGTCGACGCGCCCCGGTATGGCCTGGGCATAGCGTAGATTGGGTGCCATGCGGGTGTCCGGATTCAAGAACCAGTGACGTAGCTGCACCACGGCGCGCGACGCGTAGCGCTCGTCCCGTGTCGTCACGTACGCCTGGGTCAATGCATTCACGGTATCGATGAAGTCGATCATCCGCTGCTTGTCGGTGGCGTCGCCTCGTGTCGCCGGGTTGTAGTGGCCGTCGCGGCGCAGATAGGGCAGGCCGTCTTCGCTTTCCGGGTCCGGCCACCAGTAGGGCGCAAAGCTGAAATAGTCGTGTGGATTGCCGCTTGCGGCGAGCCGGGTCTTGTCGACCACGCTGAAAAGCGGCTCGTTCAGGGCCTCTCTCGCCGCGCTGCCGACCGTGGTTTCGGCGCCTGCCTGCACCGCTTCGGGTACACGCTCATCAGCGAAGGCCGGCAATGTCGAAACGGCTACGGCTAGCAAAATTGTGGAGAGCGCAACTATGGCAGGCGCGGCGATGGAGAGCGAGACGGTGGAAAGGCCCGCCGGCACGGCGGGCTTCCAGAGTATCGGTGGCCGTCTCATGAGGAGGTGTCGGCGCTGGCCGCGGAGGCAACCTGGGGGTCTTCGAGCAGGTCCTGCAGCGTCTGAATGGCATTGCCGCTGTCGCTCTCCATGACGCCATCGAGCCAGATCATCGCCTGCTGCTGATTGACGAAGTCGATGCCCCGCGACTGCAGGTAAGCCTGCGCCAGCGACAGCCGGGCCGACTGATGGCCTTGTTTTGCTGCCTTGACCAGGAGCTCGGCACCCTTATGCGGATCGCGGGGAAGTACTTCGCCGCTCAGATAGGCCCGGCCCAGCGCTGCCTCGGCACCGGCGTGGCCGGTGTCGGCTGCGGCGGTGAGTAGCTGTTTTCCGCGTTCCACATCCTGCGCGATGCCGGCCTGTCCCTCCAGATAGGCCGAGCCCAGCGCGGCCTGCGCCGAGACGTTGCCACGATCGGCGGCGCGCGACAGCCACTTGACGGCGCGTTCGCCGTCACGCTTCACGCCGTTGCCGTCGAGGTAGGCAAGCCCGAGCACACGTTGCGCGTTGTCGTCGCCGGCGTTGGCCGCGCGTTCCAGGTAGCGCACGCCTTTCTCGGGATCGGCTGCAACACCGGTGCCGTTGAGATAGGCCTCCCCGAGGGTCACGCCCGCAGAGCCGTGGCCGGCGTTGGCGGCGCGGGTCAGTAATTGGACGCCGCGTTGCGGATTGGCCGGTACGCCATTGCCATGCAGCAGCATCTCGCCGAGATCGGCTTCTGCACCGACGTGACCCGCAGCCACGGCACGCTCGAAGTAGTTAGCGGCTCTGGCCTTGTTGATGTCGACCCCCAGCCCTTCCTGATACATGCGGCCGAGTGATGCCGTGGCACCGGGGTGTCCGGCGTCCGCTGCCTTGGATAGCCACTTGCGGGCGCTCGAATAGTTGGCTCGCACGCCATCTCCGCGTAGATAGGCACGCCCGAGATCGGCCATGGCCGGGACTTCACCCATCTGCGCTGCGCGAATCAGGTCATCGATGTTGCCTTGCTCGCCACTGGTGCGATAGGTGCGCGCCAGCGCCTGCTGCGCCGAGGGGTGACCCGCACGCTGTGCCCGCTGCAGCCAGAGTTCGGAGCGCTGCAGGTCCGGCTCGACACCGACGCCATCACGATAGGCGCGGCCGAGAACGACCATGGCGTAGGCATCGCCCTGATTGGCCGACTGGCGTAGCAGGTCGATGCCATCCTGGCTACGACCGGGCAACGTCCCCTCAAGATATCCGCGGCCCAGTCGTGTCTTGGAGGTGGTGTCATCAGGGTCTTGATCGACGGCTCGAGCCAGCCATTGCTTCGCCTTGGCGGGATCCTTCTGGAGTCCGGTGCCGTCCATGTAGGCTATACCCAGGCTGCGTGCGGCGCCGCTCTGATTCTGCGTTGCGGCCTGCTTGAGCAACGCAACGCCCTGGACGGGGTCGGCCTGTGTGCCATCGCCGTTGAGATAGGCCTCGCCCAGGCGCTCGGTGGCGTAGGGATGACCGAGTTCGTGGGCCTTGCGCAGGTAATCGATGCCGCGTTGAGGCTGGCGCCTGACCTGATCGCCGTCGAGATAGAGGTTGCCGAGTAGCGCCAGGGCGTAGGCGTCGTCGTGCTTGGCCGCTCTCTCCAGCAGGGGGATACCCTGGGCCGGATTCCGCGGCAGGACATCGCCCTCGATGTAGGCGTTGCCCAGCGTACGAGCCGCGTCCAAGTTGCCTTGTTGAACGGCGTCGCGAAGCCATTTCTCGGCGTCGTCGGGGGCTGACTGAACGCGGTCGCCGCCCAGGTAGGCCTGGCCCAGCCAGTAGGCCGCGTCGGCGTTGCCGCTTTTCGCGGCACGGGTGAGTATGTCGATGCCGCGAGCCGGGTCGGCGTCGTCGAGCAGCAAATGACCGGCGGCCGCGAGTGCCTGCGGGTCGCCGCTGTCGGCGGCACGTGTCAGCCACTGTTTCTGGCGCGCCGGCTGGGGAAGCAGGCCGTCTTCGGCGTAGAGGCGCGACAGGCCGAGCATGGCGCTGACGTCCCCCTGTTCCGCTTGCGGGGTCAGGGCGCCTGCATAGCGCTCGGCATAGCGTCGCGCCTTGGCAGGGTCGCTGCCAAAAGCCCCGCCGGGAGCGTAGTTCTCGGCCAGCGCTCGTAGTGCGCGAGGCTCATTCTCGGCGGCGGCTTGCTCGAACTGCTGGCGGGCGCCGTCGATATCCTGGGGCACGCCTTCGCCAGTGAGCTGCATCTCGGCGAGCTCGATGCGGGCACTGGGGTTGCCGTCGTGATCCACTGCCTGCTGGAACAGGTTCCAGGCCAGCGCCGGGTCGCGCTTGACGCCGTTGCCCTGGCGATAGAGACGGCCAAGATGAAGCGACGCGTTATCCAGTCCCGAGTAGGCAAACGGAACGGCCATTCGGTAGTAGTGTGCGGCCTTGGTGGGATTGGGCGCGATGCCGCCGCGGCCATCTTCGTAGATCCGGCCCAGTTCGTAGGCGGCTTCCGGCGAGCCATTGGCGCCTTGAGAGTTGAGCTTGATCTCGCCTGTGCTGTTGCTTCTGATCAACGGTTTCAACAGGGCGATCGCTTTCTCGCCCTGTCCTTTCTCCTCGAGCTCGCGAATGTACTCCAGGCGGTTCCAGCCGGTGGACGGCAGCGATTCGGTGTAGCGATGGGCAAACAGCCCCCGGTCCTCGGGTTGAACCTGGACCTGGCTATCCGGAACCTGGCCGGTGGCACAACCACCGAGCACCAGCGCCGAGGCGAGCCCCAGCAGATAACGGCGGGGCAGGGGAGATGAAAGATGTCCGCGATGGACAAGTGTCGAGTTTTTCATATCACTGTCTCCTTGAATGATGGCGCTTCCTTGCAAGAACTCTCGCGCGTGTGGCCGGGCTCAGTCCGGCTCGAACGTTGCGGCCATCTCTTTCTTCTTCGGCGCGAGAACGGCGTGCTGCTGTGCTTCAGGGTCCATGAAGTAGAGCGTCACGTAGCCGCCGGCACTGCGGTTGTCGATGGGGCGCTTCTTGCTGACGTAGCGGGAAATACGTGGATCCGGATGGTGCTTCAGATAGATTTCCATCCACGCCAGATACTGCTCGTCATCCAGAAAACCACGGTACTGATTGTGGGTGGCGAGATCGCCAAGCGCGGCCGGATCATCGAAGGTATCCAGCGCGAACTGGACGCCCTGGTCGATGGTGTGGCCATCGTATTTGAACTCGAACAGGTCATAGCCTTGGCGATAGGCCACCTGCATGATGTTGACGAGGTAGAGCAGGGCATAGTTCTGGTAGTGGCTCGCGCGACGCCCGCGCTCCATCTCTCTTGGCAGCGCGCCGTTCGGCAGCATGTCACTCAATGCCGAGTAGACCGCGCTGACGCCGAACTGGAACAGCTCATCGTCGTCGGTGAGCACGCCGATCATCGAGGCATAGAGCGCCCGGCGATAGAAGTGGTTGTTGCAGCAGCTGTTCTCGCCACCTCGAATCCCCGAGTGCTTGTGAGCGAGGGTGTTGAGCCAGTGATTGATACGCTCGATGGCCTCCGGGCGCTTGTCAGCCACGGCCGGGCGGACGATCGAGTATGACAGCGCCGCCGCGAACATCATCGACTCCGTGGAGTACCAGCCCTGTGGTTCGCGTCGGGTGTAGTAGAAGTCGCTGATGGCGTCGTGCGTGGCCCACTTGTCGAGGAACTGCACCAGGCAGTCGGCGTAGTAGTCGTCACCGGAGGCCACGTAGGACCCAGCCAGGTGGGACACGGTATCCTCGAAGTCGAAGAGTGGCTGCGAGGCGAGTTCCCACGCCTTGGGTTGCGGATAGTAGCCGGGAATGCGGATAACGCTATCCAGCGGCGGTTTGGCCAGCTCCTGGCGACAGCTGGGACCTTCCTTCAGCGCGTCGCGATTGTATTCCAGCATGTCGTTGTCGGTGCGCTTCAGAAGCGCCATGCGGGATTTGACGTCGAAAAAGGATGCGTCTGGGTCTTTCACCGTGTATTGGGAAAGGTCCAGCTTCTGGCGTTTCTCGTAGCTCATGGCATGGGCGGAGAGCGCCACGCCGAGCGTGGCGGTCCCCAGCAGCAGGAGCATGCCGAGACGCAAGGATGCGAATGACATCCGGTTCATGAGAGTCGACTCCTTGTCGGAAAGCGGATTCACGCCTTGGGCGCCATCAGCGTGAAGTCGGCGAAGTCGGCGCTCTGTTCGCGTGGCGTGCGCCAGTCACTGCCGTGGCCGCCGAAGAAGGTCGAGAACATCAGACCGTCGATATGCACGTCGTCCGTGGTGCGATAGACGATGCCCTGCTGCTCGAAAATCGGTTGCCCGTCGATCCAGACGCGAGCGACGCCGTTTTCTGCGTCGGGGTCGTTGAGGACGATCTCCTCTTCGACCGTCACCCACTGGCCGGGCGTGAAACGCCACTTGCCGCGGCCGACGGACTCGCCGTAATCGGAGTCCTTGTTGACGACATATTCATAAAGTTCGCCCTGACCCTGCTTACGCCACATGAACCGCATGGAAAAGCCGTTTGTTCCGGTCACCTCGTCGCCGCCGGTCGGGCCGTCTCCGCCATAGAGCCCCGGCAGCTTGCCGCCTTTGACGAAATCGAAGTTGGGCTCGAAGCGCACGCGATAGCGCAGGCAGGCGCTATTGGCCTGCCGCAGTGCCGGCACCGGCATGACGAAGCCAGCGCCACCCTCTTCGGTATCGCTCGGCGAAGAGGTGCCCTCGGGGTAGCGCACACGCAACACGGGCGAGCCAGTTCCGCTTTCGCTGGGACCGGTAACGCTCAGATTCTGCTCTCCCCAGCGACGCTCTGCGCCGAGGGTCTGCTTGACCCATTGCTTCATGTCCGGTGCGGTACCTATGTCCATCGTCTTCACTGTTGTGTAGCGGCTATCGCAGGCGCTGACCTGCGGCCGGCTCAAGTCGTTGTCATCCGCCTGGGCGGGGAGTGCGCTAACGGCGAAAGTGGCGACGGTGGACACCGCTGCAATCAGCGCGGCCAGGGGCCGGCGGATCGCTGTCGAGTCATTACGATTCATGATCGTCTCCTTGGCAGATGCCATCGTTCACGGTCGTGACTGAATTCATAGCTTGATGCGAGTGGCGAGCGCTCAGTTCATGGCGCTCTGCAGCTTGTCCGACGCGCTGCCCCAAAGCGATTGAACGCCCTGATAGACGGCGCGTCCGGCTTGATAGGTCCACTCTGCGGCGGTGTCGAGCATCGGCGCTTCGGTGAAACGGACATCGACCGGTGTGCCAACGGCACCTGCCGGCAGCGGCTTTTCAGGCACCAGCAGCACGCTGGCAACGTTCTGCTGCTGACGAACCCAATCCGGGAAACCGGCACGCGGTTGACGCTCGACATCCAGGGCGACGCTGCGCACGCGTGCGGGAATGGGCTCCGACGCGTTGGGTAGGGAAATATAGGCTTTCTGGTGATTATCGATCTGGCCGATGTCGCTCATGTGCACCAGTGCTTCGACCATGACGTCGTTATTTTCAGTGCTTACCAGCGTCATGACACGGTCGCCCTGATTAACGTAGGTACCACCGGCGGCGCTGAGTGCCCAGGCCACTTCGCAGTTACAGGGGCTATAGATCGTGTTGGCGGCGACGCGCGACTTGTAGGCATCGATCCGTGAGCTTTCGTAGTCGCGCGCGGTCTGAAATTGCTCGACTCGGGTTTTGGCAATTTCCGGTGAGAGCGTTTCGTAACCCATCTCGCCCTTCGAGGGGTTGGAAGAAGTGGCCACACTAACCTTGTTGCTGCCCGAGTCGTCGATGCTCTTCTGCAGGTTATCGATCAACCGCTTGTTGTAGTCGAAAGAGGCTTCAGCCAAAAGCAGATTGTTCTGCAGCTCCGCATCATTGACCTGAATCAGCGGCTGGTCGCGCTTGACCTTGTCGCCGGCCTTGAGTTGGAGGTCTTTGAGCTGTCCGGCGCCCGGGGCCATGATATCCGTGCGCGGCGCGGTCACGGCCGCGAAGTTGGGCTCGATCAAGAACACATTGCGGTAGACCGTGGCGCCGACGACGGCGATCAGCACGCCCGCAGCCAGCAACAGGGCGGTGTAGCGGAACAGCGGCACGCGACGTTTCGGCTTCGTGGCCGGCTTGGCCGTGTTGCCCTGGCGTTTGCGCGGGGTCTGCGCATCATGACTTTCCACCAGCCCCTCGAGGCTGACATGCCGACCGCTCATCTGAGCGCGGATGACGCGGCGCAGGATTTCGCGTTGCCGTGGCTGCAGGTCGGTGAATTCGAAGGCCATTCGCTGATGTCGGCCGTCTCCGACTTCGCGCAGCGGTCGAGCGCGCGCAGAAAGGCTCATCTCCACGTCGCTTGCGTCGAGCATCAGAGCAACGGGAATTTCGCGACCCGGCTCGAACTGCATCGAGGTGTAGGCCGAAAAGCCACCCATCGATAGGTCGTGGCCCTTGGCGACTCGGTCGTCGCCAAGCCGAACGTTGAAGGGCATTTCCACGCGGACATAGTGTCGCTCGTCACGGCGTTCGTGACGGAGCTGGTCGGCGCCGCGGTGGTCATCAAAGCTATCGTGTGACGGACGGTCGTGATCTGACATGATGGGTCTCCTTGTTTGTCCCTGACTCACTGGCTGTTCTGTGCCAGCTGGGTGTCTTCCTTGCGAGGGGTAGCGAGTGCGACCGTGAGATCGAGTAGCTGCAGTTCGTGGCCATCGACGGTCAACTGGCATGGGCTGGCACTATCGCAGTCGAAGCTGCCGACGGCAGCGAGCGACTGGCCGTTAGACTCGATCTGCGTCGCCAGACCAGGATCGACCGCGAGCGCGGTCGGCTGCGCCGAATCGCCATAACCGTGAATGCTGGCGCCGCGAACCTTGTCGAGTGTGGCAACACGTGCATTGAAGCTGCTATCGAGGTGATAGCGCCCAGCCGGCAGCTGGACTCGACCGCCGCTGGGGGCATCGGCAAGCGTCAGTGCAAGCCAGTAACTGTCGCCTTGACTTGTGCCATCGGCAGGCTCGGGTTCTTCACCGGTCATGGCCGCGATCGAAAGTCGATCCGCCGGCGCCATGACGCCACCGACCACGGCGAGCACAAAGATCAGAGCGCCAAAGTAGAGCGCGTGGATCAGATGGCCGCCCATGCGCTGACGTCTCGCGGCGCGCGGATCGTCCGGCTCACCCGCGGAAATGCCCTGGCGCGACCATTTCTGACGGTTGAAGCGAAAGCTGACGTAGGTCTTGAGAATCGCCCCGCTCAGCTGGTTGTAATAGAGCATCGGCACCCACAGCGCGCTCCAGCGGCCACGCTGCCAGGCGAGTACCAGGCTGGTGACGCCGCGGGTCATCAGAATCCAGAGGAGGTAGGCGAAGATGAACGACGGGCGCACGAACAGCGTCAGCAGTACGGCGATGGTCGGGCCGATGAGCGTCGTCCACATCGACAGCCGCTGGTCGACCAGGCTCCACCAGGTGAACAGACCGATCCGGCGCGGGCCTAGCGCAATGGCGCGGCCGTTGGTTCGCAGCATGTTGCCGAACCAGCGGCGCATCAGGTCCAGCGAGGACTTGAAGAAGCGGTGGCGATCCGGCAGCTCCTCGAACCCGGTGACGTAGACGTCGGGGATGTAGAGCATCTTCCAGCGGTGCTTGAGCAGCCAGAACCAGGTCGACTTGTCGTCGCCGGAGAGAAACTTGAAGTTGCCGAAGCGCCAGTGATCGACGTGATCGTTCTCGACCAGTTCGATGAACTCCGGCTCTGTGGCCAGGTCGGCACGAAAGGCGCTGTAGCGGCCGGTCAGCACCAGCAGGCGCTCGGACACGGAAGTCGAACTCATCACCAGATGGCGCTGGGCGTAGCGCAGGTCGTACCACTCCTTGGTCGCGTCGTTACCGATCACCACCGCGTTGTTGTTGGTGGTGATGGCGCCGAGATCGCCTCGCGCGAGGAAGAACGAGAGCGAGCGTTCCAGCGTGCCGGGCTCGATGCGAATGTCACCGTCCATGCTGACCAGCAGCGACTTTTCTGTCGGCATGCAGCGTGAAATGGCGCGTAGCACTTCGGCCATCGCCGAACGCTTGCCATCGCCTTTCTGGAACATGTAACGCACGGAGATGTTCTGCGGCCAGCCATGTTCGTCCATCACCTGATCGATGATGTCGACGTCGCTACGGTCGGCGATGGCGGCGAAGATCGTCGTCGGCACGCCGTAATCGGCAGCGTCTCGGATCAAGGCATCGTAGACCGCAAACGTGACTTCGGTTTCGATCCGAAAGGAGGTGCAGAGTATGTAGAGCGCATCAGGCGACTGCGTCGCGGCCGCTTCATCCGCTTCGGCGCGCAGGCGCGGAAACATGCGTCGGTTGTACCAGACCGAGCGCAGCGCTTGGACGAACCACCAGGAGTAGCGCCACGCACCGATCAGGCCGACGGCGAAGATGAAGCTCTTCGAGCCGGGGTGGAAGACCTCACCGGGCAGATGCGAGACCAGCAGCACGACCAGCGCGACGATCAGCAGCATGACGCTGATTTCGGTCGCAAGCGACGCCTTGCTCGGTCTGGCTTGGGTGTAGTTGATCGGGCTCATCAAATGGTCCTTGAAAACAGTCCCTTGGCGTTGTCGTGAACGCAGATCCCTTTTTTGGAGACGTGAGTCTCCTTGGCCGGCGCCTGGGCGCCAGCGTTAGATACCTCCGGGGAACACCGACGGCACGAGCCGTGCCGTCGGCAAGAGGTGGCCTAGAGCGTGTAGGCGACGCTGGGGCCGCCGCGCTCGGCAGGCAGGATGTTCTGCGTGGCATCCTTCGCAGAGAGCGGCACTTGTAAGGAGTCGGCCCGACCCACGGCGAAGTAGAGCAGACCCGCAGCGCGCACCGTTTCCGGGTTGAACAGGTTGCGGCCATCGATGATTGCCGGCGTGGTCAGCTGCTCGCGTAGACGACGGAAGTCGACGGTGCGGAACGCTTTCCACTCGGTGCAGATCACCAGGGCGTCGGCGCCCTCGAGGGTCTCGTCACGACGCTTCGTCAGCTCGAGATCATCACGCTCGCCATAGATGCGGCGGCACTCCGCCATCGCTTCCGGATCGTAGGCCTTGACCTTGCCACCCGCCGCCCAGACCGCTTCCATCAGCGCACGGCTCGGCGCTTCGCGCATGTCGTCGGTGTTGGGTTTGAATGCCAGCCCCCAGACCGCGATCGTCTTGCCCTGCAGGTCGCCGTCGAGCGCTTGGGAAAGCTTGGTGAAAAGACTCGCCTTCTGGCGATCGTTGACGGCCTCCACAGCGTTGAGCAGGGCTGCGTCGTAATTGACGTCGTTGGCAGTGCGCGCCAGGGCCTGAACATCCTTCGGAAAGCAGGAGCCGCCGTAACCGCAGCCGGGATAGATGAAGCTGTAGCCGATGCGCGGATCGCTGCCGATGCCGCGGCGCACGTTCTCGACATCCGCACCCAGGCGCTCGGCCAGATTGGAGACCTCGTTCATGAAGCTGATCTTGGTCGCCAGCATCGCGTTGGCCGCGTACTTGGTCAGTTCGGCGCTCCGGATGTCCATGAACATCAGCTTCTCCTGGCGCCGGTTATAAGGCGCGTAGCACTCGCGCATCAGCGGTTCGACGCGGGGAGAGTCGCAGCCGATGACGATACGCGCGCCCTGGGAGAAGTCCTCCACGGCAGAGCCTTCCTTCAGGAACTCCGGGTTGGAGCAGACGTCGTAATCGATATTCACGTCGCGCGCCTCGAGCCGTTCAGCGATTGCTGCGCTGACGCGATCAGCTGTGCCGACAGGTACAGTAGACTTGTCGATGACCAGCTTGTACTCCTGCATGTGCTCGGCAATCGTGTCGGCGACGCTCAGGACATACTTGAGATCGGCGCTGCCATCTTCGTCCGGTGGTGTTCCGACGGCGATGAACTGCAATGTACCGAAGCTGACCGCCTCTGCCGGGTCGGTCGTGAACAGCAGGCGCTCTTCGGCTACGTTCTGCTTGACCAGTGTCTCGAGGCCCGGCTCATAGATCGGGACGACGCCATTTTTCAGTCCTTCGATCTTGGCGCTGTCGACGTCCATGCACATGACTTCGTGTCCGGCGTCCGCCAGGCAGGTGCCGGTGACTAGTCCGACGTACCCTGTTCCGAAAATGGTAATCCGCATGATGGCTCTCCTTGCTGGTTTCGTGTCGTTACCCGTCCCGAAGTGTCGGGCGCTTGCCGAGTGCGGGACGTTCAATGTGCCGACTCACTGGCAATCATTCCGGACGCTGAGGGCTATTCCTTCCTTATCGATAAGGACGCCGCCCCTGGATCGGTAATCGTTACGCTTAGAACCGAAAATCAAAGACTTAACTTCAATTAGGGTTGTAAGTATATGATTATACTGGGTTTGCCTTCATTTTTTGGCTTTACAGCCGATGACAAACAGCGTTCCCGAAATGGCGAGATAACGTTAGGTAGAAAACTTACAAGGGTCCAATTCGGTAATATCTGATATAAGAGGAAACGCGTTTTCCTGCGCTTCCATTGCACTCATGGTCTTCTGAGACAGACGTCTAATGTCGCCAGCCGGCGACGCAAAAAAGACATAAAAACCGGGCTTGTGAAACAAAAAGTAATTGAATAGTGTTTTTAGGAAGTCTGTTTTTCTAAATGTTCTTTTTTGTGACCTTTTGAATTTTGCACTGTTTCAGGATAACAAAGGGCTCTTTGAGAGTGGTTGTTGTTTACGTCTGTTACATTTCACCCCGTTTCCTCGACTCTGGTAGCGTTTTCCGCCGATTCGCGAGTGACTAGCAGGGCGGCCGAGAAGAAGCTGGCATGAATCGCCTTCGGCCGTCTTCGGTATCGGTTCAAATCGTCGGCAAAGAGGACTAAAATGGTCCTATATCACAGTGATCGAGCTGGGGAGATCGCCACGACGTGCTGAAGCTATCGAAACTGACGGATTATGCGGCAGTGATCATGGCGCAGATCGCGCGCAGTCCTAGTGATTCCCACACGGCGGCCGAGCTGGCAACGCAGGTAAAGCTACCTCTACCGACGGTCGGCAAGACGCTCAAAATGCTCGCCAAGAACGGGCTTCTGGAGTCTCGCCGTGGGTCGCATGGCGGCTACGTGCTCTCGCGTCCACCGGGGGAGATTACGGCGAGCGACATCATCGCTGCGATCGAAGGGCCGATCGGCATGACCGAGTGCAGTCATGCCGACGGGGATTGCGAGCTGTTCGAGACCTGTGGCGTGGCTGACAACTGGCAGCGCGTATCGCAGGCGATCCGGACGCTGCTAGATGGCGTGACGTTGGCTCACCTGGCGCAGTCGAGCCCGATCAAGCTGCCGGTGCAGCTACCGATTCAGAGTGTGACGCTGCCGGTGACCGCCTCGAAGGCGTGACGGCGCGTCGCGAGAGAAGAAGCGTCGAGCGACAATGCGGCACAAGCGATAATCCTATTAAGAGGTTGGAGCACTCGGGGAAGAAGGCGGTTTCTGGTGCTTCCCCGATACGATTCCAGCCTCGTCATAAGACTCTCGGTGGAGAGGAGAGAGACCATGGCTAGCGAAGAGATGGAGCAGTTGGTCCGTCGCGAATACAAGCAGGGATTCGTGACCGACATCGAAAGCGATACCGTACCGCCCGGTCTGGACGAGAGCGTGATCGCCTTCATTTCCCAGAAGAAGGAAGAGCCGCAGTGGATGCTGGAGTGGCGTCTCGAGGCCTATCGGCGCTGGTTGGAGATGACGCCGCCGTCATGGGCGCACCTGGAGTATCCGCCGATCGACTATCAGGCGATCTCCTATTACAGCGCGCCCAAGAAGCCGGAAGATCGTCCCCAGAGTCTCGACGAAGTCGATCCCAAACTCCTGGAAACTTACGAGAAACTGGGGATTCCCCTGCACGAGCGTGCCGCGCTCGCTGGCGTGGCGGTCGATGCGGTATTCGACTCGGTTTCCGTGACCACCACGTTCAAGGAGAAGCTTCATGAGGCGGGCGTGATTTTCTGCTCGATCTCGGAGGCGATTCGCGAATATCCGGAACTGGTCCGTCAGTATCTTGGAACGGTGGTGCCACAGTCCGACAACTACTTCGCTGCGCTCAATTCGGCAGTCTTCACCGATGGCTCCTTCGTCTACGTGCCGGAAGGCGTGACCTGCCCGATGGAGCTCTCCACCTATTTTCGCATCAACGCCGCCAATACGGGGCAGTTCGAGCGCACCCTGATCGTCTGCGACAAGAAGGCCCAGGTCTCCTATTTGGAAGGCTGCACGGCGCCGCAGCGCGACGAGAATCAGCTTCATGCGGCTGTCGTCGAACTGGTAGCGCTGGAAGACGCCTACATCAAGTACTCCACGGTGCAGAACTGGTACCCGGGCGACGAAGATGGCAAGGGCGGCATCTACAACTTCGTCACCAAGCGTGGCGACTGCCGTGGAGATCGCTCGCGAATCAGCTGGACTCAGGTCGAGACCGGCTCCGCGATCACCTGGAAATATCCCTCCTGTCTGCTGCGCGGCAAGGAGAGCATCGGCGAGTTCTACTCGGTCGCGGTGACCAATGGCCGCCAGCAGGCCGACACCGGCACCAAGATGATCCATATCGGCGAGAACACGCGCTCGACCATCGTTGCCAAGGGCATCGCGGCTGGCCGTAGCGATCAGGCCTACCGTGGCCTGGTCAAGATCGGGCCGCGAGCGAAGGGCGCGCGCAACTACACCCAGTGTGACTCGCTGCTGATCGGCGACCAGTGTGGCGCGCACACCTTCCCCTATCAGGAGATCGGTAACTCCAGTGCGACCGTCGAGCACGAGGCGACGACGTCGAAGATCGCGGATGACCAGCTCTTCTACTGCCGCGCTCGCGGTATCGACGAGGAAGACGCCGTCAGCATGATCGTCAACGGCTTCTGCAAGGATGTCTTCCAGGAGCTGCCGATGGAGTTCGCCGTCGAGGCCGAGGCGCTGCTCAACGTCACGCTGGAAGGTTCGGTGGGCTGATCGCGCCGTCGATACGACGCGTTCGATTTCAGCCGATGCTTATTTCGAGAGGCTGCGCGTGGCGCGCAGACTTTCAACTGCTCAAGGTTTTCACATGCTCGAAGTCAAAGATCTTCACGTTTCGGTCGAGGACAAGGCGATCCTCAAAGGGCTCGACCTGACCGTCAATGCGGGCGAAGTTCACGCCATCATGGGGCCCAACGGGGCCGGTAAATCGACGCTCTCCGCCGTCATCGCCGGCAAGGATGGCTACGAAGTCACCCAGGGGTCCATCTTCTTCGAAGGGCAGGACGTGCTGGAGATGGAGATCGAGGAGCGCGCCCGTGCCGGCATGCTGCTGGGATTCCAGTACCCGATCGAAATTCCCGGTGTGAAGAATATCTATCTGCTCAAGGCGGCCCTCAATGCCGCCCGCGCCGCGCGCGGTGAAGGTGAAGTTCCGGCGCCGGAGTTCATGAAGCTGGTGCGCGAGAAGAGCGCCGAAATGAAAATGGATACCAGCTTTCTGCAGCGCGCGGTCAATGAAGGGTTCTCCGGTGGCGAGAAGAAGCGTAACGAAATTCTTCAGATGCTGGTGCTGCAGCCGAAGCTCGCGATGCTCGATGAGATCGACTCCGGCCTCGATATCGATGCGATGAAGGTCGTTGCGCAGGGTGTCAATTCGCTGCGCAGTGCCGACCGCGCCATTCTGATGGTCACGCACTATCAGCGGCTGCTCAATCACATCGAGCCGGATCGCGTTCACGTGCTGGTCGACGGCCGCATCGTCAAGAGCGGCGACAAGGACCTGGCGCTCGAGCTGGAAGCGCGCGGCTACGACTGGGTCGTGGAGGAGTCTGCTGCATGAGTGCACCGGAACGCTTTCTCGAGCGTCTGACCGCACGCCGAGCCGAGGACCCAAGCTGGGTCGCGGCGCGCCGGCAGGCGGGTGCGGCGCGGTTCGAAGCGCTCGGTTTCCCGACGCGTCGTGACGAAGAGTGGAAATACACCGACGTGCGACGAATTGCCGAAGGCGATTTCGCGCTGGCGACGGATCCTGGCTACGACGCGTCCCGGTTCGAAGCGCAGCGCCTGGATCTGGACGCCCATCGGCTGGTACTGGTCGATGGCGTGTTCAGTGCCGAGCTGTCGACGCTGGGGCAGTTGCCGGCGGGTGTCTCCGTCGAGCCACTGTCGCAGGCGCTGACGCGCAATCACGAGGCCGTGGGCGGGGCGCTCGGGCGCCTGGCCGGCGTCGACTTTTCGCCGTTTACCGCGCTCAACACCGCCTTTGCCGAAGAGGGCGCGATCATCCGCCTGGCCCCCGGCACGGTCGTCGACAAGCCGATCTACGTGGCACTGTTGTCGCGTGCGGGCGGGCAGCCGGTGATGAGCCATCCGCGGATACTGATCGAGGCTGGTGGCCGCAGCGAGGCCACGGTCATCGAGCATTACGCCGGCGAACCCGAGGCGGCCAACTTCACCAATGTGGTCACCGAAGTGCTGCTCGATCGCGGCGCGATCGTGAATCACTACAAGCTACAGGAAGCGTCATTGGGCGACCTGCACGTGGCCAGTATTCACGTCGATCAGGGGCGCGACAGCCGCTTCAACTCGTTCAATCTCAGCCTGGGCGGGGCGCTGGTGCGTAACGACTTGGTCACCGACCTGAACGCGGAGGGCGCGGAAGCTGCCTACAACGGGCTCTTCTTCGTCCAGGGTCGGCAGCACGTCGACAACCATACGCTGGTCAATCACAACGCCCCGCGAACCTTCTCCAACGAGAACTACAAGGGCGTGTTGGATGACCGCGCCCACGGTGTGTTCAACGGCAAGGTGTTCGTGAAGAAGGATGCCCAGCAGATCGAGGCGTATCAGAATAACGCCAACCTGCTGCTGTCGGACCGTGCCGAGATCGATACCAAGCCGGAGCTTGTGATCTATGCCGACGACGTCAAGTGCTCTCACGGCGCGACGACCGGGCAGTTGGATGAGGAGGCCGTCTATGCGCTGCGCGCTCGCGGTATCGATGAGGCCATGGCGCGGGCGCTGCTGACGCTCGCCTTCGCCGGCGAGGTCATGGAGCAGGTGAAGCTGAGCGCCATTGCCGAGCGAGTCGAGCGGGCAGTGGCAGGGCGCTTGCCCGAACGCTTCAACCTCTCCGATCTGGTCGAGACCGCCGAGGCGGTGCAGGAGCCCTGACATGACGGCAATCACCGACCTGACACTGGATCTCGCGGCCGTGCGCCGCGACTTTCCCATCCTGGAGCGGGAAGTCCACGGTAAGCCGCTGATCTATCTCGATAACGCGGCGACCAGCCAGACGCCGACCGCCGTCATCGATGCGCTCGGTGACTACTATCGCCGCTATAACGCCAACATTCACCGCGGGCTGCACACGCTGGCGGACGAAGCGACCGCAGCCTACGAGGGTGTGAGATCGACCGTCCAGCGCCACCTCAATGCCTTTGAACCGCGTGAGATCGTGTTCACCCGCGGGACGACGGAGGCGATCAACCTGGTCGCCAACAGTTGGGGGCGTGCCAACCTGAAAGCGGGCGACGAGGTCGTGGTCTCGCTGATGGAGCACCACTCCAACATCGTGCCGTGGCAGCTGCTCGAGCGTGAGCTGGGAATCGTGATTCGGGTGATTCCGGTCGATGCGCGCGGTGTGCTCGATCTCGAGGCCTATCGCGAGATGCTGAACGAGCGCACGCGACTGGTCTGCGTCAATCATGTCTCCAATGCGCTGGGCACGATCAACCCGATCGCTGTCATGGCGCGCGACGCCCATGCAGCGGGCGCACTGATACTGGTCGATGGCGCGCAGGCCGTGCCGCACCAGGCGGTTGACGTTCAGGCGCTCGACGCTGACTTCTACGCATTTTCCGGCCACAAGGTCTACGGCCCGCTGGGCGCCGGGGCGCTCTACGCCAAGGCGGCGATTCTGGAGTCGATGCCGCCGTGGCAGGGCGGTGGGGAGATGATCTCGCGCGTCTCGTTCGATCAGGGTACCGAGTTCGCCGCGATACCGCACCGCTTCGAGGCTGGCACGCCGGCCGTCGGCGAAGTCATCGCGATGGGCGCCGCGCTCGACTGGGTCAACGGACTCGGGATCGAGCGGCTGACGGCCTGGGAGCAGTGGCTGCTCGATCACGCCACGGGACAACTCGAGACTATCGACGGCCTGCGCATCATCGGCACGGCGCCGGAGAAAGCGGGGGTCATCTCCTTCGTGGTCGACGGCGCTCACGCGCAGGATATCGGGCTGCTGATCGATCAGCTCGGCGTGGCGATTCGTACGGGTCACCACTGCGCGCAGCCGGTGCTGTCCCATTTCGGGGTCGACGCGACCTGCCGCGCCTCGCTGGCGGTGTATAACACCCCGGAAGAGGTGGACGCCTTCGTCGAGGCGCTGAATCGTGTGCTCGGCATGTTGCGCTGACGTGATCGTCGTTCCACAACGCGGGCGGGAGTCAGGATGGAAACCCTGAGCGAATTGTACAAGGGGCAGGAGATGCCGCTGCAGCGGGACGTCGAGGTGATCTCGATCCCGTTCGGCAAGAGTATCTCGCTGCCGGAGGACAGCGTGGTCGTGGTGATGCAGGCCAAGGGCAGTTCGGTCAGCGTCAGCTACGAAGGACGTCTCTACCTGGTGGAAGGGCACGATCTGGACGCGCTGGGGCTGCCGGCGCTCGCGCGCCCCACGCTGGACCCGGAGGCGTCCGAGGAGGAGATGGAGGCCTTCGTCTGGGATCAGCTTCGCACCTGTTTCGATCCGGAAATCCCGGTCAACATCGTCGAGTTGGGCCTGGTCTACGGCTGCCGCATCGAGCGGCTGCTGACCGGCGAGCGGATGGTGACGATCCGCATGACGCTGACCGCTCCCGGCTGCGGCATGGGCGATGTCATCGCCGAGGACGCCAGGCGCAAGATCCTCGGCGCGCCACAGTTCGCCAAGGTGCACGTCGAAATCGTCTTCGATCCGCCGTGGAGCCGTGAGATGATGAGCGAAGAGGCCCGACTCGAATTGGGCATGTTCTAGGCGTATCCGCGCGGCTGTCCGGTCAGTCTGCTTCTGTCGCGATCAGAAGCGGTATGTCGTTCGAGCCTGTATCGCTTGCCGTGCCGGCAAAGCGTATCTTCTGTTCGGCGCCTGTGAATGGAGGCGCTGTCGACTCAAGGACTCTGCACAATAGCGCTGGCGGCATGTTGATCGATCCTTCACCGAAATCCGATGTCTCCCATCATCGATCCCCAGGAGGCTGCCCATGGTGGCTTCTCCGGCTCGATCGCGGCTGGCGTAGCGATTCATGACGCGGCTGCTGAAAGGCCTGGTGAAGGCGATGCTGGCCGGTGTGCTCTTGCTGGTGCTGGGGGTCGTGGGTATCAATGTCTGGATACTCGCCAAGACTCAGCCGCGCATCGAGCACGATGTGCTGCTGTGCAAGCCACAACCGGTGGGGCTCGTGTTCGGAACGGCGCAGTGGCTGCGCAAGGGCGGTCCTAATCCCTACTATCGTGCGCGCATGGAGACGGCCGCCGAACTGCTGAGGCTGCATCATCTCCAGCACCTGCTGCTGTCCGGCGACAACCGAACGCGCTACTACAACGAGCCGATCAGCATGTGGCGATCGCTACGGCATCGCAACGTCGCCGATGCCGATATGACGCTCGACTACGCCGGCTTCAGTACGTTCGACAGTGTCGTGAGAGCAAGGGAAGTCTTCGGCGCGGATCGGTTGATGCTGATTTCCCAGGCGTGGCATCTGCCGCGGGCACTGTTCATTGCCGATTCGCTGGGTATCGACGCGACGGGATGCGCCGTGCCGGATGATGGCGTGGGCGGCGAGTGGCAGTTGCGGGTACGGGAGTGGCTGGCGCGAGCGGCGACCTTCGGTGATCTCTATTTCTGGGGGCGAGAGCCGTACTTCCTCGGGCCGTTCGAGCCGATCCGGCTCTCGCCGCCGTAGCGCGCTGGGATATTTGTCCGCCAGGGCTCGTCGGGCGACGACCGGGGCAGCCGGGGCGCTCAGCGCTGGCGCTGCTGCAGCGAGTTGATCTCGCGAATCAGTGCGCGGCAGTTCTTCCAGCAGCGTTCCAGCGTCGGCTCCAGGGCGTCCGGCAGCGGATGCGTAAAGGCCGTTCCCAGCGCCTGCATGAGCACGCGCTCCTGTTCGAGCAGCTCGCCCAGCAGGACCGCACTGTCATTGCCGACGAAGCTCTTGATGCGGCTCCAGAGCCAGAGATAGTCGTCGCGTTCGACATCGGCATCGCGCGGCAGCATGTCGAGATGCTCACGCACCAGCCCCTGCAGTTCTCGCATGGCAGTCCCGCGCTCCTCATAGTGAGGTTTCAGGGCATTACGCAGCGCGGGGCGCAGGCGATCGAGATTGTCCTGAAAATAGTCGAGACTGTCGGCCAGCGCTTCGAGCACGCTGTCCATCGCCACTTGGCGATTATCGAGAAACATGTGCGGTCACCTCCTGAGGTGACACAAATTGTGCGGCCGGAAACACTGTTTTGCTACCCCTGGCGCCAGAAAAATTTAGGTTTTTCGGCTATTTGTTTATCGCAGTCGAGCTGACCGCTTTGTTCCCTATCGGCCGCGTAGGCTCAACCTTTGGGCTTGGGCGGGGCTTTTTTCGGGGCGACGGCATTTTTTTCGAGATGCTCGATGATCTGGCCGGCAATATCCTTGCCCGTTGCTGCTTCGATCCCCTGCAGGCCAGGGGAAGAGTTGACCTCCATGATGACCGGGCCGTGGTTGGAGCGCAGCAGGTCGACGCCGGCGACGCGCAAGCCCATCGCCTTGGCGGCGCGAATGGCGGTCGAGCGCTCTTCCGGGGTGATCCGAATGACGCTGGCGGTACCGCCACGATGCAGATTCGAGCGGAACTCGCCCTCGGCGGCCTGGCGCTTCATTGCCGCGACGACCTTGTCGCCGATCACGAAGCAGCGAATGTCGGCGCCCTTGGCTTCCTTGATGTACTCCTGGACCATGATGTTGGCCTTCATGCCCATGAATGCCTGAATGACCGATTCGGCGGCCTGATTGGTCTCGGCGAGTACGACGCCGATGCCCTGCGTCCCCTCCAGCAGCTTGATCACCAACGGCGCGCCCTTGACCATGGTGATGAGGTCGGGGATATCGTCGGGTGAGTGAGCGAAGCCGGTGACCGGAAGTCCCAGCCCCTTGCGCGAGAGCAGCTGCAGCGAGCGCAGCTTGTCGCGTGAGCGGGTGATGGCGACCGAGTCGTTGAGCACGTAGGTGCTCATCATCTCGAACTGACGCAGCACTGCGCAGCCGTAGAAGGTCACCGAGGCGCCGATGCGCGGGATGATCGCATCGAACGGCTCGAGCTCTTCCCCCTTGTAGTGGATCGAAGGGCGGTGCGAGGCGATGTTCATGTAGCAGCGCAGGGTGTCGACGACCCGAACGCCGTGGCCGCGTTGCTCGGCGGCCTCGATCAGCCGGCGTGTAGAGTAGAGGTTGCGGTTACGAGACAGAATGCCGATATGCATGAACCAGTGCTCCGGATGTCGACGTCGAGCGTCGAGATCGATGAGAAGGCGGCGCGGCCGAATCGTGGCCTGCGTCGAGTAAGCCTAGCCGGGGAAGTATCAAAAAGCCCGTGCGTCGTCGGCGGGTCGTCGCGATTCAGGGTTCGCCGTGAAGGAAGGCGGCGCCGGGCGCCACCAGCAGCCGTCGCATGGCCCGACGCCCCAGCAGCATGGGATGGCGCATGTTGCTGCGGTCGGTCAAGGTCAACTCGATCGGGAAGTCGAGACTGCCGAGAAGTAGCCGTGTGCGGATGACATAGCGCCACTCCTCCTGACCGTTGGAGCTCTTCACCTTGCGACGATCGTGCAGTGGCAGTTGGCACTCGTGCGGCGGGGTAGCGCCGCCGCTGGTGCGGGTCAGGAACCGTACCCAGGGGTGTCCGTGCTCCTCGAAGGCCTCGATGGCCTCGGCGTGAAGCGCCGAGGTCCTGGCACCGGTATCCGCCTTGCAGCAGAGCGTCAGCTGGAGATCGGGTAGCGTGACCATTTCGCGTCGGCCGATGACGGCTTGCGCCGTGTAGGGTAGCGCTTTCATGGCATCGATGAGTCCGTTCCTTGGGCTAGTGATCGGGCAACTGTCCGAGACGGCGGCCGATGGCAGAATCACCAGGTGCCTGTCGCAGTGACATCAGTATCGGCAGCCGCAGCCGCGGTATCAATGCCAGGTCGCGAACCACGCTGCGAAAATTGGCTTCCTCGCACGTCGCGAGCCGCTCGAGGTAGCGAATCAGACGTGTCTCGTGCTCCAGGAATTGCCAGCCGCGCGCCGCGACGGCGGCCAGGCAGTCCGCGGCCATCAGCTCGTCGTCCTCGAGCCAGGCGTCCAGCCATGCCCCGACACTGGCGTCGTCGCTGCCCACCAGCGCGCGGAGGAGCGCGCAGTAGCGCTCCAGGTCCTGCTGTTGCCGCGCCTCGTCGAGCATGAGCTGCAGCCCGGGGACCAGCGAAGACGGCGTGTCTCCATGCTCCAGCAGATAGCACAGCGGCAGGATCACATCGCGTGGCAGCTGTTCCAGCCGGTCGACGAGCGCGCGCTCGATGGCAGCATCGGCACCGACAACCTGGTTGGCGAGTCCCTGCAGGCCGAGCATCTGCCAGTTGATCGCATCGTCACCCAGCAGATAGCGTCTGGCCAGATCCGCCTGCGCGCCGAGCGGTTGCTCGAAGCGTCGTGACAGGCGAGCATGCAGCACCGCACGCTGATGCAGCTCGGGTTCGAACGCGACCGGATTGTCCTTCATCAGATTGTCGCCTGCGACGCCGGGGCGGGTCTCCAGGGTCTTGAGCAGGCGATCGAGTAGGGCATCTCTGGGCGCAGGCAGCAGCTGGCCCTGTTCGTCGAGCGGGAGCGCGAGGAACCAGATCAGCGGGTCTGCTCCGCTCTCCGGCCAACGCATGGCGCAGGCGAACTGCGCCTTGCCGGTCCAGGGAAGCGGCCAGGGCTGTTCTTCGCGCTCGAAGGCCGCAAACGTCTCGGCCGAGATCGGCGCGACGCGCCGGCCCAGGCTCGATATCGCCAGGTCGGCCTGGCTCTGGTTGAAAAAATCGCTCAGCGTTCTCATGCAATCTTGTCGTCGCGGTGGAGGCACGACGTCGAGTCGTCTCTGGTGAGTGATCCTGCTTGCCGAAGCGTTTGGCGCTTCTGAGAGGCGCGCACTGTACCGCGTGGTGAAACCGCTGAACAGAGGTTGATCAAAAAAGCACCAATGCTTGGTCAAGGCCATCAACGGCCGGCCGCGCGGATGTATCCCAAGTTTATCCACAAGCTCTTTCAGAGAATCTGTGAGCAACCCGAATCGTCGAACATCAAGGAGTTAACATGTCCGCTCATCAGGCACTGGCTACCGCACTGAGGCAGCTCGAACAGACGCTGCAGGACAACGGCATCTGGGATATCGGGCGCCCCGAGCCCGCGGCTTTCGAAAGCCAGCAGCCGTTCTGCCTAGACACCATGACGCTACCCGCTTGGCTGCGCTACGTCTTCATCGCGCGGCTCTGGGCACTGGTGGATGCGCGCGCCGGGTTACCGGCAACCTGCGCCGTCGCGCCGGCGGTGGAAGTATGGTTGAAAGAGGTACGCGTCGAAGATGCCGATGGTCTTCTACGGGATCTCGCCGAAGTCGACCGCATCGTGACCGAGGCTTGAGGCGACGAGCGAGAAAGGCGGGCATGAAAAAACCGGGCCGAGGCCCGGTTTTTGACACTGTCTGGTCGCCCGGGGCTGTATGAAGGCCCCGGGCTGACGGGTCGCTTAGAAGCGAGCCATGACACCGGCACCGACGGTGACCGGGTCGACATCGATGTTGCGACCGCCGCTGATGTCGGCATCGACGTCGGCGTACTGGGCGAAGGCGTTGAAGCCGAAGTTGTCGGTCACGTTGAGGTCGACACCTAGCTGGCCAACGGCGCCCCAGGAGTCATCGACGTCACCCACGCCGTTCTCGTCGGAGAACGTGGTGTAGTTGACACCGACGCCGGCATACGGCTGAACGCGCGAGTCCATGCCACCCAGCGGGTAGTATTGCGCGGTCAGGTTGACCGGAACCTGCTTGAAGTCGCCGCCTTCAGCGTGGACCTTGGTCTCGCTCATGGAGCTCAGCTGTACGCCGAACTTGTCGGTGACCAGGTAGCCCAGGTCCAGGTAGGCGCCCTTGTCATTGTCGTCCATGTAACCGGTGTCGGAATCGGATTTGGCGACACCCAGACGACCGTAGAAATCACCGGCGCCGTAGGCGAACGCGGCCTGGGCTCCGAATGCGCAAGCGCCGGCAACCACCATCGCAGAGAACAGTTTGGTCTTGGTCATGATCAAGTACTCCCTTTCTTACATCATGAAGCCGTGTCACCGGTCTTCACATTCGTTGAGTTGACGCCGCTCATGATAGGAAACGGTGTTCTTTAAGTCCAGTAAAATTTTGAAACAGCGTTTTTTTACCGGGTGGCAGGCAAAATCACTGCCGAGCGCGGATAGGTTCGACCCGCTACGATTACCGTAGCTGCTCGTCCCGGAGCTTGCCAATTTCGTATGAGGCGCGTGAGGAAGCGACATGGACAACCGTGAAGCAGACTGGATGCTGTCGATCGTGGTGCCGGTCATGAACGAGGAGGCCGCCATCGGCGATTTCCTCGCGGCGATCGATGCCGAACTGGGGGGGCGAGTGCCCGAACTCGAGATCCTGTTCATCGACGATGGTTCGACCGATGCAACGCTTGGCGTGTTGCGCGAGGCGGCAATCCGAGATCCGCGGGTAAGAGTCCTGTCGCTGACGCGCAACTTCGGCAAGGAGGCGGCGATGAGCGCCGGGCTGGATCATGCTCGAGGCGATGCGGTCGTGCCGATGGATGTCGACCTTCAGGACCCTCCGGCGCTGATTCTCGAATTCATCCGCCAGTGGCGGGAGGGCGGCTACGACATGGTCTACGGGGTGCGCGGGGCCCGTGGTGAGGATACCCAGGCCAAGCGAGCGACCGCCGGACTCTTCTATCGTTTCTTCAACCGCCTGGCGGAATCGCCCATTCCGAGCAATGCCGGTGATTTCCGACTGATGGACCGGCGGGTGGTCGAGGCGATCAAACGATTGCCGGAGCGCAACCGGTTCATGAAGGGGCTGTTCAACTGGCCGGGCTATCGTGCCTGCGGCGTCCCCTATGCGCGCCCCGCGCGGGAGAGCGGCAAGAGCAAGTTCAATTACTGGAAGCTATGGAATTTCGCGATCGACGGCTTCGTCAGCTTCTCGACCTGGCCGCTGCGGATCTGGATGTACTTCGGCGCCGTCATCGCCGCCATCGCCTTTCTTTACATCCTCCTCCTGGTTGGCCGCGTCATCGTGGTCGGCAATGATGTGCCGGGTTACGCGTCGATCATGACCGCCATCCTCTTCTTCGGGGGCATGCAGCTGCTCTCGATCGGGATTCTCGGCGAGTACATCGGCCGGCTTTTCATCGAGGCCAAGCAGCGCCCGCTCTACCTGGTGGCGGAGGACAGTCTGGAGAGTCTCGGTCGCGCGGGCGACGGTCAGTGAGGCCGTTCACCCGGCAGCGCTTCAACGAGCGTCTCTCGATGGTGCTTGCTGCGTGAAGCGGCGGATTGTCCGCGAGGCGAAGACCGTAACGCGATTCGGTCTGGTCGGCGGCTCGGCGACGGCGGCGCACCTGCTGATCGCCGCTGCGCTGAGCGCGCTCTGGCCGACGCTTTCGGAGTTCATCGTCAATGTCTGCGGATTTCTGGTGGCCTTCCAGATTTCACTGGCTGGCCACCGTCGACTGACCTTCCAGCGTCGCGGGAGCGCGCGCCGATTCTTCGTGCTCGCCCTGCTGGGTTTCCTGCTCAATAACGGCGTACTGGCGTCGTTGCTCGCGGCGACAACCTTTCGTGGCTTCAGCGCGATCGTCATTGCGACCCTGAGCGTGCCGATCGTGACCTACATCGGGTCGCGGCTCTGGGCCTTTCGCGAGCGGCGCGGCTGAGCGGCGCTGACAGTGGCAAACGCAGTCCCGACAGGCAGACGATATCTCGACCGTCCGACAACACAATGGGCTCCCGCAGGAGCCCATTGTCCGGCGTATGCCGGAGTGGCGAGGCTTGAGACCGACGCCGGCAGGCGTCGATCCGCTGCGCTTATCGCGAGATCGCCTTGTACTCGCCGGCGTCGCTCGTTGCGCTGCTGACCACGAGGATCGCGACGAACGAGGCAATGAAGCCGGGGATGATCTCGTAGACTCCCGGGCCGCCGAGGAACGACGCGCTCCAGCCGAGCGAGATCCAGACGATGACAGTGACTGCCCCCACGACCATGCCGGCGATGGCACCCGCGCCGTTGGTACGCGACCACATCAGCGACAGGATGATCAGCGGTCCGAAGGCGGCGCCGAAACCGGCCCAGGCGTTGCTGACCAATCCGAGTACCTGGGAGTTCGGGTCGGAGGCGATGATCGCCGCGACGATACCGACGGCAACGACACTGAGTCGTCCGACGAGAACGGTTTCCTTCTCGGTCGCCTCCTCGCGCAGGAAGAGGCGATAGAAGTCCTCGGTCAGCGAGGAGGACGCCACGAGTAGCTGACTGGAGATCGTGCTCATGATCGCCGCGAGCAGGGCCGCGTAGAGGAAGCCGGTGATCAGCGGGTTGAACAGCAGATCCGCGAGCACGATGAAGATCGTCTCCGGGTCCTGGACGTCCAGGCCGTTGCGCACGGCGTAGGCGCGGCCGAAGATGCCGACGGAGACCGCGCCGATCAGCGAGATCAGCATCCAGCTCATGCCGATATTACGGGCGACGGGGACGTCCTTGAGCGAGCGGATCGCCATGAAGCGCACGATGATATGCGGCTGACCGAAGTAGCCAAGACCCCAGGTGACGGCAGAGAGCCAGCCGATGAAGGTCAGACCGCTGGTCCAGGAGAGCAGCGAGGGGTCGACTTCGTTGAGTGTCTGCGAGGCCTGCGAGAAGCCGCCACCGCCCTCACCGAACAGGACGACGGCAGGCATGATGACCAGTGCCAGCATCATGATGCAGCCCTGCACGAAGTCGGTCATGCTGACCGCGAGAAATCCTCCGACGACCGTGTAGACCAGTACCACGCCAAGGGTGATGATCACGCCGGTGGCGTAGTCGCTGAGCCCGCCGATGTTGATCACGCCGGCGAAGGCGCTGTCGAAGAGCTTGCCGCCGGCGACCAGTCCGGAGGCCGTATAGATCGAGAAGAACACCACGATCACGATGGCCGAGATCGTGCGTAGCGACATCGCGCGCGTCGGGAATCGGTTGGCCAGAAACGCGGGGATGGTGATCGCGTTACCGTAGTGCACGGTTTGCTCGCGCAGGCGCGGTGCCACCAGCAGCCAGTTGAAGAAGGCGCCGACGAACAGCCCGATACCGATCCACGCGGAGCCCAGGCCGGAAACGAACATTGCGCCGGGCAGGCCCAGCAGCAGCCAGCCGCTCATGTCCGAGGCGCCGGCGGATAATGCCGCCACCTGAGGACTGAGGGTTCGCCCCCCCAGCATGTAATCTTCGGAGGTGGAAGTGGACGTGCGCATGGCGTACAAGCCGATGGCGATCATGAGCACGAAATAGGCAATCAGACTGATCCAAACCCCAATAGCCATAAAGGCGTCTCCTGTTTCTTAATTATTGGAGAAGCGTGTGGTCGATAGCAGGGCGGAGTAGAACCCGGCCGACGATCGCCGCGACGCTTCCTTCAACCGGATAAAAGCTCCGGCGGGCTGTCGAGCCCGCGTGGGTATTGTTATTGACCAGTGCGGGCTCACGCTATCGGCCGACGTCATGGAAGCTGCGTCTATTAGTCTCCCATCGCCAGCAGGGACGCATTGCCGCCGAGCGCTGCCGTATTGATCGTGCGGGTCTTCTCGGTAGCGAATCGTAACAGATAGTGCGGGCCGCCCGCCTTCGGTCCGGTGCCGGAAAAGCCTTGACCGCCGAAGGGCTGCACGCCAACGACGGCGCCGATGATGTCGCGATTGACATAGACATTGCCGACGCGAATTCGGCTGGCCACGTGACGCGTGAAGCTTTCATTACGGCTATGAACGCCGAACGTGAGTCCGTAGCCTCTGGCGTTGATGGTGTCGATCACGGCATCGAGCTGATCCGAACGGTAGCGGGCGATATGCAGCAGCGGCCCGAACTGCTCCTCGTCCAGGGTGTCGATGCCATCGATGGCGAACGCCATCGGCGCCACGAAGGTGCCATGTTCGGTCTGCGCAGGATCGAGTTCGGACGCTGCCAGCAGGCGATCTTCGGCTTTCATCTTCTCGACGTGCGCGAGCAGACCCTGGCGGGCCTCCTCGTCGATCACCGGCCCGACATCGGTGCCCAGATCGCGTGGATCGCCAATTCTCAGTTCGGCCATGGCACCGCGCAGAATGTCGATCACTCGCTCGGCGATGTCTTCCTGCAGATAGAGCACGCGCAGCGCCGAGCAGCGCTGGCCGGCACTCTGGAATGCGGAGTGGACGACGTCGGCCACGACCTGTTCCGGCAGCGCGGTGGAGTCCACGATCATCGCGTTCAGTCCGCCGGTCTCGGCGATCAGCGTGGGTAGGGCGGCATTGTCGCGCGCGGCCAACGACCGGTTGATGATCTGCGCAGTATCGGTGGAGCCGGTGAAGACCACGCCGGTGATGCGCGGATCGCTACTCAGCACGCTGCCAACGGTCGGCCCGTCTCCCGGCAGCAACTGCACCACCTCTCGCGGCATGCCGGCTTCATGGAGCAGTTCGATGACCCGGTGGGCGACCAGCGAAGTCTGCTCGGCGGGTTTGGCAAGTACCGTGTTGCCGGCGACCGCCGCGGCGACCAGCTGACCGGTAAAGATTGCCACCGGAAAGTTCCAGGGACTGATGGCGGCGAAGACGCCCTTGCCGTTCATCATCAGCTCGTTGGACTCGCCGGTCGGGCCGGGTAGTTGAGTCGGCTCGGCGAAGAGTTCCCGCGCGCGAGCGGCGTAGTAGCGACAGAAGTCGACGGCTTCCCGAATTTCGTCGACACCGTCGGTCAACAGCTTTCCCCCTTCACGCGAGCAGAGCGTCATCAGCTCGGCCAGATGCGTTTCCATCAGGTCAGCCAGGCGCTCCAGGATGGTCGCTCGCGTCTCGACCGGGGTTTCGCTCCAGGCGGGAAATGCCTGCCAGGCGACGTCGACGGCGCGCTCGGCCTGCGCCTTCGTCGCCCACTGCACACTGCCGACCGGCTGGCGTCGGTCATAGGGGCTGGTGACCGTCTGACGCTGCGCTGCATCTTCCTCGATCTCGAATCCGAGCAGCGGTCGTGCGTGATACTCGCGCTCCATGAATTCGCCCATACGATCGACGAGCGGCTGGTATTCGCTGTTGATGTTCAAGTTGACGCCTTTGGAGTTCTTGCGGGCAGAGCCGTAGATGTCGTGGGGTAGCGGTATTCTGGAATTGGCAAAGCTTGCGTACTGTCTGAGCGTCGCGACCGGATGGACGCAGAGCGACTCCACCGGCACGCGTGGGTCGACCAACTGGTGGACGAAAGAGGAGTTGGCGCCGTTCTCAAGCAACCGTCGTACCAGGTAGGGCAACAGGTCCTTGTGCGCGCCGACCGGAGCATAGATGCGGCAGTAGGTGCCCTGGGGTGCACGGGTCAGCGCGGCTTCGTAGAGCGCCTCGCCCATGCCGTGGAGTCGCTGGAATTCGAAAGCGCGATCGGCGTCGTTGGCCTGTTCCAGAATGGCGGTGATGGTGTGGGCATTGTGGGTCGCGAACTGCGGGAAGATACGTCCGCGGGTATTTTCCGACAGCAGAAAGCGCGCGCAGACGAGGTAGGCAACGTCAGTGCACGCCTTGCGGGTGTAGACCGGGTAGCCATCCACACCGAGCTTCTGTGACTCCTTGATCTCGGTATCCCAGTAGGCGCCCTTGACCAGCCGCAGCGGAATTTCGTCGCCCTGCTGGTCGGCGAGTCGGTTGATGTAATGCAGCACCGGCAGGCAGCGCTTGGAGTAGGCCTGGACGACGAGTCCGAAGTGTCCCCAGCCGCGGCAGATATCGCTCTCGTAGACGGCGCGGAATACCTCGAGCGAAAGCTCGAGGCGGTCAACCTCCTCGGCGTCGATGGTGATGGCGACCTGACGTTCACGCGCCATCTCGACCAGTGCCTTGACCGTGTCGACCAGCTCCTCGAGCACCTGAGTGCGACGCCCGAACTCGTAGCGCGGATGCAGCGCCGAGAGCTTGATCGAGACCGAAGGCGCCGGCGTGCGCTCGTCGAGCTTGCGGCTGGTCTCGCCGACCTGACGGATGGCGGAGGCATAGTCGTCGAAGTAGCGCTTGGCATCGTGCCGCGTTCGCGCGGCTTCGCCGAGCATGTCGTAGGAGTAGGTGAAACCCTGGTTGAAAAGCGGTTTGGAGCGCTTGAGCGCCTCGTCGATGGTGCGGCCGAGCACGAACTGCTGGCCCATGACCTTCATGGCTTGAACCATGGCGCTGCGAATGACCGGCTCGCCCATGCGATTGACCATGCGGTTGATGAAGCCGGCCGGTTTGCCCTCTCTCGGCTTGTCCATCTGAATCACGTTGCCGGTCATCAGAAGTCCCCAGGTCGAGGCGTTGACGAACCAGGACTCGCTCTGGCCAATGTAGCGCTTCCAGTCGGCCACGCCGAGCTTGTCCTCGATCAGGGCATCGGCGGTGGCCTTGTCCGGCACGCGGAGCAGCGCCTCGGCCAGACACATGAGCAGTACCCCTTCCTGCGTATCGAGGCTGTACTGCTGCAGCAGGTCATCGATGGAATCGCTGGCGGTGTCCATCTCGCGAACGTCGCGAACGAGCTGCCCGGCTTTATCGCCGATGCGGGCGAAATCGGCGTCGTCGCTGCCGAGCAGCGCGGTCAGCTCTGTCAAAAAGGCGTCTTCATCGACGAGATAGTGTTCGCTGACGCGCGCGAACAGCGTGTCGAGAGACGTTTGCCAGGTGGCGGGCGAGAGCATCTGATCGGCTTTTAGCATTATTCAACCCCAAGATGGTCGGTGTCGGCGGTCACGCGCTCAGGAGGGCGAGGTCGGCACGAACGGAACGGGAAGGCATGATCGATGACTCTAGCGTGAAGCACCTCGAGGATTCTTGCCAATTCCTCGGGGATTCCTTGTCAAAAGGTCGGTGTGGTCAAAAGATCGGTGTGGTCAAAAAAAGTCGGTGTGGTCAAAAAAGGTCGGTGTGTTCAAAAGGTGAGAGTCAGGCGCGGCGTAGGGTCGTTGGCGGGTGGCCGTAGCGACGTCGAAAGGCGTGGCTCAGGGCGCTGGGGTTGGCGAAGCCGGTCAGTGCCGCGATCTCCGTCAGTGGCATTGCGGTGGCGCTGACGAGTTCATGCACGCGCTCCAGGCGCAGGCGCAGGATGAACTGATAGGGGCTGAGCCCGGTCTGGACACGAAACCGTTCGCTGAAGTGCGCCTCGCTCAGGCTCACCGTACGCGCGAGATCGGAGACGCTCAGCGGGCGGTCGAGCCGCGCTTTGACGAACTGCTCGAGGGCTTCGATCTCGAGCGCTCGAGCCAGACGCCTGGGCACACGGGGGCGCAGTGGCGCCGCGTGATGGCGTGCGTGTATCGAGCTCAATAGCGTCGTGACCAGCATCTCGCCCGGCGCATGGCGCGGGCGCGCCATCTCCTGGACCAGGAAGTGCAGATAGTGCTGCAGTGATTCATCGAGTGCGAAGTAGCCCGGACGATCGAACAGCGCGCGCAGCGCCCGATGGCTTCCCGTTATCGCATTGGCATCGTCGGGTAGGTCGATGATCAGCTGGCGGTTGTCGCCAACGCCCTCGTAGTAGTGTTCGACGTCGGCCGGGACCAGACAGCCCGATAGCGGTGCCACCACGCCGCCGTGGCCGGCGATCTCGAATTCGGCGTAGCCGGAGAGCCCGATCACGATCTGGTGATGCGCGTGATGGTGATGCTGGATGGCGTTATCCAGTGGCGTCAGCCGAATGGCGTCGTTCATGGCCGTGGCTCCCTCGCCATTACGCGCGATATTCGCCGCTGGGGATGTCCTGACGTTCCGGCCGCTGATGGAGTGCCTGGTGCGCGACGAGATGATCGCGCAGTGCCGAAAGCTCCTCGCGGCCGCTGCGCGAGAGCAGGGAACCGCCGTGCGCTACCTGCCACGGTCGGCCATATTCATCCATCAGGTGCTGAGCGCGGCGGCGCAGATTTTCCAGATAGGCATCGTGGCGAATCGGATAACCGATGAGCGTATGCCAGCGTGCCTCGCTGGCACGCTTGTCGAGGACGGCATCGAAGAGCTCGAGAAGATCCTCCGCCTGCGTACGATATCGGGGCGTGCGCGATAGCATCAGCGCGGCTACGGTAGCCAGGCTGACCAGAAGGCAGACCGCGAAAACGAGCAGGTAGATCGGCATCTCCGGACCTCTTCGATGGGCATTCGAGACATCGAGCCTCGGGCCGACATAGCGAATCGCTAGTTTACCATGTCGGCCGAAGAGGGCTTCAAGGGGCTTATTTCGCCATGCCCAGTTCGCTGCCGATCTCGCGAATGTCACTGATCTGCTGATTCACGAACGCCGTCAACTTGTCGCCGGATTTGTGGAAGGGGAGCAGGCCGTTGCGTGTCATCACCTGTTGCCACTGTGGGCTGGCATAGAGCGCGTCGAGCGTCTTCACCCACCACCGATAACTTTCCTCGGAGGCGCCGGCAGGCGTGTAGAAGCCGCGCCAGTTCGGGGCAACCACGTCGATACCCTGTTCCCGGGCGGTCGGTATGTCGGCCAGCTCGCCAGGTAGTCGATCCTCGGCGAACACCGCGAGGATGCGTAGATCGCCGCTGTCGACGAAACTCTTGGCCTCACTGAGGTCGCCGGTGAAGGCATCGATATGGCCACCAAGGAGCTGGGTGATGGCGACCGAGCCCGAGTCGAATGCCAGATACTTGATCTGTCGAATGTGTTTAACGCCAGCCTTGCGCGCCGCCATCAGTACCTTGATGTGGTCGAAGCCACCGGCCACGTCGCCGCCCGAGAACGTGACGCTGCCGGGGTCGGCCTTGAGATCATCGAGCATCTGAGTCAGCGAGTGGTAGGGAGAACCCTTGGCAACGGCGATGACGCCGTAGTCGGCGCCTAGCGCTGCTGCCCATCGCACCTTGTCCGCGCTGCCATCGGGATAATTGCCTAGCGCAAGCTGCGTGGTCGTTGCCGTCGAGGCCGCCACGATCAGATCGTCGTCGCTCGAGCGCTTCGCCCGAACATGGCTATAGGCGACGCCGCCGCTGGCACCAGGAACGTTGATTGTCTGCATGGCGGCGGGAATGAGCGAGAGCGTCTGCAGCGTGCGGGCCACCGAGCGGCAGGTGAAGTCCCAGCCGCCGCCGGGCTGGGCTGGCGCGATACAGTCGACCTTGCCCGAGGGGCCGGTTTGAGCCATGGCTGGCTGCACCGAGCCGGCCAGGGCCAGAAGCAGCACGAGTGCAAGCCTCTTCAGTGTCGAGTGTCGTCGCTGGGGGTGGGGGCTATGCAGCGAACCGGGAGCCGGCTCAGCGAGGGATTGTAGAAGCATCGATCGTTTCCCTTCATGTGTCATCAGCGGGTCTGGCTATCGTTATGGTCCGCGTGGGAGCGGTCGCGCGACACTACCGGATCGAGCCCATTCGTTCCATTGGCTTTTACGCTAGCGGTTGCGGGGCAAATCCCGGATAGAGGAGTGGCGTATCTTGGGCTGGCGGCGCGACACGCTATTGCTGGGAGGTAGGGCTGAATGCTGGAGCCGGGCAAAAAAATCGCCGCCCGAAGGCGGCGAAACGATCTATGAACAGTAAACTCGAGATGAACTCATCAGCGACTGCGGATGAAATCTCTTGTTAACTGAGAGTCGGGGCCGCGCAAAAAGTTCCTTGACTTGCTGGTTTCGGGGGCGACGAGCGCGAATCAAACGGTCAGACCGCAGCCTGCGCGCCGTGTGGCTCGTCGGAGATGCCTTGCCACTGTCGGATGGACCCCGTCTCGTTGATCCAGAAGATGGTGATTCCCTGGCGCTCGCAGAAGGCTTTCATGCCGGCCATGCGACGGCGGAAGTCAGTGGTATCGGGTAGTGCCATGGAAACATGGGTTGGGTCGTCGGGATCTTCACTGTCACGGATCAGGTAGAAGAAGGCCTGAGAGAGCTCGGCCCAGGCGTCGTGGCTGGCCGTGCGATCGAACTCGCCTCGACAGTCGATGATCAGGCGACGACGTTCGAACGAATGTTTGGCTTCAAGATCGATTTCGCTGCGCGTTCCCAGGCGCTTGCTCTCGCACTGATAACCATTGGTTGTAAGCCATCGCGACATCGATTGGACGACGTGTCGATGGGAAATAAACGGTGCTACGGTTTTCTCGGTCATGGGCATAGTTAATGTTATGAAATGACGTTGAGAGGATTGTAGTTTGATATGTTGCCAAAGAAAGTTAGCACGAAATCTTTGCGATTCCCGATGCCGAATTGGTATGGGGTTCGCCTCCAGTGCATGCCGTGACGCCAGGCTTTACGGCGGTTTTGTCGATAGTTTTCTCGGTGGCATCGTCTCATGTGTCGTTATTCGCAGACGCCCGCAGAAAAGCAGCGTCGCATTTTAGATATTTCTCATAAGTTATGATGAGTCGCGAATGATGCGCCCGTTTTTCGATGGATAACGAGGATTCAAACATTGTCGGCATTGCCGTATCTAGTGCGGAAATCAAATCGGCATTTAATACAGTCGTTCGTTTATTTTTCCGCAATCAACAACTGCGTTTTCCATAGGATCGAATAGCCAAGCGTCTTTCAATCCTGTGAACTGTCCCGCCACCCAAGGACATTGCGGTGTCGGCAGGATTCTCTCGGTGCCAGCGGTTCCCAATCGATGGGCAGGTGTGAATAATGTCGGGACTTTCTTGGTTAGACTAAAGTAGGAGGGCTTTGTGGCTGATGCTGCGGAAGTCGGTGCTGCGAAGCCTTCGCGGCGCTCGACGCTATTGATCGAACTGGCGCTCGCCGTCGGTGGTTTTGCCATCGGGGTCGGTGAGTTCACGATCATGGGACTCATGCCGAATGTGGCAAGTGCCTTGAACATTACCGAGCCCCAGGTGGGTAACGTCATCAGTGCCTATGCGCTGGGCGTGGTGGTCGGGGCTCCGCTGATCGCGGTCATGGGCTCCCATTTCTATCGGCGCCATCTGCTGCTGATGCTGATGGTATTCTTCGCGATTGGCAATATCGCCAGCGCGCTGGCCCCGAACTATCACACGCTGATGGTGTTCCGCTTCATCTCGGGCCTGCCGCATGGTGCCTATTTCGGCGTAGCCTCCCTGGTGGCGGCGTCGCTGGTGCCACCGCACAAGCGCGCCCAGGCGGTCAGCCGTGTGCTGTCGGGGCTGACGATCGCCACGCTGTTGGGCAATCCGCTCGCAACCTGGCTGAGTCAGCTCTTCAGCTGGCGGCTGGCGTTTGCGCTCGTCGGGGCGATCGCGATCTTGACCGTCATCCTGGTTTTCATCTACTTGCCGTTGAATCGTCAGGAGCGCCGCAACAGTCCCGGCCAGGAGCTGATGGCGTTTCGCCGCTCCCAGGTGTGGCTGACGTTGGGGATCGGCGCGATCGGTTTTGCCGGCATGTTCTGTGTGTTCAGTTATCTGGCCCCGGTGCTGATCAACGTGACGCAGGCACCGTCATACTGGATACCGATCGCGCAGGCCGCCTTCGGCGCAGGCGCCATCGTCGGCAATATCGTTGGCGGCAAGCTCTACGACCGCATGCAGCTGCGCGGCGTCGGGTGGCTGCTGCTCTGGTGCGTTGCCATCCTGTTGCTGTTCCCGATCGCCGCGCATTCACTGTGGACGATTCTGCCGGTGACCTTTGCCGTGGGCACGATGGTCTCGCTGTCGCCCGCGCTGCAGACGCGCTTGATGGATGTCGCCGCCGACGCGCAGACGTTGGCTGCGGCTTCCAACCATGCCGCGTTCAACGTCGCCAATGCCTTGGGCCCCTGGATGGGCGGCCTGGCGATCTCCGCCGGGATGGGGTGGACCGTGACGGGCTATGTCGGAGCGGCAGCGGCGCTTGGCGGACTGGTCGTGTTCTTCTTCGCCTACCGCCAACAGCAGCGGCTGGGCTAGACAGGCGCAGGCCCCGCTTGTCGGCAGCGGCGAGCGGGGCTTCAGGTCGTTCGGCGGTTACGCAGCGCGCCGGCCTGCGTGACGGTCAACTCACGGAGTCAGAAGCACGATCGCTTACTGGCGACTCCAGCGAGCGCGCACGTAACCCACGAGCCGGAAGGGCGGGTGGCGCACGCTTTCGACCATGACGCCATTGAGCTGCTCGCCGCTGACGCGCAGCCGTCCGGCGGCCAAGCGCTCGAGATACTGAATCTGGAGCTTGCCCTCACGCTCGATCAGGTAGAGGCCATCCTGCTGAAACTGTTCGCATGGCGCTACGGCGGCAAGATCTCCTTCGTACAGGAAATCGAAAGTCTCGCCATCGGCTGGCGTGACTAGGTAGCAGCCTCGCATGATGACCTGCGCCATCGCGAGTTGCTCCGGGGGTTCAGAGGTCGGTGTCCGTTGTTCCCAGGGCGCTAGCATGTCGGCATGCAGGCTCATCAGATTCTGGGGATCACCCATGGGAGCCGAGGCCATTGCCTGCAGTGAGTCGTCATCCAGCAGCTGGCGAATGGAGCAGTCCAGCGCGCTTGTCAGAGCGACCAGGCGCTCGTGACCGATCTGCTTGATGGTGCCCGATTCCCAGTAGGAAATGGTGACGTCAGAGACACCGACGCGCCTTGCGAGCGCTGCCTTGCTCAGTCCGGCCTGGAGTCGAAGCTGTTTGATTCGTGGTCCTAGCCCATCCATCCATCAATCTCGCCTGCGTATCGATGCGATAGCATATCCACTCATCGCCGAAGTATGTTTCGGGTTGAATGGCCGATTTTCGCGTATCTTACGTTGTTTTAGAATAATCTCATTTTCTGATTCGACTGCCGCGTAGGTAGGGCGGCGCCCGGGTGACGTTCGTCTTTGTACCCTTGTCACGATAGCGCATTCTCGCCGCGACCTCCTCGACAGCGCACCCCATCAGGACAGCGTAATCGGCCGACCAGCGCCAGTTTTTCTGTCAATGCCGCCGCTCTGCTGATGCTGCCGCTCTGCTGATGCTGCCGCTCTGCTGATGCTGCCGCTCTATTAGTGCTGCCGAAACGGTCGATCACACGTTATCCGAATATCCGAGGCGCTGCATGGGGCCGTAGAGGAAGCGTATAATATCGCGACTCGCTTCAAGATGGATGGATTTCATGACGGTACGCACTCGCATCGCGCCTTCACCGACCGGCGATCCGCACGTCGGCACGGCCTACATCGCGCTGTTCAATCTCTGTTTCGCCAGACAACACGGTGGGCAGTTCATTCTGCGTATCGAAGACACCGACCGGGTTCGCTCGACCCAGGCCTCGGAGCAGATGATTCTCGACTCCCTGCGCTGGCTCGGGCTCGACTGGGACGAGGGCCCCGATGTCGGGGGGCCACATGGGCCGTATCGGCAGAGCGAACGAGGGGCTATCTATACCGAGCATGCCGACTGGTTGATCGAGCAGGGTCATGCCTTCAAGTGCTACCGCACAGCCGACGAGCTCGAGGCGCTGCGCGAGTCGCGTCGCGAAGCAGGCCTGCATCTGGCACTCAAGCCACAAGACCTGGCCCTGGATCCGGCCGAGCAGTCGCGCCGCGAGGCGGAGGGATACCCCTACGTGGTCCGCATGCAGGTGCCAAGCGACGGCGTCTGCGTGATCGACGACATGCTTCGGGGGCGTATCGAGGTCGACTGGGCGCAGGTGGACGCGCAGATTCTGCTCAAGTCCGATGGCATGCCGACCTACCACCTGGCCAACGTAGTCGACGACCACCTCATGGGGATTACGCATGTGCTGCGTGGCGAGGAGTGGATCAACTCCGCGCCCAAGCACAAGCTGCTCTACGAGTACTTTGGCTGGACGCTACCGCAACTCTGCCACATGCCGCTGCTGCGCAATCCGGACAAGTCCAAGCTCTCCAAGCGCAAGAACCCGACCTCGATCAACTACTACCGTCGGATGGGCTTTCTGCCGCAGGCCGTCACCAACTATCTGGGCCGTATGGGCTGGTCGATGCCCGATGATCGGGAGAAGTTCTCGCTCGACGAGATGATGGCCAGTTTCGATATTCATCGGGTGTCGTTGGGCGGTCCGGTCTTCGATCTCGAGAAGCTCACCTGGCTCAACGGCGTCTATATCCGCGAGGATCTGGACGACGCAGCCCTGATGCGGGCTCTGCAGGCCTGGGCGTTTAACGAACGCTATGTCGGCGAGATACTGCCGCAGATTCGCCCGCGCATCTCGACGCTCTCCGACGCGATGCCGCTGGCCGGGCACTTCTTCGCCGGCCTGCCGGCGGTGAGCGAGACGAGTTTCGAGGGTATCGACCTGGAGCGCGAGACGTTGCTCGAGCTGCTTCAGTTCCTCGTCTGGCGGTTCGAGGCGGTCGGCGACTGGAACAAGGAGGCTCTGCTCGGCGAGGTAAAGGAGCTCGCCGGTCATTTCGAGCTGAAGATGAAAGCGTTTCTGGCGCCGGTATTCATCGCTGTCACCGGGAGTGCGCATTCGACTTCCGTGCTCGACGCCATGGCGATTCTTGGCTCCGACATGACACGCGCCAGGCTGCGCCATGCCATCGAGGTGCTGGGCGGCGTATCCAAGAAGCAGGCCAAGCGGTTCGAGAAGCGCTATCGAGAGCTGGGTTGACCCGGGGGCCGCATAGAAAAGATTCTTCGCCATAAAGCGTTGACGAATCAGCCAGATACTCGTATAGTTTGCCCCGTTCTTGAGACGGGGCCTTAGCTCAGCTGGGAGAGCGCAACACTGGCAGTGTTGAGGTCAGCGGTTCGATCCCGCTAGGCTCCACCAAGAACCGTATCAGTCCTATTTAGCGTCCCATTCGTCTAGTGGTCCAGGACACCGCCCTTTCACGGCGGTAACAGGGGTTCGAACCCCCTATGGGACGCCACTTCTTGTCTTTATCTCCCTCGTTTGATTCTGCTCGCATCGTAGCGGTCCGCTGCGTCATGCCTGTTGATAACTTTCCGCTCACCCTCCAGAAAACGCTTGACATGGCTGTGGCTTTTCCACTGATTGCGGTTTTCTGGTCTGTCGCTGTCGTAACTGGCTGAATTGTCGTGTCTCTGCCGCTTAATCCTTTAAAATCAGTCAGTTATATTTGATTAAAATTTAAGCAATCTGTTCGCAGGGCGGTTCTGGTGGTGCCTGAGTGACATTATCTAGTGGTTGCTAACAGGCTTATCCACAGAATGTGTGGAAATCTTCCCGCCCCGACGCCACCGGCAGTTCAGTGGGGCAAATCTCGCGGGCGGCCGTCTGCCGCCGGGCAAGGATCATGATGTCCGCCACGCACCGGTAGGCATAAAAAACCGCCGATCCAGTCGGCGGTCGAGGAAGTCTGCGGGACTTTCGTAGGGGGATGGCGTTGGGGCTGGCGAGACTACTCCTTTGGGTAATCGCGCTTGTCGTAGCCGGTATAGAGCTGGCGAGGGCGGCTGATACGATAGCCGTTGGTGATCATCTCGTTCCAGTGGGAGATCCAGCCAACGGTTCGCGCCATGGCAAAGATCACGGTGAACATATTGGTCGGTATTCCGACTGCCTTGAGAATGATGCCCGAGTAGAAATCGACGTTGGGGTAGAGCTTACGCTCGATGAAGTACTCGTCCTCCAGCGCGATCTGTTCCAGCCGCTTGGCGATCTGCAGCTGCGGGTCGTCGCCGATGCCGAGTTCGCCGAGCACCTCGTCACAGGTCTCTTTCATGACCTTGGCGCGCGGGTCGAAGTTGCGGTAGACGCGGTGACCGAAGCCCATCAGCTTGAACGGATCGTTCTTGTCCTTGGCCTTGTCGATGAATCGCTGAATGTTCTCTTCGGAGTCGTCGCCGATCTCGTCGAGCATCGCGAGCACGGCTTCATTGGCACCGCCGTGTGCTGGTCCCCAGAGCGCGGCGATACCCGCGCTGATGCAGGCGAACGGGTTGGCGCCCGTCGAGCCGGCGAGACGAACCGTGGAGGTCGACGCATTCTGTTCATGATCCGCGTGCAGCATGAAGATCCGGTCCATGGCCTTCGCGATGATCGGGTTGACCTGGTACGCCTCGCACGGGTTGCCGAACATCATGTGAAGGAAGTTCTCTGAGTAGCTGAGATCGTTGCGCGGGTACATGAACGGCTGGCCGATATTGTACTTGTGACACATCGCTGCCAGGGTCGGCATCTTGGCGATGAGTCGGATCGCACTCACATTGCGCTGATCGGCCTGGGTGATGTCCAGGTTGTCGTGATAGAACGCCGCAAGGCCGCCGACGACACCGCATAGTACCGCCATGGGGTGGGCGTCGCGTCGAAACCCCTTGTAGAAATTGACGATCTGCTCATGAACCATCGTGTGACGGCTGATCGTGCTACTGAATGTTTCGTATTCTTCAGCCGTCGGCAGCTCGCCGAACATCAGTAGATAGCAGAGCTCGACATAGTTGGAGTTCTCCGCCAGCTGCTCGATCGGGTAGCCGCGATGGAGGAGGGTGCCGGCGCCGCCATCGATATAGGTGATGCCTGACTCGCAGGAAGCGGTAGCCACGAAGCCGGGATCATAGGTGAACAGGCCCTCACCCGTGAGGCTGCGGACATCGATGACGTCGGGGCCGATAGTGCCGGTATAGACCGGTAGCTCGATCGCATTGTCGACACCATCGACCGATAGTTTCGCTTTTCTGTCAGCCATTTTGTGGCCTCCTTTAACGTGACGTAAGCCGTTGTCTTTCTTGCCGCACGGGCGAAAAATAGTTTGCCCACTATAGATTTCCGCCGTGGTTTGTCAATTCGCCTAAGTCGCCTTGACAGCGGGCTTGCGCGGGATTTTGCGCCAATATGGAAATGATTTCCGGGAGATTGGGCGGGCGCTCGCTGGCGTTGGCGGCCCCGAGCCGGGTTCAGCGAAATTCTCGTTCTCGCCAAGGATGGTTTCGAAAAGATCACAATGCACGCTCGCGGACCCAGTGTCGACAACTGATCGGACTCATTCTGACAGGGTTGAAAGGTGATCCAGTGACGGCGAACGAGCCTTTTCACCCTGTCGGGCGGGGTGCGGCTGTTTGTCATACTGCAGACCAAACCCTATAATCAGTCCGCGCGATTTGGCATCGTCAGCCGGCCTGGGCCGCATCGGGATCGTCGCGCTAGGCATCCCGCGACCGAGTTCCTGCTTCTAAAAACCACCGCCCCTGACGGGCTTGGCCCGCTTGGGACAAGAGAGTGTTTGAGAGCCGTGAATAGCAAACGTCCAGTAAACCTCGACCTATCCACCATCCATTTCCCACTCCCCGCTTTAACCTCCATTACGCACCGCGTGACAGGCGTCATTCTTTTCGTCGGGCTGATTTTCGGCTTCTGGGCGTTGGACGCTTCACTCTCTTCCCCTGAGGGGTTCGCTTCGGTGCGCGACGCGCTGGCGCACAATGTGCTGGCCAAACTGATCGCCTGGGGCCTGCTGTCGGCACTGGGCTTCCACTTCGTTGCCGGCATCAAGCATCTGCTGATGGACGCGGGTTACGGTGTCGACCTCGAAGGCGGTAATCGCAAGGCGCAGATCACCGTCGTGATCAGTGCCGTCCTGGTGGTCCTGGCGGGAGTGTGGGTATGGTAACCAACATCACGAATCTGGGTCGCAGTGGCCTATCCGACTGGCTGATCCAGCGCGTATCGGCCATCGTTCTCGCGGTCTACGCCCTGTTCATGGTGGCGTACCTGCTGTTCCATCCGAATCTGGACTACGCCGCCTGGAGCGGTCTGTTCGCCCAGACCTGGATGCGCATCTTCTCCCTGCTGGCCTTCATCTCGATGGCCGCTCACGCCTGGGTCGGTCTGTGGACGATCTCCACCGACTATCTCAAGCACACCGGTGCTCGCTTCGGCTTTCAGGTCGTCGTGATTCTCGCCATCTTCGTTTTTCTGGTGTGGGGCGTTCAAGTCCTCTGGGGAGCCTGATCCATGTCTACCATGCGTAACCTGACTTTCGACGCCATCATCATCGGTGGCGGCGGTTCCGGCCTGCGAGCAGCGCTCGAACTGGCCAAATCCGGCAAGAAAACCGCTGTACTTTCCAAGGTCTTCCCGACCCGCTCGCACACCGTTTCCGCCCAGGGTGGCATCACCTGTGCGATCGCCTCCGCCGATCCCAACGATGACTGGCGTTGGCATATGTACGATACCGTCAAGGGCTCCGACTATATCGGGGATCAGGACGCGATCGAGTACATGTGCAACGAAGGTCCCAAGGCGGTCTTCGAGCTGGAGCACATGGGGCTGCCGTTCTCGCGCTTCGACAACGGTCGCATCTACCAGCGTCCCTTCGGTGGCCAGTCCAAGGATTTCGGCAAGGGCGGTCAGGCCGCGCGGACCTGTGCCGCGGCCGACCGTACCGGCCATGCGCTGCTGCACACGCTCTATCAGAACAATCTGAAGAACAACACGGTGTTCCTCGACGAGTGGTACGCCGTCGATCTGGTCAAGAATGCCAACGGTGACGTGGTCGGCTGCATCGCGCTCTGCATCGAGACTGGCGAAGTCGTGCACGTCAAGTCGAAAGCGACCGTGCTGGCGACCGGCGGTGCGGGCCGTATCTACGCCTCGACCACCAACGCCCTGATCAACACCGGTGACGGCATCGGCATGGCGCTGCGCGCGGGTTTCCCGGTGCAGGACATCGAGATGTGGCAGTTCCACCCGACCGGTATCCACGGCGCTGGTTGCCTGGTGACCGAAGGGTGCCGCGGCGAGGGCGGCTACCTGATCAACAAGGATGGCGAGCGCTTCATGGAGCGCTATGCGCCCAACGCCAAGGACCTGGCAGGCCGTGATGTGGTTGCCCGCGCCATGGTCATGGAGGTGCTCGAAGGGCGTGGCTGCGGCGAGAATGCCGACCACGTCATGCTCAAGCTCGATCACCTCGGCGAGGAGGTGCTGATGAAGCGGCTGCCGGGTATCGTCGAACTCTCCAAGACCTTCGCCCACGTCGACCCGGTCAAGGAGCCCATCCCGGTCACGCCGACCTGTCACTACATGATGGGCGGTATCCCGACCAACGTTCACGGCCAGGCGTTGATGCAGGACGGCGACGGCAACGACAAGATCATCAACGGGCTGTTCGCCTGTGGTGAAGCGGCCTGTGTGTCGGTTCACGGTGCCAACCGTCTTGGCGGCAACTCGCTGCTCGACCTGGTCGTCTTCGGTCGTGCCGCGGGTATTCACATCGAGTCTGCGTTGAACGAGGGCATCGAGTACCTCGACGCGTCGCAGTCCGATGTCGACCAGGCGATGAGCCGCATGGCGCGCTGGAACGAGTCGAGCGGCGGCGAGTCCGTCTACGATCTCAAGACCGAGCTGCAGAACGTCATGCAGAACGCCTTCGGCGTCTTCCGACAGGAAGACTCGATGCAGGAAGGCGTGAAGAAACTTGCCGAGCTGCGGGAGCGTATCGGACAGGCCCATCTGGGCGACAAGTCCAACGCGTTCAATACCGCTCGCGTCGAGGCGCTGGAGCTCGACAACCTGCTCGAGGTGGCCGAAGCGACGGCGATCGCTGCGCTCGAACGCAAGGAGAGTCGCGGTGCGCACTCTCGCTATGACTACCCGGACCGCGACGACGCCAATTGGCTGAAGCACTCGCTGTACCATCCGGGCGAGAAGAGCGTGACCAAGCGAGAAGTCAACTTCACGCCGAAGACGGTCGATACGTTCGAGCCGAAAATCCGCACCTACTAAGGGGGTTGTCACCGATGTCCACACTTCAGGTTTCCGTCTATCGCTACAACCCCGAGACCGACTCCGCGCCTTACATGCAAGAGTTTCAGGTCGATACGCAGGGGCGCGACATCATGGTTCTCAACGTGTTGACCATGATCAAGGATCAGGACAGCTCGCTGGCCTTTCGCCGTAGCTGCCGCGAAGGGGTCTGTGGCTCCGACGGCATGAACATGAACGGCTCCAATGGTCTGGCCTGCATCACGCCGCTCTCCGACGTGGTCAAGGACAACAAGCTGGTGCTTCGTCCGCTGCCGGGGCTACCGGTCATGCGCGACCTCGTGGTCGACATGGGGCTGTTCTACAAGCAGTACGAGCGTATGCAGCCCTATCTGCAGAACGACACCGCAGCACCTGCGATCGAGCGTCTGCAGTCGCCGGAAGAGCGCGACAAGCTCGACGGGCTCTACGAGTGCATTCTGTGCGCGTGCTGTTCGACCTCTTGCCCTTCGTTCTGGTGGAACCCGGACAAGTTCGTCGGCCCGGCGGGGCTGCTGCAGGCTTACCGCTTCCTTGCCGACTCGCGCGACAACGCCACGCAGGCGCGCCTTGCCGAGCTCGAGGACCCGTTCAGTCTGTTTCGCTGCCGCGGCATCATGAACTGCGTATCGGTCTGTCCCAAGGGGCTCAATCCGACGCGCGCCATCGGCAAGATTCGTGAAATGCTGCTTTCCAACGCGACCTGAGCGGCGAGCAGATGAACTACGACTTAAATCGTAGAGCATGACTTGTTATCATGGGCTCCCGCCGAACCCTGCGACGCGTTGTCGCAGGGTTCGCGAACCCTAGAATGCTGGCCGGTGCCGTGTGCACCGGCCTTTGACGATCATGACGACGCCTCGTGGGGCATGATCGTGACGCCGTCTCGCGACGGTTCCGGAGTGACGCCGTGACGCACCACCGCGACCGGCGCCGACAACACCCCATCAGTGCAGGGTGAACGAGAGATGCAAGAAGGCATAATGGAGTTGATGTGGCGCACTTCTCATATGAGCGGCGGCAACGCCCACTATGTAGAAGCGCTCTACGAGCAGTATCTGAACGACCCCTCGACTGTCCCCGACGAATGGCGCCAGACCTTTGACCAGCTGCCGCGCCTCGAAGGAACCCCCGCCCACGATGTTCCCCTCGGTCCCATCCGGGACCAGTTCTACCAGCTGGCGCGCGAGCGTCGAGGCGCCGCGGCGAGCGGTACCGCGAGCAGCGAGAACCGCAAGCAGGTCAAGGTACTCCAGCTGATCAACGCCTACCGCTTTCGCGGCCATCAGCGGGCGGACATCGATCCGTTGGGTCTGCGGCGCTCCGAGTCAGTGCCGGATCTCGACCTCTCCTTCCATGACCTGACCCAGGCTGACATGAACACCGCGTTCCAAACGGGATCGCTGTTCCTGGGCAAGGATGAAGCACCGCTGAAGGAGATCGTCGAGGCGCTCGAGCAGACTTACTGCCGTTCGATCGGCTGTGAATTCATGCACATCGTCAACACCGAGGAGAAGCGCTGGCTGCAGCAGCGTTTCGAATCGGTGCGCTCGAAGCCGAAATACAGCCAGAGCGAGCGCGAGCATCTGCTCGAGCGTCTGACCGCGGCCGAAGGGCTCGAAAGCTATCTCGCGTCCAAGTACCCGGGCACGAAACGTTTCGGGCTGGAAGGCGGCGAGTCCTTTATCCCGATGATGGATGAAGTCATCCAGCGCAGCGGCAACTACGGCGTCAAGGAAGTCGTGATCGGCATGGCCCACCGCGGCCGTCTCAACTTGTTGATCAACATCCTCGGCAAGAGCCCGTCCGAGCTGATCGACGAATTCGACGGCAAGAAACAGATCGAACGCGGCTCCGGTGACGTCAAGTATCACCAGGGTTTCAGTTCCAACGTGATGACGCCGGGCGGCGAAGTCCATCTGGCGCTGGCCTTCAATCCGTCTCACCTCGAGATTGTTTCGCCGGTGGTCGAGGGCTCCGTGCGTGCCCGCCAGGATCGTCGTGACGATGGCGACGGCAAGCAGGTACTCCCGGTCGTGGTTCACGGGGATGCCGCCTTCGCCGGGCAGGGCGTGGTGATGGAAACCTTCCAGATGTCGCAGACCCGCGGTTACAAGACCGGCGGCACGCTGCACGTGGTGATCAACAATCAGGTCGGTTTCACCACCTCGCGCGCCGACGATGCGCGCTCCACCGAGTACTGCACCGACATCGCCAAGATGGTTCAGGCGCCGATCTTTCACGTCAACGGCGACGACCCCGAGGCGGTTCTTCATGCCACGCAGGTGGCGGTCGATTACCGCAAGGAGTTTCAGCGTGACGTGGTCATCGACCTGGTCTGCTATCGCCGTCGCGGCCACAACGAGGCCGATGAGCCGTCCGGCACGCAGCCGTTGATGTACGCGACCATCAAGTCGCACAAGTCGACGCGCACGCTCTATGTCGAGCAGTTGATCAAGGAAGGTTTCCTCAGCGAAGAGCAGGCGAAGCAGATGGGCGAGCAGTATCGCGATGATCTGCTGGCTGGCAATCACGTTGCCAACGCCCTGGTCAAGCAGCCCAACACGGGGCTCTTCGTCGACTGGACGCCCTATCTCGGCCATGAGTGGAGCGGTGATACCGACACCAGCTGTGATCTCGAGCATCTGACGCAATTGGCGCAGCGCATGAGCGAGATTCCGGATGGCGTAGAAGTGCAGCGCCAGGTCGCACGCGTCTACGAAGAGCGTCGTAAGATGCTGGCCGGCGCTCAGCCGATGAACTGGGGCTTTGCCGAGACGCTCGCCTACGCCACGCTGGTCGATGCCGATCATCCGGTCCGCCTGACCGGCCAGGACTCCGGCCGCGGGACTTTCTCGCATCGTCACGCCGTCGTTCACAACCAGGCCGATGGGTCGACCTATATTCCGCTGCAGCACATCAAGGAAGGTCAGCCGGCGTTCACGATCCATGACTCCTTCCTGTCCGAAGAGGCCGTACTCGCGTTCGAGTATGGCTACGCCACGACCACGCCCAACGCGCTGATCGTCTGGGAGGCGCAGTTCGGTGACTTCTTCAACGGCGCGCAGGTCGTCGTCGATCAGTTCATCTCCTCCGGCGAGTCGAAGTGGGCGCGTCTTTGCGGCCTGACGCTGCTGCTGCCGCACGGCTACGAAGGTCAGGGTCCCGAGCACTCCTCGGCTCGCCTCGAGCGCTTCCTGCAGCTCTGCGCGGAGCACAACATGCAGGTTTGCGTACCGACCACGCCGGCACAGATTTTCCATCTGCTGCGCCGTCAGGTCATCCGTCCGCTGCGCAAGCCGCTGATCGTCATGTCGCCGAAGAGCCTGCTGCGTCACAAGGATGCGACTTCGACCATGGAAGAGCTGGCAGAAGGCCGCTTCCAGATGGTCATTCCCGATGTCGGCGAACGCGACCCGCAAGGCGTCAAACGCGCCGTCCTCTGCTCGGGCAAGGTGTATTACGACCTCGCGACCTACCGGTCCGAGAACGAGCGCGACGATACGGCGATCATCCGCGTCGAGCAGCTCTATCCCTTCCCCAAGGAAGAGCTTTTCGAAGCGCTCAAGGCCTTTCCGAACCTGGAACAGGTCGTCTGGTGTCAGGAAGAGCCGCTCAACCAGGGCGCCTGGTATCAGAGCCAGCATCATCTGCGCCTGGTGGCGAGCATGGTGCGGGACGGTTTGGACCACAGCCTCAAGTTCGCTGGTCGTCCGGCTTCCGCCGCGCCAGCCGCAGGCTATATGTCTGTCCACGTTGCACAACAGAGCCAGCTGGTCGACGACGCCTTCAACGCCTGAGGCGCCATGCCGCTGAGACAGATGCGAGAGAAATGAGACTAAGGATACGACATGGCTACTGATATCAAAGCGCCGACGTTCCCCGAATCCGTTGCCGAGGGGACCGTTGCCACCTGGCACAAGAAGGTGGGAGACAGCGTCGAGCGCGATGAACTGATCGTCGAGATCGAGACCGACAAGGTGGTGCTGGAAGTCGTGGCGCCGGAGGCGGGTACGCTCTCCGAGATCAAGATCGAGGAAGGGGACACCTGCGAATCCGAGCAGGTGCTTGGCGTGCTGGGTGCTGCCGGCGAAGGTGGCCAGAAAGAAGCGAAGCCCGCCGCCGACGCGAAAGCGGACAGCAAGCCGGCAGGCGGTGACAGCAAGCCGGCCGCCGCCGGCAAGAGTCATGACGTCAAGGCGCCGAGCTTTCCGGAGTCGGTTCAGGAAGGGACCGTTGCCAGCTGGACCAAGAAGGTCGGTGAGGCGGTGAAGCGTGACGAGGTGCTGGCCGAGATCGAGACCGACAAGGTCGTGCTCGAAGTGGTCGCCCCCGCGGATGGCGCGCTCTCCGAGATCAAGGTTCAGGAAGGCGAGCAGGTCGAATCCGAAGCGCTGCTGGCCGTATTCGCGGAAGGCGCGAGCGGCAGCGCGGCGTCTGCCGAGTCCGCTGACGATCAGGATCAGGCATCCGCCGCCGAAGGCAGTGAAGACGACACTCAGGTCGACGGCAAGATTCTGGCGCCTGCAGCACGCAAGCTGGCCGCCGAGAACGATCTCGATGTCAGCAAGATCACCGGCACCGGCAAGGGTGGCCGCGTGTTGAAGGAGGATGTCCAGAAAGCGATCAAGGACGGCTCGGCGAAGAAGTCTGCCGCGCCGGCGCCTGCTACCAAGAGCGGTGCAGCCGCGCCCAAGGCGCCTGCCGTCGAGGGCGAGCGTCCGGAGCAGCGCGTGCCGATGAGCCGCCTGCGCCAGACCATCGCCAAGCGACTGGTCCAGGCCCAGCAGACCGCCGCCATGCTCACCACCTACAACGAGGTGGACATGAGTGCGGTGATGTCGCTGCGCAGCCAGTACAAGGACACCTTCCTCAAGGCGCACGACGTCAAGCTCGGTTTCATGGGCTTCTTCGTCAAGGCGGCCACGGAGGCGCTCAAGCGCTTCCCCGACGTCAACGCCTCGATCGACGGCACCGATATCGTCTACCACGGCTATCAGGATATCGGCGTTGCGGTCTCCACGCCGCGCGGTCTGGTCGTGCCGGTGCTGCGCGATACCGATAGCATGAAGCTCGCTGACGTCGAGAAGGCGATCGGCGACTTCGGCAAGCGCGGTCGCGAGGGCAAGCTCGGCATTGAAGATATGCAGGGCGGCACCTTCACCATCACCAACGGCGGCATCTTCGGTTCGCTGATGTCGACGCCGATTCTCAATCCGCCGCAGACCGCGATCCTGGGCATGCACAAGATTCAGGAGCGTCCGATGGCGGTGAACGGCAAGGTCGAAATTCGACCGATGATGTATCTCGCCGTCTCCTACGACCACCGCATGATCGATGGCAAGGACGCCGTGCAGTTCCTCGTCGCGATCAAGTCGCTGCTGGAAGATCCGGCACGGCTGCTGCTCGATATCTAAGCGTCGCGCGATAGCCGATAGCCACTCATCTCGTCATTTTTGATCTTTTGCCGGGCACGTCCCGGCGAAGGATCGACGAAGCGAACAGGAAACCGATAATGGCCGATAAATTCGATGTCATCGTCATTGGCGCGGGCCCCGGCGGCTACGTGGCCGCGATTCATGCCGCGCAGCTGGGGCTCAAGACGGCCTGCGTCGAGAAGTGGGTCAACAAGGAAGGCAAGACCGTCCACGGCGGCACCTGTCTGAACGTGGGCTGCATCCCGTCGAAAGCGCTGCTCGAGACCTCGCACAAGTTCGTCGAGACGCGCGATCACTTTGCCGAGATCGGCATCAACGTCGGCGACGTCTCGACCGACGTGAAGAAGATGCTCGAGTTCAAGAACAGCGTCATCGCCAAGAACACCGGCGGTATCAGCATGCTGTTCAAGGCCAACGGCGTGACCGCGCTGGAAGGTACCGGCAAGCTGCTCGACGGCAAGAAGGTCGAGGTCACCGGCCACGACGGCAAGAGCCAGACCTACGAAGCCGATAACGTGGTGATCGCCTCCGGTTCGGTGCCGGTGAACATTCCGCCGGCGCCCATGACCGACGACATCATCGTCGATTCCGCCGGCGCGCTGGAGTTCAGCGAAGCGCCCAAGCGGCTCGGCGTGATCGGTGCCGGCGTCATCGGCCTCGAGCTTGGCAGCGTCTGGAGCCGTCTGGGCAGCGAGGTCACCGTGCTCGAAGCGCTCGATAGCTTCCTGCCGATGGTCGACCAGGCGATCTCCAAGGAGACGCTGAAACTGCTCAAGAAGCAGGGTCTGGACATCAAGCTGGGGGCGCGTGTCACCGGCTCCGACATCAAGGGCAAGGGCGACAAGCGGGAAGTCGTGGTCAAGTACACCGACAGTGAAGGCGAGCAGGAGCAGACCTTCGACAAGCTGATCGTGTGCGTGGGACGCAAGCCTTACACCGAGAACCTGCTCGACGACAGCGCCGGCATCAAGCTCGACGAGCGCGGCTTCGTCTTCGTCGACGACCAGTGCCGGACCAACGTCTCCGGCGTCTATGCGATCGGTGACGTGGTGCGCGGTCCGATGCTTGCGCACAAGGCGTCCGAAGAGGGCGTGATGGTGGCCGACATCATCGCTGGCCAGAAGCCGGAGATGAACTACGACGCCATTCCCAGTGTGATCTATACCGCGCCGGAAGTGGCCTGGGTCGGCATGAACGAGCAGCAGGCGAAAGAGCAGGGCATCGAGGTCAAGACCGGGTCGTTCCCGTTCTCCGCCAGCGGCCGCGCGCTCGCCAACAACGCGCCGGAAGGGATGGTCAAGGTCATCGCCGATGCCGAGACCGACCGCGTTCTGGGCGTGCACATTCTCGGTCAGCACGCCGGCGAGATGATCGCTCAGGGCGTGATCGCGATGGAGTTCGGCTCCAGCGCCGAGGATCTGGCTCTGACCTGCTTCGCGCACCCGACGCTATCCGAAGCGGTGCACGAGGCGGCACTGGCTGTCGATGGTCACGCCATCCACATGGCCAACCGCAAGAAGCGCAAGTAAGTTTCCCGCTGGCTTCTTGCATTGAGGTGCCGCTCTCTCGACTGGGACGCGGCACGGGGGCGGCGGGTCATTGTCACGACCCGCTGCCATTCGAGTCACATGCAACCTAATGGCATGAATCGATGAACCTTCACGAGTATCAGGGTAAACAGCTGTTTGCCGATTACGGTCTTCCGGTGTCCAAGGGCTTTGCCGTCGACACTCCCGAGGAAGCCGCTCAGGCTTGCAAGAAAATCGGTGGCGACAAGTGGGTCGTCAAGGCACAGGTTCACGCGGGCGGCCGCGGCAAGGCCGGTGGCGTCAAGCTGGTCACCAGCGCTGACGAAGCCAAGGCGTTCGCCGAGCAGTGGCTCGGCAAGAACCTGGTGACCTATCAGACTGACGAGAAGGGTCAGCCGGTCGCCAAGATTCTGGTCGAGAACTGCACCGACATCGCCAGCGAGCTCTATCTCGGCGCGGTCGTCGACCGCGCCACGCGCCGCGTGGTGTTCATGGCCTCGACCGAAGGTGGTGTCGAGATCGAGAAGGTCGCCGAGGAAACACCCGAGAAGATCCTCAAGGCCGAAATCGATCCGCTGGTCGGCGCCCAGCCTTACCAGGCGCGCGAGCTGGCATTCCAGCTCGGCCTGAACAAGGAGCAGATCAAGCAGTTCACCAAAATCTTCCTGGGACTGTCCAAGCTGTTCCACGACAAGGATCTGGCGCTTCTGGAGATCAACCCGTTGGTGATCACCGACGAGGGCAACCTGCACTGCCTCGACGCCAAGATCAACCTCGACGCCAACGCCATGTACCGCCATCCGGACCTGCAGGCGATGCGTGACCCGTCGCAAGAAGATGAGCGCGAAGCACACGCCCAGGAGTGGGAGCTCAACTACGTCGCGCTCGACGGCAACATCGGCTGCATGGTCAATGGCGCCGGTCTGGCCATGGGCACCATGGACATCGTCAACCTCAACGGCGGTAGCCCGGCCAACTTCCTCGACGTGGGCGGCGGTGCTACCAAAGAGCGCGTGGCGGAAGCGTTCAAGATCATCCTCTCCGACACCAACGTCAAAGCCGTACTGGTCAACATCTTCGGCGGTATCGTACGTTGCGACATGATCGCGGAAGGCATCATCGGTGCCGTCGAGCAGGTCGGCGTCAACGTGCCGGTCGTGGTGCGTCTGGAAGGTAACAACGCCGAGCTGGGCGCCGAGAAGCTGGCTTCCAGCGGTCTGAACATCATCGCTGCTACCAGCCTGACTGACGCGGCTCAGCAGGTCGTCAAAGCGGCGGAGGGCAAGTAATGAGTATCCTGATCGACAAGAGCACCAAGGTCATCTGCCAGGGTTTCACCGGTGGCCAGGGGACCTTCCACTCCGAGCAGGCGATCGCCTACGGCACCAACATGGTCGGTGGTGTGACGCCGGGCAAGGGCGGCCAGGAACATCTGGGCCTGCCGGTGTTCGATACCGTCAAGGAGGCGGTCGAGAAGACGGGTGCTGAAGCGTCCGTCATCTACGTGCCGGCGCCGTTCTGCAAGGACTCGATCCTGGAAGCCGCCAACGCGGGCATCAAGCTGATCGTCTGCATCACCGAAGGCATCCCGACGCTCGACATGCTTGACGTCAAGGTGAAGTGCGACGAGCTGGGCGTACGCCTGATCGGCCCGAACTGCCCGGGTGTCATCACACCGGGCGAAACCAAGATCGGCATCATGCCGGGCCACATCCACAAGCCCGGCAAGGTCGGTATCGTGTCGCGCTCCGGTACCCTGACCTATGAAGCGGTCAAGCAGACCACCGATCATGGTTTCGGCCAGTCCACCTGCGTGGGCATCGGTGGCGACCCGATCCCGGGCTCGACCTTCATCGACATCCTCGAGATGTTCGAGGGTGATCCGCAGACCGAGGCTATCGTCATGATCGGCGAGATCGGCGGCACCGCCGAGGAAGAAGCGGCAGCCTACATCAAGGCCAATGTCTCCAAGCCGGTCGTTTCCTACATCGCTGGTGTCACGGCGCCTCCGGGCAAGCGCATGGGTCATGCCGGTGCCATCATCTCCGGTGGCAAGGGCACGGCGGACGAGAAATTCGCCGCGCTGGAAGACGCCGGCGTCAAGACCGTGCGTTCGCTGGCCGAAATCGGCGATGCGCTGAAGGCCGCTACCGGCTGGTAAGCGTTTCATCGTCTCGACAACGGCCCGCCAGGCATCGCCCGGCGGGCCGTTGTCGTTTGGGAAGCCGGCCGGTAACAGGGCAAGCGGCAGCAGCGAAGACTGCCGCAATGGCAGCAGCGAAGATGGAAGTGCCGGGAGGCGTGATGGCTTGCGCGCGAAGCTTCGGTCAGCCGCGCTTGCGCTTGTTCATCATGCGGAGAAATGCCTTGCCTGCGGTGGCAAGAAAGATCGGAAAGCCCGCGAGTAGATAGAAATAGTAGGTGACGAAGCGCCAGATCAGCACGGCCGCGGCGGCGCTCTGCGCGCCGATCAAGGGTGTGAGCATGGCCGACGAGGTGAGCTCCGCGCCACCGGCGCCACCGGGAAGGAAGCTGAGCTGGCCGGCCGCCATGGATACCATCTGTACCAGGAATGTCCAGGCCCAGTCGATATGCTGCCCAAGGCCCTGAATGACCAGGTAGAGGATGCTGTAGCGAATCAGCCAGTGGGCGCAGCAGAGGAGGAATACGGCCAGCAATTGCCAGCGCGGGAGTTGCAGCGTCTCTACCAGCGAGTTGCGAAAATGCAGCAGACGTCTGGCGAGACCAAAGCGCGAGCGTCGCTTGACGTTGAGCTTCTCCAGCCAGCGTCCGGTGATCTGCATTACGCGGGCATAGTTGCTCAGCGTCAGCCACAGCAGAACCAGCGCTGTGATCAGCAGCAGTGTCGGCAGCCCGACCAGCCAGCCGAGTTCCAGGTTGACCGCCTCGATCAATACGTAGATCGCGACGCCGATGAGACCGGAGAGAAAGAACAGCAGGTCGGTCAACTGATCGACGGCGAAAATCGCCGAGGCCTGGGCCGGTCTGACACCGCGACGAGCCAGCAGCCCCAGGAGCGTCAATGGACCACCGGTGCCACCGGGCGTGGCGCAGATGGCAAATTCGGTCGCCATGACAATGGAAAAGGCGCGCCACTGCGGCAGCCGCCCCGCGCGTCCGGCCAGCAGCACGCGCAAGCGCAGAGCATTGAGATTCCAGCACACCACGATCATCCCCAGCATCAGCAACAGTTGCGATGTGGGGAAACCGCGGAGTTCATCGACGATGCCGCCGCCGCCGATCAGAATCGGAATCGTCAGCGCTGCGATCAACCCCAGCGCCAGAAACCAGACAATCCGTTTCATGCCGCGTCGCGGTCCCGGCTCGCCATGGTGGGAAGATCGGGCGCCCAGCGTGTCAGCCAGGCCTCCTTGGTGACGGCTTCGCGCCCGCCAGCCAACAGCTGCTCGACCAGGTTGTACCAGTAGTCGAAGGAGGTCCGATGGCGCATGTCCACCGGATGCAGTGCCAGACGCAGCAGCGGGGCGTGCTGTATGCGACGATACTGGACGGCGCTGACGACACGTGACATCTGCCGCCGCCAGGCGCTGCGAGCACTCCAGACGATACCGGGCGCCTCGAGTGTCTGGAAGTTCGGCAGACGAAACAGGTGCTGCGGATCGCTGGTGTAACTGAACGGGCGCGTGCGAAGCGCCTCACGCGTGCCCTGGCTCATGAGCCAGGCCGGTGCGACGAAGCCGCCGTGCGGCCATCCGCAGGTTTCGAACTGGGCCAGGCCATCATCGAGCAGGGCGCCTGCCGTTGCCTTGTCGAGCGTGTAGAACTCGCCCTCCCAGGTATAGATGCGGCGCATGTAGTAGGCCCGCAACGAGCGTGGCGATGGCGCATCGTCGCGGTGGTAATAGCCGTGCAGGGCGAGTTCATCGCCTTTCGCCAGACGCGCGTCGAGCACGCCTCTCAAGGTGCGGCTATCCCGGCATTCGCCGCGGCCATGGAAGTTGGGCACGACCAGCCAGGTCATCGGGATGGGGCCGTAACGCTCGGCGAGGCGGTCTATCGCCTCGACGAACGGCTTGTAGTCGGGCCAGGTTTCCGGCGCGATATCGTGAAGCACCAGAGCGAAGTGTTGCTCAGCCATGCTGGGAGCCTTGGCGTGCTTCAGTCGTCGTGGCCGTGGCACTGCTGAGGCGACGGTAGTGTGTCATCAGGCCGTCGATGACGATGTCCCAGTCATGATGGCGTTCGACGTAGCGACGCGCCCGGCGGCCGGCGTTGGCAGCATCATGATTGGCGAACAGCTCGCGCACCGCCCGTGCCATATCTGCCGGATCATGGGGCTCGCTGAGCAGGCCACAGCCGAGCGGCACGTTCTCTGCCAGTGCTCCTGCGCGCGCGGCCACCACCGGAATGCCGCTCGCCATCGCCTCCAGCGCGACCAGGCCGAAGGTCTCCTGCGTGCCGGCGTGCACCAGCACGTCGCTCGAAGCCAGCCAGCTCGCGACCTCCTCGGTCGGCGTGTAGCGGTCGATCACGCTGACGTTGTCGGGTACCTGGTTGGGCATGCTCGGCCCGACCAGCAAGAGATGGTAGCCCTTGCCGAGTCGGCGCGCCGTCTCGAGCAGGTACTGGAGATTCTTCTCGCGCGATCCTCGACCGACGAAAACCATCAGCTTGGTGTCTTCGGGCAGATTGAGCTGGTCACGTAGCGCATCGTCGCGGCGACTCGGATGGAACGTCTCCAGGTCGACGCCCAGTGGCTGGATTTCGACCTGCTCGATACCCAGACGTGTCAGGCGCTCGGCCATCACGCGGCTCGGGGCGAGTACCTTATCGAAGCGCTTGTAGAGCTGATAGACGTAGCGCTCGACCAGCTTGTCGCTGCCGCAGCCGATGCGGTTGCTGATCAGGCGAGGCAGGTCAGAGTGATAGAAGCCGACCACCGGTACATCGAGCTTGCGTCCGGCATCGATCGCTGCCCAGCCGGTGACGTAAGGATCCCCCGCCTCGATGATATCCGGCGCGACGCGCAGCAGCTCGCGCTCCCAACCACGGCGACGCAGCGGAAAACGGTAACCTTGGCTGAACGGAAGCGGGGGAGAGGGAACTTCGTGAATGCCGTTGTGGCTGAACAGCTGCGGGCCGGGGATCAGCAGACTACAGGTGACGCCGGGCAGTCTGGCAAGACGCCGATGCTTGGCATCGAGATAGGTACGAACCCCGCCGCTGGCAGGGGCATAGAACATCGTGACGTCGGCAATGTGCAACGAGCCGCTCCTCTTGAAAACCATCCCTGTCAAGATCGTCCCTGTTGATGAGGCGCATTCGGCTGAATGGCGGTGACTTCAACGATGATGACTTCAACGACTGTGACGCAAACTTGAGTATACCGTGTCGCTGACACAGGGATTTAACACCATGGTGGTAGCCTGCCGAGGGCGCTCCCTGCCCCGGCAGAATCGGGCTGCGCTCACTCGGCGGGCGTTGCCACCAGTGAGCGCGTGGCTTCACGCGCTTCCGTGAGCTTGACGCGCAGCGAACCACCAAGCTGGTAGCGCGCTTCGCCGGCCACTTGAATGCGGCCTTCCTTGTCATCGATCACGACCTGACTGCGGTCCGAGTGGATCAGCGGCGCCGGCACGAAGGCGGTGGCGCCGTTGGCGATCAGTCGAACCCGCATACCGCCGCGGCGGATATCGATGATATCGGCATCGAAAATCTCGCCGTGCTCGAGCGTGGCGCCCAGGTAGCGCACGTAAAGCCAATCTTTGACGTCGCGTTCTGCCATTCGGTTCAGTCGTCGACGCTCGGTGAGCTGCTCGGTCAGGCGCAGGCTGGCCTCTTCCGGCGCGGCCTCGGATTTCAGCACGCGCTTGATCAGACGGTGATTGACCATGTCGCCATACTTGCGAATCGGCGACGTCCAGGTGGCGTAAGCCGGTAGTCCCAGGCCGAAATGTGGCCCGGGGCGTGCCGACATGTTGGTGTAACCCTGGAAGCGTCGCAGGCGCGCATCCAGCCAGGCATCCTCGCGGTCGTCGAGCGCTCGACGCAGCTCGCGATAGCGCGCCAGTTCCGTCAGCTGCTCGCGCTCGACGGCGATTTCCTGTGCGGTCAGGAACTCGAGAGCCTGGTCGACCTTTTCCGGATCGAATGCGTTGTGCACGTTGAAGATGCCGTGACCGACTTCTTTTGCCAGCAGATCGGCGCAGCAGGCGTTGGCGACGATCATCGCCTCTTCGATCATGCGCTGCGCGACCCGGCGCTGTTCGACGCGGATGCCGAGCACGTTGCCGGCGTCGTCGAGGTCGAAGGCGTAGTCAGGGCGATCCTTGAACACCAGCGTATTGGCTTCGCGCCACGCCGCACGAGCGCCCGCCATGTCGGCTAGTGCCTTGAGTTGCGTGGCGATCGGTTCGGCAGGGGCATCGGCCTCGGCACTGCCTTCGAGCCAGTCGGAGACGTGGTCGTAAACCAGGCGCGCCTGCGACCGAATCGTCGCGCCGAAGAAGCGGTATTCGCCGAGAGTGCCATCGCTTGCCACGTGCAGCCGACAGGCCAGCACCGGCCGCTCGACGTCCGGCTTCAGCGAGCACAGGTCGTCTGCCAGTGCCTCCGGCAGCATGGTCACGTTCTGTCCCGGCAGGTAGACGGTGAAAGCGCGCGTGCGGGCTTCCTTGTCGGCAGGATGAGACTCGTCCACGTACGCGGTCGGGTCGGCGATGGCCACCGTCAGGTGCCAGCCGTCATCGGCCGCCTCGATGCGCAACGCATCGTCCATGTCGCGGGTCTTCTCGCCATCGATGGTGAAGAAGGGCTCGGCGGTAAGGTCTTCACGCTCGATGCCCTCGTCGGCCATCGGCCAGCTCTCGGCGGCCGGCGGGCACTCCTGCTCGAGGGCGTGGCGGGCCAGCGTGACGCGCCACGGCACGGCCGGGTCGTCACTCTTCACCACCAGTTCGTCGATCTGGGTGAAAAAGCCGCGATCATCGGGGCGCAGCGGGTGGCGGATCAAGCGCGCCACGACCCAGTCGCCGTCAGCGATGGTCGACTCGTCGAGCGAGCGCTTGATCCGTGCTTTCAGCGCCAGATTGATCGACGGATGATCCGGAATGACGGCCAGGCGGCCGTCACGCTTCTGGACGCGTGCCACGAAGCGTTCGAGCGACGCTTCGATCAGGGATTCGGGATCGGCCTGCTTCTTGTCGCCATCTTCCTTGATCACCGCCTCGATACGGTCGCCGTGGAGCACCTGCTTCATGGCGGGGGGCGGAATGAAATAGGAGGCGCCATCCTCGGCTTCGAGGAAGCCGAATCCCTTGTCGGTGGCCTTGATCGTGCCTTGGACGCGGGGCGTGTTGGCACGAATGTCTTGCTTCAGCTGGGCCAGAAGAGCGTTGTTCTGCAGCATCGGATCGAATCGGTCGGTGGACGAATGCGCCACTATACGGATTCCGTGCGCACGGCGCCAACTGCCGAGTGTCGTGGCGACGTGCAGGCGTGGGACGCGGCCGTGATCTCGTCACGGCCGTCGCCGGGCGCATGAATCGCTAGCTGGCGAAAGGCGTCAGTGCTTCCTCGATCGGGCGCTCGCCATCGAGCAGGGCGATATCGCAGCGGCGGATGCCGCGATGCTGGATCAGGTGACACAGCACCTCGGCCACGTTGGCCCGCGAGACCGCATCACCCGGGCGCGTTTCGTCCGTGCTGATCTGCCGCGAGGCCGGCTCATCGGTCAGTTTTCCTGGCTTGAGCACGACATAGGGCAGGCCGGAAGCGCGAAGATGGGCATCTGCGGCAGCCTTGGCCGCGCAGTAAGGTCTGAGCTTGACCGGCGCCTCGAGCACGCGGTCGGCGCGCAGGGCGCTCACCATGATGAAGCGAGGCAGGCCCATCCCGCGTGCGATATCGATGGCGCGAACGGCTCCATGTAGATCGATCATGAGGGTCTTGTCCGCGCCGGTGTGCGGCCCGGAGCCGGCCGCGAACACGATCTGGTCGCAGCCGTAGAACGCGTGGCGAAGTCGCCCCTCGAGATCGCCGATGACGGTCTCGATGCCCCGGTCGGCGAACCAGGATTGCTGCGCGGTATCGCGGATCATCGCCTTGATCGGCATGCCCTTGTCGGCAGCCAGCGCGCAGAACTGGCGACCGATCTGCCCATTGGCACCCAATACCAGTGTCTTGGCCATTGCAGTGACTCCAGATGCAGGGAAAGAGCGTTAAGCATGGCAGACCCGACGTCGTAGACCAAAGTCGCAAACATCAGTGATAGCGAATTGGTATGCAACTGGTTATGTTGGTGGTATTGAAGTGGCATTGCCGGTGTGATCATTCGGCAGGCGCGTATGGATAGGAATATGTGAACAGGAACGTGTGGACAGGCGCGTATGGATAGGGGCGTGTGGACAGTGACGTGCGACAGGGGCGTACATGAAATGAAGAGGCGTGAATGGAATCGACACTTGCGCGTTTGAAGCTCGACGCGGATCAGCCCACGCCGCTCTACCGGCAGCTGGCGCAGCAGCTCGTCGAGGCGATCGAGGCCGGCGACTGGGAGGCCGGCGAAGCGCTGCCATCGGAGCGCGTGCTGGCAGAGAGGCTCAATGTTTCGCGAATCACCGCTCGCAAGGCGCTGGACGGGCTGGTGGCTCAGGGGCTGATCCAGCGCACGCGGGGGTCCGGCACGTTCATCGCGCCGCGACTCAATCAGTCGCTGACCCGGCTGACCAGCTTTACCGAGCTGCTGGTGCAGCGTGGGCATCGGCCCAGTTCGCGCTGGCTGTCACGCGCGCTGAGCACGCCGAGTGCGGAAGAGAGTCTGCGGCTCGGCCTCGGCGCGGATCACCGCGTGTCGCGCTTGAAGCGACTGCGCCTGGCCGACGACGTGGTGGTCGCGGTCGAGGAGAGCTGCCTGCCGAGTCACGTGCTGGCAGATCCCGACAGTGTGACGCACTCGCTCTATCGGCATCTCGACAATCTCGGCACGCCGATCGTCCGGGCCCTGCAGCACGTCTCCGCGGTCAATGCCGATGCCGAGCTGGCGAGGCTGGCCGAAGTGCCGGAATCGCAGGCGCTGCTGATGATGACGCGGCTCGGCTTTCTGGCCGATGGCCGCCCCGGCGAGCTGACGGTGACTTACTGCCGCACCGATTACTACGATTTCATGGTGGAGCTGACTCAGTGATCTCAAGCGATGCCAAGCGCGATGGCGACTGCCTCGACGGCAACATACTGACGCCGCAAGGGTGGCGTCTGGGCCGGCTGGACTGGCAGGACGGCAGGATCGTCTCCCTGGAGGGTGAGCCGGTCGACCCGATGACTAACGACTATCCGCGGCTACTGCCGGGATTCGTCGATCTTCACGTTCACGGTGGTGGCGGTGCCGATGCCATGGAGGGCGGTGAGGCGGCGGCCACGATGGCTCGCACCCACGTTCGTTTCGGTACCACATCGCTGCTGGTCACGACGATGACCGCACCGAGCGAGGATATCCAGCGCGCGCTGACCGACATCGCCCGGCTGATGGCAACCCCGCCGCTGCGGGCTGCTCGCCTGCTGGGCGTGCATCTGGAAGGCCCGTTTCTCAATCCCGGCAAGCTGGGCGCGCAGCCGCCCTACGCACACCCCGGCACGGTCGAGGCGGTGGATGCGCTGCTCGCGCTGGCACCCATTCGCGTGCTGACGCTCGCCCCGGAACTTGGCGGACACGCCGAGCTCATACGCCATCTATGTGATCGCGGCGTCCGCGTGCTGATGGGGCACACCCTGGGCAGTTACGAAGAAGGCGTCGCGGGCCTTGCCAGTGGTGCTCACGGTTTCACTCACCTGTTCAACGCCATGACCGGCCTGCATCACCGCGAGCCCGGCATGGTTGGCGCGGCACTGGCGCACGCCGAGCACGCCGAGATCATTCCCGATCTGCTCCACGTACACCCCGGTGCGATTCTGACCGCGCTGCGGGCGATTCCGAGGCTCTACGGCGTGACGGATTCCACCGCCGCGGCCGGGATGCCGGACGGCGATTACCGGCTGGGCGAGCAGCGCGTCACCAAATGTCTGGGCGGCGTGCGCCTGGCGGACGGCACGCTCGCCGGCAGCACGCTGACCATGGATCAGGCGCTGCGTAACCTGATCGAGATCGGGCTCGATCTGGCCGATGCCTCGCGTCGGCTGTCGCAGTATCCGGCGGAGTTCATCGGTGAGCAGGAGATCGGTCGTCTGGCACCCGGCTGTCACGCCGATGTGCTGGTGCTGAATCCGGACCTCGAGCTGGAGGCAGTCTACGTCGGCGGCCAGCTCGCTCACGCTGCCCGAGCGGCGGATGCGTCGCCGGTCGGCACCTCCTCTGTCTCTCAATAACTCGATGCGACGGCGCCTGGCGCGCCGCGGGAGAACGTCTGATGTCGCTGATGCTGGAGGAAGCCAGAAGCGCCGCCGAGAGCTTGCGTGCGCAATGGCAGGCCAATGCGGGCGCGGTTGCCGTCCTGGGGCGGGGGCTTCGTGAAGCGGATCTGCACGGGGCCGTCACGGTGGCCCGCGGCAGCTCCGATCACGCCGCCGCCTATTTCGCATACCTGGGCATGAAGCGTCTGGGCTTGCCGATCGCTTCGCTTCCGCCTTCATTGACCACGCTGGCGAATGCCCCCTGGCGGGTCCGCGGCCAGCTCGCGGTGGCCATCTCGCAATCCGGCGCCAGTCCTGACCTGGTCGCAACCCAGCGGGCCCTTGCCGAGGGTGGGGCGCGAACGCTGGCGCTGGTCAATACCGCAGACTCCCCGTTGGCCGCGGTTTCCGGCGACGAGCTGTCGCTACATGCCGGTGTCGAGCGGAGCGTGGCCGCCACCAAGAGCTATCTCGCCACGCTCGCTGCCTGCGCGCATCTGATCGGTGCCTGGCATGACGATGCCGCGCTGCTGTCCGCGCTCGAACGCCTGCCCGAGCGTCTGGCACTTGCCGCCGAATGCGGCTGGCAGCCGGCTATCGAGGCGCTTGCCGGTGTCGATCGACTCATGGTGATCGGGCGCGGCGTGGGACTTTCCATCGCCCAGGAAGCCGCGCTCAAGTTCAAGGAGACGTGCGCGATCCAGGCCGAACCGTTCAGCGCAGCCGAGGTCAAGCACGGGCCGATGGCGCTGATCGGGCCCGGCTATCCGGTGCTGGTGTTCGCGCCGCCTGGACCAGACCAGGCGGGGTTGCTCGAGCTGGCCGAGTGGCTCGAGAGCGTGGGCGCCACTGTGTTGCTGGCGGCCGACGATAGCGTCGCCAAGCGTCGGCTGCCGCTCATCGATGCCGGGCATGATGACCTGCAGCCGCTCAGCGTGATCCAGAGCTTCTACATGATGGCGGCTCGACTGGCTATCGCGCGGGGCGAGGACCCGGATCGGCCGCGCCATCTACAGAAGGTAACGCGCACCGTCTAGACCGCTGCGATAGCGACGCCGGCCCGTCGCTCCAACGGCCGCGCTCGCGCCCGGTAGCGAGACGGCTTCACCATCCTAGATTCCCGACCGCTCGCGGGCGGCTCGAGAGCTGACAACAACAAGGAAGCGCTTTCATGTCCTCTTCCGCCAAATCCGCCGCGCTTCACTCGCTGCGGTCTCCACTCAAGGGCGTCGTGCTCTCCCTTGATGACGTGCCCGACCCGGTGTTTGCCGGAGGCACCATGGGCCCCGGCTTCGCCATCGACCCGCTGGAAGATACCCTCCACGCCCCCTGCAACGGGGAAGTCATCCAGGTCGCCAGAACGGCACATGCCATCACGCTGCGCGACGATAGCGGGGCTGAGTGGCTTCTTCACATCGGCCTGGATACCGTCGACCTCGGGGGGCAGGGATTCGAGGTGCTGGTCGCCCAGGGCGAGCGGATCTCGGCGGGGGACCCGCTGTGCAAGTTCGACACTGACCTGCTGGCCCGGCGCGCCACCGCCTTGATCTCACCCATCGTGCTGACGAATGGCGATACGCTCGCACTCTCCCGCTCGCCGACGCTGCGGGTAGCGGCAGGCACCGTCGTCGAGCGGGGAGAGGAAATCTGTACCTGGGAAGGTGAGGAGGGCAAGGGCGCGACCGCCGCGCCAGCCGGTGTGGTCGCCAATCGGCAAGAGCGCTCGGTCGTCATCGCCTCTGCCAGCGGCTTGCACGCGCGACCGGCGGCGAAGCTGCGTGCCATCGCCGGTTCATATGACGTGGCGCTGCGGATCGTGACCGATGAGGGTCGCGAGGCCGATGTCCAGAGTCTCAGCGCGCTGCTCAATCTGGCGCTGGGACGTGGAGACCAGGTGACGCTCACGGCCACCGGTGAGCGCGCGGCCCAGGCGCTGGACGCCGCTGCCTCGCTCCTCTCGACAGCCGAAGCGTCAGTTGAAGCGTCAGCTGAAGCCAACGCCTTTGCACAGACGACACCCGACGCGCGGTCGCTCTCCGGCGAGGAGAGCCTGCCGGGCTTGCTGAGCGGTCTCGGTGCCAGCCCAGGTCTCGCGGTCGGACCGCTGAGGCGCTTCGAGTTGCTGCTGCCGGAGGTGCCTGAGTCTGGCGCGGGCAGCGCCGAAGAGGGACGCGCACTCGACGCGGCCATCGCAGCCGTGGATGACTGGCTGGCTTCGGCGCACGAGCGCGCGCAGCAGCAAGGCGAAGCGTCGGAAGCGGAGATATTCGAGGCGCATCGGGCCTGGCTGATGGACCCCGACCTTCGCGCGGCCGCCGACGGTGCCATTGCCTCGGGCAAGAGCGCAGGGCAGGCGTGGTTCGAGGCGCTCGAGGTCGAAATCATCAGACTTCGCGATAGCGCCAATGCGCTGCTGGCGGCGCGCGCCGACGATCTGCGCGATCTGCAGCGTCGCGTCATGGCCCAGTTCGCGGAGAGTGTTTCCACAACGTCAGATGACATCGATGGGGCCATCCTGATGGCGCCTACGCTGACGCCATCGGCGTTCGTCGAGGTGGCGGATCGCATCGCCGGTCTCTGCCTGGCAAATGGCGGCCTGACCTCGCATGTCTCGATCCTGGCGAGAGCGCGTGGCGTGCCCTGCGTCGTTGCCATGGGAGAGGCGCTGCTCGAGATTGCCAGCGATCGCGCCTGCCTGGATGCCGACCGTGGCGTGCTGGAATTCGCGCCGAGCGAGGCTCGACTTGCCGAGATCGAGGGGCAGCTCGAGCAGCAGCGAGCTCACCTGCGCGCGGCGCAGGCGGCTGTCGACGAGCCGGTGATCACGCGGGACGGGCATCGGCTGCATGTCGCCGCCAATGTCGCCTCGGCGCGGGAGGCAGAACAGGCGGCAGAGGCGGGAGCGGACGGTGTCGGCCTGATGCGCAGTGAATTCCTGTTCCTGGAAAGTGCCGTGGCCCCCGATCTCGAGCGCCAGCAGCGAGAGTACCTGGCGGCGGCGCGAGCCATGGAAGGCAAGCCGGTCGTCGTGCGTCTTCTCGATATCGGCGCGGACAAGCAGTTGCCCTACGTCAGCTTGCCCGACGCGCCCAACCCGGCACTCGGCGAGCGCGGCATCAGGCTATGGTCGAATCTGCCTGAGCTGTTCGACACTCAGCTCGATGCGCTGATTGGCGCCTGCCGCCAAGCCCCGAAGGACGCGGCGGGGCGGCCGGCGCTGCGCATCATGCTGCCGATGGTCACGGATGTCGTCGAGCTGCGCTGGGTGAAGGCGCGTCTGGCGGCGAGAGCCGAGGCGCTGGGGGTGGAAGAGCTTCCCGCGCTCGGCGTGATGATCGAGGTACCGTCGGCGGCGCTGGCTGCCGCCACCCTCGCTGCCGAAGCAGACTTTCTCTCCATCGGGACCAACGATCTCACCCAGTACACGCTCGCCATGGATCGCGAGGTCGCCTCGCTGGCCGCGCGCAGCGACATGCTGCACCCGGCGGTGATCCGGCTGATTCAACTGTGCCTCGAGGGGGCGGCGGGGCGCTGTCCGGTCGGCGTCTGTGGCGCGGCCGCGGGGGATCCGCTGGCCGCCGTCGTGCTCGCCGCTCTGGGCGCCGACGAGCTGTCGGTCGAGCCGTCTCGGGTCGCCACGACCAAAGCAGCGTTGCGGGATCGGGATCTGGCGGCAGTCAGAGCGTTGCTGCCTTCGATGCTGACGCTCGACGACGCCAGTGCCGTGCGGGCGCGCTTGGTTCAAGCGCTGCCGGCGGCGGCCGATTCGACTCACTCACCCACAAGCACAATGACTCCGTGAGGTAACGCATCATGACCAGGACTTGGGGTTCCCGGCTGATGGCCGGTCTGCAGAAACTCGGGCGCTCGCTGATGCTGCCGATCGCGGTGCTGCCGGTTGCCGGGCTGCTGCTGCGGCTCGGCCAGCCCGATCTGCTGGATATCGGCTTCGTCGCCAACGCCGGCAACGCGATCTTCGCCAATCTGGCGCTGATCTTCGCCATCGGCGTGGCGGTCGGTCTCGCCGACGACGACAACGGTGCTGCGGGCCTGGCCGGCGTGATCGGCTATCTGGTGCTCGACGCGGTTCTCGGGACGCTCAACGACGAGATCAACATGGGCGTGCTCGGCGGCATCATCATCGGCGTCGTCGCGGGGCTGCTCTACAATCGCTACAAGACGATCAAGCTGCCGGACTATCTCGCGTTCTTCGGTGGTCGACGCTTCATTCCCATCGCCACCGGCCTCTCGGCCGTCGTGCTCGGCGGCCTGTTCGGCGTCATCTGGCCACCGATCCAGCAGGGTATCGATCAGCTCGGTCAGTGGCTGATCGATGCCGGCGACCTCGGTCTCTTCGTCTATGGTGTGCTCAACCGCATTCTGATCGTGACCGGCCTGCACCACGTGCTCAACAGCTTCGTCTGGTTCGTCTTCGGCACCTACGACGGCGCCACGGGGGATCTCAATCGCTTCTTCGCCGGCGACCCGACGGCCGGCAGCTTCATGGCCGGCTTCTTTCCGGTCATGATGTTCGGCCTGCCGGCGGCCGCGCTGGCGATGTATCACGCCGCTCCCAGAACGCGTCGGGCCCAGGTCGGCGGTCTCTTGCTGTCACTGGCATTGACGGCGTTTCTGACCGGCGTCACGGAGCCGATCGAGTTCTCGTTCATGTTCCTGGCGCCGGTGCTCTATGCACTGCACGCCGTGTTGACCGGCATCTCGATGGCCGTCATGAATATGCTGGATGTGAAGCTCGGCTTCACCTTCTCCGCCGGTGCCTTCGACTACGCACTCTCCTACGGGCTCTCGACCAACGGCTGGATGATGATCCCCGTCGGGCTGGTCTATTTCGTGCTCTATTACGGCATCTTCCGCTGGGCGATCGTGCGCTTCGATCTGCCGACGCCGGGACGTGAGCCGGAGGTGGCGGCAACCATCAGCGCTACGGGAGATGGCGAGCGAGGCCCGGCCTTCGTCGACGCGCTCGGCGGGGCGGCCAACCTGGTCAGCGTCGGCGCCTGCACCACGCGCTTGCGCCTGGTGATGAACGACGACACGGTGATCGACGAGCCGGCGCTGAAGGCGCTGGGCGCGCGTGGCATCCTGCATCTGCGCGGCGGCGGACTTCAGGTGATCCTGGGGCCGATCGCCGATGGTGTCGCCGACGAGATTCGCCAGGCCGTGCGCCATCGCGGCGAGACGCTGGCGTCGCCGGAGGTCGCCATACGGGGCATGGAATCCGAGGCGGCGACGCTGATCGATGCCAGGCTCGATGACGAGACTCGGCGCGCGTGGCTGACGGCGCTCGGCGGCATCGATAACCTCCGCGAAATAGCCGCCGTCGCGACCACGCGGCTGCGGCTCGAGCTCGTCGATCGCCGCCGGCTCGACGAGTCGGCGCTCAGCGCGCTGGGCGTGGCAGGTCTGCAGCGACTGGAAGGCGATATCGTTCACGTCGTCGTCGGTCCGCACGCCGGGGCGGTGGCCGAGAGTCTCAGGGCTTGAGCTGCGAGCTACGAGCTACGAGCTACGAGCCGCTAGCCGCGAGTGATTGACGCCCGTCGCGCCGGCTCCGACACTGCCCTGCTCGAAGCTGCTATGGTTAGCGGCCCGGCACCCGCGTTTGAAGGGGCCTGGTCAAGCTCACGAAAGGAGTTTTCATGGACCCGCATCTGATCGCCAGCGATCTCGACAGTACGCTGCTCGACGCCGAGCACCGCGTCGATGGGCTGACCCGCGAGACGCTACGGACACTAGCCGCGCGGGGGCACAGGATTGCGCTGGCTTCCGGTCGTCACTACCAGGATATCGCCGCGATTCGTCGCCAGCTGGAGATTCCCGCGTGGATCATCAGCAGCAACGGTGCGTATGTCCACGACCCCGAAGACACGGTCGTCAGCGAGACGCTGGTGCCCCCCGAGCGGGTGCGCGAGCTGGTCGATCTGCCGCGACCGGCGGCGGTCAGGCTCAATCTCTACACCCGTGATCGCTGGCTGATCGATGCCGAGGCGCCCGAGTTGCTGCCGCTGCATGCCATGACGGGGTTCACCTATCAGGTCGACGATATGCAGACGGTCGAGCAGGAGTCGATCGGCAAGGTGCTCTACATCGGCGAGCCTGCACTGCTGGCGCCCCTAGAGGCGATCATTCGAAAGCGCCACGGCGACGCGCTTCACGTGACCTATTCGGCAGCCAACTCGCTGGAGATCATGCAGCGCGGTGTCAACAAGGCGACGGCGCTGAGTCGTGCGCTCAAGGCGCTGGATCTGTCGACCGAGCGGGCGCTCGCTTTCGGTGACAACTTCAACGATATCGAAATGCTGACGCTGGTCGGCAATGCCTACGTGGTCGCCAATGCCCATCCCGACGTGGTCGACCAGCTGCCGCGGGCGACACGCATCGGCGCGCATCACGAGTCGGCGGTTGCCCATACCCTGAGGGCGTTCTTCGATCTGACGTGAACCTCGACGCCAGAAGCGGTGCCTCGGACGCTTCGGGAGTCTGTGACGCTCAATCGCCTTTTGCCGAATCATCCAGCCGGCGTAGCTGCTGCCACACCTCTCGGCGAAGGTCGGCGAGCTTCGGCTGCTCCTCGCGGGCGAATGCGATCGGGCGTGTGGTGCGCATGGCGCGAAGGCCCAGCCTCGCGGTCAACAGGCCTGCCCCCAGCCCCTGGCTGGTGCGGGTCGAGAGTTTGGCAGCGAGGTTCATCGACAGCAGATCCATGCCGGCGTCGGAGACCATCTCGCTGGCGCCGGCGAATGCCATGTTGCGCAGCACCTCACGAAACAGCCGCAGGCGGCTCGCGTAGCCGAGTTCGAGCCCGTAGAGCGCGGCGATGCGATCGAGCATGGCAAGATTGCGCCATGCCATCAGCGACATGTCGACCAGCGTCAAAGGACTGACCGCGACCATCACCGCGGTCTCTCCCGACATCCGCGTGACCAGCCGGCGTGCCGCCAGATCTCTGGGGCGCAACAGGTGATAGGCGATCAGTTCACGGGTCTCTCGGGGGCTGTGGTGTGCCTGGTGCGCCTGCCGAAACGACTGCCACTGCGGATGCTCGCGGGAAAGCCCCATCTGCTGGCGCAGCGCGTCGGCGAGTTTCAGGGTGTCCTGTGGCTGACCGTCGTCCGGCGTGTCGTTCCACGCATCGTCCAGCTGCCAGCGCAGGTGAGTGTGGCGCTTCAACTTGCGCAGGCGCCACAGCTCCTTCAGCACGGCGCGACCGCCGAGCCCGATCGCCAACAGACCGACGGCGCTCCAGGCGCCGGATAGCCAGTCGCCGCCGAGCGCGGAGGTATAGAGAGCTTCTCCGGCCTCGAGGGTGCCGAGGCCGAGCGAAGCGCCAAGCACGGCGATCAGACCCCAGCGGCGCTTGCGCGGCGGGACGAGTGCCGCATCGAGCGCAGCCGTGGCGGAATCATCCGGCTCTGGCGCCGGCTGCGAGGCCTGGGTCGGCAGGTAGGTCTGGGCGCTTTTCAATGATTCGGCCGCCGGCTCGCTCGCGTCGTCGAGCGTATAGCGCCGGCCCGGGCGTGGGTCGCTCATCGCAGCTTGTCTCCTATCAGCCACTCCAGCGCGGCGTCCATGCGAATGTGAGGCAGGGCGCCGTCCGCCGGTGCCAGCGGGCGGAAGGCGGTAAAGCTGAAGCCCTGGCGTTCCCAGAAACCGGGGGCAGGCAGCCGAGACGGTACATCGCCGGGGTAGATCAGCAGCGGCTCGTCTTTCAGTCCGTGTCCTCTGAGCACCGGCTGGCGCTTTCCGTTCTCCTCGATCTCGCGCGCGTCGGTGGCTCGGATCGATGCCAGCGAAAACGCACGAACCGGCACGTCGGCATAGCGCAGATCCTTGATCGGTTCGGCGAGCAGAGACTCGAGCAGCGTGACCAGGTGGCCATGCTGATCGGCGGTGACGTGATCGGCCTTGGTGGCGGCAATCGCCAGGCGATCGATGCGTGGCGCAAACAGGCGATTCAGCAGGCTGCGCTTGCCGTAATCGAAGCTTTTCATCAGCGTCGAGAGCGCCAGTGACAGATCCTCGAAGCGCTCGGGGCCTGCATTGAGCGCGCCGAGCACGTCGACCAGCACGATCTGTCGATCGAAGCGGCGAAAATGATCGCGGTAGAACGGTTTGACGACGTGCTGCTGATAGTAGCGAAAGCGCTTGGCCAATGTCTGATAGAGACTGGTGTCCGGCAAGGTTTCCAGCCGCTGGCGGTCTGCCTCGCCAACGCCGGGTAGCGGGAAGAACTGCAGGACCGGCGCGCCCTGAAGATCGCCAGGCAGGAGAAATCTGCCCGGCTGCAGATGCGAAAAGCCGGCTTCGCGGGCGTCTCGCAGCGAGCTCGCGTAGTGCTCGGCGATAGCGGCGAGGCGAGCTTCATCGACCGCGTCCTCGGGCGCGTGAGCCTGGACTGCCTGGCGCCATGGCGCGGCGAACTGCTGGCGGGCCTCGCCCATTGCGGCGAGCTGGGATTCGCTCCAGCTCAGGAAATCATGCTCGAGCAGCGGCAAATCGAGCAACCATTCGCCCGGGTAATCGATCAGATCGAGGGTCAGCGTGCCCGTGCTGCCGAGAAGCCCATGCGCGCGGCGCGTGCGATGCCTGAGTTGCAGCCGCAGCTCGCTGATGCCACGGGTGGGTTCCGGCCATTGCGGCGGCGAGGATTGCAGCGAGGCCATGGCTTCATCGTAGGGAAAGCGCGCAATACCGAGATCGGGCTGTGACACGCGCTGGGCGCCGAGCAGCCTGCCCTCGCGTGCGGATTTGAGCAGGTCCAGGCGGGCATCGATACCGGCGTGTCGAAGCTGGTTGACCAGCGAGGTGAGAAACGCCGTCTTGCCAGCGCGCGAAAGACCGGTCACGGCGAGCCGAAGCTGGCGGTCGCGGCCGCGATCGATCAGATTGTGAATGTCGTGAGTCAGTTGTCGGCGCATCATAAACCCCTGCGTGTACAGGAGAAATGTGCGGGCAAATGGGGCAGGAGGCAAGGGCTGGGCGATAACGAGGCCCCCTGATATGCCGAAGCCCCGCGTCTGGCGGCGGGGCTTCGGCGGATTGCCGTCGATCTCGAGCGCGATCAGCCGGCGAAGGAGAAGTAGATCAGAAAGACGAGAATCAGCAGCACGATGCCCACGGGGACGGCGCCTTTCCAGGGCGTCAGGTCGACCGCCTTGACGTCTTCGTGCACCCAGGCTTCGCGGCGCGGGGCGATCTTGCCGATCAGCAGCATGCCGAGGACCAGAATCACGAAGACGCCAGCCACGAAATGGTACTGATTGGTGATCTCGAGAATGCCGTTGAAAGGCGGCACGAAATAGCCGGCGGCGATCAGCACGATGCCGCCGATCAGACCGAAGATGGCCGCCGACTCCGGCACCCGTTTGGTCAGCAGGCCGACGATCACCACGGCGAGAATCGGGATGAAGTAGATCGCGTTCATCGTCTGCAAATAGTCGAACAGACTGTCCTGGCCGGCCAGCATTGGCGCGATGGCCATGGACGCCACAGCCATGATCCAGCCGAAGACCTTGCCCGAGTTGACCACCTGTTGCTCGGTCGCTTCCTTCTTGAACACACCCTTGTAGATGCCGAGGCTGAACAGCGTCGTGGTGCTGTTGAGCGCGGAGTTGAACGACGACAGGATGGCACCGACCATGACGGCGGCAAAGAAGCCGGTCAGCCACGGCGGCAACAGGTGGAAGACCAGGTAGCCGTAGGCCTGGTCGGCGGCAATGCCCTCGTCGGCGTAGAGCTGGTAGGCAATGATACCGGGCAGTACCAGATAGAGCGGACCGAGAAGCTTGAGGAAGCCGGTCAGCAGCACGCCTTTCTGCCCCTCGGAGAGGCTTTTGGCCGCGAAGGTACGCTGAATGATCTGCTGATTGGTCGCCCAGTAAAACAGGTTGATCAGGAAGACACCGGTGAACAGCGTCGGCCAGGGGACCTGCTGATCGGGGCGCCCCAGCGAGTTGAGTCGCTCGGGCTGGCTCTGCTGGATGGCGTGCCAGCCGGCGGCCACGCCGTTACCGTCGCCGGCAGCGTTCAGGCCGAGGTAGACGATCAGAAAACCGCCGACGAGCAGGCCGATGGCGTTGATCGTGTCGGAGACGGCGACGGTGCGCAGGCCACCGAACAGGGCATAGACCGCCCCGATGATGCCGACACCCCAGACCGTCAGCCATAGTAGCGTGGTGCTGGAGTCGATGCCGGTCAGCACCGGCAGATCGAGCATGCCCTGTAATCCGACAGCGCCGGAGTAGAGAATGATCGGCAGCAGAATGACCGCATAGGCGACGAGAAATATGACGTTGCAGATCAGTTGGGTCGTAGGGCCGAACCGCTCCTGCAGCAGCTGTGGCACCGTGGCGATGCCGCTGCGCAGAAAACGCGGCAGAAAGAAGAGCGCCAGCAGTACCAGCGCGACGACGGCCACGACTTCCCAGGCCATGACGCTGAGGCCGTCGGCGAAGGCGGAGCCGTTCAGGCCGACCATCTGCTCGGTGGAGAGATTGGTCATCAGCAACGAACCGGCGATCAGCGGAAAGCTGAGACTGCGGCCCGCGAGAAAATAGCCACTGGTGTTGCTGAGATCGTCCCGATGCGTGATGCGCCACGTCACGAGAGCGACGAGTCCCGTGAAGAATAGAAACGAGATCAGAGTCCATGCATGCATAGAGGTGTCCTTTTGGAATGCATCCCGATACCGGCACATTTCTTGGCACCGATACCTTTACCTGCGCAGTGTTGGGCAAGTGGTCAAAAACCGCCATTCGCCATTTGTCTGACATAGCTCCGTGAATGTGTAGGCGTTTATGGCAGGGTCAGGAGGGACGCTACAACTCAGTCATCGACGGGCAACTCGGTGGCGGTCAGCGCGCGGTGGCAATCTCCGTCGAGAGCGACGACGTAGTGGCTCTCGAAACGGTACAGGGTGTACCAGGCGCGACGGGAGAGAGGGGGCAGCGAGAGGCAGTGCGCCTCGAATCGGTGGCGCAGGCCCATGTCGTCGGTGAACGCGAAGGTGGCCGGCAGGCCTCGTCGATAGAGATCCTGATAGCCCCACCAGTAGTCACCGCTGAGATAGGGAAAGATCAGCTCGCCGACGATCGGATGCACGGCGATGGCATTGCGCGTGGTGCGTGTGTAGGGCAGCGTCCCATCGATGACCAGCGGTCGAGCCTCGGGCTGTGTGGTCAGATCATCGATGAGGGTGGAAGCCACGTGATCGGCGAACAGCGACTGCTGGCGCTGCGCATTGCCGTAGGCGAAGGAGAGCGTCAGCGGCGTTGCCAGTGCCAGCAGCGTGATCCCGCGACTTAGCCAGATAGCGTTTCCGCCGGGCCAGCGTATTCGTCGCCGCTCGCGTACTCGTTGCGGCACGGCTGGTCGTTGCAGCCCGTGTATTTGTTGCAGCCCACGCAGCACGCAGAACAGGCTGCCCGCGTAGAGCGCGCCGAAGCCGATCATGATGCGCGGACGCCAGATCGGGTCAGCCAGCGCTCCGATGAAGCCTAGCCCGCCCAGCGGCAGGCAGGCCATCACGACCAGCAGGGGTATCAGCGCGGGCCAGCGGCGGTGCCGGGCTGTCTCGACGATCAGCAGTACGGTACCAACGCCGGCGCAGCCCAAAAATAGCCAGAATATCGGCGTGTCCAATTGTCGCATGGCATAGCGCCAGAATCGCCAGTTCTGCTCGACGAGGTGCGAGGGAAGCTGTGCCCAGGGCACCATGGCAGCGTGCGCGACGCTATAGCTACCGCGAACCAGCCAGTCGGCGACCAGTTTGGCGATGAACAGCGCCAGGACTCCGATCGCGAAAGCGGTTCCGTGCCTGGCCCAGTCGGGGCGGCCGAACTGGGCGATGGTCAGTAGAGCGTGCCAGGCGAGCAGCACGAAGAAGACATTGGCAGCCGGTTGATAGAGCAGCAGCGAGGCGAGTAGGGCGCCGCCGCCGCAAAGCCAGCGGAACCTGGCTTGCCAGCAGCAGTCCGGGCGGGGATGGAGCGCCCAGGCAGCCGCGAGGATGGCGCCGGCAAGAGACAGCGCCATCGGTAGCGCATCGAAGTGGTAGGAGAGGTTTTGCAGGAAGAACGGCTGTATGACGAGAATCAGCATTGCCAGCCAGGCCGTGCCGGGGTCAAACTCCTTAAGACGCTCTCGCCAGGCAAGAATCGCTGCGGCGAGAGTGGCAAGCCCCAGCCAAAGGGGTAGCGGCGCGAGGTCGGCGAGTCGTGGTCCGCCGTTGAGGCACGCCATGACGAAGCTTGCCAGCGGCCGACCATTAGAGACCCAGCCCATTTCGCCATGAAAACTGCGCCAGATATCGTCTCTATAGAGGCGGTCAGCCTGGATCAGGGGGTAGCTGAACAAGACGAGATACGCCATTATGCCGAGCCAGCGGCGCAACCGTGGTGTCATCTTTGTCTGCAGTGGGAACGAATCGCTACGCATGCCGTCTCCATATTAGGCTCGCTCCTGGCGAGCCGGCGGCGCGAGACGCCGTGTGGCGACACGGGCTTTCCGCGCCCGCAGTGTAGCGTATGCTAGACTGCCGCAGTACGAAGCATGGAGGCTTCGCTATCCGTCGTCCTTCATCGCGACCTGCCTGCGCAGACCGATGCCGGCATTACGGCAGGCATTGTCGCGAAAGCTGCCGTCGTGAACCGGCGCGGCGCTAACGTCCACCAGCGCGTTGACATCGGCCAAGATAGTTATGACAGGAGTATGAGTGTGAGTGCATCGATCCGGCGAAGTAACCTTGAAAAACGCAAGGCGCTTCTTCCGGTGGCAGTCCTGACCGGACTGCTACTCAGCGGTATCGCCCAGAATGTGTTGGCTTTCGGCTTCGACGACGTCGCGAAAAAGGCCGAAGACCTCTCCCAGCAGGGCTACAGCGAGCCGGAGCAGAACCTCCCCGACGCCTTGCGTAACCTGGATTACGGTCAGTATCAACAGATCCAGTACAAGCGTGATCGCGACGTCTGGAGCGGCGATGGTGTCCCCTTCACCATGAGTTTCTTCCATGAAGGGATGCACTACGACAGCGCGATCCAGCTACATAGCGTCGACGACCAGGGTAGCGTTCACGACTTCGCCTATAACCCGGATGATTTCTCCTACGGCAATCTCGACCTGTCAGATGATGTCAAGAACGACGCCGATCTCGGGATCGCGGGCTTCAAGATCAACTATTCGCTGAACGGCAACAGCCTCAAGGACGAGACCATGGTCTTCCTCGGGGCGAGCTATTTCCGCGTGGTGGGTGCCAACCAGGTTTACGGTGTTTCCGGCCGAGGACTGGCGGTGGATACTGGACTCCCTTCCGGCGAGGAGTTTCCGCGCTTCAAGGAGTTCTGGATCGTCAAACCGACCAAGAGCAGCCAGTATCTGACCATCTTCGCGCTGCTCGACTCGCCGAGTCTGACCGGCGCGTATCGTTTCGTGCTGCGGCCGGGTTCGGACACGGTAGTCGACGTCAAATCGCGTCTTTTCCTGCGACGTGCCGTCGAGAAGCTCGGTGTGGCACCGCTGACCAGCATGTATCTCTACGGTCCCGAGCAGCCATCCTCGACGCTCAACTATCGCCCGGCGATTCATGATTCCAATGGCCTGCTGATCAGCGATTCGCAGAGCGGCTGGACCTGGCGCCCGCTCGCCAATCCGGCGAAGCTGATGATCAACGAGCAGGAAACGCCGCGCCTGCGTGGCTACGGTCTCATGCAGCGCGATCACAAGTTCTCCAGCTACCAGGACCTGGACGCGCGTTACGACCAGCGCCCGAGCGCCTGGATCGAGCCGCAGAACGAGTGGGGTGCGGGCAAGGTCGAGTTGATCCAGATTCCGACGCCGAACGAGACCAACGACAATATCGTCTCGATGTGGCTACCGGATACGGCACCGCAGCCCGGTACGCCGCTGGACTACAACTACCGCTTCACCGTGACCAAGGACGAAAGTCGCTACGCCGACCCGTCGCTGGCCTGGGTCGACCAGACCCGCCGGTCGCGAGGCGAGGTGCAGAAAGATAACCTGGTTCGGGAGGCGGACGGCTCGTTGGCTTTCGTGATCGACTTCAACGGCCCGGCGCTTTCCGGTCTCGATGCCAATGCCAACATCACTGCCCAGGCAAGCGTCGGTGACAATGGCGAACTGGTCGACAGCCACGCCGTGCCCAATCCGGCAACCGGTGGCTGGAGGCTGTTCGTCAAGGTGAAGCGCAGCGACAACAGCCAGCCGCTGGACATCCGCGCGCACCTGAACCAGGGAGATCAGCCGATCTCCGAGACCTGGTACTACCGCCTCCCGGCCAATGGGTGAAGCGATGTCTTCACACAACGTAGCAGCCTCGGCCGAGCACTATCTCGAGCGGCTGGCGCTGGAGGCTCAGGATCGCGAGACGCGCCGGCAGCTGCTGGCCAGTGATCTTGATACTCACGACATGGCGTCGCTGCACGCGGCGCTGGGTGGATACGAGCCAGACCCCGACGATCCTGCGGCGCAGTCCGTGGGACGTCGGCTGGCCCTTGCCTATGCCGAGCCTCCGCTGGCGCCACCCGATGTCCTGTCTACCGATGCGTCGGGTATCACCAGACTGCAGACCGCACCGCCGATGAAGCGTACGGCGCTGGCACCGGAGCAGTGGTCCACTAACCCCTTTGTCCGCTTCGGTCAGCGTTTCAAGAACTGGGTCGGCCGAGGGTTCCGGCGGCGCGAGCGCGAGGCTCGCCCGACGCCGCGCTGGCAGATGATCGCGACGGCGCGTCGCTGGGTGCTGCTGGTACTGATCTTCGGCCAGAGCATCATTGCCGCCAACCAGATGCGCACCGTGCTGCCCTATCAGGGTCAGCAGTGGCTCGAGGTGGCGATTCTGGCGCTGTTCGTGCTGCTGTTCGCCTGGGTCTCTGCCGGTTTCTGGACGGCACTGATGGGGTTCTTCCAGATTCTGCGTGGCCGCGATCGTTACGCGATCGACTCCGAGGTCGGCGACGAGCCGATCCCCGACGAGGCGCGAACCGCGCTGCTGGTGCCGATCTGCAACGAGGACGTGCCCCGTGTGTTCGCCGGCGTCAGAGCGACGCTGGAGTCGCTGCGCCAGAGCGGCAACGATCGGCACTTCGATATCTTCATTCTCAGCGACACCTTCGATCCTGACATCGCCATCCAGGAAACACATGCCTGGCTGGCGCTGTGCCGCGATCTGGAGGCGTTCGGTCAGGTTTTCTATCGGCGACGTCAGCGCCGGGTGAAGCGCAAGAGCGGCAACCTCGACGATTTCTGCCGTCGGTGGGGCGCGCTCTATCGTTACATGCTGGTGCTCGACGCCGACAGTGTCATGAGTGGGGCCTGTCTCACGCGCCTGGTGCAGATGATGGAAGCCCATCCCGATGCCGGTATCGTGCAGACGGCGCCGCGTGCTTCCGGGCGTCTGAACCTCTATGCGCGGATGCAGCAGTTCGCGACACGAGTCTATGGTCCGCTGTTCACGGCGGGGCTCCATTTCTGGCAGCTGGGTGAATCCCACTACTGGGGGCACAACGCGATCATCCGCATGGCGCCATTCATGCGCCATTGCATGCTGGCGCCGCTGCCGGGCAAGGGCTCGATGTCGGGGGAGATTCTCTCGCACGACTTCGTCGAGGCAGCCTTGATGCGCCGCGCGGGTTGGGGCGTATGGATCGCCTACGAGCTGGAGGGTAGCTATGAAGAGATGCCGCCCAATCTGCTCGACGAGCTCAACCGCGACCGTCGGTGGTGCCACGGTAATCTGATGAATTTCCGGCTGTTCTTGTCCAAGGGTATTCATCCGGTGCACCGCGCCGTGTTCCTGACCGGGCTGATGTCCTACATCTCGGCGCCGCTGTGGTTTCTCTTCCTGGTGCTGTCGACGGCGCTACTGGCCGTTCACACGTTGAGTACGCCGAACTATTTCCCCGAACCCGGCATGATGTTTCCAGTCTGGCCGCAGTGGAATCCGACGCTGGCAGTCGGGCTGTTCGGGGCTACCGCCACGCTGCTGTTCCTGCCCAAGGTTTTGAGCGTCGTGGTGGTCTGGGTTCAGGGAAGTCGGCAGTTCGGTGGTCCGTTCAAGGTTTTCCTCAGTATGGTGCTGGAGTCCCTCTTCTCGATGGCGTTGGCGCCGGTCCGGATGCTGTTCCATACCCGGTTCGTGCTCACTTCCGTCCTTGGCTGGGCAATCCAGTGGCGCTCGCCGTCGCGGGAGAATAGCGACACGACCTGGGGTGACGCCATTCGCAACCACTGGAGTCAGACGGTCATCGGCGCGGTCTGGGCGGTTGGGGTCTATTTCATGGAACCGACTTTCCTGTGGTGGCTGTCGCCCATCGTCGGCGCGATGATGCTGTCGATCCCGGTGTCCACGCTCTCCAGTCGCGTGTCTCTGGGCAGCGCCTGCTTTCGGGGAAGACTATTCCGTATTCCGGAAGAGACGCACCCGCCGCGAGTGCTGCGACGCATGGTTCGTCATCTCGGGCGGATGAATGCCGCCGCCCCGACGCCGCACTTCGTTCAGGTGGTAGTCGATCCGGTCTCCAATGCGCTGGCGACGGCGCTCGGTGTCTCGCGTCACGGCAAGGCCGAACCGTTGCGACGGCGCCGCGAGGAGCGTGTGAGTCGGGCGGTGACCGGCGGGCCCGAGACGATGGGGAATCTCGAGCGACTGGCTTTCCTTGATGATCCGGTCATGATGTCTCAGCTGCATTTCCGCGTCTGGAACGACACCGATGCGCATGATGCCTGGCACCGTCACGGTTTGCCCTCGCGCGAATCTCTCAGAGTGCCCGGGTTCGGCTGAAGCACCAATCGATCTTCGACCGGAGGACGGGCCAGCGATCTGCTGGCCCGTTTTTCGTTGAGGCATCGAATCCGTCACGGATTCTGACTACGCTTAACGGGCGGTGCATTAGCCCGCGATCGTATTAAGGTAACGCTTCAAGGAGTGACGCAATGGGATTCATTCTGTGGTTGATCATTGGCGGGATCGCCGGCTGGATTGCCGGTAAAGTGATGCGTGGTGGTGGTTTCGGCATCCTTGGCAATATCGGCGTGGGCATCGTCGGTGCCGTCATCGGGGGCTTTCTGTTCAGCCTGCTGGGGCTCTCTTCCAACGGGTTCATCGGCTCGCTGGTGGTAGCTACCATCGGCGCCATCATCCTTTTGTGGGTTGTGGCCAAGATCAAGAAGGCGTAGTGGCCGGCGCGTGACGGCTGCGAAGAGGGACCAGATAGCGCAGCCGCCACCGCGCTGCGGAAGTCGCTTCTCCGGGCGCCGAATCAGGTACACTAGGCGCCTTTTGATGGCCAGAGACTCGAAGGCATGCCGGAGACGACCGCGACCCCGAAGGTGGCAAAAGAGCGATTCATCGGACTGGAGTGGCTTCGGTTTCTGCTGGGTCTCTACATCGTCATTTTCCACACGCTGCACAATTACCCGTCCATTCGCGAGTGGTCTCACTACGTCACGGATATCGGTTTTTTCTCCACCAGCGCCTTCTTCGTGCTTTCCGGTTTTCTGCTGACCCATGTCTACCTCGACGAGCAGTATCGACTTCGGGAGTCGCCAAAGAGTTTCTGGCTGAAGCGATTCTCGAACCTTTACCCGATCCATATCGGTTCTCTGGTGCTGGCCATGGCCGTCTCGGCGCTGGTCGGCTATCTGGCCATCGCGCCTGGTGACAGCGATATTTCGTTGCGTTTCGTCGTCTACGACGTCAATAACGACGTAGGCCAGCTGAATTGGCAGAGTCTCAATCACACGATGTCGCCGCTGGAAACCGGCATCAATGTGCTGTTGAACCTGACACTGCTGCACGCGTGGAATCCGCTTTACCTGACGTTCAATCCACCATCGTGGTCGATATCGGCGCTATTTTTCTTTTATCTGACCTTTCCCTGGTTGGCTCCACGCCTTCGTCGCGTGCTGCATCCAAGGCGAGCCATCCTGCTGGTGAATTTGATCTACCTTGTGCCACCGCTCTACGTCATCCTGACCACCGACTACGGGGTGCCGGAGACCGGTATCCTGCACCGTAATCCGCTGATTCGGTTACCGGAGTTTGCAGCCGGCATTCTGCTTTACACCTTCTATGCGCTACGCAAGTCGCAGGGGCGCATGATGTCCCGCGGCCAGCGCTATGTGGCGCTGGCGATCATTGCCGTGGCCGTGGTGATCGCCGTCAAGTTGCTGGGGCTCGGTCATGCCTGGTATTACGCGCTCCACAACGGGCTTCTGCTGCCGTTTCAGCTGGCGCTCGTCTACGTCGCGGCGCAGTGGGGAGAGCCGCGTAGCCAGAAACTGAAACGCTGGGCGGCCAGGCTCGGGGGTGCCTCGCTGCCGATGTTTGCGCTGCATGTTCCGCTTTACGCGGTGTTCTCTCGTGTGGAGCGGGTCCTATCCGGCAACCCGGGGCTCTGCGCTACTGACTTCAGTGGGTGTCTCGCGGCCGCCGGGGAGCTGCATCTCTGGCTCTATCCTGTCTTTCTGCTGCTGACGGTGGCGTTCTGTGTGCTGTTCCAGGAGCAGTTCGTCGTGCGTGTGCGCAAGTTCCTGTTAAGGCACCTGCTTCGGCGATCTCCCGACGATCATGTCGCGAATTTGAGCCGGTCGCAGCGCTGACGAAGTGCAGAGTCGTGGTGCAGGCGAGTGTACCGGTTCTCGCTGCCGTGGTTTTCGCTGCTCCGGTTTTCGCTATACTGTGCCGCCATCTTTATGCGCCCGAGCGCTGGGCGCGATGTCACTCGCTTTCATGAGGTTGTCCTTTGCGCGAACTTCTCTCTCGCTGGTGGGCTCGTCAGCTGACTCTCTGCGGCTGGCCGGCTGTCGGCGATCCGCGCCGGGCCCTATCGCGGGACGCTGCCTTCGAGCGTCTCATGGCGGCGGGGATCGGCGATCGCGATGAGTTGACCTGGCGATTGTGGGAGAGCGTGGCTGATGATCATGATCCCGCGCTGGCCCGGCTGGCGGCCCTGGAACTGCTGGCACTCGGTGCGACTCTGGGGTGGATTTCGGCAGCCGCCGAAACGGCCTGGCTGCAGTATCTGGCCACGGAGATCACCCGGCGATACGCCAGCCTGGGGCGCTGGCTCGAGGCGTTGACGGTACATCGCGACCCGATCCTGGGTGAGGCGGCTCAGGATCTGCGGCTGGCCGAGCGTCAGGGACGAGGCGTCGACTGGTCGACGCTGACCGTACGGCTAAATGAGTGTTCCGAGACAGATATCTCGCTTTGGCAGAGTGATCTGTGGCGTGCGCGAGCGGCATTCGCTCCCGTTCTTGACTGGCCAATGAGCTTCTCGGCCGACGAGCAGCGGCTGCGTCAACGGCTGTTGCGTGAAGAGGGGGAGGTGAGTGATCGCGCGGGGTTGATGGCCTCGCTTTGGTGGCTGTCTGCTCAGGGTGACCGCTATGGCTGGGACATGGATGCCAGGCGACTGGCCCGGGAGGGTCAGTCCGAGGCCCTCACCTGGCTTTCCACGCTGGGCGAGCAGCGTGATTACGGCCGCGTGCTGCTGGCGTTTCTCGCCGATGGAGAACCACTGGACTGGGCGGCCTGGGACTGGCTTCGTCTGATCGATCAGGCCTACTGGGGGCACGCGGCAGGCTGGCTCGGCGAGGACGAGGCGGCGGCATTTGCCGCGCATGCGCTTGATTTGCTGCAGCAGCGCTATGCTGACTGGCGAGAGGTTGCGAAAGCCTATCAGCGCGGGCGCAGCCTGTTCGAGGGCCGCGATCAGCGAGCGCAGTTCGATGCCGACTGGGAGCGCCTGTTGATCTCCCCGGTCAGTCCCTGGCAGAAGCCGCTTGGCGAGGTGCTGAGCGTCTCTCGGCGTGAGGCGGCGCGGGCCCGCGTCCGTCAACGAGAAGATTCCGCCGATGCCTGGGTGCTGGCGATCGCCGCCGTGAGAGAGCCCGATCTCGTTCACCGAAGAGGGTTGGATGACGCGGTCGTTCCCCAGCGCCGCGAAGAGGCGTGCCGCTACCTGGACGACGTGCTGGGACTACGCGAAGACGAGGGCATCGACGGGCTCAGCCGATTCTGGATGCCGGCGCAGGCGCATCACCTGAACCAGCTGGCCGCGGATGCCAGAGCGAGAGGGGGGCGCCAGCGAGCCCTCGCCGCCTGTGCCGAACATGCCGCTACCATCGTCATGGCGGAGAAATACGCGTTCTATCTGCTGATGGCCGCCGACAGCGGCCGTTATGCGGCAGGGCAGATCGAGTCGCTGGCCCGAGCGTTTCGTGATGTGCTTAGCCGGTTCTACGTATCGCCCGAGCAGATGCTGAAGGCCTGGCAGGCGTGGGAAGCCGCCCTGTCGGGCGAAGAGCCGATGGACGAGGCACCGCTGGCCGATGACCTGGCGTGGCATCTTGCGGACCCCGGCTCGAGATTCGTCGCGCTGACGCCGTCTGCTGCGTTGATCTGGCAAGAGCCCGGGCCCCGCCCGACGCTATCGCGCTTCACGGCGATCGCGCTGGCCGGGCCGCTCAACGAAGCGCTCTGGCAGACGCCGCGTCCCGTGTCATTCCAGGAGCGTCAGGCGCTCGCCGACTGGCTGGATATGCAGTACGGGCTCCAGGGCGCCGAGGGGTTGGCGAACTTTCTCGATTTCCTGGTCGAAGCCGGTGATCGGCAGGAATATCAGATCAACTATGCGCCTTACACGCTGAATCGTGCGCGCCTCGAGGCGGAAATCGCGATCCTCGAATCGGGGGAATGCGGGGACGAGGAGCGAGTTCATCTGGCCCGTCTGCAACGGGTTCGGGACAACGATGCGCACTGCAACGACGTGGACATGACGGCCTGGGATGCGGCGCAACTGGTCGATCTGGCACTAGCCGGTCGGCAGCTTGGCTGGCTCGATGAGTCCCGGCTCGGGCACTATCTCGATAGCGCCTCTCGCCTCGCCGGCAGCCGCTACAGCGGCTGGCGAGACTACGCGGAGGGGCTCTTCAGCGGCTTCGCCTTCTTCATGGACAATACGCCGGAACGTGGGGCATTTCTGGTACGTTTTCGCGAGGCTCTAAATGCCTGGCTCAATGCCGAACCCCTGCTCGCCGGCGCCTGGGCGAGCCTCGATTTTCCTGCCAGCGCCGGGTCTCATTGGACGCCGCTACACATCGACATTCTTCCCGGCGAGCCAGAACATCTGCACTGATGGCGTGGTGCGGGCAGGAGCTAGTTGACCGCTGTTCGTCGTCTGGCAGCAGCCGAATATCACGAAACGCTGTTCGTTAACGTGAAAGGTATCGCCAAGTCAATCGTGATGACATATGATCCTCGCTGTGCTACGCCCATCGATTCGCGGCGTGGCTTTTTTATGTTCCATTACTGATGATTCGAGCCGAATCCAGCAGGCCGTTTTGGCGGTGATACGCGGCAACCGCTGCCGAGGTGTCACCACCACAGCGACTCGATTTGCCCGGCGAACAGACGCGTTCTGGTCGAAGAGAGGCAACGTACCCGTGGCGGCTCGCAGGCGAACGAGGTTGCGCTGCATGCTGAAACGCACTGCCGTGGGGATGGCGCTGGCGTTGGTCATTACCGGTTGCTCAGCCCCCGTAAAACAACAACAAGTCAACGCGCAGTATGCGCTCCCGCTGGTCAACGCTCCCGCTGTCGCTCGAACCTCGACGCGCAGCCAGTCGGCGACTCAGTCTTTCCAGGACTTCAAGCCCCACCTCGTTTCGCCTGCCGTGATCCGGGAAGCGCTGCTCGACGAGCATGACCGCTGGGTGGGTACGCCCTACGTGCTGGGCGGCACGACTCACCATGGCATCGACTGTTCGGCGTTGATGCAGCACATCTTCGGTGAGGCGTTCGCGCTGCATCTGCCACGCACCACGGAGCAGCAGGTGCAGGAGGGCAGTCGAGTCAAGGAGTCGGATCTGAAAGCCGGCGATCTCGTCTTCTTCCGTCCGCCGGGTCCCTACAATCACGTTGGCGTCTACGTCGGCGACGGGTACTTCCTCCACGCGTCGTCGTCGCGAGGCGTCAAGCTATCGCGGCTCGATAACGTCTACTGGAAGCGCTACTACTGGCAGGCGCGTCGCCCCGTCGCGCAGACGCAGTTGGCTCAGCGGGTGATGCTGGCAAGCGAAGGGTAATCGTCACGCGTCGAGACACGCGCTGTCGCTACGCTTCCGGTATCGCTGGTGCTTTTCGAATCGCTGGTGCTTGAGCGCGTGAACCGTTCGGCAACGAATAAGGGCAACCCTGACGGGGTTGCCCTTTTTCGTTGATCTCACCCGAGGATGAGTCGGCACAATCACTGACGGCGGTCAGCTCTGGCCAGGAGCACTGTCGAGCAACCGCTGATCCGAGTATCTCGAGCTCGGACTCGCATTGCGCGAATCCGAGCCGGCCGTTGTGTCATGTGATTTGACCAAGGCCGAACGAGGCGATACTGAGTGGACCAGTGCAGAGTGGATCAGTACTGACGGATCAGTGCTGATGACCACCTTCACCATGCACGTGACCATGAGACACTTCTTCTTCGGTCGCTTCACGCACTTCGGTGATCTCGACATCGAAGTTCAGCTTCTCACCGGCCAGCGGGTGATTGCCGTCGACGGTAACCGTGTCACCTTCGACCTTGGTCACCGTGACCATCAGCGGGCCTTCCTGGGTCTGGGCCTGGAACTGCATGCCCGGCTGGACTTCATCGACACCCTGGAAAGCGTCGCGCGGTACTTCCTGGACAAGCGCTGGCTGAACTTCACCGTAGCCTTCGCCCGGTTCGACCGCTACCTGCAGCTTCTCACCGCTGCCACGGCCCTCGAGCTCTTTCTCGAGCCCCGGGATGATGTTGCCCGCGCCGTGTAGGTAGGTCAGCGGATCGCGACCTTCCGAGCTGTCCAGCACCTCTCCTGCATCATTGGTCAGTTTATAGTGGAACGCGACCACGGAGTTCTGGGCAATCTGCATCTTGAAACCTTTGCGTTTGTGCATGTCACCCATATCCTAACGTGATGTAGCCTTTCTGTCAGGTCGAGATCGTCTAGGCTCGGGCTGTCCGAAGCGTCGATGCGCGAGTGACAGCCGGCGTCTGGCTGGTTGCGCCGCTACCGGGGGCTGGTTACCCTGCCGATGAAGAAACCGTGATCCGAGGGTGAGGAGAAGTTCGTCATGACCGTTTTTATCGTTTGGCTCATTGCCTTCGCTGTCGTCCTTCTGCTGTCCTTGAAGGCGTGGGAAGGAAGTCTCGGGCGATTTGCCCAGCGCCGTCTACCGACTCAGTTGCAGGGAGATCCGTCGCAGGATCGTTGGGTGGTGTCGGTGGCTCTTGCGGTGCTGGCGGCAACGTTCATCGTCAAGCCGGTGTCGATGCTGATGACTCTGATACTGCTGGCGATCGTGATCTGGGTGGGAACGCGCCTAACCTGCTGGGCCATGCGCAAGGTCAAGCTGCACTGAATACGATCACGCCACCGAGAGGGTGGTGACGTGATTCAAGAGAGTCAGGGGATGCCGATTGGCATCCCTTTTTTGCGATACGTTCAAAGCGGGGTAGCGATCCCGGAACAATCGGGCTTACAGCCAGGTCGAGACCGTGATCGAGCCGAACTGGTCGCTGTCGTCCTGCTCTTCGAATTCGTGGGTGCGCCATACCGTACTGAACGTCAGCTGCCAGCGATCCCACGAAAACGCGGCCCCGAGTTGACCGTCGCCTACCCAGGGGCGCCGGTCGACCGAATGGCTGTCCTCGAAGGTGTTGCCGTCGAGCAGCATGTTATGTGCGATGAAGCGGCCCTCGAGATTGGCGAACAGATACCAGTTGAAGCCGCTGTTTTCGGTGAAGAACACGCGGCTGCCCTGGGCCGGCGCCACCGCGGGGATACCGAAGCTCTTGTCCAGCCCCTGACCCACTCTCAGGCCCAGGCCAGAAGAAGCGTAGGTATAGAGATTGCCGACGGCGACGCCCACGGATGGACCATATTCCGCCTCCAGCGCGCCGATCTGGCCTGGCTTCCACCACGCGGTTTCGTAGGCCACGTTGGCGAAGGGCTCGTTATGCAGCTGATTGTGCCAACCTTCCGGCTCGTCGCTGCCGATCAGGTGGTGAAAGTTGTTCTGGACCGTGTGGCCACCGGCGCCGGGGCCCACGAGGCCAACATCCAGATAGAGCCCGGTGGTGCGACGCCATCCGGGCAGCCGTTCGTCGTCGAACAGCGAGAGCCCCGCATAGAGGACGCCGGCATAGGGTCGGTCGTCTTCGATCAGCCGACGCTCGTCGATGTCTTCCGGGGTGTAGATCTGCTGACCCAGCCGGTAGGCGGCGCCGTCCAGCGACGAGGCGCTCCAGCCGGGGAGACGATCGGCGAGGGCGCGCGTCCAGTGGTCGGCTGACGGTTCGAATGACCAGTCGAGCTCGACGCCGTTGGTATAGTGGCCGTCACCACCGCTGGCAAACAGGTCGTTTTCCGACTTCAAGGTCAAGATGCCATTAGCCCACACGCTCGTGGAGATGGCAGTCAGCGCCATGACGACGCCGGAGCGAGCGAGTATGAGTCCCTTCATGTCTCGTGTTGTTCCCTTTCACGCGTGTAAGAAGATCCATCACATACAATAGCGTATGTAAATCGCGCCCGACAGCGTAAATTAGTATCAGGCTAATCGGTTTCATCAACTGTCGAGGGCGGGCGTGACGAGCCGAAGGATAGGGCACTTGACCGCAGTGGCATCGGCGCTGCTCAAATCGGCTGGAAGGCCGAACACTCAGGCGGCTCGGCAAGAGATATCGAAAAACGCGGGAGCACGATATTCGATCGTGCTGGGGCGAAGGATGAAAGTGGAGGGAGTCGAACGCAACAACGTAGGCAAAGAGACCACGCTCGTACCCGAAGCGCTGTCCGCTTTGCGCAAGAGGGTCGTCGCTTCCGTGCCGCGAACCGGGAGGCTAGCGTCAGAACCCACGACGGCGCCCGAAGGCGCCGCCATGGCTGGAGACGGATCGGTTGTCTCAGTAGGGCGCCACGCTGACACTGGAGCCGCTGGCCACCAGCTTGACGCGCTGACCGACCTGCCAGTTGCGGTCCGCCTTCTGGACCACGACGACGCTCTGGCCGCTGTCCTGGCGAATTTCCAGCTCGTAACCATCGACGCGGTCGGTGGCTTGCTGAATCTTGCTGCCCGCCACGGTGCCGCCGATGGCGCCGGCCGCCGTCGCCAACGTTCGCCCGGAGCCGCCGCCGACCTGGTTGCCCAGCAGGCCGCCGATGACCGCACCGCCCAGGCTACCCAGCACGCTTTCCCCGTTGCCGCCCTGAATCTGTACCGGCCGGACCGACTGGATGGTGCCGTAGCTGACCGACTGCGCGGTGCCAGCCTGATCGCCGCGGTAGACGTCTCCGGAGTAGGTGGAGGTGTTGGTACACCCGGCCAGGGCCAGCAAGCTCATGACGAGAGCGGGAGCGATGAGTCGTTTCATGATCGATTCTCCTGAACATCCAGCAATGGCGTCGAGTGACGCACCGACAAACGATGCCATGCATGGTAAAACAGTGTTTCTTAACGAGTCCAGCAACTGCTGTCGGGGCAGCCGAGTAGCGGTCGCCACGTCAGTGTAGGACGCATTGATGAGTTTCGCCGTACGTCGTCAGCCTGGTACGTCCTCTTCGCCGAGGCTGCCGCTGTCAAGCAGGGTAGCGGCAACGCGCTCGCCGTCGGGGAAGGACAGCAGGTCACGACCGATGACGGGATTGGCGGCGATGAAGCTCGCCAGTGCCGGTGTGCAGGCCACCGCGTCCCCGTCGGCGAAAAGCGTTGCCCGCTCGCCGTCGAGCTGACGCCAGGCAAATCGAGAGCCGAGGCTGTGGACGAGCGTGGTCCCGCGCTCCAGCGCTGCCCGCAGATCGGCAGGGCGGGTCGGCGTTTCGTTGGGCACGAGCTGGTCGAGGTACTTGGGCTGAGTCATGGCACGGCCGAACCACTGGGCGATCTGGTCTGGCCGGTCGATCGCTTCCAGCAGGAGCGCGCGAACGCGCGCCACGGCCATGTCGTCGATCTCGCCGGCCCGCAGCGAAGGCTGAAGATCCGGATCGCCGTAGCGCTGACTGTCGCCGAGCTGTTCACCGACATAGTCGGCAAAGGCGGTGACGATCTCGTCGGCCGAGGGGGCACGGAAACCGATCGAAAAGGTGAGGCAGTCATCGGATTGGCTCACGCCGTGATGCGCAACGCCCGGTGGCAGGTAGAGCATGTCTCCCGGCTCCAGTACCCAGTCCTGCCCCGGTTCCACGGTAAATGTCTCCAGGATTCGCAGGTCGATGCCTGGAATGAGCGGTGCCTCGGCGCCGGGGTTGCCGCCCAGCTGCCAGTGCCGTTGGCCGCTCGCCTGCAGCAGAAAGACATCGTACTGATCGACATGGGCGCCGACACTGCCGCCTGGCGGTGCATAGCTGACCATGACGTCATCGAGACGCCAGCGTGGTAGGAAGTCGAACTGCTCGAGAAGCTCGGAGACTTCCGGGACATAATGATCGACCGCTTGTACCAGCAGCGACCAGCCGCTCTCCGGCAGGCGAGAGAACGTGGCGTCATCGAACGGCCCGTGGCTGACCTGCCACGCCTTGTCAGGGCCTCGTTCCTCCACCAGCCTGGCCTCGATGCCCTCCTCGCAGGCGAGTCCTGCGAGGTCGTCCGGTTCGAGCGGCGACGTGAAATCCGGCAGCGCACCGCGGATCAACAGCGGCGATTTCTGCCAGTGGCGGCTCAGGAACTGCGCCGGCGTGAGACCACCGAGCAAGGTGCGTGGCGTATTGGCTGCGGTCATCCTGTCCTCCTTAAGCCTTTAGCGGATTGTCAGAGCGCCTTGGCCTGCTCGACGGCGTTGCCGATGTAGGTAGCAGGCGTCATCGCCTTGAGCTCGGCCTTGACCTCGTCGGGCAGCGCGAGCGTCTCGATGAAGGCGGCAAATCCGGCCTGATCGATACGCTTGCCGCGGGTCAGCTCCTTGAGCTTTTCGTAGGGCTTCTCGATACCGTAGCGGCGCATGACCGTCTGGATCGGCTCGGCGAGGACCTCCCAGCTATGATCGAGATCATCGTCCAGGCGGGCAGGGTTGGCTTCGAGCTTGCCGATGCCCTTGAGCGCCGCCTCATAGGCGATCAGACCGTAGGCCAGACCGACCCCAAGGTTGCGCAGCACGGTGGAATCGGTGAGGTCCCGCTGCCAGCGCGAGATCGGCAGCTTGCGCGCGAGGTGGTCGAGCAGTGCGTTGGAGAGGCCGAGATTGCCCTCGGAATTCTCGAAGTCGATCGGGTTGACCTTGTGCGGCATGGTCGATGAGCCGATTTCGCCGGCCACCGTCTTCTGCTTGAAATAGCCGAGCGAGATATAGCCCCAGACGTCGCGGTCGAAATCGATCAGGATCGTATTGAAGCGGCTGATCGCATCGAACAGCTCGGCGATGTAATCGTGCGGCTCGATCTGCGTCGTGTAGGGATTGAAGGTAAGGCCCAGGGACTCGACGAAAGCGCGCGCATTCTCCGCCCAGTCGATTTCGGGATAGGTCGCCAGGTGGGCATTGTAGTTGCCGACGGCGCCGTTGATCTTGCCGAGGAGCTCCACCGACTCGATCTGCTTGAGCTGGCGGCGCAGCCGGTAAGCGACGTTGGCCATCTCCTTGCCAAGCGTAGTGGGGCTGGCGGTCTGGCCGTGCGTGCGCGAGAGCATCGGCTGCGTGGCGTGTTCTTCTGCCAGCTTGGCGATCGATGCCTCGACCTGGCGCATGGTCGGCAGCAGCGTCTCCAGGCCGTCCCGCATCATCAGCGCATAGGAGAGGTTGTTGATGTCCTCGCTGGTGCAGGCGAAATGCACGAATTCGGTGACGGCGTGGAGCTCGGGCTGATCGGCGATCGCTTCCTTGAGGAAGTACTCGACTGCCTTGACGTCGTGATTGGTGGTGCGCTCGATGGTCTTGATGCGCTCGGCATCGGTCACGGAAAACGATTTGACCAGCGTATCGAGAAACGTCTGGGCCTCGGCCGATAGCGGTGGTACCTCGGTAACGCCAGGGTGCGCCGCCAACCGCTCCAGCCAGCGGACCTCGACCGTGACGCGCGCTCGAATCAGGCCGAATTCGCTGAAGTGTTCTCGCAGTGGCGCGGCCTTGGCGGCGTAGCGCCCATCGACGGGGGAGAGGGCAGTCAGGGCGGAAAGTTCGGTCATCATGGGTTCCCGGAACGTTGCAAGACGAGCTCATGGGCTCGTCCTGGGAGAGAAAAGGGTTAGGCGTCAGTGCGAGTCGAGCTCGCGCAGCGCGCGCTTGATCGCGCTGCGCTGAAAGACCAGGCGCCAGCGACGTCCACCTTGCTGATGCCACAGCAGCGCGAAGCGCACGCCGCCGAGCAGCGCCGTGCGGATGCGTTCTGGCATCATGCTGCTTTGCAGCAGGCTCGGTTCGCCCTGCACGACGATGCGGTAGCGGAACGTCGACAGGGTTTCCTGGTACAGCTCGCCGAGACTGGCCACGACATTTTCGTGAGTATCGCCAAAATGCGCAGCCTGGGACTGCACGCGCTGCAGGCGCTCGCCCAGTGTCTGCATCATCGCGCTGTCCTTGCGCAGCTTCTGCATCAACAGCACCATCGAAAAGCCGTAGCGCATGACGGCGGGCTCTGTCGGCTGGCGAGACATGACCGCCTGCAGCGTGTCGATTCCCAGGCGCAGGTTGTTATGGTGACCGCCGTAGATCGCCTCGAAACTGGGCGGGTCCGTGTCCAACGTGGCGCGGACCAGCGTGCTCCAGGCACGCTCGTCGCACTGCCCCGTGCGGGCGAGCTGGTCGACCACGGCTGCCGCTTGGAAGACGCCGGCCAGCGCCAGCGCCTGGCGCGCGTTGCCGTCAAGCGGCGCCGATTGAATGGGCGTCGGATTCATGCGGAGCGAAGACTCCTGGACGAGTGATCGAGGGTCGTGGGCGTGGTGGCGTCCGAAAGCTCCGGGGCGCGGATGACCGCTCCGCCCAGGCAGACATCGCCATCGTAAAGCACCAGCGACTGTCCGGGCGTCACGGCGCGCTGAGGATCGTCGAACTCGACCTTCAGTCCGCCGTCCGCGATCGGTTCGACCCGGCACGGCACGTCCTGCTGGCGATAGCGCGTCTTGGCGCGCAGGCGCTCCTTCTGCGGAGGCTCGCCGGCGACCCAAGCCGGTGGCTCGCAATAGGCCGTGGTGGTGTAGAGCAGCGGATGTTCGCCCTGCACCACGATGAGGACGTTGCGCTCCAGGTCCTTGGCCGCAACGAACCACGGATCTTCACCGTGTGTCTTGAGGCCGCCGATGCCCAGACCGCGCCGCTGTCCCAGGGTGTAGTACATCAGCCCCATGTGCTCACCGACGTCTTCGCCGTCGGCCGTCTCGATGCGCCCCGGCTGCGCCGGCAGATACTGCTTGAGAAAGTCGCTGAACCGGCGTTCACCGATGAAACAGATGCCGGTCGAGTCTTTCTTGCGCGCGGTTGCCAGACCGTGGCGTTCGGCGAGCGCCCTGACCTCGGGCTTTTCCAGCTCACCGACGGGGAACAGGGTGCGAGCGATAGCGGCGCCAGGCACGGCGTGCAGGAAATAGCTCTGATCCTTGTTGCCATCGAGCCCCTTGAGCAGCTCGGCCTGACCACTATCGGAGAGTCGACGGCGCACGTAATGGCCCGTGGCGATCAGGTCGGCACCCAGCATCTCTGCGTAGTCGAGAAAGACCTTGAACTTGATCTCGCGGTTGCAAAGGATGTCCGGATTCGGGGTTCGCCCCGCCTGATACTCGGCCAGGAAATGCTCGAAGACGTTATCCCAGTACTCGGCGGCGAAATTGGCCGTGTGGAGCTTGATCCCGAGCGTGGCGCAGACGGCCTCGGCATCCGCCAGGTCGGCCATGGCAGTACAATAGTCGGTGCCGTCATCCTCGTCCCAGTTCTTCATGAACAGGCCTTCGACGTGATAGCCCTGTTCCAGTAGAAGCAGGGCCGTCACCGAAGAGTCGACGCCGCCGGACATGCCGACGATGACCGTTTCTCGGCTAGCAGCGGTGGCCGTTTCTCGGCCGGCAGTAGCCTTTTCTCGAGAGGGGCTGGGGTGCGTCATGGCGTTTTCCGGGCGATGGTCGCAATCAGGCGCGATGCACGCGCCGCTCCTGCCCCCTATCTTGGCAGCAGGACTTCAAAATGGCCGAGGATTATAGCCGAATTGGCGGGTCGGCATCGAGCCTCGCCGAACACGGGGGCCTGTCAGCGCTCGCGAATGATATCGAGCGGGTGGAGCCGGCCGTCTCGCGTATCGCGCAACCGCTGCATGACGACCGGACTGCGCAGCCGGCGTTCGCGTGCGAGATCGTCGATCTCGTCCAGCGTCAGCCAGTGAGTGGCGACGATGCCCTTGTCGAGGGGTGTCCCCAGATGGGCGAGCGGCAGGCCGACGAAGGCGTGGCTGTGGAACGTCAGTCCATCGGTCGTCTGGTGGATATAAAGGCCGAGGTAATCGGTGATGGCGACCTGCCAGGCTGACTCTTCGCGAACTTCCCGCTCGGCCGCGGCGACCAGTCGCTCGCCGCGCTCCAGGTGGCCTGCCGGCTGATTGAAGAGACTGAATGGGCCGCCGCGATCCTCCTCGACCATCAGATAACGGCCGGCGCGTTCGATCACGACGGCGACTGTCACGCGAGGTGTCCAGCGGTTCATTGCGTTTCTACTCCGTACTCGAATCGGCGCTCGCCCCGCGGGACGAGTTCAAGCCCGATCATACTCGGTCTTTGCCGATGCGAAAGTCTCTGCCCGGCGCGAACGATGCCATAGGGATCAGAACGCGATTCGCGGCGGGCTGAGAGTCTAGCGGCGTCGCGACCGCGTTCGGGGTCGTCGCGCGTCGATTCCCGGCCGCTGGCGCTGGCCTGCATTCGGCGCGTTGAGCGTCTCGCGACGCCACCGGCCAGGTTCGAGCCCGTCGAGCGTCCAGGGTCCGATCGCTGCACGAATCAGACGCAGCGTCGGATGGCCGATATGAGCGGTCATGCGGCGAACCTGGCGATTGCGGCCCTCACGCAGCTCGATCTCGAGCCAGGTCGTAGGGATCGACTCCCGATATCTCACCGGCGGGTGGCGTGCAGCCGGGTAAGGCGCACCAAGGCGGTCGACCCGTGCTGGCCGCGTCGGTCCATCCTTCAGCTGGACCCCCGTGCGCAGCGCCTGCAGTGCGCGCTCCTCGGGAATGCCCTCGACCTGCACCCAGTAACGTTTGGCCAGCTTGTGGGCGGGGTCGCTGATGCGATGGATCAGGGCGCCGTCGTCGGTGAGCAGTAGCAGGCCCTCGGAGTCATAGTCGAGGCGGCCGGCCGCGTAGACGTTCGGCACCGGCAGGTAGTCCGCGAGGGTAGCGCGGCCTCGATCATCCGTGAACTGGCACAGCACCTGGTAGGGTTTGTTTAGCAGATAGATTTGGCTCATGAGTGAAACGCGGGCCCCGGTAGATAGAGGCATTAGCTTATCGGCGGTCGACCGGCATCGCGAGCCGGGGGCTGATGCCTCGGGAGGAACGGCGTCGTCGCCACAAAGAGTATTTTCCGACAACGCTTGCATACCGGCGACATCGGCCGCATCTTCAAGGAACCTCGGGTGCTCAACGGTATCCAACATCTCACCGAGCACCGTCTGACATGATCGATGCAAGTCGTCCTGTCTCGGGGCTCACCCCTACTGTGTCCGAAACTGTATGTCAGAGATCGTAGATAGAATGTCATCCTGTTCCACCGAGGAGCCGATGCGTCTGGGAATGACGCATCCGCCCGACCCTGATCATGAAGAGCAGGGAGACGTGGCCGAACAGGTCTCGGAGCCCGAGCTGGCGCCGCCACCGATGTACAAGGTCGTGCTGTATAACGATGACTACACGCCGATGGAGTTCGTCGTCGAAGTGCTCCAGCGATTCTTCGCGATGGATAGTGAAAAAGCGGTGCAGATCATGCTGGCCGTCCACACCCAGGGGAAAGCGACCTGTGGCATCTTCACTCGCGATATCGCCGAGACCAAGTGTCATCAGGTGAATGAATACGCGAGAGAGTGCGAGCACCCACTGATGTGTGATGTCGATGCGGCCGATTGATGCCGTCATCGCAGTACAAGATGGCTGTTGCGGCCGGCGCGGCGATTGTCGCCCATAACCGGCTATCAGTCATAGCAGGAAGTAGGGGGCGGTGAACGATCTTCGGCGGATTGTCCGCCGGGGACTTGCGAAACCGCCAGTTGTGCCCGATTGTGAAAGTGCCGACCGACGCCCTAAGCGGCTACAAGGGGACTGCCATGTTGAGTAAAGAACTTGAACTCACCCTGAACACGGCCTTCACCGTGGCGCGTTCCAAGCGACACGAGTTCATGACCGTGGAGCACCTGCTGCTGGCGCTTCTCGATAACGCTTCGGCAGCCGATGTGCTCAATGCCTGCGGGGCGAATCTGGAAAAGCTTCGTGCCGATCTGCAGGACTTCATCAATTCGACCACGCCTCTGATTCCGGAGGACCAGGAGGACCGGGAGACGCAGCCGACGCTGGGATTCCAGCGGGTACTGCAACGTGCCGTCTTCCACGTCCAATCGTCCGGCAAGAGTGAAGTGACCGGTGCCAACGTGCTGGTGGCTATCTTCTCCGAGCAGGAGAGTCAGGCGGTCTATTTCCTCAAGCAGCAGAGCGTCGCTCGCGTCGACGCCGTCAACTACATCGCCCACGGCATATCCAAGGTGGCGGGGCATGGTCAGGCGCAGCAGCCGTCCCAGGAAGCCGAGGAGGGCGAGGAGGCCGCACCGGAAGGTGGGCAGAACCCGCTGACGAGCTACGCCACCAATCTCAATGAGCAGGCGCGACTGGGCAAGATCGACCCGCTGATCGGGCGCGACCATGAGCTCGAGCGAGTGGTTCAGATCCTCGCGCGGCGGCGCAAGAACAATCCGCTTCTCGTGGGGGAAGCCGGTGTCGGCAAGACGGCGATCGCGGAAGGCTTGGCCAAGCGGATCGTCGAGGAGGACGTGCCCGACGTCATCTCCGACGCGGTGGTCTACTCGCTGGACATGGGCGCGCTGCTGGCGGGCACCAAGTACCGCGGTGACTTCGAGAAGCGCCTGAAGGGCCTGCTTGCCGAACTGCGCAAGCAGGACAATTCGATCCTGTTCATCGACGAGATCCACACCGTCATCGGTGCCGGGGCGGCTTCCGGCGGTGTCATGGATGCCTCCAACCTGCTCAAGCCGTTGCTCTCTTCCGGGGAGCTACGTTGCATCGGCTCGACCACGTTTCAGGAATTCCGTGGCATCTTCGAGAAGGATCGCGCCCTGGCGCGGCGCTTCCAGAAAGTGGACGTGCCTGAACCGACCGTCGACGACACGATCCGCATCCTGAAAGGGCTGCGCGGTCGTTTCGAAGAGCATCATCAGCTCAAGTACACCGACAGTGCGCTGGAGAGCGCGGCGCGCCTGGCGGACCGTTACATCAATGATCGCCATCTGCCTGACAAGGCGATCGACGTCATCGACGAAGCCGGTGCGCATCAGCGACTGCTGCCACCGGAAGCGCGCATCTCTACCATCGATGTCGACCAGGTCGAAGCCGTCGTGGCATCCATCGCGCGTATTCCGCCGAAGAGTGTCTCCAGCTCCGATCGCAAGCTGCTCTCCAACCTGGAGCGCGACCTCAAGATGCTGGTGTTCGGTCAGGACGAAGCGATCACCAGTCTGTCGGCGGCGATCAAGCTCTCGCGAGCCGGGTTGAAATCGCCGGACAAGCCGGTCGGCAGTTTCCTGTTCGCCGGCCCGACCGGCGTGGGCAAGACCGAGGTGGCGAAACAGCTGTCGCATCTCATGGGCATCGATCTCGTGCGCTTCGACATGTCGGAGTACATGGAGCGACACACGGTGTCGCGCTTGATCGGGGCGCCGCCCGGTTACGTCGGCTATGACCAGGGTGGGTTGCTCACCGAGGCAATCAACAAGCAGCCGCACTGCGTTCTGCTGCTCGACGAGATCGAGAAGGCGCATCCGGAAGTCTTCAACCTGTTGCTGCAGGTCATGGATCACGGCCGCCTGACCGACAACAACGGGCGCGAGGCGGATTTCCGTCACGTCATCCTGATCATGACATCGAATGCGGGGGCGGAGCAGATCTCGCGCCGCTCGATTGGTTTCCAGACTCAGGACCACTCGACGGACGGGATGGAGGTCATTCGCCGAACCTTCACGCCGGAATTCCGCAATCGACTCGACGGCATCATTCAGTTCCACGGTCTCGAGCCATCCATCGTGCGCAACGTGGTCGACAAGTTCCTGGTCGAACTCCAGGCGCAGCTCGACGAGAAGCGAGTGCAGCTGGATGTCGATGACGAAGCGCGTGCCTGGCTGGCCGAGCGCGGATATGACCCGGAGATGGGGGCAAGGCCGATGGCCCGTGTCATCCAGGAGAAGCTCAAGAAACCGCTGGCCGAAATGATTCTGTTCGGCGATCTGGCGGAGAACGGCGGTCTCGTCCACGTGCGTGTCGAGAACGACGAGCTGCAGATCGAGACGGAGGCGGAAGTCGCCTGAGTCTCAGTCAGGCTGCCGCACCTCGGTAGCCTGACGGCTGCGCCACGTACGACAACGCCTCGCCATGGCAACATGGCGAGGCGTTTTCAATTCGTGTCGGCCGAGCCGCTTGCGGAGAGCGTATTGCGAGGCGGGGCACTGGCGGGTGTGGCGCCGGGCGGGGAAGTTCCGGTCTCAGCGGGAGCGATAGACGATACGGCCCTTCGAGAGGTCGTAGGGAGTGAGCTCTACCTTGACCTTGTCGCCTGTCAGGATGCGGATGTAGTTCTTGCGCATCTTGCCCGAGATATGCGCGGTCACGACGTGGCCGTTTTCCAGCTCGACGCGGAACATGGTGTTGGGCAGCGTGTCGACGACGACGCCTTCCATTTCGATATGATCTTCTCGTGCCATATAGGCGGTCCCTCTTGAACGTTTGGACGTAGCGGTGGGGCCCGCTCAGCCGGTGTGAACAACGTAGCTCACCGCGAACGGCGTCGGTGCCATCCACGGTCTACAGCACAAGAGCCCGGCTCGGGCCTCAGAGTGCGCCGTATTATGGGCCATCTTGACGCTCGAGGCAAAATATCGCCGGGAGCGATATTTCGCGCAAGCCCCGAAGGGGGAGGCGCAGGGACGCGCCGAACAACATATCGCCGGGGGCGATATTTCGCGCAAGCCCGACAGAGAGCAAAGGGCCGCAGGCTGGGGTCGCGTCACGCAGAGCTCTGGCCGACCCCGCCAGGACCTGTGATGTAGGCAGGGCCTAGGTCAGCGCACTGGCCGGCACGAGCCGTTGCCAGCGCCCGCCATTGAGATATTCGAGTGGCTGATAGTCCTGCTTGTAGCGCATTTTCTGGCAGTCGCGAATCCAGTAGCCCAGGTAGAGGTGCGGCAACTGTCGTTTCCGCGCCAGCTCGATCTGACTCAGAATCGCGAAAGCGCCCAGCGAGCGGCGTTCGAAGATCGGGTCCGGGTCGAAGAAGGTGTAGATCGCTGACAGGCCGTGTCCGAGCAGGTCGGTCGCCGCGACCGCCATCAGGTGGCCGCCGAGGCGAAACTCGAGCAATTTGGAAAACGGGTGCGCCTGGGTGAGGAACATGCGGTATTGATCCCGGCTGGGCGGGTACATGTCGCCATCGGCATGACGGGCGCGGATGTAGCGAGCGTAGAGCGCATAGTGCTGCTCATTGAACTCGGTCGGCACCAGGCGGGTCGTCAGGTCGCTGTTGCGATTCATCAGCTTGCGTTGCGTGCGCGACGGCGTGAAATCCCCGATCGGAATTCTCACCGATACGCAGGCGTTGCAGGCCTCGCAATGAGGGCGATACAGATTGCTCCCGCTGCGTCGAAACCCCAGCAGGGTCAGCGCATCGTAGACTTCGTCGGCAACGGTTTCCTCGGGGTCGAGAAACAAAGTCGTGGCTTCTCGACCCTGCAGATAGCTACAGGGGTGGGGCACCGTCAGGAAGAAACGAAGATCGCGTGCCTGACGCTGCGGGCTGCTCGCATTGTCGCTGCTCACGTGGGCTCCGTTGACCAGAGATCGGTCGGCGTAGGTGCATTGACGTTCTGCTCAAGATAGCCGATGAACGTCTCGCGGGCGATGTCTCTCGCGCCCATGCTTGCCAGGTGGTCGGTGTGCATCTGGCAGTCGATCAGTGCGAACCGGTGGGTTTCCAGTGTTCTGGCCAGGTGAACCAGCGCGATCTTGGACGTATCTGGCTGATGGCTGAACATCGATTCGCCAAAGAAGATTCGGCCCAATGAAATACCGTAGAGGCCACCGACGAGCTTGCCCTCGCGCCAGGTTTCCACGCTGTGGGCATACCCGAGTCGATGTAGATGCCGATAGGCCGCGTTCATCTCGTCGCTGATCCAGGTGCCTTCCGCGCCCGCTCGGGTCTCGGCGCAGGCCGCGATGACGGCATCGAAATCGCGGTCGAGCGTGACCTCGAATCCGGCGTGGCGCATTCGCTTGGCGAGGCTGCGCCGAACTCGGACCTCGGCGGGGAAGAGCACCATCCGAGGATCGGGCGACCACCAAAGAATCGGCTGCTCCTCGGAATACCAGGGGAAAATGCCACGGCGGTAGGCCTCCACCAGCCAGGTCGGCGTCAACGCGCCGCCGGCGGCGAGCAGACCTTCCGGCTCATCGAGCGCGTGATCGACGGTGGGGAACATGACCTGGTGAGGCGGTAGCCAGGGGAGCATAACGATATCCGGTGGTGACGTAGGCGGTCGGGCCAGAAGTGGGCAGCATATCAATCGCCGGGGGCAGCGCCCACAAGGCAATATCGACCAGTAAACGATCAAGGTGGCGTGAATTCGGCCGATAAAAGGAGTCGACCCCTTATTCACGAGATCGTTTCGCCATGGTCATCAAACGCTATTACCGGCGTGCCAGCGTCGGTACCCGATTGGCGCTAATTGCGGCATTGCTGCTCGTCGTCGTCCTGGTCGGCATGGCAGTCACCCTGACTCGCGTCAGTTCGGCGCAGCTGGTGCAGTCCACTCGCCACGAGGTGGAGACACAGCAGAAGTCCATCACGGATATGGTCTCGCTGTTCGATTACAGCCTGCAGCAACAGGTGACGCGGTTTCTCGATATTTTTGCCGATCAGTATTCGGGCAAATTCACCTTGGATCCGGACCAGCGAGTCGACGTGTCGGGGCGCTCGACACCGGTATTGAAAAACGGGATTGAAGTCGTCAACGACAACACCTGGAAGCTGGATCGCTATACCAAGCAGACGGGAATGCCGGCTACCGTCTTCGCGCGTGATGGTGACGACTTCGTCAGAGTCTCGACATCGCTGAAGGATGGCGATGGCAAGCGGGCGATGGGTACGCTTCTGGATCGCAAGTCCGCAAGCTACGCCCAATTGTTGCAGGGTAAGCCCTACACAGGGCTGGCCAAGCTGTTTGGCACTCCCTATATCACCAAGTACCAGCCGGTGACCGACGCCGACGGTCAGGTGGTCGGCGCGCTTTTCGTGGGTGTCGATATCACCGAGGAGATGGCGCAAGTCCAGGACCGCATCCGTCAAATGGGGATTGGCGAGCAGGGATATACCATGCTCGTGTCGGCTCGGCCGGGCGATGAAGGAAAAGTGTTGGCGGGTGGTCCTTACGAAGGGCGTGAATTGATGGCCCTCGATGAGGCGTCGACCTTCGCGCCAATTCTTGAAAAGCCTTCGGGGCGCGTGAATTACATGGATGCCTCCGGCGCCCAGAGAGACATATCGTTTACCCGTTACCCCAATTGGCAGTGGGTAGTGGTCGAATCCATCTCTCTTGACGAAGTCAGAGCCGAGATGGTCAGTGCCCGCAATCAGACGCTGCTGATTGCCGTTGTCCTGGCCGTGTTGCTCAGCCTGATCCTGTACTGGCTGGCACGGCGGTTGGTGACCCAACCGTTGACCAGAACCGTCGAGTTGGCTCGTGCCCTTTCGGAGGGCGATCTCTCCCAGCGTATCGAAACGCGCCGCGAAGACGAGATCGGCCAACTGGTTATCGCCATGAATGGCATCGGTGACGGGCTGGAGAAGATCGTCGGGCAGGTTCGCGACGCCGTCGACCTGACAGAGGCACACACCCGAGAACTGGCGGCAGGCAATGCCGATCTTTCCGCGCGCACCGATTCGCAGGCGGCAGGCCTCGAGCAGACCGCGGCCAGCACCGAGGAGATCAGCGCGACGGTCCGCCAGAATACGCAACGCGCGCAGGAGAGCGACGATCAGGCCCGGCACACGTCGGCGGCTGCCAGCGATGCGCGTGACACTGTCGAAGCTGCCGTCGCGGCGATGCAGCGTATCGACGAGATGGCCCGTCAGATCGGCGACGTGGTCGGGATCATCGATGGCATCGCCTTCCAGACCAATCTGCTGGCACTCAACGCCTCCGTCGAGGCCGCGCGAGCGGGGGAGCAGGGGCGGGGCTTTGCGGTAGTCGCTCAGGAGGTTCGCGGGCTCGCCGAGCGCAGCGCGAATTCCGCCCGGGAGATCAAGGCGCTGATCGATCGGACGGCTGTCGAGGTCGAGAACGGCAATCTCCGGGCGGCGGAAGCCGGCGAACGGGTTACCGAGATCGTCGGCCAGATCGGTCGTATCACGACGCTGGTGTCCGAAATCCGTCTCGCCTCGGAGGAGCAGACTCACGGCATCGAGCAGATCAACGCCGCGATCAGCCAGATCGACGAGAGTACGCAGGGCAATGCGGCCCTGGTGCGCCAGTCTCATGCTGCGACGCGTCAGCTGGGAGAGCAGAGCCGGCGACTGGCCGAGACGGTGTCGCTGTTTCGCCTGCGCGAGGGCGCGGATCACCGTGACGCTCGTCGGTCATCGCCCGAGCGGCTCCCGGCCGGGGAGCGCAAGACAGCGCAGCCGGAACCGGCCTGAATGCGGTGACATCACGTGGCGACACGGCGGAAACAGCGTTCGAGCCCCCTGTGATGTCGGCGCGGCCCCCGGTATGATGGCGGGTCGAGGAAGTCGACTCCGCCGTGCGGGTTCGACCGTTGATCGCCACGCGCGTCTGCGGCATGGAAAGCCGCAATCGAGCGTGGCCGTTGATTGCGCCGCCCTGACGTCGGGCGGTTGCGAGGGGGTTACCGTTTGAGCGCCAAGAGTTCGGCCCGCAAGAGCCGTCGTTCAACTACGCAAGCGCAAGCCAGGGAGCAGGCACGCCGCGTGATCATGCGCCTGCACGGGGTGACACGCGAGGGCGTCGCCATCGTGCTGCTCGCGATCTGCGTGTTCCTGCTGCTGGCGTTGTTCAGCTACTCGCCTGTCGATCCTGGCTGGTCCCACAGCGGTCCGGATCAGTCGATCGCCAACTGGATGGGCCGAATCGGCGCCTGGCTATCCGACGTGCTCTACTCTCTGTTCGGCGCCAGTGCGCTCTGGTGGCCAGGCATGTTCGGGTTCGGCGCGTGGCGAATCATGCGCCAGGCCCAGGTACAGATCGTCTGGGACCCGGTCGCCCTCGCCGTGCACAGCGCGGGTCTGCTGCTCCTGCTGATGAGCACGACGACGCTGGGCGACCTGCATTTCTACAACGCTGCCAGCGATCTCCCCAATCAGGCCGGTGGGATTCTCGGCAAGGGGATCGCCGGCTCCCTGACGATGCTGGTCGGCATCCGCGGCACCACGCTGATCGCGATCGCGGCATTTTTGTGCGGCTTCACACTGTTCACCGGCATGTCCTGGCTGACCGTCATGGACGAGCTGGGCAGCGGCTTGCGGCGTCTGTTCGGCTGGTCGCGTGAGCAGATGGGCGCGCGGCGCGACAGCCGCGAGGTTCGTCGTCAGGCGAAAGCGGAGAAACGGGCCGAACGTGCAGAACTCCGCGCATCGCGGCGTGACGACGATGTTGCCGAACCGGTCGAGGCCGAGCCGGAGGTCGCCGAAGCGGACGCAGAGACGCCCCACAAGGCGGCGTGGTGGGCACGCTGGCTGCCCTGGTATCGGGCCCCCGACCTTGATACCTGGGGGGATGACGCTACCGCCGAGCCGAGCCTGCGTCGGGACCCGGCGTGGGATGCAACGGCGGCGGCCGGTGAAGTCAATGACTCCTCGATGTGGCGCCATGACGGGCGCACCGATATTCCCTGGGACGTTCCCGCGAAGACGCCGTCGGCCAAACGGCCCGAAGCGGCCTACAGCGCGCGCCAGCAGCGCGAAGAGGCGCGGGAACCGACGCTCGGACGCGCGATCGAGACCTCGTCGACTGTCTCGAACCCTGCTTCCGGCGACGCCGGCTCGAGCGGTGCTCAGCGCGCGCCGGCCACCACTGACGACACGCTGCCTGATTCTGGCGGCGCGGCGGTCAATGAAGATGCCGGCGCGCAGGTTGCCGAGACGGCTGAAGCGCGCCAGCCATTTCGCGCCGATGTGACTCGCCGTCGTATCCCGGACGCCTTCCAGGCCCCGCCGGCGAGCAGCGCCGACGATGAGAGCTCGACGCCCGACGCTGCCGCCGCGAGCCGCGACACAGAGAGCACGAGCGAACCCACGCCGGCGGGGCCTGCGCTGTCGGCGGACGATGACGATGTGCCGACTCAGCAGTGGGGCCTGCGCGCCGAGCGTCATGACTCGTCTGCTCAATGGCAGAGGACGCCGAGCCGTGAGGATGCGTCTTCCGAAGAACGCGTTCGAATCGACGAGGCGCCCGCCGCGCCCGGTGAAGCGCAGGTGTCAATCGACGGGCGGGATGCCGAGAGCGAAGCGGCGCACGCTCGCGCCACACCGCGCTGGGACCAGTTCGAAGCTGACGGTGGCACCCTGCCGAGCGACACACGCCTCGAGCGCGACCCTGGCAATCGACTGCCGTCAGAGAGTGGTTCGTCGAACGGCTCGGTGCGGCGCGAACACAGCCTGGACGCCGCTGTGTCGGGGGTTGCGGGTGCGGCCTCGCCGTTGGCCGGCGGTTCGACCCCGGCCGGTGGCGAGCGACATGACGCGTCCCATCAGTCGCCCGCCTCGGCGGAGCAATCTCAGAGCTTGCTATCTCAGACCCGGCCATCTCAGACCTCGCCACCTCAGCCGCCGCAGCCGCAGTCTGCGCCTCTCCAACCTTCATCGCCGATGCCGCCCGCACAGCAGCCCTCGATACCGGAAACACCGGCAGTGGCGACCGCGGAGCAGGCGCGCCAGGCAGCCGCCGAGGATCAGCCAGCGCTGTGGACAGTCGAGCACCTGCAGAGCCAACGCCCGGTGATGGACGATCTACCGGAACCGACCGGCGATCTGCCCTCGATCCGTCTGACGACGCCGGCCGACCCCGAGCAACCCAACTATACGCCGGAGCAGCTTGCCGACATGGCGGAGCTTCTCGAGATGCGTCTGCGTGAATACGGCGTCAAGGCTGAAGTCGTCGAGACCTGGCCCGGCCCCGTCATCACGCGTTTCGAGATCAAGCCGGCAGCGGGCGTGAAGGTCTCCAAGATCAGTAACCTCGCCAAGGATCTTGCCCGCTCGCTGATGGTCAAGAGCGTGCGTGTGGTCGAAGTGATTCCCGGCAAACCGACCGTCGGGATCGAGATCCCCAACCCGCATCGGGCGATGATCCGTATTCGCCAGGTACTTGATTCGGACGTCTATCAGCAGGCGGAGTCGCCGGTGACGCTGGCGCTCGGTCAGGATATCGGCGGCAAGCCGGTGGTCGCCAATCTCAACAAGATGCCCCATCTGCTGGTGGCGGGCACGACCGGGTCGGGCAAGTCGGTCGGCATCAACACCATGCTGGTGTCGATGCTGCTCAAGGCAACGCCCGACGAAGTGCGCATGATCATGGTCGATCCCAAGATGCTGGAGCTTTCGGTCTACGACGGCATCCCGCATCTGCTCGCCCCGGTCGTGACCGACATGAAAGAAGCCGCCAACGGGCTGCGCTGGTGCGTGGCCGAAATGGAGCGACGCTATAAGCTGATGGCCGCCATGGGCGTGCGCAATATCGCCGGCTTCAACGCCAAGCTGGACGAAGCCGAGCGTCACGGTGCCCAGGTGCAGGATCCGCTGTGGGAACCGCAGCCGTGGGAGATGCATCAGCAGCCGCCCACGCTCGCCAAGCTGCCCTACATCGTGGTGGTGATCGATGAGTTCGCCGACATGTTCATGATCGTCGGCAAGAAGGTCGAGGAGCTGATCGCTCGGCTGGCCCAGAAGGCGCGCGCCGCGGGGATTCACCTCATTCTGGCAACCCAGCGCCCCTCGGTGGACGTGGTGACCGGTCTGATCAAGGCCAACATTCCGACCCGCATGGCGTTCCAGGTCTCTTCCAAGATCGACTCGCGCACCATTCTCGATCAGGGTGGCGCCGAGAACCTGCTCGGCCACGGCGACATGCTGTACCTGCCGGCGGGCGCCGGCATGCCGCAGCGCGTTCATGGTGCTTTCGTCGATGACGACGAGGTGCATCGTATTGTCGAAGACTGGAAGCGACGTGGCGAACCCGAGTACATCGAAGAGATTCTCTCCGGCGGCGTCTCCGCCGACGCGCTGGCCGGCCTCGAGGCCGAGGGCGGTGGCGATGGCGATGATGCCGAGCAGGATGCCCTCTACGACGAGGCGGTGCAGTTCGTGACCGAGACTCGACGCGCGTCGATCTCGGCAGTGCAGCGTCGCTTCAAGATCGGTTACAACCGCGCGGCTCGACTCGTCGAGGCGATGGAGCAGGCCGGGGTCGTCTCCTCGATGGGCAACAATGGCTCGCGCGAGGTGCTGGCGCCGCCGCCGGTGGGCAATTGATCGCCGCGCGACGCGTTTGTCTCCTGGCAGCGTTCACCACCCCCGCGCGCAGCGCTGTCGCCCCACGCAGCGCTCGTCCAAGTTGTGCGACGGTCCCGCTAAACTCCGGCGCCGTCGCGCGGTCCAAGGAATCGTTCACTCGGACATCAAGACGTTCGAATCGGACATGAAGAGCAACATGAAGAGCAATCGAGACAGGGAATGCCCATGCGCATGATGAAGAGGCTGGCGACCGTCGGTGCCTTGATGCTGGCACCGTGGGTGACAATGACCGCGCAGGCCGATCAGGCTTCTGTCGATCGTCTGACGCATCTGCTGGAACCGCTCAAGACCTACTCGGCGGATTTCAAACAGCAGATTCTGGATGCTTCCGGTTCCAGTCTGCAGGATACCAGTGGCCATATGTGGCTTTCGCGACCCGGTCATTTCCGCTGGGAAGTCAACGATCCCTATCGTCAGCTCGTCGTGTCGGACGGCGACGATGTGACACTTTACGACCCGGATCTACAGCAGGTGACGATTCAGCCGCTGGATGATCGGGTGACGCACACGCCGGCGCTGCTGCTGTCGGGCAGTGCCTCCCAGCTGGCCGACAACTACGACGTGACGCGCCAGCAGCAGGGGGCCACCGAAACCTTCACGCTGGTGCCCCAGGCGAACGACACGCTGTTCGAGCAGCTCAAGCTGACCTTCTACAGCGAGAAACTCGACGCGCTGCAGATGACCGACAGCACCGGCCAGCGTACCGCGATCGACTTCGACAATGCCGAGACCAACGTCAGTATCGATCCGGCCCAGTTTCAGTTCGACATCCCCGAAGGGGCAGACGTCGTCCGCGAGCAGGCGCCGGCAGCGCCCTGACAGGTTGCTGGCTCGTCACGCAGGGAGCGCTGTATCCCTGAACGATCGACCCCGCCATGGCGGGGTCGATTGCGTTGCGGCAGTTCGTTGTCTCGCGTTGTGCATGCCGGGCGTCGGTTGTCGGGAAGCAGATGTCTTGCGGGATCGCGATACCGGCTCAGCTTGACTCGTCGACCTGGCGATCGAGTTCGGCACGCCATGCTAGTATCTGGCCGTAGCGCTTCTCCTGACCGTTGTCGGTGGGCGCGTAAAAGCGCGTTTTCGGCAGGCTTGCGGGCCAGCAGTCATGCGCACTGCCGGCGGGATAACTCTCTGGCTCGTCATGCGCGTAGCGATAGCCTTCGCCGTACCCTAGCGACGACATCAGCTTGGTCGGCGCGTTGCGCAGATAGATTGGCACTTCGACGTCCGGATGCTCGGCGACGAACGCCTTCGCCTGATGCCAGGCCTGATCCACTCGGTTGCTTTTCGGTGCACTCGCCAGGTGGATGGCGGCATGTGCGATGGCCCGCTGACCCTCGTAGTCGCCCAGGCGCAGGTAGGCATCCCAGGCCGCGATGACCATCGGCAGAGCGCGCGGGTCGGCGTTGCCGACATCCTCCGAGGCAATCGCCGTCAGTCGACGTACGATGTCGAGCGGGTCGCCGCCGCCGCTGATGAACTGCGCCATGTACAGAAGCGCAGCGTCGGGGCGCGATGAGCGCACCGATTTGTGAATCGCCGAAAGCAGGTCATAGTAGTGCTCACCCTGCTTGTCGAAAGCGGCTGCCTGATGGCCGATCACCTCGATGACGGCGTCCCGGTCGAGATGCTCGCCCTGGGCGTCCGCACGAGCGAAGTCGCAGGCGGTCTCGAGCAGGCCCAGCGCCCGTCGGGCGTCGCCGCTGGCGGCGCGGGCCAGAATCGACAGCGCCTCGGCATCGGCGCGTATACGACGTTGACCGAGACCATGGCGCTCGTCCGCCAGCGCCCGTTCGAGCACTGTGGTCAGCTCGGCTTCGTCCAGTGACTTGAGGACATAGACGCGAGCACGAGAGAGCAGCGCGGAGTTGACCTCGAAGGACGGATTTTCCGTCGTTGCCCCGATCAGCGTCAGCAGGCCGGACTCGACGTGGGGCAGCAGCGCATCCTGCTGGCTCTTGTTGAGGCGATGAATCTCGTCGAGAAACAGCAGCGTCTGACGCTCTCTGGAGCGGGCTTCCTGGGCGCGCTCCACCGCTGCGCGGATCTCCTTCACGCCGGCCATGACCGCAGAGAGCTGCTCCAGGCGCGCGCCGGAGGCGTTGGCCAGGATCTCGGCCAGTGTCGTCTTGCCCACTCCCGGCGGGCCCCACAGGATCATCGAGCGCACGCTGGCGCTCTCCGCCATGCGCCTGAGTGGCTTGCCGGGGCCGACCAGCGCCTGCTGCCCGATGTAGTCGTCCAGCGCCCGCGGGCGCATGCGGTAGGCAAGAGGCGCATTGTCCTGAGAAGCGCTATCGGCGAAAAGATCCATGACCGGTTCCAGGCTGGCGGTCGTCCTGCGGTTCGCGGCGGGTGAGCCGGTCTCGACGACGACAGAAGTACATTTCGCTACACCGATTGAGACGTTAGGCGTAGAGCGTTTATCGAAAAAGGCGCTAGGGTAGGAAATTCTAGCGCGTCGTTCGTCTTCGACCCAATTCGTTGTCTCGGTTCGGTGCCGGCTCGGCGTCGGTGACGACGCAAAGGCGAAAGCGCTGGAGATCTGGTCAGGCAGTGCCCGTTGCCGTGTCTGTCGCTGCGTCGTTGGCGACAGACGCTACCCCCAGGCCGACGCGCGGCATCCGCGACGCCGGCGCTTCACGGACAGGAGACTCACCATGCCCATGCTGACCCAGTTACGTCAGGACCATGCCAACATGGCGCGCCTGCTGCATGTGTTGCAACTCAAACACAAGACGCTGGCTGACGGCGAACGCCCCAATTTCCGCCTGATCCGGGAGGTCGTGGATTACATCCTCGACTATATGAGCGGTTTCACGATTCCTCTGGAGCGCATCTGCAGCGAACAGCTGGTGGCGCGCCAGTCCCACATCGATGAACTCAGCAATCGGCTGGCGGATGACTATCAGCATCTCCACGAGCAGTTGATGCGGCTGTCCCAGGATATCGACATGATTCTGATGGACGGTGTCATGCCAATGGACAAGTTCGCGGAAGATCTCAGGCGCTATCTCGACGCTCACCGGGCATACCTGCGGGCGGAACGCGAAGAGCTGTTCCCTCTGATCCGCGAGCACTTCGACGAGGCCGACCTGGCGCGGCTGGCCAGCGAGTTGCCGGCGCGAGCCGAGGCCGAACTGGCGCGACTGCAGGAGGCTTACCCGGAGCTCTACACCGAGTTTCGCGAGGCACCTTCGCCGTTGGCTTCCTGAGCTTCGCCACCCGCGGGAATGCCGGCCGGGTAAGCCGGCACGTCATCGGGCCGATTCTCGTCGGCGCTGGTGCGATCCGGCGGCTTCGCGGTCGTGGGAACCCGCGCGCTCGCGTAGAATGATCGCTTTGGAGGCGGAGAGCGCGGGATGGATCGGCTGCAGGTCAGGCAGGGGTGCGAAGCACCGCTCGGAGCTCGACGACACGGGTGCGTTTCGGGTGCGCCCTCATGAGCGATGTGCTGGTGTTCGATTCCGGCGTCGGCGGGCTCTCGGTGCGCACCGACATTGCCCGTCGTCTGCCTGGTGCGTCGCTCGACTATGTCTGCGACAACGCTGCGCTGCCTTACGGCACCAAGCCCGATCGGTGGCTGGTGGCGCGCATCGTCGATGTCTGCATGCGGGCCTGTCGCCTGAGTGCGCCGCGGGTCCTGGTCGTGGCCTGCAACACCGCCAGTACGCTGGCCCTGGAAGCACTGCGCGAGCGTCTGGCCGTTCCGGTTGTCGGCACGGTGCCGGCGATCAAGCCGGCGGTCGCGCAGAGCCGTACTCGCAGCGTCGGCCTGCTGGCGACCAGCGCGACGGTCAATCGACCCTATCTCGACCGGCTCGTCGCCGAGTTCGCTGACGGCTGTCGTGTGACCCGGGTCGCCGCCGATCCGCTGGTCAGAGTCGCCGAGACTTTCATCGCCGATGGTCAGCTCGATGTGCGACGCATTCGCGCCGTGCTGGCGCCGCTGTGGGCCGTGGCCGAGCTCGACACCGTGGTTCTCGGATGTACCCACTTCCCGTTGCTGAAGGCGAATTTTGCTGCGCTGGCACCGCGTCCGGTTGCGTGGATCGACTCCGGCGAGGCGATAGCCCGCCGCGTCGAGACGCTCCTGGGTGACGGCTTATCGGCAGATGGGCCGATAGCCCCTCGCTGCTGGGCGACGCGGCCGGATGCGCCAGGGCTCGGCCACGCACTCGCGCGTTTCGGCCTGCCAGCGCCGCGAGGGCTCGTCTCGGCGGTCGACTTGCCACGGGTCGCGCAGACGCCGACCTGATGCTCTCTCGATGTCGCCCTGGCCGCGACTTCGTCCTCTGATTGACGCCGCTTGCTGATTATTTCGTACTTTGAGGAGTGCCGCTTGGTCATCACCGATATCGATCCCGCCCGCTATGACGCCCAGCTCGACGCCAAGCGCGAGAGGATCGAACAGCAGTTCGCCAGCTTCTCGCCGCCCCCGCTCGAGGTTTTCGCCTCGCCGCCCACGCACTATCGGATGCGCGCCGAGTTCCGCCTCTGGCACGAGGGTGATGATCTCTATTACGCCATGTTCGAATCGGACCCCGAGGCGCCCAAGGGCAAACGCGTGGTGCGTATCGATCAATTTCCTGTCGCGAGTCGGCGCATCAACGCGCTGATGCCGGCACTTCTCGACGCCATCCGCGACGACGAACTGATGCGACGCAAGCTCTTCCAGGTCGAATTTCTGACCACGCTCGACGGCGAGGCGCTCGTCACCCTGATCTATCACAAGGCGCTCGACGATAACTGGGAATCACGGGCGCGCGAGCTACAGACCTTGCTTGGCGTTTCACTCATCGGCCGTTCACGCAAGCAGAGGATCGTGCTGGATCGCGATCACGTCTGGGAGCGGCTCGAGGTGGAAGGGCGCGAACTGCATTACCAGCAGGTGGAGAATAGCTTCACCCAGCCCAACGCCGAGATCTGCCGCGCGATGCTGGCCTGGGCACGTGATGTGACCCGTGATACCGAGCGACGACGGGACCTCGTCGAGCTCTACTGCGGCAACGGCAACTTCACGATCGCGCTTGCCGAAAACTTCCGGCGCGTCGTGGCGACCGAAATCTCGCGCACCTCGGTGGCGTCGGCGCAGGCCAACATCGAGGCCAATGGCATCGACAACGTTCATGTGGCGCGGATGTCGGCCGAGGAGTTCGCGCAGGTCCTCGCCGGCGAGAAGCAGGGCAGACGGGTCAGCGCGATGGCGCTCGAAGCGTGCGATTTCTCGACCGTGCTGGTCGACCCGCCCCGCGCCGGACTGGATGCCGATAGTTGCGAGCCGCTGATGCGCTACGAACGGATTGTCTATATTTCCTGCAATCCGGATACGCTGGCGGGCAACCTCGAGCAGTTGACCCGTACCCACCGGGTCACGCGTATGGCGCTGTTTGACCAATTCCCCTGGACCGACCACTGTGAGTGCGGGGTGCTACTCGAACGGCGAGTGGATTGAGCGAGCCGCTGTCAATCGCCGGCCGGTGAGTCAGACATCCGCCATGATGCGCAACCGACATGCGCCATGACGAAGCTTCAATTGAGTGGGGCGTCCGCTAACGCTGGCGTAAGCTTCGCGCCATGTTACGTCGCCGCCATATCGGTGGCCGCTGTCAGTCGAGGTGAGTGAATGCAACACGTCGCGATCGAGGGAAAAACGGAATTTCTGGAACAGCTGAGAGACAAGCTTTCCCAGCGCCTGCCGGAGGAGAAGGTGAAGCGGATCACGGCATTCGCCGAGGATCTCTACGCCACGGCGCCGTTCGAGGAGGCGGCGGATCGCCAGCTGGAAGACGTTTACGGCGCCACGCTGGCGGCGTGGCACTTCATGCGCACCTTCGATCCCGACGAGGCCAAGGTCCGGATATTCAATCCCAACTTCGAGGAGCACGGCTGGCAGTCACCGCACACCGTCGTGGCTGTGCTGCATCGGGACATGCCGTTTCTGGTCGACTCGGTGCGCATGGAGCTCAATCGCCGTGGCTTGACGCTGCACGCCATCCACAACGCGGTTCTGGCGGTCGAGCGCGACGCGCGCCATCACGCGCTGCGGATTACCGGCACCCGGGCCAAACAGGCGCCCGCGGCGCGCGAGTCGATCATTCTGATCGAAGTCGATCGCCACACCGACGCCGAGACGCTCAAGGATCTCGAGCAGAGCCTTCAGGAGGTGCTGCTCGACGTGCGCATGGCCGTTGCCGACTTTGACCCGATGTGCGACAAGTTGCGAGAGGTCATCGGCGAGCTCGAAGCCAGTCGGCCAGAAGCAGTCACGGCGGCCGATCAGAAGGAGACGATCGCGTTTCTGAAGTGGCTGCTTGACGAACATTTCACCTTCCTCGGTTTCGCGGAGACGCGGCGCACCGGCAGCGGCAAGAAGGCGCACGAGGAGCGGGTGGCAGGCAGCGAGCTCGGCGTACTCAAGCTCGACCAGCCGCGCTATCAGGAAACCGTGCGTTTTGGCGTCGAGGACGGTCCGACTCCGACGCCACTGCGGTTTGCCAAGAGCGCTTTTCACGCGCGGGTACATCGGCCGACCTATCCGGATCACATCGCGGTCTCGCGGTTCGATGCCAAGGGCAAGCTGATCGGCGAGTGGCGCTTCTTTGGACTTTTCACCTCACTGGTCTACAACGAGTCACCGCGCACGGTGCCGGTTCTGCGGCGCAAGGTGCAGGCGGTGATCGACGCGGCCGGCGTCAACCCGAAAGGCCACAACGGCAAGCTGCTGCTGCAGATTCTCGAGGTGCATCCGCGCGACGACCTGTTCCAGAGCACGACGGACGAACTGGCGCAAACCGCATTCGGGATTCTCAACATTCGCGAGCGTCGCCGGGTGCGCCTGTTCATCCGCGTCGATCGGGCCGGTCAGTTCTACTCCTGCCTGGTCTTCGTGCCGCGCGACATCTTCTCTACCGATCTGCGGCTGCGAATCCAGGATCTGCTCTGCGAGGAGCTCGGTGCCACCTTCGCCGACTTCAACCCCTACCTGTCGGAGTCGACGCTGGCGCGTATCCAGTTCACCCTGCGCTTCAATGGGCAGGAGCCGGTCGATTTCGACCCGCGTGCGCTGGAGAAACGTGTCATCAAGCTGGCGCGCAACTGGCGGGAAGACCTGCACGGGGCGCTGATCGAGGCGCTGGGCGAGGAAGCCGGCAATCGACAGGCGCAGACCTTCCGTGATGCCTTCCCCAGCAGCTATCGCGACGACTTCTCGGCGCGCACGGCGGCCAACGATATTCGTCATCTCGAGTCACTCGATCAGGGCGCGCCGATCGGGGTCAGCCTCTATCACCTGGCGGAGAGTGCGGCCGAGAGCGTCAACATCAAGCTCTACCACCGCGAAACGCCGATTCCGCTCTCCGACATGCTGCCGGTGCTCGAAAACCTCGGCCTGCGTGTCATCAGCGAGCGGCCCTACCGTATCGCGACGGCGCAGCAGACCTACTGGATTCATGACTTCACGTTCGAATATCGCGGCCTGGTGGGCGAGGTCGACCTGCGCGACATGCGCGAGAACTTCATCGACGCGTTCACGCGTATCTGGGTCGGTGACGCGGAAAACGACGCCTACAATCGCTTGATCATCGGTGCGGCGCTGAACTGGCGCCAGGTCGCGGTGCTGCGCGCCTATGCACGCTACATGAAGCAGCTGCGCATCGGGCTGTCTCAGGCCTATATTGCCAACACGCTCGCCGCACATGCCGAGATCACGCGGGGTCTGGCGCAGCTGTTCGAGCTGCGTTTCTCGCCGGCCTCGGATGCCGACAAGCGCCGGGACAGTGACTGCAAGGCGTGCATCGAAGCCCTCAACGGCCGGCTCGATCAGGTGGCGAGCCTCAACGACGATCTGCTGCTGCGGCGCTATGTCGACCTGATTCAGGCGACGGTGCGAACCAATTTCTTCCAGCCGATGGCCGACGGCAGCGACAAGTCCTACATCTCGTTCAAGCTCGAGCCGAGCAAGGTGCCGGGCATGCCCAAGCCCAAGCCGTTGTTCGAGATCTTCGTCTATTCGCCGCGAATGGAGGGGGTGCACCTGCGCGGCGGCAAGGTGGCGCGCGGGGGACTGCGCTGGTCCGATCGCAACGAAGATTTCCGCACCGAGATTCTCGGGTTGATGAAAGCGCAGCAGGTCAAGAACTCGGTCATCGTGCCGGTGGGCGCGAAGGGCGGTTTCATCTGCAAGCGGATGCCGGAAAACGCCGACCGTGATGCCATCCACGCCGAGGGCGTCGAGTGCTATCGCATTCTGATCCGCGGTCTGCTCGACGTGACCGACAACCTCGACGGGACCACCATCGTGGCGCCGCGGGATGTCGTCCGCCACGACCCGGACGACCCCTATCTGGTCGTCGCCGCCGACAAGGGCACGGCGACCTTTTCCGATTACGCCAACGCCATCTCGCTGGAGTACGACTTCTGGCTGCGCGACGCCTTCGCCTCCGGTGGCGCCCAGGGCTACGACCACAAGGGCATGGCGATCACCGCTCGCGGCGCCTGGGAATCGGTCAAGCGCCACTTCCGCGAGATGGGGCTCAATACGCAGAAGGACGAGTTCACGGTTCTCGGAATCGGCGACATGGCCGGCGATGTCTTCGGCAACGGCATGCTGCTCTCCGACAAGATTCTGCTGGTCGGTGCCTTCAACCACCGCCATATCTTCGTCGATCCGACCCCCGATGCCGCCAGTGCGTTCGCCGAGCGCAAGCGCCTGTTCGAGCAGCCGCGCTCCAGCTGGTCCGACTACGACGAGACGTGTATTTCCGAAGGCGGTGGCGTCTTTTCCCGCGATGCGAAGTCGATTTCCGTTTCCGACCCGATGAAGAAGGCGTTCGGTATCCGGGCGGACAAGCTCTCGCCCAATGATCTGATCAACGCCATGCTGAAGTCGACGGTCGATCTGATCTGGAACGGCGGTATCGGTACCTACGTCAAGGCGGCGAGCGAGAGCCACGCCGATGTCGGCGACAAGGCCAATGACGGTCTGCGCATCGACGGCGCGGAACTCAACTGCCGCGTGGTGGGTGAAGGCGGCAATCTGGGGCTGACGCAGCGCGGTCGCATGGAAGCGGCGGAGAAGGGCGTCCGCGTCAATACCGACTTCATCGATAACGCCGGGGGCGTGAACTGCTCCGATCATGAAGTGAACATCAAGATTCTGCTCGACGGCATCGTTCAGCGTGGCGACATGACCGAGAAACAGCGTAACGCGCTGATGGTCGAGATGACCGAAGAGGTCGGCGAGCTGGTGGTGCGCGACAACTACCGTCAGACCCAGGCGCTGTCGCTCTCCGAGCTGCAGGCCAAGGAGGGGCTGGGGCCGTATCGTCGCTTCATCAACGAGCTGGAGGCTGCCGGTAGTCTGGATCGCGAGCTGGAGTTTCTGCCCAGCGACGAGGCGTTGAGCGAACGCAACAACGCCGGTGGCGGGATGACGCTGCCTGAGCTCTGCGTGCTGATCTCCTACGCCAAGAGCACGCTCAAGAGCGACCTGATCGCCGCCGAGCTGCCTGCCGATCCGCAGCTTCAGAGCCACGTGACGAAGGCCTTTCCGGCCACGCTCGCCGAGCGCTATCCGGACGACATGAATCACCATCGGCTCAAGCGCGAGATCGTGGCGACGCAGCTCGCCAACGATCTGGTCGATCACATGGGAATTCCCTTCGTGCGTCAGTTGCGCGATTCGACCGGCGCTTCGCGCATCGAGATCGCCCAGGCCTACGTCATTGCCCGTGACAGCTTCGGCTTTCAACGCCTGTGGGAGCAGATCGAGGCACTCGACTATCGCGTCGACAGTCAGATGCAGTACACCATGATGCTCGATCTGATGCGCCTGCTGCGCCGCGCGACGCGCTGGTTCCTGCGCCAGCGCGGCTCGCTCAGCGTCAAGGAGTGTGTCGAGCAGTACGGCCCGCAGCTCGCCCAGCTTCAGGAGGACATCGGCGGGCGCCTGCAGGGCGACGAGCGAGAAGCCTGGGCGCAGCGGCGCGATGAACTCATCGGTGCGGGTGTGCCGGAGGCTCTGGCGTCGATCGTCGCGGCGGCACCGAGTCTCTACGCAGGGCTTGGCATCATTCAGGCCGCGCGCACCAGTGGCGAGAAGATTCAGCGCGTCGCCGAGGTCTATTATGCGATCGGCGAGAGTCTCGACCTGCCGTGGATGATGCAGCAGATCAACACGCTGGAGGTGCGCGACGGTTGGCAAGCGCAGGCGAGAGAGACGTTCCGCGACGACCTCGACCGCCAGCAGCTGGCGCTCACGGTCAAGGTGCTCGGCATGGCCGACGCGCCGCGGGAAGTCGAGGCGAGAGTGACGAGCTGGCAGGAGGATCACGCGCCACTATTCGAGCGCTGGAATGCCTTGCGCGCCGAGATCGACGCCGGGACCCAGGTCAGCTTCCCGCTGGTCGCGGTGGCCATCCGCGAACTGGTCGATCTGGCCGAAAGCGATAACGAGGGCTGAGTACCGCGCGCTAACGGCCTGTCAATCGGACATGACGCTCATCGGGCACGAATAAGGTATCCCGGTGGGCGTCTCTGTTATGCTGTGGCCCGATTCCGGTCGCAGCTAACGCAGAGAGGCTCCATGAAGTATCGTGTGTTTTCCACTCTATTCGTCGCGTTGAGCCTGGCAGGTGCCTCCAGTCAGGCGCTGGCGCAGAGCGAGGCGCTCAAGGACGCTCAGGAAGCGGCGAGCAAGGTCGATCTGACCCGCTTCTTCAAATCCAGCTCGGACGCGCGCAGCCAGAGCTTCTTTTTTGGCGGCGTCGACCAGCATCCATTCACGGTCGACCGGGCAGGACGCTACCGCTTCGCGAGCTCCACGCTTCCCGGTGAATCCGAAGATTACAAGATCACCGCCAAGCTGATCGATGCCAACGGCAACGTGCTGGCACGGGATTCCGGCCTCGGCAATACCGGTGGGCTGGAGATGGAGCGAAAGCTCGAGCCGGGCGATTATGTCCTGCAGGTCTCCGGACAGAAGTTCGGCAGCACCAAGACCGGCGGCAACAGCTTCAACGTTACGGTGGCGGAACTCGACGCCAGCGGCAACGTGGTCGACAGCGACGAGGGGGGCGTCGACAACGGTGGCGGTATCATGTTCGGTGGTCCGGGCACCAATGGTCGCACGACGGCGTTCGTCGACGAGAGCGACGAAGTGGCGACGCTGAGCGCGCCGGGTCGCGAGTCGGCCAGCGAGGTCGCCGCCGCGGGCACGACCCGCGCGCCAGACCAGGGGCCGGATTTCGGTAGCGGTAATACAGGCAGTGCCTCCACGCCGCCGGCCACGCCAAATGGCGCTCAAGGTTCACCCGATAACGGCGTGGCCTCGGCTGCCGCCGCCGTCGACGATGCCACCGGCGATTCGCCACGCATGGGCCGCCCGCCGGAGCCGCAGATGCCGGATGGCTTCGACGAGATCGTTGCCGATATCCGCGTTCTGCAGGAAGGCAAGGTGTTGACCTTCAAGGTAGCCGATGCCGGGACCGTCTCGGTCAAGAGCTCGACGTTCCCCGGCAACGAAGGGACGTATCGCCTGCAGGCGAAGATTCTCGACGAGAACGGCAACGCCGTGGCCAGCGACGAGGGTTCGTTGGCGGTGGGCGATTTCGACATCGAGACCGTGCTGCAGCCGGGTCAGTACTCGGTATGGGTCAAGGGTCAGCGGTTCGGGTCGGCCATGAACGCCGCGAACCGTTACACCCTCCGAGTTCA
>NZ_BMZI01000006.1:78759-156957 GCF_014652715.1 Salinicola rhizosphaerae | reverse complement strand
CCCTGCCGTCCCGGGAGCATTCGTCTCGATCTCTTCAGTGGGATATACTCGCTCGCCGCCGTGAAACCCATTCGCTATCGTCGAGACTCGCTCATGTACGCCCTCGTTCGCTCCCTGCTGTTTCGGCTCGAGCCGGAAGTCGCGCATCGATTGACCCTGACGGCGCTGGATAGCGCCTATCGAGCGCGGCTGACCGGGCTGTTGGGCGGTGCCGATACCCGCGATGAGCCGGTGACGGTGATGGGGCTCGAATTTCCCAACCGGATCGGCCTGGCGGCGGGACTCGACAAGAATGCCGATCATCTCGATGCGCTGGGCGCGCTCGGCTTCGGTTTCGTCGAGGTCGGTTCGGCGACCCCGAAACCGCAGCAGGGCAATCCGAAACCCCGACTCTTTCGGCTGCCCGGGCCTCAGGCGATCATCAACCGCATGGGCTTCAACAACGCCGGTATCGACCATCTGGTCGCCAATGTGCGCAAGAGTCGCTATCGCGGCATCATCGGCATCAATATCGGCAAGAATCTGACCACGCCGGTCGAGCGGGCCGTCGATGACTACGTGATCTGCCTGCGCAAGGCGCACGCCGCCGCGCACTATGTCACCGTCAATATCTCCTCGCCCAATACGCCGGGGCTTCGCAATCTGCAGTTCGGAGACCATCTCGATGGCTTGCTCAGTGCGCTGAAGACCGAAGTCACTCGGCTGGACGCGGAGAATGGCCGGCGGGTGCCGCTGGCGGTCAAGATCGCGCCGGACATGAGTCGCGACGAGATCGCGCTGGTCGCCAAGTCGCTGGAGGCCAACGCGATCGACGGCGTGATCGCGACCAACACGACGGTATCGCGGGAAAACGTGACCGGCATGCCCCATGCGCACGAAGCCGGCGGGCTTTCCGGCGCGCCGCTGTTTGCGGCATCGACGGCGGTGGTTCGCGAGTTGCGTCGGCTGTTGCCGGCGATGCCGATCATCGGTGCCGGCGGCGTCGACAGCGGCGTGCGCGCGAGCGAAAAAGTGCAGGCCGGTGCCGATCTCGTCCAGCTCTATACCGGGTTCATCTATCGCGGGCCGGAGCTGGTCACGGAGTGCATCCAAGCCACGCGCAGCGAGGCGGGAGCCAAGTCGACGGGGCATCATTGACGGTCAGTAGTGCAGGCGGGGCTCGCAGCATGGGTCGGGAAGGCGCATTGGCGGGCGCCGGTGGGAAGACGCCGATTGGTGCAGCGAAGCGTAAAAAGGCCCGCCTGGGTGGCGAGCCTTGAGTGTGATGACGGTCGTGGCGTAGCGCAGATGCGTTACGTCATGACCATGGGATTCTTGTGGATGCCGGAAACCCCCGTCATGCCGGCCCACTGGTCCCCGCGACCTTCACGCCAACCGCTCATCCAGTTTTCGCGCAGATTGACATCCTGGCTAGGGCATTCGTCGCGAGAGCGACCGGCCATCCCCGCCTTGTAGCCATGAAGATATGCCCGCTGGTTGCGATCACGTTTCTGTCGTTTCATCGTATACCCTCTTGTCGGAACAAGTGCATCTCCATTTGAAAAACCACAGCCAGCCGGTCGCCCTGAGGGGCCTGACCGAGTGACTGCCCGCGAGAGTGTCCGGACAGGTAAACGCATGCGTTTTGACGTAGCTACGTCTGTTAGATTTAGCCGAATTGAGAAACGGTGTCGATTAGCGATTTAGCATAAGACCAGACATCAAAGGAATCCATGGGAATATGACCGTTTCAGGACGATCTGCCGACGCTGCCATGAATGACGATAACTTGCTGTTGAACCTCCATATCACCTGCCCGTGGAGCGTCGAATCCCTGCTCGCGGAAGAGGTGTCGCAGCTAGGCGCGGAGATACAAAAAACTACCGTGGCGGGCGTTCACGCGCGCGCGAATCTGGAAAGCGCCTACCGCCTCTGCCTCTGGTCGAGACTGGCCAACCGCGTGATTCTCACCCTGGGGCGCGCGAGCGACTGCGAAACACCCGAAGCCATCGCTGCAGCCGTGGGCGGTTTGCCGTGGGCGGCGCATCTGCGCGAGGGCGATACGCTGGCGGTGGACTTTCATGGCCAGTCTCACGCCGTTCGCCATACCCGCTTCGGTGCCCAAGTGGTCAAGGACGGTATCGTCGATGCCCTGCGGGCGGGGGGCAGGACGCGGCCCGAGATCGATCCGCGCGGCGCCGATGTCCGCGTTTATGCCCATCTGCATCGTGGCCATCTGCTGGTCGGTATCGATCTGGTCGGGGCCAGCCTCCATCAGCGTGGCTATCGTCGCGATACCGGCCATGCGCCGCTCAAGGAGAATCTCGCCGCGGCACTGCTGGTTCGGGCTGACTGGCCGGCGCGTGCCAAGCGTGGCGAGCCGCTGGTCGATCCGATGTGCGGTGCCGGAACGCTATTGATCGAAGCGGCCCTAATGGCGGCCGATGTCGCTCCACAGCTGACGCGGGAGCGGTTCGCCTTCGAGCGTCTGGCCGATTTCGACTCGGCCGTGTGGCAAGAGCTTCAGCGTGAGGCCAGAGCACGCGCCGACCTCGGTCGTCGGCGAACCAACGCGAGACTGTGGGGCTTCGATCAGAGCCCTCAAGCGATCTCGGCGGCGCGCAGTAACGCCATGCGGGCGGGTATCCCGGCGCTGATCGCGCTCGATGGCGGTTCGGTCAGTGCGTTGGTGCGGCCCGAAGAGGCGCCTGGCACGGGATTGATCATGACCAACCCCCCTTATGGTGAACGGCTCGGCGAGCTTCCGGAGCTGGTCACGCTCTACGGTGACCTGGGGCAGCGTCTGAAACGCGAATTCGGCGGCTGGACGCTGGCGCTGTTTACCGGCAATCCCGATCTCGGCCACCGGCTGGGACTGCGTGCGCACAAGCAGTACGCGTTCAAGAACGGGCCGCTGGACTGCAAACTGCTGCTGGCGGATATCGCCGCGGACTCCGCTGCCGCGAGGGCGGAGGAGCAGGAGGTGAGCGAATCGAAGCCGCTAGGCGAGGGCGCGCGGATGTTTGCCAATCGCCTGATCAAGAATCGCAAGCGGCTCAAGAAGTGGCTCAAGCAGTCGGGCGAGACCTGCTATCGGCTCTACGATGCCGACATGCCCGAGTACGCGCTGGCGATCGACGTCTACGGCCATCAGGTTCACGTTCAGGAGTACGCGCCGCCGAAATCGGTCGAGCCGGCCAAGGCGCAGCGACGCCTGCTCGATGCACTCAGCGCCATTCCGGTGGCGCTGGATGTGCGCCCCGAGCAGATTCACTACAAGCAGCGAGAGCGCCAGAGCGGCAAGGCGCAGTACACGCGTCAGAGCAGCGCGGGGGATCGCTTCGTGGTGGAGGAGGGGCCGGCGAAGTTCTGGGTCAATCTCACCGACTATCTCGATACCGGGCTCTTTCTCGATCATCGCCCCGTCAGGCGCATGCTGCGGGAGCGGGCGGCCGGCAAGCGCGTTCTCAATCTGTTCTGCTATACCGCCTCGGCGACCGTTCATGCGGCGCTGGGAGGCGCGAGCGATAGCCTCAGCGTGGATCTCTCCAACACGTATCTGGAGTGGGCGCGCGACAATTTTACGCTCAACAGGTTAGATCAGAGCCGCCACCGGGTGGTTCGCGACGACTGTCTCCACTGGCTGCGTACGGCGGGCGGGACCTACGATCTGATCTTTCTCGACCCGCCGACGTTCTCGAACTCCAAACGAATGGAGGGCACGCTCGACGTGCAGCGCGATCACGCGCAGCTGATCGACCTGGCGATGGCGCGCCTGGCGCCGGGCGGAGAGCTGATCTTCTCCAACAATCAACGCGGCTTCACGCTGGATGCGACGGTCTCCGAGCGCTACGCGGTGGAAGAGATCACGGCCCGGACATTCGACCCGGACTTCACCCGGCGGACCAATCTACATCACTGCTTCGTGATTCAGGCGCGAGCCGCCTGACAGGACGTCACCCGAGCCTGTGCCGGGCGTGGCTGACTCACGGCTCAGTCGAGCAGCGAGAGCTGCGCCACGGCCTGGCGCCCTTCGGGCGTGTCGGCGTCGGTCTCGAGCACCTTGCGTAATCCGCGAGCGGCCTGGATGTGGGCAAGGTCGTCGATCCACATCATTGCCTGCTCATGGCTGTCGGCGACGGCGTGTTTCAGCCCGCCATACTGGGTGCCGATCTGTCCCCAGGCGCGACTGAAGATCCAGTCACCGAACATGTCCTGGTGCAGATGGACCAGAACGTAGTCGTGTTCACTCTCCCAGCGGACGATCACGCGGACTCCTGCGACACTTTAGTCGATTGCTTGGTTGTCGATGGCTTGTTCATGATGCGGGGCAGGCCTAATATGGCCCGCCGAGCGAGTGGTGCGGCGTTGCGCGGCTCGGCGACCGGCGCCATTGTAAAGCAAGACTCGATGGCACTGAATCAGACAAGAGGGTTTCCATGCGCATCCTGGTGGATGAAAACGTGCCGCTGGCGGAAGAGTTCTTCAGCGAGCTGGGAGAGGTCACGCGGCAGCCCGGTCGGGAGATGACCGCCGAGAGCCTGCGCGGGCATGATGCACTGGTCGTGCGATCGATCACGCCGGTCAATGCCGCGTTGCTGGAACAGGCTGACCGTCTCAGATTCGTCGGTACCTGCACCATCGGCACCGATCACATCGACCTGCCGCTGCTGGGCGAGCGGGGCATCAGCTTCGCCAGCGCGCCGGGCAGCAATGCCGACTCCGTGGTCGACTACGTGCTCTCGAGCCTGCTGCTGCTGGCGGAGGAGGACGGGTTTTCTCTGGCGGGCAAGACCATCGGTATCGTCGGGGCGGGCAACGTCGGTGGCCGTCTGGCGGCGAGACTCGACAATCTCGATGTCGACTGTCTGATCTGCGATCCACCGCGGGCCGAGGCGGAAGGGCGCGAGGATTTCCTCGAGCTGGACGCGCTGATCGATCAGGCCGACATCCTCTGCCTGCACACGCCGCTGGTCAGCGAAGGCGAGCATGCCACTTTTCACCTGCTGGACCGGACGCGCATCGAGGCCCTGAAGCCGGGAACCGTGCTGATCAACGCCGGCCGGGGCGATTGTCTCGACGGCGATGCTCTGCGCGAGCGCCTGGAGCGTCGCGGCGACCTGCGCACGGTGCTCGACGTGTGGGAGCACGAACCGGGGATCGACGAAGCGCTTTACGAGCTGGTCGATATCGGCACGCCGCATATTGCAGGCTACAGTGTCGATGGCAAGATGCTTGGCACCGAGATGATCTACCAGGCAGCGATGCGCCACTTCGGTTTGCCGGCGCGCAAGAAACTCGGTCAGCTCAAGCCCGATCCCTGGCTGCGCAAGATCGTGCTGCACAGCTGGACGCCACCGCTGGATGCGCTGTCACTGTGCGCGCGCGCCTGCTACGACGTGCGTCGCGACATGCTGGCCTTCGATCGCTATCGACGCCGTCTCGGTATGACCGCTGGCTTTGACGCCTATCGCCGTGAGTATCCGCCGCGACGGGAATTCCAGACGCTGCGCGTCGAGCTGAAGAAGAACAAGGGCGGTCTACGTGATGCCCTCGAAGGCTTCGGTTTCAGCGTCAAGCTGGGCAAGTAGAAGCGCTCATTCAGACGACACAGTGACCTCGTGACCGTGGGCGCCGGTCAGGCGCTCGCGGCTTCCTGATCCGCGTCCTCGCGTTTGACGACGCGGTGCCCGTCCTCGCTGCTGCCGAGCTTCCAGTAACTGGAGATGTACATCTCCCGCTTGTCGACACCGCGCTCGTCGATCAAGTGACGGCGCAGCTTGCGCATGGCGCTGAACTCGCACGCTACCCAGATTCCCGGCGTGCCGGGAAGCCAGTCGAACTCGCGCAGTGCTCTCACCAGTCGCTCGCTGTCGCTGCCGGGATGCGGGTTGATCAACCAGTTGATGCGCATGCCCGCAGGCAGGTCGAACCACTGGATATCCGCTTGGCTGGTGACCTCTATGATCGCGTAGCCTTGTGCGTCGGCCGGCAGTCGCTCGAGATTGGCGCCGATCGCGGGCAGCGAAGTCATATCACCAATTAACAGGTTCCAGTCCGCCGCTGCCGGTAGCCGTTTCGCGGGACCGGGGCCGCCGATCAGGATCTCGTCGCCCGGCTTTGCGTCTCTGGCCCAGCTCGCGGCAGGACCAGCGTCTTCATGCATGGCGACATCCACGTCGATCTCGTCGTCGCGCTGGCGCCGCACGGTATAGGTGCGCATGACGCCGGCCTCATTCCCGGCGACGGGGATATTCAGCTTGATGTAGGCGCTCTCCTGGTCGAGCGGGAAAGCGGTCATGCCCTCGCCCGCGAAGGTGAGGCGCAGCATGTTGGGCGTAACGTAGGTCTTGCGGCTAAGCGTGAAACTTCGTGGCGCGGGCTTTGGCATGGAAGCGTCCTTATTGCAGATTGTCGATCATCAACCGCGAGAGGCGCAGAAACGCATCCAGATCGTCGACGTTCAGCCGCTGCGCAAGATTGTCGTGTACTTGCCGTTCGCTGGCGTCGATGCGCGAAAGCACTGCAAAGCCCATCGGCGTCAGTGACAGGATTTGACTGCGTCGGTCATCGGGATGGGGCGACCTGGCAATCACGTCGGCGGCCAGAAGATCCTTCAGCAGGCGTGTGATCTGCGCCTTGTCGCGCTGAGTGCGTTGGCTGATATGTTGCGCGGTACATGGCGCTAACGTGCGGATGGCCTTCAGTGCGCGGATGTGCGACACGCTCAGCTCGAGATCGGCATCTCGGTAGGCACGTCTCAATGCCCGCTTGTAAGCGTGCATGAGCTGGTGAAGGGCTTCACCGACTTGCGGGTCGGACATGGATGACCGTCTCGTTCTCGGTTGACAGTGTCAACTAATTCAACGCGCCACGCTCGCGAATGTCAACCATTCTCATGACCATCTAGATATCGTTGGCCTCGATGGTTATCGCCGAGGGCAAATTGCAAAGCCGTCGTCGATGAGCCTACAGGGAAACGGCGCGACCGATGAACTCGATGGGTCCGCTGGGTCGTCCCAGCGGTGAGCCGCCGGCATCCTCCAGTGTCAGCTCGAACAGCTGGTTGTTCTCGAGTGGTGGTAGGTCATCGAGATTCAGGTGGCTTCGTTCCCCGGGTTTGATCAGGCCGAGAGATACAGGGCCTTTCCAGTCGTCTGCCTTGGTCCAGAATTCCAGCGCTTTGCCCGGCGGAAGTTCGAATCGGCCCAGCGGCACCAGCTCCAGCTCATCCGGCGAGGCGGCCTGGACGAGCCATCCTGCCTGGGTGTGCTGTGGGGTCATCAGCACGATCACGAATCTTGGCGCCTGGGGGGTGCCTGGTGTCTGCAGTAGCGTGAGTGCCAGTATCAGGGCAGCGGCAGCCCCCGCGAAGGTCGTTGCGCGCCATAGTGCGAGACTCTGCCACCAGCCAGGTCGTGGACGTGGGTTCTCGTGGCTCGGCGGTGTCCGGTGCGCGGTGTCGATGCTGCGCTCGATGCGCGACCATAAACCAGGAGACGGCTCGACTGGCGTCGCCAGCGCTGAATAGGGTGCAAATCGCGTTTCCCAGCGATCAACCGCATCGCGCAGCGCCGAGTCATACTGAAGTCGACGCTCGACCTCGACGCGCGCTGCTGTGTCCAGGGTGCCGAGTACGTACTCGCCGGCCAGGGTGTCGTCGTTATGGCTTGGAGGACGGGGGGATGACTGTGTCATGAGAGGCACTCGCGTAGTGCGGCCAGGCTTCGCTTGATCCATGCCTTGACCGTGCCTAGCGGATGACCGGATCGTATCGCGATCTCCTGATGGCTAAAGCCGTCGACGTAAGCATGGAACAGGCAATTACGCCGCTCGGGTGGCAGATGCGCAAGGCATCTTTCCAGCTCGCCGTGGCCCTGCCAGTCGAAATGATCGGCAGGGGCGGGGTGGTGGGAGTGACCCTCGAGCGGGTCGGCATGATGATCGATCTCGTCACCTGCAGTGAACTCTCGCCGGTGCCTGCGAACGTGGTCGAGCGCCAGGTGACGGGCGACGCTGAACATCCAGGTGCGGGCCGAGCCGCGTGCGGCATCGAAGGTCTCGGCGCGGGTCCAGATCCTGACGAAGGCATCGTGGATGATGTCCTCCGCCGCCGCGCGATCTCGCACGATGCGCTGTACCACACCCAGCATGCTCGCGCCCTCGAGGGTGTAGAGCCTTTGCAGCGCCTGCTTGTCTCCGGCCGCGCAGGCGTTGAGCAGTCCGTCATGATCGTTGTCCGTCACGGCGTTCGTCACAGGCGCCATCCCTGAAGCGCACCCGATTCCGGGCGATAATCGACAGTCTATGCAACACGGGCTCGCCTTGGCGAGCCCGTGAGGTGTCCACTTTGGGACGAGCAGCGTATCAGCTGGCCTTGAAGAAGTTGTAGTTCGCCTGGTATTCGACCACTTCGCTATCACCGGCGTTGTCCGCACTGCAGCTCGACGCCGGAGCCACACCGCCGCGGGTCTCGAGACGCTGGACATAGGTGACACCGCTCATGTGTCCCTCTCCTTCAGCGGGATTGGCTTCGACGAGCTGAAGCGGAATATTGCCTTCGCCACCGTCGGCAGTACCGATCTGCGTTCCGGTGATCTTCGAGCCGTCGCTGGATTCCCAGGTCGCCGGCGGGCCGTAGTAGCTGCCGACCTGGTTGCCATCACTGTCATTCAGTTTCGCGTCCGGTCCTTTGAAGACCCAAGCATAGTCACCGTCTTTCATCTCGCAGGCATAGGTAATTTCTCCTACCCCCACGGTCTTCATGGCGATCTCGTTGCCGCTCGGCGGTGTGACGGCATCGGGTGTCATGTCGGCGTTTGTCACCAACGGGAAGCTTCCGAATAGTGCGGCAGTAAGGGTCAGGCTGGCAAGGTTGCGAATATCCATGATTCGGCTCCTGGCATTGTCAAGTAAGCGAGATTGTCTCTCTCGCCCTCGGATTACCGGGGAGTCGGTCGATCGGATGCAGCGGCGAAAACTTTTTTTCGATAAGTGAGCGGGACAGCCAACGTCAACGGCGATCGTTAAGGGCAGGGATGCCAAGCAGCGACTGTGGGGGCGGTTCAGCCAGGTGGGTGGGTAAGACAAAAACGCCCCGTCCGGACAGCCGGGCGGGGCGCAGCAGAGACCCGTTCGGACTCATTCGCGATAGGCTGACTCTTTCAGCGCGCGAATGCGGTCGTCGAGCGGCGGGTGACTGGCGAACAGCTTCTCCATGATCTTGCGGGTCTGGCCCTGGGTGATGGCGAACGCGGTGAGCGAATCCGGCATCTGATCCGGCTGCTGGGTCTCGGCTTTGAGCCGGGATAGCGCGTTGATCATGGCACCGGCGCCGGCGTACTGGGCGCCGGCGGCATCGGCACGGTACTCACGGAAACGCGAGAACCAGGCCACGATGATCGACGCGACCAGTCCGAACACGATCTCGGCGACGATCACGACCGCAAAATAGCCCATGAAGCCCAGGCCGCCACCGTTGTCACGGCCTCGGAGGAAGCCGTCGACGACCTGCGCGACCACGCGCGCGAAGAACATCACGAAGGTGTTGAGTACGCCCTGGATCAACGCCAACGTCACCATGTCGCCGTTGGCGACGTGGCCAATTTCATGCGCGAGTACCGCCCGCACCTCTTCCGGGCGCATGCGCTCGAGCAGGCCTTGGGAGACGGCCACGAGCGCGTCGTTCTTGTTCCAGCCTGTCGCGAAGGCGTTGGACTGCTGTGCCGGGAAGATCGCGACCTCCGGCATCTGGATGCCGGCCTGCTGCGACAGCTCGCGCACGGTATCGAGCAGCCACTGTTCGGTAGAGTTGCCGGGCTGTTCGATGACCTTTGCTCGCGTGCTCATCTTCGCCATCCACTTGGAGATGAACAGCGATACCAGCGAACCCGCCATGCCGAACACGAAGCAGAAGATCAGCAGGCTGTTCATGTTCATGCCGTTGGCGTTGAGATAAGGCTCGACGCCGAGTAGCCGCAGCGTGATGCTGGCGACCAGCACGACCGCCAGGTTGGTAGCCAGAAACAGGATGATGCGCATCATCGGTCTATACCCTCAGTCTTGGAAGCGTCGTTCCCGCTCGACGGTGTCCTGCCCCGCGAGCGAAAGTTCGTTTGCTATCGTTATTGCCCGGTAATCAGGCGTTTATGAACTGTTAGATACGACTTTCGCGAATAGGTTTCAAGGGGGCAGGATGGCTCACTGCCCGTCCGTATTCGTGTCAGTTCCCCGCTCGTGACCTCTCCATGCTCGACTCATGCGGGTGGACGAGCGTCGATGCCAGATGCAGTCAATCACCGGGCGGCAGAAGTCACTGACGGTAGCGCGAAAGAAAGCGGGCGAAACGATCCATGGCATCGCCGAGCTGGTCTGCCCACGGCAGGGTGACGATACGAACATGGTCCGGGTCCGGCCAGTTGAAGGCAGTGCCCTGGACCAGCAGGATGCGCTCCTGCAGCAGCAGATCCAGCACCATCTGGGCGTCATCGCGAATCGGGTAGACTTCCGGGTCCAGGCGCGGGAAGGCGTAGAGCGCGCCCTTGGGCTTGACGCAGGAGACGCCGGGAATCGCGTTGAGTTTCTCGTAGACCACGTTACGCTGCGCGAGCAGACGCCCGCCGGGCAGGATCAGGTCGTTGATCGACTGATAGCCGCCAAGCCCGGTCTGAATTGCGTGCTGGGCCGGCACGTTGGCGCATAGTCGCATCGAGGCGAGCATCGTCAGGCCCTGAATGAAGTCCTCGGCATTCTGCTTGCCTTGCCCCCCGGAGAGAATCATCCAGCCGGAGCGGAAGCCGGCGCAGCGATAGCTCTTGGACAGGCCGTTCATGGTAACGACGAGCTGGTCATCCTCGGCCAGCGCACCGGTAGAGACGTGCTCGACGCCGTCGTAGAGAATCTTGTCGTAGATCTCGTCGGAAAAGACCACCAGACCGTGCTGGCGAGCGATTGCCAGCAGCTCCTTGACCACGGCCGGTGGGTAGACGGCGCCGGTCGGATTGTTCGGGTTGATCAGCACGATGGCCTTGGTGCGCGCGGTGATCTTGTCGCGAACGTCGGCAAGATCCGGGGCCCAGTCATCGTCCTCGTTGCACAGATAGTGCACGGCGCGACCGCTCGACAGGTTGGTGGCCGCGGTCCATAGCGGGTAGTCCGGTGCGGGAATCAACACTTCGTCGCCGTCGTCGAGCAGCGCCTGCATGGCCATCACGATCAGCTCGGAAACCCCGTTGCCGACGTAGATATCCTCGATGCCGACGCCGGGAATTCCCTTGCGCTGGCACTCCTGCATGATCGCCTTGCGCGCGGAATAGAGCCCTTTGGAATCGCAGTATCCCTGTGCCGTCGGCAGGTTGCGCATCACGTCCTGAAGAATCTCTTCGGGCGCTTCGAAGCCGAAAGGCGCAGGGTTGCCGATGTTGAGCTTGAGAATGCGGTGACCTTCGTCCTCCAGCCGCTTGGCATGGTCGAGAACGGGCCCGCGAATGTCGTAGCAGACATTGTCGAGCTTGTGCGATTTCCGAATGGGGCTATTCATGGGAGTTCCGTGTGCCGCGCAGCCGAAGGGTTGGGCCAAAGAGCCGAGGTTGGATGAAACCGGTGGCGGGCTGCATCGCCAGCGCCCAGCATAGCGCCGCGCGGACGCGACGCAATAGGCAGTTCACGCGGTGGAGGGCGCCAACTGTATGGTTATTCGGCGTCAGGCGCCGTCGCAGACTCTGTCGTCTCCGCTGCGGGGATATCCTCCGGACACTCGAGCGTGACCCTGCCGAGTTTGCCGTCGCGCAATTCGTGCAGCAGTACTTCGGCCCCGCGATGCAGATTGATCACGCCGCCGGCCTTCAACCCGCCGCGTTTACGGGCGATCTCGTTCATGATCGCGTGACCGTCGAAGCCGGCTTTCGCCTGCAGGTCGACCAGACGAGGGCCGTCGGCGTCGACCGCGTTGGCCTCTGTCGGCGGCGTGTAGATCGGCAGCTCGTCGAGCTTGTAGCGCGTGCGAAGGGCCTCGGGATAGCGCTTGGCCAGCTCGGCGGCGCAGACGATGGCGACATCGACGTACTCGATGGCGGTGTCGCGGATGGCGCCGCTGGCGGCCAGGCGATAGGCGCTTGCCTGATCCTCGATCTTGGGCCAGAGCACGCCGGGGGTGTCAATGAGGGCAACGCGACCGTCGATGCGGATCTTCTGCTGACGCTTGGTCACCGCGGGTTCGTTGCCGGTCTTGGCGATCTTGCGCCCGGCCAGCCCGTTGATCAGCGTCGACTTGCCCACGTTGGGAATCCCCATGACCATGACGCGCACGTCGCGGTCGGCGCGTACTTGCCCGGCCAATTCGTGGCACAGCGCGGGAATCTGCTTCAACTCGCGCGCCTGCGTCGTGGTCACCGCGATGGCGCGGCTGTCGGGCTGCGCATCGAAATGCGCGATCCAGCGCTGCGTGGCATCCGGGTCGGCCAGGTCGGCGCGGGAAAGGATCTTGAGCACCGGCTTGTGTTCGGTCAGATCGGCCAGCATCGGGTTGCCGCTGGAGTAGGGGAGACGTGCATCGAGAACCTCGATCACCACGTCGATTTCCGGCAGCGCTTCGGTGATCTGGCGTCGCGCCTTGTTCATGTGTCCGGGATACCAGCCGAGCATGCCTTTTCTCCTGCGAATCGAATCTGGCTTAGAAAGAAGCGGGCGCATAGTCTAGCAGGATGCGGGGATCATGCGCCGAGCGGGCGAATACTCAGATTTCGGATGTTGGAAGCGAAAGGAAGGTTGATATGGAAAACATCAACATCACACGCATGGCGTTGATCCTGCTTGGATCGCTAGCGCTGGCGAGCTGCGGCGGTGAGAGGACGTCCGACGAGGCGCCGGCGCCGAGCGCCAAGGGTAAATGCGACGTCTTGATGAATTACGACATTGCCTTCGATCGCTTCGACGAGACGGCACAGCAGGTCGCTCACGCGACCGGTTGTTTCATCCATGCCGAGCTTGGTGAGGTCGGTGCCATTAAGCCCAATCCCGTCAAGGGGCGACTGACGCCCAGACAGGCGCTCGCGGCTGCCATTCGCGGTACGCCGCTGCACATCACCGAACAGAATCCCGATAGCATCACCGTAAAGTAAGTGCCTTCGCCAAATGAGCCTGCCATCATCTAGCCGCCGCCGGTCGAAGACGGCGGCGCATGCCCTTGCGGGCTCGAGTATACGCTCAGGCAATGAGCCGCACTGACATCACTCGCCAGCGTGGAACGTGATCGCGACGGAATTGATGCAGTAGCGCTGGCCGGTGGTGTCCGCCGGGCCATCCGGAAATACGTGACCGAGATGGGCATCGCAGCGCCGACAGGTCACCTCGATGCGGCGCATGCCGTGACTGTCGTCCTGATGCTCCTCGACCGATGCCGCTGCCAGCGGCCGGTCGAAACTCGGCCAGCCGCAGTGCGCCTCGAATTTGTGTTCGTTCTCGAACAGCGGTGCTCCGCAGCAGACGCAGTGGTAGATGCCCTGTACCGGCTCGACCTGATAATCACCACTGAACGGGCGCTCGGTGCCTTTCTCGCGAGTCACGTGATACTGCTCCGGTGTGAGCTTCTCGCGCCATTCGGCTTCGCTCTTCTGTACCTTGCTCATGGTCGGTCTCCTTCGCTGTCGCGTCCCGCCACGCGCCGGTTGGCACTGCGGTTCGAAATATCATTACAGGCCATCATCGGTGCGTTGACCAGCGCGCATTAGATGAAGGCGAAAATCGGTGAAATCAATCGCTTGACACCTAAGAAGGGGCTCATTAATATACGCGCCACCTCGACGGAGCCGAGACATTGCGTCCCATTCGTCTAGTGGTCCAGGACACCGCCCTTTCACGGCGGTAACAGGGGTTCGAACCCCCTATGGGACGCCACTCGACTTCTTCAGGTGATGAAAAAGAGGCTCGCTTGAGATAGGCTGCGAGTGCTCGGGGTGCGGGAATAGCTCAGTGGTAGAGCATCGCCTTGCCAAGGCGAGGGTCGGGAGTTCGAATCTCCTTTCCCGCTCCAAAATATGCGTCCCATTCGTCTAGTGGTCCAGGACACCGCCCTTTCACGGCGGTAACAGGGGTTCGAACCCCCTATGGGACGCCACTTCGATGATCGTCAGATCATCTCGTCGAAGCCAGTCTTCGACCGACAAGCGGGAATAGCTCAGTGGTAGAGCATCGCCTTGCCAAGGCGAGGGTCGGGAGTTCGAATCTCCTTTCCCGCTCCATATTGATAGAATCTTGAAGCGTGGTCGAGGGTCGTGAGCTGGAACGTCAGCCCGGCCGAATCTCCTTTCCCGCTCCAGATTTCAGACGACAGAAGCACTCCGGTGCTTCTGTTTTCGTTTGTGCGTTGTTTGCCCGTGGCCGCCACCCGCCTTGTCACTGATCAGTCGACTACCCTGTACGCGGCGCGCCGAGCGCTGCCCCGCGCTGGTGGTGGCTTGTCGGCTAATGATAGTTTGTTTGCATGCTAAAAATTGAAAATGGCGACTATCGGCCCCAACTAGGTTGCTATGTGACTGACCCATACTGATACGAACACGATCGAGTGACGGCAGCGGCGTCTTCTCGTATCCCATCACGACAGGAATCCCAGATGGCAGAACCTGCACTGTCCATTCGCGGACTCACCAAGGTCTACGGCAATGGTTTCGAGGCGCTCAAGGGCATCGATCTCGATGTCGCTCAGGGCGATTTTTTTGCACTGCTTGGCCCCAACGGGGCGGGCAAGTCGACCACGCTTGGCATCGTCTGCTCGCTGGTACAGAAGAGCGCGGGTCAGGTCAGTATCTTCGGTATCGATATCGACCGCGATTTCGCCAAGGCCAAGTACCACCTGGGCGTGGTCCCGCAGGAGTTCAACTTCAGCCAGTTCGAGAAGGTCGAGGACATCATCCTGACGCAGGCCGGCTATTACGGCATGCCGATGAAGGAGGCTAAACCTCGCTGCGAGCAGTTGCTGAAAGACCTGGGGCTCTGGGACAAGCGAAACGGCGCCGCGCGCATGCTCTCCGGCGGTATGAAGCGGCGCCTGATGATCGCGCGTGCGCTGATCCATCGGCCGCGCCTGCTGATTCTCGACGAGCCGACGGCGGGTGTGGATATCGAGCTGCGTCGCAGCATGTGGGAGTACATGCGCCGGATCAATCAGGAAGAAGGCACCTCGATCATTCTCACCACGCACTATCTCGAGGAAGCGGAGAGCCTGTGTCGCAACATCGCGATCATCAATCAGGGGGAAATCGTCAAGAACACCTCGATTCGCGAATTGCTGACCGAGCTCGATACCGAAACCTTCCTGCTCGACTTGGCCGAGCCGATCGATTCTGCGCCGGTCATTGACGGGTTCGAAGTCGAGCGGGTCGATTCGCACCAGCTCTCGCTCTCGGTCCAGAAAGGGAGCAATCTCAATGAGGCGTTCGAGCGGTTGACCGAGCAGGGCGCGCGCGTTGTTTCGATGCGCAATCGGGCCAACCGTCTGGAAGAGCTGTTCGTCTCGATGACCTCGCAGCCTGATGCCTCCAAGGGGATCGATAATCCGGCCAGTGGTGTGGCCACTTCAGACAAGCGGAAGGCCAAGGAGACGGCATCTTGAACACGCGGCAACTGTTGATCTCTCTCTGGACCATGGTGGTAAAGGAAGTGCGGCGCTTCATGCGCATCTGGCCGCAGACGCTGGTGCCCCCGTCGATCACCATGACGATGTACTTCATCATTTTCGGCAATCTGATCGGCTCGCGCGTGGGCGAGATGCACGGCATCTCCTACATGTCCTATATCGTGCCCGGCCTGATCATGATGTCGGTGATCACCAACAGCTACTCGAACGTGGCTTCGTCGTTCTTCTCCAACAAGTTCCAGCGCAGCGTCGAGGAGATGATGGTCTCGCCGATGCCCAACTGGGTCATTCTGGCGGGCTTCGTGATCGGTGGCGCCGCACGCGGCCTCGGTGTCGGTCTGATCGTGACCGTCGTCTCGCTGTTCTTCACGCATCTGGATCTGCACCACCCGCTGCTGACGCTGGCGGTCGTGATCATGACGGCGCTACTGTTCTCCATCGGCGGATTCATCAATGCGCTGCTGGCGAAGAAATTCGATGACATCTCGATCATTCCGATCTTCGTGCTGACACCGCTGACCTATCTCGGTGGGGTGTTCTACTCGATCGATCTGCTGCCGGACTTCTGGCAGAGCGTGACCATGATCAATCCGATTCTCTACATGGTGAATGCCTTCCGTTATGGCATCCTCGGAATCTCTGATATTCCCGTCGCTGGCGCGCTGATCGCTATCGCTGCCTTCATCGTGGTGTTCTGGTGCCTGGCGCTATGGATGCTCAATCGCGGCAAGGGAATCCGTTCATGACTCAGGAGCGCCCTCAGACATTGATCGACGCACCGCTGGGGCGGGAGTCCGCCTATCCGGCGCGTTACGATCCGACGCTTCTCTTTCCCATCGAGCGGGCAGCGAACCGGCTGCCGCTCGGCCTGGAAACGGGCAGCTTGCCGTTCGTGGGCGGCGACGAGTGGTGGGCGTTCGAGGTTTCCTGGCTCGATCTGCGCGGCAAGCCTATCGTCGCGGTAGCGCGTTTTCGGCTGCCGGCCGACTCCCCCAATCTGATCGAGTCCAAATCCTGGAAGCTCTATCTCAACAGCTTCAATCAGACCACCTTCTCTGACCGAGACGCCGTGGTAGACGCACTCGAACGGGATCTCGGGGCAGCAGCGGCGGCGCCCGTGACGGCAGAGCTTTACGGGGTCGACGACCCTGCGCTGATGCCGCAGCCCATGCCGGGCGAATCGCTTGATGAGCTCGATGTCGATATCGATTGCTACACGCCGTCTCCCGATCTGCTTGCCTGTGACGAGAACGACATCGTCAGCGAAACGCTGCATTCGCACTTGCTGAAATCCAACTGCCCGGTGACCGGTCAGCCAGACTGGGGGAGCGTACTGATCCAGTACCAAGGGTCGCGCATCGACCGGGCCGCGCTGCTGCGTTACATCATTTCCTACCGCCAGCATCAGGATTTCCATGAGCACTGTGTCGAGCACATATTCGTCGACCTGATGGCGCGCTGTCGGCCGGAGAAGCTGCTGGTCATGGCGCGATACGTTCGCCGAGGCGGTCTCGATATCAACCCTTGGCGGGCGACACCTGGCTGGCAGCCTTCGTTGCCGCCGCGCCTGCTGCGGCAGTAACGCGTTTGGCGTAAAGTAGGGCGATCATATTGCATCGCATTCGTGTTCTAGCGCGTGCATTCGCGTGACTGGCAAGGAGATGACATTCATGGACGCCCTGGAACTACTGCATCAACGCCGCTCGATGGGCAAGCTTGCCGGGCCGGCGCCCGCCGAGGAGCAGCTTGACGCCATCTATCGTGCCGCACTGCGCGCACCCGATCACAAGGAGATGACGCCGTATCGTTTCATCGAGTTCAGCGGCGAGGGGCTGGATCGCCTGGGCGAGCTGTTCGCCCGGTCCGACTATCAGGCCAATCCGCATATCGACGAGGGAGCGCTCGATTCGGCGCGCAAGAAGCCCAAACGCGCGCCGATGATCATCGCCGTGATCGCGACGATCACACCTGGCCTTTCCAAGGTGCCGCCGGTCGAGCAGATCATCTCTGCCGGCTGTGCCGCCCACGCGATGCTCTATGCGGCCTACGCGCAAGGGCTTGGCGCCATGTGGCGCACCGGGACCTATGCCCATGACAAGACCGTCTGGCAAGGTCTCGGGCTTGGCGAACACGAGGAGCTGATTGGTTATCTCTATCTGGGTCAGCCAGGCGGTCGTTATCCCGATGCGCCCGTGCGCAACCCGGGTGATTTCGTCGAGCGCAGGCGGTGAGCCCGATAAAACCCGGCGAGCGAGAAAAAATGGCTTGCGATCACAGGCTTAGGCCGATACTATGTGCGCCGTTCTGAACGCAGCGGCCAAGCCGCAGCGAGCGGAATGACAATGCGGAGAGGTGTCCGAGTGGTCGAAGGAGCACGCCTGGAAAGTGTGTAAGTCGAAAGGCTTCGAGGGTTCGAATCCCTCCCTCTCCGCCACGAATTGAAAAAAACCGGCTCAACAGCCGGTTTTTTTGTGGCCGGAATTTGGCGCAGGGAGAGGGCGGCGATGAGAACCCTCCGGTTCGCACCGAGGCGCTCCGGGTTTTGGTGTTGGGGCGCCGACACAGCGGCTGCGCGAAGCGCGCCGTTAATCCCTCCTCCTTCGCTTCATTCGTCGCCACGAATCGAAAAAAACCGGCTCAACAGCCGGTTTTTTTGTGGCCGGAATTTGACGCGAGGAGAGGGCGGCGATGAGAACTCACCGGTTGTCTCGATCGCGACTGGAAGCTGCGTAGTTTGACCTCCGTCGTTCGTTGTCAGGTGCCGAGTCACTCTTCTGACAGTTGCTCCACCGTGAGGCCGAGCGCCGTGGCAATTTTTTCCAGCGTCGGCAGGCGTGGCTTCCGCGCGGCTTCCTGTTGGGCGTAGGCCGACTGTGAAATGCCGATACGCTCCGCAACCTGGGCTTGCGTTAGCCCTAGATATCGTCGCCATGCCGCGACCATGGTGGTGTCTTCGTTCACGACAATGCCGACGACCTCGTTGGGGATCAGGTCGGGGGCGGAGTGGCTAGCCAGATAGTCTTGATACGGGATAACCACGTAGGCCGGAGCGCCATCTGGGCCATTGATGATCTGGACATTCTCAGTATGTGCGTTCATCGCGTTTTCTCACCTCCTGGATCTGCACGATTCGAATGCCACCGTCCCAATCGAACAGCACACGGTAGTTGCCAACCCGCAGGCGGTAGTCGTACTGGTGTTTCTTCAAGGCTTTGACGTTGTGAACGTCAGGCATTGCGGCGAGGGATTGAACCGCTTCATAGAGGGTGGCCTGTTGCTTTGGCGGCAGCTTCCGCAGTTGCTTGAAGGCTTTGGTTTTCCACTGGATGGTGTTCATCGCGCCCCTGTGCCCGATGACTCCATGGTATGAACATGAATAAGTATTGGCAAGAAAAATGCTTATATATCGATAAAAATGCTTATTGCTTTGCTGGCGCGCCTGGCGTCATTGACTGCAGGCTGCAGGTCTAGTCGCCATAGCCAAGATCATGCCGCACTTCGGGGCGGGCCAGCTGTAACTTCGATCTCGGCTTCCAGCCGACGCCGCACGCGGGTGTCTCGGGGTAGACGTCCGTGCGACCTTCGAGCAAGCGTGAGGCTGAATTACCCTTTGCCGCGTTACAGCCGCTGCCATTCCGAATTGGCGGCGATCAGTACGTCGTCAGCGCTGGCGTAGGTGGGGCGCAGTCGCTTGGCGTTATCGTTGGATCCGGCAGTGACGTCTCGCTTCTCTACTCGCCGCGCTCCAGGCGGTCGATCAGGTCGTCGAGCTGGGTTTCGTCCATATGCGGTTCGCCGGGGATGCGGTGGGATTCATCGGCCCAGGCGCCGAGGTCGAGCAGGCGGCAGCGCTTGGAGCAGAACGGGCGATAGGGATTGTCGGTGGTCCAGACGACCGGCGTCTGGCACTGCGGGCATTTGACGGTCAGCGGGGCGGTGCCGCTGTCGTTCGAGTCATTGCGTTGCGTCATGGGGAGATCGGTCGGTTGGATGACGAGGCCAGCTGACGATAAAGACGATCCAGCTGGGCGACACGCTCGAGTAGCGCATCCTTGTCGCCACTATTGTCGATGACGTCGTCGGCCGCTGCAAGGCGGGCCGCGCGTGGGCTCTGGGCGGCGAGAATGGCCTCGATCTGGCGTCGTGAAACGTTGTCGCGAGCGAGCGTGCGCTCGATCTGCACGGTCTCCGGCACGTCGATGACCAGTACGCGGTCGACCAATGCCCGCTGCCCCGATTCGATCAACAGCGGCGAGACCAGCAGGCAGTAAGGCGCGCCCGTCCCGGCGAGCCTCTCGAGATGCGTGATCAGCCGCTCGCGAATTCGGGGATGCGTTTCGCTTTCCAGCCAGCGTCGCTCCGCCGGCGCATCGAAGATGCGTTCGCGCAGGACTCGTCGATCCAGCGTGCCGTCGGCCTGCAATATGGCGTCGCCGTAGCGCGAATGGATCGCTTCGAGCGCAGGCTCTCCCGGCATCACGACCTCGCGGGCGACATCGTCGGCGTCGACCCAGCCCGCGCCGAGTGCGCCAAAGGCGCGAGCCACGGCGCTCTTGCCGGCGCCGATACCGCCGGTCACGCCAACGACCAGCGTGGTCGACGATTCTCTCGTGGCGCTCATGCGCCGGCTCCTATGACCAGTGCCTGATAGGCCGCCAGCAGCGGTTTGCCGGCGAGCAGAGCGAGCCAGCCCGCCAAGGCGATGTAAGGGCCAAATGGCATCGGCTGATCGCGCGCCTGTCGGCTGGTGGCGATGAGCAGTAGCCCCGCCACGGCGCCGACACCGGCGGAAATCAGCAGCAGCAGGGGCAGGCTTTGCCACCCTAGCCAGGCGCCGAGCGCGGCCATCAGTTTGAAGTCGCCGTAGCCCATGCCTTCCTTGCCGGTCGTGAGCTTGAACAGCCAGTAGACCGACCATAGCGACAGGTAGCCAGCCACCGCGCCCAGCACGGCGCTACCGAGGAACAGCGGATCGAAGCACCACTGGTACAAAAGGCCAGCCCAGAGCAGCGGTAGCGTCAGGCGGTCGGGGAGCAGTTGCGTTCGCCAATCGATGATGGCTAGCGCCAGGAGTGTCAGGCAGGCACCAAAAAGCCACAGACTTTGCCAGGAGGCACCGTGGATCGCCACGACAGTGAGCGCCAGCACGGCGGAGATCAGCTCGACCAGCGGGTACTGCGCGCTGATCGACGTCCCGCACGCGGCGCAGCGGCCGCGGCGCTTTAGCCAGCCGATCAGCGGCAGATTGTCGTGCCAGGCTATGAAGTTGCCGCAGCTAGGGCAGTGGGAGCGCGGCGTCGCAAGGTTGTAAGGCGCATCGACGTCGACCGGCAGCTCCAGCGCCTGCTGCGCCTCGGCCCGCCATTGGCGCATCAGCATTACCGGCAGGCGCACGATGACCACGTTCAAGAAACTGCCCAGTGCCGCGCCGAAGACGAACGCCAGTGGCCAGGCAAATAGAGGAGGAAAGTCTGACAACGGAAGCCCCACGGGTATCAAAAAATAGACGGCTCTAGGGTAGCGCAAATCGAGGTCAGCTACGGACTCTGTGGGTGTCGATGAGGATGGCGAGCGCGCTTTCAACAACGGCTGGTCGAGCGCAGCCGTTCTCGCTCAGATAGCCGAGCCCATCTGGAAGATCGGCAAATACATCGACGCTACCAGTCCCCCGACCATCACCCCGAGCACCACGATGATCAATGGCTCCAGCAGCGAGGTCAGAGCATCGACCTGGTTGTCGACCTCTTCTTCGTAGAACTCGGCGACCTTGTCGAGCATGGTATCCAGCTCGCCGGACTCCTCGCCGATGCTGACCATCTGCACCGCCATGACCGGGAAGACCTTGGTTCGACGCATGGCGAAGTTGAGCTGCTGACCGCTGCCGACGTCTTCCCGAATGCTATCGATGGCCCTTTGGTGAACGCGGTTGCCGGTGGCGCCGGCAGCCGTCTCGAGGGCTTCCACCAGCGGAATACCGGCGTTGAACGTCGTCGCGAGCGTGCGTGAAAACCGCGCGATCGAGCTCTTGTCGACGATGTTGCCGAGTACCGGCAGCTTGAGCATCAGATGATGCAAACGGTAGGCGAACGTCGCCGAGCGTCGCGCGCCCTGGCGGATGCCGAGAACGATCGCGATCGCGACCAGTACGGCCTGCCACCAGTAAGCCTGCGTCAGTTCCGAGAGATGGATGGTGAAGCGGGTGAAGGCGGGCAGCTCGGCGCCGAATCCGGCGAAGAGACTCTCGAACTGCGGCACGACCTTGACCAGCAGTAGGGCGGTAACCCCGATGCCGACCAGGATCACCGCGACCGGATAGTAGAGCGCCTTTTTCACACGCCCCTTGAGTGTCTCGATCTTCTCGCGGTAGCTCGCGACACGCTCGAGCATCTTGTCCAGCGCGCCGGCCTGCTCGCCGGCGGCGATCATGTTGACGAACATGCGGTCGAATCGGGCAGGATGCTTGGCCATCGCTTCCGAGAAGCTCGAGCCGGCGCTGATATCGTTGGCCAGTGTCTCGACCAGATTGCGCATGGCCGGGTTCTTGAGCGTCTCGGCGACGACCTTGCACGCCTGGAGCAGCGGTACCCCGGCGCGGATCATGGTCGCCATCTGCCGCGCGAAGAGCGTGATATCCCGCGACTTGATCCGGCCGAGGCCGAAGATGCCGGTCTTGCGCTTGATGTGCTTGACGATGATCTTCTGACGCGCGAGCTCCTGGCGGACCTCGGCGAGTTCACTCGCGATCAGTTCGCCGGAGACCGATTCACCGCGCAGATTCTTGCCGCGCCACTGCCAGCGGTGCATGACGATGCGTTTGGGCGTCTTGAGCGTGGTAGCCATGACAATGATCCTGAGGCTGTTGAAGCCGACAACGGCCGCGTCGCGCTCGAAGCGGCACGGAACTGCTGCGTCAGTCGGTCGTGACCCGGTTGATCTCCTCCAGGCTGGTCAGTCCCTGGAGTACCTTTTCGATACCGCTCTGACGTAACCCCGGATGTCCCTCCTGTCGCGCCTGCGCGGCGAGTTCCAGCGCGTGACTGTCGCCCATGATCATCTGGCTCATGGTGTCGCTGACCGGCACGACCTCGTAGAGGCCGACCCGCCCCTTGTAGCCGAGCGTGCAGTGATCACAGCCGACCGCCTGATACAGCGTGGCGTCAGCCAGTCGCTCGGGAGAAACGCCCTCTTTCAACAGGATATCGGCGGGGATATCCGCCGGCGTCTTGCAGCGTGGGCAGAGCAGACGCGCCAGACGCTGGGCGATGATCAGCGAGACCGAGCTCGCGATATTGAAGCTCGCCACGCCCATGTTGCGCAGCCGCGTCAGCGTCTCGGCGGCGGAGTTGGTGTGCAGCGTGGAGAGCACGAGATGACCGGTCTGTGCCGCCTTGACCGCGATCTCGGCCGTTTCCAGATCACGAATCTCGCCGACCATGACGACGTCCGGATCCTGGCGCAAAAAGGCGCGCAGGGCGCTGGCGAAATCGAGCCCGATGCGGGGCTGCACGTTGACCTGATTGACGCCCGGCACTTTCAGCTCGACCGGATCTTCCGCCGTGGAGATATTGCGCTCCTCGGTGTTGAGCAGATTGATGCCGGTGTAAAGCGTGACCGTCTTGCCGCTGCCGGTCGGGCCGGTGACCAGAATCATGCCCTGTGGCTCCGCCAGCGCCGCCTCGAACAGCTGCCGCTGAGGCGGTGAAAAGCCGAGAGCGTCGACGCCCCAGCTGGCGGTCTGGGCATCGAGCAGACGCAGCACGATCTTCTCGCCGAAGACGGTCGGCAGCGTGTTGACGCGGAAATCGATCGCTCGCTTGGCGTCCAGGCGCACCTTCATGGCGCCATCCTGCGGCAGCCGTCGTTCGGAGATATCCAGCCGCGCCATCACCTTGACCCGCGCCGCGAGGCGCGTGCGCAGGTTCAGCGGCGGGCGGGCGATCTCCAGCAGCATGCCGTCGACCCGGAACCGGATGCGATAGCTCACTTCATAGGGTTCGAAGTGAATGTCCGAGGCGCCACGCTGAATTGCGTCGCGCAGAATCTTGTTGACGAAGCGCACGACCGGCTCGTCGTCCTCGCCGCCCTGATCCAGTGCCGCCGCCTCCCGCTCCAGATCGACCTCCGTGCTGTCGAGCGTCAGCGACTCGGTTGCCTCGTCCAGCGCCTCGAGCATGCCCGAGGTGTGCTGATGGCGGTCGCGGCGGGCCAGCGCCTGTTCGAGCTGATCGAAGGCGACCAGCACGCCCTCGATGGCGAGTCCGGTGGTGAACTGCAGCTCATCGAGCCGGGCGAGCGTGGCCGGGAAGGCGATCGCCACCGTCAGGCGACGCTCGTCCCGCGCCAGCGGCAGCACGTGAAAGCGGCGGATCACCTTTTCCGCCACGGGTTCGACGATCGGCAGCCGCTCCCAGTCGACCTTGGCCAGATCGAGGAAGGGCAGACCATACTCCCGCGCGGCCAGTACGCCGGCTTCGCGCGCATCGACCTTGCCGCCGCGAACCAGATACTCGAGCAGCGTCTGCTCCTGCGCGCGCGCTGCCTGCTCCGCCTGCGCGCACGCCTCGGCGCCGATCAGCTGCTGCTCGACGAAGCGCCGGGCCAATCCGGTCAGTGGGCGTTGGGGCAGAACTTCCGACATCGGCATGGCCTCGGCAGGGTCAGGCGGAATGAAAGCCGTTCGACGGCGTGACGGCGGGCGGCCACGCGCGATCGACGACGCGAGCGGCAGTCGATCCGCTCCTCTCTTCATCAGGTCATGCCAGGGATATCGGCGGTGCGACTTTTTTCTTTAAGTTTTCTTGGAGGTGGCCGATAACCGGCGTGAAGTGTCACTCAAGGTAACTTTTCGTATCTATCGGCGCGCCAGGTATGCGCAGGTGTACGCGCAGGGCTCGGCGAGCGCCAGGGGGGCGCGCCGGAGAGATAAGAGAGTTGAAGACGTCCGGCAGGGCAGCGCTATCGCGGTCGCCCCCGGTTTACCTCGGCAAGGCAGGGAACCTCAATGCAGGAACAGACAATGCAAACCCCAACACCGGTCAAGGCCCGTCGCCAGGGCGGCTTCACCCTGATCGAACTCATGATCGTCGTCGCGATCATCGGCATCCTCGCCGCCATCGCGATCCCGCAGTATCAGAATTATGTCGCGCGAACTCAGGTAGCCAGGGTTGTATCTGAGTCCGGTGCTGGTCGTACCGCGGTGGAGACCTGCATCCTTAGTGGCCAAACTAGCAATACAGATTGTGAGGACGGTTTCACAGGATCGGACTTGCTGCAGGAAGTAACGGTTGACGAAACAACCTCTCTAGGTATTCCTGAGGTTGATTTTGGGGCCACCGATGGAACCACTATTACTGCGACCTTGGGCAATAATGCTGCGAGTGCAGTGAGTGGTGCGACTGTGACATGGACGCGAGACGCTACAGGCACTTGGACTTGCGCAACAGATGGAAGTGGTGTGACCGGTGGTGGTTGGGACGATTCCTACGCTCCGGTTGGGTGCCCAGTGGCGGGCGCGTGAGTTTTCCCAGGCACTTCCCAACTAGGCCGGCATTCGCCGGCCTTTCTTTTTCTTACAGCTTCCAGCTTAAAGCTTACCGCTTCAGTAAAGCGCCTTCTCCTCCCCCACCACTTCCCGCAGTACCGCCAGAAACAGCTTGTCCGCGTCCGAGTGCTCGGCGGGATCTTCCGGAATGTGCACGCTGGTCGTGGCGGAAATCTCGTTGGCGATGGCGGCCCACGCCTTGGGGTCATTGCTGCCGTCCGAATGGCGTTTGGCGATGGCGAGCGAGTTTTCGAGAATGCCGGGCTCCTGCAGCAGCTTTTTGATGAAGGCGCGCAGTTCGACAATGATCCGGTTCTTCTGCATTTCCGAGGCGGAACTCATGGGTGACTCCTTGAAGCCTGGCGCGCGGGGCGCTGTCTGACGGTGGGGGAAGTGGGGTTCGCTTGGCACAGTACGCGCACCTTAGGCCTTATCTGAAAAGTACTGCGCTTGCCCATACAGCGTTAAAAATCGGCTCAAGATGCTCATTTACACCCAGTAAACTCCGCTCTTTTGCCAATTTTTGCCTTGTCTGGCCTTCGCTCGTGGGCTTTTCAGACAAAGCCTAACACGCGCGCTGTCACTCTCGCTTTGTCGTTCCTCGTTGGCTGTCGGCTTCCGGGCGGGCGCGAACGAGGCTCGCGGTTGACCGGGGCACCGGCGCTGCCGGGGTGTGCTGGCGTCGACTTTGGCCTATCATCGCTCCATTTTGCGCGCGAGCGGAAGCGTTCGTGCGAATGGCGGGACGTGGAGGAAGCCTTGCGAGACGCCAAACCGATTTTCAAGATTTTGGCACTGCTGCTGATCGTGTTGGCGCTGTTCATGCTGCCACCGATCGTGCTGTTGGGCCTCGAGAACGATCCGGATCTGTGGGCGTTTCTCAAGTCGATGGGGCTGGTGGCGCTGGTGTCGGGCTCGCTGCTCGCCTGGACATGGGGAGCGCCGGTCGAGCTGAAGACGCGCCACATGTTCATTCTGACCACCTTGAGCTGGGTCGCGATCAGCGCCTTCGCCAGCCTGCCGCTGGTGCTGGGCGCACCGCAGCTCTCCTTCACCAACGCGGTATTCGAGTCGATTTCGGCCATTACCACGACCGGCTCGACCGTGCTCTCGGGCATCGAGAATCTTTCCGATGGCCTCAAGCTGTGGCGCGGGTTGATGCAGTGGCTTGGCGGCATCGGCATCATCGTGATGGCGATCGCGATTCTGCCGTTTCTGAAGGTGGGGGGCATGCGGCTGTTCCAGACGGAGTCCTCCGACTGGTCGGACAAGGTGCTGCCGCGGGCGGGCGGGATCGCCAAGGCCTCCACCGTGATCTATCTCGGCTTCACGCTATTGGCCATCGTCAGCTATCGCCTGGCGGGCATGGGCACGCTGGATGCGATCGTGCACGCCATGAGCTCGGTCTCGACAGGCGGCTTTGCCAACTACGATGCTTCGTTCGGTATCTATCACGATCGGCCGCTGATCCTGTGGCTCGGCTGCCTGTTCATGCTGGGCGGGGCGCTGCCATTCGTGCTCTACATTCGACTGCTGCGCGATAGCCGCGGTGCCCTGTGGCAAGACCAGCAGGTGCGCGGACTGGTGTGGCTGTTGGTGACCGTGATCGGTGCGCTGACGCTCTACCGCGTGGCGGTGTTCGCCGAGTCGCCGTTCGAGGCGCTCACCGAGGTGGCGTTCAACGTGATCTCGGTGGTCACGACGACCGGCTATGCCAGCGAGGACTACACCCAGTGGGGGCCGCTGGCGGTGACCACGTTCTTCTTCATCACCTTCGTCGGCGGCTGCAGCGGTTCGACCAGCGGCGGCGTGAAGATATTCCGCTTCCAGATCGGCGTGCTGATGCTGGTCAATCAGCTTCGCTACCTCGTGCATCCGAGCGGGATCTTCGCCCAGCGTTATAACGGGCGCCCGCTCAACGACGAAGTGGTGCGGGCGGTCATCGCTTTCACGTTCTTTTTCTTTCTGACGGTGGCGGTGCTTTCGCTGGCGCTGGCGGCCCTCGGGCTCGATATGGTCACCGCGATTACCGGCGCGGTGACCGCGCTGACCAACGTCGGCCCGGGCCTTGGCGATATCATCGGGCCGGCGGGCAACTTCGCCTCGCTGCCCGCCGCGGCCAAATGGCTGCTTTGCCTGGGCATGCTGATGGGGCGTCTGGAGATATTGACGGTGCTGGTACTGCTGATGCCGTTCTTCTGGCGCAAGTAGTGCAAAGCGAGCGCGGGGAAGGTCGATCTGGCGCCTGGCGTTGGTTCTCACTGCTTCGCGAGTTGAGCTCGTTCCGACCACCCTGGGCCGGACATGTTCGCTGGTGCCGATTCGGGTACGGGTTTTGGGTGGAGAGAGCTCTGCTCACGAAAAGAGTTTCGCAGTAGAACTCGCTCTCAGCACCCTGGGCCGGACATGTTCGCTGGTGCCGATTCGGGTACGGGTTTTGGGTGGAGAGAGCTCTGCTCACGAAAAGAGTTTCGCAGTAGAACTCGCTCCAGCCATCCTGATCCGGGTATGTTCGCTGGCGCCGATTGGGGCACGGGTTCTGGTAGGAGAGAGCTCTGCTCACTAAAAGAGTTTCGCAGTAGAACTCGCTCTCTCCATCCTGGGCCGGACATGTTCGCTGGTGCCGATTCGGGTACGGGTTCTGGTAGGAGAGAGCTCTGCTCGCGAAAAGAGTTTCGCAATAGAACTCCTTCCCACCGTCATGCTGCCACCGTTTCGCCAACGAACAGCGCTTCGGCTGCGAATTTGGGCCTCATTGGCCGCTGGCGAAGCGGGCCTTCAGTCTCGGCAGCAGCCGTTTCTTCCACACCCGTTGCGTGCGTCGAATCCAGGCCGGCTTGGCGCCGAGTCGGCGCTCATCGGCGGTCGGGTCTTCGCCGGTCAGCTTTCGCTTGAACTTGAGCACGTTGGCCATATCACTGCGCCGCATCGGTTTCAGCAGGATTCGCCATAGTCTGCCGCCGGGCAAATACAGGGCGGAGGCGAAATCGATCAGCACCAGGCGCCCGCCGTTGACGATGACGTTCGAACCTCGCATATCGTTATGGACGATCGAGGCGGCGTGCAGCGTGCTCATCACGGTCATCAACTGGGCGAAATGGAGTGGATTGGCCGGGGTGAGCGAATCGCTGAGCATCTCGCCGGGCACGTATTCCATCAGCATGGCGAGCTTGCCGACGTGGCCGACTACGCGTGGCGAGTGCGGCCACGCTCGCAGCCGTTCGAGCATGTGCGTCTCATGGCGGATCAGCAGCCGAGCCGGAAGCGCCATCCAGCTGCCGGCATGGCGTCGATAATCTTTCATGACCGCCGGCTTGCCTTCATACGCGACCAGGACGACATCGGCCTTGAGCAGGCCGTGACCGCGTTGCAGAACGATGGGAGAGTGCGGTGGCTGCGTGAAGCCCATGCCGGCAGGACTTGGCGCCGTGACGAGTCTGTCGAGATCGGGTAGGGAGCCCATGGGAATATAACCTGGCTAATTAGATTGCTAACTTTAAGTTTATTGTAAGAAAACGTCGTTCACGGCGCCAGGACCGTTTGTCGCGGCGGTCGTTACGAGCGACGAGATGCGGGCGATGAGCGACGAGATGCGGGCGATGAGCGACGAGATGTGAGCGACGAGCGACGAGCTACGAAAGACGAGATGCGAGACGTGAGCTGGTGATGCGCTCGTGCGCGGCTCCGGGTGTCGAATGCCAGAACGCTGGCATCGGGCCCCGACGGGAGCGGGAGGCGTAAGGAGAGGCGAAGGCGCCATCGGTTGGCGCCTTCGAGGGTTCGTCCGCGAGATCAGTCGTCGCGGCGTTCGGCGCGGCCGGCGCGATTGAGGATCGGGTTGGCGTACTGCATCAGCCACCAGTGGCGCAGGGCCTCCGGTACCTTGGCGAGCCGGCTCTCGAATCGCTCGCGGTCCTCAGGGGTTACCGCGGACAGATCGACCAGGTCCGGGGCCAGCCCTGTCGCTGCCAGCGCCAGCTGGTGACTGGGGAAGAGTGGATAGTGCTCGAGCACTTGGCGGTCGATCTCTTCGGCAACGGCGTCAGGTGTCTCGAAGTCGGCGTCGAGCGGTGTGCCGAAGGCGAGTTTGACGCGCCCCTTGTCACCGACGATGCCGGCGACGATCGAGAAGATATCCTCGAACTCGACCTTCTGATAGCGGCCATCCGTCTCCTTGGCGTGGAGTTCTCGCGCCTTGTTGAGATCGCACGGATCGAACTCGTAGCTGATCGACACCGGCACGATCTTGAGCTCCCGCACGGCGCGGCCGATATCGCTGTCGGCCTCTTCCTGGCGTCGTGCCATGCACAGCATCTTGACGATCGCGCTGTCGGTGCGGTCGATCCCATCCTTGGCGCGCCCTTCGCGCTGCGCAAGCCACACCGAATGGTTGTCGTCGGTGATCGAGTGGCGAATATAGCCGGAGAGCGATTGATAGGCCGCGAGCATGGCGCGTTTGCCCTTGGCCGAGCGCGGCACGATGAAGCTCTTGTTGAGCCGCATCAGATCGGTGACGAAAGGCTTCTGCAGCAGATTGTCGCCGATCGCGATGCGCACCGTATCGTGCCCCTCGACGTGCAGCGCATAGTTGACGAAGGCCGGGTCGAGGGCGATATCCCGGTGGTTGCCAATGAATAGATAGGCCTGGTCTTTCGACAGCCTGTCCAGCCCCTCGACGCTGAAGCCGCGCGTGGTCTGGCTGATCATGCGCGCCATGTAGTCGGCGATGCGCAGCTGGAAGTCACGAATGCTGGAGACGCCGCGCATCTCGCGCTGCAGGCGAAAGCTGACGATGGCCCGCGCCACCGGCCCGGCGAATCGGGCCAGGCGCGGCAGACGATAGCGCGTGATCGCATCGAGCAGCTCGCTATCGTGAGCGAGGCGAGCGAGCACCGCTTTCACCTCGTCGTCGTGATAGGGGCGAATGTCGGCGAAGCGATCGAGATCGATCGCCGCCTCGGCGCTGTTCGGATTATCGGTGTGCGAATTCTGCGTCATGGTGTCGGTGTGGCAGGATCGGCCTCGCCGCCAAGCCATTCGAGCAGCTGCTCGACGAAGGTGGCGAGCGTCTGTGACATGAGCGCAAAGTCCGTTTCCAGGCGCACGGCGGGGTCGTCTCCGTCTTCGCTCTGGCTGGCTTCATCCAGCAGGGCGTCGTCGAAGGCGAGTGACTTGAGTGCCAGATCGTCATGCAGCACGGTGCGCAGCTGTCCTTCGCTGCCCAGGCTGAGACGGCTGGCCTGACGGCCGTTCTCGAGCAGTGATTGTATCTCTTCACTGTCGAGATCGACCTGGCGGGCACGCAGTACGCCATCGTCCTCTGCCGCGCGAAGTTCCACCTGGTCGCCGAGCAGCAGGCTGGCGGGGCGGCTGCTGGCGTCGCTGAGCCATTGGGTCATTCCCTTGGCCGGCGGCGTCTTCGTCGTCAGCGGCGTGACCTTGAGCGACCCCAGCGTCTGGCGCAGCAGGTCGAGAACCTCCTCGGCGCGCTTGCGACTCGAAGCGTTGATGCCGATGAGATGGCGGCGAGTATCCCACCACAGTTCCACGCGCTGAGTGCGAGTGAAGGCCTGCGGCAGCAACTCTTCCATCACCTGCTCCTTGAGCAGCTGGCGCTCGCGCCGGGTCAGCGGCTGGCCCTCGGCCTGCTCGCGCGCCTCGCGCCGCTCGTTGACCTCTTCGTTGATCACGGCGGCGGGCAGCAGACGCTCCTGGCGCAGCATGGCCAGTAGCCGATGGCCCTGAATCTCATGCGCGCGCTGCTCGCTGCGGTTGCCGGCGGGCGCGCTCCAGCCGACGCGACGTGCTTCGCGCGGAGAGACCGGGCGAAACGCAAATTCTGCCAGCGCGGTTTCCAGATCCTCCAGCGGGAGGATCTCGACGTCATGGCAGCGATAAAGATGACAGTGCTTGAACCACATACGTCCGTTCCGTTTGAAAGGAGGCACATTATGGCGAAACGACCCTGGTGTTACCACCGAGCTAGACCATCGACATTTGCGGCCGTGTTTCAAACGAGCGTATGTTTTCGTGAGCTTCGAGCTTCGAGCTTCGAGCTGCGAGCTGCGAGCTAAGACGGTGTTGGTCGGACGACAGCGGACAGGAACACGGAGGGTGTCATGGAGAGCGGCATGGATTCTCGAATCACGGTGACAGAGTTGCGGGTGCGCGGGTTTCATCTCGATGGCTACGGCCATGTCAATCACGCGCGCTATCTGGAGTTTCTCGAGGAGGGCCGCTGGGCGTTCGTCGACGATCATGCCGAGTTCGCCGCGGCGCTGGCCGAGGGCGTGGCGCTGGTTGCGGTCAATCTCAACATCGATTACCGCCGGGCGGCGGTGATGAACGATGATCTCGTCGTCGAGACCTGGCTATCTCGTCTCGGTGGACGCAGCGGCGGCGTCGGCCATCGGATCCTCCACCGACAGAGCGGCGATGTCTTGGTCGAGGCAATGCTGACGTTCGTGCTGCTCGATCAGCGCTCTGGCAATGTCATCGCGTTCGACGGCGAGTGGCGCGAGCGTCTGGCGCCGCTGGTCATCGAACGTTGACAACGCCGACTGGGGGCGCGGCGATGCGTCCTCTGCAAGCCTGCCTTTGGAAGCCCTGAAATGGTATGATCCCGAGATTGCGCGGCTGCGTCAGGCAGTCGTGTTGTCGGGGCTTCATTAACGCTGCCACGGTCGCTTGACGATCGTGGCAGCGGCGCAAAGGATTTGACGACCCATGGGTGATATCGCCAGAGAGATTCTGCCAGTCAACATCGAGGATGAGCTCAAGCAGTCCTATCTGGACTACGCGATGAGCGTCATCATCGGGCGCGCGCTGCCCGACGTCCGCGATGGCTTGAAGCCGGTGCATCGGCGCGTTCTCTACGCGATGCACGAGCTGAGCAACGACTGGAACAAACCATACAAGAAGTCGGCGCGTGTGGTCGGCGACGTGATCGGTAAGTATCACCCCCACGGTGACAGCGCGGTCTACGACACCATCGTACGCATGGCGCAGCACTTTTCGATGCGCCACGTACTGGTCGACGGTCAGGGCAATTTCGGTTCCATCGACGGCGACAACGCGGCGGCAATGCGTTACACCGAGGTGCGCATGGCGCGGCTCTCGCACGAGCTGCTGGCCGATCTCGAGAAGGATACCGTCGACTGGGTCGACAACTACGACGGTACCGAGCGCATTCCCGAGGTATTGCCGACCAAGGTCCCCAATCTGCTGATCAACGGGGCCTCCGGCATCGCCGTCGGCATGGCGACCAACATCCCGCCGCACAACATGGTGGAGGTGATCAACGGCTGTCTGGCGCTGATCGAGGATTACACGCTCTCGGTCGATGACCTGATGGAGTACATCCCCGGCCCCGATTTTCCTACCGCCGGCATCATCAATGGTCGCGCCGGTATTCTCGAAGCGTACCGTACCGGTCGCGGGCGCATCTATGTGCGCGCCAAGCATACGGTCGAGTTCGACAAGAAGAGCGGACGCGACCAGATCGTCATCACCGAGCTGCCGTATCAGGTCAATAAGGCGCGCCTGATCGAGAAGATCGCCGAGCTGGTCAAGGACAAACGCGTCGAGGGCATTGCCGAACTTCGCGATGAGTCCGACAAGGACGGCCTGCGCGTGGTGATCGAGATCAAGCGCGGCGAGTCCGGTGATGTGGTGGTCAACAACCTGTTTGCCCACACTCAGCTCGAGACCGTTTTCGGCATCAATATCGTCGCGCTCGACGATGGCCAGCCCAAGACGTTGAATCTCAAGGAGCTGCTGGAAGCTTTCGTGCGCCACCGCCGCGAGGTGGTGACCCGGCGCACGCTCTACGAACTGAAGAAGGCGCGCGAGCGCGGTCACATCCTCGAAGGTCTCACGGTCGCGATCTCCAACATCGACGAGGTGATAGAGCTGATCAAGGCCTCGCCGAACGCGGCCGAAGCGAAAGAGAAGCTGCTGGCGCGCGAGTGGCAGCCGGGGCAGGTGACCGGCATGCTGGATCGCGCCGGGGCGACTTCCTGCAAGCCCGAGGATCTGGAAGAGGGCTACGGCCTCAACGATGACCGTTCCCAGTATCGCCTGTCTCCGGCCCAGGCGCAGGCCATTCTCGAGCTGCGCCTGCATCGCCTGACCGGTCTGGAAACCGAGAAGCTGCTCGACGAGTATCTGAGCATTCTCGAGAAGATCGCCGAGCTGAACCACATCCTGGCCTCGCCCGAGCGCCTGCTCGAGGTCATCCGCGAAGAGCTCGAGGCCATTCGCGACCAGTATGGCGACGAGCGCCGCACCGAAATTCATACCAGCCGTCTCGACCTGAGAATGGAGGACCTGATCGCCGAGGAGGACATGGTGGTCACGCTCTCCCGCGGCGGCTATGCCAAGACGCAGCCGATCTCCGACTATCAGGCGCAGAAGCGCGGCGGGCGCGGCAAGTCGGCGACCAGCATGAAGGATGAAGACGTCATCGAGCACCTGGTGGTGGCTTCGACGCACGACACCATGCTGCTGTTCTCCAATCGCGGCAAGGTGTACTGGCTCAAGACCTACGAGATGCCGAATGCCAGCCGGGGCTCGCGCGGCAAGCCGCTGGTCAATCTGCTGCCGCTCGACGCCGACGAGGCGATCAATGCGATTCTGCCGGTGCGTGAATACAACCCGGACAGCTACATCTTCTTCGCCACGGCGAGCGGCACGGTCAAGCGCACGACGCTCGACCAGTTCTCGCGGCCGCGCAGCGTCGGTCTGATCGCGATCGATCTCGACGAGGGCGATCGCCTGGTCGGCGCCGCGATCACTTCCGGCTCGGATCACGTGATGCTGCTCTCTTCCAACGGCAAGGCGATTCGCTTCGAAGAGGGTAACGTGCGCTCGATGGGCCGCACGGCGCGCGGCGTGCGTGGCATGCGCCTCGCTGATGGCGCCGAAGTGATCAGCCTGATCATTCCGCAGAGCCAGACCATCGATGCCGATGCCGACAACGAAAGCGATGCCGCAGCGGATGACGGCAACCAGGTTGGCGACGAGCAGATCTACATCCTGACCGCGTCACAGAATGGCTACGGCAAGCGCACGCGGCTCGAGGAGTTCCCGATTCGCGGCCGCGGTGGCCAGGGCGTGATCGCCATGCAGACCACGGCGCGCAACGGCGCGCTGGTGGCGGCCATGCAGGTGCGCTCGAGCGACGAGATGATGCTGATCACCGACCGTGGCACGCTGGTGCGCACGCGAGTGGCCGAGGTCTCCATCAGCTCGCGCAATACGCAGGGCGTCACGCTGATTCGAACCGGTGAAGGCGAAAGCCTGGTCAAGACGGTGCGGGTCGACGAGCCCCAGGAAGACGAGCTGGCTGAAGACGAAGTGGCTATCGATGACGCCGGGGCGGTTGCGGGTGACGAGAGCGCGGCGTCCGGCGATACGGACGCCGGCAACGAGCCGAAAGACGACGCCTGAGGGCGTCGTCAAGCCGGTTCGGCGGTATCACGTCTTGGGTGCGAACCCGCGACGAGAACGAGCCGGTAGCGGGCAGCGATCGGTAGTCGAAAAGCATCGGTAGTGGAAAACGATCGGTAGTCGGAAACAATCAGTAGTGGGGACGACGTCCCGTGGCGGATCCGATGCCGTCGCCGGGCGTCTTTCTCGGTTTCAACGAATCAGGAATCCCTGGCAATGACACGTCTGCACAACTTCTGTGCTGGTCCCGCGGCGATGCCGACGGCTGTTCTGGAACGCGCTCGCGACGAAATGCTCGACTATCAGGGGCTGGGCCTGTCGGTGATGGAGATGAGTCACCGCAGCCCGGTTTTCGAAGGCATCGCCGCGCGAGCGGAGCGCGATCTGCGCGAGCTGCTGGCGATTCCCGACAACTACCGCGTTCTGTTCATGCAGGGCGGCGCCACCCTGCAGTTCGCCTGCGTGCCGTTGAATCTGCTCGGGTCGGGCGGGACGCCGAACTATCTGGATACCGGCATCTGGTCGGCCAAGGCAATCAAGGAAGCGAAGCATCTTGCCGGTGCGCACATCGCGGGTTCGACGCAGGGCAATGGCTATGTGCATGTGCCGCGCCCGGACGACATTGCGCTGTCGAGCGATGCCGCCTACCTGCATTACTGTCATAACGAGACCATCGGTGGGTTGGCGTTCGATTATGTGCCGGAGGTCGATGTGCCGCTGGTTTGCGACATGTCCTCCTCGATTCTGTCCACGCCGATCGACGTCAGCCGGTATGGCGTCATCTACGCCGGCGCGCAGAAGAACATCGGCCCGGCGGGGATCACCGTCGTCATCGTGCGCGACGATCTGCTCGAGCGCGCGATACCCACCGCGCCGTCTCTGCTGGGCTGGAAGGTCTACGCCGACAACGACTCGATGATCAACACGCCGCCCACGTATGCCTGGTATCTGGCCGGCCTGGTCTTCGATTGGCTCAAGAACGATGTCGGCGGCGTGGCCGAGATGGAGGCGATCAACCGCCGCAAGTGCGAGGCTCTCTACGCCGCGATCGACGGTAGCGATTTCTATGCCAATCCGATCGAGCCGGCGAACCGTTCGATCATGAACGTGCCATTCACGCTGGCCGACGATGCGCTCAATGGTCGCTTCCTCGAAGAGGCCGAAGCCGCAGGGCTGCTCAATCTGAAAGGCCACCGCAGTGTCGGCGGCATGCGTGCCAGTTTCTACAATGCCGTGACCGAGGCGGACGTGCGGGCGCTGGTCGCCTTCATGCAGGATTTCGAGCGGCGTTGCGGTTGAGCGACGCTGCGGTTGAGCTGCGCTGTCGTCTGGCGGTCGTGAGGCACCACAGGTGCTGACGTTTCGTTACGCGCTTTTCGACGGGCGCCGTGTAAGATTTTAAAGACAGACTGGTCGAGGGCGCCTCTTCAGGCGCCCTCGCTTTGATCCAGTCATCGTGTTGCCGGGAAATGACTATGAGTGACAAGCCCACTCCGGGGCCGGATCTGGCCGATCTGCGCCAGCGTATCGATACCATCGACAGCGAGCTGCTGCGCCTGATCAGCGAACGGGCGGCCTGCGCGCAGGAAGTGGCGCACGTGAAAACGGCCGACGATCCCGATGCCGTCTTCTACCGCCCCGAGCGGGAGGCACAGGTGCTGCGCCGGGTCATGGAGAACAATCCCGGACCGCTGCACGGGGAAGAGATGGCACGCCTTTTCCGCGAGATCATGTCGGCGTGTCTGGCGCTCGAGAAGCCGATCAAGGTCGCGTTTCTGGGGCCGGAAGGCACCTTCACGCAACAGGCGGCGCTGAAGCACTTTGGCCACAGCGCCATCAGCCGGCCGATGGCCGCTATCGATGAAGTCTTTCGCGAAGTCGAGGCTGGAGCGGTCAATTACGGCGTCGTGCCGGTGGAAAACTCGACCGAGGGTGTGGTCAACAATACGCTCGACTCGTTCATGGACTCGGGGCTGCATATCAGCGGCGAGGTGGTGTTGCGCATTCATCACCATCTGCTGATCTCGAGCATCACGCGCCAGGACAAGATCTCGCGAATCTACTCGCACCCGCAGTCGTTCGCGCAGTGTCGCAAGTGGCTCGATGCGCACTACCCGCACGCCGAGCGTATCGCGGTCTCCTCCAACGCCGAAGCGGCGCGCATGGTCAAGACCGAGTGGCATAGTGCGGCGATCGCCGGGGATATGGCGGCGCAGCTCTACGGACTCGATCACGTCGCCGAGAAGATCGAAGACCGCCCCGACAACTCGACCCGCTTCCTCATCATCGGTAACGAGTCCGTGCCGCCCTCGGGCAATGACAAGACGTCGCTGGTGGTCGCCATGCGTAACGAGCCTGGCGTGCTGCACGAACTGCTCGAGCCGTTTCATCGTCATCATGTCGACCTCACCCGGCTCGAGACACGGCCCTCGCGGACCGGTGCCTGGAACTATGTCTTCTTCATCGACTTCAAGGGACACATGGAGCAACCCGAGATCGCCAGCGCGCTCGAAGAGGTCAAGCAGCGGGCTTCCGACATGAAGGTGCTGGGTTCCTACCCGGTCGGTGTGCTCTGAGGATGCGGTCAACGACGACAAGTTCGGCGGCCGTGCTGATCGTCGGTCTCGGCATGATCGGCGGCTCGCTTGCCGCGGCGTTGAAGGCAAGCGCGTATCAGGGGCGCGTCCTGGCCTGTGATCGAGACCCGGAGGAGATCGCCAAGGGGCTCGAGATGGGCGTGATCGATGCTGGCGGGCCAGAGCTGGAAACCTGGGTCGCGCAGAGCGACATCGTCGTGCTGGCGGTGCCGGTGCTGGCGATGGCGAGCGTGTTCGAGCGACTGGCGGGCTGTCTGGGCGAGCGCATACTGACCGATGTCGGCAGCACCAAGGGTGTCGTCTGCGAGGCGGCGGCGCAGGCGTTCGGCGCGCTACCGACGCGCTTCGTGCCCGGCCATCCGATTGCCGGTTCCGAGAAGAGCGGCGTCGCTGCCGCCAACCCTGCGCTCTACCGGCGTCATAAGGTGATCCTGACGCCGCAGCCCGAGGCCGATCGCGATGCCGTGGATCAGGTGCGCGCGCTGTGGCAGGGCTGCGGTGCCGAGGTGCTCGAGATGTCGGTCGCGCGCCACGATCAGGTGCTGGCGCGTACCAGTCATCTGCCGCACATGCTGGCATTTTCTCTGGTCGACACGCTGGCGCGTCAGGACGAGCGGCTGGAGATATTCCGCTACGCCGCGGGCGGGTTTCGCGATTTCACCCGCATCGCGGGCAGCGATCCTGTCATGTGGCGTGACATCTTCTGCGCCAATCGGGAGGCATTGCTGGGCGCCCTGGACGAGTTCGAGGCGGGCCTTTCGCGGCTGCGGCGTGCGGTGGAGCAGGGCGACAGCGACGCCATGCTGGGAACGTTCGATCGCGCCAGCCATGCGCGACACCATTTCGAAACGCTGTTGAATCAGACGAGTTATCAGACCATGGAAGCACGGCAGGTTCAGTACGAAGTCTCTCCCGGGGGAGCGGTCAACGGACGCATTCGCGTGCCTGGCGACAAGTCCATCTCCCACCGTTCGATCATGCTCGGCGCACTTGCCAACGGCGTGACCGAGGTCAAGGGCTTTCTCGAAGGTGAGGATAGCCTGGCGACGCTGCAGGCGTTTCGCGATATGGGAGTCGCTATCGAAGGACCCTATCAGGGGCGAGTGACGATTCACGGGGTTGGCCTGCATGGCCTGACGAAGCCCGCCGGCCCGATCTATGTCGGCAACTCGGGAACGGCGATGCGCCTGTTCGCTGGCCTGCTCGCGGGGCAGGAGTTCGACACCGAGCTGACCGGCGATGCCTCGCTGACCAAGCGCCCGATGGCGCGGGTGGCGGATCCGCTGCGCCTGATGGGCGCTCGGATCGATACCGCCGAGGGCGGCCGGCCGCCGTTGAAGATTCATGGTGGTCAGCCGCTCAAGGGCATCGATTACGACATGCCGATGGCGAGCGCACAGGTCAAATCCTGTCTGCTGCTGGCCGGCCTCTACGCCAAGGGCGAAACCCGCGTTCGCGAGCCCGCGCCAACGCGCGATCACACCGAGCGCATGCTCAATGGCTTCGGCTACCCGGTGGCGCGCGAGGGTGACCTGGCGAAGCTGCAGGGCGGCGGGGCGCTGACCAGTGCACCGATCGATGTACCGTCGGACATTTCGTCGGCGACCTTTTTTCTGGTCGCGGCGGCGATCACCCCGGGCTCGGATCTGGTGCTCGAGCATGTCGGCGTCAATCCGACTCGCATCGGCGTGATCAATATTCTCAAGCAGATGGGGGCGGATCTGCGGCTGGAGAATCCGCGAGAGGTCGGCGGCGAGCCGGTCGCCGATCTGCACATTCGCCATGCACCGCTCAAGGGTATCGACATTCCGGTCGACCAGGTGCCGCTCGCGATCGACGAGTTTCCGGCGCTGTTCGTCGCGGCGGCCAACGCCGAGGGAACGACGCGCCTGCGAGGCGCCGAAGAGCTTCGCGTCAAGGAGTCCGATCGTATCAAGGCGATGGCCGATGGGCTCGAGATCCTCGGTGTCGAGACGACCGTCTACCCGGACGGTATCGATGTCGTCGGCAAGGGCGGAGACCAGCCGAACTATGGTGGCGGTCAGGTAGACAGTCTGGGCGATCATCGTATCGCGATGGCGTTCACCGTCGCCGCGCTGCGCGCCAGCGCACCGATCGTCATCGATGACTGTGCCAACGTGGCAACGTCGTTCCCCGGTTTCGTCGATCTGGCGAATCGGGTCGGGCTGACGCTTGTGCAAACCACGCGCTGAGTTCGGCAACGTATCACCCGGCACGCGAGTGAAGACGCCGTGTCGGGAAGTGACGAGACGAGATCCGACAGCGCGAAGCAGGATTTAGCAGCGCGAAGCGAGATCCAACAGAACCAAGAGCGCGAAGCGCGATCCAACAGACAAAGGGACATGACATGAGCCAGACCGCGCCGATTCTGACCATCGACGGCCCCGGCGGAGCCGGAAAAGGCACCATCAGCCGCATGATCGCGGAGCATCTTGGTTGGCACCTGCTCGACTCCGGCGCGCTCTATCGGCTGACGGCGCTGGCGGCGCTGCGCAAGGGCGTGGCCGTCGACGATGCCACGGCGCTGGCTGACCAGGCGCGCTCGCTCGACGTGGTGTTCGCGGTGGAGGCGGGGCGGACGAGCATTCTGCTCGAGGGCGACGATGTCACGATCGCCATTCGCAGCGAGGGTGTGGGCGGCGCGGCATCTCAGGTGGCGGCGCTGCCCCCGGTCCGTGATGCGCTGCTGCAGCGCCAGCGCGATTTCTGCAAGGCACCTGGCCTGGTGGCCGACGGCCGTGACATGGGGACCGTGGTCTTTCCCGAAGCGCCGCTCAAAATCTACCTTACCGCGTCGGCCGAGGAGCGGGCGCGCCGCCGGCAGCTGCAATTGCAGCAGGCGGGGGAAGATGCTAGACTCTCGACCCTTTTGGAAGAAATCCAAGCGCGCGACGCGCGTGATATGCAGCGAGCCGTTGCCCCGCTCAAACCGGCAGACGATGCCATCGAGCTGGACACGACGCAGCTGGATATACCGGAAGTCGTGGAGCGTATCGAGACGCTGCTCGCCGAGCGTAACCTCGCCGATCATTGACTGCTGTCGCTGATCGCGGGTTCGAGGCATTAGCCGACGACACACTTCCGCTCCCGGGGCCCCTGGCAAGATGTCATGACGTGCAGCGACCCGACTGATTAGTCGTTGCAGGTCGAACCAGCGCCAACATCCCCAGGGATATGTCGATAAGGCCCGCACTCGCTGGTGGTGCGGAGGAAGGCGGCCCGACCGCCATCAACGTTGATCACGTAGGAATCACATGAGCGAAAGCTTTGCTGAGTTATTCGAACAGTCTCTCCAGGACATCAACATGGAACCCGGTGCCATCGTCATGGCGACCGTGGTGGACATCGAAGGTGACTGGATTACCGTCAACGCCGGTCTGAAGTCCGAGGGTCAGATCCCTGCGGCTCAGTTCCGCGATGACAACGGCGAAATGACCATCGCTGTCGGCGATGAAGTCAAGGTCGCGCTGGAAGCCGTGGAAGACGGTTTCGGCGAAACCCGCCTGTCCCGCGAGAAGGCCAAGCGCGCCGAAGCCTGGAAAGAGCTGGAAGCCGCCTTCGAGAAGGACGAGATCGTCAAGGGCGTGATCAACGGCAAGGTCAAGGGCGGCTTCACCGTCGACGTGGCTTCCATCCGCGCGTTCCTGCCGGGCTCCCTGGTCGACGTGCGTCCGGTTCGCGATACCGCGCACCTGGAGCATAAAGAGCTGGACTTCAAGGTCATCAAGCTCGATCCGAAGCGCAACAACGTCGTTGTCTCCCGCCGTGCCGTTCTCGAAGCCGAGAACAGTGCCGAGCGTGAAGCGCTGCTCGCTACCCTGCAGGAAGGCCAGCAGATCAACGGTATCGTCAAGAACCTCACCGACTACGGCGCATTCGTCGATCTCGGTGGCGTCGACGGTCTGCTTCACATCACCGATATGGCCTGGAAGCGCATCAAGCACCCGAGCGAGATCGTGGCCGTCGGCGACGAGATCAACGTCAAGGTGCTGAAGTTCGACCGCGAGCGCAACCGCGTGTCGCTGGGTCTGAAGCAGCTGGGCGAAGATCCGTGGGTCAACATCGTCGACCGTTATCCGGAAGGCACCAAAGTCAACGCTCGCGTCACCAATCTGACCGACTACGGCTGCTTCGCCGAGCTGGAAGAGGGTGTCGAGGGTCTGGTTCACGTCTCCGAAATGGACTGGACCAACAAGAACATCCATCCGTCCAAGGTCGTTCAGGTCGGTGACGAAGTTCAGGTCATGGTGCTGGATATCGACGAAGAGCGTCGCCGCATCTCCCTGGGTATCAAGCAGTGCACCACCAACCCGTGGGAAGACTTCAGCGCGCGCTACAACAAGGGCGACCGCGTTGCCGGTACGATCAAGTCGATCACCGATTTCGGTATCTTCATCGGTCTGGAAGGCGGTATCGACGGTCTGGTACACCTGTCCGACATCTCCTGGAGCGAGACTGGCGAAGAAGCGGTCCGTCAGTTCAAGAAGGGCGACGAAGCGGAAGCCGTCATCCTCTCGATCGATCCGGAGCGTGAGCGCATCTCGCTGGGCATCAAGCAGCTCGAGACCGATCCGGTTTCCGAGTTCCTCGCCGTCAACGACAAGGGCGCCGTGGTTACCGGCCGTATCATCGAAGTCGATGCCAAGGAAGCTCACGTCGAACTGGCGACCGATGTCATCGGCGTACTGAAGGCCTCCGAAATCAGCGCCGACCGCGTGGAAGATGCGCGCAACGTGCTGAACGAAGGTGACAGCGTCGAAGCCAAGATCGTCAACGTTGATCGCAAGAGCCGCGCTATCAACCTGTCCATCAAAGCGAAGGATCAGGTCGACACGCGTCGCAACATGAGCAAACTGCGTGATCAGGAAGTCGAGACCAATGGTCCGACCACCATCGGTGATCTGATCAAGCAGCAGATGGGCCAGGACTGATTCTTCGGAGTCGTCACTGCCTACGAAAAACAGCGCCTCCGGGCGCTGTTTTTTTATGTCTGAGATTTTATGTCTGAGGTTTTATAGCTGAGGTTTTAATGGCCGGAAGGATTGGCCCTGAAGACGTCGGTTCGTCTAGTCGCCAGAATCCGGGCCAGCGCTGAGCCAGACTCGGCTCAACGTGATCATGACTGGCGAGATCGAGTTCAGCGCTTCAGCCAGTCGCGAATGCGCCGGCCTTTGCCAGTACCGTGGCTGGCGACATCGTTGCCGGACAATCGAGTCACGGCCTGACGAAGCGGGACGATGATCGCTTCCAGGTGGTAACGGCAAAGCTGCCGGTCCAGCGCAGCCGGGCACTGCGCCATCAGCAGCCCGCAGTGATAGGTCGCGGTATCCAGCGACGCGTGGACATCGGCAAAAGGGGCCGAGGCCTCGCGCGATCGCTTCAGTTCGCGAAGCAGCATCTTGAGCATCTGCGAATCCAGCCAGCAAGGCGTGGTCAGCGTCGAGGGGGCAATGGATGCTTGCACGGCCTGAAACGAGACGTGCAGGAAGACGCAGGTGTAATAGAGTTGAGAACGTTCCGTGGGCATGGTCGTTCTGCCATTTAGTGAGAGTGATTCCCATTCTCTATGGCAAATTGTCCGTTGTCAAAGCCGCCCGGTGTTGTAGACCGCGCCAAGGCGGTGAATGGCCTCGGGACTATGGAGCTACAGGGCTGCGGGGCTGTGGCGGGCTGCGTCGACATCTCGACACTTCCGACGCCGACGTATTTCCGTTCAGGTTGGATCCGATCGCTCGAGCGCGTTGAGCACGCCGCGCAATATCGAGAGTTCCTTGCGGCTCGGTTCGGCGCGCGCGAACAGCGCTTTCAGGTGAGCTTCGGTCTTGGCGTGCGGTTGATTGAGGAAGCCGGCGCTCGTCAACGCCCGGTGAAGGTGGTCATGAAAATGGGCGAGCTGCTCGATGTTCGGATACGCCTCTCCGGCGCGGGACGTTCGACTCGCAGCGTCGCTGGCCTCGCGGGTGTGACGCTTGAATGCTTCGTAAGCGACGATCTGGACCGCCTGGGACAGGTTCAGGATGCCGTAGTCGGGGTTGGCGGGGATGTTGAGCTGATGGGTACAGTGACCAATTTCTTCATTGGTGAGCCCATAGCGTTCACGGCCGAACACCATCGCCACGGGGCCATCGGCCAAGCGGGGCCAGCTGGCCTCGATCATCGGTTCGACGCCGTGATAGCAGGGCAGTGGCAGACTGCGTAGGCGGGCGCTTGCCCCGATGACCTGCACGCAGTCGGCAATCGCATCCGAGAGTGACTCGACGACCCGGCAGCCATCGATCACATCGGTAGCGCCAGCCGCGAGCCGAGTCGCTTCTTCATCGGGAAACTGCCGCGGATTGACCAGCACGAGGTCGCTCAGGCCCATGGTCTTCATGGCTCTGGCACTGGCACCAATATTGCCGGGGTGGAATGTCTGGACGAGGACGATGCGAATACGGTCCAGCATGCGTCTTGGGCTCCTGCTAGTGGTCAGTGGATCAATGTGGCGTGCCCGATAGGCCTCAATACGCTCGAGGCGATCGCTGGCGTCAACGGCTCCGCTGCGACGCCGGAAAGGGCCGGGCATAGAGAGTGCCGGGCACAGGAAATGGCCGGGCACAAAAAAGGCCCCGCCGTAGCGGAGCCTTTCCATGATACCCGATCTCTCGAATCTGATAGATCGAGTGGGGACAGGATGCTTACATCATGCCGCCCATGCCACCCATGCCGCCCATGTCCGGGGCGCCGCCGCCGGCAGGCGCGTCTTCCGGATCGTCGGCGATCATGCATTCGGTGGTGATCATCAGACCGGCGACGGAGCCAGCAGACTGCAGGGCAGTACGCGTGACCTTGGCCGGATCGAGGACACCCATGTCGAACAGGTCGCCGAACTCACCGGTCTGGGCGTTGTAACCGAAGTTGCCTTCACCGTCCTTGACGCGGTTCAGGATGACCGAAGCTTCCTGGCCGGCGTTGGTGACGATCTGGCGCAGCGGCGCTTCCATGGCACGAACGGCGATCGCGATGCCGTGCGTCTGGTCTTCGTTGTCACCCTTGAGGCCGGCGACCTTGGTCAGGACGCGGACCAGTGCGGTACCGCCACCAGGCACCACGCCTTCTTCGACGGCGGCACGAGTCGAGTGCAGCGCGTCTTCGACGCGAGCCTTCTTCTCTTTCATCTCGACTTCGGTGGCCGCACCGACGCGGATGACCGCAACACCGCCTGCCAGCTTGGCAACGCGCTCCTGCAGCTTCTCACGGTCGTAGTCCGAGGACGTTTCTTCGATCTGGGCGCGGATCTGATTGACGCGCGCTTCGATGTCGGAGTCCTGACCGGCACCATCGATGATGGTGGTGTTTTCCTTGGACATGGTGATGCGCTTGGCATTACCGAGGTGATCCAGGGTCGCCTGCTCGAGGTCGAGGCCGACTTCTTCGGAGATCACCGTGCCACCGGTGAGGATGGCGATGTCCTGCAGCATGGCCTTACGACGGTCACCGAAGCCCGGTGCCTTGGCAGCTGCGACCTTGACGATACCGCGCATGTTGTTGACGACCAGTGTCGCCAGCGCTTCACCTTCGATGTCCTCGGCGATCATCACCAGCGGCTTGCCGGCCTTGGCGACGGCTTCGAGTGTCGGCAGCAGTTCGCGGATGTTCGAGATCTTCTTGTCGACCAGCAGGATGTACGGGTCTTCGAGCTCGACCGCCATGGTTTCCTGATTGGTGACGAAATACGGCGAGAGGTAGCCGCGGTCGAACTGCATGCCCTCGACCACTTCCAGCTCGTCTTCGAAGCCGCGACCTTCATCGACCGTGATGACGCCTTCCTTACCGACTTTTTCCATCGCTTCGGCGATGATCTTGCCGATGTTGCTGTCGCCGTTGGCGGAGATGGTGCCGACCTGCGCGATGGCGTTGGAATCGGTGCAGGGCACGGCCAGCGCTTCGATCTCCTTGACGGCAGCCGCAACGGCCTTGTCGATGCCGCGCTTCAGATCCATCGGGTTCATGCCGGCGATGACGCCCTTGAGACCCTCGTTGACGATGGACTGAGCCAGCACGGTGGCGGTGGTGGTGCCGTCACCGGCAACGTCGGAAGTCTTGGAGGCGACTTCCTTGACCATCTGCGCGCCCATGTTCTCGAACTTGTCTTTCAGCTCGATTTCCTTGGCGACGGAAACACCATCTTTGGTGACGGTCGGTGCGCCAAAGGATTTTTCCAGCACGACATTGCGGCCTTTCGGGCCGAGCGTTGCCTTGACGGCGTTGGCGAGGGTGTCGACACCCTTGGCCATGCGAGTGCGAGCGTCGCTGGAGAACTTGACTTGTTTAGCTGCCATTGTCCGATCTTCCTAATATGAAACGTGAAATGGTGATGATGTCCTGGAGCGCGGCGGCGATTAGCCTTCGACGACGGCCAGGATGTCGCCTTCGCTCATGATCAGCACTTCTTCGCCGTCGACTTTCTGCTTCTCGACGCCGAAGCCTTCCTTGAAGATGACGGTGTCGCCGACTTTCACGTCCAGAGCCCGGACTTCGCCGTTCTCGAGGATACGGCCGTTACCGACGGCCAGGATTTCACCACGAGTCGGCTTTTCCTGGGCGCTGCCCGGAAGCACGATGCCGCCAGCAGTTTTCTGCTCTTCTTCTTTGCGACGTACGATGACGCGATCGTGCAAGGGACGGATTTTCATTGCTCACGTTCTCCTGATGGTTGCATGTTGCAAATGCACGTTCCCGCTAGAGCGAAGCTCAAGGGGCGAAGGCTTTCGCCTTCCGGTTTATGGGCCTCATGGCCTAAAGCTATCGCTGCTGCCTTGAATTGGGTCGTGCTGATCGGATTCAAGGGGTTGGCAGACATTTTTTTCGCTCCCGAACCGCTCTTTCCGCATCGATGGGATGCGAGCGATGCTGCACGGGAATGTCGGTTTTTTCCAGTGGCGGCGCTGCAATCGCTCAACGGTGATGTTCTTGGTTGCTCGGATCGTTTTCCGGACCGTCAATTCTTTCTCAGACCGTCAATCCTTTCCGAGATAGTCGCCTTCGATAGGCGCGTCCGTCTCTCGATGGGAAGCATGGCGTGACGCTTCCTGGTGGTCTGCGCTCGAGCGGCCGGGTGCCGCGTGATCCCATCCGGCGTCTGCTGAGCCTGAGTGCCTCGAACTCGAGTAGGTGCCAGCGGGTGCCGGGCGACGGAACCAGCGCCTCAGCAGCTCGCCGCTACCCGGCAGCAGACAAAGTAGCCCCGCCACGTCGGATAGGAAGCCTGGGGCGACGAGAAGAAGTCCGGAGAGCACGAACGACGCGCCGGCGAGGAGCTCGTCGGAAGGCAGTTCGCCTCGGTTCAGGCGCTCCCTGGCCCGCTGCAGGGTCAGGAAGCTCTCGCGGCGAATCAGATGAATACCGAAGGCGGCGCTCAACACAATCCACAGCAGGGTGGCCAGCAGGCCGATCTTGGCGCCGACCGTGAACAGCACAACGAAATCGGCAACCGCCAATAGGGTCAGCAGAAGCAGCAGGGGCATATCGTCTCCAGGGTTCTTTCTGCTCGATTCCCTTAAGTGGAGGCGAATGGCTTGAATGCAAGCGGGCGAGGTGGGGACGGCTCGGAGGAGGCGCGCGCCGTCAGGGCGTGAGGGTCAACGAAGAGGCGCTCGCGAACGGCGACGTGATGAAGGCGGGCCGCGAAGGCCCGCCCGGGGTCCTGCATGAACTGCCTACAGCGTTGCGCTATCGGCCAGCTTGGCGACGGTGGCGTCACCGATACCTTTGACACGGGAGAGATCTTCCACGCTCTTGAAGTCACCGTTGGCCTTGCGGTCATCGACGATGGCCTGCGCCTTCACTTCACCAATGCCCGGCAACGTCGCCAGTGATTCTGCCGTGGCATCGTTGATGTGAATCGGCTCTTGCGCGAAGACCGGGGTGGTGAGAAGTGTCATGAGCGTGAACAGGGCGATGCCCAGGAGCTTTAGCTTTGTCATTGTGTGTTCCTTGGTCGGCTGTGGAATTTGGCCGGTATCACCTCGGTGCCGGCCTTCATGACGGCTATCGGCAACCGAGAGGGCATCTGGAGGTCGTCATTGCCGCTGCATCTTGTCGGCGATCTCCTACATCGCTTACTGGGCCGGCTTAGCGAAGGCGGGCGGCGCGGATCGAAAACCCGCTGAATCATGTACAATCCCGCGTCGATCTGTCATCTGAATGCGCTGCTTCACTCACCGGCCGGAACCGCTATCCATGCCCTCGACGAACTCCCCTCTGATCATTGCGCTGGATTATCCGGCGCTGGCCCCGGCGCTGACGCTGGTGGATGCGCTTGATCCCCGGCGCTGCCGGGTCAAGATCGGCAAGGAACTCTTCACGCGGGAAGGGCCGCGAACCATCGACGCCATGCACGAGCGCGGCTTCGAGGTCTTTCTCGACCTCAAGTTTCACGATATCCCGAACACCGTGGCCGGCGCAGTGGAAGCCGCCGCGGATCGGGGCGTGTGGATGGTCAACGTGCATGCCGCCGGCGGCCGGCGAATGATGGAAGCGAGTGCGGAGCGGCTGCGCCAGCGTGGCCTGGAAACCCGGTTGATCGCGGTGACCGTGCTCACGAGCATGACCGACGACGAGCTGCAGGATATCGGCGTTGTCGGCGATGCCTTGAGTCAGGTGGAACGGCTGGCGCTGCTGACGCGAGATAGCGGTCTCGATGGCGTGGTCTGCTCCGCGAGGGAGAGCGCCAGGCTGCGAGAGTGCTGCGGTGAGGATTTCCTGAAGGTCACGCCCGGGATTCGTCCGGCAAGCGCTGCCGCCGGCGATCAACGGCGCGTGATGACGCCGGAGGCCGCCATGGCCGCCGGCAGCACTCATCTGGTCATCGGGCGCGCGGTGACCCAGGCGCCAGATCCCATGGTGGCCCTGGCAGAGATCGAGCGCTCGCTGGGGCTGGCCGGCTGATCACTCGCCCTCGAGTCCGGTGACCGGCTTGCTGGTGCCCCAGTAGCGGCAGCGGGGGCACTGCCAATGGAGCTGTTCGGCGCCAAAACCGCAGCGCTGGCAGCGGTGTCGAGGACGCACGCTCAATAGCTGATGCGTGTGCTGTTTCAGAAGCTCCAGTCGGTCGCGTTCGTCCGGGTCGCTGTCATCGAGATAGAGATCCATCAGGTAATCGATGCCGCGCAGGCTCGGGTGCTCGCGCAGTTGTTCGCTGACGAAAGCGCAAGCCATCTGTGCACCTTGGCGGCGGCGAAGCGTATCGGCCGCCATGATCACGACCGTGGTCTGAGGGTGCTTCTGCAGCAGCTGCTCGAGGAACTGCCACCAGCTCTTGTCGTCGTCGAGCAGCCGGTAGGCGTCACGCAGGGGTTCGAGGACGATGGCGGTGAAACCGGGGTCCTGCTCCGGAATTCGTTGCCAATAGCGCGCGGCGTCTCGGTACTGGCCGATGTCCCATTCGAGCTGCCCGAGCATCCAGTTGGCCCTTACGCAGCGACCATCGACATTGAGGGCCTGGCGAAGTGACTTGCGTGCCAGTGACGGGCTACTGGCAGCGCGCTGTTGCTGAGCGATCTCGCAATGCCAGTGAGCGGCAGCGCGTCGGATATCCGGGTCCTGTCGCACCAGCTGGGGTTGGGCCACTTCGAGTGCCTGAGGCCACTCTTTCTCTCGTTCGAACAGGTCCACGAGCAGTCGGCGTGCCGCGATCTTCTGATCTTCTTCCGTGGCGTTTTTCTGCAGCGAGAGAAGCAGCCGTTCGGCCCGATCCAGTAGCCCGAGATTGAGAAAATCACGCGAGAGCTCGAGCTGGACCTGGCCGCTCTGGGAGGCGGTCAGCGCCGGGCGGGCCAGCAGGTTCTGATGGATGCGCACCGCACGGTCTGCCTCCCCGCGCGAGCGGTAGAGGTTGCCGAGTGCGATATGGGTCTCGACCGTGTCGCTGTTGACCTCGAGCGCCTGGGTAAACGTCTCGATGGCGCGGTCGGGCTGCTCGTTGAGCAGATAATTGAGACCGACGAAATAATCTTTGGGTAGCGCACCGCCGGCGCCTCGGGCACGAGAGCGGCTTCGGCCGCCATCTCTGCGCCCCAGCCACCAGCCAATGGCGATGGCTGCCACCAGCAACGCCAGTAGCAGAACATCGCTCATTCAGGTGCTTTCCTTGAACTCCTGCGTCCGTAGACGATCGAGTTCCTTGCGCTGTTGCTGGTTATGGCGCTGCGCTCGAGTCAATAACGTGCGCAAGCGTAGATAGATGCCCATCATCGCCAGCATGCCCAGAATCACGCCGCAGGCGAGTGCCACCAGCAGCCATAGAGAGAGTGACGCCGGGGGCAGCTGTACCCAGATCAGGTCCAGCGGCAGCGGCTGCTGGTTATTGACGGCAAACAGGATGCCGAGCAGCAGCACGACGATGAGGATGATGGCGAGAATGACGCCTTTGAGCCAGCGCATAGCGATTCCTGATGACTTACCGCCGAACGGCGCTTGGATTCAGCGTTCGGTGCGGTGGTAACCGCTGAGGGTTCGCGAGACGGACTCGGCGAGGACAGCGGCCACGGTGACTGAAGCGGTCAGTAGCCGAGCGCGCGGCTCGCATTGACCTGTTCGCGCAACTCCTTGCCCGGCTTGAAATGCGGTACGAACTTGCCGTCGAGATCGACGGGGTCGCCCGTTTTGGGGTTGCGTCCGGTGCGTGGTTCCCGGAAGTGCAGCGAAAAACTGCCAAAGCCGCGGATTTCGACACGCCCTCCATCGGCCAGCGCATTGGTGATGTCATCGAGAATGACGCGAACCGCGGACTCGACCTCCTTGGCCGACAGTTCCGGGCGACGAGTGGCAATCTGCTCGATCAATTCAGACTTGGTCATCGACATTCTCCGTGAGGACTCTGCCTGGCAGTGGCGGACGGCGCAGCAATGTCCGATATCTATTATTGTCACTTCAGCATACTTCTCAACTTTCGAGAAAACAACGCATTACAAGGTAGGCGGGTTTGCGGAGTGTGGCGACTCACCGGCTTGGTTTATACTGCCGCGACGCTTTTCAGCCCGAGGGGGCATTCATGTCCGATGAGCAAGACATCGACCGCAAGCGACTTTACTGGCACTCGCGCCGCGGCATGTGGGAGCTGGATCTGCTACTGGTGCCGTTTCTCGAGGCGCGCTATGACGCCTTGCCGGCGGCCGACCAGGTGCGTTATCGGGAGCTCCTGGCCAGCGAGGACCAGGACCTCTTCACCTGGCTGATGCGCCGAGAGTGGCCACAGGACCCTGATCTTCGCCGCATCGTGATGATGATCGTCGAGCATGCCGAAACCACCGATCGCGATCGTCGTCAGACGCTCTAGGCTGGCTCGGGCGCTCGGGTTCGGTTTCAGCGCCGTCGTCATCGCCTACGCCTTGCTCTGGCATGGCGTCGCGGCGGGCGTATCCGCGCTGGCCGTCGCGGTGATGGTGCACGCTTGGCTCGCTCGTCGTGACAGGGGGGAGGTTCATCTTCGTTGCCGTTTCGACGCCGATCGCACCTGGTGGGAGCGCTCGGACGAAGGTCAGCAATGGCGGGCGACGCCGTGTCGTCTCGTCCGGCTCGGGCCGGTTGTCAGTGCGGTCGAGCTGGACGGGGCCACCCTCTGGATATGGCCGGATAGCGCCGATTCGAACACCCTGCGTCACTTCCGCGAAGCGTTGGCGCATCACGCCGACCGCGCCTGACGCGACGCGCATCTTGACGATACCGATGCCACGCATCGCCCCGCCGAGCTGTCCATACGGCTTGCGACTGGCCACGGTGGATCTGTCCGAGTCATCAAGCCAGCTGAACCTTGCGTTACTGCCGGCTCCAGCGCTTCGTCACTCGAGAATCGAACGTTACCCTTCAGGAGTCACTACCATGCCCATTGTCACGATTCAGCAGTTCCCGCGGGATACCGAGCAGAAGCGCGAGCTCGCCGCACGCGTCACGCAGGCCTTCGTCGATGCTTACGGGTCGTCACCGGAGTCGGTGCAGATATTCTTTCAGGAGACCGAAAAACACGACTGGGCCAAAGGTGGCAAGCTGGGAGACGACAAGCAGGCAACGTGATCGGCGGGGAAAGTGCGTTCCCGCCGCGGGTACCGCGGCGGGAGAATGGTGACGGCGGGAGCGTGGCGAAATCTTCGCCTTTCGGGCGTATCGACTCGTGAGACGAGCGATACCGCAGGCCGTCGATTGCGACGCGATCGACCCCGAGGATCAGCGGGGGGAGTCGTAGCGGCCCGGACGCTGGTTCGAGTAGACCACCTGCCAGAGCTGAATATCTCGCGCGCGGAAGGCGCCGGCACAGGAACCCAGATAGTACAGAAACATGCGTTTGACGCGCTCGTCGTAGTGATCGGCGATCTCGTCCCAGTGTGCCAGCAGATTTTCCTGCCACGCCATCAGCGTCCTGTCGTAGTCCGGCCCGAAATTCTGCCAGTCTTCCATCACCAGCTTGTCCTCGCTGGCATCGGCGATCTGCTGAACCGAAGGCAGGATGCCGTTGGGGAAGATGTACTTGTTGATCCAAGGATCGATACTGATGTCGTTGGTATTCGAGCCGATGGTGTGCAGGACGAACAGGCCGCCGGGCTTTAGCAGACGTTTGACCGTATCGAAGTAGACGGCGTAGTTGCGCTGACCGACGTGCTCGAACATGCCGATGGAGACGATGCGGTCGTATTGGCCGGTAAGGTCACGGTAGTCCTTCAGCACGATCTCGACCGGTAGGCCCTCGCAGCGCTCCCGGCCCAATTTGGCCTGCTCTTCGGAGATCGTGATGCCGGTGACTTCCACACCGTAGTGTCGGGCAGCGTGCTCGGCAAAGCTGCCCCAGCCACAGCCGATATCCAGCACTTTCATGCCGGGCTCCAGGCCCAGCTTGCGGCAAGCGAGATCGAGTTTCGCCTTTTGCGCTTCGTGCAGCGATGTAGCCTCTTTCCAATAAGCACAGGAGTAGCACATCGTCTGGTCGAGCATGCGGGTGAAAAGGTCATTGCCGAAATCGTAGTGTTCTTTACCGACGATATAGGCACGCGCCTTGCTCTGCAGGTTCATGAAGCTCGACTGCAGTTTGTAGAGCACCCGCTCGGACGTGGTATGCGCTGCACCGCCGATGCCGTGACGCAGCAACCGGTGGATCATCTCGTCGATGCGATCGCAGTCCCACCAGCCATCCATGTAGGCTTCGCCGAAGCCGATGGACCCTTGGCGCGCAACCCGAGAAAAGAGATCGGGATGGCGAACGCGGATATCCCAGGGCTGATCGCCGTTCAAGGTAACGCCTGACCCCTCCAGCAGGTGCTCGATGGTCTGGCGGGCGCGAGTGTCGGGTAATTCGACGGGGGCGATTGGTGTATTGCTAGTCATGGTTTTTCCTGGCGAAGGGCGTGCCAGAACCTCGCAATGACGTTCTCGAGACGGACGGCGCGGCAAGCTGCGGTGATCGCCTGTCCAACGCCGGAGGACGAAGCGGCGATGGATAGTCGTCAGAGTCGAGAATGATCGGCCTGGTTTGCTTGGTCTGGCACCCCACGGTCCCTGTTCCCTACGTTGTAAGCCGTGTTTATTACATTGCGTGCTAACGGCTTTGCCGTCAATCATCCTAGCGCTATTGTCCCAATAGTCTAGTCAGACGAACGATTTTTGCCCGACGACATCGGCGCTGCTCTGGAAAGCGGAGTTCGACATTGCCGGAGAACTGGCGGCGATACGTGATCGGAAGGCCGCGTGACCAGGGCGCATCCGGTGGGCAGCGACGCTATCGGTGGCAACCCGGTTGCGTCGGCCAGCCAAGGGCGGGAACTCTGTCAGGCAGAGACGACAAGACGCCGCGCCGTGCCTGCCCTAGACTCCCTTCATCGCCAATGAGGAGGAAGGTTCATGCAGGTCATCGTCGATCTTTGCGTCGTACCGCTGGGTGTGGGGGTGTCGGTGTCGCGTTACGTGGCCGAATGCCAACGCGTCATCGAGGCGTCCGGGCTGACCCACGAGATGCATGCCTACGGCACCAATATCGAGGGCCCGTGGGACGATGTGATGGCCGTGGTCAAGGCGTGCCATGAAAGCGTGCATGCCATGGGGGCGCCGCGGATCACGACCACGCTCAAGATGGGCACCCGCACCGATCGCGAGCAATCGATGCGGGACAAGGTGAATAGCGTGCAGTCGCTGCGCAACGTCTGACGCCCGCATCGGGGACGCTCAACGACAGCGAATTGTCCAGGTCGCCTTGTAGCCGTCGCCTTCCTGCGTTGCCGCCTTGAGTTCGGTATCCTCGGTGACGGTGGCGCCCTCGAGTTGATCGTTGGCGCTGGCCTGCTTCTGGGCGCTGTCGTCGGGGCCCATCATCTGCTGCTCGACGATCACGAACGATTCACGATCCTGCGCCTCGCACTGTTCCAGTGCCTGCGCTTTGGCATTTTCCAGCGCCTCGTCCTGATCATCGCCGAGACCGGTCACGACGTAGTCGCTGGTGTCTTTCTCCATCGAACTGCTGTCGCTGGCGCATCCTGCCAGCGTGCCAAGGGCGAGCAGGCCCGCGGTAAGGATGGCGGCCGGGATGATTCGCTGAGTCAGGGGCATTTCACACTCCATGTGTCTGTTCCAAGGGCGCCGCGTCCAGAAGCGCCGAGTCCAGGGGCGTCAAATGGTGTTCGGCGGCAAGTCCAGCCGCTTCGTCGGGCGGCTGATCTTGAGTCTAGAACGCGCGTTCGAATCTGCAAGTGTCTGGTATTAAAGGATAATGTCGCGATATAACGACAGATTTCCTTTGCCGTGTCAGTCTAGGCGCGGAGGGGCAGGAGCCACTCGTCGCTGGCCGACAGCAGATGGGCGGTCAGGGCATCGAGCAGCTCGCCGCCATGACGCCAGTAGTGCCAGTAAAGGGGAACGTCGAGCGTATAGCCCGATTCGAGGTCGACCAGCTCGCTGCGTTCGAGTGCCTGTTGCGCCTGGCAGGCGGGAATCAGGGCGTAGCCGATGCCCGAGAGCGCCATATGCAGTACGCCCTCCGAAGAGGGGCAGAGGTGGTGCGGGAACGGGTCCTTGAAGCCATGGGCGTCGAGATAGCGCTGCTGCAGGCGATCATCCGGGCCGTAGAGAATGGCTGGTGCCCCGCTCAGCGCCTGTCCGGTGAGCCCGTCCGGAAAGTAGCGCTCGGCAAACAGGGGGCTCGCCACCACCTGATAGCGCATGATCCCAAGCGCCTGCGCACGGGCGCCTTGAACGGGGCGGGCCGTGGCACAGATGCAGCCGGCGACCTCGCCATCGCGCATACGGCGCAGCGCGACTTCCTGATCGTCGACGACAAGATCGAGCAGCACGCCACGACGATGACAGAAGTCGCCGATGGTCGGCGCCCACCAGGTCGCCAGGCTGTCGGCGTTGATCGCCAGTCTCAGCCGCTGGGTGCCTTCACCCAGCGCGGGAATCTGGTCGAGCAGATCATGCTCGAGGAGGCGCACCTGCTGCGCGTGATTGAGAAGACGTTGACCCATTGGCGTCGGCAGCAGTCGCGGCGTGCGTACCACGACCGGCTGCCCGAGTCGCGCCTCGAGCAGCTTGATGCGCTGAGAGACGGCGGACTGCGTCAGGTTGAGCTGTTGGGCGCCGCGCTCGAACCCGCCCTGATCGACGATAGCCGCCAGCGCTTCCAGCAGTTTGTAGTCGAGCATCGATACCTCGGTTGATCAGCATCCCTAATAAGATATTAGGGTAATTCATTTCTATTAATAGCCAATAGTGCCACATGCTGCGAGCGCCGTTGAAGGCGAGTCGATAAGCGGGGAATCAGCATGAGTGCTTCGGGGGTCCACGGGTTACTGGTCGGATTGGCATTGATCGTCGCGATCGGTGCCCAGAACGCCTTCGTGCTGCGCCAGGGGCTGCGTCGCCAGCATGGCTGGCTGGTGGCAGGGATCTGCGCCGTCTGCGACCTGCTTTTGATCGCCGCCGGCGTCGCCGGTCTCGGTCCGCTGCTGACGACCAGTGATGCGCTGCTGGCAACGGCGCGTTGGGCTGGCGCTGCCTGGTTGATCTGGCAGGCGTTGGCCGCGCTGCGTCGCATAAGGCGTCCGGCCGGGTTGATGGCGGCAGGCGGCGTTGTCTCGGGACGGGGCCGAGTCGTGGCTGCGACGCTGGCGGTAACGCTGCTCAATCCACACGTCTATCTCGATACGGTGGTGATGCTTGGTATTCTCGGCAGCCAGCAGGCCTCGCCGGTAGCGTTTGTCCTCGGCGCCGCGCTGGCGTCCATCGGCTGGTTCTTCGCCCTGGTGGGTGTCGGACACTGGCTGGCGCCGCGGCTCGAGCACCCACGCTGGTGGCAGGCAATCGATGCCGTGGTGGCGGCGGTGATGCTGTGGATGGCACTCCGGCTGGCGACGGGGCCAATCTAGCTGCCGTCCTCGCGACAGCATCGTGAAGCGCTAAAGAAGCGGTGACAAAGCGGTCGAGACAGGCCGGTTCGATGACCGCGCTGTCTCTGGCAACGGCACGGGCTTCAGCCGATCTGAATGTCGCCCTTGGCGTAGCGAACGCCGCGCGACTGACGGGTGGCGAGGAAATAACCGACCGAGAGAGGGCCGACGCGGCCGAGCAGCATGGTGATACCCAGCAGCAGTTGCCCTGGTAGCGACAGATCGCTGGTGATACCACGCGAGAGGCCGACGGTACCGAATGCCGACACCGTCTCGAAGGCGAGATCGATGAAGTGCTGCCGGCTATCGGTGATCGTCAGGCCGAACAGCGTCAGAAAGACCAGCAGTACGCCGGCCAGGGCCACGGTGATCGCCTTGATCACCGTCTCCTGCGGTATCGAGCGTCCGAAGGCGGTCGGATGCTCGGTATTGCGGTAAAAGGCGCGGGCGGTGAGCAGCAGCACCACGAAGGTGGTGATCTTGATGCCGCTGGCGGTGGAGCTCGCGCCCCCGCCGATGAACATCAGCAGCATGACCAGCAGCGTCGAGGCATCGCGCAGCGAGCCGGTGTCGAGCGTGTTGAAGCCGGCGGTGCGTGGCGTCACGGCCTGAAACCAGGCTGCCTGGAGTCGTGCGAAATCGCTGCCGAGCGCGCCCAGCGTGCCCGGGTTGGACCACTCCAGGGCGAGCAGGATCAGCGTGGCGATGACGTTGAGCCAGAGCGTGGCCAGGAGCACGACCTTGGTCTGCATCGCCAGCCGCGACCAGCGCCGCTGACGGTAGATATCGCTGACCACCACGAATCCCAGGCCGCCGACGATGAACAGCACCGTGATGACGACGGTCACCAGCGGATCGTCGACATCGCGGCTCAGGCTGTTCTTCCACGTCGAGAACCCCGCATTGTTGAAGGCCGAGACGGCGTGAAACAAGCCGTCCCAGAGACCGGCCTTCAGTCCATATTCGGGAACCCAGTGAATCGCCAGCAGCAGGGTCCCGATTCCCTCGATGCACAGTGCGAACCAGATCACCAGCTTGACCAGATGGCGCACGTCGCTGAACGCGATCTCGCCCAGTGCTTCGCGGACCAGATTCTGCTGCTGCAGCGGCAGCCGCGCGCCGAGCAGCAGCACGGTCAGTGCCGCAAAGGTCATGAAGCCCAGGCCGCCGATCTGAATCAGCACCAGCAGCACCAGCTGGCCGACGAAGGTGAGATCCTGGCTCACGTCGATGACGCTGAGCCCGGTGACCGTGACGGCCGAGGTCGCCGTGAACAGCGCCTCGTGCCAGGCGAGCGGGCGCGTGGCACTCCCGGGTAGCCAGAGCAGCAGGGCGCCGAGCGTACACAGCAGCGCAAACCCGATCAGCAGAACTTCCGGCGGTGAAAGACGCAGCACGCCGCCATGCGGGGCGCGACGAAACGGGCGCCTGAGCCGTTGCCATGGCCTCATCGGGAAGGGTCCGGTGTCGAAAGAGGCAGGTGTCGAGTCTTGACGGCTCGCGGCGTCATATCTGCCTGCCGATCTCGCGCAGCGCCTGCAGGTCGCCCATCAGGATCAGGCTGTCATCGGGCTGGAGCGGGGTGTCGTCGGCGGGATTACGGATGACTTCCTGGCCGCGCTTGATCGCGACCAGAAACAGCGCGTCACGATCGATCGACAGGTTGGCGACGCTGGCGCAGTTGTCGACCAGGCGCTGCGTGGTCACCAGCTCGACGATGAACTGGCGCTCGCCGAGACGAATGAAATCGACCATCGCGTGGTAGTTGAGACTCTCCGCTACGCGCACGCCGACATCGTACTCCGGATAGATCACGCGGTCGGCACCGAGTCGTTTCAGCAGCTTGTAGTGCGCATCGGAATGCGCCTTGGCCCAGATCTCCTTCGCGCCCAGTTCCTTGACGTGCAGCGTGCAGATCACGCTGGTCTCCAGGTCGTCGTCGACATCGATGACCACGGCATCGTAGGCCTCGAGCGACAGCTCCTTGAGTGCATTTTCGTCGGTCAGATCCGCAATCACCGCGTGATCGAGCATGTCGGATAGCGCATCGACTCGGGTCTCGTCGCGGTCGACGCCGAGCACCTGATTCTGGTGACGCTTGAGTTCGCGGGCGACGGTGCTGCCGAAATAGCCCAGTCCGAGTATGGCGAATTGCCGGGACATCGTTTGACTCCTTGTCGGATGTCGGTGCGCGTGGCCGCGCCTTGACCGTGGCAAGCTTCGCACAGGCGAGGTTCGCGTGCGAATCGTCGCGCGACGGAATCGACGCCGCTAGAGCCGGCGCCGATTCGCGCCCGTCGGTCGCACTGTCAGTCGAGCTCCCAGATCACGCTTACGCCGGCGTCGACGCTGATGTCGCCGCTGCGATACTCGCTGGCGCTGCCACCGCTATCGGCCGCGGTGGCGCGCATCATCATCGCCTTCGGTTGATAGCGGGGAGAGGTCGTCTCCTCGATGCTGATCACGTCGCCGAGATCGACATCGAGCGTATCGGCCATCATCTCCGCCTTCTGACGGGCGCGCTCCAGCGCCTGCTTGAGGGCGCGGTCGTCGACGCTGTCGCTGTCCTGCAGGCCGTAGCTCACGCCATCCAGCGAATCGACGCCGGCCGTGGTGAGCGCATCCAGCACGGTCGGCAGACGGTCGAGGTCGGTCAATTTCAGCGACACGCTGCGCTCGACGCGCGTGCGCACCTGCTGGGTGGCATCGTCGCCGTTGCCGGACTGCATGATCTCCGGACTGACACTCAGTGAGCCGGCGCGAATGTTCCTGGTGTCCACGCCGGCATTCTCCAGCGTCCGAATCAGATCGCCGGTGCGAGACTCCAGGCGGTCGCGAGCCTGCTTGATCGCGTCGCTGTCTCCGCTGGTTTCTTGCCCCCGCGGCTGCGCCGGCGTCCGTTCCCAGAGGCTTGCGTTGAGCGTTGCCATGTCAGGGGCGACATCGAGGGTCGACTCGGCCTGAACGTGGATCTGGCGTGGCGTGTCATCGGCCAGGGCGGGCGTGGCGAGTAGCGCACCGGTCAGGCATCCGGCCAGACCCAGCCCGAGCAGGCGGCTGGCAGCGCGGCCGCTAGCGGCAAGAGATCGAGAAGTGGCGATAGCGCGAGAGGTGGCGAGAGACATGGCGTTTCCTTGCGTGGCTGTTTTCGTGTCTTCAATGCGGGCGCCGCTGGGGTGCGACTCGTGACCTTCGAGCCTTGTCGGCGGCAAGCGTTCCTCATGCTAAGCTCGCTGCACGATTTTTCCCAATTACCGGGCCACCCATGCTGCTTCTCCGCTGGTTCCGATACCGGCCATCGCCCGCCAGATACCGCTCGATCGCACTTGGCATGGTCTTGATGACGGGACTTGTGCTGTCTGGTTCAGTGTCTGCCGCCGCCGCGATCGACGTGGTGGATGACAGCGGCCGGCACGTCGCTCTCGTGCGGCCGGCTGAGCGCATCGTGGCGCTGGCGCCGCATCTCGTCGAGATGGCCTACGCCGTCGGCGCCGGCTCACAGTTGGTAGGCGTCATCGATGGCAGCGATTTTCCGCCGGTAGCGACGCAGCTCGATCGGGTCGGCAGCTATCGCGGCATCTCCCTCGAAGCGATCATCGCCAAGCGGCCGGATCTGGTGCTGGTCTGGGGGAGCGGCACGCCGACGGAAGTGATCCAGCGCCTGACGGCATTGAAGATTCCGGTTTACCGCAGCGAACCACGCCATCTTGCGCAGATCGCCGACGATCTTCGCGACATCGGCCGCCTCAGCGGCCATGAATCCGCGGGGCAGGAGGCTGCGCAAGCGTTTCGGCAGGCGCTCGTCGACAGTCGCCAGAGCTTGACGCCGCCGCCCCGCGTTTTCTATCAGCTTGGCCAGTCACCGCTGACCACGCTGGCGGGTGGGCAGATCGTGACGCAGATCATTCGGCGCTGCGGCGGTGAGCCGCTATTCGCCGATGCGCCGGTGCTGGTGCCGCAGATCGGGTGGGAGTCGCTCGTCGAGAGCCAGCCGCAGGTCATCCTTGCCGCCGGCGACGATGATGACTGGAAGGGCTTCTGGCGCTCGCACGATGAACTGCCCGCGGTACGTGACGGCGCGCTCTACACTCTCGATCCCGATGCCATCAGCCGTCCCGGCCCGCGCATGATCGAGGGCGTGCGCGAGGTCTGTCACGCATTAATGGACGCCGCGAAGTGATCGCGCTTGCACTTTTATTCAGGTATCCGGGGCATCATTGACTCGCCGCTCGCCGCTCGCCGCTCGCCGCTCGCCGCTCGCCGCTCGCCGCTCGCCGCTCGCCGCTCGCCGCTCGCCGCTCGCCGCTTAAAAGTCGATACCGCGGCGAGCCTCGAGTCCCGCATTGAACGCATGCTTGGTATCGTTCATCTCGGTAACCGTGTCCGCCATTTCGATCAGCGTGCGATGGGCATTGCGGCCGGTGACGATCACACTCTGCTCGACGGGGCGGTTGGCGATCGCCTGCTGCACCGTCTCGATATCCAGATAGCCGAACTTGAGCATGTAGGTGATTTCGTCCAGCACGACGAGGTAGATCTGCGGGTCGGCGAGCATACGCTCGGCCTGCTGCCAGACTTCCCGGCAAGCGGCGGTATCGCTCTCGCGATTCTGCGTCTCCCAGGTGAACCCGGTCGCCATGATCGCGACTTCGAGATTGTCGTCCGCTTGCAGACGCTCTCGCTCGCCGCACTCCCATAGCCCCTTGATGAACTGGATGACACCGACACGGTAGCCGTAGCCGAGCGCGCGCGTCACCGTGCCCCAGGCCGCGGTGGTCTTGCCCTTGCCGTTACCGGTGAAGACCAGAACCTGGCCGCGCTGCTCGCTGGCGGCGGCGACGCGTTCATCGACGTGGGATTTGAGTTTCTGCATCGCCTGACGATGGCGCTGTTCGCGGTCGCTCATGGGGTCTCCTCAGTAGCGGGTCATGGGATGGGGCACAGAGCGGGGTCACAAGGACGAGTCAGGGGGCAGGATAGCCCAGGGTTCTGGCAATCTGGTCGGCGTGATCGGCAAGCCAGCGCGATGAGATCGGGCCCCAGTCGCGAATGACGTAGTGCCCGATCTGGTGGCGCTCGCCGGCGGACTGCACGAATTCGCACACGATATCGAGCTCGGCTAGCGCCGATAGCGTGTCCTGCGCCGTGCGTCTCGGCATTCCCGTGGCATCGACGATCGCAGGGATGCTCGTGGCACGTCCGCTGTCGATCAGATAGGCGAGGTAGAGTCGGCGGTAGAAACTCGTCCTGGTCTTGCTGAGGGTCATCGGTGGTATGCGCTCCGGTCGTGGGTCAATGGCTGGCATGAAGCATGACCGATCAGGGTACGCGAAGCGCGCGGAAAAGGGGGACTCATTCCGGCGGGGGTCAGGCCGCCAGGCTTTCCAGTAGCAACCCTTCGTAGTCTTTCAGCCAGGCGACGAAACGTTCGATGCCGACCTCGAGAGAGACCTGAGGTTTGAAATCGATCATCGACTGCAGTTTGTGGGTATCGGCCCAGGTTCGTTCGATGTCGCCGGGCTGCATGTCTCGGAAGCGCTTGGTGGCCTGGATACCCAGCGTACGCTCGAGCAGCTCGACGAAATCCAGCAGCGCGACCGGCTCGCCGCGCCCGACGTTGTAGATTTCGTGCGGCGCGCCGGCGTCCTCGCCAGGCGCGAGCGGTAACAGGCGCACGATGCTCTCGACGACATCATCGATATAGGTGAAGTCCCGTGCCATGCGGCCATGGTTGAAAATGTCGATGGGGTTGCCGTTGAGCAGCGCACCGGCAAAGAGACACGGCGCCATGTCCGGTCGCCCCCAGGGACCATAGACGGTGAAGAAGCGCATTCCGGTCGACGGCAACCGGTGCAGATCGGCGTAGCTGTAAGCCATCATCTCGTCGGCGCGCTTGGTCGCCGCGTAGAGTGAGGCGGGACGGTCGACGGGATCGGTCTCCTTGAACGGCAGCGTCTCCTGGCGGCCGTAGACGGAACTCGATGAGGCGTAGAGCAGGTGCTCGATCTCGAACCGCTTGCAGACGTCCAGCAGGTTGAGGAACCCGATCAGGTTGCTGCGGCCGTATTCGTGCGGGTGCTCCACCGAATGCCTTACGCCGGCCTGCGCGGCGAGATTGACGACATGGGTAAATCGCTCACGGCGGAACAGCGCCTCCAGTGCCGGCAGATCGGCGATATCGGTCGTCTCGATCACGGGTCCGGAGAGCTGGTCGAGGCGGGCGCGCTTCAGCGATACCGCGTAATAGTCATTGAGGTTATCCAGCGCAACGACGCGATGCCCGTCGCGTGCCAGCCGGTCGGCGAGATGGAAGCCGATGAAGCCGGCGGCTCCGGTTACGAGAATATTCATGCAGTTTCCTGTCTTCCCAGTATCAGCGGCATGAAGGGCGCACACCCGCGAGCGAGAGTTCGCTCACCGGCATGATCTCCAGCTTACCGCCTCGGTAATCGAAAGTGTGAACATGACCACGAGAGGTGATCCACGCGTTCAGATGGCGCGCGCGGCCTACGATCCATCCCTCCGGCATCTGTCGTCGAAAGCGACACAGTGCGGTATCGTCGGCCAGTGGTATCAGCGGCTTCGTCAGGCGTCCCGCGAACTGGAAGGTGGCCTGATAGTTGGCGCCATCGAAGGCGACCGGTGTCCCTTCCTGCTGCAGCGCGGCGATCAGGCGTGCCGGCCGCGCGATATCATCGTGTTGCCAGAAAGGCGCCAGCATGAGCTGCGTGGTGATCATCAGCGCGATGCCGCTGCCGATAGCGACGGTGCGAGCCGTGTCGATCGCGCAACGCGCGGGCTGTCGCCATAGCACCACGGCGCAGCCGATCAGCACGAGCGCACCGAAGGGGGAAAGCGTGGTGCGATCGATAGCCCCGATGCCCATCAACACCAGCCCCAGGCCCGCGAGCCCCAACATGGCGATCGCCAGGGGAACCAGTCGCGGACGAGCGGATACGCGGAGCGCCAATTGTCCCAGTCTGTCGGTAACGATCAGCGCGGCGCCGGGTAGCAGCGGCATCAGGTAATGGATCTGCTTGCCGCTGATCAGCGAGAAGATGAGCAGCGGTAGCAGGGTCCACGCCCAGGCGAGCCGCTGATAGCGATGCCGCGGCAGCGTCGGCTTTGCCGTGACCCACAGTGACCAGGGAAACAGCAACAGCGGCAGCCAGGGCAGGTACCACCACAGCGGCCGTGCATGTGCCATCGAATCGTGCAGGCGGTCGATGCTCTGTCCCCACAGCAGGTCTCGTGCGAACTCGGCGCCCCCCAGATAGGCAGCCGTCAAGGCCCAGCCCAGCAGCAGAGACAGCGACAGACCTAACGCGGCCGCCAGGCGCCGCCATTCGGGCATCGTCAGCGGTGTTTCACGCCACCAGGGTGTCGTCAGCACGATCGGTGTCAATGTCACCAGTGCGACGGGGCCCTTGGCGAGCAAGGCGAGCCCCAGCCAGATACCGAAATGAAGCGCGCGAGCGCGGGTGAACGCCCCCTTGATCAACGTCGCGATGGCGCCCAGCAGGCAAGCGGTCAGCAGCACGTCGAACATGAGAGCCCCGCTGTAGAGACTCCACAGCAGCATCGACATCAAGACCATCGGCGCCACGCGTGCCCGGCTACCGGCATAGCCGAGACGTCTGGCGATACGATAGAGATGTGCCACGGCGACCAGCGAGGCGAGAGGAGAGATGAGTTTAGGCCACCAGTCATTCACGCCGAACAGCACCCAGCCGGCGTGAATCAGCCAGAAAAGCAGCGGTGGCTTGTCGGCGTAGGGCGAGCCGTTCATCGACGGTAGGAAGGCGTGATGGGCCTGCCACATCTCCCAGGCGACGGACACATAGCGGGTTTCGTCGATGGGCAGCAGCGGGCGAATCAGCGCCCCGGTCATCATCATCGACCAGAGCAGCAAAACGACCAGCAGGTCGCGATGGCGCTCATCCCAGGCATGAGCGCGAAGGCGGTGAAAAACGGTATGGTTGGCGATCATGACATCGGCCCACGGTGAAACCGGAGGCCACAATGGCGTTGCCAGGCTTAAGAGAACATTACGCCGTTCATCCGGCTTCGCCGACTTGACCCGCACGATGGCGGGCCTGACGGCGTCATCGCGCCAAGTAAGAAAGCGTTAAGGTGAGTGTGTCTCAATGCGCCAGTTATCCGATCGATCTGAAGAGAGAACCGCTCGACGATGCGTGTACTGCTGGTAGAAGACGATCCTCTGCTCGGTGATGGTGTCCGTACGGCGCTGATCCGAGAAGGCTATGCCGTCGACTGGATGACCCGAGGGAAGGACGCGCTCGAAGCCGCGCGCGTCGAATCCTTCTCTCTGGTCGTGCTGGATCTTGGCCTGCCGGACATGGAAGGACTGGTCGTGTTGCGCGAGTTGCGCCAGCGTCAGTCCCTGCCTGTGCTCATTCTCACCGCCCGTGATGCGGTGGAAGAGCGGATCGCCGGGCTCGATGCCGGCGCCGACGACTACGTGCTGAAGCCATTCGATCTGCAGGAGCTTCTGGCACGCATGCGCGTCATCACACGCCGCGCCGCCGGTCGTTCGACCCAGGAGCTTTGCATCGGTCGACTGACGATCGACGAAGCGCAGCACGAAGTCGTGTGGGCAGGCAGCCCGGTTGGGCTCGGCAGGCGCGAGTTTGCACTGCTGCTGGAGCTTGCCCGCCATCGCGACAAGGTGATGTCGCGTACCAAGTTGGAAAGCCTGCTGTACGGCTGGGGCGAAGAAGTGGGCTCCAACGCGCTGGAGGTCCATATCCACCATTTGCGGCGCAAGCTCGATAAGCAACTGATCACTACCGTGAGAGGCATCGGCTATCGGCTGGACAGCACGGCCGCATGACATCGATTCGGCGCTATCTGAATCTGACCCTGGCGGGCGTGCTGATTGCCGTCATGGCGTTGGCGGTGACAGCCGCCTATCTCATCACTCGCCACGAAATGGAAGAGATCTTCGACGCGCAGCTGAGCCTGCAGGCGCGTGTTGTCTCCGCGCTGGTCGACGTTCAGACGACGCCGGAAGAATACGCGGCGATTGCCGAGCAGCTTTCCCAGCCCGATCATTTTGCGCGTTGGTATGGCGAAATCGCGGGACGGTCGACCCATGACGCGAAACCCAAGCTCTACGACCACGAAGAGCGCGTGCTATCTCTAGGGTTCTGGAACGCCCAGAAGCAGCCAGTATTGATGGGAGCGCGCTGGAACGAAGGCGAGAACGCATTTCCGGCACCGAGTGCCACCGGGCACCGCTGGGTCGACTACGCCGGCCACCGCTGGCGCGTTTTCAGCATGGCGATCGCCGGCGGCCGCTGGGTCAGCGTGGGTTTACGCGACTCGTTCCAGTCAGAACTCTCCAATAAGGTGGCGCTGGGCAATTTCGTGCCATTACTGCTGGCGCTGCCGTTGCTGATCTGGCTGATCGCCAGGCTGATACGGCGTGGTCTCAAGCCGATCGGGCAACTCTCTCGTCAGGTCGAAACCCGAGATGAAAAGGATCTGAGCGCCATTCGCGTCGCGGTGCCGAGAGAGCTTCAGCCGCTGCGGGGTGCGTTGAATGGCTTCATCGAGCGATTGGAGCAGACCCTGGAACGAGAGCGGCGTTTCACCGCCGATGCGGCGCACGAACTTCGCACGCCGCTGGCGGCGATGAAAATTCACCTCGATAACGCCCGTTTCGGCGAGCCCGCTGCGCTCGACAAGGCCTATAACGGCATCGAACGACTTCAGCGCGTGGTGGAGCAACTGTTGCTGTTGGCGCGTCTGGACATACACCAGCAGCCGGCGGAGCCCGAATCCTTCAAGCTGGAACCGCTGATTCTCGATCTGGCTGCCGATCTTTGGCCGCTGGCCGAGGCGCAGCACCAGTCGCTCGAGATCGCCGACAGCGGCGATGTCAGCGTCGAGGGCAACCCGACCGAGCTGGGCATTCTGATTCGCAACCTCATGGATAATGCTCTTCGCTATACACCGGAAGGTGGCGGTGTGAGCGTCGAGAAAGGTTATGACGGCCGTGGTCGCGCGTGGCTCGCAATCAGCGATTCAGGCCCCGGTATTCCCGATGCCCTGCTGGATGCGGTGACACAGCGTTTCCAGCGCGCATCCGATCAGCGAATCAGCGGCAGCGGGTTGGGGCTGGCCATCGCAGCGGAGATAGCCGAACGCCAGGGTTTGACGTTGACGCTGTCCAACCGGCTCGAAGGCGGCCTGGAAGTGCGGCTGGTGTGGACCCGCTCGGTGAGCGCTACCCCAGCGCTGGACGCGGTCTGATGGGTTCTGCTCACGAAGATCAACGTTGCCGAGCCTGCGGCGTCATTCGCGAGCAAGCTCGCTCCAACGTGTGAGTTATTCGAATTGGATTTGGGTACTGATTTCCTGCCTTCTTTTTCCACTCTTGTTGGATTTATCTGCTGTAGGAATGAGCGCTGCTCACGAAGATCAACGTCGCCGAGCCCGCGGCGTCATTCGCGAGCAGCTCGCTCCAACAGGTGAGTTATTCGAATTGGGCGCCGGCACTAATGGTCTTCCGCGCCTTTCTCCACTCCTGTTGGGTTTGTCTGCCGTAGGAGTGAGCTCTGCTCACGAAGATCAACGTTGCCGAGCCCGCGGCGTCATTCGCGAGCAAGCTCGCTCCAACGTGTGAGTTATTCGAATTGGATGTGGATACTGATTTTCCCGCGCCTTTCTTCACTCTGGTTGGATTTATCTGCCGTAGGAGTGAGCTCTGCTCACGAAGATTAACGAGGCCGAGCCCGCGGCGTCATTCGCGTGTAAGCTCGCTCCAACGGGTGGAGAATTAACGACGTAGTGGGTTATCTCAGTGGCTGCTGCCTTCGTGGGTTCTTTTGGTGCTCTCCCCGGCACTCGGGCCGGGGAGAGGCTCACAAGTGTGGGGCCTTGCCGCTGGGGTCGGGGAGCGTTGTCGGTGCGATGAAAAGCGGCCCGGCATTGGGATCGCCCTGGCAGTCGGCAACTGCTGCCGCCGGAATCAGCCACCAGTCGTCGCCGTTCTGGACGCCGAGATCCTGGACCTGAGAGCGATCGATGCAGGCGTAGTCCTCTGCCTGGCGACCCAGCGCGAACATCCAGCGGCTGTCGTCGGCCTGGAGCCAGGCGAAAGCGCGCGGAAACTGCTTCGACACCGGCGTTCGGTCGCCGAACTGGACACTCGGCTGACGGGACTGCAGCAGGAATTCCTCGTCGAAATCGGGCATCGCCAGCCAGGCCTGATCGCCTGTGATGGACGCCACCTCGGTCATCATGTCCCGCGGCGAGCGGGCGTGATCCTGCAGGGCATAACCCCAGGTCGACCAGCTGACCCAAAACACCACCAGCCAGATGCCCAGCGCCTCCAACCCATGGCGCGGACGCCGCCAGATCAGCAGCACCATGGCGATCACCCCGATGGTGATCCACCAGCCCCAGGGATAGACAGCGTGGCGCTGCGCGATCTTCTCCAGTGCGGGTACGCCAATTAGGCCAAGCACGCCGGCCAGCAGCAGAATCCCCCCGAGCAGTGCCAGTAGGCCGAATCCCAGCCAATGCAGTCGCTTGCGCTTCATTAGTCCCGGCACCAGCGGCGCGAATGCCAACACCAGCAGCGGAAGCGTCGGCAGCATGTAGACGCCACGCTTGCCCGGCGACAGCGAGAAAAACAGCACGATCAATATCACCGCACTGAGCGGGATCAGAACGTCGGCGTCACCACGCTTGAGCCGGTGCCACCAGGCCGGTACCGCCCACGGAAAGGCCAATATGAGCGGCATCCAGGCCCACGGCAGCACGTTGACCACGTAATACCACCAGGGCTCCAGGTGGGCCCAAGAGTCGGTGTAGCGCTGACCGGTCTGCTTGAACAGGATGTTATCGCGGTAGGCGGCGAGGCTCGGGTCGTCGCCGAACGTCGCCATCAGGATCATCGGCACGCCCCAGGCGGCGATGCACAAGGCCAGCACGCCGAACCCCTGCAGGAGATCGATCACGCGCACGCGAGAGACACGCCCTCGCCAGGCAAACCACAGCCACGCCGGCAGCAGCGTCAGCGGCAGAATGCCGACGCCTTTGGTGATGATGCCGACGCCCATCGCCGCCCAGCCGATCAGCCACCAGCGCTTCGAGGGACCGAGCAGCGCGTGGCGAAGCAGCCCATAGCTACCGAGCGTGGTAAAGAAGGTGAGCATCATGTCGATCTGAGCGGTCTTTGCCTGCAGCATGAACTGCAGCGCCGCCATGAGCGCGATACCGGCGAGAATGGCGATGCGTCGACCGTGAAGACGACGGCAGAGATCAACGACCAGGAGCAAAGTGCCGAAACCGCTGAGCGCAGTCGGAATCAGAAAGCCGAGGCGAACCGAACCGGTCAGCCAAATCGTCAACGCGGAGGCCCACATGAAGACCGGGGGTTTGTCGGGGTAGAGCTCTCCACCTCGGTGGGGAAACCAGAACTGGCCGGTGCGCAGCATCTCGAGGGCGTTGAGCGCGAATCGGGGTTCATCGGCCGGCCACGGGTCCCTGAGACCGATGCCAATGCCGATCAATACCAGCGCGAATAGGGCCAGCAAAAGCCATGCGCGGCGATAGGCCACCTGCGATGGCCCGATGCGGAGAGGGCGCATAAGGATGTCAACCGTTGGAAGAGGGCGTCGATGACTGAATCTGTTGCCGCTCGCGTCGAATCAGCATCAGGTTGCGGACATAGATGATCAGCCCTGCACCCTGACCCGCGATGAAGACCGGGTCTCGCCGATAGATGGCGTAGGCCAGCAGCGTGGCGCCGCCGCCGAGGCTGAAGAACCAGAAGGCGACCGGTACGATGCTGCGGCGGGCGCGCTCACTGGCGAGCCACTGAATGATGAAGCGCGCCGAGAACAAGGCCTGTCCGATGAAGCCGATGGCGAGCCAGATCCACTCCGCGCTCATGGCAGGGACTCCTCTCCAGCGGAAGCGGGCTCGGCGGTCGTAGGCGTTTGCACGTTGATCGCCGCCGGCAGGCGGCTACGCCGACGTAGCCACATGACACCAACCATGTCGACCAGCCCGACCCAGAGGCGGTTGTTGAGACCATAGTGCGAACGTCCAGCGCCACGCGGACGATGGTTGACCGGTACCGATACGCACACGCCACCCTGGGCACGAATCAGCGCCGGCAGAAAGCGATGCATATGGTCGAAGTAGGGCAGTGACAGAAACGCCGAGCGCCGGATCACTTTCAGCCCGCAGCCGGTGTCCGGTGTGGCATCCTTGAGCAGCGCGGCGCGCACCCGGTTGGCGACTTTGGACGACACCCGTTTGAGCCAGTCGTCGCGGCGGTTGGTGCGATGCCCTGCAACCAGCGTGACGTCGCCTCGTCGGGCGCGCTCGAAGGCCTGAGGCAGGTCGGCAGGGTCGTTCTGTCCATCGCCGTCGAGCGTTGCCAGCCACTCGCCTCTGGCTGCCCACGCTGCCTGCCAGACCGAGGTGCTCTGCCCGGCGCTGGCAGCATGACGCAGCGGGCGTAGCCGGTCATCTTCCGCGGCGCGCCGGGTCAGAAACTCCCAGGTTCCATCGGTGGAGGCGTCATCGACGACGATGACTTCATGGTCGATATCGGCAAGCGCGAGGCTGATTTCGTCGAGCAGGCTGGGCAGGTTGCCGGCTTCGTCCTTGGCGGGTATCAAAACCGAAAGCAGAGGTGAATGCATCAGTGGCGAGTTCCTGGCGATGAGACTGACGGGCGCAGCGGGACGATCTTCAAGCGCCGCGACTCGGCCCTTTATCTAAGCGTGAAACAGAAAAATCAAATCGCGGTACGACATGCGGTGCAGCGAGAGCTGCTGCCAAGTCCCGTTCTGGTGAGGAGATCGTGGGGCCGCGCGCGGAGATGATCATCCGCGACCAGCCTTAAAAAAACATTAAGGAAGGTGATTTTACCGCCGGGTCATCGCCGCTCGCCCAGAAGGCGTAGTCGATGATGGCTTGCTAGAAGAACAGGTCCTGCTGGCGGTGCGGCGGCTGAAACCGCGTGACATCGAGCCCGGCCTCCGGGCGACGCTCCAGCCCATAACGCCGAGCGGCGTTGCGAAAGCGTTGGCCGATCATCTCGACGAACAGGCCTTCGCCGCGCATGCGGTGGCCGAATCTGCTGTCGTTCGCTCGGCCGTCGCGAGATTGCCGGATCAGGCTCATCACCTTACCGGCGCGCTCGGGGTAGTGAGCCTCCAGCCAGGCTTCGAACAGCGGTGCCACCTCTCGGGGCAGTCGCAGCAGTGTCCAGGTGGCGCTGGCGGCGCCGGCCTCGGCCGCGCGCGTGAGAATCCCTTCGATCTCATGGTCGTTGATCGCGGGGATGACCGGCGCCACCAGCACGCCGACGGGAACGCCGGCGGCGCTCAGTTCGCGAATGACATTGAGCCGGGCACTCGGCGAGGCCGTTCGCGGTTCGAGCGTGCGTTTCAACTCGTTATCGAGGGTGGTCACGCTGACGAAGACACGCACCAGGCGCTCTTTGGCCATGGCCGCCAGCAGCTCGCGATCACGCAGGATCAAGGCGCTCTTGGTCACCAGCGTGACCGGATGGCGGCAGTCGAGCAGCGTCCCGAGCAGCTCACGTGTCTTGCCATACTGCGCCTCGATCGGCTGATAGCAGTCGGTATTACCGGACAGGTTGATCGGTCGGCAGACGTAGCCAGGCTTGCAGAATTCCTCGCGCAGTCGATCCGCCATGCCGCTCTTGGCGATCAGCCGTGTCTCGAAATCGATGCCGGGAGAGAGATCCCAGTAGGCGTGGCTGGGACGGGCGTAGCAGTATATGCAGCCATGTTCGCAGCCACGATAGGGGTTCAACGAGCGGTCGAATCCGAGATCCGGCGACTGGTTCCAGGAAAGCGCCGTGCGCGGCGTTTCGATCTGCACCTGGGTGGCGACACGAGAGGGTGGTGTTGCCTCTTGCCACCAGCCATCGTCTTCCACGGTGCTGTATGTCGGCTGGAAGCGGTTATCGGGATTGTAGGTCGCGCCGCGGCCTTTCATGGGGGCGGAAGAGCGATGGGGAGGCGTCATATCCGCGACTCCTGTGGATACTGTTTGTATGTACAGTATCAGAGCTACGAGCTACGAGCTACGAGCTATGAGCTACGAGCTATGAGCCAAGAGCCAAGAGCCAAGAGCCAAGAGCCAAGAGCCAAGAGCCAAGAGCCAAGAGCCAAGAGTGGTGAAAGGAGAGGGGGGAGCAGAAAGTGGCGAGGAGAGACGGCATCAGTAAAGCGGCGCCGGGTCGGCGCCGCTGCCACCGGGCTGGGAGCCCATCGGTGAATATCGCGAGGTGAATCAGAAGCTGAGTTTGACGCCAGCTTCGACGTAGCGGTCCTGCGTGTTGTAGCCGTCGACCAGTGCGTAGTCCTTGTCGAAGGCATTCTCCAGCTTCGCGGACAGTTCGACTTCCGAGGTGACCTGCCAGGCGGTTCTCAGATCGACGACACCGTAACCGGCGGTCGTGTCGCCGCCATAGGCGGTGCGATCGCCGCTGGCGCTCAGCGTCGTGCCGACGCTCCAGACCGGCAGGATGCGGTAGTCGACATCCCAGCGCGCGAAGCGGTTGGCACGCTGCAGCAGTCGGTCACCTTTCTCGACGCCAGCGTAATCGTCCGACCACTGGCGAACTTCCGGGTCCTGGAAGGTGATGGCGAGCCGCGTGCTGAGGCGCTCGCCCTGCCAGCCACCGCTTAACTCCACCCCCCGAATTCTGGCTTCGTCGACGTTGTAGGGCAGATAGGTCACGCTGTCGTAGGCGATCAGGTCATCGATTCGGTTCTCGAACGCCGACACGCGAGCGCTCCAGGCGTCGCGATCGAATGACCAGAACAGCTCGACGTTCTTCGACGTCTCGGCATCGAGGTCCGGGTTGTTGCCGTAGGGACCGTAGAGGTCGATGAGGTTGGGTGCCTTGAAGGCCGTACCAAAACTCGCGCCCAACCGTTGATAGGTCGTCAGATGGTAGGCGTAACCGACGCTGCCCGTGGTTTCGTCGCCGAATCGGGAGTCGTCGTCGTAGCGCAGTGCGCCCGTCAATTCATGCGCGCCGTACTGGCGCTGCATCATGCCGTAGATTCCGTAGTTCTCGCGGCTGTCCTTGGCATAATCGCCGGCATAGGGGCTGGCGGAGTCGAAGTCGAGGCTCTCCTGGCGGTAGTCCACGCCCAGCGTATCCACGCCGTTGTCCCGGGTGAAATTGTGCTGGATGCCGAGCTCGTTGCGGTGCGATTCGGTGGTGCTGTAGCGATCGCCGGCGTAACGCTCCTCGCGCTGCTCGTCGAAGTGACCGGCCGTGATGGCCATCTGCCAATCGCTGTCCAGCGCGACATCCACTTTGCCACCGAAGGTCTGCAGGTAGCCCTTGGTGCGACAGTCGTTGACGGGCGTCAGGGCATTGACCGGGTAACAGTTGTCGTATTCGGTATCGATATTTTGGCGCAGCGCCTGGAAGTCGCCGCTGACGCGGTCCGTGAAGCGGTGCGACAGTCCGATCTGACCGCCGCTGCGCTCGAAGCCGTCCCGCTCGCCGCTGTTATCGGCGGTGGTGGCATTGAAGCCGTCGCCGTCGCGATGAAACAGGCTGGCATTGAGGCGCGTGTCGGTATCGCCCGTGGTGACGAACAGATTCTGTTTGGTCGTGCTGTCTTCGCCGACACGCAGGTCGAGCGCGGCGTGGGTGCCTTGCCCACCGCGGCGGGTGAATATCTGAATCACGCCGCCGATGGCGTCGGCGCCGTAGGCGGCAGCGCGAGGGCCGCGCACGATCTCGATGCGCTCGATCGCCTCGACCGGGAGGAACTCGAGGCTGGCACCGCCACTGGTGGCCGAGTTGATGCGCACGCCGTCGACCAGCACGAGCGTATGGTCGGATTCCGAGCCGCGCAGGAAGAGACTAGAGGTCGTACCGGGCGAGCCGCTCTGGGTGAGCTCGATGCCGGCGCGATTCTGCAGCAGATCGATCACGCTGTCAGCCTGGCTGCGCTCGATCTCGTCGCGGTCGATGATGGTGGTGCTGGCAAGCACGTCGGTCTGAGACTGCGGCAGGCGATTGGCGGTGACCTGGATATCATCCAGCCCGCGAGCAGACGGTGCCGGCTGGAATGCCGACTGTGCCTGAGCGGGTAGTGCGACGACGGCCGCGGCCATCGCGACGCCGGCGGCGATGGCGCGTTTCTGATAGTTCATGTTTGATCCCTGTGCGTGTCAGCACGTCGCCTGCCGGCTTATCAGGCTGGCGACGCTCGGCGAAAGCCGTAACGCAATGGGGAGGACAGCGGCGACGCGCCCCCGCGAACGCGTCCCGGAAGGAACGTCGCCGACAGGCACGCATCGCTGGATGAGCCCTCCGCATCACCCAGTGGTGGCGCCAAAGACGCCTGACGGAGAGACGTGCCGGTCTCCGGACTCTCGCATGATGACTGGGGCGTCATCCGATACGCACGCCTTCCCATGATGCCGAACGTTCCCTTGACGCAGATTCTCTCGAATCGATGTCCGGTGGATCACAGTGGCTGGATGGCCTGATGGCGCATCCGGGTGGTATCGAAGGAAATGCCAACTTCCTGAGGCGATTACCGTTGCGGGGGCAGTTCGGGGTTTTCACCCGATTCCCGAGGAAAACGCTGTCTAAATGTCTGCGCGGTCAAATCGCTGTGTTGCGCGCTGCTCGCAGTCCTCACCTATACCCCATAGGCTCCGGCTTCTGCGCTGCGTGCGCCTTGCGCTTTTTACCGCTCGACGATTTATTCAGCATTCTCCGGACACACGTCTCTCGACGCGCGGGATTGTCGCAGTTTCGATTGCCTAAGGGAACGCCGGCGGCGGGCGTGTCAGCGCTCGCCGGTGCCGGACTCCTGCAGCACCAGTTCGACGCGTCGGTTGCTGGCGCGACCGGCGGGCGTGTCGTTATCGGCGAGCGGGTGGGTGGAGGCATAGCCAATGGCCCGTAGCCGGTCACCGTCGATTCCCGCCAGTCGCAGCACGCGCACCACGGCAGACGCTCGCGCCGCGGAAAGCTCCCAGTTGGAGGCAAATCGGGCGGTCGAGATCGGCACGCTGTCGGTATGGCCCTCGACCGAGATCGTACCGTCGAAGCCTTCCAGCGTCGGGATCAGGCGCGAAATCAGGGCGCGGCCCCGATCGGTCAGCGCCACGGCGCTGGAATCGAACAGCAGATGATCCTGGATACGCAGGTTGTAGCCATGCGGGATGGCCGTCACCTCGACGCCATCGATCTGCGGGGGAGGCGGAGCTGCCGGTGCTGGCTTGGGCAGCGCGAACAGCGGCACGTTGAAAGCCAGCGCTGGCAGGCGAGGCGCTGGTGTGACCGGCTCGGTCGCTGATTGCCTGGCGTGCTGCGGGTCGTAGAAGCCGACACTGAGGGCCGGCGGCGCCGGTCGGAGCTGACGCGGAGGACGGTAGAACTCGCCGAACGTCTCTATCGCGGGTGTCGTCGGCTTCGGGGCGACGATGGCCGAGGTGATGACGGGCAGGGCGGTGGTCGAGGCCGCTGCCGGATCGCTGCGATCCATCAACTGACCACCATACAGCGCCAGCATCAGCACGAAGAAAGTGATCAGCAGCATGAGCATGTCGAGATAACTCATCAGCCACGAATCGCTCTCGCCGTCGCGCGTCGTATCGAAAGGCCCCTCGTCGAACAAAAGATCGGCAAAGGGACCCTCGCCACCGGCGGCCATCGCGCTCACTGGAGTTCCGTCGCCGTCTGATTCGAGGTGGATGGCGCTGCGTCGCGCATCTCGTCGCGATGTTCGATGCGATAGGTGTTGAGTGCTTCTTCGATGAATGCGGGGAGGCGACGCTTGCTGACCATCGTCACGCCCTCGAGGATGAGTGCCATCGCCATCAATCGCGCTTCGGTGCGACGCTCCAGTTTCACCGCGATCGGCTTGAATACCAGATTGGCCAGCAGAATGCCGTAGAAAGTCGACATCAAGGCGACCGCCAGGCGCGGGCCGATCACGGCGAGATCGCCCGCCTGGATCACCTCGAGCATATTGATCAGGCCGACCAGCGTGCCGAGCATGCCGAACGCCGGTGCATAGACTGCCATGGTGCGCAGAATCTGCGCTTCGATCCGCTCGCGCGCCTTCACGCGCACCATGCGCCAGCGCAGCATCTCGCGGATTTCCTCTTCGCGGGTATTGGCGATCACCATCTGCATGCCGGTGCGCAGGAACGGGTTGGTCACGTTCTGCAGTGCGTCCTCGATGGCGCGGATGTTGCCCCGGCTCCAGTGGCGCGACATGTCGATCAGCTGCTGCAGGTCGTTATCCAGTTCGCGCTCATGCGCTTCGCGGCGGAAGACCACGGCAATCTGGCCGCAGAGACGTTTCATCTCGCGCAGCGGGTAGCTGATGAAACTGGCGGCGAGCGTGCCGGTCACCACGATGGCGAGCCCCGGCAGGTTGAAGAAACTGCTGGGAGCCTGCGCGGTGAACAGCACGACGGTCGCCAGCAGCAGTGCGCTGGCAACGATGCCGATGAGAGTGGAGGGATTCATTGGCGGCTCGCAACCGAAAGAAGGCGTGGCGCCATGTTACGCGCGAGGCGCGCCGGCCAAAGGCAGTAAATAACGCGGCTAATGGGCGCTATTTGTCAGCCGGCCTGGTTACCAGCCGGCTCAGGCCGCCGCTGGATGGCGCTGTCTCCTTTTCCACGCCTTACGTCTTACACCTCACGCGCGCGAGCGCTGTTCCGCGGCGTGCATCACGAAGCGCGTCGGATCGTCACTGATCACGCCGTCCACGCCCCAGTCCCACAGCTTCTCGAACGTGACCGGGTCGTTCGCGGTATAGCAGAACAGTTTGATCGACTCATCGGCGATCTCGCGCGCCCGCTTGATCTTCAGCTTGCGCCAGTCGAGATGCAGGCTGTAGGCGGAGAGGCGCTCGGTCTCTTGCCACCAGCGCTTGGGCGCCTTGTCGTCGAGGACGCCCAGACGCAGTCGTTCGGGGTCGGATTCGAGCGCCCGCGCCGCCGTCAGCGCGTGGCGATCGAAGGAGGAGACGATCAGTCGCTCGGGGGGCAGGGCTTCCAGCGTTGGCGGCAGGGCCGCCTTTACCAGCTCGATCGCATTGCGGCCACGGCTCACCTTGAGCTCGAGATTCAGCCCCATGCCGAGTCGCTGGATCAAGGTGAGCATCGCCTCCAGTGTCGCCATACGCTCCCCCCGGTACTGGTCGCCGAACCAGCTGCCGACATCAAGCGTCGCGGCGCTGGCGGCGTCTAGCTTGAAGAGCTTGCCGCGACCGTCGGAGCAGCGTTTGATCCCGGCATCGTGCCAGATGACTGGCGTGCCATCGCCCAGTAGCTGCACATCGAGTTCCACCCATTCGCAGCCGGCATCGTGAGCCGCCTGCACCGCCGCGAGGGTGTTTTCCGGAGCACGGGCCGAGAGGCCGCGATGCGCGATATAGCGAGGGGGGGCGCTACTGTCACAGCGAGGGTCGGCGCTGTTGTCACGGCGAGGTGCGGCGTTGTCGCTGGTCTCGGGCTGCGAGGTCGGGCCTTGCGTCATGCGTCGAAGATCTCCAGATGGCAGGCGCAGCGCCAGTGCCGGTTCGGCTGCGACGCGGGTTTCGCCCTTGCGGTGAATCAACGTAGTTTGCGTTGACCATCGGCAAGACGCCAGCGCTTGCGGCGTCATTTCTTGTAAGCCATTTCATCGAATGGACCTTGCCTCGTGCCTGGCCCGGCGACAACGGGGTCCGTTCGGCAAATGGTGAAGTTCGGGACCAGCGTACCGGCAAGCGGTGTCGAAACGATGACGCCACTGCGAGGGGGCCATTGGTCGCGATGGCGGGGGATGATTGATCGTGCCGAAATGTCAGAGGGCGTTTATGGTACGCTCTGCACGTTTTTTCGACCGCGCCGGAGAGCCGATGAAAGTCGTCCACGTCAAGAACCCCGAAACGCGCGAAGCGTGCCTCGCCAAGCTCTGTGCCAATGTCTATGGGCAAGACGCGGGGCTCGCGCCGCTCGTGACCTTTGCCGGCACGCTGGGCGTGCTGTTCGAGCAGGAGGCCGCCCGACTGTTCGCACTGACCGATGACGAACGTCACGTCCAGTGCCTGGCGCTGATCACGAGTGACGTCGATGGGGCGACCATGGAGGTCGGCCTGGTCTCGACGATCGATGGTGATACCCGTCATAGCCGCGAATTGATCCGCACGCTCGCGGGCAAAGCGCCGCTGCGCGTGATGGCCAATGACGCCGAAGGAGAAGCGTTCTTCCGCAGCTGTGGCATCGAGCGCTGGGTCGAAGGCGAAGCGGATGTCCGTATCGGCCTTGGCCCGCTGCACCCGACACCGAAGGCGGGGCGACTGCCGAGCGCGGTGCGCTTCAACGGCGAGGGCATCGTGCGCACCTTCAAGCAGGAGCCGGAGACTTTCGAGGCCTACAAGACTCGCTTCATCGAAGCGCTTGCACGTTTCCCTGACGCGGTCGTCTGATCGCGCGCTCGTCGACAACGTATCTTGGGCGTATCGGTATCGGGTCGTCGAACTCCTTGACCCGATGCGCGTTTGCGGCTTGGATGAGTTCACCATCGCATCGATTAGCGACATAAGGATTCAGACATGGCCAAACGCATTCAACTGAGTCGCACGGGCGGCCCGGAAGTGCTCGAGACCGTCGACTTCGAGCCGCCTGCCCCCAAGGCGGGCGAGGTTCGGGTCAAGAACCACGCCATCGGCCTCAACTTCATCGATATCTACTTCCGCACCGGACTATACCCGGCGCCGTCGATGCCCACGGGCCTGGGTACCGAAGGTGCGGGTGTCGTCGAGGCGGTCGGCGAGGGCGTCTCTTACCTGAAGGAGGGCGACCGCGTCGCCTACGCTCAGGGGCCGCTCGGCGCGTACTCGGAGCTTCATGTGCTGCCGGCGGAGAAGGTCGTCGCGCTGCCCGACGATATTCCGTTCGAGACAGCAGCGGCCGGTATGCTCAAGGGGCTGACGGTACAGTATCTGCTGCGCCAGACGTTCCCGCTCGAGGGCGGCGAGACGATTCTCTTCCATGCCGCGGCGGGCGGCGTCGGCTCCATTGCCAGCCAGTGGGCCAAGGCGCTCGACGTCAGAGTGATCGGCACGGTTGGCTCGGCGGAGAAAGCGCAGCTCGCCAAGCGCAACGGCGTGTGGGAGACGATCAACTATCGCGAGGAGAACGTGGCGGAGCGTGTCCGCGAGTTGACCGATGGCGCGATGGTGCCGGTGGTCTACGATTCGGTCGGCAAGGACACCTGGGCGACGTCGCTCGACTGTCTGGCGCCACGCGGATTGATGGTCAGTTTCGGTAACGCGTCGGGCGCGGTCGAGGGTGTGAACGTGGGTATCCTCAACCAGAAGGGCTCGCTCTACCTGACTCGCCCGAGCCTCAACGGCTATGCCGATACCCGTGAACGTCTCGAGGAGATGTGTCTGGACCTGTTCGACATGCTCGAAAGCGGCAAGGTAAAGATCGATATCGCGCAGCGCTTCAAGCTCGAGGAGGCCGGCAAGGCGCAGGAATCGCTGGCCTCGCGCCAGACGACCGGCT
>NZ_BMZI01000006.1:76216-78646 GCF_014652715.1 Salinicola rhizosphaerae | reverse complement strand
TATGCTGAGAACGCCGGCGTCGCTTTCGAGCGGCGCCGGCGTTTTCGGGATGGGAGGAGCGTCTGAATGCAGGATGCCTACTGGGTGTTCGTGGTACTGGCCATGACGCTTGTGGCCTTCGTCTGGGGCCGATTTCGCTACGATGTGGTGGCAATGGCGGCGCTGCTTGCCTGCGTGCTGCTGGGACTCGTACCCGCTAACGAGGCGTTCTCCGGCTTTGGCCATCCGGTGGTCATTACCGTGGCGGCGGTGCTCGTTCTCAGTCGGGGTTTCGAGCATGCCGGCGTGGTCGACTGGATCGCCGAGAAGACGCTGAAAGCGGGTGCCAGGCCGCTTCGGCAGCTTGGCGTGCTGACCGCGACCGTGATCGTGCTCTCGGCGGTGATGAACAACGTCGGCGCGCTCGCGCTGCTGTTGCCGGTCGCCGTTCGGGTCGCCAGAGAGCACGACACCTCGCCGTCCCTGTTGCTGATGCCGCTGGCGTTCGGTTCCTTGCTGGGCGGACTGATCACATTGATCGGCACCCCGCCCAATATCATTATCAGCACCTTCCGCGCGAGCCAGGGCGAGGGCGCCTTCGGCATGTTCGATTTTGCCCCGGTCGGCGGACTCGTCGCGATTGCCGGCTGGATCTTCATGGTGGCGGTCGGCTGGCGATTCACGCCCCGACGGCAAGGGCAGGCTTCCGCCGATGAGCTCTTCGAGACCTCTGCCTATCTCAGTGAACTCCGCGTCGTCGAAGATGCCAGGGCGGTCGGCTGGACGCTGCGCGAGCTGCGTGAGCTGTGCAGTGAACCGGTTCCCGTGCTGGCGGTGGTGCGCGGCGAGGAGCGTCTCTCCGGCCATCGCTTCTTCGGCACCCTAAAGGCGGGCGACATTCTGCTGCTCGAGGCGGACCCGGATGATCTCAAGCTGCTCGAGGACAAGGCCGGTCTCGCGATCGGCTCGCCGCGAGATGATGCCGAGAACGCCGAAGCGCCGGATTCGGAGGACGACGATAGCGCAAAGGTGAAAGGTAAGCGCCTGGATACGGAAGCGCTGCAACTGGTCGAAGTGGTGGTGCGCAATGATTCGATGATGATCAATCGGACCGTTACGCAGCTTGGGCTACTCAATCAGCATGGCGTGCAGCTGGTCGCCGTGTCGCGTGATGGCACCCGACTGAAGCGACGACTGCGGGACATTCGATTCCAGCCGGGCGATGTGCTCCTGCTGCAGGGCGACGAGAGCGGGCTGAGCGATAGCCTCGCCACGCTGGGCTGTCTGCCGCTGGCCAGTCGCAAGCTCTCGCTGGGCCAGCCGCGTCAGATGTGGCTGGCGTTGGCGATCTTCGTGCTGGCGATCGCGGCGATGATGTTCGACCTGCTGCCGGCGGCGGTAGCGATGTCGCTGGCGGCGCTGATCACGCTGGCGGCTGGCGTGCTGCCGCTGCGCGAGGGCTATGATGCGATCGAAGGCTCGGTGATCGTGCTGCTGGCTGCGATGCTGCCCGTCGGCCAGGCACTGGATACCAGCGGCGGGGCGAAGTTGATCGCCGACGGCATGCTCTCGCTCGGCAGTGGCTGGCCACCGGTGGTGACGCTGACGGCGCTGTTCGTGCTGACGCTCCTGCTCTCCAACGTCATCAACAATGCCGCCGCCGCGCTGCTGATGGCGCCCATTGCCGCCAGTCTGGCGAGCGGGTTCTCGGTCTCCCTCGCCCCCTTCCTGATGGCGGTGGCGATCAGCGCCTCCTGTGCGTTCCTTACGCCGATAGGGCATCAGTCGAATACGCTGGTCATGGGGCCTGGAGGCTATCGATTCCGCGATTACTGGAAGCTGGGACTGCCGCTCAGCGTGGTGGTGACGGCAGTGGCGATTCCCCTGATTTTGCTTATTTGGCCGTTAACTTGAGTCGATCGTCGCGTATCATCTGCCCATCTCAACGCGACACTTGCGAGAATTGGCTTTCACGATGATTTCGTTGACTCAGGCAACACGGCGGACGGCAGACGAGCGTGCCGGGCGTCTGCCGTGCTCGGCGCGGTGGCTGGCCATTGCCGCGGCGCTTCTGCTAGCTGGCTGTGCCGCCGGTCCCGGCCAGCACTCATCCGTTACGCCCGCGCAGCCGGGGCCCGTCGCTTCGCCAACGGTCGCAAAGCCTGCAGCGAAGCGCAAAGGCGCCGGTGAGCCGAACCCCCCGGTCGAGGCCGCGCGCAAGCGCGTTGGCGAGGCGACCTATTACGCCAGTTATTTCGAGGGGCGGCCAACCGCCAGCGGCGAGCCCTACGACAGCCAGGCAATGACGGCAGCGCACAAGACGCTGCCGTTCGGCACCCAGGTCAAGGTGACTGCACTGGATTCGGGCGCCAGCACGGTCGTCACCATCAACGACCGTGGCCCGTTCGTCGAAGGACGAATCATCGATCTCTCCGAAAAGGCGGCGGAGCA
>NZ_BMZI01000006.1:43965-76034 GCF_014652715.1 Salinicola rhizosphaerae | reverse complement strand
CCTTCTGACGATCGGCGAATGTGGCGTGGCGAGTCTCGCGGTGCGCGGTTGCTCGCAGGATGAGCTCAGACCGCGGTTTCATCTTCCCGACGGCTGGCGCTGGGCTCTGACGGCCGAGCCGCCGCGAATGCATCGAACGCGAAGTCGTCGACCGTCAGCATATCGAGCACTTCCGCCTCGTGGGCGCGCATGAAGGCGGCGTCGTCTTCGTCGATCACGCCCGCTTCCAGACCCGCATCGATCCACTGTTCCGGGTGTAGAGCGACCTCCGGGAGCTGCTTTTTCACCCGTGCCTTGTTGAGCGCGCGATAGATCGTTTCGGCGCGTTCGGCGTTGGCCAGCAGCGCGTTGTAGCGGGCCAGCGGGTTCTCTTTCTGGCCTTTCTCCCAGGTTTCCCAGGTGTTGCGTGTCAGCTTGTGGCGCAGGGCGCTGTCGGTGGAGATCGCCTTGGCGATTTCACGTGTCAGCCGGTCCTGCGGCTTATGCCAACGCCTGCCCAGCGGGAGCGTGACGAAAGAGAGCGTATTCGCCAGCGCACGATTGGGCAGGTTGTCGAACAGATCGATCAGCGCCTGTTCCGCGCGATTGAGCAGGAAGCGACAGCTGTAGTGGAAAAGCGCCGCTTCGCCGTCCACTCGGTCGGTTTCCCGCCACTGCTTGAGGACCATCGATAGCAGGTAGAGGTTCGACAGCACATCACCCAGGCGCGCGGAGATCATCTCGCGCTGCTTAAGCTTGCTGCCGAGGCTTGCCATCGCTGCGTCGGCACAGAGACTGAACGCGGATGACAGCCTTGCGGCGTCCTGCGCATAAGGGCGCGCCGTGCTGTCGAACGGGGTCTCCGGCTTGCCCAATCCCAGTGACTGGGTGAAGGCGCGAGCGGCGTTGCCGCAGATGAGTCCGATATGGCGGAAGAAGAGCGAGTCGAAAGCGGCTGAATCGTCGGCGTCCTTGGCAGCGAGCTCTTCCAGCACATAAGGATGGCAGCGAATGGCCCCCTGACCGAAGATCATCAGGTTGCGCGTCATGATGTTGGCGCCCTCGACCGTGATTGAGACCGGCGTGGCGCTGAAGCCGATACCCAGATAGTTACGCGGGCCGAGCGTGACCGTGCGCCCGCCGTGAATGTCCATGGCGTCCGCCATCATGTCGCGCTGGAACTCGGTCAACTGGCTCTTGAGGATTGCCGAGGGCACCGCCGGCTTGACGCCGTGGTCGATCGTATTGGCCGTCTGCATGACCGCGGCCTGGGAGATGTAGGCTTTGGCGGCGATTCGCGCCAGTGGCTCCTGGACACCCTCCATGTCGGCAACGGCAATATTGAACTGGCGCCGGATGCGCGCGAAGCCGCCGGCCCAGCCGACGGCGTAGCGACCCGTGCCCGCTGCGCCGGAAGGCAGCGTAATGCAGCGGCCGACCGAGAGGCACTCGACCAGCATTCGCCAGCCCTGACCGGCCATCGCCAGGCCACCGATGAGATAGTCGAGCGGGATGAAAACGTCCTTGCCCTTGATCGGGCCATTCATGAACGGGCTGCCGATGGGGTGATGGCGGCGTCCGATCTCCATGCCCGGCGTCTCTCGCGGGATCAGTGCACAGCTGATGCCGATGTCGCTCTTGCCCTGCTCAAGAAGGTTGTCCGGGTCGAACAGTCGAAATGCCAGACCGACGACGGTGGCGATCGGTGCCAATGTGATCCAGCGTTTTTCGAAGGTGAGCTTGAGTCCCAGTACCTCTTGCCCCTCGAACGTGCCACGACAGACGATGCCGACGTCCGGAATCGACGTGGCGTCACTGCCGGCGCGGGGACCGGTCAAGGCAAAACAGGGAACGTCACGACCGTCTGCCAGCCGCGGCAGATAGTGATTTTTCTGTTCTTCGGTGCCGTACTTGAGCAGGAGTTCACCCGGGCCGAGCGAGTTGGGCACGCCGACGGTGCTCATCAGTGTCTCGTTGAACGCGAGTTTCTGCAGCACGGCGGACTGCGCCTTGGCCGAGAATTCGAGTCCGCCATAAGCCTTGGGAATGATCAGGCCGAAAAAACGCTCGCGCTTCAGATACTCCCATAGCGCCTCGGGCATGTCGGCGCGCTCGCGTGCGATCTCCCAGGCGTTGCACATGCCGGCGGCAACGCTGCACTGATGATCGACGAACGCCTGCTCTTCATCGGTCAGGCCGGCGCTGTCGAACGCGATCAGCTTGTGCCAGTCCGGGCGGCCGCTGAACAGCTCGCCGTCCCAGGCGACCGTGCCGGCATCGAGCGCGACCCGCTCGGTTTCCGACACGCGCGGTGCAACCTTCTTGAACATCGCGAAGAGCCGCGGCGACAGCCACCGTCGGCGCAGCGGTTTCAGCCCGCAGATCGCGACCAGCGCGGCCGCGATCAGCAACAGCGCGCCGATAACGGGCGCGTCGAGAATGACGCCAAGCAGCCCGACAACGCCGAGCACGGCGATCATGGCGACAGCGCCGGCTTCGCGACGCATCACCACCAGGCAGCCGGCAACGGCGAGGACGAGTATCAGTAGTGTGGTCATGATGGGCTCCGCAGAGAGGGCATCGGAGAACGGCAGGGCGCCTGCATGGCGGCTTCCGGCTTCGTTCGCATAAATTCAGACGAGCGTTTGAATTGGATTCCAGACTAGCCGATACCCCGTCGGCTGGCTAGCATCATGGCGTTATGCTTTGGGCGAGCTTCGGCCGCGCCGGATTCGATGGCAGCCACGAGCTACGAAGAATGCCAGCGACACGCGTCGCTGGCATTCTTCGAATAAAACGTGACGCTGATTTTCGCGGCTCGCGGCTCGCGGCTCGCGGCTCGCGGCTCGCGGCTCGCGGCTCGCGGCTCGCGGCTCGCGGCTCAGATCAAGCCGTTTTCTCAGACGTGGCAGTGTCGATACGTTTGGGCCGCAGGCGCCTGTGCAGGCGGTCGAGGTAGAGATAGACGACCGGGGTGGTGTAGAGCGTCAACAATTGGCTGACAATCAGGCCACCGATGATCGTGATGCCAAGCGGCGCACGCAGGGCGGCGTTCTCGTCGGTGCCGAGCAGCAGCGGCACGGCGCCGAGAATCGCGGCCAGCGTAGTCATCATGATCGGACGAAAGCGGACCAGCGCCGCATGGCGAATCGACTCACTCGCGCTCATGCCCTGTTCGCGTTCGCAGACCACGGCGAAGTCGACCAGCATGATCGCATTCTTCTTGACCACGCCGATCAGCAGGATGATGCCGATCAGGGCAATCAGCGTGAAAGGTTTGCCCAGCAGCATCAGCGCCAGCAGCGCGCCGACGCCGGCAGAGGGCAGCGTCGAGAGAATCGTCAGCGGGTGAATGTAGCTCTCGTAGAGAATGCCCAGTACCAGGTAGACCGTGACCAGGGCGGCTAGGATCAACCACGGCATGGCTTCCACGCCGCTCTGGAAGGTGCCGGCACTGCCCTCGAAATCGACCTGAACGCCGGTCGGCAGATGCAGCTCGTCGACCGCGCTGCGAATACGTTCGGTGGCCTCGCCGAGCGAGACGCCGTCTTCGAGGTTGAACGATACCGTCGAGGCGGCGAACTGGCCCTGATGATTGACGGAAACCGGTGTCGTGCTGCGCTCGATGTGGCTGAACGCGGAGATCGGTACCGTGTTGCCGTCGCTACCGCTGACGTAGAGATCGCCGATCGCCTCTGGCGCCTGTCGATAGGGCGCGGCGACCTCCATGACGACGTAGCGCTGCTCGTCGGCGTCGTACAGGCTCACGACCTTGCTCTGGGCGAAGGCGTTGCCGAGCGCCGTATCGATGGTGCTCATGTCGACGCCGAGTCGCGAGGCGGTGTCGCGGTCCACGACCAGCTTGGCGGCCAGCCCGGCGTTGCGGCTGTCGCTGTCGACGCCAGTGATGCCATCGACGCCCTGCATCGCCTGCTGGACTTTTCTCGACCATTCGGCGAGCAGGTCCAGGCTATCGCTCTTCAGCGTGATCTCGTATTGCGAGGCGCTGCCAGAACGACCGCCGACGCGAATGTCCTGGAGCGGGAACATGAAGGTATTGACCCCAGCGATGTTCTTGAGCCCGGCCATCAGCCGATTCCCGACTGCCTGCGTCGATCCCTGACGGTCGTCCTTGAGCGTAATGAAAAGCGTCGCCGACGAGCCACCGTGGCCCGGCCCGCCGCTGCCCATGAAGCCGAGCACGCTGCTCACCGCGGGGTCGGCCAGCAGCTTTTCACGCACCTGGCGCAGCTTGTCGGACACCGCATCGAAGGAGAGCGCCTGGTCGCCGCGCATGGTACCGAGCAGGCGACCAGTGTCCTGATCCGGAATGAAGCCCTTGTCGACGGCGGTGTAGAGATAGCCGTTGAACACGATCACGGCGACCAGCGACAAGAGCGTCAGGCGGCGGTGCTTGAGCGCGATATCCAGTGTGCGCGCATAGCCGCGCAGAAACCAGCCGCCGATGGCAACCAGCCAGCGCTCCCAGCCCGGCTCGCGCTCCCTGACGGGATGCGGTTTGAGCCATCGCGCGCAGAGCATGGGCGTCAGCGTCAGCGACACCAGCAGCGAGACGCCGATGGCGAGCGACAGCGTGACGGCAAATTCATGGAACAGTCGGCCGATGAAGCCGCCGAGCAGCAGCAGGGGAATGAATACCGCCACCAGCGAGACGCTCATCGAGGTGACGGTGAATCCGACCTCTTTTGCCCCCAGCAGTGCGGCTTTGAACGGCGGCACTCCCTGTTCGATATGGCGCGCGATGTTCTCTACCACGACGATGGCGTCGTCGACCAGAAAGCCGATCGAGACGATCAGCGCCATCAGCGAGAGCGTGTCGAGAGAGAAGTCGAACGCCCACATCATGGCGAACGTGCCCACCAGCGAGACCGGGATCGCCACGCTGGGAATGATGGTCGCACGGGCGTTGCGCAGGAACAGAAACACCACCAGCACCACCAGCACGATCGCCAGCAGCAGCGTGAGCTGGGTTTCGTGAAGCGAGGCCTGGATGCCGGGAGAGCGGTCGAGCTGCACGCTCAGGTTGACGCTCGAGGGCAGCAGGCTCTGGATCTCATCCATCCGCTCGCGTACGCCGGCGATGGTGTCGATGATGTTGGCGCCGCTGGCGCTGCTGATCACCAGCAGTACCGCCGGCAGGTCGTTCTGAAAACCGACGTTGTAACGATCCTCGACCCCATCGGTGATGCTGGCGACATCGCCCAGGCGCATGAGCGAGCCGTCGTCGCCACGGCTGATCACGATCTGACTGTAGTCGCTCGCCTTCAGCAGCTGCGAGTCGCTGTCGACCTCCCAGCGATGCTCGACGCTCTGGACGAAACCGGTCGGCGACTGCGTGGTCGCGGCGCGCAGGGCGCTGGCGACCGCATCCAGCGTGATGCCGGCGTGATTGAGCTTGCTCGGGTCGAGCGAGACACGCACCGCCGGCGATGAGCTGCCGCCGACGTTGACGTCACCGACCCCGGGCACCTGCGCGATCGGCGGGGCGATCTTGGTGTCGGCGAGCTGGTAGACCTCGCTGGTCGGCAGCACGTCCGAGGTGAGCGAGAGGATCATCACCGGCGCCGACGCCGGATTGAGCTTGCGATAGTGCGGACGACTGGTCATCGCGCTTGGCAGCAGCGGCTGGGCATCGTTGAGGGCTGCCTGCACCTCCTGAGCGGCGACGTTGATATCCTTGTCGAGGTCGAACTGGATGATCACGCTGGTCGAGCCGTCGGAGCTCGACGAGGTCATCTGGGTGATACCGGGAATTCGGCCCAGCGAGCGCTCGAGCGGCGTGGCCACGGTGGAGGCCATCGTTTCCGGATTGGCCCCGCTGAGACTCGCAGAGACGAGAATGGTCGGGAACGAGACGTTGGGCAGCGGCGCCACCGGCAGGCGTTCGTAGGCCAGTCCGCCGAGCATCAGCACCGCCAGCGCCAGCAGAATCGTCGCCACCGGCCGGCGTATGAAGGGCGCGGAGAGACTCACGAATGCACCTCGCCACGCCGCTCGTCACCGCTTCCCTCGTCGTCTTGCGCCTGGCGGGGGGCCACGCGAGCCGCCAGACGATCGAAGAACAGATAGACCACCGGCGTGGTGAAGAGCGTCAGCAACTGACTGAACAGCAGGCCGCCGACCATGGTCAGCCCGAGCGGCTGACGCAGCTCGGCACCATAGCCGCTGGCGAACATCAGCGGCATCGCGCCGAGCAGGGCGGCAAAGGTCGTCATCATGATCGGGCGAAAACGCAGCAATGCCGCGGTATGGATAGCCTTCTCGGCGCTCATGCCGCGGTCACGCTGCGCCTCCAGCGCGAAGTCGATCATCATGATCGCGTTCTTCTTGACGATACCGATCAACAGAATGATCCCGATGATCGCCACGAGCCCTAGCGAATAACCGCTCAACTGCAGGGCGAGCAGGGCGCCGATCGCTGCCGAGGGCAGCGTCGAGAGAATCGTCAGGGGGTGGATGTAGCTCTCGTAGAGAATGCCGAGCACGATATACATGGTCACGATGGCGGCAAGAATCAGCCACAGCGTATCGCTGGTCGAGTCATTGTAGGCGAGCGCCGAGCCGCGATAGGCGAGCTGGGTCTGATCGCTCAGCGTCTCGTCGGCGGCCTGCTCGACCGCGTCGAAGGCATCCGACAGCGAATGGCCGTCGGCCACCGCGAACGACAAAAGCGCCGAGGGGAACTGGTTCTCGCGCGAGAGCGACAGCGGCGCCGTCTTTTCGGTCAGCGTGACCAGCGTGGAGAGCGGCACCAGCTCGTCGTCATCGTTGGTGACATAGAGCCGTGAGAGGGCCTCTGGGCCGTCGCTGTCGGTGGCATTGGCGGCGAGCACGACGCGGTACTGGCTCGCCTGCGTGAATATCGTCGAGATCAGCCGCTGACCGAAGGCGTCGTAGAGCGCGTCATCGATGTCCGCAACGGTCACGCCAAGGCGCCCGGCGCGGCCACGGTCGATGGTGACTTCCAGCTTGCGGCCATCGTTCTGCACGTCGCTGGAGACGTTGGCAATCGCCGGCGACCGGCGCAATGCCGCGAGCATCTTGTCGGTATCCGCGTTGAGCGTCTCGCGGTCGCCTTGGGTCAACGAGAACTGGTACGGATACCGGCTCACGGTGTCTTCGAGCGTCAGGTCCTGTACCGGCGTCAGCGCCAGCGTCAGGCCGGGGATGTCGTCGGCGCTCTTGCGCAGTCGATAGAGCACCGCGGCAAGGTCGTCGCGCTCGTCGAGCGGCTTCAGGTTGATGGTCAGCCGGCCGCTGTTGAGCGTCGTGTTGGTGCCGTCGATGCCGATACTCGAGGAGAGGCTCTCTACTGCCGGGTCGTCGAGAATCCGATCGGCCAACTGCTGCTGACGTGCCGACATCGCCTTGAACGACGTCGACTGCGTGGCAGTGGTGATGCCGCGCAGCACGCCGGTGTCCTGAATCGGGAAGAGGCTTTTCGGGGTGATCAGAAAGAGCCCCGCGGTCACGGCGAGCGTGCCGACGGCGACGACCAGCGTGAGCCGCTGGTGGCGGAGCACCCAATCCAGCGCCCGTTCGTAGCCGCGGGTGACGCGCCCGAACAACCCTTGTCGATTTCTCACCATCGCCTCGTCGTCGCTCTCTTCGCCGCCCTCGGCGGCTTCCGGACGGTGCTTGAGCCAGCGAGCGCAGAGCATCGGTGTCAGCGTCAGCGAGACGAACGCCGAGATGAGAATCGAGATCGCCAGCGTCAGCGCGAATTCGCGGAACAGCACGCCGACCACGCCGCTCATGAAGACCAGCGGAATCAGCACCGCCAGCAGCGACACCGTCAGCGACAGAATGGTGAAACCGATCTGGCGTGAGCCCTTGAGCGCCGCGGCGAGCGGGCGTTCGCCTTTCTCGATGTAGCGGGTGATGTTCTCGAGCACGACGATCGCGTCATCGATGACGAAACCAGTGGCAATGGTCAACGCCATCAACGTCAAGTTGTTGAGACTGAAGTCGGCGAGATACATCGCGCCGAAGGTGCCCACCAGCGACAACGGCACGGCAAGGCTGGGAATCATCGTCGCCGGCAGATTGCGCAAAAACAGGAAGGTGACCATGACCACCAGCGCGATGGCGAGCACCAGCTCGAACTGGACGTCATCGACGGCGGCACGAATCGTCGTTGTGCGATCGGTCAGCACCTTGACGTCGACGCTGGCGGGCAGGGTGTTCTCGAGCGCCGGCAGACTCGACTTGATGCTGTCGGCGACCGCGACCACGTTGGCGCCTGGCTGTCGCAGCACGTCGATCAGGATCGCGCCATCGCGGTTGGCCCAGGCCGAGAGATAAGCGTTCTCGGCGCCATCCTCGACCTTCGCCACGTCCGACAGGCGCAGTACCGAGCCGTTGTCCTGCTTGAGAATGAGGTCCCGATAGGCGTCCGCGGAGAGCAGCTGGTCGTTGGCATCCAGGCTGTAGGCACGATAGGGGCCGTAGATCGTGCCTTTGGCCTGGTTGACGTTAGCGGCATCGATGGCGCTGCGCACGGAGGCGAGATCGAGCCCATAGGCGGCTAGCTGGCGGGCGTCCGCGGTGACGCGAACGGCCGGCTCATGCCCGCCGGCGATCTTGACCTGGCCGACGCCGCTGATCTGGGCGATCTTCTGCGCCATGCGCGTATCGACCAGATCATAGACCTGGGTCAGCGGCAGCGTCCCGGAGCTGACGGCAAGCGTCATGATCGGCGTATCCGCCGGGTTCACCTTGCTGTAGCTCGGCGGCCGGGGCAGGTCGTCCGGTAGTAGTGTTTCCGCCTGCGAGAGCGCCGCCTGCACCTCCTGCTCGGCCACGCCCAGGTCGGAATCGAGCGAGAAGCGCAGCGTAATCAGCGAAGCGCCGCCGGTGCTGGTCGAACTCATGTCCTCGAGGCCGGAGATCTCGCCGAGCTCGTCCTCCAGCGGGGAAGTGACGTGAGACAGCATCACGTCAGGCCCGGCGCCGGGGTAGAGCGTGGTGACCTGGATGGTCGGAAAGTCGACCTCCGGCAGTGAGGAGATGGTCAGCAGTCGATAGGCCAGCGCGCCGGCAATCAGGATCGCCAGCATGACCAGCGAAGTGGCGACCGGGCGAAGGATGAACAGGCGAGACGGGTTCATGACTGGCTGCCGCTGGCCGCGTTCCCGTTGGTGTTGCCATCGCTCGAATCGCCGCTCGCCGCGCTGGCCGGATCGTCGGCTTCATCGCTGGACTCGCCCGGCAGGGCATCGCTCACTATGCGCACCTTGGCACCGTCGCTCAGGCTATCGACGCCATCGACGACGACCTGCTCGCCGGCCTTGACCCCGGCCGAGAGGGCGCTCTGCGAATTCTGTGTCGCGACCAGCGTTACATCGCGTCGGCTGACGGTGCCATCGTCATTGACGACGTAGACATAATCTCCGCTTTGACCGGTCTGTACGGCCGGCTCGGGAACGATCACCTGGTCTTCCAATATCTGTGAGACGAGGCTGACATCGACGTAGGCATTGGGATAGAGCCCGCCGTCCGGATTGTCGAGCGTGGCGCGAAGGCGGATCGTGCCGGTGGCGCTATTGATGTTGCTATCGATGCTGGTCAACGTGCCGCTGAACGTCTTCCCGTTGGTGCCGGTGACGCTGACGCTAGGGTGATCGCCCGCCGTCAGGCGCTGCCTTACGATATCGACGTAGCGGCTGGGCAGCGAGAAGATCACGGAGATCGGATCGAGCTGAGTGATGGTGACGATCGGATCGTCGTCGCCGAGCTGGACGATGTTGCCGGGATCGACGTTGCGGATGCCGACGACCCCGGTGATCGGCGCCTTGATATCGGTGTAGTCGAGCTGTACCTGGGCGCTCTGCACGCTGGCCTTGTCGCTGGCCACCGTGCCCTGGTATTGACGCACCAGTTGGCGCTGCTGGTCGAGATCCTGCTGCGAGACGTAGTTGGTCTTGATCAGCTTCTGGTAACGCGCGAGATCCTGCTGGGCAGAGGCGAGCTGCGCCTGATCCTGCGCGAGTTGGCCCTTGGCTTCGTCGAGCTGGGCCTGGTAGTCACGCGGATCGATGCGGGCTAACTGCTGCCCTTTCCGAACGCTGTCACCCTCGTCGAAGTTGACCTCCAGCAGTTCGCCCTCGACCCGTGGCCGTACCTCGACGCTCTGCAGTGGTCGTACCGTGCCCAGCGCCGTCAGTTCGATCGGCAGATCGCCCTCGCTGGCCGCCACCGCCGATACTGCAGTCGTCTGGCCGCCCATACCGGGGCCGCCCTGTGGTGTGCCGTCGCCGGCTTTGGAATCATCGCCCGCGGCAAGATAACGGTAGGCGACGACGCCCGCGATGACGATCAGGACGATGATGAGTATCCAGCGCAGCGGATGGCGCTGTCGGGTCGAAGGCGACGGCATGAGGAGAGACGATCCTTGTTCTGGCGTTGGAACGGGCGTTCGAACTTTGGTCTTGCGTTCGAGCCAAGTTACACAGACTAGCAGTCTAAAGGAACAGTGTTCGATGAATGCGCAACAAGCGCGCAAGTGATACCCGCCAGCGTCAACATAAAAAAACCCGGCGCTGGGCCGGGTGAAGAAGGGGAAGCAGAAGCCAAAGCAAGAGTCTGTAGTCAGGCGCTTAGCTATTTCTCTGCGCTTGGCTATTTCTCTCCGCTTCGTTTGGGCGTCTGACGCGCCGGTGCGCCGTCGGCCTTGAAATAATCGACTTCGGCTGCCGGCAGCGGCTCGCGCCCTCGCACGCTGTCGGCGAGCTTCTCGGCAATCATGATCGTGGTGGCGTTGAGGTTGCCGGTGACGATCTGCGGCATGATCGACGCGTCGATGACGCGCAGGCTCTCGATACCGTGAACGCGGCCTTCACCATCGACGACGGCGTCCTCGCCGGTGCCCATGCGGCAGGTGCCGCAAGGGTGGTAGGCGGTTTCGGCGTGCTGACGAACGAAGGCGTCCAGCTCTTCGTCTGATTCGACGTTCGGCCCGGGAGAAATCTCGCGCCCGCGGTAGGCGTCCATGGCGGGCTGGTTGATGATCTCGCGCGTCAGACGGATCGCGGCACGGAATTCTTCCCAGTCACGCTCGGTCGCCATGTAGTTGAACAGAATGCTCGGTGCGCTCTTCGGGTCCTTGTCGCGTAGCTGAACCCGACCGCGGCTTTCCGAACGCATCGAGCCGACATGCGCCTGAAAGCCGTGCGCTTGCACCGCGCTCTTGCCGTTGTAGCTGATCGCGATCGGCAAGAAGTGGTACTGGATGTTCGGCCACGCCTCATCGTCGTCGCTACGAATGAAACCGCCGGCTTCGAACTGATTGCTGGCTCCGACCCCTTGGCCCATGAACATCCACTCGGCACCGATTTTCGGCTGGTTGTACCACTTCAACGCCGGATAGAGCGAAATCGGTTCCTTGCACTCGTACTGGATGTACATTTCCAGATGATCTTGCAGATTCTCGCCGACCCCCTTGAGCGAGTGGACGACGGGAATGCCGTGCCGCTCCAGCAGCTCGGGGTCGCCGACGCCGGAGCGCTGCAGAATCTGCGGCGAGGCGATGGCACCAGCGCAGAGCAGGACTTCGCGGCGTGCCAGCGCCTGCTGCGGCTGCGTCTTCTGCAGGTAATTCACGCCGACGGCGCGGTGATCCTCGAATAGAATGCGGTCCGTGGTGGCGTGGGTGACGATGGTCAGGTTGTCACGCTGCTTCGCGATATCGAGATAGCCGCGGCTGGTGGCCGAACGGCGCCCGTTGGGCGTCGTGGTCCGGTCCATCGGGCCAAAGCCCTCCTGCTGACGGCCGTTCAGGTCGTCGGTGCGCGGATAGCCTGCCTCGACACCCGCCTCGATGAAGGCCTGGTAGAGCGGATTGTTGCCGGCCTTCGGCGTGGCCACGCTGAGCGGGCCGTCGCCGCCGTGGTAGTCGTTCGGGCCGATGTCGCGAGTTTCCGCCTTCTTGTAGTAGGGCAGACAGTCGAGATAGCGCCAATCGTCCAGGCCGGGCATGTCGGCCCAATTGTCCAGATCCATGGCGTTGCCACGGATATAGCACATGCCGTTGATCAGCGATGAACCGCCGAGGCCCTTGCCACGCCCGCACTCCATGCGACGGTTGTCCATGTGCGGTTCCGGGTCGGTCTCGAACGCCCAGTTGTAGCGTTTTCCCTGTAGCGGGTAGGCGAGCGCCGCCGGCATCTGGGTGCGAAAGTCGGCACGGTAATCTGGGCCGCCGGCCTCCAGTAGTAGCACGGTCACGCCCGGATCTTCGGTCAGCCGCGTTGCCAGCACGTTACCCGCCGAACCTGCGCCAATGATGATGTAATCGAATTCGCGAGCCTGTTGCATACGCGCGCTCCTTGGAAGAATGAATTCAGCTACGAGCTACGAGCTACGAGCTACGAGCTACGAGTTAGAGAGTTCAAAAGCGAGCCGAGCATTCGAGATAGTTGAAAGCTTCATCGCGCCATTGATGACCAATAGACGGGTCGATATAACCGACTTCGAGGCCAATCAGCGCCTGAGTGGCGAATTCCCCGCATGAGCCTTTTGCAATCGAAACGAAGCGGAACTTTTCTCGCTCGGTGTAACGTTCAAAGCCCTCTGCGATGTTGCTCGGAATCGATAGGGCGGACCGCGTAATCTGGTCCTTGAAGCCAAAATCCTTGAGCTCGGCGAGTTCTCTATAGACCGCCACGCTGAGATCCTTGCTCCGGACCCAAACCACCATCTGCTCGTGCTTCATCGACAGCCATCCTCTTGCCGAAATGCTGCTTTTTGTTGTTCGTAGCTCGGATCTCTCGCCGCTTTTGACCTTCAGCTCGCATCTCGAAGCTCGTGGCTCGGAGCTATCGTCGCTTTTGACCTTTAGCTCGCATCTCGAAGCTCGTGGCTCGAAGCTCTCGTCAAAACACCGAGGCGAACGGCCCCATCTCCACCTGCACCGATTTCGTCTGGGTGTAATGCGCCAGCGTCTCCATGCCATTTTCGCGGCCGATGCCGGACTGCTTGTAGCCACCGACCGGCATCTCGGCGGGGGAGTCGCCCCAGGTGTTGATCCAGCAGATGCCGGCTTCGAGCTGGTGAATTACACGGTGAGCACGATTCAATCCCTCGGTGAAGAGACCGGCGGCGAGGCCATACTCGGTGTCGTTGGCGCGGCGGATGACTTCGGCTTCATCATCGAAGGCGAGAATCGACATGATCGGCCCGAAGATCTCTTCGCGAACGATTCGCATATCGTCGCTGCAATCGGTGTAGACCGTCGGTGCGACCCAGGCACCCTTGGCGAAGTCGCCATCGGTCATGCGCTCGCCGCCGGCGATGAGGCGTGCGCCGTCCTGCTTGGCGATCTCCAGATAGCTTGCGACCTTCTCGAGGTGTTCGAAGCTGACCAGCGGGCCGAAGTTGGTTTCCGGTTTCAGGGGATCACCGGACTGGATGCGTGCAACGCGCTCGACGATCTTCGCCTCGAAGGCTTCCTTGACCGAGCGGTGGACGAAGACACGGGTGCCGTTGGTGCAAACCTGGCCGCTAGAGTAGAAGTTGGCCATCATCGCACCATCCGCCGCGCGATCGAGGTCGGCGTCGTCGAACACGATCAGCGGCGACTTGCCGCCAAGCTCCATGGTGACTTCCTTGAGCGTGGAGCCGGCCGCGGCGGACATCACTTTCTTGCCGGTGCCCACCTCGCCGGTGAAGCTGATCTTGGCCAACCCCGGATGTTCGGTCAGCATGGCACCGACGCTACCGTCACCATGAACCACGTTGAACAGTCCGTCGGGTAGACCGGCTTCGGTAAAGATTTCCGCCAGCTTCATGGCGGTCAGCGGCGTGACTTCGCTCGGCTTGAAAACGACGGCATTACCCGCCGCCAGGGCCGGTGCGGCCTTCCAGCAGGCGATCTGGATCGGGTAGTTCCAGGCGCCGATGGCGCCGATCACACCCAGCGGCTCGCGGCGCGTGTAGACGAATGAGTCTTCACGCAGCGGGATCTGTGTGCCTTCGACCGCCGGTGCCAGGCCGGCGAAGTATTCCAGTGCGTCTGCACCGGTGACGATGTCGACACTGGCGGTTTCACTGATCGGCTTGCCGGTGTTCAGCGTTTCGAGTTCGGCCAGTTCATCGTTGCGCTCACGCAGGAGCGCCACCGCCTTGAGCAGAATGCGCGAGCGCTCCATACCACTCAGGGAAGCCCATTCGCGTTGTGCCCGCTGGGCGCTCTCGACCGCCTTGTCGACGTCGGCCTGGGTCGCCTGCTGCACGCTGGCGATGGTGTCACCGTTGGCCGGATTGATGGCGTCGAAGGTCTGATCGCCGGTTGCCGGCGTATGTTTGCCGTCGATGTAGAGTGTCTGTGTCTCGAGTGTCATGAGGCCGCTCCTTGATAATGCGTTGCGGGGCCAGTGCGTGATGGCGAATGGATGATCGGGCCAGATATGCGCCGAATATGTCGTCGGGCGTACTCGCTGGCGCGCGTTTGCTAGGCGAATTCGTTGGCGCGTTTGCTAAGCGTATTCATTGGCACGCGTTTGCTAAGCGTATTCATTGGCACGCGTTTGCTAAGCGTATTCATTGGCGCGCGTTTGATAGCGCCTGGCGTTGTCGAGCTGCTCGCGAACATACTCGTAGGCTAGCTGCCGGGCGCGCTCGACGTTGAGGCCCTCCGGCGCCAGCGCGCCGCGTAGCCAGAGTCCATCGATCAGTGCTGCCAGCCCGCGAGCGGCGTCTCTAGCCTGGCGCTTGGGCAAGACGCGACGGAACTGCGTACTCAGGTTGGAGTAGAGCCGTCGGTCGTTGACGCGCTGCAGGCGCTGCAGCGGGGCGTGGTGCATGCTGCTGGCCCAGAACGCTAGCCAGGTCTTCATCACCGAACGGCTGGTCTGGCTGGGGTCGAAGTTGCCATCGATGATGGCGTGCAAATGGGCCTCTGGCCCGGCAGCGCCCAGCGCGTCGCGACGCTCTCTGACCGCCTTGCCGAGATCGGCCAGCACGTGGCGCATGGTGGCCTCGAGCAGCCCATCCTTACCGTTGAAATAGTGACTGATGATGCCCGTGGAAACGCCGGCGCGCTTGGCGATACTGGCAATAGTGGCATCGGCGAGACCGAGCTCGTCGATCGCTTCCAGCGTCGCTTGAATCAACTGACGGCGGCGAATGGGTTGCATACCGAGTTTCGGCACGGGCATTTCTCCTGTTTCTGCACTGGCGCTGTTCGCGGTGACACGGTCAAACCTCGTCCCCGAAAACCACTTTATTGAAAACCATGCCACCGGAAATCGCGCCGCACGCAATGACGCTGCGTGACCTGACCAGGTGCGAACTCGGTGAAAGGGGCGTTCGGCTATGCTGCGGCGAGGTTCTTTGTAGTGAGCTTCTTTGCAGTGAGGTCTTCCGCATCCCCCCATCTACAATACCCATAACCGCTCGGAGCCCCTATTTCCAGCCATCGAACAGTGCCGAGTCGATCAGCAATGGCACCAGTATGGATTTTTTTTATTGAACGGTCAATCAATAAAAACTAAGGTATTGCAGTGTCGAATGAAAACATCGATATTCGATAACCGATGATTATCGAGGGTGCTCGGTTACCGACAAACAACGGATCCATTCACTGTAGGGGATTTCACACCATGAACTATCGTCACTTCGTCTGGCCTATCGCGGGGATTGGCCTGGTAGCGTCATCGATGGCGCAAGCACAGCAGGAGCCGGAGAGCTGCCAGAGCGTACATTTTGCCGAGGTCGGCTGGACCGATATCCAGGCGACCACCGCCATCGCCAGTGTTGTGCTGGAGGACCTCGGCTACGACGCCTCTTCCGACACGGTCTCCGTTCCGGTCGCTTATGCAGGCATGAAAAACGGGGATTTCGACGTGTTTCTCGGCAACTGGATGCCGTCGATGAAGTCGATCAGCGACCCGTACATCGACAAGGGCCAGATCGACCGCCCGCGCGCTAACCTGGAAGGTGCCAAGTACACGTTGGCGGTGCCGCAGTACGTGCTGGACGCAGGGGTGACCTCGGTCGCCGATCTCGACGCTCATGCCGATCAGTTCGGCCACAAGCTGTTTGGCATCGAGGCGGGTAACGACGGCAACATGATCATCCAGCAGATGATCGACGACGACGCCTTCGGCCTCGGCGACTGGACGCTGGTCGATTCGTCCGAGGCGGGCATGCTGGCCGAACTGAAGTCTCGTGAGCAGGATGACGAATGGATGGTCTTCCTCGGCTGGGCGCCTCACCCGATGAACACCAACTTCGACATGGGCTACCTCTCCGGCGCGGACGACTATTTCGGTCCCGATTACGGTGGCGCCACGGTCTATACCAACACGCGTGCCGGTTATATCGACGAGTGCGGCAATGTCGGCCAGTTCCTCAACAATCTCAGCTTCACGCTGGATATGGAGAACGCGCTGATGGGCAAGATCATGGATGATGGCGAAGACGCCCAGGAAGCCGCCGCTGCCTGGCTCAAGGCGCATCCCGATACGCTCGAAGCCTGGCTCGAAGGCGTCAAGACCGCCGATGGCAAGCCGGGTCTGCCCGCCGTGAAGCAGGCTCTCGGTATCTGAGCGTACCTCCGAGCTACCTCTCAACGTGCGCTTGACGCACGGACGAGTATGCAGGCCCCGCTGTCGATGATCGACACGGGGCCAATTTTTTTCGTGGGCTTGTGATCTCGTCATGTCGCGGGTATAGTGCGCCACCGTTGCCGCACGGTAACGCATCCCCCCGATGGCTACGTAGCTCAGCTGGTTAGAGCACATCACTCATAATGATGGGGTCCCCTGTTCGAATCAGGGCGTAGCCACCACCTCTTGTAAGTCCTCCTGCAGTTACCCCAATTACGCTGCCCCGGTCGATCGGGGTTATGTGGGAGTGAGCTCTGCTCACGAAGACCGACGTCGCCGAATCCGCGGACTCGTTCGCTAGCCAAGCCCGCTCCAACACGCTGGCTCGGTCGATAACGGGGTGCTGCCCCGGTCGATCGGGGTTACGTGGGAGTGAGCTCTGCTCACGAAGATCGACGTCGCCGAATCCGCGAACCCGTTCGCGAGCCAAGCCCGCTCCAACACGCTGGTTTGACTGATACCAACGCAGCCCGTTGATTGCGCTGAGGAAATCGTCGACACCCGAGACCGGATTGATTGGCCTGACAGCCTTGACGCCGAAAACTCAACGCGTATACTACGCCGCGTGCTGAAGGATGGTCCCCGATAGCTCAGTTGGTAGAGCAAATGACTGTTAATCATTGGGTCACAGGTTCGAGTCCTGTTCGGGGAGCCAACACATTCTTTCAGCCAGTGCAGGTGCGGTGAGAAAACGATCCCCGATAGCTCAGTTGGTAGAGCAAATGACTGTTAATCATTGGGTCACAGGTTCGAGTCCTGTTCGGGGAGCCATCGCTGTCATCGTATCGAGAGCTTCTCATCTCATATCGATCCCTGATAGCTCAGTTGGTAGAGCAAGCGACTGTTAATCGCTGGGTCGCAGGTTCGAGTCCTGCTCAGGGAGCCAGCTAGCGAAAGCCAAAAATTTTAGCCAGTAGTTGCAGTCTCTGCACTCATTCCAATTACCACTGGATGAGGTGCAGTTATGCGTGTTTCAGCAACGGTTTGCTCCAAGGGTGGCGTCGGAAAAACTACCACGACAGCCAATTTGGGCGGCCTCCTGGCAGACGCCGGTCTACGAGTCCTCCTCATAGACCTCGACTCCCAGCCAACCCTCTCTTCCTACTATGAGCTGTCTCAGCCTGCCCCTGGTGGGGTGTATGAGCTGCTTGCGACAGAGCTGGTCGACCTAGACCAGATCATCTCTCACACCGCTATCCTCAATCTCGACATCATTGTCTCGAACGACTATCGGAATCAGTTGCAGCAGTTACTGCTCAATGCCCCGAATGGTCGCTTCCGGCTGATCGACCTGCTCGATCGCTTCGCCGATCGCTATGACGCCATCCTGATCGATACCCAGGGCGCGCGCTCGGTGATTCTCGAGATGGCCGTTATGGCCGCCGATCGGCTGATCTCTCCCATCGTTCCCGAACTGCTCACCGCCCGCGAATTCGTGCGTGGCACTCAGGGCATGCTTAACGAACTGCGCGAGCTGGCACGCTATACCCGTTTCGAGGTGCCGCCGGTCTCCATCCTGCTCAACAAGATGACCGATCATCTGCGCGATGCCCGTGACATTGCCGACAGCATTCGTACCATGTATGCCGAGGTCGAAGATCACGGCATTAGTGTGCTCGAGACGCCGCTGGTCAATCTCTCGTCCTATCGTGTGGCAGCGCTGCAGGGCTTGCCCGTTCACCGGGTCGAGCCGCGCAAGCCGTCCAGCCGCAAGGCACCGGCTTGTGCTGACCAGCTCAAGGCCGTGGCCATCGATCTCTATCCCGAGTGGGCCGACGCCATCCGTGCGGTGGGCACCAATGCACCGAGCGGTAAATCTGGCACCGGAAAATCGGGGGTGGGTCATGTCCATTGAAGCCGCATCCCCGGCATCCGCCGAAGCCGAGGCCATGGGGCTTCTGCCACCGCATAGCATCGAGGCCGAGCAGTCCACGCTGGGCGCGTTGATGCTCGATAACACCAAGTGGGATGACATCTGCGAAATCGTCGATGCCGGCGCATTTTATCAGTACCCGCACCGGCTGATCTTCAAGGCGATGGAAGCGCTATCCCATGATGAGAAGCCACTGGATGTGGTGACGCTCTCCGAAGTTCTGGAGCGCGATGGGAATCTCGAGACCTGTGGCGGTTTGTCCTATCTGGCCGAGCTGGCCCGTCACACACCGTCGGCAACCAATGTAGTCGCCTATGCCGGCATCGTTCGCGAGCATCAGCGTCGCCGGCAACTGGCCAACATGGGCCGCGATCTCAGTCAGCGGGCGCTGGATGGGCAGCAGCTCAGTCAGGCGCTGATCGAAGCCACCGAGCGGCAACTGTTCGAGCTGGCCGAAAATCGGCAGGGCAAGGAAACCGGCATACGTCCGGCACTGACGGCAGCGATCGATACCATCGATCGCGCCTTCAACGCCAAGGACGGCATTACTGGCACGCCGACCGGCTACCAGGATCTCGATGCGCTCACCTGCGGTTGGCAGGACTCCGATCTGATCGTCCTCGCCGGCCGCCCGTCGATGGGCAAGACCACGCTGGGGATGAACCTCGTCGAGAATGCATTGGTTGCCACGACGGGCCGCACTGAGTTAGCCACCGCCCCGATCTTCGTCTTCTCGCTCGAGATGCCCGAGGAGCAGCTGATGCTGCGCCTGATGGCAAGCATGGGGCGGCTGGATCTGAGCACGCTGCGCTCAGGGCAGCTCGACGATGGGGGCTGGGAGAAGCTGACCTCCGCCACGAATCGCATACTCGGCTTCGAAGAGCGCCTGTTCGTGGACGACTCCAGCGGGCTCTCCGCAACCTCACTCAAGTCTCGTGCCCGTCGGCTGATGCGCCGCCATGGCAAACCGGCACTCATCCTCATCGACTACCTGCAGCTGCTCGAGGAGCCGGGCTGTGAGAACCGCAACAACGAGATTTCCGCTATCTCGCGAATTCTCAAAGCCACCGCCAAGGATCTCAACTGCCCGGTGGTGGCGCTCTCGCAACTCAACCGCACACTCGAGAATCGCCCCAACAAGCGGCCCTGCATGGCCGATCTGCGTGACTCCGGGGCGATCGAGCAGGATGCCGACGTCATCGGCTTCGTTTACCGCGATGAGGTCTACAACATCGATAACCCCGACAACAAGGGGCTGGCCGAGCTGATCATCGGCAAGCAGCGCAACGGTCCCACCGGCACGGTGCATCTGACGTTCGTGGGCTCGAGCACCCGGTTCGAGTCTTTGGCGTGGAAGCAGGTACAGGAGGGGCGGTCATGAACAGTGCAGCCCAGGAACTATTGCATCTCGAAACTCGCCTCGCGGAAAAACGCGACGAACTTGCGCGGCTCAACCGCGAATGTCGACTGCTTCGAGGTGAACGAGAGCGACTGATCCGGTCGCTTGAAGGCCAACTGGATCTGTTTCGTCAGCAGCTCGATCACACCGACCAATTCATCGGGGAGGTGCCCTATGCCTGACTCACTCCCGATCCGTTGCTCGACCCGCGCCCTGAAGCGCGTAGTGCATTATGCCGTGACTCACGGCTGGCACGTCGAGCGTACGCGAGGCGGTCACGTTCGCTTCATCAAGCCGGGCTGCCCGCCCGTGTTCACCGGATTTTCACCCAGTGACGCGCGTGCTGAGAAGAACGTGCTGGCACGGCTGCGCCGGTTACAGCGTCAAGAGGGGGACGAGGCATGACTCCCGATCGCATCCTTCGCAAGATCGAGCGCTGCCTGGCGCTGTCACGCTCGGCCAACGAGCACGAGGCCGGAACGGCCCTGCGTCAGGCGCAGCATCTGATGGACGAGTACGGCGTCAGTGAGATCGATGTCGCGGCATCGACCATCGACCGTGTGGCCGTCAAGTCGCCAGCCGGGCGCAAGCCGCCGCGCTGGCTCGATCATCTGGCCAGCCTGGTCAATGCCGCCTTCGGTACCGCCACGGTCTACGAACCGCGTCCTACGTTCGAGAGCTGGCAGGGGTACTTCGCCTTCCTCGGCGAGGCGAGCCAGGTACGCATCGCGGCGTATGCCTTCGAGGTGCTGCAGCGTCAGCTGATCAGTGATCGCAAGGCGTTCCTGAACGGCATGCACAAGCGCGCGAAGCGCGTCACCAAGATCCGTCGGGCAGACGTCTATGCGCTGGCATGGGTCGCCGGGGCGTATGAGCACATCGTCCCGGTTCAGAAGACGAAGACATCGGTAGCCGCGATCGAGCACTTCCAGCAGCGCTTCTATCCCCAGCTCGAGGCGATGGAGGCCATCGACCGCGGTCAACGCCGTGACGATCAGCGTGCAATGGCCCGTGGGTACGCCGCTGGTCGTAACGCGCGGCTGCATGGCGGTGTCGATCGCGACCAATACAAGGAGCTGTCCCATGGCTGAGATCGTCAAGTTTCCGACACGCGTCGCGACCGACCGGGGCATGGAGCGCTATCTGCAGGGCCGGGAATGTCTGGCCCTGGGACTGCTCGATCCCTTCGCCGGCTGGGTCGAGACACTGGAGTCCTGGTTCGCCTCGCATCCCCAGGCGCACAACAAGCGCAACGATGCGCTGCGCTCGCTGCTCGTCGATACCTGGCTGGTCTTCCATATGGCCTGCGACAAGGCCAGTCGGCTCGAGATGGAGCCCCACCACAGCCTTCGCTGGGCACAGCTCCAGTATTTCGGCCTCAGCGATTTCGAGCTGCTGGTGATCGTCAACGACAACCTGCTCGATCTGCGTCGTGGCCTGCAGGTGCTGTGTCAGCAGCATCCGCCGCAGACGCGCAGTGACCTGAGCCTGCACGGGTTGACCCAGAGCATCGGTCGTCTCAACCAGCAGTTGAATCATTTTTTCGATTCTGATGGCTGCGTCTCGCGGCAGCCGGAGTGGACCTCATGAGTAAACCATCCGTTACCCCCGATCAGATCACGGCCAAGCTGAACCAGCCGGGGCCGACGCTCAGGAGCCAGCCCACCGATCGGCTGCCGGCACCGACCCGCGAACAGGCGATGTCGCTCACGCTGGATCAGCTGCGTCCCTACGATCGCAACCCCAGAACCCATCACAACCCCAAATTCAATGAGATCAAAGCGTCGATCAAGGCAGTCGGACTCAAGCAGAAGTTGACCGTCACGCAGCGTCCCGGCGATGACCGCTACATGATCTCCGATGGGGGCAACACTCGCCTGACCATTCTCAATGAGCTGTATCAGGAGACGGGCGATCAGTCCTTCTATCACCAGGACTGCCATTTCATCCCGTGGCAGGGCGAGATCAACGTGCTTGCCGGCCACCTGGCCGAGAACGACAACCGGGGGCAACTGAGCTGGATCGAGCGGGCGCGAGGGATCTTTGAAGCCAAGCGCATGATCGAAGAGGACGCTGGCGAGGCCATCTCCCAGCGTGAGCTGACCAAGCGGCTACGGGGGCTGGGCTACACCATCAACCACAGCCATATCTCGAAAATGCTCTACACCATCGAGCATTTTCTGCCGACCCTGCCGCTGACGCTGGATGCCGGCATGGGCAAGGGACAGATCGAGAAGCTGATCTCCTATCGCCAGTTCTGTGACGAGTGCTGGACCCGCTGCGCCGACTATTGGATCGAACATGCCGATGACCTGGGCGAGGGCGAACACTGGGCCAACAACGTCGTCGACGGCGATTTCGCGCTGGCATGGCACGAGGAAATGGCCCAGCTGGATCACGAGGGGCAGACCGAGTTTCGCTGGAACATCGTCGAAGATCGCTTGAAGGGCATGCTCAACGAGCACACCGGGCTGCACTTCAACCCGATCGACATGGCGTGGAAGAACTGGTTCACCGTGCGCAAGTATGCCCGGGCGGCAACGGACGAGGAGCGCGCGGATATCTGGACCACTGTCGATAGTGAACTGGAACGCCTGCATCATCCCCAGGAGCGTCACCTTTATCCGCCAAAACCGGATACTTCTCCGGGTGGCTCGTCGTCCGGCAAGTCGTCGGATCCTTCCTCTCTGCCATCGACCGCCAAAACCTCTCGAGGCGGTAGCGAACCCACCGGCGGCGACGGTGAACTCGACCCCGATGATCTGACCTTCGGCGATGGCCAGAGCGACCTCGATCCCACGCAGGAACCGTCGCCGGCGCGCGGTGTGCCGGAGGCGGGTGGGGTAGGCGAGTCGGTCGCCATGAAACAGATGCGCGCCCAGCTCGAGCAACTCGAGCAGCGCAACGCCGAACTCGAGGCTCAGACCCAGCGAACACCGGTGGCCCCACAGGGCGGCAGCTTCGATGACGACTGGAACGACAACGCCGGTGGGCTGCTGGACACCGATGGTCTGCTGCAGGAGCACACACCGCAGCCGACGCGCTCTGCCGAAGAGCAGGCGACCATCGCCGCCGATCTGACCCTCTCTCCCCATCACGAGACGGAAGGCCATCGCCAGCTGCGTCACTGGCAGGCGAAGGAGCACGGCGAGGAGGCCATCGACTTCGAGGCAGCGGCACTCAAGAGCGTACCGCTGCAGGACGGTGGCCGTGTCGCCCCGATCACGGATCTCTGGCATGTGCCGACCTGGCGTCGCAACGCCCAGGATTTGCGCATGCAGATCGGTGAGGTGGTCCAGGTGCTGGCCAGCTGGGCCGGTGTCGAGGCCAGCGGATCCAGCGAGGTCATTCGCCTCAATGCGCGCGACGGTATCGGTTACGAACTCGGTCCCCTCGAAGGCGCCCCCAGCCGTCGTGCTCAGCTCGTCTGGCAACTGCTCGCCGGTCTCGAGGGCAACATCGATCCGGTGATGCCGAGCGACATCTCGCTATTGGGAGAACTGGTGGGCAGTCATGGTGACAACACCGAGGTGCGTCTGCCCGACGGTCTCTTTGTTCGTGTGTTCTGGCTGACCCGGCTGATCCGGGTGTTGCGTGACGTGCTCAATGCAGAGGGGGATTCGTGATGGCGACACCGCAACTCAACCATGCGCTGTTCAACCAGGCGCTGATCCTGATTCGTGAGGGCGACATGCGTCGCGCTCGCGCGCTGGGCTTCCGCGACGACGAGCTGCAGAGTCTCAGTCGGCTGCGGGCCAGCGAGATCGAGTCCCTGATCCACGAGTTTCCGGGCGTGGCCCGGTTCGAGCTGGATCACGACACCTTCAAAGCGGCGCTGCGCCGCGTCGATCGCGACCAGGATCGCGATGGGCTCGTCGATCACTGCATTCGACACGGGGCCAGCGTGCACATGCTGTCTACCTTCTTCGGTCTGACCCCGAACGACTGCTCGGCGCGTCGCACGCTGCTGGGCGTACCGAGCCGGCAGGGACGCTTGCCCATGCCGGAAGAGAAGGTAGAGCACGAGGCGTACCACCGCTGGCAGACCATTTCTGACGATCCGTCCGGTCCCGGTGCCGTGGAAGATATTCGCGGCATGCTGGTACTGGCTGAAGAGGTCGCGCTGCCATTGGCGGTGATCTGGACCCTGATCAAGCAGTGGACCCAGCCGGAGCAGGCGCGACAGCAAAGCCTGCCTGCCGAGGACGAGGGCGTGGTGCGTGAAGGGGTGGCGTGATGAAACATTTTGACGCGCTCATCGGGCGCGCCGCGTCATCCATGACTCAACGCCGAGGCGAGGCCGCCTCGGCGTCAAGCGGTCAGGAGGATGCGCTCGACGGTCTGCTGTTCATGGGCAATCCCCATGAAACCGTTCCCCGAGCCCTGCTACTCGATCAACGCCTGGGCGCGGTCGACGTGCTTGGGTGGCAGATGATCCGACTGCTCTCGAATGCTGACCGCACCACCGCTTTCCCAACCTATGACGAACTGGAGCCGTTGCTGCGTTCCGGTGCGAACCGCAAGGCGTCACGCAAGACCGTGGCGCGTGTCATCGCGATCCTCAGGCTGACCCGCTGGATGACGTTGGGTATGAAAGCGCGGAACACCGATAACGGACGCATGATCGGTAACGTCTACGTGCTGCACGACGAGCCGCTGGCACCCGCCGAGTCGCTGTCACTGGATGCCGAGTACATCGAGTACGTCATCCGTTGCACCCGTCATCACAACCGTGATGTCGCTGAGGTGGCGCAACTCGTCCGCGATGAGCTGGCCGAGGGTGGTGTGCTCGAACTGCCGACCCGGCTCGATGTCATTGACCAGCGTGCGGAGCGGCAGAAGCGCGCAGAGTTTCCAGCGGAAACTCAGTCATCAGATGCTCAGTTCCCGGAGGAAACTCAGCAGGATTCTCCCGGTTTCCAGCGGAAACTCGGACAGTTTTCGGAATCCGAAGATCCCAGTTTCCAGCGGAAACTCATGCGTGAATCAGGCACTTACGACGCAGTTTCCGATGCATCTCGCCCTACAGTACGTAGTTATACAAACAGTGTGTGTAAAACCACCGCGCGTGAGCCGGACGGCACTTCGCTGGTCTGGAGCTGGCCGCTCGAGCTGACTGCCGACGAGCGGGAATCGGTCACGTTCCTGCTGACGGGGTTGTCGACTGAGACGCAGCAAGCGGTGATCGACGAAGCCGCCGGGCGGGTCGATGCCGGCAAGGTCAAGAACACCCTGGGCTTCCTGCACACCCTGGCCAAGCGTGCCGCCTCGGACAATTTCCAGCTGACCCACTTCGGGCGCAGCGTCGCCAAAAAGCGGCGTGATCAGGCCGAGACGGGTGACGAACAGAACCGGGTCGTTACCGCGCCGGTGGTGGCGATGTCGCCGCCCAAGCCGGCCGAGCCGGAACCGCAGCCGATGTCGGCGGCAACCGAACGGGCGCGAGGGGAGATGTTCAAGCGCCTCGGACTGCGGCGCTAGAAACCCGTGAGATCGCGTTTAACGTTTCCGGTAGGGCAATGCTCATCGACCCCTGATGCTGGCATCCCATCCAGTGCATCGACGACTCAGGAGTAATTATGGCCAGCACTGAGCCCCGTGTAGGGCAGCTACGCAGCAAGATCGAGATGACCCTGCACACTTATCCGGCAGTGCTTGCCTGGCACGGGCGCGGGGTCGAGAGCGGCAAACCGCAGGTAGTCGGCCTCAAGCAGTTTCTGTCGCTTGCCGGTCGTGTTCATCAGGCAGCGGGCCGAGACGATCCCTATGCCGATAGCTGGCTGCTCATGCTCGAGGAGAAGGTCGACGAGACCCGACAGGCGCTGCAGCAGCTGGAAACTCGAGTCAGCAGTGTGCTGAAGCAGATCCCGGAAGGGCTCGATGTCAGTCGCAACGTCAGCCAGCAACCTTTCGTGACGCCCGTGTTCACCGGCGGGCAGATGGGCTGGCAGGCCGTCATGTTGCTGATGCAGTACGACAGCATCGTGCGCGATGTCCTGTTGGCGCATCACATTGGCTTGCTGGGCAACAAGCAGCGCGGCGCGATGATCCGTGATCAGGGCGGTCATGCCTTGCGCTCGCTTTGCTACGCCCCCGTCAAGTTCCCCGGGTTCAGCGGAGCAACGCGGGATGACTTCGCGGCCAACAACGCCAAGGCGCGAAACGCCCTCGAAAAATACGGTGAGCTGCCCCAGGACATTCTGGAAGGAACGCGCCGCAGCGAGTTTGCGCCGACGATCCGGCGTGAGGAGGCCTCATCGTCCGGCAGCGATCAGGCACACAAGCTCGAAGGCGCGGATCTGGACGACGACCAGTTGCTGCCCCAGTCCGGGGCCTCCGAGGAATAAGGATTGGAGTGATGCCACTGGCATCACTCCAATCACTCCAGCGAGACCGGGACGGGGTGATTCCACTGTAATCACTCCAGCGAGACCGGGACGGGCTGATTCCACTGTAATCACTCCAGCGAGACCGGGCCAGGGTGTTTCCGGGGGAAACACTCCAACGAGACCGGGCCAGGGTGTTTCCGGGGGAAACACTCCAACGAGACCAGGCCAGGGTGTTTCCGGGGGAAACACTCCAGCGAGACCAGGCCAGGGTGTTTCCGGGGGAAACACTCCAGCGAGACCAGGCCAGGGTGTTTCCGGGGGAAACACTCCAACGAGACCAGGCCAGGGTGTTTCCGGGGGAAACACTCCAACGAGACCAGGCCAGGGTGATGCCCCCGGCATCACTCCAGGACGAGCCAGGCGGGTGTTGCCACTGGCATCACTTACCGCAGGACCGGTGGGGCAACCAAGTATCTGCAACGAGAACAGGAAAGGACCGTGAACGCGATGACTGCACTGGAACAGCGTCAGGACTTTGCACTGAATCAGTACGCAAAGGGCCTTTTAAAACCCTTTAAGGGTAAAGGGGAGATTCTTCGATTTCGGGATGAGTTGGATGCGGAGTGTCGTCGGATGTGGCAGGAGGCGGCGGACTTTGCCAACCGCTATAACCGCACGGTGGTTCAGGCGGGTCTTTGGCTCAAACCGCACAACAACAGCGGGGGACGAGTTCGCGCCGTGCAATGGCGCGACAAGGCGCAGACCCAGATGGGGCGACGCCTTCTCGAAGCCGTGCTTCAGTATGGCGACGTGTCGGTAGGGATGAAGCGTCAACTGGTCGAGATCGAGACCGAGCGCGCAATCTTCAACGCCAAAATCGCGGCGGCCACACGCCAGGTCGATCGCCTGAATCGCCTGCTCAACGATCTCGATGAAGTCGAGGCCATGGTCTGACCCACCCAAGGACGGGAAAGGTGCGACGCCGGCCTTAACGTTTCCCGCTGACGACCTTTGCCGCTCGCCGCCACTGTAGTCGGGCATCCATTCGATTCAGGAGGTTCATATGAGCACGCATTTCATGGGCGAGGGGAACATCGGTTCCGATCCGGAGGTGAAGATGTTCTCCCCCAACGGCAATCAGCCACCACGTGGTGTCATGCGCCTGAACGTCCGTTTCGACAATCCGGTGCCGACCGATACCGGTAATGTCGACAAGGGCGGGTTTTGGGCGAACGTCGAGATCTGGCATCGCGATGTCGAGCAGTGGGCGCAGCTTTACCAAAAGGGCATGCGGGTCATGGTCTCGGGCCGCATGGTGCTGGACGAGTGGCAAGACAATGAGGGCCACAGCCGGTCGCAGTTCAAGGTGCAGGCCGTTCGCATCGGCATCCTGCCGTTCCGCGTTGCCCAGGTCATGCTCGAGCCCGCTCAGGGACAGCAGACATCTCGTCATCCGTCTTCGCAACAGGGGGCGTATTCCAAGTCCGCTGGGCCAGAGGGCGAATGGGATAATCCGGTGAACACGGAGTCGGACGGTCTGGGTTGAGCGGATCTACGGGCGTAAGGGGGGCGATTCAACATAAGACCAACAAGGAGTGGTGGGATGAGGCATTGGGTGGTGGCATTGGGAATGGTGGCGTTGGCCGGATGCGCGGCGCAGGATCACTATTACTCGAACGGTGTCTGTGTTACCTGTTTCGACAATCCGGTCACGGGGGAACCGCTGAACTATGATCCCAGCGTGACGCCGCAGAGGGTGGCGACCAATGTCGAGCGGCAGACAGTCGACGCCAAGAGTCTGGGCAGTCAAAATGGTTCCGTCGATATCGATTCTCGCATCGATGTGGATACCGCTTATGCCCGGATCAAGTCGGCGATGGGATTCCGCTCGCCTAACGACTTCGAGAGCCCGGAGAGCACGACGGCCAAAATGCAGATGGGCGATGTCGCCTGGAAGCACGACCGCACGCCGGGGGCGTATTATAACCTCGGCGATTACGGTCGGCAGACCCTCGGAGAAACACGATATTCGATTTTGCAGCGGGTTCAGATTGAGAAGAGCGGTGCGGGCTCGCGCATCCACTACAGCTGGGCGCCAGCCGACAAGCGAACCCTTTATGACGGGGATGCCATGGAGTCTGCGCTGACACATCGTCTCCAGGCCGCGTTAGACTGATTGCTCATGCCCAACTTCTTCACCATCAGGGATGGTTGGAACCTAGACGAACAGCTAGGCAACATGCTGCGGGAACTCGACGACACGCAGGTGACTGGTCGGCTCGTTGAGTTCCGTATTCGTCTCAAGGCATTAATGCGTGAGTATCATATCGGTACCGAGACGGTCGTCGAATGGATCGACCTAGGGATACTCAAGGATGAAAGAGACTGAGGCAGCGATCTATCAGCGGTTTTTTATTCGCCCCCTCCCGGGACGTCGCCCGCGGATCGAGTCGGACATCCAGGCTATTATCGATCACTCGGTCGATTGCCGTTTTGCTCCCGACGGCACCTTGCTCAAGCCGACCATTCTAAAGCCCGGTCAGGGGCACTACCTCATCCCAATGCGCTGGCTCAATGGTGAGGTGATCACCATTGACAACGTTTCCTCGGCGCAGTGGTTCTGGCTTGATGCTGACATCCCGTTCAATGGCTGGTTGGCTCGGCGTTTGGCTCAGGTATTAAGACGACACCCCGAGATCGCCTGCGTAGCCGAGGACAACACACGCGGCGCTGCCAACAGCAATGCGGAAGCCTGGATCATCGACGACGCCCATTACCTGTTGCAGCCTGATTAACATTCCCCGCTGAATCCCCTGATCCAGCCCGTCACGCTGAGGCCATACCTATTCTGTGAGGCCCGGTGTCATGTCCCGTTTGTTTCTCTGCGAAAAACCCTCTCAGGCGCGTGATATTGGCGCGGTTCTGGGGGCGACCCGTAAATCCGACGGTTGTCTCCAGGGCGATGGAGTTGTCGTGACCTGGGCCTTCGGCCATCTCCTCGAGCAGGCACCCCCAGAAGCCTACGATCCCGAGCTGAAGCGCTGGTCACTGGAGTCGCTGCCGATCCGCCCAGTGCAGTGGAAGAACACGGTGCGCAAGGATGCCAGTAAGCAGTTCAAGGTGATTCAGCGACTGCTGAAGCAGTGCAGCGAAGTGGTGGTGTCCACCGATGCCGACCGGGAGGGCGAAACTATCGGTCGCGAGATTCTCGACGCCTGCCGCTATCAGGGGCGCGTCTCTCGCCTCTGGCTGTCTGCGCTCGACCAGGCATCCATTCGCAAGGCGCTGGCCAATATCCGTCCGGGCGAGGCGACGTATCCGCTGTATCAGGCCGGACTGGGCCGATCCCGCGCGGACTGGCTGGTTGGGATGAATTTGACCCGCGCATTCTCGGTGCTGGCTCAGCAGCAGGGGCATCAGGGCGTCCTGTCGGTCGGCCGGGTGCAAACGCCCACGCTGGCGCTTGTCGTCCGACGCGACCAGGAAATCGCGAACTTCGTTCCCAAACCGTTCTGGGAGGTGGTGGCAAACCTGCAGGCGCAGGGCGGTTCGTTTCAGGCAAAGTGGCTGCCGGCCAACGCTGACTGGTTCGACGAGGAGGGACGATGCGTCAATCCTGAAGCGGCGCGAGCGGTCGCATCCCGATGCCAGGGCGCGGCGGCGACTGTCGCGGCCATCGAGACGTTACGGAAAAAAGAGTCGGCGCCGCTGGTTATGGATCTCGGCACACTGCAGCAGGCGTGCTCGAAGCGATACGGCTTCGGTGCCCAGCAGGTTCTCGACATCGCCCAGTCCCTCTACGAAACCCACAAGGCCACGAGCTACCCGCGTACCGATTGCCGTTATCTGCCGACATCGATGCTGTCCGAGGTCGGGGTCGTCGTGACGGCGCTCCTGCATTCGGATGAGAAGCTCTCCCCGGTGATCGGTCGACTGGACCAGACGCTCAAGAGTCGCGTCTGGAACGACAGCAAGATCACGGCTCACCACGGCATCATTCCCACCACGGCGCCTTGCCGTATCGATCGGATGAGCGATGAGGAGTTCCGGGTTTACGATCTCGTCCGTCGGCATTATCTGGCGCAGTTCCTGCCGGCGCACGAGTACGATCAGACCGATGCGAGGCTGAATCTCGCCGGCGAGACGTTCGTGGCCTCGGGCCGACAGGTACAGGTCGAGGGTTGGAAGGTTCTCTTCCCCCGGGGGAAGGGCAAAGGGCAGGACGGTGACGACGAGGAGCAAGAAGGTTCCGGCGCGCAGGCGCTCCCGCCTCTCCGTCAGGGGGAAAGCTGTTCGGTACAGGATCTACTGGTGAGGGATCGTCAGACCCAGCCGCCGAAGCCCTTCGCCGAGGGCACACTGATCTCGGCGATGAAGAACGCGGCTCGCTTCGTCACAGATGAGCGGCTAAGAGCGCGACTGCGCGAGAGTGCCGGCATCGGTACCGAGGCGACACGCGCCGGCATCATCGAGACGCTGCTCAAGCGGGGTTTCATCCGGAAGAAGGGGCGCACGATCGTCTCGACACCGGTCGGCCAGGGTCTCATCGCGGCATTGCCGCCTCAGATCAGCAACCCGGGAATGACAGCTCTCTGGGAACAGGCGCTGGATCAGGTCGCCGAGGGGGCGATGACGCTGGGGGATTTCATGGAGCGTCAAAGCACATTGCTCGACAAGCTCATCGGTATCGCGCTTCAGCGTCCCCAGCTGAATCTCCCCGAAGCACCGAGCGAGACCTGTCCCAAATGCCAGGCGAAGATGCGCAAGCGCAAGAGTAGCAATGGTCCCTTCTGGTCCTGCTCCCGTTATCCCGACTGCGATGGAACCAAGCCGATCGGGAAGGCGAAGCCACGCCGCAAATCGAAGCCCAGGACAGCTCAGGGAGGACAGGGGTGATGCATCACGATGAGTGGGAGTCCAACTGCACCGAGTATCTTGCCGGAACTGGCGAGGAGCCGGGTGCCTTCGACAAGGAAATGACCGAGACGGAAATCGCGTGGGTAGTCGATCAACGGCTGCGCGCTCAATCCTGGGAGACCTATCCCGAGGTGGTACTTGAGACCTTCGCAGGCCGTCCCGATCTCATCGCGACGCGCCGGGGAATCTGCCAGGTCTTCGAGTGCAAGCGCACGTTGACGCTGGGTGTGATCGAACAGGCGAGCCGGTGGCGAACACACTCGCGGCCGGAGCAGGCGGGCATGCCTGATCTGATCTGGGTCGCCTGCAAACGGCCTCAATATCGGTCCAACAATCTGCTGTGGTGGCTGCTGCGACAGTTCGATATCGGGCTCATGTCGATCGAGAAGCAGCCCGCCGTGGAAATCCGCTACGGTGGAGAGGTCGAGATTTTCCCGCAGCGCTACAGCATCACTCGGCGTATCGCGCCACGCATTCAACCGGGCGCGCGCCGATCGGCACATCGGTTGATCGACCAGCTCAATCCCGACATGCGTATCGCTCAGCCGGGAGCGAAAGGGGGAGAGACCGAGTACATGACGCCGTTCAAACGGACCATGGCCATGGTGGACGAATTTCTGTCATCGGAGCCGGACAAGGAGCGCCATATCGAGCAGATCATCGACTACCTGAACGAGAAGGGTGGCCATCATTACGGCACCGATCGCAGCGCCCGGGGAGCGATACCTCCGCATCTTGATCGACTGGGGTATCCACGCACTCGAGAGTGGGGCTGCTGGTTCAGGGCGCGCACGGAGGCAGCCGTTGCTCCTTGCCAGATCGCTGACACTCCTCGATAATTGCTCTTGCACCCCGTTGACAACTGACGGTCATCAGTTGGTCCCTTTGGACTCTCCTTGGGTCCGAACCCAAAGCGCTATCACCTGGCGAAAGAGCGCACCCCC
>NZ_BMZI01000006.1:4477-43819 GCF_014652715.1 Salinicola rhizosphaerae | reverse complement strand
CAGCGAGGCATCTCGTCACAGGTGCCTCGCTGGCCGGTTGGACTTGTTTTTACCGTGGCGGCGCCCACCGCCTGACCCCTGGGCTCCCTTTGTGCGGGGATCCGCGCACAACCGTATCGGTCCATCGCCATGATTCGGGACCGGATGCAGCGGCAATCGTCACCATGACTACGAGGGGCATGGCCGATGGCCGGCATAATGGCTGATTCATACTTGCTACCCGAGCCGGTATCGGTAGCCGACTGGACGCGCACTGCTGGTCCTCAATCCCAAGGCGAGGCGGCGAGAATTCGCTGCCCCGGCTTGCGATTGACGATCGAGATTTGGGGTTGACGCCGGGTAGAAGTGGCGTAATCCTGTCGATGTAAGCCGCTGGTCACTGACGGTCATCAGTGACGCCTTTTGCCTTCGGGCAATTCCCGAAGCCGTTAACGCATCCCGAGAGACGGCGCTCACCTGAGCTGGATGCCACTTCCGAATACTCGGCCTCGCGCCGAACCACCCATCCGGGGGAACACTTTCCCCGATGGGGATGGTGTGTCTCCTGGATTCCCGTACCTCGATCCAAGGAGCAACACCATGTCTAACTCGACCGATAACCAGTTCTTCGATCTCCATATCACTGGCGTTGGCTACGTCAATCGGATCCGCAAGATCACGCCCAAGCGTGGCGATGCCTTCTGGGCTTGCGACATATCCGCGTTGAATGGCCCTGCCAATGATGTTGAGTATCGCCGTTTCGACTGCCGCGTCAGTGGGGCCGAAGCGGAGAAGCTGGTCAAGAAATTCGCCGCAACCGTGGCCGATCGCAAGGAGAAAGGGACCAACGAGCCCAAGATCCTGATCGGTTTCAAACTTGGCGATCTCTATCCCGATCTGTTCACACGGACCAAGGGCGATCGCGCTGGTGAAACAGCCGTGAGCCTCAAGGCGCGTCTACTGTTCGTCAATTGGGCCAAAGTGGACGGCGACAAGGTTTATGAAGCGCCACGGCGTGACGAAACCGCGTCGACCCCCACCAGTGCCCAGGCCGGCGAAACAGCGTCGCAGGGAACCGATGCGCCTGCCCAACCCGTTGTCAGCGGATCGGTCGGCGCCGCCGAAGCGGTCATCTGATTCCACCTCACTTACCTCACTGATCGGGAAGCTCGCTTCCCGTCAGTGACGGTTTTCATTCCACCCGCCCGGGGATTCACTCCCCGATCGGGCGGTGTATCTCGGCGCGATATTCTGGAGATACGCCTATGAAGCAGAAAAACCACGCGCTAGGCCTTGCCATCGCCGAGGCAATCGAGCGCATCGCCTCAACCATCGTAGCGGCCTGCATACTTGGCGGTGTCATTGCCCACCAGATTCAACTCGCCTATGCGGTGTTGGGTGGGGGTATTGCCACTGTCGTGGTATTGGTCGCTGTCGTATTGAGGGTTAGAATCAATCAAACCATTGACGCAGCCAAGGAGGCTGATGGCCAATGAACGATGAATTCCTGCGGTTTGCAGCCGTAATGGCTCCGTTCCTGATTCTCTCGATCGGTGGTCTGGGCTACGCTTGGCTGGTACTCAAGGATTTGCAAAAACGCCAGAAGCATCGGCATCACTGATGCGAGCTGATGCCTGATGGATTCTGCGACTCTGCTGCTTGGCACGATTTTTGTCGTTCTGACCGTTGCGATGACGATTGCCGGCGGTTATGCCTACTACGTGCATCGCAAGTTGGAAGCGCGACGAAAACGAAAACGCTGATTCAGACAGATTCTTACACGTCATGACAGCCTCCTTCGGGAGGCTGTTTTTGTTTCCCTACGGGAGAGTTCTCCCGATATGGGGGCTCTCCCGTTTTATTGGAGATTTCCCCATGGGTTACACCTTCCCTTTTGAAACCGAGACTCGTGATGAACTGATCGACTGGCTGCTAGAGCATCAGCATGAACCGAGTCGATGCGAGATCCTTGATCATTCGCAACGAGGCAATGTGCTCTACGTCGTATTTCACAATCGAGTAGACGACTATCGGTTCATCGCTGTGTTCTTGCTGCAGGGGCCTACGCCGGCCTCGGGCTGCTCAGGTGATCGCGCCTGGGGGTACAAGGATATGGATGAGTCGATGGGGCCTTATGTGAAGGACTGTCCAGAGCGATTACTCAAGCAATCGGATGTTCAGTGTCCCGAGGCCGTCGCCTGGCGAGAGGCGTGTCGGACGGTGAGGAAGGCGAAAGCACGTCGCCGCCGCCTGGCTAGTCAATCTCGATCGGGTGACCGGCTTCGCTATCATCTGGAAAGCAGTCGTGAGGGTGATGTTGTTATCACGATCGATTTTGTGCGTGCTCACACTTCGACATTCTTCATAGGTCGTGATGCGTCTGGGCGAATGTGGCGTTATCGCTGGGATCGCGTTGTGATCGAGCCACCACAGGCCAGTCACGATTGTAACGCCGCCTGACTGACTTAACGTTTCTTCTCCCACCCGGGGCCATTTCCCGGTGGGATGGCTCCATTCTTTCGAGGAGCCATCCACATGCAACCCTACTGCCTGCAACCCGGTGCGACCGGTGATTCACACAGTGTCTACGAGGGCGCTTCTGCTTGGCCAGCTTGCCCGATCGGGTATCTGCGCCGGGCATACGACACGGAGCGTGATCATGGCCACGGTCCCTGGATCGTATTCGATACGTTGGGTCGGCCCTTCTCCGGTGACTCACCCGAGAAGGCGCTTGACGCTTTCGCCACTCGTCCGATGACGCGGGTCACGCTGATCTAAGTCTCTACCGAGACTACTCACCCATTCGGGGCCACGCCTCGAGGGGGTGGCTCCTTTCCAATCGATACACGAAGGAGCAATTCCATGAGCGATACTCTCTCCTATCAGCTGGCCCAGGAAGACGTGGATGTCATTCTGGCCGCGCTGAGGCTGTTACAGCGAACATCTGGATGGGACATACCCGATGCGATTCGGGATATCGGAGGCTAGAGTCTGGATGTGGTCAACATCGACAAGCTGTGCGAGGAACTCAACCTCGACGGTACCGCTGACCACCAGGATGCTCGAGACATTCTGATTCGGCGCTTTCGTGCCGAGTTGTCACGACCCGAGTGGGACTCGGACACGGCGGCAAGCCTGGCGACATCCTTGGCCGATGCTGGCTGGCCGATATTCTTTCCTCAGAACGAGGGCTGGTATCTGGATGTCGTGGATGGCGCCTATACCGTCGTGGCCCGCGCCGATGGCCCGTTTCGATGGGATGCCGAGGCCGTGGCATCGATCGCGCAACGGTTTGCCAGGGGGAGTCGATGGCATGGTCAGGTGCTCGACACGATCGGGATGACCGCATGCGGTCATGGCCTTCCGCTGTTGCGGATCCTGGGCTATGGCCCCAATGCAGTCGATGTCGTGGTCTGTAGCGAGCTCCGCCCGGACGACTGTCTTGAGATCGGCTATCGCCCGGATCCCTTCGAGCCGGCCAGCTGGTCGATCTTTCGACGCGATAATGAGTTCGGTGGGTTGAAATGGATCGCCGATCGACCTGATCAGCAGAGTGCGCTGATCTATTGCGCTGGCAGGCTGGGCGCGTCACTCAACGACGAGATCCTGACCTCGTTTTCCACCTACTTCCAGTGATTTACCTCAAAACGCCCCCCGGGGCGTTTTTTTTGGCTGTCAGCCAGGATGGAAGTGCTCGGGACCGACGGTGAGGTGGCGTCCTTGTCCGACGGCATCCTTGCCGGTGTTCCTGGGGTCGTATCGTCCCTGGCGCGCATCATGGGGCCAACGCGTCGCAATAGATAGAGCCCTTGAAAGAAATAGCTCAAGGCTTCGGTGATCCCTTTTGGGTGAGGTCGCCGACCGCCTGCAAAAGCCCTGCCGGTGCAATTAACATTTCCCGTCGCGAGTGCGGGTGGGCTTCGGCACGGTGAACCCGATCACGATCATTCAGGTTCACCGCGCGAGGCCAAACTCGATGTATCCCTTCCAGAAAACCCGTGTCGTCCCCTTGGCATTCTTGATTGCGCTGCTCGCCGGTTGTGCGCATCAGCAACCATCCCCACAGCCAAGCGAGAGCGAGCGCCTGGCCGCCGACTATCCCGACGCCGAGAAGATGGCCCTTTCGGGAAACAAGGAAGGGCATCATGCCCGCGTCGTGGCCACCGGTCTGGATCAGCCCACCCACGAGGTCGAGCCTGACGTCTATCGTGATCGCGATGCGTCACGAGTCGAGGTGATGCGAGGCGGGCGCTACGCCCTGGTCACGGCCAACGCCACGTTGCAGCAGCGCAACCTCCTCGAGCAGACCGTCAATGTCTCGATCCCTGCCTCCATGAGCCCATCGGTGGAGGATGGCTTGCGCTACACCCTGCAGCACACCGGTTACAGCCTTTGTGCTCCCCAGGGTGAACCGCAGCAACTGCTCTACAGCCGACCCTTGCCGGCGGCGCACTTCCGACTGGGGCCGATGCCCCTGAGAGAAGCCCTGCAGGTACTCGCCGGTAGCGCTTTCGAGGTTCAGGCCGACCCCATCGCGCGAACCATCTGCTACCAGGTACGCGATCAGCGGCTGATTGAGGAGACCGGTCATGACGGATGATCGCCAGCGGCCCGTCGATTCCGGTGATCCGGAGCAGGAGCCTCGATCAGAAGCGCCAGCCGATTCGGATACGGGAAGCGTCGGTCGTCGCGAACCCTCGTTTTCCCATCACGATGATGACGACAGACAGGACTTCAGTGACGCCAACCGCGAGGAACCCGGTCACGAGGCGCCAAATTATACCCCCTACGCAGAGAGTCGCAGACGTTGGAGTCCGCTGCGATTGTCGCTCCTGGGGCTTGGGATTCTCGCTGTTTTGGGGCTCATCTATTTCGTTCTATTTGCCGGTTCGGAGCCGGAGGGGCCAACGCTGGAGTCTCGGCTGCAGTCTCAACAGCAGGTCATCGACCAACTGCGCGTGCGGATCGAAGAGCTGCAGAGCGGCCAGGACGAGCGTCGCAGTCAGGCCGAAGGTACCAGCAACCGCCTTGGCGAAATCGCGTCACGCCTCGACGATTTCGAGACGAGCCGACGGGATTCGCCGCTGCAGGCATTGCCCGAGCGCGTCCAGGCGCTCTCCCATCGCCTTGATGAGCTGTCCAGCTCCGTGGACGTGCGATTCAGTGCGGCGCAGGAAAAAGAGCAGTCGCTCGAGTCTTCGATCGAGGAGGTGCGCAAGCTCCGAGCCAGCCAGAAGACCAGTCCCCAGCAAAGCCAGCCAAGCTCTCAACGTCAGACACGACGTCAACCCGAGCCGCCGTCACCGCCGTTCTCGGTGTCGGGCGTCGAGCTGCGCGGCGGGCGCAGCTATCTCGCCGTGGCATCCGGGGCTGCCGGGCGCTTGAGCGATCTACGTCTGGTCGGTGAGGGGCAGAACATCGGGCAGTGGCATCTGTCGTCGATCGAGGGTCACTCGGCGGCGTTCATCATCAACGGCCAGACCGTGGTCGTCCCGGTTCCTTGAGGAGAGCCCCATGACGCTGAATTGCAATCGACGCCTGGCTTACGTGCTGCTGCTGTTTACGGCCTTGCCCGTGTGGGCTCAGGAAGGGCAGGAGAGCGAGTCGACGCGTATCGATCAGACGCGCCTGGAGCAGAGCAGTCAACGGGCTGCCGAGGCCTGGGGCCTGAATCAGCGGGAGTATCGACGCTATGAGTCGATCATGGAGGGGCCGCGTGGCACCTGGTCTCCCGATCTGGATCCGCTGACCGCCTTGGGATTGGAAGCTCGCAGTCAGGCCGAGCGTCAGAAGTACGCCGAGAAGCTGGTTGAAACCGAGCGCGCCCGCGTCGAGGCGGAACTCGCGTTTCAACGCGCCTACGACGACGCCTGGCAGCGGCTTTATCCCAACGACATGCCGGTCAATTCATTCTCCACAAGAGATGGTGAAGACGCGACCCGATCGGTGTTCGGCAGCAACCCATCGGCATCCAGCCAGCGCCTGAATGTGGTGGTGGCTACCGAGGGGTGTGACCAGTGCGATGCGACCGTGAAGCGTTTGCTGAATAGCGGTGCGGCCATGGACATCTGGGTCCTGGACTCCAACGGAGACGACGATCGCATTCGCAGCTGGGCGGCTCAGGTCGGTATTGCGCCGGCGAAAGTGCGTGCCGGCACGGTGACGCTCAACCATGGTGGCTCGCTGAACCTCGACAGCAGTGAACTGCCGCGTGTCGCGCCGAGGGGCTAAGCAATGATCTCGCGCGCGTTGAAAGCTGCATTGATTGGGCTGGCGACGGCGGTAGTCGCCGGCCTGGCTCATGCCGAGCAACCCGACATTCCATCAGCCTATGTGGTCGCCGCCGAGGATCATGGTGTACCGCCGGCGGTGCTCTACGCCGTGGCCAGCGCCGAGTCGGTCGTGAGTCTCGACGCGGGTCGTCGTCCTTGGCCCTGGACGTTGAATGTCGCCGGCAAGTCGATGCGCTTCGGTGATCGAACCTCCGCGTGCCGGGCGTTGACCGACGCGCTCGAGACGACGCAGATCGTCGACGTGGGGATCGCGCAGCTCAACGTGCGCTGGCAGCCGCAATTGTTCGGCGCTGGCCAGCGTTTCGCGGATCCCTGCGAAGGGCTGAATCCCTACGCCAATCTCGATGAAGCGGCGGCACTCATACGCGCCCACTTCGATGATGCCGGTGACTGGTTGATCGCTGCCGGCCGCTATCACCGCCCAGCGGGTGGACGGCCCGCCGAGCGCTACCGCGTCGTGGTGAGTCAGGAGCTGGCTCGGCTCGGCACATCCCCCTCTCTAGAAATTGACTCGCCGGCACGGATGGCTGCACGTCAGACGCCGGTCTCGAAGCGATCCCATCGACCAGCCCTGGCCTCAGTGGAAAGTGACCATTCAACAGCGTCGGATGAGGCGCTGACCTGGGTGACACCAGGCCCACGCACCCCCGAGACCGACGTCACCTGGGTAACGCCAGAGCAGCGGCCCTGGATGGGCGAAGTCGCAGTCCGATAGGAGACCCCGATGAAACAATCACGCTGCCTCAGCCTGCTGTCAGTGGGTGCGATAGCGCTGCTGTCGACATCTACATGGGCTCAGACTTCTGCCGAGCGACCCCCTGGGCTGTCTCAACTGACCGTGATCGCCGATTACGGGGGCGAGCCGGCCCGACCTTACTACGTGGCGATCAAGGGGGCCGGGGTCGGTGAGGAGGAAGGCTACTCACCGCAGCTGGGTGGCGAGGCGCGTCCTGCCCGGCCCTTTGGAGAACAGGACATGCTGCCGCTCGAGAGCGAGCAGTTGACGCCTGGCACCGTGACGCCGCGTCAGCTGGACCTGCCAGGCGGGTTCACGCCCGTCTTTTTGGTCGGTGATGACGACTTGTCTCGTCAGTGGCTTGCCCAGCGCGGCGACATCCTGCGCGAGATGAACGCGGTGGGGCTGGTGGTGCAGGTAGCCGATGAGCCGTCCTTGCAGGCACTGCGCAATGCAGCCCAGGGGCTCGAACTGCGCCCCGTTTCCGGTGATGGACTGGCTGAGCGACTCGGCCTTCGTCACTACCCCGCACTGATCAGCCCGCGGGGTATCGAACAGTGAGCAGCAATCACCCCCTCGAATCCCTCCTGCGCCCCGCCGTCGAGCTGTACACCGTCTGGATCTGCGCCGGCTGCGTCGTCCTGTGCATCTGGGCACCTTGGTCGTTGGCACTGGCGCCCAGTGTTGGCATCACCACGGCAGCGGGCTTTGCCGCGTTCGGCGCCTGGCGCTTTCGTCAGGCATGGGTCGTGCTGCGCTATCGCCGCAACTTGCGCCGTCTGCCGCGCTTTGCGTTGCCGGCGCGCAAGGTGCCCTTGAGCCGCCGGAGCTTGTGGCTGGGCAAGGGCTTCAAATGGGATGCCCAGCACACCCAGCGGTTACATGAAGCGGCTCAGCCGGCTGCCAAGAGCTACGTCCAGCCGAGCCCCTGGTATCAGCGCGCCCGTCGTCTCGAGCAGTCGATGGAGGGTGGGGCCATCGGCCAACATATCGCCGCGCTGCTGCGTTGGGACTCGATGCTCAATCCGGTGCGGCCGCTACCACCGGTCGGCGGGCGTCCGGCGCTGCATGCCGTCGAGTGGCGAGAGCACGACGTCTGGATGCCGCTCGGTGAGCGGGTGGGGCACACCCTTGTGGAGGGAACGACCCGCGTGGGCAAGACGCGTCTGGCCGAGATCCTGATCACCCAGGACATCCGGCGCGGCGACATCACGATCTGCTTCGATCCCAAGGGGGACGCGGATCTGATGATGCGCATGTACGCCGAGGCCCAGAAGGCTGGTCGGGGTGACGAGTTCTACATCTTCCACCTGGGCTGGCCGGACGTCTCGTGCCGCTATAACGCCGTGGGGCGCTTCTCGAGATTATCCGAGGTGTCGACCCGCGTGACCGGCCAGCTCTCCGGCGAGGGCAACTCTGCCGCGTTTCGCCAGTTCGCCTGGCGTTTCGTCAACATCGTGGCCCGCGCCCGACACGCGCTGGGTGAGCGGCCGAGCTACGGCCAGATCCTGGCTGATGTGGTGAACATCGATGCGCCCTTGATGCAGTACGTCCAGCAGATGCTGGAGCAGCAACTCCCGGGGTCGAACCAACAGATCACCGACATCGAGGGGAAGATCAACGACAAGAACACGCCGCGTAACCTGCAGGGTCGCCACAAGCGGGTGGTCGCGATCGTTCAGTACCTGCAACAGCCGGACGTTATCGAGTCGCTGAGCGATCCCGTGCTCGATGGACTGCTCTCCGCCGTGCGCTACGACAAGACCTACTTCGACAAGATCGTGGCGTCACTTCTACCGCTGCTCGAGAAGCTGACCAGCGGCAAGATCGCCGAGCTGCTCTCACCAGACTACGACGACATCGAGGACGAGCGCCCGATCATCGATTGGCAGCAGATCATTCGTAAGAAAGGCGTCGTTTATGTCGGCCTCGATGCGTTGAGTGATTTCGAGGTCGCCCAGGCGGTGGGCAATTCGATGTTCGCCGACATCGTGTCGGTCGCAGGTCACATCTACAAATTCGGGTCCGAGGATGGCCTGCCCGGGGAGGGTGGGAGCCAGAAGCTGCCGATCAACCTGCACTGCGACGAGTTCAACGAGCTGATGGGCGACGAGTTCATCCCGTTGATCAACAAAGGGGGCGGCGCCGGCATCCAGGTGACCGCCTATACCCAGACACTGTCCGACATCGAAGCACGGATTGGCTCCACGGCGAAGGCCGGCCAGGTGGTGGGTAACTTCAACAACCTGATCATGTTGAGGGTGCGCGAGGATCGCACCGCGCGATTGCTGACCGACCAACTGGCCAAGGTGAACGTCTCGACCCGGCTGATGGTGTCGATGGCCAGTGACAATGCTGACGTGAACAGCGACCAGGACTTCAGCTCCTCGGCAGGCGACCGCATCGGCACCGAGTCCGTGGAGATGCTGACGCCCAACGATGTCATCAATCTACCCAAGGGGCAGGCCTTCGCGCTGCTCGAGGGCGGCCAGCTCTGGAAGATCCGCATGCCGCTACCGATGCCGGACAAGACCGAGGACGTACCGAAGGACGTGGCTGACATCGCGGGTCGCATGCGCGCCAAATACGCCACGGGCGATCAGTGGTGGACGGGCGTTATGCCGCCGCCGATTCATATGGACTTCAGCAATCCGCCGAGTCTGCATGAGCCGATCGAGCGTGATGCCGTCGTGGTGGATGGCGGAGCCGGAGAGGTGAGTCATGGCGAGGGATGAGGCACCGGCGCATCGCGCCGAGAAAAAGCGCAGCGGCCTGGTCGGTACGTTGCTCAAGCTGCCGTTCACGCTCATGGCTATCGTCGTGGTGTCGATCTTCTGCTCGATTGTGATCGAGTGGATTGGTATCTACTTCGATTGGTTCAGTCAGACGGGATCCGATCATGCCTATCAGACGATGGTGTCCGAGATGGGGTATCTGGACAGCCAATTCACCCGCTCTCTACTGGTGTCGTCACCGGTCGAATTTGCCAACCGTATCGTGGATACCTGCTATCAGTGGCTGTTCGTGAAGTCGGGCGTTGCCGCCTGGGCCGAATCGGGTAGCGGCTCGGAAGGGTGGCTTGGTGTGGTCAAGACCTACTTGCAGGCGGGCATGTACGTCACTCTGATGACGCTCACACGCTGCGTCATCCTGATTCTGACCTCTCCACTGTTTGTGCTGGCTGCGTTGGTCGGATTCACCGACGGTCTGGTGAGTCGCGATCTGCGTCGCTTCGGTGCGGGGCGTGAGTCGGCGTTCATCTATCACCATGCCAAGCGCATGGTGACACCGATTTTCCTGACCGGCTGGCTGGTTTATCTATCGCTGCCGTTTTCGATCCACCCGAACCTGTTTCTGCTGCCCTGTGCGCTGCTGTTCGGAATGATGATCGCCATTGCCACATCAAGCTTCAAGAAGTACCTCTGAGCGACCTCGTAATGGATTTTACCCGGCTTCGCCACAGCGAGCCGGGTTTCTAAAAACCTATCAAGAATACCCCGCTGTTTCGCTTAACGTTTCCGGCTGATCCCCGGGTGAGTTGCCTCGACCATGAGGTCATGTCGTCACCACTCACGACGGGACTCAACCATGACGGTGCGCCAACGTTTTTCTTCCTTTCCTTTGGTCTCGAGCCTTGCACTCGCACTGGCCAGCGGCCTGTCGCCGTCTGCCCATGCCGGTGACAACGACGAGATCCAGCGCCGCGACCTGGCCCTGATTCAGACCCAGATCGAGCAGATCAAGGTCGTGGTCGATCGCATCGACGCCAGACAGCAGAACGCCGACCCCGAATCCACTCGGGTGTACTTCGACATCCCACGTCTACGCAATGACCTGCACTCCATTACCAGCGGTATCGATGCCTATCTCGCGCCGGATCGTCTGCTGCCGCGTCAGCCTCGGCCGCTCGACGGCGACTATCTCGACGATCGGGGGCAGTAATGGCCGTTTCGACCAGCACTGCCTTCGAGGCCGGCGCGGGCGCAAGCCCCGATACCGTTTACCTGCTGATCGCCAGTGTCGGCTGTGCGCTCGCCGTGTTGTGGCTTACCTGGCTGACCATTAGCGCCTGGCGTGGCTGGACCGGTGGCCGCTTCGGCGAGTGGGTCATGTCCTGGAGCTTTATTCGGGGTGTGATGGTCGTGGTGATTCTTTTCTGGCTGCTTCTGCGCTAGCGGGTGCAGCAGAACGCCCCGGTCGGGGCAGCGCCGTCCGCCCACGCCATGGCGGTCGGTAATCCAACCAGCAAGTGACCCAAGGAGAATCGAGCAATGAAATCCATCATGAATCTTTTCCACCGCGTTCGAGGCGCGCTCAACACATCCGCAGCCGCTCTCATGGCACTGCCCTCGGTCGCCATGGCCGCACTGCCTCAGCAGGAAAGCATCACCGAGGGGGCCGACGGTGATCTCTTCGGAACCGTTCAGGGCGTCGGGCAGGAGGGCTTCAGTCTTGGCTTCTTGGTCCTCTGCGGCTTCGCCATCCTCGTTTACATCGTGGGCGTCATCTGGGCCTTCAACGAGTCCAAAAAGCGTCAGGAGTGGGCGCTGCTTGGTGCCGTGCTCGGTTTTGGCGTGGTCATGATCGTCGTCGTCATCTGGCTGGCGAACTACGGCGATCCGATCATGGGCGGCTGAGGGAGACGTCGGGCCATGACCATCGAGTTCATTCCCTCTCGCCTGAACGCCACGCCCGTGGTCTTTCGCGGCATGACCGGCAAGGAGCTGGTCATCTGCGCCGCGTCGGGTCTGGTGTTCTTCATCCCTGTCGGGATCGTCGGCTGGGCCATCGTGGGCATGGGGGCCATGGTTCCGACCTGCATGTTCCTGGGCGCGGCTCTGTTCCTGTGGTTCGGCGGCACCTTCATGCGCCGCCTGAGACGGGGGCGCCCCACCTCCTGGGTCTACCGCCGCATCCAGTGGCAGCTGGAAAAGATGGGCATCCCGGTGCCCGGGGGGAGCGAGCTGATCCAGAAATCGATTCGCTGGCGAATTCGCCGCGATCCGGTGCGACGTCCGGTGGTCAGAAAACCCCGTCGTCGCCAGCGTCATCAGGGGAGCCATCATGAGTCGTAAGCGCCATGCCTTGTCGGCGCGCGACGCGCACATCACGTCGCTGCGCGCCGCGATCGGCATTCTCGTCTTGATCTGCGCAGGGCTTTTCTGGGGCTGGAAGACCGCGCCGGATCGGTTGACGGTCTATACCCCGCCCGACTTGCGCACGGGCAGCACGCGTGAGTGGTGGAAAGTCCCCGAGCCCAACATCTACACCTTCGCGGTTTACGTCTGGCAGACCCTCAACCGCTGGCCCGCCAATGGCGAAGCCGACTATCGACGCAATATCGACGCCTACGGCACCTTTTTGACGCCGGCGTGCAAGAACTATCTCCAGAACGAATACGAGCAGCGCCGCTCTCGCGGTGAATTGAAAGGGCGCGTGAGAGGTATTTACGAGATTCCCGGTCGTGGGTTCCAGAACGAGTCGCCCAACGGACCGGGTGGCGTGCGTGTGATCGATCGCGATCATTGGATCGCCACGCTCGACATGGGGGTCAGCGAATCCTATGCCGGCACCTCCGTCAGGGACGCCTACGTCCGCTATCCGGTCTACGTCAGTCGCGTGGACAACGATCCCGACAGTAATCCCTGGGGCCTGCAGATCGGTTCCAGTGAAGGCTGCTTTGCCGGCGTACCTCAGCGACTGGGCTATGCCGACGACGACAGCGATGAAGACTCTTCCAGTGAGGTGGCCCAGCCATGAATCCAATCTCGATCCTCCGCCACGGTCTCGTCCTGGTGACGCTTCTCGTGGCGAGCCAGGCGCAGGCCGTCGAGATCCTGCACTGGGACCGCAAGCCACTGCCCGTCGATCTGCCCGTCGGTAGCGAGCGCGTTATCGTGCTGGATCGCAACGTGCGCGTCGGACTGCCTCGCGAGATCGCTGACGCCGAGACGCTGCGGGTGCAGAGTGCCGGCGGCGCGATCTATCTCAAGGCGAACAAGCCTTTCGACACGCAGCGCGTTCGCATCCAGGACGTCGAAACCAACGAGGTCATCCTGTTCGACCTGACGGCCAGAGAAAAAGGGGCGAGCGACGAGGAAATTCAAGTGGTGTTCCCGGATGGCGAACCCGCCGATGCCAACAGCAGTACCTCTGACGCCACTTCGTCCTCCGAGAAAACCGATCGGCAATCCAGTGACGCGTCGCAGGGTCACACCCCCGTCCCGGTTGTGCTGACTCGCTACGCGGCACAGTCTCTCTACGCGCCGACCCGCACCATCGAGCCTGTTCGCGGCATCAATCGCGTGGCCCTGCGACTGCCCGATCGCATGCCATCGCTATTACCAGCGTTACCGGTGACGGCTACGCCCATTGCGGCCTGGAAGCTCGACGGCTGGGTGGTCACGGCAGTGCGGCTTGCCAATCGCGACCCTTCGCGCGCCTTCGAACTCGATCCGCGCTGGCTGCAGGGCGATCTCTATAGCGCCACCTTCATGCATCCGACGCTCGGTCAGCGCGGCAGCGTTCGTGATACCACGACCGCCTTCATCGTGACGCGTGGCCAGCCCCTGGCGCAGGCATTACCGCTCTCCAATTCATCCGACGGCGGGGTCTCCGCCTCCTTCGAGGATGGCGTTCGGGTAGGAGGTGACTCATGAAACTGCAGGGCAACGGCCTGTTGAAGGTGCTCGTGCCGCTGTTTCTGGCACTGGCATTGGCCATCGTCGTGATGTGGCCAGGTTCGGACTCGGATCAACAGTCAGCACAGCAAGGTTCTCTCGACAAGAAGGATCCTTCGTTGACGTTGAGTCAGGACGAACTCAAGGCCCTGGGGATCGAGGGGGACACGCCGGAGGACACGGTGGCCACCCTGGTGGGGCAGACGCGGATGATGCGCGATCAAATGAACAGAGTTCTCGATGCCAACGACAAGCTGCGTGAGCAGAACCAGGAGCTGGCCGAGCGCAACGACAATGTAGACGGACGCATCCGCAGTGCCCTGCGCGATCAGCAGCAGGATTTCACGCAAGAGCGTCGGCAGAACCAGCGTGAGAATCAAAGCCTGCTCAACAATCTTCAGGGCCAGATCCGCAACCTGAAGGAGGGTTTCACCGGCGACGCTGACGAGAGCGGCGGTGACGACATGCCGATCGGTCTCGGTCTCGAGGGCGGCGGGGGTCCCACCGGTAGCTACAGCTCCGGAGGCAATCTGGCGTGGGTCGAGCCAATGGATCAGCGTCAAGAGACCGGGCGCAATGGCTCGCGCCGAGACGAGGGGCCGGCTTTTCCCACCTCGTTCAAGGCAGCGGCGAGCGATGTTGGTGATGCGGCGTCGCGGGCCAACAGCGCGATCAAGGCCAGCGCGACCGGACAGCCGGACGAGGCCTCGGTGGAGCCGGTCTATACCATCCCCGAGAACTCTACCCTGATGGGCTCTTTGGCCATGACGGCGTTGTTGGGACGGGTGCCTGTCGACGGCACGGTCAACGACCCATATCCGTTCAAGGTGATGATCGGCAAGGACAACCTCACGGCCAACGGCATCGAGCTGCCCGAGGTCCGGGCTGCCGTCGCCAGTGGCACCGCCACTGGTGACTGGACCCTCTCCTGTGTGCGCGGAAACATCACCAGTCTCACCTTCGTCTTCGAGGACGGCACGATTCGTACGGTGCCATCGCCGGAAGACGTCAATCAGGGCAGCGGCGGCAACGATAACCGCAGCAACCAGAACCAGACCATCGGTGGAGGCGATTCCATCGGCTGGATCAGCGATCAGGCGGGCCTTCCCTGCATCAGCGGCATGCGCCGCAGCAACGCCCAGCAGTATCTCGGCACCCAGGGGCTTTTGACGGCCGCCGGCGCCGGCGCGGCGACGATGCTCTCGGATGATGACTCGACGTCGATCACTTCATTCGGCAGCGACGGTTCCATTTCTCAGGCCATGAGCGGCAATCAGGCCGTGGGGCAGATCCTCAGCCAGGGCGTCAACGACATGAGCGAGTGGGTCAACAAGCTCTACGGAGAGGCGTTCGCGGCGGTCTACGTGCCGCCGGGGCAGAACGTGGCCATCCACATCAACAAGCAGCTGCCGATCGATTACGAGACCGAAGGGAGGAAGGTGCGCTATGACACGTCAACCGCAACCACAGTCGGGCTCGACTGAATATCGCGCGGCGACGCGCATCGCGATCGCCGCACTGGGTTTGATCAGTCTCGCGATGCTCTCGGGCTGTGCGACCTCGAAGGATGAATTGATGCCGACCAACGGCATGACCATGCAGGAACTCTGGGAACAGGGTTCCACGGCCGGGGGCGACAGCCAGCGGACCGGCAGCCCCGGCCAGCGTGCGGTGGACGCGGCTCGCGGCGCGCTGCGTCGTCCGATTGGAGACGGCGAGATGCGAACCGAGCAGACGCGATACACGCGGGAGGCGGCCAACGAGATCTATAGCCAGTTCTCCCGTTTACCCAATCCCGACCTGGTGATGTTCGTTTATCCCCACCTCGCCGGTGGTGAGTCGGTGCCGGTACCGGGCTACTCCACGGTCTTTCCGCTCTACAACAAGCCGCAGTACGCCATGCCCGGGGAGGGCTCGCGACCGGCAGGGAGGACGCGCTGATGTCGCTCAATGCGCTCATGAACCGCTGGTTCGGCCATGCCGACCAGCGCGAGGAGGACGCCGCTAATCAAGAGGAGGGCACCTCTCGTGGTGGGCGGCCGACATCGGTGCCGCGCGGCAAGCCGATCACCGAACGCGATGTCGACAAGCTCTACGAGCGCGCCCCTTCGTTCGCCAACTATTTGCCATTCATCGAGTACCTACCGGCATCGCAGAGTTTTCTGATGGACGACTGTCGCTCGGTGGGGATCGTGGCCGAGATCGTGCCGCTGGCCACCGAGGGGCGCTCCGAGGAGTGGCTGACCGCCAAGCGTGACCTGATCGAGGGGGCGTTTCAGGACGCGCTCCCGCAGCACGACAACTCTCCCTGGGTGGCTCAGATTTACGCGCAGGATGAGGTCGACTACCGCGACATCATGGAGCGTCTGAAAGCCTACATCGACTGTCCGGATCCGGAGTCGACCCGGGCCTCCAGCGGACTGCTGGAGACGGCTTACACCCAGGAGTGGCTGGGGCAGTTCGAGCGCCACCTCAAGTCCATCTCCCAGGAGGGTGGCGTTTTTCACGATGACGTGGTGACGCAGACGCAGTGGAAGGGGCAGACCCGGCGCACGCGATTGGTGCTGTATCGCCGTCTCAACAAGCAGGCGCAGTCCGGCCGTGGTCAGCCGCTGACGCCCGAGGAAGAGGCCAACATGGTCTATGACCGACTGGCGTCGGCGCTCGAGGGCGTGGGCCTCACATTGCGGCGTTACGACGGACGCGACTTCCATCGCTGGATGGTGGTCTGGCTCAATCCCCGACCGGCCATGTCGCCCGAGGATCCGCAGGCGTTCTATGACCTGGTGGAGTACCCGGGCGACGACAACCTGCCCTATGACTATGACCTGGGCGGCGACGTGCTCTTCAACGCCCCCGAGTCCGACGCCGACAAGGGCCTGTGGTATTTCGATGGTCTGCCGCACCGCTGCCTGGTGGTTGATGAGCTGCGCCGACGTCCGGACATTGGCCACATCACCGGCGAGGTCAAGCGCCAGGGTAGCAAGTCCAAGGTCTCGAACGCGTTGATGGACGTGCTCCCCGAGGGAACCGTGATGGTGCTGACCATTGTCGCGTCACCGCAGGAGCCGCTCGAGGATCATATCAATCGGCTCAAGGACAAGGCTCACGGGGATAGCGTGCTCGCGGTCAGCGTGCGTCGGGACTGCGAGAAGGCCAAGGAATTCATGGCCGAGCGCCATTATCTGTATCAGTCATCGCTTGTGTTTTACGTGCGTGGCGAGGACGAGACGGATCTGCGACAGAAGTGTCAGGCACTGAGCACCAAGCTGTATCAGTCGAGTCTGAAACCGGTGGAACCGGAAGACGAGATCGCTTCGCTCAACACCTATCTGCGCTGGATGCCGATGGCGTTCGATCCTGACAAGGACGCGCGCAACCGCTGGTACACGGCCTACAACTACGTCCAGCACCTGGCCAATCTAAGCCCGTTCTTCGGGCGGGCTCGAGGTACCGGCCGCCCGGGGCTCACGATGTTCAATCGGGGCGGCGAAACGCTCTCCTTCGACCCCTTCCATCTGGCCGATCGCGAGAAGAACGCGCATGCCTTCATCAGCGGACCGACGGGGGCGGGCAAGTCAGCGTCACTGACGGCAATGTGCGCCCAGCTGATGGCGGTGCGTCGGCCGCGTCTGTTCATTCTTGAGGTCGGTAACAGCTTCGGGCTGCTCGCCGACTACTTCGAGCGCAACGGCCTGAGCGTCAACAAGGTCAAACTGTCGCCGGGTTCCGGGGTGTCACTGGCGCCGTTTCTGGAAGCCCACCGGTTGCTCGAGGACGAACACGCCCGCCGTCGCGCTGCCGAGGATGCCGAAGCGCGTGCACGAGGGGAGAGCGTCGACGACGCGCTGCCCGCACCGATCGAGGATGACGACGAGGAGGAGGACCTCGACGAGGACAAGCGTGATCTACTCGGCGAGATGGAGATCACCGCACGGTTGATGATCACCGGTGGTGAGGAAGAAGAGGAGCGGCGCTTCCGGCGTGCCGACCGTCGCATGGTGCGTGATGCCATCATGCGTGCCGCACGATTGACCTTCGAGGAGGCACGCCCCTGCAAGACCGAGGACGTGCGGGAGGCCTTCTTCGCGATCTCCCGGGATCCCGACGTTCATGAAGAGACCCGGCGCCGCGCTAACGAGATGGGTATGAATATCGGCCTGTTCTGCGATGGATTCGATGGCGAGGTGTTCAACTCGACCGGCGATCCCTGGCCGGAGTGTGACGTCACACTGGTCGATCTCGCGACCTATGCCCGCGAGGGCTATGGCGCGCAGTTGGCACTGTCGGTCATCTCGATCACCAACATGATCACCAACCTGGCCGAGCGGACCCAGTACGACGGTCGTCATATCGTGCAGATCATCGACGAGAGTCACGTCGTGACGGTCAATCCGCTGCTGAGCCCGTTCTTCGTCAAGGTGGGCAAGATGGGCCGTAAGCTCATGTACTGGCTCTGGTTCGCCACCCAGAACGTGGAAGATTTTCCGGACGCCGCCGAGAAGCTGCTCAACATGATCGAATTCTGGATCTGTCTGGTGATGCCGCCCGACGAGGTGCAGAAGATCAAGCGCTTCAAGTCGCTGTCGCCGGCGCAGGAGGAGTTGCTGCTCTCGGCATCGAAGATCTCCAAGAAGTACACCGAGGGCGTGGTGCTCGCCTCGGCGGTGGAATCGCTGTTTCGCGTCGTGCAGCCAAGCCTCTATCTCGCGCTCTCGGGTACCGAGGGGGACGAGAAGAAGGCACGCCGCAGCATCATGCTCGAGAAGCGTTGTTCTGAGCTGGAAGCGGCCATTCATATCGCGAAGGAGATGGACGCCAAGCGTGGCTTCATCGACGAAGCCGCGTTCGAGTCCGGCGGTCTGGCTCAGCGGGACGAGGATGTAGCGGTATGAGTCACAGCGGCATCAACGAAGTGATGAGTCTCGTCGCCGTGGTCGTGGCAGGGCTACTGGCTCTTGGGATTATCGGAGCCATTCTGGCTGTCCTGTCCGGCCGGCGTGGTCGTTCACTCCCCTATATCCCCCAGGCTTCCCTGAATACCCCTGCCGAGCAGGCATTCTACTCAGCCGTTCATCGAGCCGTCGGCGCGGCAGCGTTGATTGCCTGCAAGGTTCGGATCGCCGACGTGCTGCAGGTGCGCTTTCGCAAGCGCCATGGCCGCGATCAGCGGTGGTGGCGCTATTTCCGCCTGATCAGCGCCAAGCATGTCGATCTCGTGGTGTGTGAGCCACGCGGTGGGCGGATTCTCGCCGCGATCGAGCTCGATGACCTCAGTCATCGCCGTCGCGATCGTAAGCGGCGTGATCGTTTCGTTGACGACGCCTTCGCGTCGGCGGGCGTGCCGCTGTTGCGTTTCCCGGCCAGCGGTCGCTATGACGCGCGGGAGATTCAGGAGCGTTTGTCGCCTTACCTCACGACCCCGAAAGAAGGATCGGTTACATGCCACAACTCCAGATTGACGATGCGGTGAGCACGATGAACCTCGACACGAGAGCGCGCACGCTGCATCTACTCCCGGTCCTGCAGGTCGATCCCTTCGATGGTATCGCGCTCGAGGACATCACCCTGTCGGTATCGGCGAGCTGGCTCGACACGCCCGTCATCCCCGCGACGGGCTGGACACTTCGTCAGCCGTACCCCAACCGACTGTATTTCGTAGGGGGCTCCGACGACTGCCACCTGGGTCACTTCATCACGCTGCCAGAGGGGCAGAAGGCTGGCGAAGTCACCTTTCATTGGAGCGTGGACGTCTCAGCGTTGCCACCGGGTCACTTCCAGATCACCCACCGCCTCGACCTGGCGTTCGAGGAGGGAGCCGGAAACACCTGGTCGATGGACATCGCCAACTGGTGGGCGCAAAGCGAGTTTGCCACTGAGGAACACGTCGCGCCCGAGATCGGTCGTAATCGGTTCTCGCGTCTCAAACGGCAGGGCTTTTCGCCGAGCCGGCGTGCCCACGTCAGCGAAGCATTGCGGGATGGCTGTCGCTACCTGGATATCCACGAGTCACTCGAATTGCCGGCGATCACTTTGGGGGATTGCTGGACCATCGATACCTATGGCGGAGACACCGTCCATGAATGCCTGGAGGCGCTGCGATGAAAGCTCCCAACGTGCTTTTCGCTGTCGGTCTGACACTAATGATGCCCATATCGGCGCAGGCCACCGGTGTTCCGGTGCCTGATATGCAGAACTCGACCCCTCCCTCAGCGCTGCAGAACCTGACGATCAACGGCCAGCCCGTGACAACGAACTCCGTTCGGCGGGTCGATATGGAAGGACCGATCTACGAGGTGCGGCTGCGAAACGGTGACACGTTCTACAGCGACGCTCAGGGACGTCACATGGTCGTGGGGAGTCTCTACGACAACAGTCCCGATGGTCTCATCAACGTCACCGAGGAGCACGACCGTCAGGACCGGCTGGACCAGCTGAATGCAATTCCGGAGGGGGGTACGGTGGATTATCCCGCCCAGGGCGAGGAGATCGGCCGCGTCACCGTCTTTACCGATACGACCTGTCCCTACTGCCAGAAGCTGCATCAGGAGATCAATCAGCTGACACAAGCCGGTATCGCCGTGCGTTACGTCCCATTCCCACGAGCCGGTACTCACTCATTAGCGGCCAACCACCTCGCCCAAGTGCTGTGTTCCCAGCTGCCGACCGAGGCGATGACAAGGGCCTTCCGTGGCGATCCGCTACAGGTCACGCCCGTCGACAGTTGCCGGTCTGCCGTCGAGGATGGCTTTGCGCTGGGAGAGCAATTTGGGGTGCAAGGAACACCCTCCATCGTGCTCCCCAATGGCGAGATGGGCGAGGGCTACGTGCCCGCGCAGCAACTGATTCAGGCGATCGGGAGATCTAGCTCATGAATCCGATGCGATGGCGAAAAATTATCATTGGGCCTAACAGTTTGAGATCGACCCTCGGTTATGGGCCGGCCTAGCTTCTAGGACTGGGTTTTTTTATCTTTTTGCCAAGAAAGATAGTTGTCTCCCCATATCTTCATGGCGTCGAGCACAGGGTACAGCGTTAGTCCAATCTCGGTGAGTGAATATTCAACGCGTGGTGGAACTTCGGCGAACACCTCGCGATAAATGATGTCGTGTGATTCAAGTTCTCGCAGCTGTAGTGTCAATGATCGCTGAGTAACTCCACCAATAAGTTTTCTAAGCTCTCCAAACCGCTTAGTTCCGCTTAGTAGATGGTAAATTATCAGCGGCTTCCATTTGCCCCCAGCAATCGCAACAGTTGCCTCTACAGTACAGCGATACTCATTCGCCTCTTTTGGCCTTTTCATCTGATAGTTACTCGCTGATAGTATAAAAGACTATCCTATATATCAAAAATCACCCTACTTTTCAAAGTTCATCTAGGTGCTTAAAGTGTCTTCCAAGCAGCGGCCAGTACCGCGCAGCATTTTCTTCTTGAGAATTACATTAGGTTACATTGATGAAAGCAGCTTACTATGAAGCCCAAGGCAGTGCGCGTAATGTGCTAAAAATTGGGGATTTTCCGATTCCGGAACCCGGGCCCGACGAGGTGCGGGTGCGCATTCATGTCTCGGGCCTGAATCCTACAGATGTTAAAGCACGAACAGGCTTTTCATCTGAGATGCCTTACAAATGCATTATCCCCCATCAAGATGGTGCAGGCGTGATCGATGCCGTTGGCGACAACGTTTCATTAGATCGGTTAGGAGAGCGGGTTTGGATCTATGAAGCGCAATACGGTCGTGCAACTGGCACGGCAGCAGAGTTCGTTGTGGTGCCATCTCTCCAAGCGGTTCACTTGCCAGATGCGGTTTCATTTGAGATAGGTGCTTCACTCGGAATTCCTGCGCTCACAGCTCACCGTTGCCTGTTTTCTGATGGCAGTCTTGAAGGCCGGCGGGTGCTGATCCATGGCGGGGCGGGAGTGGTTGGAACATCAGCAATTTTACTATCAAAGTGGGCTGGTGCATGGGTTTGCACAACAGTGATGAATTCGGATCAGGCAGTAATAGCTAAGGAGAATGGAGCAGATCTTGTACTCTACAGAACCTCGGAAAATATCGCAGATGTAATTTTGGAAGTGACAGGGAGGGAAGGCGTTGATTATATTATGGATGTTGCTTTGAAAGAGAACTTCGAGGTTAATATGGCGTGTATATCCCAAGGAGGGGTCATAAGTTCTTATGCGACTAGAGAAGCGTCAGATGAGCTCTCTATTCCATTGTTGAAAGCTATGATGCATGGCTGCGTTCTTCGGTTTGTGTATATTTATAATGTGGTTAAAGAAGCCAAAAAAACAGCTATTGCTGATATTAATTCGTGCCTTGAGAGTGGGTGTTATTCGCCAAAAATTGGTTTGAGTGTTCCTCTTGTTGCTATAGCAGATGCTCACGAGGCTTTGGAGTCATCCAAGGTTATAGGAAAAGTGCTTATACGCATTTGAATCAGGACTATTTAAAATCGAGGTGGTCTACGCCCACGATAGGAAGGCTAACAAATTGTCATCGAGTTGAGCTTGGTGAGCGGAAAACCCACCCGATCGACTTAACATTCTCTACTGCTTGCCAGGCTCCCACCCGGTACACCTTTTTTCTGATACCGCCGTGGGAGCCTATCCATGCCCATCTTCCCTCAGTTGCGACCACTTGCCGTGCTGTCATCGCTCTGCCTGCTGGCCTGGGGGCAGACCGCTGTCGCCGGCGTCGAGGTGTTTACGATTGCGGGAGAGCCGGTCGTCAATGTGCCGGCATCCGCTGCCGTGGTCGAGCTGGATGCGCCGGCGCGTCTCGACGCTCGGCTGTCACAGGATCTTCCCGCTAACCCGTCACGGGCCAAGCGGATGCTGCAATCGCGCATGAACGACCCTGAGTGGCAGCGGACGCTGCAGGACTATGGCCAGCTCTATCAGGGGGTAGCTCGTGCCTGGATGCTGGGCATCGAGAGAGTGCCGGCCGTGGTGGTCGACAGCCATTACGTGGTGTACGGCGAGCCGGACATCTCACGCGCGCTCGAGGAGATCGAACAGGCGAGGGGAGAGCAACCATGAAGCGTCCTCTCACGACATTGCCTGTTGCCGTTGCCTTCGCGCTGATTGTCGGGCTGGCCTGCATGACAAGCGCTCATCGAGCGCAGGCGATCACGACGCCGGAGATCCTCCAGTCATCGATGAGCACCCAGTGCCTCGACTACCAGGTCATCGGCATATGCGCCTGGCTCTACTGTTCGGCCTGGGGTTGCACGGTACGAACCTCGATCCGCGTGAAGCACTACATCCCCGAACTGGTCGTCAGCGCCTACGAGAACACCGGCGATAACCCCTGGACCGAGATCGCGATGCTGTCGCCCCCGACGGGCGACGCTCTGGGCGGTGGATCCGCGCGCGAGTCCCTCGCGCAGCAGCATTCCAACACGCACTTCAAGAACGTCGACGCGATCGGTCATCCCTCGGAGCTGTTCTATCGGTTCGCCAGCGGTTTCGGCTGGTTCTGTGAGAGCAACTCGCAACCACTGATGCCCTACTTCATCTCGACCCTCGATGCGCTGGCCTGGCGCTCTGGCGTGCCGGAGATGGCCTACCCCGAAGCGCTGACACCGGGCATGCGAGAGATGGGCAGTGTGGGCGATCTGTGGAGCCCGATCTATCCGCGCAGTGGCTTCGTCTCCCAGACCCACGACTACAAGGTTGCGGCGACGGCGGCACAGCGTGCTGCCGACGTCGTGACGCGCAGCGGACAGCCTCACGTCTATCAGCCCCTCATCGCCCGGGATTCCGAGAGCAACGGCATCTGGGGGCCGGATCCGGTCAAGGAGGGTGATGCCGAGACCCACGAGTGGCAGGAGCTGGCACCCAACATGCGCATGTCCTGCTCGACCTTTCCCGACGGTGGCGAGAACGATCAGCTGCAGGACCCGGGCGACTACGCCTGGGCGCTGTGGCGGCCCTATCGCTGTTGCAAGAAACGCGGCCAGGAATTGCTGTACTTCACCGGAGAGTAAGCCATGAAACGAAACCTAATTTCGCTGACCCTCTCGGTAGCTCTCGCGACACCGCTGCTGGCTCAGGCGCAGTCCGCGGACAGCCTCTATTACGACATCGGTGGTGCCGCTCCGTTTGGTGCCTCGGCGGGGCTGGGACATGGTCCTAGAGCGCAGGGACTCGGTGTCAGTTGGGACGTCAATGCCACCTGCGGCAACTTCGACGTGGGATCGACGGTGAGTAACCAGCTCAACGGCGTCACCAACGGCTTCCAGAACATGATGGGCAGCGTGGTTTCCAACGCGACTGGCGCGGTGGCCAGCCTGCCCGCGATGATCATCCAGCGCTCCAATCCGGCGCTTTACGACCTGCTGACCAACGGTGTCATGCAGGGGCGGCTCGATTTCGACAAGTCGAAGCTCTCCTGCCAGCGCATGTCCGAGCAGCTGGCCGATGCCACAATCGGTGGCCAGATGCAGCAAGCGGCGATGGCAGAGAATTGGCAGGACATTGCGGCCGGCAACACGGATGCCGTTTCCGCTCAGGAGCAAGCTGAAGCCCAAGCTGGTAACGCTGGCCGGACCTGGGTTGGCGGACAGAAGCGCGGTGGCAGTGGTCAGCAGCCGATGCGGGTGGTCGAGGATACGGCCAAGGCGGGATACAACCTGCTATACGGTCGCACCGATCCCACGAGTGACGAGTCGGTGTCCGGTGGGGGCGATGGCTGGGGATCGGTGGCAACCTCGAGCGGGGATTGGGTCGGCGGTGGTGGCATCGCCGGCGGCAATGGCGGTTCAGGCGGTAGCGGCAACGACTGTCAGGGCGGCATGTGTACCGTTTGGGGATCGCCCGCCGCCGCCGCCGAGTGGACCAGGAAGATCGTCGGCGATACCGAGCTGCGCTCCTGCGACGGCTGCGAGAAATCCGAGACCATCGCCGGTACCGGGCTGATTCGAGAACTCGAGGACGAGCAGAGCGATATTCACGAGACGCTGGTCGGCATGCTCAACGGTGGCGAGATCACCCAGTCGAAGCTCAACGACGTCTCCGCTGGCAATGGCCTGGCCGTATCGCGCGGCGTGATCGAGGCCATGCGTAGCGACCCCCAGGGGCCGCTGCTGGCCCAGCGCCTCTCCAGCGAGATGGCGCTGGCTCGCACCCTGACCAAGGCCATGTGGGCCCGACGCGTGCTGATCGCGGGCTCCAGTGATCCCGGCATCGAAGGTAATCCCGAGGGCATGACCGCGCTGGACCGCAAGGTCGATGCCTTCAACCGCGACATCGAACTGCTGCAGAGCGAGATGGAGATCCGCAAATCGCTGGCCAGCAGTGCCGCGATGTCCGCACTCCGTCGTGCCTCCAATCGGGCCAGTGGCTCGGTGCAGGACGAGTACAGCTCGCCACGCAGTCAGCTGGACGGTCGCGGCGCGCCCGTCGACACCGAGTAAGGGGCGTGATGATGTCGATGCTCAAACGCTACCCACTCCTGTTGGGCCTGATTGGATTGGTTGCCGCTTTCATCGTTGGTGGTGTCGTCGTCTCCGTGGGCATGCGGCTCTACGGCGGCATTCAGGAGTTCCAGAACGCGTTGGGCGAGCATCGCTACTGGCTGCTGGTCTGGCGCCTGGTCTTCTATGGCTCGCTCGTCTTCCTCTGGATCCGCATTGGACGCCGGCGTTTGCTCGAGCGCGTGGCCGAAGATCGTGACGGCGGCAGGCAGGGCCGGCTGCTCCTGCGCAAGCTCGAGCGCATGATCCTGATCGTCGTGGTGCTGATCGAGGGATACAACCTGTTCATCTGGTGGGGAGCCTGACATGGCGACGTTTGCGGTCAATGACTACATGGAAGGCACCATGCTCACCCTGGGGTGGGTAGTGAACAACGGCATCTGGGATGCACTGACCTCGACCGGCATTGCGGTGGTCCCGTTCATCGCGCTCGTCGCCGGCGAGTGGTTCCGGGCACGTCAGGAAGGGGATGACGAGGGGAACAAGGGCGTCCTTTCGCTTAACCGGATCGAGTCTCGGCTCTACGTCATGCTTCTGGTGCTTGCCTTCACCTGCGTGCCCGTTTTCACCCTCAACGTGAATCCGGTGAATGTGAACCAGGAGCACGCCGATCAATGCGGTACGGTCATGATGTCGTCCGGCCAGTGGGGCGAGTCGACCATGACCTCGATCGACGGCCAGCAGCCGAAAGTGCCCATGTGGTGGGCGCTGACCCACTCGATCTCCAAGGGGATCACCAACGTCGCGGTTTCGAAGATTCCCTGTTCCACTGACTATCAATCCGTGCGCACCGCCCTCGATCTGACCTCGATCTCGGACCCTGGCCTCAAGCGCGAGGTGGGTGAGTTCCAGCTCGCTTGTTTCGGGCCGGCCCGCAACAAGCTGTTCCAGAGTGGCACGACACTGGATCAGGCAGCGAGCGAAGACGTTGACTGGATCGGATCGGATTACTTCCTCGACACCGGTGGGTACTACGATAGCTTCTACGCGCCCCGTCCAATGCCGGGCTTTCCCTACCAGGCGAGCCGGGATCAAGCACGCCCCAGCACCGGGCCCGGGCAACCGGGATACCCGAGCTGCCGAGAGTGGTGGAACGATGACGCCGCAGGCCTCGCCTCTCGACTCAAAAATCAGGTCGATACGTCGCTTTGGTCGCGGATGCAGAGCTTTTTCCCAACCGGGTCCTCCGCCGAGGAGTACATGATTCGTCGCATGGTGAGCCCTCGTTCGGGCGCGGCCAACGGCAACACCGAACAGGCGTCGATCGGCTATCGCAGTCTGGACGGCGGAATTACGGATGACGTCTCGTCGGCCGCTGCCATGGTCGGGAATGCTCTCGGCACCATCCCGTTCCAGGCGGGCATGGATAGCCTGAGACAGTCGCTGCCCATGATTCAGGGCATCATGCTGATGGCCATCATCATCTGCCTGCCGTTCGTTTCGGTAGCCTCGGGCTACTCGGTGAAGGTCGCGGGTCTCGCGATGTTTGGCCTGTTCGGACTGTTCTTCCTGACGTTCTGGTGGGAGCTGGCCAGATGGCTCGACTCTCATCTGATCGATCTGATGTACGGCAGCGACGCCGCCAAGATGAGCTGGCTAGCCGGCGTGGAGAACGGCAATGACAAGATGGTGCTGCGGTTCGTGAACGGAATGATGTTCCTGGTGCTGCCAAGCATTTGGGTCGGCGTAATGGGATGGGCCGGCGCGGGTGCGGGTAATGCTGTTAGCTCAGGAATACAAGCAGGTTCTGGAGAGGCTAAGGCGGCAGGCAGTAAAGCGGCTAACAAAGTTCAGGATAAAGCAGTGTGATTTAGCAGGGCCGGCGTTGCCGGCCCTGTCTAGTCTTGGTCGAACACTTTGAAATTACCAGTGTAATAACCAGGACCGTCCAACCTGTCATAACGGAAATGAATCTCTTCCGTCGGAGCATCGTTGTGAGACGCGCCCTTCGTAGGACTGTTTACGGCGGCTGATTCTGCCAACGTCCGCAACAGTCCCTGAGACTCATTGGTCCCAAACAGCAGGGCAGACGTGAACGCTACCGAACCCTTGGCCAGCTTTCTTGCCTGGTCCTTGCCTCGGGGTTCAACGGTCGCGCGCGGCGCATTGTCGCTATGCCCCGCTCGAGTGCCGAACATCTCGCGTGCGTTATCGTTCCAGAGCAATTTTTTGAGACCCATTGGAGCCTCCATGGATAGAGTTGCTATAGCTCTACAGTAGCGCTGTCGCTGTTCCAGTGCAATTTGTCAGGAAAGCCACGGACCTGAATGATGGATCGGCGGGAAGCTGCTATGATGCATTTGTGATGCATTTATGTCGCAAAACGCCGAGGAGATTGCCATGGGTACCGAAGCCCTGCGTGAGCCTACCGAGCCGAGCGCCTACCGGGCACCGGATAGCTTTGACCGTTTTGTCGAGGATCTCAGGACGGCGGCGCGCCCCGGCGGCCAACCCATCATCAGCCCGCGCCTATTCGCCAGCGCTCTCAGCATGGACGTCCAGATGCTGGCCAGCCGTGCGCACGTTCATCGCACGACGATCGCTCGCGCGGCGGGTGCGGAAAAGCTCCAAACCTTTCTGCGCGATGCCATTCGCGTACTGGCAGCAGCGACCGATATCAATGGCAATTTCCACGATGCCTTGTTCTGGTTCCGCAACGAGCCTATCAGCACCTTCGATTACCAGACTGCGGAGCAGTTGGTCAGCGATGGGCGGAGCGAAGATCTGCTGCGTTACATCCGAGCCCTGCAGGCTGGGGTAGTCGGGTGATCAGGCTCGCACAGTTCACGTCGGTGACTTACCGCGTTCATGACCCCAAATGGTCATTCATGCCGACGAGCGGTGCAGGCGCGGGAGAGCACGGAGGAAGGTTGAACAGGGTAGGGTTGCCGGCGCTCTATCTAGCGCTTGATGAGGCTACGGCTATCGCAGAATACAAGCAGCTGTCTGCGCTCATGCCGCCCGGCTTGATCGTGAGCTATGAACTGGAGGTCACTGATTTAGTCGACTTCCGGCAGGGCTACAGTAGTGCCTGGGATCCCTTGTGGCAGGAACTCTACTGTGACTGGCGCCGTATCTGGTTCAACCAGCGGGTCGAGCCGCCGTCCTGGCTTATTGGTGATGCGATTCTTGAAAGCGGCGGCAAGGGTGCTCTCTTTCCTTCCCAAGCGAAGCCCGAGGGCACGAACCTGGTTCTTTTTACCGAAGCGCTGACCGACACGGATAGATTCGTTGCCTACGACCCTCATGGCCAACTACCGCGAGATTCCAGCTCCTGGACATAAGCCCTACTGAAAAAGGAAAAGCCTACAGCAAAAGGATAGGAAGGGAAGGGGGAGTAAGGGGAAGGGGGTTATCCGGTTGTTTGAACATGACAACCCCAAAGCGTCGGACGAGGGAAAGGGCCAAAGGGCGGCTCCACGGATAGTCGCTACTGAGTGCCTTCCAGTTTAGGTTGGCCAAGTGACTCAGGCTCACCTTAAGCGTCAGCTTTCGGCCATAAGCGGCCATTGAGAATTTTCTGATATATAACGCCCACCTTCAGCGGATCAGGCGCGTAAGCGACTGCGTCCGCTGGAAGGTGTTGCTAAATTGGAATATTCTTTGGTACTGCGCGTATACGTATAGGACACGCTGGATCTCGTTTACTTTCCGGAATTTCGGCAAATCCAATCATTTCTGGCAAACCCGACATTGTGATGCATATGACTAGCATATCCTCACAAAATTCAAGTATGTTATTTACCGTTGCTTGAAGATATTCAACGATGGGTTCTTTCGGCTCATCATTCAAGTGCCAACTTGGTGTTTCCAGGATTGGGTAATTGGGGTGGCTAGGCGGAACTAGAGTGATGTTATGAATGTGCAGATGACCAGAGTACCCTCCTGGGTGCTCCACAGCATTTCGCATTGAGACTATTTTTTTTATCCATAAATCATGATCCTGACGTAGAATCCGGACGAGTTCTGAGTCATCTCCAAATTCTTCTTCTGCCCATGCGACAATCCGGTCATACCGAGCCGAATCAAATTCTTTACCAAAGAATAGAGCGAATAATCTTGCCAGATCACGAAGCGATGATTTCGCACAGTAAAGAAATTGTTCAATTCTTTGATTCAAGCGAGTGACATGAGGAACCTTTACCACTCTACCAGCAGCTTGAGTTTTTATTCCTTCTTTTCCCAACCTGGTGTCTATTTCTAAAACTTCCCTCGTGATTTCTTGGGAAATCTGATCACACTCAAGCAATTGCTTTTGGACATGGTTATGAAAGAGCTCGAGGACAGATTTGTGTAACTCTTCGCCACCGGGACAAAACTTGACCAGCTGACTAGTCTGCACACTCAAACGAGCCACAATGGGATTGGCTGTTCCTTGATCTGAAACATTGGTGATCTGGAATGGCAACGTAGAAGCTCCTTTGAAATCTAACGCAAAGCACTCGGGGGACGAGCCGCGCAGCGGGTTGACGTCCCAGCGGTCTCAGGCTGAGAGTGATTCACATTGTTAGTCTTTTCCCCTAGAAAATCGGATAGCCACACCTTAAACAATTTTCTGAGCCTATAGCTGAATTGTAATGCACGCCACCTCCCGAGCCACACTGAGGACAGAACTCATCTATTTCAGTATCTAACCATTCCCAAGGGCCAAGGTATTCAGGTATCGCGTCTCTATCACAGCCCAGAAATTCTCCGACATTAGATTGAACACATATATAAGATGATGTACTTTCAGATTTTAGCTCCTCTAGAACATCACAAGGCTCAATTGAAAACCATTCCCCATTCAGTCGATAGGGCTCATATTTCCTATGCAGTCTTTTCTCAAGAAATGCATCCCCTTTTTCAAGCCATCCCATGATGGCTAATTTTCGAGAATTTCCCGTTTGCAACGTCCTAATTCTCTTTTCAGGATTTTTGCTGAATCCAATTTTTATTCTAAATTCATCATTATCTTCGTTTTCAACTATGAAGTATGTGTACATATCTAGTGCCTAACTGTTCAACACGGATAAACACGCATGCAGTATTTTCCGGAATGGCCGCTTAGGGTCGCTTTCGGCCGGAAGTGGACGTTCAGACAGAAGTAGATATAACGCCTGAATTAAGTCGCGCTGCGAATCGGCGTCGGCTTGAATGAATTGTTAAGTCTAAAAGTCGTATTCCTCATCCATTTCCCGCTTGACGATTCGACTGAATATTTCTTTCAGCTTGCCGTCGACATGAGATACAAACTCTTGGGATGTCATGCAGTACGCCAGATCGGGTGAGTCTTCATAGCGGATCTTTATGCGTGAAAAGTGCTCGCCACCGGCAATACATGTCAGCACTCTTGCATTCGAGGACGAAAGATAAGTTTCTCTATCTGTCGCTGATGATGCTTTGTCATATAGATCGAACCTCGATAGTATGGCGTTCTCGATTTCATCTGTGTTGAGCAGTGACATTTGATTGAAAGATGGCACTATCGATTGTCTCGAATCAAGCAGCAACTCGTACTCGTCGCTTTCTGGATTGACTCCGTTGCATACAACAGACGACGCAAATGCTAAGCACTCAAGCAAAATAGGTTCTTCGCCTGTAATGTTGACAAGCCGCTTATCTTTGGCCGCGATAATGTCAAAGTATTCTACCGCCAGCAGCGAGTATGAACTTGAAACGGCGGCTTTCATCGCCGCATCGATGCTCTGTTTGCGCAAGGTAGGGTGCGTGGTTTTTGGTCTGAACTCAAGCTGCTTCCAGACCACGTCCCATGACTCTTTGGCCGCTACAAATCGACGAAAGTGCGCTGGAGGCGGTGAATTCTTCTTGAAGATCATAGTGAGCCCAGATTGAGACCTAACGCCGTGCACAGCGGCGCGAGTTTACGAGTGTCCGGCGCCCGCCAGGGCGCGTACTGGTGCACACGGTTATGTGAGTTCGTTACCATGTACCTTTTGAACAATACCAAATTGCTCTTTTATAACAAAATTTTTATCCTGTGACCAAAAAATGTAGTCGGCCTCATTTATAGTCAGCAAATCAATCAATTCTAGCTCAACGTACTCATTCAGCTTCTTTAGGAATCCATTTAGGACTGCCTGAGGCATAAACTCTTCTTTTCCAAGGATGTTATCCTGTATTGCTTGGAGGTTCATCGCACGCTTGTCATCCTGCATGTACGTCAATGCATTATAGAATAGGTGCTCGCCTTTTAGCTCCACGCTTCGTGGCCTCATACTTGAAATGTCCATAAATTCTCCGCTAATAAGTCCACATGACAGGTATTAGACGAGCGCGCTCGTTTATTGACTTAACGCGCACGCGAGTTCAACAATGTTATGCTGCGCACTGTTTTCTCTATAACATACTGAAAAATTGACATATTAAGTATAGCTTGGCCATATAACACCAATCATAGCAGCCGGCTGCATAACACCGATGAGCGTGCAGGCAGCCTTTCCAATATGGCTGCTTTGGGTCGAAAGCGGCCCTAGCCGATGCGGCTCATCAGCCATTGCATCGTGGGGATGAGCCATCTCATGCTCATTGCTGAATGTTAGGAATGTAAATTAATGTTCTCTGAAGTTCTAGTCACTTCGACCATCGCATCGTTCCTAAGCTGTGCACGGTCTAGAGCCAGGGCAGGGCAGCGCTGCTTCGATTACTTGCTCTTGCAGCCTTGGATCCGGTCCGGCTATCCTCAGCGTGTAAGCCGCTTGTCACTGACGGTCATCAGTGATGCCTTTTGCCTTCGGGCAACTCCCGAAGCCGTTAACGCATCCCGAGAGACGGTGCTCACCTGAGCTGGATGCCACTTCCGAATATTCGGCTTTGCGCCGAACCACCCATCCGGGGAATCACTTTCCCCGGATGGGATGGTGTATCTCCCGGACCCGATCCACTGGAGCTGCACCATGAATCCTTTCCAAGGCTCTCGAGCCCTGCTGTTCTCCGTTCTGATTCCGCTCATGCTGCCACAGGTCATTCCTGATCCACTCCGCTGGATCTGGCTGACGCTAGTCGCCTTGGTGGTGTTAAAGCGCCTTGGCCTCATCAGCTTTGGCTTCGGCAGCGGTGCGGCCGGCAATGAGAATGCAGCGTCAGGTTCCGTCAAGACGGGATCAAACTCTCATCGCCGTGGCGCGACTCACCAGGGAGAGATCGTTGCTCATGGCAGCGCGCCCTATCAGTTCGATGAGGCCAACCGCCTCAGCTACTACATCACGTTGCGGCCCGAGCGTGGTGACGACAAGACCGTGTGGGGGATTGATCTCAAACGCGTGGCGCATGAGACCCCGCTGGCCGTTGGCGATGCCGTCGCGCTCGAGTTTCTCGGGCGTGAAGCGGTTGTGGTCAAGGAGCCGGTTCGCAATGACCAGGGCAAGGTGGTGGATCACCGTCAGGTGAACACACATCGCCATACCTGGAAGGCACACGTTCTGTCGGCATAAACCAAGCGGTATCCACCCCATGGGGAAGTTTCCTTCCCCACGGGGCGAGGTGCTTCCCCTTTTTTGTTCCCGAGGAGAAGCACCCATGAATCGCAGCACGCACAACGCCAACGTCCGTATCGATCTCACCGCCAAGGCGCAACGTCTAGGGCTTTGCCCCGATCGTCGCGACGTAATGGTGCAGATGGAGCAGCCCCTCATCAACGAGGTGGTCGCTCTCTTCGAGATGGCTGGCACATCGCATCCGGCGCTTGAGGATCTGCACTGGATCGAACGCCTCGATGCGTTTCTGGCGCAGGCTCGAGACGAGCTGATAACGGCGCCTGCAGGAAGCCGATCGCTCGATCTCGACATACCGGCACCGCATCGTTCTGGTGGCTTACTGCTACCGCTGTTCGTCGGTGTCCATGTCGAGCTGGAGCATCAGCTTGGCAAGCAGGCGCTGGTGTTCTCGCTGTCTGGACGTGATCGTCTGGCTGCCTGAACACACGCTATTCCACCTCCATAAGCCCGTTTCGACGGGCTTTTCTCTTCTACCCCGACCGGGATTCGCTCCCGGTGGGGGGCATCTCGGTCGTCATCATGAGGTTTCGACGATGGCCGACATCTATCAGGCGATCACCGATCGGATTCTGGACAGTCTCGAGCAGGGGCATCTCCCCGGTATCGGACAGCCCTGGGATCCGTCCCGCCGAACGCCACTCATACCCTGTAATGCCGTCTCCGGTCGCCAGTACAGCGGCATCAATGTGCCACTGCTCTGGGGCGAGGCCGAGGGTCGAGGATTTTCCCAGGACCGTTGGCTCACCTTTCGTCAGGCGAAAGAAGCCGGGGGTACGGTACGCAAGGGTGCGAAGAGCACGCTCGCGTGCTTCTACAAACCCATGAAGCGCGAGATCGTCGATGACGCCGGCGAGCCGGTACTCGACGACGAGGGCAACCCCAAGGAGAAGCACTTCGCGATACTGAGGGGCTTCAATCTGTTCAACGTGGATCAGTGTGACGGGCTGCCCGATGAGGTCACGAATCCGCCGGCGACGTCGGTCGAGGGATTCGACAGCGTAAGCGAGCTGGACGACTTCATCGACGGCTGTGGCATCAAGATCACGCACTCACTGGATCGCGAGATCGCAGGGTATTACCCCCGGCAGGACAGGGTGTTGATGCCCGCGAAGGAACGTTTTCACGACGCGGACAGTTACTACAGCGTGGCACTGCATGAACTCACCCATGCCACCGGGCACGAATCACGCCTGGCTCGCATCGGGATCACCGACCCCGAGCCGTTCGGTTCCGACCGCTACGCGCTCGAGGAGCTGGTCGCGCAGCTGGGCTCAGCCTATCTGTGCGGACACTTCGGTATTCGCAACGAGGCCTTCGACGCCGCCTACATCGCCAACTGGATCAGCGTGCTGCAGGCGGACAAGAAAGCCATCTTTCGCGCCACGGGCGCGGCACGTCTGGCAGCGGAATTCCTCAAGCAGACGCACGAGGAAAACCGCACGCCGGCATCGACCGATCAGCCGCTGAAGGAGAGCGCCGAGGCCAAGCCGAAGCGCCGACCGCAGGCGGATGATCAGGACATCGAGCTTTTCGGGCATCAATGGCCACTGGGCGACAGCGTCAAGCTGGATTCCACGGTCGATCGGGGTACTTTCCGTGCCCAGGTCACTCGCCTGAAGCAGATGGGTTATCAATTCGATGCCGCGACACAGACATGGACCTATTCGGCTGCTGCAGCGGCTTAAAACCTGGAGGACGTCATGTCGACCACTCACCCCATGGCGCCGGCGTTCTCGGCACTAACCGAGACCCGGCTCCACACGATCGAAGATCTGCTCGCCAACGATGAATCCTCATCAGATGAGGAGCTGATTGAGTTCTTCATCTCGGAGGGCATACCCGAAGCCTCGGCGCGGCAGGCACTGACCTATCGCGATCGATACCTCACCACGATCTACCTCGACGGGCACACCCCGATTCGTCTCGAGCGTGACGTCTGGCGTTACGACCCATACTCGCGTCGTTTCGTGCCGGCCTGATTCAACACTCAACCCCCGGGGGCGATGTCTGCCCCTGGGGGCAGCTCGTCCCCATCCTTGTCGATGGAGGCAGCATGTCACCTGAAACCCCACTCTGGCGTCTCGAGGAGGCACCGGAGCTTTTTCTGGATAGCTATGTCGCCGACGGCGATCGCGCGATCTTTCTGTCCCTGTGGGGGCGGGATACCGCCATTCACGAACTGATGGCCAAGCTGACCCTGCCGATCGCCGAAGGCGGCTGGACGGGGATCACGCTCCAACGAGACGGTCAGTCAGTCGCTCTACAGCTGGATCGTGAACGCCTGGCGAAACACACGACGCGGACCTATCGGCAGACACGGTTCGGCAGCCTGCTGAACCTCTGGCTGTTCGATCAACGCTGTCAGGATCCGGATCGCGCCAATCGTCAGTGCTACGCGATCTTCAACGAACGCGACTCGCGACAGGACAAGAGCGCGATGCTCTGGTCACGTCTGCGAGATCTTGCTGCGTTTCCGCTGCTGGATCACTGGCGACCCTCGGTCGTCCAACTGCTCCTCGAGCACGGAGCGATCCGCATGCTCGACCAGACGTCCGAACGCCTCTCCGGCGTCTGGATCGATCTCTCGCTGGCCAGCGTCCAGGACGCCATCGGTCAGCTCATCCACTCTGGCGATCTCGCCACGCAATGAACCTGGGAGGCCATCATGGCTCTGATGTTTCCACGCCTGGCGCGCAACTTCGCCAAGAACGGCTACTACCCGACCGACGAGGACACGATCGAACGTGCTCTTCAGGCATTGGGCACCTCGCACGACCAGCGGGTGCGCATTCTGGACCCGTGTGCCGGCGAAGGCCATGCGATCCTTGAAAGCGCCCACCGGCTGGGCCGGGGACGAACCGATGCCTACGGTATCGAGTACGATCTCGAGCGAGCGCGTCACATGCAGGGCTTGGTCGATGTCGGCATCCAGTCGGATCTAATGGATACCGTCATATCGCCGCGCTCGTTTGGCATGATGTTCTTCAATCCACCCTACGGCGATCTCGTCAGCGAGACCGGCGGGAGCAAGGGATACGCGGGCAAAGGCCGGCAGCGGCTGGAAAAGTTTTTCTACCAGCGCTGTGTTCACCTGCTGCAGTACGGCGGGATCCTGGTGATGATCGTGCCGCACTACGTCTTCGACGATGAGCTATCGAGCTGGGTCAGCCAACACTTCGATCGCGTCACGGCGTTCGAGGCCGCGGTCGATACGTTCAAGCAGGTCGTCGTCTTCGGCGTTCGCACAAAGCGTAATGCACTACTGGCCAACGACAGGACCAAACCCAACAGGAAGATGTTGCAGCAAATCGGACTGGGAGAATTCAAGCCCGAGCCGCTGCCCGAGATCTGGTGTGATGGTCTGTATGACGTGCCGCCGGCGATCGGTAACACACCTCACTGCTACCGCATGTCGCTGGAACCCGAGCAGTTGGGGCAGGAAATCGATCAGTTGGGCGGACTATGGCCCGACTTCAACCTCGCGTTCTGGACCGATGGAGCCACGCAGCGACGTCCGCTGCGCCGGCTTTCCAGCTGGCACCTCGCGCTGTCCCTGGCAGCAGGAGGCATATCGGGCATCGTGACCTCGCGGTCGGGGCGTCAACTGGTTGTGAAGGGCGATACCTTCAAGGAGAAGTCCTCGAAGGTCGAGTTCGACGAGGACGCCGACGGCAACGTCAGCGAGCGTCGAATTCTGACCGATCGTTTCGTGCCAGCCATCATGGCCTGGGACGTCACGCCTGGTTCTCCCGACAAGGGGCGACTGTTCAAGATCACCTCGACGCCGGCACTGGATGCGCCGGCACCATCTGAATCGACCGCCTCGGACGCCGAGACGGCATAACCACCACGCACGCTCATGGAGCGTGCCAACCCCTACGGGCAGAACATTGCCCGTAGGGGGCGTGTTCTGCCCGTTTTCATTGGAGACGGACATGAACATGCCCTGCACAGCACCGGATAATGTCATCGCGCTCAACGATTTTATCGATGAGTTCGGCGACGGCCTTCTGGATACGCTCAACCAAACCCACCCCCCGGTCTACGACGGCCGAGGGAACCCGGCGCGACAGGCGGTGATGAACGCGCTGGCACGCCAGCCGTTTGAAGCACAGGCAGATGTTGTTCACGCGATCTGCGCGCTGCTGCTGGACCAGAACGAGCGTGCCGGCGTAATCAACGCCGAGATGGGGACCGGCAAGACGATGATGGCGATCGCCGTCGCCGCCGTTATGGCGACCGAAGGCTATCGTCGATCGCTGATCGTCTCGCCGCCGCACCTGGTCTACAAGTGGCGGCGAGAGATCCTCGAGACGGTGCCCGAAGCTCGGGTCTGGGTTCTCAATGGACCGGACACGCTGGCGAAATTACTCAAGCTGCGCGAGCAGTTGGGGCAGCCAGACGATGGCCGGCCGGAATTCTTCGTGCTGGGTCGTGTACGGATGCGGATGGGGTTTCACTGGGTACCGGTGGCGACTCCCAGGCGCACGCTGTCCGGCCGCTTCGCGGCGTGTCCGGATTGCGGCCGCATGATCCTCGACAACGACAATGAGCCGATCCGGTTCGAGTCGTTCCAGCAGACCGAGCGTCAGCAGGCGTGCGCGGGATGCGGTGGCCAGCTCTGGACACTCATACGACAGCGGCAGCCCGAAGGGGATGCCCAGCGTCGTTCGGTGCTCAAGGCGCTGCAGCGCATTCCCACCATCGGCAAGGTGACGTCCGAGAAGCTGATCGACCAGTTTGGCGAGGGATTTCTCTCGTCGATGCTGGCCGACAATGTGCACGAGTTCATCAACCTGATGGACGAGAACGGCGACCTGGTGTTCAACGATCGACAGGCGACGAGGATGGAGCGGGCGATGGCCAACATTGAGTTCGGCTTCGGTGAAGGCGGTTTCCAGCCGAGCGAGTTCATAAAGCGCTATCTGCCGGACCAATTCTTCGACCTGCTGATCGTCGACGAGGGGCATGAGTATAAGAACGCGGGGTCGGCCCAGGGCCAGGCCATGGGCGTACTGGCAGCGAAGGCACGCAGGACGCTGTTGTTGACCGGCACGCTGATGGGCGGCTACGCCGACGACCTGTTCTATCTGCTCTTCCGGATCCTGACACCGGTGATGATCGAAGACGGCTATCGTCCCCAGCGCAATTCACTGGGTGCGGCGTCCATGGCCTTCATGCGCGAGCACGGTGTCCTCAAGGACATCTATTCGGAGCGTGAGGGCGCTGGACACAAGACGGCGAAGGGGCGGAAAACCTCGGTGCGCACGGTGAAGGCACCGGGTTTCGGCCCCAAGGGCATCCTGCGCTACGTGTTGCCCTTCACGGTCTTCCTCAAGCTCAAGGATATCGGCGGCGATGTTCTGCCGCCCTATGACGAGGAGTTCGTGGAAGTCCCGATGTCGTCTGCTCAGGCCAGTGCCTATGACAAGCTCTCTGGAGAGCTGACACAGGCGCTGAGAGAAGCGCTGGCACACAAGGACACCACGCTTCTGGGTGTGGTGCTCAATGTGCTGCTGGCGTGGCCTGACTGCTGTTTTCGACCGGAAGCGGTCAAGCACCCGCGTTCGCGGGCACTGATCAGCTTCGCCAAGTCGATTTTCGACGAAGCGTCGACGATGCCGAAGGAGGACGAGCTGGTCGAGCTATGCCGATCGGAGAAGGCCCAGGGCCGCAAGGTGCTGGTCTACTCCACCTACACCGGCAAGCGCGATACCACGAGTCGCCTGAAGCGCGTGCTCGAGCAAGAGGGCCTCAAAGTGGCCGTGTTGCGCTCGAGCGTCGACACCAGTCGGCGGGAAGACTGGATCGCGGATCAAGTTGAGAAGGGGATCGATGTCCTGGTCACCAACCCGGAGCTGGTCAAGACTGGCTTGGATCTTCTCGACTTCCCGACGATCGTGTTCATGCAGACCGGCTGGAACGTCTACACCCTGCAGCAGGCCGCGCGGCGCTCCTGGCGTATCGGTCAGCATCGGGCAGTTCGGGTGGTGTTCTTCGGCTACGCCGAGACGTCACAAATAGCCTGTCTGCGGTTGATGGCGGCCAAGATCGCCGTGGCGCAGAGCACGTCAGGGGACATCCCCGAGTCAGGGCTCGATGCGCTCAACAGCGATGGTGAGTCTGTAGAAATGGAACTGGCCCGTCAGCTGGTCGCGTGACGACCAGGTTCACCCCAACCCCTCTTCGGAGGGGTTTTTTAGTAGTGCGCCAAGCATGGCGCGCAGCGCCTTCGGGCGCTGTTCCCGAGGGTGGTTGTAGTGGAGGGGCAGGCAACCTCGCCGATATTCTGGTTCCGTGTTGTATTTTGGGGTTTTGCTCAGAGACTCAGGCAGGGCATGGTTTCACGCTCAGGAAATCATCTATTTGGTATGCTACTCATGCTGCTTAGTACGCTGTGACCAATTTGAGGTTAGCGAATCATCGGCTCGAATGGAAAAATGACTGATGGGCAAGGAGTTGCAGAACGAAGCTGAGGAAAGCCCCAAGCCTACCGTTGGCAGCTTCGCATACAGTGTAGATCATAAAGATTTAGCTTTGGTTAATCTGCTGCGTGATGATGCTCGACGCTCTTACGCTGAGCTAGGGGGGACAATTGGGCTGTCCGCTGACGCTGTTCGTACGCGGTTGAATCGGTTGATTAGTACAGGGTACGTCAGGCTCGTTACTCTGGTAGAC
>NZ_BMZI01000006.1:783-4467 GCF_014652715.1 Salinicola rhizosphaerae | reverse complement strand
ACCCGTGTGTCGATGGGGGTTGTCACCTCTGGATCGCCCGAGCAGTTCGCAGCGTGGGCACAAGAACAACCTGATGTGATTCACCTAGTCAGAACGCTGGGACGCTTCACTTTTTTTGGTGAATTTGTCAGCAAGGATGATCTTCAGGCTCACCGGTTCGTCTGTGAAAAGCTTCAAAGTGCTCCAGGCGTTGTGTCTGTTGAGTGTTGGCCAATGTTGCAAGTGGAGAAGTGGCGAGAGGACACTAGATCCCCTTCTGTTGATCAGTCGATCCTCAATGAGCTCGGATGGTCAGACGACGATAGAGAGCTTTTACGGGAACTCAGCGCTTCCCCACGCATTCAATTCAGAGAGCTCGCAGAGCGTCTAGGCCGGCCTTATGGCGTCGTTCGTCGTCGAGCCATGGCTTTGCTAGGGGCAGGGGTGGTGCGATCCACGATCGTGACCAACGAGTTGCTTGTTGATCACTCGCATCTGGGCATTTTGCTGGTGAAGGGTGACCATCGAGCTAAGCCATTGCTGATAGCTCAACCTGCAGTGACGATCGTGTCCTCGTCCACAGGATCCTACCAATTTCTCGGCGAGGTGAGGACGCAGTCCAGAGTTGGACTTGCCGTCCTGGAGCAGGAGCTCAGGATGTCTGATGATGGCGTGAATGATGTAGAGCTTTTGATTCAGGTCGCGGTAGATAAGCTTCCGGCTTCGTTCAAACTCTAAGCCCTGCTAAAAGGCCCGTGTTCTTCTAGGCCCAGGATGCTTCACCTGCATGCACCAATGCAGGCGCTCCTCAAGATTGGTGTTCAGCTACACCCGCTTCAGCCCCTTCTCCCCCCACGTAGGCATTGATCAGTAGTCGCAAACCACAACAAACTCTTGCCGGGCAGCTACGAGTTTCGATTAGCTTTGGTCGGCGAATGCTCGGATCGAGAGTCTCCAGGCTCATGGAACCAATCTTCTCGATACACGTGATGAACCGAACTGCGAGCCGGATCTAAAAAAGCCAGATTACTCCCTAGGCACAGTAATGGGGCATTTTGTTCGCCATTGCACCAAGCACGTGCGTCTCGCTCTCTGGTTGATCTTCTGTAAAATCAGCATCGCCCCCATCCGGATTCACCCACAAGTAATTGAAATAAAAGGACAAAAATCTTTCGGCTAGACAACCCTTCTAACATGGCACGCTATTTGCCTTATCATGCATCAGGCGCAAGCGAATTTTTCACGTTATGCATCTAAAACTTAGCTTTTTATCGCTAATCGACAAAAATATCGGGTTTTTAACGTGAACGCTTTACTGCGAGGGGCAGGCAAGATGGAATACGTCAGAAAGGTAGCTGCGAACAGTGATGACAGCGGGGACGAGTACGCGAACGTTCCCGTTCCAGAGTCAGGCAAGTCGTTGGGCGCGGTATCCATATTAGGAGTGATGTTGGGAGTCACGACTGCGCTCATTTGGTTCATGGTTGGGGCGCAACTTGTTCATTCTTTTGGCACCATGAATTTTGTGATCGGTGCTACGTCCACGGCGATGATTGTCGGGGCGATTGCTTTCGTGTGGGTATGGTTCTCGTCGAAGTCAGGATTCAACTCAGACTTGATTACCCGAGCCTGTGGCTTCGGGTTTCTCGGTTCAACTATCACTGCGGTGATTTACTCCACCAACAATATTCTCTACTTCGCTATGGAAGGGGGGATTATGATCAACGCCATTCGTGCCTACTTTCCTTCAATCCCCCTCCTTGTTTTTCAGATATCGTGTGGCCTGATTTTTATCCCGTTAACTTGCTTCGGAGTAAAATTAGTAAGTCGTTTGATGTGGATTACTTTGCCTATACTTTTTATCTTTTTTGTACTTATCGCGTTACGAGCTATGGAGATGGGTGGGGCGCCTGGATTTTGGTCTCTGTCCCACTCGCCTGACATCAACTTGGCGGCGGGAAGCCCAGTGCTGCAAGTTATGGTTGCGATGTTCGGAGTCGCTGCAATCGGCGCTACTGCAAGTGACTTCGGCAGATTCATTCCGGCTCGACACGCCGTGATTGGTGGGATTTTGCTTGGGCCGGTTTTCACATTGGTCACTTTCTTGATTCCGCTGCTATTTGGTGCCTGGCTTAGTATGACATTCGAAGAATTTGATCCAGCAGTCTATTTCACCCACGCATTTGGAATATTTGGCCTTCTGTTGGTTGTTATCACTCAGGCCCGCATCAACGTTAACAATGTTTATGCAACAGCAGTAAGTCTTGCAACAGTTGCTAATCGTTTGTTCGATGTGAGGATGTCGCGTGTCAGCTGGGTCGTGATGACTTGCGTTGTTTGCGTGCTGGTTCTTATGGCCGACCTATACAGCAAGGCAACCCTCGTGTTGAGTATTTGGGGGATTGTGCTGATCTCCTGGGTGGGTACGGTGTTCTCCGATATCGTATTGAATCGCTATGTTTTCAAGTTGGTGCCGAATACGTTTCTCTATGGCAAGGAACAGTTGCGAGCTTGGAATCCTGTGGGTATTACTTCGCTCGTATTGGCGCTGACACTTGCACTTCCACTGTCCTTTGGATTGGCGGGGCCACTCGGTGCTTCTGTCGCTCCGCTTGTTGCCTTTGCAGTGACTATGGTTGTAACTCCGTTGATGGCATACCTGACAGGTGGTCGCTATTCGGCAAGTGCTAGCGAATCTGTTAATCCGATTTAGTCGTGCGCGGCTAATTGCAAACAAATTTAGGACCGTTATCCATGAATGAAATTAATTTACTGCCTCCGTTCACAATTTCTGTCGACACGGGCGGCACCTTCACCGACCTTATTTTGTCTGATAGCAAGCGTGTCATTGGTCTTTATAAGGCGTCTTCTACTCCCGACGATTTGTTCATTGGCATCGCCAATGCAATCAAACTGGCGGCTACAGAAAATGGCATGACGCTTGAGGCGTTGCTGGCCGAGACTCGCACGTTCGTTTATTCGACAACCCGTTCGACCAACGCTGTGCTGCAAGGGAAAGTGGCCAAGACCGCGTTTGTCACTACTCGCGGTTTCCGCGATACCTTGCTTTACCGTGAAGGTGGCAAAGAGGATGCATGGAACTTGGCAACACCGTTCCCTAAGCCATATATCCCTCGGCGCCTATCGTTTGAGATCACTGAGCGCGTTCTGGCTGACGGCACTGTGGCAGTGGAACTCAACGAGCAGTCCGTGCGCGACGTGCTACACCGTGTACGTGAGCTAGAGGTGGAAGCCATTGCTGTCTGCCTTATCTTCTCAGTCGTAAACCCGGCGCACGAACTGCGTATCGCTGAGCTGATCGAGGAGGAAATGCCAGGCATTGCTTATTCTCTGAGTCACCAAGTAAATAACGTCGTGCGGGAGTATCGCCGAGCCTCGTCGACGGCGATCGATGCCTCCATCAAACCGTTAATGCGCGAACATCTTCAGGATCTTGAGCGTCGATTCCGCGAACTGGGCTTCGCAGGTGATCCATTGATGGTGACGCATGTCAGTGGTGGGGTGATGAGCTTGGAGCAAATGTCTGATCGCCCAATCCAGACCATTGACTCCGGCCCGGCCTTGGCTCCTGTGGCAGGTGCGCAGTACGGCAAGCATGAACCCTTGGCTGCGGGTAAGGATATCATCGTTGTCGATACTGGAGGCACTTCCTATGATGTGAGCCTCACGCGAGACGGCCAGATT
>NZ_BMZI01000006.1:0-639 GCF_014652715.1 Salinicola rhizosphaerae | reverse complement strand
CCTTGGTGCCGGCGGTGGTTCTATTGCGCATATCGACAATGGCGGGCTGGTACGTGTTGGGCCGCTTAGTGCGGGGGCATTCCCGGGCCCGGCATGTTACATGCGCGGTGGTAAGGAACCAACAGTGACGGACTCTGCTCTCGTCCTAGGTTACCTCGATCCAGACAATTTCCTCGGTGGTCGCATGCCCTTGGATTTGAACGCGGCTCGAGAAGCCTTCCGAGTTCGTCTGGCTGAGCCGCTGGGCATGACGATTGAAGAGAGTGCTGAGGCTGTTCTGCGGATCACGTCGGAGGATATGAGAGGCTTCACCACTGACATGACCATTAGCCAAGGCATCGATCCTCGTGATTGCGTAATGATTGCTGGTGGCGGTGCTGCAGGGATGAATATCGTCCGCATCGCCAAAGACTTAGGCATCGCCAATATGATCATCCCGCGTCTGGCGTCTGGCTTAAGTGCGGTGGGCGGTCAGTGCACTGATATTAGTGCCAACTTTTCCGCTGGACGTTACATGTCCACCACTGATTTCAACCCTGCCGCCGCGAACGAAGTCGTGGCTGAACTGAATGCCAAGCTCGATGCATTCTTTGCCGAGGTCAAGCATCCAGGTAAACGTATCCGCAGCATTATCGTGGA
>NZ_BMZI01000005.1:416594-420620 GCF_014652715.1 Salinicola rhizosphaerae | reverse complement strand
AGCCTCAGTTTCAACAGCGATGGCAGCTACACCTTCACACCGGGCACCGATTTCGACGCCCTGGCTGCCGGCGAGAGCCGCGATGTTACGTTCAGCTACACCGCGATGGATAACGATGGTGGGGTGAGCGCGCCGCAGACCGTCACGATTACCGTGACCGGTACCAACGACGTGCCGATCGCCAAGGCCGATACTGGCAGCACCGGTGAAAACACCACTCTGACCGTCACCGCCGCCAACGGCGTGCTGGCCAACGACAGCGATGTCGATGGCGGTACGCTCAGCGTCAGCGCGGTCAACGGCACGGCCGCGAGCGTGGGCACCGCGATCGCCGGCAGCAATGGCGGCACGTTCACGCTCAACGCGGATGGCAGCTACAGCTTCAACCCCGGCACGGCGTTCGATCGTCTGGCTGCAGGTCAGAGCGACACCACGCAGGTCAGCTACACCGTCAGTGACGGCCAGGGCGGTACGACCACCTCGACGCTGACCATCACCGTCACAGGCACCAACGACGCGCCGGTGGCCAAGGCCGATACCGGCAGCACCGGCGAGAACACGGTTCTCACCGGTCAGGTCCCGGCGGCGACCGATGTCGATGGCACCATCGCCAGCTACGCGCTCGACACCGACGTCGGTCAGGGCAATGGCAGCCTCAGCTTCAACGCTGACGGCTCCTACACCTTCGATCCGGGCACGGACTTCGACGCGCTGGCCGCGGGCGAAAGCCGCGATGTCACGTTCACCTACACCGCGACCGACAACGACGGCGGTGTCAGTGCGCCGCAGACGGTCGCCATTACGGTGACCGGCATCAACGATGCGCCGGTGGCTGTCGCTGATACTCAGACCACCGGCGAGAACACGGTCCTCACCGGTCAGGTCCCGGCGGCGACCGATGTCGATGGCACCATCGCCAGCTACGCGCTCGACACTGATGTCGGCACGGGCAACGGCAGCCTCAGTTTCAACAGCGATGGCAGCTACACCTTCACACCGGGCACCGATTTCGACGCCCTGGCTGCCGGCGAGAGCCGCGATGTTACGTTCAGCTACACCGCCACGGATAACGATGGTGGGGTGAGTGCACCGCAGACGGTCACGATTACGGTGACCGGCACCAACGATGCGCCGGTGGCACAGGCTGCAACGGCAACGACAGAAGAGAACACGGTCCTCACCGGCCAGGTGCCGGCCGCGACGGATGTCGACGGCACCATTGCCAGCTACTCCCTCGATACCGACGTGGGACAGGGCAACGGCAGCCTCAGCTTCAACAGTGATGGCAGCTACACCTTTACGCCGGGTGCGGACTTCGACGCGCTGGCCGCGGGCGAGAGCCGCGATGTCACGTTCACCTACACCGCGACCGATAACGACGGCGGTGTGAGTGCGCCGCAGATAGTCACGATCACCGTGACCGGCACCAACGACGCCCCGATTGCCAAGGCCGATACCAGCAGCACCGGCGAGAACACCACCCTGACCGTTACTGCGGCCAACGGCGTGCTGGCCAACGATAGCGATGTCGATGGCGGTACGCTCAGCGTTAGCGCGGTCAACGGCACGGCCGCAAGCGTGGGTACCGCGATCGCCGGCTCCAACGGCGGCACGTTCACCCTGAACGCCGATGGCAGCTACAGCTTCAACCCTGGCACCGCGTTCGATCGCCTGGCTGCGGATCAGACCGACACCACGCAAGTCAGCTACACCGTCAGCGATGGGCAGGGCGGTACGGCCACCTCGACACTGACCGTGACGGTGACCGGCACCAACGATGCGCCGGTGGCACAGGCTGCGACGGCTACGACGGAAGAAAATACGGTCCTGACTGGCCAGGTGCCGGCGGCGACCGATGTCGACGGCACCATTGCTAGCTACCAGCTCGCCACGGGCGTGGGCAGCGGCAACGGCAGCCTCAGCCTCAACAGCGACGGCAGCTACAGCTTCACACCGGGTACGGACTTCGACGCGCTGGCCGCAGGCGAGAGCCGCGATGTCACGTTCACCTACACCGCGACCGACAACGACGGCGGTGTGAGTGCGCCGCAGACCGTCACGATCACCGTGACCGGCACCAACGACGCGCCGGTGGCACAGGCTGCGACGGCTACGACAGAAGAGAACACCGTTCTCACCGGTCAGGTCCCGGCGGCGACGGATGTCGACGGCACGATTGCCAGCTACGCGCTCGACACCGATGTCGGCCAAGGCAATGGCAGCCTCAGCTTCAACAGCGACGGCAGCTACACCTTCACACCGGGCACCGATTTCGACGCCCTGGCCGCGGGCGAAAGTCGCGACGTCACGTTCACCTACACCGCCACCGATAACGACGGCGGTGTGAGTGCGCCGCAGACGGTCACGATTACGGTGACCGGTACCAACGACGCGCCGGTGGCACAGGCTGCGACGGCTACGATGAAAGAAAATACGGTCCTGACTGGTCAGGTCCCGGCGGCAACGGATATCGACGGCACGATTGTCAGCTACTCGCTCGATACCGACGTGGGGCAGGGCAATGGCTCGCTGGCCTTCAATGCTGACGGCTCGTACACCTTCGATCCGGGCACGGACTTCGACGCGCTGGCTGCCGGCGAGAGTCGCGACGTTACGTTCACCTACACCGCCACGGATAACGACGGCGGAGTCAGTGCGCCGCAGACCGTGACCATTACGGTGACCGGCACCAACGATGCGCCGGTGGCCGTTGCCGACACCCAGACCACCGGCGAGAACACCGTTCTCACCGGTCAGGTCCCGGCAGCGACTGACGTCGACGGCACGATTGCGGGTTACGAGCTGGCGACGAATGTCGGCGCGGGCAATGGCTCGCTGGCCTTCAATGCCGACGGTTCGTACACCTTCGATCCGGGTGCGGACTTCGATGCGCTGGCCGCGGGCGAGAGCCGCGAAGTCACGTTTACCTACACCGCGACCGATAACGACGGCGGTGTCGGTGCGCCGCAGACCGTCACCATTACGGTGACCGGCACCAACGATGCGCCGGTGGTCGTTGCGGATACCCAAACCACCGGCGAGAACTCGGTTCTCACCGGCCGGGTCCCGGCGGTGACGGATGTCGATGGCACCATCGCCAGCTACGCGCTCGACACCGACGTGGGTCAGGGCAATGGCTCGCTGGCCTTCAATGCCGACGGTTCCTACACCTTCACACCGAGCACCGATTTCGATGCGCTGGCCGCCGGCGAGAGCCGCGACGTCACGTTCACCTACACCGCGACGGATAATGACGGCGGTGTGAGTGCGCCGCAGACCGTCACCATTACGGTGACCGGCACCAACGACGCGCCGGTGGCACAGGCTGCGACGGCTACGACGGCAGAAAATACGGTCCTGACTGGCCAAGTCCCGGCCGCGACTGACGTCGATGGCACCATCGCGGGTTACGCGCTCGACACCGACGTCGGCCAAGGCAACGGCAGCCTCAGCTTCAACAGTGATGGCAGCTACACCTTCACGCCGGGCACGGACTTCGATGCGCTGGCCGCAGGCGAAAGCCGCGATGTCACGTTCACCTACACTGCCACTGATAACGACGGTGTTGTCAGTGTGCCGCAGACGGTCACCATTACCGTCACCGGTACCAACGACGCCCCGATCGCCAAGGCCGATACCAGCAGCACCGGCGAGAACACCGCCCTGACCGTCAACGCCGCCAACGGCGTGCTGGCCAACGATAGCGATGTCGATTGCGGTACGCTCAGTGTCAGCGCGGTCAACGGCACGGCGTCAAGCGTGGGCGCCGCGATCGCCGGCAGCAACGGCGGCACGTTTACCCTCAACGCCGATGGCAGCTACAACTTCAACCCCGGCACGGCGTTCGATCGTCTGGCTGCAGGTCAGACCGACACCACGCAAGTCAGCTACACCGTCAGCGATGGCCAGGGCGGCACCGCCACCTCGACGCTGACCGTGACGGTGACCGGCACCAACGATGCGCCGGTGGCACAGGCTGCGATGGCTACGACGGAAGAAAATACGGTCCTGACTGGCCAGGTGCCT
>NZ_BMZI01000005.1:238752-416584 GCF_014652715.1 Salinicola rhizosphaerae | reverse complement strand
ACCATCGCCAGCTACCAGCTCGCCACGGGCGTGGGCAGCGGCAACGGCAGCCTGACGTTCAACGCCGACGGCTCCTATCGCTTCACGCCGGGCACCGACTTCGACGCCCTGCCGGCGGGTCAGAGCCGCAACGTCACGTTCACCTACACCGCCACCGACAACAACGGTGGGGTGAGTGCGCCGCAGACCGTCACGATCACCGTAACGGGTACCAACGACGTCCCGACCGTCAGTGGGACGGCGACAGGCGCAGTCATCGAAGACACGGCGGTCACCAACGGCAACTTGGTCACCACCGGTACGCTCACCGTCAGCGATGCCGATGCCAATCAGTCGAGCTTCCAGTCGGGTACTGCTACGCCGGTGGGAACCACGCTGGGCAGCCTGACCATCGGCAGCAATGGCCAGTGGAGCTACAGCGTCGACAACGCCAAGGTCCAGTACCTGGCCGCTGGCGAAACCAAGGTCGAGCAGTTCACGGTCAAGACCGCTGACGGCACCAGTCAGACGATCAGTGTCACCGTGACCGGCACCAATGACGTCCCGACCATCAGCGGCACGGCGGCCGGTAGCGTGACGGAAGATACCGCCGTCAGCGGCGGCAACCTGACCACCACCGGTGCGCTGACCGTGGCGGATACCGATGCGGGCCAGTCGAGCTTCAACACCGGCAGCGTCGCGTTCACCGGTGCCAGCGGTTCGACCAACGGCACCACGACCGCACTCGGCACCTTGTCGATCAGCGCCAACGGCGCGTGGACCTATACGGTCGATAACAGCAAGGTGCAGTACCTCGATGCCGGTCAGTCGCGGGTCGAGACCTACACCGTCAAATCCGCTGACGGCTCCGCGACCCAAACCATCACCGTGACCATCAACGGCACTGCTGATACGGCGGTGATCAGCGGCAACGCCAGCGGTGCCGTCACCGAAGACAGCAATGTCTCCGGCGGCAACCTGACCACCACCGGCGCGCTGACCGTGGCGGATGCCGATGCGGGTCAATCCAGCTTCAACACCGGCAGCGTCGCGTTCACCGGCGCCAGTGGTTCGACTAATGGCACCACGACGGCACTCGGTACCTTGTCGATCTCGGCCAATGGCGCCTGGACCTACAGCGTTGACAACAGCAAGGTGCAGTATCTCGATGCCGGTCAGTCGCGGGTCGAGACCTACACCGTGGCGTCGAAGGACGGCTCCGCGACCCAAACCATCACCGTAACCATCAACGGCACGGCGGATACGGCGGTGATCAGCGGCACGGCGGCCGGCAGCGTGACGGAAGATACCGCCGTCAGCGGCGGCAACCTGACCACCACCGGCGCGCTGACCGTGGCGGATGCCGATGCGGGTCAATCCAGCTTCAACACCGGCAGCGTCGCGTTCACCGGTGCCAGCGGTTCGACCAACGGCACCACGACCGCACTCGGCACCTTGTCGATCAGCGCCAACGGCGCCTGGACCTATACGATCGACAACAGCAAGGTGCAGTATCTCGACGTCGGTCAGTCGCGGGTCGAGACCTACACCGTGGCGTCGAAGGACGGCTCCGCCACGCAGACGATTACCGTGACCATCAACGGCACGGCGGATACGGCGGTCATCAGCGGAAACGCCAGTGGGGCGGTCACCGAAGACAGCAATGTCTCGGGCGGTAACCTGACCACCACCGGTGCACTGACCGTGGCGGATGCCGATGCGGGTCAATCCAGCTTCAACACCGGCAGTGTCGCGTTCACTGGCGCCAGCGGTTCGACCAACGGCACCACGACCGCACTCGGCACGCTCTCGATCAGCGCCAATGGCGCCTGGACCTACACCGTCGACAACAGCAAGGTGCAGTACCTCGACGCCGGTCAGTCGCGGGTCGAGACCTACACCGTGGCGTCGAAGGACGGCTCCGCGACCCAAACCATCACCGTCACCATCAACGGCACGGCGGATACGGCGGTGATCAGCGGTACGGCTTCCGGCAGCGTGACGGAAGACACCGCCGTCTCCGGCGGCAACCTCACGACCACCGGCAGCCTCACGGTTGCCGATGCCGACGCGGGGCAATCCAGCTTCAACACCGGCAGCGTCGCGTTCACTGGTGCCACCGGTTCGACCAACGGCACCACCACGGCGCTGGGTACGCTCTCGATCTCGGCCAACGGCGCCTGGACCTACAGCGTTGATAACAGCAAGGTGCAGTACCTCGACGCCGGGCAGTCGCGGGTCGAGACTTACACCGTCAAATCTGCTGACGGTTCGGCCACGCAGACGATTACCGTAACGATCAACGGCACGGCGGATACGGCGGTCATCAGTGGTAACGCCAGTGGGGCGGTCACCGAAGACAGCAATGTCACCGGCGGCAACCTGACCACCACCGGCAGCCTCACGGTTGCCGATGCCGACGCGGGTCAATCCAGCTTCAACACCGGCAGTGTGACCTTCGGTAGTGCTTCCGGCACCACCGGTGGCACCACCACGGCGCTGGGTACGCTCTCGATCAGCGCCAACGGCGCGTGGACCTATACGGTCGACAACAGCAAGGTGCAGTATCTCGACGTCGGCCAGTCGCGCGTCGAGACCTACACCGTGGCGTCGAAGGACGGCTCCGCGACGCAGACGATTACCGTGACCATCAACGGCACGGCGGACACGGCGGTGATCAGCGGTACGGCGTCCGGCAGCGTGACGGAAGATACCGCCGTCTCCGGCGGCAACCTCACGACCACCGGCAGCCTCACGGTGGCCGATGCCGACGCGGGCCAGTCGAGCTTCAACACCGGCAGTGTGACCTTCGGTAGTGCTTCCGGCACCACCGGTGGCACCACCACGGCGCTGGGTACGCTCTCGATCAGCGCCAACGGCGCGTGGACCTATACGGTCGACAACAGCAAGGTGCAGTATCTCGACGCCGGCCAGTCGCGCGTCGAGACCTACACCGTGGCGTCGAAGGACGGCTCCGCGACGCAGACGATTACCGTAACCATCAACGGCACGGCGGATGCCCCGACGCTGGGTGGCGTCACCAGCGGTGCCGTGACCGAAGACACGGCCGTTACCAACGGCAACCTGGTCACCACTGGCACGCTCACCGTCAGCGATGCCGATGCCAATCAGTCGAGCTTCCAGTCGGGTACTGCCACGCCGGTGGGAACCACGCTGGGCAGCCTGACCATCGGCAGCAACGGTCAGTGGAGCTACAGCGTCGACAACGCCAAGGTCCAGTACCTGGCCGCTGGCGAAACCAAGGTCGAGCAGTTCACGGTCAAGACCGCTGACGGCACCAGTCAGACGATCAGCGTCACCGTAACGGGTACCAACGACGTCCCGACTATCAGTGGCACGGCGACAGGCGCAGTGACCGAAGACTCGGCCGTTACCAACGGCAACCTGGTCACTACTGGCACGCTCACCGTCAGCGATGCCGATGCCAATCAGTCGAGCTTCCAGTCGGGTACTGCTACGCCGGTGGGAACCACGCTGGGCAGCCTGACCATCGGTAGCAATGGCCAGTGGAGCTACAGCGTCGACAACGCCAAGGTCCAGTACCTGGCCGCTGGCGAAGCCAAGGTCGAGCAGTTCACGGTCAAGACCGCTGACGGCACTAGTCAGACGATCAGTGTCACCGTGACCGGTACCAACGACATCCCGACCATCAGCGGTACGGCTTCCGGCAGCGTGACGGAAGACACCGCCGTCTCCGGCGGCAACCTCACGACCACCGGCAGCCTCACGGTTGCCGATGCCGATGCGGGCCAGTCGAGCTTCAACACCGGCAGCGTTGCGTTCACCGGTGCCAGCGGTTCGACCAACGGCACCACGACCGCACTCGGCACCTTGTCGATCAGCGCCAACGGCGCGTGGACCTATACGGTCGACAACAGCAAGGTGCAGTATCTCGACGTCGGCCAGTCGCGGGTCGAAACCTACACCGTGGCGTCGAAGGACGGCTCCGCGACGCAGACGATCACCGTGACCATCAACGGCACGGCGGATACGGCGGTCATCAGCGGTAACGCCATTGGGGCGGTCACCGAAGACAGCAATGTCTCCGGCGGCAATCTGACCACCACCGGTGCGCTGACCGTGGTTGATGCCGACAGCGGCCAGTCCAGCTTCAACACCGGCAGCGTCGCGTTCACTGGCGCCAGCGGTTCGACCAACGGCACCACGACTGCACTTGGCACCTTGTCGATCAGCGCCAATGGCGCCTGGACCTACAGCGTTGATAACAGCAAGGTCCAGTATCTCGACGCCGGCCAGTCGCGGGTCGAGACCTACACCGTCAAATCCGCTGACGGCTCCGCGACGCAGACGATTACCGTGACCATCAAGGGCACGGCGGATACAGCCGTGATCAGCGGCAACGCCAGCGGTGCCGTCACCGAAGACAGCAATGTCTCCAACGGCAATCTGGTCACGACGGGAACTCTGACCGTGGCGGACGCGGACCTAGGTCAGTCGAGCTTCAACACCGGCAGCGTGACCTTTGCTGGTGCCGGCGGTACGACCGGCGGCACGACGACGGCGCTGGGTACGCTTTCGATCAATGCGAGCGGTAGCTGGACCTACAGCGTCGACAACAGCAAGGTTCAGTACCTCGGGTTGGGGCAGACCCGCACCGAGAGTTACACGGTGACGTCCGCCGACGGCTCGGCCACGCAGACCATCACGGTCACCATCAATGGAGCCAATGAAGCGCCGACCGCCACCAACGACACCTATGCTTCGCTGGGCAAGCTCTCCGGTCTCTATTCCGAGTACTACGCTTACAACGAAGGCACCGATGGCGCCAACATGACCAGCGTCGCGCAGGCGAATGCGTTCATGGCAACCAAGCCGGCCGATGCCACGTTCGTGGCCAGCTCGCTCTACTACAACTATGTCGTGGGCGACCTGGGGAGCTCGGGCAACCTCGCGCGCTTCCTCGGCAGCGATGCCAGCACGCTCAGCACCAGCTCGCCGGCAACCGGTAGCGATGCCATCCTGCGCATGGTGGGGGACATCGAACTCTCCGCCGGCACCTATAACTTCAAGGTGCTCGCCGACGATGGCTATCAGATCAAGATCGACGGTGTCGTCGTGGCGGTGGTTGATCGGATTCAGAGTCCGACGACGAATGCCGGTACGTTCACGATCGACGCGAGCGGCACGCACAAGATCGAGATCGTCTACTGGGACCAGGGCGGCAACGCAGTCTTCCAGCCGCAGCTGCAGATGGTGGGGTCGGACTCGAACTACTACCCCCTGAACCATTACGTGCTCTCCTCACCGATGGTGACGCGCGAAGACACGCCGATCTTCCTCAATGCGAGTGACCTGCTCAGTAATGACAGCGATCCCGAAGGTGATGCACTAACACTGACTTCGGTGAGCAACCCGGTGGGCGGCACCGTCAGCGTCAGCAATGGCGTGGTGACCTTCACTCCAAGTGCCAATTACAACGGCACCGCGACGTTCGACTACACCATCAGCGATGGCAAGGGTGGCACCGCGACGGCGACCGTGTCGCTCTACGTGACGCCGGTCAACGACGTGGCGACCATCAGCGGCACGGCAACCGGCGCCGTAAAGGAGGACACGTCAGTCAGCGGTGGCAATATCACCACGACCGGCACGCTGACGGTCGTGGATCCGGACGCTGGCGAAGCGGCCTTCAATACCGGCAGCGTCACCTATACCGGGGCCAGCGGCTCGACCAACGGCACGACGACCGCGCTGGGTAGCCTCTCGATCACGTCGGGCGGGCAGTGGACCTACAGCGTCGACAACAGCAAGGTGCAGTATCTCGATGCCGGTCAATCTCGCGTCGAGACCTATACCGTGGCATCGAAAGACGGCACGGCGACGCAGACGATCACCGTGACCATCAACGGCACGGCGGATGCCCCGACCATCAGCGGCGCGACCACCGGTAGCGTCACCGAAGACAGCAACGTCAACGCGTCGGGCAACCTGGTCTCTTCCGGTGTGTTGACCGCAGTCGACGCGGATGCCGGGCAGTCCGGTTTCCAGGCGGGCTCCGGCACCGCAGCCAGCGGCACGCTTGGCACACTGACGATCAGCGCCAGCGGTGCCTGGAACTACAGCGTTGCCAACAGCGCGGTTCAGTATCTCAAGGCGGGCGAGCAGAAGGTCGAGACCTTCACCGTCAAGACCACCGACGGCACGACTCAGACCGTATCGGTGACGATCGTCGGTACCAACGAACTGCCGGAAACGCTGGATACGACGTCGACCGGGAAGGAAGACCCCACCTCGCTGATCGCAGTCAGCCTCTCGGGTACCGACAGCGACGGCAGCGTGGCCAGCTTCCAGATCTCGAGCGTGGGCGCCAACGGTACCTTCTACAGCGATGCTGCCGGCACTCAGGTCCTGTCTGCGGGATCCATCGTGAATGCGACGGCCAACGGTGCGACGGTCTACTTCAAGCCGGCCGCCAACTGGTCGGGTTCGAGTTCCCTGCAGTATTCGGCCACCGACAATAACGGCGGCAAGGACGCGACGCCGGCCACGGCAACGGTCAACGTCACCGCGGTGGCCGATGCGCCGACGGTGAGTCTGAGCGGCTACACTGCTGCCGGGTCCGGCCTGCTGAAAGAGACGTTCGCGATTGCCACATTGGGCACCAGCGGTAGCGGGGCGAGCCCGGCCACCATGCAGGCAGCCATTGACTCCGGCACTCCGGTGACCAGTGGCAACACGACCAACGCCGCCAACAGCAACGTCGCCGCGGGGACGGGCACGCATATCTCGGGGCTTATGTATCTCGAGGCCGGCAAGACTTACAGCTTCAGCGGCTCCGGCGACGACAGCATTCGACTGCTCGTCGGCGGCAAGGTCGTGGGTGAAGGAACCTGGAGCACCAGCAGCGGCAACTACTCTGGCACCTACACGCCGACCGTGACCGGCTACTACACGCTCGATCTTTACCACCACAATCAGGCGGGCGCGGGCAACTACTCGCTGAACGTGTCGGTCAACGGCGGCACGACGAAGTCACTCAGTACCAGCGACTTCGTGCTGATGCAGGATGTCAGCGCGCTGGATGCGGCCAACGTGAACCACTCCGGGCTGCTCGGTACCGATGGCAAGGGCAACGGCTACTACCAGCTCTACGCCATGAACGAGGGCGACGAGAACTCGACCATTCATCTGTCCAAGGTGACGACTGGACTCACCGATACGGATGGCTCGGAGAGCATCAGCAAGGTCGCGATCAGCGGTATCCCGGTGGGCGCGACCATCAGCGACGGCACCAATACCTTCACGGCGACGTCCGGAACGACCAGCAAGGACATCACCGGCTGGAATCTCAATACGCTGACGGTCAAGCCGGCTGCCAACTACGATGGCACGTTCAATCTGTCGGTTTCGGCAACGTCGAAAGAGGCCAGCAACGGTGATACCGCCACGACCAGCGTGACCGTGCCGGTGATCGTGCATAACACCAACGACGCGCCGACAGCCGTCGCGGATACGTCGTCGGTCACGGCGCAGCCCGATCTCGTCTATCTCTCGACCGCCGAGGGTACGTTGGAAACCTGGAACCTGACCACCGGCGCCCAGACCAGCGTCACGATCAAGACGAGTAACGGGACGACAGTCAGCGGGCTCGGCGATATCTCCAGCAGTACAACCGCGGGCCGGCTCTACGGTGTCGCTTTCTCGTCGTCGGCCGGCAGCTCGACACTTTATAGCATCAACGCAGCCACGGGGTTGGCATCGGCAGTCGGTGCTATCTCTGGCTTGACCAGCATCAACGCCTTGGCGCTGATGCCCAGCGGATTGCTGATCGCTGCCAGTGCTAGTTCGACAGGGATCTACTCGATCAATCCGTCGACGCTTGCCGCGACCAAGATCGCTTCTACCAGCTTCACCGCTGGGGGTGATCTCAAGTATGTCGGCAATCATCTCTATGTGTCGGATGCCAACAGCAAGGTCTACGAGGTCGCGCTGAACAGTGACGGCAGCATCAAGACGACGAATGGCAATGCAACGACAACGCTGGTCGCTACCATGTCCAGTCAGGTTTACGGGCTGGCCGAGGATGCCAAAGGGCAGCTGTTGATCATGACCACCGACAGCAAGGCAACGCCGATGAACGTCGACACCCACACGCTGGGGACGGCGACCACGCTGACGGCGTTGAACGGCGGCACGCTCTACGGTAGTGCCAGCGCCATCGACGCGGGCTCGGCGGTTGCCAGCGGCAATGTGCTGAGCAACGATACCGACCCCGATGGTGACACCCTGACGGTCGCCTCGGTCTCCAACAGCGTCGCCAGCAGCAGCGCGACGGTTTCGAGTGCGGCAACGACGACCATCGCCGGGGTCTATGGCACGCTGGTGCTGAAAGCGGATGGCAGCTACACCTATACGCTGGACGCCGACCGGCCGACCACACGAGGCCTGTTCGGGGGCAGCAAGGGGAGCGACAACTTCACCTACACCATCAGCGATGGCAAGGGAGGCACGTCGACCGCGTCGCTGGCGATCAGCGTGACGGGTGCCACGGTCAACAATGCACCGACCGCCTCGAGTTTCACGGTAAGCCTGACCGGGACCAGCATCACGAGCGATACGGTCTACGTCGACTTCGCCAGCGGCGCCAACATGCGCGATATCGAAAGCGGTTCGGGACTGGCCATCGCGATCACCTCGCTGCCGACCAACGGCGTGCTTTACGCCAACGGCGTAGCCGTCACGGCAGCCGATATCGCCAACGGCACGCTCTTCGACGCCAAGACCATTACGTACAATCCGGCGGATCAGTCGCATACCGAGCGCTCTGGCTTCTGGCCGTTCTACACATATACCACTGTCGAGGATAAGCCTCTTTCGGACAGCTTCGGCTTCGCAGCGGTCGACGGCAGCGGCACGCAGAGCGCCACGCAGACGGTCACGCTCAACCCTGATGGAAACGGCACCTATACCAGCGTCACCACGGGCTCCAGCTTGAGCGGGACCTCGGGTGCCGATCTCGAGATCGGCACGTCCGGCAGTGACATTCTTACGGGTGGTGCCGGTAACGATATCCTCGTCGGCAATGCCGGTAGCGATACGTTGAGTGGTGGCGCCGGGGCCGACAAGCTCTACGGTGGCGCCGGGGCGGATACCCTGACGGGTGGCACGGGCTCGGATCGCCTCGAAGGGGGCAAGGGCAACGACATCCTCACCGGTGGCAGCGGGACGCTGGATACGGAGAGCGATACCTTTGCCTGGATGCGCGGCGATCAGGGCTCCTCGAGCTCGCCGGCCATCGACCGGGTCACCGACTTCACGGTTGGCGCCAAGTCCAGCGGTGGGGACGTCATCGATCTCTCCGATATGCTGGACGTCGGTTCGAGTAACCTTTCGAATTCGGCCCTGGCCTCCATGGCGTCGCAGTATCTGCACTTCGTCAAAGGCGAGGCGAGCGGAGCGCCGGGTACGGCGGGCACCAACAGCTCGACGCTAGAGATCAAGACCGACGGGCCCGAGGGAGCGGTGACCCAGAAGATCGTCTTCAGCAACGTCGACATGACCTCGCTCGGCAGCTCCGACACCGAGATCATCAAGACCCTGCTGGACAACGGTAACCTCAAGACGAACCTCGACGGCTGATGCCTGTCGTCGAAAGAGAGGAGTAAGAAGGTTTGGTTGACGAACCGACACCGCTTCGCCCGGAACCGCTGGGGGAGAAGGAGATCGATCCGCTGCTGGGAGCGCTGGTCTTTCTCTGCCGGCACCACGGCACACCGAAAACGGCTGACGTGATCAGCGACGGTCTGCCGCTGGATGAAGGGCGGCTGACGCTATCGTTGGTGCCGCGCGCTGCCAGCCGCGCCGGGCTCTCCGCCAAGCTGGTCAGCCAGCGTGCCGACCGCGTGGCCGATATTCTGCTGCCCTGCATCGTCATGTTGCAGGGACGCCGCGCCGTCGTGCTGCTCGAGCGCGATGCGGAGCGCAAGCAGGCGACGGTTTACCTGCCGGAGGCCGATGGTACGCAGACGGTCGATATGGAGTCGCTGCTGGAGCAGGCGACGGGGCAGGTCATCTACGTGCGTCGCGAGCATCGCTTCGACGCCCGCGCGCCAGAGACGGTCAAGCTGGCCGACGGCCACTGGTTCTGGTCGACGCTGAAACTGTCGACGCCGATCTATCGTGACGTACTGATCGCCTCGCTGCTGATCAATCTGTTCGCGATGGCGGCGCCGCTCTTCACCATGAACGTGTATGACAAGGTGGTGCCCAACCTCGCTTTCGGCACGCTCTGGGTGCTGGCGACCGGCATGGCGATCATCGTCTGCTTCGATCTCTTGATGCGTCAGGTGCGCTCCTGGTTCATCGATACCGCCGGCAAGAAGTCCGAGGTACTGCTGTCGGCCAAGATCTTCAGCAAGGTGATGAACCTGCGCATGGAGGCCAGGCCGGTCTCGGTCGGAGCCTTCGTCAAGAACCTGCAGGAGTTCGATTCGGTTCGCGACTTCTTCACCTCGATGACCATGACCACGCTGGTCGATCTGCCTTTCGCGATCCTGTTTCTGATCGTGGTATGGATCGTCGGCGGGCCACTGGTGTGGGTACCGATCGTCGCGCTGGTCATTCTGATCGGCTACGCCGTCGCCATCCAGTGGCCGTTGAAACGCTCCATCGAACTGGGCTCGCGGCTCGCGACCGAGAAGCATGCGCGGCTGGTCGAGAGCGTCGCCGGTCTCGAAAGCATCAAGCTGGCGAACGCGCAGGGCGAAACTCAGCGCCGCTACGAACGCGCCGTCGGCGAGATCTCCAAATGGGGCGTCAAGAGCCGCAATCTCTCGACCTCCGTCTCCTCGCTCACCATGGCGGTCAATCAGCTCTCCACGGTGGCGATGGTCGTGCTTGGCGTCTATCTCATCGGCCAGGCGCAGCTGTCGATGGGTGGGCTGATCGCTGGCGTGATGCTGACCGGCCGTGCGCTGCAGCCGCTGGCGCAGATGGCGCTGCTGATCACCCGTTTCGGGCAGACCCGCAGTGCCATGGCGGCCATCGACCAGATCATGAAACTGCCTGACGAGGTCGACGATGCGAAGAACTACGTCCATCGCGATCGGCTCAGCATGCGCATCGAATTCGATCACGTCGGGTTTCGCTACAGCGAGCTTTCGCCGGAGGTGCTCAGTGATGTCTCGTTCACCATCGAGCCGGGCGAACGTGTCGGTATCATCGGGCGCATGGGAGCAGGCAAGAGTACCGTCGAGCGATTGATGAGCGGGCTCTATCGCTCGACCGAGGGCAGCGTTCGCATCGATGGCCTCGATATCAATCAGATCCATCCGGCAGACGTGCGTCGCCACATCGGCTTCGCCGGCCAGGATAGCGCGCTGTTTTTCGGCTCCATCCGCGAGAACATCATTCTCGGCCAGCCTTATGCCAGCGATGAATCGGTGCAGCGCGCGGCGGACATTGCCGGTGTCAGCGAGTTCACACGGCGCGATCCGGATGGTCTCGATCGCCAGGTCGGCGAGGGCGGGCGACTGCTCTCCAGCGGTCAGCGACAGGCGGTGCTGCTGGCGCGCGCGATCCTGACCAATCCGTCGCTGTTGCTGCTCGATGAGCCGGGATCGCACATGGACAACCGCGCCGAAGCCTTGCTGCGCCGGACGCTACGCGATCTCCCGCGCAGCCAGACGCTGGTGCTGGTGACGCACAAGAGTTCCATGCTGGAAGTGGTCGATCGGATCATCGTGCTCGATTCCGGCCGCGTGATTGCCGATGGACCCAAGCAGACCGTGCTCAAGGCGCTCAACGAAGGGCGCGTCGCGGCGCCGCCGGAACCCACGCCGCCCGCAGCCAGCCAGCAGGAGGTGCGCCATGGCCAGCGCGGATAACATGCCAAGCAATATTGCCAAGTGGCCCAAGCCGCACGCGCGCGAACTGGAGCTGGCCGACGACGCCAGCGCGGCAACGCTGCTCGCCACGCCGTGGCGCTCGCGCATCATCATCTGGGTGCTGCTGGCCGTCTTCGCCGCCTTTCTGCTCTGGGCGGGCTTCTCGCACGTCGAAGTCGTTACCCGAGGCACCGGGCAGGTCGTGCCATCGTCGCGCCTGCAGACGATTCAGAACCTGGAAGGCGGGATCGTGCGGGACATCTTCGTCAATGAGGGCGATGTCGTCGAAGCGGGACAGCCGCTGGCGCGCATCGACCCCACGCGGGCGACTTCCGATCTGGCCGAGCGCAATTCGACCCTGGCCGGCCTGCAGGCGTCGGTCGCCCAGTATCAGGCCGAGCTTGCCTCCGTCACCGTGTCCCCCAGCGCGGACGACTGGCGCCAGCAGGTGAGTGTCGCGACGCAGCCGATCCCCCTGAGCGACGAATTCAAGACGTCGAATCCGGATATCTATAACGCGGCGGAGAGCGCGTACAGTGCGCGGCTCAACGGGCTCAGTTCCCAGCTTGACCAGGCCGCGGCACAGATCCAGCAGCGCCAGCAGGAGCTGCAGGAACTGCGCGCCAAGGCGGATTCGTTATCGCGCAGCTATCAACTTTCCCGGCAGCAGTTGGGCATCACGGCGCCGCTGGTCAAGGAGGGCATCGTCTCTCAGGTCGACCTGCTCGATCTGCAGCGTCAGGTCAACGATCAGCGCGGCGAGCTGGAATCGGCGCAGCTCTCCATTCCGGCCAAGCAGTCCGAGCTTCAGGAGGCGATCAGCAAACATCGCGATGTCGCGACCCAGTTCCGCTCGCGCAGTGCCGACGCGCTGACCGAAGCCCGCAACAAGCTCGATAGCCTGCAGCAGGGGCGTGTCAGTCTGCAGGATCGGGTCGATCGTACCCTCGTTACATCGCCGGTGCGGGGTAGCGTACAGTCGATCGAGGTCAACACCATCGGTGGTGTGGTCGACCCCGGCGCGAAGCTGATGCAGATCGTGCCGATCGAAGATCAGTTGCTGGTCGAGGCGCGCGTGGCGCCGCGCGACGTCGGCTTTCTGCGCGTTGGCCAGCCGGTGACGGTGAAGCTGTCGGCATACGACTTCACGATCTATGGCGGTTTGAAGGGCACGGTCACGCGGATCAGTCCGGACACCGAGCAGGACGAGAAGGGCAACACCTATTACGAAATGACCGTCAAGACCGACAGCAACCACCTGGGCAAGAGCGAGGACGATCTCGCGATCATTCCGGGTATGCAGGCAACGGTGGACGTCGTGACCGGCGAGCAGACGATTTTGCAGTATCTGCTCAAACCGATTCTGCGCGCCAAGCAGGGGGCGCTGCGTGAGCGATAAGGCGAAGGTACCGCAGGTCGCTGGCGTGGTGAACAGCGGGATCGCACTCAGAACAGAGCAAGGGGCGAGAAGGGCGAGATGATGAAGAAGTGGATTCTGTCCGCCGGCATGGCGGCGCTGGCCGGGAGCGCACAGGCGCAAACGCTGACGGAGGCCGTGACGCAGGCCGTGCTGGAGTACCCCAGCACGCGTACCGAAATGGCGCGCTATCAGCAGAGTCTGGATGATGCGCGCGCCCAGCGTGGCGCCTACCTGCCCTCGCTCGATCTGCAGGGTCGTGTCGGCTACGGCGAAAACGAGAGCGAAACCAACGGCATTCGCCAGTCGAGCGATCCGCACGATTATCGTCGCGCCTATATCACGCTTTCTCAGCTGATCTGGGACGGCAATACGACACTTGAGCAGATTCGCCAGGCGGATGCCGAAGCGGATTATCAGCGCTGGCAGGTTGCCGCCCAGGCCAACCAGATCGGGCTGGCGACGGTCGAGAGCTATCTCGACGTGCTGCAGGCGCAGCGGCTCTTGCAGCTGGCGCAGCGCAACGTCGACACGCACCAGCGAATCACGGCCGATATCCGTCGTCGGGCCGAGCTGGGGGCGGGCACGACGACCGATGCGACCCAGGTGCAGGGGCGTCTGGCGCAGGCCCAGGCGAGCCTGATCTCGGCACGCAACAATCTGGACGATGCCGTCTCCTCGTTCGTTCGCTACGTGGGGCAGTCACCGAGGAACCTGCAGTTACCGGATGACGTCGACATGGCCCCGGTGCCGGCCGACTTCGATGCCGCGATGGCGATGGCCACCGCCAACAATCCGCTGGTGATTTCGGCTGCACACTCGATCGACGCCGCCCAGCATGAAGTCGCCGCCGAGCGCGGCAACTTTCTGCCGTCGTTCAGTGCCGAGGCGAGCCGCACGGTCAGCCGTGACTACGACTACGAAGGCAGCGATTCCGACGACTGGAATGCCGATCTGGTGATGTCGTGGAATCTCTATCGGGGCGGCATCGACGTGGCCAATCTGCACTCGCGGGAAGACTCGCTGCGCGCCGTGCGCTACGACAGCGATCGTTCACTGCGCGAGATTCGCGACGAACTGCGTCTGGCGTGGAACGCCCGGGACTACGTCAGCAGTCAGCTGCCATTCCTGCAGCAGCACGTCGATGCCAGCGAGCAGACGCGGGTCAACTACCGCAAGCAGTTCGATATCGGTCGGCGCACGCTGCTCGACATGCTGGATAGCGAGACCGAGCTTTATGATGCCGAGCAGTCTCAGGTCCAGGCGCAGTTCGCCCTGCGTCGGGCCAATTATCGGCTGCTGTCGGCTACCGGTAACCTGCTCGACACACTGCAGGTCAACGTGGGCATGATCGGCGATGCCGGCGATCGCTACCCGCCGCCGATCGATCGCGCCAACGACCCCCAGGGCTGACCGGAGAGCCGATACCATGAGTCTATTTCGTCGCTCCGTTGCCATCCTGGTCGGGCTGCTGCTGCTGTTTTCGGTGGGTATCTTTGCCATCGAGGTGCACCAGACCCGCGAGTCGGTGGCCGAGCGCCAGCAGTCAGACGTCGACAACCTCGCCCAGGCGCTGAGCCTCTCGCTGGTGCCGTTCGTCGAGATCGGCGACTGGACCAGTGCCGAAACACTGATGCGCGCGGTCGCCGATGGCGGCGCCGTACGCCGACTCGAGCTCGAAGCGGTGGGGAGGGACGCTCCGCTGGTGATCGACAGCGCCGGCACCAGCCACACGCCTGGCTGGTTCCAGCAGATCGTGGCGCTGCCCAACGCCAGCGCCCAGCGCGAGATCAGCGGCGGCTGGTCGGCGCTCGGCAGCATCCAGGTGCAGTCGGACAGCGCCGGCGCCTACGATCAGCTCTGGTCGCTGGCGATACAGCTAATCACATGGCTCGCTGCCGGCATGGTGCTGGTCATCGTGCTGTGTGTCTTCGGCGTCAAGCTACTGCTTGGCCCGCTCAACCGGCTATCGCGACGTATCGGTGAGATGCAGAGCGACGGCTTCGACGAACCGCTGCCGCCGAGCCGAGTCAAGGAGCTCGCTGGAATCACCGAAGCCGTCAATCACCTAGGCATGCGTCTCAACCAGCAGTTCGACCAGCAGGCCGAGCAGGTCGTCCGGCTGCAGCGTTTGACCGAGCAGGATGCGGTCTCGCAGCTGGGCAACCGCGCCTATCTCACCCGCGTGCTCGACGAGTGGCTGTCAGCGCCGGTGGGAGGCTCGCTGGCGATCCTGCGCATCGAACAGCTGCAGGAAATCTACCGCCAGGACGGTTTCGAGGCCCGCGATCATGTCATTCGCAACATCGGGACCTACCTGAGCGGCGTGCGGCTCGACGAGCGGCCGCTGGCGTCGGCGCGGCTGTCCGCGGAAGAGTTTGCCCTGATTCTGCCGGATGCCGACGATACTCAGCGCGAGAGCTGGCTTGCGGAGATCCTCGATCGCGTCGACGATCTCGTCGAGGCCAATCCGCTTTCCGAGACCCGCCCGCAGCACACTCGCGCCGGCGTGGTGCTGAGAGAGCGTGGCATGACGCGCGAGGGTGCCTTGGCGCGGGCAGACAGCGCGCTGCGCGAAGCGATCGAGCGCAATCAGCGCTGGGTCACCGTGCGTGCCGAGGATGTCGGTGCCGCGCGTGGCAGGCAGGAGTGGCGGCTGGTCATCGAAAAGGCGCTGGACGAACGGCGTCTCAGTTTTGCCGCCCAGCCGGTGCTGCTCGAGAGCGGCGAGACGCTCCACCGCGAGCTCTATGTGCGTCTCAATGAGGGTGAAACGCAGCATATGGCTTACGCGTTTCTCCCGGTGGTCAATCACTTCCACATGGGAGCGCGTCTGGATACTGCCGTGCTCGACTGGCTGGCGGAGCATGTCTCTGCGCTTGACGGCCGCGTGGCGGTCAACCTGACCGCGGATTCGTTCGCCAGTGCGGATTCGTCACGGGCGCTCACGCATTGGCTCGAATCGCATCCGCGGCTCGCGTCGCGTCTCGATCTGGAGGTCAGCGAGGAGGTGGCGCTGGATCATCTCGAGTCGGTCCAGCAGCTTTTCCGGCTGGCGCACCGTCTGGGTGCCCGCGGCGGCGTCGATCGGTTCGCGCGCAACCTGCAGGCGATGAGCTACCTGGCCCGGTTGCGTCCAGCCTACGTCAAGATCGACCAGGGTTTCTTCGTGCGTGACGAGGTCGATACCGAGTTCCTGCGCAGCCTGTGCATGGCGGCGCATCAGGTCGAGGCAAAGGTGATCGTGACGCGCGTCGAGTCCGACGAGCAGCGCTCCCGCGTGGCGGAAGTCGGGGCCGATGGCTATCAGGGTTATCTGGCGCCCATCGCGCCGCTCGAGCTGCAGTGATCGTCGGGCCATCGACGTTCGCTGGGCTGGCGGGATGACGCGACGAGGCATTCGCGCGGCGTGTAGCCTCATGCTTGGCCTCACGCTGGCGCTGGGCGAGGGCCACTTCGTCGGCTCGGCGATGGCGCTTCCCAAGCTCCCGCCCAAGTCCGAAGTCGTCAGGTTCTACGGAGAGAACGGCTGGCAGCGCATCGAACAGTGGCCAGTGTTGATCGATCGTCTGCAGGGGCAGTCGGTGCAGACCAAGCTCGCGAGCGTCAATGCCTTCTTCAATCAGCTACGCTTCGTCGATGATATCGATGTGTGGCACGTGGAGGACTACTGGGCCACGCCGTTCGAGTTCCTGGGCGTCGGGGCGGGAGATTGCGAAGACTTCGCCATGGCGAAGTACCTGACGCTGCGCGAGCTGGGCGTGCCGGATGACCAGCTCAGGCTGCACTACGTCAAATACATCCCGTACGATCAGTTCCATATGGTCGTGACCTGGGCACCGACGCCGACGACGCCGCCGGTCGTGCTGGACAATATCGTCAAGACGATTGAGCCGGCGTCCAAGCGTAATGATCTCTTGCCGATCTACAGCTTCAACGGCAGCCATCTGTGGATCAGCAAACTCAATGGCACGGGACGAGAGGTAGGCGAGTCGAGCCGACTCAGCCTATGGGAAAACTGGCAGCAACGCCTGGAGAACGGCACCTTGAGAGACCCGCGAGGGTGAGTGGCAGGCGTTGGTTTGCCGAACAGCATGTCGATGGGAACAGCATGTCGAGGGAAAACGCATGAACAAGTTTGGCAATGGGCAGGGGCGCGGCTGGTACGGTGTGGTATCGCTGGCATTCTTGATGACGGCCTGCGCCTCTGCATCGCAGCGTGATGTCGTCGTCGATCGCCCCACTGGCCAGGGCGTGGCACAGGTCAGCGCCGATAACGTCTTCGACAGCGCGGATCTCGACGACGACGGACACCTTACGCCGCTCGATATCGAACGCCTGGGGCTCGGTGGCGACTGGCACACGCTGGACGCCAACGGCAGTGGCCGCATTTCGCGTCAGGAGTTTCGTGACCAGTTCGCGACACCGCTGATCCAGGCGACGCTGACCCTGCCCGGCGATGCCGATAACGCGCAACCGCTGGTGTCGAGCGATTATCTGCTGCCGCCGGAACCGCCGAGCCAGCGCTATCAGCCGGCGCCGATTTCCGCCCCCGCGCCGGCTAGCGTGAGCGTGCCGAGCAATGCGCCGATTCTGGTGCCGGTCTTGATCAATGATCAGGACGCCGCCAACATCAACCAGGCAGCGCAGGAGACCGGGCAGAGTGACGACACCGAGTCATCCTCGCAGGAATCTTCTCAGTAGCGCGCTTTTCGTGCTGTCTCGAGATGACTCGGAGTGCCCAACATGTTCACGCGACTCAGGAGAGCTATCGGCCAGATGTTTCATTCGACACCCATCGAGCGGTCGCCCGAGGACCAGGCTGCGGTCGACCACGCTTGCAAAAAGCTCTCCCTGTATCAGTTCCAGAGCTGTCCGTTCTGCATGCGCGTGCGAATGCAGATCGAGCGCCTGGCGCTGCCCATCGAACTCCGTGATACGCAGCGCGAGCCGAAACACCGCCAGGATCTGATGGCGGGCGGCGGGCGCACCATGGTGCCGTGTCTGCGTATCGAGAAAGACGATGGAACGGCGGAGTGGATGTATGAATCCGCCGATATCAACCGCTATCTGGAGCGCCGCTTCGGATCGGACGGGACGTGAAAGCGACGGTGTTACTGACCCGGTGCTTCTCGTAGAATGGCGCCGTCACCGTTTTCACCCATGTTGATCGATTCAGGAGTCAGATTCATGTCCCAGGCCAGCGCTCGTCACATTCTCGTCGACAGCGAACAGCAGTGTCTCGAGCTGAAGCAGCAGATCGAGGCCGGCAGCGACTTTGCAGAGGTCGCGCGTCAGCACTCCAACTGCCCGTCCGGACGCCAGGGTGGCGAACTCGGCACCTTTGGCCGCGGCCAGATGGTCAAGGAGTTCGATGAAGTCGTGTTCAGCGGCGCGCTCAATGAAGTGCATGGTCCGGTGAAGACGCAGTTCGGTTACCACCTGCTGGAAGTCACTTCCCGCACCTGAGCCCTTGGTTTGGCGATAGCGCGTTTGCCGCCAAGCCAGTTCATTCACGGCAATACTTGCCGACAAAACATTACGAATTTCTCGCGGACGGCTGGGTAAAGCGGTCTAAGCTTGATGAACTCCGATAGCGTTCGACCATCCGGTCAGACTTCGGAGTTTCTCAAGCCTAGCGAGGTAATTCTCATGGCTCAGCACTCGAAAGCCGACAAGGCGGAAGGCGCCGTCGACAAAGCCGCCGGCAAGGTCAAGGAAGCCGTCGGCAAGGCAACCAAGGATCGAGAACTGGAAGGGAAGGGTAAGGCGCAGCAGGCCAAAGGGCATGTCAAAAGCGCGAAGGGAGATGTGAAGGACGCGTTCAAGACGCGCCACTGAACCCGGGTATTGTCGAGATACCAACGCTGCCGTCTCTTGCCGGCGCTGCCCCCACCGATTATCCGTATATCGACGCAGTGACGAAAGCCCCGATCCCGGGGCTTTCGGCGTTTCTGGAAGGGCTCAGGCCTTGCCGGGACGGTTGTAGATCTCCAGATCGAGCTCCTTCTCGCTCTTGCCGACCAGGGTCGTCACCATCAGATCGCCGGCGACGTTGACACTGGTGCGGGCCATGTCGAGGATGCGGTCCACGCCCGCGACCACGCCAATCGCTTCCAACGGTAGACCGATCTGTGCCAGCACGATGGACAGCATGATCAATCCGGCGCCGGGTACGCCGGCAGTGCCGATCGATGCCAGTGTGCCGGTCAGTACGATCATGCCGTAGTCGGCCATGGAGAGGTCGACGCCAACCAGCTGTGCCACGAACAGCGCTGCGACCCCCTGATAGATGGCGGTACCATCCATGTTGATGGTGGCGCCGACCGGTAGCACGAAGCTCGAGACGCCCTCGGAGACTCCCAGGTTCTTCTGCGCGCAGCGAATCGAGACCGGCAGGGTGCCGGAGGAGGAAGCCGAGGAAAACGACACCACCAGTGCATCGAGAATGCCCTGAAGATAGCGCAGTGGATTGAGCCGTCCCAGCACACTCAGAAGCCCGGTGTAGACCACCAGCACGTGCACGAGGCAGGCGAGATAGACGACGCCGATCACCTTCGCCAGCGGCAGCAGCACGTCCAGGCCGTACTGGCCGGAGACGTTGGCGATCAGGCCGAAGACGCCGAAAGGCGCGAACGCCATGACGATAGCGGTCAGCTTGTACATCGCTTCGGCGAAGCTTTCGAACACGCGCACCACCGGCTCGCCTTTCTCGCCGATCAGCATCAGCGAGATACCGAGCCCGATGGCGAAGACGATGATCTGCAGAATATTGCCCTCGATCATCGCCTGCAGGGGATTCGGCGGAACCAGTCCGACCAGAATATCGATCAGCGAGGGGGCATCGTTTGTCTGCTGCGGCGCGCTCATCGAGGCATCCGCGCCGACACCGGGTTGAAAGATCAGTGCCGCCGCCAGGCCGATGACGATCGCGAACGCGGTAGTGATCAGATAGAGCGCGATGGTCCGTGCCCCGACACGCCCCATCTTCTGCGGATCGCGCATGCCGGTGATACCGACGACCAGGGTCGAGAACACCAGCGGTACGATCAGCATCTTGATACCGTTGATGAAGATGTCGCCCAGCGGCTTGAACACGCTGGCACGTTCACCCATCAGCGCACCGACCAGAATACCCAGCAGTAAGCCTGCAATGATTTTTTGCCACAGGGGAATACGGCGCCACAGGTTGGGGCGGCGGGATGATGACTCTTGCATGGCACAACTCCGGCAGGATTATCGACGGGAAACGGGATCAAGGCCGCGCATTCTATCGTCTCAGCGAGTATCTGCCAGGTAATGATGTCGAAGTATGGGTAGTCGAATCGAGACATGAGGTGACGGCGCGCAATGTCTCGGTAAACACGCGGCATCACGATGGTTCCAGAGACGCTAGAGCTCGCGTGTCATTGGTCGAGCTCCTCGGTGATATCGTCGATCAGGTGCGTACGCTGCAGGGCGCGGTCACCGAGTTGTTCCGCCGTCGCATGGGCCAGAAGGTGCAGCATGCTGACCAGGCTCATGGCCGAGTAGCCGTAAGGGCCGCCGGTGCTGTAGCAGGAGAGCACGCTCTCCGAAAAGCCCTGCGCCCAGGCCGTGTTGCGCACGTCCACCACCGACACGACCTGTACACGCGATAGCGTCAACTGTTCGATCACGCGCTCGAGAACCGGTGCGCGGTGCTGCGAGAGCACCAGCAGCACGACGTCGCGGGGCGATGGCATGGCCAGCTCTTCCGCCCACAGGCCGCTCTGTGCGCCCAGACAGAAGACGTCGGCGCGCATGCGACTGAGCAGCGGACGCAGATAATAGATCAGCCCCTGGTCGAGCCCCTGGCCGAGCAGCCAGACGCGAGGCGCCGTGGCGAGCTTCTCGGCGGCCTTCGTCAGTGTGTCGTTGCGCGTGACCTCGAAGGTGCGTGCCAGGCTATCGGTTTCCAGCTGCAGATGGGTCGAGACGGTTAGCCCACGTGCCGGCTCTGGCTTCTGCTCGCTCGAGGGAGCATGGCGAAAAGGCTGGGTGCGATTGCGTTCCTCTCGTGCCTGCAGGCGCACTTCGTTGAAGTCCCGGTAGCCAAGACTGCGGAACAGGCGTGCCGCAGTGGCCTTGGAGACGCCGGCCATGTCGGCCATCTCCTTGGCAGAGTAGGCGAGCATGTCGTCGATCCGATCCAGCAGCAGCGTGGCCAGCTTGCGCTCGCTGGGAGAGAGCTGCTCGTAATGTTCCTGGATAGCCAGAACCAATCTCGTTGACATGTCCGTGTCCGTCTTCAGGGCGAGGTGTGAATGCCGCCGGGCAGTTTGCCGCGTAGTGGGTCGGAGTTCGCGCCACGCGGCGGGGCAGCCTAGCGTTTTTTTGCGTCGCGATCTTTTGGAAACTTGAGTTTCAGGTTAGCATTATTATGAAACCTGGGGTTCCAAATACAACCAGAGGATGCTCGAGTGCTGGCCAAGCGTGCGCTGCGTGAACGGATATGGAGTCAGCTCCAGGCTGTCGCGATCCCCGATTCCCGTTTCCATATGCGCTTCGCGGAGTTCATTCCCGACTTCATCGGCTCGGATGTGGCGACGCAGCGCTGTCTTGATGACGCGAGATTCTCCGGGGCGCGACATGTGTTCGTCACGCCCGATAACAGTCTGGTCGGGCTGCGCCAGTTCCTGATCGAGAACGACGTCAGCGTGGTGGTTTCGACCCACGGCATGGCACGCGGCTTTTTCTGGATCAAGCCGGGCTCGGTGCCGAGATCCGAGGCTCGTTTCGCTGCTTGGCTGGACGGCCTCGAATACTTTGGGCAGCCGGTCACGCTGGAGGCGTTGAGTGCGATGGGACGCTTCGATGCGATCGTCACTGGCGCGTCGGCGGTCACCACGCACGGCGTACGCTTTGGCCGTGGCCACGGCTTTCTCGATCTCGAGTGGCTACTGTTCGCCGAACTCGGGATCGTTGACGACACCACGCCCATCTGGACGCTCGTGCACGACGTGCAGGTGGTCGAAGAGGGGCTGTTCCCCAGCGAGCGCGATGTCGTGCTCGATGCTATCGCTACGCCGACGCGTACGCTCGAGATCGCCCGCGAGACGCCGCGCCCCTCACGCATCGACTGGCGCCGGCTGGATCAGTCGCGCATTGACGCCATGCCGCCGCTGCGCGAATGGCAGCGGGCGCTGGGGCTGGCGTGACTCCGACCTTTCGAACGCTCTGGCGTTGATACCACGAACAAACCAGTGAGGATCCAACGATGACGCTCAGCAGACGGCGTTTTCTTCAGATGACGGGCTCCGGCGTCATGGCCGGCGCGCTGGGCTGGCCGGCTCTATCGATGGCCCAGAATGGGCAGGGCACGCCGTTCGCCATGCAGGCGTCCTGGGTCAACGATGCCGAGTTCAGTGGCTACTTCGTGGCACAACGCAACGGCTATTACGCCGACGAGGGGCTAGCGCTGGACTATCGCCCCGGCGGTCCGGACGTGATTCCCGAGGGCGCGCTGCTCTCCAACCGAGCCGCCGTCGCACTGACCACGGTCGAGAGCACGCTCAAGGCGGTGACCCAGCAGGGCGCGCCGTTGGTGGTCATCGGTACCCAGTACCAGAAAAGCCCGGTGGGTATCGTCAGCCTGGCGCGCACCCCGATCGAGAAGCCCGAGGATCTCGCCGGCAAGGTTCTGGCCGTGCCGCCGGTCAATCGCCTGGCCGTGGAGGCGATGCTGGCCGCCAATGGCATGTCCACCGACGACGTGCGCATCGTGCCGTATGCCTACGACCCGACGCCGCTGCTCAAGGGCGAGATCGATGCGTCGCTCGATTTCGTGACCAACGTGCCCTACACGATCCAGCTTCAGGGCGAGGATGCGGTCAGCTTCCTGCTCTACGATCACGGCTTCCCCGTCTTCAACGACACGCTCGTGGTCACGCGTCAGACGCTGGAGAACCGGCGTGCGGATCTGCTGGCGTGGCTGCGTGCCAGTCGTCGTGGCTGGGAGGAGAATTTTCAGGACCCGACACGCTATCCGCCGCTGTTTGCCGACAGCTTTTTCGCCGGCAACGGTCGCGCCATCGACAACGAGATTTTCTTCAACCAGGCGCAGAAGCCGCTGATCGAGTCGCCCAATGGCATCTTCTCGATGGCAGATGCGGATATCGCCCGCTGTGTCGAGGCGCTCGGCCGTATTGGTATCGACGCTTCCACCGAGCATTTCGATACGTCGCTGCTGGCGGAGCTCGACGCGTGACGTCAGCGGGTCTGCATATTGATCGTGTCAGCCGTCGCTTCGATGTCGACGGCCGCTCGCTGCTGGCGCTCGATACGGTCTCGCTCGACGCGCCAGCAGGCAGCTTCATCGCCCTGATCGGTCCCTCCGGCTGCGGCAAGTCCACGCTGCTGCGCATGCTGGCCGGGCTCGACCAGCCCACCAGCGGCGAACTGCATGTCGGAGGCGAGACGCCGCAGGCGCTGCAGCAGCGCGGAGCGCTGGGGATCGCCTTTCAGGAAGCGTCGCTACTGCCGTGGCGCAGCGTCGAATCTAACGTGCGCTTTCCGTTCGACGTCATCGGGCGGATGACCCGGGCTGATCGTGAGCGCGTGCGGGAGATGATTGCGCTGGTCGGTCTTCAAGGCTTCGAGCAGGCGCTGCCGTCACAGCTTTCCGGCGGCATGCGCCAGCGTGTCGCCATTGCCCGCGCGCTGGTCAGCCAGCCGCAGCTCCTGCTGCTCGATGAGCCCTTCGGTGCGCTCGACCAGATACTGCGTCGGAGCATGAACGAGGAGCTGCAGCGACTCTGGCTGAATCGACCGGTTACTACCGTCATGGTGACCCACAGCGTCGACGAAGCAATCTTCCTTGCCGACAAGGTGGTGGTGATGAGCGGCCGGCCAGGCCGCATCGCGCGGGTGGTCGATATCCCGTTCCCGAGGGAGCGCCCGCTGTCGCTGCTCGCAAGCGCCGAGTGTCGGAAGCTGGAAGCGGAGCTGCTGGCGCTGATGTTCGAGGGTGGTACGTCCGACCGAAGCGGCTCGCGGACCGGGAGTGAGCGCGGTGATGACTGAGCGCGTCCGGGAGTCGCAGGTGACAAAGAAGCCCAGGAGCGTGCGTCAGCTTGCGGTGCGTCACGCCATGCCTCTCAAGATCGCGCTCGGCTGGCTGGCACTACTGGCTCTGTGGGAGATCGCCGGGCGCCAGCAATGGGTCGCTGGCGGCGCACTGCCGAGCCCGAGTGGCATCCTCGGACAGCTTGTCGTCGATTGGCACGACTACCCCGAGCATATCCGCGCGACGGTGCGCACCTCGCTGCTCGGTTTTCTGCTCGGCAATCTCGTCGCCGTGCTGGTCGGGTTCCTCATGGCCAGCTGGCGTCCCGCGGGTCGTTTGCTGAGCGGGGTCAACGTCACGCTGTTCGCCATGCCCCCGATCGCACTGACGCCTATCTTGATCATCGCCTTCGATGGCGACGCCCCGCGCATCGCGCTGGCGGCCCTGTCGACCTATTACCCGACGATGGTCGCCACGGTTCTCGGTTTGACCCGCGTCGACGCCCGGCTGCTCGATCTGGTGCGTCTCTACGGCGGCGGGCGCTGGGCGACACTGCGCTGGATTCGCCTGCGTCATGCGCTGCCGACACTGCTGGCCGGTCTGCGGGTCGCCGCGCCCAATGCCGTGCTGGGATCGTTGCTGGCGGAGTTCGGCAGCGGTTCCGGCGCCGGGCTCGGCCACTACCTGATCGGTTCGTTGGGGCGCGGCGATCCGGCGCGGTTGTGGGGCATCGGTCTAGTGGCGACGGCGATCAGCGCCGGTTTCTACCTGGCGATCCTGCTGCTCGCGCGCGGCTGGGTCGGTCGTCAGGCGCCTGCGCAGGAGAGCCTTGGCGGTTCGTCGGGCGGCTCGATGTCGCGTGCCAGCCGGCTGCTCTGTCTGGCGATCTCGATCACGCTGCCGGTGCTGCTGTGGTGGGGGGCGGTATGGGGGCTGGAGCGCGTCGGCGTTTCGTCCTTCGTGCTGCGTTCGCCGCCGGAGCTGGTCGCCGAACTGTTCTCGACGATGCGTCCCGAGAGTCTGACGAGCATCGTCGGCGGCGCGCTCGCGCAGACCGTGCCCTGGTGTCTTGCCGGCATGCTGGTGGGGCTCGCCTTCGCGCTGCTGCTGGCGATCGTCGGCACGCTCAGCCCGGTGCTCGGGCGGGTACTGATGCCGCTGTCGCTGCTGACGCAGTCGATGCCCCTGGTCGCGCTGACGCCGCTGATCGTGCTGATCTTCGGCCGCGATGGCGCGACCATTCTCGCGATCACCATCTCGGTCACGTTCTTCCCGGCCTACGTCACGCTGGCGCAGGGTATGGCGCTGGTGCCGGCGGCGACTCTTGACTGCGTGCGGGTGCTCGGCGGCTCGCGCTGGCGCGAGATTGGCCTGGTATCGCTGCCATGGAGTCTGCCGTATCTGTGCGCGGCGGCGCGCCTGGTCGCGCCGCGCGCCTTTCTCGGCGTGATGATCGCCGAGTGGCTGGCTACCGGCACTGGCGTCGGCAACCTGCTCAACGTGGCGCGGGGATCGCTCGACTATGGCCTGGTCTGGGCCGTTGTGGTCGCTGCCGTGCTGGTATCGGTGCTGCTCTATCTGGCGGTGACGCTGGTCGAGCATTGGGTCCTGAAACGCTACGCCATGGCGCCAGCGCCGTAACCCGCTGTTTGACGGAAGCGCCGGTTGATATCGGTGCCGTAATCCGCGTCGTCCGACGGCGCCGGCAGGCGGGTTGTCCTTAACCATGAATTGCCCGGGTGGCGTGAAGCCGCCAGGGCCTGATTGATCGAACTCGAGGTTGCCATGAGCCATAAATCCGACGTGCGTCAGCGCGTTTTCCGCGATCTGCGCCAGGTTGCTTTTCCCGATAGCCGCTTTCATTTTGATTTCGGCGAGTTTATCGCCGACTTCCAGCAGCGCGAGGCGGCGACCGAGCGCCTGGTGGCCCACCGTTACTATCAGGAAGCAAAGGTCATCTTCATCACGCCGGACAATTGTCTGGAAGAGCTGCGTCATCGGGCGCTGCAGGATGGCAAGCAGGTGCTGATGACCACCTACTCGATCAAGCGCGGCTTTTGGCTGCTCGATCCCGCCGAAATCCCCGAGGATAGGTACCTCTATGCCGCTACGCTGGACGGCATGGAACGCATGGGGCGAGCGGTCACTCTGGCCGAGATTCGCCAGATGCCGAAGACCGACTTCATGGTCACCGGCACTGGTGCGATCAATGAAGCCGGCATCCGTTTCGGCAAGGGACACGGCTTCTTCGATGCCGAATGGGGCATGCTGTTCCGCATCGGCAATATCGACGTCGACACGCCTTCCGCGGCGCTCGTTCATGACTGCCAGGTGCTGGCAGAAGAGCTGCATCCGGAGGTTTTCGACACGGTGTCGGACGTGATCTTCACGCCGACCCGCACGATCGAGGTCAGCGCACCGCACAAGCCGACCGTGGGTATCGTCTGGGAACTGCTCGACCAGGAGATGTACGACACGATTCCGCCGCTGCAGGAGCTCTGCCGGATGGAAGCCCTGGGCCAGGTCTGATCCCGAGAGGCGAGGCGCCTCAGTGGAGCCTCGCTTTTCCCGATACCCTGAACGATATCCTGCCCTCTATGTAGAGCTCACACTTCCCGATAGAGCTCGCCACCTTCATTCTGGAACCGCTGCGCCTGAGCCTTTAGCCCCTCCTCTTTCTCGTTCGAGGCTGCCGTGCCGAAGCGCTCGCGCACTTCCTGGGTGATCTTCATCGAGCAGAACTTCGGCCCACACATCGAACAGAAGTGGGCCCTTGGGCAGCGTCTCGTGGCCGCGCGCTGGCTGGTCTTCGTGGCGCGGTCGCCGACCCCGGTTCGAATGAGGGCTTCGGTGAACTGCTCGGTCGACGAACTTACGACTTCTACTCGTCATCCGAACGATGTGATTCAGTGACGCAGGGCATCCAGAACTGACTCGGTAGGAGATCGATGGGGAACTACAACACCTTGGCGAGAAAACTGCGGGTCCGTGGGTTTGCCTCTGAGCCGAAGATCATCTCCGGGGTGCCAGAGTCCACAATCCTACCCCGATCCATGACGATAATACGATCGGCGATTTCCCGCGCGAAGTTCATTTCATGGGTGACGATGATCATCGTCATACCCTCGGCGGCCAGCAGTCGGATCACCTGCAGCACCTCGCCGACCAGTTCGGGGTCGAGGGCCGAGGTCGGCTCGTCGAACAGCATGAGTTCCGGACGCATGGCCAGCGCTCGGGCAATGGCGACACGCTGTTTCTGACCGCCGGACAGATTGCCAGGCATGGCATCGGCCTTGTCCGCGAGTCCGACCTTGTCCAGCAGTTCCAGGCCGAGTCGTCTTGATTCCTCGGCATGCTGCTCCAGGACCTTGCGCGGGCCGATGGTGATGTTGTCGATCACCTTGAGGTGTGCGAACAGGTTGAACGATTGAAATACCATGCCGGCGCGGGTGCGAAGGGCATCCAGCTGGCGTTCCGGGAGTAGCTGGCCCTGCTGGCTCAAGCGTTCTCCGCAGATCTCGACGATGCCTTTCTGGGCAATTTCCAGACCGTTGCAGCAACGCAGCAACGTGCTTTTGCCCGAGCCACTGGGACCGATGAGCACGACGACTTCGCCACGCTGCACGGTGAGGTTGATATCGTCGAGGATCAGCGTGTCGCCGAAGTACTTGAACAGGCCGATGGTCGAGATCAAAGCCCCGGCGGAAGCTTTAGGTTGCGTCATCATTGAATGCCTTTGGTGTGCAGACGGTTCTCGAAAGTTCTCAGCAGCCGACTGACTGACCAGGTCAGCACCAGGTAGACGGCGCCGATCGCCAGGTAGACCTCCAGCGAGCGGTAGGAGACGCTGATGATCTGCTGGCCCTCATGCATGATGTCGTGAATGGTGACGAGCGAGATCAGTGCGGAGTTCTTGATCAGGGAGATGAACTCGTTGCCGAGGGGGGGAATGATGCGCACGATCGCCTGGGGAACGATGATCAGGCGCATGGTCACGCGCCGCGACATGCCGATGGCACGTGCTGCCTCATGCTGACCCTTGTCCACCGATTGCAGCGCACCGCGCACAATCTCTGAGACGTAGGAGGCCGAATAGAGGCCCAGCCCGATCACGCCACACAGAAACGATGGCAAGCTGATGCCGAACTGGGGCAGGCCGTAGTACCAGATGAAAAGCTGGACCAGCAGCGGCGTGCCGCGAAAGATGAACACGTAGAACGAACAGATGCCGTAGAGCAGGCGTCGGGAGGTATCAAGTCTGCCGATGCCCACGAGCAGGCCGAGTGTGCAGCTCAGGATCATCGAGACGGCGACCACCTCGACCGTGATCAGTGTGCCATGCATCAATGACCCGAAGTTCTCGATGACGGGAGAGAAGTCGAAATCGATCAAGGTGTCGTCCTGCGGTGATTGGCAAAAACGGGAGGGTATGGCAGTTCAGGGCGATCCGGTGATCGCCCTGCCGGGAAGGCGCTATTCGGCGCCGAACCACTTTTCGGTGATTTTCTGATAGGTACCATCGGCCTTGAGGGCGTCAAGCGCCTCGTTGATTGCCGTCGTCACTGCCGGGAGGTCCTTGCGTACGGCATAGCCGTAGGGCTCCGTGGTCAGCTGCTCGTTGAGCACGCTCATGTTGCCGCGCTTGGTGGCATAGAAACGCGCGAAGGGCTTGCCGGTGACGACGGCATCGGCGCGCCCGGCTATCACCATGTCGAACATCTGATTGTTCTTCTCGACTTCTACGCGGGTGACATCGGGAAAATTGTCCGTCATGAATTGGACGGATTTCGTGCCGGTCTGCAGCGCGACTCGCTTGCCGTCGAGATCCTTCGGCCCCTGGATCGTCTCATCACCTTTCTTCTTGACGATGACCAGTCCACTATTGAAATAGGCATCGGAAAAGTCGACGACCTTGGCCCGGTCCTCGGTGATGTAGATGGCTGAGGCGACCACGTCGGCGCGCTTGGCGATCAGGCTGGGCACTAGACCCTTGAATTCCGTGTTGATCCATTCGACCTGGGATCCCATGCGCTCGGCGATGGCGTTGAACAGATCGACGTCGAATCCTTGCAACTGGCCGTCCGATGTAAACTCCATCGGCGGGAAAGTCGGGTCGATCGCCACGCGCAGGGTTGCGGGGACGTCGTCGGCCTGCGCGACGCTGGCAAGGCTTGGTAGGGCAATCATGGTAATGAGACAGATTCTTGTCAGAAGTTTTTTCATCGCAATCTCTATTGTTTTTGGTGAGCGGGGATTTCATTAATCCCGATGACTGAAAACGTCACAACTGAAAAAATGTTTTTCCGCTATAACTCGTCGGAATGGTGGCATCAGGAAGGGTATGAATCGACAACGTTTGTCACTGGCGAGACTGGAGCGGCGCAAACTCAATATTCGTCATTTCGAGGCGTTCTACGCCGTCGGTATGCTGGGTTCCGTCTCGTCCGCCGCCGAGAGCATGAATCTTACTCAACCGGCGGTCAGCAAGCAGCTTGCGGCTCTGGAGCATGAAACGGGGCAGCAGTTGTTTCATCGCCGTAGCGGCCGATTGGAGATGACGAGAGAGGCGGCGTACCTGTTCGAGGAGGTCTCAAGTACGCTGGTCAACCTTGATGGGCTCACCGATGCCATTGCCAATATTCGCCGAGCCAGCCTCGGACGAATCGAGATCGGCTGTACGCCGGGGCTCTCTTACGATCTGTTGCCGCAGACGCTGTCGTCGTTCCTTCGTGAACGACCGGATGTCCGGGTCAGCCTGCAGGTGGAAACTTCGGATCATCTGCTCAAGAAGGTGCTGCTGCAGCAGCTGGACCTCGCGGTCATCGAGGACTCCTTTCAGCATCCGATCGCCAGCAGCCCCAACTATCATGCGATTCCGTTCAACGTGACCTGCGTCTGCGCCGTGTCGGTCGAGGATCCGTTATCTCGCAAATCGGTGCTGACACCGGCAGATCTGGATGGCCGGCCGGCGATCACGCTGGAGTCGGGACACGAGATCACGGTGCAGCAGCAGCGGGCGTTCGACATCGCAGGGGCGGTGTTCAATCCGGCCTACGAGACTCGCCTGTGGTGGAGCGGGCTGGGCATGGTCAAATACAACCTCGGCTATGCCATCGTCGATCCGTTTAATGCCGATGCCTACGCTTCGCTGGATGCCGAACGGACGATCCGCTTCCTGCCCTTCGAGCCCGGCCTCCTGCATGGCATGGCGCTGATCTACCCGGCCCTCAAGAACATTCCGCGGGCCGCTGAACTGCTGATCGCCGAACTGCGTGAACGTGTGGCGGGGTGAGAGCATTTCGGGGGCTATTCCCTATCGCTATGGTGCAGCGACTTTTTTTCATTGGTCTTGTTGCGCGCTTCGGTTTGAAAATCACGACCTCTATACGCAGATACGGTCGTGATCCAACATGTTCGATGCCACGAAAACAAACCGCGCCTACTGCGGCATTCCTACCTTCCTTCGCGCCGACCTGTGCGCTCTTGGCGGAGAGATTCCCACTGATGCCATGGCGGTGCTGGGTATTCCGTTCGATGAAGCTTCGCCGTTCATGCCGGGGGCACGCTTCGCACCGCGCTCGTTGAGAGAACACTCCCTGCGGTTTTCTCCCCAAAGCTACTACGACATGACTAGTGATCGGACCTATCTGACCGATGCCGTCACTGGCCGTGCCATCGTCGATGCGGGCGACGTGGATGTGGTGCCGGTCAATGTCGCTGCCACACATCACAATATTACCGAAGCGGTCGCTGTGCTGCTCGCGGCCGATGCCATTCCGGTGGTGCTGGGCGGGGATCACTCGATCAGCTTTCCGGTAGTCAGTGCGTTCCAGCGCCCGATACATGTCATCCAGATCGATGCGCATCTTGATTTCGCGCCGATCACCGACACGCTGACCTACACCAACGGTCAACCGTTCCGGCACATCTCCAATCTTCCTCAGGTCCAGAGTGTCACCCATATCGGCGCACGCAGCCTGCGTATTCGTGAGGCCGAGTATCGCGACACCCTGGCCGCCGGTAATCGCATCGTCGGCATGGACGAGATTCGTGAAACCGCGATCGAAGACTGGTTGGGCCATATTCCTGCCGATGCCAGCGTCTATCTCAGCGTCGACATCGACGCCTTCGACATGTCGCTGGTCCCCGGCTGCGTCTCCGGTGAGCCGGACGGACTAGACTACCGCCAGATGCGGTCGCTGCTGAAGGCGATCGTGGCGCGCTTCGATCTGGTCGGTTTCGACTTGGTGGAGATCAATCCTCAGCTCGACGTTGCCACCGGTGCGACGTCCTATCTTGGCGCGCAGGTGCTGGTGGAGTTGATGGGATATCGACTCGCCAAGGTGCGCATGAGCGAACTCGCCAACTAACACGTGCGTGACTCGCGCCGTGCATTCAACGACAACTGACGAATTACAAGGAATGGCCATGAATTTTGCGTTGCCCATCGAAGGCATCTGCTCCTTCGGCAAATATCCGATCTGTACCGATACCCATGCACTAGATGCCGATATCGCTGTGCTGGGTGTACCCAGTGACGTGGGCGTGGGCTTTCTTTCCGGTTGCCGGCTGGGGCCGCGACGCATTCGCGAAGCCTCGACACAGTATGGTCGTGGTGATGTCGGCTTCTACGACCCTGAGCGCGACGACGTCTATCTCGCCGCGCCACTGAAGATCGTCGACTGCGGTGACGTGCATCTGATCCAGGGGGATCTGGATCGCTCGCTGGATAACATCGCCGAACATGTGCGCCGGATCGCGGCCAGTGGCGCGATTCCCGCCGTGATGGGCGGGGATCACTCGATTTCCATCGGTGTGGGAAGAGGGCTCGACCGCTTCGATGGTCTCACTGTCATCCAGCTCGATGCCCATCTCGACTGGACCGACAGCCGCGAAGGGCAACGTCACGGTAATGGTAGTCCGATGCGGCGGATGTCGGAGATGAACCACATCGGCAACATGGTGCAGGTCGGATTGCGCGGCATGGGTAGCAGCGGCAAGCAGGATTACGATGATGCGCGTAGCTATGGTAGCCGTCTGATCACGGCGAGGGAGTTCAAAGAGCGTCGCATCGAGGAGATTCTGGGGCAGATTCCTGATTTCGAGCATGCCTACGTCACCATTGATATCGACGTGCTGGATATCTCCATTGCCTCGGGCACGGGATCGCCGATGCCGGGTGGCCTGGATTACGATCAGCTGCAGTTGATTCTCGAAGGCATCGCCAAAAAGGGAGCGGTCGTGGCGTTCGACATGGTTGAGGTCGCACCACAATACGACCCGACCAACTCCACCACGCGCATCGCTGCGCTAACGATGCTCAACTTCATGGCGCATATCCTCAAGGCGCGCGAGATCGCTGCCTGAGCGAATCAGCGATGGTAGTTGCCGCCATCGCTGAACCTGTTGCTCACACTTCCCGATAGAGCTCGCCACCTTCATTCTGGAACCGCTGCGCCTGAGCCTTTAGCCCCTCCTCTTTCTCGTTCGAGGCTGCCGTGCCGAAGCGCTCGCGCACTTCCTGGGTGATCTTCATCGAGCAGAACTTCGGCCCACACATCGAGCAGAAGTGGGCGACCTTGGCGGAGTCCTTGGGGAGCGTCTCGTCGTGATAGGCCCGGGCGGTATCCGGATCGAGGCCGAGATTGAACTGATCCTCCCAGCGGAATTCGAAGCGCGCTTTCGACAGCGCGTTGTCGCGGCGCTGGGCACCCGGGTGCCCTTTAGCCAGATCGGCGGCATGGGCGGCGATCTTGTAAGTGATGATGCCGGTCTTGACGTCGTCCTTGTTGGGCAGGCCCAGATGCTCCTTGGGCGTGACGTAGCAGAGCATGGCGCAGCCGTACCAGCCGATCTGCGCCGCGCCGATGCCGGAGGTAATGTGGTCGTAGCCCGGTGCGATATCCGTGGTCAACGGGCCGAGGGTGTAGAAGGGCGCCTCGTCACAGCATTCGAGCTGCTTGTCCATGTTCTCCTTGATCAGCTGCATCGGTACGTGGCCGGGGCCTTCGATCATCACCTGAACGTTGTGCCGCCAGGCGATCTGCGTCAGCTCGCCTAGCGTCTCCAGCTCGGCGAACTGCGCGGCATCGTTGGCGTCGGCGATCGAGCCCGGGCGCAGGCCGTCGCCCAGCGAGAACGAGACGTCATAGGCCTTCATGATCTCGCAGATCTCTTCGAAGTGCGTGTAGAGGAAGCTCTCTTCGTGATGCGCCAGGCACCACTTGGCCATGATCGAACCGCCGCGAGAGACGATACCGGTGACGCGGTCGGCGGTCATCGGCACGTGATGCAGGCGTACGCCGGCGTGGATGGTGAAGTAGTCCACACCCTGTTCCGCCTGCTCGATCAGCGTGTCCCGGAAGACCTCCCAGGTCAGATCCTCGGCAACACCGTCGACTTTCTCCAGCGCCTGGTAGAGCGGCACCGTGCCGATCGGCACCGGCGAGTTGCGCAGAATCCACTCGCGGGTCTCGTGAATATTCTGGCCAGTGGAGAGATCCATGATGGTATCCGCGCCCCAGCGGATCCCCCATGTCATCTTGTCGACCTCCTCCTCGATGGAAGACGTGACCGCCGAGTTTCCCAGATTGCCGTTGATCTTCACCAGGAAGTTGCGCCCGATGATCATTGGCTCGCATTCGGGGTGGTTGATGTTGGCGGGGATGATGGCTCGCCCGCGAGCCACCTCGTCACGCACGAATTCTGGAGTGATCTCGCCGGGCAGATTGGCACCGAAGGACTGGCCCAGATGCTGATGCGAAAGCATGGGATCGCTGTCGGTAGCTTGATCGGCACGTCGTCGCTGATTCTCGCGGATGGCGATGAACTCCATCTCCGGCGTGACGATACCGCGGCGGGCGTAATGGAGTTGAGTCACGTTGGCGCTCTGGCCTTCTTCTGTCATGCGCGCCCGCCGCGGCGTGCGTTTGAGCGAGAAACGCAGCGGGTCCAGGCGCAGATCCTCAGCGCGCAGCCGGCCGTAGTGCGAGCTTGGGCCGTCGAGCCACTCGGTATCGTCACGTTCGTCGATCCAGGCGCGGCGCAGCGCCGGCAGGCCAAGGCGGATGTCGATCTCGGCGTCAGGATCGGTGTAGGGGCCGGAGGTGTCATAGACGGTGAGCGGTGCGTTGGCTTCGAGGCCATCTTTGGTCTGAGTCGGCGATAGCGCGATCTCGCGCATGGGAACGCGGATATCCGGACGTGAACCTTCGACATAAATCTTCGTCGAGGCGGGCAGCGGGGCGATGGCGGCGCTGTCGACGCGCGCGGTATCGGAGAGAAACTGAGGAGATTTCATGTTCGGTTGTGCTCCGTGGCATGACTCGCCAGGCGTATTGGCCAAGGCGATCGGGGTCAGGCCGGCGCACAGCGCGGGGGAGGGAGCACGGGTAGAGTCGCAATTTGAACGAGACTCTGGAAGACGGTCTCCGCTTGATCCCTACGCCGGTACTAGCCGGATCAGGTTCGTCGGGATCCGCCGTGGCGCTCTCTTGGTCAGATAGCGCAGAACGATCTCAGCCGGTTCCACCGGCACCCCGTCAAGCTGGCAAATGATTGCCGCAGCCAGTGTCTATCGAGCGGTGAGCCGGGGTCAAGACGCGGGCTATGAGTCGTTATCTGCTTCCACGCTTGCTTGCATCAACGCCAGAAACCGCTCGGCCTGCGGCGTGAGGCGCTGGCGCGGATGCGTCAGCCAGACTTCCGAGACGGCATCCGGGTCGCTGATCGGTCGGTAGCGCACGTTATCGAGCTGGATGTGACGAAACGACGCCGGCAATAGCGAGACTCCCAATCCGCCGGCGACGAGACTGATGATGGTATTGGGACCACCGACCGCCTGGACCAGTGTCGGGGTCAGCCCGCGGCTCGCGAACAGGGCATGAAACTGCTCCAGCAGCCCGGTTCCGGCCGCCGGCGAGAAGTAGACGAACGGGTGATCGGCCAGTTCGGCCAGAGTCAGCGGCTCGCTACTGCCGCCAAGCGGCCCCTGATCATTGACGACGGCAACGAGCGGCTCGCGAGCCAACGTAAAGGCCGAGAGCGCGTCCGGCAGCGTTGCCGGGCGCATGATGCCGATATCGAGATCTCCTTCCATCAGCGGCGCGATCTGGCGCTGGCTGTTGAGCTCGTGCATGCGCAGGTCGACGTCGGGGTAGCGGGCGCGATACTGCAGCAGGCTGCGTGGCAGGGTGGCCGTGAGCGGAACGGAGGTGGTGAAGCCGATACGCAGCTGCCCGGTTTCTCCCTGTCCGAGTCGGGAAACCAGACGCGAGGCGCGTTCCGCACGATCCAGAATCTCTCTCGCTTCCTCGAGCAGTAGCCGCCCGGCCTCCGTCAACACGACGCGTCGGTTGGTGCGTTCGAACAAGCGCGTGCCGAGTTCGTCCTCCAGCGCTCGAATCTGCTGGCTGAGCGGCGGCTGCGATATACCCAGCCTGGCCGCCGCACGACTGAAATGCAGCTCTTCCGCGACGATCACGAAGTAGCGCAGGGTGCGTAGTTCCATGGAGCGTCTTTCCGCGCGAGGGGTATGGTGAAGTCGTAAAACATATCAAAAACGTCGAACAATATATTAGAACGATAATCTGGACCGGCGTAATCTAGAGAGCATTCATTCAGCGGTTTTCATTCATGGCGTTACCGGTAGGGCGCCTGCCACCATCGGGAGATTCGGGTTGTCCCGTCACACCAACTCCACGTCCAGTTCGTCGTCACTGCAGAGTTCTTCCGCTCACGCCGCCAATCAGCAGCTGGAGCAGGAAGCGGCAGTGATCGAAAGCGGCTTCATCGAACGCGGTAAACCGGGCTATCGTCCGACCATGCTGGCGCTCTTTCTGGGCGCGTTTTCGACGTTCGTGCTGCTTTATTGCGTGCAGCCGTTGATGCCGATCCTGTCGGAGGCATTCGATATCGACGCGGCGACCAGTTCGCTGTCGCTGTCGGTGGCAACCGGCATGCTCGCGGTGGGGCTGCTGATAACCGGGCCGATTTCCGATGCGCTGGGGCGTAAATCAGTCATGTCAGTGGCGCTGCTGGCGGCGGCGATCTTCAGTCTGCTGGCGGCAGCAATGCCCAGCTGGTCGGGCGTTCTGGTTCTGCGAGCGCTGGTCGGTCTGTCGTTGTCGGGGCTCTGCGCGGTGGCGATGACCTATCTCAACGAGGAGATCGACCCGCGCTACGTCGGTCTGTCGATGGGGCTTTATATCAGTGGCAACTCGATCGGTGGCATGAGCGGACGCCTGATCAGCGGTGTCATGGTCGACTGGGTGCCGTGGCGCTGGACACTCGCGGTCATCGGTATCGTCGCGCTGGTTGCTGCTGTCCTGTTCATTCGCTGGCTGCCGCCGTCGAAGCACTTCACGCCGCGGCCGCTCAACTGGCGCAACGTGCTTTCGGGATTTGCCGTGCATTTCCGGGATCGCGGTATGCCGTTTCTGTTTCTCGAGGCGTTTCTGCTCATGGGCGGTTTCGTTACGCTCTACAACTATATCGCCTACCGGCTGCTCGCCGAGCCCTACAGTGTCAGCCAAGCGTTGGTCGGTGTGCTGTCGATCGCCTATCTGTCGGGTACCTGGAGTTCGGCCTGGGCGGGTTCACTGGCGGATCGACACGGACGCCAGCGTATCTTCTGGTTGTTCATCGTGATGATGCTGGTGGGACTCGCCGTCACGCTCTTTTCACCAATCAGTCTGATCCTGATCGGCATTCTGATCTTCACCTTCGGGTTCTTTGCTGCGCATTCGCTCGCCAGCGGTTGGGTGGGCCAGCGCGCGACGCAGGCCAAAGGGCAGGCATCTTCCCTCTATCTCTTCAGCTACTACTTGGGTTCGAGCGTGGCCGGCACGCTGGGTGGGGCCTTCTGGTACTGGGGCGGCTGGCACGGTGTGGCCGCGTTTATTGCCGTGCTACTGCTGGCGGCACTGGCGGTCGGCGCGCTGCACCTAAGGCGTCTGGCGTGAGTCGTCTTCTCCGCTCTCGAAAGTCGCGAGTGACAGACACAAAAAAGCCGCCGAGGGGTAGACGGCGGCAAGACAATGCGTCGAGAGACGCGGGGGTTGATGCGACGAGAGAACCGAAGCGCTAGGGATGCGCATCGATTCTGGCATTACTTGGCGAAGAGCTGACCCATATCCTTGAAGGCCTTGAATTCCAGCGCGTTACCACACGGATCGAGCAGGAACATGGTGGCCTGTTCGCCGACTTCACCTTTGAAACGGATGTAGGGTTCGATCACGAAGTCGGTACCGAAGCCTTTCAGACGCTCGGCCAGCGCTTCCCACTCCGGCCAGCTCAGTACGATACCGAAGTGCGGAACCGGTACGTTATGACCGTCGACCGCGTTGGTGTGCGTGCTTTCCTGAGTCGAAGTGATCGGATGTTCGTGGATCACCAGCTGATGTCCGTAGAAGTCGAAGTCGACCCAGTGCTCACTCGAGCGACCCTCATTTAGACCGAACGTCTCGCCGTAGAACTTGCGTGCCGCAGGCAGATCGTAAACCGGAATCGCCAGGTGAAAAGGGGAGAGCGCCATTGGAGTGTCCTCGAGTGCGAATGAATGAACGCATTCTGAGCGCGAAACATTTCGATGAAAAGCGCATAATATTGCTGTCTGATATCAAATAAAATGGATTCTTTTGGCGACCCTCTTTCATGCTCAGAGAACTGCGCACCTTTCTGGCCGTGGTCAGACACGGCACGTTTTCGGCCGCCGGCGCGGCGGTGGGGCTGACACAATCGGCGGTCAGCACCCAGATCCGCAATCTCGAGGCCGATATCGGCGAGCCCCTTTTCGAGCGTACGGGGCGGGCGGTAAAGCTGAATGCCGCGGGTCGGCGCCTGCTGCCTCAGGCCAACGAGATGCTGATGCTGGCCGAGCGCATTCGTCATCCGGATCAGACCTCACTGGTGGGCGAGTGGCATCTCGGGGCGATCGCGAGCCTGCAGAGCGGTACGCTGCCTATCGTCCTCAGCGCGCTGGCGCGGGAAGCGCCGGGTGTGATGACGCGTGTCGTGCCCGGCGTCTCGTTGGCGCTGCTCGATCAGGTCGACAAGGGCGATCTGGACATGGCGGTCGTCGTGCAGCCCCCGTTTGCGCTGCCTGCGGATCTCCACACTCGCGTCATCGCGCGGGAGCCGTTCGTGCTGATCGCACCGCTCGATAGCGAGGGAGAGAGCGTCGATACCTTGCTCGAGACCCATCCGCTGGTGCTCTACGACCGGGGCTCATTCGGCGGCCGTCAGGTGGTCAAATTTCTCGAAGGGCGCCGGTTACGCCCCGATATTCGCCTCGAACTCGACGAGATCGATGCCATTGCCGGTATGGTCGAGCACGGACTCGGCGTGGCGCTGCTACCGTTGACGGGACTATGGCAGCGCCGAGACCCTCGTCCGGTCCGCGTGCTGTCGCTGGGTGAGAAGACCTTCTTCCGAGAGCTGGTGTTGATATCGCGTCTGCCGCCGGAGCAGTCTCCGCTGGTCGCCATCATCGAACGGGAACTCCTCAGCCTGATGTGAGTGGCTCGAGACGTTCGGCCTGAAGAGGTGGGCTTAATCTGTGTCGTGGGTCTGAACCAGCCCGGATTCGGGGGCTTGAGCCAGCCCGGCTCCGGGGGCTTGGACCAGCCCGGATTCGGGGGCTTGAGCCAGCCCGGCTTCGGGGGCCCGCACAAGCCCCATGACGCTCTCACGAAACCATCGGTGCGCGGGGTCAGCGTTCCATCGCGGGTGCCAAAGTGCCGAAATCCGGAATGGTCGGGTCGGCACGGGAAGCGTAAACCTCTTGAGGCTGCGGCTCTCGAGTTCCCGAGACGTGTCCGGTAGGCAGGAGTCGGGCACGATCGTCACATGATCGGTGCCGGCAACGATTCGCAGTGCATCGGCGAAGGTCGGGACGACGGTATAAAACGGCGGTGCCAGCCCGAGCGCCTGGAGTGTGCTTGCCATCGGGCCGCTGAATTCGCCGTTCGGTGACGCCAGCACCAGCCGGCAGCTCGCCAAGTGAGCCTGTGTCGCATCGCCGGTCAGAATCGGGTGATCGTGAGGTGCCACGCCAACGAAGCGGTCCTCGAACAGCCCGCGAATCATCAGCTCTGGGGCATTCGTCTCGATGACACCGATCTCGAGGTCGATCTCGCCATCGCGCAGCGGTTCCACAGTCTTGCTCGGTTTTGGCGCGAAGCGCAGATTGACCCCCGGCGCCTGGCCGCGGATCGCCGTAATCAGCGACACCGAAAAGCGCTCGATGAACGCGGCGTTGGCGCGCAGCGTGAACGTGCGCACCAGGCTGGCGGTGTCGAACGTTCCGCGCGCCGGGCTCAGCAGGGATTTCGCTTCACGCGCCACCACGTGGGCGCGCTCCCGCAGTTCGATGGCGCGCGGCGTTGGCACCAGACCACGTCCGGCGCGAACCAGCAGCGGATCGCCGGTGGTGTCGCGCAGGCGCTTCAGCGTGCGGCTCATCGCCGAGGGGCTCAAGCGCAGGCGTTTCGCCGCGGCGGTCACGCTCTGTTCTTCGAGCAGCACGTCCAGCGCGACTAGCAGGTTCAGATCGATATCGCTCATCGGCTCACCATAGCCGAGCTTCCGATTACGGAATAGCGCCTGGTGCAATAATAGTTTGCACATCGTGCGTCTGGTGCATTCTGGCCACCGCTTCCATGCTGGGTAATGAACGCATCAAGAGGAGAACGTCCATGAAGCCTTCATCTCATCATCGCACGGCACTGATCGTTGGCGCCTCGCGGGGCCTGGGGCACGCAATCGCCGCGGAACTTTTGTCGCGCGGCGATTCACCGACACGCGAATGGAGAATCATCGGCACCGTGCGTGACGGGGCGAAACGGACGCCGCTTCACGCGCTGGCAGAAGAGCACCCTGATCGCATCGAGATCGAAACGCTCGACATCACGGCGCCGGATCAGATCGAGGCGCTACGTGGCCGTCTCGATGGCCGGACGATCGACCTGCTGTTCGTCAACGCCGGCACGACCACCCAGGATCAGCACATCCACATCGGCAAGGTCTCCACCGACGAGTTCAACCAGGTGATGGTCACCAACGCGCTCAGTCCCATGCGCGTCATCGAGACGCTGCAGGATCTGGTACCGGCCGACGGGCTGCTCGGCGCGATGTCCTCGGGTCAGGGCAGTATCGCCAACAATGACAAGGGCATGCGCGAGGTCTATCGAGGCAGCAAGGCGGCGCTCAACATGTTCATGCGCAGCTTTGCCGCACGCGAGACCGAGCCGGTTCGCGCCATGGCGGTCCTGGCGCCGGGCTGGATTCGCACGGACCTGGGGGGCGATGAAGCACCCTACACGATGGAGGAAGCGGTGCCGCCCATGGTCGACGTGCTGCTCGACAAGATGAGCCGGCCCGGACTCGAATACCTCGACCGCTTCGGCAAGACGGTGCCGTGGTGAGGGGATCACGATGAAACTGATCGGCATCGAGGAGCATTTTCTGACGCCGGTCTCAGGGAAAGACGCCAAGCAGTAGCTCAAGTCGTTTTCGACGAATGCGTCAAACGATAGACGGCAAACAATTCGCTCCTCATTGAGCACCCAGGCTTCTAAGCTGACGGCAACTTGATTCGAGGAGTCTGTCATGTCAGTTATTGGAGCTTCTTCCGCGCCGCGCCGCATCATCGCGCTGCACGCGGCCATTCGAGACGATATCGGTGATCTTGTCACTCGCCGGCCCTTGCCGGGTCCCGGGCTCGACCAGCTCGATCCGTTTCTGTTTCTCAACCATCACGGGCCCCAGACCTACCAGGCCAACAATCGGGGGCTACCGTTCGGGCCGCATCCGCACCGTGGGTTCGAGACAGTGACGTTCATTCTGGAAGGGTCGCTGGCTCACGCCGACAGCGCCGATCATCAAAGTGTCATTCGTGCTGGCGGCATGCAGTGGATGACCGCCGGCAGCGGTATCGTTCACGCCGAGATATCGCCGCCCGAGTTCCTGCGTGAGGGCGGTCCGCTCGAGATTCTTCAGCTCTGGATCAATCTTCCGTCGGCGCTGAAGATGAGCGAGCCCCGCTATCTCGGGCTGCAGCGCGAGTCCATTGTGCAGATTGCGCTTGATGATGGCGGTGAATTGTCACTGATCGCAGGCACGTTCGCGGAACGCCGTGGGCCGGTCGAAACGCTCACCGATGTTTTCATGTCGACAGTGACGCTGCCCCCGGGTGGGACGCTACGCGCTCCGGCCGCCGCTGGTCGCCAAGTCTTTCTCTACGTCGTGGAGGGAGAGATTCGCATCGGCGAGGATACCGCTGGGGCCCGGCAGCTGGTCGAGCTGGAGCGCGACGGCGATAGCGTCGAGCTGGTCGCCGAGCGGGAGACGCGGCTGCTGTTCGGGCATGCGCCGGTGATCGATGAGCCGGTCTTCTCCCACGGCCCGTTCGTGATGAACACCCGCGAAGAGATCATGCAGGCGATCGAGGACTATCAGGCTGGGCGCTTCGGTGGTTTGTCTCAATAGCCACCGCACGCTTGTGTGACCGGCGATCGGTTCTAGCCTATGAGAGCGGGAAGCGCATACCGCGGTTCTCGCTCGTCATCCGCGTTCAAGGAGGAACTGCATGAAAATTGGATTCGTCGGCCTCGGTGGCATGGGGCAAGGGATGGTCGGCCAACTACTCGAGGCCGGTCACGACGTCACGGTCTGGAACCGTTCGAAAGCGCCGGTGGAAAAGCTCGAGGCCAAGGGCGCGAAAGCCGCGGAGTCGCCGCGCAAGCTGGCTAAATCCAGCGAAATACTGATCACCATGCTGCCGGATGACAGCATCGTTCACGGGACGCTGGTGGAATCCGGCGCGCTGGAGGCGCTCGGCAAGCAGGCCGTACATATCAACATGGCAACGGTTTCGGTGGGATTCGCACGAGGGCTAGCCGCCCTGCACAAGCGGCTGGGATCGCACTACGTCGCGGCCCCGGTGCTCGGAAGGCCGGATGTCGCTGCGGCCGGCAAACTCAACATCATTGCCGCCGGGGAGTCGGCGGTGGTCGAACGCATCACGCCGATTCTGGAAGCGATGGGGCAGAAGGTCTGGCCCGTCGGCGAGGCGCCGGAGCTCGCCAACGTGGTCAAGATCGGCGCCAACTTCATGCTGGCGTCGGCGATCGAATCGATGGGCGAGGCTTGCGCACTGAACGAGGCTCACGGTGTTGGCCGCGATACTTTCCTCGACATCGTGACCAGCACGCTCTTCGCGGCACCCGCCTATCAGGGCTACGGCAAGATGATACGTGAAGCGAGCTATACGCCGGCGGGCATGAAAATGGCCTGGGGGCTGAAGGACGTGGGGCTCGCGATGCAGGCGTCACACGATAGTCGGGTGCCGTTACCCTTTGGGGGGATCGTGCGCGATAGTCTGCTCGAAGCCCTGGCCCGCGGCGATGGCGACAAGGATTGGGCAGCGCTCGCAGAAACGCCGATCGGTCGCGCGCATCTCGACAAGCGCTGAGCCTGTCGGGCACTGACGCCGCGCTAAACCGATGATTCTGGCACGGCGGTGACGCGCAGTGGGGGATGTCAGCGACGCGTGTACAGGCGCCGTTCACGATAGCCGGGCGTCTTCTGCTGCTCTTCCGGCGTCTTCTTCCAGCGTTTGTATTCCCACTGATACTGCGCCGGGTCCAGGGCGACGGCGCTCTCGACGCAGGCGTTGACGCCGGCGGCCGATATGGCTTCGTCCGTGTCGTAGACGCGTTCATCCGCGGCCAGGAAGTGAATCTCGAAGCCCTTGCCGTCCGGCACTCTTCTTGCCACGCCGGTGACCACGCGTGCCTGCGTCCTGGCGACCAGTTTGGGCAAAAGCGTGGCGGTGTAGGCCGGGCGGCCGAAGAAATCGGCAAAGGCGCCGCTGCCCCAGCCTGGTTCCTGATCCGGCAGGATGCCGACGGCCTCGGCGCGCTTGAGCGCCTTGAGCAGGGCTGCCACACCGCGGGGATTGGTCGGCACCAGCTCCGCCCCCATGCGCTCCCGACCGTGACGGATGATGGGATCGAGCTCGATCATCTTGGGCGGTTCGTACATCGCAGTGAACGGAAAGTGACTCGATAGCCAGAAGTTGAGCACCTCCCAGTTGCCGAAATGCGGGGCCAGCACGATCACGCCGCGATTCTCCGCGCGCGCGTCGTCGAGTAGTTCGCGGCCGTGGACGTTGACGATCGAGGCTTCGATTTTCTCCGGAGCACCGATCCAGGCGAAACCCAGTTCGAGCATGGTCGCCGCGGAGTGGCGCAGGCTTTCGCGGACTCGCTCGCGGCGCCGCTCGGCGCTGTCTTCGGGGTAGGCGACTTCCACATTACGGCGGGTGACGTGGCGCTCTCGCCGAGAGATCGCGTAGAGCACGCGACTCGACAAGCCGGCAAGCCACCACAGCGTCTTGAGCCGGCGCCCGGAGAGCAAGCGCCAGAGCCAATTGACTCCTTGCGCCTGTAGACGCTGGCTTTTGCGGGCAGACTTCTTGCGGGATGGCTTGGGAGACACGCGGTTTACCACAGCCAGCTATCGATGTTGTCGGGCGCGCGGCGCTCCTGCAGTGCCTTGAAGCCTTTGACACAGCGCACGATGAGCCAGACAGCTTGCAGCGCCATCAGCACGAAGCCGATGAAGACGAACGCAAGCACCCAGCTGATGCAGGCGTAAAGCAGGCCGATCCAGAAGGTGCGGATATGGTAGCGGTAGTGCTCATCGAGCCAGCGAGGACCGTTGCCACGATAGACGTAGGCAATCACGACGCCGATCACCGGGGTAATGCCCGTGATAAACACCCCCAGCAGCAAGGCGTAGACGACCAGCGCGAGCGTCGTATCCGGCCGTCTTGCCTCGGTATTGGATTCGACCACGACCGTCTCGTTCGGTTGGGTCATGCCATTCCTCTCGTCGTCTCTGCGGTTGCCCGCATTTTGCCGCCGAGAGGCGTGGCTTTCCAGCCCGGCTTGTCCACCTGCCTAGTTTGACCGCTTTTCCAACCTGGCATTTCGGCGATCGGCACGATCACTCGATGATCAGATTATCTCGGCGTCGCGGGGCAGGAGAGTCGACACGCGGTTCCCTGCCGCCGCGCAGGATCGAATTGCCTTCGTACAGCGTGCGCTGATCGATCGCGGGCGGGTCCAGCCAGTCGGCGGCGTGCATCTGGCCGCTCTTGCCGTAGACTTCGAGCGCATTCTCGTAGGTCACCTTGCGCACGATATCTGCGTCGATGCCGCTCTGCAGTGCCAGTTGGGCGGTCTTTGCCACGCCAAGGCAGTCGGAGATCCCCCAGTCGCAAGCGCTGTCGACGATGATGCGCTCGCCCCCGTACTGCCTGAGCAGCTCGACCATGCGTGCGTTGCCCATCTTGGTCGAGGGGTAGATCGAGAAGCCGGCCCAATAGCCGCGATCCAGCGTCTCGCGCACCGTCTCTTCATTGTTGTGATCGATCACGACCCAGGAAGGATCGAGCCCCATCTCCTCGCACACGTCCATCGAGCGTGAGGTACCGCGTTTCTTGTCGCGGTGCGGTGTATGCACCATCACCGGTAGTTCCAGCTCTCTCGCCAACGTCAGCTGTGCGCGGAAATACTTGTCTTCCAGCGGTGTCTGCTCGTCGTAGCCGATCTCGCCGATGGCGACGACGCCCTCTTTCAGGGCGAAGCGGGGCAGCCACTCCATCACCCCCTCGGCCAGCGCCTCGTTGTTCGCTTCTTTGGAGTTGAGCCCGATGGTGCAGTAGTGACGAATCCCGAACTGACCGGCGCGAAAGCGCTCCCATCCGACCAGCGACGACAGATAGTCGACATAGGTGCCGACGAAGGTTCTCGGCTGACCGACCCAGAACGCGGGCTCGACCAGCGCGACGACACCGGCGGCCGCCATCGCTTCGTAATCGTCGGTGGTGCGGGAGACCATATGGGCGTGGGGATCGATGAACATCTCAGGCGGCCTCTTCTTGGGTCAGATGATTCCAGTCGATGCGGCCGGCCGCGACCAGTTGCAGGGTATCCGGTGCATCGGCAAGTAACGATCGCGCGGTTGACGTATCGGCGGCGACCAGCGCGAGCGTGGCAGCGCTGCGCTCGGCAGGCGATCCGTCGAGGGCGCGGGACAGTGCCTCATAGGCGTTTACCGTCTCGGCAAAGGGCCCGACGCAGTGCCAAAGTTCGGGACTGACATCACGTCCGGCGGCCCAACGCTCCTGAGCATAATCCAGAAGGATTCGCGCTAGTTCGGGATTGGCGCGCTGTTCGAGTCCCACGATCGGCTGCAGCCGACTGCCGACGAACAGTGCCTTCAGAACCATGTGATTCCAGCGATGATCGTCGAAATGGTCCCGCGGGTAGGGATTGAAATGCGCAATGGACTCGAATACCGCGCGCATGTTCGAACGCAACCCCTCGCCGACCTCGTGCGTCAACACAAGCGGCTCCGGGTAGAGGGGCAGGCCGCGATAGAGCGTGATCAGCTCGCGAGCATCCGAGGTGCGCACCAGGTCCTTGAATAGTGCTGGGAAGGGCCTGGGGCCCTGGAATGCGAGAAGTCCCGCGATTCGGGCGGTACCGTCCAGACTCCACCCTTTGGGGTCCCAGTCCGGGCGAAGCTGTTCGGCCTCTTTGAGATCGCTGACGGAGAGCCGCAGGTCCTCTCTGCCGAGCCGTCGCGGCGCCAACCCGAGAAATCGATGTAACGTGGTCTCGCTGGCACCTTGGCGCAGCGTGTTGAGCTGAGACTCTACCCACTCGGTTTCCGAGTCGGCCTGGCGAACGACCCAACGACGCAGCAGCGTCGAGAGGGTGATCGTCGAGATTCCAGGTGTCGTATTTGTAACGGTCATGTAACCGCCCTCTCAAGTGTTCCCTGAAAAACACTTTATCGAGCGCCAAGCGTGAGACCCAAGCTCAATTATCTGGCGAATTATCGCGCCGAATCTCTACTGTTTTTTATCGTAATTTCTTTAACTATTTTCATCTAAAATCCATCTGCGAAGGTGACTTTTACCCTTTTTTGGTGCTGAATTTTGCGGTTTTCCCAAGCCTCGATTGCCCCAAAACTCGCTACCTGATATGCAGCGTTTACAGATAGTTTCTTTTTCTCCTTTCGTTTCAACCGTTGCCGGGTACTTCGCCCATATCGGCGAGAGCGTTAGAGAGCATGAGGTACGGGAGAGGCTTGCATGAAACGAACGCTAGTGATTCTGGTCGTGGGTTTGACGCCGCGCCTGGTCGGAGAGCATACGCCGCACCTTCAGCGCCTGGCAGCACGTGGCGCACAGCGGCCATTGAAAACGGTGACGCCTGCGGTGACCTGCAGCGCACAGATGACACTGCTGACCGGGCGTCCTCCGGGCGAGCATGGCGCGGTCGCGAACGGCTGGTACTTTCGCGATCTCTCGGAAATCTGGCTCTGGCGTCAATCCAACCGTCTTATTGGCGGTGAGAAGATATGGGAAGCTGGCAAAAAGCGCGATCCCGCTTTCACGTGCGCGAAGCTGTTCTGGTGGTACAACATGTACTCGACGGCGGACTGGAGCGCGACGCCGCGGCCGATGTATCCCGCCGACGGGCGCAAGCTGCCGGACCACTACACATTCCCTCCCGACCTGCACGACGAACTTGATGCCAAGCTAGGCACGTTCCCGCTGTTCACGTTCTGGGGGCCGATGGCGGATATGTCTTCCAGCCGCTGGATCGGTGATGCGACGCGCCACGTGATGGAGACGCGGAACCCGACACTGACGCTGACCTATCTGCCGCATCTGGACTACAACCTGCAGCGGCTTGGCCCCGATCTCGATCACCCGGAACTGCAGCGGGATCTGCGCGATGTGGACGCGCTCTGCGGTGAATTGATCGCCGAATGTGAACGCGAGGGCCGCGAGGTGATCGTCGTTTCCGAGTACGGCATCACGCCGGTGACCGACGCTGTCCATATCAATCGTGCGCTGCGCGAGGCGGGCTGGATTGCGGTTCGTGACGAAAAGGGCCGCGAACAGCTCGACCCTGGGGCTTCCCGCGCCTTTGCCGTTGCCGATCATCAGATCGCACATGTCTACGTTCGCGAGCCGGACGATATTCCGGCGGTGAGAGCGCTACTCGAACGACTGGATGGCGTCGAATCCGTCTGGGGAAACGAAGCGAAAGCCGCAAACGGGCTGGATCATCCCAATGCCGGCGAACTCGTGGCCATCAGCCGCGCGGATCGCTGGTTCAGCTACTACTACTGGCTAGATGACACCCGAGCGCCTGATTACGCTCGCACCGTGGATATCCACCGCAAGCCCGGTTATGACCCGGTCGAGCTTTTCTTCGACCCGGCACTCAAGTCGCCGAAGTTCTCGGCGGCCTGGCGACTAGCCAAACGCAAGCTCGGCATGCGTCAGTTACTCGACGTGATCTCGCTGAAGGAGACATCGCTCGTCAAAGGCTCCCACGGGCGTTTGACGGACGATCCGCAGGACGGACCGCTGGTGATCTCCTCGAACGCTTCCCTGATGCCGGACGAGTCGGTGGCGGCCACGGACTTCAAGGCGCTGGTGCTCGACCACGTGTTCGGCCCAGACGCGACGATGGCCGAAGACGTCCCAAGCGTGGCCACGGAGAGCGAGACAGGGCCGACATCATGACAGGGCTTCGAGACGATTGAGACGACCGCGAGAGAATCGAGGCAGACGAAAGATCCGGCGATAGCCGGATCTTTCGTGAAGGGCTGGTGCAATAGTCGGTGTCGACCGGTGGTCGCCGAGCATCAAGGGGGCCTGAAGACGACGCCTCGCGCCGTCAGGTGCCGGAGGTCACCCGCTGCAGCGCCAGCGTGGCGATGAATGCGCCGGCAGCTAGCAGTGCCGGCAGGTTGGCGTCGAGGCTTGCCATCAGCGTGGCGTCGTAAAGCGAGATCGCGGCGATCAGGCCAACGACGGCACGCGGGACATCGCCAGGTGCGCGTCGAAACAGCAGCCACAGGCAGCGGCCGCACCACGCGAGATAGGCGATCCACAGGCAGAGCGCCAGCAGCGACGGGAACGGACCCGTCAGCATCGCCACAATCATCACGACGACGGGAATCGCCATGACGCCCAGCGGCCACACGGCACCGAGCCGGTCGTACGCTTCCTGACGCGCGGCGTAGGTCAGTCCGACGACGTGGCAGGTCAAACCGAGGGCACCCCAAAGTAGCGCCTCGCCCAGTGTCGCATTGAACGCCAGTGCGGCAGTCACGTAGGTCAGAAGACGGCAGGCCCCCATTAACAGCGGGCTCCAGCCAATGCGCTTGTGCCACCAATCGTAGCCTAGAATTGCGGCGATCAGCGCCAGACCGGTCACGCCGGCTTCCACGCGACAGAGAAACAGCACCAGGGCGCCGAGCCCCAGCATCGTCGCGCCGATCAGGGCCACGGTGAGACGGTCGATATCGCCGCGTGGAATCGGCCGGTTGGCTCGCTCACGTGCATCGATATTGGCATCGCAGGCATCGTTGAGGTACATGCCGCCCAGGTAGAAGAGCGTCAACGCGCCGAGCGCCGCGGCCAGCGCTTCCATCTGCCATGCTGCCCCCGCGAGCACGGCGCCAGCCAGTACGTTGCTCCACACCGTGGGCAGGTTGGAAACACGCCCCAGCTCCAGCCAGATGTGGAAGCCTGGCGTGGCCGACTTCATGCCAGCTGCGATTTCACCCACGTCAGCTCGCGACCGATCGCCGTCACCACACTCTCGCGGCGTAGGGTTTCCGGTAATACCTGCCATGTGTAGGTCTCCACTTCCAGATGCGACGAGATCGGGCGTTCGCGATGTAGCGCGAGAATCTCACGCAGGAATGGTTGCGTGGTCTGGAACGGCTCGACGGTGTCGACGAAGATCGGCACGTGGAAATGCACGCGCCACTCTTCACCGTCTTTACGTGAGTCGTCGGCGAGCGCTTCGGGCAGATCAGCATAGCGCACGAGCCCATCCTCGGCCTTGGCAACGACCTGATGGAGATAGGTGCGCTCGCAGAATGGTTGCAAGGCTTCACGATGAGCCGCATCGATGTGCGGTACACGCAGCGCGGCGCTCAGTTGCAGCTTGTGAATCGGGATGTTGGCCTCGCGCAGCATGGCAAGACTGGTCGCCGGATCCTCGAACTCCACGGCGGCGTGGCAGACGTCGTAGCAGAGCCCCAGGTGGCGGGGGAGCGCCTCGCGCGCTTCATCTAGAGAGAGGCCGGTGAGCCTTGACACGCGTTCGGCGGCCGCCGGCGAAAAAAGGTGCTCGCGGAAGAACGCAACGCTTTCGGCGATGGTCTCGAGAAAGCAGTAGGGCTCCGGCTCCAGCGCGAGGGCGATCGTGACCTGCGTGCGGGCTCTCAGGTCGATGCAGTGGGCAACGGCCTTGAGCAGGTTATCGGCCATCTCCGCTTCATTGCCGCGGGCCAGCGGCTTGTAGGTGCCGGGAACCGTGCTGAGACTGAGCGTCTCCCCGGCACTGCCCAGCTCCGACATGAGGTCGGCGAGCCAGCAGGTGTAGTCGAGGCGCGCCCGCTGTTTCCAGTCAGGCTGATAGACGTTCTGTTTGACCGGAATACCGTGAAACGGCCCAAAGGGAAAACCGTTCATGGTGACGACGCGGAAGTCTTCTCGCACCAGGATTTCCTTCAATTCGGCACGCGCGTCCGGCGCGCGCAGCTCCTCGAGCGCCTGGGCCGAGAGCCGCAGGCCCACACCGAAGGGCGCGTCCGGCGACTGGGCGGCTTTCACGGCGCGAACCGGCCCGAGCAGCGCGGTGCGAACCGCATCCCAGGTCTGCGTCGGATGAATGTTGAGGCAGTAGGTCAGTTGACCCAGATCGTCAGGCAGCTGCATCGCGTTGCGCCTCCTCGCGTAGCCACTGAATGGCTTCCACGACCAGATGTTCATCTATGGTGTGGACATCGACGCCCTGACCGATGCCGCCGAGTAGCGTCACCGTCAATTCACCGCCGAGATGCTCCTGGAACTCCCGCAGGCCGTTGAGAATGGCGGGGCGTCCGTCATCGTCGATCTCGAGCAGCTGTTCGTGAAACAGCGACATGCCGAGGCGTCTGAGCAACCAGACGATCCGCCACTCGGCGCCGGGTGGCAGCAGGCCGGCGAGTACCGAGTAGCGCGCATCCAACGCGATGCCGATAGCGACAGCCTCGCCATGGCTTACCGCATGGTGCGTCAGCGCTTCCAACTTGTGGGCTGCCCAGTGGCCGTAATCCAGCGGTCGCGATGAGCCGAGCTCGAACGGGTCGCCGCCTTGCGCGATCTGACGCATGTGCAGCTCCGCGCTGCGACGGATCATCGTCTCTTCCGCGCGCGGATCGAAGACCGCGAGCTGATCGGCGTGACTCTCCAGCCAGTCGAAAAAGGCCGCATCACGTATCAGCGCAACCTTTACCGCCTCCGAGATACCGCTGATGCGATCCCGTCGGGCCAGGGTCGCCAGGAAATCGAAATCGTTGAGAACCGCCCACGGTGGGGCAAAGGTGCCGATGAAATTCTTGAGGCCTTGAAAATTGACCGCGTTCTTGACGCCCACACCGCTGTCATTCTGGGATAGCACCGTCGTCGGCAGACGAATCAACCGCACCCCGCGATGGCCGATGGCAGCCGCCATTCCGACCGCATCCAGCACGGCACCACCGCCGATGGCAATCACGTAGGCGTGACGGTCGACACCGTGACAGCGGATTTCGTCGAGCATGCCCTGAATCTCGCCGAGGTGATTCTTGACCGCCTCGCCGCCGCTCACGACGACAGGCGAGGTGACCAGCGCCATTCGCTCGGCGTGTACGCTGAAATAGGTTTTGATCTGCGAATCTAGGTTGGGCCAAGTCGCTGCCACGCCGGCGTCGATAAAGATCAGGCAGCGGTGAGCCTTGCCTTGCTCGCGCCGGGAAATGGCATCCGCGAGCAGAGGATTGTCCGGTGAGAAAATCTCCCGGCTGAACGCCACGGGATACTCGAAAGAGACGCTGAAGCGCTGCCAGTGGATGTTACCGGCATCCGGTGCCTTCGCCTCGAGAGGTGCGTGTCCGATTGGCATCGGCGAGGGTGATTCGACGGCAACATCGCCATCGATGGAAAAAGAGACTGCTGGCCGGTTCATGGGCATCGCCTGCGTAGTTGGATGCATCGTCTGGGGAACCCGTTCGAGCGAGCCGCCGGTTATCGTCGCGAGCTCGCCAATGTCTCGGTTAGCTTCGACTTTCGTTCAGGCAGGTGACAAGAATGGTTCTTCTGCTACGCGGGATGAGTCGGAGATGGTGATTCGGTATGAGCGGGCAGCAGCGGCGAGGGCCGCGGCCCGCGTGGCTAGTTAAGAAGTGGGAGGATTTACGCCCTCAGCGGCGACGGGGTGACGCCATCGGGGATCGGGCAGCGATAAGGTTCGCGACTCGTCGCCGCATTTAGCTCCTCGCGAGCTGCCTCCACGGTCTCGGGATTTTCTAGCAGCGCCACCGCGGTTCCTGCCATCACCTTGGCGGCCTGCAACATGCCCTTGTGGCCAAGCGAGCTACGCCCCTGTGCGACCACCTGCCAGGTGTGCAACGGCGTGCCCAGGGCAAAGCAGCTGACGTAACACTGCGCGGTCGGCACGACCCAGCTGACGTCACCGACATCGGTGGAGCCGTACATCAATTCCTCGCTGGCGCTGTAAGGGGCGAGATCGTCGGTCAGCGCCTTGTCAGCGAGCCCCGCCACATAAGCGTCGGCGGCTTCCCCGCCGGCAGCGATGATGTTGGCGTAGGTGGTACGCAGGTCGTCATCGCTCACGGTCGCCTTGATGCGCTCCCCGTAGGTTTTCTCTTCGGCATCGTGACACGGCGGGCCGAACGCCTCGAACTGGGAGTACATCAGCCGCTCCAGCGTGCGATTGGGGCGGTAGCCGGAGCACGCCTTGTCGAACGTCATCTCGACCTCGGTGCCGGTCATCAGCGCGGCACCCTCGGCGATCTTCTGGATGCGCTCGAAGATCGCCTGCGCGTCGCTCATGCGCCGGGCACGCATCAGATAGAGCACTTCGGCATCCGCCTGAACGACGTTGGGCGAGGCGCCGCCGGTGCGAGTGATCGAGTAGTGCAGGCGCGCGTCCGGCACGATGTGTTCGCGCAGGTAATTGGCGCCGACGTTCATGAGTTCCACCGCATCCAGCGCGCTGCGACCGAGGTGCGGAGAATTGGCCGCGTGAGCCGAAGTGCCCTTGAAGCGGAAGTAGGCCTGAATGTTGGCGAGCGTCGGCGTCGAGAAGATCGCGTTGAACGCCTGCGGGTGCCAGGTCAGCGCTGCATCGACATCGTCGAACACCCCCTCGCGCACCATGAAGGTCTTGCCGGAGCCGCCTTCTTCGCCGGGGCAGCCATAGAAACGCACGGTGCCGGGAAGCGCGTTTTCGTCCATGTAGTCGCGCACGCCAACTGCGCCGGCCAGCGCGGCGACGCCCAGCAGATTGTGGCCACACCCGTGGCCGTTGCCGTCGTCGATCAGCGGTTCGGCCTGACTGGCTTCACCGCGCTGGCTGAGACCGGCGAGGGCATCGTATTCGCCGAGCAGCGCGATGACCGGCTTGCCGTTACCGTAACTGGCAACGAAGGCGGTTTCGAGTCCGCCGGTACCGCGCTCTACGCGAAAGCCCTCGGCTTCCAGCGCTTCACTCAGCGTGGCGGCAGAGCGACTCTCGACGAAGCGGGTTTCGGCGAATTCCCACACCTGATTGGCGTAGTCGATGAAGCGCTCGCGCTTGGCCTCGACCAGCGCGTCGAGACGTCGGGTCGATGAGCATTCGACGGTGGCATCCATGGTCAATCTCTCCTCGGTCGTCGTGAGCCGTTGTTGGCAGGTGAGTCTTTTTTGACGATATGTCGTTTCAGTGCCGGGTCATCGGCCGCGAGCGCGAGATGCGCGAGCGTGCGCACGGCAAGCGGCAGCACCTCCTCGTCGAAATCGAAACGCTGGTGATGATGGCCCGCGCTCAAGTCGGCGCCGAAGACCATGTAAGTCGCCAATCCCCCGCGCTCACGTACCCGTTGCATCATGGTGGTGGCGTCTTCCGAGCCGGAGGGGCGATTTTCGACCGGGATCACGGTGTCTATCCCGGTCAGCCCGTCGATTCGCTCTCGGATGAAGGTGACCAGTTCGGGGCTTGGCTCGCAGTTGCGCGCTTCGCCGGCGAGACGGTAGTCCATCTCGACACCCTGCATCTGCGCCGCGCCGTGCAACACGTTCAGCGCGCGCCGCTGCATCTCGTCGTTGATTGCGCTGGTTTCGCCGCGAGTTTCCAGCTTGAGCGTGGCATTGGCGGGCACCACGTTGCGTCCGCTGCCGGCGTTGAGCACGCCGACGTTGATACGCGAGGCGCCCTGGCTGTGGCGGGGAATGGCATGCAAACCCAGCGCGGCCTGAGCGGCGGCGAGTAGTGCGTTGTTACCATCTTCCGGATTGGCGCCGGCATGAGCGGGCACGCCGCTGAAGGTGGCATCGAGCTTGGTGGTGGCGAGATAGCCGTTATGGCCGCAGACCACACTGCCGCTGGGCACGCCGGTGCCGATGTGGGTGGCAATGAACAGATCGACATCGTCGAGCACGCCGGCCTCGACCATCGATCTGGCACCGCGCACGCCCTCTTCGGCGGGCTGGAAGATCAGCTTGATCCGGCCGCTCAGTTGCGCTTTCAGTTCGACGAACAGGCGCGCCAGACCCAGCCCGATGGTGGTGTGACCGTCATGGCCGCAAGCGTGCATCATGCCGGTGTTGCAGGAGGCGAAGCCCTCCTGGACCGGACGGTGGTCATCGTCGTCGGATTCGTCGAGATCCAGCGCGTCGAGATCGACGCGGTAGGCCAGCACCGGTCCTGGCCGGCCGGTGTCCAGCTCGGCGACGACGCCGGTGTAGCCGCCGGCGAGGGCCGGTAGCCAGCGTTCGATGGCACCCTGCTCGCGGGCGCGCTCGAGCGCCCGGGCCAGGAATTCCGGCTCGGGAACGCCCATGCGACTGCCGGCATCGACCACGTCGCGGCCGACGCTTACGGCGTAACCCAGGCGCTCAAGCTCCTCGGCAACGATCGACGCGGTTCTGAACTCTACCCAGCCGGATTCGGCGTAATGGTGGAAGTCCCGCCGCCAGCGCTTGAGTTGCGGGCGTAGAGCGTCGAGCGCTCGTTCAAGGTCGGGCGTGGTCACGATACTCATGATGGCGTTCTCCGTGTCTCCGATGTCGTCATGCATCTTTGCACTGTCCGGGTTCTGAGCATCAGGACGGCAGATAGGTCGTGATGCCCGGACCGTAGGGGATGCCCAGCAGGTAGAAAGCCGTCAGCAGCAGAATCCAGATGACGAGAAATGCGAGGGTGTAAGGCAGCATCAGCGACATCAGCGTGCCGAGACCGGCGCTCTTGTCGTACTTCCGGATGAAGGTGAGGACCACGATCATGTATGGATTGAGCGGCGAGATGATGTTGGTCGAGGAGTCGGCGATGCGATAGGCGACCTGAACGAAGGCCGGGTGGTAGCCGAGCTGCATGAACATCGGCACGAACACCGGGGCTTCCAGCGCCCATTTGGCCGAGCCGCTGAAGATCAGCAGATTCATGCAGGCGGTAAAGACGATGTAGCAGAGAATCACCGGGAAGCCGGTGAAGTCCATGGCGGTGAGCACGTCGGCGCCGTTGACCGCGATCCAGGTGCCGATGTGCGACCAGTTGAACCAGGCGATGAACTGGGAGGCGGCGAAGATCAGCACGATATAGCTGCCCAGATCGCGCATCGCCTCGGCCATGTTCTCCGAGATGTCACGAGAGGACGTGATCCGGCCGACGGTGATCCCCCAGGTCACGCTGACGGTGATGAAGAAGAACAGAATGATCGGAATGATACCGCTCAGAAACGGCGACGGAATCATCGTGCCTCCCGGCCCACGCAGCGGTGAATCGGGCCAGAACAGCAGCGTGGCGATGGCACCGATGTAGATCAGCGCGGCGATACCGGCGTTGCGTAACCCGCGCCCGGCGTTTTCCGGCTCGCTGTTCTCGACCTGGTCGACATCGCCTTTGTAGGTGCCGAGACGCGGTTCGATCACCCGCTCGGTGACCACGGCGGCGACGATGGTCAGCACGAATACGGACACGCAGTTGAAGTACCAGTTGTCGACCGGCGTCACGGTCATGTCGCTGGAGACGATGCGTGCCGCTTCGGTGGAAATCCCGGAGAGCAAGGCATCGGTGCCGACGATCAACAGATTGGCGGTGAAGCCGGCGCCGGCACTGGCGAAGCCCAGTGCCAGGCCGGCGATCGGATGGCGGCCCAGCGAGTGATAGACCATCGCGGCCAGTGGCGGCAGCAGTATCAGCGAGGCGTCGGAGGCGACGTTCATCATGATGCCGGTGAACGCCACGGTGTAGGTCACGAGCGACTTGGGCGCCGAGAGAATCGTGCGCCGAATCAGACTCTCCAGCAGCCCCAGCTTCTCGGCCAGCCCGATGCCCAGCATCATCGACAGCACCAGGCCCAGCGGGGCGAAGCCGGTGAAGTTGTCGAGCATCGATGTCAGCACGAACTGGATGCCGGCGCTGGAAACCAGACTGCGGATCGCTTCGATCTCGCCGGTACCGGGGTGTTCGACGGTTGCGCCGGCAGCGGCGAACAGGGCCGAGGCGACCAGCACTGCCATCGCCAGAATGACGAAGATCATGAAGGGGTCGGGAAGCCGGTTACCGAAACGCTCGATGGCGTTCAGCATCCGGATCGACAGCCGCGGGCGCGGGGCATCGCGAAGCTCGGTCGCTTCCATGAGGCAGGCACTCCTGGGACGGTTGTTGTAGATCGGGTAGCCCGATCGGTTGTATCGCATGGGCAGTGAGCTCGGGCCGGCGGTCGGTTGTGTTATGGCGCCTGGACATCGAGCGGGTCGCTCTCATCGCTGCAAGAACATCGACCTGATCTCACAGTAGAGTCCGCTTGCGATCGATAAAAGATGTCGATTTCTTTTCGGTGATAACCTTGGGTAATCGCGAGAGTCAAAACACGAAAGCCGAATCACCAAGCGTAATCACGGCAACGGGGAACGCTGCCATGCAGTATCCGATCAAGCTTCACCAGATTCGGGCGTTCGTCGAAGTGTCCCGGTGCGGCAGCATTCGCGGCGCCGCACGCGAGCTCGGGCTCTCTCAGCCGGCGTTGACCAAGGCGATTCGGGAGCTGGAGGAAGGGCTTGGCGCCGCACTGCTGCTGCGGACCTCGCAGGGTGTCACGCTGACCGATAGCGGGCGCGCTTTCGACCAGCACGCACACTTGATCATCGAAGAGTTGCGGCGCGCCCGCGAGAACGTCGAGCAGTTGAACGGTGTGCTGCGCGGTCAGATCGTGCTGGGCGTCTCGGCGACCGTGGCGCGAACGCTACTGCCCCAGGTCGTGGCACGCTTTCGGCGCGAACTTCCCAACGTCAAGCTGCGGGTGATCGAGGGGCAGTTGTCGTCGATGGCGGCGGGGCTGCGCGATGGCAACGTCGATTTTTCCATCAACACCGTCTCCAGCGGCGTGCTCGAGAGTGATCTCGAAGCACAGCCGCTGTTTACCAAGCCTTTCGTGGTGGTGATGCGCCGCAACCACCCGAAGAGCGGTGCGCGGCATCTGCGGGAACTGATCGACTGCGACTGGGTGCTGCCGACGGCGCGCAGCGGTTATTACGCCGATCTGGCGGATACCTTGGAACGCCACGGATTCGCCCGTGATCAGGTCAGCGTGGTCTGCGACTCCTTCACCACGTCGCTCAACCTGCTCCAGCACAGTGACATGGTCGGCGCCTTCGCGTCGCAGATGACCGCCCAGCACGGCATGGGCGAGCTGGTGGAATTGATGCTCGAGGACCCGCTGCCGGTGGCGGCGTTCCATCTCGTCAAGCGTCGCGGCGTTCCGCTGACCCCGGTGGCATCACGCCTCGCGCGGCTGTTCGAGATCGAGAGCCGAGCCAGTTAGCGAGACGGCCGACAGGTTTGGGACAGCAAGAATGGTTCCTCTGCTACGCGGGATGAGGCGGAGATGGTGATTCGGTATGAGCGGGCAGCAGCGGCGAGGGCCGCCGCCCGCGTGTCGATCAGACTCGAGGAATCGCTTCCACGGCGCGGCCGAGCATCGCGACCAGCTGATCGAGCTCGGCCTCGGTGGCAATGAACGGGGGCGCGAGCAGGATGTGATCGCCGTGCTTGCCGTCGCGGGTACCGGGCATCGGATAGCAGATCAACCCTTCGGCGAAGGCAGCCTTCTTGATCTTGCCAGCCACACCGAAAGCGGGGTCGAAAGGCCGCTTGGTGTCACGATCTGCCACGATCTCGACGCCGCGGAAGAGTCCGCGGCCACGCAGATCGCCAACGTGGGGATGGTCGCCGAAGCGCGCGGCCAGCGCTTTCGCCAGGTATTCGCCGCGCGCCTTGACCTGGCTGACGAGATCGCGTTCGAGCAGCTCTTGTACCACGGCTAGCCCGGCAGCCGTTGCCATCGGATGGCCGAGATAGGTATGTCCGTGCTGGAAGAGCCCGGAGCCGTCGGCGAGGGTCCGGTAGATGGCATCGGTGCAGAGCATCGCGCCGATCGGCTGATAGCCGGCACCGAGGCCCTTGGCAATGCAGACAATGTCGGGGCTGATGCCTTCGGCCTCATGGGCGAAGAGCGTGCCGGTTCGTCCCATGCCGCACATGACTTCGTCGAGAATCAGCAGCACGCCGTACTGATCGCAGATCTCGCGCACGCGCTTGAAGTAACCCGGCACGGCAGGCACTGCGCCGAGCGTGGCACCGACCACGGGCTCGGCAATGAACGCCATAACAGAGTTCGGTCCCAGGCGCAGAATTTCGGCTTCGAGCTCGTTGGCGACGCGCTGGCCGTAGGCCTCCGGCGTCTCGTCGGCGGCGCGTTCGGCATACTCGTAGCAGGGCGCGATATGGCTCATCTCGACCAGAATCGGCGCGAACTGGGCACGACGCAGGGCGTTGCCGCCGGCGGAGAGCGCGCCGAGCGTATTGCCGTGATAGCTCTGGCGGCGAGCGATCAGGTGGCGACGTTCGGGCTCGCCGCGCTCGACGTGATACTGGCGCGCCAGCTTGATGGCGGCTTCGACCGCTTCCGAGCCGCCGGAGACGAAATAGACCCGATCGAGATCGCCCGGGGCATTGGCGACGAGCAAATCGGCGAGCGCCTCGGCGGGCTCGGAGGTGAAAAAGCCGGTGTGGGCGAAGGCGAGCCGATCCGCCTGTGCCTTGATGGCCTCGGTCACACGGGGATTGGAATGCCCCAGGCAGGAGACCGCAGCGCCGCCTGAACCATCGAAGTAGCGCTTGCCGTCTTGATCGATCAGGTAGCAGCCCTCGCCGCCAACGGCGGTAGGCAGCGTCGCGTGGCAGTGACGCGGGAAGACATGGCTCATGACGGTTTCCTCTCTTGACGAGTATCCGAAGCGGGAAAGGTGTCCTGTACGCGGGGCGGCTGGTCGGCCAGGTCGATCGTGACGGTGGCGTCGAAGAATTGCCGGGCGATGCCGATGGACCTATGAAAGAGCGAAGCGTCAGCCATGAATCGATACCTGAGGAAACTCGTCGAGAAATTGCCGTGAGTGGCTCGGAACGCATTTTGCGTCCGGTACAAAAATAGTCAACAATTTAGAAAAATAACGTCTGTAATTTATGGATGGTGATTTTTGAGTTGTGATTAATGAATACGGAGAGGAGCGTTCGAAGAGCATGGATCCCGCGTTGAAGAATCGAGTTCTGTCCAATCTCAAAACGGCCATTCCTGACTTACCGCGAGGGCTTGGTAGCGTGGCCAAGTACATCATCGATCATCCCTCGGATTTCGGGCTCGACCCGGTGCGCGAGACGGCGCGTAAGGCCGGAGTGAGCACCTATACGCTGATTCGCCTAGCGGAACGCATGGGGTTTTCGACCTTCGATGAGCTGCGTGAGCCGTTCCGTCACGCGCTGGTGTCGACCACCGGTGGTGATCAGCCGCTATGGATGGAAAGCCTCGAGGAGGCCGGCGGACTCGGTCGCATTCAGGCCGAGGCGTCGCGCAATACGCTGTCGATCGTCCAGCGCTCGCTCGAGCATCTCGATCCGGCGCGGCTGCAGCGGGTGATTGATCTGCTGCTGAATGCTGAAGCTGTCTACCTGACCGCCGTTCGCGCCAGCTACGCCATGGCATTCTATCTGCATTACGTAGGGCGCATGGCCCTACCGTCGCTACAGCTGATTCCCCGCCATATGAATAGCGCCATCGATGATCTGCACACGGCCCGAGAGGGAGACGTGATGATCGCGATTACGCTGACGCCCTACTCGCGGGAGACCATCGAGGCGTGTCAGTTCGCCCGGCGGAAAGGGCTCAAGCTGGTACTGATCTCAGATAGCGAGATCGTGTCGCCGGACTTCCGTGCCGACGAGACGCTGGTCGCCTCCGTGCTCTCCACCCATCATTTCGGCTGTTACGCCGGCATGATGGCGGTGATCGAGACGCTGCTGGCCATGCTGGTGGCGCAAGGGGGGGAAGCCGCGCAGGGGCGGATCCAGTCGTATGAGACGCTACGCCAAGAGAACAACGCCTACTGGGTGGCGCCCAAGGGCAGCTGATTGTTCGAAACGAGCCGGGCAGGAGGCTTCCGCACACCGAGGCAAACGATTGTCGGTGTGGGGCTTTATCTGATGGCGCCTCCTCGGAGCGTGAGGCGACATCGCCGCCGCACCAGGTTCGATTCAGCCCGCCTTGCCGGACACTTCGCCGCCATCGGTCAGACCCACCGGCTCTTCCTCGATGTCATCCAGACGGTCGGCGCGACGCAGTACCGGGAAGGCCCATGCCCAGAGTCCGACAATGCCCAGGGTACCGAGCGAGCCGATGACCGCGGCCGGTACGGTGCCGAACCAGGAGGCGGTGATGCCGGATTCGAATTCGCCAAGTTCATTGGAGGCACCGATGAACAGCATGTTGACGGCGTTGACCCGGCCGCGCATCTCGTCGGGCGTCGCGAGCTGCAGCAGGGTCTGGCGGACATACATGCTGATCATGTCGGCCGCACCCGCGACGAATAGCGCGGTCATCGAAATCCAGAACCAGTGCGACAGCGCGAAGACCAGGTTGGCGGCGCCGAACAGGGCAACGGCCGCGAACATGACGAGCCCCGCGTGACGCTTGATGGCGCGAAGCCCAAGGTACAGGCCCATGGCAAAGGCGCCGACGGCCATGGCACTGCGCAGGGCGCCGAGTCCTTGGGGGCCAACGTGAAGAATCTCGTGAGCGTAGACCGGCAGCAGCGCGATGATGCCGCCGAACAGCACCGCGAAGAGGTCGAGCGAGATCACGCCGAGGATGACCGGTTTGCTGCGGATGTAATGAACACCGGCAGTAAAGCGCTGCCAGGCGGTGTCGTCACGTGCCGTGCGCTGAAAGGCGTAGCGGACTGGGACGCTCAAGAGCGCGATCTGCGCCAACAGAAAGGCGCCGAGGTTGACGCTGTAGGTGAGCGTAGGGCCGAAGGTGTAGAGCAGACCGCCGAGCATGGGCCCGCCGATGGTGGCGATCTCCATGATCGATGAGTTCAACGCGATCGCCTTGCCCAACTGTGCTCGCGGCACGATCTGCGGCAGCAGGCTGGAGAGCGCCGGGCCGGTAAAGGCGCGGGCGGCGCCGAACAGCACCAGTACGCCGTAGAAGGGGATGGCAGAGTCGGGCTTGTCGTACGAGAGCAGGACGAAGAGCGCACTGCAGAGCGCCTGAACGCCCCAGCTCAGCTGCAGGATTCGCTTGCGATCGAAGCGGTCGACGACATCCCCGGCCGGCAGCAGTAGCACGACCATCGGCAGGAACTGCGCAAGACCGACGTAGCCGAGCGTGAGCGGGTCATGAGTGATGGCGTAGACCTGCCAGGCCACGACGATGGCCTGAATCTGAGTGGCGAAAACGGCGCACAGCCGCGAGACGAGGAAGGAGACGAACCCCGGCTGGCGATAGACCGGGCTGTCGGGGGTGACGGTGTGCATGGCGTTCCGCAAGAGCAGGGGAGAGCGACGGATGCTAGCACGCTAAAGGATCAGGCACTCGTCTGACATGATCTGGCGTGATCTGTCGCGATGCTTTCGCCATTGATTGGCCATTGACGCCTTTCGGCCGTCGGCGGGTGCCACGCGTCGAGCATGGCTGGTGATTCTGCTCGCTGTCGACTTCGATAACCTGGTTTGATGCATCGACAGAGGAGGTATCCAAAACGGCGCAAAAGCCTGTTTTCCTCGTGTTTATTGGCTTCTTTTGGCGCAAGGGCGAGAGTATAGTTCGCTCGCCTCGAGCGCCGGCCGGTGAGTCGAGGATGCGTCTCTCCTTTTCAGACTTTCCGTCAGTTTGCCTTCGGCGCACCCGCGTCGATGTTTCGAGGTCGTCACTATCATGTCTCGCCAGTTGCTCTCCATGGCGCTAGCGCCGCTCCTCGGTCTTTTCATTCTGGGAATCGGCAACGGCTTTCTGGCCTCTCTCATCACGCTGCGGCTCGACGCGGCCGGTGAGTCGGTCACGACGATCGGCTGGGTGTCGGCGGCGTACTACATCGGCCTGGCGATCGGCGCCTTGTTCAACGACCGTCTGCTGCTGCGTATCGGCCATATTCGCGCCTATGCCTGTTTCGCCTCCCTTGTCGCGGTCACGGTGCTGCTGCAGGGGCTCTGGCTCAATGCCGGGCTGTGGTTCACGCTGCGCATGATCGGTGGCTGGGCAACGCTGGGTGTCTATCTGGTCATCGAAAGCTGGCTGCTGACGGCGGCCGATACCCGCGTTCGCGGTCGGCTGCTGGCGCTCTACATGATCTCGCTCTACGGCGCCGGTGTGATCGGGCAGCTTCTGCTGGGAGTGGCCGATCACGCCGGGCCCAATCAGCCCTTCATGATCATCGCCATGCTGGCCTCGCTCTCGGTACTGCCGCTGGGCATGATCCCGCGCGTTTCGCCCCTGCTCGAACAGGCCGAGCCATTGTCGCCGTGGCGCTTGATCACGGTGACGCCGACCGGCGTGATGGGCTGTTTCGGGTCGGGATTGGTGGTGTCGGCGGTCTACAGCCTGCTGCCGCTCTATTTGCAGCGCAGCGGTCTGGACGTCCAGCGTATCGGCGAAATGATGGCGGTGGTGATCCTCGGCGGCATGCTGCTGCAGTATCCGATCGGACGCTGGTCGGACCGTCACGATCGCCAGATTGTCCTCATTCTGATCGGCGCCATCATGGCGGCACTGTGTCTGGTGATGATGACGATACCAACGCAGCCGGCGTTGATGGCAGGCGTGCTGTTTCTGATCGGCGGCGGGGTATTCGCGCTCTATCCGGTCGCTGTCAGCCATGCCGCCGACAGAGCACCGGCGGGCGCGCTGGTGCGCATGAGCCAGGGTCTGCTGCTGATCAATGCGCTCGGTGCAACGCTGAGCCCACCGTTGATCACGCCGCTGATGACCCACGTTGGCGACAGGGGGCTCTTCATGGCGCTGACGGGGCTTGGCGTGGTTCTGGTCGCGTTCTTCGTCTGGCGTCGCAGCCGTCGTCCGGCGCCGGTGCCGGTGGCACCGTTCACCTCCAATCCGCAGCAGTCGGTGGTCGGTGCCGAGCTGAGCGTCACCGAGGCGCTGGTGCTGGGCGCCATCGAGCACGAACACCAGGAGGATCTCTCGCAGGTGGTGCCGGAAGTCGAGACGGCCATGCCGGAGACCGTCGGCGAGAACGTCGGCGAGAACGTCGGTAGAGAGTGACGAGCGGACAGATGGCGAGACGAGTGCGCGCTCGTTCGCCCTCTGATGGCCATCAGCGCGCGGGATCGACCACGCCACCCAGCGAGGCGTTGCGGCGGAACCAGCCGGCAATGCTGACGCGCGGTTGGCGAGTCGGCAGCACCTCATGCGGAATGCGGTCGGAGAGAAAGCAGGCGAAGGTACCGGCTTCGGGGGCGATTCTGGCTACCTCGCGCTCGGTCTCCACCTCGTCGAACAGCGCCATTTCGCCGCCCCCATCGGCGGGCCACGCCTCGTTGAGATAGAGCACGGTCGAAATCACCCGGTTGGCGCGGCCGCGAAAACTGTCGTAATGCTTGCGGTAGAAGGCGCCGGGAGGGTAATGCGCGAAATGCGCTTCGAACTCGAACAGCCCCAGATAGAGCGCAACGTTGATCTGCTGCTGCAGCTCGGCCATCAGCGCCAGGTAGCGGCGCTGCGCCAGACTTTCGCGGTCGAGCCAATGGATGGCATCGCCGCGAATGTCGCGCCGCAGCGTGCGCTCGTCTCCACGGCCGATGGCGGCCTCCTGCAGCGCATCGCGAGCGCGCAGCCCCGCGAGGTCGGCGTGGAGTTCACGACACAGGCCTGCATCGATGAAGCCGGTGCCGGCGTACCAGCCGCGTGCCACCAGCCCGTCGATCAGTGCAGAGAGCTGGCTTTCATCGCGGTGGGTCTCGAGCGAGTCCGTGGGCGTCATGGTGAACTCTCTTGGCATGAGGTGAGGTCATGATCTTGTGAGGTCATGGCGCAGGACGCCGGTCGTCAGCGGGATCGATCCATCGTCAGCGGTCGCGAACGACGGCGCCGCTGCGGATGATAGCGCAGCTCGCCATCCGCTGGTGCCTGCGTCAGCGATAAAGGACGCTGGAAGCCAACGGCCAGTAACTCGACGAGCATCATCGCGGAAAGACCCCAGAGGACACGTTCCTCTATCGTATAGCTCGGTACGTAGATCGGCTTGCCGTCAACTTCGATGACGTCGGTATGCGTCCGACGGTCGGCGAGCAGGTGATCCAGCGGGACTTCGAAGATCGCGTCGATCTCTCCCGGCTCGGCGTGAAGCGGCAGGTCCGGGGCGATGACGCCGACGAAAGGCGTTACGCGCATGCCATGCAGCGAGATCACGTCGCTCAAGCGGCCGAGAACGGTGACATCGCTGGCTTGTAGCGCTATCTCCTCCTCGGATTCACGCAGCGCGGTCTGCAGCAGATCGGTATCCTCGACTTCGCGCTTGCCACCGGGAAAGGCAACCTGGCCGGCGTGCTGCTTGAGATGACGGGTACGCTGCGTCAGCAGAATGGTGGGCTCGCGCCGGTCGACGATCGGTATCAGCACGGCAGCCTGCGCCAGCGACTCGTCCAGACGGGTCGCTCGGTGCGCTTGCAGGCGCTCGCGAAGGTTCTCTAACATGCTCGTCATTCTCTATACGGGCCAGTCCCCTTTCGGCCATGCCAGCGCTGCGCTGCGCCCTGTCCGCTGCGCGCTCGGCCATGTCTGGTATCGTTGTCGACCGTGGTCGTATTCACTGTCTTTGTTCAACCCTGAGGCCGGTATTCGATGAACTACTGTAGCCACTGCGGCCATACCGTACGTTTTGCGATTCCGGATGGCGACGATCGTCCACGGTATCTCTGCGACGCCTGCGGCGCCATTCATTATCAGAACCCGCGGATCATCGCCGGGACGCTGCCGGTCGCCGGCAAGCAGGTATTGCTGTGTCGGCGGGCGATCGCGCCACGCCTAGGCTATTGGACGCTGCCTGCGGGCTTCATGGAGAACGGTGAAACCGTCGAGCAGGCGGCACTGCGCGAGACGCGTGAGGAGGCATGCGCGGTCGTCGAGTCACCGTCGCTCTATACGATGATCAGTCTGACCCACATCAACCAGGTCTACATGATTTTTCGTGGCACCCTCCAAGGCGGCTACGCCGCTGGCCCGGAGAGCCTCGACGTCGAATTGTTCGATGAAGCCGACATTCCCTGGGATGCGCTGGCATTTCCGACGATCGAACGCACCTTGCGCCACTTCTTCGATGATCGCCGTCGGGATCGCTTTGAACTTCACTCAAGCGAGATCGGCGAAAAGGAGCGAGAGCGTTACTTCGGTTCTGCGTGATCGTCTCCCGTTCGGTTCGGGGCACGAAAAATGCGAGTTTGTACGTCGGAGGCACCCGTCCGGATACGGCGCCGTTTCCGCCCCGGCGGTGGGCCGGCAGCGGTGATGATGGCATAATGGCCGGCGTCCGGCGCAGGAGAGCGCCAGACCTGGCAGATTACCGGACAGCGGCCTCGGCAACGCTGTCCATCTTCGCCCCTGAGTCATTTGCCGACCGGAAGTGAGCTGCAATGTGGAAATGGGTCATCCTGGTGTTGGTCGTCATGCTCGGCCTGATGCAGTACCGGCTCTGGTTCGGCGAGAGTGGTGTTCGCGAATTCAATGACATTCAGGCGCGTGCCGACACGCTCGAGGGCGCGACCGATACGCTGAAGGCGCGTAATGATCGTCTGGCCGCCGAGGTGGTCGATCTCAAGAACGGGCTGGATGCCATTGAGGAGCGAGCGCGTAGCGATATCGGCATGGTTCGCCGCGACGAACAGTTCTATTGGGTACCGGACGTGGAGACGGACCGCCGAGGGCCGGCTGCCCAGACGGGGGTCGTTCGACCATGACGCTCTGGCTCGTCGTTCCCGCCGCGGGGCGCGGTCGCCGCATGCAGGCAGACCGACCCAAACAGTACCTGCCGCTCGCGGGGCGCAGTGTCCTCGAGCTGACCTTGCAGCGGCTGCATCAGGCGTTTCCCGATGCCGAGCTGCGCCTTTGCCTCGATTCAGACGACGCCTGGTTCGACGCCGACTGCGTGCCTTTCTCTCGCTGGCAGCGAGTCGATGGCGGGCAGGAGCGGGTCGAGACGGTCCGTCGTGCGCTGACGGCGCTCGAGGAAGAAGCCGCCGCCGACGACTGGGTGCTGGTACACGATGCCGCCCGGCCCTGCGTACCTGTTGCCGATCTGCAGGCGCTCCACGCGGCGCTCGACGATGAAGCGATCGGCGTCCTGCTGGCGGCCCCCGCAGCGGATACCATGAAGCGCGCCGACGAACGTGGCCGCGTCAGTCATACCGAGTCTCGTGACGATCTCTGGCACGCCCTCACCCCGCAGGCATTTCGCTTCGACCTGCTGCGTCAGGCGCTCGATGCGGCGCTGGCGACCGGGGCGGCGGTGACCGATGAAGCCTCGGCGATCGAGGCCATGGGCCTCTCGCCAAGGCTCGTTCGCGGCAGTCGCCATAATCTCAAGATCACGCACCCGGAGGATCTGGCGATGGCGGCGAACATCCTGTCCGTTCAGGCACAAACCGATACAGGCGCCGCCTCGGCCAGCGACACGAGTTTCCCCCAGCGAGGAGTCAGTGCATGACGATCAGAATCGGCCACGGCTTTGACGTTCACCGCTTCGGCCCGGGCGATCATCTGATGATCGGCGGCGTCCGTCTGCCGTTCGATCGAGGGTTCGTCGCCCACTCGGATGGCGACGTGCTGCTGCATGCGATCAGCGACGCGCTGCTGGGCGCCGTGGCGCTGGGCGATATTGGCCATCATTTTCCGGACACCGACCCCGAGTGGAACGGCGTCGACAGTCGCGAGCTGCTGCGCCATGTCGTGAAGCTGATCGATGATGCCGGTTACCGTGTCGGCAACCTCGATGCCACGGTGATGGCGCAAGCGCCGAAGATGGCAGACTGGGTTCCGGCGATGCGCGAGAGCCTTGCGGCCGATCTCGGCGCGCCGCTCGGCGATGTCAACGTCAAGGCGACCACGACCGAACGCCTCGGCTTCACCGGTCGTGGTGAAGGGATCGCCGCCGAGGCGGTCGTCCTGCTGATTTCGACGTCAGCGGCCACGGATGCGTGACGCCGACTCGTCGTTTTCGTCCGCCCCTGTGACGTGGCCCCCGGCCTGGCCGTTCGCCTTGGCGCCGCCCGAGCTAGACGGTGAGTACCGGCTAACGCCCGAGGACTTTCAGGTCGAGGAGCAGTTCGATTTTGCTCCGGAAGGGGCGGGCGAACATCTCTGGGTGTGGATCGAGAAGCGTGGCATCAACACGGCCGAAGTCGCACGGCTTCTGGCAGCGTCGGCCGGGGTGGCTGCGCGGGATGTCGGTTTCAGCGGTCTCAAGGACCGCGACGCGGTGACCCGCCAGTGGTTCTCGCTGGCATTGCCGGGTAGAGCGTTGCCCGACGGCTGGGACGCGAATCTTGCCGAACGCGGCGTGCGCTGCCTGGAGGCGATTCGTCACCCGCGCAAGCTTAAGCGCGGCGTACATCGCGGCAACCGCTTTCGGCTGCGGATCGCCGGAGAGGCTGCGCAGGCTACACAAACGCGTGAACGTTGGGAGACGCTGGTCGCATCGGGCGTGCCCAATTATTTCGGCCCTCAGCGATTCGGCCCGGATGGCCGCAATCTGCACCGCGCGCTGTCACTGCTGGCGCGTGGTTGGCGCAAGCGGCAAGATCCTCAGGGGCTGCTGCTTTCCAGCGCGCGCAGCTACCTGTTCAATGCCGTGCTGGCGGCAAGGGTCGAGGATGGCAGCTGGGGCCGGCCGCTGCCCGGTGACGTGCTCAACCTGGAGGGAACCGCGAGCCGGTTCTCGGTGACAGCAGTCGATGTCGAGACGCTGGCCCGGGCGGCATCGGGCGACGTTCATCCCACCGGGCCGATGTGGGGCGCCGGCGAGCTCCAGAGCGATCTGGCGGTTGCCGAACGGGAGCGCTCGGTTGCCGATGCGCATCCGGTGCTGAGCGAGGGCATCGTGGCGACCGGGACGCGGCAGAATCGAAGAGCGCTGCGTGTCATGCTGCAGCAGGCGACATGGACGCCAGCAGAGGCGGGCTCGGTCTGGCTCGAGTTCACTCTGCCCAGGGGCGCTTTCGCCACGGCGGTGCTGCGTGAGCTGTTTTGCCACCCGACACTGATTTGAGGCGTCGATCGTGAGTGCCATCACGGGCGCCTCTCCAACGATCTCGGCTCACCTGTCGACAGATTTCAGAGCGAGGAAGAGACGATGCGTAGACTGCTGCTGTCCAACGATGATGGAGTGCATGCGCCTGGCCTGAAGGCACTGGCCAGCGCGCTGGAAAATCATTCACGCCTGCGCATCGTGGCGCCGGACCGCGACATGAGCGGCGCCAGCAATTCGCTGACGCTGACGCGTCCACTCGCGTTGACGTCGCTCGACAACGGCTTCTACAGCGTTGACGGCACGCCGGCCGACTGCGTCTATCTCGGCGTCAATGGCGTGTGGGACGAGAAACCCGATCTGGTCATTTCGGGGATCAATCACGGCGGCAATCTCGGCGACGACGTGCTCTATTCCGGTACCGTGGCGGCGGCGATGGAGGGGCGCAATCTTGGGATGGCGGCCATCGCGATCTCGCTCTGCGGGCAGCGTTATTTCGAGACGGCCGGGCGAGTGGCCTCGAGTCTGGTCGGTGCCGCAGAGACGCTGTCGCTGCCGCCGCGAAGCCTGCTCAACGTCAACGTGCCCGATTTGCCGTGGCGCGAGATCCGCGGTTTCCGCGTGACGCGACTCGGCTATCGCGGGCCCGCCTCGCAGCCGATCAAGGTCAAGGACCCGCGTGGACGCGACCGGTACTGGATCGCCTCGGTGTCGGAAAACGCCGATGATGGCCCTGACACCGACTTCGCGGCGATCGAGGCGGGTTACGTGTCGATCACGCCGCTGCAGACCGATTTGACCCGTCATGAAACGGTGAACGACGTACAGGGTTGGCTGGATGGACTGTCATACGCCTGAAGAACTCAGTGGCGTCGGCATGACGTCGCAACGAACCCGCAATCGCATGGTCGAACGACTGACCGCGAACGGAATTCGTCACCCGGCCGTGCTGGAGGTGATGGCCGCGGAACCGCGTCATCTCTTCCTCGACGAGGCGCTGGCTCACCGAGCGTATGAAGATACGTCGCTGCCGCTGGGGCTGGGGCAAACGCTGTCCCAGCCGTGGATCGTCGCACGCATGAGCGAGCTGGTGTGTCAGGCCGAGCCCCGTCGAGTGCTGGAAGTCGGGACCGGCTCAGGCTACCAGACGCTGGTTCTGGCGCGCCTGGTCAACGCCGTCTGGAGCGTCGAGCGGATTGCGGTGCTGTCCCAGCGGGCTCGCCAACGGCTCTCCCGGCTCGGTGTGGGTAACGTCAATCTGCGTCACGCCGATGGTGGGCTGGGTTGGCCGCAGGCGGCGCCTTTCGACGTCATTCTGCTGACGGCCTGCGCCAGTGAGCTGCCTCAGACGCTGCTTTCGCAGCTGCGAGACGGTGGCGTGCTGATCGCGCCGCTGGCCGATGCCGATGGCCGCCAGTGGTTGACGCGAATCCGCCGTCGCGGGCCGGTTTTCGACCGACAAAGATTGGAAGAGGTGCGTTTCGTACCGCTACTGGAAGGAGTCATTCGTTGAAACGCATCGTCACCACGGTTCTCAAGGGGATGGGTATGGGAGCGGCTGATGCCGTTCCAGGGGTCTCGGGCGGTACCATCGCGCTGATCGTCGGCATCTACGAAGAGTTGATCGAAACGATCAAGCGCTTCGGCCCCAAAGCCATCGGTGTGTGGAAGGATCGCGGAACACAGGCGCTGATCGGCTATCTCAATCTGCGGTTTCTGATACCGCTGGTGCTGGGTATCGGTATTAGTCTGGTCACGATTGCCCACCTGGTGACCTGGCTGATGGCCAGCCACGAGCTGCTGCTCAACGCGTTCTTTTTCGGTCTGGTACTGGCCTCGGCCTGGGTGGTGATGCGCCAGGTCGGCCACTGGCGCTGGCGCTATCTGCTGCCCGTGCTGCTGGGGCTTCTGGTGGCGGCCTATCTGCCGCAGCTGCTGCCCGACATGAGTCAGGCGGGGAATGCCATGCTGTTTGTGGCCGGTGCCATCGCCATCAGCGCGATGCTACTGCCGGGCGTCTCGGGCAGTTTTCTGCTGCTGGTGATGGGGCTCTACGGGACGGTCATGTCGGGTATCAAAAGCTTCGACATCGGCCTGATCGCGATCTTCGGGGCCGGCTGCGTGGTGGGGCTTTTTACCTTCTCCCGCGTGCTCTCCTGGCTGCTGCGTCACCATCATGCACTGACGCTGATGGCGATCGTCGGCTTCATTCTCGGCTCCTTGCCGCAGCTGTGGCCGTGGCGCCAGATGTCGAGTTATCGCATGGATGCGGCGGGTCATCCGGTCGCGTTGGCCTACCGTTACCTGATGCCCGCCGATTACACCGCCGTGACCGGCCAGCCGTCGCACTGGCTCGCCGCGACGGCATTGATCATCGTGGGTGTGGTAGTGGTAATGTGCCTCGGGGAGCGCAAGGGCCACAGCGCCGATTGAGTCGTCGGTGGCGCTCCGCGCCTGTTGCTTCGAAAAAGGAATTTTGTCATGAACAAGCGTCGTAATGCCCTGCTGGTGGGTCTGTTGCCGATGGTCGCTATCGGGCTCAGCGCCTGCACCACCTCGAGCGGTCAGCCACAGGTGCAGGATCTCTCGGTAAGCCGCAACGCCCAGCAGAGCGATACCTACACCGTCAAGAGTGGCGATACCATCTACGGCATCGCCTGGCAGAACCGGGTCGACTTCCGTGATCTGGCCCAGCTCAACGGCATTTCTCCACCTTATCGACTGGAACCGGGTCAGCAGCTCAAACTGCGGCAGGGGGCGACCGTCAGCGGCGGTCAGAATCTCGCTTCTCGCGGCACGGGCAGCGGCGTTCAGGCTACTGCTCTAGGAGCGTCCGGCAGCAATCAGGCCACAGCCGGTGATGGCGAGAACCCTTCGTGGTTACTGCCGTCCCAGAGCGGGCAGGGCAACGCGTCCGGCGCGGGGCAGGGAGCATCGAAGGCGAGCGGTACCACGCCCGGCCCGGTCTATACCCAGAATCAGGGCCAGAACCAGAATCCGTCTCAGGGTGATGGCGCCAGCGGACGCACTGACACGGCATCGTCATCTTCTTCGGCTTCAATGGCTTCTACGGGCGGTGCTTCCCAACCCGCTGCGAACCCATCGGGTGCCAGCGCCGGTTCGGCCTCGAAACCGACTTCGAACAGCACGAAAACGGCCTCCGGTGCAGACGCAGGAACGGAGGTTGCCGGCGAACCGAGCGGGGCCCCGGATCGTTCCGATCGCACCTACAAGCCAGTCGAGAACGTGCCGTGGCAGTGGCCTGCCGAAGGTCAGCTGATCGGTCGTTTCGATGACGATTCCAACATTACCCCCGGCATTGATATTGCCGGGCAAAAGGGGCAACCTGTCAAAGCAGCCGGACCAGGGATTGTGGTGTATGCCGGCGACGGTGTTCGAGGTTATGGCAACCTGATCATCCTCAAGCACAACGATCGCTACTTGAGCGCTTACGCACACAACGACACGTTGAAAGTGAAGGAGAACGACGTCGTTGAGGCCGGAGAGACGATAGCCACCATGGGGCAGACGGATGCTGACCAGGTCGAGCTACACTTCGAGGTCCGCGTGAACGGCCAGCCCAAGGACCCACTACAATACCTGCCTTCGCGCTGACGAGATTCGGCGCTTCATACCGCTGATGAGAGAGGCGAATTTTTCGTCGGTTTCTGCATCCACGCCGCCGACCCTCGACGTAACGTCATGGGGTGTCGGACGCGACAGAGGGGCGGAAACCGACGAGGCAACGGCGCCTCTCGATAGCTAGGGAAAGTCCAAAACAGAGAGAAAGGAAGACGCGGTCGCCATGGTGCGGTGCCGCCCCATGGCGAGGTACTCAGGTAGCCAATATTGGGGAAGTGGACATGAGCATGCTTGAACGGGATATTCAGGATGTTGAGCTCGAAGGCGTCGCTACCGCAGACGCGGACAACGACGACACGGATCGCAAGGATGAAGAAAGCGCTTTTGAAAAGGCGTTGAGCCGTGAGGAAAATCACTATCACCACAGCCTCGATGCAACGCAGATCTATCTTAACGAGATCGGCTTCTCGCCGCTTTTGACACCGCAAGAAGAAGTGCACTTCGGCCGCCTGGCCCAGAAGGGAGATCCGGCGGGCCGGCAAAGAATGATCGAGTCCAACCTGCGCCTGGTGGTCAAGATCGCCCGACGCTACTTGAACCGCGGATTGACGTTGCTCGATCTGATCGAGGAGGGCAACCTCGGGCTGATTCGCGCGGTCGAGAAGTTTGACCCGGAGCGCGGTTTCCGTTTCTCGACCTACGCGACCTGGTGGATTCGCCAGACCATCGAACGGGCACTGATGAATCAGACCCGCACGATCCGGCTGCCGATCCATGTGGTCAAGGAACTCAATATCTATCTGCGCGCGGCGCGAGAACTGACCCAGAAGCTCGATCACGAAGCCACGGCCGAAGAGATCGCCGAGCATCTCGACAAGCCGGTCGGTACGGTCAAGAAGATGCTGGGGCTCAACGAGCGCGTCTCCTCCGTCGACTATCCGATGGGGGGCGAGAGTGACAAGCCGCTGATCGATACGCTGGCGGATGAGAATGAAGACGGGCCCGAGTCCAATCTTGTCGATGACGACGTCAAGCAGCACGTTGACGAGTGGCTGATCGAACTGAGCGAAAAGCAGCGTGAAGTGGTCGTGCGTCGCTTCGGGCTGCGTGGCCATGAAGCGGCGACGCTCGAAGAGGTCGGCGAAGAGATTGGGCTGACACGTGAGCGCGTTCGCCAGATTCAGGTGGAAGCGTTGAAGAAGCTGCGTCGGATGCTCGAAAAGCAGGGGCTGTCGATGGACTCCATCTTCGAATGACCCCGCACCAGATGGCGAGAAGACGGTGCAAATACGTCTGAGCGCTTGCCGCGACTATTGATCCGGTCGCATACATGCGGCATTGTATGTAAACCTCGAGACGGGGCGTCAGCGGGATGGCTGGCGCCTCGTCCGTTCGTTGTACAGACTCGCGAGACCTTGGCGTCCACCGTGTTCGAGTCTGCCCAGAACCGTCATTATTGAGCGTCAGAGTGCGTTGTTGCGCGCTCGGGCCTCGACGATAGGAACCGTTTCGATGTCGCCTCTCACCTCGCCGTCGCGCTCTCCCCTGCGGTACGCCGTTTCTCTCGTGATCGCGGCGTCCTTCGCGCCCGCGGTTCACGCGGCGGATCTGCTGACCATCACTCAAGACGCGCTGGAGCACTCGGCGACCTTGAACTCTTCGCGTTCGACCTTCCGTAGCACCGAAGCCGGGCAGGATGTCGAGCGTGGCGACCTGCTGCCGCAGATCAGCGCCACCGGCAGCGCCTATCGGTATAACACGCTGGAGAGCCAGAGCTATTCGAATTCTGCCGTGTCGGAAGCCGGAGGTTCCAGCAGCTCGACCTCCTCGGGCGAGGATTACAATGGGACCAGTCTTGGTGTGAACGTGACCCAGGCACTGTTCGATGCAACCAACTGGTACGAGTACGAGCAGAGCAAGAAGCAGGTCGGTCAGCAGGCACTGCAGCTCGAGATCGACCAGCAGCAGCTTCTCTACGATGTGTCCGAGGCGTACTTCGATATCCTGCGCAACAAGGAAATTCTCGACGCCAGCCAGGCGCAGGAGAAAGCCATCGGCCGTCAGTTGGAGCAAGCGAAAGAGCAGTTCAACGTCGGCATTGTCGCGATCACCGATGTCAACGAAGCGCAGGCCTCCTACGATTCGGCCCGCGCATCGCTCATCTCGGCCAGAAACGACCTCCAGGTCAGCTTTGAAGCGCTCGAGCGTCTGACCGGTCAGCACTACGAGAGCATCGAAGGGCTTGCCGACGATCTGCCGATCAAGCCGCCGGTACCGGCCAAACGTAGCGACTGGGTCACCCTGGCGCTGCAGAGCAGCCCGTCGATCCAGTACTCGCAGGCGGCCGTCGAGCTGGCCAAGTCCGGCGTCGATATCGCCAAGGCCGGCCATCTGCCGACCCTCGATGCTTATGCGGATTACGCCTATTCGGACAATGATCGCGACGAGCTCAAGGGCCACAACGAGAATGTCGAAGTCGGCGTTCAGGCGAGCCTGCCGATCTATACCGGCGGCTCCACCAGCGCCTCGGTCAAAGAGAATACCTATTCTCTCGAGGCATCCCAGTACGACTTCGAGGATCAGCGGCGCTACACCACCCAGCAGGTGCGCTCGCTCTTCACTCAGGTCGCCAACGATGTCGAATCGGTCAACGCCCAGCAGGAGGCGATCGTCTCCAATCGCAGCGCGCTGGAAGCGACTCGCGCCGGCTACCAGGTCGGCACGCGTAACATCGTCGACGTACTGGATGCGGAGCAATCGCTCTACGAGGCGATCTCGGATTATGCCGATGCGCGTTACACCTATGTCACGGACCTGCTCCAGCTTCGCCAGCAGACCGGCGTGCTGAACCTGGACGTGATTCGGGGTACCAACCAGTGGCTGCGCGACACCAAGCGAGTCTCTCTGACGCTGGCCGACGATCGCGGCACCGGCACCCCCGCGATGGATGACATCGGCGAACGGCCCAAGCCGCCGACCACGCCCTGAACGTATCTCGCTCCAGCAACGCCGCTGCCTCGTCAGCGGCGTTTTCGTTGCCAGCCAACCATGGCGGCCACCCTTCGGGCCACCTGCGGCGTCAAGAACCGCTCTCGGCGTTTTTTGCGATCTGTCACCGCTGACGACCCGGTGCAACGATGCCGGGTGCCGTTCGACGCGGTAAGATTGCCCCGGGAAGCGCAAACGGCACGAACGCCTGTCGTCGTCGCCAGAGGTGCGTGCCCGTTGTTCTGTTCGCGGAAAGGAATATGCCATGGCGCGCCCGCTCGTCGCCGATATCGACCTCAAAGCCCTGCGCCACAATTACCGCGTGGCAAGTGAACTGGCGCCTACGAGCGCCAATATGGCGGTCATCAAGGCCGACGCCTACGGTCACGGCGCGGCGAACTGCGCCCGGGCGCTGGCCGAAGCGGGAGCGCCTGCGTTCGGCGTCGCCTCGCTCGAGGAGGCGATAGCGCTTCGTGATGCCGGCATCTCGCAGCCAATTCTGCTGCTCGAAGGGATTTTCGATGCCGGTGAGCTGGCGCGGGTCGAGATGCTCGATCTCTGGCAGGTCGTTCACAGCGATTGGCAGCTCGAGGCACTGCTGGCGTATCGGCCCGCACGGCCGCTGACCGTCTGGTTGAAGCTCGACTCCGGCATGCATCGCCTCGGCTTTACGCCGGAGGCGTTCGTCGTGCGCTGGGAGCGGCTCGCGGCCGCCGGGACCCAGGTCGCCACCGAAGGCCTGCATTTGATCAGCCACTTTGCCAGCGCCGACCAGGCCCGTTCGGTTCAGTTTGCCGCGCAGTGGTCGACGATCGAGCAGGTGCGAGACCGGCTCGGGTGCCGGATCTGCGTTGCCAATTCCCCGGCAACGTTGGCCCGACCGGCAACGCACGCGGCGTGGAACCGGCCGGGTGTCATGCTGTATGGCAGCAATCCGCTCGATGGGGCACTCCCCGTCGGCGTGTCTCTCGACCCGGTGATGACACTGCGTTCGCGGCTGATCGCGGTGCAGACACTAGAGGCGGACGAGCCGGTCGGCTACGGTGGGCGTTTTCGTACCGCAGGGCCTTCGCGAATCGGTATCGTCGCGGCCGGCTACGGCGATGGCTACGATCGCCATGCCGTCGACGGTACGCCGGTATTGGTCGATGGTGTCCGTGCGCCGCTCGCCGGGCGTGTATCGATGGATATGCTGACGGTCGATATTTCACATCTTCCCGCCGCGAAAGTGGGCAGCGAAGTCGTGCTGTGGGGGCGTTCGTCGACCGGCAGCGTGCTGTCGGTCGACGAGGTCGCCACGCACTGCGATACCATCGGCTACACGCTGCTGACCGGCGTGCTGCCGCGAGTGCCGAGACGCTTTCTCGAGTAGCGCCTGACGCAGGCCGCGTTTTCGCCAAATAGGGCAGTGTATTCGCTAGAATGGCGCCACGATTCGGATCATCGGAAGATTCATGGCCAAAAAAGTCTATCCCGCCAATCACGCGCATCCGCGTTACTGGGGTACGTGGTTTGCCATCACGCTGATGCGCCTCGGCGCCTTTCTGCCGTGGCGGCTGAAGCTTGCCCTGGGCAAGGCGATCGGTCTGCTCAGCTGGCGTTTCGCCAAGCGTCGGCGCCATATCACGGAGACCAACTTCCGTCTCTGTTTTCCCGAGCTCGGCGAAGAAGCGCGTGCCGATCTCGTTCGGCGGACCTTCGTTGCCAACGGCATCGGCATTCTCGAGACGGCGACCGGGTGGTGTCGAGATCCTGAACATCTGCGGCATCGCGTCGTATTTCGTGGTGTCGAACACATGGAGCGGGCGATGGCACAGGGAAAGGGGGCGCTGATCATCGGCATCCACTTCTCGACGCTCGATCTTGGCGGCGCGCTCCATTCGCTGTTCTTTCCCGCCGATGTCGTCTATCGACCGCATGACAATCCCGTGTTCGAGGAGTTCATGACGAAAGCACGCCGCGGCATCTTCGGCGCGGCGATCGACCGCCACGATCTGCGTGGTGTGGTGCGTCGAATCAAATCAGGCCACGCGGTGTGGTACTCGCCCGATCAGGATTTTGGACGCGAGGCGAGCGTGTTCGCGCCGTTCTTCGGCGTCGAGGCGGCGTCGATCAAGTTGACGGCCAAGATCGCACGCATGACCGGTGCCCCCGTCATGCCGCTGATGTTTCACCGCAATCCTGACAATCGGACTTACACGCTCGAATATCTGCCGGCGCTGGAAAACTTTCCGAGCGGGGATGACGTCGCCGACGCCAGCCAGGTCAATGCGTTCATCGAGCAGGCGATCCGCCGCCACCCGGAGCAGTATCTGTGGCTGCACCGACGCTTCAAGACCCGACCACCGGGCGAGGCCAAGTTCTACTGATCCCGGCCTGGCCCGATTCGCACGTTCGCGACGGGATCATGCCGATGACGTTTCGGGGATGACAACTTGCAGGTCGCTGATCGACGCCGGGTATCACCGGCGTCGACCAGGCATCGCGCCCCGGACAGAGGTGTGATTCATCGCCAACGCCCGCCGGCACTGCGTCAAACTTGACGGGAAGCCGTTCTAGGACAAGGCTTAGGCTGTCCCCAAGGATTGCGGGACTCGGTTGCCGAAAGGGCCTGTAGCGATATTGGCCCGGCAAATCTTGAAGGCCAGCACAGGAAGTAGAACGCCATGCTCAGCTACGCCGTGATTTTTCTCATCGTCGCCATCATCGCCGGGGTTCTCGGCTTCGGTGGCGTTGCCGGTATCGCCGCGACGATCGCCAAGGTTCTGTTCGTCATCTTCCTCATCCTCTTCGTGGTATCGCTGATTCGCGGACGCGGTCGCTGACACCAGTCGAAGCGTGTCACGCCAACGCAAGACGCCCGGCTTTGAAGCCGGGCGTCTTGCGTTGGTGATGCCGTTGGAGATAGCCGAAATCAGGCGTCGATACGCTTGTACTTCATTCGCTTGGGCGTGTCGCTGCCCACCCGCTTGTGGTAATCCGCTTCATAATCCGTGTAGTTGCCTTCGAACAGCACGACGTTGGAGTCGCCCTCGTAGGCCAGAATATGCGTGGCGATGCGGTCCAGGAACCAGCGATCGTGGGAAATCACCAGCGCACAGCCCGGGAAGGCCAGCAGCGCCTCTTCCAGTGCGCGCAGCGTTTCGATATCGAGGTCGTTGGAGGGTTCGTCCAGCAGCAGCACGTTGGCGCCCTGTTTCAGCGTCTGCGCCAGCTGCAGGCGTCCACGCTCGCCGCCCGACAGCTCGCTCAGACGCTTCTGCTGATCCGTGCCCTTGAAGTTGAAGCGACCGACGTAGGCCCGCGACGAGACTTCATAGCCGTTGATGCTCAGCATGTCATGGCCATCGGATACGGCTTGCCATACGGTCTGACTGTTGTCGAAGTGATCGCGTAGCTGCTCGACGTAGGCGATATCGACCGTCTCGCCGAGTAACACCTCGCCGCTGTCGGGCTGCTCCTTGCCGGAGATCAACTTGAACAGCGTCGACTTGCCGGCGCCGTTGCCGCCGACGATGCCGACGATCGCGCCCGCCGGGATCTGGAACGACAGATTGTCGAACAGCAGCTTGTCATCGAAGCGTTTGGCGACGTCATGAAATTCGACGACCTTGTCACCGAGACGCGGCCCGGGCGGAATGTAGATCTCGTTGGTCTCGTTGCGCTTCTGATAATCACCGGACTGCAATTCATCGAAGCGATTGAGGCGCGCCTTGCTCTTGGCCTGGCGACCCTTGGGGTTCTGGCGGACCCAGTCGAGTTCCTGCTTGATCGCGCGCTGACGTCCCGCTTCGGCCTTGGCCTCCTGCGCGAGTCGCTTCTCCTTGGATTCCAGCCACTGCGAGTAGTTGCCTTCGAATGGGATGCCGTGGCCGCGGTCGAGTTCGAGAATCCAGCCGGCCACGTTATCCAGAAAGTAACGATCGTGGGTGATCGCCACGACGGTGCCCGGATAGTCATGCAGGAAGCGTTCGAGCCAGGCGACCGACTCCGCGTCTAGGTGGTTGGTCGGCTCGTCGAGCAGCAGCATATCGGGGCTCGACAGCAGCAGGCGGCAGAGCGCCACGCGGCGGCGTTCACCGCCGGAAAGATTGCCGACCGTGGCATCCCAGGGTGGGAGGCGCAGGGCTTCGGCGGCGACCTCGAGTTTGCGCTCGATATTGTGGGCGTCGGCGGCCTCGATGATGTTCTCGAGTCGCGCCTGTTCGGCGGCCAGCGCGTCGAAATCGGCGTCCGGCTCGGCGTAGGCGACGTAGACGGCCTCGAGCTGCTCCTGTGCCTTCTTGACCTCGCCCAGCGCCTCTTCGACGGTCTCGCGTACGCTTTTGGCGTCGTCGAGCGCCGGCTCCTGCGGCAGGTAGCCGATGTTGATGCCCGGCATGGGCCGGGCTTCACCGTTGTACTCGGTATCGACGCCGGCCATGATGCGCAGCAGCGTTGATTTGCCCGCGCCGTTCAGACCGAGCACGCCGATCTTCGCGCCGGGGAAGAAGGAGAGCGAGATGTCCTTGAGAATCTCGCGTTTCGGGGGGACGACCTTGCCCACCCGGTTCATGGTGAATACGTATTGCGCCATGGAAATCCGGTTATCTGTCGCGGTGAAAGAGTCTTCTATGATCGCTCACCTTGAGGCAGGCGAGGATAAAACTGGCTTCAGCAGAGTAAACGAGTGACTCCCGGAATGCGAACGGGCGCATGAGCGCCCGTTCGGTCAGCGGAAGCGAGTGAGGTTTACTCCTCCTCGTCGCCAAAATCGGCGTACCAGTCGTCTTCGATGGCACGCTTCAGGCGGCGCTCCTCGAGTAGCGCTTCCACCTGGCGACGGGCGCGCAGCGTGTCGGCCTTGCTGCTGCGCGGACGCTCGAACTGCTCGTCATTGACGGCATCGTCGAAATCTTGGTCTTCGGCGTAATCTTCACGGCTCATCATTTAGCCCTCCCGTGACATGGCATCTCAGTGACGCTCGAGGGCTATATATCGCCGAATGACCTCCAGTACAAGATGTCAGCGGTTAAAAATAACTATCGCTGCCATCATCGCCATGCCGATGCGGCCGTGAACGTCGCGTTCGATCAGGCCGGGTCGGCTTTCAGCGTCTCGAGTTCCTGGAGCGCCTCGACCAGTCCCGTCACGTCCTTCTGGACACCCACGAAGTAGGTGAGTTGATCTTCCTCGTCATAGACCGGCGTGATCGAGAGTTCGTTCCAGAACTGGCTGCCGTCCTTGCGGTAGTTGCGCAGCACTTCCCGGCACGGACGCCCTTCGCGCAGCGCGGTGCGCACCCGATCGATCGCCGGCTGGTCGCGGTCGCCATTCTGCAGGAAGCGACAATCCCGATAGAGAATCTCGTCGATGCTGTAGCCGGTCAGGCGCTCGAAGCCTTCGTTGACGTAGATCAGAATGTTCTCGTCGCCCTCCTGCTCGGCGACGACGATGCCGTCATCGGATGCATTGACGATGCGTTCGAGCAGCGCAGGGCTGATCATGGGGGGACGTTTGCTGGTACTGGCCATCCTTGCCTCCAGGCGGGATTGCGACGATTGTAGGGACGATACAAGCGGTCATGATGCCATGACGTCACCGGATTACAACGCTTAACAGGCACGCCACTCGCGTATCAGCGAGGCTGATGACGGCTTGCCTAGTCCGCTTCCACTTCGGCCAGTCGATGAGAGCTCCACGCCGCTGCCAGTGCGACCAGGGCCAGTATGAGCAATAGCAGGGCGCTCCCCAGCCACTGCGCCATGACGCCCAGCAGCAGCCCGAGCGCAAGCATCAGGACCCCGGTGAAGGTGTTCGAAAAGGCGACGTAGAGTGCGCGCGTGTCACTGTCGGCCAGATCGACCACGTAGGTCTTGCGGCCCAGGCGGATACCCGCATGGGCGATCATCAGCAAACCGTAGACGATGGCGTAGGGCCACACACTGGTTCGCCATGCCTCGGGCAGCCACATGCAGCCGGCGCCCGCCAGGCAGCAGATCGCGGCGCCGATGGCGCTGGTTCGCATCACCCGCCGGCTCGAACGGTCCGCCAGCCGCCCCCAGATCGGACCGGCAATCATGCCGGCGAGACCTGATGTCACGATGAGAATGCCGAGACTGGCGAGATCCGTACCGCTGTTCTGCTGCCCCAGCAGAGCGAGGTAGGGGAGCGCGAGTGCGCTCGACAGCAACAGGGCACGTGACAGATTGAAGTGGAGGAAACGGCGATCTCGGCGCAGCAGGGACAGCCCCTGCTTGACGCTATCCCAGGCATTGGCGCCCCCTTCGGTCGCACCGGGCGACTCCTTGATCGCCGCCGCGCAGAGGGCGTTGAGTGCCCAACCGAGCGCGGCGGCGGCCAGGAGAATGGCAATGGCCCAACTGCCCGGCTGATCGCCGAGTGCTGTCAGGATGACGCCGACGGTCAGCGTCAGCGCGCCTGCCGCGCTGGCGCTCCATCCCATCAGCGTGCCGCGACGCTGCTTGGCGATGGTCTTGCCGAGCACGTCCTTGGTGGCCACCGACGAGAGGCCGCGGCCGAGCGACAGGCCGGTCAGGGCGATCAGTACCAGCGCACCGCCCCAGGTGCCGTGACCGAAGAGCGCCAGCAGCGCCAGCACGGCGGCGCCGATAGCCTGGGCGATGCCGCCGGTGACCCAGACCCACTTGCGGATCGCCCGCAGCCGAATCTGACCGGCGATCAGCAGCTGCGGCAGCAGCGCACCGGCTTCCCGAATCGGCACCAGCAGGCCGACCATCCAAACCGGCGCGCCGATTGCGCCCATCAGCCAGGGCAGAATGAGGCGAGCGTTGGAGAGTTCGTCGGCGAGCTTGTTGCCGAGCGCCGCGACCAGGTGACGGAAGAAGTTGCCGGGCTGTTCCTGGCAGGCTTGTTCGGAAATGTCGCGACACATCCGGCTGTCTTCATCGCCGGTCAGGCGCTCGAAGAGTCGTGAAAGCGAAAGATCCCTGTTCGCCATGAATGGCATTCCCTGTGTGTTGATTGTTAGCTACGAGCTGCCGCGAGGCACACGCCTTACGTGTCGAGGATTCCGGCGTTGCGGCTTGAGCGAGGCTGCCCTCACGCGCATCATGACCGACGTCATCACCATTCAGCCACCGGAGGGACGCATGCCCAGCGTGAGAATCCATTATTGCACCCAATGCCAGTGGCTGCTGCGTGCCGGCTGGTATGCTCAGGAGCTTTTGCAGACCTTTGGTGAAGATCTGGAGCAGGTCGCCCTCGCGCCCAGCCACGGCGGTCATTTCGAAGTGCTCTATGACGAAGAGACGCTGTGGGAGCGCAAGCGTGACGGCGGCTTTCCCGATATCAAGGAGCTCAAGCGCCGCGTCCGCGACCGGCTCGACCCCGGGCGTGATCTCGGGCATACCGATCGGTAATAGCGACGAGCGACGACAGCGCCGGTATCGGGGCGCGGTAGATAGCAGCGACGAGCGACGACAGCGCCGGTGGCGGGGCGCGGTAGATAGCAGCTTCGAGTCGGGGATTGCGAACTCCACCGGCGAGACGAGAATGATTTTCGCAGCTCGCAGCTCGCAGCTCGCAGCTCGCAGCTCGCAGCTCGCAGCTCGCAGCTCGCGTCACCACCAGTGCTTGCGCTTCAGAAGCCACATCACCCAGCCGCCGACGACCGCCGTGATGCCGAGAAAGATCAGAAAGCCATAGGGGCTGTCGGCGCCGGGAATGCCGCCGACATTGATGCCCAGCAGGCCGGTCAAGAAGCTCAGCGGCAGGAACACGGTGGTCACGATCGCCAGCATATACATGCGCTGGTTCATGCGCTCGTTGTGCTCGCTGAACAGCTGCTCCTGCAGGACCAGGGCCCGTTCCTGCATGGCGTGGAAGTCTTCCACGTAGCGAGAGAGCTGGTTGGCCGTCTCGCGGATCGAGACCTTGGTATCTTCGTCGAACCAGTCAGGGCCCTGGGCGATCTGCTCGAGACAGTCACGCTGCGGTCCCATGAAGCGGCGCAGCGTGATCAGCGAACGGCGAACACGCGAGAGATCGTCGGGATCGACTTCGCGGTCGCTGATCTGATCCTCCTCCATCTCGCCGAGCCGGTCGTCGAGCTTGTGGGACATGTCGCCGACCTTGTCGACCAGCTGCTCGGCGAGCCAGGCCAGCAGATCCGGGATCGACAGCGCGCCTTCGCCGTTGTCGATGCGTTCGCGCACCTCGCTGACGGAGCGCAGCGGGCGCCGACGCAGCGTGATCAGGCGCTTCGGCGCGATCCAGATGCGCAGCGAGATCAGGTCCTCGGGTGCCGCTCCCGGGTTGAGGTTGATGCCGCGCAGGGCGCTGACGGCGCCATTGCGGAATTTCGCGACCCGCGGCCGGGTGTCCTCCTCGAGCAGCGCCTCGATCGGGGCTTCATCGAGACCGGCGATGCCTTCGAGATACTCCATGACGTCATCGTGGCGAAAGTCCAGATGCATCCAGAGCATCTTGTCGGGATCGCTCCAGGCTTCGCGCAGCTGGCGCACGCTCAACAAGGTGCCGCCACCGTTGCCGTCGAGTTCGTAGGCGGCAACCAGAGCCGTTTCGTCTTCCATTCCGATTCTCCTGCTGGCGTATCCGAAGCTCACTAACGGACTATTTTTCAAATGCTTGAAGGTAGCACGTCGGCAGCCGGATGCCTTCAGCCCGGCTGGTCGTCAAGCTGATTGAGCAGGGGCTCCAGGCGCGACCAGACCGTCTCGAGAATGATCGGCTGGGCCTCGGCCGTCGGGTGAATGCCGTCATCCTGAAGCATGGTGTCGAGGTCGACGCCCTTCAGCAGAAACGGCACGAGCGGGACACCGTAGTCGCTCGCGAGTTGCGTGAACACGCCGCGAAAGGCATCGGTGTAAGCCGGACCGTAGTTGGGTGGCACCTCGATTCCCAGCAGCAGTACTCGGGCACTGGCGCTCTGGCTACGCTCGATCATCTTGCCCAGATTGACCTGCATCTGCTGGGGGGAGAGTCCGCGTAATCCATCGTTGCCGCCGAGCTCCAGCAAAACGATATCGGGATGGTATTGTCTGAGAAGGTCGGGGAGGCGGGCGGAACCGCCGGACGTCGTTTCGCCGCTGATGCTGGCATTGACGACATCGTCCTCGCTGCCCAGTCGCTTTTTCAGCAGATTGACCCATCCCGCTGCCGGATCGATACCGTAGGCCGCGCTCAGGCTGTCCCCCATGACCAGTACCGTGGAGGCATGGCTGACTCCCGGCATCGTCGACAGGGCGACGAGGCAGAGCATCAGCAGCACCCAAACCGTGCGTCTCGCCTTCCGGGCGACAGGCGATGTCAAACCAGGCTCAGGGAAACCAGGTTCCATGTCTTACTCCTCGGACAATCAGCAAAATCGAATTCTATCTGCCAGCGGCCTCGGCAAACGGGTAAAAAGCGGAGATCGCGAGCTCGTGATCCTCGACGCGCTTTCGCTGGAGGTGGAACACGGTGAGAGTGTCGCGATCGTCGGGAGTTCCGGCGCCGGCAAGTCGACCCTGCTCGGACTGCTGGCTGGCCTGGATTCACCGAGCGATGGCGAGTTGACGATGTTCGGCCAGTCGCTGGGTGATCTCGACGAGGATGGGCGGGCTGCACTGCGAGCCGGGCGCGTCGGCTTCGTCTTTCAGAACTTCCAGTTATTACCCACTCTGACCGCTATCGAAAACGTCATGTTGCCGTTGGAACTGTCGCCACGGCAAGACGTTACGGCCAAAAGTCGTCAGTGGCTCGAGCGTGTGGGGCTCGGGGCGCGGCTGGATCACCTGCCCAAGCAGCTCTCCGGGGGCGAGCAGCAACGGGTCGCCGTGGCGCGCGCCTTCGTGGCCGAGCCGGATCTGGTCTTCGCCGACGAGCCCACCGGCAACCTCGATGAAGCCACGGGGGCGAGGATCATCGATCTCCTGTTCACGCTGAACCGGGAATCTGGAACGACGCTGGTGCTGGTAACGCACGACCTCGGGCTGGCGCGTCGCTGCGATCGGGCGCTGCAGCTCGACGACGGCAGATTGCTTCCGGCTGCCAGCGAGCACCGCAGCGAATCGCCGACCGCCAATGCCCGGGGAGTGACATCGTGAAATTGATCGGGCTCTCGCTGAAGGGATTGCGTCGTGACCTGCGGGCCGCTGATGTCAGGGCGCTTTTCGTCGCGCTGGCGCTGGCGGTCGCGGCCACCACGATGATCGGTTTCTTTCTCGATCGTCTCGATCGCGGTCTGACGCGTCAGGCAGGGCAGCTGCTCGGCGGCGATCTGGTGCTGGAGGACGGCCAGCCTTTCGACGACGAATTGCGCCGGACGCTGACCGAGGCCGGGCTCGCGCTGAGCGATCAGGTCGACATGGTATCGATGGTGAGTTTGCAGGACGCTTTCCAGCCCGCCGGTCTCAAGGTCGTCGACGATCACTATCCGCTCTACGGCAGCGTCGGAGTCGATCTCGGCCAGGGTGTCGAATCGCTCGCCCATGGTCCCTCTGCCGGTCATGCCTGGATCGCGCCGCGGCTGGCAAGGCTGCTGGATGCCGGTATCGGCGACAGCGTGCAGGTGGGCACGCTCTCTCTCGAGGTCACTGGCTTGATCGACCGCGAGCCGGACCAGCAGGCGGGGTTTGCCGGCCTGACGCCACGTATCATGCTCAATATGGCCGATCTCGACGCCACCGGCCTGGTGCGTCCCGGCTCTCGGCTCGAGTACGAGCTGCTGGCCAAGGGGGCACCGGCAGCCGTGGACAGTCTTCAGGCGCGCCTTGACGCGTTACGTCGTGATGGCGTGCAGGTGCGTGACGTTCGCGTCGATCGGCCAAGTCTGGGGCGGTCGCTCGAGCGCGCCCAGAAATACCTGAGCCTCGCCGGTCTGGCGGCGGTGCTGCTGGCCGGGGTGGCGGTCGCCATGGCCACGCGGCGCTATGTCGATCGTCATCTCGATACCGCTGCGCTGTTGCGCTGCTTCGGGGCGTCCCAGCGCCAGCTGGGGCAGCTTTTCGCCTGGCAGCTGGCCTGGCTTGGCATTGCCGCCTCGGTGGTCGGCGCGCTCCTGGGCCTCGTCGGCCAGGCCGGGCTCTTGTCGCTGCTGACGCGCTTCCTGCCGCTGCAGCTGCCGCCGCCGGGCGGGCTACCCTGGCTGATGGGCGTACTCACGGCGCTGGCCGTGCTGGTCGGCTTTGCCGGTCCGACGCTGCTGCGTCTGAAGCGCGTCAGCGCACTGAAGGTGCTGCGTCGGGAGCTCGACCCGGTGCCGGCCGCGGGTTGGGTGGTCGTGGCTGCCGCCAGTCTGGTGTTCGGTGCGCTGCTGTGGCTCTATTCGCGAGATCTGACGCTGTCGATCGGCATTCTGGCTGGCGGTCTGGTCGCGCTGATCGTGCTGATGATGGTCGGTCGTGCACTGCTGGCGCTGCTGCTGCGGGGCATCGACCGCTGGCCAGGCTCCGGTACGAGGCAGCGTGCCTGGCAGCTGGGCGGCCGGCAGCTCGCGCGCCGACGCCAGGCGAGTCTCGGCCAGCTGCTGGCGTTCTCGATCACTTTCGCGGCGATGGCGATCATTGCCGTGGTGCGTGGCGATCTGCTGAGTCAATGGCAGGCGCAGATGCCGCCCGACACGCCCAACTACTTCGCCATCAACATCCAGCCGCAGGAGCGCGAGGGCGTCAGCGCTCTGATCCGGCAAGCGGCCAGCAACGCCAGTCCACTGTCGCCGATGGTGCCTGGCCGACTGACGACCATCGACGGCCAGCCGGCGCGCGAGGCGGTCCCCGAAGAGAGCCGGGGCGACGGGGCGCTGCGTCGCGATCTCAATCTCACCTGGGGAGGGGATCTGCCGGCAGGAAATACCGTCACCGCCGGTACCTGGTTCGGCGCGAATGCCAAGCCGTTCGAGGACGGTGCCCTGCCGATTTCGGTCGAGCAGGCGCTGGCCGCGAGGCTGGGGTTATCCCTCGGCGACGAGATGACCTTTACGGTTGGCAGCGACAGTGTCACTGGCCGTATCACCAGTCTGCGTCATCTCGACTGGGAGAGCTTCCAGCCCAACTTCTTCATCATCTTTCCCCCCGGGGCGCTGGATGAATTCGGGCATAGCTACCTGACCTCGTTTCACCTCGACGATCCTGACGACCCGGTACTCGGGGAGATGGTGAAGCGCTACCCGGGCATCTCCGTGATCAACGTCGATGCCTTGCTCGAGCAGCTGCGCGGTATTCTCGGTCAGGTCACTCGAGCCGTGGAGTTCGTGCTGGGCTTCGTGCTGCTGGCCGGAGTCAGCGTGCTCTATGCCGCGCTCACTGCCAGTCGGCCGGCGCGGGCGCATGAGGGCGCGCTGCTGCGTGTCTTCGGCGCAGGGGACAGTCTGCTGGCGCGCATGCAGTGGGCGGAGTTCGCGCTGCTCGGCTTCGCCAGCGGATTGCTCGGCGCGGCATTGGCCGAGATCGCCGCGCTCGGTATCTATCTCTGGTTGGGACTCGAGCCGACCGTGCATCTTGCGATGTGGCTTGTCACGCCGCTGGCTGGCGCTCTTCTGGTGGGCTTGATCGGTTTTCTGCTCTCTCGCGGCAGTCGGCGCCAGTCGCCGATGGCCAGCTTGCGTCTGCTGGGGGAGACTTGAGCTTCGAGCTTCTCGCTTCGAGCCAACGGCGTCGAATACAGGCGAGATAGGGTGGGGGTTGGCGTCGCTGGTAACGGCGATGTCGCCCCTGGCAACGCTTTACCGGGGCTAAAGCCAACGTGAGTAAATATGGTCATGCGCATGACGGAGTTTCATAGGAAAGCCCGCCGGCGCTGGGGTATGATTGCGGCCCACCAATCTTGAACCCGAAGCGGCCATCGACCTGCCGACTTCGGCTCGAATCATCCCTTGCCGAGGATTACCATCGATGTTCACCCGAGACATGCAGATCGCCGGATTCGATGATGCCCTGTGGAACGCGATGCAGCAGGAAGTCGTGCGCCAGGAAGCGCACATCGAGCTGATCGCTTCCGAAAACTACGCAAGCCCGCGCGTGATGCAGGCGCAGGGTACGCAGCTCACCAACAAGTACGCGGAAGGCTACCCCGGCAAGCGTTACTACGGTGGCTGCGAGCATGTCGACGTGGTCGAGCAGATGGCGATCGATTATGCCAAGGCGCTGTTCGGCGCGAGCTACGCCAACGTGCAGCCGCACTCCGGGTCCCAGGCCAACGGTGCGGTCTTCCAGGCGCTGGTCAAGCCCGGCGATACCGTGCTCGGCATGAGCCTCGACGCGGGTGGCCACCTGACCCACGGCGCCAAGCCGAACTTCTCCGGCAAGCACTACAATGCCGTGCAGTACGGTATCGACGAGAGCGGCCGCATCGATTACGCCGAGGTCGCCAAGCTCGCCCGCGAGCACCAGCCGAAGATGATCATCGCCGGTTTCTCTGCCTATTCGCAGATCATCGACTGGTCGAAGTTCCGCGAGATTGCCGATGAGGTTGGGGCGTATCTGCTGGTCGACATGGCGCACATCGCCGGTCTGGTCGCTGCCGGACTCTACCCGAGTCCGCTGCCCCATGCGCACGTGGTCACCACGACCACCCACAAGACCCTGCGCGGTCCGCGCGGCGGACTGATTCTCTCGGCCGAGAACGATGCCGATATCGAGAAGAAGCTGCAGTCGGCTGTCTTCCCCGGTGGTCAGGGCGGCCCGCTGATGCACGTTATCGCCGCCAAGGCGATCTGCTTCAAGGAAGCGATGGATCCGGAATTCAAGACCTATCAGGCGCAGGTGATCAAGAACGCCCAGGCGATGGCTGGCGTCTTCATCGAGCGGGGCTTCGAGGTCGTTTCCGGTGGCACCGAAGATCACCTGTTCCTGCTGTCTCTGGTGAAACAGGGTTTGACCGGCAAGGACGCGGATGCGGCTCTGGGCCGTGCTCATATCACGGTCAATAAAAATGCCGTCCCCGGTGACCCGCAGAGCCCGTTCGTCACCTCCGGCCTGCGCATCGGTACGCCTGCCGTTACGACGCGCGGTTTCGGCGAGACCGAATGCCGGGATCTCGCCGGCTGGATCTGCGATATTCTCGATGCCATGCAGCAGGGCGATTCGAGCGAGGTCGAGAAGGCGGTGAAAGCCAAGGTCGAGACCATCTGCGGCCGCCTGCCGGTCTACAAGTAACGTCCACTGTCGACGTCGCGAAGCCCCGGTCCGCCGGGGCTTCGTCGTTTTGGGCAAGGTCTTCGAAGGCGCCACGTTTCCACGCGTCGCCCCGCGCGCCATGCTTGCTGCCGTGGCTCGTGGCTTTTCTTGGCGCCCCGCAACCGGCGCCAGTTCGCTCGCTGCTGAACGCCTACGACTTTGGTCTCGTCGTTGACGAAGGTCTAACGTGTCGCGGTCGCCGCTGGCTGGCGACTATGTCCGACATAGCTGATAATGGGTCGAACATCTCGACCGTTGGGGCCCATGTCAGCAGAACTCTCTTCCCGTCGCGAAACGCGGATCGACATCGCCGAAGTGCTTGCCGAAGCCATCTTCAGCGGTGAGTACGCCACTGGCGCGACCATTCCCCGCGAAGTCGATCTCTGCACACGCTTTGGCGTCAGTCGCAGCACCGTTCGCAGCGCCTTGCAGAAGCTGGTCAACGCCGGCCTGGTCATTCGGGTGTCCGGGCAGGGCACCCGGGTCTGCGAGCTGGCTGCGTGGCATCTGCTCGACCCGCAGGTCAGCGCCTGGATGGCCCGCTATGCGCAGCCCAACCCGCAGCTACAGCGTGAGGTATTCGCGTTTCGCGTGGCGGTAGAACCTTTTGTCTCCGCGCTCGCGGCGACGCATGCGACCGCCACCGATCTGCTCGCCATCGAGACTGCCTTCGAAGGCATGATCCAGACACTGGCGCAGCCGGACCTGCATTGGCAGGGCAAGAGCCATGACGACTATGACGTCGCGTTCCACGAGGCGATCTTCACCGCCTCGCACAATCTGATATGGGCGCAGATCAGTCACGTGCTCAAGCCGGCGATCGCGCTGATCGTCTCGCGCTCCAACCACAGCGCGGACGAGCTCGAGGACAGCATGTCTCGCCACCGTTCCACCATGGAAGCGATTCGCCTGAGAGACCCCGAGGGCGCGGCGGCAGGCGCACTGTCCGTACTCGAGCGAACCGGGCGTGATCTCGGTATGGAGGATCTCGTGGCCAACCCGCCGGCCATCGCCATGCCGCAGTGAGGCCAAGGCATGAGCGCCGAGCGGTTGCCACGGGCGCGACCCCGACTCGATAGACCGATCATCATCCAGCCGCCGCAGTGCGGCCTGCGACTCACAGGGAGAACGCTTCGTGAAAATCACCCGTTTGAAGACGTGGCAGGTACCGCCGCGCTGGCTGTTTCTCAAGATCGAGACCGATGAGGGCTGCTATGGCTGGGGAGAACCGGTCGTGGAAGGGCGTGCCGCGACCGTCGAGGCGGCGGTCCACGAACTGGCCGACTATCTGATCGGGCAAGACCCGCATCGTATCGAGCATCTCTGGAATACGCTTTACCGTGCCGGTTTCTACCGCGGTGGCCCGATCCTGATGAGTGCCATTGCCGGTATCGATCAGGCGCTGTGGGACCTCAAGGGGCGCGATCTCGGCGTGCCGGTGTCTCAGCTGCTGGGCGGCGCCTGCCGCGATCGCATGCGGATGTACGCCTGGACCGGCGGCGACCGGCCTGCCGATGTCGGTGCCGGTGCCAAGGCGCTGGTCGACAAGGGCTTCACCGCATTCAAGATGAACGGGACCGCGGAGATGGCGATCGTCGACTCCCATGCCAAGGTGGATGATGCGGTGGCGCGCGTCGCCGAGGCGCGCGATGCCGTCGGTCCGGATGTCGGCATCGGTATCGATTTCCACGGTCGCGTGCACCGGCCGATGGCCAAGGCGCTGCTGCGGGAACTCGAGCCCTACCACCCGATGTTCGTCGAGGAGCCGGTACTGCCGGAGCACCTGCCGAGCCTCAAGCACATCGCTGGCGGCTTGAGCTATCCGATCGCCACCGGTGAGCGACTGCACACCCGCTACCAGTTCCGCGATCTGCTCGCCGAAGGCATGGTCGATATCGTGCAACCGGATCTGTCTCACTGCGGCGGCATCAGCGAGGGCATGAAGATCGCGACGCTGGCGTCGTGCTTCGATGTCGCGCTGGCGCCTCACTGCCCGCTGGGGCCGTTGACGCTGGCCGCCTCGCTACACGTGGATGCGGTCAATCACAACGCCTTCATCCAGGAGCAGAGCATGGGCATCCACTACAATCGAGACAATGACGTGCTCGACTACCTAGTGGACAAGAACGCGCTATCGATCACCGACGGCTACTGCAAGATCCCCGATGGCCCGGGGCTCGGTGTCGAGATCGACGAAGCGTTTGTCGAGGAGCGCTCGAAGGTCGGACACCGCTGGCGCAACCCGGTGTGGACGCACGACGACGGCTCAGTGGCAGAGTGGTGAGGAGACACCCATGAACGAGACACGCAAGTTTGCGCTCGAGACAGCGCTACGCGAGCGACCGCTGGTGGCGATTCTGCGCGGAATCACGCCGGAAGAGATCGACGGGGTGTTCGATGCGCTGGTCGCGGCCGGATTCAAGCTGATCGAGATTCCGCTCAACTCGCCGCGGGCGTGGGAAAGCATCGCGAAGATCGCCAAGCGCTGCCCGGATGATGTGGTGATCGGTGCCGGCACGGTGCTGGACCCGGCGTATGCCGAGCGTCTCGCCGAGCTGGACGCGTCGCTCTTGATCACACCGAATACGGACCCCGAAGTGATTCGCGCTGGCGTCGAGCAGGGCCTGGCGCCGATGATCGGCTGCATGACACCCTCTGAAGCTCTGGCGGCAGCGAAGGCCGGCGCCACGGCCCTCAAGCTGTTCCCGGCAGCGCGTCTGGGCACCGGTTACTTCAAGGATATCAGCGCGATTCTACCCAAGGGGCTGCCCGTGCTGGCGGTGGGGGGCATCGACGAGAGCAACATGAGCGAATGGCACGCGCACGGTATCGCGGGATTCGGTTTCGGCAGCAATCTCTACAAGCCGGGGCGCAAGGCCGAGGAAGTCGGAGAGATCGCCGCGACGCTGGTCGAGGAGTGGCGGCGCCTGACCGAGGTGGCGCGGCACGCCGATCATCTCGAGCGTGAGGCGGACGCATGACATCGGCATCTTCGCAAGACGAACGCTTGATCGTCATTGATTGGGGCACGAGCAATTTCCGCGCTTTTCTCGTTGACAGCGATAGCGGTGAGGTGCTCGACATCCGACGTTCGGCCTCCGGCCTGCGGGCGTTGAGTCAGGATGAATTTCCGCATTACTGCGCCTCGCAGATCCAGGATTGGCGACGGGGCGATGGCGCGGCTTCGGGCTCTAAAAGTGGCACCAGCGCGGCTTCGGGCGCTGAAAATGGCGCGGCTTCGGGCGCTAAATCGATCCCGATCTATCTCGCCGGTATGGTCGGATCGGCGAGAGGCTGGGCCGAGGCGCCGCAGCTCGAACTGCCGGTCTCTGCTGCCGAGCTGGCCGATCACGTGATCGCCGCGCCGGGCCTCGATGACGCCTGGATCGTTCCCGGGGTCAAGCAGGTGACGGCCGAGCACGTCGATGTGATGCGCGGCGAGGAAGTGCAGGCATTCGGCGCGCTGGCGCTGTCCGAAGCAGGGGCCGATTCGACCAGCATCGATTGCTGCCTGCCCGGCACCCACAGCAAGTGGGCACATCTCGACTCTGGTCGCATGACCGGTTTCACCACGCTGATGACCGGTGAGCTCTATCACGCCGTACGCTTTCATACGCTGCCGGGTGAGCCGGCGAGAGAGGAGGCCCCATTCGACGAGCCCGCTTTCCGGCTGGGGCTGTCTCGGGCCGGCGGCCCGGGAGGCGTCATGCACGCGCTTTTCGAGGGGCGTAGTCGGCATTTGTACGCGGGTCTGGATGCACATCAGGTCGGCAGCTTTCTTTCCGGCGTGCTGATCGGCGAGGAGGTGAGGGCGATGCGCGACGCCCGTCCGCAGATCGAGCGCGTCAACCTGGTCGGCGCCGAATCACTTCGGCGCAGCTACACGCTGGCGCTCGAGGCGGCCGGACTCGAGGTCAATGCCATCGACAGCGATCGCGCGACCCTGGCCGGCGTGCTGGCGATCGCGCAGCGACATCGCGCCCATTGGCGGGCCAATTTGCACCATTGAGGTGCGCCGCATCTCGCTGATGGTGACGGCCGTCGCGGCTGGCAGCCCGCGATAACGAGCCTCCTCTGCGTTGGCACGATCCGTGCTACCTTCACTCAACGGTCCCGGCAATCGCGGCACGTCCAGCGCAGGAAAGCAGACGTGCCGATGGATCGAACGTGAATGGGGCAAAGGACGACGCTATGAACCAGCCGGCACTCAACCAGCCAACGCTGCTGATCTTCACCGACCTCGATGGTTCGCTGCTCGACCATGATTCCTACGATTGGCAGCCGGCAGCGCCGTGGCTCTCGCGGCTGGAGCAGGAAGCCGTACCGGTCATTCCCACCACCAGCAAGACGCGTACGGAGCTGCTGGCCCTGCGCGAGGAACTCGGCCTGACGCAGACACCGTTCATCGCCGAAAACGGCGCGGTCATCGGTCTTCCTCCCTCCTGGCAGCATGCGCGGCTCGATCGTGACCCGGCTTCGCCCGAAGGACTGGTCATCAAGACACCGAGCATGGATGTCGACTTCATCCGCCGTCGGCTCGATGTGATTCGCGAGCGCCATGGCCTTGCATTTCGTCGCATGGGAGAAATGAGCGTCGACGACGTGGTCGAACTCACTGGCCTGAGCGTTACCGGCGCCGAGCAGGCGATGTCTCGTGAAGGAAGCGAGCCACTGGTCTGGGAAGACGACGACGCCAAACTGCAAGACCTGCGTGAGACACTCGAGACCGATGGCCTGACGCTGACCCGCGGTGGACGCTTCTGGCATGTCATGGGCGCGGTCGACAAGGGGCAGGCAGTGCGCTGGCTCGTGGCACGCTTCGAGGCCCTGCGCGGCTACCGACCGCGAACCCTGGGGCTTGGCGACGGTCCCAACGATCTGGCGTTGCTTGCGGCGACCGATCTCTCGGTCGTCATCGCCGCGGGGCATGGCCAGCCAATGGCGCTCGACAAGGAGCGCGTCTATCGCACGTCGGCACTCGGCCCGAGCGGATGGGCGGAGGGTGTCGAGCACTGGTGGCAGCACCTGACAGAATCGGATGCGGCACCGCTCGGTCGATGACGACCGACGGAGGCGACACGGACGCCGCCGCAATGACAATACGTTGAGGACGCCTCATGAGCGATTTTTACCAGAACGGTATCGTTACCAATTTTCATAACCTCACGAGACGCTCGGTTGAGGCACTCGAGACCGATCTCAAGCGCTTTTCGCGCACTCGGCCGATGGGGCTGATCCTGCCATCGCTCTACTCGGAACTCGAAGGGCCGGCGCTGTCGCATATTGTTGACGAGCTCTGCCAGGTGCCCTATCTCAGCGAGATCGTCATCGGACTGGATCGCGCCAACCGTGACCAGTTTCTGAAAGCCAAGGAGTTCTTCTCGCGCCTGCCGCAGCACCACCGTATTCTGTGGAATGACGGGCCGCGACTGCAGGCGCTACAGCAGGAGCTCGCCAGCGAGGGATTGGCGCCGCTCGAGCCGGGCAAGGGATGCAACGTCTGGTACTGTTCGGGCTACGTTCGCGCTTCGGGCAAGGCGGAAGCGGTCGCGCTGCACGACTGCGATATCGTCACCTATGATCGCGGTCTACTGGCGAAGTTGATCTATCCGGTGGCCAACCCGCGCTTTCACTACGAGTTCTGCAAGGGCTACTACTCGCGTATCGCCTCCGGCAAGCTCAACGGCCGCGTCGCGCGGCTGATGGTCACGCCGTTGATCCGCGCGTTCAAGATGATCTACGGGCCGCTGCCGTATCTCGACTATCTCGACAGCTTTCGCTACCCGCTCTCCGGCGAATTCTCCATGCGTGCCGATGTTCTCGACGGCATTCGAATTCCCAGCGATTGGGGGCTCGAGATCGGCGTGCTGTCCGAGGTCCATCGCAACTTCTCGACCAAACGCCTATGTCAGGTCGATATCGCCGATGCCTACGATCACAAGCACCAGCCGGTTTCCGAGGAGGACCCGAGCGGCGGCCTCAATCGCATGAGCATGGATATCGCGAAGGCGATGTACCGCAAGTTGGCGACTCTGGGTGTGGAGATGAGCGTCGAGAGTTTCCGCACGGTGAAGGCGACTTACTATCGCATCGCGCTGGATCTGATCGAGGCCTACGATCACGATGCCGCGATGAACGGGCTCAAGCTCGACCGTCACAGCGAGGAAGCCGCCGTCGAACTCTTTGCCGACAACATCATGCAGGCGGGTGCCGCCTTCTTCGAATCGCCCCGCGACAAGCCCTTCATCCCCAGCTGGAACCGGGTTCAGGCGGCGATCCCCGACCTCCAGGATCGACTCTACGAGGCGGTCGAGCTCGATAACACCGGCGACGTCTGAGTCGGGCGGCGCTCTCCAGGTGTGTCAAAGCCCACATCGAGTGTGGGCTTCGTGACGCTCTCGGCTTGCGGATACAGCGTAGGCCAGCGCACTTCCCATATTGGCAAGGCGTCTAACGTTATAACTTATTCGGCGTTATCCTGAAGTGATTTCCGTCAGACTCAGGAGTCAGCATGAAGACGTTTGCGCTCTCTCCCGGCGATGCGGCTCAGGGCCGTCCCGATGTTGCCGGCTTTTTCGACCCGCGCACCTTCAGCGTGCAGTACGTGGTCAGCGATCCCGCCACGAAGCAGTGCGCGATCATTGATCCGGTACTGGATTACGATGAGAACGCCGGCGCGACAGCCACGCATCACGCCGATGAACTGTTGGCTTATGTCGAACGAAACGCCCTTGAGCTCGTCTGGATTCTCGATACGCATCCTCACGCCGATCACTTTTCGGCGGCCGGCTATCTGCACGACAAAACGGGAGCCCCCACCGCCATCGGGCAGCCGGTGACAGAGGTTCAGGCGCTGTGGAAGTCGATCTACAACTGGCCTTCGCTACCGGCGGATGGCCGACAGTGGAGTTGCTTGTTCCGACATGGCGAAACGTTCCGGCTTGGCGAGCTGGAGGCGAAGGTCATGCACTCGCCTGGGCACACGCTGGCGTCGATCACCTATGTCATCGGTGATGCCGCCTTCGTTCATGACACCCTGTTTCAACCCGACTTCGGCACGGCTCGCGCCGACTTTCCCGGCGGGAGCGCTCACCAATTATGGCATTCGATCCAGGCTATCCTCTCGCTGCCCGATGACACGCGTATGTTCACCGGGCACGATTACATGCCCGAGGGCCGAGAGCCTCGATGGGAGAGCTCGGTGCGCGAGCAGCGTGACACCAACAAGCATCGGCTCGGTACCAGCAACGAGGCGGCATATGTCGAATTGCGTCAGCGTCGTGACCGCGAGCTACCGATGCCGAAATTGATCCTGCATGCATTGCAGGTCAATATCCGGGGCGGGCGACTCCCGGATCCCGAGGACGATGGAAAACGCTATCTCAAGATTCCGTTGAATGCGCTATAGGCTAATTGACGGAGCCGGGGTCCGTTTCGGGAATAAAGCACAACGGAGTCGCCTGGATATTCCGGACGCTATATCTCCGGATCTATCTGGGCTCTTCAGTGCCCGCTGCATGTGTCCTGGATGCGCCTGTTCGCTGGCGCTTTACTCGCAATAGCTCATGGTCGGCTCGGGTGAAGGCATCCTCGAGCCGCTCGTAAGGCGCGAGGGTGACATGAACCACGGTTGCCGAGAGCCGATGCTCCGTGCCGGGAATACGTTGGGTGCCTATCTTGGTTTGTATTGTGTTCATTCGCCTCCTGGCTGCCGCCGCGTTGGTTCCGGGAAGCAAAACCAGAAACTCGTCGCCACCAAAACGCCCCAGCAGGTCTTTAGGGCTCAGTTCAAGCTTCAGTGTGCGGCATAGCTGTAACAAGGCCTGGTCGCCTACATCATGGCCGAAGCTATCGTTGATCTGCTTGAAGGCGTCCATATCCATTAATAGTAAAGAGACGGGTTGCTGGTGTCTCTCGGCGTCGTGTTTGGCTTGCATCGCGAGTTCGAAGAAACGATTCCGGTTCAGCGCGCCCGTCAAGCCGTCGTTAAATGCCATTTCGCTGAGTTGTCGATTGTTGGCGATCAGGGAGGGGACGGTAAAGCCGAAATATCCGCTAGCGGCAATGACGCACATCGCGAATTGATAGGTCAACGATTGCTCGATCAGTCCCAGCGCGGAGACCCACACGGCGGTCAGCGTGCTGAAAATCGTCAGGCTGACGGCGCTGCGCATTGCCCCTTCGGTATAAACGATCCACATCTGAGGGATGATAAGAAAGAAGGCTCCGAACGCGACCTCGGGAGCGCCGGTTTTCGCGGATATCAGCATCAGCAGCGTGAGCAGAAGTGCGCAGATACCCAGCTTGACCAGGAAGTGGCGTCGGCCTTGATGTTCCGGGGCGAAGCTTAGTCCACCCAGCCAAGACTCGATGTGGGGATAGCGCCAACTCAACAGGCCCAGGAACAGGGGGGTCAGAACGATCACGCCAACCATGTCGCCGATCCACCAGGGTAACCAGATGGCGGCGAGATTGGGTGTCTCGATCAACCCGACGGCGTAAAGTGACACGGTCCCCGTGACGGCGGCCACGAGCGTGGTCAGACAACCAATCAGCAGGAACAGCGGTATGGCGACCGGTGCCGCGGTCCCCGATCTTCCCCGAACCAGATGCTTGAGTACGGTGGCGCCTAATGCGTAAGTACCGCAATGGGCGACGCCAAATAGCAAACCGGCGAGCAGTAGCTCCTCGATTGGCTGGCGTAATTCGTAGAGATGGTCGACCCAGAATGTGACGCTGACCGCTGCCAGCATCAATACGGGAAGTGCGCTACGCCCCCAGAGTAAGAACGCTGCAAAACTGAGACCGGCTGGCGGAAACCATAGGCTGGCGTGGGGCGCATATTCCATGAGCGCGGAGATGCGCCAGAGCAGCAGCCAAGCGACGAAAAGTGCGGCCTGGCGCAAACCATGGGTCGCTGTAGCGTCCATCACCGAGTCTAGCGGTAGCGGTTCGAGTGGTTTCAAAAGATGTGCTCAATGGTTCCCGTGTACGCCGAGTCTTTGCCATTGCGTCGGTTCCAGATGGTCTCGACGCGAGGTCCGGTGCATTGACTTTCCCTAGGTTTATCGGCCGGGGGGCGGTGTGCCTGAAGACGCTAAGGCGCCTGCCGTTGTTCCTGGCCCGGGCCGTCTCCCGCGAGCCTTCCGGCCTTGACCTGACACCCGTGTCGAACCGAACTCATCGCGAAATCCGGACGAGCGTCAGACCACTGACGAGATTCCGGATATCAACCGTGCCGGATCCAGCCATAGCAAGCGATGCCGAGCATGGTCATGGCGAAAGAGCCGATGACGTGAACGAGCGTGCCCGTTAGCGCCCAAAGCCAGCGACCGCTCTGAATAGCGCCGACCATCTCGGCGGAGAAGGTCGAGAACGTGGTCAGCGCGCCGAGTAGACCGGTGACGACAAACAGTTTCCACTCGACGCTGAGCGAGGAGTCCTGGAAGAAGCTCAGCGCGATACCGATCAGCCAGGCGCCGGCGAGATTGGCGATCAGCGTGCCCGGCGGTATGTGTAGAAAGTAGCCGTTGTACTGGGCGCCGAGCCACCAGCGAAGATTGGCACCGATGGCGGCGCCGGCGCTGATGGCGACGATGGGGATCCACATGCGGTCGGGTTCCTTGTCTTGAGCGTCAGGGAGTCATCGATCAACGCAGGCAAGGCGGAAGAGGCTTGGCCTGCGCGCAACGCCACCACAGACCGCACGCCACTACATCAGGTAGTGAAGTGCAGCTCTGGGGACGTCGATAGCAGGCATCATCAGCACGGGGCGGTTTACTGCACGATGAGGCGGTGCAGCCGGAGGAATGCCATCTCCGTTCACTTACTGTATCCAGCCCGCGGGGCCGCGGCAAGCCCGGCCCGACGGGGTTCTGCGACGGTATCCGGCTGGCTGCCGCTCATGGCTGGACCAGCCAGAGACTGCGGTAAGGGCGAAGGATGTCGCGTTCGTCCGGGTGGGGGCTCCAGCGCTTGCCGTCTTTCAATACGTCGTACCACTCGCCATCGTCGAGTTCATCGATCTCGAGCGGCTGGCGCTTGTCGCTGATGTTGTAGATCGCCAGCAGTCGACGGCCGTTTTCCAGCGGGCCGCGCTCGATGGCGAAGATGCCGGGCGGCGTGTCGAGCACGCGTTGGGCGGCCTCCGGGTGAAAGCAGGGTTCGTTGGCGCGAATGTTGAGACGCCGCTTGAGCGAGGTGAAGGCTTCGCGCGTTGGCGTGCTGCGGCTGTCGATCAGCTCGTCGAGCTCCTCTTTCGGCCAGCGACGCCGATTGATCGAGCGCAGCTTGCCGCTGCGTTCGACACCGCCATGGTCGTTGAGTGTGGCGGTCAGCGTGTGGAAATAGACGCCCGGTATGCCCTGCAGTGCCAGCATCAGGTTCTGGCTGCAGAGGAAGCGTTCGACCTGCCAGGCATCGGCGCCGCGACGGGTGCCCTTCATGGCATCGTAGTAGGTGATATTGATCTCGTAGGGCGAGTCACTGCCGTCAGAGTTGGTCTTCATGCTGACGTAGCCGCCGAAGCGGTGCATCAGTTCGAGCAGGATTTCCAGCTCGTGAGGCGGCAGCAGTCCCTCGAGCGCGCGCACGCCGATGCCGTCGTGGCTGGCGGTGAAGTTGAAGTAGGTGCACCCCGGCGGCAGCTGCGGCAACGAGCGCGCCCAGTCCGAGAGTACCGACGCGTCGCCGCTGGTCAGGGTATGCACCAGAAGCGGAGGCAGCGTGAACTGATAGATCATGTGCGCCTCGTCGGGCCGGGCGTCGGCCTGCGCCTCGCTCCCCTGTTCGGGGCTCTGGTTGTCAGAGGGCTGATTTTCGAGACTCGGCGTTTTGGGTCCCAGCCTCTCAAGACCGAAGTAGCTCATGTTCTCGTGATGCGGCACGTTGGTCTCGGTAATCAACAGCGTACCCGGCGCGACGAAATCGAGGATCGCGCGCAGCAGTCGAACGATGGCGTGGGTCTGCGGCAGGTGAACGCAGGAGGTGCCGACCTCTTTCCAGAGATAGGTCACGGCATCCAGGCGGATGGTGCGCGCGCCTTGTTGTACATAGAACAGCATGATGCCGATGAATTCGATCAGGACATCCGGGTTGGCGAAGTTGAGATCGATCTGGTCCTCGGAGAAGGTCGCCCACAAGTAGCGCGTGCCGCGGCGGGTAGACACCGGCACCAGCAGCGGTGAGTTGCGCGGTCGCGTGACCATCGAAAGATCCGTTTCCGGATCCATCTCGATGAAGTAGTCGCGGCCGGGCTGGGTGCCGGAGAGGTAGTCGGTGAACCAGAGAGAGTCTCGGGAAACGTGGTTGATTACCAGATCGACCATTAGATCGACGCGTGAGGCGAGACGCCTGACATCCTGCCAATCGCCGAGTTTGGGATTGACCTCGCGATAGTGGATCACCGAGAAGCCGTCGTCGCTGCTCCAGGGGAAGAAGGGCAGAATATGCAGGCCGCTGAAAGTGCCGTTGAGGCGCGTGGCGAGGAAGTCGTCGAGCACTTCCAGTGGCGGGCGTTCGCCATCGATGATGGTATCGCCGTAGGTGATCAGGATCTGATCCCGCTCGCTCCAGGTTGGCCGCGGCAGGCCATCGATTGCACTTTGCTGGTGCACCAGCAGGGTCATCAGGCGTCGCATGATCTCGTCGCGACGTGGCCCGTAGACCTCTTCAAGCCGCGCGTTGGCGCGTTCGATGAACTCTTTTTCGGAAAGGGCGGTGTAGCTTGCGGCGCGACTGGGCATGGTTGGGCGGTTCCTGATGCAGCGAGGCCTGGAGCGAAGTGAGAGGGCACGCCGGTGTCGATGCGTCACCGGATGTGACCGAATCGTCACTCTATCCTTGCAGAAGATGGGCCAACTTGAAAATCGCCCGCGAATTCCGGCGTATTTCCGGTATCTTGCGCAACCCGTTACAATCGCGGAATGAAATCATTCTGCGTGGCGACCGCTGCGATCGCCCGCTTCGCCAGGTAGAGAGCCGATGCATTGTCCATTCTGCGGTGCGCAAGATACCAAGGTCACCGATTCGCGGCTGGTCGCGGAAGGGGACCAGGTGCGCCGTCGCCGTCAGTGCGCCGCCTGCGGCGAACGCTTCACCACCTACGAGACGGCCGAACTGGTCATGCCCAGGGTGGTCAAGGCCGACGGCTCCCGCGAGAGCTTCGACGAACAGAAGATGCGTGCCGGCATGTCGCTGGCGCTGGAGAAACGCCCGGTCAGCGTCGAGTCGTTCGAGGCTGCGGTGGAGCGCATTCGCCAGCGGCTGCGGGCCCGTGGCGACCGCGAGGTCGAGGCCCGCGAAATCGGCGAAGAGGTCATGGAGATGCTCAAGCGTCTCGATCACGTGGCCTACATCCGCTTTGCCTCCGTCTACCGCCGCTTTCAGGACCTGGATGAGTTTCGCGCCGAGATCGACCGGCTGGCGCAGGAGCCCAAAGAAACGGAGCGCGAGGATGCCGCGCTGGGCGAGCGCAGTAGCGAGGCAGCGAGGTCGAGACCATCGGAGTCGAAGAGGAAATCCTGAGGCCGGCATCAGCGCTGACGCCGGCTGACCGATTCCCGTCCGCCGGCGGCGGTTCCGCTTCCTTCGACGAGCCTCTTCGCGAAAAGCCATTACGTCTGTGAGCCGTCATGTCCGAAAATCCCGAAATCGTCGGCAACGCCGAAACGTCCAAGTCTCCCGACGAGTCCCGCGGCCAGACGCCTGAGGTCTGGATGAGCCGCGCCATCCGTCTCGCGCGACAAGGCTGGTACACCTGCGACCCCAATCCGCGCGTGGGCTGCGTTCTGGTCAAGGAAGGCGTGCTTGTCGGCGAGGGGTATCACGCCCGAGCCGGTGAAGCGCACGCCGAGATCAACGCACTCCGGGCCGCCGGTGAGGCGGCCCGGGGCGCGACCGCCTACGTCACGCTGGAGCCTTGCTCGCACACCGGGCGCACCGGCCCCTGCAGCGTGGCCCTGGCCGAGGCCGGTATCGCGCGCGTTGTCGCCGCGATGGAGGACCCCAACCCGCAGGTGTCAGGCCGCGGCTTCGCGAGACTCCGCGAGGCGGGTGTCGAGGTCGAGGTCGGACTGCTAGAAGCCGAAGCGCGCACGCTCAATCCAGGGTTCATTCGACGCATGCGGGATGGTCTGCCGCGGGTGACGCTCAAGATGGCGATGAGCCTGGACGGGCGGACTGCCATGGCCAGCGGCGAATCCCAGTGGATCACCGGCCCGGCGGCACGCCAGCAGGTTCAGCGGCTACGGGCGTCGTCCAGCGCGATACTCACCGGCGTGGAGTCGATCATCTTCGATGATTCCCGGCTGACGGTTCGAGCGGGTCAGCTAGGGTTGGACGATGGCGAATCGATCGCGCGGCGCCAGCCACTGCGTGTGGTGCTCGACAGCCACCTGCGCCTGCCGCTGGCAGCGGCCTGTCTGAGTGAACCCGGACGCACGCTCGTGCTGACGCTCGAATCCCCCGACAGCCCGCGCTGGCGCAAGCTGGAAAAAGCTGGTGCTTCCGTGGTGGCAATGCCGGCCAATGCGCAGGGCCGCGTCGCGTTCGATGCCGTGCTGCGCTATCTGGCGACCGAAGAGAGCTGCAATGAGGTGCTGGTCGAGACCGGGGCGACGCTGGCTGGTGCGCTGCTGGAGGCCGACTGCGTCGATCAGCTCGAGCTCTTCGTCGCGCCGACACTGCTAGGCAGCGAGGCGCGGCCGCTGTTCGCCTTGCCCGGGCTGGCCACGATGAGCGAGCAGCGCCGCCTGGTCATCGATGATATTCGGGCGCTCGGCGACGACTGGTTGATCAGCGCCAGGCCACGACCGACTTCCTGACGTGCCGACCATGGTCGGTTTCTCGATAGGGTCGGTTTTTCGACATGACCGGATTTGCGACACAGTAGCGCCGGACATGACCGACAGGTAGGCTGTGCCGCATCTCACAGGACGAATTTGCAATGACGACCGCGCAACCGACAACGCTTGCCAGCATCGAGACCCTGGTTGAAGAGATTCGACAGGGCAGGATGGTCATCCTCATGGATGACGAGGATCGCGAGAACGAAGGCGACATCATTGTGGCGGCCGAATGCGTCGAGGCTGGCCACATCAACTTCATGGCTCGCCACGCTCGCGGCCTGATCTGCCAGCCAATGACGCGCCAGCGCTGCGAGCAGCTCGACCTGCCGCTGATGGTCAGCGACAACGGCTCCGGATACGGTACCAAGTTCACCGTCTCCATCGAGGCGGCCAAAGGTGTCTCGACCGGCATCTCCGCCGCCGACCGTGCCTTGACCGTGCGCGCTGCAGCCGCGCGCGACGCGCGACCCGCCGATATCGTTCAGCCTGGCCACATCTTTCCGCTGATGGCAGAGGCGGGTGGGGTCCTGCGCCGGGCCGGCCACACCGAAGCCGCGTGCGATCTTGCCGCCATGGCCGGCTTCGAGGCCACCGGGGTGATCTGCGAGATCATGAACGATGACGGCAGCATGGCGCGCCGGCCGGAGCTCGAGCGCTTTGCCGCCGAGCACGATATCAAGATCGGCACCATCGCCGACCTGATCCACTACCGCATGCTCAACGAGCGCACCGTCGACGCGGTGGAAAGCAGCGAGGTGACGACTGCCTTCGGCGAGATGACGCTGCACGTGTTTCATGATCGGATTCAGGACACGCATCATCTGGCGCTGGTCACGGGGACCCCCGAGCGGAGCAAGCCAACGACGGTTCGCGTTCACGGGGGCGACGCTCTGGGTGACATTCTCACGCTCTGCCGCGGTGACAGTCACTGGACGGCCTACACCGCGCTCGAGGAGATCGCCCGCGCCGAGGCCGGTGTGTTCGTGCTGCTCGACGACACGACCCCGAAAGGGGATCTCAAGAGCCAGCTCGACGTCGTTCTCGGGCGACGCCCGGCGCCGCGTTCGAGTGCCTCCGATGGCGCGGGCAATTTCCTTTCGATCGGTACTGGCTCACAGATCCTGCGCCAATTGGGCGTCGGCAAGATGCGACTGCTCAGCTCGCCATGGCGTTTTTCGGCACTTTCCGGCTTCGACCTGGAGGTAGTAGAGCTGGTCAGTGGCGACGCCTGAAAGCCCCGTTTTCACACGGCTCGAGGCCCATCGCCGCGCGCATTTGCCGCGGTTGACCCCGTGTCCCGCGCGGCGTGATAAGATGGCCGGCTTCGTGTCGTCGAGACGCCTGCTGGCGTCCTTCACCCAGTCTGTTTTATCTTGCGCGCAGTTTGATTCAAGCGACATTCACCTGGCGCAGTGACTCCGGAACCCGACAATGCAACCGATCGCTCAACTGGAAGGTCAGTTCACCGACGTCGAAGGGCGCTACGCCATCGTCGTCGGCCGTTTCAATCACCACGTCGTCGACAGTCTCGTCGAGGGCGCGGTCGATAGCCTGATGCGTCACGGCATCAGCGAGGAGAACATCGAACTGATTCACGTTCCCGGCGCCTGGGAGCTGCCGCTGGCGGTCAAGCGCGTGCTGCAGGTCTCTCGGCCGGATGCGGTGATCGCTCTGGGCGCGGTCATCCGTGGCGGAACGCCGCATTTCGAGTACGTTGCCGGCAACTGCAACTCCTCGCTCAGCTCGCTGCAGCTCGAATTCGATACCCCGATCGCCAACGGCGTGCTGACGGTCAACTCGATCGATCAGGCCGTCGAGCGCGCCGGCACCAAGGCGGGCAACAAGGGCACCGAGGCAGCCATGGCGGCGATGGAGATGGTGTCACTGTGCAAGCGCCTGGGAGGTGAGGCATGAGCGTCTCTTCACGCCAGCCGACACCGGCTCAGGAAGCGCGGCGCGCGGCTCGCGAACTCGCGGTTCAGGGGCTCTATCAATGGCAGATGACCGGCAAGTCGATCACCGCCGTCGAAGCCGAGTTCCGTGCCCAGATCGCCGACGAGGACCTGGAAGACCACGAGAACTGGCACAAAGTGATGCAGATCGCCGATCAGGCGCTGTTTCACGACCTGCTGAACAACACCGCCCGGTATCAGGCCGAGCTCGATCGCACCATTGCGCCACTGCTTGACCGTCGTCTGGAGGACCTGGATCGCATCGAGCTGGCGATCCTGCGTCTGGGAGCCTACGAGCTGAGCCATCGCCCCGAAGTACCTTATCGGGTCGCGATCAACGAAGGCGTCGAGCTGGCCAAGATCTTCGGTGCCACCGACGGTCACAAATACGTCAACGGCATCCTCGACAAGCTCGCCTCGCGCCTGCGGGGAGCCGAGGTCGCCGCGCGCCGTCGTTGACATGACCCGTGCCGCATTGAGTGAGTTCGAGCTGATCGCTCGCTATCTGTCGCGTCCGACCGGTGGCGAGCGTATCGACGTTGCCGTCGGCAATGGCGATGACTGCGCCGTGTTGACGCCCACGCCCGGCCACCAGATCGCGATCAGTGTCGATACGTCGGTCTCGGACGTTCACTTCCCTCACGATGCACCACCGGCGGCGATCGGCCATCGCGCGCTGGCGGTCGCCTTGAGCGATCTCGCCGCCATGGGCGCGCGCGCGCGTTGGTGCTGCATGGCGCTGACGCTGCCGGCCGTCGACGAAGACTGGGTCGAGGCATTTGCCGAGGGCTTTCAGACGCTGGCGTTACGCAGTGGCTGTGCCTGGATCGGAGGTGACGTCACGCGTGGCCAGCTCGCCGTCAGCGTGACGGTTCATGGCGAGCTTCCCGCCGGTAGCGCGCTCAAGCGCAGCGGCGCGAAGCCGGGCGACGTGATCGCCGTGACCGGTTATCCGGGGCGCGCGGCCGCCGGTCTCGAGCGCTGGCAGCAGGGCGAGCGCGATGAGACGCATCCGTTGCTGGCTGCCTATCTGCGACCGGAACCCCGGCTGGCTGCCGGCGAGGCGCTGCGCGGGCTTGCCCACGCGGCGATCGACATCTCCGACGGTCTGGTGGCCGACCTTCGACACTTGATGACGGCCTCCGGCGTCGCTGCTCGTCTGGAGATCGAGTCGCTGCCGCTGGCGACGCCGCTGCGTGCAACGCTCGAAACCGAGACGGTCCGTCGGTTGGCGCTCGGTGGTGGAGACGACTACGAGCTGCTGCTGACACTGAACGAGTCGGATCTGCCTGAGGCCCAGCGTCGGCTGGCCGCGCTTCATCTGCCGCTGACGGCCGTGGGTCGGGTTGTTGAGGGAGACGGCATCCACGGTCTCTCGCCGACCGATCTTGCGCATGACGGATGGGATCACTTTCCGGAGGTCGCTTCATGAACCGGGCCCCATCCAGTGTCTGGCGGCGACCGACGCATTTCCTCGCCTTCGGGCTCGGCAGCGGCGCGGTACCGTTTGCTCCCGGCACCTTCGGCACGCTGGCTGCCATTCCGTTCTACTGGCTGCTTTCCGGCCTGCCGCTGACGATCTACTTCGGCCTGATGGGCGTGGCGACGCTCGTCGGCATCTGGCTCTGCGAGACGACCTCGCGGGATCTCGGCGTACACGATCACTCCGGCATCGTGTGGGACGAATTCGTCGGCTACTGGCTGACGATGGTCGCGGTGCCGTTCTCGTGGGAGGCCGCGCTGTGGGGCTTCGTCGTGTTTCGCGTGTTCGACATCATCAAGCCGTGGCCGATCCGCTGGGTCGATCGGCGTGTCGCCGGCGGTATCGGTATCATGTTCGACGATATACTCGCGGCCGTTTATGCCTGGTCCGTCATGCATCTGTGGTTCTGGCTGCATTGAGCTACGAGCCACGACCGCGCCGGTTTCGGGGCGCGATAGACAACAGCTACGAGCGGAACACTAGCTTTAGATATCGCTGAATCAGAGTCAATTCCAGGGAGTGGAGCATGCGCAAGGCCGTTGTCGCGGGAGTCGTGGTGATCGTCGTCGCTGGTGCCGGGTATCTGGGCGCGCAGGCGTATTCCAGCCAGCGCTTCGATGACGAGGTCGGTAAACTGGTGGCGCGAATGGATGCCAGTCCCGCCTGGAACGTCAAGCGGGATCAGATCGATGCAGGCTGGTTTCACTCCAGCGGGCGTATCATGGCGACCTACCGTGATGCGCCGCCGGACCAGCCCGTGGTCATCGAGATGCCCTATCAGGCGGATCATGGCCTGCTCGAGACGAAGCTCGCGGGCGAAGGGCAGGTCAAGGTCGGCGATGACACGCTGTTCGGCGATCTGCTGCAGAGCCAGCAATCCCTGCGCTGGAGCGGACGCTTCCTGACCCGCGAGCAGAAGCTCGAGGCCAAGGTCGAGGTGCCGTCGATCTCCCAGCAGGTGAGCGTACCGGCATCGGAAATCGATGGCGAGATGATCCCGGCCCGCGATCTCCAGGTCGATTTCGGCGGTTTGACGCTCGACATCACGCAGCACGAGGATAGCCTGACGCTGAATGGCACTTCGCCAATGCTACACCTGGCGGACGATCAGGCCGACGTGCGTCTCGAGAATCTTGGCCTCGAGGGGCAGTTCCAGGGCGACGAGCAGGCGTTCGAACAGTCGCTGACGCTGACCTTGCCGACCACGACCGTCACCCCGAATGGCAGCCCCGATGTTGTCACGCAAGACGTAAGCTACGCCCTCCGAGCCAAGCTCGATGCCGATGCCTTCGATGCCCACTTCGATGCCGATCTGGGCGAAACTCGGCTGCAGAATCAGACCCTTTTGAAGGGCGGCATGTCGATGACGCTGGATCACGTCGATGGCGATGCCTACCGGGCACTGGCGAGCGGACTCGATGCGCACTGGCCCGCGATCCAGTCGGCGCTGGATGCCGAGGACGATAACGCCCTGGCCCAGGCGCTGACGCCGGTGCAGCCTGCCATTCACGATATTCTGGCCGGTTCGCCACAGCTATCGCTCGATCGACTTCAGGCCGATAGCGCGCTGCTCGGCATGCAGATGACCGGCAAGGGCAGGCTCGCCTTCGATGGCGAGCAGCTGCCGGCCTGGGGGCCTCAGGCGCTCGACCGGGTATCTACCACGCGTGATCTGATTCGCCGTATGCAAGGGCAGCTGACACTCACGGGGGCGCCGCCGTTGCTGGCGCTGGCGTTGGGTCTGCCTCTCGCCAACGGTCCGCTCCAGGTCGGTCTGGACGATGGTGTGCTGACGGTCAACGGCCAGCCGATGCCGCTGCTGCCGCCGGCATCGCCATAACCGCGCCCGGCAAGTAAGCCGGTGCCATGGCTGGCGGGTCACCGGTCTCGCGATCTTCGGCCGCGGCGAGCCGAGGCTTTATGCTTTCGCTGCGAACAATCGTCGATGCGTGACTTGAACTCCCGGCTCCGCGCCCGCATTCCTTGATCATTCGGCCAGGATCGGCCAACGACTCAAGGTGAATGATGAGCGATCACAATTCGGGTGCCGGCGACGATGTCGTCGGCAACGACGTCGGCGGAGCCCACTTCGATTCGCAGCATGACGATCAGGGCGGGCAAGGCCAGCAATCTTCGATGACGGGCGCCGTGGTCCCTTCCGGCGATACGCTGCCGGAGCGGATCTATCTTCTGCCCATTCATAACCGTCCGTTTTTCCCGGCGCAGGTCCAGCCGCTGATCATCCAGCGTAATCGCTGGGAAGAGACTATGCAGCGGGTCTCCAACACACCGCACCACATGGTCGGGGTCGCCTTTGTCGGCGAGGTCGGCATGGATGAGCTGAACCCCGGCAGCTTTCCCGAGATCGGTACGGTGGTCAAAGTCCATCGGGCGCAGAACGAAGAGCAGCAGATTCAGTTCATCGCCCAGGGCACGCGTCGCTTTCGAATTCACCGTTGGCTCTCCAAGACGCCGCCGTATCTGGTCGAGGTCTCCTATCCCCGAGAGCCGGTTGACGCGGAAGCGGAAGAAGCCCGCGCCTATGCCATGTCGCTGATCAATGGCATCAAGGAACTGCTGCCGATCAACCCGCTTTATGGCGAGGAGCTCAAGAGCTATCTCAACCGCTTCAGCCCACACGAACCCGGCCCGCTGACCGACTTCGCCGCAGCGATCACCTCGGCCAAGGGGCGCGAGCTTCAGCAGGTGCTAGAGACGCTGCCGATCATGGATCGGATGCAGCGCGTACTGCCGCTGCTGCGCAAGGAGATCGAAGTCGCCCAGCTGCAGAATCAGATTCAGGAACAGGTCAACTCGCAGATGCAGCAGCATCAGCGCGAGTTCTTCCTGCGCGAGCAGCTGAAGGTGATCCAGAAAGAGCTCGGCATCTCCAAGGATGACCGCGAAAGCGATGTCGATAGCTTTCGTGGTCGTCTCGAAGCGCTTCAGGTGCCCGAGCGGGTCCAGGAGCGCATCGATGACGAGCTGAACAAGCTGTCGGTACTCGAGACCGGCTCGCCGGAGTACGGCACCACGCGCAATTATCTTGACTGGTTGACGTCGCTGCCGTGGGGCATCACCTCCGAAGACCAGCTCGACCTTCAGCGCGCCCGGGGAGTACTCGACCGGGACCATGACGGCTTGGCCGATGTGAAGGAGCGCATCATCGAGTTTCTCGCCGAAGGTTCGTTCAAGGGCGATGTCGGCGGCTCGATCGTGCTGCTCGTCGGCCCGCCCGGCGTCGGCAAGACCTCGGTCGGCCGCTCGATCGCGGAGGCGCTGGGACGCAAGTTCTATCGCTTCTCCGTCGGCGGCATGCGTGACGAGGCCGAGATCAAGGGACATCGCCGTACCTACATCGGTGCGATGCCGGGCAAGCTGGTCCAGGCCATGAAGGAGGTCGAGGTCGAGAATCCGGTGATCATGCTCGACGAGATCGACAAGATGGGGCAGTCGTTCCAGGGCGACCCGGCGTCCGCGCTGCTCGAGGTGCTCGACCCCGAGCAGAACGTCGACTTTCTCGACCACTATCTCGATGTGCGCATGGATCTTTCCAAGGTTCTGTTCGTCTGCACTGCCAACCAGCTCGACACGATCCCCGGGCCACTGCTTGACCGCATGGAGCAGATTCGACTTTCCGGTTACATCGCCGAAGAGAAGGTCGCGATCGCCAAGCATCATCTATGGCCGAAGCTGCTCAAGCGCGACAACATCCCGAAAAAGCGCATCAATCTGACCGACGCGGCGCTCAAGCAGGTGATCGAGGGTTACGCGCGTGAAGCCGGCGTGCGCCAGCTCGAGAAGCAGCTCCACCGGATCGTGCGCAAAGCGGCGGTCAAACTGCTGGAGAGCGAGCAGGAGACGGTCAAGGTCTCGGTCAACAATCTCGAGGAGTTTCTCGGTGCCCCGCTGTTCCGTAAGGAGAAGGTGCTCAAGGGCGTGGGCGTGGTGACAGGGCTGGCGTGGACCGCGATGGGCGGTGCCACGCTGCCGATCGAGGCGACCAAAGTGCATGCGCTGACGCGCGGCTTCAAGCTCACCGGCAAGCTGGGCGAGGTAATGCAGGAGTCGGCCAACATCGCTTACAGCTATACGTTGGGCCATCTCGGGGAGTATGGTGCCGATGCCGATTTCTTCAACGAGGCATTCATTCACCTCCATGTGCCGGAAGGCGCAACGCCCAAGGATGGCCCCTCCGCCGGCGTGACCATGACGACGGCGCTGATGTCGCTGGCCAAGAACCGGAGCATCGATCGTCCGCTGGCAATGACGGGCGAACTGACGCTGACTGGCCAGGTGCTGCCGGTGGGCGGGATCCGCGAGAAGGTGATCGCCGCCCGGCGCAGCGAGATCTTCGAGCTGATCCTGCCGGATGCCAACAAGCGCGACTACGACGAGCTGCCGGATTATCTGAAGGCGGGGATGACCGTGCATTTCGCCAAGGTCTATCAGGATGTGGCCAAGGTGGTCTTCGGGCGTTAAGCAATCTTCATTGTCGTCGTGGTAGGGTTAGGCAGAGTCGGCGCGACGATCGACGAAATCGATGAGGAGCAAGAGATGTCAGGAAAAGCCACGATAACGCGTTCGAGACGCTACCTGATGACGAGCGGATTGTTGCTCGCGACGGTGGTACTGAGTGCCTGCAGCTACACGCCGGCGCGTATCGATCCGGAGCCGGCGGTCATTATCGGTGATGGGGACCACAGCCACGGCAACGGTGATTTTTGCCCGCCGGGCCAAGCCAAGAAGGGCAATTGCTGAGCGATCTGTCGGGTTTCGCCGATCGATGCGGCGCGCTGGTTTCTGTCTTTTCCACATGACAGGCCAGCGCGCCGCGCTCGTTTCGAAGTGGCCAAGGCCTGAGTTGCGAAACGAGAGTTGCGCTGCCAACCCCGTAGCCGGACAATCGCGGCTCACTGCTCAATTGCTCGAGAGTTGTCATGAGTTTCGAAAGTGCCGTCACCTTTGCGCTGGCGATCTTCGTCTTTGCCATCACCCCGGGACCGGGCGTGTTCGCGCTCCTGGCGCGAGGCATGAGTCAGGGCTTTCGTGGCTGCCTGCCGATGGTCGTCGGAATGACGGTCAGCGACGTGGTCTACCTGATTCTGGCGAGCTTTGGACTGGCGGCGCTCGCGCAGCACTGGGGTGAGGTCTTCGGCGTGATCCGGGTTGCCGGCGCGATCTATCTGTTCTACCTCGGCTGGAAGCTTTGGCGAGCTCCGGTCGCACTGGACGACGCGAGTTCGTCCAGCGAGATCGGGAGTGTATGGCAGGGCGTGCTGCAGGGTTTTCTGATCTCTGCCTCCAATCCCAAGGTCATTCTCTTCTACATCGCTTTCCTGCCGACCTTTATCGATCTCGGCCAACTGAGTGCGAGCTCGCTTTCGCTACTCGTTGCGCTTGCCGTGATCGCGCTGCTCGCTGGACTAAGCCTGATCGCGACCAGTGCCTCCCGCGCCCGCAGGCTGTTTCGTTCCCCCGGCGCGCAGCGCGGGCTCAATCGCGGTGCGGGCTCGCTGATGATCGGCGCCGGTGCCTGGTTAGCCGCCAAGGGCTGAAACGCTGCCATCGTCGTCAGGCTGAGCGACTGGCGGTATTTTCACTCTCCCTCGTCGCCGTAGTACTGGACCCCGATCTGGATCAAGTCGCGCCCCTGCGCCTTGCGGTGCAGATTGCTGTCACGCAGTGAGTAGACGCAGCCGCAGTACTCCTGCTGATAGAAGCGCTCTCGCTTGCTGATCTCGATCATCCGCTGGGAGCCGCCTTTCTTGCGCCAGTTGTAGTCCCAGTAGGCCATGCCGTCGTAGGGTGCCGCCGCGCGGTGGCCGCAGTCGTTGATCTGCGCCATGTTCTTCCAACGCGAGATTCCCAGCGAGCTCGAGATCAGGGAGTAGCCGTGTTCGTGAGCGTAGAGTGCCGTGCGCTCGAATCGCATGTCGAAGCACATGGTGCAGCGCACGCCGCGTTCGGGCTCGTACTCCATCCCCTTGGCCCGCGCGAACCAGTTGTCGGTGTCGTAGTCGGCGTCGATGAATTCGATGCCGTGCTGCTCGGCGAAGCGGACATTCTCCTCCTTGCGCAGCAGATACTCTTTCTTGGGATGAATATTGGGGTTGTAGAAGAAGATCGCGTAGTCGATTCCCGAGACGTGAAGAGCTTCCATCACCTCGCCCGAGCAGGGCGCGCAGCAGGAGTGGAGCAGAAGCTTGTCATGTCCTCGGGGTAGCGTCAGCGAATCGCGTTCTGCGGCGGTCGTCATGATCGTATCCGGTTGGGCGAGTCTGGGTCAGCCCCGCATGGTGCGACTCGCCCGCGACGAGGTCAACGCCGGGAGCGGCTGACCAACGCGACGCCGGCGGCGGCCACGGCCATGCCGAGCCAGGCGATCGGGGGCATTGGTTCATCGATCAGCCACCAGGAGAACAGCGCTGCACAGGGCGGTACCAGGTAGAACAGCGCCGACACGCGCGAGGCTTCCCCTCGTCGGATCATTGCCAGCAGCAGGGTGATGGCGATCAACGAATTGCCGATCACCAGATAGGCAAGCGAGATCCCGAGCGCGGGACTCCAGGCGAGCGAGAAGTGGCCGAACAGAGCGATCAGAGGAAGCGTCGTGATCAGACCGGTCACGTACTGGATCACGTTGGCGCTGACGGGGTGAAGCTGGTTGCCGTATCGCTTCTCGTACAGTGTGGCGCCACTCATGCCGATCAGGCCGGCGACGGCAAGCGCGAGACCCAGCGGCGTCACGCCCTCGATGCCGGCGCGGCCCAGAATCACGATGATGGCGCCCAGGAATCCCAGTCCGAATCCGAGCCAGCGCCTGAGACCGATGGTTTCTCCAACCATCGCCGGCGCGGCCAGTGCGACCAGGATCGGCTGCAGCGAGACGATCAGCGCTACGACGCCGGCGGAGCTGCCAAGCGCAAAGGCGCTGTAGCAGCAGCCGAAGTAGACCGTCTGAATCAGAAAACCGACGACGGCCTGATGGCCCCAGTCGGCGGGCCGCGTCGGCATGGCCGGCCGTATCCAGAGCCATACGGGCACCATCAGCGCCAGTACCAGGATGAATCGCAGGCCCAGAAACAGCAGCGGATCCGCCTGCTGGGTACCGATCTTGGCGATCGGAAAGCCTAGTGACCACAGCAGCAGAAACAGTGCGGGTGCCGTTGCTAGCCACAGAGGTTTACGAGGCGCTTCCTCGACGGCGGACTGAGGGTGTGACATGAAAAATCCGTTGTTGTGTCGTTATGACGTCGTCGTGTCGTTATCAAGCGCTCATGTCGTTATTAAACGATAGCGCCATGGCGAGAGCGCGCTTTGACCGCTCGAGGAGAATCGAGAGTCGCCGGGGGTTGTTGTTGTGAAGGCGTTGGCCGGCCGGGTCGAGTTTGCCCGCGATCGAGTCGACTTGCCACCGCGGAGCCGACACCTCTCGACTGTGATTGACGGTCCCGCGTTTCGCCAATCGCGACGCGCGGGTCCAGGAGAGGCTGATCAGTCCCGCTCGATGCTCAGGCCGGCCCAGGACTGGCATACCGGCATGATTTCGAGACGGTTGATATTGAGGTGGGGCGGAAGCGTGGCGGCATGGAAGATCTGCTCCGCCACATCTTCCGGCTGAATGGGTTCGACGCCACCATAAAGGTTGTCGTGGGCCTTCTGGTCGCCTTTCATGCGTACCAGCGTGAACTCGGTCTCCGCCATGCCGGGTGCGATATCGGTGACCCGCACGCCGGTGCCCTTCAGGTCGCAGCGCAGGTTATAGGAGAACTGGTTGACGAAGGCCTTGGACGCGCCATAGACGTGGCTGCCCGGGTAAGGCCATAGCGCGGCGGTGGAGCTCAGATTGATGATGGCCGCGCCGCGACCGACTTCGATCAATGTTGGCAGCAGCGTGCGGGTCACGTTTAGCAGCCCCGTGACATTGGTGTCGACCACGGTCTGCCAGTCGTCGAGGCTGGCTTCCTGCGCCGGACCGGCCCCCAGCGCCAGCCCGGCATTGTTGACCAGGACCTTCACGGATTGAAACGTCGATGGAAGCGCCGCGACGACCGCTTCTACCTGCGCTCGATCGCGCACGTCCAGCGGTGCGGTGTGTACGGGAACGATCCCGCCGAGTTCGCGCTCGACATCCGCCAGACGCTCTTGACGACGGCCCGTCAGCACGAGCGCCCAGCCGGCATCGGCGAATCGCTTGGCGGTGGCGCGCCCGAATCCGGAGGTGGCACCGGTGATGAAGGCTACGGGAGAGGGCTGACTCATGGTGACTCCTGTCGACAATGTGCGTGAAAGAGGTATGGATGCCCTCGTCGTGATGGGGCGATATTTCAAGAGTGGGTGCCGCTTCTTAAGACCGCTCTCGGTCGATGGCGGGCTCGCTGTGACGGCGTCGCTTTGTCAGCCTAGACGATCCTGGCGCGTGCGGGCGATCGGTCGTTGTCGGCGTCCGCCGACAACGCTTCGCAATTTGTGTAAAACCCGGTGATTACCTGAAACCGGTCTACCTTTCCGTTTCTGTTTGGTTACACTTTGCGGCGATACCGTGCTCGCCTCCATCATGCGAGCCGACCCTCGTCTGCCATGACGCGAACCGCCTTGTCATGGCAGTAGCCAAACCCTTCTGCTCCAGCGCCCGATTACTGACCGACGAGCTCTCCATTACCTGGCAGCGGGTGGTGCAGCCCGCGAGTCTCGCCTCGCGAGACGATCTTGCAGTCATGATGCCGAGCGGTGACGTTCGGCGAGGAAGGAGGTAGCGCGATGGCCACCCTGCAAAAACGACGATACTACGGCCTTGAATGGCTGCGCTTTCTGATGGCGCTGTGGATGGTCGCTTACCACTTCGGCGGCCTTTATGGCGATATGCCTGGCGCGCTTCGCAGTCTCATCGGCATGGGCTTTTTTGCCACCAGCACGTTTTTCATGCTTTCCGGATTTCTGCTCGCTCACGTGGCGCTCGACCACGCCGGCGAGATGAAAACGCGTGGCCCGATTTTCATCGCCAAGCGGTTGTGCAACCTCTACCCGATTCACGTCATCACGCTGCTGCTCTCGCTCGGCATGCTGCTGATCCAGTATCCAATCAATCCGGAGGGTGTGCATGTCTACTTCAACACCCATCCCTATCTGCCGCTGAGCGACGAGGCGCGCGCCGTCTTCAAGGAACGTCTCTCCTGGCCCAGTGCGCTGGCGCATATCGGTCTGCAGCTCTCGCTGCTGCAAGCCTGGGAGCCACGTTTTCTCTGGCTCAATGGCGCCTCCTGGTCGATTTCGGCGCTGCTGTTCTTCTATGCCTGCTTTCCCTGGCTCGCGCCGAGACTGATGCGGGTTCAGCGCTGGGGATTGGCCCTGCTCGCTGTCTGGGGCCTCTATGCGCTGGGCCCGCTGATCGCGACCCTGATGGGCTCCTTCGACTACATCACGGTGGGCATGCTGCATCGTAACCCGCTGTTTCGTCTGCCAGAATTCGTTGCCGGCATTCTGCTTTATCGCGCCCTGCAGTCGCCGGCCGTCAGCGAGACATTCCGGCGCCTGCGTTATCCACTGCTCGCGCTGGGGCTCTGCGGGATTCCGGTGGGCGCCTGGCTGCTGCGGCTCGATGGGCTGCACCTTTACTATCTCACTCACAATGGACTGCTGCTGCCGTTCCAGGCGCTGGTGCTGCTCGGCGCTACGGCTTTCGCGGCGCCCTCGCGACAGCGCGTGCGGGATTGGGCGCAGCGCCTTGGCGAGGCGGCCCTGTGCATCTTCGCGATACACACGCCGTTGATCGGACCTTTCGCACGACTGACCCGAGCGGCGCTGTCGAGCTGGGATCAGGGTGCCGTCATGAGTGGCGGCAATGCGGCGCTGAAATTCGCGCTCCCGCTCTGGACGATGGCGTTTCACCTCGCGGCAATCGTTGCGCTGGCGCTGTTGATGCAGCGCTTCGTGGTGGCACCGACAAGGCGCTGGCTGGAGGCGCGGCTACCTAGCAGTGGGCAGCTACAGGGACGGCTGACAACCGCCGAAGCCTGATTCGCCCGTTCCGTCAGCGCCGTTACGGTCGCAGGTTACGCACCTCCAGCGCGATTCGGGCTGGCGGTATGTAGCGTCGGGACAGCGCGAGTTAACTCATTGGCGTGCAAGTTGCGATATCCTATAGCGACAGCCGAATCGATACGGGATACCGTCGGTCGATTCCGATCGGGAACTCAGCGCTAAGGAATCTGCATGAAGGGAGCCATAGGTGTGGGATTGGTTGGCTACGGAATGGCCAGCAAACGATTCCACGCGCCGCTAATCACGGCCCAGGAAGGGCTTTCGCTCGTTGCGGTCGCCAGTCGTGATGCCGCCAAGGTGCGCGCCGATCTGCCGGACGTACCGGTAGAGGCGACGCCGGAAGCGCTGTTCGCACGTGACGATATCGATCTGGTCGTCATTCCCACCCCTAACGCGACGCACTTTGAGCTGGCCAGTCAGGCGCTCGCAGCCGGCAAACATGTCGTCATCGACAAGCCTTTTACCGTGACCGTTGCCCAGGCCGAGCAGCTCTGCGCTCAGGCCGAGAAGAGCCAGCGTCTGCTGTCGGTGTTCCACAACCGGCGGTGGGACGCCGATTTCCTGACCGTGCGTAACCTCATCGACAGTCGCTCGCTCGGTGACGTCGTCCACTTCGAGTCGCATTTCGATCGCTTCCGCCCTCAGGTCGCCCAGCGCTGGCGAGAAGAGCCCGCGCCGGGAGCCGGCGCCTGGTTCGATCTCGGCGCGCATCTGGTCGATCAGGCGCTGGTGCTGTTCGGCCGACCGCAATCGATCTGGCTAGACCTGGCCAATCAGCGTGATGGTGCGCTGGTCGATGACTATTTTCATGCCGTGCTGCGCTACGCGGACAAGCGCGTCATTCTTCATGGCGGCACGCTGGTCTCCGCGCCAAGTGCACGATTCACCGTTCACGGCACGCGTGCGAGCTATCTCAAGCACGGGCTCGATCCACAGGAAGATCTGCTCAAGCGCGGCGATCGCCAGCCGGCACCGCACTGGGGCGAGGACTGGCGTCACGGCATGCTGACCATCGGCCAGGTGCGCGAGGGCAGCCAGCCCGAACTTCACGAAGTGCCCACGCTGCCGGGCGACTACCCGGCCTTCTACAGCGGCGTCCGCGATGCCATTCTTGGCCGCGCGCCGCTGCCGGTTACCGCCGACGAGGCGCTTCAGGTGATGAAGCTGCTCGAAGCCGGCGCCCGCAGCGCGACAACCGGGACCGCCGTCGAGCTCTGAGGTTTGCCAGCAAAGGGCACCGTCACGCGCCTGGATGGCATTCTCAAGGAGGCGGTCATGGATGCTCGGGGCTCTGACTCATAACATGGAGTGATGACTCAAAACCCGGATCGATGACTCGACAAAAGGAATGCCGGCAACGATCGCCGGCATTTTTCCTGTTGCAGTGGTCACAGACTGTGTAGCTGGTCAGTCATACGAAGACTCAAGTCTCTTGGCGTCGCGTCCTGCCAAGCCGTAATTACCTTCACTTCATGACCGTCTGCGGTCGAACCGGCGAACGCATTCGGTCTGAGGAAATTTCGGGCTCGATACTACCGTCGGGTGAGCGCAGCTCGCCGTTGCGCTTCAGTAGCCAGGAGGCGATGGCGGGTGCCATCAGTGCCGATACCAGCACGCAGGCGGCGACCTGAGTCGTGGCAACACCAACGTACGATTGCAGCGAGGGGTCGGCTGCCGCCGCGATGGCCGGTGTCGCGATCGAGTTGCCGGCAGTCGTGCCGGCGGCGAACCCGATACCGCTTCGGGGACCGCGCTTGAGCAAGAAACGATAGCCTAGATAGACCAATCCGCCCGTCACTGGGGCGACGACGAGGCCCAGCGCCAATCCGCTGATCCCGCCGCTCAGTACGTCGGTCAGGTTGATGCCGGTGCCTAGGCCGAACGAGAAAAACGGAATGACCATCTCGGGCACCGGGCGCAGAACCTCGGTCCATTTGGGATCCAGGTTGCCGACGAGAATGCCCAGCAGCAGCGGAACGATTGCCGCCAGGAAGACTTCGAGCGGGATATCGGCGAGGCCAGAAGCGCCGATCAGAATCAGCGTGAAGAAGGGGCCGTCGTTGATCGCGCTGGCGATGTAGGCACCGCGGTCGCGTTGGTCACCGTAGCGCCCGGTAAACGCCAGCCAGATGCCGCCATTGCTGTTATCCATGGCCGCGAGCATCGCCAGGATCGAGATGCCGAACAGGCCGTGCATGCCTGTGAGCAGACCGAGCAGCGCGATCAGCACGCCGGGAACCACACTCTTCATCAGCAGAATGACACTGGCAGTCCCGACGATGGGGCCGGCGTTGCGCGGCGTGATCTGCATGCCGGTCGCGAAGATCACCAGCCCCATGAATGCCATCGCGCCCTCCTTGAACAGCGCGGTGGTGAAGCTGCCGATATCCAGCGCAGCCGGCGCCAGCGTGCCGACGATCGAGCCGAGAATCAGGGGCACGATCATCAGGCCGCCGGGGATGCGATTGAGCGTATCGTAGATCGGTACGCGAGAGGCGGGAGTCGACATGTGCTGTTCTCCATGTCTGTCGGACGGGTAGGCCGCGCGAGTTCAAGTGGCACGGTCGAGAATGTCGTTCGGTGGGTGGGCTCAGGTAATGACGCCGATCTGCCAGGGTACGAACTCCTGCTGGCCGTAGCCGTGGCGCTCGCTTTTGCTCTTCTCGCCGGAGGCGAGTGACAGCAGGCGCTGGAAGATCGCCTCACCGAGCTTGTCGAGGTCGGTCTCGCCGTCCACCAGCGCGCCGCAGTTGATATCCATGTCGTCGTTCTGGTGTCGCCACAGCGCGCTGTTGGTGGCGAGCTTCATCGAGGGCACCGGCGCGCAGCCGAAGGCGCTGCCGCGGCCCGTGGTGAAGGCGATCAGGTTGCAGCCGCTGGCGACCTGTCCGGTGACCGATACCGGGTCGAAGCCGGGGGAGTCCATGAACGCGAGCCCTTTCGCTCGCATCGGTTCGGCGTATTCGAGCACCTCGACGAGCGGTGTCGTTCCGGCCTTGGCGACCGCGCCGAGCGACTTCTCCAGGATGGTGGTCAATCCGCCGGCCTTGTTGCCCGCCGAGGGGTTGTTGTCGAGTGAGGCGCCGCGCACGCGGCAGAACTCCTCCCACCAGTGGATGCGTTCGATAAGCTTCTCGGCGACCGCGGGACTCACCGCTCGGCGCGTGAGAAGGTGCTCGGCGCCGTAGATTTCCGGTGTCTCGGCGAGGATCGCGCTGCCGCCGTGAGCCACGAGACGATCGACTGCGGCGCCGAGTGCCGGGTTGGCGGTAATGCCTGAATAACCGTCGGAGCCACCGCACTGCAGTGCGACTCGCAGGTGCTCGGCACGGCAGGGGACACGCTCGACGTCGTTGGCTTCTTTCAGCAGCGTCTTGATACGGACGATCCCCTCGGCGATCGCCTTGGTCGTGCCACCGATCTGCTGAATGGTGAAGGGGTGGAGCTTCGGACCGACCTCGAGCCCCTGGGATTCGATCATGGCGTCGATCTGGTTGGTCTCGCAGCCCAGGCCGATCACCAGAACGGCCGCGAAGTTGACGTGCCGGGCATAGCCGGCCAGCGTGCGCCGCAGCATCTCGAGCGCTTCGCCGTCGGCGGCAACGGCGCAGCCGACGCCGTGAGTCAGCGCCACCACACCGTCGACATTCGGGTAGGGCGCCATGGCCTCTGGGTGAACGTCGCGCCGAAAGTGGTCGGCAATCGCATGTGCGACGGTAGCGGAGCAGTTCACCGACGTCAGAATGCCGATGTAGTTGCGCGTGGCAACGCGGCCGTCCGCGCGCGGAATACCCATGAAGGTTGCCGGCTCCGCCACCGGCTGGACCGGCTGTACTTCGCTGCCGATGGCATAGCCGTCGGCGAGGGTCTGCTCATGCGCGGCGCCTTCCAGATCGCCGATATTCAGGTTGTGGACATGGACGTGATCGCCGGCGGTGATGGGTTGGCTAGCGCGGCCGATGACCTGGCCGTAGCGACGGACCTTGTCGTTGGCAGCCAACGCGCGTACCGCGATCTTGTGGGCCGCTGGAACGGCCGTGGCGAGAACGACTCCCGGCAGCACTTCGGTGCCGGCAGGTAGTGGCATCCTGGCGATGACGACATCGTCCGAGGGGTGAAGGCGAATCACCGAGTCAGGGGCCTCGGTGGCCAGCGCGATGCGTGTCATGGGTGTCTCCCGAGCAAGCATTTGGACTTTGGTCTATACGACGTTTGTTTTAAAAATTGTTTTTAATCAGCAATTTATAAGCTTGACGAGGCAATGTAGTCTGCTCGGGAACTGCTTGGATACTGAGAGTTGCTGATGTGGCGATAACCTTTCTGCATTCATCCAAGGTCGCAAACGGGAGCGCCCCATGACGCCGACGCTGGACACGCTGATGTCGAGACTCAAGTTGCGCCAGTTGCGCCTGCTGCTGGCGTTGGAGGAGTGCGGTTCGATCCACAAGGCGGCCGAGCAGGTCGCGATTTCGCAACCGGGGGCGACCCGGGCGCTCGGCGAAATCGAATCGATGTTCGACGCGGCGCTCTTCTCGCGCAGTGCTCGTGGGCTGGAGGTCAACGATCTCGGGCGGTGCGTGGTGCGCTATGCGCGTCTGATCCAGAACGACCTGGCACATCTGCGCGAAGAGATGATCGGTTTGCAGCAGGGATTTGGCGGCCACCTTGCCGTTGGCGGGACGATGGGCGCGATTGCGGCCATCGTCGATGTCAGCGTCAAGGTGCGTGCCGAGCAGCCGTCGCTGTCGCTGCAGATCGTGGAGGACACCAGCGAGGGCCTGCTGCGGCTGCTCGATCAGGGGCGTGTCGACATTGCGCTCTGCCGTTCGCGCTTCGGTCGTCGACCTGATGAGTACCACTGTCGCGGCAGTTTTCCGGAGCCTTTGTGGGTCGTCTCTCATCCCGAGCATTCGCTGACCGGTGCGGTCGCCCCCGAATTCGAAGCGCTGGCCGGCGAGACCTGGATCGTCTACCCCGTCAGCATGCCGAGAATGCTGGAGCAGGAGTTCGTGGCGACCGGCGTGGCGCTGCCATTTCGCGCCATCGAGATCTCATCGACCTACGCCATTCTGGCGATGCTCGAGCAGGATCGGGGCGTGCTGGCGCTGCTGCCCGAGCGTGTCGCCGAGAACCCCGTGGCTCGAGGCCAGATAGCGAAGATCGACTACCGTCTGCACACGCAGAATCCGCCTTTCGAACTGCTCTGGCGGCGTGACCGTGAGCTCTCTCCCTCCGCCCGTCGCTTCATCGCGCACTACGCGGGGGCGCTGGAGGAACCGCTGCAGGATCATTGAGTGGGTGCAGTTGGACACGGAGCCAAGGGGATAGGCAAAGCTGGATGACGACGACGAACCGGCCATGAAGCGGGGCGTTTGCGAGAAAATCGTTTGGCGACTATGTTTTAGGCGAACGCTGAGCCACGGCTCGTCGTCCCGGCAACATGGCGTTGCCATCGTGACATCGCCCTGAATCCATTTGGGCATGCCGCGGATGAACCTTGGGTTCTCGACGAGCATCATTGGAATTAAGGAGGATTCACATGAAAAAGCTCAACGCTGCCATCTTTGCCGCCATGCTCGCGCTACCGACGGCTGCCGCCTTCGCCCAGGACCAGGCGCCCGCGGTCAGCCCGGAAAGCGGGTCTGCCAACACCCAGTCTGGCGGTTCGTCACCTTACGATGCGCAAGGCGCCACGGCCGCAGAAGGCGGTTCCGGCTCTCTGCCATCCGAAAATAACCTCCCGGACGAGAACAACGGCCAGACCGGCTCCGCGAACACGCAGCCGGGCAGCCTGAAAGCCGCCGGTCCCACAGCACAGGACAAGTCTGCCGCCCAAGGCAAGATTCACGGTGATTCGATGGAAGGCAACCACGGTGTCGACTCCGCTCAGGACGTCGACCCCGAGTCCTGAGTTCGTCCGATTCGCTCGCGATAGACAGATGTCGTTTACCAAACGTCAGTTAACGGCATCTCGTCGATAGGTTCTGCCCCGCTGCTTGCGGGGCATTTTTGTATGCCGGATAGAAACTGCGTTATCCGGTAAGTTCTGTATTCTCGGCTAGCACCTGCGTCAGGGAAAAACGCTCACCGCTGGCCGCGATGTTCACCTACCACCAGCTTTCCGATTCGCGCTCGCTGCGCAGTTTGTCCCGGGCAATATAGAGCGCCGCGATCGCGCGTGCCTCGTGGAAGTCCTCTCGCGCCAGAAGGCCGGTGATGTCCTCGATCGGGTGCGATTCGACCAGCAGCGGTTCCGGCTCGTCGCCGTCCAGACGTTTTTCGTAAAGATCGCTTGCCAGCAGCACGTGCATCCGGTGATTCATGTAATTCGGGGCCAGCGACAGCTCGACCAGCGGTTCGATGCGGTTGGCGCCGTAGCCGCACTCTTCCATCAGCTCGCGGTTGGCGGCGGTGATGATATCTTCACCCGGGTCGACCAGACCCTTGGGCAGCGTCAGCGCATACTCGTCGAACCCGGCAGCGTACTCGCGGATCAATAGCACATGATCCGGGTCCGGCATCGCGACCAGCATCACGGCGCCGCTACCCTTGCCCTTGAGTCGTTCGAACGTGCGCTCTGCGCCATTGGCGAAGCGCAGCTCGAGTTCCTCGATCGCGAAGAGCCGGCTGCTCGCCAGGTCGCGTCGCCGGAGAATGCTGGGTTTGGTCGGGGAAATCTCTGATGACGCCATGCGGCCTCCGTGCATCGAGCGGGTTGCTCTTCGTACAATACGCAACTCGGCGCAGCGGCGACAGAAGACGTTACTGCGAGTGCCTGTCGCGCCTTGAAGGGGTGGCCTGGCGCCCCCATTGAAAGCGGTCGAGGTGAATGTGCATATGAGCGATACGGTTCGAATCGACAAATGGCTGTGGGCCGCGCGCTTCTTCAAGACGCGCCAGCTTGCCAAGAAGGCGATCGAGGGCGGCAAGGTTCGCTACGATGGCAGTCGGGTCAAGACCAGCAAGAATGTCGAAGTCGGCGCCATGATCGAGCTTCCCCAGGGTTGGGATACCCTGACTGTCGAGGTCGTCGAGCTCTCCGCGCAGCGTCGAGGCGCGTCAGAGGCCCAGCGGCTCTACGCCGAGACAGCGGAGAGCCGCGAGCGTCGTGAACGCGAGGCACAGCAGCGCAAGGCGGCCAACCAGATGATGCAGCCGCCAATCAAGCGACCGGACAAACGTCAGCGCCGAGACATTCAGCGCTTCCAGCGTCAGCCCAACGACGACTGAGCGGTTTGCCACGCATTCGCTGTCCATACACGTATTCGCTGCCCATAGCGAGTTTCGGCAGCGTTGCCGGCGGCACTCCCGCCCCATGGTTCCCAATATTTTCCTGTGCTGTCGGCGTGGCGCTCCCGCCAGCCAGGTTGACGAGATGTAGCTCATGAATGACGAGATTCAGCGTTTCCTGTTCGATGACACCAACGTTCGCGGCGAGATCGTTCAGCTGGAAGCCGCCTACACAGAGGTGCTCGCGCGCCACGACTATCCGGCGGCCATTCGCCACCAGCTCGGTGAGCTGTTGAGCGCCGTGGCGTTGCTGACCGAGACCGTCAAGATCGACGGCACGGTCAGCCTCGAGGTCCGCGGCAAGCAGGGCGTCGACGTGCTGATGGCGGAGTCCAACCCCGGCGGGCAGCTGCGTGCCATCGCGCGGTTCGACGAAGCACAGCTCTTTGCCGACAACGCCACGCTGCGTCAGCTGGTTGGCGATGGCCATATCGTGATCACGCTCGATCCCGCCGAGGGCAACCGCTATCAGGGCATCGTGGCGCTGGATCGTGATGACCTGGCGGGCTGTCTCGAGGCCTACTTCGAGCAATCCGAACAGCTGGCGACACGTCTCTGGCTGAGCGCCGATGGTTCGCGTAGCGCAGGGCTTTTGCTGCAGCAGCTACCTGACGATGCGTCCAACAAGGATCCCGATGCGTGGGACCGAGTCGTCCATCTGGCCACGACCGTGCGCGATGAAGAGCTTCTGACGCTGCCGGCACAGGATGTGCTTTATCGGCTCTTCCATGAGGAGACGACGCGGGTCTTTACGCCGAAGGCGCTCGAATTCGGCTGCACCTGCTCGCGGGAGCGCTTCGCCAACGCGCTGCATACGCTGGGCGCCGACGATCTTCGCAGCGTGCTCGACGAGCAGCAGGCCATCGATACGCAGTGCCATTTTTGTCATACCCGCTATCACTTCACGGCGGCGGAGGTGGAGGCGATCATCGATTCGCCCGAGGCGCCATCACCAACGCTGCATTGAGGATGGTGCCGCCACGCATTAAGTCTTCGATCAAAGGTCAATTGACGGTCACGGCCCGGCGTTTGCGCGCCGGGCCGTTTTTGCCATAATGGCCTACCTTTTTGACCCGCCGGGTGTCGAGGCTGCCGCTCCCGCAAGAACGGTTCGTCGGCGAGGCGGGAGTGCAACGCTGTGAGGGATTCACTGATAGCGCCGATGCAGTGTTTCTCGACATGACACGGAAAAGCGGCCATAGAGCCCAGGACTGGATGATGACCACCTCGCAAGCCATGACGACGGCTGCCCGCAGTGCCCAAGCCGGCAAGACGCACACCAATTTGACCGCGGCCGAACTGGTCGAATATGCCCTCGCCAGAGGAGAAGGCGTGCTGGCCGACCATGGCGCACTGGTTGTGGAGACCGGCGAGCGTACCGGGCGCTCCACGCTCGACCGCTTCATCGTCGAAGAGCCGTCGACCTCCGATCTGATCGAATGGGGGCAGGTCAACCGCCCGATCAGCCCCGACGTCTTCGATGCGCTTTGGGAGCGGGTGGAGGACTATCTGGCGAGTGGTGAAACCTACGTCTGCGAGCTGCACGTCGGCGCCGACCCCGAGTACTACCTGCCGATTCGCACCGTGACCGAATATGCCTGGCATGCGCTCTATGGGCGAAACCTGTTCGTGCGTCCGGAGAGCTACAACGCCAAGGACAAGAGCGAGTGGACGGTACTCAACGCGCCGGGGTTCGTCTGCGAGCCGCAGCGCGACGGCACGCGCTCGGAAGGCACCGTGATGATCAATTTCGCGCGTCGCAAGGTGCTGCTGGCCGGCATGCGCTACGCCGGCGAGATGAAGAAGGCGATGTTCTCGGTGCAGAACTTCCTGCTGCCGGAGAAGGACGTGCTGCCGATGCACTGCAGTGCGAACGTCGGTGAAGATGGCGAGACCACGCTCTTCTTCGGCCTCTCCGGTACCGGCAAGACCACGCTCTCTGCCGATCCCGAGCGCTACCTGATCGGCGATGACGAACATGGCTGGGGCGAGGGCACCGTGTTCAACTTCGAGGGCGGCTGCTACGCCAAGACGATCGACCTTTCGCGCAAGAACGAGCCGATCATCTGGGATGCGATCCGCTTCGGTACGGTGCTCGAGAACGTGGTGCTGGGCGAAGGACGGGTGCCGGACTATACCGACGACAGCCTGACCCAGAACGGGCGTGCCGGTTATCCGCTCGAGTTCGTCGAGAAGCGGGTCGAAGAGAATCGCGCCGGCGAGCCGAGCGCCATCATCTTCCTGACCTGCGACATGAGCGGTGTACTGCCGCCGGTATCGCTGCTCTCCAAGGAGGCGGCAGCCTATCACTTCCTCTCCGGCTACACGGCGAAGGTCGGTTCGACCGAGATGGGCTCGACCAGTAGCCTCGAGGCGACGTTCTCCACCTGTTTCGGAGCGCCATTCTTCCCGCGCCCGGCCCATGAGTACGCCGAGCTGCTGATCAAGCGCGTCGAGGCGTTCGAGTCCCGCGTCTATCTGGTCAATACCGGCTGGAGTGGTGGCGCCTACGGGCAGGGCGGCAGCCGGTTCAGCATCCCGACGACGCGAGCGATCATCCGCGCGATCCAGGAAGGCGAGCTCAAGGGTGTCGAGACCCGGCATATCGAGGGTCTCAACCTCGAGGTGCCGACTGCCGTGGAAGGCGTCGACAGCCACCTGCTCGATCCTCGCGATGCCTGGAGCGATCAGGCTGCGTTCCGCGAGCAGATGAACGACCTCATCGCCAAGTTCACCGATAACTTCACCAAGTTCGACGGTGTCGACGCGGCGATCGTGGCAGCCGGCCCGCAGCGCGTCTGACGCGGCCGGCCCGACTGGATCATGGGGACGGCTTCGGCCGTCCCCATGTCGTTTCCGAGAGCCGCTCGACGGCCGATAGGCCAACGCCATCGGGGCGTGTGAGTCGCGGCGGGCTCTGTGCTAACGTGTCGCGATCTTTGCCATCGTGATGTGCTTCATGTCCAACGCTTCCCAGTACGACGCTTCTCTTTCCAACGCATCCAGCTCCCGCGGCGCCGGCGCCGATATCGGGGCTGCGATCATCGCGCGTATCGCCGAGGAACTCGGTGTGCGCGCGAATCAGGTCAGTGCCACCGTGACGCTGCTGGATGGCGGTGCCACGGTTCCCTTCATCGCCCGTTATCGTAAGGAGGTGACCGGCGGCCTCGACGATGGTCAACTGCGCACGCTCGAGGAACGTCTTCGCTACCTGCGCGAGATGGAGGAGCGCCGGGACGCGATCGTCCAGGCGATCGACGAGCAGGGGCAGATGACCGATGACCTGCGCCAGGCGCTGCTGGCGGCAACGACCAAGCAGCGCCTCGAGGATCTGTACCTGCCTTACCGCAAGAAGCGCCGGACCAAAGCGCAGATCGCCCGAGAAGCCGGGCTGGAGCCGCTTGCGGACCGCCTGCTTACCGATCCGAGCTTGGCGCCCGAGACAGAAGCAGCGGCGTTCGTCGATGGCGACAAGGGCATTCAGGACGCCAAGGCGGCGCTGGATGGTGCCAAGCAGATTCTGATGGAGCGCTTCAGCGAAGAGGCGGAGCTCGTCGGGCGACTGCGCGAACGGCTGTGGGAAGAGGGCCAGCTGCGTGCTCGCGTGGTCACAGGCAAGGAGAACGAGGGCGCCAAGTTCGCCGACTACTTCGAGCATGACGAGACGCTGGCGAAAGTGCCCTCCCACCGAGCATTGGCGATGTTTCGCGGTCGTAACGAGGGTGCGCTGTCGTTGGGGCTGATCATGGCGGGAGAGGACGATGCCCCCATTCACCCGGCGGAGGTGGCGATCGCGCGACATGTGGGTATCGATCTGGCGCTCGAGGCACCGGCGTCTCGCTGGTTGAAAGAGGTGGTGCGCTGGACCTGGCGAGTCAAGCTCTACACCCATATCGAGACCGAGCTGATGGGCCGCCTACGCGAACGTGCCGAGCAGGAAGCCATCGACGTGTTCGCCGCCAATCTCAAGGACCTGCTGCTGGCGGCTCCGGCAGGGCCGCGCGCCACGCTGGGGCTCGATCCGGGGCTGCGCACCGGTTGCAAGGTTGCCGTGGTGGATGCGACCGGGCGTTTTCTGGAGCACGCGGTGATCTACCCGCACGCGCCGCAGAACCGCTGGGACGAGTCACTGGCGACGCTTGCCAAGCTGGTCGAACGTCACTCGGTCACGCTGGTCGCCGTCGGCAATGGCACCGCCAGTCGCGAGACCGACAAGCTCGCCGCCGAGCTGATCAAGCGCCTGTCGCCGCGCCAGCTCTCCAAGGTGATGGTCAGCGAGGCCGGCGCGTCCGTCTACTCCGCTTCCGAACTCGCGGCCAGGGAATTCCCGGATCTCGACGTGTCGATTCGCGGGGCGGTCTCGATCGCCCGCCGTCTTCAGGACCCGTTGGCCGAGCTGGTCAAGATCGATCCTAAATCGATCGGCGTGGGTCAGTATCAGCATGATGTCTCGCAGCTGCGCCTGTCGCGCAGCCTGGAAACCGTGATCGAGGACTGCGTCAACGCGGTCGGGGTCGATCTCAACACGGCGTCCAGCGCGCTGCTGTCTCGCGTTTCCGGCCTGAGTGCCATGCTGGCGGAGAACATCGTCGCCCGTCGCGACCGCGAGGGGCCGTTCCAGACGCGTCAGGATCTTCTCGATGTCGAGCGACTCGGGCCCAAGACCTTCGAGCAGTGCGCCGGCTTTCTGCGCATCATGGCGGGCCATAATCCGCTCGACGCCAGCGCCGTGCATCCCGAAGCGTATCCGCTCGTCGCGCGTATCGCCGAGCGCAACGGCCGTGAGCTGAAGGGGCTGATCGGTGATAGTCGCTATCTCAAGTCGCTGAAGCCGTCCGACTATGTCGACGATACCTTTGGCGTGCCGACGGTGATCGATATCATCGGTGAGCTCGACAAACCGGGACGCGACCCGCGCCCGGAGTTCAAGGCCGCCGAGTTCCGTGAGGGTGTCGAGAAGATCGCCGATCTCGAGCCGGGCATGCTGCTGGAAGGTGTCGTCACCAACGTGACCCACTTTGGCGCTTTCGTCGACATCGGTGTGCATCAGGATGGACTGGTGCATATCTCGGCGCTGGCCGACAAGTTCGTCGAGGACCCGCGTCAGGTGGTCAAGGCCGGGGATATCGTCAAGGTCAAGGTGATGGAGGTGGATGTGCCGCGTCAGCGTATCGGCCTGTCGATGCGCCTGAACGACGCACCCGGCGAGAAAGCCGAACGCGGCGGCCATGGTCGCAGCGACCCGCGTCGCGAGGGTGGTTCGCGCCGGGGATCCGGCGGACGTCAGGCAGGGCAGGGCAGCGCTCAGCCTGGCGGGGCGATGGCCGAGGCGTTGCGCAAGGCGCAGCGACGTCGCTGACGCCGATCGTTAGCCTTGAAAGCGCTAGCGCCGGCACCATAATGGAAGCTGACCCGAGACGGGTGAACTGGTCGATGACGTGTTCACTCGCCGCAACGGACCCCAGGGCCGCGCACGGCGCGCCCCACGAGATAAGGTGTTGAGCGTGTCTGATCAACTCGCCACGAACGTCGGCCGGCTAATGACGCCGGCTCGCAACGGATTGCTTGGTCGTCTGCGGCGAGGCATCGAAAAGGAGGGGCTGCGCGTCGACGGACATGGCGCGATCGTGGCAACGCCACATCCCCATGCGCTGGGCTCCAAGCTGACTCATCCGCATATCACCACCGACTACTCCGAAGCGCTGCTCGAATACATCACGCCGGTCTACTGCCGGCCGGCGGATGCGCTGTCGTTTCTCGGCGACCTGCTTCGCTTCAGCTACCGACATCTGGATGGTGAGTGGATCTGGCCGGCGAGCATGCCGTCACGCCTGCAGGGCAACGACAGCATCCCCATCGCCGATTACGGCACCTCGAACGTCGGAACGATGAAGCATGTCTACCGGAAAGGGCTCGACGCCCGCTACGGGCGCATCATGCAGTCCATCGCCGGCATTCATTACAACGTCTCGTTTCCCGAAAACCTTTGGCCGATGCTGCAGGAGCTCGAGGGGCGCCAGGACGAGTCGCTGCAGGGATATCGCTCCGGGCGTTACTTCGACCTGATTCGCAACTTCCGGCGCAACAGCTGGCTGCTGCTATACCTCTTCGGTGCCTCTCCGGCGCTGGACAAGAGTTTCCTCGGCGGTGGCGAGAACGGGCGAGCGGCAAAGCTTCAGCCGTTGGGTGAGCAGACCTTGCAGGCGCCCTACGCGACGAGCCTGCGCATGTCCGATCTCGGCTATCAGAACAAGGTCCAGTCGCAGCTCAAGATCTGTTTCAACTCGCTCTCCAACTATGTCGGCACGCTGCGCCATGCCATCTCGACCGAGTGGCCGGACTACCGCCGCATCGGCGTCGATGTCGATGGCGAATGGCGCCAGCTTTCGGCCAATATCCTGCAGATCGAGAACGAGTATTACAGCGATATTCGACCCAAAAGGGTCGCGCGCCACGATGAGACGCCGACGCAGGCGCTCGAGGCGCGCGGGGTCGAGTACATCGAAGTTCGTTGCCTCGATCTGAACCCGTTTCTGCCGCTCGGCATCGACGAGCCCCAGATGCGCTTTCTGGATACTTTCCTGTTCTGGTGCCTGCTATCGGAAAGTCCGTGGATACCCGACGACGAGTGCGATCGACTGGATGACAACCGGCGTCTCGTCGTCGAGCGCGGGCGTGATCCCGCGCTCGAGCTCCAGGTCGGCGATCGCCGAATGACCGTCAAGGCGCGGGGGCAAGAGATCATTCACGGTATGCGGGAGGTCGCCGAATTGCTCGATGCGATCGAGGGTGACGACCTGCACGTGGCCGCGATCGACACGCTCGCCATGCGGCTGGACGATCCCTCGCTGACGCCATCGGCGCGCATGCTGGAGGCGATGAAGGCGCACGGCGGTGAGTGGGCCGATTTCATGACCGACTTGGCCAAGGCCCAGGCCGAACAGTGGCGCTCGACGCCCATGGATGAGGCGCGCGAGGCGCTGTTCGCGCAGCAGATCGAAACATCGCACCAGCAGCAGCAGGATATCGAGGCGGAAGATCAGGTCTCTTTCGCTCAGTTCATTGCCGATTATTTCTCTCGTGCCAGGGAACCCCGATCGGCGGCATGAGTCAGTCATCTGGATGACGTCGGCTGACGTCATCGCGACAAGGCTTTCGATAACCGCCGTGGCGATCGACACGACGAACAGTGAGACGGAATTATGCAGATCAAGGAATGGGCCGCTCGAGCCAGTGTCAGACAGTGGTGTCTACTGGGCTTGCTGATGTGCTGCTTCATGATGGCGGTGGCGCTCTATCTTCAGTACGGCGTGGGCCTGGAGCCGTGTCCGCTGTGCATTTTTCAGCGCGTGGCGGTCATTTCCGCCGGTGTGTTTTTCCTGATCGGCGCGATTCATAACCCCAAACACTGGGGGGGCATCGTCTACGGCATTCTGGCACTGCTCGCGGTACTTGCCGGTATCGGTGTCGCCGGCCGGCACGTGTGGATACAGTCGCTACCTCCGGATAGTGTGCCGAGCTGCGGACCTGGCTTAGACTACATGATGGATATGCTGCCGCTGTGGGACGTGATGTCTCGAGTGCTGTCTGGCTCGGGCGAGTGTGCGGCAGTGGAAGGTTCACTGTGGGGCGTGACGCTGCCGCAGTGGACGTTGCTCGGCTTCGTCGTGATGGGTGTCATCCCCGTTGCGCTGCTGATAGCGAGACTCAAGCGCGGCGCATCTTCGACGAGGGCAGTCGGTCACGCTTCCTGAGACAGGCTGCTCGAGCGTTACCGCAGACGAAGGAGAGGTCTCATGCTGGAAGATTGCCAATCCGCACAGGAGCGCTGGGGAGGCGTGCATACGCTGATCGACCGCTGGCTGGAGCAGCGTTATGACATGCTGGTAACGCTGGTCGATCTACGGGAGTTCTGTGATGCCGACCTTTCTGCCGTCTCGAAGCCGCGCATCGACACGTTCAGCGAAGCACTGATGGATTACATCAGCGCGGGCCATTTCGAGATCTATCCGCAGCTGCGCGAGGAAGCGAAAGCTTTCGATGATCAGGAAGCGCTGGCGATTGCGGATCAGCTGCTGGCGCGGGTCGACTCCTCGACGCAGCTGGTACTCGATTTCGACAACGACTACGCGACGCCGGCCAGGTGTCAGCGCTTCACCGACAAGCTACCCGCCTGGCTCGATCGTCTCGGGCGCGCCATGACCGAGCGTTTCGCGCTGGAGGACCAGCTGATCAGCCGACTGCACGCGGCGCATGCGCCGGCATCCCGGGTAACGGCGGAAGGCGCTGACGCCCGGAACCTGTCGCCCTCGGCGCCGCTGTCTTGAGTGGCATGAGGCGCCCGTCTGCAGGCGCCGATTCAGGACCGGGCCTTGGCTTTGGTCGTCATCGGGTGTCGAGCAGGGGCGCCTCAGCTCTCGCGCAGCGACAGCACTCGCCAGCCGTTGTCGCCAGCTAGCTGACGCAGCGCATCGTCCGGGTCGACGGCAACCGGGTTGGCGACACGCTCGAGGAGAAAACGGTCGTTGATGGAGTCGCTGTAGAACCAGGCATCGTCGAGCGTCAGCGTCGGGTGGCCCTCGAGCCACGTCTCCATCCGTGTGACCTTGCCCTCACGGTAGCTGGGAACCCCGGTGATCTGCCCCGTGTAGGCGCCGTTTTCACGCGCCGGCTCGACCGCGATCAGATCGTCGACGCCTAGCCGCTCCGCAATGGGACCGGTGACGAAGCGATTGGTCGCCGTCACGATCAGTAGAAAATCTCCCCGCTGGCGATGCCATGCCAGCAACTCTTCTCCCTGAGGCAGCACGTTTGGCTCGATCTTGCAGGCCATGAACTGCTGATGCCAGGCCCGCAATTGCTCTTCGCTGTTTTCGGTCAGCGGCTTGAGCGCCATCGAGAGATACGCCATCAAGTCGAGACGTCCGGCACGATAATCGGCGAGAAACTGATCGTTGGCCCGGCGGTAGGCGTCACCATCAACGGCGCCCTGTTCGACCAGAAATTCGCCCCAGGCGTGGTCGCTGTCGCAGCTCAGCAGTGTGTTGTCGAGATCGAAGATGGCCAGACTCAAGGTTGGCTCCTGTGGTGGGAATCGTGGATCGAGCGTGTCGGCCGGGAGCGCGTGCCGCCGCACTGACGCCCCGGACCGTAGACGTCGAGAGCTCGGCAGTATCGCAGACTCCCGCGGACTTGCCCACGGGGGCGGACTTCACATGCTGCGCGAATGAGTGTGCGACAGGCCCTAAGGTGTATTGATGCACTTTCTCGCTTTATGGAAGAATGAAGCCAACTAGATTGAGTCAAGGTGAACGCCGTGATAGACGCCGATGGCTTTCGGCCGAACGTTGGTATCATCATTGCCAACTGTGACGGCCAGCTACTTTGGGCGCGTCGATCGGGGCAGGAAGCGTGGCAATTTCCGCAGGGAGGAATCAAGGCCTACGAGACACCACAGCAGGCACTCTTCCGCGAGCTGGAAGAGGAGATTGGACTGACGTCCAATGATGTCGATGTGGTGGCCTGTACGCGAGGATGGCTACGTTACCGGCTCCCCCGGCGCATGGTAAGAACGCATTCGAAGCCGATCTGTATCGGTCAGAAGCAGAAGTGGTTTCTGTTGAAGATTCGCTGTCATGACAGCCGGGTCTGCGTCGATAGTACCCCGAAACCGGAATTCGACGGCTGGCGCTGGGTCAGCTACTGGTATCCGCTGGGGCAGGTGGTGTCGTTCAAGCGCGAGGTCTATCGGCGGGCGCTACGAGAGCTGGCGCCTGACTTTCACCGGCTTTCGCTGGAAGAGATGACCTGATGCTTCGATCGCTGCCGAGTCCCGGTGGCGATCGATGCCTTCCCTGGTGAAGGCGACCAGCGACGTTCGGAGTTTTGGCTCGCCTGTCCCGTCGATAACACCCGGAGTCCGCCCGCGTCGGGCGAACTCGCCAACAAGAAAAGGCCCATGCTCGACACGCTCCGCCGCATCGTTCAGGAAGTCAACGGCGCCCGCAGTCTGGATGCTGCACTGGCGACGATGGTGCGCCGCATCCGTAAGGCGATGCGCACCGACGTCTGCTCCATCTATCTTTATGACAGCGAGCGCGAGCGCCTGGTACTGATGGACACGATCGGCCTGCGGACTCAGGCCGTCGGCGTGGTTGCGCTGAAGCTGGGCGAGGGGCTCGTCGGCCTTGTCGGGCAGCGTGAAGAACCGCTCAACCTCGAAGACGCGCCTGCCCATCCCCACTTTCGCTACTTCGCCGAAACAGGCGAGGAGCGTTTCTCCAGCTTTCTTGGCGTACCGATCATCCATCAGCGGCGCATGCTCGGCGTGCTGGTCGTCCAGCAGCAGGAGAAGCGGCGTTTCGATGAGGGTGACGAGGCCTTTCTGGTCACCATGGCGGCCCAGCTGGCCGGGGTACTGGCGCATGCGCTGGTTTCCGGCACGCTGACGCGACCGGCGCGACCCGACGGGCAGGCGATGTTCACCGGCGTCGCGGCCTCGCCCGGCATGGTCATCGGCGAGATCGTGGTGATCGCGCCGCCGGCGGACCTGGATAACGTTCCCGATCTCATCCCGACCGACCCGGATGCCGAAGTCGCCCATCTGCATGCGGCGATCGACCATGTGCGTGAGGAGATTCGAGAGGCCGGGGCGCGACTGGCGAGCCGCATCTCGGCGCAGGAACTGGCGCTGTTCGATGTCTACCAGCAGATGCTGGGTGACTCGGCTCTGGGCAACGAGGTCGAGAAGCGCATCCGTGAAGGGCAGTGGGCGCCAGGCGCGCTGGCCGATGTGGTGCGGCGTCACACCCAGTACCTCGAGCGTGTCGACGATGGTTATCTGCGCGAACGAGCGGCCGATATCCGCGATCTCGGCCGGCGCGTGCTGGCGCATCTGCAGGAGGGCAACGCCAATACGCCCGCTACTTACCCGCAAAACACGATTCTGGTCGGCGACGAGATCAGCGCCGCGACCCTCGGTGAGCTGCCGCGAGAGCGCCTGGCCGCGCTGGTCTCGGTCCGTGGTTCGAGCAACTCGCACGTCGCGATTCTCGCCCGTGCGATGGGTATTCCGACCGTCCTGGGGATGGTCGACCTGCCGCTGCCGAGGATCAACGGCGCCAAGGCGGTTCTCGATGGTCACCGAGGACGCCTGTTCGTGCGCCCGGAAGCGCCGCTGGCCAAGCGTTATGCTCGGCTGATCAAGGAAGAGAAGGCGCTCAGCGAGGTGCTCGAGCACGAACAGCACCTGCCTAGCGAGACTCCGGACGGCCACGTCATGCCGCTGCTGGTCAACACCGGGCTGGCCGTGGATGCGGTGGCGCAGCTCAAGCCGCGGGTCAGTGGCGTCGGGCTTTACCGCACCGAAGTGCCGTTCATGATGAACGAGCGCTTCCCCAGCGAGCAGGAGCAGACCCGGCTCTATCACGAGCAGCTCGATAGCTTCTCGCCGCTGCCGGTGGTGATGCGGACGCTGGATATCGGCGGCGACAAGGATCTACCGTACTTTCCCATCAATGAGGCCAACCCGTTCCTCGGCTGGCGTGGTATCCGCGTCACGCTCGATCATCCGGAAGTGCTGATGGTCCAGCTACGCGCCATGCTGATGGCCTCGCGTGGGCTGGACAATCTGCGCATCCTGCTGCCGATGATCACCAGCATCGACGAAGTGGATACGGCACTGCGTCTGCTGGCGAGGGCGCGTCAGGAGCTGGCCGAGGACGGCATCGAAATCGCTTCGCCCAAGGTCGGGGTGATGATCGAGGTGCCGGCGACGCTCTATCAGCTCGCGGCGTTGGCCGAGCGGGTCGACTTCTTCTCTGTCGGCAGCAACGATCTGACGCAGTACCTGTTGGCGGTCGATCGCAACAACGCACGCGTGGCGAGCCTCTACGATGCCTGTCACCCGGCGGTGCTGGGTGCGCTTTCGCATCTCGCGAGGGAGAGCGTGCGTTTGGGTGTGCCGGCGTCGGTCTGCGGCGAACTGGCTGGCGATCCTGCCGGCGCACTGCTGTTGATGGGAATGGGATTCGACGCACTATCGATGAACGCGCCGAGCCTGCCGCGGGTGCGCGCTGCGATTCGCCGCGTGCCGGTGGCGGATGCCCGCGAGCTGGTCGCCGAGACGCTGACGCTGCCGACCACCGCGGTGGTTCGCGCCCACCTGCGGCAGCGGTTGACCGACTGGCAGATCGCGCATCTGCTGCCTCCGCAGGACTGAACTTCCGGTGACGCGCGGTTTTGCCCTGAGCTTCACGCTCAGCGACTGACGATCGTCGTCGTGTCGAGAGGCTTGCCCATAGGGCCGAAGCCTGTCTCCTCCAGCTCGATCCCTTCATTGGACCAGGTCACCAGCGTCATCGCGCGGGTGCCGTAATCGGCACCCTCGATGAACAGGGGCGAGAGTGTCCGTTCCCGCGCCAGCCCGACGCTGGTATCCGGTAAGGTGTCATCCGCGAATGGCCGGGCATCACGCATCGTCTGGCGCATCACCGGGCGCCAGTCCGTCGTCGGCAGAGTCTCCGCCAGCGCGCTGCCGGCGCGCACCGACTTCGGCCACGTCGAGTCCAGCGTGGCGTTGGACAGGGTATGGATGCCTGGGGGTACCCGCTGCAGGAGAGTGTCGTCGGCGTCGTGGCATACGCCATGCCGACCAGCGTGATGCACGTGCCAGAGCTGGTCGTCGAAACCGACCAGCAGATTGAAACCGGCGAACTGCCGAGCTTTCCCGCTTGCCAGTTCGGTCAGCCATCGGTGCGGATGAGGCGCCGTGAGCGCTTGCCGGACCAGGTCGCCGCGCGATAACGCTCGGCCCGCCATCGCCGTATCGCCCGATCGCACATTAGTGACGGCCGCGAAGCGCCGGCCGCCGCTGACCGCCAGCCAGGTGCCACCGGCGGCCAGATCGCGACCGCCGACAAGCGGCAGATCCTGCCAGCGATGCAGCGCTCGAGTCGGGCGTGAATGAAACTCGTCCCGGTTGGCGGCGAGGCGCAGCCGGATTGTCTTGCTTGGCTGCCAGTCGAAAACGATCAGGCACACGATTTTGCCCCTCAACGAGAGATTTTGCCCCCAAAGAGAACGGTGTCCTTGACCGCAGACGTCTGCGTGCCATGACACCCATGAGCCCGCAGCGTAACATGAGCCTGCTATTGATCGGGTATGATGGACTGATCGCTCGGCGGGAGCGCCCGGTCGAACCTGTCAGGCAGTGACGGTTTGCCTGGCGATTCTGCCTATCGATATTGGTCTTCCCGCTCGCCCCGACATTCACCCCGCCAGACGAGGATTGACGATGACCCCCGATGCGAGATTCGCTTCGCCCCATTCTGTATCGACCGGTGGTGCTGCATGCTGACGGCCATTCTGATCTACCTGGTGGTGGGAGCGATAGCCGGCGTGCTGGCCGGGGTGTTCGGCATTGGCGGAGGGATCGTCATTGTCCCGGCGCTGGTGTTCACCTTCCTGGCTCAGGATTTCGCGCCCTCGGTCGTCGCGCACCTCGCGGTAGGCACCTCGCTGGCGACGATCGTCGTGACCGGCGCGTCCTCGGCCTGGGGGCACTGGCAGCGGGGTAGCGTACGCCGGGATTGGCTGATACTCATGCTGCCGGGCTTGATCGTCGGCGGAGTTCTCGGCGTTCTGCTGGCGTCATCGATTCCCGGCGATGCGCTGACGCGGCTTTTCGGTGTCTTCGCTATCGTGATGGCGCTGAAGATGGCCTTCGCCGGTCAGCCGGCGACGCAGGGACGAGCGCCCCGGCGCTGGCCGATGACGCTGGCCGGTGCGGTCATCGGCGGTGTTTCTACCCTGTTCGGCGTGGGCGGCGGGGTGATGTCCGTGCCATGGTGTTCGCGCTTCACCAGCCGCATGACCGAAGCCGTGGGCACCTCGTCGGCAATCGGGCTACCCATCGCGCTGATCGGGATGATCACCAACGTGATCGTCGGCTGGGGAGAGCCTGATCTGCCGGCGGGCGCGACGGGATTCGTGATGTGGCCGGCCTTTCTGGGGCTGATCGTGACGAGCGTGCCGATGGCCAGGCTCGGCGTGAAAATCGCTCATGCATTGCCCGCCAGGACGCTGCGACGTATCTTTGCCCTCCTGCTGGTCGTGGTGGGGATCAAGCTGATCATAGGCTGATCCAGCGATCTGATCGAATCGTGGCGTCGTTCGTCGCCCTGGCTAAGGAAGGGAATCTATGCTGGCGTATCCCGATATCGACCCGGTAGCGGTGTCGTTGGGTCCTCTCGAGATCCACTGGTACGGGTTGATGTACGTCGTCGGCTTCGTCGGCGCCTGGTGGCTCGGTCGGAGGCGGGCCGATCGGCTGGGGCTGAAACCCGACGACATCGGCGACATGCTCTTCTACGGCGCGCTTGGTGTGGTGCTGGGCGGGCGTATCGGCTATGCGCTCTTTTACGGTCTCGACCGTTTTCTCGACAATCCGCTCTGGATATTCCAGGTCTGGGATGGCGGCATGAGCTTCCATGGCGGGCTGATCGGCGTGCTGCTGGCAGCACTGCTTTTCGCGCGCAAGCACGGTCTGGCCTTCTTCCAGCTCACCGACTTCATCGCGCCACTGGTGCCCATCGGTCTCGGCGCCGGGCGTATCGGCAACTTCATCAACCACGAACTGCCTGGACGCGTGACCGATGTGCCCTGGGCGCTGGTGTTCCCGGGAATGGGCGGCCAAGGTCGTCACCCATCGTCGCTCTATCAGTTCTTCCTCGAAGGTGTCGTGCTGTTTTCGGTGCTGTGGTTCGCGTCGCAGACGCCGCGCCGCCGTGGCTTCATCTCCGGTCTTTTTCTGGTCTGCTATGGCTTGTTCCGCTTCCTTTCCGAATTTTTCCGGCGCCCCGATCCGCAGCTCGGATTCATCGCCTTCGGCTGGCTGACTATGGGGCAGTTGCTCTCGCTGCCGATGATCATTGCCGGCGCCGGGCTCATCCTGTGGTCACGCCGCAATGCGGTCGACGATGCGCGCGCGGCGGCGGGTGACAGCGTCTGACTAGCACGCGACAATAGCGCGCCAATGACACCAGCCAGATTCGAAGGAGCGTGCCCATGCGGCAATATCTCGACCTGATGCAGCGAGTGCTGGATAGCGGCGTCGAAAAATCGGACCGCACCGGCGTTGGCACGCTCAGCGTGTTCGGGCACCAGATGCGCTTCGACCTGCGAGAGGGCTTTCCGCTGGTCACGACCAAGAAGCTGCACCTGCGCTCGATCATTCACGAGCTTCTGTGGTTCTTGCAGGGCGATACCAATATCGGCTATCTGCGTGACAACAAGGTCACCATCTGGGACGAATGGGCCGACGACAACGGCGATCTCGGCCCTGTCTACGGCTACCAATGGCGCAGCTGGCCGCGGCCCGGAGGCGGTCACGTCGATCAGATCGCCGACGTGGTCGAGCAGATCAAGCGCAATCCCGATTCTCGTCGCCATATCGTTTCGGCCTGGAATCCGGCCCTGGTCGACGAGATGGCGCTGCCACCTTGTCATGCGCTGTTCCAGTTCTACGTCGCCGAAGGCCGGCTCTCCTGCCAGCTCTACCAGCGCAGCGCGGATATCTTTCTGGGCGTACCTTTCAACATCGCGAGCTACGCACTCTTGACGCATATGGTGGCGCAGGTCTGCGGCCTCGAGCCAGGGGAGTTCGTGCATACGCTTGGCGATGCACACCTCTATCTCAATCACCTCGACCAGGCGCGACTTCAGCTTTCCCGTGAGCCGCTGCCGCTGCCGTCGCTGCGTCTCGATCCGGGCATTGACGATCTGTTCGCGTTTCGTTTCGACGATATCGTGATCGAAGGCTACGAATCCCACCCGACGATCAAGGCGCCGATTGCCGTATGAGCGAATCCGTTCTGCAACCCTCGACGTTCGATACGCCCATTGCCATGATCGCGGCGATGTCGAGCAACCACGTGATCGGCGTTGGCAATCGCCTGCCGTGGTACCTGCCGGAGGACCTCAAGCGCTTCAAGGCCATGACGCAGGGCAAGCCGCTTGTCATGGGGCGCAAGACGTTCGAGTCGATCGGGCGGCCGCTGCCGGGCAGGTTGAACATCGTCATCACGCGCGACGAGTCCTATCGACGGGAGGGCATTCGTGTCTGTCACGCGCTCGACGAGGCGCTGAGTCTGGCGGACAGTCAGGCGTTGATCGATGGCGCGGATGAGGTCATGGTGATGGGTGGCGGCGAAATCTATCGTCTTGCCATGCCGTTCGCGTGTCGTCTCTATCTGACGGAGGTCGCTACCGAGGTCGAGGGCGATGCCTTCTTCCCCGACCTCATGCCAGGCGAGTGGGACGAAGTGTCGCGAATGCCGGGCGTTCCCGATATCGGCCAACCGGATTACGCGTTCGTCGAATACCGCCGGCTTCCCAGTTCTGGATAAGTCGAGAAGAGATCGGGTCGTCGAGGCTATGACGACGAGTCTTAACGTTCAGAGGAGTCGTGCCGTGTTGACGGATCGAACACAGGCGCTGTTATCGGCGATCGAGCACCAGATCGAGGCCGACCGAGCGGGCCGGGAAGCGGAGCGCGAGCGAATCAAGGCACTGGAAGCCGAAAATCGCGCGCTCAAGGATCGTCTCCTGGCACTGGCCGATGACGATCCGCTGGTAGCCAAGGGACACGATCACAGCGAGGATCCGGACGGCGGCTCCCGCGCTCGCGGGCTGGGAAAGCTGGCGTTTCGCCGCTCTCGGCCCAAGGCGGAAGACGACGAGGCGACCCGATCCGGCCGAGCCGCCATCTCCCCGCTGCAGCGGCTGACGTCGGGAACGGTCGACCGCCAGCCGGATGACGTTGGCGTCGCGGCTGAATCCGTGGGCACCGACGATGTGAGCGATGGCGATGGAGCGCCGCTCGAGGGTTACGCCAAGGGGGTCTCCGACGAAGCGCCGATCGAGGCAGACGATCAAGGGCAGAGTCTTCTCTCCTTCGGCGCGGAACACGAAGCGCCTTCTCCTCACTCGCTGCTTTCGCAGTGGTACAAACGTTACCCGCAGACCTTCTTCAAGGGCCATACCCGGCCGCTCAAGACCGGCATTCATCTCGATCTCTGCGCGCATGAGCCGTGGCCGGAGAAGCTGGTACGTCGGGCGCTCGCCTGCTACGTGCACCTGCCGCGTTATCTGAAGTCGGTTCGCGAAGGGGCCAGACGCGTCGATCTCGAGGGAGACGACAGCGACGTGGTGTCGCAGGAAGAGGCCAAGCATGCCAAGCGGCAGCTGGAGGCCTTGCAGAAAAAGCAGAAAGTTCGCGAAACGCAGGATCGCTCAGCGAAGCTCGACAGGAAGATTGGCGAGCTGCTGGCAAAGCACGGCCAGCGCCCGGCCGACTAGCGAGAGACCAACCTATCCACCGCGTTAAATGCCGTTGAACTTTGGTCTTGAATCGGGGCTTGTCAGCGCTACTCGCACTCGGCAGATTGTAGCCGTTTCGCGCTGAGACTCTCCGCGTTGTCACGGAACTGACTTGTGCGAGCGCTAGGCTTCAGCCGCCAAACTGTCGGCGTACGGGGGATCCCGAGTGGCGAATTTGGCGTTGCATGAAGGGAAAGGAGGGAACGAAAACAGTGTTTTTTTCTTGTTGCGTTCCTCGAATGTCCGGTATATGGTTTCCGGGCGAGCATTGGACAATAACAAGGCTTCAGAGTTCCGCAGCCGTCATTCGTTCGCATGACGATGCTGGTTGAAGGTGCCGAAGCCGACTGCATCTGCAGACACGATCGAACAGTAAGCTAGTTAAGGAACCTATCGCGATGAAAAAGACGCTCTTAGCGACTGCTATTGCTGGTGCCCTGGGCGCCTCCGCTGCGGCTCAGGCGGCGACTGTCTACAACCAGGACGGCACGCAGCTCGACATCTACGGCAACATCCAGATCGCTTACGCGAACACCAAGAACGAGAACAGCAACTGGGAAGACCAGGTTCTCGATAACGGTTCTACCATCGGCTTCTCCGGTCAGCACATCATCAATCCGGGCCTGACCGGCTACTTCAAGGCGGAATTCGAGCATGACGCCGACGAAGAGAAAGTCAACGGCGGCATCAACAACGGTGACCAGGCTTACCTCGGCCTGAAAGGCAACTTCGGTGACGTTCGTCTGGGTTCCTGGGATCCGCTGATCGACGATTGGACTCAGGATCCGATCTCGAACAACGAATATTTCGACAACACCGACTCTACTACCGATCTCGGTGGCCTGTACGGCAACTCGATTGTCGATTCCGTCTCCACTGACCGCGAAGGCGACAAGCTGCAGTACATGTCTCCGGTCTGGGGCGGCCTGCAGTTTGCCGTTGGTACTCAGTACAAAGGTGATGCCGAAGACGAGTTCAACTCCGACTACGGCGACAAGAACATCTCCAGCAACGGCTCCAATGCGTCGTTCTTCGGTGGTGTGAAGTACGCCATCGACGCGTTCTCCGTGGCTCTGGTCTATGACGATCTGGACAACTACGACCTGACCGACGAGACCACTGGCGACCAGTACAGCCTCAAGGCACTGGGCCTGACCGCTCAGTACACCATCGACACGCTGCGTCTGGCAGCCAAGGTCGAGAACAGCGACATCGACTACGCCGGTGACGATGGCGACATCACTCGCTACGCGCTGGGTGCTCGTTACGGCTACATGCTGTCCGACAATTTCGCTGGTGACGTCTACGGTTCTTACCAGTACATCGACGCTGACAAGGAAGTGGCTTCTGTCACTAACCCGGGTTCCGTCAACGCCGCTGGTGACTACGTGGGTGACGATGCATTCAACGAGTTCATCGTTGGTGCCACTTACAACATCTCTCCGGCGATGTACACCTTCGTTGAGTACGCGAACTATGACCGTTCGCATGGCGAAGGCGACGGCGTCGCGTTCGGTGCTGTCTACAGCTTCTAAGCTGTCTTGAATCGATCGGCGATTCGTCGGTCATTCAAACGAAGCCGGTCCCTCTGGGGCCGGCTTTTTCGTATCCCGCCTTTTGATATCAAAGCGCTGACAGAGTCGAGGCTGTTTCGTCTTGCCGCGAAAGGCGGACGAGGCAAGTCACGATGACCTGCCTGCGGCGCTGTCGCGCATCCGTCGATTTTCCCGCTTTCGCATCTCCTGCCTTTTGCCAGATGTCATTTTCGTGACGCGCTGGTAATCTCGATTCAGCGGGCGTTAGTTTCCGCACCATCGTCACGCTGTCGTAACAGGTCTGTCGTATAACAACGATTCCCGTCGGGTGCCCTTTCGCGCCGATGGATCATGAACAATAGGAGACCTTCGATGACACTCTCCCGTCGTCGTTTCTTGCAGGGGGCTGCTGCCGCCGGGGCTGCCGCATCAGTGCCTTTCTACATCAACCGCGCCTTTGCGCAGGATCAGACGCTGCGCATTTACGCCTGGGCCGGTTATTTCACGGATGAAATGCTCTCCGATTTCACTCAGAAAACGGGAATCAAGGCGACATTCACGCCCTATGGCACCAATGATGAATTGATGAACTCGCTGCGGGCGACGGACGGTTCCGGCTTTGACGTCATCATGCCCACCGTCGACCGAGTACCGGGATACGTCGACTATCAGTTGATTCAGCCGCTGGATACCTCGCGTATCAACTGGAAAGGCTGCCTGGAGTCCGCGCAGAGCGGTTCCGAGGTGGGCGGTGTCATCGATGACAAGCGATATTTCGCGCCTTCCGATTGGGGTACCGAGGCGATCGCTTACAACACGCGCTATACGGACATCGATCGGACAACGCTCAGCTACGCCGATCTCTGGAATCCGGATATCGGCGAGGGCGTTACCGTTCGTGCCCATTCGGCGTTGATCGGGATCGGTCTGTGGCTGGAGTCCGAAGGCAAGCTGCCGCGTCCTCTGCTCGATTCGTTCAAGACCGAAGAAGCGATGCGGGCGAACTTCGACGTCATTCTGGCCGAGGCGATCAAGCATAAAGACATGGTGATCCAGTTCTGGTCGACCGAGAACGAAGCGCAGGGCGCCTTCCGCACCAATGGCGCGCTGATCGGCCAGACCTGGGATAGCACGGCGTTTCGCCTGCAGAGCGAAGGCGAACCGATTGCCTACGGTGCTCCCAAGGAGGGCGCACTGGCGTGGATGGAAGGGTTCGTCATTCCGCAGAACGCGCAGAACGTCGACGCCGTCTATGAACTGATCAACTGGTACTACACGCCGGAAGCCGGCGCGATGTTCGTCAAATCGACGGGCTACAACTCCACTGCGGTGGGGGCCGAGGATCTGCTGCCCGAAGCGACCCGCCAGTTCTTCAAGGATTCATATACTCAGCAGGATATCGACAATCTCTGGTGGTGGCCGGTGCAGGACCCCTGGTATGTCGCGCTGCGTAACGAGTATCAGGATCGCTACCTATCCGCTTGAGATCGGTACTGATGCCTCCGCCGTCAACGGCGACGCGCTTGTGCTCCATGCCTCCCGGTTTGAGAGCGCCCGCATGTCGCCGTCTGCGTCGGGGTTCCAAGTAGATAATGACAACGTTCCCATGGGGCCTGCATGGACGGTCGCATTTCCCTTGATCGAATCGCCATGCGATTCGGTGATTTCAACGCGATTCAACCGACCTCGCTCAAGATCGAATCCGGTGAATTCTTCAGCTTTCTCGGTCCTTCCGGCTGTGGAAAGACGACGCTTCTCAATATCATCAGTGGTTTTCTGACGCCGAGCGAAGGTCGTGTGAGCATAGGCGGACAGGAGATGACGCGTATCCCGGTGAATCGCCGACCGACGGCCATGATCTTCCAGAATCTGGCACTGTTTCCGCTGATGAGCGTCTATGAAAACATCGAGTTCGGGCTCGAGGTACGGGGCGTGGATCGTCACGCGCGCCGGCAAAAGGCGGACGAACTGCTGACGCTCGTGGCGCTCGGCGGGAGCGGTCACAAGCCTGTGATCGAGCTTTCGGGTGGCCAGAAGCAGCGCGTTGCCATTGCGCGGGCGCTGGCGGTAGAGCCGCGCGTGCTGCTGCTCGATGAGCCGCTGTCGGCGCTCGATCTCAAGCTGCGTCAGCATATGCGCACCGAACTCAAGGCGATTCAGCGCAAGACCGGTATCACCTTCATCTATATCACGCACGACCAGGGCGAAGCCCTGACGATGTCCGACCGGGTGGCGGTCATGTCGGCAGGGCGCATCGAGCAGGTCGCGGACCCGATGACGCTCTATCGCCAGCCGCAGAGCGACTTCGTCGCCAGCTTCGTGGGCGAGAACAACCGCTTTCCTGGCCGGGTAGTCGCAGTCGAAGAGTCCGACGGCGAAGGCGATATCGTGACGCTGGACGTTGGCCTCGCCAGCCCTTTGCCCGGACGCGCGCTGATTCACGACGGCGGTCAGCGGCTCTCGCCCGGCGATACGGCAACGCTGTACGTACGTCCCGAGCACTGGCGTCTGGGTGGTGCGGATGCGACCGGCACTGCGGTTCGCGGCAGTGTGCACCATCAGCATTTCGAAGGCGCCTGGTTGACGCTGGAGGTCGCACTCGACGGTGGGCCTGTCGTGCGCGTCCAGCTGCCTCAGAACAGTGAAGAGGCGGCAGCAGTGCCGGCAGTCGGCGAGGCGTGCCATCTGAGCTATTCGCCGGGGCAGGCGATGGTCCTGCCGAGCGCAGGCGAGACTTCCCGGGAGGCCGGTGATGTGGCGACAACTGCTTGATCGCTTCGGGCTGCCGGTCGCCTTCGCCATCGTTGGTGTGATGGGTGTCTGGTTGATCTTGATGGTGCTGCTGCCGCAGTGGCAGATGATCGATTATTCGCTGCACCCGTCGCTCCTCCCGGCGGAGCGGGGCGGCGAGAAGGATGTCTGGACGCTGACCAACTACCTGACGTTCTTTCGCAACGATATCCATCTGGCGATCTTCTTCAAGACGATCTGGTCGAGCGTGCTGGTCACCGCGCTGACGCTGATGGTGAGCTATCCGCTCGCCTATTATCTGGCCAAGGTGGCGACGCCGGGGCAGGCCGCGCTCTGCCTGCTGCTGCTGATCATCCCGTTCTGGATCAACGAGATACTGCGCACGTTCGCGTGGTACATCATTTTCGCTTTTCGCGGCCCACTCAACGAGCTGCTTTTTGCGCTGGGCCTGATCGACCGACCGATTCGCTTTCTCAACGGTGATACCGGAGTTCTGGTGGGTATGGTCTACGCCTACATCCTGTTCATGGTCTTCCCGCTCTATAACGCGATAGAGAGCCTGGACGGCAATCAGATCCGCGCGGCCCGAGATCTGGGCGCCGGCTGGATACGGACGCATCGTCGTATCGTGGTGCCGCATGCCAAGCCGGGTATCGCGACGGGCTGCATCATGACCTTCATGCTGGCGGCGGGGAGCTATGCGGTGCCCTCGCTGCTCGGATCGCCGGGGAGTCGCTGGTTCACCCAGATCATCTACAACTGGTTCTTCGAGGGCGGAGACTGGAATCAGGGCGCAGCGTATGCCTTTCTGCTGCTGGCGCTGTGCATTCTCTTCGTCACGCTGATCATGCGGATCTTCAAGGTCGGACTGGGGGATATCGCGAAATGACCCGATTTTCCGCCTCGAACGGGTTCCGGGCCGGCACGCCGGAGGGCTATCGATGAGCGCTTCCCGTTTCTTCGGCTGGGCGATCAAGGCCTACCTGGTCGTGTTCTTTCTCTATCTCTTTCTACCGCTGATCATCATGGTAGCCGCTACGTTCAACGACAGTCGCTTCCCGACGGTGACGCCCTGGAACGGTACGACGTTGAAGTGGTTTTCGGCGCTATGGGCCGATCACGGCATGTGGGTCTCGCTCGGCAACAGTCTGATGGCAGCGGCGGGCGTGCTCTGCGTCGCGGTGCCGATCGGTGTGGCAAGCGCGCTGTTTCTGACGACCGTGGAAGGGCGGGGCAAGTCGTTCGTCTATACGCTGATCCTGTCGCCGCTGTTAACGCCGGGCGTGATCATCGGGATTTCGACGCTGATCTTCTGGCGGCAGTGGGGCATCAGCGGTGGTATCGGGCTGACGATCATCGCGCAGAGCGCCTTCATTGCGGCCTACGTGATGCTCATGGTGACGGCGCGCCTGCAGCGCTTCGATCGTACGCTCGAACGGGCGGCGCTGGATCTCGGCGCCAGCCAGTGGCAGATGTTTCGGCGTATCCTGCTGCCGTATCTGCGCCCGGCGATTCTCTCCGCTGCCGTGCTGGCTTTTCTGCAGTCGCTCGAGAACTACAACACCACGCTCTTCGTGGCCGGTTACGATACGACGCTGACGATCTACATCGCGTCCAAGGTGCGGACCGGCCTGACGCCGGCGGTCAACGCCCTGGCGCTGCTGATGATTGCCTTCACCGTGGTGCTGGCGGTGATCTACGAGATCAAACGACGTCGCGACGCGGCCGCGCGTCTGGCTCGTTAGCCGTCTCTCGTGATGTCCGAGTCGCTGGCGGGACGATGTGTCAGTCGGACCAGGCGATGCCGCAGCTCGGGGTCGAATAGGCCGCGGCTGCGCATCTGGATGCGGGACAGCGCGTCATCGAAATGCAGACGGTCCTGCGTTTCGCGAAGCCATCCTTCGTGTTCGAGAGTGTCCAGCATGCCGCTGAACAACCGCCTGTCGGAGAACTCCGGTGCGTTCAGCCCCGAGAGCAGCGTCAGCCGTTCCGCCAGCTGCCGGCTATGCTCTTCCAGCGTCTGCCGGGTCAGCTCACCGCTCGGATATCGCAGGAGCGACGCCAGCAGCAGATAGACTCGCTCCAGCGTCGGCTGCACCAGTTGACCGAGCAGTCGCAAGTGCTCGCTGGCCGCAAGGTGGCCGGGCTGACGTCTCCAGCCGTCTTCGGTTCGCCTGAGCAGCGAGTGTGCCTCGAGCGTCGCCAATGTCTCGGCGAGGCGCGCGCGCGTGTCGTCAGGCACCGAGAAGTAGAGTTCGTCGGCGAGTAGCGGCCAGGCTGGCTTCAGCAGGGCATCGAGCTCATCGAGCGTGAACGTGATGTTATTGCGAAAGGCGAACGCGACCAGGCTGAAATGCATGAACAGGTGCAGGCCGTTGTTTCGATACCAGGTCAGCAACGTTGCCTGCTCGGGCCTTGCACTGATCAGCTCGCCAAGGGACTGCGATTGTCGATCGACGAAGCCGAGTGCGACCACGTGATCGATCCAGGCGCTGGCATCGCCTATCGGCAGTCGGCAGCGCTCGCTTCCAGGCAGCTCGCGCTGCAGTCGGACCAGCAGTGTCATATGGCTGATCAGCAGATCCGCCTCGATGGTGTGATGTGGCGTGGCGAGCAGCGTCATCGCACACAGAGACACCGCGTTGAGGCTTGCGGCGGCGTTGATTCGGCGCGCCAGCGTCGCGCCGAGCGCCGGTACGCTGCGCTGCAGCCATTCCGGGCGCAGCGCGTCCCGCTGTCCTCGCCAGTCCGGCTCGATGTGATCGAGGAATCCGGCTAACGACAGCGGCTCGCCAACGTTGACGGATACTCGACCGTGCGGCTCGCGCAGGTGCTTGATGACACGCAGAAGATCGAGGGGTGATTCCTTGCGCTTCTTGCCGCCGCGCAGTTCGCGCAGATAGCTCCCGCTCTCGAGCACGCGTTCGTAACCCACGTAGACGGGCACGAAGGCGACATCACGCCTGGCGTCGCGGGCGAAAGAGCGCAGCGTCATCGCCAGCATGCCGGGGCGAGGAGAGAGCATTCGTCCGGTGCGCGAGCGCCCGCCCTCGATGAAATACTCGATCGGATGGCCACGCGTGATCAGGCGATGGAGATATTCGTTGAAAACGCCGGCGTAGAGGCGGTTGTCCTTGAAGCTGCGACGCAGGAAGAACGCCCCACCGCGACGCAGCAGCGGTCCAATCACCGGCATGTCCAGGTTGCGGCCGGCGGCGATATGCGGCGGCATCAGCCCTTCGCGGTAGAGCACATAGGAGAGCAGCAGATAGTCGATGTGGCTGCGGTGGCATGGGACGTAGACGAGGGTGCGCTCGCCGGCGATCGCCTTGACCGCATCGAGCCCGTGCACGTCGACTCCATCATAGAGTCGATTCCACAGCCGCTTGAGCAGCTCGTAGAAAAAACGCAGCACGGGGTAGGACATGTTGGAGGCGATCTCTCGGGCGTAGCGCTCCGCCCGACGGCGCTCCTTCTCTTCAGACGAGGCGTTGGTCGCCGCTGTCTCGCGGATCAGCTCACGCACGGGGCGACTTTCGATCACGCCGCGCATCAAGGTGCGGTGATGCGAGATATCCGGGCCCAGTACGCGTGCCCGAACGCGGCGAAAGTGAACACGCAGCACCCGGGCTACCTTGCGCTGGGTCAGCCGCCCATGGGGACCGTCGACCAAGGGGCGCAACCGGATAGGGTCGCCGAAGTGCACCTCGAGGTGGCGGCCGTTGACGACGACGGAGAGCAGGCGCCGAAGCCTGCCGCTCCAGGCCCAGTCGTCGGCGGCGAGCATTTTCCAGAAACCGAAATCCTTGCCGGGGGCGCGGCTCCAGAAAACGCTGACAGGCACCAGTTGAGCATCCAACGCGCTGTCGGCCTCCAACGCCTCCAGTAACGCCTGCAGTTGCGGTGCGTGCTGGCCGGTCACACCGCGACGTGTCCGCTTCAGGCGCGGTAGCGCGAAGCAGGCGGGTAGCCGGCAGGGGCTCCATCGATGCACGTGCGAAGCACGCGGCAGGTTGCGGTCCCGAGTCAACCGCGAGAGTGCGACTTCGTCGGTCAGCGACGCATGGGGCAGTACGTAGAACGTCGGCAGGTCGACATCGATGGCCGGCGATTCCGGTTCGATCAATCGAAAGCCCAGCCAGCGTCCCAGCAAACTCTCCACCAGTCGGTGCCATAGTCTTGGCATTCCGCGCGCTCCCGGCATCGACATGAAATTCCTGTAAATCAACGAGTATAGCGACTGACACCGGGAGCAGCGACGTTGTCGCACCGCGCTTTCCCCGACACGCAAAACGTGCGTCAATCGAGGCGACCAAGGAGGGATGTCGAGGTATGCGCGCAAAATGGCGAGGCGGCAATCGGTTTGAACTGCTGCCGGAGGGCAAGCGCTTTTGGCCGGCGATGCGCGAGGCGATCGATGGTGCCGAGCGTTTTTTGTGGATCGAACTCTATCTGATGGAGTCCGGCAGCCTGGCGGACCGCTTCATCGAGCGGCTGACGGCAGCCGTGGTCCGAGGGGTCGAGGTCAAACTGATGCTGGATGGGGTCGGCAGCATGGGGCTTTCGCGCAGCGACCGGCGACGCCTCAGGGACGGCGGCGTGGCGCTCAGGTTTTTCAATCCGCTGTCGGTCAGCCGTCTGGGTGGCAATCTGATGCGCGATCATCGAAAACTGGTGGTCATCGACGGCGAGACCGCGTTCACTGGCGGTTTCGGCATCGTCGATGAGTTCGTCGATGCCTGGTATGAAGTCGCCGTTCGCATCCAGGGACCGGTGGTGCAGGACTGGATGCGCCTGTTCGCCTACGTGTGGGATTCGCCGCTGACGCGAGGCCGGCGCCAGCGGGATCGGTTGACGCAGGCCTTCAACGCGCTGCCGGAAGCCCCAGCGGACACCGCTGGACCGATTCGCGGGCGTGCGATCTGGGGTAGAGGCCACCGCTATCAGGCCATTCGGCTCTCATTGCACGGGCGCATCTCCACCGCGCGCCGGCGCCTGTGGCTCTGTACGCCCTATTTCGTGCCGACCTTGAGTCTGCGTCGCGAGCTGGCACGTGCGGCGCAGCGCGGCATCGACGTTCGCCTGCTGCTGGCGGGTGGCCACCATGATCACCCCGGCGTGCGCTATACCGCGCAGCGCTTTTACGGGCGGCTGCTCAAGGCGGGTGTGCGTATCTACGAATTCCAGCCCAATTTCATTCACGCCAAATTCTGCGTCGTGGACGACTGGGTCTCGCTGGGCTCGTGCAACTTCGATCACTGGAGCCTGCAGTGGAATCTCGAGGCCAATCAGGAAATCGATGACGTGACATTCGCCGGGCACGTCGCGGCGCTGTTCGAGCGTAATTTCGCCGCCAGCGAGCGTATCGACCCCGACGCGTGGGCGCGCCGACCTCGCTGGCAGCGTGTGCGGGAGTGGTTTTTCGGTACCCTCAATGCCTGGGTGACGCGGCTGAAATAATTCTCTGGGTCGCTCGTCGCTTTAGCGTTTGCCCGTCTTTCGTGGCTTGCCGCCTCGCGCGCCGGGCTTGGATTTCGACGGGCTTTTCGGCTTGGGAGCCTCCGGTGGAACGCGAAAGTGCAGATAGAGATCGAGCGTCAGCTCGGGTAGCTGTGCCGCGAGCGCGGAGAACTGCGCGTCGTCGGCGGTCATCTCCTCCATCTCCGGTTCGTCCTCGAAAAGTGCGGAGAGCGCCATGAACGGCAGCAACAAGGCGGCAACGTGTGCCTCGTCCTGCGTAAACCAGGCGGCCTCGTCGAGAAACACCCCCTGCATGAAACCCGCGCACCAGTCCTCGATCGCGGCCGCCATGTCGCCGTCGTCGTCCAGTTCGGTATCGAATGGCAGCTCCAGCCACTGCCCACGCTCGAGAATCGTGGCGGCATTGGTCTTCAGCGCGTCGAGCAAGCCGAGGATCTCATCGCGTTCGGCGGGGGTGTCGAAACTCGGCTCGCCGGAGAAGAGCTCCGCGACCCACTGGCTCGGTGAGATGGGTCTCGGTGACACGGCCAGCGCCACCATGTATCCGTGGGCGCCGATGACGTCCGGCACCTCTTCGCCAACGCGATCCGCATCGAGGTATTCGTCGAGTCGCGCCAGCGCCTCGTCGGTCAGCGGGGGGTGGCTCTCGACGAGATCTTCGGGATCGAGGGGCATGGTGACTCCGGGGATGAGCAGAACTATCGAAGGTTGCGACGGCAAGAGCCGTACCGCGGCCCGCCAGGTTGGACGTCAGGCGGGGTTGGCGGCATTCTAGCACCCATGACAGATTCGCGTTCTTTTCCCGGGCCGGGCGCCCGTTCGGCAGCAGCCCCCTCGACAGCGGTCTCATCTCCGGCGGCGGCCTCGACCGTCGCACCCGAGGCCGAGACAGGCGCCGCTACCCGGTCGCGCCGGAACGCCCGGGCCCCTCTGGAGCCAGCGCTGCCCGCCAGCGACCCACGCTTCCTCACGTCTCTCGATGAGACCTCGCTCGAGCGGCAGCTCCGTGAACGCGTCGATCAGGCCTGGCGATTGGCCTGCGACGTTCATCCGGAACTGCCGCGACCGGGCGTGTGGTTCGATCTACGCGGTCGCAGCGCTGGCCAGGCACATCACGGACGCGGCGGGCTGCGGTTCAATCGCACGCTCTTGCGCGAAAACCGGCAAGCTTTCATGGATGAGATCGTGCCTCACGAGATGGCGCACTGGCTGGTCTTTCATCTGGAAGGCGGCCTGCGCGCGCGCCCTCATGGCCGAGAATGGCAAACGGTCATGCGCAGTCTCTATGGTCTGAAGCCGACGACGACGCACCGGTTCGACGTTTCCAGAGCGAGCCCGATGCCCTATGTCTATCGCTGTCAGTGTGAAACGCGTCACCGCTTCAGCGCACGCCGCCACGCACAGGCACGACGGGGCGCCCAGTATCGCTGCCGCCGCTGCCGCGGCAGGCTCGAATTCGAGCGCGTCGACGCGCCGGACTGACGGCCGCTCATGCGATATGTCGAGTGCCTCGGGGAGCAGGGTACCGCCGACGGCTGAGACGAAGGTCTAATAGGGGCTGACCGGCGCCGTCGTTATATGCTGACACCCCTGCAGCCGATTCGCTATCACCTTGAGCCGGCTGGGCTTTCGTCTTCACAAACATGCTGGAGGACGGTGCCACCACGGTCTTGAAGCCTGTCAGAGAGGAAGCAGCATGAGCGAACATCAGCGCCTTTACCCCGTCGACGCGTCGCTGGCCGCCAGCGCCTGGGTCGATGCCGACCGCTATCGCGAGCTCTACCGGCAGTCCGTGGAGGATCCCGACACTTTCTGGCGAGAACAGGCCAAGCGCCTCGACTGGGATCGCTTCCCCGACACGATCAAGAACACCTCATTCGCCTCTCGCAACGTCGATATTCGGTGGTTCGAGGACGGTGAACTCAACGTGGCCTACAACTGCCTCGACCGGCATCTCGAACGTCGCGGCGATCAGCCAGCGATCATCTGGGAGGGTGATGATCCCGACCAGCATAAGATCATCACTTACCGCGAGCTTCATCAGCGCGTCAGCCAGCTCGCCAACGCGCTGAGCGCACTCGGCATCGGCAAGGGGGATACGGTCACGCTATACATGCCGATGGTGCCCGAGGCGGCGATGGCGATGCTGGCCTGTGCGCGTATCGGCGCTGTCCATTCGGTCGTGTTCGGCGGCTTCTCGCCGGATGCGCTGGCCGGCAGAATCGTCGACTCCCGGTCACGTGTCGTCATCACGGCGGACGAATCGGTGCGTGGCGGCAAGCAGGTGCCGCTGAAGGACAACGTCGATGCGGCGTTGACGCGAGAGGGGACCGACGTCGTCGAGACGGTGCTCGTGGTCAAGCGCACCAGCGGCGAGATCGAGTGGCAGGACGGCCGAGACCGCTGGTTCGACGAGGTCGTCGATGCGGCGTCCTCCGAGTGTCCTGCCGTGGCGATGAATGCGGAAGACCCGCTGTTCATTCTTTACACCTCCGGCTCGACCGGCACGCCGAAGGGGCTCAAGCACACCTCTGGTGGCTATCTGCTCTACGCGGCGCTGACGCACGAGACCGTCTTCGACTATCACCCGGGCGACGTCTACTGGTGTGCTGCCGATGTGGGGTGGATCACCGGTCATAGCTACATCGTCTACGGACCGCTGGCCAACGGCGCGACCACGCTGATGTTCGAAGGGGTGCCGACTTATCCCGATCATGGTCGTATCGGCAAGATCGTCGACAAGCACAACGTCGCGATCCTCTACACGTCGCCGACGGCGATACGCGCGCTGATGGCCCACGGCGAGCACATCATGGACAGCAGCCAGCGGGATTCGCTCAAGGTGCTGGGCACGGTGGGCGAGCCCATCAACCCCGAGGCGTGGGAGTGGTTCTATCGCGTGGTGGGGAACTCTCGCTGCCCGATCATGGATACCTGGTGGCAGACCGAGACCGGCGGCCACATGATCACGCCGCTGCCAGGGGCGACGGATCTCAAACCGGGCTGTGCCACGCAGCCGTTCTTCGGCGTGCAGCCGGCGGTGGTGGACAATGATGGCCATCGGTTGGAGGGAGCGACGGACGGTAATCTGGTCATCCTCGATTCCTGGCCCGGACAGGCGCGCTCGATCTGGAACAACCATGAGCGCTTCGTCCAGACGTACTTTTCTACCTATGAAGGTGTCTACTTCACGGGTGACGGCTGCCGACGCGACGAACAGGGTGATTACTGGATCACCGGGCGCATCGACGACGTGCTGAACGTTTCCGGTCATCGCATGGGAACGGCGGAGATCGAGTCCTCGCTGGTCGCGCATGAATCGGTCGCTGAGGCCGCTGTCGTTGGCTATCCGCACGATATCAAGGGACAGGGGATCTACGTCTACGTCACGCTGAATGACGATGTCGAGCCGACGGATGAACTCAAGCAGGCGCTCAAGCAGTGGGTGCGCAAGGATATCGGCCCGATTGCCACACCGGATTTCATTCAATGGGCGCCGGGGATGCCGAAAACCCGTTCGGGAAAGATCATGCGACGTATTCTGCGCAAGATCGCCGCCAACGAAACCGACGGCCTCGGCGACACCTCGACGCTGGCGGATCCCAGCGTCGTCGAGGATCTCATCGAGAATCGGCACATCAAATCGTAAAAGTGAATTCGCGTTAAATCCATCAATAAAGGCAGAGAACTAGATGAATATTCGAACCTTCTTTGTCGATTAAACGTATCGAGCGTTTGCCGTTCGGTCGACCTGAAAAGGACTTTCCTCCTGGTACTTTCGTGCCACTCCAATGGGAGGGAAGCGCGCCAGCTTTCCAGGACGACCGAACTTTTTTATGGAATATCGACGACAGGTTTCAGGTGCTTTCACGGCCGACCGTGCAGCGCGATACGGGGCTTGGGAATCTCCATGTGCATGGGGTAACATGCCGTTAATAAGCAGTTGAATGGCATCGTCGCGAGACCTTCCCCTCCGGCGAAAAAACATCGAAGATTCTTGCCCGACATTTAGCGAATATCCAATCAGGTCCGGAGGAGACTCAATGGCCTTTGCCCAGAAATTCATCGTTGCCGATGACCACCCACTTTTCCGGGCGGCCCTCAATCAGGCGCTCCGACAGGTGTCTCCTCAGGCGGAGATCGTCGAGGCGGATACCATGGAAGCGACGACCGAAGTGGTCACCCGTCACCCTGATGCCGATCTCATTCTGCTCGACCTTCATATGCCGGGCGCGCACGGGTTCTCCGGGCTCATTCAGCTTCGCGGTCAGATGCCGGATATCCCGGTGACCGTGATCTCGGGTAGCGAGGAGTATGACGTGGTCCGCCGCGCGATCGACTACGGCGCGTCAGGCTTCATTCCCAAATCCTCGTCGCTCGACGCCATCGCCGAGGCGATCGGCGAGGTGTTGAACGGAGAGGTCTGGCTGCCGGCAGGGATGGCCGACGCGATGGGGGAGGGGAACGAGGAAGATGCGCGTTTCGCCGAGGCCATCGCGTCACTCACGCCGCAGCAGTTCCGCGTGCTCAACATGCTGACGGAAGGGCTGCTCAATAAGCAGATTGCCTACGAGCTGAACGTCTCGGAAGCCACCATCAAGGCGCATGTCACGGCCATCCTGCGCAAGCTCGGCGTCCATTCGCGAACGCAGGCGGTGATTGCCGCCCAGAAGCTGGAGATCGATCCGCCCAAGGTCACCGACGACTGATCGTCGAACTGACGGGTTTCTTGCCGCCGTACCGGGCCGGAGGCGCCGCTGCTCACGTGTCGTGGGGGCGGCGTTTTCGCGTCTTTCCGGTAACTTGCATCCGTTTTATCGCCGGCTGTCCTGCCGCTAGTTGCCGTTCGTTGCCGGTGTCCGTAGCCGTCGCGCCAGCAGCACCATTTCGATGCATGCGAACAGCAGTAGCGTATAGCCGATCAATTCGGTCAACTCTTCCGCGGCGTCCTTGACGACGCGCAGATAGCCGTCTCCCATCATCGTCTGCCACAGCTCGGTGCGACCGTAGAGACGTGAAAAGACATAGGTCGTGAGGAAGCCGCCAGCGAACAGCCCGAAGCCGAACGTATTCGAGATCTGGCTGAACTCTCGTGCGAACGCACGGCGGCAGCGCAGCACCGTGAAGAGTACGGGGATGAGGATCAATGTGACCAGCGCTTGCCAGGCACCATCAAAGACATAAGTGTCGAGCCACAGATCGTTCTCGCGAACGAAGGACGCGCTGAAGAACGCCCATAGCAGCAGTGTCACGGTGGGCATCACGCGCAGTCGCTGGCGGATGTAGAGCATCGAGGAGGCGCATAGCAGCAGCACGATGGCTTGCGTGATCTCGGTCATCGAGAGCTCGCTGAAATTCGGCCCCGTCGCGGCGTGAGCATCGATCAGCAGAATGCTTTGCATGAGGCCGGCCAACGCGGCGATATAGGCGACGCCACGCAGGCCGGCGGCGGGAAGAGATATCTCTGTGCTCGGCATCAAGGTTCTCGCAGGATTATTAGCCTGCGAAACTTACCAGCCTTAAGGTTCTTAAGAAATAGCGGACGATAGAATTTTAAGAAATTCTTAATCCTGGAGAGTGGTTGAGTACTGGAGAGTGATTTAGGACTGGAGAGTGGTCGAGGAGTGGCCTCGCTGAGCCTCCTCCTCGAGCCAATCGTGAATGGCACCGACGCGACGATCGTCGAGCGCACCCTGCGGATAGACCAGACCGTAACGTTTGCCGGTGGCCACCTCGCCGGAGAACGGCGCGATCAGACGACCGCTTTCCAATTCGTCACCCAGCAGGGTGCGCCGGGCGATCGCGACCCCCATGCCGGCAATGGCGGCCTCGACCGTCAGCTGGTTACGGTTGAAGGTGTAGCCGCGCCGCACGTTGACGTCCCTACCGCCGATCGCGCTCAGGTAGTGTTCCCACTCGGCGTAATCGTGGCTGCCTCGCCACGCCGTGACATCGTGCAGTAGCGGATAGTAGCCCAGGGCCCCCGGGTGGGTGAGTGGCGGTCGCCGGCGCAGTAGCTGCGGCGAGCAGACGGCGAAGATCTGCTCGTCGATCAGGTGCGTCGTCTGCAGACCGGGATACTGGCCGTCGTTGAGATCGATCGCCAGGTCGAAGCCGCCGTCGAGCAGCGAGAGATTGCTGTCTTCGGCCGAGACATGCAGGTCGATATCGGGAAACCGCGCCTGCAGTCTCGGCAGGCGAGGCATCAGCCACTTGGCGAGAAACGAGGGCAGGCAGCGTAGCCGTATCACGCCGCTCATGACACCGCCGCGCAGCCGGTCGACCTCGATACCGACGGCGTCGTAGGCCTTTGCGACCACGCCCGCCAGGCGCTCGCCCTCCTCGGTCAGCGCCAGCCGGCGCGGCAGCCGCCGGAACAGTCGAAAGCCGAGCCGCTCCTCGAGCTGCTTGATCTGCTGGCTGATCGCGCCGGTGGTGACATGGAGTTCCTCGGCCGCGCGGGTAAAGGAGAGATGTCGCGCGCTGACCGCGAAGACCTTGAGCCAAGCATGCGTCTGTGAATTGAGCGATGTGTTCACGGTTTAGCCTTGCTAAAAGGAGCGGCAGATATTATCGATTGTACTGGGGCTGTGTGGTCGTGACACTAGAGTCAAACTACAGTGAGCGGCTGTTCTCTGCACGACAGACTCCGTCCGGCTCGCGACACTTCCTTGATCGGCGCCTAGCATTTCAGCGCGTCGGTCGCCGTCAGATGGGGGAATGGCAGTGGCCTTCAGCGTATTCGACCTGTTCAAGATCGGCATCGGTCCGTCAAGCTCTCATACCGTGGGGCCAATGCAGGCGGCCTACGCGTTCGTCGAATCGCTGCGAGAGCGCTCGCTGCTGGCGGCGACGACGAGCGTGACGGTGACGCTCTATGGCTCGCTCAGCGCCACCGGGCGCGGTCACAACACCGACCGCGCCGTGATCGGCGGCCTGATGGGCGAGCGACCGCTGACCGTCGACCCCGATGAGCTCGAGCTGAAGCTTGCGGTACTCGAACGAGACGGCGCACTTGCCCTCGGTGGCATCCACGAAATCGCGTTCGACACCGCGACCGATATCGAGTGGTGCGAGGATATTCTCGACTACCACACCAACGCGCTGCGTCTGCGCGCGAGCGACGGTGATCACGTGCTGTTCGAGAACACCTACTACTCCGTCGGTGGCGGGTTCGTCGTCGATGCGCGGCAGGCCGCACAAGGGGATGGGGTTGCCACGAAGGTCGCCCAGTCGCATCCCTTCACCAATGCGGTCGAGTTGCTGGCACTCTGTCGTCGCGAGGGGATGAGCATCAGCGACGTGATGCTCGCCAACGAGCAGGCCTGGCGCAGCGAGTCGGAGACTCGCGCCGGACTGTGGCGAATCTGGCTGGCGATGAAGGCGTGTGTCGATAGTGGTCTGGATCAGCAGGGCGTGCTGCCGGGCGGTCTCAACGTCAGGCGCCGGGCGCCCGCGCTCCATCGGCGACTGCAGGCGCTGGATGACGAGAAGAGCCTGATAGCCAGTACGTTCTCGGCGATGGATTGGGTCAACCTCTTTGCCCTGGCGGTCAACGAGGAGAACGCCGCAGGCCGGCGAATGGTGACGGCGCCGACCAATGGCGCGGCGGGTATCGTGCCGGCGGTGCTCCACTATTACATGAAGTTCCAGCCGGACGCCTGCGAGAAGGATGTCGTGAGGTTTCTACTTGCGGCGGGCGCCATCGGCATTCTGTGCAAGACCAATGCCTCGATATCCGGCGCCGAGGTCGGCTGTCAGGGAGAGGTCGGCTCCGCCTGCGCCATGGCCGCCGCAGGTCTCGCCGAGTTGATGGGCGGCACGCCGGCACAGGTCGAGAATGCCGCCGAGATCGGCCTCGAGCACAATCTCGGGCTCACCTGCGATCCGATCGCCGGGCTCGTGCAAATTCCCTGCATCGAGCGTAACGCGATCGCTTCGGTAAAAGCGATCAACGCTGCACAGATGGCGCTGCGGGGTGACGGAGAGCATTTCGTGTCGCTCGACAAGGTCATCCGTACCATGCGCGATACGGGGCGTGACATGCAGGACAAGTACAAGGAGACCTCGCGGGGCGGTCTGGCCGTCAACACGATCGAGTGTTGAGCCGCTGCCGATCCGCCAGGCGATCGGCAACGAATGCGATAATCGCCGATAACGACAGCGCCGCTTCGCTATGCCAATATCGATTTTCTTCATCCTGATGTCGGAAGCCGCGCATCATGAAGGGGAAGACCGACGCGACAACCGTCGGTAAGAAAACGATAAGGGCAAGGGACATGAGCGAAGACAGTTGCATCATCCGCCACTTCAGCCACTACGGTGAATTGTCGACGAGCGACAAGCGCCTGCTGGCAGATCTCGAGCAGAGCCCCACGGAAGTCAAGGGCGATCACATCCTCTGGCAGGAGGGTGACAGCGCTCGTGAATTCTGCACGCTGAGCCGTGGCTGGGCCTATTCGTTTCGCCATATGGAAGATGGCTCGCGCCAGATTCTGGAGATCTATCTGCCCGGCGATATCATCGGACTGCGCGAATTTGCGTTCAAGGAACGCCTGACCGGCGTGGCAATGCTGGAAGATGGCATGATCTGTCACTTTCCGCACCGCCGCTTGATCAGCGTATTCCGTGAGTCCCTGACGCTATCCACCATCTTCTTCGCTATCTCCTCGCATCAGCAGGCGCTACTGACCGAGCGTCTGGTCAATCTGGCCCGGCGCTCCGCGCGCCAGCGTCTGGCGCATCTCATCTACGAGATGTTCATTCGGCTCGAGCGCACCAAGGCACGCCAAGGCAACAGCATCCGCCTGCCGCTGTCGCAGCAGCACCTGGGGGATGCTCTGGGGCTTTCCTCGGTTCACGTCAGCCGCACGCTGACCGCCTTTCGCGAGGAGGGTCTGCTGCTGCGTTCGAGGCAGCGTATCGAGTTGCCCGACCCCGGCGCGCTGGCTCGCGAAGCGGAGTTCGGCGATGCCTATCTGAACGACGGTATCGATCATTTCTTCAATCATTGACTCCGTGCCTGGCCGGGGTCGACCAGCCGGCAATGCTCGCCGGCAGGTGCTCGACGAGAAAATCGACCAGTAGACGAATCTTGGGCGATAGCTGGCGATGCCGTGGATAGACGGCCCAGACGGCCGTGTCGGTGAATTGGTACCGGGTGAGTACCGGGATCAGTTCACCGCGCTCCATCGCATTCTCGACGTAATAGTCGGGTAGCTGCGCCAGACCGATTCCCTTGCGCGCGGCATCGAGCAGCGCGGGCCCGGAATTGCCGCGCCAGTTGCCCGACACCTGGACTTCGCGCTGTTTGCCGTCGACGTTGAAAAGCCAGCTGTCGCGCGAGCCGATCAGGCAATTGTGGCGGGCGAGTTCGGAAAGACTGTGGGGCGCCGCGTGTCGCTGAAAATAGTCGGGGGAGCCGACGATATTCTCGCGGCGGGAGCAGAGCCGCCGCGCGAGCAGGCTCGAATCTCTCAACACGCCCATGCGGATAGCGATATCGAACCCTTCGTCGATCAGCTCCACCGTTCGATTGGTGAAGTGCAGGCGTACCTCCAACTGCGGATAGAGACGGTGAAAATCGTTGACCAGCGGGGCGATATAGCGCTCGCCGAAGGTTGTCGCACAGCTTAGCGCCAGTCTTCCGCGCGGCTGTGACTGCAGCGCATTGAGCGCGCTTTCCGCTTCCTCGAATCCATCCAGGAGCGTTCGACAGTGCTCGAAGTAGAGCGCACCGCTGTCGGTCAGACGAATCTGGCGGGTCGTGCGGTAGAGCAAGGGCGTGCCCAGCGTCTGCTCGAGCTGGCTGACCAGGCGACTGACGTGCGAGTTGGACACCTTCAGCGAGGCGGCGGCGCGCGAGAACGTGCCCAGGCGCACGACGGCGACAAAGGCCTCGATCCCCTCCCAGCGTGACATCAGTGCGCCCTGGATTGTTGTTCAGTGACAATAATCATGTGTCAATTGCCTGGTTTATTGCCTTTGAGTGATTGTCTAGACTGAACCAAAACCGACCGCCATGCTAGGTCCGGCATCACGCCCCCTGGTGAGCGAGCCCCAGTCACTCTGAAGGAGACCATCCATGAAATCCCGTGCTGCCGTTGCCTGGGAATCAGGCAAGCCGTTGACCCTCGAAGAGATCGAGGTACAAGGCCCTAAAGCCGGCGAGGTGCTGGTGCGCATCGTCGCGACCAGCGTCTGCCACACCGACGCCTACACGCTTTCGGGCAAGGATCCGGAGGGGCTGTTTCCTTCCGTGCTTGGCCACGAAGGGGCCGGCATCGTCGAGGAAGTCGGCGAGGGCGTGACCGGCTTGAAGCCCGGTGACCACGTGATCCCGCTCTATACCGCCGAATGCGGCAAGTGCAAATTCTGCCTGTCGGGCAAGACCAACCTGTGTAGCTCGGTACGCGCGACTCAGGGCAAAGGGCTGATGCCGGATGGCACCACGCGCTTTTCCAAAGGGGGAGAAACGCTGCACCACTACATGGGCACGTCGACCTTCTCCGAGTACACCGTGCTGCCGGAAGTGTCCCTGGCCAAGGTCTCCAAAGAAGCGCCGCTGGACAAGATCTGCCTGCTCGGCTGCGGCGTGACCACCGGCATCGGTGCGGTGCTGAACACCGCCAAGGTCGAGCCGGGCTCCACCGTCGCCGTGTTCGGTCTGGGGGCGATCGGTCTGGCGGTGATTCAGGGGGCGCAGATGGCCAAGGCGTCTCGGATCATCGCGATCGACGTCAACCCGGACAAGTTCGAGCTGGCACGCCAGTTCGGTGCCACCGAATTCGTCAATCCCAAGGACTACAGCGATCCGATCCAGCAGGTCATCGTCGACCTGACCGACGGCGGTGTCGATTACTCCTTCGAGTGCATCGGCAACGTCAACGTGATGCGCTCGGCCCTGGAGTGCTGCCACAAGGGATGGGGCGAATCGATCGTCATCGGCGTCGCCGGTGCCGGTGAAGAGATCTCCACCCGGCCGTTCCAGCTGGTCACCGGTCGCGTCTGGAAAGGCTCTGCCTTCGGCGGCGTCAAGGGCCGCACCGAGCTGCCCGGCTACGTGCAGCGTTACATGGATGGCGAGATCAAGATCGACGAATTCGTCACCCACGACATGCCGTTCGAGCAGATCAACGAAGCCTTCGACCTGCTGCACGCGGGCAAGAGCATTCGTACGGTGCTGCATTTTTAACACGCGCCCAAAGCCGCGCGAAAGGCGTTTGATACGCGCCCGGAGCTGCGCGAAAAGCTCTGGTAACACGCGCCCGGAGCCGCACGAAAGGCGTTTAATACGCGCCCAGTCCCGCGCGAAGTGCGGCGAATCTGCCGGCGGTGATACCGCCGGCACAGTCAGGAGAGAACCATGTCGATGAGCGAGCAGTTGGAGCTGGTCTCGGCCACCAAGAGTTTCGGTGGCTGGGTCAAGCGCTACAAGCATTACTCCCGAGCGCTGGATTGCGACATGATCTTCGCGATCTATCTGCCGCCGCAGGCCGAAGAGGGCCGTGTACCGCTGATGTGGTGGCTCTCCGGGCTGACCTGCAATGACGAGAATTTCATGCAGAAGGCCGGCGCGCTCAAGACCGCCGCCGAGCTGGGTGTTGCCATCGTCTGCCCGGATACCAGCCCGCGCGGCCTGGATCTGCCGGGCGAACACGAGAGCTACGATTTCGGCTCCGGCGCGGGTTTCTATCTCAACGCCAAGCGCGAGCCCTGGTCGCGCCACTACCGCATGTACGACTACGTCACCGAAGAGCTGCCCTCGGTGGTGCGTCTGCATTTCCCGGTCAACGGCCGCGAGTCGATCAGCGGTCACTCCATGGGCGGACATGGCGCACTGGTACTGGCGCTGCGTCAGCCAGGGCGGTATGCGGCGGTCTCGGCGTTTGCGCCGATCGTCAATCCGACCCAGGTGCCCTGGGGGCAGAAGGCGTTTGAAAACTATCTTGGCGACGATGTCGGGCTGCGCACCCAGTACGATGCGTGCGAGCTGGTCGCCAAAGGCTCGTCGCGCCAGCCACTGTTCATCGATCAGGGCGAGGCGGACAACTTCCTCGAGGAGCAGCTCAAGCCGGAGCGACTGGAAGCGGTCTGCGAGGAACACGACCATCCGCTGACGCTGCGTCGTCATCCGGGCTACGACCACAGCTACTTCTTCATCGCCAGCTTTATCGACGAACATCTGCGTTATCACGCCGAGCGGCTTTACTCGAAACGTTAGTGCGCCGCTGCCATCATCGGGGGACCCACGCCGCCACGGTCGAGCCATGCTCGGCCGTGGCGCGTTGAGAGGCACCTGTTTCCACGGTGGTGTCGCTGTAGGGCGATTATCTGGCGCTTGACGTCAAGTAACAGAACAGACATCGGGCAGAGTAGGGGAGGATCATTCCCATAACAACTCAGGAGCTCGATATGGATCATTCGCGTTTCAAACGACACGTGCTGGGTACGCTGCCGCTCGCCCTGCTTGCCGCGGGTTCCGCGCAGGCGGATCTCGACACGGTGCGCTTCGGCGTGCCGCCCTGGCCGGGTGTCACGGTGAAATCCGAAATCGCTTCGGAGCTACTGCAGGCCATGGGATATCAGACCCGGCAGAGCGAGCTGGCGGTCGGCGTCATTCTCAACGGCCTGGCTAGCGATGATCTCGATGTCTATCTCGGCGGTTGGTATCCGATCGAGCAGGAGATGATCGACCCGCTGGTCGCCGACGGCAAGGTCGCCAAGGTGGCCAAGAACATCAGCGATGCCAATTCGGGCCTGGTGGTGCCGCAGTACGTGCACGAGGCGGGTGTCGACAGCGTTGCCGATCTGGAACGCTACAAGGATCGCTTCCAGGGCGAGATTCAGGGTATCGAAGCCGGCACTGGCATCAACGATGCCATTCTCGCCGCGATCGATCATGACAAGGCCGGTCTCGGCGATTGGCAACTGCGCGAGAGCTCCACTTCGGCGATGCTTGCCTACGCCGATCAGAAAATCTCGAGCCACGAGTGGGTCACGTTCGTCGGTTGGGAACCCCACTGGATGAACGTCAGCTACGACCTCTACTATTTGAAGGACGCCGACGACAGCGGCGTGGCGCAGATCCAGAGCACGGTCTGGACGGTCGTGCCGGCCTCGCTAGAGAAGGCGGATGCCAACCTCTACCGTTTCCTCTCCCAGTACCAGGTCTCGATCGATGACCAGAACGACTGGGTCTACGAGTACAGTCACGAAGAGCGACCGGCAGACGAGGTCGCGCAGGAGTGGATCGCCGGCCATATGGACACCGTGGCGCAGTGGCTCGACGGCGTGAAGACGAAAGCGGGCAAGCCCGCCATCGACGCGGTCAAGGCCGAGCTGGATAGCTGACCTGCTCGTCATTTCGAACATCACTGGCTCAAGTGCCGCTAACGTAAGTACCGCTAACGCAAGTATCGTTAACCCAAGCGCCGATCCAGCGCCTGGCAAAACTGCTGCCAGGCGTTTTTCATGGGTTCGAGTTCGGCATGGCCGTGCAGCGCCGAGTGGACCATGTCCGGGGCGCAGCGATAACCCACCCTGGCACCCGCCGCGCGCCACTGCTCAATGGCGTTTTCCAGCGGGCGGGTCAGCGGATCGCGCTCGACGGCAAGGGCCTCGATGATCTCGGCCGGCGGGCGGTGCGGGTCAACCGCTGGCATCGGACCCCGGTCGATGGTCGTCCCCTGATTGGCCATCTGCCACAGCGAGAGGACATCCGCGCGCGTCAGTAGCGGGGCATCCTCGCCCAGCGTCGCGAGTGTCGGCGTGCCGACGACCGGATAGATGAGCCCGAGCACGCCGGGCCAGTCCGTCGTGGCGGCGACATCGATCGCCAGTCTCCCGCCGGCGCTGTCACCGCCGAGCGCGACCGGCCCGGTGGCCTCGACCACCGTCACGCAGTCGGCCAGTGCTTCGGCGTAGCTCGCCTCCGGCAGCAGGCGGTACTCCACGCTGATCACCTCGCGCGACAAACGTGATGCCAGATTGGCGGTAATACCGTGATGGCTCTGCACGGAGCCGAGATTCCACCCGCCGCCGTGAAGATAGACGACTGGGCCGGGCTTCACGCTTGGCGGCATGAAGCGGCGAATGCCGACGCCGGCGATCTGGGTATCCTCGACGCGCATTCCGGGTGGGTCAGCGGGGCGGTGATGCTGATGCAGCGCTTCGTAGCGGCGTCGGCGTGCGTCGAGTGGAGCTGACGCCTGTTCGTCGAGGATGCTGAGGCGCGCGATGAAATCGTCGATCGACATGCGGGAGAGGCTCCTTGGCTGATAGCGGACTGGCCGATGCCCGGCGCCCCACCGTAACGGCTGGTGGCCCCCCGGGCCAGCGGCGGCTTGTTATACTGACGTGCACTTCCTCAAACGTGAGCGCTTATTCATGCAGTCCGGCTGGCCGCGCACGCTGTTGCGCTACTTGTTGATCGTCATCGCTGCCTTCGTCGGACTCTCCGTCCTGTTCGTGCTGATTTTTCGCTTCGTGCCGCTGTTCGGTTCGATGGTCATGGTCGAGCGCAAGGTGGGCTCGTGGATGCAGGGCGAGAACCTGACGATCGATCAGCATTGGGAGCCCTGGTCCCGACTATCGGACAACGCCAAGGTGGCCGTTATGGCGGGCGAGGACCAGCGCTTTCCGGAGCATTGGGGATTCGATGTCGCGCAGATCAAGCGCTCGTTGGCCAACTGGTCCGACGGCGGTGGCCTGCGTGGCGCCAGCACGATCAGTCAGCAGACCGCTCGCAACCTGTTTCTCTGGACCGGCCGCAGCTGGATTCGCAAGGGGCTCGAAGCATGGTTCACGATTCTGATCGAGACGTTCTGGTCCAAGCAGCGCATTCTCGAGGCCTATCTCAACATTGCCGAGTGGGATACCGGCGTGTTCGGCCTGGAGGCGGCGGCGCAGCACTACTTCGGGGTGTCGGCAGCGAATCTGAGTCCGTCCCAGGCTGCGCGCCTTGCTGCCATTCTGCCCAATCCGCGAGGCTGGAGCGCTTCGCACCCCTCGGCCCACGTTCAGCAGCGCGCGGCGTGGATCGAGCGCCAGATGCGTAACCTGGGTGGTGCCGCGTTCCTCGAAAAGCTCGACTGACGCGATTTTCCGGCCGTCAGTCGGCGGCTGATCTTGCACTTTAGTCTTGGTCTTGCCTATCGCCACGCACTTGCGTTTTCGGTGCGAATAGAGCGGGTTAGCCGGCTTGTCGCGTCTTTCGTCAAGCGTTTGTCAGACGCAACTCGCTGTCATGAAATGGAATTCCGTTCCGACGCTGGCTAACCTTGAGTATATCGAAGACCAGCGAGTAACCGGCATCCCACTCCACGGTGGCGCGGCACTCGATATAACAATCATTCGCTCGGAGCGAGCAGGACTCATGGAAGATCTTCAATTCTGGGACTTTGCCGTCATCGCGGCATACTTTCTGGTCGTCACATTCATCGGTTTCAAGACGGCGCGCGGCAAGACCACGCCGGATGAGCTGTTCCTCGCGGGGCGCACGCTGGGGCCGATGGCGATCGGCTTCTCGCTGTTTGCCTCCAACATCTCCTCGGACACCTTGATCGGGCTGCCGGGAGCGGCCTACCAGTACGGTATTTCGGCGGCCAACTACGAGTGGATGGCCGGCGTCGTGCTGATGTTTACCGCCATCTTCGTGCTGCCGGTGCTGATGCGAGCACGCATCACCACCATGCCCGAGCTGATGGAGCGGCGCTTCGACTCCCGCCTGCGCAAGTATCTCTCGGTCATCACGCTGTTCTTGTCGATCATTTTGGATACCGCCGGCACGCTCTACGCCGGTGGCCTGATCGTGACGACCTTCATTCCAGGCACCAATCTCTGGGAGGTCTGCGCGCTGCTGGCGCTGTTCACCAGCATCTATACCGCCGTCGGGGGGTTGCGGGCAGTGGTCTACACCGATGTCATCCAGGCCTGCGTATTGATCGGCGGGTCGGCTGCGATGACTTGGATCATCTTCGGGCATTTCGACTACAGCTGGTCGCGCGTACTCGACGAAGTCAGTCCGGAGAAGCTTTCGCTGATCCGGCCGCTGGATGACCCCAGCGTGCCCTGGCTCGGACTGATTACCGGTGTGCCGATCGTCGGCTTCTATTACTGGACGATGAACCAGTACGTGGTCCAGCGCCTGCTTGGCGCCCGCGACATCCGTGCCGCCGGTCGCGCCTCGGTATTCGCTGCCGCCCTCAAACTGCTGCCGATCTTCATCATGACCATTCCCGGCGCCATGGTCGTACCGCTGCTGCCAGGGCTCGAACACCCCGATCAGGTCTATCCGCGAATGGTCCAGGAGTTCACGCCGACCGGGCTCACCGGGCTGATTCTCGCCGGGCTGATCGCCGCGCTGATGTCGACGCTGTCATCAACGCTCAACTCCTCGGCGACGCTGTTGACACTCGACTTCATCAAGCCGGTTCGGCCCCAGCTCACCGATGCCCAGCTGGCCAAGTGGGGACGCGTCTGCACCTTCATCCTGGCGGCGGTCGCGGCTTCCTGGGGGCCGATGATCCAGTATTTCTCGGGGCTCTGGGCCTATCTGCAGCAGGTTTTCGCTTTCGTGGCTTCGCCGCTTGTCGCCACCTTCCTGATGGGGCTCTGGGTCAAGTCGCTGGGGTCCTCCGCGGCCCTGCGCGGGCTTGCCACCGGGCACGTGCTCAGCGCGATCCTTTTCGTACTGGTGGAAACCGGACTGGTGCCGATTCACTTCACCATCATCGGCGGTATCCTCTGCGCGGCTACGGCGCTCGCAACCTGGTTCTGGATGACGCGGCTCGGAACGAGCGATCGGCCAGCGAGCCAGGACGCGCGAATCGCGGTCATGGCGAAAGAGGGATTGGAGCGGGTACCGCGGGATGTCATGATCGGCATCGCGATCGTGGCGGCACTCACGGCGGTCGTCGTCTTTCTACTCCGGTGACGTGAAGCGCCGCGCTGCTTGCGTCATTTCTCAGGGAGGCCCGGAACGCGCCATGGATACCATTCGACTCGCCATCGTCGGCTACGGCAAGATCGCACGAGATCAGCATCACCCGGCCATCGCGGGCCACACGGGATATCGGCTCGATGCGGTGGCGAGTCGTAACGCCGAGGTCGCGGGCGTTGCCAATTTCGAGAGCCTTGAGGCGTTGCTCGAAGAGGGGCCCGAGATCGACGCTGTCTCGCTCTGTACGCCCGCCACGGTGCGTACCGCCCAGGCGCGTCTGGCGATGGCGCATGGCAAGCACGTGATGCTCGAGAAGCCGCCGGGCGCGACACTGGCAGAGATCGAGATACTTCGCGAAGACGCGCAGCGCTGCGGGGTAACGCTTTTCGCTTCCTGGCACTCACGCCACGCACCTTACGTGGCGCAGGCGCGGCGTTGGCTCACCACCCGCAAGATCCAGCGCGTCGACATCGAGTGGAAAGAAGACGTGCGCGTCTGGCATCCCGGTCAGGCGTGGATCTGGCAGCCGGGTGGCATGGGCGTCTTCGACCCCGGCATCAACGCGCTCTCCATCGCGACCGCCATTCTGCCGAGACCTTTTTACCTCGTCGACGCCCAGCTTCAGGTGCCGGGCAATTGCCAGACGCCGATTGCGGCCTCACTCGATTTCATCGATGGCGTCAATGTACCGATCCACGCCGAGTTCGATTTTCGTCAGGCGGATACGCCGCCGATCTGGGATATCCACGTCGAGACCGACGACGGCCGGCTGACGCTGACCCGAGGCGGGTGCGAGATGCTGATCGACGGGCAGTCGCAAGGCATGCAAGAAGATGCCGAGTATGCCGGGCTCTATGAACGCTTCGCCAATCTGATCCATCAAGGGCAGAGCGATCTCGATGTCTCGCCACTGCGGCATGTCGCGGACGCGCTCACGCTGGGCTATCGGCATACCGTGGATGACTTCGTCGAATAGGCTTTAGCGACGAGCGACGAGCGACGAGCGACGAGCGACGAGCGACGAGCGACGAGCGACGAGCGACGAAAGAGGCCAGCGACATTCGTCACTGGCCTCTTTCGTAAAGAACATCACGCTGAGCATCGCGGCTCGCGGCTCGCGGCTATCGACGCTAGCCGTTCATCGCCTGTGGCAGATACAGCACGATCTCCGGGAAGACCCGCATCAGCGCGATGGCCAGGAGCATCAGCAGGAAGAACGGCGTCGTTGCCTTGGCGATGGTGAAGATGCTCTTGCCGGTGAGCCCCTGGATGACGAACAGGTTGAAGCCGACCGGCGGGGTGATCTGCGAGATCTCGACGACGATGACCAGATAGATGCCGAACCAGATGGGATCGATCCCGGCGGCGCTGACCAGCGGCATGATGATCGAGGTGACCAGCAGGATCATCGAGATGCCGTCGAGAAAGCACCCCAGCACCAGCAGGAACAGTGTCAGCACGATCAGCAGAACCGTTGGCGAGAGACCCATTGCCGCGATGGCGTTGGCGAGGTTGTCGGGCAGCTGCGTGAACGTCATCGCCGAGGAGAGAAACGAGGCGCCGGCAATGATGAAGGCGATCATGCATGAAGTGCGCAGCCCGGCGAACATCGATTCAAGAAAGATCGCCTTATCGAAATGGCCGTTGAAACGCGCCATCAGCATCGACAGCACGACCCCGACGGCCGCCGCCTCGGTCGGCGAGGCCACGCCACCGTAGATGCTGCCGAGAATACCGCCGATCAGGATCAGAAGCGGCACCAGACGCCAGCTGTTGCGGATCTTCTCGCCGAGCGAGGTCGGTGGCTCGGCGTGCCCGGCGCCGCCGTTACGACCCGCGGTCAGCGACCAGATCACCAGATAGATCATGAACAGCGCGAGCAGCAGCAGTCCCGGGCCGATGCCGGCCATGAACAGACGCGAGATGGACTGCTCGGTGACCACGCCGTAGACGATCATCATGATCGAGGGCGGTATCAGCAGGCCGAGTGTCGAGGCGCTGGCCAGCGTGCCGACGGCGAGCGTCTCGCTGTAGCCGCGACGCTCGAGCTCAGGCAACGTCATCTTGCCGACGGTGGCGCAGGTGGCGGCGGAAGAGCCGCAGACCGCGGCGAACAGGCCGCTGCCGATGATGTTGGAGTGCAGCAGCCGGCCTGGGATTCGGTTGAGCCAGGGCGACAGCGCCCGAAACATGTTGTCGGCCAGGCCGGAGCGGAACAGGATCTCGCCCATCCACACGAACATCGGCAGGGCCGTGAGATCCCAGCCGTAGCTGGCGCCCCAGAAATCGGAGGCGAGAATCGGGCCGACCTCGAACGAGGAGAAGCCGGTCAGGGCGATCCAGCCGGTACCCAACAGGGCAAAGGCGATCCACACGCCGCCGCCGAGCAGAAGCGCCAGCGCAAATAGAGTTACCAGACTGAGGGTCAGCACGCGTCGCGTCCTCTCTTGTCGTTGTCTTGGTCGTTGTCGATCAGTCGATCAGCGGGTCATTCGCTCTGAAGATCGCTACTGTCGTCGGGCGCGACGTAGCGTGACGGGGCGACGAGCGCTTGCTTCAGCGTAACGATCAGCGCTTCGAGCAGGGCGATGCAGAGCAGGGCAAGCCCGCTGACCAGTACCGTCTGCGGAATCCACAGTGGAATCGCCATCAGACCGGAAGAGACATCGCCGTAATCGAGGCTCTCCTCAACCAGTCCAATCAGGTTCCAGCCCAGCAGTGCCGAAAGCGCCAGCGCGATGGCGAGACACACCACCTCGCACCAGACACGTGCCGCCGCGGGCAGACGTGCAATCACCAGCGTGACGCGAATGTGGGCGTGGTGGGTGAAGGTGTACGCCAGGCTCAGAAAAGTGGCGCCGACGAGCAGGTACGACGCAATCTCCGACAGGCCACTGATCTCGTAGCCCAGCCGGCTGGCGCCGATGGCGACCAGTAGTGCATCGAGGCAGCGCAGCAGCACTTGCACCGTGACCATGCCGCAGATCGCGAGCATGCAGGCAGCGGCGCCCCAGGCACCGAGCCGGTAGAGCGGGTCGAGTTTGAAGGTCATGAGGTTCACCGACGGGTGGGATGAACGAGTCCCCGCCATCCGATGTGCAGATGACGGGGTCAGGGCGGTGTTACTCGCTCTGCTCGGCCTGCAGCTCGCGGTAGCGCTTGACCAGAGACTTCGCCTGATCGCCGGCGCGCGACTGCCAGTCCTCGAACAGCGTCTGCCCGGCGGCCTGCAGCTGCGCCTTAAGCGCGTCGCTCGGTTCGCTGACGGTAACGCCGTGGGATTCAAGCGCCTCGGTACTCTTGGCGGCGTCATCCTGGCTCATTTGCCAGCCGCGCTGCTCGGCCTTGGCCGCCGCGTCCAGTACCGCTTTTTGAGTCTCCTCATCGAGCCGGTCGAAATCGCGCTTGTTGACGAAGACGATGTTCTTCGGCAACCACAGGTTGGCATCGCTGTAGTGAGAGACGTAGTCCCACGCAGCCATCGATTTGCCCGTCGAAACGGAAGTGATCATGGCGTCGACGCGACCGGTGCTGAAAGCGGTCGGAATATCCGCTTCCTCAGTCTGGGTCGGGATGCCGCCGAGATTCTCGACGAAGCGCTGAGTGTTGATGTTCGGTGCCCGCACGCGCAGCCCCTCGAACTGGGAAGCATCGGTCAGCTCGAAATCCGTGTAGATGCCTTGGGAGGGCCACGGCACGGCGTAGAGCGGCATCAGCCCCTCTTTCGCGAACAGCTGCGTGATGATCGGCTTGGAAGCTTCCCACAGATCGTAGGCATCGGCGTAGCTGCCGGCGAGCCCCGGAAGGGTATCGACCTCGTAGATCGGTGATTCATTGGAGAGTGTGGAGAGGAAAATTTCGCCGGCCTGCACCGTGCCGCGACGCACCGATGGCTTGATCTCGGCGTGGCTGATCAGCGAACCGCCGCTGTGCACGTTGATCGTCAGCTCGCCGTCGGTCGCTGCCTTGACGTCTTCGGCGAACTGTTTGGTGTTCTGGGTGTGGAAGCTGGCGTCGCCGTAGGGCGTGGCGAGGTTCCACTGCGCGGCCATCGCCGGCGTCGCGACGGCCAGAGAGCCAGCCACGGCGAGCGTGAGGAGTGAACGAGTCGATTGGCGCATGTCATACCCTCGGAATTGTTATTGACGGGTTCAGAGTCGCCATCAATCTTCGAATTGGCCGACGATGGGGTCAAATCGTTAATTCTTATCCGAAGTATCGGGCCAGACTTTCACGGATCGTGCTTGGCTATCGCTCACCCCTTGCTGCGCTTCGTGGTGCTGGGCATAGCGGGCGGCGCATTCTTGCGCCAGCTGCGTCAGGCTGCGGCAAAAGCTGGGATAGTTGCTGGTACGCCATATCGCGTCGTAGTACATGGCGGGCAGCGGCGTGGGCAGGTCAAGACGCACCAGCTCGCCGCGCTCACAGGCATCGGCAACGGTGGAAACCGGCAGAGAGCCGATGCCGATGCCGTCGACGCTCATGCGCGCGATGGTCATCAGCGTGCTGACACTATGAATCTTGGGATCGTCGATGCCCTGCTCGGCCAGGTAGGTGACGAGTTCCATGTAGGGGCGCGCCTGCTTGCTGAACGACACGAAGGGAAAACGCGACAGCGCCGAGGCGCCGCCATGATGCAATGTCTCGACGTGCTGTGGCGCCACGAACAGCCCCATCTCGTAGGTGGCGAGTGGCAGTTGCTCGACCGAAAGCCCCGGTGCCACGCCGTCCATGGCGAAGATCATGTCCAGGTCGTTGTCCGCCAGGCGCTGTTGCAGAAACGGCGAGATATCGACCGTCAGTTCGATGGTGAGCTGCGGGTGGCGCTCGGCCAGGCGGGTCAGGAAGGTGCTGAACCAGCTGTGCGCGATGGTCTCGATGACGCCGAGGCGGAGCGAACCGGAGAAATCCTCCTGATTCTGGAATAGACGCAGCGCCTCTTCGCGGTTGTCGAGTAGCCGCTCCGCATGAACGTAGAATTCGCGCCCGCGCAGTGTCGGCTGTACCGGGCGGGCCGAGCGGTCGAGCAAGGATTCGCCGACGGTCGCCTCGAGTCGGGTAATGCGATCCGAGATCGACGGCTGGGTCAGGTGCAGTCGCGCGGCCACCTTGCGGAACGAACCCAGGCGTACGATCCAGACGAACGCTTCCAGCTCCTTGAAATCGAACATGGACTCTCCAAACGAGCGGGCTCCCGATGAGCAGGCTCCCAACGGGCAGGTCGGCCGATTCTTCGCCGCGGTGCGCTGCACGTCAACCACGCCCTGCGCGTTCGACGGGCGGATGAAAGATTGCGCCGATACTGCGCATCGCGAAAAACGATTGGACCCGTTCCCGGCGGCTTTCTTACAGTCCGCTCATGCCTTGTGGCAACGTCGCCCGCGCTACGGGTCGGCTTTCCGGGCCGCCTGCATCGATCGAACCGACTGGCGTCGGCGATGCTCACGAGCTTGCTCCGCGGAATGTCTGCGTCACCGACAACGATTCCCGCCAGCGGCGACGATACGATCCAACGACAACGATACGATCCAACAACAACGATACGAGGTAATGGGATGCGTGTACCCCTGCTCAACTGCGACATGGGCGAAAGTTTCGGCAACTGGTCGCTGGGTCTGGACGATCAGGCGATGCCCTTCGTCGACTGCGCCAATATCGCCTGCGGTTTTCATGCGTCCGATCCGGACGTCATGCGCAGGACCGTCGCTCTCGCGGTCGCCAACGGCGTGCGTGTCGGGGCGCATCCGGGCTACCCGGATCTGACAGGATTTGGCCGCCGCTCTCTCGCCTGCTCGCCGCAGGAGGTCGAGAATCTGATGCTCTACCAAATTGGGGCGCTCGAGGCGATCTGCCGTGCCGAGGGGACGCGCGTCAGCTACATCAAGCCGCACGGTGCGCTCTACAACGACATGGCCAGAGATCATGACTTGCTGCGGGCGGCGATGCGCGCCGTGGCCAGCTACGACCGCGAGCTGCCGCTGCTGGTCATGGCAACGGCCAACCCGGAGCCGGTGCGCGCGCTGGCCGCCGAGATGGGCATTTCGTTGTGGTTCGAGACGTTCGCTGACCGTGCCTATGACGCCGAGGGGCATCTGGTCTCGCGGCGCCAGCCCGGTGCCGTTCATCATGACCGGCGGGTTATCGTCGAACAGGCCGCTGCATTGGCCCGGGGCGATGCACTCGTTGCCAGCGACGGCAGCGCGCTGCACCTGCCAGCGGATACTCTCTGCGTGCATGGCGACAACGCCGAATCGATCGCGGCCGTGCAAGCGATCCGCGAGGCTTTTCAGCAGTTGGCGGCGGGGGAGGCCCGATGAGCGATGCTCAGATTCGAGTGAGCGAGGCCCCCGTGATTCGCCTCGAAACCGTGGGCATGGATGCACTGATGGTGCGGCTGTTCGATGCCATCGACGAAGCTCACATGCCGTGGATTCTCGCCGCCGACCGCGCACTGCGCGAGGGATTCGGGGAAGATCTGGTCGACCTGGTGCCGTCCTACACCACGCTGCTGGTCAATTACGATGTCGAGCGTCTGGATCAGCGCGAGGCCAGCGCGTGCATTCGAGACGCCTTGATCGGGCTTCGTCCGGCTTCGACGGCGGCGGGACGCGAGCATCGCATTCCGGTCTGGTACGACGAGAGCGTCGGCCCGGAGCTTCCACGGATCGCCGAACGCCTTGGCGTGAGCTGCGAGGAGATCATCCGCCGCCACAGCGAGCGGGATTACTGTGCCTTCGCGCTCGGCTTCACGCCGGGTTACGCCTTCATGGGCATGATCGAGGAGGCGCTGGCCACGCCGCGCTTGAAGACGCCGCGCCAGAAGGTGGCCGCCGGCAGCGTCGGCATCGCCGAACGCCAGACGGCCATTTATTCGATGCGCTCTCCGGGTGGCTGGAACTTGCTCGGGCGAACCGCCGTGAAGCTTTTTGATCGTGAGCGTGACGACATCAGTCTTTTTCGGCCCGGTGACCGAATTCGATTCGAACCGATCACTCGCGATGTTTTCATCGAACAGGGGGGCGATACTACGCCGCTGGAGGAGCGCGGATGATGGTCTCGAACGATGATGCCGCGCTCGTCGTCGAGCGCATCGGCCCGCAGGCGCTGGTCGAGGATAGTGGCCGCTTCGGCGTGCGCCATCTGGGCGTGACCCAGGGCGGGGCGCTGGACTGGGTTTCGCTCGGCTGGGCCAACTGGCTGCTGGGTAACGCACCCGGCACTGCCGGCGTCGAGATCGCCATCGGCGGATTTGCGCTGAAGGCGGAGGCCTCGATGACGCTGGCCATCGCCGGCGGCGACCTGGGCGCGACACTGGATGGCGCACCGCTGCCGCCAAACGGCGCCTTCGCGATCGAGCGAGGCCAGACGCTGGCGTTTGCGCAGCCGGTTGCTGGACTGCGAGCCTATCTCGCGCTGCCCGGCGGCGTCGTGGCGGCACCGTTCATGGGCAGTGTCGCTACCGTCGCGCGCGAGCAGCTGGGTGGACTGGACGGTAGGGGTAGCGCGTTGGCCGGTGGCGATCGTCTTCTGGCCGCGGGCACTTGCGCGGCGCCGCGCGAGATGCCGATGGCGCCGGCGCTACCGCGCGAAGACGTGGCGCTCGAGCTGGTGACCGGCGCCCAGATCGGGCATTTCGAAGGTGCCAGCCTTTTTGCGACTTTCAACTCGCCGTGGCAGGTCGACACGCGCGCGGATCGCATGGGCGTGCGTCTGACCGGGCCGGAGCTGCGCTGCCAGCTGGGCGGCATGATCTCGGAAGGCATCCCGCTCGGCGCGGTTCAGGTGCCGCCGGACGGTCAGCCGATCATTCTGCTCAACGACCGCCAGACCATCGGCGGTTACCCGCGTCTCGGCGCGCTCTCACCGCTGGCCTGTGCAGCGCTGGCACAGTGCGCGCCAGGCACCACGCTGACGCTCTCGCCGATAACGCCGCATCAGGCAAGACGGCGTTATCTGGCAACGCTTGCGCAGTGGCGTTGAGCGCCGTGCGCCATCAGTTGCTACCGGCGCGACGCATCGGCATGCGGTCTATGGTGTCGTAGATCTGCTGCAGGTCGATGTCGCCGCGCTGCTCGACCTTCTTGCCGCCATCCTTGCCGACCAGAACGGTCGTCACGCCCTGGTCAGGCGAGACACCCAGCGCCTTGACCAGGGCATCCGTTTCGTACGCGGTCATTGGTTGCCCGTGCCGCGTCCCCTGAGTGCCTTCGATCGTGTAGAGCACCATGTCACGGCTATCGAACTGATCCTGCGAGCGCTCGAGCTGCGCCCTGAGATGTTGATAGGCGGGCGCGTGCGGATCGGGCGTCAGAATGATCAGCGGCCGAAAATTCCATTTGTCCGTCACCAGCGGATTGGCCGGGTTCTGCTGACCCTCATCCGCCTGAGCACCTGCGCCGCCTGCGATGAACGCGCCGGCGAGCAGCGCGCCCGTCATGATCCATGCCTTCATGTTGCTTCTCCTCATGATAAAGATCGTTCGTTCCTCACCGTGACGACACTACGGTCGACAAAGTCCTGGGGTCGACAAAGTCCTGGGGTCTTCAGAGTACCGGGGGCTGCAGACTATCGGGGTTTGCAGAGTACTGGCGGCCCCTCTGTGTCAGTGTCTGCGTCTCGACATCGACCAAAACACCATCACGGTCGGGGCCTCGACAGGGTATGGTAGTAGCATAGGAGATAAGGCAACGCGCCTGCGAGGCGCGGCTAACAGCAGAGGCATTTATCGAGCCAATCCATTTTTTCCATAAAGCCACGAGCTGGCTCGAAGAAGCCAGGCGCTGGTTGATTGCTTGTCGTACGACCACGAGGGTCATGCCATGGCCGACCAAGCTGGATTCGACGTTCCTCCCACGTCCATTGCCGCTCTCCAGGCATTGGCGATCGCCTCGCGAAGAGGCGAAGCCCATTCGCCGAGGCTCACCGCAGGGGCGCTCAAGCTGCTGGAGCAGCTCCTCGCCGCGCCGGAACCCGCCGCCAATCTGAGTATCTCGGCGCTGGCCGCTCAGCACGGCGTCAACGCCTCCAGTCTGACCCGCCTTGCCCATGCTCTGGAGCTTTCCGGCTTCAAGGCGCTGCAGGCGTTGTTCAGAGCCGACGCGACCAACGCGGCTTTCTTCTCGACCCGCGCCGAACGGCTGCTGGATCTTGGTCAGGTGCCGAACGGCAACCGGGCTCCGGGCCAGCAGCAGGCGCTGTGGCAGGAGGAGATGCGTAACCTGTCGCGTACGGCGGAGGGGCTGGATGACGACGCGCTCTTCAGAGCAGCGCGTGCGCTCATCGAGTCCCGTCGCGTGCATATCGTCGGGCAGCGTGCCTGCTTCGCCGGGGCGCACTATCTCGCCTACTACCTCGGTTACCTGCGCAGTGACGTGCGTTTGATCGATTCGCTGGGCGGCATCAACCTGGAGAGCGCCCGCGAGCTGGCAGCGGGCGATCTGGTGGTCGGGATCAGCTACCGGCCCGAGACGCGGGTCAGCGTCGATTACTGTCAGCAGGCGCTGGAGCAGGGGGCAACGCTACTGGCGTTGACCAACCATGCGTCGGCGCGGTTGGCCAGCATGACCGATCTGACGCTGTTGGCTTCGGCCGAGGGCCCGTTCTTCTTCAATCCCATGAGCAGCCTTTTCGTGCTGATCGAGATGCTGCTGTCGCATACCGCGCACGAGCTCGGTGGCGAGGCCGTGGCTTCGATTCGCCGCCGGGAAGCGCTGATCGCCCGCTGGCAGATCGAGTAGCGCCCGGATATCCGCGCGAAGGTGTCCAAAAGATCGTTGACTGGTTACCCTGATCGTCACGCCAGCGCGCGCCGGATTGCTGACGGTGCCGCTTGGCGAATTGCCCAGGAAAACATTAAGTTTCGCGAAGAAACATTTTCTCGGGAACTCTCGTCCGCGAGTGATATCCCAGATGGGCACACGCTATAAATTGAAATTGGAGGTCTTCATGCAAAGGATCACTGCCATCATCGCCGCAGCCACACTGACCGCTGGCGTCGTCAGCGTACCGGCCATGGCGCAGGACACAGCCCAGAGCGGTTCACAGGCGCAGCAGGCGCCGGCCAAGAACTTCTCCGACGATCAGCTGCATCAATTCGCGGATGCGTCGCAGGATATCGCTCAGATCTCCCAGAATTACACCCAGCAGCTGCAGAACGCCTCCGACCAGGGCGAGCAGCAGAAGATTCGCCAGCAGGCGAATGAAGAGATGGTCTCTGCCGTCAAGGGTAGCGGGATGACCGTCGAGCAGTTCAACTCCATCGGTCAGGCGATTCAGCAGGACCCGCAGCTGATGCAACGTGTACAGGGTATGGTGCAGCAGAAGCAGCAGTAACTGATAGCGTCAGCCCGATCGAGAACCGCCAGGTGCGGTTCTCGATGCCACCAGCAGTCAGTGACCATCTGGTGGG
>NZ_BMZI01000005.1:97550-238668 GCF_014652715.1 Salinicola rhizosphaerae | reverse complement strand
AAATCGCCGACGCATGCGTCGGCGATTTTTTGTCTGCAAGGTAGTGACAGGCAGCCTCGGCAGCGCCAGTGCCTCAGCTGCCGAGATCTACCGTTAGCGTCACTCAGTTATCGATGGCGTCGCTAGCATCCTGCAGCAGGTTCGAGGTGGCTGACTTGGTGCTCTGCCAGGCGCTGGAGGCGCCTTGTTTGGTCTGTTCCCAGGCTTCGGCGGCGTGGGACTTGGCATTCTGCCACCAGTCATTGTCATAGACCGGCTGCTGGCTGAGCTGGTCCCGATCCATGTCGAGCACGACGTGGTATTCGATGTTGTCGAGATCGCTGTCGTTCTGGGTCTCGACCTGGAAATTGCCTTTCTCGACGACAAGGTCCTTGTCGCCCATATCGAGGACGCCGCCGGTCTCGATCACCACGGCCTGCACCGACATGTCTTCACCCAGCAGGATATCGTCGACATCGCCGATGTCCTCGTCAGGGGCGTTCTTCAGGAAGACATCGGCATCCATCAGCTCCTCGGCGGAGTAGAGGCCTTGAAGCTCATTGCCCTGTGCGTCTTCCTGCGCGAGCGCGGCGTGGGAGAATCCCGCGCTGCCGGCAACGAGTGCGGCGGCGCCCAGTGTCTGCTTCCATGTCATGTTGGCCATATCGGTCTCCTTGCTTCCTGGCTTTGTCGAGCGCCGCTACTGGAAAATTGTCCTGGCAGAGGCGTCGAATGACGTGCAACTTGCTGTAATCCATATCCTTTTAAAGATTACAGTCTGTAATATAGTTGCTCGCCAGCCGATTTCAAGGCGAACCGATACCCGGCCGATCAGGATTTTTCACGTGCGTCGTGTCCGACGCTCGTCGGTTGCGGGCGATTCGACGCCCAGATCCCGCCGTCGCGTATCGAATGGTTACAGCAGGAACGCCAGCTCGACCGGCAAGTAGATGAAGGCGAGCAGGGTGGAGCAGAACACCAGGCTGGCAACGTACTCGGGCTCCTGGCGCGAGCGCTGGGCGAAGAGATAGTTGTAGACCGCCACCGGCATGCTCATCTGAAGCGCGAGGGCGCTGACAGCGATTGCCGGCAGCGAAAGCAGATGGCCGATGCCGAAGGCGAGTGCCAGCGCGATGGGTACCCGGCAGAGAGTGAACACGAACCCCGATGTGAGATTGCGTGCCTGAATACTGGCGAGCGAGACCCCGAGCGTGATCAGCATCATCGGAATCGTCAGGCCGGACAGCAGATGAACCGAGTTGTAGAGCCACGCCGGCAGGTGAGTGCCAGTCAGCAGCAGCGTCATCGAGATGGCGATGCTGTAGAGCGTCGGATTGCGCGCCAGTGCCTTCCAGGGGTTGCCCCGCGCGGCCATCATCATGCCGACCGTGAACTGGATCAGGGCGTTGGCGACCCAGGCCGTCATGGCGAAGGTGAAACCGTCCGAGCCAAACGCATAGAGCGCGACGGGCAGGCCCATGTTGCCGGCATTGGGGTACATCATCGGCGAGATGAGCACACGCCAGGGCTTGTTCAGCAGCCTGGCAACGCCAAAGCTGGCGATGGCCATGCCCGCGAGCACGCCGAAGGTAGCGATCAGGGTCAGGCCAAAATCGTCAGGGTCGACATCGGCATTGGAGAGCGACGCGAGCACCAGCGCGGGAGTGCCGATATTGAAGACCAGCTTGGTAATGAACTCGGTCGGGTAGGAGAGCCCCAGGCGAATCCAGCCGAAACCGATGCTCGCGCCAACCAGGACGGGGGCCATGACGGCGAACAGTTGAGCGAGCATGCGGAAGACCTCGGAAAGCGATGATGGATGAGCCCCCTGGTGGGGAGCGGAAAACCGCATCCATTGTCATCAATCCGTCGTCGGCAATCCACCGCCGAATCGGAAGCGGCCAGCGATGTGATCGGGATTGGCGGTCAGGCGAGTTCGATCGCGACGCGACCCAGGTGGCAAGGCGTCGCTTCCATGAAGCGGTGGGCCTCGACGATCTCCTCGAACGGATAGATTCGATCCACCTGGGGCTTCAATCGGCCCTCGCGCGTCAGTCGGTCGACGGCGGCGATGCCGCGATCGAGCGCCTCACGGTTCTGCGGTATGCCCAACTCCGGCTTGCCACTGAAATTGGACAGGCAGTGGATATGAAACTGAATGTTCTTGCTGAACGCGGCCTTGGCCGGAAACGTCGTCTGGTTGCCACTCAGGGCGCCATAAAGAATCAGCCGTCCGCGTGGCGCCATCAGGTCGCCCAGAAGGCTCAGTTGGGGCCCGCCCTGAACGTCGAGCACCACGTTGACGCCCAGTCCATCGGTCAGCTTGTCGATACGCCGGCCCAGATCCTGCGTTTCGGTATGAATGACCGCGTCGGCGCCGAGTGACCTGAGATAGTCGATCGCCTCCTCGAACGGCGTCGCGGCGATGACCTGGGCGCCCATCGCTTTCGCTACCTGCACGGCGTACGGGCCACCGATGTGACAGGCGTCCGTGATCAGCACGGTCTCGCCCGGCTTGAGATCGGCCACCTCTCGAAAGCCGAGCCAGCTGATCAGGGAGGGCACGTAATGAACGCTCGCCTGGAGCGGCGTGAGGCAGTCCGGGTAGCGGATCAGCGCCTGGACCGGCAGCGTGGCGCGCTCGGCATAGGTCGCGTAGCGGTTGGGGTCGTAGGCCGGAATCGACGCGACGCGATCGCCGGGCGCATAGTCCTCGACGCCCGGTCCGACCGCCTCGATCACGCCGGCCAGTTCGCAACCGATCCCGGCGGGCAGCGTGGCATGGGTCTGCGCCATGTCGCGTCGCCAAAGGACGTCCTGCCAGTTGATGCCGACCGCCTGCGTCTTGATCGCTACCTCGCCGGCGGCGGGAGAGGCGGGCTCGCTTTCGATGATTTCCAGGACGTCGGCGCCGCCAAATCGTTGAAATTGTATTGCGCGTGACATCTTGCACCTCGATTTTCTCGCAACTTGTTTTTGACTCTAACCACGATAAGTGACAAACACTATGTTGAGATGTCGATATCGGCTATAAGCCGGATCGATAACGCCTGCAGCGCGGTCAACGGCCTCCGGGGCATCGAGGGCGCCGAGACGTTCGTTCGGCGCGGTGCTCGGCGGCCGGATGGTATCCAGTCATCGCAGGCGAGAAGGCCATCAGGGAGGGAGCGGGCCGTCGATGAACCGAAGTGATCTACGCGGTGTGGATTTCAAACTGCTTGTCGTGTTCGAGACACTGATGCAGGAGCGCAGTGTTTCCAAGGCCGCCGAGCGTCTGTTTCTTGGCCAGCCGGCGACCAGTGCGGCGCTCTCCAGGCTTCGCGATGTCTTCGGCGATCCGCTGCTGGTGCGGACCGGCCGTCAGATGGTGCCGACGGCAAGGGCCCAGGAGATCTTCGACGCGCTCCAGCCGGCGCTGGACGCCATCTCCAGCGTGCTGAGCCGAACGACCGAGTTCGACCCGGCGACTAGCCAGGCGGTCTTCCGCGTCGGCTTCAGTGACGATGTCGAATTCGCGCTGCTGCCGGCGCTGCTCAAGCGCTTGCGCAACGAGGCGCCGGGCATCGTGCTGGTCGTCCGTCGCGCCGATTTTCATCTGATGCCCGAGCTTTTGAATACCGGCGAGGTAACGGTGGGTGTCGGCTATGCTCGCCAGCTTCCGGCCAACGCCAAGCAGCGGGTTCTGCGCCAGGCCTACGCCAAGGTGCTGCGGGCCGATACCCGGCCGGGATCATTGAGCCTCGACGAATACTGCGCTCGTCCGCATGCACTGGTCTCGTTCGACGGCGATCTCAACGGCTACGTCGATGACCTGCTTGCCGAGCAGAATCGCAAGCGACGCATCGTGCTGGCGGTGCCGCAGTTCAACAGCCTCGCCTCGCTGCTGCAGGATACCGACATGGTCGCGACCGTACCGGACTACGCCGCCGACGTGCTCGCGGCCCAGGGCGGGCTACGCGTGGATGAGCTACCGCTCGAGCGCCCCCCCTCGCCCATGAGCATGGTGTGGCAAAGCGTCTATGACAACGACCCCAGCGAGCGCTGGCTGCGGTCGCGTATACGCATGATGTTCTCAGACGAAGATTAGACCTTTCAGACGAAGTCTTGTCCGGGGGCGCCGAGAGCAGCGTCGCCTTGACTTCTCCAGTGAAGATCAGAATCATTCGCGCCTGCGTTCTCTGCGAGAATCAGCGCTGACTCACGCCGCCGGAGCCTGACGACCGGTGGCGGCCTCCCACCCCGATCCCGAGATCCGAATGGAACTACTGCGCGTCGTCTTTCGTCATTACCGCTGGCCGTTTGTCGGTGTCATGCTGCTGAGCCTCGTGAGCGCCGGGCTGGGTATCGGCGTGATCGCCTTCATCAATCATTATCTGATCGAGAGCACGGCGGCAGAGGGCGAAGGCAGCGTGGTGACGGCGCTCGCGCCTTTCATCGGCCTCGTCGCGCTGCTGCTGGCGGTGACGCTCGGCTCTCAGCTGGCGCTGACGACGCTCGGCCATCACTTCGTCTATCGTCTGCGCGGTCGCCTGGTCAAGCGAATCCTGGACACCGATCTCGAACGTCTGGAGCAGCTGGGCAGCGCCCACCTTCTGGCGAGTCTGTCCAGCGATATCCGCAACGTCACCATCGCCTTCGTACGTCTCCCGGAGCTGGTTCAGGGCGTGATCATCACGCTGGCATCGGTCGCCTACCTGCTCTGGTTGTCGCCGCCGCTGCTGCTGGTGACCGCGGTATGGATCGCGGTGACGATGATCGTCGGCTGGTGGCTGGTGTCGCGGGTCTATCACCACATTCGCGTGACCCGAGAAACCGATGACCGACTCTATCGCAGCTACGAGACGATCATTCACGGCCGCAAGGAGCTCGCGCTCAACCGCGATCGCGCCCGGCATCTGCTGGAACAGATCTACGACAGCGACGCGCGCACCTACCGCGATCACATCATTCGTGCGGATACCTATCATCTGAGCGCCGGTAACTGGACGAACATCATGATGCTGGGCGCCATCGGTGTGGTCTTCTTCCTCGCCAACGGACTCGGCTGGTCCAATACGGCCGTGGCCGCCACCTTTTCGTTGACGCTTCTGTTCCTGCGCTCGCCGCTCATTCAGGCGGTCGGTGCGACGCCGACGTTGATTACCGCCCAGGTCTCCTTCGACAAGCTGCGAGAACTGGCGCTCGCACCCTACGCGCCGGGCTTCGATCTGGTCGAGCACGACGCCGACTGGCGTACGCTGGAACTCCGCGGAGTCACCTATCGTTACCCGGAGAAGGCCGGCCGAGCTGGCTTCGGCATCGGCCCCGTCGACCTGCGCCTGACCCGAGGTGAACAGGTCTATCTGATCGGTGGCAACGGCAGCGGCAAGTCGACGCTGGCCAAGCTTTTGACCGGACTCTATCGGCCCGCCGGTGGCGACATCCTGATCGACGGCGAGCCGGTGGAGGAGGCCGACTGGCATCGCTACCGGCAGCGATTTTCTGCCGTCTATACCGACTTCCACCAGTTCGACCGCCTGATGGGGCCGCGTGGCGGTCCTGCCGATCCCGCGCTGCTCGACAACTGGCTCGAGACGCTGCAGCTGGCGAAGAAGCTGCAGCTCGAATCCGGTCGGGTCATGGACACCGAACTTTCCCAAGGGCAGCGCAAACGTCTGGCGCTGTTGATGGCGCTGGTCGAACGGCGTCAGATTCTGCTGCTCGACGAGTGGGCCGCCGATCAGGACCCGCAATTCCGGCGCACCTTCTATCGTGAGCTGATGCCGCGCTTCCGCGAGCTGGGTATCACGGTCTTCGCCATCAGCCACGACGACCACTACTTCGCTCACGCCGATCGGCTACTCGAAATGCGCGGCGGCCAGCTGCGCGAACTCATCGGTGACGAGCGCGACCTGGCCAGCCGCGACGCTGTGGCACGAATCGACGCCGACTGAGGCGCACCCTCGCGACAGCATCGCCGCGCCGGGATCAATCGACAGCTTGCTCCCGGTCGCTGAACGTCAGTGTTTCGATGTCGACCAGCGAGGCCTCGATACCGTTGCCCTCAACATGAGTAGCGCCGTCTTCGGTTGTGATCGAGTAGTCCTCCCGCGCCCCCTCGAAGCGGGCGATATCCTCTCCTTCGCCGCCGTCCAGCCAGTTGTCGCCCCAGCCAAAACCGGGGTCCAGCACGTCGTCACCGTCGCCGCCGTAAAGGTGGTCGCTGCCTGGGCCTCCGACTAGTGTCACCCCTTTGTCGCTGCCATGGATCTCGTCATTACGGCGAGACCCTACCACGTCGTCGAAGGTGACTTTGTTGCTCGACATGTCGGTCGGCGCACCGAACGATTCACCTTCGTTGACCCAAAGGGTGGTCGACATCTTATCGTGGTCCGGATCGCGAATGGATTGGGTGACATGCACGCGATTGTCGTGGTCACTTCCGCCATGGAAGTTGATGTCTCGGTCGGTGCGAGTCACCTCGATATCGTTGCCGACAGAGGAGTGCCACGATGCAAATAGTACACTGTGGCGCATGCCCGAATCACTGAGGTCGTCGAAGGTACCGTCATAGCTTTCGCGTAGCTCGAAAGCGTAGCCGTTGCCCCCTTTGCCCTTGTCGAACGCGCCGTCGGCGGTGAGAGAATCGGCATCGATGTCCAGCGAACGGCTGAATTCGAAAGCGGTCGAAGGTCCGTTGTTCACGGTGATATCCTCGAGCTCGCCAGCCGTGGTGTCCGCGTACTCGACCGCGTGATAGCGCGACAGATCATCGAGCGTATTGGAGAACTCGCCGGCATCCGGTTCGCCGAGCTCGAAGTCCACTGAAAAGCCTTTCAGGGCTACATCGTCGGCGCTATCGACTCGCGTCAGCTCGGCTTTGCCGTGGTCGAAGTCGAAATGCACGCCGCGATCCAATGTGACGACATCGCCGTCGATACCGATCACCTTGGCCATGCTCGTGCGCAGCGGCGAATCGATCTCCCGCCACGCGTCGTCTCCGATACTGTTGAGGTACTCGGTGTTGTTGTTCTGCGCGATACGAACGGTGTCGCCGACCTTGAGATTTTTCGTTCCGTAGAGCTCAAGGGTGGTGTCGCCTTCCTGAGCATCGGACGCCAGACTACTGATACGACTCTTGCCGCTGCCGGTTACCAGAATGGCGTTGTCGTCGTTCGCTTTCAGGGCATCGTCGGTGAACGTGAGGTGCGTTTCGTCGCTCCCTTCACCGACTAGAGACACGTCCGAGCGGGCGATGGTGATGGCATGGTCGAAGCGATACTCGCCGGATTCCAGCTTGACGGTCTCATTTTCGTTGGCTTTTTTGTTAATGATATTTTCGAGCTCGTCGGCGGTGATATCGTTGTCGACACGAATCATGGTGCACCCTTGGCGTTGCTGTGGATCAGTGAAACGGCGCGATCCTACCCAGATCATTGCCCGATCAGGGAAACGCTTTGTAGCATTTGGTTTATTATGGTGAGAAGACGCTCGGAGAGCGTTAGCTGGGCATGCGAGCCCGATGGGATATCGGGGCCTTCTGCGCAAGCGTCCAACCGCAGTCAGCTCAAAATCAATTGTCCGGGATCCAATTGATCCAGCGTCTGGAAGCCAATTACCAGGTCGGAGAGCCCGTCTCCATTGATGTCACCTTGAAGCTGATTATTGGCGAAGCGGAGTTGACCGGCTTCTCCGGTAAAACTGTCCTCACCCTGCCACTGGAAGGCCTGTTGACCCTCTTGCGAAGTATTGGCGTCGAGAGAGGACAAGTCGATCAGGTCGTTGTCACAAAAATCCAGGACTTCGTCGATCGATAGCGGGGTGGACTCCATTGCTGCCTGCCACACGAATCGATCCTGGCCGCCGCCTCCCTCGAGCCTGTCGGCACCTAGACTACCCATCAAAATGTCGTCCTCGGGGCTTCCAGTCAGGATGTCGTTGCCACTACCACCGACCAGGCTACCGCTTCCGGTGGCCATGACGACGCGGTCGGCATCGACGAGCGCCTCGGCAAGGCGGCTCCCGTCCGGCAGCGACCCTTCATCGATGGTCGCCGCCTGGTCACCGACGAAGATCTCACGAGGGATTTCACTGGTATCGGCATAAGCCTTGAACGAAAAGCGCATAGCGTCGCCGGACTCGAGAGTTCGACTGCCGATGTCGAGGTGGTATTCGTCGCCTTGCTGCGCGACGAGGCTTGCACCGTAAAGCGTATGAATATCGCTCGGTATGGTCAGCGCGATATGATCGGTCGTCACCGCCGAGTCGCCTTCGTTGGTGATGGTGATACCCATGACATATCCGCTGGACCAGCGGCTGACCACGTCGAAAGTCGCATGCAGCGAACTGACGGACGACGTATCGAGACTTTCCCTGCTGGCCCAGTAATGCTCGGGAGAGAGGTTTCCCGGCGCCTCAACCTGGCTGATCGCACCGGTTGCCAAATCCATCAACTGTCCATCGGCGAACAGCGCGCGCTCGATATCGCTGAGAGTGTCATCACTCCCGTTGCCCGCAACGTGCCATTTATCGTCGGAGAGACGCTCGATGTCGTAGTCCGATAGCGCCCCGATGAACAGGGCAGTGTCGTCTCCCGCGCCGCCATCGAGAATATTTTCACCCCAGCCGCCACCGCCACCGAGAATGTCGTCGCCATTGCCGCCGAGCAGTGTGTCGTTACCCAGCGCGCCATCGAGATAGGCGCCGTCATCGCTGGCATGTATTACATCGTCACGCCGCGAGCCGATGGCATAGTCGAACGTGACGAGATTGGCATTCTCTTCCGTCGGTGCGCCGAAAGCTTCGCCGGCGTTGGTCCACACCGTCGTCGACATGGCGTCGTTGTCGGCATCGCGAATCGACTGTCCAACGTATACGGTGTTGCCGTGATCGCGCCCGCCGTGGAAGTTGATGTCGCGGTCGGTCGAGGTCACGCGAAGGTCGTTGCCGACCGAGGAGTGCCAAGAGGCGAACAGCACGCTGTGCCGCATGCCGCTATCTACGAGGCCACTGAAATGGCCGTCGTAGCTTTCGCGCAGCTCATAGGCGTAGCCATTGCCGTCGCTACCTTTGTTGAAACTGCCAGTGGCGGTGATGTCTGCCACGTCGAGGTCCAGTGAACGGCTGAACTCGAACGCGACGGAGGGGCCGTCGACGACCTCGACGTCTTTCATGGTCGCGCCTACCGTGGCGTTGAATTCCACGGCATGGTAGCGCGAGAGCGCTGGCAGGGTATTGCTGAAATCGCTGTCGTCGGGTTCGCCCAGCGTAAAAGCCACGCTCATCCCCTCGAGTCGAACGTCTGTCAGTGGTTCGACCTGCTCGACTTCCGTGACCCCAGCATCGAGGTCGAAGTGGATGCCGCGATCTAGCACGACTTGATTACCGTCGATCGCAACGATCTGGGCCATGCTGGTGCGCAGCGGCGAATCCGTTTCCCGCCATTCGATATCGCCGATGGCGTCGAGAAAAGTGGCGTCGTTCGGTTGCGACAGACGTATTGTGTCGCCGACTTCCAGACCGTGCCCCTCGCTCAATTCGATCCTCGTGTCGCCCTGTTGGGCATGAATGGCGAGCGTGGCAACGACGCCTTCTTCCTTCCCGCTGACGCGGATGGCATTCGTTGAATCGCTCGCGAGCGCCTGTTGGGAGAAGACCAGCGTGGTGGTGTCAGATCCCGCCCCAGCCAGTGTGATATCAGACCGCTCGATGGCGAGTGACTCGTCGAACACGTAGCGTCCGGCCGCGAGATGGATCGTGGCACCTTCCGGGGCGGCGGCAATCAGGGCGTTGAGTGTGGCGGCATCGATGCCGTTATCCACCGTGATGGCGTTATCCGAGAAGGGGTAGTCGTCGCCCAGCAGGTCGGGGTGTGTGTGTGCTTCGGTCAACTGACGAGCGCCGTCGGTCAACTCGATCTCTTCGCCGTTCAGCCGTGGAGAGATCGGCACTACGGTTTCGTCGCCGAGCGCTTTGATCTTGATGCGTGTCGTTTCGCCGGGAGCGAGTCGGATGTCATTGTCGATCCGATAACCCGCTTCTGTCGTCAGATAGCTGTCGGCGCCCCAGAGGGCGTCTATCTTGGCATCCAAACCGAAATCGAGCTGGTAGCCGTTCAGCGACGATTCACTTTGGTTGGTTAGATAGAATTCCAGCGTAAAGCCGCCGTTCCATTCGCTGGTCAGGCGGTAATCGATCAGGAACGCAGAACTCATTTAGGCATCTCGTGACGAGTGTCGTGTCGATGCGTCCTGCGGTGACGTGGCCGTAACATCCATCGTTACGGAGGGCTGGGCCGAGCCTTTTGGGCTCGAGTCGCTATATTTCGATCGGGAAGCGCTCGCTTGCTTGGTTCGCTGCTATCTCACGGCAGAGCAGCGACCGTAGGAATTCGCCGAAGCGATTCCGGATATCCAACCATCAGGAATATGAATCATATCCACTACAGTGAATGCGGTAAGAACGCCTCGATTCATCCGGCTGTTCACTACTTTAGGCGGTTAGTTCACCGTTTCTTTTTGTGGTTGGGCGTCGTGGGCGAGTCATAACGAACTTTCGGGTTTAAAGATTTTCCTTGGCGTCGACCCACGCTTGCGTCCTGGGCCAGACCCTGTCCGCCAAACCGCGCTCTGGCTTCCAGCGCAGGGATCAAGTCGCCTTCACTGAGATGGCGCCAGAAGCGTTGGGGCATATGCTGTGTCATCACTTTGTGATTGAGTCGCGCCGGATTGAAGGTGCTGGCGAAGTAGGTCCGCCACAGCTCGTGATCATCGTCCGCCGCCGCGGCTTCTCGGGCTTCGCGACGCCAGCCGGCGGGGCAGGGGAAACGGTAGTCGAATGCGCGACCGTTCCAGTCGACGCCGCCATCGGGTGTGGCAATGCGAAAATGGGCGCCGCCGAGCCGGTCGGCAAAATGCTCGGCGCCGAGATCGAGCACATCGTGGGCCGGCTCGAACCAGGCCAGATAGCGTTCGGTCGTCGAATCGTTGGATGGCCCGCCCGAGGCGGGTGCGGCGCGATGAAAGCGTAGAAACGCATGCATGTGATGCGCTTCGCGCTTGACCGCATGCCAGCGCTGATGCAGAACGCGCCCGTCCTCGTCGGCAGGGTGCGCCGCGGCCGGGTCGCTTTGGGCAAGCCGCCAGACGATGGTGTAGATCAACGACCAGCGACCCTGTTCGCCGTGCCTTGGGCGATAGCGAGCGGCGCGTTCGAGCAGCAGCAGTTGGTCGCGGGTCAAGATCAGCCTTGCGCCGGGGTGGCCGGTGGCAAGGCGTCTTCCGCCGGCCGCAGGGGCGGCGAACAGATCCTCATGAGCATTCGTGCCATCCTGCCAGGTCACTCGGCTTGGGGGGATGCGGGCCTGCAGAAGCTGCCTGGCCTGGTCGCGCCAGGTGGTGAAATCAGCCGCGTGAACGACATGCATTTGCTGGCTGCTCTCGCTCATTCTCTCCCTCCGTGGCGCGTCGGCGCTGCCATTTTCGGTCTCATTTTCAGCCCCGGTGAGCGTCGAATGGGGCCGTCGATGTCACAGCAGCGCCATTTGCGCTGGCTGCGGCGCCGTCAGCCGCTGGCGGATTCGCTGACTTTCCCAGTGGCTCTCCGAGGGCCGGTAATCCTGGGTGATGACGAACGGGCGCAAGGTATCCATGCGGCAGCGCAGCGCTACCAGATCCTGATAGCGGATCCGTCGATGACGCCGCAGTTCGACCAGCCGCTGCACGCTGCGCATGCCGATACCCGGCACGCGCGCGATCATCGCCGGCTCGGCGCGATTGAGATCGACCGGGAAGTCGTCGCGATGATTCAGCGCCCAGGCGAGCTTAGGGTCGATCTCCAGATCGAGATTGCCGGGCCGCCCGAGCAGCTCTTCGGCCTGGAAACCGTAGCCGCGAATCAGAAAATCGGCTTGATACAGCCGATGCTCGCGCAGCAGCGGCGGTGCCGCGGGGGGTAGCCCGCTCGGGCTCTCGGGAATTGGACTGAACGCCGAGTAATAGACGCGCTTGAGCCGGAAACTCCGGTAGAGATGCTGAGCGGACTGCAGAATGGTGCGGTCGTCGGTGGCGTCGGCGCCGACGATCATCTGGGTGCTCTGGCCGCCCGGGGCATAGCGGGGCGCCATGCGCTTGGGGTTGGCGCTGCGCGGTGCACTCTTGCTGTCGGCCGATGCTTCATCGTTGGCGGCATCGATACGCTGACGCATGTGGTTCATCGCCGAATGAATGGTGTCCAGGCGCTTTTCCGGGGCCAGCGTCTTGAGACTATTGAGCGTCGGCAGCTCGACGTTGGCGCTCAGGCGGTCGGCGTAGCGCCCGGCTTCTTCGATCAGCGCCGGGTCGGCCTCCGGTATCGCCTTGAGGTGGATGTAGCCACGAAACTGGTGGGTCTCCCGCAGCAGCTTCGCCACGCGGATCAGCTGCTCCATGGTGTAGTCGCTGGAGCGAATGATGCCGGAGCTCAAGAAGAGCCCGCTGATCGTGTTACGACGGTAGAACGACAGCGTCAATCGCACGACTTCTTCGGGCGTGAAGCGCGCGCGAGGGATGCTACTGGAGCGGCGATTGATACAGTACTGGCAGTCGAACAGGCAGAAATTGGTCAGCAGGACTTTCAGCAGAGAGACGCAGCGGCCATCCGGCGTGAAGCTGTGACAGATTCCCATGCCGTTGGAAGAGCCCAGCCCCTGCTTGCCGCGAGACGAGCGGTTGGGCGCGCCGCTGCTGGCGCAGGAGGCATCGTATTTGGCCGCATCGGCGAGGATGGAAAGCTTGTCGATCAGCTCCACGGTCCAACTCCACGAGGGCACGCCCTCTCGATAACTGTTCATGCATACAGTATTCGAGAGCGGGTGAATCGACAACCACCCAGATCAATTTATGGCTTCAGGATGGCTCGATCGTGGCTGTCATCGAGGCTTCCGCCCAGGCGCGAATATCCGGATAGGGGTAGTGCTCGTATTGACCGAAAGCTTTCAACTGTCGCGCCTTTAGTGGCGTGAATAGCGGCATGGGCAAGCCGCAGAGGAAGTGGGCCACGCGCCGCGCGCCCGGCGAATGGCCGAACTGCTCGCGGTGACGCGCGATCAACGGCCCTGCATCACGCCGAAACGCCTCTTCGGTCAGCGGCGGCAGCGACGGTGCCGGCGGCAGCTTCGCGACCAGCCCATGGCAGACGGAGCAATGGCCGCATCCGCGGGTGGCATGACTGCGGCTTTGGGCAGTCTGAACCGAATCGCGGCCGGATTCGTCGGCAATATCGTCACCGAAATAGGCAGCCAGCCGGTAAGTCAGGCAGGTCGTCGATTCGAACAGATCGACCATGGCGTGCAGGCGGCCGATCTCCGCCGCTTCGCGAGCCTCGCCTTCACCGACGAGCTGTTCGCTCAAAGCGTCGATGTCGATCTCGGGGGCGATCACCTCAAACACGTCGGTCATGCGCTTGCCTTCGAGTACCAGCCAGCCTTTTTCCTGGAAATACTCCAGCGCCGTGATCACCCGCGAGCGCGAGGCGTCGATCTCGGCCGCGGCACCGGCCTGATAGAGGCGCTCGAAATCGACCGTGCCCCAGGTTCGGGCGACCGGTACGTTGTCCACGATCAGGCGTACGAAGTCGGCACGTTCGCCGTCGAAGCGGGCAATCAAGGCATCGGGCGGCTCGAGGTAGCGCAGGCGATATTCGGCAAGGAAGGCGAAGCGAGGGGCGATCACGCCCAGCATTTCGAGGCGGACGAGGAGTGTCTTGAGCGGAAGCAAGCGGACGTTGGACTCGCGCGATAGCGTATTCAGCAGTACCGGCCACTGGCGCTCCGGCGTTTGACCGGCGGCGACGATTTCGGTGAGCACGTGGCGAATGCCTTCGCGCTCCGGCGTGTCTCCGTAGACGAAGTTCTCGAGTACGCGCAGACCGTCGCGCCCGGCCAGCGTCAAGCAGCGGGATGGCTTGCCGTCCCGGCCGGCGCGGCCAATCTCCTGACTATAGTTTTCGATCGACTTGGGCAGGTCGAAGTGGACGACGTTGCGAATATCCCCCTTGTCGATGCCCATGCCGAAGGCGATGGTCGCCACGATGCAGGGGATCTCGCCCCGCATGAAGCCTTGTTGAATGGCGTCGCGCGTGTCGCTGTCGAGTCCGGCGTGGTAGGCGCGAACATTGAAACCGCGTGCGGCTAGTGCTCCGGCAACGGTCTCTGCCGTCTGCTGCAGCGTGACGTAAACGATGGTCGGCACTTCCTGGCCAGGCTGCTGCTGCGGGCCGAGCCAGTCGATGAGTCTATCGGTGCGGGCAGCGGCGGGGACCGGTTCGACGAGCAGTTCGAGATTGGGCCGATAAAAACCGGTCGTGATGACATCGGATTCGGCAATCGCGAACTTCTCGCGCATGTCGGCGATGACCGCCGGCGTTGCCGTGGCCGTCAACAGCAGTGCCTGGGGAATACCGAACTCGCGCTGATAGTCGGGCAGCTTCAGGTAGTCGGGACGAAAATTGTGGCCCCATTCGGAGATGCAGTGCGCTTCGTCGATCACCAGCAGTGAAATGTCGATGCGCTGTAGAAAATGCCGAAAGCGCTCATTCTTCAGGCGTTCGACCGAGACCATCAGGATTTTCAGCTCACCGCGACGCGCCTGGTCCATGATCTCGCGGCTGGTGTCGCGATCCTGCGTGGAATCGAGACTGGCCGCGGCGACCCCGTGGCGCTCGAGGAATGCGAGCTGATCTTGCATCAGGGCCAGCAGTGGCGATACGACCAGGGTAAGATTCGGCAGTGCCAGCGCCGGCAGCTGATAGCAGAGCGACTTGCCGGCGCCGGTCGCGAAGATCGCCGCCGTCGAGCGTCCGGTGATGACGCGTTCGACCACGTCGGCCTGCCCGCCGCGAAAGTCGTCGAAGCCGAAGACGGTTTGCAGCGTATGGCGGGCGGTATCGAGCGAGCTCATGGGGTCTCCATCGCATGGGGTGGTGCGTGATCAGGTCGTCGAATGCGGCTGTGCGGGCCGGGTCGATGAGGTGTCGAGCGGCTCGTCGGCGGTGTCGTAGCGTGCATCGTTCGGCGTTTCGGTCTGCGTTGGGGTCAGTGTCGCCTGGGCATGACGCGATGAGCGATAGCTGACGCCGTGGCGAATGCGCGGCGCTTCCGTCCCGCCATGAAGGGCCGCGACGCGGTCGATGATCGCGCGGTCGTCCAGCGTCAGTCGGTCGAGCATGCGAAGGTGCTGCAGCCAGTTGGGTACGAGAAAGACCTCCTGCCACAGATCGCGATCGACGATATCGCGATAGAGCGACCAGCGCTTGGCGCCATTCCTGAGGCGGAGTTTGCGCAGGGGGCGGACGGCGCGCGCGAACTCGCGCAGGTGCTCCGGGGCGATGCGGTACTCGATGGTCACCATCACCGATCCGCGCGCCGGATCGAAATCGAAGTCCGGGTTTTCGGTGTGAGCCAGTGGCGCCTCGACCAGACCGCTGGCGTCAAGATCCGGCAGCTTCGAGGGCATCAGCAGCGTCGCCGAGACGATCAGCAGCATGCCGGCGAGCAGCAGGGCCATCTCCACGCCGAGGCCGTCGGCGAGCTGACCCCAGAGCAGCGATCCCAGCGTCAATCCGGCGTAGAGCGCGGTCTGATAGAGCGCCAGCGCGCGCGCCTTGACCCAGTCCGGCACCAGCACCTGCACCGAGGAGTTGTACGAGGCGACGGCGGCGATCCAGCAGCTGCCACCGACGATCAGCGCGGGAAACAGTACCCAGAGCGTCTCGACGCCGCCGAGAATCACCATGACGACGCCGAGCGTCATCGCCGCGATGCTGATCAGTCGACTGCTGCCAAGCCGTTGACGCGCCTTGCCGACCAGCGTGCTCCCCGCGATGGCGCCGATCCCCAGTCCGCCGAGCATGTAGCCGTAAAGCGAAGCGCTGCCGCTGGGGTGCTGGTGGGCCAGAAGCGGCAGCAGCGCCCAGATCGCGCTCGCGGAAATACCGAAGATGAACGACCGCAGCATGACGAGTCGCGTCACGCTCGAGTACTGCACGAAATGCATCGCCGCCTTGACGCCTTCCCAGAGTCGCTCCGGCGGCAGCGATTTCGGCAGAACGGCGCGCTTCCAGCGCCACAGCGCCCCGATCAGCCCGCAGAAGCAGATCACGTTGAGCAGAAAAATCCACGCCGGCCCGACGGCCGCCAGCAGCAGCCCGCCAATGGCCGGACCAATGGCGCGCGCGGCGTTGTAGTTGACGCTGTTGAGCAGCACGGCGCTCGAGACCAGGTTGCGCGGTACCTGCTCGTTGACGGCTGCCTGCCACGCGGGTGTGGTGATGGCGCCGCCGATGGAAACGCAGAGGATGGAGGCGATAAGCAGGGTGGGCGAGAGTAGTCCGAGGAACGCGATCGCGGTAATGAAGGCGCCGCCCAGGACCTCGATCGCCAAGCCAAACAGCATCACCTTGCGCCGGTCGTAGTTGTCGGCGATCACGCCGGTAACGATCGACATCAATACCAGCGGCAGGGCTGCCGCGACCTGAATCATCGCGACCAGAACCGCGCCGCCGTCATTCGATGTGACCACCCAGGCTGCCGCCACCGACTGTGCCCAGACGCCGAGATTGGCGAACAGGTTGGCGATCCAGATCATGCGGAAGGCCGGTACGGCCAGTGGGGCGAAGGTGCTGACATCCGCCGGGCGCGGCGGCGCCTGTTCGGATTCCAGCGTCAGGTCGCTCTGACGGGAGACGGGTTGCAGCATGGCGGGCTCGTGAACAAGAGGCTGAACGAATGACGCCGCTGGGCGCGGCGTCGTGTTATCAGCATCCTTGGAATGAGCGGCATCGTCCAGCGCTATTGCCCAACGGCATCGCGCATGCGATTTTGCGACACCTTGCTTGGCCTGCGCACCGATGCCGATGACGCGACTGCCGAGAGTGATTCAGCCGTAGGTGAGAGCGTTGCGGGTCAGGCACTCACTGCAGCACGGCGATGGGGCACTCGCTGCCGGGCTGGTTCATCACCTGCATGGGGATACCGTAGATCGCTTCGAGGTTGACCGCGTTCATCATGGTCGCCGGTTCGCCCTCGGCAAGCATTCGGCCGCTGTGGAGGGCGACCAGGTGATCGCAGTAGCGGGCGGCCATGTTGACGTCGTGCAGCACGATGATCACGCCAAGGCCAAGCTCTCGGCAGAGCTTGCGAACCAGCGCCAGCACTTCGACCTGATGGGCGATATCCAGCGCGGCAAGTGGCTCGTCAAGCAGCAGATAGCGGCTACCCTGAGCGAGCAGCATGGCGAGCCAGACACGCTGACGTTCGCCGCCGGAGAGCGTGTCGACCAGGCGGTCGGCGAAGGCTTCGGTGTGGGTCAGTGCGATGGCGCGATCGATCTGCTGCTGGTCGTGTGGCGTCAGCCGGCCCAGCAGCCCGTGCCAGGGGTAGCGCCCGAAGCCGATCAACTCGCGGCAGGTGAGGTTCTCGGCGCTGGGCAGGTGCTGGGGAAGGTACGCGACATGACGGGCGAATTCGCGCGGCTTCCAACGCGCCAGCGGGCGTCCGTCAAGCGTGATGCGCCCCTGGCTGACCGGCTGCTGCTGCGCGAGCAGCTTCAGCAGTGTCGATTTGCCCGAACCGTTGTGTCCGATCAGGCCGTAGATTCGCCCTTCGCCGAAGGTGAAGTCGATGGGGGAGAGCAGCGTCTTGCCTGCAATCTCGAAGCTCGCCGACTGGACTTCGAACATGGCAGGGGAACCTCGCAGCGAAAGGTGGGCACCAAGTGAGAACGCAATCCTAATTCAAATACGAACGGTTATCAAAGCTTGTCGGCAGCGATTACGATTCGCCCATGGGCGGCAAACGCCGCTGAGACGTTGGACGTGAAGGAGTTCGAGATGGCAACAGGTCTACGGTTTCTGATCGTCGCGTTGGTCGTTGCCGCGCTTCTGAGCGCGGTGGCCTCGAGCGAGCCTTTCGGCCAGCGACTGATTCGCCTCGAGACAGCCCAGGCGTTGCCTTCGATCGCTGGATCGCTGGCGCACGAGTCGGTGTCGACGAATGCCCTGTTTCTGCGCTACGCGGCGGCTGACGCGGACGATCCGACGCTGTGGATGAGCGCGCGAATCGCCATCGAGCGCTACGGTGACCTGGCCCGTGAAACGCTCGATGAATACGGACTCGACCCGGCTTTTCAGCAGGTGCTTGCGCGTTACGGCGCGGATGCGATTCTCCCCGTCGCCTACTATCGCGATCATGATCTGGCGACGCTGCGCGCGCGGCACTGGCTGGGAACGCAATATCGCGCGGCCAGCGAGCATTTCCAGCAGTGGTGGGCCTCAGACGCGGATAGCGAGGCGACGATGGGTGGTGGTGGGGGGGGCAGGGATGCGGCGTCGGACGACGCCGAGACGCGGCCGGCGCTGACGCCCGAGCGCCGCGGCCAGATCGCCATCGCGATCCTCGCGAGGGAAGGTCACGGGTTTCTCGATCAGTTCGTGCTTGGCGATGATGGCCGCGTGGCGTGGCTGCAGAGCGAGCGACTGGTCAGCGATATCGGCGACTTCTTTACCAGCGGTATTCGCGATCTCGAGCGTCAATGGCGTCAGGGGGAGCCGATCGGCGTTGCCGATGTCGGTTGGGCCGGCGTCGATCTGCTGGTGATGACCAGCGCCGTCAAAATGCTGCGGGCCGGTCGTGCCGTGGGTGCCGGCGCCGCCGTGGAAGGGCAGGGCGCGCGTCTGGCGGCGGGAGAAACGATCGCTGGCGGTGGCCGCTTCATCAATCTCTCCCGAACGGCGAAAGTGGCCGCCGTAGCCGGTACCGCCTATGTCGTGGTGCGCCATCCCAGCCTGGTCAGCGCGCTGGGCGCCAATTTCGCCAGCTGGCTTGGCTGGCCGGTCTGGCTGGGCCAGTTCCTGATCTGGACGCTGGTACTGATCCCGCTACTGCTCGTGGCTCGATTCGTCTATCGCTGGATACTGGCCCCGCTGCTGTGGCTGCTGGTGCCACTTCTGCGTGCGACCTCGCGCGTGCCGCGCTGGGTTGGCGCACGCGACGGCGTCACCGCGGGAACGGACGGCAGCGCGAGACAGCGCATGGCCCCCGATGGCAAGGTGATGGACTCTCGTTCGGACAGGATTGCCACTCATGACCGAGTTTGAACCGCCCTCGATGGGCGATTACGCCATACGCCTCGAGCCCCCGACCGTCGCCACCTACATGGCGCTTCGCCAGGCGGCCGGCATGAACCCGCGCGGTGATGCCGGCGCCGCGCGCGCCTTGCCCAATAGTCTCTTCGCGGTGCAGGTCGTTCATGGCGACGAGACCGTGGGCATGGGGCGTGTGGTCGGAGACGGCGGCTGCTTCTACCAGGTCGTCGACATCGCCGTGCATCCCGAGCATCAGGGGCGGGGGCTGGGCAAGCGAATCATGCACGAGATCGCCGACTACATTCGTCGTGAGGCACCGGAAAACGCTTTCGTCAGCCTGCTGGCCGACGGCGAGGCGCATCGGCTGTATGCGCAGTTCGGGTTCCGGCCGACGGCCCCCAAGGCCATCGGCATGGCGTGGTATCCCCACCCCGCGTGAGCGTGAGCGTGAGCAAGAGCGTGCGAGGCGTGGCGACGGTGAAGCCAGACGGAAGCTTCAGAACTGGTACGAAACGGTTGCCGTCACGTTTCGTTCAGCGCCGAAGTAGCAGTACTCGAGCGAGTTGCAGGAGGCCACGTACTCCTTGTCGAGCAGATTGCCGACATTGAGTCGGGCGTCGACGCCCTGCAGGCCGATCTTGCCGAGATCGTAGCCGACCGTGGCATCGACCAGGGTATAGTCCGGGACTTTCTCGGTGTTGGCCCGGTCGGCGTAGATGTCTGCGTAGTAGCGCACGCCCAGGCCGGCATCCAATCCATCCAGCGGTCCGCGGGCGAAGGTGTAGTTGCCCCAGACACTGGCCTGATGGCGCGGCGCGTAGATGGCGTAGTTGCCATCCTCGGTCGGGTCGTCGCTCTTGGTGTAGCGAATGTCGGTGTAGCTGTAGCCGGCCTGCAGTCTGAAACTGTCGGTCAGCCAGGTTCGCGCTTCCAGCTCGACGCCCTGGGAGCGGATCTCGCCGATCGAGCGGTAGGGGTCTTCCGGCTGCTCCTTCGTGGCGACGTTCTCTTGATTGATGCGGAACAGCGAGAGGCTGTAGCGATCCCGCGTGCCCGGGGGTTGGAACTTGAGCCCGGTTTCCCACTGTTCGCCCTTCATTGGCTCGAGCAGGTCGCCCTCCTCATCGACGAAGCTGGTGGGGGTGAACGCGGTGTTGTAACTGAGGTAAGGCGCGATGCCGTTGTCGAAAAGGTAGAGCACGCCGGCGCGGCCGCTGAGCTGGGTGTCGTTCAGCTGGCTTTCGGTGTCGTTCAGGTGATCGGTGTTCTTGATGTCGACCCAGTCGTAGCGTCCGCCCAATGTCAGTCGCCAGCGGTCGATCGCCATCTGGTCCTGCAGGTAAATGCCGGTCTGGGAGAGCTCATGGCGTTCATCGTTGGTCACGATGATGTCCCCGACCGGGTCTGCACCGTAGCTGGGCTCGAACGGGTTGATCGTCGGGAAGGTGCCGTAGGTGTAAACCACGTCGTTCCGGCGCTTCTGATAGTCGATTCCGACCAGGACGGTGTGATCGATGAAGCCGCTCTTGAGGTTCGCTTCGACCTGGTTGTCCAGCGTCCATGCCTGAAGCGATTCACGCCCGCCGGAATAGTAGCGATTCAATTCATTGGCGTCGTCCGAGACCCAGCCGTAATCGTAGACCTGGTCCAGTTCAACGTCGGCGTTGAGATAGCGCAGCTTCTGGCGCGCGGTGACGTCGGGACTGAATCTATGCTCCAGGTCATAGCCGAACATGCGCTGGTAACGTTCGAACTTGTCGTGGTCCTCTTCACCATCGAAAAAGGTATTGCTGATCCTGTGGCCATTGTGGCTCGTCACTGAGCCCTCGTAGGGAACGCCGGAGTGATAGCCGCCTTCCGGGTCCTTCTGCAGATAAGCCATGACGGTAATCGAGGTGTCATCCGTCGCATCCCAGGTGATCGACGGCATGATCGCATAGCGCTCTTCCTCGACAGGGTCGAACTGGGTGTCTGCCGCGCTTCCGATGCCGACCAGGCGATAGGCCACGCGTCGTTCGTCGTCCAGCGGTCCGGACACATCGAATGCACCGGTGCGCTGGCTATTGTTGCCGACGCTGACTTGCAGCTTGTGGTAGGGCTGGAACAGCGGCTTCTTGCTGGTCAGCGCGACCAGGCCACCGGGGGAAGAGCGTCCGTAGAGCACCGAGGCGGGTCCCTTGACGATCTCCATGTTGTCGATGAACCAGGGGTCGATGACCATCGAACTGTAGCCGTTGGTATCGCCCATCACCTTCAGCCCGTCCAGATAGGTGTTGCTCAGGCTGCCGTCCGAGAAACCGCGCATGACAAGGTAGTCGTACCGGTTGGAGGCGCCGACCTGGTTGGTGTAAACCCCTGGCGTGTATTGCGCCGCCTCGCGCAGCGTACGCACGCCGCGCTCATCCATTTCATCGCGGTCGACTCGAGACACCGACTGCGGCGTTTCCAGAAACGGTGTCTCGGTCTTCGTCGCGGCCGACTGACCGGTCACGGTGACGGTGCCCAGATCACGGCTGTTGCTGGAATCGCCCGTGCTGGTGGACTGGGCAGCGGCCGTGAGCGGTAGCAGGGTGAGCCCCAGTAGATAGAGTGGCAGGGAAGACGGGTAGCGCCTGAGCGGCATAACTGGCTCCTGATGCGAATAGACTCTCGATGATATCGAGAATTATTCACGATTAGAGGCGTGGGAGCCTATGCCGAGTGTCGAGAAAGCTATGGCGGATGACGCAGATGCCGGGCGCGATGGAACTCCGGAACCTGATAGACGTCGCTGGGCGCGATGCCATGCAGCTGGCGGAATGCGGTCGCGAAATTGGTGGCGTGCCGGTAGCCGACGCGAAACGCCACGTCCTGGACTTTTAGCCCTTCTCGCAGCAGGCGCATGGCAAGCAAGAGTCGGTACTCACGAAGGTGGTCGAAAACCGAGCGTCCGTAGTGGCGACGATATTTACTGCGCAGGGCACTCGGACTCATGCAGGCCAGTTTGGCCAGGTCGGTCAATGTATGGTCTGCGTCCGGATGGGCCTGAAGATAATGGCGTACCCGTTCGATCCATTCGCGATCCCTCGGTGTCAGGGCCGGCAAAGGCTCGGTAGCGGGGGCGTGCGAGAGGGCGCGCGACAGCACCTGGAGCGTCAGCCCTTCCTCCAGTAGCGATTCGTCTCGACCAGGCTCTTCGGTAGCGACCCACGCATCCAGCGAGCGCATCAGACCTGAGCCCAGGGCGAGAGAGCGGCACTGGCTTCCCTGAGACAGTAAACGATGGAGCGGGCTCAACCGCGTATCGGACGCCAGGGTTTCCGCGGTGACCGTGAGATTGATAGCGCGTATGCGCTGCTGGCTCCGGTGGCGCGCGCTCAGCGGCTGTCGTCCATCGTAGGCAATGAGTGCGCTCTGGCCGGCACCGACGCGCCAGTATTCGTCTGCCAGCCGCAGTTCCGCTTCACCCTCCAGCACGACGATGATCGATAGGTGGGCCGGACCGTTGGCCAGCGCATGCGTTTCACAGGTCTGATGAATGTCGAGGTCCGAACCGACCCACTGACAGCCCGGCATGGGTTGGCGCTCTCGGATGCAGCCCTCGATAGCCAGCGGATTCGCGGTGCGCGAGGTGCGATTAGCAGGCTCGAGATCGGGAAAGTGATGTCGCAGCGCGTATCGACGCTCGAAGTGCACGAAGTCATCGACCCTCAGGGCCTGGCGGCGTGCTGCTGCGTTAGCGACATTGTCGGGCGACATATCGATTCCCGGCGAGATGAAGATGAGGAGTCGATAATATGTCTCATTTGCTGGCGATTGCCAGTCACCCGGTCGGCCTTCTCTCCGGCATGCCAAGCGCGTTGATGGCACAAAAAAAGCAGCGCGTTGCGGCGCTGCTTTGAGTGAGTGTCGAGCCAGAAGGGCGGCAAACACCTACCAGGCGATGATCCCGATGATCACCACGGCAAAGATGGCCCATTTAATCGCGTAATAGAGCGTCTTGTTGCGTTTTTTCAGCGCCTTGCCTTTCTTGCGCACGGCGTAAAGATACTTGAAGGCGCGGTTGAGCCCGCCGGTACGGTCGTTTTCATCGTTTGGCGACGTTGCGGCGGCCATCAGCGTGCGTCCGAAGAAGTGATTCAGCTTGCGCGCCCAGGCGAACTTCATCGGCCGCTCGATATCGCAGAACAGGATCAACCGGTTCTGCTCACTGCCGTTCTCCGCACGGTGCAAGTAGGTTTCATCGAACATGACGGCTTCACCGTCCCGCCAGCTGTATTTCTCGCCATCGACATCGATATAGCAGCGGTCGTCGTTGGGAGTGATCAGGCCCAGGTGATAGCGCAGCGAGCCCGCATAGGGATCTCGGTGTAACGTGAGATGGCTGCCGGCCGGCAGCTCGGCGAACATCGCCGCCTTGACGTTGGGGATACCGGCCAGCAGTTGAGTCGTGTTGGGGCAGAGCTGCATGGCCGAAGGGTGGCTTTCGCCATACCACTTCAGATAGAACCGCTTCCAGCCGCGGCGAAAGAAGGAGTTGAAGCCCGCGTCGTCGTAGCGCGATGAGGCCTTGATATGGTCCTGCATCGCCATCGCCATCGCCTCGTCCCGGATCTGCTGCCAGCTGCCCGTCAGCTTCTCGAGCTCGGGGTAGTTCGAGAGGTCATGGTAGGGCTGATCCTTGTCGCGGCCGAACAACGTCATCAGGGCGTTGATAGGCGCCATGAACGTGGAGTGGTCGGAGAGCTGTCGCAGCGGCCTGTGACGCACGCGACCACGAAAATGCGTGTAGAGCACGCTGGCGATGAACAGCAGTATGAGAATCCATTTGATCATGGCGGACGGAAGTTCCTGAGGTCGGGCGGGGGACTCGCCAGTTCATGACAAGACCGTTTGAATGCTCACGATCTTGGGGGGATGGCGATAAAGGTCAAGAGGTAGTCGTCAATTTCTGTGACTTGCCCATCCAGCCGAGCCCCGGCCGGCCACTCTGGCGCCAGCGTCGTGGTCAGCGATATCGCGACATGGCCACTGGCCGGTGTCCAATCGGTCAGGCAGGCGTCGGGAAAATGGAAGCGTCGACGCACGAGCGGGTAGAGCGCCTTGAACAGACTCTCCTTCAGCGAGAAGACGAGCGTGACGAACTTGCCTCGCTCACTGTCGGCCAGGCTCTCCATCCATTCACGCTCGGCATCGACAAGGATCTGCGGCGCCAGGCGCTGGGCTCGCTCCGGGGTGAGCTGCCGCTCGGCGTCCAGACCGATGCCGAGGGCATGCGAGCGCCGTGCGACGGTGGCCGCAGCCAACCCGTGGCTGTGCGTGATGGAGCCGACGAGGGTCTCGGGCCAAAGAGGCAATCTTTCTTCATCGATACCCGGCGTGGCGGGAACGCCCGTCAATGCCTGGATCGCCCGGCGAGCGCTCAGCCGGCCCGCCAGAAACTCGGCGCGGCGCTTGTCGGCTGCGGTGGTGAGCCGACGCGGCAGCGCGGTGTGCCAGTCGGCGAGATCGGCACGGCAAAGCGTGTCGGTATCGTATCGCAGTGCGGCAAAGTTCGCGGCCGGCCACGGCTCTGGCCACGGCCACTCTTCGGCAACGACACGGCAGCCCGGAGGGGAAGCCAGGGACAGGTTGTCGGGCATCATCGCCTCAGCGGTCGACAAGAACGGCATTCAGCTCGACCGGGATCTCATCGCCGATCTGCTGGTAGCCCAGCAGCGAAAGGATCGAGCGCACGCTCTGATTCTGCATCAGTTCCTTGCCATCCAGCGAGACCGGCTGGGCGTTGCGTGCCCGAACGAGATCGGTTGCTTCGCGAGTAAAGCGAACCGGCAACCGCTCCTGATGTCGTTCGCCGTTGGACGTCGTCTGCAGCGTCAGTGTTTCTACCGTCGACTGACCGACGGCCAGCGAATTGATCCGTTCCGGCGGAAGCTGTGTCGTGACGGTCACCAGTGTCGTGCTGGTCAGCGATGACATCCAGGGCGTCAGGTTCCCCAGCCGATCGAGGAGGTCGGTCTGATTGAGCCGGATCGGCAGTGTCAGCGTGCCGTCCGAAGCGATCTGCCCCTCCATGCGCCGCAGCGAATGCTGATGGGTGACGGACTCGCCGCCGCTGGTGATCTCCGTGACCGTGGCGGTCACCTGTGACCGGGCGGGGTCGAGCTGCCACGCCGCCTGGGCAACACCACACCAAACCGCCAAGCCGCCGATCATGGCAATTGCCGCACGCTTTCGCATCAACATATTCGACATCAGCTCCTCCCTGGGCATCTTCACACGAAGCCGCGGCTAGCCTGCGCCAACGGCTTTCGTTATCATACGGCTCCCGCGTTTCCGGGCCTATAGCTCAGTTGGTTAGAGCAGGGGACTCATAATCCCTTGGTCGTAGGTTCAAGTCCTACTGGGCCCACCAATAAAATCAGGTGGTTACGTGACCAAGAGTCACTTTCCATCAATGTGTGGTTGCGGTTTGGTTGCTGATCCGCGGCAACTTGGCCACCACGCTTTCCCACCTTGCCGGATCGGCATGCGCATAGCGGCTCGTCACCGTCAGCGACGAATGCCCCAGTAGATCCCGGATGCTCGTCAATGCCTCCCCCTTGCTGGCCAGCAATGAGGCGTAGCAGTGCCGCAAATCTGTAGAGACGCGCCATGTTTGGCATTGGTTTACACCGTATTTGGCACTCCGCCAGATGGTCGGAGAGCAGGCTTTCGCGCTGTACTTGGCATCAGGCACGCCGGTGGTTACTTTGGTTTGGAGTTCTTCGCCGAATCGAGGCCGTGTGATGTTAGAAATTGAATACCTCAAACAGCTGCTCCAACGGATCGGTGCTGCCAAGTACACAGGCATCGAGAGTAACTACTTAGTCTACGCCGCCCTTGGGGAGAATTTCAGTGATGAAGAATTTCTGAAGCTCAAATATCACATGGATGAGATATGGGAAGCCGGTCTGATCAAGGGGCGCGATGGCCCTGGTAAGAACGGATGGGGGTATCAGGGTAAGCCCCCGCGTATGATGCTCATTCCCATACCTCTGGTACTGACTCCTATCGGTAGTGAGTTACTGCAAGAGCTCAACAAACCTAAGGGGTTGGAACGTCTAAAAACAGCTATGAGAAGCGTGGGCGGCATTGCTGGATCTGAAGCACTCAAAGCGGCGATTGGCGCTCTTCTGAAAGGGGCCATTTCTTAGGCTGCTTATGGCTTCCTAGCAAGAAATCGTTCTCCGATGGCCAGAGCCTGCTCGAGCAACAGAGCATCGCGTTGGAAAGTGTCTTTAGTTTGCTGAGTGACTGAAGGCGCCCTTAGCGCTTTGCTGAGTACGCCTCCTGGCTTAACGTCCTGAACCACGCTCTCTAACAAAAAATAGAACGTTACGATGTCGTTTGCGTCATCCGGTGATAGAAGGCCCACCAGCCCCGCATTGGACTTGAACATTGAGAAAGCATCTTCAGGTATGGCAACTTCCAGACCTGGCTCCCCCTCTGAAGGGCCTTTCTGTAGAGCCTCCAGATATTGTCTATTCTGTATGACTCCTATCGAGGCTCTGATATCTGCGGCGAGGGCCGCTCTCAGTGTTTCCGATTCGTTGCGTCGACGTCGCCATTCTGTATAGGCAGGCGCGCCCAAGGCGCCTGCGAGACCTAATCCACCCACGATCGCGGAAGCTACCAAGGTCATCCAGCTGGTATTGAGGCTTTCAACCGAGTGTTTGAGTTCGCCGAGGCTGGTTAAGATGTCGGCTGCTAGTTGTGGTTCCATGTTTACTCCTGTCAAAACAACCCCGCCGGCTCGGCCTCCACATCCCAGCTAAAGATCAGCACCTCGCGGGCTTCCTGACCCTTGCCGCCGCCGACGGTGTAGCGGATATCGGTGCTCTCGATGTGATACCCGGCGAACACGCCGCGGATGTCGGGGTGGTCGTTGAGGCTGATGATGGCTTTGCCTTTCAGCCTACCGATGATATCGGCCATCTGCTCGTATTCTTCGATGCCAAAGGGAACGCCATAGCCCTCGGTCTGCCAGTACGGCGGGTCGAAATAGAACAGCGTGTGGGGGCGGTCGTAGCGGGCGATGCAGTCTTGCCAGCTCAGGTGCTCGATGTAGGTGCTGGCCAGCCGCAAATGTGCGGCTGACAGCGATTCCTCCAATCTTAGCAAGTTGAGTCCTGGCGGCGTGGTTGTGGCAGTGCCAAACGTCTGACCCTCGATGCGAGCGCCGAAGGCGTTCTGCTGCAGGTAGTAGAAGCGAGCGGCGCGTTGGATGTCCGTCAGCGTCTCGACGCGGGTCAGCTTCAACCACTCGAATACCTGGCGCGAGCTTAGCGCCCACTTGAACTGCCTGACGAACTCTTCCAGATGGTTCTGGACGACCCGGTAGAGGTTCACCAGATCGCCGTTGATGTCGTTCAGCACCTCGACTTGCGCGGGCTGTGCGCGTAGGAAGAAAAGCGCCGCGCCGCCGGCGAAGGGTTCGACGTAGCACTCGTGCGCGGGCATAAGCGGGAAAATTCTATCGGCTAGCCGGCGTTTGCCGCCCATCCACGGGATTATCGGTTGAGCCACGATTTTGCATCCTGTTTGGCATGGAGCTCGTGGCTCTCTGGGTATGGAGTCGCCCGCAGCGCGGGCACTTGATCTCGATGGTGTCGAATCGGCTGGCGCGTGCCAGCAGCTTGCTACAACCGCTACAGCGGATCGCTTTCATTCATCCAGGCCTTCTGTCGATCTAACGTTTCGCCTAGACTCCCGCCTGCATCGCGCGATGCGGGGAGCCCTGGCCGACACGCAGGCTGGATCTGCTGTTGGGGTCGCCGGTGGTGTGTCCGCACCTCCGGCGATCGCTCCTCTCTACGAAACTTCCATTTTGATAGCCTTGGCTCAAGTTATTCTTCTACCCCGTCTTGGATTGAGATGTTTTGCCCCCAGTTTGTTTAACGGCTCAGAGGCTCAGCTCTGACTATTGTCCCTTCAACCTAGGGGAGGTACAGCTATGAAACCTGGTTTTAGCGGTAGCGTGACACTCGAATCCGCGGATGGGGAAGAGATCATCATCCAAGGTTCCGATCTGGCGTTCGAGGATGGAGGCGAGTCGAGCAATGACATCCTCTTCATCGAGCATGAAACGGACGTCTCCGTTGTTGCCGGGCCTGACGACGAGGGATACCTTAATATTGGTGATTTCCGGCAAGATGGCGAAGTCCTTAGGGTTGTTCACTCCGACCTCGAGGCAAACGACGCTCTGATGGGTTACACGCCCGAAGACCTCTGATCTAAGACTGTTTGCTAGGACAGGCTTGCCTGTCCTAGCTCAGCAGACCTACCCGGACGTCAAGCTCTCCCACGTCACCGCCAGCGCCGCCTCCGGCGTCTGGGCGCCCTGTATTGCCCACTCGCCGCGTTGCCGTGTGCCGGTGAACGTCTGCCAGGCGATGAACGCCTCGGCGCGAGCTAGCACTGCGGCAACGAGCTGCTCGAGCGTCTCGGTGCCGGTTGCGCCATTGCGCCCCGTGAGGATCGCCTTCAAAACCAGTGTTTGGGGCGCGTCGCCCGGCTTGCCGGCGTCCTGCCACGCACGATAGGCATTGGCCTCGGTCTGCTGCGTGCCCCAGCTCAGCCGCTCGATTTCGGGATACTCCCGGATCAGCGGCCTAGCGGCGGCTTCGTAGCTGTCGTTCAGTCGCCTGAGCGCGCGGGCTCGAGCTTCCGCTAGCCGATTAGTGGAGGAAGGGGGAGGTGTGTGGGTAAAGCTGCCCATTAGATTTCAACCTCTCGTGTAGACCGCTGAACACGCCAAGCTTCGAAAGCTTCCCGGAATGCATCGTCAGTTTCGAACGCTGTTCTGGCTGGTTCCGGCCCATAGGGTGAAATGATCACCACGGTTAGCGAGCCGCTATCGCGTGAAGCGCTCTCGATGGGAACGAATGGCAGTGTGTCGGATGTGAAGTCATGAAAGACGCCATCGCTGGCCCCCGTGAAGTCGAATGTGTCACGCTGCCCGTTGACCTCGATAATCAGACGTTCCCCTTCACGGTGATATGTGACGGCGTCGTCACTCCGCACGGGTGATAGCAGTAGCTTCATGTCTTCTCCGTTTAGCGAGCGATACCGATCGCCATCCAGGCAGTTTTAGGGAACGAGTCCGTCGTCTCAAACTCGGAGGTGTCCGGCGCCCAGAACGCCAGATGGGCGTTATACCCATTGTTTGCGAGCCCCCCGGCAGGAATTGCCTGGTTGAACTTCGTGCCTCGGCTTCCCCAGTCCGGCAGAACGCAGACCGACCCCGTGTCATTTGCGAAGGGGGCGGGCATCGTTTTATAGAGCCTGCAGCGCAGGCGGGTGTCGTAGGGAATCGTGTCTACACCTCGGCAGATGAGCGTCCCATCCGCGAACTTGGTGTAGCTGCCGTTTTCGTTTTCTCCGGACTCGACAATCGCGCCAGACAATGGATCGGATACATCACCAACAGCGGTAGCGGAGCTTACCGAGCGAATCCAATTGATTGTGTCCGAATTCTGTCTCTGAACAGCGTTGAATTTACGCCCAGCGTTGTCGGTGTAATCAAACTCTTTGAATTGATAGCTGCCGCTGGAAGTTGCGCGCACAGAGATAACAGCTGTAGTCCCACCTGACTCAGGGGCATTCACCGGCTTGCTGCTATAGCAGCAATATGTAGCGTCAACGAAAGGGAGGCTTGCCAAGTCGTCAGCATCGGTCAGCCTCACACCATGTGAACCCACCCCAAACGCCCCGACCTCCATCAGGTTGCCGGCTCCGGTGCCCACATTCCGCGTCGCGGCCGTTCCCACCTCGTTCGGCAGCCCCGAGCCCTTGGCATGCATGATCTTGTCGGCATCGACACTGGCTGCCGACGACTGCGCGGCTTCGCGATCGGCGGCCGTGGCTTGACGATCTTCGCCGGTCTGCTGGCGATCGGCGGCCGTGGCCTCGGCGGCGGCTGTCGTCGCGGTGCGATCCGCGCCGGTCTGTTGGCGATCGGCGGCCGTAGCCTCGGCGGCAGCGGTTGTCGCGGTGCGGTCCTCGCCGGTCTGCTGGCGATCAGCGGCCGTAGCCTCGGCAGCAGCGGTCGTTGCGTTGCGATCTTCGCCGGTCTGCTGGCGATCAGCGGCGGTGGCTTCGGCATCCGCTTTCGTGGCGTCGCGATCCAGTCCGGTCTGTTGCCGATCGGCGGCCGTGGCTTCCCGCGCCCCGGCGATAGCATTCCGGTCCTCTCCGGTCTGCTTGCGATCAGCGGCCACTTGGTCGGCCAGCGTCTGCGCCAGCGCGGCTTGCTGTTTTGCGGTGCGGGCCATGGCCACGGTGTTGGCCAGGGCGGGGACGAATCGCAGGCGGTGACCACCGGCGGCGAGGCCGGTGTCTGGGTTGGCGTCGTCGGTGACGGTGAGGCCGTCGCCGCCTAGGTCTTCGGAAAAGGTGACTTCTGCCATGTCAGAGGATCTCCAGCAGTTTCATGCTGTTGGTGTGCGTGAATTCATAGGGTTGGGCGAGCGGATCGAGCTGCTGCTGTCGCGCGAGAAACGTCCGGGCGAAGTTTTCCGGCCGGGCCGCCAGATTGAAGGCGTAGACGACCTCGCCGTGGGTACCCAGCACACGCTGTAGCGAGTAGAGACGCTGGTACGCCTCTTCCTCGGAAAGCCAGTCGAGGTTGAACGTCGCGGTACGACGCTGACGCTTCACATCCGCGTATTCGGTGCGATCGCCGGCCTCGGCGAATTCAGTCGCGTTATCGAACCCGTGCTGGACGCCGTAGGAGACGTTGACGTCCGGCTGCCAGGCGTCGGCGACGAACACGCGACCGAAGCGCACCGCGCCCTCTGGGTTGCCGGCGTCGTCGATCTCGACGCGCACGCTCTGCGCGAGCTGGACGTCGTCTGAGAAAACCGTCAGCAGCGGCGTATAGAGGGCGCGGTCATCCTCGGCGATGGTGCCGAGCCAGTAGTTGTCGTATTCCCACTCCAGCTCGCTGGTGGCAAAGAGCTGCGGCCACACGGTCTGCCAGGCGCCGTCCCAGAGCAGGAACTGCTGTGCGACGTCACCGTAGATCCGCACCCGGTAGCGCGCCGGCGCGCTGAACGAGTGGGCGGCAATGGCCAGGCACTGAATCGGGCGTGGCTTGTCGAGGGTGATATCGAACCAGGTCGATTCAGGTGTGGCATCGACGCTCTTGCAGCGTACGGCCAAGGTCGAGTCCTGGGCCAAGGCCAGCGGAAGGCCGGCTAGCCAGGCGCCGCCGGAGAGCGATGCCTTGTCGACCAGGTTGGGCCAGCACAGGGTGATCTTGTCGGGATTCAGTGCCATCAGCCCCAGAGCTCCAGTGTGAGACGCCCGGTGCGGGCGTTGATCTGCTGGCCAAGCACCAGCATGGTTCGGCCGGCGGCGTAACCCTGACGTGGCGTGAGAATCTCGACGCCGGCGCCGATCTCGAGACGATGGCGAGCGACGCGCCCCTCGAGCGTCACGCGATCGCGGCGCACGCTGACCAGCTCCAGAATCGCCTCTGCGGCCGCCTGAGCGTCGGCGAGATCCCGCAGGCAAGAGTCGATCTCCAGTTCGCCAGCGAGGGGATGGCGCTCGAGCACGTCGGGGCGCTCGGCGATCGCTTCGCGGTACTGCCGGCCAAGCCGGGCGCGGCGACCCTCATCGACGGCGCCGGCGAGGTCGGTCTGCGTTGTCTCAAGACGATCGGCCCGCACCGTGACCCGCCAGATCGGCAGCCCATCGCTGCTGGCGCCGGCCGCTTTACGGTCGAGCGAAAGGATCTCGTGGTCCTGGATCTTCGCTGGCAAGCCGTCTGACTGAGTGAGGGGCACTTCGAGTCGTGCCGCAAGTAGCGTTCCTTCGCCGTCGATACGCCACCAGGCACCGGCGGCAACGAGCCGGTCGAGCAGCGCCGCCGTGTCGGCGGTATCGGTTACGTAGAGCCCGACGTTGCCCATGCCCGAGAGCGCGGACGTATCGCATGGCTGATCGACTTCGTCGCAGAGCATGGCAATCACGTCTTCGATGCCAGCGTTGCCGGTTCGGGCATCGCAGGTCAGCGTGCCTGCGGGAGAGTCACCGAGGCGCAGGTAGCCGCGATAGGCTCGCCACTCACCGGCGGCAGGCGAGGTGCTCTGCAGCTGCGCCAATGAGCTGTAGGCCGCTCCAGCCGTTAGTTTGGCGCCCTTGTCGTAGACGCTGGTGACCGTGCAATCATCTCGGCTGCTAATCTGATAGATAAGCTTGGCAGTGTTGACTAGCGTCGGCTGGGCGTTGCGCACGTCGCCATAGACGCGAGGCTTGGGCTGGCCCTGGATATCGTCGGCCGTGCCCTCGACGCCCTCCGGCAGCGTGTTGGTACCGGCATAGGTCTGATACGGGTGCGGACGCTGCAACAGCGCCTGGGGCGCGCGCAGTTTGAGCGATACCTCACCGCGCTGGTACGTGAGACCGGCGGCGGTACCGCGCAGGATCTCGGTCACGCCCGTCTCGGTCGCTAGCGACAGCACCACGGCGCGACCATCCACGGCGTAGTCGACCAGGTAATCCAGGCCGCCATCGGTGTTGATCAACGTTGTTTCGCCGAAGCCGGAGCGGTCGACACTAACGATCTCACCGGCGTAGAGCCCGGCCTGATAGAGGCCCGGTTGTTGGATGCGTGGCAGATAAAGCGTGTCATCCGGGGCGTCGTAGGCGCCATCGGAGAACCGCAGCACGCAGGGCTGGTTGTCCGGGTCGCGGGCTTCGATCGTGAGTAGCCAGGTCATGACATTGCCCCCAGCCGCTCGCGGTCGTTCATGCTGTCGTTGCTGTCCGCGATGCGCTTGAGCTGGTCGATCGAGCGCTGGTGGCCAGCTTGCGCCACGCGAACGCCGGCCCCCTCGTGGGCCTCGATCCGTCGCAGCAGCTCGGTGTTTTCTTGGGTGAGCTGGGCGAGACGGCTGAGCAGATTCTCCATCTGCCGGTTATCGGCCTGCTGAACGGGCGGCGGCGACAGGCGGCCACTCAGGAAGGCGCGGACGGCAGGCGCCTCCTCGGCTGTCGCAACGTGCTCGCCCTTGTGCAGGACCGCGCGGTACTCGTCGAATGGCACGTAGGAGAGGCCGTCGGCGTGGCTGCCGTCGTACTGCTCGACCTGCTTGAGCTTCGCGATCTCCTTGGCCAGCTTGTCGATCTGTTTCTGGTAGTCGCGGATATCGTTCTTGGCGTCGTCCATGACGTCGCCGAATCGATCCAGGTCGCGGTTGATGTCGGAGACGCTATCTATGGCCTTGTAGTCGAACGAGGTGCCGTAGTAGCTGTTCAGAGCTTTCTGCATCTCCGTCCAGACATCATCCAAGTCTTGCACGCCGTTGGAGTCGTAACCGGCCTTGTAGGTCTTGCCGCCGTACTCGATCTCGTAGCGGTTACGGGAATCGCCGACGCCATACCAGTCGGTCTCGTCCAACGCCAACTGCTTGTAGTCGCCTTTACCGGTCTGGGATTGGTAGAGATCGATGAAGTCCTTCATCGAGTACCAAAGCTTACCGACGTTGTGCTTTTCGGCACTGTTCCCCGAGGTTTTGAGGCCTCCGTCATACCAGGCGTTCTCGTCACCGATGTAGCCGGTATAGCCCTTATAGGAGCGATCCATGTCATCGAACGAGGAGGACGCTGCGCTGAACCGGTTCTCCTTGTAGGCGGCCGCGCTTCGGTCTTCGTAGAGGCCAAGCCGGGTCTGGTCCGCATCGTCGTAGCGGGACTGCTCACGGTCCAGCTTCGACTCGATGCTGGTGAGCTGGCGCTCGAGCTCGGCGCGCTGCTTGGCCGCTGCCTCGGCTTCCTGCCGGGCCTTCTCGATCCGCGCCAGCTCTTCCTGCGCCACGCCCAGTGCACCGATCGCGTCGCGGAGTGAAACCATGTTCGAGTTGAGGGTAATGAACTGGTCGGTGCTGCGCGCCATCTCAGACGTCAGGTTTGTGAGTCGCTCGAGCTGTTCGAGCGAACGTTCTTCGATCGACCCGGTGTTGTTGCCCACCTTGTCGGTCGATGCCTTCACCGCCTCTAGCGCCGATATCTGGCCATCACCGTCCGTGTCGAGCTGACGAAAGATCTGCTTCAGCTGCGAATCGCTGGCCAGTCCTTTGAAATACTTCCCGAATTCTCCGTAATCGATCAGCCCGTCCAGCGACGAGTCGATCTTGTCGAACATCGGATTCAGCGCGCCGCCGATGCCACGTGCCAGCCCGCCGAGCCGGGCGTTGGCGACTTCCTGCGCATCCAGCAGGCCGTCGCCGTTGGTGTCGGTGGCGCGGATCAGCGCCTGGATCTCGGCATCGGTCGCGATCGGAGAGAGCGCGGAACGCACCTGGCGCTCCGTCAGCGCCTTGTTGCCGTTGGCGCGCAGTTGAGAGCCGAGCACGTTGGCCAGAGTCGCGTCCGTGGGCATGCCGGCAACGATGACGGATTCCAGTCCAGAGACGATGTCGTCGCCGTTCAGGTCGAGCGCCCGGATCATGGCGTCGAGCTGACGATCGGTGGCCTTGCCGTTCATCACCAGCTTGAGCTGGTCGCGGGTCAGCACGCCGTCGATACCGCCGGCCAGGGTGGCGAAGTAGCCAGCCAGTTCGGCACCGATGGAGGCCGGGTTATCTCCACGCAGCACATCGGCGAGCTTCGTCGTGATGCCGTCGGTCTGCTCGATCAGCGCCTGCTTGATCTCGTCGGCAATGTACTCCTCGGCAGACACCTGGTCAGGTAGCTCACCCAGAGCGTCGAGGATCTCATCGCGGATGCGTTGATAGCCGGAGCCCGAGCCGTAGTACGACTGACCGGCCTGCTGGTAGCGGTCGGCGTACTGGGTAATCGAGTTGAGCGCGTCGCGGTCGCCGTTCTCGGCGAGTGCCAACTGGCGCGCGAATTGGGCCTGGGCTTCCTGCAGGTTCACACCTGGTGAGCCGCCAGTGGCGGTCTGCTGGTCGATCCAGGCGCTGATATTGCCCAGGGTGCCGTCGAGCTGGCTCGAGGCCTGCTCGAGCGCGGAGCGGTAATCGGCGCTGGCCTGGCGGGCGTCCTGGAGCGCGGACTGCTCGTCTTGCAATGCCCAGATGCGCTCCTGGATCGGTCGCAGGCTCTCGTCGATCGTGTCCAGCTCCTGCTGGCGCTGCAGGTTCAGTGCCTCCTGGTCGCGACCGGCGAGCTGCAAGAGCGCGACCTGCTGATCGAAGGCCTGGCTGGCGAAGGTCTCATACGCCTGGCGCACGGCGTCTTTGGCACTCTCGACCTGCGACTTGGCGGCCGCCTGCAGATCCTCTAGCGACTGTGTCGTCTCCTGGATCGGACCGGAGATCTCGGCGAAGGCGCCGGCGACGCCCATCAACTCGGCGTAGGTCTCGCGGCCAGCTTCGGTATTTAGGTCGAGCGATTCCACGACATCGCGGAACTGTTCGCGGGTCGAGGCGGCGGAGAGCCCCACGGTCTGGAGCACCGGGGTTAGCTGCTCGATCGTACGTTGCTGGCGCTCGGCATCGGTGAAGAAATTTTGATAGTAGGTCTGAGCCTGGCTTTGCAGGTTCTCCAGCCCGCCCGTGAGCTGAGCGAGATCCAGCGACGCCTCGACGGCCTGATCGCCCATCTTGTCGAAGGTCAGGTTGAGCTCATCCGCGATCGCGGAGACGGCGGCGTGGGCCGAGACGCCGGCGGTAATCTGGGAGAGCGCGTCGTCGATGGAGAGGTTCGTATCTTCGACGACTTGCGAGGCATAGGCACGAACGTTCCCCGACAGCCCATCGATCAGCTTGTTGAGCTGCAATGCGCCGGCCAGTGCGGTCGACCACTCCTCGGTATTGTCATTCGTGAGTTCCGGCACGCGCTCGAGCAGCGCTTTCTCGACGCCGTCGGATGCTTGGCCATCCAGCGTGCGTAACAGCCGCTCATAGCGCTTTGCGAACACCTCGCCGACGTTCGACTCGTTGATCTTCCAGCCGGAGGCGAAGTCGTCGGTGACGGCCTTGCGCTGCACCTCGGTCATCGCGTCCGACAGCACGCCATCGATCTGTTCGAACGCGTCGAGCATGTTGAGAATGTCCTCGGGCTCGGTCTTGACCTTGTCGAGGATCGTGAATGTGCCAAATGCCGTATCCGCGTGGTAATCGCGATACTCGTTGTCGCCGTTGGAGCCCAGCCCGCCTTGCCAGCCTTTGACCTTTGCCTTGCGACCGGAACCGAACAGCGAATCGACCATCCCGCCCAGTGTCGAGCCGGCGAACGCCCCGATCGGACCGCCAAAGTAGGTGCCGATCGCGCCACCGATGGTGGAGCCCCATTGTGAGTTGGCCTGCTTACCGAACAGTGATGATCCCAGCTTCGTCCCGACCTGGCTGCCTACATAACCGGCCCCCAAGGATGCGACGCCATTCATACCGCTGAAGTTGGAGAAGGAGCCGCCGAACTGTCCGCCGCCAGTTGCGACTTGGGAGCCAAAGCCTTGAGCGTAAGACGTCGCGCCGGTCGGGGCCCCGGTCCAGTTGATCGCTCCGAAGCCGTCGGTGATGCCCTGGTAGATCGTCTTGCCCAGACTGGTGAGATCCATACCGTCACCGCCGAGACCGCCCATGCCATCGGCGGCGGCCGTACCGGTACCGGCGAGCGATAGCCCCAGAGACGCGGTGATCTTGCGCGTGGTGTAGGCGTGGATGATTTCGGCCAGCGTCGAGATCGCGACCTGCTTGAACGCATCGAACGTGTTCTTGCTGCCGCTGATCACGTTCTCCCAGAAGTCGACGAAGGCGTCGTCGGTGCGCTCCAGGCTGCGCTTGAGCGTCGTCTCGAGCACGGTCATTTCGCGCGTGACCGTCTCCGCCGCGTTGCTGCCGTCCAGGCCATAGACCTGGGCGGCATCGCCGGCGTTCTGGTAGGCCAACTGGAGTTTGTCGACCAGCTCGAAATAGCGGTCGAACGTGATGGCGCCCTGAGACACCGCCTGGTTGAGCAGCTGCGTGTCTGCCTGGAAGTCGCGCTGTGACTTGGCGACCGGGTCGAGCTTATCGACCAAGCCCTGCAGGGCGTTGTCATAGGCGCTCGTCTGCTTAGCCAGGCTTGCGACCGAGGTAGACGTCTGGTCAGCCGTCTCGCCGGTATCGAACAGCCACTGATCCAGCGTCTTGAAGATCTTGACCCCGGATGTCGCCGAGGTCCGGATGCGAGCGACCTGCTCATCGAAGTCGTCGAGGCCTTGCTGGAGGGTCGCGACGACGGACTTCGCCTCCGCCAGCTGCGGGCTCAGCTTCTGGCGTTCAAACCAGGCCGAGCCGGCTCGGCCCTGGTTGGTGATCATCTGGTCGCGGTTCTGCTTCTCCAGCGCCGAGAACTGCTTCTGCAGCTTCTCGGCTTCGATCCGGGCCTCGACCAGATCCTGCACCAGCGACGCTCGCTTGTTGCGGACCTGTGCCTCGGTCAGACCATCCAGACTGCCGGTTAGCTGATCGACTTTCGTCTTCGCGTCATTGGCTTTCTTGCTGACGAAGCCCAGTTCTTCCCGGAAGGCGTAAAGCGCACCCACGGCAATCAGGGCAGCGCCAGCGGGGCCACCGATCAAAGCCAGCGCCGCCGAGGCGCCTCGCGCTGCTGCGGCCATCGTGGTAGCGGCAGCGCTAGAGGCACGCATCGCCCCTGTGTATGCCCCTTGGGCCACGGTTGCCGCTCGCGTTGCAGCCGCATGTTCAGCCGAGGCCAAGGTCGCCGCGCGACTGGCGGAAGTTACTGCCGCTTCTGTCTGAGTCAACTTCGCGTTGGCGGCGGTTAGCTGGGTCGTGACCAGCATCTCGGAACGTCGCAGCTCCGCCATCCGAGCGATCGAGCGCTGGCGACCGGTCGCGGAAATTTGCGCCCGTAACCGCTGCGCTTCCAGCTCACGCTCCGCAACCAGCGAGGCCCTTACCTGGGCGAGGTTGGCGGCGTTGTTGGCCGCGTCCTGACGGGCGGAAAGAGCTCGGCGTGCGGCCAACGAGGCGTTGTTGGCCTCCGCCGTCTTCTCCGCCGCCGCCGTGCGGGCCAGAGCCAGTTGGCGACCCGCTTCGGCGGCGGATGCATCACGTTGGGCTTGGGTATCACGGACGGTGGCAACGGTGCGGGCTGCGTATCCTGCCGCCGAGCTGGCCAGCGCCCCCGCGACTCGAGCGCCGTAGAGGGTGGCAAGCAGCGTACCGATAGTGACCAGCTCGTCCATATGACCGACCAGGCCGAGCACGGCATCGCCCGTGAGGTGGACAGCGCCGCTGACTTGATCACTGGTTCCCACCCACTGGATCATCTCGTTGCGAGCTACGGCCATCTTCTGGCCAAACGAGGCAATCGACCCGCCGAAGGTCTCATCGATCGCCGCGCTGGCCTTTTCCAGCGCGTTGACGACGATCTCTGCGGTGATGCCACCGGATGCGGCGAACTCACGCAGCTCGCCGAGCGTCATGTTCAGCGAGTCAGCGATTGCGTACATGATCGCCGGGGCTTGCTCCGAGACGGAATTGAACTCATCTCCACGCAGGGCGCCAGCAGCCAACCCCTGGGACAACTGTACGATCGCGGCAGACGCTTCCTCTGCGGTGGCACCGGAAACCGCGAACGACTTATTGATCGTCTCGACCAGGCTATAAGTGCGCTCATAGCCGAGATTGAGCTTGGTTGTCGCTCGGGTCAGGCGGGCATAGAGGTTGGCGGTGGACTCGTAGGATGTTCGGGTGTCATTGGCGATCGCCATCAGCCGTTGTTGGCTGGCGATCAGTCGCTCGTTGCTGTCCGAGACCGTGCGAATTTGGTTGGTGGTATTGGTCCATGCGTCCGAATAGCCGATTACCTCACGAACCGAAATCGCCCCACCCAGGGCGAGCAGCGAGTTGCGGGCGAGGTCGCTGACACGGTTGAGTTCCGTGACCTCACGATTGACACCGCGCACGCTGCGGCCGGTACGATCGAAAGCGGCCGATGACTGACGCCCTGAGCGATCAGATGTCGCCCCGAACTCGCGGACCTCACCGGAGGCGTCACGCAGCGTGCCGGAGAGATGGCGACCATCCCCGCGCAGGGTGACTTTGAGAGTGAGGTTGTCAGCCATCTAGCCTTTCGCCTTGTTCATCTCATTGAGCGCGCCGCGCTCGAGCAGCCGGATCTGTTGTAGGCGGTCGCGGCCTTCGTCGGGTGGCACAGCGTGGATCTGCATGACCACGTAAACCGCGCTGTAATCCAGCCCGGTCAGGCCACCCATCGGGGCCTGGCGCCATTGGGTCGAGCAGTCGAGGAACAGCTCCAGCGCGACCCAGTTCTCCGGTAGTACCTCGAATTCGTCGGTAGACGATTCGTCCTGATCGTCTGGTTCATCCGGCAGACGAACGCCGAGCTCCGCTGCCTCCGCGCGAAACTCGGCTTCCGAGCGAGAAGCCCGGCCACCACCGGCCCAGAAGCGGCCGGCGTCTATCAGGTTCTGGGCCGGTTCTTTTTTGCGATCGACTCGTGATAGGCGCCGACCGTGGCAGCGGAGAGCGCGGGATCGTTCTTCACCGCGTCGAGCAGCTCGTTACCGGCGAGCGGCTGGCCATCTTCGCCGCCGATCTCGATCTCACTGACGCCGGTCAGCACGGCATCCAGCAGTGTGGTGTCTTCCGGCATTTCGCGGGCTTGGTCGTGCGGCAGCACCTTGAAGTGCGCCTTGAATTTGCCGGTTTGTTCCTTGCCCTCGGCGTCGAAGACAGTGGCGGTGACGGAGTACGGGTAAGTGCGGTTGCGATTGACCTTGAACACGGGCATGGCTCCTGATTCGGATAAGCAAGCCGCTGACTGCCAGCGGCTTCGGGCTGGTTGGAAAAAAGCGCCGCGCTTAGCGGCAGATGAGGCGGACTTCGTCGTTACCCTGGACCGGCTCCGGCCGGTAGTTCATCGAGAGCATCTGCACGCCCTGGTCATCGGCGTAGGTCGGGCTGGCCAGTGAGCAGGAAGGCATCACGATCTCGATGATCGAGCCCGGCTCGGTGCCGTGGATCAGCGAGATCTCGCCGGTCTCGACGTTGAGCGAACGCTGGAAGTAGTTCACGGCCGCGACGCCGGGATCATCGATCGTCAGCGAGCCGCTCGGCTGGCGCCCGGTGATCGCGATGTCGTTGGCACCGACCACGGTGCGTTGGCGCGTCTGAGCGCTCATGTCGAGCGAGAACGACTGGAACGGCGACGCGACGCCAAACACCTTCAAGGGCTTGGTATTGAGCGTGTTGATCGGCAGCGCCTTGGGCCAATGGGTGAGATCCACCTCCGGCAGCGCGACGTTGGTCACCGGCTGAATCAGCGCCATCAGCGTGACCTGGAGCGCCGGGATCGACTCGGCGTTCAGCGTGAACTGCGGCGTACCGCGCGCGCCGCGCCCCTCGTGTAGGTTCTTGTCGACGTGGCAGTAGAAACGGCCGCTGTCTTCGTAGTCCGAGATCGGCGCGTAGACGACCTGGGCGGGTGTCTCGCCATCCGCCGGGACGATGGTTTCGGTCCAGCCACAGGCGCGCAGCAGTGCGCCCCAGGGCGGCGGCGTGCCCGCCTCGCCGGAAGTGGTCAGCTCAACGCCCACCTGCACCTGGACGTGCTTCTCGCCCGGCGCTTGCGGCGCGTTGCCGTAGTAGGGCCGGATATAGCTGCGGTCGATGTCGTTACCGGCCATCGGCGTCACCTCAATGGAGGTCGGCAGGATTGCCGCCATGTCCGGCACGGTGTCTGCGTTGTAGCTCGCTTCGATGCCGAAGCGCAGTACGCGGCGATTGGTACGTTGATTGCTCACGGGGTTGTCTCCTGCGGTTGATCGGTCCACCAGTAGTCAGTCGAGACGACATCGACCCAGAACAGGGCGCTGTCGGTCAGGGCGAGCAGCTGCCCGCCGTTCCAGCGAATCGGCAGCTCTGCGCCGGGTGGCTGCCAGTAGATGAGCTGCGAGAGCACCGGCTGGCGCAGATCCGCCAACTGGTCCTTGGCGGTGCCAAAGCGCGCGCTACCGAAGCGGGCCACGCCGGTCACGACCATTACTTCGCAGCTCACCTTGTGCAGCGTGCGCGGGTGGCGCTCCTGGTGCGTGACGCGCTCGCGACCGTTGACCAGAGACAGGCTCGGGTTGGCCCGGACCTGCTGGGCGGCCTTGATGTCCGCCGCCAGGCTGGGCTGCACGCCCAGCGCGGCACCGTTCAGCCGCTCGAGCCACGGTTCCAGGCTCAACATCAGTTGGTCTTGCTACCTGACGCCGGCAACTGCTCGACGACGAGCCCGGCGTTGGCCAACAGCTCCTTGTGGGCACTGTGGTTCCTGGCGATCTCGACGGTCTGCCAGCTGCCGGTGAAGACCAGGCCGATCGCAGCCCGCTTGGCGCCGGTCTGCTTCGTTCGCACTCGCAAGCGAACCAGCGCGGGCTTGTAGGGCGCTTTCTGGTCGACCGGCGCCGTGGACTGCTCTTCGGTCGCCTTGGGGGCGTCCTGTTTTTCCTGGGGCTGGGGTTTCGCGGCCATGGTCGGCACTCCTCAGAATCCGCCGCCGCGAAACACGCGACGGCTGTCGTTGAACTGAACGTCGCCAGCAGAGCTGGGCGACTCGGTAGCGGCCTGGCCGAGCTTGATATCGCCGCGCGAGACGCCGAGCAGAAAGCGCATGGCGTCGTCATAACGGCCTTTCACCGCGTCGCTGACCTGGTCGTCATAGAGCCGATAGCGGGCGATGTCGGCAGCGATCGCGGCCACCGAACCCGGTACCGGCACCATTGGCGTCTCGATGCCGGCGGCGGCCAGGCGTCCATCGATCTCGCCAGCCGCGTCATCGCAGGCGCGTTGCACGGTGCCGGCGTCGATACCGCCGCTACCATCCGGCGCCAGGGCGCGCAGCTCGCCTTCGCCGAAACGCGAGACCAGTGCCGCCTGATCGACGTAGCTCATGGCTACTCGTCCTCGTCCGGCTTGGCCGGGAACGAGCACTCCTCGACGATCAGCGTCGGGTCGCCCTCGAACGCCGCGATCTGCTTCGCCGTCAGGCCAGAAAGCGCGATGCCGTGACCTTCCGGCGTGAACACGTGCCCGCAGCGCCGGCGGCGCAGGATTGGCTTGCGTGTGCGGATGAACAGCGCCGGGATCTCTTCCTGGTCTTCGTCGTTCACGCCAGCGGCGGTGCGCTCACCGGCGTCTAGATCGACCGGAGGCAGTGCTTCGCCCGAGCCGTCGCCAGTGACGGTCGCCTGTTCTGACGGCGCAGCCTCCTGGCTATCGCCAGGCGCGGCCGATTCGATCGGATTGACCGGGCTGGGCGAGCTGACCGAATGGGAGGCGTCGGTCGGCGTTGCCGCCGATTCCCCGGCTTCCGGCGTTGCCTTCGGTCCTTCGACGGCTGGCTGGTCGGTCTTGGTCTCGGTTGGTTTGGCTTCAGCCGGTTTCGCGGTGCTTTTGGCACTGGTCGAACGCTTACGGTTGGTGGTGGCCATGTCGCTTTCTCCTCAGATGAACGGCAGCCTGGCGCCGCTTATGCGGCGCTCGGCAGCCAGGGGTTGAGAAGCAGCTGAGAGGTGCCGGCCCACTGGTTGGTAGCACCAGCGGCGTTCATCGCGTTGTTGAGTACCGCGCGCGCCGGTCCTTCCAGGCCGTTGGGTACCATCGTATGGGTGTGGCGCAGCGCCAGCGGGCGCTCGTAGTCACCCTTGAGCGTGGTCAGCCGCTTGCGCGCCGCTTCGTAGTTCTCGGCGTTGAACGGCTGGTTGGATCGCACGATCAGCTGCCAGAGGCCCGGCCCGGCGTTGACGCGGGCGTCCACGCCGAACAGGAATTGGTCCTTCATGAACACTTCGCCGTCGTTCAGGTTGGTGATCGAGCGGAAGTTGTAGTCGCGCCGGCGCTGGAAGATCAGCGCACGCACGGCGCGGCTGTTGTCCATCACGTACCAGGCAGGGCCGGTGCCACCCATGTCGTTTGAGACGGAGCTTTCGCGGCCGTTCTTGTCCAGCACCGGGTGGTCGCTGTCGAACAGCTGCTGACCGTCGTAGCAGAGCGGGTTGGCGGTCAGCGTCTCGACCACCAGCTCGTTGGGATGCTCGCGGCTGGAGCGGCCCATCTCCTGCATCATCGGGCCATAGAGCCCGTAGGTGTCATCTTCGATGCTGTCGCGGCTCACGCCTTCGGTCAGCTCGAACTTGCGGTTACGGATCGCGAATTGCGCGCCTTCCAGGCTGTGAATGACGCGGTCGCCCAGCCACTCACGCATGCGCGGCAGTGCGCGCAGCCACGGATAAAGCTCGGTGCCCGTGCTGGAAGGCACGATGGTGGCGAACTGCTCGAAGGTCGAGCCGTTGTCACCCAACGAGCTGAACCCCTGCTGGAAGTTGGTGTTGTAGGCCCTGAACAGCGCCTGCATGTTGGCGGATGTGAGATCCATCGTCGGTCGTCCTCGTGATTAGTTGTCGGGTGTGCCGGGCGCCGGTTATCAGGTCAGCCCAGCGCCACGCCGTTGGTCGGGTCGACGTTGACCCACACGCCACCATTGCCATCGACGCCGTCGATGATCCCCGTCGGCGAACGCGTGCCGCCGCCATCGGTGAGCGCCACGGTCTGCGCGTCCACCGCGTAGCACGGCTTGCCGATGTCGCCGGCGGCGATCTCGTCCTCGCCTGTGGCACCGTCGAACTTGAAGTAGCCACGAGAGACCTCGGCATGGGCATCGCCGGAGAGGCCGCCGGTGTTGTCGACGAGCTTGTCGAACACACCCACGGCGGTCAGGCCGGTGGCCTCGCGACCGGGCTGGACGTAGCCATCGGCATCGATCATGGCGAGCGTGCCGGCAAAGCAGACGGCGCCAGCGAGCACCAGGTGTGCGCGGCGATCGCCAGCGCGAGATGCGGTATTGCGGTTCATCGGTGGTGATCCTCGGTAACGAATTCAGCGAGAGCCGGTGCGGTTGTTACTTCGCCGGCGCCGGGTTGGCCTTGCGGTAGTCCTCGATCGAGATGCCCGCGTTGCGGCAGATGGCCAGCTCGATATCTGAAGGCGCGTCCGGTTTGTCGTCAGCCGGCGGCTTGCCCTGGGTCTGCGAGCTGCCACGCAGTGCAGCGATCGGCGGTGCATCCTTGAGGTGTGCCTTAAGCGCGGCGATGTCTTGGCCCTTCAGCCACTCGGCCATCGCTGGGCCGGCGATGCGGCCATCCTTGAGGCCTTCCTCGATCAACCGATCACGCTCGGCGTGTTGGCTGCCGGTGCTGAGTGCGGCGTAAGCAACATGCAGCTCGTCGTACACACCGCGCGGCACGTACTGGGTCATGTCCGGCTGTGCCGGCGTCACGCCCGCTTTTAGCGCGGCCACGGCGTCAGCGGGTTTCGCATCGTCCTTGGCACCGAGTGCCAAACGCAGCGCGCTGGCGTCATCGCTGCCCGCTTTGAGCGCGGCGATCTTCTGGTCGATCTGTTCGTCGGTGGCGTCGGCTTTCAGTCCGAGCGCGGCAATCAGCTTTTCGCGGTCCACGGTGGTGACCTCCTGGTCATTGGGAGTGCGGCCTGACGACATGCGCGCTGCGGCCAGTTCGGTGATAGTGCCGGTGTCGATCGCCGGCGTGTTGGTCAACCCGACGTGCAGCAGGTCGAGCACATCGCCCGACTGCGCGTCGTAGGGGAAAACGGGGGAGAGATAGCGATACGAGTCGTCGTCGATCGCGGCCTTGGCGGCAGCGGTCCACTTCACACGGCCGTAGAGGCCGTCAGCACGCCATTCCAGCGAGCGCGGGTCGACCCAGCCGGCGGCAGGCGCGGGCAGGCCGTTACGTTCGGCCAACAGCGTCTGGTGTTCGTAGTCGATGACGATATCGGTGGAGCGAGCCGCCGCGCGCTCGATGATCGAGCGGGCGTGCGCTTCGTCCAGGTGCCACGGGCCTTGACCCTCGAGCGATCCGCGCGGCGCGGTGAACGTGCCAGCGGGAATCAGCCGGGTCAGGTCATCGCTGGCGGAGACGCGCAGCGAACAGACCGCAACGGGGTTGGCGGTCGGCGCCGAGCATGCGGCGATGGGGTGGCGTGGTGCGAGTGTCGTATCCATGCGCCCATGGTGGCGGGCGCAGGGTGAGGCGGGGGATTAAAGCGTTTTGGGAAATTTCCCTTATGTACTAGGGGGGATCAAGTGCGTCTTCGATGTTATCGGGGTAGTTATCTGGAACGCATCGCTCATGATCTTCGAGGCAGTCAAATATGCGATAAAGGAGCCGTCGACCTTCGTCGGAGGCTTTAGCTAGGGTCTCGACAGACAAGCTGCTCCTGGTATCGGGATTCCACATTTCAAAATTGCCATGATAGAAACTTAGAGCTGATGGTCTGAATGTCAGAATGCGATGAGCAACTAAGTTTCGGAGCTCCAGCAGTGGCTTCACTTCATCCAGCAATGCTTTCAGCTCCACAAGATGCGTGCATAGCGGGGCACTCCTACGCTGTTTGAGCCGCTCCTGGACTGCGCGTATTCGCTTCCTACTCGTTTTGCTGTCCCATTTCTTGGAGAATCGCTCACCAAAAACTAAGCCCTTGCATGAGCGGACCAGTCCATCTAGCTCGCTGAGAGTGATGACGAGACGACCAATCTCGCGTTCATACTCTGCTCTTGCCTCGTCAGCTTTCTTCATTTTCCTGCTCCGGTACCGGTGCAGCCTGGGCGCCTATCACTACTGCGCTTCGAATGTCATCACCAATCACCTTCGCGTTGATGGACAGATTGACTGGCCGTTTCTCCCACTCGGCTTCACGAATCGCAGCTTTATAGCGACTTTGGAGCGTATCGTCTTGGACGATAGCCTGGAATTCATCGCCATTGGTCTCGTTGCGAACTTTGATCTTGAAAACGTCGATCTGAGATGCATCCACAACCTGGACTCGGTACAGGCCATCGAGACGAATCTCTTTCGATTCTCGTCGAGCGTTTTTCGTCAGTTCCTGCGCCACCTCGCCATCGATTACGACTCCACCAATTGAGGTCTCATCGGTACTCCGCACTGATCGAACGATACTTTGCTGAGCATCGCCGGCGTATTCGCGGATGTTGGCCGCGCGAGGTTCATCACGAGTCGCATCTGCCAAAATCTGCATGCGCCTCACGTCTAACTCATCGGCATAGCTCTGAGCTTCAAGTTCGGCAATGCGCTCTTCTGATTTTAGCTCTGCGACGCGCGTCAGGCGTCGTTCCTCAAGATAAGACTTGGCGAAGCTCGTCCCGAAATAGCTGGTAGCGACGATCAACGCAATCACTACTAGGCTTCTTGGTGTCACTTTGTCAGCTACCCTCTCTGCGAAGGTCTCCATGATGGCTTGAACGTCTAGCTTGTACTTGGAGCTACCTTTCTCGACCTCAATGAAAAGCTCAAGAGCATCCCGCTCCTCCCTCGTAAGCTTGTTGACGTTCACCGAGTTATATCGAGCCAGTGCATACGTACGATAGATGGCCGACTGAAACTCGATGAAGCCCTTCATAATGCTAGGGCTAATGGTCCCTTGGTAGCGGTCTCCCTTGACCACTATCTCCAGCTGGGGCCAACCATCGAAACGGATCTCAACGTTATCGGGCAATCCACCAGCGGTTGCGAGTTGTAGAGTGTCGTAAGCGTCCTGCTCGGATCGGATGACGATCTCGTTATTATCTGCCACCAGGCTACCCCATGTCGTGAACCTTCATTGTGGAGGTAACTGTATGTATCAAAAGCGGCAGGATCAATTAGCCAATTTCCTACAACTGATGCCTGGCTCGCTGCTTCAGTCCCGCGAAGCGGCACCTCTAACGCCCCTCTAACGCCTCTCGCCCCATTTTTCTGGGCCACCATAGCGCCCAGCTGCTCCGAACACCTCACAGCGCCTTACAGGCGGTCGGTCACAAAGCGCCTTCTAGGTAGAGCGAGAGGGTATCCAGCACCTCGTCACGGTCCTCCTCAGACATACCCAGGAACGGTCGCGCGGGGATGTCGCCCCGGAGATGCGGGAACTCGGATTGCTCGCCGCCATAGTGCTGCATGGCGGCATAGATCATCGAGCTACCCCAGAGCAGTTCGTCGTCGCTGGTCTCGTAGTGGATCTGCCGGGCGAGCTGGTGGGTTTCGCCCTCGAGGATGCGGTCATGTCCCTTGCGCTCGACGGTTGTCTGGGAGAGCGGTGCCCAGGGTGTGCCGTCCGGCGCTTCCTTCTCTTGGAAGCGTTCGTGAGTGCTGGCCACCATCGCCTCGCCGATCGCCTTGAACGCGGGCTGCAGGCGAATCGAGCGCTGCTGCATCTCGTTCAGCGCCTTCAGTACCTGGTCGTCGTCGATGGTGTTCGACATGCTGGCTCCTTGATAACGGCCCCGGATCGGCTCAAACTGGATCTACGAGTGCGAGAGGCCAACATTCGTCTGGCGTACCCAGCGCATCGCGCTGATGAGGTATCTGGGGATGACGAACCAGCCTCGCTCTCTTCCTACCGCAGTCCTATCTCAGCCGTTCCATCTTGTTTCTCACGTTGCGGTCCGCCGCCGACTCCTTGACCTTGAACAGCGTCAGGAAATAGTTGCGCTTGGCGTCCTGCGTTCGCTTGAGCGCGGCGCGATACGTCACGCCATCCACCGTCAGATAGATCAGCCGGCCATCCTCGCCTTCACGGCGGTAGACCTCGCCCTGGTCGAGCAGCTCTTGCACGCGGCGATAGTCAGCCAGACCGATCTCTGGGTGACGCTCGATGTGGGCGGCAAGGCTTGCTTGGGAAAGCAGGACAGTGGGTGACTCGGCACCGAGGATCTCGCGTTCGACCGGTGGCACCACCGCGATCGGGAATTCGCCCTGAACCTCGCCGGAGAAGAAGCGCGCGAACAGGTCGCTGTCGACTAGGTCCTTGACGTTGAGCCTGGCCACGTTCGCGTCGACGGTATCCAGCCGGTTGAGCCGAGCCGCTACAGCCGTCTCTGCGGCGCTCTTGCCCGGTGCGTAATCCCAGCCCGGTTGCACGCCGTTTGGCACTTCGGTCACTTCGCCGGTTCGGTCGTTGACGTGCTGGGTCATGCCGTCATTGGGAGCGCTATCTGGGCCGGTGCGGCCGCTGCGTTCGAGCTGGCGTCGGCTCATCGTCTCGACGCCGCAGTTGCAGCCCCAACCGTTAGGCGGCCAATGAGTGTGGAACCACGGGTCGCCAGCGGGCAGCACCAGACCATCCCAGCGCTGATGCTGGATGCGCGGGTTCTCGATGGTGTTGTGGACGTAGCGCCAATACGGCCGCGCGCGGACCACGTCGGGGTCGGTCATCTGTTGCCAGCGCCCAGCCATGTAGCTGGTATCCATGTTGGTCTTGTAGATGACGCGGGTTCGCCAGGCGGTGCCGGCTTTCGATCCCTCACCGGTCCAGCCAGTCCAGCCGCGCTTGGCGACGATCTCTTTGAACTGACTGCGGAACTCACCCAGGCTCTGGCCGTTGGCGATCGAGTCATCCACGGCCGCGCGCAGGTCGGCGAGCAAGTCGGCTTTCGTCGCGCCGGCAACGACGAACGCCTTGTCGTGTTCATCTCGCCACAAGTCGTCCCAGCGATTGGTGGGCAGGTTCTGCTTCTGGCGGAAGTAGGCTACCTGTTCCTTGAATGGCCGCCGGAACATGGCGTTAACCGTTGGCATTCTCGACCTCGTCGCTGACGGTCGAGCGCCCGGCGAGGTTGGAGGCCATAAACGCCTGGCCCATTACCTCGGCGAGCTGCGCTTCGTCGAGATCGCTGAATGCGTCCAGGATGCGTGACTGGAGCTGCTCGAACGTCTCGGCCTCATCGACGATCACCTGGAGCCGATCGACCCAGCTATCGATAGCGGGCTGCGCCTCTCGCTCGAGCAGTGTAAAGGCTGGCGCGCGGTAGTGCTCAGGCTGGGCAGGCGTCGGCACCGCTGGCGCCTCGCGCAGCGCGGCCACCCCCGGCGGTCGGCCAGTGGACCTCAGCACCGCCTGACCGAACGGCTGCGGCTGAATACGGGGCGTCAAGATCTCGTCCTGTTCGGTGGCTTCCGGGATGCCAGTCTTCTCGTGCAGCCACCACTTGGGGATGGCCATGCCCATATCGACCAGCGTCGGCACGGTTCGGGCCAGCGTCTGGTAGTCCTCTGTCTCGCCCATGTCGAGCACGAACTTGGGCGCGCGGCGGCGGCTGTCGATGTTGAAGTTCAGCGCCGCCAACGGCCACAGGATGTCGCGCTGGACTGTGCCGCCGTACTGGCGGATATCCGAGCGGATCAGCGACGCCTGGCCGCGCTCGTGGACGTTGCCCAAGGCGTTAGTGTTGGTGCCTTCGCCGGTGCCGCTGGTCAGCGTGCCGCCGAGAATGGCTTTTGCCTTGGCGCGTTCGCACCAGTGGATCATCGACTCGAACATATCGGCACGGCCGCCGGCGGCTTCCATGAACTCGATTGCCATCCCTTCGGGGATGATGCCGGCGGCGTCCTTGCCCATCGAGACCACGGCCCGCAAGAGCGTCGCTTTCTCCTGCTGGGTCGCATTCTTGGGGTACTTGCCGACCCGCGCCGGCAGCCCGTAGATCTCGAGCAGTTGGGCGAGATCGCCCAGGGCGTAGTTCTGGAACAGATAGGGCCAGACCAGCATCCGGCCGAGGCCCATACGAGCGAGATAACCCGGCTTGGCGCGGTGGCGGTGCTGCACCCAGCCCAGCGCCCATAGGTCGGCACCGTTGTTGGAGCTGTCGCGCAGCGTGATGCGGTTTTGATCCTCGCCGTGCAGGCGAAACCAGGAGTGCGGGCGCAGCTGCGGCTGCTCGATAAATCGCTGGGCACCATCACGCAACCAGGCAAGTTCGAGGTTGGCCCAGCCGTGGCCGATGCCGGTACCCATGTCGAGTATCAGATCCTCGACTTCGAGCCCGTCGAACACCTCAGCGCAGAAGTCCGCCGCGCGTTTCTCGGCAGCGCTGGCGTTGTCCGGCGGCACGATTTGCCATTCCAGCTCGGCGGCGAGCTGACGCCGCTTGCCCAGGTCCGCGCCGATCTGGCTGTCTTTCTCCTCCATGTCGTCGAATAGCTCGGACTGACTTTTGAGGTCACCTTGCTCGGCGGCTTCGAGGATCTGGTGGAGCTTCGCCGGCGTCAGCCCCTTGCTCGGATGCTCGGCGAACTCACGCTTGAGGTTGCCGACCGTGGAGCGTTCGTCTTCGTCGGTCTGCTGACCGTCCAGGGCACGCGATTGCTCATCGCGGCCGGTGCCAAACAGGGCGCGTAGTCGTTGTGTCAGGCTCACCAGCCACCCCCTAAACCATCATGTAAGTCGCCGATGTCGTCGTCATCCGCCCAATCCGAGCTGCCCGGCTTGGGCACGGCGATGAAGTCGATATCGACGGTATCGGAAAGACTCGCGTACCAGGCCAACGCCAGCGCGATTGCGGCGTCGCCATGGCGCGCCTTGGCATCGCCGGTCTTGCCGTCCGGCAGCTTGGGAATGCCCTTGATCACCTGCAGGGCACGCAGGTCATCGGCCACGTCGCGATCGCGGGGAATCGCAATCTCGTCGTCTTCGAACGCCGCCTTGAACTTGGGCATGGCGTCCAGGTACCAGCCCTGAGAGAGCATCACCGCCTCGATACGGCCGCTGCCGTAACGGTCCACCGCCTGCTCGGCGAGGTACTGGCCGTTACCACGTGCGTCCAGCGCGCCGGCTTGGAGGCGCGGCAGCCGATCAACGATGAAGAACAGCACCTGCTCTTGTTGCTTGAATGGCACGTTGCGCAGCTCCACCAGGAACGGCACCAGGCGTTTGAGCCGTTGATCGATCGCCATGGGGGCGATCACGGTCAGGTCGCCGGAGCGGGCGAAGTCTTCCCCAAAGCAGTGAGTGTGCTGCGGGTCGAGCAGCATCAGCAGCGGCAGCAGTTCCTCCTGGCACCACTGATTCGTCTCGACGGCACGTAGCGCTTCCGGTAGCGCGTTGAATGTCGCCGAGCCCTCGAAACGCAGCACCGGGGCATCGACCATGCGTGACTCGATCAGGGCGCGGGAAAGGTAGGCACCACCGCCCGACTTGGGTACGCAGTAGTACTCCTCGAGCGCGTCTTCGCGGGTAGCGGTGTCGGCGAGCAGATTGGCCTTCCACTGATCCTCGTCGGCTTGTGTCCACGTCTTGCCGCGCACCTGGCAAATGCGCTTGTAGAGCCCCTGTTCGCAGGCGTCGTCGAGCGTGATGCGGTGGACCGAATAGCGCTTCTTGCCGGCGCGGCTGTCCTGCACCAGTTCGTTGAAGAGGTTGTCGACACCGTTGTGGGTCGAGATCAGACGCACCTTGGCGCCCCACATGGTGAGTGCCAGCGCTGCCTTGAGCACTTCGGCTAGCTCGCCATGGAAGGCGGCCTCGTCGATGGTGACGTTGCCCTGGCGGCCGCGAAGATTGCTCGGCCGGCTGGATAGCGCCTGGATCTTGAAACCACTGGAGAAGCGAATATTGAAGGTGAGGATGTCCTTGTCCTCATCCTGGATGATCTCTTCCTCGATCGCGCTGGCCGCCTTGTTGAACGCCTTGGCCCACATGGCGGCCGCGTCGATGAACTCGATCGCCATCTCGCGGTTCGAGCCCACGTAGAAGTGGTTGGTGCCGCCGGCGGACTTCGCCGCACTGGCGCTCAGCACGGCGTCCGCCGCTTCGCCCCAAGTGATACCGGTTCGGCGCGACTTCTCGGCTATCTTGAGATCGGATTCATCCTCGATCCACGCCTGCTGGTAGGGCAGCAGCACCGACCTGGGCATGGCCACCATCACGCAATCCCCAGGATGTCGCGCTTGATCGCGTCGATGGCGTCGCGACTCATGCCCTGGCTGGCCATCGCGCCCTCGGCCGCCGCCGCTGCCTCGGCGGCGACTTCGACACGCAGCTCCCGCGCCCACTTCTTCTGGCTCAAGCTGACGCGGCCGATATCCGCCAGCGCCTTGGTCACGCTGCCGAGCTGCTTGGCGGCTTTGGCCGGATCTTCTTCGGCCTTGCGCATGGCGATCGAGATCCGCAGCAGTTGGTCCTGCACGATGCGCGCGGTGGCATCCAGCAGCGCGCCGGATTCGTCCTCCTGCTCGGCGGTCAGGGCGCGGGCGAGTTCCGTCGTCTTGCGCACATCGCCCATGGCTTCTTCGAACTCTTGCTGGAGATCGGAGCCGTAGCGGGCGACGCTGGAGCGCGAGATCTTGTAGCCGTTGGATTCGAGCCATTCGGCCAGCCCGGTGTAATCCTGAAAGCCGCTCGAAACCAGCTTCTCGTTGAGCTGATCCCTGACTTCCGCCGGCAGCTCATAGACCTTGGAGCGCGGTGGCATCTTAGGCCTCCGGCAACGGCTTGGCGACGCCGGGAACGTTGGCGAGGCCAGTCGCGGCATCATGGCCACGAGCTGTCAGCGTGACGATCATGCCGGCACGCGGCGATTGGGTGATCACGAGCTGCTGCTCTTCGAGCCACGCCAGGTCGCCATGCAGCCGATCACGACTGACGCGATGGGCGTAGGCGCCCACCAGCTCGTCGTTGAGTGAGTATTCGTTGGTGGTGTACTGATTGCGCCGCGCCAGGATGCGCAGGATCGAAAGGCGCCGGCCCTCGGTCTCGAAGTCTGGATAGTTCATCGGTTCCCTCGCTCATTGAACAGGTAGGTGTGGATGCGATCCGTGAGCTGCCCCTGGGCGCGTTGTGTCGCGGATATCTCGGCCAGTAGCCGGTTGGTCTTGGCCTGTTCGGCACGTAGGTGGTCGATGTCATCGCGGCTGGGCAGCGAATGCACCTGGTGTTCGAGAGAGGTCATGTGGCGCTCCACTTCGTCGATGCGGGAATCCACCCGACGGATCGCTGTCTCGCTGGCTCGTGTCCGGTTGATCCACCAGATGCCGGCGGAGAAGAGCAATACCGAGATCGCCTGCAGGAAATCCCAGACGACACGGATGGCATCCCAGTTGAGTGGCCCCATCGTTTCCTCTGCGTTACGCGTTATGGTTTTGCCGGAGCCAGCGCTCGCGCTTGGCACGCCTGGCTCCGTTGATCGACTCGGGCCAGTCTCAGCCAGCCTCGAGAGCCCCAGCGATGCAGGGCGGTGATGTAGCTGCCGACATCGCGTTGGGTGTAGTCGCCGAGCGGTTTGGCCGGTTCGGCTTCGCGCTCGGTCATCCCGGCGGGGATCGCACAGACCACCATCGGCGGCTGGTTGTCGATCACCGGCGGTGGCGTTGGCGGCACGCTCTCGCACGCGGTGAGCAGGCACGCACAAGCCAAAGCGATAACGACCCTCATGGCAGATCCTCGATCGCCTGGCGCAGCACTGGCGCCACAGGCGCGTCATCGCTCTTGGGCGCCTGGCGGATGCGCTCGGCCGAGGGACGATAACGCTCGTCGAGCGTGTCGAGGTCGTTGTTCAGCTCACGGGTAGCTGTCTCGCCAGCGGCGCGTTCTTCTCGCTCCAGGTTCAGTTCGCGAGTGCGCTGAAAGGCGACGTTCAACCAGGCATCTCGATCCCGCTCGGCGGTTTTTGTGGCCTGTTTGGCATCGGCCAGATCGTCGCGGAGTGCGTCAACCTGGTGCAGATGCCACCAGACGCCACCGGCCAGCGCCGCGACGATGGCCACCGCTAGCCAGGCTTTGAACGGCACGGCCTTGAGCAATCCCCCGAGGCGGCTTAGAAGCGATAGCACGGTGACCTCCCGCCCCAGGCGCTGACGTAGTTCGGCGTATAGCGCAGCAGAATGCGGTCGACGTAGTCGCGGTTCTCTTGCTTCGCCCAGCCGGCTCGGTTGGTGTGCTCGGCGACATGGCCCCACCAGCGGCTGGCGTCGTCACCGGCGGCCGTGGTCAGCCGTCGATCCCGATTTACCCAGCCCAGGCCGCCGTTGTAGGCGGAGAGCGTCATCGCCCAGTGTTGGCAGGCATTAGCGGTACCGGTAATGCGCTGCCAGTGATAGCGGTCATAACGCGTCATCGCCCGCATCGCCCAGCCGGGCGAGTACGGCGCTGCAGGCCCCAGGTCCGGATAGATCTCGACGATCCATGCGGAGGTGGACGGCATGAACTGCGCTAGCCCTTGGGCACCCACCGGACTATCGACGTCCGGTCGCCAGCCGCTCTCTTGCTGAATCTGAGCGGCATGAATAGCGACGTTGCCATCCAGCCCCCAGGTCTGCTGGACGATCCGCGTCAGCTCGCGCTGATAGCGCTCCGCATTGGCCGGCGGCTGCCAGGCCGAGGCCGGTTGGCAGCCGACCAGCATGAGCAGCAAGCAGAGGCGGATCATGCTTCGCCCCCGTAGCGGGCAAGCAACGAATCGGTGTGGCGTTGGTAACGACGCAGCACGGCATAGAGCCTGGCGCGTTCGGCCACGTCACTCGCGGGGAGTGACTGCAGCTTGCCGATAGCGATCTCGGCCAGCCCAGTCATGATCGACCAGCCCTCGGCGGCAAGATCGGCGTCATTCGTTGAGCCACTCGCCGGTGCTTGGGATTCAACGGGTTGTGCGGGAGATGGCTCGGTTTCATCGGTGGGGCTCAGAACTGTGCCAGGCAAGACGCGCACCTCTTTGAGCTCCTGCCGGCCGCGCTTCGTCACCACCAGGCCATTGCCTCGCACGCGGTCTTCCACCGCTTCGAGGTGGCCGGTGCGAAGTAGCTCGGCGATACGGCTATCGACCTGATCACGTCCGGGGTTGGATGCGACGTTGAGCGCCACTGCCACCAGGCTGAAAGGGCAAGGCCCGCGCCGCTCGGACGACTCGGCGTGGACCGCTTCCAGAATCCTGCGATGCTGGCCGTTCATCACACGCCCAGCCCGACGGCAATGGCGATGGCGGCCATCAGCAACGCGCGGCGCAGCATCATCATCGCCAGCGAAGTGAGGCCCGCCGTACCCGAGGCTTTATACGCACCAGGGCGGGCGTACCAGAACACCCAGCGATCCAGCCAGTAGGCGAGATAAACCGCCCAAAACACCTTGGTTAGCGACCACAGCAGGAGCCCTACCTGCTGTGGGTATACGACACCTACCGCAGTGGTGGTAACGATGGCCAGCAGCAGGCAGGGCCACAGCCGTAACGAGCCCTTGAGCTTGGTGAGGAAGGTCTGGAACACGGTGCCGTCTCCGTCGGTTTCGGGTCAGAATCTGTGCGCGTAGCGTGAGTTCTGACGTTACCGGCGGGGGCGGTTGAGGCGGGATTCAAGCGTTTTACGAAAAACGCCCACCGGGCGGTGGGCGTGGATCAATCAGCGTGTGCCAATTACGCTATGACGAATAGGTAGATGGCAATACAGATGCACACTATGCCTAGCAGTCGGCAACGTCTGAGATATTTCTTTGCGTCGTCTTCACTGCGACCGGATTTGACCAGTTCATAGCGTGTATTGGCCTCGCGGAAGGATTGAATGGTCGAACTAATGCCGACCACCAGAAAGACAACTGCGAAGAAGATTGTCATATCTCGTTCTTCTCTTGTCCAAGCTTGTTGGACTGCGGATCGAGGTACCAGCGGTGTTCTCGGTTCGCCGGGTTACCGCAGTAGATGAAGTAGAGGTCTGCTCCGGTCACCCTGGAGAAACCGCCTTGTTCTCGCATGACGTCCGGCTGGCATCCATCCTTGGTGCTGAGATCTCGTATTGCGAGTGCGAACTCATTTTTGTAGGTGTCGGCATCCTGCGATAGCGCCGCAATTGATAGCGACTCTTCCATGCCAAGGGGCTCTTTGTCGTTGCATCCAGCAAGTGCTGAGCCCAAGGCGGCAATGGCGATCATCATTATGACTGTCTTCATGCTGCGTTCCCTTGCATCCACGTTATTAGAACAACCCCGGCTGTAGCCGGTCGCGGGCCAGTTTTCGTTGTTCGGCCAGAATCGAGTAGACCTGAACCTCGGTCAGTTGATGCCGGCGAGCCAGCTGCGAAACGTTGGCGCCGTTGTGACACTCGAAGATCTCGCGATCCCGCAGGGCGATCTCCAATCGATCGCCCTTGGGCAGATAGAAGGAGTGCCCGCCGTGGAAGTGTGCCAGTGCCCGCACGGCACGGAAAGCGCGTGCCCGCGCGGTCTCGTCATCATCGCCGTGGCGTCGGTATGCCGCCTCGATCACGACCAGGATATCCGTCAGCCCCTGGGGCCACTTTTTGAGGATCTCTGGATCGGTCATCCGCTCCAGGGCGTCGTCCGGCACATCCGGGAACATGTCGAGGTTATCGGCCATGTCGCATTCCTCCTATACCGGTTTCTGCCATCAGGCGTTGTAGGCGATCTCTGTTTTGTCGCCGCTGTGATTCGCTCATGGTCGGTTTCCCCAGGCGCGGTCGCTGGGGGCGATCTGGCATCGCCTCCAGTAACTGACGCGGCGCGGGCCAGCGGTTGACCGTGCCGGAGAGGCGCTGGAACGCGGTGCGTAGCCGGCGGGTATCAAGGTCTGCATCCCAGCCGATCGGCCGCGCCCAGAGTGTGTCTACCCACGCCTGCTGGGTGTAGGCGATATCGTCTTCCCAGGGCGCGTTCTGGAGACGAAGCACGACCAGCCGAGCAAGCCCTTGGGCGATCTCGTCGCGGAACCACTGCGCGGGCTGATTCGCTCCGTCCTGGCTCACGACTGCCTCCCGGCATCCAGCGCGGCGAGTGCGCGGGCAACGCCCTTGGCCGGGCGGCGCTCGGCTGATTCCGGCAGTGCGGCACGTGCCTCCGAGCGCGCGGCCAGGCTCTCGACGACGCGCTTCAGATAGTTGTGATTCGTCAGCGGCCTGTTATCGCCGCTATCGCGCTTGACCCGGATCGCCTCGACGGTCTCGGAGAGCGCCGCACCGACCAGGCTGGTGTCCGCCGAGAGTGCCAGCGCCTCGCGGGCGAGTCGCAATTGACGCTCGTAGGCGGTGCTACGGCTCTTGCCCCGGAACAGGCCGAGATAGGCGACCAGCGGCCGCGACACATCGCGCGGCAAGTCGGCCAGCACGCCCATCAATTCGCGCAGAGACTCGTCCTCGCAGATCTGCTCGAGCGTCAGATGCGTGTGGCAAGCTGGGCAGCGGATCTCTTTCATTTGCCTCTCCGTTTCGCGTCGATCACCAGGCCCTGCATCAGCCTCACCAGTTGGTCATCGTCGAGCCAGTCGATGCGATCGACGCTGAACATGCGCTGCGCCATGCCGTCGGCGTAGGCCCATGGTCGGTTTGAGTCGGCCAGCAGCGCCTCGACCTTGCCCATGACGGCGGCGCGAGAACGTGGAGGACGCGGTGCTTTGCGGCCAGCCTTGTTCGTTGACTTGGGCGTCCAGCCCAGGCGCTGAAACTCATTGATTACCGCCCCGACGTTGCGATTCGTGAGCTGTTTGGCACTGCTGACGCCGGCAACGCGGCCGAGCAGCGCGCGATATTCGTCATCGGAGAGACCGAGCTGCGCCTTAGCGATATGGATCTGCGCCAGCTTGCCGCGATGGATCATGATGATTTCCCAAGCGCTGTTTGGCGCTGGCCATTCATGCCCTGATAGAACTCCACGCGTTTGCCATCGGCACGACCTTGGATCAGGGCAGAAGCGTCGTGGTTGCGAAGACCTTTGGTGTTGTCGCGCCCGGTCATCGGTTCCAGCGGCTGCTGCCAGCGTTTCGCCTGATAGGTCGCTATGACGGCATTCTCGGCATCACTACGCTCGTGCTTGATCACGTGCTGGGCGACCGTATAAATCCAGCTCTGCGCGTAGAGATCACCGCGACGAATCTTTGTCGTCCGCTTCAAGCGTTTGCTCTGCGTCTTGAGGTAGGCGTTCCGATCGCGGGTGAGCTGGCGAAGCAGTACCTCGAAGGCATAGCCACTCACTTCTCCTGCACCATTCACGCCGTAGAACTCGAACCGGCCGTTCCAACGCTCTCCGTCGTGGATCGGGCAGTAGATCAGCTCGGCCCCGAACGCGCCGGCGACCATGTTGGCCAACATGCCAATGTGCGCGGGAGGCCGCTCACCGGCGGCGACCTTAGCGATATGGCTATCGACATCACTGACTGCGACGTCGTCTGAAGTAATGCCATGTGCTGCCATCAGCTTCTGCGCCTGACGCATCGCAGCCGCCGCTTCGTTGGCGTTGCTCGATTTCGCCAGGCGAAGGCATTTTTTTATCTTGTCGAGGATCTTCGAATCCACTGGAGTCTCCTGCGGCTGCTCATCAGTGCCGGGCCACCACGCCTGGCAGATGCCCCGGCTCATACAGAGCCGGGGCATTTCGCTTAGTGGGTCGTTTCGGTGCGGGCTTTTTCGCGGTACTCGATCATCTTGCTGTGGATGGCGCTGATGCCGACCAGCGCGAGGGTCTGGGAAACCGTGGCTTCACGTGGGTTGGTCACGGGAAAGCCGGCATCGACGGAGATACCCTCGTCGGTCTCGGTAATGGTGATCGTGCAGATGCGGTTGGTAGTTGGTTCGCTGCTCATCCTTCCACCTCCATCAGAGCATCGATGTCGGCTCGGACCTGCTCCCCGGTGCGCCAGGTGTTGATGCGCGTGCCGCTTCTGGCCCAATCGACGAAGCGCGCTAGCGCGTCACGTTTCTCTGCGAGTGATATCGTCTCGGGGACGCCCGGAACGAACAGCTCGCCTCGGTAACCGTGGCGGGCGACACCGTCGATCTCCTGGGTCAATGAACGATGAGGGCCGGTGGCCAGCTCTACGGCACCGTTGGGAGTGAATGATCCAATGTGGATCTCGCCACTGGCATAGCAGTAGGCACGGTAGCGAGTACGCATTAATGGGCTCCTTTGAGATGCGTGACGTGATAGCGGTACTGGATGCCGGCGGCGACATCGCCATCGCGCAAGTAGTCATTCACCACGTCGACTTTGTCGCCGTAGACCTTGCGAGCGACTTTCCGGGCGGCTTCTTCGTGGCTCCAGGTGCAGGTGGCGCGTTGACCTCTGAGCGTGGCGGCGTAACCGCCCATTGCAGAACGCACTCGAATGGTGGCGGTCTCCATGCTCACACCCCCGCGATATCGAGTGAGATGGGGCGGTACTGATCGCTGTCGCCGATGCGCTCGTAAAGCCGGATGTAGCTCTTGGAGCCGGTGACCTGCACAGCGTCGGAGATGGCATCCATCGCCTTGAGCCAGCGCTTGTCGTCGATATCCAGGCGGCGCAGACCTAGCACCTGGCCGGTGCGGATGTTGCCCGCCGTGTCGACGCGGAAGGCGTCTTGCACGATCGTCGCGATTTCGGGCCGCGCGTCTTGCGTCCATTCGCGTAGGCATTCGTCGATCAAGCCTTTGGCGGCCTGCAGGCGCTCGTCGAACGAGATCCGCTCCTGAATGGCACGAACCGCCTTGTAGCGACCATCGAAGCTGACCAGCGAGACGTTGCCTTTTTTGCCGCCGATCTGGACGTCGTACTCGCTGGCGCTGGTTTCGACGAACTGCTCGATCTCGCTGAAGGCGTCGCTCTTGTAGTCGCGTAGCTCATCGCGGATCTGGTTGGCGCGATCGACCAGCGACAGCACCAGCTCGTCGCGCATCTGGTCGATCGGCTTGATCTGCGATTCGGGGATCAGCCGGCCCTTGGCGTCCTGGCGGAATCCGGCGGGGATCTGTTGTGGTGCGTTCATGAGTTGGCTCCTCGGAGTTTGAAGTTGGCACTGGCGTTGCGGTGGCTACGGTGTTTTCTGTGATGGCGCATGGGTTCGATCACGGCACCGTTTCGGCGCGGTAGCCGTTCGCTGTCATCACGCCAACCGGCGAGTAGTTCGGCGACATCGATCAGGTCGGCTGGGTCCAGCCATGGGCCATGGGTAGGGTCGGCGTGTTGGCGCGGCATGACGCCGGTGTCTTGCTGCTGCCAGCAGCGCAGAATCGCGGCTTGCTGGCTGGCCAGCGGCGGCTCGCACTCCGTGACGGCGCGCTCCTCGTAAAGCTCGGGGTCCGCGCAGAACTGCACGAAGCTGACCCGCAGCTTGCTCAGCCGGAGCTTGATAAAGCGCGCCATCAACTCGCTTTGCGCCGGATTGGCGATGTAGCGGTCGAGCTTGATGCCGGCGCGAGCGATGCTCAGCAGTTGGAAGCGATCGGCGTAGTAGTCGAGCTGTTCGTCGGAGATGCGGGTCATGACTCGTCTCCCTGCGCGTTGTTGGGGTTTTTCGGGCAGTTCTGGCAGGTGAGCCAGGAACGCATTGCCATCGGGTTGTGTGTCGGTGCCGCGCGCCGCCGGTAAGTGCGGCACTGATCGGTGTTGATCACCGCTTCCTGCGCGGGGCAGTTCATGCCGTCCAGTGCATCAATGACGCGCTGCTCGACGCCGGCGGTGTTCGGGCTCGGGTAGCGGTTGGCGAGTGCCAAAGAGACCGCCGAGCGAGACATGCCGATACGTTCGCCGGTGCGGGTCATGTTGCTGGCCTCGACCTCGGCGGCGAGCAGGCGCACCCAGCGCGGTGGCTCATCGCCCCAGGCGGAAAGGTCGATGGATTTGCGAACGGCGCTCATGGCTCACCCCCTTCAGTCTTGGTGACGCGCGAGTACACGACCGCTTTGGTGTTGGGGTCGTAGAGCTCTTTGGTCCGACGGATCTGCGGCGCCATCGGGCCGGTCCAGCGCCCGCTGGCGAGCCGATACCTGGCCGGCAAATTGGGGCCGGAGGCGCGGGTGATATGCAGATAGTTGGCGTGGGCCAGAAACTGGCAGTACTCGTGCGCCGTGTTGACGGCAATCGAGCGTGCCGGTGTCGTGGCGGCGTCCGCGAGTTCCTGGGCCGTGAACTCTCCGATGATCTTCATCGTGCGCCAGAGCTGCTCGCGCCCTGGTACCGGCGGTTCGCTGCCGTCGCGCCGCACGCGGGGGGCTTCGAAGCCGATATCTCGAATCAGCTCGTACTCGGCGACGTCGCCAATCGCCTTATTCGGATTGCGGCGTTCGACGTAGCCGGCTGCCACTAGACCGCGCAGATAGTCGGTGATGCGGCTTTCGGGCATCTTGGGCAGCAGCAGGTTGAGCCGATCCATGGTGATAGTCCGCTGACTTGCTTTCAGGGTGCGGATCGACTCCCAGATCTGTTGGCGGCTGGGTACGTCACCGGCTAGCGTTGCTGGCTTGCGCTTGGCCATGATCAACCCCTCCGCGCCGGCGGCTGGCCGGTGTGGATCTCGCGTTCGCCCCAGATGGCGGCGTCGACGCGCTCCCAGCCGTTGGCCAGGGCTTCCTGGTGGATCTGGTAGAGGTTGACGGCGACGCGGCGCAGGCAGCCGCGCACGCGATCGTTGACCAGGGCCAGTAGATCGTCGGCGATGTCGATATCCGGATAGCTACGCGCGGCCAGGGCGCCTACGTCGTCGAGGCTGGCCGCTTCCGCCGGCACCCACTCCAGTACGCGGTTGTGTAGACGCTCGAGTCGACCCATCGACGCCGGCACGCGCTCTTCTCCGATCAGGATGATGGTGCCCTCTGAGGCGTTGTAGAGATCCGTCAGCACGTTGGCGGCGGCCTTGTCGATGACGTACTGGACGTCGTCGACGATCAGCGGCCGGCCAGAGCGGGAGAGCTGCTCGGCGATCTGGTCGACCATCTCGGAAATCGTCTTCGCCGGGATCACACCGATCTCGAGCAGAATCGCCAGCAGGAACGCTTTCTTGGTCCAACTCTCCCGGCATTCGACGTAGTAAGCGCGGTGTTGATTGGCGGAGTAGGACGCCGCCAGGCTCTTGCCGTAACCGCTGGGGCCGTACATCACCACCAGCCCCGGCAGGCCCGCCGGGCGACTCGCGGCGCGCTCGATGGCGGCGGCGAGAAGGGCGACATTGGTGAGTGGTACAATGTTGTTGACGCTCATAGTGCTTCCTTCAGTTGCTTCTGCGGGTGTCATGGGCCGTGCGCTTACACGGCCCGCCGGTTGCGGGCGGGTTGCAGCCCGTCCGCGACCATTTCGGTATCCATCACCTTGGCGATGGCCTTGAAGTCGGAGTGATTGCAGTAGTTCTCATGCCAGCGCTGGGCATCCACACTCAGGCTCTCACCTGCCTGCACGCGGGCATCCAGCCGTTTCCATTCGCGGTATCGCGCGACCTTGTCTTTCGGGATCTCAAACTTCGGCGCTTCATTCGCGAGCTGTTTGGCATGAGCGCGGGCTTCTTCGAGCTGGCGATCGTTGCGCACGGAAGGCTGGGGTGACTCGACGCGCTTCAACTCGAACTCGCCGCCGGTCAGCGTCTTGGCTTTCTTCACCATCCGGGCGATTTGGCCCTTCTCGCGCTTCTCACCGGCGCGCTCCATCATCGATTGCGGCATGGCCGGGGTGGCGTTGCCGTCCAGGATCGCCTCGCCGATCCATTCGCCGTCGAGGGTGTAGATGCCGACGGCACCCACGTCGCGGTAATCCCAGGCAACACGAATCTCTTCACCGTGGAAGTCGCGCAGCGCGTCCAGGAAATAGACGCCGCTATTAATCTTCACTTCTCCGCGATGGGTCTTGCGGGTCTCCTGCGGACGCATCAAAGAGGCGACGACGTCAGCGGGTGCGGTCAGTGCTTCGAAGCCTTCGGCTTCTGCCAATTTCCACGCTTCCATCGGCGAACGATGTCGCAGGTTGCCGGTGTCCAGATCGCGGATCTTCGGCAGGCCACGATGCGAGCGATGGTTATAGGCGTCGATCGCCTGGCAGAGGCGGTCGTAGAACTCCTGAAACGTCGGGACCTGCGCCGGCTTCAGCCCTTGGGCGATGTCACGACGAGACAGCCGGTGTGCGCGGGTGCCAGCTTCCTTGTCCATATCCGCGCCGATATAGCTCGGCATGGTCTTGGCGAGGTTGACCAGAATCGATTGGTGGGCGCGCTCGATGACGCCGCGCGCCTGGGAGTTGTAAGGCAGCGAGTGCGTGATGGTGCCGCCCAGCCGGTCGACCACCTCATAAACAGTGGCGTTGTCAAAACCGGAGCCGTTATCGACATAGAAGATGTTGAACATGCCGGTGCGGCTGACCGCGTCACGCAGGGCATCGAGCGTAGCCAGCGTCGATTCCGCCAGGTTGAGCGCGAAACCGGTAATCCGCCGAGTGCCCCAGTCGATGATCATGGTGATCTCGGGCCGGAATGCTTGACCGGTCAGCGGGTTGATGACCTCGGCATCGAAGGTATGGCCATCCGCGACCCAGCAGTCGTTGGGCCACATTCCATCGGCCTTACGCCGCTTGAACGGCTGTAGCGTCTTGAGTTCGTGGGCACCCATTCGGCCACGCTCTCGCGCTTCCGGGGAAAGCTTCGCCAGCCACCGGCGCACTTGGTGGATGCTCGGCTGCCACTCGGTCTGCTCGACCAGCTGCTGATAGGCGGCTTCGACGGTTGGCTTCTGCGGGCGCTGATAACGCTTGAGAAAGTCACCCGCCCACGCCGGCACGCTCATGTCGGCCTTCTGGCGCTTCGGTGCCAGGCCTCGCTCGCCGTGCTTCTTGTAGTCTGCGATCCAGCGCTTCAGCGTCCGTTCGGAGAGCGTGCGTGTGCCGGTCTTACGGTCATTGGCCAGCACCACGCGCCCGGCAAGATAGGGTGACAGCGCGTCGGTCGTGGCCAGCGTCACGATTGTCTCGATCGCGCGAGCCTGGGTGACGTGCTGTGTCATCCGCTGGATCTCGCGAACGAACGCCACGCGGGCACCCATCACCCGGCGTTGTGCATCGGTCAGCGCACGTTGCTCAGGGCGTTCGGATTCCTGCGGCTCATCGGCGGCGGTGATGACTTCCGGCTCGGCCTCACTGGCACTGCGTATTAGCAGCGCGTTCTGTGTATCGGCGGGGAGAACCGCGAAGGCGTACTCAACGGCTTTGGTACCGAGGCGGCGTTGACCTTCCCAGCCGTGGCGCTTGGCGAACTCTCGGACGTTCTGAGGGGTACCAGGTAATCCGGGCATCCCGGCCAACTCATTCGCAGTGAACCAGCCGCGAGTCAGGGACACGGTCTGGCCGTTCATTCCTCTTCTCCCATCAGCTGTTTCAACTTGCGCATGTCAGCCTTGAGCTGATCCATCATCTGCTGGCGCCGGCCGTACTCGGCATGTAGTGCCTCGCGTCCGTAGGCCACGCGACCGCCGCGCTGATGAACCAGCCAATCGGTAAAGGCATGGCTCGAGCACACCTCCTCGATCAGGGGCACGCGATAAAATGGGATGTTGTGATCGGCGCGAGCCGGACTCGACCAAGCGTCCAACATGTTTTTCGAGACGTCGTCACCGGAGAGCCGGCTCATCTGGGAGGCGACCTCGTAACGATCGATTGGGCATTCCTTGAGGATGATGCCGACCAATTCGCTCACTTGAGCGGCGTAGTTGCCGCTACCCGGCGCGGGGACCACCGGCGTGGGAACGGCGAAGATGTCTAAAGTCTGGGTATCGCGGACACGTCTCACGTTCACGCCTCCGTAACAACTTGCCGGTGCGTATCGGTAGACGGCGCGTTAGAATCCGCGCAATGTGTCTTGAAACGCGTCTTTTGGGACATAACGCGGCTTTCCGCGCGGTTGGGCCGTTGGCGATGCGGTGTGCCATCTGCATTCCAGCGCTCTGGCCAGATGATTGCGGGTGAAACACCGATGGCACTGGCCAGTGCTCGCTCCATGCGAGGATAGGGCGAGCGCTTGACGGAGGTCAGAGTGCCTAGCTCCACGCCAAGGCGGCGTGACAGCTCGGCGAAGGACAGACCTTGGGATCGGATCTGATACTTGATCCACTCCCAGCGGGCTGATGGGTTGGTCGGAATTTCGATTTTCACAGCGTCACTCCGTGGCGTTTTTTCTGGCTGTCTAACCCTGCGTTGTGAGTAAACATATCTCGGAATTTCGCACCTATCAAGCGATATTCCGAGCGTTCTTTTCATTATTCAGCGCGAGGTGGTGCGGAATATTACTCCGTTCCTTTTATATCAATGACTTACATGGAAAAGAATGAAGACAGGAAGTCTCAGAGCGAGCATTCTTTTCCCGCTTCGGGAATCGAATGCTTTCGAGAACGGCTCCTTGAAGCGATGGGAAGCGAAAAACCGCGCGCTTTTGCGAAACGATCCGGTGTTTCTGAGGGGGCGGTGCGCAGTTATCTGAGTGGGGATACCTTCCCTGGACTGGATAGGCTGGTCCACCTGGCCCAAGCGCTAGGCATCGACGCGCAATGGTTAGCTTTCGGAAAGGACGAGCAGACGCCAGTAGCAGAGATGGGCGACTATGCCTTGGTACCGCTATACGATGCCCAGTGCAGCGCGGGCGACGGCGCCTGGAACGAGAACTGCCGCGTACTGACGCACATCAACTTCACACGCTACTCGCTGCGCAAGCAGGGGCTGACACCAGACCACCTCTCGGCGATTCGTATCGACGGCGATTCAATGGAGCCGGTGCTGCACAGCGGCGACACGGTGCTGATCGACCATACGCGCACTACGATCGAGGGTGAGGGCATCTACATCCTGCGCCTGGACGGCCACCTGTACGCGAAGCGCCTACAGCGCCAGTTCGACGGCGTGGCCATCATCAGCGCGAATAAGGAATACGAGAAGATCATCGTGCCGAGAGATCGCTTGGAAGAGCTCGAGATCATCGGCAGGGCCGTTTGGTCAGCTGGCTGGCTATAGGAGCGAGAATGACAGATCGCGGCATGTTCAAAGTTAAGCTTCCCCAGGCCGGCGAAGCCTCTCAATCGGGGGCTGAATTGGATCACAGCCTTTATGTAGTTGCCTACAATGGTCAGCCTGACATCTATCTACGGGCAATTGACGCTGACGGCGAGGTTTCGCAGATGCTCCTTGATGAGCACCAGGCGCGCGCGCTTCGGGATGTTCTTAGCTCGGCGCTGGATTTCTTGGACTACGATACGCGCTGATTCTCAGTGCCAAACCTAACGCAAAAAGGGCCAATCCATGTCGGATCGGCCCTTTTTCGCTTTTGTGCATCTTTGGCACTGCTTTAAACATCGCGCCGCGCTGGAAGCCGCGTCACATCCCGCCTTGTCCCAGATCCGCCCACCAAATCCCACTTCACTCCACCAGTGCCATATCTCCTGCTAACTCACACTGACGTCGTTCATTTAGCTTGCTACCGGCCTAAGCCCTAAGCTCGCGCAACTGCGCCACAGTCTTGGAGAGGCCACTCTGGTTGCGGTCTGGTTGCTGATTGCACGTAACCAGAGTAACAGGTGCGAGATGTGGAAAATCATAACTAACTGTTTTGGTTAGGAAGTCGCGTTGCAGGCGCGATCCTTACATTAGCAAAATTGCACTCATAATCCCTTGGTCGTAGGTTCAAGTCCTACTGGGCCCACCAATCTCCTGTCGGCATCTCTCTTGTTGATTTGGCGACACATCAGTTTGGCGATTCCCTCCTCACCGATATCCCTGACATCTTATAGACAGCCCGTCGTGACGAGCGATCCGCTGACATCCTTGGCAATATCAGGTTTTAGGAAAGCCGATTCAGGTTCTGGCGCCGAGCGGTGCATTCATGGCGGCTAGCCAGGAAGTAGCTTCGAGTGAGTGAGCCAGTGAAAAGCGAGAAAAAGACGGCCCGGCTCTGAAAAGCGGGATCAGGGGGAGGTCAGAGCGGGCCGCGATCGCGCGTGCGATCGTAAGGAAGGTGATGAAAGCAGGGAACCTCTGAATCTTCATCACGTGTCCAGTATTGGCGACAATCTGGGCAAGAAAGATGCTAACAATATGCAAGCAATCGATAAGATTGCCTTAAGGATGCGCGCCGTCGTGAAGCTGGCCCTCCGAGAGGAGGAGTAGCGCACGCGTGGAAACACAGAGGAGAACGTGGGCCCGCCAAAAGAAACGCCCATGCGCGAAAGCTCGGCGCCATGGGCGTGGGGAGGAGTCGGCGACATACATTGGAACGAATGCGCCAGCTCGGTATTCAGGACGAGGTGCTCATTGATGAGTCGAGTTGAGGTTCATGGTCGCAATAAGTCGTGCTGGTCTGACGGAGGCACTCCGGTTACCAATCTGTCTGAACTCGTCCTGTGTCCAACATACGCCCGCCGAGGTGGCGCGTCAGCATGAATTTTCTCGTTTCACGACCGGGGCCATGTTTCACGAGGGGGCCCTGTGCGTGAGCGGTGGCGGATCTTGGTATTCTCGGGGCTGGGCGCGCGCGAGGAGGCAAGATCAGGTTGCCAGCCTGCGCAACGCCGTGCGGCGAACACAACCAGGTTTAAATAAATAAAAAAACGCCCGGCGCCTCAATGCCGGCAATATACCGGATTCAGGGCCGGGCCAAAGATCGCGGAACCGCGACCATGAACCTCGGATGCTATCGTCTACTCGACGTTGGTAGATGTAGCTAATTTAGTGGTTCTGCAACTGAATGTTTTGCAGAGAAAAAATCAATATCTGGTAGGTATTCGGCCTTCTTGGCCTCTGTAAGCACTAGGCTAGCAGGCTTTTCCCTCGATGAGAAAGAGAAATTTTCATCGACTTTAGTGTCGCGGCCAGCGCTTGGATTCAGTGCCGAAAAGAACCTCTGCAGCAGCGTTATTTAACGATTCGATAGTCTGGATTCTTCACTTGAGTAGTGATAAATGCTGAATGTTTGAGAATGCCAAGTTTAGTTAGTGTTCGATTTGGATAATGGTTGTTTTTAATATGGTTATTTAAACAATTGCTGGTGAAGAGGTTGGCTTTGCCAGGGCCACCCATGATCTGACGGGGGGCGTGCAGAGGACGTCGGTGATCCACGGGCGACTGATAGTCGGTGACGCGTCGGTAAACCCATTGAAAAGTATGGTCTGCCTCAGCGAATTTCAGGATTCTGGGACGGTTTGACGGTGAGGGCGTTGTCTCTGATGAGGGGATGGCTTACATCTGTTGCGAGACGATTAGCCGTCAAACGACAACGCTCGAGGTTGGTCATGAAGTTATTCCTTCACCCCGGACATGCCAAGTGCGGTTCGACGAGCATTCAGAAAGCGATCATCCGCAACCGCGCGCCGCTGGCCGAGCGGGGGATCGTGGTACCTGACCATGAGCTGCGGCTTCCCGGCGAGCCGGGGTTCAGCCCCCACGGCGAGACGCCTAGAGAGTTTTTTCGCCGGCTCATGGAAACCCAGGATATGCAGCCGCTCGCATCGCGACTCAACGCCTGGCGGGAGTCGTCGTCATGGCGAGACGGGACCTTCCTGATTTCTGCCGAGAATCTCATCAACCATTTGATGGGGCCTATCGGTCGCGCGATCCACGGCCTGCTGGCGGAGACGTTCGAGTCGGTCGAAGTGGTTTACTACATCCGCCGTCAGGACGAGTACCTACTGTCTGCCTGGCAGCAGTGGGGGTTCAAGCAGGGCAAGTCTTTCGCGACCTATCTCGAGGAAGCGAGAAAGCGCAGCAACCCGCACTTCTGGGCGGTTTCACAGGTATTCGGGCAGATCTACGGTGCGAACCAGGTGGCCGTCGTGCCGCTCGATCGTCATGCGCTGCGCGAGGGGGACTTGCTGACTGACTTTTTCCATCGACTGATGGGCGACACGGCAGCGCTGGATTTCGACAAGACGCGCAGCAACGTGAGCTGGAATCCCTATCTGTGCGAGGTGCTCGCGGAGAAGCGAGAGCTGTTTCGGGATATCCACGATGACGATCTCAAGCAGCGTCTCCTCAAGTTGCTTGGCCCTGGCAGCGAGCTGTTCCGGCGCGAAAGTGCCTTCATGTCTCCCGAAGACGCCATCAGCATCATGGCGCATCACGAGGAAGAGAATCGGCGGCTGCATCGTCACTTCTTTCCCGGCACGGACTTCGACGCCGTCTTCGGCACGCAGGCGACGAGTGCGGTGTCCCGAGGGGAGGCGGAGGCGATGTCGCTCGAGCGGGAGCGCGAGATCTACAAACGTGCGATCTGGGATCTTATCGGTCTACTGCAATCGGAAGCCCGAAGCCAGGCTGCGCAGCCTGCTTGAACAATCCGCCGGCGCTCGGGATCAGCGAAGTTGACTGTCCTTGCTGCCGCGCCGGTTGTAGCCGGCGTGATGCCCTTGGCGTTTGTCCTCGAGCGCCTGGCACTGGATGCAGAGTCTCACGCCGGGAACCGCTTCTCGGCGTGCCTGGGGGATCGGCGCCTCGCACGCTTCGCAGTGGCTCAGACTGGGCCCGTTTCGTTTGAGTCGCTCTCTGGCTTCCTGGATGCCGTCCTCGACCGTACTGTCGATCTGATCCTGGACGGCACCATCCTTTGCCCATCCGCTTGCCATGGCGATTTCTCCCGTCGTCAATCGAAGTCGACGAATTCGTGTGGTGCGTGGGTTGCATGACGCGTCGGCGTCTCGTGCACGCAGATTACGCGGCAATTGGCAACGTGCGTCACCTTGTGCGAGACGCTGCCGATCATCAGGCCCTTGAACTGTCCGAGCCCGCGGCTGCCCATGACGATCGCATCGACACCTAGTCTCTCGGCTTCGTCGACGATCACCCGCGCTGGGCTGCCCTGCTTGATCAGCGTATCGAATTCGCCGTTGTAGCCCGGAAACGAGGGCAGCGTGTCGAGAGCGGCGTCGAGCAGGGCTTTTCCTTCGCGGGCGGCGGTTTCGACCGACGCGGCCTTGATGGCTGCCTCGACGCTCAGCATCTCGCCACGATGGAGCTGCGGGTACGGGTCGCGCACGTTGAGCAGGTAGAGCTTGCCCTGAACCGGAGCGGCGAGCTGGCACGCCACGTTGAGGGCGACATGGGAATCGGCGGAACCGTCGATGGGAACGAGCAGAGATTGGAACATGGTCACCTCCCAGCTGGTCGAGCGTTCAGAGAATGATCATCGAGCTGTCAACTTATGCCAGCGTGATCGCGCGCGCCAGTCACCGAATGTCGCAGAGAGGCTGCGCCGCGTTACTCGGTAAGGATGTCGTCCAGCCAGCTGTGCGGTGCCGCGCTGTCGATAACGCGCAGATGTTCGCCGCTGGTCTGCGTCGAGAAGTGCGCGTCGGTCGCGACCAGCACGGTGCCTGGGGTCAGCAGGGGTAGTGCGCGGGCCTTGAAACCATCCGGCACTCTCACCTGATTGACGACCTCGGCGGGGACACGTTGGCCTGAGGCTTCCCGGTAACCGGGAACGCCGATGGCGATCCAGTTCGGCATCTTCGGCGATGTCTCGGTGGCCGGTGCCGAAGAGGGCGTGTAGTGGCCGGCGTTAGCGGCATCGCTTGCCACGATGTAGGCGCGGGTACCGGAAATCCTGCCCGGCTCTGCCAGCTCGACGCGCGAGCGGCCGATTTCGTGGCCGTTGCGGTAGACCACCAGCAGGCGATCGCTGCGGCTCAAGACGAGTGAGACGGGGCCGTCGGTCGGCGCGTCTTCCGACCAGCGCCACGCACTGCCGTCGGCGAGCCTCGGGATGTCGAGATCGGCGCCGGTCGTTGCATCGATCGGGCTGAGCGGCCCGGGGTGAACGACGGAGATCGGTGCCTTGTCCGCCTGGGAGACGACGACCGTCATACCGAGATTGGAGGCGTCGAACAGCAGCCGCGCGAACTCCGTCGGAAGATGAACGCAGCCATGAGACTCCGGGTAGCCGGGCAGGCCGCCCGCATGCAGAGCGATACCATCCCAGGTCAGGCGCTGCTGATAGGGCATCGGCGCGTTGCCGTAAAGATTCGAGTGGTGGTCCTTGTCCTTCTGCAGCACGGTAAAGACGCCGGTTGGCGTTTCGTAGCCGGGACGACCGGTACTGACCGTGGTGACGCCAATCAGAATGCCATTGCGATAGACGTAGGCTCGTTGCTCGGTCAGGCTGACGATGACCGCCATCGGGCCGCCTCGTTTGTCGTCACCGCCCCAGATCCACGCGCCCGGCGCGAGATCGACCAGTGGCGTGTCGACCGGACGAGACTGCTTCTCCCCCCAGAACGGCGCGGCCTGAACGGTCGAGGAGAGGAGTAGAGCGACAAGGGCGATGATGGCGCCGCGGTTCCACATGACGACACTCCTGTTGGACGACGGTCCGTGATCTCTCTCAAGCGTGAGTCAGCGATTGCGGTAGCGCAACCCGGTGAGGTTATCGGTCAGCCGGTCCCGACGATCCGATCGCGAGGCACCGATGTCGAGGCGCTGTCGGCCGCCGTCAGCGTGACCCCAGCAGTCTTGCGTCACCACCGGTCTGTTCGACTTTGGCAAGACCACACTGCGTCAGTGCTGAACGGGTCAACCAGTCCCGTGCCGGATAGTAAGAGAAGACGAACTGACCGTTCTTGAGTGACTCGATGACGTCGCCGGCGATCCCCGGTCGGAGCGCTGGACAGCCCCAGCTGCGCCCGAGACGGCCCTGGCGTTCGCCAAGAGCCGGATTCACGTAGTCCGCGCCGTGAATCACGATCGCCCGGCTCATCGCCGCATCGTTGAAACCTGGCTCGAGGCCATCCAGTCGCAGGGACTCTCCATGCTTGCCTTCATAGGTCTGGCGAGTCACGAAGAGTCCCAGACTCGAAGCGTGCGAGCCTTCTTCGTTGGAAAATCGATCCGGTACGTTGCCACCCGACCCCTGACCGTGAGCGACAACCTCGTGAAAAAGCAACGTTCCCCGCTCAAGGTCGAATACCCAGAGTCTCGGCGTCAGTGAAGAGCGGCTGTAGTCGATGATCGCGAGACGCTTGGCGTCTTCGGCGACGCCGTGAAGTTGCGCACACTGCATGGTTGCCAGGCCGAGGGCGAGCACTTCGGGGTCGGCATCCGGGGCCAGGCGCGTCAGCGTGTCGGCAGAGGTCAAAGTGCCGGTATCGACGCGCGCCATCATGCCGGCAGTGTGAGGCTCGGCGGCGGCCCCCTGAAGGGATGACAGGGCGGTCGTCAAAGCGATCAGCCAGACGGCGATGGAGTTTTTCATCATGCGGCAGAAGGGCAGGTGTCGGGAAAGGCCAAGAATGCGTGAGCGGTGCCTGACAGACAAGCGGATTTACCGTGATGTTGCCACTAAAGTCTAGCTGTAATCGATTAGCGACATTCGTAAATTAGCGCCTGAATGACGAAGCTGCGGCCTTGATCGGTCGAGTGACGTTCCCGTCGAACGCTCAAAAGGCGTTTCTTCTGTTTCAGGGACCCAAAATGATCACATTCATCGCATCGATCCTGCTGCTGATAGCAGGCTACTTCACGTACGGAAAATTCGTGGAACGGGTCTTCGTGACCGACCGCAAGCGGCGTACGCCGGCGTTCACCATGCGTGACGACATCGACTACGTGCCGATGAACACCACACGCAATTCGCTGATCCAGCTGCTCAATATTGCCGGTGTCGGCCCGATATTCGGCCCCATTCTTGGTGCGCTTTACGGCCCCGTCGCGTTCTTCTGGATCGTGATCGGCTGCATCTTCGCGGGCGCCGTGCATGACTACCTGACCGGGATGATCTCGATTCGCAACCACGGCGCGCATCTGCCGCAGCTAGCGGGCAAGTTCCTCGGCAAGGCGATGAAACACGTGGTCAACGGGTTTGCCATTCTGCTTTTGCTGCTGGTTGGTACCGTCTTCGTGACCTCGCCCGCGGCCTTGCTCGCCAACATGACGCCGATTTCGCTGACGCTGATCACGCTGGTGATCTTCGCCTACTATCTGCTGGCGACGCTACTGCCGATCGATAAGGTCATCGGCCGAATCTACCCTTACTTCGGTGCACTGCTGTTGTTCAGTGCGCTCGGCGTCGGCCTCGGTCTGATCTTTACCGGCGCGCCGATTCCGGAACTGTCGTTCCAGAACATGCACCCTGAAGGTGCCCCGATCTTCCCGCTGCTCTTCTTGACCATCTCCTGCGGGGCGCTCTCCGGCTTCCACGCCACGCAGACGCCGATCATCTCGCGCACCACCGAGAACGAGGGTAATGGGCGCAAGATCTTCTACGGCATGATGATCACCGAAGGCGTCATCGCGATGATCTGGGCGGCGGCCGCGATGAGCCTGTTCCACGGTGACCACACGCTCTCCGACGTGCTGGCGGCGGGTGGCCCGGCGGCGGTAGTCAGCGAAGTCTCGACCACGATGCTCGGGGCGATTGGCGGCACGCTGGCAATCCTCGGTGTCATCGTGCTGCCGATCACATCGGGCGACACGGCGTTCCGCAGTGCGCGCATGATCATCGCCGACTATCTGAAGATCGACCAGCGCCCGCTGGTAAGGCGTCTGCTGATTGCGGCACCGCTGTTCGTGGTGTCGTATGCGCTGACGCACATGGACTTCACCCTGCTGTGGCGCTACTTCTCCTGGGCGAACCAGACGACGGCTGTCATCGCGCTGTGGGTCGCGACCATGTATCTCGTTCTCTCGCGCAAGCCGTACCTGATCACGCTGATTCCGGCGCTGTTCATGACCATGGCGACCTTCACCTATCTGGCGTATGCGCCGATCGGCTTCGGCCTGACGCTGCAGGTGAGCTATGTGGTTGCCGCCATCGGCACGCTGATCTGCATTGCGCTGTTCATGAAGCGCGTGCGCCGATTGAGCGGCGGCATCTTCGCGGTCGACGAGCCGGAAGTGCCGGCGGCCTTCGGTGGCAAGTCGAACTCGTCACTCGCGACGAGCTGAGGCACTTTTGCCCGATGATCCAACGGGGTCACCGGGCAGCAATACAAACGGGCCCGTGCCATTGGCACGGGCCCGTTTCTTTCAGGCTACTTTGAACGCTCCAGCCCGGAGAGCCGGTACCCGGCGGTACCGGCGCTCCGATCAAGAGGCCTTGTAGAGCTTCTCGAGTGCGGCGTTCAGCGTCTGGCTCGGGCGCATGGCGTCGCTCGCCAGCTTGCCGTTAGGATGGAAGTAACCCTGGATATCGACCGGCTTGCCCTGCACGCCATTGAGTTCGTCGACGATCGTCTTCTCGCTTTTCTCCAGCGTGCCGGCGATCTCTTCGAACAGCGACTTCAGCTCCGCGTCGTCGGTCTGGGCGGCGAGCTGCTTGGCCCAGTAGAGCGCCAGGTAGAAGTGGCTGCCGCGGTTGTCGAGTTCGCCGACCTTGCGCTTGGGCGACTTGTCGCTGTCGAGGAACTCGCCGTTGGCGCGGTCGAGCGTCGCCGAGAGGATCTTGGCGCGGGCGTTGTCGAAGGTGCTGCCGAGGTGTTCGAGCGAGGCCGCCAGTGCGAGGAATTCGCCCAGCGAATCCCAGCGCAGGTGGTTTTCCTCGAGGAACTGCTGCACGTGCTTCGGCGCGGAGCCACCGGCGCCGGTCTCGAAAAGGCCGCCACCGTTCATCAAGGGCACGATGGAGAGCATCTTGGCGCTGGTGCCGAGCTCCATGATCGGGAACAGGTCGGTCAGGTAGTCGCGCAGCACGTTGCCGGTAACCGAGATGGTGTCTTCGCCTTTACGGATACGCTCGAGCGAGACCTTCATTGCCTCGACCGGCGCCAGGATGCGGATATCCAGGCCGCTGGTGTCGTGATCCTTGAGATAGGTCTCGACCTTCTCGATCAGCTGGGCATCGTGAGCGCGGTTGGCATCCAGCCAGAACAGAGCGGGTGCGCCGCTGTCGCGAGCCCGCGTGACGGCGAGCTTGACCCAATCGGCGATCGGCGCGTCCTTGGTCTGGCACATGCGCCAGATATCGCCGGCTTCGACGTCGTGGCTGAACAGCGTCTGACCGTTCTCGTCGGTGACGACTACGGTGCCATCGGCCGGCATCTGGAACGTCTTGTCATGGGAGCCGTACTCTTCGGCCTTCTGCGCCATCAGGCCGACGTTGGGCACGCTGCCCATGGTGGTCGGATCGAAGGCGCCGTGCTGCTTGCAGTCCTCGATCACGGTCTGATAGATGGTCGCGTAGCAGCGGTCCGGAATCACCGCCTTGGTGTCGTGAAGCGCGTCATCGGCCCCCCACATCTTGCCGGAGTCGCGAATCATCGCCGGCATGGAAGCGTCGATAATGACGTCGGACGGCACGTGCAGGTTGGTGATGCCCTTGTGCGAGTTGACCATCGCCATCGGCGGGCGCTCCTTGTAGAGCGCGTCGATGTCGGACTTGATCGCGTCCTGCTGCTCGGTCGGCAGTTTCTCGATCGCGCTGTAGAGATCGCCGATGCCGCTGTTGGGGTTGAAGCCAGCCAGCTTCAGCGCCTCGGCGTGCTTCTCGAGTGCCTCCTTGTAGAACTCCTCGACCACCATGCCGAACATGATCGGGTCGGAGACCTTCATCATCGTGGCCTTCAGGTGCAGCGAGAAGAGCACGTTACGCTTCTTGGCATCCTTGATCTCGCTGTCGATGAAGTTGCGCAGCTGGCGACTGCTCATGCGCGCGGCGTCGATGACTTCGCCCGCCTGAACGGCCAGGCCATCCTTGAGCACGATTTCGGTGCCGTCTTTCTGCTTCAGCGCGATCTTGAGCTTGCCGGCCTTGGCCAGGGTCGCGGACTGTTCGCTGCCGTAGAAGTCGCCCTCGCTCATGTGGGCGACATGAGAGGCGGAGTCGCTGGCCCACTCACCCATGCGGTGCGGGTACTTTCTGGCGTAGTTCTTGACCGACTTCGGCGCGCGGCGATCGGAGTTGCCCTCGCGCAGCACCGGGTTGACCGCGCTGCCCTTGGCCTTGTCGTAGGCCGCCTTGACTGCCTTTTCCTTGTCGTCCTTCGGCTCGTCCGGGTAATCCGGCAGCGGATAGCCCTGGCTTTGCAGCTCCTTGATGGTGGCCTTCAACTGCGGCCCGGAGGCGCTGATGTTGGGCAGCTTGATGATGTTGGCTTCCGGCGTCTTGGCGAGCTCGCCGAGCTCTGCCAGGTCGTCGCTGACGCGCTGCTCATCGCTCAGTGCGTCTGGAAACTGGGCCAGCACGCGGGCGGCCAGCGAGATGTCTCGCGTTTCGACGCTGATGCCGGCGGTCCCGGTGAAGGCTTCGATGATCGGCAATAGAGAGTAGGTGGCCAGTGCAGGCGCTTCGTCGGTGAGCGTGTAGATGATCTTGGGCGTATTGGACATGTCTGTTCGTTGACCTCTCTTTAGCGATTGCACGAATGTGGCGGTGGCGCGGATTTCGCGAGCGACTCGGCAGCGTCATTCGACCGCTGTCACAAGTTGTCGACAACTTGGAACGGGCCAAGAGTATAACAGCGCGCGGTGTCACGCGCATTCAAAGGGCTTTTGACTGCCATTAAAGGGCTGTGGGCTGCCATTCAAGGGCTTTGGACTGCCATCAAAGAGCCTGGGTGTCAGTCGAAGGCCACGATCTCGACCCAGTTGGCCTTGGCACCCACCGGGGCCTCGCTCAGGTGCTCGAGTGTGCCGCTCGCCGGATCGATGGCGTACAGGATCAGGTGATCGCTGCGCTCGCCAACGGCCACCAGGTAGCGCCCAGTGGGGTCGATCTCGAAACCACGCGGCTGTTTCACCGTCGGCTGACTGGCGATGAATTCGAGCTGGCCGGAGTCGGGATCGACTCGCAGCGTGCTCAAGGTGCTGCTGGTGCGCTCGGAAACGTAGAGATGGCGTCCATCGGGCGTGATATGGATATCAGCCGCCCAGATGCGCTGCGTGTCATCGCCCGCCGGGATGTTCTCCTGCGGCATGCCGGGAGCCAGCGCCATCGAATCGGGCAGCGCGCTGCAGACGGCGACATGGCTCAGGGTGCCGCTCTCGGCATCCAGGGCGAAAGTCGTCACGCTGCCGCTGAATTCGCCGAGCACGAAAACGAAACGGCCGTTGGGCGCGAACACGAAGTGGCGAGGACCGGAGCCGGATTCGACGTCGACCAGGGGAGGGTCGTTCGGCGTCAACGTGCCGTCCTCGAAGCGGTACTGCGCCAGCGTGTCGTCGCCGAGGTGGGTGGCGAAAACGTACCGGTTGTCGGGTGTGGCGGCGATGGCGTGAGCGCTCTTGCCGGAGGGAAGCGTCTCCAGCGCGTCACCGACGACGCCGTGCTCGTCGATGGGGCTCGTGCTGACGACGCTGCCGCCGTAGGACGCCGCGAGCAGGTAGCGACCGCTGCGATCGGTTTCGATATAGGCCATGCTGCCCTCGAGCGCGCCACTACTAAGCTCGCTCAGCGTGCCGTCGGGCTCGATGCGAAAACTCAGCGCTCGCAGCGGTTCGCTGCGCACGCCGGCGTAAAGGAAGCGACGATCCGGACTCAGCGCCAGCGGCATCACGTTCTCAGCCGCTGGCGTCGTCGCCATCGGCACCAGCCGCTGAGCCTGTCGATCGAGGCCATAGCTGCCGATGGTGCCGTCCCCGGCGTTGGTGACGTAGACGACGGTATCGAATGTCGTGTCGGCGTGGCTCATGGGGCGATCCCTGACAGTGGAAAATGACCTTCTCTTTTAGCATCTGCTTACTTGCGGCGTCGATTACCGTTACGTCGAGCGGGATAGCGTTCAACGTTCCGATTTCAGACGACTACGCAGCAGGCCGAGTATGGCACGCTCGTCCGGCCCGATGAGCTCGTCGTCCTGCTCGAGCTTCGTTTCCACCAGCTTGCGAAAGTGCTCGAGGGTGCGGCCGTCGAGGTAATTCTCGACCACCCGTGGGTCGATGTAGCTGGCCTTGGCGATGCTCGGGGTGTTGCCGAGCATCTTGGCGACGCGCTCGACCGCTTCTCGCACGTTCTTCTCGCTCGTCTTGTCGTCCTCGCCCGGGCCGAGCTCTTCGAGCGCCAGCGCGGCGATGGAAGTGCCGGCCCAGGTGCGGAAGTCCTTGGCACTGAAGCGTTCGCCCATGACGTCATGGATGTAGTCGTTGAGGTCGTGACTGTCGACGTGCACCTTGTTCCCGTCATCGTCGAAATACTTGAAGATCTCGTAGCCGGGAATGTCATCGAGCTCGGCGACGATCCTGGCCAGCCGCTCATCTTCGACCACGCGGTGCTGCTGCTGCCCGCTCTTGCCCTGATAGTCGAAGATCAGCTCGTCACCCTCGATGGTCAGGTGCTTCGAGCGCATGGTGGTCAAGCCGTAGGATTCGTTCTCGTCGCGATAGCGCTCACTGCCCGGGCGGAAGTAAGCGCTATCGATCAGTCGCACCATGCAGGCCAGCACCTTCTCACGCGGCATGCCGTCGAGCGCGAGATGCTGGCCAGTGGTGCGCCGCATCGGCGTCAGCCGCTGGGCGAACTCGACGATACGGTCGAACTTGAGTACCTCGCGCTTTTCCCGCCATTCGGCGTTGTAGACGTACTGCTTGCGTCCGGCGCTGTCACGGCCGGTGGCGTGGATATGGTGCTGCTTGTCGAGCACGATCTCGACGTCGCGCCAGGCCGGTGGAATCGCCAGCGTCGCGATCCAGTCGCGCCAGGACTTGTCGGTCAGCGTCTTGCCGCTGGCCGTACGATAGGTGAATCCCTTGCCGCAGCGATGGCGCGTCACGCGCCGGGCGGATCTGGTGGTCATGGCAAACTCCTTTTGCCGAACCGGTCTCTCAATTGGCGCAACAAGCATAGTTCAGCGCCTAGACTAAGGCCCGAGCACTTCATAAAAGGATTTGGCATGACAGGACGTCTTCACTGGCTGTGGCAGCGGCTGCACCGCTCGCTGTGGTATCGCGCCACGCTCTACTCGCTGGCCGGCATGGTGACGGCGCTGGTCGCATGGCTCGCCACGCCGTGGCTGGAGGTGCCCAGTGCGATCAGTGTCGGCGCCAGCGCCGTCGACAGCATTCTCAACATCATGGCGTCGAGCATGCTGGCGGTGACGACGTTCTCGCTCAGCGCGATGGTCACCTCCTATGGGTCCGCCACCAGCAACGTCAGCCCGCGCGCCAACATCCTGTTGATCGAAGACCGCGTGACCCAGAACACGTTGGCCACGTTTATCGGCGCCTTCCTGTTCAGTCTCGTCGGTATCATCGCGCTGGCGGCAGGTATCTATGACGAGGACGGACGCTCGCTGCTGTTCGCGGTGACGATCGTGGTCGTCGTTCTGGTGGTCTATCAGCTGATCAAATGGGCAGGCTACCTGACCCGGCTCGGGCGCGTGCGCGACACCATCGACAAGGTCGAGACGGCCGCGCGGCAGGCGCTGGAGCAGCGCATGGAAAACCCCTATCTCGGCGGCAGTGCAATGCCGGAGTCGCTGCCGGTCAACCTGAAGTCGGTGCCGTCCGAGCAGATCGGCTACGTGCAGCATGTCGATATGCCAAGGCTTTCGTCGCTGGCCGAGTCCGACGCCCAGGCCATCTACGTCCAGGTGCTGCCGGGCAGCTTCGTTCACGCTGGCAGCGTACTGGCGCTCACCGCCGGTCTGGACGACGAGCGCGCGGAGGCGATTGCAGAGGCCTTTACCATCGGGCCGTCGCGACATTTCGAGCAGGATCCGCGTTTCGGCATCATCGTGCTGGCCGAAGTGGCTTCCAAGGCGCTCTCTCCCGGCATCAACGACCCCGGTACGGCGATCGATATCATCGGTTGCGGCGTGCGCGTGCTGACGCCGTGGCTGCGTCATGCGGCCGGCGGAATCGACGAAGCCGTTCCCGCCGCCGAGCATGTCTACGTCGAGCCGCTCGAAAGCGAGGATCTGTTCGAGGACTTCTTCACGCCGATTGCGCGTGACGGTGCCTCGACGGTGGAGATCGGCATCCGCCTGCAGAAGGCGCTGGTGGCGCTGGCCGCGGTGAGTGACGAGCGGACCCGCGAGTTGATCAGGGCGCATCAGGCGCTGATCGGGGCACGCTTCGAGGCAGGGCTCGAGATGGCGGTGGATCTGCGTCGCTTGAACACAGTCGAGCGGGTCTAGGCGGCAACGCAAGCGCGAGTCACGGAGAGGTGACCGGCGCCAGCGGTGCCGGTCTCCGGCAGAATCGTTCGACGGCCGGCACGGTTCATCAGGCGCCGGGCAGGCCAGACCTCGTCAGTCGAGGCCCAACAGGCCACGCAGGGTCGAGAGATCCTCGGCGAGAACGGTAACGGGCCCGGTCAGCGCACGGCGGTCGCTGTCGCTGACTTCGTCGTAGGACTCGAACCCGGACTGCGGGTCATCGGCGTCGAGGCGATAATCGGCCAGGGTCGAATCGACCGCGGCAAAGTTCTGTTCGACGCGGGAGACGAACGCCTGATCTTCCTGGGCTGCGAGTGGCTTGAAGAGCTCGAATATCTCCTTGGCGCCATCCACGTTGGCCTGGAAGTCCCACAGATCGGTGCGGCTGTAGCGGTCCTCTTCACCCGATACCTTGGTCGCGGCGACTTCTTCCATCAGCGCCGCGGCACCACCGACGACCGAGGAGGGCGGGAAGGTCAAATCCTGGACCCGGCTGTCGAGATCGTTGACGTCGCTCATCAGGCGCTCGGCGAATGGTTTCAGACCGTCGGTGGTCTGTTCGTGGAAGAGGCCGTACTCGAGCCGGTGGAAGCCGGTGAAGTCGGGATCGTCGACACCGTTTTCGTAGTCGTCCTCACGTGCATCGATGCTGGCATCCAGATCGGCGAACAGCTCGGCGATCGGTTCGATCCGCTCGTAATAGATGCGGGTCGGTGCGTAGAGCGCCTGCGCCTCCTGAAGATCGCCGGCTTCGACCGCCTGCGTGAAGGCCTTGGTGTGGCTGACGAACTGGTCGAGGTTGTCGAGCACATAGAGCTTGTAGTCGGCGATGGGCCCGACCAGAGATTCCGGTGCCACGGCAGCCTGTGCGGTGGCGCCCAGGGTGAGCAGGCTCAAGGCGCCTGCGGCGATGCACTGTCGATAGGTTGTCATAAGATGCTCCTTTTAATGATCCACTAGCCAATCTTGATGATTCACTAGCCAATCAGCGGTCTTTCCGCGGCGCTCTGAAGGTCGAGCGCTCTTCTGTGCTTACGTCGGTATGGGACGCATCTTCAAACGGCCGCTGCCAGCAGGCTGCGGCCGAGATAGTCGTTTTCGTCTCGCACGCCGGGAAGCACGAAGAAGTAGCCGCCGCCCACGGGCTTGATGTACTCCTCCAGCGGTTCCCCGTCGAGACGGCGCTGAACGCTGATGAAACCGGCTTCGAGATCGGCCTGGAAGCAAAGAAACAGCAGCCCCATGTCGAGCTGGCCGTTGCGTTCGACGCCATTCGAGTAGTTGAACGGGCGGCGCAGGATGCGGCTCTTCTCTGTCGCGGCAGTGCGCGGGTTGGCCAGACGAATATGCGCATCCAGCGGCGTCACGTCGCCGTCCGGATCGGTAGCGTAGTCGGGCAGATCCTGCTCGCTGCCGCCCGCCAGCGGCGAGCCGCTCATCTTGCGGCGGCCGAAGATGGCCTCCTGCTCCTGCAGCGGGGTGCGATCCCAGCGCTCGACGAAATTGCGGATGATGCGCGCCGCCAGGTAGGTGCCGCCGCTGGCCCAGGCCGGTTCTCCGTGAGAGCTACCCACCCAGACCAGTTCGTTCATCAGGGCTTGATCATCACCGCTCGGGTTGGCGGAGCCGTCGCGAAAACCGAGAAAGTTGCGGGCACTGCCATCGACAGCGCCGGGGGAGGGGGGAAGCAGCGGCACCGTGCCCTCCTGCTTCCAGCGCACCACCAGCAGCCCCGGCGTGTTCTTGATGATGTCGCGCAGCGCGTGATAGGCGGTATCGAGCGTATTGGCACATATCTGGATTGCCAGATCGCCGTGGCAGCGGTCGGCGTCGAGCGCATCGTTGGGAAAGCCTTCCATCCGCTGAAGGTGGCGAGGGCGCAGGTTTGTCAGACCGAAGCGCTCATCGAAGAATGAATCGCCGACGGCGAGGGTCATCGTCAGCCCATCGGGCGGCACAACCGGGCCGAGCGTGCCGGAGTCGGGCGGCGGGTAGCGGGGATCGCGGGTCGGCACGGCGCCGCCTTGGGTCAGAAAGGCGATCCGCTCGTTCAACGTTCGAAACAGCCGATCGAGGCTCTCGCGGTCGCGCGCGAGTACATCGAACGCGACCAGCATGCCGGAAGCGGGGCGCGGTGTGACGACACCCTGCTGGTGAACGCCGTGAAACGGATAGCGCAGCTGGGCGTCCTGCATCTGCGGGGTGCTGGTCACCTCCTTGCCGTGACTGACCGGCGCATCGGCCCGCGCAGGGCAGAGCCCGCTCAAGCCGGCCATTCCAGCGCCCAGGCCGGTCATGCCGGCCGTCTTGAGAAAGCGGCGACGGTCGGCTTCGGGGGCCTCGACGGCGGCGTCTGACCTCGAGGCGCTTGAGTTCGAGGCGTCAGATTTCAAGAAAGGGCAGCGCCAGAAAGCGTTCGATGATGACATGAGAGAACCGGTACCTTGATTATCCTTGTTGCGTCAGCGCGGCATTGACGTCGGCGAGCGAATCCGCGAGCGCCTGCGTCTCTTTCAGCAACACAGAAGGGTTCAGCAGCACAGCAGGGGCGGCGCCCGCCGGGGGGCTGTCTCCAGGAGGTTCTGCGGCGCCAGCGGAGGACGGCAGACGCTGCTCGAGCGTGGCGAGAGACGACTGCAGTGACGTGAGCGTCTCGGGCGACTGGCTTGCCAGCAGCGGTGAAAGCAGCGTAACGACCTTGTGCGCGCCCTCGGTCAATGCTTTGAGGTCGGCAAGGTCCTGCGTCGTCAGCACCGTGGCACCGCGTTGTCGATCGCTCCAGGCACCAAGCACCCGCGCCGTGCCGTCGGCAAGCTGGCTGGCCGGAACCGCGGTGGCGTCCAGGCGGGTCTTCAACGCTGCGGCATCCGTCACCAATTGATCGGCGATGGGGGCGAGGTCGACAGTGCTGCCATGGTCGAAAAGTCCGATGGCGAGGCGATGAAAACCCGCGAAGTCCGGATCTTGATCACGTCTGGCAAAATCCTCGGCGCGCGCGTTGAGGCGCTGGTCTAGATCGCTGAACAGCCCGATCGGCATGGCGAGATGCATGTCCGCGCGTCTGGCCGCGTCATAGGCAGCCTTGGCCCGTTCAAGATCGCCGCTGTCGATCGCTGCCGCCAATGCCTTGGCGCCAGCCTGAAGCTTGCGCAGCTCGAGCGTGGTATAGACGCGATACTCTGCCAGCGGCCCGATGAATGCCGTTTTCGACAGCGGCGTCGGTGGTGCGCCATTGTCGCTGGCCACGACCTTGAGTTCGCCGTGCGGATTGCTCAGCAGGCCGCAGGTGATCGCGTAGGTACCGGCGGCGAGATCGACCGTCAGCGGCTGGCGCAGGCCAGGTGCAATATTCTCGCGCTCGGCCAGCACCATGACGCCGTCGATGATCTCCCACTCCACGGCGCGGTTCGATTGGTTCACGACCGTGAAGGTGCGCCGTCCGGCCGGCACCTCGAGCTGCGCGGGTTCGCAACCGCTGGCGGTCACATTGACCACGGTGCCCGCCTTCGTCGCTTTTCCTCCCGTCGATCCGGCATGTTCGAGCGACAGCGCAAAGGTGGCGAGTCCGGCGAGCATCGTCAGGCCGGAGAGCGCGACACCGAGCCGGAGCAGGCCGGGCGGGGGCGCGCTCGCAGCGGGCGCCTGGTTGGGCATCGTGGCTTGGCTCATGGCTGGCTCGCCGAAGATGCCGGCGATGCTGCCCTTGCCGCGGCGGAAGGGCGGGATAACGCCCGCGGTCGCAGTAGCCAGTAGGCGAAAGCGAGATAGCCGAGGTAGCAAACCACCTCGCTAACCGTGGGCGCCGGCTGGTAGCCGAAGATTCCCGAGAACAGTGACCCCAGCGTGGAGTCGAGCGGCAGGCGATCGCTGACATCGAAGACGATCTGCTGAGCGTGATTCCATATCCCCGCTTCGTGCAGCGCACGCACCGAACCGGCCAGAAGACCGGCGGCGACCAGCAGAATGAAGAGCCCGGTCGCGCGGAAAAAGTGCGCGAGCGGCAGCTTCAGGCTGCCTCGGTAGAGCGCGATTCCCACCGCCACGGCAACCGCGAGTCCGAGCAGGGCGCCGAGGGGGGCGTGGGCGCTCTGGCTCTGCTGGAACACGGCCAGCAGAAAGAAGATCGACTCCAGCCCCTCGCGCGCGACGGCGAGAAAGACCATGCCGATCAAGGCATAAGTGTGGCGGCGTCCGCTATGAAAAGCGCGCTCGACGGCGTCGTTCAGCTCTGCGCGCATGCCGCTGGCGGCTCGGCGCATCCAGAGCACCATCCAGGTCAGCACGCCGACGGCCAGCAACCCGACGACGGCTTCGAATAGCTCTTGTTGGCGCTGGGGGAACTCGGCGCTGGCGAACTGCAGGCCGGCGCCAACGAAAAGGGCGAGAGCGCCCGCCAGGAAAATACCGATCCAGATGGCGGGTATCCATGCCTGACGGCCGCTCTGGTGAAGATAGCTGGCGATGATCCCGACGACGAGCGCGGCCTCGAGACCCTCTCTGAGCATGATGAGAAATGGGATGAGCATGTCTGGCCCGACTGCGGCCGGCACAGGAAATGGAGTGTGGTCTACAACGCCGGCTCGAAGCAAGGAATGATACGAGTTTTTATTCTCATTTGGGAGCTATTTTTATCCATATGGCACCAATGCGACCCCCTGGATACGTATTGCAAGAATTCTGTTCCAAAAGCGACATCGGGCTATTCAGCGGCGTTGACGTTGTCGCGCAGAGATAAAAAGACATGCGCCCATGCGCCACAGGGATTAGAGTCGGGTCAAGGCCGAAACGCTCAAGGAAAGCCGACTATACGGTCAATGTCACCGGCGTTCGAGATCGCCACCACCGCGCAAGAAAAGGGCGGGATCGCGACCGGCAGACACCAGGGAAATCGCAATAACAATAACCATCTACCCATCCTTGGAGGAGACGTGAAATGGCAAGTTTCTCGCATCCCGGTGCCGCCACCGGCACCGTCCCCGAACCGCAGACACTCGGCTTTCTGCTGCTCGACAACTTCACTCTCATCTCGCTGGCCTCGGCCATCGAACCCTTGCGCATGGCCAATCAGTTGGCCGGCCGCGAGCTCTACCGCTGGTACATCATCACGCTCGACGGCGCCCCGGTGCGGGCCAGTGACGGCATGCAGGTGACGCCCGACGCAAGCGCTCAGTCGCCGCTGCGTCTCGACTGGCTGGTGGTATGCGGCGGCGTGGCACCCTTGAAGTCCGTCACGCCGGCGCTGGTCTCGTGGCTGCAGAGCCGCTCGCGTGTGCTGCGCCGCATCGGTTCCGTCTGTACCGGTAGCTGGGCCCTGGCGCAGGCCGGCCTGCTGGATGGCTACGAGGTGAGCATTCACTGGGAGTGCCAGGCGGCCATGCAGGAGGCCTATCCGCGCGCGGCCTGGAGCATGCGCCTGTTCTCCATCGATCGTGATCGCTTCACTGCCTCCGGCGGCACGGCGCCGCTGGACATGATGCTCAATCTGATCGGCCGCGATCATGGTCGTGAACTTTCCGCGGCGATTTCCGAGATGTTCATCTACGAGCGCGTGCGCGGCGAGGAGGATCAGCAGCGGGTTCCGCTCAAGCATGTGCTCGGCACCACGCAGCCGAAGCTTCTGGAGATCGTGGCGCTGATGGAGGCCAATATCGAGGAGCCGATCGAACTCGACGAGCTGGCCAGCTACGTCGATGTCTCTCGACGTCAGCTCGAGCGACTGTTTCAGCGCCATCTGCACTGTTCGCCGTCGCGCTACTACCTCAAGTTGCGCCTGACACGGGCACGCCAGCTGCTGAAGCAGACCCCGCTGCCGATCATCGAGATCGCTTCTGCCTGCGGCTTCGTCTCCACGCCGCACTTCTCCAAGTGCTATCGCGAGTACTTCGGTACGCCGCCGCGCGAGGATCGGGGCGAGTCGCTCAAGATTCGTCGTCTCGAACCGATTCCTTCGCCGGTAACGGAGTCCGAGTCTCTGATGCAGTACTCGAGCGCGAGCGTTGCCTTGAACGATGCCCGGGGCGAGCCGACCTACGCAAGCGTGGCGCTCAACTGACGAAGCTGGCGAGCTGTGAAGAGTCTTGGCAGGGATCGGGCGACCATCAGGTCGCCCGATCGGTTTTTGCGCAGGGCATCGTCTGCCCGATCCTAGACGACCATTCTCGCCGCGATCACTACGCCACCGAAAGCCAATACGCCTGCCACCACCGGCCAGCCCAGCGAGCGAGTGCGCCACCAGACGGCGAGCGTCACGCCCAGGCCAATGACCGTGGCGCCCCAGCCAGCGGCGTCCGGCGTGCGCGGTACCAGCGAGACGCCGAGCACCGCGGCGATCATCATCGGCCCCAGGATCACCAGCCACTGGGGCATCGCTTCCGGCCCTTCGCCACGATCCGAACTCTTCATTCGGCGCTGCATCCACAGAAGCGGCAGCAGGCGGATCAGATAGGTGCCCAGCGCCGCAACGAGCGTGCCGATCCAGAGTTCGAGGCTCATGGCTTACCTCCCGCTTCCGGCCCGTGCGTCGTCGGCAGGCGAATCAGATAAAAGCAGAGCGCGCCGCAGGCGGCGGCCAGAGGAATGGCGATATTGGTCAACCCGGTCAGCGTACAGACGAGCGCTGCGGCAATGCTGATACTCAAGGCGGCGGCCCAGCGTCGCGAGGTGAATCTCGGCACGACCAGCACCAGAAACAGGGCGGGCAGGGCGAAAGGCATGACTTCGCCGAGCAACGGCCAGCGGCTGGTCAGCCACTCTCCGCCGACGGCGCCCAGCAGTGAGCCGGCGATCCAGCTGAGCCAGGCCAGTAGTGCGGCGCCGAAGAACCAGCCGACGCGCTGCGATTCCGGCAGCTGCGGCAGCCGAATGTGAGCCAGGGCGAAGACCTGGTCGGTCAGTCCATGCATCAGCCACGGCCACCAGCGGCTCTGCGGCAGCCACGGAGCCAGGTTGGGCGCATAGACCAGATGTCGCAAATTGATCAGTAGCGTCAGCGCCACGGTCAGCCAGAGCGGTGAGCCGCTGGCCGCCATGCCCACGAACAGAAACTGCGAGGCGCCCGCGTAGATCAGCGTCGAGATGACGAGTGTCTCGACCGTGCTGAATCCCGCCTGCGTGGAGATCAGCCCGAACGAAATCGCCACCGGGATATAGCCGCCCAGTAGCGGTAAGGCCTCACGCAGGCCTAGCCACCATCCGGACATGGCCGTTGTTGGGCGGGTCCCTGCCATGGCGTCGGCTCCTGTACTGATAAGCAAAGATCGAGGAATGGGCCGGAAATGGCGGGAGCGTAACACCGTCGGTGTCGCTCAGGGATATTTTGACGTGACGCAATCGGAACACTGGGATTCGCTTTCGGTCGGCGGGCGCCGCCGGCCCGGGGATATGCTGCGCGAAACACGCCTGGTCGACGCGTTACCGACGTCCAATCACAACATGCCCCAGCGACCAGCCAGCCAAGAGGAGACTATTCCATGTCGACACCATCCCTGCACGACGATGCTATCGTCATCGATGGCCTGATCATTGCCAAGTGGGACCGCGCGCTGTTCGAGGACATGCGCAAGGGCGGGCTCACGGCCGCCAACTGCACGGTGTCGGTGTGGGAGGATTTCGAGGCGACGGTCGACAACATCGTCGCGGTCAACCAGTTGATGCGTGACAACGCGGAACTCGTGCGTCCGGTTCACACCACGCGCGATATCACCCGCGCTAAGGAAGAGGGCAAGACCGGCATCATTCTCGGCTTCCAGAACGCCTACGCCTTCGAAGACAAGCTCGGCTACATCGAAGTGTTCAAGAAGCTCGGCGTCGGCATTACGCAGCTCTGCTACAACACCCAGAATCTCGTCGGGACCGGCTGCTACGAGCGCGACGGCGGCCTCTCCGGCTATGGCCGTGAAGTCATCGCCGAGATGAACCGGGTCGGCATGATGTGCGATCTCTCCCACGTCGGCTCGAAAACCTCCGAAGAGGTGATCCTCGAATCGAAAAAGCCGGTCTGCTACTCCCACTGCCTGCCGACCGGACTCAAGGAGCATCCGCGCAACAAATCCGACGAAGAGCTCAAGTTCATCGCCGATCATGGCGGCTTCGTCGGCGTGACCATGTTCACGCCCTTCCTGCGCGCCGGCGTCAACGCCACGGTCGAAGACTACGTCGAAGCGATCGTCTACATCATGAACATCGTCGGCGAGGACGCCATCGGCATCGGCACCGACTTCACCCAGGGCCAGGACGAAGCCTTCTTCGAATGGCTGACCCACGACAAGGGGTACGCCCGCCGCCTGACCCGGTTCGGCGAAATCATCAACCCCAAGGGCATCCGCACCATCGGCGAGTTTCCCAACCTCACCCAGGCGCTGCTGGATCACGGCCTCTCCGAGCCGGTGGTGCGCAAGATCATGGGGGAGAACTGGCTTCGCACGTTAAAAGACGTCTGGGGCGAATAACAGCGGCGAGCTTCGAGCCGCGAGTCGCGAGCCGCGAGCCGCGAGCACAATCTTGCTCGAAGCTTCTGTTTACAGCGTCCCGAAGCGCTTGCTTTCAGCGTCCCGAAGCTGACGCTTCTTGCTCGCAGCTCAAGAACAATTTTCGAGGTAACCGATATGACTCTGATGGCCCCCGAACTGCCGATCAACGTGGACAGCGATACCGGCATCTGGACGACCGATGCGCTGCCGATGCTCTACGTGCCGCGCCACTTCTTCATCAACAACCACGTCGCGATCGAGGCGGCGCTGGGCGTCGAGGCTTACGCGAAGATTCTCTACGACGCCGGCTACAAGTCGGCCTGGTACTGGTGCGAGAAGGAGGCGGAGCTGCACGGCATCGAAGGCGTTGCGGTCTTCGAGCACTACATGAACCGTCTCTCCCAGCGTGGCTGGGGCAAGTTCATCACCGAGGAGATCGATCTCGCGGCGGGCACGGCGAAGGTGCGGCTCGAGCACTCCTGCTTTGTCTATCAGCTCGGCAAGACCGGCACCAAGGTCGACTACATGTTCACCGGGTGGTTTGCCGGCGCCATGGATCAGGTTCTTGAAGCGCGTGGCAGCAGCCTGAGGAGCATCGCCGAGCAGACGCAGAGCGGTGCCGAAGCGGGATGTGAAGTCGGTTATTTCGAGGTAGCTCCTCGCTGACGCCCCTGCCATTCCATTCGTTGGGACGCCCCGACAAGAGGGCGGAAGCGAAGCGCGGGATCACGCTTCGTCGTTGAAGGAGATAGCACCCCATGGCCCATGAAGCCCTTTTCAAACCGATCCAGATCGGCAAGCTGACGATCCGTAATCGGGTCGTCAGCACCGCCCACGCCGAGGTCTACGCGACCGATGGCGGCATGACGACCGATCGCTACGTGAAATACTACGAGGAGAAGTCGAAGGGCGGCTGCGGGCTCTGCATCTGTGGTGGCTCGTCGCCAGTCTCCATCGACAGCCCGCAACAGTGGTGGAGCTCGGTCAACGTCTCGACCGACCGCATCATCCCGCACTTCCAGAACCTGGCTGATGCCGTCCACAAGCACGGCGGCAAGATCATGATCCAGATCACCCATATGGGTCGCCGCTCGCGTTGGGACGGCCATAACTGGTCGACACTGATGTCGCCGTCGGGGATTCGCGAGCCGGTCCACCGTGCCACCTGCAAGACTATCGAGGAGGAGGAGATATGGCGAGTGATCTCCGACTTTGCCCAGGGCGCGCGCCGAGTGAAAGAGGGCGGGCTCGACGGCTGCGAGCTCTCCGCCGTGCATCAGCATCTGATCGACCAGTTCTGGAGCCCGCGGGTCAACAAGCGTACCGACCAGTGGGGCGGCAGCTTCGAAAACCGCATGCGCTTCGGTATGGAAGTATTGAAGGCCGTGCGCGCCGAGGTGGGTGAGGACTTCTGTGTCGGCATGCGCATCTGCGGTGACGAGTTCCACCCCGACGGACTCTCCCAGGACGACATGAAGGAGATCGCGGCGTATTACGACGCCACCGGCATGGTCGATTTCTTCGGCGTGGTCGGCTCCGGCTGCGATACCCACGACACGCTCGCCAACGTCATTCCCAACATGTCCTATCCGCCGGAGCCGTTTCTGCATCTGGCGGCGGGCATCAAGGAAGTCGTCTCGGTGCCGGTGATCCATGCCCAGAACATCAAGGATCCGACCCAGGCCGAGCGGGTGCTCGAGGGCGGCTATGTCGATCTGGTCGGCATGACCCGCGCGCACATCGCCGACCCGCACCTGATCGCCAAGATCAAGGCGGGCCAGACCGATCAGATTCGCCAGTGCGTGGGCGCCAACTACTGCATCGACCGCCAGTATCAGGGACTCGACGTGCTGTGCATCCAGAACGCCGCGACCTCACGGGAATACCTGGGTCTGCCTCATGTCATCGAGAAATCGACCGGGCCTGAACGCAAGGTAGTGGTGGTCGGCGGTGGGCCTGGCGGTATGGAAGCGGCGCGCGTGGCGGCCGAGCGAGGCCACGACGTGACGCTCTTCGAGGCCGAGCCGCAGTTGGGCGGACAGATCACGCTCGCCGCCAGAGCGCCGCAGCGCGACCAGATCGCCGGCATTACCCGCTGGTACGAGATGGAGCTTTCTCGTCTCGGCGTCGACATTCAACTGGAGACCCGCGCCGATGACTCGACGATCCGCGACCTGCAGCCGGACATCGTCGTGCTCGCCAACGGCGGGCATCCGTTTCTCGAGCAGGTGCCCGAGTGGGGCTACTCGGACAATTCCGACGAGAGCCTGGTCGTCAGCAGTTGGGACATTCTCTCCGGCAAGGTGGAGCCCGCCAAGAACGTGCTGATCTACGACACCATGTGCGAGTTCAGCGGCATGTCGACGGCGGATTATTGTGCCAGCCAGGGGGCGACGGTCGAGATCGTCACCGATGACACCAAGCCGGGCGTGGCGATCGGCGGCACCACCTTTCCGACCTACTACCGCAGCCTCTATCAGAAGGCGGTGGTGATGACCGGCGACCTGGCGCTGCACAAGGTCTATCGCGAGGGCGACAAGCTGGTAGCGGTGCTCGAGAACGAATATACCGGCGAGCATGAAGAGCGAGTGATCGATCAGGTGATCGTCGAGAACGGCGTGCGACCGGATGAAGGCCTCTATTACGCACTCAAGGATCGCTCGCGCAATCACGGCCAGATCGATCTCGAAGCGCTCTACGCCATCAAACCGCAGCCGACACTGGCGGAAAGCGGCGATTTTGCGCTGTTTCGATTGGGCGACTGTGTGGCGCCGAGGAATACGCATGCGGCGATATATGATGCGCTTCGCCTCTGCATGCACCTATGAGCAGGAACGGACTGCGCTCGATGAGTCGGCGTTGAATTCCTCGTCGCCATGCTCATGGACAAACACGTCCACTCCGCTGGCTCCTCGAAATTCGCCTTGTCTCTTCTTCGCTCGTAGCCGTTCTTGGACCAAGTCGTTCACCGCCGGACCCAGTGACTTTTCTGGAGAAGCACCATGCTGCAGACGCTACTCCCCATTCTGATTTTTACGGCGCTGGCGGTGGGTGCGATCGGCGCGGCGCGGCGCATTCGCCTGTGGCGTCGTGGGCGGCGCTCGCCGATGCGCTGGCAGCGCCTGTTGCGGATGCCGAAGCGCTATCTCAACGATTTGCACCATGTCGTGGCCCGCGACAAGGCGATGGCGCATACCCACGTGGCCACGGCGGGTGGGTTCGTTGCGGCGATGGCGTTGGCGATCGTCGTGCATGGTTTCGGCTGGCACGGCCCGATTCTCGGCGGGCTGCTGCTGGCGGCGAGTATTGTCATGTTCGTCGGGGCGCTCGCGGTCAACCGCCGGCGGCTGAATCCGCCCGCAAAGCTTTCCAAAGGCCCCTGGCAGCGGCTGTCGAAGAGTCTGCTGGCCTATTCGGTGGGCATGTTCCTGGTCAGCTTGCCGCTGGTCGGGGTGGCACCGACGACACTGGGCGGCGGCGCGCTGGTCCTGGTACTGACGTTGCTGGTTGCCTGGGGCCTTCTGGAAATGATCGTCGGCATGGGCTGGGGCGGTCCGATGAAGCATGCGTTCGCCGGCTCCCTGCATCTGGCGTTTCACCGTCGCCCCGAGCGCTTCGATGACCAGCACGGCGAGCCTCAATCGACGAACCCGCATGACGTGCATCGCGGCAGCCGCTCCACGGCGTTGTTCCCGCTCGATCTCGCGGCGCCGAAGCTGGGCGTCGAAAAGCCGTCGGATTTTCAGTGGGAGCAGTTGCTGGGCTTCGATGCCTGCGTGCAGTGCGGCCGCTGTCAGGCGGTCTGCCCGGCATTCGCCGCCGGACAGCCGCTCAATCCCAAGAAACTGATTCAGGACATGGTCGTCGGCATGGCCGGCGGTACGGACGCGCGCTATGCCGGTTCCGGCTATCCCGGCATCGACGTGGGCAAACACCACGGCTCAAGCGCCTCGCCCATCGTGCCGCAGTTGGTGGAAGCCGAGACGCTGTGGGCGTGCACGACCTGTCGCGCCTGCGTCGAGGAGTGCCCGATGATGATCGAGCACGTCGATGCCATCGTCGACATGCGCCGTTTCATCACGCTGGAAATGGGCGAGACGCCGGAAAAGGGCGCAGCGGCGATCGATAACCTGATCGCCACCGACAATCCGGGCGGGCTCGACAACGCTTCGCGGCTGGATTGGGCGGCGGATCTGGATTTGGATCGGATCAAGGACCGGCCGGAAGGTGTCGACGTGCTGTTGTGGCTGGGTGACGGCGCCTTCGACATGCGCAATCAGCGCACCCTGCGCGCGCTAGTCAAGATATTGCGCGCCGGTGGCGTCGATTTCGCCGTGCTGGGTGAGGAGGAGCGTGACAGCGGTGATGTCGCGCGACGCCTGGGCGACGAGGCGACCTTCCAGCGTCTCGCCGAGCGCAATATCGCCACGCTGTCGCGCTATCGTTTCCGGCGTATCGTCACCGCTGACCCGCACAGCTTTCACGTGATCGGGCGTGAATATCCGGCCTTCGGTGGCACGTTCGAGATTCTGCATCACTCGACGTTCATGGCCGAGCTGTTCGAGGCCGGACGTCTTTCGGTGGGGGTGAATCCGCACAGCGAGACGGTGACCTATCACGATCCCTGTTATCTGGGCCGCTACAACGGCGAGTTCGCTGCGCCGCGTCAGCTACTGGCGGCGCTGGGGCTCGAGGTCGCGGAGATGGCCCGCTCCGGCTATCGCTCGCGCTGCTGCGGCGGCGGCGGCGGTGCCGCGCTATCGGATGTCCCCGGAAAGGCACGAATCCCCGATATGCGCATGGAAGACGTGCGCGAGACCGGCGCGACCACGGTCGCCGTGGCCTGTCCGCAATGTACCGCGATGCTCGAAGGCGTGGTCGAGCCGAGACCGCAGATTCGCGACCTCGCGGAGCTGGTGGCGGAAGCGTTGATCGAGCCCGGCTTCGACGAGGTGGTTGCCACCGCGCCGACGCCGGCACGCGCGAAAGTGCAGCCCGACGAGGAGATTCCGGCATGAGTGTGAGACGCATTGATCCCCACGCCGAGCGCATTCGTCGCAATCGATTGCATCCGAGACACCGCGAATTCGCGCGCCCGGCCTGGCGCTGGACGAGTGCCGAAGGCGTGACCCGGATCAACCCCCACGCTCTCGGTGCCATCGGCCCCAATGGCATCAAGCGCCTCGACCGCAGCGGCGCCTCGGTCGAGGCGAGCATCGCGGGTGGCGGGCAGGCAAGCACCGAGCCGGCGCGCCGCCAGATCACGCTCGAGGTGCCAAGCGGTTACATCATGGTGGTGCCGGAGCTGGCGGAGGGGCGTCTGAGCGATCACGACCGCGACCTGCTCGGCCTGGCGCGACAGCTGGCGGGCGATACCGACCTGGCGGTCACCGCGGTGACCTTTCTGAGTGACGTTGCCGGGCTCGAGGAGGCCGGAGCCGACCGTCGACTCGACTTGGCGAATCTCGTCGATGCCGAGACGTACGATCCGGAATCTCGGCTGGCAGCGCTGGTCGCGGCCGAGCGCGAACTGGTGCCATCACACTGGATCTTCGCTGACGATTTTCCCGGTGGTGGCGATCTCGGCCGCCGGCTGGCCGCCCGGCTGACGAGCGACGGCGTACAAGAGGCGCGCCCGGCGACACGGGTGTGGCAGGTCGCCGATGGCAGGAGCTTGTCCCGGGCCGGTGATCGTCAGGATATTCAGCGCGACGTACCGAAGATTCTGATCGCGCTGGCGGAGTGCGCCGATCCGGTCAGCGAAACACGGCACGAAGCGCGACCGATGACGCTCGAAGCGGATAACGCGGCGATCGAGATAACCGCAGGCATCGTCGATCGGGGCCGGGTCGCGGTCGACCCGCAGCAGATTCCGCTGGCTCAGGCGCCGTTCATTCTCTCCGCCGGGCGGGGGGTCGCGGACTGGGCTGGATTCCATCATGCTGCCGATGTGCTCGGAGCCAGCGAAGGCGCGTCGCGTGTCGCCGTGGATGACGGCAACATGCCGCGCGCGCGTCAGGTCGGTGCGACCGGCACTTTTGTCGCCGCAAGCTGCTACATCGCGGTCGGGATTTCCGGCGCGGTTCAGCATCTGCAGGGCATCACCCGGTGTCAGCGGGTCATTGCCATTAACCGGGACCCGACCTGTGACATGGTCAAACGCGCGGATCTTGCCATCATCGCCGATGGCGACGCTGTGCTGGCGGCGGTCTGTCAGCAACTGGGGCGTCCGACGCCGGTACCCGCCGCCACCGAGGAGAGATGCCATGACGCTGCCTGAGTCGAAGGCCGACGCGAGTGATGTCCGGACCATCGCACTCGTTTCCGCCGGCCGGCATGTCGTTTCCGGTCGTTCCGATCGTGCCCGCGAGGACGCGCGTGCCGTGGAGATGGGGCTGAAACTCGCCGGCGATGCGCTGACGCTGGTTCACGCCGGCGACCCTGAAGAGCCGACGCTCGTCGAGTGCCTGCGTGGCTATCTCGGCATGTACCATGGGTTCGACATGGCCCGTGGGTTCGACATGGCCCGTGGGGTCGACATGGTTGAGAGGCGCGGCAGTGGCGGCGGTTGTGGCAGGCTCGATCTCTTGTCCATGGCGCCGTCCGACGATGCCGTGCCGATGCTCGCCGAGTGGCTGGAAGCCCATGAGGCCAAGCTGGTTCTGACGGGCCAGCGCGCCGAGTGCGGCGAGGGTTCCGGGCTTCTGCCTTACCTCCTGGCCGAGCGCCTGGGATGGGCCGTGGTGACCGGCGTTGCCGCAATCGAGTCGGTCGATGGTGAGGCCGTCACGTTGCTTCAGGCGCTACCTCAGGGACAGCGGCGTCGGCTTACGGTCACGCTGCCGTGCCTGGTCGCGGTCGATGCCGTCGCCCCCGCGCCCCGGCAGAGCGCCTTCGGTCCGGCGCGGCGCGGCCGGGTCGATGTCGTCGAAATCGGCCAGCCAGCGCCCGACGCGGATCGGGCGGCATGGCAGTTCATGCCGGCACGGGCCCGACCCAAGCGCCTCAAGGTGGTCAAGTCTGCCAACGCCCGGGATCGATTCAAGGCCGCGGCGGCCAAATCCGAGGCTTCTGGTGGGCGGGTATTGAGCGATCTGACGGCAGATCAGGCGGCAGAAAAGCTGATCGAGTATCTGCGGCGAGAAAACCTGCTCCGTCAGGAGAAAATCAGCGCCGCCGAGGGCGATCAATAGTCCATCAGGTGAGGCATACGCTCCGACAGCCGCTGACCGCCTAGCTCGATGCGTGTCGGGTCCACCGGGTGAAAAGCGCCATCATGAAAATAGCGAGCCTGCTGGCGGTCGAAGGCGACCAACGGTTCCAGATCGGTGCGGCGAGCTTCCGGCAGCATCATCGGCGTGAGGTTGTCGAGAATCAGATGACTGCCGTCGTCTTCTCGATAGCGGAGTACGGCGTGATAGGTGGGCGTCATGGTGTCCTTGGCGGCCAGCAGATCGAGCCGATCCGACGGCGTGCCGGCGTCGATCAGAATCTGGTACTTGGCGATGGCGAAATCCTCGCAGTCGCCAAAGCCGTCTTTGACCAGCCGATCGAACCCCTTCCAGGTATCCACCGCCTCGAACTGCTGGCGAGCCGCGTTGTTGACCACGCGGTTGACGAAGACAAGCCTCGCCTCGCCGTGGTGCTGCCTGACCTGCTCGACGAACTGTGCGCGTGTCAGCGTGATCACCGAGGCGGTGGGGTCGTCCCAATAGCGGAAACTCGCCGCCTGCGCCGCTGCCGGCAGCAGCAGAACACCGGCAAGCATCGGCCGGATACCGCGCTCGCACAGACGGCGCGCGAATGATTTCAGGAAGGGCGATAGCGACATGATGCTCCGTAGGTGACTTCCCGTTTTCCGAAACCGACAGCTCGACGATTCGGGTATCGACTCGCCCCGAGCGGTGGGATACATATTGGTCTGCTGCCCAACCTCGATCAACAATGCCGAACCGGAGGTGGAACATGATGATTGCCGAGCTTATCGATGGCGAGGATTTTCGCCAGCGCCTGATCGCCCTGGGAGTTCACGTCCCGGAGGAAGCCTGTCCCGAAACCTGCGCTCGACTCGCAGCCGGCTGCCATCGAACGCGCGGTGTCGAAGGTCTCGAGGCCTCGATTCGTGAGCTGATGCAGCACACCGAACTCATGCTGCCCTCGGTCAAGGCCGCGATCGAGGCCCACCTGCTGCCGACTTTCAGCGGGCGCTGATCGCCGCCGCGACACGTTTTTGCCATCGACGTTCGTCCTTTCCGCCATCGACGTTCGTCGCCTATGCTGAGTGTCCAACGTAACGCAACGAAAGGACGCAAGGCATGACGATTGGCATCTGCACCTGGACGCTGGGGCTCGACGATCTGGATACGCTCATGGACAAGGTGGCGGAGCTGGGGTTCGACGGCGTCCAGATCAACGATCTCTGGGAGACCTACTCGGTCGAGGAGATCAGACAGGCCATCACATCACGCGGGCTTGCGTTGATCGCCGTCGACGCGCAGCGGATTGCGCCCCAGGACGGCGAGGCGCCGGATCTCGAGCGTGGGCTCGAGGCCTATCGTCACGTCATCGATGTCGCCAGCCAGCTCGGCGCACCTTACGTGACGCTGCCGATTCTTTCGGCATGGGTCCAAGGGCTCGAGGCACCGTTCGACGCGCTGGTCGAGGGGTGTCGTTCACTGGCCGATTATGCAGCGCAGATCGGAGAGAACGGCCCGAAACTGGTCTACGAAGTCGTCAATCGTGATGAAGTACCGATGATCTTCACAGCGGAAGAGGGTAATCGCCTGCTGTCAGCCGTCGACCGGCAGAACGTCGGCCTGATTCTCGATAGCTATCACATGCATTTCGAGGAAGACGATCCGGTAGCGGCGATCGAGTCGAGCCGCGATACTCTCTCGATCTATCATATCTCCGACTCGACGCGGGGCGGTATCGGCAGCGGCAATGTCGATTTCCGCGCGCAGTTCGAGGCGCTGCAACGCATCGGTTTCCAGGGGCCGGTGGTCATGGAGTGCCTGCCGCCGATGCACGATCCGAGCTCGCCGGTCACCAGCGAAGGCAATCGTCGCATTCTGGAGGACGAATATGCTCGCTCGCTGGATGTGTGGCGCGGATACGCAGCCTGATCGAAGGGTGAATGCTTCGCGTTACAGGCGCCGGAGCCCCCACATGAAATAGACGCCGCCGATCAGCGCGGCGATCAATCCCGCCGGCAGCTGGTCCGGAAAGAAGAGGTTTCGGCCCAGCCAGTCGGCGGCGATCATCACCAGCATCCCCAGCAGACCGGCGCCGATCAATTGCTGCCGCGCCCCGTGAAAGCCCATCAGTCTCGCCATGTGCGGCGCCATCAGGCCGATGAACGACAGCGGCCCGATCACCAGCGTTGCGGCGACGGTGAGCAGCGCCACCAGCGTCAGCAACAGTAGCCGGCTGCGGTCCACATCCACGCCGAGCGCTTTGGCAGTCGGTGCGCCCAGCGGCAGCAGGGTCAGCCATCGCTCCAGCGGCAGCGTCATGAGCGCCAGTACGATGGCGATGATCATGATCCAACCGCTGGATGTCAGGCCAGCATAGTAGGTCGAGCCGCCGAGCCAGGAGAGCAATTGCTGAGCCCGAGGATCGTCGCTTGCCAGGACAATGGCGCGCATGGCGTCGAGCAGCGACGAGATGGCGATACCCGTCAGCAACAGCCGCTCCGGCGCGAAGCCGCTACGCCGGTTGCTGACCACCAGCACCAGCAGGGCCACCGCCGCACCGCAGAACCCCATGATCGAACCGTTGAGTGGTGCGATGCCCAGCGGCAGCAGCATCAGCGCGATGACGCCGATGGCGACGCCGGCGCTGATGCCGAGCACTTCCGGGCTTGCCATCGGGTTACCTGTCATTCGCTGCAGGAGCGTGCCGGCGAATGCGAGCATCAGCCCGGCAGCGGCGGCGGTCGCGACTCTTGGCAGGCGCCAATCGACGATCAGCCCAAGATCATTCAGTCCCGCGAAGCGAAGTTGGGCGCCATGACCAGGATGCGCCGCCTGAGCTGCAGCGCCATCGAGCATGAAGCCCAGCGTCAGCGCCAGTCCGGTGACGACAAGTGTGGTCAAGCCGAGCCACCAGAGCCGGCGGGCGGGATTGGCCAGTCGGGGTAGCTTGAGTCCCGTACTGGGCGTGGGCCGCGAGCCGCCGATTTTCAGACGCGGCAGCAGCCAGAGCAGCAGCGGGGCGCCGAGTGCGGCCGTCATGGCGCCGGTCGGTAGCAGCGATGCGGTAAACGGGGAGAGCTGCTGAACCACCAGGTCCGTGACCGTCAGCAGCAGGGCGCCGAGCAGCATCGACCAGACGAGCCTCTGGGAGAACGTTCTCGCGCCGGATAGTCGCGCAATGGCGGGCGCGGCGAGCCCGATGAAACCGATCAGTCCAACCGCGCTGACCACGCAGGCGGTAATGAAGATACCGAGACCGAGCGCGGCTATTCGCAGCTTGCGCAGCGAGATACCCAGGCTTTTCGCGCCGTCTTCCTCCAGGTCCAGTAGCGCCAGCGGGCGTAACAGGGAGAGCGCGGCGAGCGTCGCGATCGCCAGACGCAGGATCAGAAATCGCGTGTCGTGCCAGTTATCCTGCGCCAGCGCTCCGGAACCCCAGATGAAAAGACCCGAGAGACTCTCCTGATGGAACAGCAGCAGGGCGCTGTTGATGGCGCTGAAGTAGAGACTGACCACCATGCCCGATAGCACCACGACCATCGGCGCCAGCCGCCGTTTCCACGACAGCGCGAACACCAGTAATGTGGCGCCGATACCGCCCAGCAGCGCGATCCATTCCCGGCCGGCCAGCATCCAGCCCGGCGCCCACAGCGTTGCCACCACCAGCGCAAGCTGGGCCCCGCTGGTCACGCCAAGCGTCGCCGGCGAAGCCAGCGGATTACGCAGGACCTGCTGCATCAAGCAGCCGGCCAGCGCCAGTGCCGCGCCGGCCAGTAGCGCCACGATCAGGCGCGGTGCGAAGGTGAAATGCATCACAACCTGGCGGATGCTGTCGTCGTCCGGTGCGACCAGCGCTTGGAGCCAGTGGCCGGAGAGATCGCCGAACTGCGTCTGCAGAGTGGTATAGCCGAGCCCGAGGGCCATTGAGGCAAGGACGACCACCAGCCAGAGAGGGGACTTGGCGCCTCGGGATACGCTCATGCGTCGGGCGCTCCCGCCGAGCCGGTCATCACCTCGACCAGCGAGCGGGTCAGGCGCTGCATCGATACGAGGCCGCCGTAAGGCCAGACTGGCGCGATCTCGCTGACGCGGCCCTCGCGAACCGCCGGCAGATGCTGCCATACCTGATTGTTCTCGAGCTCGCTCTCCACTTGACGGGGGTAGGGTTTGATCACCACGATCCTGGCGTCCGGCGTTTCCGCCAGGCGATCGATCGAGATGCTGGCGTAACCCCAGGCGTTGGTTGGCCCTGTCCAGGCATTGCGCAGGTGCGTGCGATCCAGCACCGTCCCGACCATATTGCCGCCGCCAAAAACGCGAACGTGCTGTGTATCACTGAACTGGACGACGTAAACCGGCCGCGAGATATCCGCGAGGCTTTGAGCCGCACGGGTCAGCTTTTGGTCTGTCTGGTCGATCAGCCGTTCGGCCTGCGCCTGATGGCCTGTCAGGTCGCCGATCTCTCGGGTCATCGCCTGGGTGGCCGGGTAGAAGGGTTGGCCGGTATAGAAGTTGTCCACGATACGCACCGGCATCAGCCGTTCGAGACGCGCGTTGTCACGGGAAAAAAGCGCGCTGCTCAACAGCAGGTCAGGGGGATTCTGTGCCAGAAGCTCCAGATTGGGCTGGTTACGCAGGCCGATATCGATCGTCGAGGGCGGTACCGGCGGCTCCTTGACCCAGGTGTTGTAGTTGGCGATATCGGAGACCCCGTAGGGTGTCACGCCCAGGGCGATCAGGGTTTCGGTCGTCGTCCAGTTGGCGGAGGCGATTCGAGGAGGTTTAGCGTCTGCCTGGGTCGATGCAGGCTGCGCCATCACCGTGTCGGTTCCGAGTAGCCAGAGCGTGGCGACAGCGGCAAGCACGAATAGATGGCGGACGCGCGGCAAGATGGCGACTTCCTGATGGCAGTGGTAATCGATCGATGCGCCCATTGAGTGCCTATGAATAGGGCGCGCACAGGGGCGAGATGGTAGATCGAACGACAATCGTTATCAATGAACAGCAAAGTAATCGCAGGCTAATGGTTAATACACATAAGAATGATTGTCATTTATAATCCCTGTCGGGAATAAACCAATGAGCACCGGCCCTCTGGGCAGTGGTAATTGAAACGTCACAAGACGACAACGTATAAAACGGGCATCCGATCCGATGAAATCAGGGAACCTCTCCATTGCCGGGGGTGGCGCGCTGCTCTGCTTCTTGGCAGCTTCCGCTCACGCTCAGCCTGAAAATGCGACTGTGACCAACGACACCGTCGTGGTGACCGGCACGGCGCTCAAAGTCGATACGCCATTGGTGGAAACGCCGCGTTCGGCATCGATCGTCACTGATGATGAACTCGAACGTCGTGCAGTCAACAAATACGATCAGGTGCTTCGTTATCGTGCTGGAGCCCTGTCGGCTCCCTACGGAAACGACGCCAAGGCTGACTGGTTCTTCTTTCGAGGATTCTCAGGGGAGGATTCCACTTATCAGGACGGGTTGCGCCTATTCAGAGAGGCTGGGTATCTGTGGTGGAAGACAGAGCCGTTCGGTCTTGAGCGCGTTGACTTCCTGAAAGGGCCAGCATCCATTCTCTACGGTGAGGCGCCTCCCGGTGGCATCGTCAATGCCATCAGCAAACGTCCGACCGATGAAGCACAAGGGCTGTTCGAGATTCAGGGGGGCAACAAGGGGCATCGCCAGGTGGGGATCGATACCTCCGGGCCGGCCAGCGATGCTGGTGACGTGCGCTACCGCTTCGTCGGGTTATTCCGCGATCAGGATGGTGAGCTCGACGGCACGGACAACGAGCGGGTCTACTTCGCCCCGAGTCTGGCGGTAGACCTCTCCGACGACACCACACTCACGCTGCTGGCCAGCTATCAGCGGGATCACGGCACGCCCGCCAATGTCTTCTACCTCCCTTATGGCTCAGTCAATGATACGCCGTTTGGCAAGGTCGACCGCGATACCGATCTGGGCGACAACGATAATGACAGGCTTGAGCACGAGCAGATTGCGGTCGGTTACGAGCTTGAGCATACCTTCAACGATACCTGGGAGTTTCAGCAGAACGCCCGGTTCGCGTCCCTGGATCTTTTCCTGCGCACGGCGTACCCGTCGTACATGATTGACGATCGTAATGCGGTTCGAGGGGTGACTTACCGCGACGGTAGCTACGACGCCTTTACTATTGATAACCGCGTGATCGGCACCTGGTACACCGATAATACCGAGAACACGTTGCTGGTGGGGCTGGATTATCAGCATCTGGATGCGGACTATCTCAGTCGTGACACTTTCAACTATGGCACGATCGATATCTTCGATCCGGGTGAGATAACGACCAATCCTCTCAATGCCCCGACGTATTACGATCAGGGAAAGGAACAGATCGGTGTTTACGTTCAGGATCAACTGCGTCTCTATGACCGTTGGATTCTACTGGCGGGCGCTCGTCATGACAGCGTCGACGTCACCAACAAGCAGGATGGTGGCGAAGATCAGAGCTACGACGACTCCCAGATGTCCTATACCGGCGGCGTCATGTATCTCGGTGACTATGGTCTGTCGCCCTATCTGAGCTATAGCGAGTCTTTCACGCCCAACATTGGCAACGATCTCGATGGAGACGCTTACCAGCCCAGCGAAGGCAAGCAGTGGGAGCTGGGGCTCAAGTACGCCCCGGAGTGGCTGGATGGCTACGTGACGGCAGCGGTCTTCGACCTGAAGGAGAGTGACACGCTGTATCCCAGTGGTGGATCTTCCAGCAACCAGGGCGGGGAGCGTCACTCGCGCGGGTTCGAGCTGGAAGGGGTGGGCTATGTCACCGACAATCTCCAGGTCACCGCGGCGTACACCTATACTGACGTCACTGTCGATGTCACCGATACGCTGAGCGACCTCCGCGCCGGTTTGATTCCGCGTCATCAGGCATCGTTGTGGCTCGATTACGATTTCAATCGAGGGGTGCTCGATGGGGTGGGTCTGGGGGCGGGGGCTCGCTACATTGGTACCAGCGTGGATTCACCTCAATACAGCGATACCCGGGTGCCGGCCTATACGCTCTACGATGCCATGGCGAGCTACGCGATCGACTCGCACTGGACGGCCCAGGTCAACGTTACCAACCTGACCGACGAGGACTACGTCAGCGGATGTGACTACTGGTGCTACTACGGAGAGTCGCGCAGCGTCATTGGCAGCCTCCAATATCACTGGTGACGTACCCTTTGTAAGACGGGTCGCCTTCTCGAACGCCTGACGATCTGTCAGGCGTTTCCGTTTTCGGAAGCCAGTCTCCGACAGCATTGGCGATCTCGAGCATTCGATCAATGGCTGACACCGGCAGGGGTCTCGCAGGATCAGCGACTGTCGTTTCAGAGATATGAATCGTTGTTTACTGATAATGATTGTCGTTTAACTCTCTGTTACTTCGCTATAGAATGTCTCGCTCTTTACGCGTCTGCCTCCGAAACGATAGGCCTCTGGAATCATGAAACGATCAGGTATTGAAGCGCTGAACAACAAGAAAACGGCAGGCAAGCTGGTTTTCGTCGCCATGGTGATGGGGGCGCCTCCCTTCGTCAGCGTTGGATGGGCACAGAGCGGTGATGACACGCAGGCTCTCGACACCGTCACCGTGACCAGCGAAGCGATCACGACTCAGGGCGATACGCCGCCGCCGGCCTACGCGGGCGGGCAGGTGGCCGCCGGCGGACGAATAGGCGTGCTCGGCGAGCAGGATGCGATGAACGTGCCATTCAATGTCATCAGCTACACCAGCGAGCTGATCGAGAATCAGCAGGCCGATACGCTGGGCGATGTGCTCTCCAACGATGCTTCGGTTTCGGTGGGGCGTGGCTACGGTGTCTACGGCGAGTCATTCAAGCTGCGCGGTTTCAACCTCTACGGCGACGATATCTCCTACGGCGGCCTTTACGGCGTGTTGCCGCGGCAGCTGATCGACACCAGCATGATGCAGCGTGTCGAAGTCTTCAAAGGTGCCAGCGCTTTCGCCAACGGCATCCCGATCGGTGGTTCCGGAGTTGGGGGTTCGGTCAACATCGAACCCAAACGCGCCACCGAAGAGCCGATCACGCGACTCTCCACCGGCTATACCTCGGACGGTTACATCGAGTCCGGACTCGACGCCGGGCGTCGCTTCGGCGATCAAAACCAGTTCGGTGCGCGCCTGAGCGTCAAAAGAGGTCGAGGTGACCATGCCATCGACGATGAAGCTTCAGCTGATACCTCGGCAGTGCTCGGGCTCGACTATCGTGGTGATCGCGCACGAGCGTCACTGGATGTCGGTCATCAGAAGAACACGATCAACGGCGCGCGCTCATCGCTCTATACCGGAGCTGGTCTCGATCATATTCCTCATGCGCCGTCTAGCGACATCAACTACACCCCGGACTGGGCCGAAACGCATCTCGAGACGACCTTCGGGATGCTGCGTGGCGAGTACGACATTACCGATGACTGGACGGCCTTCGCGGCAATCGGCGGCAACAAGACCCACGAGTATCTCGCCTCGCCAATTCCGACACTCAACGATAGCGACGGCAGTGCGACGCTCGGTGGCGTGCTCCCGACACGCAACGAGATATCGACGTTCGCGGGTCAGGCAGGCGTACGTGGCCATTTCGACACCGGGCCGATAAGCCACCAGCTCAATCTCGCGTACTCGAACTTCTATCGTAACTTCGACACCCGCTACGATTATTACACCTACGGTAGCGCGACTAGCATTTATGATCCGAGTGACATCGACGAAGACGATGGCGTCGGCGGTCCCCTAGGTGGGTCGGTGACGCACACTCGAGCAGAAGGCACTTCGCTCTCCGATACCCTCGGGTTCTTCGATGATCGCGTGCTGCTGACCCTGGGCGCGCGCTATCAGGAGATCCATGTCAATCAGGAAGGTGACTCCGCAGAAGAGCGCGGCCATCGCGTCACGCCGGTTTACGGCCTGGTGTTCAAGGCGACGGATGCCATTTCGCTTTACGCCAACCACATCGAGGCCCTGCAGAGCGCCGGTAATGTCACCGATGAAAGCGCACCCAATTACGGCGAGGCTCTGGGTATCTCTCATTCCAAGCAGGATGAAGTGGGCGCGAAGTTCGATTACGGCACCTTTGGCGGGGCTATTGCGCTGTTCCAGATCGAGCAGCCAAGTGTCGCTACGCTCTCCGATGGGACGCAGTCTTTGGACAACGAGCAGCGCAACCGTGGTCTTGAACTGTCTGGCTATGGAGAGCCGCTGACCGGCGTGCGTGTGCTGGCCAGCGCCACGTTCATCGACCCCGAGTTGACCAAAACGCAGGATGATACCCAGGGCAATGACGCCCAGGGAGTGCCGGATTATCAGTACACGCTTAGCGGCGAATGGGACATTCCCCACATTGATCGTCTGACCGCCACCGGCCGCTTTCTCCAGACCGGTTCGCAGTACGTTGCGGCGGACAACGATCTGAAGCTCGACTCCTGGTCGCGGCTCGATCTTGGCGTGCGCTACACGATGCCGTTGGGCCAAGCCGATTGGGTCTGGCGTGTCGGCGTCGACAATGTCACCGACGAAGACTACTGGGCTTCGGCTTCCACCGCTGGCTCCGGCTATATAACACAGGGCGAGCCACGAACCTTCAAGGTATCCGCGACTGTCGATTTCTGATGGCGCCGAAGACGTCAATTCGATCGCGATAGTGAGTCGGCGCCTCCTTCGGGAGGCGCTTTTTTGGTGAGATGAGCCGGGTGGCAGTACGCCTTGCAAACATCCGCTCTCAAGTCGTGGCGGAATCGCTATCCCGATAGGCCTGGTAGTCGTGGATATGCCCGCGCTTGAACTTCTCGCGCATCAGCGACTCCATCGATTCCAGCGGTACGCCCTTGGTTTCAGGCACGAAGCGCCAGGTGATCACGAGACTGACCAGCGTGAGCGCGCCGAACAGCCAGAACGGGAAGGCGCCGTTGAACAGGACATTGAGCCATTCGCTGCCTCGCATCATGGGGAAGGTCTGGGCGACGATGAAGCCAGCTGCCCAGTTGGCGGCCATTGCCCAGGCCATGGCGGTGCCGCGAATCGCGTTGGGGAATATCTCGCCCAGCAGTGTCCAGCTGCAGACGCCCCAGGAGATGGAGAAGCCGATCACGAACAACATGATGCAGAACATCGCCAGATAGCCCTGAATGCCCAGCCAGAAGACGCTGCCCAGCACCGCCATGCTGGCGACGCAGAGCAGACTGCCGATACTGAGTAGCCGACGACGCCCGGCGCGATCGATCAGCAGCATGCCTGCCAGATTGCCGAAGATGAACACGATGCCGATGTAGCCCGTCTGCAGCAGCGCGCTGCCGGTCGAGTCGGTGACGTTGGAGAGTACCGTCGGCGCGTAGTACATGACGACGTTGATGCCGGTGAACTGCTGGGCGGCGGCCACGAAGATACCCAGGGCGGTAATGCCGATCATGATCGGGCGGCGGATCGCGCTGCGCGATTCGCGGCGTTCGCTGCGGCGCTGCTGGTTCATGGCGCGGCGTCCGCTGGCCTGCCCGCCCTGCAGCGACTCGCGGATCTGGTCGATCATCTCCTCGCTGTCTCGCTCCGAGTTGAAGCGCTTGAAGATGCGACGGGCACGATCGATCTGGTTGTTCATCACGCACCAGCGCGGCGACTCTGGTACCAGCAGCAGCAGCAGGCCGAAGACGAGTGCGGGAATCGCCTCGGAGCCGAGCATCCAGCGCCAGCCGGCGTCGGCCAGCCACGCGCTGGTGACGTCTCTCGCGATCAGGTAGTTGACGAAGAAGACCACGGTCTGGCCGATCACGATGCACTGCTGGAACATGCTCAGCACGCGGCCTCGCCAATGTTGCGGAGCGAGCTCACCCATGTACATCGGCGAGACCAGACTCGTGATGCCGACCGCCATGCCGCCGACGACGCGCAGCAAGATGTAGAACCAGAAGCTGAAGGCGAGCGCGGAGCCCAATGCCGAGATCAGAAAGAGCACGGCAGCCAGCTGCATTGCCAGGCGTCGACCGAGTACGTTGGCAAGCCACCCGGCCATGCCGGCGCCGATGATGCTGCCGATCACGACACTCGATACCGCCCACCCCTTCATGGTGGGAGAGAGATCGAAATGCTGCGTGATCGAGTCGATGGCGCCGGAGATGACGGCGGTATCGTAGCCGAAGAGAATGCCGCCGAGTGCGGCGACGAGGCAGATGGCGAGGATATAGCGCAACCCGCCCGATTGACCTTGAGCCATGATGATCGTCCCTGATTGTTTGAGGTCGCGACGACGTCCTGTCGTTCGACTAAGACCATAGTCGAACCTTGCGACGCTGACCACCTCGGGAACGATTTCAGTGTGGGATAACTTGCTGAAACTCTTGAGTAATTTAATCCATGTTAACTAGCGAGCCGTGCTCGGCCGAGGCGGGTCGAGCACGGCATGTCATCACGATGAGGCAACCTGAAGCGGTGCCGGCACGTCGACGCCGAGGTTGGCGCGCAGCGTCTCGCTGTACCAGTCGATGAAGTCGATCACGCCAAACTCGTAAGTCTTGGAGTAGGGCCCTGGCTGATACGCCTTGGAGTTGATGCCGAGCTGGTTCTCTTCGGCAAGGCGACGATCCTGGTCGTTGGTCGCATCCCACACTTGGCGCAGCCGCGCCGGGTCATAGTCGACGCCCTCGACGGCATCTTTATGGACCAGCCATTTGGTGGTCACCAGCGTTTCCTGCGGACCCAATGGCAGGACTCGGAAGACGACCGCATGATCGCCCATGAAATGATTCCAGGAGTTGGGCAGGTGAAGAATGCGCAGAGAGCCCATGTCGGCGTTGGGGATACTCCCCATCAGCTTGTTGCAGCCCGGCTTGCCATCCATGGTCATCGAGACGATGCCGTCGATCAGCGGCGTTCGCGTCAGGCGGTTGCGTTTGCCGAAGCGCGCGAGCTGCCAGGGCACTTCACAGGCGGTCCAGTCGGCCTGCTTGCGTGCGACCAGGTCGCGATATTCACCGGTAGAGCGCGGATCGTCGGTGTCATCGAACTCGATCAGCGAGTTGAGCAGCTCCGGGTGGGCGCCGTTGCAGTGGTAGCACTCGCGATTGTTCTCGATCACCAGCTTCCAGTTGGCGCGCTCGACGATGTTGGATTCGACCGCGACCTTGACGTTATCCATCTCGTACGGCGCAAGGTAGTGTTCGAGCGAGACCAGAAAGTCGTCGATCGGCTCGGGGTCGTCGGCGAGATTGATGAACACGAAGCCGCCGGCACTCTTGACGGCGACGGGCTTGAGACCATAAGCGCTCATGTCGAAGTCGGTACCCATGTCGCTACCGGCGAACAGCAGGCGGCCGTCGAGTTCGTAGGTCCACTGGTGGTAGGGACAGACAAGCTTGGCGACCTTGCCTTTGTCTTTCAGGCATAGCCGCGAGCCTCGGTGACGGCAGACATTGTGGAAGGCGTGAATCCGATTTTCGGCGCCCCGAACGACGATGATCGAGTTATCGCCGATCTCCACCTTGAAGAAATTACCCTTGGCGGGGATTTCGCAGCTCATGCCGGCAAATAGCCACTGCTTCTCGAAAAGATCCTGCATGTCCAGCTGAAACAGCCTGGGATCGTTATAGAAAGGCTGCGGCAGCGAGAACGCGGGTTCACGATGATCCAGCATTGCCGCCACGGCGATACGAGTCGCCTCCAGGGCATCTCCGCCGGGATTGTCGGGGGCCGGATAGTCGCGGTAGAGCGGTGACATGGTCGAATCCTCATCGATGACAGGTAGGGTCTTTCCCGCGCACGGCAATGGGAATGCCCCAGTGGCTGAATGACGGCGACAGGTGGCGGCGTACGACATGGCAGGGTCATCCCGACCCATGGCTTTTGGCGAAGTGTCGCGCAGGCGCTGTCGGTAAAGTTGTCCAGTCACGACATGCGGGGAATCGAGCGCGACCGCGACGCGCTTTTTCTCGACCTTCGCACCGCTGGCAGAAACCACAAAACGATCGGCGCTGGGGGTGGCAGGCATGCTCGTGTCGCTGCGGGGCAAGTCGTCGGACGCCGGCGTGGCGAGAATCCGCTCATACGAGACATTCACGGAAACGCTCGGGGCGTTGTCATCACCTCGCCGTTTCCTCCGATCGAGCGCGACGACGATGCAATTCTCCAATCCGGTCAACACGCAAACCTGGACCAACGGTCGCCATCAGGTGCGCTGCGTCAAGGTGATCCAGGAAACCTGGAACGTGCGCACCTTCTGTTTCATGGCCGACCAGCCAGTGATGTTCTTTTTCAAACCGGGACAGTTCGTCACGCTGGAGCTCGAGATCGCCGGTCAGCAAGTCATGCGCTCCTACACCATCTCGAGTTCGCCCTCGATCCCCTACAGTTTCTCGATCACCGTCAAGCGCTTGCCGGGCGGACAGGTCTCCAACTGGCTGCACGACAATCTCAAGATCGGCGACGAGATGGTCGTTCACGGGCCGGTCGGCGACTTCAACGCCATCGACCATCCGGCGGACAAGCTGCTGATGCTTTCCGGCGGTGTGGGCATCACGCCGTTGATGTCGATGACGCGCTGGTTCTTCGATACCAACGCGGCGGTCGATCTGGAATTCGTGCACTGCTCCCAGGCACCGAACGACATCATCTATCACCGTGAGCTGGTGCACATGTTCTCGCGCCTGCCGGAGTTCCGGCTGCATATCGTATGCGAGCGGAGCGACGAACTCAGTCAGGCCTGGTCGGGGTTCCGCGGCTATCTGACCCGACAGATGCTGAGCCTGATGGCGCCGGATTACCTCGAGCGCGAAGTGTTCTGCTGCGGGCCGGCACCGTTCATGAAGGCGGTGCGTCAGGTGCTGCTCGAAGATGGCTTCGACATGGCGCGTTATCATCAGGAATCGTTCGGCGCGACGCCGCTCGACGTTCAGGAAGATGTGCTCGAGCTGGCCGAGGAGGCCGAAGCCCGTGCCGAAGCGGTCGACATGGCCGATCTGCTGCCGGTCGAGTTCGCGACCAGCGGCAAAAGTATTCGCATCAGCGAGAACGAGACCATCCACGCCGCGGCCGCCAAGCTCGGGCTGCACATTCCCAAGGCCTGTGGCATGGGCATCTGTGGCACGTGCCGCGTGTTGAAGACGGAGGGAGAGGTGCTGATGGAGCACAACGGTGGCATCACCGAAGAGGACGAAGCCGAGGGGTTCATTCTCTCCTGCTGCTCCAAACCGCGCGGTAAAGTCGTCATCGACTACTGATCGCCGGTACCGCCCCGGCCCTGGCAGGTCCCTGAGGTCGGGGTCGGCCATCTGTGGGAGCGACTTCCGGCCTCGCCGCGATCCCTGCACTTCGAGACGTCGGCGCTCTCGGGCGTCTGTCACCTGATGCCTAAGACCTTTAGACTTCGCCACTGTCGCCGTGGCGTCACTCGAAGGCGCGGCGAGACAGCTTCCTTCTGCTGGCAACTCCTAGTCTGGGCTCGAGCCTAGCCCCGATGCCGCCACGAGAGCGGCACGTGGCGGGTGACCAGAGACCAGATCAGGAGTCTACGCCATGTCTTCATCCGCCAATCGCGGTGTCGTCTTTCGCGGTGCCGGCAAGGTCGCCGTCGAAAGCATTCCCTTTCCCGAACTGGCGCTGGGCAATCGCCAGTGTCAGCACGGGGTCATTCTCAAGGTTCTGACGACCAATATCTGCGGTAGCGATCAGCATATGGTGCGCGGACGTACCACGGCGCCCGAGGGGCTGGTGTTGGGCCACGAAATCACCGGTGAGGTGATCGAGTGCGGACGCGACGTCGAATTCGTCAAGATCGGCGATATCGTTTCAGTGCCTTTCAATGTCGCCTGTGGGCGCTGCCGCAACTGCAAGCGTGGCGATACCCACATCTGTCTCAACGTGAACGGGGATCGCGCCGGCGGTGCTTACGGCTACGTCGATATGGGCGGCTGGGTCGGTGGCCAGGCCGAGTACGTGATGGTGCCCTATGCCGATTTTCAGCTGCTCGTCTTCCCTGACAAGGCGCAAGCGGTCGAGAAAATCCTCGATCTCACCATGCTCTCCGATATTTTCCCGACGGGATTTCACGGCTGCGTGACCGCCGGCGTGCAGCCTGGCTCGACCGTCTATATCGCGGGGGCTGGCCCGGTCGGCTTGGCTGCCGCCGTCTCGGCGCAGCTCCTCGGCGCCGCCTGCGTGATCGTCGGCGACATGAATGACAAGCGTCTCGAGCAAGCTCGCAGCTTTGGCTGCGAAGGGCTGGATCTCAAGCAGGAGGCGAGCATGCCGGAACTGATCGAGTCGGTGCTGGGGGCGCCCGAGGTCGACTGCGCGGTCGATGCGGTGGGTTTCGAGGCCAACTGTCACGGTCACAATCATGCCCATGAACAGCCGGCGACCGTACTCAACGCCGCGATGGAAGTTACTCAGGCCGGTGGACGCGTCGGCATTCCCGGTCTTTATGTCACCGAGGACCCCGGTGCCGAGAGCGAAGATGCCAGGCACGGCAACATCTCGATGAAATTCGGGCTCGGCTGGGCCAAGGCGATGTCGTTTCACACGGGGCAGACCCCCGCCATGCGCTATCAGCGCCAACTGATGCAGGCGATTCTCCACGACCGCGTGCAGATCGGGCGCGCCGTCAACGTTCAGACCATCTCGCTGGATCAGGCGCCGCAGGGGTACGCTGATTTCGACGGTGGCGCGGCGAAGAAGTTTGTCATCGACCCGCACGGGGCTCTCGCTTAGACGGCGCTCTCACCTAGCCATCACCGACGGGAGGCCGTTGATCGCCAATCTTTCGATCGGCGGCCTTTCGGCGCCGACAGTCGGCCCCGTGGAGCCAATGGTGATTGCGTAATCCACGTTTGAGCGTGCCATAGACGGCGACCAGCGGTATGCGGCGGATGGCGAGAGCGGGAGAGTGCATGTTGCGGTAGATCCTCACGCCTATCTCGAAGAGTCAGCTCTTGAGCCTGTCGCCGAGCCGTTGCATGAAGCGATCACCGGCCGCGAGCTGGTCGCTCTCGATATACTCATCCGGTTGATGCGCCTGCGCGATGCTGCCGGGCCCGCAGATGACGGTCGGCAGACCGGCACGCTGGAACTGACCGCCTTCGGTGGCGTAAGCGACCCCGCCGGTCTCGGCATCGGGCGCATCGAGCAGTGACCGACACAGCGACAGCGCCGGAGCGTTATCGCGATCGGCCAGCGCCGGTACGGTCTCGACCAGGGGCGCGGTCACGATCAATACCTCCGGCGCGCGTTCGCGCAGCTCGGCCTCGAGCGACTTGGCGAACTGTTCGAAGCGTTGGAAAACGGTCTCGAAGCCATCGTTCGGCAGATGGCGAATCTCCCATTCGAAGTGGCACTCCCGCGCCATGATGTTGATCGCGGTGCCGCCTTCGATACGTCCGACGTGAAGACTCGAGTGCGGCACGTTGAAGACGTCCTCCACGGCGCCTTCATCGACCAGCTCGGCCATGATCTCTTCGATTCGCGTCACCAGCCTGGCGGCGACGTGAATCGCCGATACGCCCTGATTGACCTGACTGGAGTGTGCCGCCTTGCCGGTGACCGTGGTGCGAAGGGTGGTGATGCCTTTCTGAGCGACGATCGGCTGCATCAGCGTCGGCTCCCCGATGATCACAGCATTGGGGCGCGGTTCGTCCGCCATCAATCGATCGATCATCGAGGGGGCGCCGAGACAACCGATCTCCTCGTCGTAGGAGAAGGCTAGATAGATCGGACGCGCGAGCGGTAGCTGCTGCCAGCGGGGCACCTGGGCTAGCGCGCAGGCGAGAAACCCCTTCATGTCGCAGCTGCCGCGGCCGTAGAGCCGACCGTCACCCTTGTCGGTCAGCGTGAAAGGATCGCTGGTCCAGGGCTGGCCGTCGACCGGCACCACATCCGTGTGACCCGAGAGCACCACGCCGCCCTCGACCGCGGGGCCGATTCGCGCCAGCAGGTTCGACTTGCTGCCGTCGGCATTGGCGATCCGCCGGCAAGGCACGTCGTGGGTGGCGAGAAAGGCCTCGACGAATTCGATCAATTCGAGATTCGAGTGGCGCGAGACGGTATCGAAACCGACCAGCGCTTTCAGTAGATCGAGCGACGTGTGCAGCAGGTCGCGGGAGGTGAGCGTGGCGTCTGACATGGGCGAGGCGGCGTTCCTGAGTGGGCATGTCCGAGAGGTGAAGTCGCAACGATGATCGTTACGGCCGATACCGGTCGCGTGGCGTGAGAGAAACAGCATAGCGAGTAACGTGGGCGCTCAACAAACCGATGCGCCGCCGGGCAACGACGTCTCGCTCGTCTGGCCAGCGGTCCGGACCGGGAAGCCGGGCGCGGAACGTTCGACGTTTTCGCTGCCGCGCGTGAAAAAAGCGCAGCGACGCTCGTTTGGCGCCGCGTTGATGGCAAGGCTAGTCTCAGAAGGCTTCTTCCCCCCATATCTCGGCCCAGGAGAGATCCGATGAGCAAGGTGCTGGTGCTTTACTACTCGAGCTACGGTCATGTCGAAACGCTGGCCAATGCGGTTGCCGAAGGCGTCAAAAGCGTCGCCGGTGCCGAAGTCGCACTCCGTCGCGTTGCCGAACTGGTGCCCGACGAGGTCGCCGCGAGCGCCGGCTACAAGACCGATCAGAGTGCGCCGCTGATCGAAGGGCCGGATGCGCTGGCGGACTATGACGCCATCATCGTCGGGACACCGACGCGTTTCGGTAACATGGCCTCGCAGATGCGCAATTTCTGGGACATGACCGGTGGCGCCTGGGCTCAAGGCAAGCTGGTCGGCAAGATCGGCAGCGCTTTCGTCTCCACGGCAACGCAGCACGGTGGGCAGGAGACCACGCTGACTTCCATCCATACCACGCTGTTCCATCACGGCATGGTCGTTGTCGGGGTTCCCTACAGCTGCCCCGAACTCTCCAACATGCAGGAGATCACCGGTGGCACGCCTTATGGCGCAACGACGCTGGCCAATGCCGACGGCAGTCGCACGCCGAGTGATAACGAGCTGGCGGTCGCTCGTTTTCAGGGCAAGCACGTGGCCGAGCTGGCCAACAAGTTGGCGGGCTGATCCTGGCGATCGCGCAAGGTGGGTGAAAGAACGCAAGCCCGTGCCGTTGGCACGGGCTTGCGCGAGAGACCTCTCGGCTAGACCACGCCCAGCAGGTAGGCAAAGCCGAGCATGACGAGGCTGAACAGCCACAGCAGGAAGAACGAGTAGCGGATGTGACGACCCATTTCGGCGCCGGCCAGTCCAAGGGCGAGCCACATGGCCGGCGAGAAGGGGCTGATCATCTTGCCGACGTTGTTACCGATCGCCATGGCGTAGACGACCTGATCCGGCGGGATACCCTGGGTCGAGGTGACCTGTTCGACCACCGGCAGCAGCGCGAAGTAGTAGGCGTCGGTGCTGGTCAGCATGTCCAGCGGTACGCCGAAGACGCCGATCACCAGATGCAGATAGGGCACCATCGACTGCGGCAGTACCTGGGCCAGGTCGGTCGCGATCGACTCCAGCATGCCGGTACCCGAGAGAATGCCCAGGAACGCGCCGGCGGCGCTGATGATCGACGCCATCATCAGCGCCCCGGCCGCGTGCGCCTTGATGCGCTCCATCTGTTGGCTCGGCTTGGGGAAGTTGACCAGCAGAACCACCCCAAGCGCGATCATGAAGGCATAGGCTGGCGGCAGAATGCCGGAAGCGAGTACGCCGATGGTGACGATCGCGATGGCAAGGTTGAGCCAGAATTTCGGCGGCAACGCCTTGTTGTTCTCGGCCTCGTTGATGACCTCGGCCGAGGTGGGGACGTCTTCGCTGGCGGGCAGTCTGGCGATTCGGCGCTGTTCGCGTAGCCCCAGCAGCGCCGCGAAGACCATCAGAATCACGAAGCCGGCGATCTGCACGGGCAGCATGCCGCGCCAGAGTTCGGTCGGGCTGATATTGGTGACCGCCGCCGCCCGGCCGATCGGACCCGCCCAGGGCACCAGGTTCATGATGCCGATACTCGCCGAGACGATCAGCAGCAGCAGATAGGGGCTCATGCGCAGCCGCCTGTAGAGCGGCAGCAGCGCGGGCACCGAGATCAGGAAGGTCGAGGCGCCGGAGCCATCCAGATGTGCCACGGTGCCGATCACGCCGGTACCCATGGCGACGGCGATGACGTTGCCTCGCGTCAGTGCTACGACACGGTTGATCAGTGGATCGAAGAGACCGACGTCCTGCAGCACGCCGAAGAAGAGAATCGCGAAGATGAACATCACCGCGACATCGGTGACGTCCTCCAATCCGGTTTCGAAGAAGCCGGCGATATCACCTATACCGAATCCCGCAATCAGGGCGCCGATCAGCGGCACCATCGACAGCGCGATAATGGGAGTGACGCGTTCCGTCAACAAAAGTGCCACGATGGCAATGATGATGCCCAGACCAATGATCGTCAGCAATTGAGCCTCCAGCGACAGGCATATCCCACCGCAGGGGTAGCGATATGAGGGAAATCGGCTGGATAGTAGTCAGGCGTGATTTGTCTCGGCAACTCTTACAATATTGTAAAAAATTACTGATTAGAAAGGTTTTTGCCGGTATTTTAATCTGCCAAGGCGGCGCGCTTTTTCGGCATTTGATGTTGGTTTCACGGGATTTTTCGATCGCGACATGCTACCGATTTTCCGCGGCTTTCTTTCCAATATGAAAGGTTGTGGAGAAAGGTTTCGGGTCAATAAGTAGACCAAAGTCTAATGATAAAAAGCCTGCTAAATATCGTGCTCAATAGGGTTTGACGGGTTGCGCCGTTCGCATCGCGTCTCGTGAAAATCGCCTTGGCATCGCTCGGGCGGAGCGCCGTATCCTGTTCACTCGAACTTTGGGTGAAAGAAGCCGAACTTTGGGTGAAAGAACCCGGAGGTTGACCGGAGGCGCTGGATCGCTCATGCGCGTCTCAGCGATAGCTGGCTGGCACCATTGCCGGCCGGTTCGACGCGAATCTGCAGCGGGATGCGCTCGTGCATCTCCTGGACATGGGAGATGATCCCGACCCGGCGTCCCTGCGCCTGCAGGCCGTCGAGTGCATCCATGGCGAGCGCCAGCGACTGTGAATCCAGACTGCCGAAGCCTTCGTCGATGAACAGCGATTCGATGGCCAGCTGGTGAGAGGCCATGGAAGCCAGCCCCAGCGCGAGTGCCAGCGAGACCAGAAAGGTCTCGCCGCCGGAGAGCGAATGCACCGAGCGGCGCTCGTCGGCCATATCGCCATCGATCACCAGAATACCCAGGTCGCTGCCGCCCCGGATCAGTCGATAGCGGGGCGTCAGCGCGTGCAGGTGCTGATTGGCGTGGGTCAACAGATGATCGAGGTTGTAGGCCTGTGCGATTCGCCGGAAGGCCTTGCCGTCGGCGCTGCCGATCAGATCGCCGATGCGTTTCCAGCGATGAAGCTCGTTCGCTGCTGCCTCGCGTTCGCTGGCGCCCTCTCGCTGGGCCTTGCGACGGCGATCATCCTCGCGCAATCGGTGCTGAGCACTATCGCGCTGCTCCTGCTGGCTTTCCCGCTGCTGCTCGAGCTCTTGGGTCTGCCGCTGAAGGCTCTCGAGGCGCTGGGCCAACTGCTGTCCCGTGGCGTCGGCGAGCAGCGTGTCGTCATCGAGAGAGTCTTTATCGAGAGAGGCCTTATCGAGAGAGTCTTTATCCTCGGTGCCGGCCACCAGCGCTCGACGTTGCGCCACTAGCGTGCGACGGCGCTCGTCTCGCGTGATCAGCGCGTTCTCGCGCTGGCGGTCCAGACGCGCCAGCGTTTCACCGAGCTGCTCGATAGCCGCGTCTTGCCAGGCCAGCAGTGCCTCGATACGCGCGTCGCTCAGCGCCGACTGAGCCGAACGCCATGCCTGCCACTGGTGATCCAGCTCGTCGAATTCCCGTCGCTCTTCCTGCTGGCGCTGCTGCTGGTCGGCGAACTGCTGCTGGCGCTGGGCCTGTGCCTGCGACGCTGTCTGCCAGCGCGCCTGATGTGACTCCAGGCGCTGCTGGGCCTCGCGCCGGCGCCCTTCCAACACCGCCTGCCAGGCTGCGGTCGACGCATGTTCGCCCAGTGCTGCCTGCAATGCCTGGCCGCTTTCTTCGCTGGCGTGGGTCAGTGCCGGCAGTGTCTCGTCCAGCGCCGCGAGGCGCTGGCGTGATAGCGTCAGTCGCTCTTCGAGCTTGCCGAGCGCCAGCGCACTGCGCTGACGCTCGGCCTCGCGGGGGCGCTGCGCTTTTTCGATGGCGTCAAGGCGGGATAGCTGTTCGCTGGATTGCGCGTAGTCAGCCTGCCATTGTTCGCGCCGGTCGCGCAGCCAGGTCTCGGGGGCCTCGGCCTCTCGCAGGGCCTGCGCCTGTGGCAGGGCCTCGAGCGCGTCGTTGGCGGCTTGTCGACGCGGCGTCAATGCTGCCAGCTGCGGCTCCAGCGTGTTGAGGCCGTCACGACAGGCGCGCCATTCGGCGCCGAGCTGATGATGTCGCTCACGAGCGGCTTCGAGCTGACTCGCCTGGCTCGCGAGCTGCTCCTGCTCCTGAGTTTCGATCGCCGCCAGTAGCGCCTCTTCCGGCGGCATCGGCGGCGTCGCCTCGGGGTCGTCGAGGTAAGGATGGTCGACACTGCCGCAGACGGGGCAGGGGGCGTCGTCGTGCAGCAGGCGGCGCAGACGCTCGACGCTGTCGCTGCGCGCGGCGCGAGCCAGCTCGATCTGCTCGCTGACGTGTTGCGCTGCGATCTCCTGTGCTGTCAGCGTGGCCTTCGCTTGCCGGCCATCGTGCTCGAGCTGGGCAAGACGGCCCCGTTCTTGAAGCAGCCGCTGCCGCAACGACGCCGTGTCTTCCTCGATCTGCGCCACCGCCTGCCACGCCTGCGCCAGCGTCTGCAGTTCGCTCAGCGATGTCTGGGCGGCCTCGCGGCGTGCGTTGAGCCTGTCTCTCAGCGTTTCCGGCGTGGCGTGCGCGGCCATCGTCTGATCGGTGCATTCGGCCAGCAGGCGCGCGAGCGCCAGGCGTTGCTCGTCGAGTTCACGATCGATTCGCTGTCGCTCTGACGTCAGCGCCTCGAAGCGCTGGCGATCCGCCGCGATCTCTTCATCGAGCTGGCGACGGACTTCCTGCTGCTGCGCGAGCTGCTGGCGCTGGCGCTCGAGTGTCGAGCTCAGTCGACGGGCGTCTTCCAGGCGCGGCTGGTCGGCATGGTAGGCGGTCTCCGCGTCGTCGCGCGCCGCCGTTGCGGCCGCACAGTCGGCCGCCAGCGCTTCGGCCTCCTGCTCGCCGCGGGAGAGTGCCTCCTGCGTGCGGCTGAGTTCCTCGTCCCGGTGCGCCAGTGTTCGTTGCAGACTCTGGCGGCGCTGCGCGCGCTCTCGCCATGGCGCCAGCGCTTGCAGCTGATCGAGCGTGCGCCGGTCGTCCTCGCGGGCGTGGCAGTCGGACTCGGCACGCCGCAGAGCGTCTTGTGCCGCTTGCCAGGTCTTCGCCATGTCGGCTTCGCGCTCGAGCTCGGTGGACTCGCGTTGGTGCTTCGCGATACGTGACAGCAGCTGATTCAGCGCCGATTCCTCGGCAGCGGCATCCTGCTCGAGCTGAAGGCGGGCCTCGTCGTCCACCGGCAAGGCATCGGCAAGCCGGGCATCGAGGGTTTCGAGCTGGAGACGGGCTTCACGAACGCGGGCATGGGCCGCTATCGATATCGCGGAGTAGTGCTGGGTGTCGGTCAGGCGTTCGAGCAATTCGCTGCGGGCGTTATCGTCGGCCTTGAGGAAGGCGGCGAATTCACTCTGGGCCAGCAGCACCGCGCGGGTGAACTGGTCGAAGGAGAGCCCCAGGCGCTCCGGCAGCAGTCTGTCGAACTCGCGCTTCTGGGCGGTCAGTACGCGACCGCTGTCGAGATCGGTCAGCGACTGCTCGGCCTTCTGCAGACTGCCGTCGACCTTGTCACGCGCGCGGCGGACTGCCCAGCGCGCGCGGTAACGGGTGCCGTCTCGCCCAAGGAAGTCGACCTCGGCGAAGCCGCTGGCGGCTCCCCGGCGCAGGAGCGTGCGAGCGTCGGCCGTGGCCAGCGTATCCTGCTTCACATCGGCGACCTGCGAGTCTCGCGATGGTGCCTGGCGTAGTCTGGGCGTGCTGCCGTATAGCGACAGACAGAGCGCATCCAGCAGCGTGCTCTTGCCGGCACCGGTCGGCCCGGTGATGGCGAATAGCCCCTGGTCGGCCAGCGGCGGCGCGGTGAAGTCGAGTTCATGATGGCCCGCCAGCGAAGCGAGGTTCTCGAGACGGATGGCGAGAATTTTCATGCATCGCGCTCCTGATCCTGGACCTGCTGGACGAGCGCGGCGAAGTCCCGCGCAACCTCGGCCGACGGCGCCTCACCGTAGCGGCTCTGCCAGGTACGTTCGAAGATTTCTCCGGGTGTGAGTGACTCGAGATCGACCGTGGCGGCGGTATCGCTGTCGCTCGTGGCGTTGGGGTAGCGGCTGTGGATGCGCAGCAGACGAAGGGGTTTGTCGCCGACGGCGGCTTCGAGGCGCGCCCGCAGATCGGGGCGCGGCGTGTCGAGGTCGACCCGAACTTCCAGCCAGGGCCAGCGCTCGCGCGGCAGGTTCGGGTCCGTTTCGAGAGCGGCGATGGCCGCTTCGACGGCGTCGGCGCCATCCGGACCGACGCGCACTAGGGCGACGTGGCGTGGAATCGCCAGCGACTCGATGGTCTCGAGCTGTTCGCCGGCGAGCGTTACCTCGAGGACCTGATGCGGATAGTGACTTTCGCTGAAATCCAGTGGCAACGGCGAGCCGCTATAACGGATTCTCGATTCGCCGACCTGCTGCGGTTTGTGCAGATGGCCGAGAGCCACATACGCGATCGACGGCGGAAATAGCGCCGCCGACACCGCCTCTTCGCCGCCGATCACGATGGGTCGCTCGCTCGCCTCCGAGACCGCCGCGCCCTGTAGATGCGCGTGGCTCATGGCGATCAACGCCTGCCCGGGCTGGCGCCGCGACTGTGCCACCTCGATCAGTTCACGGTGCACGTTGGCGATGCCGTCCCGGTAGTCGTCGATCTCGCCGCCGGTGACCTCTGCCGGCCGCAGGAAGGGCAGAGCCAGACACCAGGTGACGAGCTGGCCGTCGGCATCGTGCAGCGGCACGAGCAGGTGATCGCTGTCGAGACGGCCATCGTCGAGCCAGTGCACGCGCCCCAGCGCGTGCGCGTTGAGGCTTTTCATCAATGGTGCCGGCAGCTCGATCCGCGACCCGCTGTCGTGATTGCCGGCGATCATCACGATCTGCAGGTCCGGCAGGGCGGCGTGGGCATTGACGATGAAGTCGTAGAGCAGTTCCTGGGCACGTAGCGAGGGATTGACCACGTCGAAGACATCGCCGGCGATCAGCAGCGCGTCCGGTCGGCGCGTCTCGAGCGTCGCCAGCAGCCAGTCGAGAAAGGCGCGATGCTCGGCGTGACGCTCCTGGCCGTGAAAGGATTGCCCAAGATGCCAGTCGGCGGTGTGGATGATTTTCACGGCAAGGCCCGATGCGAATGACGAGTGAACGAGCGCCACAGTGTAACGTGCCGGAGCGCGAGGGGAAGATCGGCTTGGCAGTCGTCGGAACGGCCACCTAGCCTTTGGTAGCCATAGCCAATGCATGGATACCTGCATGGACTCTGCATCCCCAATGAGTCGCGTCGTTCGCGTTACGCTTTCGGCAGGTCATTCAGTGCCGCCTGACACTATTCACACCACCAATTCGGAGAGGTCGCCATGCCAGACTTGCCAACGCCAGCACTGCACGAATGGAATCTGATGCCGGAAGCGGCGATCGCGCTGCAGAAGCGCCTCGCCCCAAAGATCCAACGTGAGGACCGGCTGGGCGAGGTGAGCACGATCGCGGGTATGGACATCGGTTTCGAGGACGGGGGCGAGATCACGCGGGCGGCATTAATCCTGCTCGAGTGGCCCTCGCTGACGCTGGTCGAACAGATCGTCCACCGAGAACCGACGCGAATGCCCTATGTGCCGGGGCTTCTATCGTTTCGGGAGATTCCGGCCGCCCTCGGCGCATTTTCGCGATTGTCACGCTGGCCTGACCTGATCATGATCGACGGCCAGGGCATTGCGCATCCACGCCGATTGGGGATCGCTTCGCATCTGGGACTGTGGCTCGACCTGCCGACCATTGGCGTGGGCAAGAGCCGGCTCTGCGGCCGGTTCGGTGACGTGCCGGAGGAAAAGGGGCATTGGACACCGTTGACCGATCGTCGCCGGCCGGAGGATCCCGCCGATATCGGCATCGTCGAAGGAGACCGCGTGACCATCGGCGCGGTTCTGCGCTCGCGGGAGAACGTGAAGCCGCTGTTCATCTCCGGTGGACATCGGGTTTCGCTGGAAACCGCGGTCGATTGGGTCACGGCGTGCCTGGGCAAGACCAAGCTGCCGGAGCCGACCCGGCTGGCGGATCGGCTCGCCTCGCGCCGGGGCGAAGTGCGCGAGAGTGGACGGCTGCCCCTGTAAACGAGCAGGACGCTTGGGTGATCAGGACGCGTCTAGACGATCCAAGCCTTCGAACAGTGCCTCGTGGAAACGCTCGGGCTGCTGGATGTACGGCGAGTGGCCCAGCTCGGGGAATTCCACCAGCTCGGCCTGCGGGATGCGCTCGGCTGCACGCTCGCCCAGCACGTCGTAGTGGCCGAGCGTCTTCTTGACCGCGTCCGAGGCGCGGCTCTTGCCGATGGCGGTGTTGTCCCGCTCGCCGATCAACAGCAGCGTAGGTACCTCGATCTCGTCGAATTCATGAATCACCGGTTGGGTGAAGACCATGTCCGACGTGAGCGTCTGGTCCCAGGCGACCAAGTCGCCGCCATCCCCCGCATACATCCCGGCGAGCATGTCGACCCAGCGGTCATAGCGTGGCTCCCATTCACCAACGTAATAGGTCGATTGCTGGTAGGCGCGGATGGCCTCGGCGTCTTTTTGCTGCTCGGCGGCGTAGGCTTCGTCGATCGGCTGGTAGGGCACGCCCATCGCTTTCCAGTCTTCCAGCCCGATCGGGTTGACCAGCACCAGTCGGTCGGTGTCCTCGGGATACATCAAGGCGTATCGGCTGGCGAGCATGCCGCCCATGGAGTGCCCCATGAGGGTGATGTCATCGAGATCGAGATGCTCGAGCAGGGCATGCGTGTTACTCGCGAGCTGATGAAGACTGAACTGATACGCCGCGGGCTTGCTCGACTTGCAGAACCCGATCTGGTCTGGGGCAATGACCCGATAACCCGCTTCGGTGAAGCGTTCGATGGAGTCCTGCCAGGTCGCGGCGCAGAAGTTCTTGCCGTGCAGCAGGACAACGGTCTTGCCGTTCGGATCTTTGGCGGGCACGTCCAAATAGGTCATCTGCAGTGCCTGGCGCTGCGAGGTGAACTCGAAGCGTTGCACTGGCCATGGATAGTCGAAGCCTTCCAGTTCGGCGCCGTAGCGCGGCGTCTCGTCTCGGCTTTCGGTCTCGGCGCCGGCCTCCTCCTGGGCCTGGACCGACAGCGGCGCGCCGATCATCGTGGCGCCAATGCCGGTACTCAGCGCGATGCCGAGGGCGGGCATGACACGTTGTGAAGCGGCAATTAGGTTACGAGATACATCGTTCATTCCGATCTCCCTGGAGGGCGTTGGCAATGGCGTCACGGCGTCGGTTTGGTGTCCCGCTTTTCAGACGATATCGAGCGGGACCGGTTCACTGGGGGCGGGAAATGCAGCGTCGAGCCGATCCAGATCCTGGGGATCGAGCGTGATGTCCAGCGCCTCGGCGTTGGCCTTGACGTGCTCTCGGCTTGCCGCCTTGGGGATCGCGATGACCGGGCGCGGGGCCTCGGGATTACCGTTGACGGGACGGATCGCCCAGGCCAGCAGAATCTGCGCTGCCGTCGCGTCATGTTTCTCGGCAATCTCGTTGACGACGCTCGACGAGAGCAGCTTGGCGCGCAGACGTCCCCCTTGTGCCAGCGGGCAGTAGGCCATGATCGGCAGGTGCTGGTCGCGCATCCACGGCATCACGTCGACCTCGATGCCGCGCGAGCCGAGGTGATAGAGAACCTGATTGGTGGCACAGTCGGTGCCACCGGCAATCGATGTCAGCGCCCGCAGGTTGTCGACGTCGAAGTTGGAAACGCCAAAACGGCGAATCTTGCCGGTATCCCGCAGACGCTCGAACGCTTCGAAGGTCTCGTCCAGCGGGATGCTGCCGGGCCAGTGAAGCAGGTAAAGATCGATACAGTCGAGCTGCATGCGCTTCAGACTGCGCTCACAGGCGGCGATGGCGCTATCGCGACCGGCGTTCCATGGATAGACCTTGGAGACGATGAACGCATCGTCACGCCGGCCCTTGACCGCCTCGCCGACCACCTCTTCCGCGCCACCGTCGGCGTACATTTCCGCGGTGTCGAGCAGTGTCAGGCCCAGGTCGAGCCCGTTGCGCAGGGCATCGACCTCCTGATGGCGCGGGGCGAGGTTCTCGCCCATGTACCAGGTGCCCTGACCGATGGCGGGCAGTGCCAGCGCTGTCTCCGTGGTCGTGGCGGGCAGCACGATCTCGGGTGTTCTGGATGGCATCGCGATGATCCTCGTGACTGAAGGGGGCAGTGGTATGCTGATGCTTGCCTGTAGTACGTGCTTTCGTCGTAGTTACCCTCGGTCTTACTTACTTTGGTAGTCACCTGCGATGTTCGCAAACCTGGGCTGCCGTCCCTTCCTGTCATCAATGGAGCCTGCTCATCAAGACGACTCTGGATAATTCCCCGAATACGGGTATCGACAATGACCCGGTCGAGGCCATGCAGACATGGCTGCAGACCTTCGTGGTCGGCCACGATATCTGCCCGTTCGCCGGGCGCGAGTTTCGGCGCAGGGCGATCCGCTATGCCGTCTCGGCGGGCGATGCGATGGAAGCAATGCTCGAGGCGCTGGTCGCCGAATGTCAGCGGCTGGACTCGACGCCCGAGATCGAGACGACGCTGCTGATCTTTCCCCGAGGGCTCGAGGATTTCGACGACTATCTGGAGCTGCTGTCGCTTGCCGAAGCGCTGCTCGATTCGCTGGGTTACGAGGGGATCTATCAGCTGGCGAGTTTCCATCCCGACTACGTCTTCGACGGCGCCGAGCGTGATGACCCGGCCAATTTCACCAACCGGGCACCGTTTCCGACCCTGCATCTGCTGCGGGAAGCATCGCTCGAACGCGCGCTTCGACACCACGATGACCCCGAGGGCATTCCGGCGCGCAACATCGATCTGCTGCGCGAGCCAGATTCGCCGGCGTTGAGTCTGGCGCGGCGCATTCTTGATGCGAGGGGCTGACACTGGATGCGAGGGGCGAGGCGGTATGAGCGCCATCGACTATGCTGGGCAAAGCGCATTCTCAACAGGAGCCAATCGATGCAGACCGTAACCCGAGGCGGCGTCGCCGTGGAGGTGGGTGGACGCTTCCCGCAAGTCGGTGAATCGCTACCGTCATTCACGCTGACCAACGATGCGCTGGAAGAGGTCGGGACCGCCGATTTCGCCGGCAAGCGCAAGGTGCTCAACATCATTCCGAGCGTCGATACCAAGACCTGTGCCATGTCGACGCGCAAGTTCAATGAATACGCCAGCGAACTCGATAACACTGCGGTGCTGATCGTCTCTGCCGATTTGCCATTTGCACAGTCGCGATTCTGCGGGGCGGAAGGGCTCGATAAGGTGGTCACGCTCTCCTGCTTTCGCCATCCCGAGTTCCGCGAGCGGTACGGCGTGGCACTGGACAGCGGCTCGATGGCCGGGCTCTGCGCACGAGCGGTCATCGTCGCCGATGAAAACGATCGCATCCTTCACGCCGAGCTGGTCAGCGAGATCAAGAACGAACCCGACTACGAGTCGGCTACAGCGGCGCTGACCGGCTAAGCCAGTGACGGCAGGTCATCATGGTCTACACTCTCGTTGTCCCGTCTCCGAGAGGATCGGTTCCCCATCTGCGTGGCCACTGTTTCGACACCGCCGCGCAGGACTATCGCATCAGCACAGAAGGAGTTGACGATGACGATCAAGAAATCCGGTTCCGCCGAGTGGAAAGGCAGCCTGAAGAAGGGCAAGGGTGTCGTCTCGACCCAGAGTGGCGCGCTCAAGGAGAATCCCTACGGATTCAACACGCGCTTCGAAGGCGAGCCGGGCACCAACCCGGAAGAGCTGATCGCTTCGGCGCACGCGAGCTGCTTCTCCATGGCGCTGTCGATGATGCTGGGCGAGGAGGGCATCGAGCCCGACAGCATCAAGACTGACGCTACGGTCATCATGGAACAGGACGACAGCGGTTTCACCATCACCGAAGTGCAGCTCAAGACCGTGGCCAAGATCCCGGGCGCGGATCAGGCGACCTTCGATAGCGCCGCGCAGAAGGCCAAGGAAGGTTGCCCGATCTCTAAGTTGCTCAATGCCAAGATCTCGCTCGACGCCAAGCTCGAGAGCTGAACCCCGTAGAGATCGCTGCCGCTTAAGGCCAGCGAGCAGCCCGAAACCGGCCCCAGCGGCCGGTTTCGTCGTTCGGGGCGCCGCTTTTTCCTCTCGGCTGCCCTGTTGCCTGGCCGATGCTCCTGCTCCACGCCCATGCTCCTGGACCTTTGACGCTGTAACGTCGTGCTTGACTTGACAAAACCGAAATGACGCTATCCATAAAGTCTGATAAGGTATTCGCCCCCTTATGGCAGGGCTGACTCTCGCAGTCGCACCGTCAACGAGGCAGGGGAACACTGGACACAGCAACATCAGAAAAAAGAACAGGGCTATGGCAAACGCACCTCAGTACGATGCGGCTCCGTCGCGTCCGCTATCACGCGGCGACACCAAGATACTCTCTCTCTCCGCCCTCGGCGGTGCGCTGGAGTTCTACGATTTCATCATCTTCGTCTACTTCGCGACCGTCATCGGCCAGCTCTTCTTCCCGCCGGATATGCCGGAGTGGCTGCGCATGGTGCAGACCTATGGCATTTTCGCGGCGGGTTATCTGGCCAGACCGCTAGGCGGCATCATCATGGCGCACTTCGGCGATCTGCTCGGCCGCAAGCGGATGTTTACGCTGTCGATCTTCCTGATGTCGGTGCCGACATTACTGATTGGCTGCCTGCCGACCTATGCGACGATCGGCTATGCGGCGCCGTTATTGCTGGTGCTGATGCGTATCCTGCAAGGCGCGGCGGTCGGTGGCGAGGTACCGGGAGCCTGGGTTTTCGTTACCGAGCACGTCTCGCGCAAGCATGTCGGGCTCGCCTGCGGCACGCTGGCATCGGGTCTGGTCGCGGGTATCCTGATCGGCTCGATCATCTCGGCATTTCTCAAGTCCTACTATACCGCCGATGAGATGGTGGCCTACGGCTGGCGCGTACCGTTCTTGATCGGCGGCGTATTCGGTTTCCTTGCGGTCTACTTGCGACGCTATCTCGAGGAGACGCCGGTTTTCGCCGAGATGCGTGCCAAGAAAGCGCTCTCCGACGGGCTACCGGTCAAGCGGGTATTGAGTCGGCATCTGGACAGCGTGGTGCTGTCGATGGCAGTGACCTGGATTCTGACCGGCGCCGTGGTCGTCGTGCTGCTGATGACGCCGAGCCTATTGCAGAGTCAGTATGGGATCGATGCTTCATTCGCCAACGTCTGGGCCATCGTCTGCGTCGTGATCGGTTGTGTCGTGTCCGGTTATAGCTGTGACAAGCTGGGCAGTGGCATCACCATCATCGTGTGGAGCCTGATCCTGGGCATCGGCTACTGGTTGATGATGCACGTGGTACCGGAAAGCCCCGATCAACTGATGGCGCTCTACTGTCTCTCCGGTTTCGGGGTGGGGATTGTCGGCGTGGTACCGACAATCGCGGTGAAGTCGTTTCCGGCTGCCGTACGCTTTTCCGGGCTGTCGTTCTCCTACAACGTGGCCTACGCGATCTTCGGTGGCTTCACGCCGATCGTCGTCTCGACGCTGGTCGCGACACATCCGGTGGCACCGGCTTACTACATTGCGGCACTTGCGCTGCTGGGCGTGGTGATCGGGGTGTTCCTGCTGCGCGCGCCTAGCGGTCAGCGGCTCGCCGTGATGCAACACTGAACGATTCATTCGACGGCACGCCCGTCCCGCCAACCGGTGAGTCTCACCGGTTGGCTCTGCAGGAAATCCGACATGCCCCCGACACCCTCTCCCGAGCCCGACCGGCGGCCGCTCTCTCGCGGTGACGTCAAGGTCCTCTCGCTCTCTGCGCTGGGCGGTGCGCTGGAGTTCTACGACTTCATCATCTTCGTCTACTTCGCTACCGTGATCGGCCAGCTCTTCTTCCCGCCGGAGATGCCGGAGTGGCTGCGTCAGATTCAGACGTTCGGCATTTTTGCGGCCGGCTACCTGGTTCGGCCGCTGGGTGGCGTGCTGATGGCGCACTTCGGCGATCTGCTCGGACGCAAGCGCATGTTCACGCTATCGATTCTGTTGATGGCGTTGCCGACGCTGGCGATCGGTTGCTTGCCGACCTATGCCGACATCGGCTATCTGGCGCCACTCGTCCTGGTGTGCCTGCGGATGCTGCAGGGCGCCGCCGTCGGCGGCGAGGTGCCGGGCGCGTGGGTTTTCGTCTCCGAGCATGTGCCTCGACGACATGTCGGGCTCGCCTGTGGCACGCTCTCTGCCGGGCTGGCGGCCGGTATCCTCATCGGGTCGCTGGTGTCGGCGGCGATGAAGGCTCACTTCTCGACGCCGGCGCTGGCCGAAGGCGCCTGGCGAATCCCGTTTCTGATCGGTGGCGCCTTCGGCCTGATCGCGGTCTACCTGCGGCGCTGGTTGCACGAGACGCCAGTGTTTGCCGAACTGCGCGAGCGCCGCGCACTGGCAGCCGAGCTGCCGGTCAAGACGGTGCTGCGCGACCATCTTGGTGGCGTTCTGGTGGCCGGAGCGGTGAGCTGGATTCTGACCGCGGCCATCATCGTGGTGATGTTGATGACACCGCCGTTGCTGGCCGCGCAGTACAGCGGCCTGGATGCGTCGCTGGCCAACGTCGTCGCGATCCTCTGCCTGATTGTCGGCTGTGTCCTGGCGGGCTGGTGTGCCGATCGCTTCGGCAGCGGTGCGACGCTGATCGGCTGGAGCGCGCTCCTGGGCGTCAGCTACTGGCTCATGATGAGCGTGGTCGGCACGCATCCTCAGCAACTGATGCCGCTCTACGCCCTGGCCGGTTTCGCCGTCGGCATCACCGGTGCCATCCCGGTCATTGCGGTCAAGGCGTTCCCGCCGGCCGTGCGCTTCAGCGGCCTCTCGTTCTCCTACAACGTGGCCTACGCGCTGTTCGGTGGCTTCACCCCGATCATCGTCACCACGCTGATGCGCTGGTATCCGATGTCGCCGGCGATCTACGTCGGCGCGCTGGCGGTGATGGGCATGCTGCTGGGGCTTTACCTGCTCTACTCGATGGCAGGCAGAAGACTGGCGGTGATGAGCCAATTCTAACCGAGGCCGTCCTTTGCCCGGCCCGCACCAACGCCTAAAGTGCTATGTCCGCTTTCACGATATGGCACAACAACAATGCTCAATCTCAGGCAAATCGAAGCCTTCCGTGCGGTGATGATCCACAAGACAGTCACGCGCGCGGCGCAGGTGCTTTACGTCTCCCAACCCGCCGTCAGTCGCCTGATCGCCGACCTTGAGTATTACATCGGCTTCGAGCTGTTTCTGCGTCAAAAGGGGCGATTGGTACCGACTCCCGAAGCACTGGCTTTCTACGAGGAAGTCGAGCGCTCCTTCTTGGGCCTTGAGCGTATTACGGAAACCGCACGCGACATCCGCGAATTCCGCTCCGGCCGGTTATTCATCTCGGCGATGCCAGCGCTTTCCATAGCGTTGTTGCCCGCTATCGTTCAACGTTTTTCCCTGCGCTACCCGTCGATCTCCATTTCACTCCAGGCGCATAGCTCAAAACGAGTTGTCGAGTGGGTCTCCACTCAGCAGTGTGACGTCGGATTTATCGGGCTGAGCCTTGATGATCCAAGCGTTGAGGAGCTCCCGATGGCGGAGGCTCCGCTCAAGCTGGTGATGCCGAAAAACCATCCATTGACGGCCTGCTCGGTCGTTCGCGTAGAGGACCTCGTCGATCAGCCGTTCATCTCGGTCGGACAGTTTCTCGATGTTCGCCCTGAGATAGATCGTATTTTTGCTAGCGCCGGTATCCGTCGCGATTTGCGCCTGGAGACGCAGCTGTCGTCGGTGGCCTGTGAGATGGTGTTGGCAGGGGCTGGGATCTCGTTGATCGAGCCGGCAACGGCCATGAGCTACCAGGCACGCGGCCTTGAGATCCGTGACTTCGCGCCAGCGATTCTATTTCGCTATAGCGCTCTGCTGCCAGCGTTTCGCCCAGCCTCGCGATTGGCCACCGAATTCATCAAGGAGGTGCACAAGGCGCTGCTCGAACGGGTCGGTCACGATAAATCGCTGATTTTTGACGGGACATAACATTGGCGAATGGCCTACCGCATAAATGGTATTGGGCCTGATGGATAAACATCGATAGCGTCGAGGGAAGCCTCACCGATCAGTGGGTCATTGGTTCAGTCAATTGAAACGACAACTCTTCACGACAACTCCCCACAACAACAATGGAGCAAGAGTATGCAACGCAAGCTATGGGTATCCGCATTGATCGCCATGACCGCGACGGCTACCGTGCAGGCGCAGGAGCGGCCGACGCTGTATTTGGGCGCCTACGGCGGTTCCTACGAAAGCATTTTTCGCGATAGCATCATTCCCGCCTTCGAGAAGGCGCATGACGTTAACATCGCCTACGTTGCCGGAAACTCGACCGATACCTTGGCCAAGTTGCAGGCGCAGCGCAACGATCAGCAGATGGACGTCGCCATCATGGATGACGGACCTACCTACCAAGCGATCAACTACGGGCTGTGTCAATCCCAGACCCAGGATCCCAATCTTGATGATCTTTACGATTTTGCGCGTTTCCCCGATGACAAGGCGACGGGGGTAGGCATCATTGCCGGTGGTCTGGCCTACAACAAGGCAGTCTTCCAGGAGGAAGGCTGGGACGCGCCCGACTCTTGGGATGACCTGCGCGACGAACGCTTTGCTGGCGCTATCAACGTCCCATCGATCAGCAACAGCTACGGCCTCTATGCGCTGGTAATGATGGCACGCATGAACGGCGGTGGAGAAAAAAATATCGAACCGGGCTTTGAGGCCTTCGAACGTGATATCGCTCCCAATGTGCTCTCGTTCACGCCATCTCCCGGCAAGACATCGGAACTCTATCAGAACCATGAAATCGTGATGTCGGTCTGGGGCAGTGGGCGTGTGCAGTCACTCGCGGACACCGGATTTCCCATCGAGTTCGTCTATCCCAAAGAGGGCGCGGTTGCCTTGGTCCAGGGCGCCTGCCTGGTTAAAGGAACACAACACGCCGATTTGGCTCAGGCGTTCATCGATTATTTGTTGACTCCCGATGTGCAAGAGCTTTTGGCGCGTAAGCGCGGCAATGGCCCCACCAACAGGCATGTCGAGCTGCCGGCTGATCTGGCTGACAAGGTGCCCTACGGTGACCGTGTCTCCAATCTCGTGACGCTGGACTGGGACACGGTCAATCAAAATCGTCAGGAATGGACCAATCTCTGGAACCGGCGTATCGAGCGCTGATTCCGACTCCGCTCTCATACGTTACACCACCCTCAACGGTAACCCTTCATGGGGGTAACGCTTTCGCCATGGAAGCGTTGCCCGGGAGTGATTGATCATGAGTTTCCTGACACTCGAATCCTTGACCAAGCATTACGGAGATACGGCCGCGGTGAAAGGGCTGGATCTCTCCATAGAGCAGGGCGAATTCGTTTCTCTGCTGGGCCCTTCGGGCTGCGGCAAGACCACAACACTGCAGATGATTGCCGGTTTCGTGACGCCGACCGCTGGGCGACTTGTCATGGACGGTCGAGACATGACCGACCTGGCGCCCAATGCTCGAGGCTTTGGCATCGTTTTCCAGAGCTATGCGCTGTTCCCCCACATGACCATCAGCGAGAACGTCGGCTTTGGCCTCGAGATGCGCAAAATCGCCGCCCACGAACGAACCCGGCGTATCCGTCAGGTGCTCGAACTGGTGAGACTTGACCATCTGAATGACCGCTATCCCCGCGAGCTTTCGGGAGGCCAGCGTCAGCGCGTGGCGCTGGCCCGAGCGCTGGTGATCGAGCCGCCACTGCTGCTACTTGATGAGCCGCTGTCCAATCTCGATGCCAAGTTGCGTGAGGATATGCAACTGGAGCTGCGCAACATCCAGCGTAACGTTGGTACTACCACGCTGATGGTGACTCATGACCAGGGCGAGGCGCTGTCGATGAGCGATCGCGTCGTGGTAATGGACCAAGGGTGTGTCAAGCAGATCGCAGAACCGTTCCGCGCCTACGAAGAGCCCGCCGACATCTTCGTTTCCACCTTCGTTGGCAAAACCAACCTGCTCGACGGGCGCATGGCTTCTAATGACGCAGGACTCCCCTGTTTCGAAATGGGACGCCAGCGGTTTGAACTCGCCGGCATCGGCATGATGGAAGACGGACCGGTGCGGGTTTCGATTCGTCCTGAGCGCGTGGAAATGACCCCATGGCAGCAGGGGCTTGTGGACGGTCGCGTGAAGACGCGCCAATTCGCCGGCGACCACTGGCTTTACCAGATCGAAACATCGGTCGGCTTGTTGTTGGCGAACTGTCCTAACTGTGGTCCGGCCGGGTTCGATATCGGCGACGAGGTCGGCGTGCGTTGGACGCCCGATTCGGTACGCTTGTTACGAGAGTCTCCAACACCCGCGGCCGGGGGCATGTCATGAGCGAGATGACCCTGGAATCTCGTATGGCTGGGCGGTCCAGGCCCAGTGTCAGGTCGCGTTCGCTTGCCTGGATACCATTCTGGCTGACTGGCCCGGCGGCGGTCTTCTTCCTGGTGCTGTTGGGCATGCCTCTACTGATGACGCTGGTGCTCTCCTTTTACACCTTCGACTACACCGCCGGCATCAGCGAGACGCTGACCCTGTCGAACTATACCGATGTGCTGTTCGATGGCTATTTCCACGAGATATTTCTGCGCACCTACGAGATCAGTTTGATCACCACACTCTGCTGCGTAGTGCTCGGTGCGCCCGAGGCTTACATCATCTACCGCATGCGCCGACCATGGCGCTCGATATGCCTCCTGATAACGCTGGGACCACTGCTGATCTCGGTCGTCGTGCGCACGCTGGGTTGGGTATTGCTGATAGGTGGCAACGGACTGCTCAGCCAATTCATGCAGGCGCTGGGTCTGGCGGGAACGCGTGGCTTCAGTCTGATGTACACCCAGACCGGCGTAGTGATCGCCATGGTGCACGTGCTGGTACCGTTTATGGTGATTTCGGTCTGGGCATCGCTGCGCAAGGTCGATCTCAGCACCGGTGATGCTGCCCTGTCATTGGGGGCCAAGCCTTTTACCGTGCTGCGTCGGGTTATCTTTCCGCAGGTGCTGCCCGGTGTGCTTTCCGGCAGTCTGATTATCTTCGCGTTGACCGCTAGCTATTTCGCCACGCCCTCGATCATCGGCGGACGGCGGTTGAAGGTCGTTGCCACTAGTGTCTACGACGAGTACCTCAGCACCATGAACTGGCCCTTGGGTGCGTCGATTTCGATCGTGCTGCTGGTCCTCAACGTGGTGATCGTGATGAGTTACAGCCGATGGGTCGAGCGCCGCTTTCGTCGCACGCTGGGGGAGGGCTGAACATGAGTGTCGATAGCCGTCGCAACGGACGCGCAGCGCTCGCGTTCCACACCCTATTCATGATCTTCCTGTTGGCACCGCTGGTGGTGGTGATACTGGTCGCGTTCACCCCCGAGGGCTATCTCTCGTATCCGACTCACGGCTTTTCGCTGCGCTGGTTCCGGGAAATTCTCGCACGCCCTGATTTCATCAAGGCGTTCTACCAGAGTCTCAACCTGGGTTTGGTCTCGGCGACTCTGGCCACCGTGCTATCGATTCCGGCAGCACTGGCGCTGGCTCGCTTCCGGTTTACCGGACGCGAGTTCCTCAACGGCTTGTTTTTATCGCCGTTGATGATTCCTCACATCGTCCTGGGCGTGGCGTTCCTGCGCTTTTTCTCTCAGATCGGAATCGGCGGCACCTTCGCCTCGCTGGTCTTTGCTCACGTCGTGATCATCATGCCTTACACATTGCGTCTGGTATTGGCGGCGGTGATGGGACTCGACCGCGAGACCGAACGCGCCGCGATCTCGCTGGGGGCTAGCCCGTGGACCGGCTTTCGTCGTATCACGCTGCCGCAGATTTTGCCGGGCGTGGCCGGCGGCTGGATGCTCGCATTCATCACCAGTTTCGATGAGCTCACCATGACGGTGTTCGTGGCATCGCCAGGCAACACCACACTGCCGGTCAAGATGTACAACTACATCGAGCAGACAATCGATCCGCTGCTGGCATCGGTGTCGACGGTAATCATCGTTCTGACGGTGGCATTCATGTTGGTGCTGGATCGCTTTTACGGTCTGGATCGAGTGCTGAGCGGCAAGGGCTAACCCGGTAACGAAACGCCGATGTCATGTCGAATGATCGCTACCCGTGTGGCGATGTCATCGAACCCTGAAAAGTCCCTCAATGCGGGACAGGATTTGGAAACATATGGCCAATTATGATTTCGCGGTCGTCGGAGGGGGGCTGGTCGGTAGCGCCATTGCCTATGGCCTATGTAGTAGTGGGCATCGCGTCGCAGTGCTGGATGAAGGCGATGTCGCCTACCGTGCGTCGAGAGGCAACTTTGGTCTGGTCTGGGTTCAGAGCAAAGGGCTTGGCATGCCGAACTATTCGGACTGGAGCCAGAGTTCCTCCCGACTATGGCTCGAGTTGGCGCCTGAATTGAAGGCGCTGACCGGCATCGATGTTCAGCATCGACGCCCCGGTGGCGTCCATCTCTGTCATACCGAGCAGGATTGGCTGGCACGTCGAGAAACGCTCAATCGGCTGGCCGGACAAACGCAGGGCAGCTTTCGTTTCGAGATGCTCGACCACCAGGCCCTTGCCGCTCTGGTGCCTGCTATTGGCGGTGACGTATTTGGTGCTTCTTGGACGGAGATGGATGGACACGCCAACCCGCTTTACCTGTTGCGCGCGCTGCATGCAGGCATTGCACACCGCGGTGGCCACTATCTCCAGGGAAGCGCGGTGCGATGGGTTCATCGGGACGGCTCGGGGTTCCGGCTGAAACGTGACAGTGGCGATGTCCTGTGCGGGAGCGTGATTCTGGCGGCCGGTCTGGGCAATCGAGGGCTGGCGGAGCAGGTGGGACTGGAGGCGCCGCTGGCGCCGAATCGCGGCGAGGTGTTGATCACCGAACGTGTCGCGCCGCTTCTGGAACTGCCGACTACTTATCTGCGCCAGACCGGTGAAGGGTCGCTGCAGATCGGCGACTCCCACGAAGACGTTGGCATGAACGACGGTACTCGGACGGCAGTGCTGGCCGATATCGCTTCCCGTGCGCTGCGCGCCTTTCCGCGACTGAAAGACGTGCGCATCGTGCGTAGTTGGGGCGCTCTGCGCGTTATGACGCCAGATGGTTGTCCTATCTACCAGGCTTCCGAGACGCACCCTGGCGCCTATCTGGCCTGTTGCCACAGCGGTGTGACGCTCGCGGCGGTACATGCCAAACGCCTCGCACCCTGGATCTCCGGTAGCGCCTGTCCGGAAGAGATCATTCCACTCACGGCGGAGAGATTTCATGTTCGCGTACCTGAAACAGCCTGACGCGCGGGAGACGGTGACCATCGAATTCGAGGGTCGAGCGCTTGCGGTCAGAGAGGGGGATACCGTGGCGGCAGCGCTGCTGGCTTCGGGTGTCGATATCTTTCGCTCGACGCCGGTGAGCGAGTCGCCACGAGGGCCTTGGTGCATGATGGGCGGTTGCTTTGACTGCCTGTTAGAGATCGACGGCGTTCCCAATCGACAGGGATGTCAGATTACTGTCAGCGAGGGCATGACGGTGATCAGACAACAAGGTGCACGGAGAATCTCGCCATGAGAACGATCCCACTGGCCATCATCGGCGCTGGCCCGGCTGGCATGGCGGCGGCAGCGACGGCTGCCCGTTACGGGCTGAAGCCGGTGCTTTTCGATGAGCAGCCGGCCCCCGGCGGACAGATTTACCGCGCGCTGGAGTCGACGCCCCTGCGACGTCCCGAATTACTGGGCGAGGACTATTGGCATGGCAAGTCACTGGTCCAGGCGTTGCGCGATGGTGCGATCGACTATCGGCCGGGTCACACAGTGTGGCAATTGAACCGAGACGGTGAGGTCGGTTTGCTCGCTGGCGACCGTGCCGAACTGATTCGCGCCGAGCGCATCGTTCTCGCTACCGGGGCGCAGGAACGGCCGTTCCCGATCCCCGGCTGGACGCTGCCCGGCGTCATGGGTGCCGGTGCGGCGCAAGTTCTGCTCAAGACATCCGGCGTCGCGGCGCAGGCACCACTGGTACTGGCTGGCAGCGGACCACTGCTCTATCTGGTTGCTGCGCAGTATTCGCGAGCCGGGGCCGCAGTCGCCGCGATTCTTGAGACGACGCCAAGGGAGAACTTTCGGCACGCGGCCGGGCATATCGGTGGGGCAGTCAAGGGGTGGCGTTATCTCAGGAAGGGGCTGTCGTTGTTGAAAGAGCTCAAGCGTGCGGGGATACGCCACGAGCATCAGGTCACCGAGCTGCATGCGGAGGGCAATGGACGTCTTCAGCACGTGCGCTGGCGAACGGCCGCTAGGCCGGATGTTTGGCAGCAGTGCGACGCGACGACGCTGCTCTTGCATCACGGAGTCGTGCCCAATGTCCAGATGACGCGGGCACTTGGCGGCGAGCATGACTGGTCCGAAGCGCAACTATGCTGGTGTCCTCGCCGGGATTCACTCGGCCGGAGTGACATTGAGGGATTCTTCATCGCCGGTGACGGGGGCGGTATCGGAGGTGCCAAGTCCGCGGCACTGCAGGGAGAGCTCGCAGCGTTGGCAGCTCTGGCGTCATTGGACCTTCTTGATGACGTAGCCTTGCACCGGGAGACTGCTCCGCGGCATAGGGCGTTGGCGTCGGAATTGGCGATTCGTCCGTTCCTGGACGCGCTATACCGGCCGGGCGACAGGTGGCGGCGGCCGGCTGACGAGGTCATCGTATGTCGTTGCGAGGAGGTCTCTGCCGGTGAGGTTAGACGGGTCGCGAAACTGGGTTGTTCCGGTCCCAATCAAATGAAGTCTTTCACGCGCTGTGGCATGGGACCATGTCAGGGTCGTCTATGCGGGCTGACTGTGAGCGAGATTCTGGCCGAAGAAACCGGCCAGAGCATCGAGCAGACGGGTTATTACCGGCTTCGCCCTCCATTCAAGCCAATTACCTTGGGCCAGATGGCAAGTGCGGCCGACGGTACTGACTACGGACAGCGTCAGCAACAGGGATCAACTGCTGTAGTTACCGAGAAGGCTTCTTCTTGAAGCCTCGTGCGCTGGTTGTGGGTGGCGGGCTGCATGGCGCCTGCGCCGCAATGCATCTGGCCAGCAGTGGTTTCGACGTGACGGTGATCGAAAAACAGTACGCCGGACGTCACGCCTCCGGCGTCAATGCCGGCGGTGTGCGCAGGCTGGGACGGCACCCAGCCGAGATTCCTCTAGCGGTCGCTGCACTCGAGCGCTGGCAGCGGCTCGAGGCTCTGATTGGTGACAACGGTGGCTTTCATGCTTGTGGCCAGATCAAGGTCGCCGAAAACGTTGACGAGATGACAGCGCTCGAGGCCCGGGCGGCCCAAGTGCGTGAGCTGGGCTTCGATCACGAGATCCTGCTTTCCCGCGCCGAACTGCGGCGCCGGGTACCGGCGATCGCCTCTCACTGCGTCGGGGCACTCGCGTGCGATGGCGATGGCGCAGCCGATCCCTACCGGACGCTCACGGCTTGGCGACGCCGCTCGCAGCGTAAGGGGGCACGGTGGCTCGAGGGTGTTCGCGTCACCAATATCGAGACAATACGGAGTGAAGGTTGGCGTCTGTGGACCGACCATTCGGACTTTCGTTGTCTCGAAGGCGACTGGTTGATCAACTGCGCCGGCGGTTGGGCCGGGGAACTCAGCCAGTGGCTCGGCGAGCGCGTCGAGTTGGAGCCAAGGGCCCTGATGATGACCATTACCGAGCGGATATCACCGTTTCTCGTGCCGGTGATCGGCGCCGCGGGGCGTGCCCTCTCGTTCAAGCAGCGCGAGAACGGGACCGTGATGATTGGTGGCGGGCTGTTTGGATCTATCGATACGGATGGCGAAAGCAGCAAGGTGAATTTCCGGCGTCTGGCCAAGAATATCGAAAGCGCCCTCGCGCTATTCCCGTTCATGCGGGAGACGAAAATTATCCGCAATTGGACGGGTATCGAGGGCGTTACTATCGATGGGCTTCCCGTGCTGGGCAATAGCGCCCGGTACGATCGCTTGATCCACTCCTTCGGCTACTCTGCCCATGGCTTTCAACTCTCCGCCATCACCGGAGAGATCGTCCGAGATCTGGCTTGCGAGCGAGAGCCCAAACTGCCCATCACGCCTTTTGCTATCCAGCGTTTCGACACGCCCCGCTCAACTGCGAGGGCGGGTCATGCAACCTGACGGTGTTTGCCGTCGCATTTTCAACAATAACCTTGAGGATAATGACCCATGAGTGATATCAAGCGCCGAATTCAAACTCCAATCATGCACCGTGTGGTGGAGGCCAACGGTTTTCTGTTTCTGGGTGGCGTCGTGGCCGAGGATCGAACTCAGGACATGGCCGGCCAGACACACCAGATCCTCGAAAAGATCGATGGCTACCTCGCTGAGGCGGGCTCCGACAAGAGTAAAATCGTTGCAGCGACACTCTATGCCACCGATCTCGGCCAGAAAGACGCCATGAACGATGTCTGGACGGCATGGCTTGATCCCGCGACGTTGCCGGCAAGAGCTACCCTGGGCGTCAGTGATCTGGCACCGGGGGCGTTGCTGGAAGTAGTAGTTACTGCCCTCAAGTAATCGCCGGGCAGACTCGTTGCTTATCGGCCGCTCTCACCAACGCCCTGATCAGGCGCTGCTGGGAGCGGCTGAACAGCAGCAGTTCGGGATGCCACTGCACGCCGATGAGAAACGGATGGTCGGGATTCTCGATCGCCTGGATGAGCGCGTCGCGGTCCCTGGCGACGATGGCGAGACCTTCACCGGGTCGATCAACGGCTTGATGGTGAAGGCTATTCACCTGGCAGTAGCGGCGGTTGAGAATCTCTGCCAGGCGGCTGAACGGCTCGATGTCGACGCGTTTTCGCGGCAGCACCGTACGCCGGTTTTTGATGTGGCGGTAGGTCGTCTGGATATCGCCGATCAGACTGCCGCCGCAGTGGATATTGATCATCTGGGCGCCTCGACAGATGCCGAGTATCGGCAGGTTCAGCGGCAGGTAGCGCTCGAGAAGGGCCAGCTCCAGATCGTCGCGCGCCGGGTCGATACGCACGTCGAGCTGTACCTCGCCGCCGTAGCGCTTGGCGCCGATATCATCGCCGCCACCGATGATCAGGCCGTCGAGCCTCGTTGTCGGTGGTCGCGAGGGAGATATCCGAACCGGTCGCCCACCGGCGCGCCAGACCGAGATCCAGTCGCACCAGCGAGCCAGCCGGCTCTTGTGATCCGAGGTGGTGATGCCGATCAGTGGTCGCGATCGGGCGAATCCGGCCGTCATCAATGGCGCATCCAGTGGCGCAGCGAGTCGAGCCATCGGCTCAGTGTCGGTTGGGCGAGATGCGCTCGATAGGCTGCACCGCGCTCGGCCAGGCGTGCCGGATCGGCCGCCAGGTTCTCCACTTCCACCCAGCGATTCCATTCGACGCTCACGCCCCATTCGGGGTCGGACAGCGCGGCATTCGGCAGACGGTAGTGATAGGTGGGGCGCGGTTTGACCAGCGTTTCCCGCAGCAGCGGATTGGGGTGCTCCGGCGCCAGCCAGGCGAATAACGGCAGGAGATCCAGTTCACGATTACGCGTCGGGTTGGCCACCAGGTAATCGTCGATCAGCGTGTCCAGCGAAGGTCGGTACTCCGGTGCGAGAACGCGCCGCGTGTAGTCGCTGTGAAAAGGCCGGGTGTGGGGCAGCATGTCTCGGGTGACATCGACGGCGATTTCGTCGCGCAGCCAGTCAGCAAGAATCAGGTAGGCACGCAGATGCGCCAGTACGCTGCTGACCTCGCTGGAGGGAATTTCGGGGTTGAGATGCAGGCCGAAGCCGTAGAGCAGGCTGGCATCCGTGCCTTCGGCACCGTGGCGTCTGAGGGCCGCAAACAGCTCGTCGAGCCGAGCCAGTTCCGACCACGGCAGCGGCGGGCAGACGATCTCCGTGGGCACCAGGCCGGCAACCATGTCCCCCAGCCACTCTCTGGTCCGCGAGTGCACGCTGGCGCGCAGGTGCTCGCCAAGCCCGGGAGGCTGCCCGTCGGTGGCACGTGCGCGATCGAGTAGCTGTTCATCGGGGTGGACGTATTTGCTGTCGAGCTCGACGTGAAACGTGCCCCATGGGGTGCCGGTGACTCGCAGCCGGTGCGCGCTGTGCTGTTCGACGTTGCCGCCGAAGGTCATCTCGACCAGGCGGGCAGCCTGGATCGGGCCAATACCGGCGAATTCGATCTCGACGCCGACCCGACGCGGTTTGTCGCCGGTCGTATTTTCATGTGCCGGCGGCACGAGTGTGGGATTAGGGGACACGTGGCACTCCTGGCCGATCGCAGATCCAGCTGGTAGAACCGGTCTTTGGATGCTGACAGGGTGAAAATACATGACGTCAGCTTAGCATTCGTGTGGCGGCTAGCCCCAGTGCGTCAGGATGACGCCGCCGAGAATCAATCCGCCCGCGAGCACTCTTTCGCGTCGCAGTGGCTCTTTGAGCCAGAGCACACCGATGGCGATGGCAAACAGCACGCTGGTCTCGCGCAGCGCCGCCACCAGGGGGATGGGCGCCTGGGTCATGGCCCAGATCGTGATGCCGTAGGCGCCTATCGACAGGGCGCCGCCGGCCAGGCCGACTTTCCAGTAGGCGCTCAGCTGCGGTAGCACCGAGACGCCGCGCATGGCGATCAGCGTGAGCAGCATGCCCGAGCCATCGAGCAGAAAGAGCCAGACGACGTAGCTTGCCGCATCGTGATTGGCGCGCGCGCCGCTCCCGTCCGCCAGGGTATAACCGGCGATGAACACCGATGTCACCAGTGCGTTGACCAGCGCGCTGCGCTCCAGCTTGTGATGCGAGCCGCCGCGTATCGCCATGCTGAAGATGCCGAGAACCAGCAGGCCGATACCCGCATAGCCGATCCACGAGGGATGGTCGCTCAACGCGAAGACGCCGGCCAGTGTGACCAGCAGTGGTGCAGAGCCACGAGCGATGGGGTAGATCTGGCCAAGATCGCCGCTTCGGTAAGCGCGGACCAGGAAGACGTTGTAACCGATATGAAGTACGGTCGAGACGGCGAGCCACGGCCAGGCCGCGGGCTGCGGCAGCGCCACGAAGGGGAGCGCCACGAGGGCGATCAGGCCGCAGGCGGCCTGGATCAGCGAAATGCTCAACAGGCGGTCGAGCCCGACCTTGACCAGCGCGTTCCAGCTGGCATGCATGAGGGCGCCGGCGAGCACGGCGAGAAAGACGGTGGTGGTCAATCGTATTCCCAGGGCGCGTTACGCCGAGTTGTCATTGGATTGTCATGAAACGGTCGGAGTGCCGCCACAGTTTGCCGGAGCCGCGAGGCGGCGTCGATGCCGGGTGCTCGCTGCTGCCTGTCGCGCTACGATGAGACCAACCGATCGTCGGGCCGCCGGAACCTGGCCCGATGGGGCGCCGGCGTTGATCTTCTACATCGCCTGCGCCGCCAACGAATTCGAATCAAGGAGTGACAGATGAAGCCAATGCGCCGCGTTCACGACTGGCAGGCATTGACCAGCCATGAGCTTGTCTCGCTGGTCCGCGACGATACGGTGGCCGTGCTGCCGCTGGCGGCCATCGAGCAGCATGGTGCGCACCTGCCGCTCTCGACCGATCTGGACATCGGGCTCGGGTTGCTCGAGGCGACCAAACCGCTGCTGCGGGAAGATCGGCACGTCATCATGCTTCCGCCGCTGGCGCTGGGGTCGAGCCTTGAGCACACCGCCTTTCCCGGCACGCTGAGCCTGATGCCGGAGGCTGCCATCGGCGTGATCGAGGCGCTCGGCGAGGCCGTCAGTCGAGCGGGGATTCGGCGCCTGGTGCTGTTCAATAGCCACGGTGGCAACAAGGCGGTGATCGATCTGGCGGCGCTCAAGCTGCGGGCCTCGCTTGGCATGCTGGTGGTGAAGGCGAACTACTTTCGCTTCGCCGCGCCCCCGCACGCCATCGCTGCCGAAGAGCAGCGGCACGGGCTGCACGGCGGCGAGCTGGAAACCTCGATGATGCTTTACCTGGCGCCGGAGAAGGTGCGTACCGAACATCTCATCGATGCCGTTTCCGAAGGTCGACGACGGGAGCAGGCCGGTTCGACATTGGGGCCGGAGGGCGATGCCGGTTACGCCTGGATGGCTCAGGATCTCCACCCCAGCGGGGTCACCGGTAATGCGCTGCAGGCCGACGCCGCGACCGGCCGTCAGCTGGTGGATCACTTCGCGGCCAGACTGGCCGCGGTGATCGACGAGGCCGGCGGTTTTGATCTGGCAACGTTGCGTGAGTCTCCCGACGTGGCCGGTTCC
>NZ_BMZI01000005.1:31568-97467 GCF_014652715.1 Salinicola rhizosphaerae | reverse complement strand
CGGCAGCCGCAGAGGCTGCCGATCTCGTTATTGACTGTCTTGCCGAAACGACGTCCGACTCGAGACATCGTCCCGAAAGACGCCGGGCTCATCGGTCAAGGGGCGGCCGACGAGCCCGGCGTCAGTGGGAGCGGTCAGCGATCTTTGACTCAGCGCGCCGCGGGGCGCTGAAGCGCTGTCACACGGCCCGCTTCCTCGCTACCGTTGAGCACATCCTCCAGCCAGTGTCCGGCCCGCTTGGCCTTGGCATCGAGATAGCGGCGGTTCTGCTTGGTCAACTTGCCGTAGATGCCGCGTCGATTGACGACCTCGACGCCACCCTGGTCCATTGCCGCGATCTTCTCCGGGTTGTTGGTCAGGAGTTCGATGCGTTCGATCTCGAGCTGCTCGAGCATCTCGAGCGCGACGCCGTAAGTGCGCTCGTCATCGCCGAAGCCGAGAACGTGGTCGGCGTCGACGGTGTCCAGTCCGCCGTCCTGCAGCGTGTAGGCGCGCAGCTTGTTGGCCAGACCGATCCCGCGCCCCTCCTGGGCGAGATAGAGCAGGACGCCACCGCCGCGCTCGTCGATCGCGCGCACGCTTTCGCGGAGCTGTTCGCCGCAGTCGCAGCGAAGACTGCCGAACAGATCGCCGGTCAGGCAAGCGGAGTGCAGTCGAACCGGCACGGCATCGCTCCAGTCGTTCGGGTCGCCGATCACGATGGCAATATGCTCGCGCATGCCGTCAGCCTCGCGAAACATGACGAATCTGGCGCGCTCGGCGTGGGAGAGGGGGATCTCGGCGTCGCTGGTACGCTTGAGAAAGTTCGAGCGCGTTTCCGCATAGGCATCGACCTGTTCGGCGGCCACGGCGAGGATCGAACCGTCGGCGACCAGCGTCTCGACCCGGGCACGCTGTGCATCGCTGACATCGCCCACCACGGCCGCCGGAATCAGCAGGCCGATGCGCATCATGTCCAGGGCGGCAACGGTGCCCTCGTTCGCCGACTGGGGCGTGATCTCCGGCGGCAACGCGCTCTTCTCGGCACTTGCCCAGGCAACCACTTCCTCGGCGGTGTCGGCGGGGTCGAGCGGAATTCGAACGATACGGTCCGCCGTGTCGAGCCCCAGCCGGGCCAGACGGTGGCGTGTCACCGCCAGCGCCGGCTCGTTACCGCTGAGGGCATGGAGCGCGGCGAGCGCCTCGTCGTCACAGCCCTCCAGCGGGTGAACCAGCACGTCCGAGTTAGCTGCCCGTACGAGTACCGGGAGGCCGCGTCGTAGATCGAAAATCGCGCGTTCTACCTGTCGCATGCTCTTCTCCTGTCTGTCATCCATGATCGATCGCCGCCTTGGCTGACCGAGTCAGTGGTGGATCGCATCCCTGATCGAGATTCCTGTTGCTGGCGAATGCCGGTCCTCGACCGAACCGCCTCCGCCGAAGCGGTCAACTCTGCTAGGCTGAGGGCTCGTCTGGCCAAGGAACGACCATGACCCTCTCTGCTCCCTCCTCTCGTATACATACTGATCAGGCCTGGAATTGGATTCGTCGAATTGCCGACCTGGCGTCTTCCAGCGCCTTCGATGGCAGGCTGGAGGAGGTCAGCGGCGACGATGCCGTCTGGCTCGACGTCGATGCCGACGGCGAGTGGTCCTGCAGTCATGAACTCGATCCGGAAGCGGCAGCGCTGTTGACAGTCTGGCTGCCCTGGTGCGTCTTTGCGCTGAACGAGGGGCCTTGCGTGATCGCGCAGATCGGACAGAGTCTCGACGGCCGCATTGCCACGGTCAGCGGCGCGTCTCACTACGTGACCGGGCAAGCGAGCCTGGTCCACCTGCACCGATTGCGGGCGCTGGTCGACGCCGTGGTCGTCGGTGCCGGCACTGTCGATGCCGACGACCCGCAGCTGACCGTGCGTCACGTGTCGGGAAACAACCCGCTGCGCGTCGTGCTTGACCCGCGCGGGCGAGTGGCCGCGTGCCGGCGCGTCTTCACCGATGCGGTGGCGCCGACCTGGCATCTGCTCAACGACGGGGTCGAGGTCGGTGGCGTGGCAGAGCATGTCGAGATCCATCGTCTGACGCCGGCGGCACAAGGCGTGGCCCCGGCCGACGTGATCGCGATGCTGGCGGAGGCTGGCTACCGCCGAATCTTGATCGAAGGCGGAGGCTTGACCATCTCGCGATTTCTCCAGGCCGGCTGTCTCGATCGGCTTCACAGCGTGGTGGCTCCGATGCTGATCGGGTCCGGGCGCCCGGCCATCACGCTGCCGGAGATCGACACGCTCGACCAGGCGCTGCGGCCCGCCTGTCGCCATTTCACCCTCGGCAATGACGTACTGTTCGACTTCGATCTGCGGCGCGAGGCCGGCCGTTCGATCTAGACGCCGGCTGGCTGTGGCGGTCTGGGCTCTGCTCATGCGCTCGGTTCCCGGTTCATGACGGCAAGCGGCTCGGCAGCCGTTGTCTGCCTTGTCGGGGCGCGCGTCTGCGGGCGGCTCGCGAGCAAGACGATGAGCCCCGGTAGACTGCCAGCGAAGATCAAAAGGCCGTAGGTGACCGATAGCGTCACACCTTCCTGTGCTGGCAAGCCGGCCAGCGGCCAGATCAGTGACGCCGCCCCCTCGCGTAGCCCCCAGCCCGCGACGGTCAGCGGGATGGCCATCGCCATCAGCAGCGGGGGAATGAGCGGCAGCAGTGCATCGAGACGGCGCTCGACACCCAGCGCTTGAGCGGCGCAGAGAAAGACCGCGATGTAGGTCCCGACGACCAGCAGCGAGCTGAGCAGCTGAAGTGGCCAGATGCGTGAATCGAACAGGGCGCGCCGAAGATCGTCGGTAAAGGTCGAAAGACTCCGCGCGATACGCCGTCGGCAGAGAAACAAGAGTGTCAAAATAGCGGCCATCGCCGCCGCGGAGATGGCCAGGTGCCAGCCGTCACCGGCATGGCCCAAGGCCCGGGCCGCGCCTTCACGTAGCGGTGTCGAGCAGGCGATGGTGACGATGGCCACGAGCACGAGCGCTATCTGTCCGGAGGCTCGCTCGATGATGACAGCCCTCAGGGCCGGGCCTCGCGAGGCCTGAGCGGCTGCCGCTCCAGAGCGGCTGCCGTGGCGCCAGGCGCGCGCGGCGTCACCGACGACGCCGCCCGGCAGTACCTGGTTGAGAAAGGTGGCCAGGTAGTACTCGCGAATCGCCTCGATCCAGGGTAATGGAGCGCCCACGCGCTGGGCAGTCATGCGCCACCGCCAGGCAGAGATCACCACCTGGGGGACGCTGATCAACAGGGCGGCAGTCACCCAAAGCGGGTCGAGATCACGAAGCTCGGCCCACAGTTCGCCGACGTCCAGCCACCAGGCCAGCCCACCGAGGAGGACCAGCGTGCAGAGCACGCGCAGGGCCGTGCTCACGGCTGCGGCTCCCGAGGAATCGCCAGTAGATCGCGATGGCCGAGCGTCAACGACAGCTGGCCCTGCAGCATCGCCTCGAGGCGTTGGCCATGCCAGTGGGCGATTCGGTTGCGCTGCGCTGGCACCTGTTCCTCGAGCGCCCTGCGCCAGCCCGCCATCAGCGATTCCACGAGCGGCAGCGACTCCTGGCCGAGTCGCCAGGGCGTGCTGGCTTCACGCAGGTTGAAACCGTGACGGTGGAAGATTTCTCTCAGAAGGCGTGGCGCTTCCGACCCCATGGCGGGACCGGCGCCCTTGTCGCGGCGCTGATGCGCGGCCAGTGCAGTGAACGCGAAGCGATCATCGTCGCTGGCCAGCGCGGCGCCGGAGGCATCGTGGAAGCGAATGTGGCCATCGACGCTCAAGGCGAACAGCGCCGCGCAGCGATACCGGGCGCAGGCGTCGGCCAGTGCCTCGACGTCTTGGGGTGCGAGCAGATCGAAGAGCGCGGAGGCCGTCACCAGGTCCGCGCCCTCGAGATCGCGAGACCACGCCGTATCGAGACTTGCCGTGCGGGTTTCCAGGTGCACGGCCTGGCCATCCAGGCTCTTGAGGTGCTCGCAGCGCAAACGGGCGTGGGCGAGAAGCGAGGCATCGTGATCGACCAGTCGCCAGTGCTGCGAGCCGTGCAGACGGGGAGCCAGAAAGCGCACGTTGGAGCCACTGCCGCAGCCAAGGTCGACGATCGTTCGCGCGGCACTCAGCGGTTGCGCCGGTGTGGCGCGCTGACTCAGCCACCGGTCGACGGCATGGGTCAACTGCGCATCCCGGGCCAGATGGTCGGCGGACTCACGCAGCGTGAGCCACTGATCGGAGAATACCGCGTCGGCGTCCAGCGTTGCCTCGGTCATGGATTCGACTCCTCGACGGGTGCCGAACGTTGCAGGGATTCGCCAAAGGCTCGGGCGGCGGCCGGCCAGTCGTGCAAGGTTTCGCGAATTCGGCGGGCGCTGTCGCGGTAGGCTTGCGTCGCCTCGGGCTCGGCCAGCATTCGCTCTAGTGCGTTGCGCAGGGCGTCGACATCACCTGGCGGTACCTTGATGCCGGCTTCGTCCGGCAGCGTATGCGAAAGGGCGCCACCGGTGGTCGTGACCACGGGCAGGCCATGCGCCAGCGCTTCGGTGATGACCATGCCGTAGCCTTCGTAGTGCGAAGGCAGGACGAACAGGTCGGCAGTGCGGTAGTGCTGCGTCAGCTGCTCGGGCGACTGCGAGCCGAGCAGATGAACACGATTCGTCAGGTCTGAATCGGCGATCTTTCGACGTACCGTTTCGACATAGTGATCGGCGCGGTCCAGCGCGCCGACCAGATCGCACTGCCACGGGAGAGCGGCGAGCTGTGCCAATGCATCGACCAGCAGATCCTGTCCCTTGCGCGGGGTGACGGTGGCCACGCAGAGCAGGCGTGGTGTGTCGCCACCAGGTTCCGACAGTTCGCCCCGATGCACGCCCGGCTCGATGACGGCAATCTTCGCTGCGGGAACCTCGAAGTCGGCCAATCGATGCGCCGTGTAGGCGCTGGTGACGATGACCCGGTCAACCGCGGCGAGGGCGCGTGTCTCGCTGATACGAAACCGTTGCTGCTCGGGGCTGCCCAGCCCCGTTTCATCGGCGAGGGGATGGTGTACCAGCGCCGTGATCGACAGGCGCGTCGCGTGCCGCTCGACGATGGCGGGCAGCCCGCCCATGGCGAGGCCGTCGATGACCGCGCGGCTGCCGTCGGGCAGGGCGGTCAGGGCGCTGTCCAGCGCATGCGAGGCAACGGCATCGGGTTCGGGGAAGCGTCCTGACAACCCGACGACATCGATCGACCACCCCTGATCGCGCAGGGCATCGACGATGCGGGCGTCGTAGATGTAGCCGCCGGTCAGCTGCTGCGGGTCGCCGGCGACGATCAAGGTGAAGTCGCTCATAGACCGCCTTCGTAGCTGGCCCAGGCGATATGAGACTCGTGCAGAGTGACGGTGAGCGCGGTGAGGTGACGGCCGCCTTCCCCCAGCGCGCCCTGTCGGATGGCGTGCGCCAGTCGCTCGAAGACGACGTGAGCCATGAATTCGGTGGTGGTGTTACGGCCCTTGAACTCCTCGATGTCGTCGAGGTTATTGAGCGTGAATTCGCTGAGCACCGACTTCAGCGTGTCGCTCGCCAGCCCGATATCGACGACCAGATCGTCCTGATCCAGCTCCGGGCGCTTGAAGGTAACGTCGACCACATAAGTGGCGCCGTGCAATTTCTGCGCGGGACCAAAGGTAGCGCTGTTGAAGCTGTGAGCAATCATCATGTGATCGCGGACGGTGAGGCTGAACATTCCCTGTCTCCTTGCATGGGTGCCGACGCGAGGGACGCGGTTGACGTCGGCGAGATGAGCTTTGTGCTGCGTCGAGCCCCGGGTGACGTCCGCTCCTGGCGCCTGCAACGGGTCTCGACGGGATTACGCGAATTCAGTCGTAGTGGATGCGTTCGCAGAGCGTGTCATCACCACCCCGGCAGAGTCGTTCCAGCGTCTCGGGCAGGTCGCGGAAGTGACTTTCCGAATTGATCAGGACATCGAGACAGTCATGTTCGAGCAGCGACAGGGCCAGCGTCAGCCGACGCTTGTGATCCCAGCGGGGGCGGTGCGAGGGAGAGACGCTGCCCACCTGGCTCGAGCGCAGATCCAGGCGCTTGGCGTGGAAGGCTCCGCCGAGGGGCAGACGGATCTCTCGGTCGCCGTACCAGCTCATTTCGACCACCCTCGCTTCGAAGCCTGCGATGGACAGGGCGGTCGCGAGCCCCGCTTCGGACGCGCTCGCGTGGAACACCAGATCCCGTTCGCCTTCCGCTCGGTCGGGCGTGCAGAACTGGACCCCGAAGGCGTCTCCCAGGAAGGCTTTGCGGTCGTCGATATCGATGAGCTGGACCTGCGTGCCGGGTATGCGAGCGCAGAGCCAAGCCACGAGACTGCCGACGACGCCAGCGCCGACGACGCTGATGCGATCGCCCGGGCCGGGGCTCCCATCCCAGGTCGCGTTGAGCGCTGTCTCCATGTTGGCGGCAAGAATGGCACGCTGTGGCGGCACGTTCTCCGGGATGGGAATGACGTCACCGGCCTGGATTCGATAGTGCGTCTGGTGCGGGTAGAGGGCGTAGACGGCCTGGCCGTGCCAGTCATGTGCGCCTTGCTCGACCACACCGACGTTGGAGTAGCCGTACTTCACTGGGCCCGGAAAATCGCCGCGCTGGAAGGGCGCGCGCATCCTGTCGTACTCGCTTTCCGGTACCAGACCGCTGAAGACGAGCGTCTCGCTGCCGCGGCTGATGGCGGAGTAGCAGGTTCTGATCATGAGGTCGCCAGCGTCGTCCAGTTCGGCCTGGCGTATCTCACCTCGGCGATCGCCTAGAGACCAGAAAGCGTGTGCGTAGGGTGTCGTCATTTGGGCATCCGTCGTTCGGTGATCCCGCCGCCGTGGCCCCGAGCGGCACTGTAGGGTTCTGTCGGCCAGATCGTTGTCTGTCGGTCAGAGCGAGCGCAAGGATGGCGCTCGCTCTCGACCTCGGCCGTCAGTGAAGTATGACAGAGTCTAGTGGCTATAAGTTATACAAAGACTATACATCATTCTCGGTTGTACGCTTTTTTTGTTCGTCTCCCAATCGGCAGAACGACGTACATACCCTTGCGATGCATACAATATGGGCCCTTTGTCGGTGTATGACAAATAGGTTGCGTCAACTCGCAAATCGGATCAGGTGCATCCAAACTTGTACGTGAAGCGTAGGGATTTAAGAGATCGATGAGTCGATGTCTCGACGACAGAAGCGGGAATAGCTTCTCACCACGGAGGGATCCGATATGCGGCAGTCACCGACGCGGTTGCTGGAACGACAGGCGCAGCGCACGCGCTTGCAGGCTTCGACAGGCTGGATTGACTTGACGCTCGGGCTTGCGCTCGTCGCGGTCATGGTCGAATGGGTTCACTGGGCGTTCTCCGCACCGGACGGTCTGCGATTCACTGCCGGGGGCGTCTATATCGCGATCGCGACGATGGTGCTGTTTGCCTGGCCGGCCGCTCGACGGGGGCTGGGCTGGGCCAATCGCGTCACGCTGCTGCGGGCGACGATGGTTGCGGTCGTGGCGGGGCTTGTGGTCTATCCGGATTTCATGCAGCGCCATGCCGAAGGTGTCGCCGCACTCTCTTTACTGTCGCTGTCGCTGGACGGCATCGATGGCTGGGTCGCTCGCCGGACCGGCTCCGCCAGCGAGTTCGGGGCTCGTTTCGACATGGAGCTCGACGCCTTCTTCATCGTCGTCCTGTGCGCGGCGCTCATCGCTCTGGACAAGGTGGGTAGCTGGGTACTCCTGCTGGGCGGGGCACGCTATCTTTTCGTCGTGGCCGGCATCTACTGGCCTTGGCTCAACCGCACGCTACCGGTCAGCTACTTCCGCAAGACCGTCTGCGTCTGGCAGGTCGCCACGCTGCTGATCTGTCTGCTGCCGTTCATCGATTCGGCCTGGGCGACTGCGTTCGCCGCGATGGCGGCTTTGCTGCTGGTGCTCTCGTTCGGGCGAGACGTTATCTGGCTGTGGCGTCACCGTTTGCGTCCGATCGAAGATGCCGAGTTCTAGAGACGCCGAATTGCATGACCGCGGCCTGTCGGTGAGCTGTTCAAGCGGGCGTCGTCAGGACGAGCCTCGACGAGACTCCGGCATAACACGCCGGGAGGGTACGGGCTCGCAAGATGGCGGGGTTCTCGCTACGATCGCGTGACGGCCGCCGCGCCTCGCGGAGCGATTTTCTTATCAAGGTGTCACGACATCTCCATGGTACAGCCCTCCTTCGAACTCTCCGGCGAACTGATCGAGCCGGGTTCGCGTCGCCAGATCGACGTGCCTGTCGCCAAGCTCTACACCCACGCCCCGCTGCACATACCGGTCGAAGTCATCCACGGACGACAGCCAGGCCCGGTGCTGCTCGTCTGCGGCGGTATCCATGGCGATGAGCTCAACGGCGTCGAGATCGTCAGAAGACTATTGAAGTTGCCGGTGCTGTCACGACTGCGCGGTACGCTGATTGCCGTGCCGGTGGTCAACGTGTTCGGGTTCGTCCAGCAGTCGCGCTATCTGCCGGACCGTCGTGATCTCAACCGCTGTTTCCCCGGTAGCGAGAGTGGTTCGCTGGGCTCGCGAATCGCGGCGCTGCTGCGCGAGGAGATGGTCGACCGAGCGACACACATCATCGATCTCCACACGGGCGCGATCCATCGCACGAACCTGCCTCAGATTCGCTCGCAGCTGCGCCGCAACCCCGAGACCCAGGCCATGGCGGAGGCGTTCGGCGTGCCGGTCATCCTGAATGCCGAGCTTCGCGAGGGCAGCCTGCGCGAGTATGCCCAGGGACGCGGTGTGCCGGTGCTGACCTACGAGGCGGGCGAGGCGCTGCGATTCGATGAGTGGGCGATCGCCCCCGGCGTACGTGGCATTCGCCGGGTCATGCGTCTGATCGGCATGTTGCCGAGCGAGGGCCGACGGCGCTCGCCGCCCGCGGCGGAGATCGCCAACGGCTCCAGCTGGGCGCGCGCCCCGATCGACGGCATTCTGCGCCCGCGCGCGCGACTGGGTGCGCGCGTCTCGAAAGGGGAGGTGCTGGGGCTTGTGGCCGATCCCTTCGGCAACGATGAAGCGCCGGTCATCGCCAGCGCCGACGGCATCGTGATCGGGATGAGCAACTTGCCGCTGGTCAACGAGGGCGAGGCGCTCTTCCACGTCGCCCGCTACGAGGAGATCGACGAGGTCGAAAGTGCAGTCGAGACGTTCCAGTCACGCTACGAGTCCTCGACGTTCTAACCTGCTAGCTCGATGTTGCCGCCACCTTCGTGGCCGATGTGGAAGTTGCGTCCAGCTGGCGTTCATCGACCATGCCGAGCGCATCATCGAATACGCCGATGCCGGCGCCTTCCCGATGCGCGTTTTCCGACAGATGACGGCGGAATCGGCGTCCCCCCGGGCACCCTTGAAACAGCCCCAGTAGATGGCGCGTGACGTGATTGAGCTTGACGCCCTGGGCGAGCCGTTCGACGAGATAGGGACGGAAGGCACGGGCGGCCTCGTGCCGGGTCATTACGGGATCTCGCGCATCGTACAAGCGGCTATCGACATCGGCGAGCAGCCACGGATTCTGATAGGCCTCGCGGCCGATCATCACGCTGTCGACACCGCTCTCTAGATGCTCCTGACTCGCAGTGAGCGTCTTGATGCCGCCATTGATGCCGATATGCAGGTCGGGGTGCTGCCGCTTGAGTCGGTAGACTCTCTCGTAATTGAGCGGCGGCACCTCTCGATTCTCCTTGGGAGAGAGTCCCTGAAGCCATGCCTTGCGCGCGTGGATGATGAAGGTATCGCAGCCGCCGGCAGCGACGATCTCGATGAAGCGCTCAAGGTCTGCGTCTTCGTCCTGATCGTCGATGCCGATCCGGCACTTTACGGTGACCGGGATCGAGACGGCTCGCTGCATCGCCTCGACGGCGTCGGCGACTTTCTCCGGGTGGGCCATCAGGCAGGCGCCGATCAGGTTGTTCTGAACCCGGTCGCTCGGGCAGCCCACGTTCAGATTGACCTCGTCGTACCCCCACGACTGCGCTATCGCGGCACATTCGGCGAGCTCGACCGGATCACTCCCGCCGAGTTGCAGGGCCAGCGGATGCTCGAGATCGTCGTAGCCCAGAAACCGCTCACGGGGCGTTCCATGCAGGATCGCGCCTGTCGTCACCATCTCCGTGTAGAGTAGCGTCCGTTTCGTCAGACAGCGGGCAAACGCCCGGTAGTCTCTCGTCGTCCACTCCATCATCGGGGCGACGGATAGCGTGCGATCGAGCCGGTCGTGACTGGCGACTGTGGTGAGCGAAGCGGGGGGCGTATTCATATCAATGTCGGGGTGGCATGGTCGATATTTCGGGCGGCGCAGTGTCGCACATTCTGCCTGGGGCTGCATGCGACGAAGTTTTCTCAAGCCGGGGTCGGATGCGCCGATAAAGGGTGGCCGCAAGGGTGTGGCAATTCGCCTCGGTCATCCAGAGGCATTGCGTTTTATCGGCTACGGTTTTGTCGCTTCCCTGCGACGACTTCGACCCGAGATACCTAGCAGCCATGCCACTACGTATCCCGGGTCGCTTTTTCTTGTGAGAGACGCGGACGGCGACTGGCGCTATCGGTATGGCTCATCGCCCATATCGATCCAGGGTCTGATATTCGAGGTATCGCCGAGGATGTTCTGGCGTGGCGAACGGTTAGCGCTTTGGTGCCCGGAGCCGGGCTCGAACCGGCACGGTGTTGCCACCGAGGGATTTTAAGTCCCTTGCGTCTACCAATTTCGCCATCCGGGCCGAATTACATATCTTGCGAGAGGCGACTGAATCGGTGCGATTCAACGCAGAAGAAGTGGAGGCTGGAGTCGGAATCGAACCGGCGTACACGGAGTTGCAGTCCGCTGCATAACCACTCTGCCATCCAGCCTTACGAGTTAGAGCGGTGTGAGGATCTGAATGCCTTTCGGCTGCCTCGCTAACCGTTTCCTGACTCTTTGAGTTGGAGCGGGAAAGGAGATTCGAACTCCCGACCCTCGCCTTGGCAAGGCGATGCTCTACCACTGAGCTATTCCCGCTGAACTCGCCGACGCATTATAAGGATAAGTCCGTAACTGTCAAACGCTTATGGCATTTTTTCGCATCGAAACCGTTACATCGAGCGCGTCAGCTCAGGCCAGGCTGCCTTCAGGTACTGGATCATCGACCAGAGCGTCAACGCGGCGGCGGCGTAGAGCATGATCACGCCGATATCCGCGACGGCGGAAGAGGGCGGAAAACCTAAAAGCAGAAGCAGAGCCACCATCTGCAGGGTGGTCTTGGATTTGCCGATCCATGACACGGCCACCCGTTTGCGCTGGCCGATTTCCGCCATCCATTCCCGCAGGGCAGAAATCACGATCTCTCGGCCGATGATGACCAGGGCTGGCAGGGTTAGCCAGAGGGTTTCGTACCGCTCGACCAGCAGGGCGAGGGCGACCGCCACCATGACCTTGTCCGCGACGGGGTCGAGAAAGGCTCCAAACGGCGTGCTCTGGTTCCAGCGACGGGCCAGGTAACCATCGAGCCAGTCGGTCACCGCCGCCACGCCAAAGAGAATGGCGGTTACCGGCAGACTCCAGCGGTAGGGCAGGTAGAACAGCACCACCAGCAGCGGGATGAACACGATTCGGGCCAGAGTCAGCATGTTGGGAATGTTCATCGTGCCGCTAGCATCCTTGCTCGAGGTAAGTGTGATGGCATTCTACGCCCGCTTGATCCCGGCATCCACGCACCTGGCGCCACTCATCCGTGCAGCGCCTGGTGAATGGTAGTCGCCATCTGATCGTTGATGCCGGGAACGCGAGCCAGGTCGTCTCGTGTCGCCTTGCGCACGCCTTGCAGGCCACCGAAGAAGCGTAGAAGCTCCCGGCGGCGTTTGGGGCCGACACCCGGAATATCCTGCAGTGAAGAGGTTCGCCGCTGCTTGTCGCGGCGCTGGCGGTGACCGGTAATGGCGAAGCGGTGCGCTTCATCGCGAATGTGCTGTATCAGATGCAGCGCTGGTGAACTGGTATCCAGGTTCAGCGTGCGGTCCACCGTCTCGATGAACAGCGTCTCGAGTCCGGCCTTGCGTGTCACGCCCTTCGCGACGCCGATGAGGGTGACGCCCGTGACGTCCAGCTCCTCGATGACGTCGCGTGCCATGTTGAGCTGCCCCTTGCCGCCGTCGACGATGAGAATGTCCGGAAGCTTGCCTTCGCCTTTCTGGATGCGCTTGTAGCGTCGCGTCAGGGCCTGGCGCATGGCGGCGTAATCGTCACCCGCAGCGACCCCTTCGATGTTGAAGCGGCGGTAGTCCGACTTCGCCGGGCCGTCGGGATCGAACACCACGCAGGAAGCCACCGTGGCTTCGCCGTGGCTGTGACTGATATCGAAGCACTCGAGCCGCGTGGGGATGTCGTCCATCTCAAGCGCATCGCGCAGCGACTCGAAGCGTCGGCTCAACTGCGTGCGGTTGGCCAGCTGCGTGGCCAGATGCTGCTCGGCGTTGGTGACGGCGAGGCGACGCCACTGGGCTCGATGACCGCGAACCTGAGACGCGACGCGAACGCGGCGTCCAGCGCGTTCGGCGAGCGCCGATTGCAACAGTTCGCCATCGGTCAGCGCATGCGATGTGATCACCTCCTGCGGGATCTCGCGGGATTGGCCAAGGTAGTACTGGCTGACGAACTCGGTCAGGAGGTCGTCTGCGCCCAGATCCAGGCCGTTCTCGGGCTGATGATGGCGTGCCCCCAGCATGCGCCCCTGACGGATCGCCAGCACGCTGATGCAGATGCCTCCCGGCTGTTCGGCGAGCGCGAAGACATCGGCATCGCCGTCGGCGTTATCGACGAACTGTTTCTCCTGCAGGCGCCTCAGCTGCTGAATCTGATCGCGCAGGCGAGCCGCTTCCTCGAAGTCGAGCGCCTGGCTTGCGCTTTCCATATCCCGGGTCAGTTGCTGCGTGACCTGCTCGCTACGCCCCTCCAGGCACATCACCGCATGATCGATATCGCGCTGATACTCCGCCTGGCTGATGTAGTCGACACAGGGCGCGCTGCAGCGCTTGATCTGGTACTGAAGGCAGGGCCGGTGGCGATGCGCGAACACGCTGTCCTCGCAGTTGCGAATCCGGAATATCTTCTGCATCAGCGACAGGCTTTCCCGCACCGCCGTGGCGCTCGGATAGGGCCCCATGTAGCGTCCGTCGCTGCGCTTCTGTCGTGAGCGTTTGAACTCCAGGGCCGGGTAAGGGTGTTTGTCCGTCACGAAGACATAAGGGTAAGACTTGTCATCCCGCAACAGCACGTTGTAGGGCGGACGAAGCTCCTTGATCAATGTCTGTTCGAGCAGCAGCGCTTCGGTCTCGCTGCGCGTAATGGTGACCTGAATATCCTGGATGCGGGCGACCAAGGCCTGGGTCTTGGTATTGAGCGCGCCGCGGAAATAGCTGGATAACCGTGCCTTGAGCCGCTTCGCCTTGCCGACGTAGAGCACGTTGGCGGACGCGTCGAGCATGCGATAGACGCCCGGCGACTCGGAGACCGATTTCAGGAAGTGTTTGGCGTCGAACGGCGCCGAAATGTCGGGCTGGTTTTCACTCATGCCGCGAGTATAACAAAGCCGAGCAGTCGGCCGATGCCGCGCCGTGGCCAAATGCGCTGTCACTCCACACGTATCGCGACGTCACCGGGGCGTATCGAACCCCTCGATCAAGCCATGTTTCAGCCCGAGGTGCGTCAGCTCGACATCCGACTGCACCTGCAGCTTGTCGAAGATGCGGTAGCGATAGGTATTGACCGTCTTGGGGCTCAGGCACAGCTGCTCCGAGATCCGGCTCACTCGATGACAGTGGATGATCATCGTGGCGATCTGCAGCTCGCGATGGGAGAGTTGATCGAACGGATTGCTGCGCCCTTCGCTGCGCGCGAGCACGACCCGCTGCGCGATATCCGGGCTGATGAAGCGTTCGCCGCTGGCTACCTTGCGCACGGCCGCGATCATCAGGTCGAGTTCGGTGCCCTTGCTGATGAATCCGGTGACACCGGCATCGATCAACCGCTGGGCGGTGCTCTCCTCCGTCTGGCCGGTAAGCACGATCACGCGTGTGCCAGGGTGCGATTTGAGCAGCTTGAGAATGGTTTCCAGGCCGCCGATACCCGGCATGCGAATATCCACCATCGCGATATCCGGCGAGTGCGCGCGGCACTCGCTCAAGGCGCTTTCCCCGTTCTCCGCTTCCGCGACAACCTCGATGTCCGACTCGCTGGCCAGCACGCGAGCGATGCTCGTACGTACCAGGTGATGGTCGTCGGCGACTAATACCCTGATCAAGATGACTCCCCCGGGTTTTCCGCTTCGCTCGGAAGTGCGCTGCCGCCAGATTGTCGTTGGTGGCGTTCAGCATTGAAGGCGTGCCGAGTGACGACATGGCTGCCTGCCTTCCGATGTTTACAAAAAGTTTCCTAAGTTTTCGAATTGGAAACCCTATTCCCCTTGGTAACAGTGTGACACGTTGTTGGACCGATTACTCCAGTTTCAACACGGAAAAATTGCCCGCTGCAAACTTTGCCGTTTTCCCAAACGTACCAATGTATCCAGTCAGGTTGACTCTACCGTGGTCGGCGATTATATTACTGCGCGTTCTGAAGTTTGAACGATTCTGGGGCCTTAGCTCAGCTGGGAGAGCGCGACACTGGCAGTGTCGAGGTCAGCGGTTCGATCCCGCTAGGCTCCACCAGATTGTCATCGATCTAGCCGCCTGTGGACTCCTCCGCAGGCGGCTTTTTCGTGGATCGAGTTCGTGGGTCGAATCCGCGTATCGGGTATCGCAGAGATGGGCCCGCGTACGCTGGCCTGCATGTCACATTGCTTGGCGGGCCGCGTTCCGCCCATCGGCCGCCCGGTGAATTCGAGTGTCGGCCCTCACTCTAGTTGATTTCTGTCAATGACCGCTCGCGCCCTGTCTCTCGCGCTTTTCTGTTGCTCTCGATCCGAGCGTATCCTGCTAAGCCCATCCCGGAATCTTCTTGCATCCCTCCCCAAGCCACCCATCCCCAAGCTTCCCTATACCAAAGTGTGAAAAAACTCATCCTCTCGATATCGGTTTATGCTTTTTACTCTCTGTTTCTCGGGATTTTCAGAGACTCACGTGACTCCGAGATCACTGATGTCATGCGCATGGAAGCCAGCCGATATGATGAGACCGCTACCCGCGCCGTGCCGTCCCCTGTTCGATGACCGGGCAGGGAGCGGGACGGGGGACGACGAGATGATGATTCACGAGGCGCTGAGACTCGGTCATATCATCATCTTTCACCGCGAGGACGTTGCTGCGATCAGTCAGGACGCCTCGTTCTACCAGAGTGATCTGGCCAAACAGATCGCGCAGCCGCTTTTGCTGGGTGCTTTCAGAGCGGAGCGCGAGCGGTTCGAATCCCGCGCGACCCGTTTCGGCCACGTGTTCCGTCGTGAAGAAATCGCCATGACCGATAGCGAATTCGTGGATCGCCTCCGTTGCTTCCTGGCGCCCATGCTTCCGCGCGGCGCCCGCACCGCAGATGCTCGACGCTACTGCGCCGAGCGCTCGTTCGCTCGGCCCTGGTTTCTCATCGAGCGCGGCGAGCTGGTACGAGTGGATTGAGAACGGCTCAATCGAAAACGGCTCAATCGAAAGCGGCTCAATTGAAAGCGGCTCAATTGAAAGAGGCTGGATTGGGAGCGGCTGGATTGGGAGCGACGAGGAGCCGTCTCGTCCGTGTCGCTTCGGATTGCGCTCTGGAAAGCCGGTTGTTCGGTGAATCGTCGCGCTGGGTCGCTCGCCAGAATGGGCATCAGAATTCGAGATCCTCGTGCGGCACCAGGACGACATGAAACGCGCGTTGCGCCGCTGACCGCAGATAGAACAAGGACAATCGGCAACCTCATGCGAGAACTCATTTACGATGTGGCGATCAGGCCTCGAGGTGACGGGTGGCAGGCGCTGGTGCCGGCACTGCCGGGTGTGGCTGGTGAAGGGGCGACCGACATCGAGGCGTTCGAGCAGGTAAAGCCTCTGGTGATGCCGTATCTTGCCGCCCGGATCGCGAACGGCGAAGCGGTCGCACGGCAGACGAGAGCGGGTGAGTACCTCGGCGAATACGGTCTGGTTTTCTGGCAGTTCCTCAAGATCAGGCTGGGGCCGCTGCGTCCTGGCCAGAGCGCGGTCGAGCCGATCTTTCCGGATATTCATGAGTTGCTTTGCCACCTTGGCGATGACGAGACGACGACGCGTGGGCGGGAGGATGCGACGCGCCCGGGTAGCGATCATGTACGCGAGTGAACCGCGCCGAGGCGCGGCCTGGCGAATTGACACGAGCGGCGCCAGCGCGGCACTATACCGGTCATCAAGACACGGCCGAGACTTGGCATGAAGACAGCAAGCAGCTATCAATCGATCCAGTGGTGGTGGCGCCTTTGAAAGCAGGGCGGCTCGCCAGTGTCTGAAGAATTCGTTTCAGCAATGCCGCCCCCGGGCGGCATTTTTTATGGTCCCGACCTGTGGACCTCGCCCCTGGAAGGCCGGCATGAGCAACGCGCTCCGGTCCACCGGAACCAGCGCACACCTTTATCGACGGAAATCGGGAATCCAGCGCCATGTCAGTTCTCATGATCGACAATTACGACAGCTTCACGTTCAACATCGTCCAGTATCTGGGCGAGCTGGGCGCGGATGTGGTGACGGTACGGAACGACGAGGTCGATCTCGCCGAGCTCGAGCGGCTGGCGCCGACGCATCTTGTCGTTTCGCCCGGCCCCTGTACGCCGAGCGAAGCGGGTATCTCTATGGAGGCGATCCGCCACTTCGCCGGCAAGCTGCCGATACTGGGCGTCTGTCTCGGACATCAGGCGATCGGTCAGGTCTATGGCGGCGATGTCATTCGCGCGCCGCAGGTCATGCATGGCAAGACATCGGCGATCCGTCACCGTGGTGAAGGGGTGTTCGAGGGGCTGGAGGATCCGCTGGAAGTCACGCGCTATCACTCGCTGGTGGTGGATCAGAACACGTTGCCCGACTGTCTGGCGGTCACCGCGTGGGTCGATGACGACGATCCTACGCCCGGCCTGATCATGGGGCTCAAGCACAAGACGCTGGATATCGAAGGCGTACAATTTCATCCCGAGTCGATTCTGTCGCGCCAGGGCCACGAACTGCTGGCCAATTTTCTGAAGCGGCGCGCCTGACACCGGACAGACCTGAAACCGGATAGAGAGGATATCGACATGCAGATGCGGGATGCCATCGGCGCGCTCATGCGCCACCAGGACCTCGGCTATGACGATACGCATGCCATCATGCGCACCATCATGACCGGCGAGGCGACCGATTCGCAGATTGCCGGCTTCCTGATCGGGCTGGCGATGAAAGGCGAGACGGCGGACGAGATCACGGCTGCGGCCCAGGTCATGCGCGAGCTGATGCAGCCGGTCGCGCTGGACTGCGACAATATCGTCGACATCGTGGGTACCGGTGGCGACGGTGCCAATCTGTTCAACGTGTCGACGGCTTCGAGCTTCGTCGTTGCCGCAGCTGGCGGGCACGTCGCCAAGCACGGCAATCGCGGCGTCTCCTCGTCTGCCGGCAGTGCTGACTTGTTCGATGTGGCTGGCATCTATCTCGATCTGGATGCCGCGACCATCGCGCGCTGCATCGAGCAGGTCGGCGTCGGCTTCATGTTCGCGCCACGCCATCATCAGGCGATGCGCCACGCGATTGGCCCTCGTCGCGAGATGGGCGTGCGCACCATCTTCAACATTCTCGGCCCGTTGACCAATCCAGCCAGCGCGCCTAACCAACTGCTTGGCGTCTATGCACCGCATCTGGTGCCGCTGGTCGCCGAATCGCTGCGCAAGCTCGGTAGTCGTCACGTGCTGGTGGTTCACGCAGAGGACGGTCTGGACGAGATCTCGCTGGCTGCCCCCACACAGGTCGCCGAGCTGCGAGACGGCGAGATTCACGAATACACCATCACGCCGGAATCGCTGGGCATCGAGCGTCAGTCGCTGGCGCCGCTCAAGGTGGTCACTGCCGAGGATAGCCTCAAGCTGGTGAAAGACGCCTTGGTGGGCAAGGGGCCCGCCGGCGACATTGTTGCGCTGAATGCGGGGTCCGCACTCTTCGCCGCGGGTGTCTCCGATTCGCTGCAGGAAGGGGTGCTGATGGCGCAGGACGCCCAGGCCTCGAAGCTACCGCTGGAGAAGCTCAAGGAGCTTGCCGACTTCACTCGCGTTTTCCAGCAGTGAGGGGCCAGTAGTGAGACACCTCATCTCGCCTATCACCTTTTACCATGCCAGCGCCGCCACGGGAGCCGTCGCATGACCGACAACGCCAATCATGAATTGCCCACCATTCTTGCCAAGATCCTGACGCGCAAGCGTGAAGAGATCGCGACGCGGCGAGCCGAGACCAGTGAGCAGGCGTGGTTGCAGCGCGCCATGGCGCAAGGTGCTCCCCGCGGTTTCGTGAAGGCGCTGGATGACTGCATCCGCGGCGGCGATCCGGCGGTGATCGCCGAGATCAAGAAGGCCTCGCCGTCGAAGGGGGTAATTCGCGAGGACTTTCGGCCCGCCGATATCGCCGTCGACTACGCCGCGGCCGGCGCGAGCTGTCTCTCCGTGCTCACCGACGCCGACTTTTTTCAGGGGCACGAAGATTATCTGATCGCCGCCCGCGAGGCCTGCGAGCTGCCGGTCATTCGCAAGGATTTCATCATCGAGAGCTACCAGGTCGCCGAGGCTCGCGGTATTGGCGCCGACTGCATCCTGCTGATCGTCGCGGCACTCGATGATACCCAGCTCAAGGATCTTCATCAGCAGGCGACGGCGCTTGGCATGGACGTGCTGGTCGAGGTTCACGATATCTTCGAGCTCGAGCGGGCGCTGACGCTGGATCTGCCGCTGGTCGGCATCAACAACCGCGATCTGCGCACTTTCGAGACGTCACTGGAAACTACCTTCGAAATGCTCAAGCGCATCCCGAAGGGTGTCACCGTGGTGACCGAATCCGGTATCCACACCCGTGACGACGTCGAGCGCATGCGTGAATACGACGTCAACGCCTTCCTCGTCGGCGAGGCGTTCATGCGTGAGCCAGAGCCGGGCGCTGCGCTGCGAAAATTGTTCTTCTAGGCCATGTCTGAAAAGCACTGCGCTTGCCCATACAGTGTTAAAAAACGGCTCAAGATGCTCATTTACACCCGTAAACTGGAGCGCCAGCCCGGTCCTTCTTTTGCCAATTTTTGCCTTGTCTGGCCTTCGCTCGTGGACTTTTCAGACAAAGCCTAACGCGGCGACCCCAGCCACCGCTGTGGCCGGACGCCGGCATCGACACCGTCAGCTCGCTTCGGGGCTGGCGGTGTCGTCGTTTGGGGGCGCGTGTCAGAATTCCGGTGAGTCAGGGAAAATCAGGCTGATCAGCGTGTCCCCGGCCTTGGGATTGAGGGGCTTCTCGGCTGTCGCGATACGAATACGACCGCTGGTCGAGATAGTGAACAGTGTCAGCAGCCGATCCTGGTGTATGCGTCGGTAGTCGTCGATATCGAAGCTTTCGCTGATATTGGCGTGGCGGATCGCCGCTCCCTGCGCGATCAGGCTGGAGAGCTTGGTGAACGTCGTATTGCCGTCGAACAGCAGCGGCAGGTGAGCCAAGGCCTGCTGATGATGACGGCGGGCGTTGCGGGAGGACTCCACCGCCAGCCGGAAGACGTTGCCGTGGCCGAGAATGTGCTCGAAGTGCAGCGCGGCCAGATTGTTGAGCTCCCGGTAGGGCGACAGCGGCAACATGTGACCGAGGCCGGTCAGGCCCAGATGCTGACCCGCGTGCTCGGAAAGCGGGTTGCCATAATAGGTTGGCAGACTGCCCATCCTCGCTTCCTGAATGGCATCCCAGTTGTGGTCGCAAAGGCGTACCGAGAACCCCGCTTCCTGCAGTGTCTTGCCGAAGGCCCGTGCGACCGGATTGGCGCCGACGATCAAGAAACCGGAGGGGGGCGGTGCGCTCACCTTGAGCAGACGGGCCAGCGGCCGCGAGAGCAGGCTCTGAACCACGACCGTGCTGATGATCACCAGAAAGGTGACCGGCACCAGCAGCTCCGCGCCGGGCACGTCAAGCGCCTCGAGTTGAATGGCGAACAGCGAAGCCACCGCCGCGGCGACGATACCGCGAGGGGAGAGCCAGGCCAGCAGGGCTTTCTCGCGCCAGCTCAACGAGCTCCCCAGCGTACACAGCCAGACCGCCAGCGGTCGCGCCAGCCAGACCAGAATCGCCAGAAATGCCCAGGCCTGCCAGGAGAGCAGGTTGAGCTGTTCGAGGCTCAGGCGTGCGGCCAGCAGAATGAATAGCCCCGAGATCAGCAGAATCGACAGGGTTTCCTTGAATTCCAGAATGGGCTGCGTCGGCACGCCGCGCATGTTGGCCATCCACACGCCCATGACGGTGACGGTCAGCAGCCCCGATTCGTGGAACAGGGTGTTGGACGCGGTATAGAGCGTCAGCATGATCATCAAGGTGCCGAAGCTGTGCAGGCGCTGCGGCAGCCAGTAATGGCGCAGCACGCTACCCCAGAGATAGCCGCCGGCGGTGCCCAGCCCGAAGCCGATGATTGCGGTCTGCGCGAAGTTGACCAGCGTGTGAGTGGCAGCACCGTTGGAGGCCCCCAGCGCCACGTACTCGTAGACCAGGACCGCGCCGATGGCACCGATCGGATCGATCAGAATGCCTTCCCAGCGCAGGATCTGACTCACGTGCTCGCGGGCGCGCAGCGTCTGCAGCAGCGGCAATACGACCGTCGGGCCGGTGACGACCAGCAGCGCGCCGAGCACGCTGGCCATCTCCCACGATAGCCCGAGCATCAGGTGTGCCGCCGCGATGCCGATCAGCGCCGTGATCAGTGCGCCCCAGGTCACCAAGCGGCTGACCGTGCGGCCGTGACCGCGCAGCTCACGAAAATCGAGCGTCAGTGCCCCCTCGAACAGAATGACCGCGACCGCCAGAGAGACCAGCGGAAACAGCAGGTCCCCGAGCACGGCGTCGGGCTCGAGAATGCCAGTGACCGGACCGGCGGCTACGCCCGCGATCAGCAGCGGCAGAATGGCCGGCACCCGCAGCTGCCAGGCGAGCCATTGGCAAACCAGCGCCAGCAGGCCGATGCCGGTCAGGGCAAGGGCAGCATTTTCCATGGCGATCTCTCCGGGGCGGTCTGAAAAGCGCGCAGACTAGCGACGGCGCACACCCGATGCAATGCCGGGCGCTCGATGCGTGATGAATCAGGCTGTGGCGAGTTGTCGCTGGACCCAGCTCACGATATCCGGCTGCCGCATGGCGCCGGCCTGGCGCGCCATCTCGCGGCCGCCACGAAACAGAATCAGCGTCGGGATGCTGCGAATGCCGAAGCGCGAGGCGACATCGGTTGCGGCCTCGGTATCGAGCTTGGCGAGCACGATCCGTGGCTCGAGCGTTTTCGCCGCGCTGGCAAAACCGGGCGCCATGGCCTTGCAAGGGCCGCACCAGTCGGCCCAGAAGTCGACCAGAATCGGCAGGTCGCTGCGCGAGATGAAGCGGTCGAAATTCGCCGAGTCCAGCGTCAATGGCGCACCGGTGAAGAGCGCGTTTTGGCAGCGGCCGCAGTTGGGCCGGTCGTCGAGCCGCGTATCGGCCACGCGATTGACGGCGAGGCAGTGCGGGCAGACGACGTGTCTGGCTTCTGTCATGGCAGGGCGCTTCCGTGGTCGTCAGGGTGTTGTCGTCGAAAAGTTGTCGTCAGATACCGGCCCCGAGACGTATCGCGGGTCGTCAGTCGGGGGCGCGGCTTGCCCAAAGATAGCTCATGGTTCATCGCTGTCAGCGATCTTCTACTTCGGTGCTGGCGATCCGAACGTGATGCAGCAGGGCCTGCAGCGGATGCGCGAGTCGCTGCCCGGAGAGCCGCTTGACCTGGCTGCGACAGGAGTAGCCGGTCGCCAGCAGGCATCCGGGGTCGGCTGCTTCCTCGACCGGTGCCCGCCAGGAGAGATCGTAGATCGCTTCGGACGTTTCACGGTGACGTGCCTCATGGCCGTAGGTTCCCGACATGCCGCAGCAGCCGGTCGCTACCAGATCGAGTGATAGGCCGAACCGCGTGAACAGCTGCTGCCAAGCCTTCGGGCTCCCCGGTGCGTTGGTCTTTTCCGTGCAGTGGGCCAGCAGTCGGTAACCGGGATCGCCGAAGTCGTTTGCCGGCGCGTCGAAGCCGCAGTGGAAGATCGACGGATCGAGCGACAGCAGCCACTCCTGCAGCATCAGCACGTCGGGGACGGCATCGGGCCCCAGCGTCTTGACGTACTCCTGGCGGTAGGTGAGCGTCATGGCCGGATCGATGCCGACCAGCGGTACGCCGAATCCGGCCAGTGTCTTGAGGCGGCTTGCCTGCCTCGCAGCGGTGCGCTCGAAGCGGCCCAGAAAGCCTTGGACGTGTAGTGGTTTGCCGTTGGCCTGGAACGGCGCGACGAACACCTGGAGACCGAGTCGAGAGAGCAACTCGACGACATCGAGCACCAGGCGCGATTCGAAATGGGTGGTGAAGGCGTCCTGTACCAGCACTACGCTCGATCGCTTCTGCGCGGCACTCAAGCGGCCCAGCGTGAGCGGGGTCGCCTCCGCCACGCCCCAGGCGCGCAGGACCTTTTTCAGGCTGGCCCGCGATAGCCGCGGCGAGTCGACGATGCCCACGCCGCGGGCGAGAACGCGATCGACCAGCCGGTTGTCGAGCAGCGCATTGTAGAACGCCGCGAACGGCTGGAGATGCGGCATCACGAACTCCAGCCCGCCGATCAGGTAGTCGCGCAGAGGGCGCGCATAGCGGCTGTGGTAGCTCTCCAGAAAGCGCGCGCGAAAATCGGGCACGTCGACCTTGATCGGACACTGCCCGGCGCAGGATTTGCACGCCAGGCACCCGGCCATGGCGTCATAGACCTCGTGGGAGAAATCGGTTTCCCCGCGGCGCATGGCGGCGGCGCGGCCCAGCTTGCCGGGCTGAGCGCGCAGCCAATGGCCGAGGCCGGCCCGGCGCTGCTCGCGGCTGACGTCGACCACATCTACGCCGGCGTTACCCTGACGGCGCAGCCACTCGCGCATCAGGCTGGCGCGCCCCTTCGGCGAGTGTACGCGCTGGCGCGTTGCCTTCCACGACGGACACATCGCGTCGTTCGGGTCGTAGTTGTAGCAGGCCCCGTTGCCGTTGCAGTAAACCGCGCTGGCGTTCTCCTGCCACACCCGCTCGTCGATCTGGCGATCGAGCTCCCCGCGCGTCGTCACGCCATCGACGGCCAGCAGACCGGGATCGTGACCGTCGATGATCCCGGCATCACCGTCTGGGCTTGGCGTCGCGATCTTGCCGGGATTGAGCTGATTGTAGGGATCGAACGCCGCCTTGACGCGCTGCAGCAGTGGATAGAGCGTCCCGAAAAAACGTGGCGAATATTCCGAGCGCACGCCCTTGCCGTGCTCGCCCCAGAGCAGGCCACCGTAGCGCTGCGTGAGTGCGGCGACCTCATCGGAGATCTCGCGGATCAGTTTGGCCTGCGCCGGGTCCTTCATGTCGATCGCCGGGCGCACGTGCAACACGCCCGCGTCGACGTGACCGAACATGCCATAGTCGAGACCGCGCGCATCGAGCAGGGCACGGAACTCGGCGATATAGTCGGCCAGCTTCGCGGGCGGCACTGCCGTGTCCTCGACGAACGGGATCGGCCGCTTCTCGCCCTTGGCGTTGCCGAGCAGCCCGACGGCGCGCTTGCGCATGGCGTAGACGCGACTGATCTGCGCACGACCCTCGGCCAGGGTGTAGCCGAGTCGCTCGACGCGGGTATCGCTGCCGAGGTGCTCGGTGAAGGCGCGGACCCGTTCGGCCAGGCGGTCGGCATCGTCGTCGTTGAACTCGACCAGATTGATGCCGCGGATCGGCGTGGCATCGTCGGCGGGGAAGAATTCGGCGACGCTGTCCCAGACGAAGTCGTCCATGGCCAGCATTAGCACGGTGTCGTCCACCGTCTCGATCGAGGTGGGGCGAAGCGTCAGCGCCTGATCGGACAGCGTCTGATCTTGGGCCCGAACCTGGGTCTGAACCTGGTCGAATCGCGTCTGCGGGGAGATCGAAACGCTCATCAGCGCTTCGGCATCGCGCAGAGCATCCATGAAGCCCGCGTAGCGCACGTTGACCAGCGTGGAGTGCTTGGGCAGCGGCAGCACGTTGAGCGTCGCTTCATTGAGCAGCGCGAGCGAGCCCTCGGCGCCGCAAAGCACGCTGTTGAGATCGAAGCGTCCGGTTGCGTCGGTCAGGTGGGCGAGATCGTAGCCGGTCAGGCAGCGGTTGAGCGGTGGAAACGTCGCCGCGATCCGCTCGCGTTCGCTGGCGGCGATTCCGCTCACGCAGCGGTAGATGTCAGCTCGACGACCCTTGCCGTTGCGGGCCGCTTCCAGCGCAGCGTCGTCCAAGGGCTCGCTGTGGAGACGTTCGCCGCCCAGCAGCACGACGTCCAGCGCGAGCACGTGGTCTCGTGTCTTGCCGTATTCGCAGCTTCCCTGACCGCTGGCATCGGTGGAGATCATGCCGCCGATGGTGGCGCGGTTGGAGGTCGAAAGCTCCGGGGCGAAGAACAGTCCATACGGCTTGAGCGCGGCGTTGAGCTGGTCCTTGACCACGCCTGCCTGGACGCGAACGCGGCGGTTGTCGGCATCGATCTCCACGATGCGATTCATGTGGCGCGAAAGATCGACGACCAGACCGTCGGTGAGGGATTGGCCGTTGGTGCCGGTGCCACCACCGCGGGGCGCCAGAACCACGCTTCGATGCGTCGGCTCGGCGACCAGTCTGGCGAGACGCTCGAGGTCTTCGGCGTGGCGCGGGTAGACGACGGCCTGCGGTAGCCGCTGATAGATCGAATTGTCGGTCGCCAGCACGGTGCGGTTGGCCGCGTCCGGCGCGATCTCGCCCTCGAATCCGCTCACCTCGAGCGCATCGAGAAAACGGCGGTAGCGCTCGTCGAGGGTCAGATCGTCGTCAGTCGGGTCGAGCCTTGCAATCATCGTGTTCATCGAGCCTGTCTTGTCGGCGCCTTGCCGTCGAGTCGCGGTGCAGACGCTGTCTTATCGTCGTGGGATACCAAACGCCCGTCGAGGCGAAAGGGCGACATTGTAGCGCGGCCGCGGCAGTGCTGGCACGAAACCCCTCGCCCAGGCCTTCGGCAAGCAAGTGCTCGCAGGAAAGCCCGGCGCGCATGGTGCGGCTCGCGGCTTTTCCCTACAATACGGTTCCCTGCAACAAACGCCCCGGCATCGCTCGGTCGCTGCCGGCTCGCCGTCGGCACCTGCGCTGGTGCAGGCTATCGGTTCAACCTTCAACGGAAATCATCGTCATGCTCGACCCCAAGCTGTTGCGAAGCGATCCGCAGTTCGTCGCCCAACGCCTGGCCCTGCGGGGCTTCACGCTGGATATCGCGAAGCTCGAGTCGCTGGAGTCTCGTCGGCGCGAGCTGCAGACCCGTACCGAGCAGCTGCAGAACGAACGCAACGTGCGCTCCAAGGCGATCGGCAAGGCGAAGGCCTCCGGCGAGGACATCCAGCCGCTGCTCGACGAGGTCGGCAAGCTTGGCGACGATCTCGACGGCGCCAAACGTGAATTGGCCGACGTGCAAACAGCCTGGGACGAGCTGGTGACCGGCCTGCCGAATCTGCCGCATGCCGACGTACCGCAAGGCGCCGACGAAGATGACAACGTCGAACTGCACCGCTGGGGCACCCCGCGCGAGTTTGCTTTCGATGTGCGTGATCACGTCGATCTCGGCGCGCGTTTCGGCTATCTCGACTTCGAACTGGCGACCAAGCTGACCGGCTCGCGCTTCGCCGTGATGCGCGGCCCGATCGCGCGTCTTCACCGGGCGCTGGCACAGTTCATGCTCGACAAGCAGACCCTCGAGCACGGTTACGAAGAGTGCTATGTGCCATACATGGTCAACGGTGATTCGCTGATGGGCACCGGACAGCTGCCGAAGTTCGGCGAGGATCTGTTCAAGCTCGAGGACAGCGACTATTACCTGATTCCGACCGCCGAGGTTCCGCTGACCAATATCGTGCGTGACGAGATTCTCGAGCAGTCCGCGCTGCCTTTGAGGCTGACCGCTCATACGCCCTGCTTTCGCAGTGAGGCCGGCGCCTACGGTCGCGACACGCGGGGCATGATTCGTCAGCATCAGTTCGACAAGGTCGAGATGGTGCAGGTGGTCGACCCGGCGACCAGCTACGAGGCGTTGGAGGCGATGCGCGGTCACGCCGAGGCGATTCTGCAGGCGCTGGAACTCCCTTATCGGGTCGTCACGCTGTGCAGCGGCGACATGGGGGCCAGCGCGGCGAAGACCTACGATCTCGAGGTGTGGCTACCGAGCCAGAGCACCTATCGCGAGATCTCCTCGGTCTCCAACTGCGAGGACTTCCAGGCGCGGCGCATGCAGGCGCGATTCCGCACGCCTGAGCAGAAGAAGCCGCAGCTGGTGCACACACTCAACGGTTCGGGGCTGGCGGTCGGTCGCTGTCTGCTGGCGGTGATGGAAAACTTCCAGAATGAAGATGGCAGCATCGACGTGCCGAGCGCACTGCAGCCTTACATGGGTGGCATCGAGCGTATCAACGTCGAGTGAACCTCGCCGGGAACGCCGGATCATCGATAGCCAGCTCGACGCCTTCACTGCGGTTGCGGTGAAGGCGTCTTCGGTTATAACCGTGTGAAAAAGCGTTCCTTCGCCCTCGTCGGAGGGGCGTTTACAATGCGCTGATCGTTAAATGCCGGCAACCAGCGGCTTCATGCCCGGAAGCTGCCTGTTGCCGCGCCAACCGATGGTTCGAACCGTGACTCGATCTGCTCTTGAAACCCTGACACTGCAGTACGATCCCGAACAGCTTGACGTGCGTCTGATCGGCGGCGGCGCTGAGGCGCTGTCGCTGGCGCGCCGCTTCGTCGATCTGACGGACGCGCTGAGCGTTCACGCGGTGACGCCGATGCCAGGCCTGGTGGCACTCTGCGAGAATCAGCGGTGGCAGATTCGCGACGATCTACCAAAGCCGGCGGCGGGGCAGCTCTGGCTGGTGGCCAGCGGCGATATCGAGACCGATCGGCGCCTTGCCGAGTGGGCGCGTGAGGCGCGGGTCGCGGTCCACGTGCCGGCACATCCGGAACTCAGCAGCGTGCGTCTGCCGCCGCGGGTGACGGTGGCCGAACGCGAAACGCCGGTCGGGCGCTGGCGGCGTGGGCGGGTCGCGCTGGTCGGCGCCGGCCCCGGTGATCCGGAACTATTGACGTTGAAGGCGCTGAAGCGCCTGCAGCGGGCGGATGTGGTGATCCACGACCGGCTGGTGAGCGCCGAGATCCTGGCGCTCGCCAATCCCGAGGCCAGGCGGCTCTACGTCGGCAAGGCGCGTTCCCGGCACAGCGTGCCGCAGGAGGGCATCAACCAGGCCCTGGTCGACTGGGCGCGTGCCGGGCTGGATGTCGTGCGACTGAAAGGCGGCGATCCGTTCATCTTCGGGCGGGGCGGTGAAGAGCTGGAGGCGCTGGTCGAAGCCGGCATCGAGTTCGAGGTGGTGCCGGGGATCACCGCCGCCTCGGGCTGCGCCGCCTACGCCGGCGTGCCGTTGACCCATCGCGATCACGCCCAGTCGGTGCGCTTCGTGACCGGGCACCTCAAGAACGGCAGTTGCGACCTGGACTGGTCGACGCTAGCCGCTGGCGGCCAGACGCTCGTCTTCTACATGGGGCTCGGCGCGCTCGAGCTCATCCGCGCGGAGCTCATGGCACATGGCATGGCGTTTGATACGCCGCTGGCCCTGATCGAGCAGGGCACGACGGCGAATCAGCGGGTGCATCTGGGCTCGCTGCAGACGCTGCCGCCAAGTCTCGCGGAGAGGGCACCGCAACCGCCAACGCTGATCGTGGTCGGCAGCGTCGTGCGGCTGGCGGAAACGCTCGACTGGTTCCGCCCGACCGATAGCGGCAGCCTCGGCTGGGTGGAGGGCAAGCACCCGACGCCGTTACCCGAGGCGAACAGCGCCTGAGGTCGCCGCGCCCGGTCTTCGCTGACGTGTCTCGTTTCCTTTTTTTTTCATTTCGCTGTTCGCTTGTTTCTCGGGTCTATCTTTTCCCTAGTCTCTCGTTTCCTAGGTCTATCAAGCCGATAGGGCGATTGACGCCATTGCGCAGCGCCCCGGACAATGCCCCTTGGCGACGGGGAGGGACCCATGAACGTTGAGCAGCTGGATATTCGCGGCCACCTGGCGCAGTTCGCGCCCTTCGACAGCTTGCCCGACGAGCTGCTCGACCGTGTGGCCGGTGCGGTCGAGATTCGTTATTTCCAGGCCGGCAGCGAGCTGCTGGTCAAGGATCAGCCGATCGACTCGCTGTGGTACATCCGCAGCGGCGCCGTGGAGATGTATCAGCGCAGCGGCAGGCTCTTCAATCGGCTCGGCGAGGGCGATATCTTCGGTTACTCCGATCTGCTGCGTAACCGCCGCGTGCGCTATCCGGTCAATGCGATCGAGGACACGCTGATCTACTTCGTGCCAGCGGACGTCTTCGAGTCGATCTGCGACGAGGACGACACCTTCTCCGAGTTCGTCGACACCGGCGGGCGGCTCAAGGTCACGGTCGAGCAGCAGCGTGACGACAGCGGCCTGATGACCACGCGCGTGCGCAAGCTGATCACCCGTCAGCCGCAGATGGTGGAGTCCACGACGACGCTGCAGGCAGCGGCGCAACGCATGCGGGATGCCAACGCAACTTGCGTGCTGGTCGTCGACGTGACCGACACGCACTCGGCCTATACCTTTACCGGGCGCGACGGTCGCCACTGGCAGCTGACCGGCATTCTCACCGACCGCGATTTCTGCACCCGCGTGCTGGCCGAAGGGCTCTCGCCCGAGACGCCCGTGGGCGAGGTGATGTCGTCACGAGTCATCGTGATCCAGTCCGACGAGTCAGTCTACGAGGGCATGCTCTGCATGCTGCGCAATCAGGTGCATCATCTACCGGTGCTGCACCGCCGCCAGCCGATGGGCGTGCTGCACCTTTCCGATATCGTGCGCCACGAGACCCACAGCAGTCTCTTCCTGGTCAACAATATCTTCGTCCAGAACACGCCGGAGCAGCTCGCCAGACTCTCGACCGAGGTGCGAACCGGGTTCGTGCGCATGGTCGCCGACGGCGCCAATTCGGAGATGATCAGCCGAGCGCTTGCCACGATCGGGCGTGGATTCACCCAGCGCCTGCTCGAGCTGGCCGAGTCCCAGCTTGGGCCGGCGCCGATTCCCTACTGCTTCATGGTGCTCGGCTCCATGGCGCGAGAGGAGCCGACGATCAACGCCGACCAGGACAACGCTCTGGTCCTCGATGACAGCTACGACCCCGAGCGCCACGGCGAGTACTTCGAGGCCTTGGCGCACTTCGTCTGCGATGGCCTGAATGCCTGCGGCTATCCCTACTGCAAGGGTGACGTCATGGCGACCAATCCACGCTGGCGCAAGCCGCTCTCGGTGTGGAAGCGCTATTTTCTCGAGTGGATGGACGAGCCCAACGGCGAGCGTCTGCTGCACAGCTCGATCTTCTTCGATCTGGCACCGGTTCATGGCGAAGCACCGATGGTGGAAACGCTGCAGGATCTGATCGCCGAGACCGCGCCCCGGCGTCAGCTGTTTCTCGCGGCGCTGGCCCGCAACGCCAGAAATCGCACCCCACCGCTGGGATTCTTCCGCCAGTTCGTGATGGAGCAGGACGGCGAGCATCGCAAGTCGATCAACCTCAAGCGACGAGGAACGGCGCCGTTGACCGATCTCGTTCGCGTTCACGCGCTCGCCTGCGGGTCGAAGGCTCAGAATACTTTCGCCCGCCTGGACGATATCGCCGAGACCAAGCTGCTGGGGGAGGGCGTCAACGAGAAGTTACGCTACGCGTTCGAGTTTCTGTCGATGGTACGGATTCGTCATCAGGCCGAGGCGATCGAGCATGGAGCGGAGCCGGATAACGGCGTCGACCCGGAACATGTCGGCAGTCGCGACCGTCACCATCTCAAGGACGCGTTCGAGGCGATCAGCAACGCGCAGAAGTTTCTGTCGTTTCGCTACACCATGCCCGGCCGGAGCTCTTCATCGACCGGGTCGTCATCGAAAAGCGCTTCGTCACATGATGGTGCGACTCGCAAGGAAGGTCGATGAGGCTGCCGATGGCGAAGGCCAAACCTGATAACCCGGACTGGCCTGGGCATCTCTCCTCCCGAGCGACTCAGGCGCGGGACCCGCGACTGGCGGCCTTCTTTGCGGCGGGGACGCTCGATCCGTCGCTGCCCATCGGCGAGGCGCCGCTGGTGGCAATGGATTTCGAGACGACCGGGCTCGACGCGTCGCGTCACGATATCGTCAGCGTCGGCATCATGCCGTTCACGCTCTCGCGTATTCGGCCGGCGGACGGGCGCTACTGGGTGCTGGCACCGCGCCGTAGGCTCAGCGACGAGTCGGTCGCTTACCATCACATCACGCACGCCGAAGTCGCCGACGCGCCCGACTTTGCGGCGATCATCGACGAATTGCTCGAGCGTCTTTCGGGGCGGCTGGTGGTCGTCCATTATCGCCAGCTCGAGCGCACTTTCCTCGACGCGGCGATTCGCGAACGGCTCGGTGAAGGGCTTCTGTTCCCCATGCTCGACACGATGTCGCTGGAAGCGCGGATTCACCGCCAGTCCTGGTGGGCGCGTCTGCGCCGCTGGGCGGGCAGGCCGATGGCCTCCATTCGCCTGCACGAGAGCCGGCTGCGTTATCATTTGCCCGCCTACACCGGACACCATGCGCTGATCGACTCGCTGGCCACGGCGGAACTGGTGCAGGCGCAGATCCTGCACCATTACAGTTGGGAGACGCCGGTCGGCGAGCTGTGGCGTTAGGCATCTTCCCAGACGACAACTCCCCAGACGACAACGGGCAGCCCTGAGGCTGCCCGTTATCGTTACGGCGTCGATGTCGCGGGTGCGCTAGCCCTTGGGCTCGGAGCGCAGCCCCTGCACGATGGCGTAGCAGCCGACGAGCAGGATGACCGTGAACGGCAGCCCTGTCGCGATGACCGCTGCCTGCAGCGAGGTAAGACCACCCCCCAGCAGCAGGGCGATGGCGATGGCGCCCTCGATCAGTGCCCAGAACACACGCTGCGGCGTCGGTGCATCCACCTTGCCGCCGGCGGTGATCGAGTCGATCACCAGCGAACCGGAGTCCGAAGAGGTGATGAAGAACACCATGACCAGCACGATGCCCACGAACGAAGTGATCGTCGAGAGTGGCAGCTGACCGAGCATGGCGAAGAGCTGCAGTTCGACGGCGGCGTTCTTGGCACCTTCGTAGCCTTGATTGACCAGCTGATTGATGGCGGTGTCGCCGAAGGCGGTCATCCAGATGACCGAGACCACGGTCGGCACCAGCAGCACCGCAATCAAGAATTCACGCACGGTGCGGCCGCGGCTGACGCGCGCGATGAACATGCCGACGAACGGCGACCAGGAGATCCACCAGGCCCAGTAGAAGGCAGTCCAGCCGTGCATGAAGTTGGTGTCTTCGCGCCCGAACGGGTTGGACAGCGCCGGCAGATTCTTCAGATAGGAACCGAGGTTCTCGACGAAGCCGGTAGCGATCAGCAGCGTCGGGCCAACGAAGATCACGAACAGCAGCAGCAGGAAGGCCAGGCCCATGTTGAGCTGCGAGAGACGCTGCACGCCCTTGTCCACACCGAGCACCACCGAACCGAGGGCGATCAGCGTGATGGCGATGATCAGCACCACGATGGTGACGTCGTTGTTGGGGATGCCGAACAGATAGTTGAGACCGGCGGAGGCCTGCGAGGCGCCGAGCCCCAGCGAGGTCGCCAGACCGAACAGCGTCGCGAAGACGGCGAGAATGTCGATCACATGGCCCGGCCAGCCCCAGATCCGCTCACCCAGGATCGGGTAGAAGATCGAGCGCATGGTCAGCGGCAGGCCCTTGTTGAAGGAGAACAGAGCCAGCGACAGCGCGACGATGGCGTAGATGCCCCACGGGTGCAGACCCCAATGGAAGATCGTCGCCGCCATGGCCAGCGACTGCGAAGCCGCCTGATTGCCTTCGGCGCCGCCCAGCGGCGCCCAGGAGTCACCGGTAACGGATGTCCCGAAGTGCGTCAGGGGTTCATTGACCCCGTAGAACATCAGGCCGATACCCATGCCTGCGGCGAACAGCATCGCGAACCAGCCTGCGTAGCTGAAGTCGGGCTTGGCGTTCATCCCGCCCAGGCGAACCTTGCCCAGCGGGGTGAAGATCAGCACGACGGCGAGAATCACGAAGATGTTCGCCGCGAACAGGAACAGCCAGCTCAGATTGTCGGTCAGAAAGCTCTTGGCGCCGTTGAACAGCGGCCCCATCTGATCGGGCAGCGCCAGCGTGACGATCACGAAGAACAGCACGAGCAGCGACGAGATCGTGAAGACCTTGCCGTGCAGATCGACGCTGAAACCAAATTTATTGGTCTGAATATTGTCCTGCCCAATCACATAATCGGTATCGATGAGATTGGCGGGACCCTCCGGTGCCGGCACGCCTTCCTGTGGCGCATCCGGCTGTTTGTTGGTGTCTTGAGCCACTAGCCGTCTCCATTCTTCGGTGAATTGCTACCCCTACCGCCCCGCATTGCGCGAACGGCGGCGTTTCCCTTGTCTCTTGCTCTTGCGGGTCCAAGTGCGCCTTCAGTCTGGCTTACCAGCGCTAACACGCAAGTGGTCCCAATTATCCTGAATCAAGTTGCCACTTCCAACCGCCGTGACGATGACCCCTACGTGCAGGTCGTTTGAATGGATGATCGCCGGGGATTCGGGAGGCAGCGCCGGCGTGCCACCAGGCCGTGAATCGACCAAGGTCAGGCTGCCAACAGGTTCTCGCACTGGTTATAGTGAAGCACCATATTGAAACGAATGTTTGAAATCGACCGAGGGCAGCGCGTCATGACCGAATACCGGGCACCACTGGCAGAATTCCGCTTCGTGCAGACGCTCTTCGGTGCGGCCGACGACTGGGCGGCAAGGCCAGAAGAGGCGGCCCTCACGCCGGATCTGGTCGACGCCATTCTGGAAGAAGCCGGCCGGATCGTCAGCGCGGAGCTGACGCCGCTGAACCGCACGGGAGATGTCGAGGGGTGTCGATTCTCGGCCGGCGCCGTGACCACCCCGACGGGATTCAAGGCGGCGCTGGCCCAGCTGGCAGCCGGGGGCTGGTGTGGACTCGCCGGTAGCGTCGAGCAGGGTGGGCAGGGATTGCCACGGCTATTGACCCTGGCGGTCGACGAGATGCTGTTCGCCGCCAACACGAGTCTTGCGCTCTATCTTTCCCTCAATAACGGCGCGGCGCTGCTGCTGGAGAGCTGCGCCGATGAAGCGCTCAAGGCGCGATATCTCCCTCGGCTGCTGGCCGGCGAGTGGCTCGGCACCATGTGTCTGACGGAGCCCCACTGTGGCACCGACCTTGGCCTGATCAAGACGCGCGCGGTGCCCAACGACGACGGCAGCTATGCGATCACCGGCAGCAAGGTCTGGATTACCGGCGGCGAGCATGACCTGACCGAGAATATCCTCCACCTCGTGCTGGCCAAGCTGCCCGACGCGCCGGCGGGATCGCGGGGCATTTCACTGTTCGCCGTGCCCAAGCGCCACGTCGGGACCGATGGCATTCTCGGTGAGCCCAACGGCGTGGTCTGTGGCGGGCTCGAACACAAGATGGGGATCAAGGGCAGTGCCACCTGTGTCATGCACTTCGACAGCGCGCGTGGCGAGCTGATCGGCGCTCCCCACCAGGGATTGGCGGCGATGTTCACGATGATGAACGAGGAGCGTCTCTCCATCGGCCTCCAGGGGCTGGGGCTCGGCGAGGCCGCCTACCAGAATGCGATGGCTTTTGCCCGAGAGCGCCTGCAGAGCCGTGGACCGGGCGGTGCCGTCGCGCCGGAAAAGATCGCCGACCCGATCCTCGTGCACCCCGACGTGCGTCGAATGGCGCTGAATGTGCGGGCCTGGAACGAAGGAGGGCGCCTCTTCGCCGCCTTCATCGCCTGCGAGCTCGACCGTGCCCGATGGCATACGGACGCACACACCCGCACCCGGTCCGAGGAAGCCGTGGCCTTGCTGACGCCGGTGGCCAAGGCGTTTTTGACCGAACGGGGTTTCGAAGCCACGGTGGAAGCGCAGCAGCTTTTCGGGGGCAGCGGCTACTGCGTCGAATGGGGTGCCGAGCAGTTCGTTCGCGATGCGCGTATCGCGATGATCTACGAAGGCACCAATGGCATTCAGGCGATGGACCTGGTCGGTCGCAAGCTGGCGCGCGACGACGGCGCGATGCTGGGGCGTTTCATTCAGCGGATGCGAAACTCCCTTGCCGAGCCGGACTGCGCGGCGATCGACCCGCGCTATCGCGCGCAGCTCGAGCAGGAGCTGGCGCGACTCGAGCGCACGACGCAGCATCTTCTCCAGCGCGCGAAAGACGATCCCGCCGCGCTGGGCGCTGCCGCCCACGACACGCTCCAACTGCTGGCGCTGACGGTCTACGCCTGGCTCTGGGCTCGGGCCAGTCAGTCGGCGATGGCGGGTCTCGAGCAGGGCGGTGCGTTGGGCGAGGCGTTCTACCGCGAGAAACTGATCGTTGCCCGGCATTTCTTCGAACGCCAGCTACCCCGCTCGCTGGCCCTGGAGCGACAACTGGCGTCGGGCGCCGAGGGTCTGATGGCCATGCCGATTGAGGGATTTTAGCGTCAGCGCGTTGGGACGCTGGCCTGGCTGACGATGGCTTGCGCACCATCTTGATGCAAATCTCTTAAGTAGATGGTGTTTGATATTCAAAATGGTGCGAAATCGGCGTCGTCTTGGCCGAATCCTTTCGGCGGCGTCTGCTGTTCGCCAATGCCAGGATTTTTTTGCACCAAATTCAAGCGCAGATGCCCGCTTTTCCAAGACGATAGCCATCGCTTCTGTCTTTTTTGTATACAAGATTGATGGGCCAGCGTTTTAGGGCACGGAAAATGCATGGAGAATCTCGGTCGGGCACGCGGCTTGCGGCGTGCACCGATAACAAGACAGGGATCTTCAGGAGAACTCCATGACAACAACTTCCCTTCGCAAATTGATCATCGGTTCCAGTATTGCGCTCGGTATCGGTGCCTTCGGGCAGGTCGCTCAGGCCCAGGACGACGATCCGATCCGCGTCGGTATTCTGCATTCGCTCTCCGGCACCATGGCGATCAGCGAATCGACGCTCAAAGACGAAATGCTGATGCTCATCGACAAGCAGAACAAGGAGGGCGGTTTACTCGGCCGCAAGCTGGAGCCCGTCGTGATGGACCCGGCTTCCGACTGGTCGCTCTACGCCGAGCAGGCGCGTGACATGTTGACTGGCGACGACCATGTCGACGTCATCTTCGGCAACTGGACCTCGGCGTCGCGCAAGGCCGTGCTGCCGGTCGTCGAGGAGCTCAACGGACTGCTGTTCTACCCGGTGCAGTACGAAGGGGAAGAATCCTCCGAGAACATCTTCTATACCGGCGCCGCGCCCAACCAGCAGGCAATTCCGGCGGTCGATTATCTGATGAGTCAGGGCGTCGAGCGTTGGGCACTGCTGGGTACCGACTATGTCTATCCGCGGACGACCAACAAGATCCTCGAGGCCTATCTCAAGGAGCATGGCGTGGCGGACGAGGACATCATGGTCAATTACACGCCGTTCGGCTTCAGCGACTGGCAGTCGATCGTCTCGCAGGTCAAGGATTTCGGCAGCCAGGGCAAAAAGACCGCAGTGGTCTCGACCATCAACGGCGACGCCAACGTGCCGTTCTATACCGAACTGGCCAATCAGGGCGTCAAGGCCGCTGATATCCCGGTCGTTGCCTTCTCGGTCGGCGAGCAGGAGCTGACCGGTATCGACACGGCGCCGCTGGTCGGTCACCTGGCCGCCTGGAACTACTTCATGAGCGTCGATAGTGACGCCAACTACGACTTCATCGACGACTGGGTCGCCTATACCGGTAACCAGGATGCCGTGACCAACGACCCCATGGAAGCGCACTACATCGGCTTCAATATGTGGGTGCAGGCGGTCAAGAAGGCCGGCACCACGGACGTGGACGCGGTCAAGGATGCGATCATTGGCGTGACCGTGCCCAACCTCTCCGGCGGCGCTTCGACCATGATGCCCAACCATCACATCACCAAGCCGGTGATGATCGGCGAGATTCAGGACGATGGTCAGTTCAGCGTGGTCTGGCAGACGCCGGGCACGGTGGCCGGTGATGCCTGGTCGGACTATCTGCCGGAATCCAAGAACCTGATCAGTGACTGGCGCGCGCCGCTGCGCTGCGGAAAGCTCGACGTCGAGTCGATGACCTGCGAGGACGGCCCGGGCGCAGACTGATTCGCGACACGCCAGGACGAGGCGGCAGGACTCGCGGCGCAGCCGTCGCGAGTCCCTGTCGATGGAATCACGCAGCATGAGCGTCCCATCATGACCATGAATTCACCGACGGGCGGCCGCCGGCGCAGCCGTCCGCTTCTCGAGTGCCTGCTACTCTGTCTCATGCTCGCCTGGGGAGCGATCAGCGCCCCGGCGATGGCGGCGGTCGACGGCGGTCAGGCCCGCGCGCTGCTGCAGGCGCTCGATACCCGCGACTTTCAGGCTAAAGGAGAAGCGGCCCAAGCGATCGCCGATAGCCAGGCGGACCAGAAGACGCGCTGGCTGCAGGCGCTGCTTGACGGGCGGCTGGGCCGGGAGCGCCGCGGTAACACCTTCTATATCGTCACCGACGATAGCGGTCGCGAGTGGCCGATCGTCGATGCGATCACATTCGAAGATGCTGGCACCGGCTCTCGACGCACGGTCGACATCTTCAAGATCAATAACGACCTGCGCACGCAGCTGCAGGGCATCATTGCCTCGCTCTCTCTCGCCGATGGTGACGAGAGCGCGCGACTGGCGGCGGCGGACCGATTGATCGGCGATGTCAACGCCGACAACGTCGAGAGCGTGCGCGCTAGCCGCGAGCAGGAACAGAGCGCGACCGTTCGCGACCGGCTCGATGTCGCGCTGGCGCTCTACGGCGTACAGCAGGGTGACGCGACCGCGCTCGAGACACTGAAGGGCAATCTCGATACGCGTGTGCGCAATACGCTGACCACGGTTGCCGCGGCTGACGGTGAGCTTGCCAGCCAGGCTCGGCAGGTGCTCGACGGCATCGAAAGCAAACGCGCCTGGTACGATCGGGCCCAGACACTGTTCTTCGGCCTCAGTGCCGGTTCGATCCTGGTGCTGGCCGCCATCGGGCTGGCTATTACCTTCGGCGTCATGGGCGTGATCAACATGGCCCATGGCGAGCTGATCATGATCGGCGCCTACACCACCTGGCTGATCCAGCAGGCGCTGCCCGGTCAGCCGGGGCTGGCGCTCGCGCTGGCGATACCGGGGGGATTTCTGGTCGCCGGCGCGTTCGGTGTGCTGATCGAGCGCACGGTGATTCGCTTTCTCAAGGGGCGGCCGCTGGAGACGCTGCTGGCGACTTTCGGGCTGAGCCTGGTGCTGCAACAGCTGGTGCGCACCGTGTTCTCGCCGCTCAACCGTCGCGTGACCTCGCCAGATTGGCTGCAGGGCGCTTGGCAGATCAATGAGGCACTGTCGCTGACGCTCAATCGCTTCGGTGTGCTGATTTTCTGCCTGATCGTGTTCGCGGCGCTGTGGGCGCTGATGCGTTTCACCCGGCTCGGACTCGAAGTGCGTGCCGTCACTCAGAATCGGGCCATGGCTCGCGCCATGGGCGTTCGTGCGACGCGCGTCGACATGCTCACGTTCGGCCTTGGCGCCGGTGTGGCCGGGCTTGCTGGCGTGGCGCTCTCCCAGCTCACCAACGTCGGCCCCAATCTGGGGCAGAGCTATATCGTCGACTCTTTCCTGGTCGTCGTCTTCGGCGGCGTCGGCAACCTGTGGGGCACGCTGGTGGCCGGCATGTCGCTCGGCGTGATCAATCAGGTGCTGCAGCCTTGGGTCGGCGCGGTGCTGGCGAAGATCATCGTGCTGATCGGCGTGATTCTGTTCATCCAGAAGCGTCCGCAGGGCATCTTCGCGCCGAAAGGGAGAGTTTCATGAGCCTTTCATCCTTCGACCAGGGGCGGGATCGGTCGCGTCAGGCATTTCTCTCCCGCTCCACGCTGATCACCTCGGTCATTCTGATCGTCGGCATGGCCATGGTGCTCGTGCTGCACGCGCTTCCGGCATCCAGCGCGCTGCACGTCAGCAGTGCCACCGTGGCGCTGCTGGGAAAATACTTCACTTACATGCTGCTGGCGCTGGCGGTGGATCTGATCTGGGGTTACCTCGGCATTCTGAGTCTCGGGCATGGCGCGTTCTTTGCACTGGGCGGCTATGCCATGGGGCTCTATCTGAACGCGCAGACCTCGCCGCTGCCAGGCTGGCAGTCGATCATGACCTGGTTCCCGGTGGCGGCGCTGGCTATCGTGCTGGCGCCGGGGATCCTGGCGCTGGTTTTCGGCTGGCTGGCGTTTCGCTCGCGGGTGACCGGCGTCTACTTCTCGATCATTACCCAGGCGCTGACCTTTGCGCTGATGCTGGCGTTCAACCGCAACGAGATGGGCATGGGTGGCAGCACGGGGCTGACGCGTTTCTACGAGCTGCTCGGGTTTTCGCTGTCGAGCGACGGTATGACAGTGGCGCTGTTCGTCGCCTCCGGCGTGGCGGTACTGCTGGCGTTCTGGCTCTGCCGCGCCATCGTCGTCTCGAGACTGGGGCGCGTCAGCATGGCCACGCGGGATGCTGAGGCGCGGGTGCGTTTCATCGGCTACCGGGTCGATCACGTCAAGCTGGCACTCTTCGTGATGTCGGCGATGATCGCCGGGGTTGCCGGCGCACTTTACGTGCCGCAGGTCGGGATCATCAATCCGAGCACGTTCGCGCCGCTGTTCTCGATCGAGGTGGTGGTCTGGGTGGCGCTCGGCGGTCGCGCCACGCTCTACGGTGCGTTGCTCGGCGCACTGGTCGTGAACTATCTCAAGACGGTGCTCACCGGCGTCGTGCCGGATGCGTGGCTGTTCATCCTCGGCGGGCTTTTCGTGCTGGTCACGATGGCGCTACCCCAGGGCGTCGCCGGGCTGCTGTCGCGCTGGCGCCATCGCCAGGAGGCCAGCGCATGACGACATTCAATCGGCGCCTCGAAAGGCTGCGCGAGTTCGCGCGGCCGGATCAGGTCTTCGGATTCATGTCGCCGGCGCAGTCGCCGGTCGATGTTCGCCACGGGCCGATTCTCTATCTGGAGGACGTCAGCGTCAGCTTCGATGGCTTTCAGGCGATCAATCGGCTCAACCTGACGATCGACGATGGCGAGTTGCGCTGCATCATCGGTCCCAACGGTGCCGGCAAGACGACGATGATGGATATCATTACCGGAAAGACGCGACCCGACAGCGGGAAGGTCTGGTTCGGTAGCCGCCATGATCTGCTGACCATGGATGAGCCGCAGATCGCCAATCTGGGCATCGGGCGCAAGTTCCAGAAGCCGACCGTGTTCGAGGCGCTCGACGTCATCGAGAATCTCGAACTCGCAATGGCCGGTGATCGCGGCGTCTGGAAGACGCTGCTGGCCAGCCTTGACCAAGAGGGACGATCGCGCATCGAGGAGGTGCTCGAGACGATCGGCCTGACCGCAGAGCGCCACCGGCTCGCGGGGGTGCTCTCGCACGGCCAGAAGCAGTGGCTCGAGATCGGCATGCTGCTGATGCAGCGGCCAAGACTCCTGCTGGTCGACGAGCCCGTGGCCGGCATGACCGAACCGGAGATGCACCGCACTGCCGAGCTGCTGACTCGGCTCGCCGGCCAGCAGTCGGTGGTGGTGGTCGAGCACGATATGGGCTTCGTGCGCTCGATCGCGCGTCGGGTCACGGTGCTCCATCAGGGCAGCGTGCTGGCCGAGGGCTGCATGGACGAGGTCGCGAGCGACCCGCGTGTGGTCGAGGTCTATCTGGGCGGTGATGAGGAGTCTGCCTGATGTTGAGCGTGGAGAAACTCGACCAGTATTACGGCGAGAGCCATATCCTTCGGGATCTGTCGCTGGAGGTACCAGCCGGTCGCTGTACCTGCGTGATGGGGCGCAACGGCGTCGGCAAGACGACGCTATTGAAGACGATCATGGGCGAGGTCGGCGCCCGCGCCGGCGAGATCCGTTTCGATGGCCAGGCGCTGCTCAAGCAGCGGCCGGAAGCGCGTGCCGGTCTCGGCATCGGCTACGTGCCGCAGGGTCGACAGATATTCGCCACGCTGAGCGTGGAAGAGAACCTGCGCATCGGCCTGCCGGCGCGCCGGGATCGGGTGCGGCGCATCCCCGAGCGGATCTATGAGCTGTTTCCGGTACTCAGGGAGATGCGCTATCGTCGAGGCGGCGATCTCTCCGGCGGTCAGCAGCAGCAGCTGGCGATCGGTCGCGCGCTGGTGCTCGATCCGCGCCTGCTGATTCTCGACGAGCCCGGCGAGGGCATTCAGCCGAACATCGTCGCCCAGATCGGCGAGGTCATCCGACGGTTGAACCGCGAGGATGGCCTGACGGTGCTGCTGGTCGAGCAGAAATTGCCGTTCGCGCGGAAATACGCGGACAATTTCGCCATCATGGACCGCGGTCAGAAAGTGGCCGAGGGCGACATCAGTGAATTGAGCGACGATTTGATCAAAAGACATCTCACCGTATGACCGCCGACCCCTCACGTGACTGCCAAGCCCCTGCCGGTGGCTCCGGACATCGGTTCGATGCCGAGCGCCGCTGGGATGCCTCGATGTCGCTCGGGTTTGCGGCTGACTGGAACGCCAGCGCGGCCGGGCGAACGCGCATGATTCGTGCTCGCCATCACGGCCCGCTGCGGGTTCAGCGACCTTTCTATCCCGAAACATCGCATCGCCATCCCGGGACGATGGCGGCACTCGGCGAGCCCTGCCACGTCTATCTGCTGCACCCGCCAGGTGGCCTGGTAAGCGGCGATCGACTGGGTATCGAGGTCGGTGTGGAGCGTGGTGCCCACGCGCTGCTGACCACGCCAGCGGCGACGAAGCTCTATCGCGCCGATAGCCATGGTGTCGCCTGGTCCCAGACCAATCGGCTACGCGTTGCCGATGGCGGATTGCTCGAGTGGCTGCCGCAGGAGACGATCGCGTTCGATGGTTCTCGCGGGCTGCAGCGGACCGAGGTCGAGCTCGAGGGTAGCGCGCGCTGCCTTGGCTGGGAGCTGATGGCGCTGGGCCGGCCGGCGAGCCATCTGCCCTTTGCGAGCGGGCGCATCGAGCAGCGCTTCCGGCTCGTTCGCGATGGTCGCCCGCTGTGGATGGAGCGTCAGCCGTTGGATCCGACGCACCCGCGTTTCGTCGGCCGTTGGGGGCAGGGCGGCGCCTCGGTTCAGGCAACGCTGTGGGCGGTTGGCCTGGCCGACCTGCATGAGGCGGTCGAAGCGGTACGCGGTGCGTTACCGGCGTCGGCGCGTTGGGCGGTGACCCAGCGCCACGACGTGCTGCTGCTGCGCTATCTGGGCGTCTCGCGCAACGAAGCCTGGGACCTTTGTAGTGCCGCCTGGCAAGTGTTGCGACCGCGGATGGCAGGGCGCGACGCCTGCGAACCCCGGATCTGGCGGACATGAGCTCTATCTTCTGTTGCGCCGCTTTTTACAGCGCCGCTTTTTATGACGCCCCGGGACCGGCGCTTCGAAACCGGCGCTCGGCTTTTTACAGCGCCCCGAAGCCGGCGCATCATTGCCAGACTCGAAGCTCGAAGCTGCTATCTACCGCGCCCCGAAGCCGGCGCTTTCGCAGCTCAACGAACAGGATGACGATATGGAACTGACACCGAGAGACAAGGACAAGCTGTTGCTGTTCAGTGCCGCGCAGCTCGCCGAAAGGCGAAAGGCGCGGGGCTTGAAGCTCAACTATCCCGAGGCGATGGCGTTGATCAGCTTCGAGATTCTGGAGGGGGCGCGCGATGGCAGGAGCGTGGCCGATCTGATGGGCTACGGCCGCGAGATTCTGGGGCGCGACGATGTGATGGATGGCGTGGCCGAGATGATCCATGAAGTCCAAGTCGAAGCGACATTCCCGGACGGGACGAAGCTGGTCACGGTTCACGACCCCATCGTCTGACGCGGCTGCGCTCGGTCAGGCGGTGTTGGCTACGCTTTCGAAAAATGCTCACTGGCTGAAGCCAACTGCGCTTTTTCGAAGCTTGCCGCCTACCCTGACATTCGCTTGCAGCGCGTCAGATTGCGGTTCTTGCGCGTGGCCGCGTTCACAGCAAAAGCGCTCTCTAAGCGACGAACAATCGACAACAAGGGAAAACGATGATTCCCGGTGAAATGCAGATTCAGGATGGTGAGATCGAGCTCAACGTCGGTCGCGAGCCGATAGTGATCGAGGTCGGCAATACCGGCGATCGGCCGATCCAGGTCGGCTCGCATTATCACTTCGCCGAGACCAATCCGGCGCTGACTTTCGATCGCGCCGCGGCGCGTGGCTATCGACTCGACGTGCCGGCAGGCTCGGCGATCCGCTTCGAGCCGGGGCAGACGCGTGAGGTGACGCTGGTGCCCTTCGTCGGCGAACGGCGTATCTACGGCTTTCGTGGTGACGTCATGGGCTTGCTGGATGGCGCTGGCGGCGGCAACGGGGGGGCCAACTGATGGTGAAAATCACCCGACAGGCGTATGCCGACATGTACGGCCCGACCGTTGGCGATCGCGTGCGTCTCGGCGATACCGAGCTTTGGCTTCAGGTCGAGAGCGATGCCACTGTCTATGGCGACGAAGTGAAGTTCGGCGGTGGCAAGGTCATTCGCGATGGCATGGGGCAGAGCCAGCGAGTCGACGCAAGCGTCATGGATACGGTGATCACCAACGCGCTGATCCTCGATTGGTGGGGTGTGGTCAAGGCGGATGTCGGCCTGCAGCAAGGCCGGATCGCGGCCATCGGCAAGGCGGGCAATCCTGACGTGCAGCCCGGCGTCGACATCGTCATCGGGCCGGGCACGGAGATCATTGCTGGCGAGGGCAAGATCCTTACGGCGGGCGGCATCGATGCGCACATCCATTTCATCTGCCCGCAGCAGGTCGAGGAAGCGCTGATGAGCGGCGTGACCACGATGCTTGGCGGCGGCACGGGGCCGGCAACCGGTACCAATGCCACCACCTGTACGCCGGGTGAGTGGCACATGGGGAAGATGCTGCAGGCGATCGATACCCTGCCGATGAATATCGGCCTGCTCGGCAAGGGCAATGCCAGCCTGCCCGAGGCGCTGGAAGCGCAGATCGTCGCCGGGGCCATCGGGCTCAAGCTGCACGAGGATTGGGGCACGACGCCGGCATCGATCGACAACTGCCTTAGCGTGGCCGAGCGCTACGACATCCAGGTGGCGATCCATACCGATACGCTCAATGAATCCGGCTTCGTCGAGGATACGATCGCGGCGTTCAAGGAGCGTGGCATTCACACCTACCACACGGAAGGGGCGGGCGGTGGTCATGCGCCGGATATCATCACGGCGTGTTCCAAGGATTACGTGCTGCCGTCCTCGACCAACCCGACCCGGCCCTACACCGTCAACACCATCGACGAGCATCTCGACATGCTGATGGTGTGTCACCACCTCGACCCGAACATCCCGGAAGACGTGGCGTTTGCCGACTCGCGCATTCGCCGCGAGACCATCGCGGCCGAGGATATTCTGCACGACATGGGCGTGATCTCGATGATCTCCTCGGACTCCCAGGCGATGGGGCGGGTCGGCGAGGTGGTCTGCCGCACCTGGCAGACCGCCCACAAGATGAAAGTCCAGCGAGGGCTACTCCCGGAGGACGAGGCGCTGGGGGCCGATAACTTCCGCGCCCGTCGTTATATCGCCAAATACACGATCAACCCCGCGCTGACCCATGGTATCGCTCACGAGGTGGGCTCTATCGAAGTCGGCAAGCTGGCGGACCTGGTGCTTTGGGACCCGGCCTTCTTCGGCGTCAAGCCGGCACTGATCGTCAAGGGCGGCATGATCGCGGCGGCGCCGATGGGCGACGCCAATGCATCCATCCCCACACCGCAACCGGTTCACTACCGACCGATGTTTGGCGCCCTCGGCAAGGCGGCAAGCGCGACGCGGCTCACCTTCGTCAGTCAGGCGGCGCTGGCTGCCGGCGTCAAGGAGAAGCTCGGGTTGGACAGTCCGCTTTCTGCGGTGACGAACGTGCGCGGCGTGCGCAAAGGCGACATGAAGCTCAACGATGCCTGCCCGCATCTGGAAGTCGACCCGCAGACCTACGAAGTGCGGGCCGACGGCGAGCTGCTGACCTGCGAGCCTGCGACCGAATTGCCGTTGGCCCAGCGCTATCATCTGTTTTGAGCCACGAGCCACGAGCCACGAGCCACGAGCCACGAGCCACGAGCCACGAGCCACGCGTAGGCGTCAAGAGGATTGAATGATGTTGAAATTTACCCAGCGCCTCGAGGCGACCTCCGACGCGGTCGCCAGCGATAGCGTAACGCTGCCGTTCGAGCTGCGCTGTCGCGGGCGCCTCAAGGCGACCAGCGATAGCGGTCGCGAGATCGGCCTGTTTCTGGACCGGGGGCCGGTTCTGCGCGATGGCGCCCTGCTGCGCGGTGAAGGAGGCGAGGTGATCGAGGTGCGTGCGGCGGCCGAGTCCGTCGCGACGGCGCGAATTTCGGGCCAGCTCGAGTTGGCGAGGCTCTGCTATCACCTGGGCAACCGCCATGTTCAGCTCGCCATCGGCGTCGAAGGGGACGAAGGTTGGGTGCGGTTCCCGCCGGATCACGTGCTCGAGTCATTGGCACAGCGCCTGGGTGCCACGCTAGAGCATCATCTGGCGCCGTTCGACCCGGAACCGGGTGCCTATTCAGAAGTGGGCGGGTACCATCATGGTCATCACCACGGCCATGATCACCACGGCCATGATCACCACGCCGATCCACGTCAGGCTCATGGCCTCGAGCCGAACGTCGACCGCGTCGCCGAACCGAACGGTCGAGTCTATGACTTTCAGCACCATCATGCGCATCGCCACGGGCATGATCATGAGCACTGAGCAATGACGGGTGCGCGCACCGGAGATCCGCTGGCGCTGATGGGCTTGATGCAGCTGGTGAGCCCGGCGCTGCCGATCGGGGCCTTCGCCTGGTCTCAGGGGCTCGAAAGCGCATTCGAGCTCGGTTGGGTTCACGATGAGGAGAGCCTCGGAGAGTGGCTGTTAGGTGTGCTCGACGATGGCCTGACCCGCTGCGAGCTGCCGGTGATGGGGCGACAGCAGGCGGCCTGGCAGCGCGGTGACGGCGATGCGCTGCGGTTCTGGAACGATTGGCTGAAGGCCAACCGGGAAACCCGGGAGCTGGCCGAGGAAGATCTGCGGCTGGGACAGGCGTTGGAGCGCTTGTTGAGCGACCTGGCGCTGGCGCCTCCGAAACGACTGATTCCCGACGGTCCGACCTACGTGACCCTGTTCGCCTGGACCGCCGAGCGGCGCGGGATCGCCTGTGCCGACGCCCAGCTCGGTTTCGCCTGGGCCTGGCTCGAAAATCAGCTGGCGACGGCGTGCAAGGCCTTGCCGCTAGGGCAGACGGCGGCGCAGCGCTTGATCGAACGACTGCGTCCGGCGCTGGCAGCGGCGGTCGAGCAGGCCAATGCGCTCGAGGACGCCGAACTCGGGCCGGCACTGCCCGGGCTGGCGCTGGCGAGCGCACTTCACGAAACACAGTACTCGCGCCTGTTCAGAAGTTGAATGTCTGGCGCGACGATGCCCTCGTCAGCGTCCGATGAGGAAAGTACAAGGAGAAGATCATGAAGCACTGTCTACGTGTCGGCGTCGGTGGCCCGGTGGGTTCCGGCAAGACCGCACTACTCAAGCAGCTCTGCCTGGCGCTGCGCGGCCACTACGATATCGCCGTGGTGACCAATGATATCTATACGCGCGAGGACGCGGATTTCCTGCTGCGCCACGATGCGCTGGCGGCGGATCGTATCATCGGCGTGGAGACGGGAGGCTGCCCGCACACGGCGATTCGCGAGGATGCCTCGATGAATCTCGCGGCGATCGATGACCTGCACGAGCGCCACCCGGATCTCGAGCTGGTGCTGGTCGAATCCGGGGGCGACAACTTGGCGGCGACCTTCAGCCCGGAACTTTCCGATCTGACGCTCTACGTCATCGATGTCTCCGCCGGTGACAAGATTCCGCGCAAGGGTGGGCCAGGCATTACCAAGTCCGATCTGCTGATCATCAACAAGATCGACATCGCCGAATCGGTGCACGCCTCGCTCGAGGTGATGGAGCGAGATGCGAAGGCGCAGCGCGGCCAGCGCCCGTTCGTGTTCACCAATCTTCACGACGGCGTCGGCGTCGAGACCATCGTGCGTTTCATCCTCGACCAGGGCATGCTGCCCGAGCGCCGTGGCGAAGCGCGTCGTGCCATCCAGGATCAGGCGCTGCTGACAGCCCACTGAGGCGCTGTCGCAGCGCTTCACACTCGGGGCCTTTCATCGTCACGGCCCTATACCTCGTTTGCATTCAAGGAGATCACACGTGGCCTATCTTCCAACGACAACGTCTCGCCGCCTCGCCTGGCTCAGCGCACCGCTGGCACTGCTTGCCACCACGGCGGCGCTGGCGCATCCGGGAGTCCTACCGCACACCCATGGCGGGAGTTTCGCCGCGGGCATCATGCACCCACTCACCGGGCTGGATCATCTGCTTGCGATGCTGGCGATCGGGCTGTGGAGTGCACGTCAGGCGCCGATGCTGCGGCGCTGGATGCCGCTGGTCATCGCACTGGGCATGATCTGCGGGGCGGGACTGGCCTGGGCCGGCGTGCCTCTGCTCGGGGTTGAATTCGGTATCGCTTCCAGCGTCCTGCTGGCCGGCATCCTGGTCGCCACGCTGGTCAAGCTACCGACCGCGGTGGGCGGGCCGCTCGTTTTCGCGTTCATTCTGATGCATGGCCACGCTCACGGCAGCGAATTGGCTCCCGACGCCTCGGCCGCGCTCTTCGCTCTGGGGTTCCTGATCTCGAGTGTTGGTATCACGCTGGTTGGCCGCACGCTGGGAAGCTGGCTTTCGCGCCGCGACAGCCGTTGGCTACGAGGCATCGGCGCGGCGATCGCCGCCGTTGGCGGGTCGATGCTGCTGAGTTAAGGCGGCTCGATGGCAAGGTCGCCGCGAGGCGCCGGCTCGCTCGTGACAAGGACCGCTTCGGCGGTCCTTGTCGTTGATGAAGGGAGAAATGCCGCTGCCGCGAGCGTCTAGCGACGGAGCCTGCCGACCCGACGATATCCCGCGTTGATGAAGCAGTAGCCGCCATAGGCGATCAGGCCGGCTGCCACCACACCGAGTAGCCAGTCGCCAAACGGCTGGTGAGCGAGCAGATCGAGCGCGCCACCGAGTCCTTCTGCCTTGCTCGGCGTCAATTTCCACGCCGCCAAGCCGAGAAGACCGCCGATGATCATGAACGTGACGCCCCTCGCGGCGAGGCCGAATCTGGCAATGCCCTCGAGCAGCGGCAACGGCGGATTGGGGCGGTCCGCGAGGTGCCAGTTCTTGCGATAGGCGCGCCGCCAGGCGCGCACCATCTGGTTGACACCCACGCCGATGAAAATCACTGCCAGGCACAGAAGTAGCCAGCGACCACCCGGCAGACCGAGGACGCGCTCGGTGCGTTCGCCGGTGCTACTGTTGCCGCTCGAGAAACTGTTGAACAGCAGCTGCGTACACTGCCAGGCGAGAACGGCGTAGAGGCCACCACTGATCACGAATCCCAGGCGCTGACACCATCCCACGAGACTTCGCCCCTTGGACTCGGTGTCCCAGAAAGCCTGCCCCAGTCTCCATGCCACGTACGCGATCAGGCCGCCGCCCAGCAGCGCCAGCAGAAATCCCCCGAACGGCCAGAGAGCGATGCGCTGAATCACGTCTGCCGCGCCGCTCTCGCTACCGCCCAGGCCAATCGACGTGAGCAGTGCCAGCCAGCCGATAGCGAAATAGATGATGCCTTTGGCGACATAGCCGGCCGAAGCCGTTCGGCTGAGCCATTGGCGCAGGTGCGTGTCGCGAACCTTCATGATGTTCCTTGTGACTTGGCGTAGCCGAAGGTTAGATGAAAGTGCCTGTTTCGCCATCCGGTAACGAATGGCGTTGGTCTTGCGCCATCGCGCTCCGGTGACTCCCGGGAGCGGGCCGCTGCGGCCCGAGCACGACGGGGGGTGGTGAAAGAGGCGGCGATTTTCGTCAATATTTTGTACGTTGCTTTGTAGTATGTAATGTATTGATCTAACATTTCAGCGATTCTTCTCCAGAGGGCTGCCGCAGGGACGTGACCAAGGGATTTACGCATGGCGTTGGTTAGCGGTTGGGCCAGGGAATGAACCACCGGTTCAGGAGCATGGGTCGAATTGGTGCTGATAGGCCAAGGTAGAGAAGGTCACTGTCTCCAACGGCATTGGCATCGATGACATTGGCGTGGCTAGTACCGGAAACCGGCGTCCTTCCGCCGGTTTTCTTTTGTCTGCCTCTCTTCGCCGTCGCGCTTTGCCTGGCCCCCGAAAGGCCTCGGTACTCAAAAAAACTGATCGTACCCCTTGACCTTGTAACAACTCTTGTATAACTTTGTTTCCGTTAACTGACGCTTCGCTCCAGGGATCGGAGTCAAGGAAACGCTCGCTGACGGCCAATGACCGGGTTCATTAGGGCGTCCAGTCGAGATAACGGAGTGTCAGTCGGGGGTCAAGGATGACCGCCGGGGCTGTCGGAATCAGGAGGATACCGCGCAGCTCCACAGCACAGCTTCGCGCGCACGCTGGATCAGGATGATCGCCCTCCGGGGAAAGCGGGACAGGATGTCACTGCGGACGCGAATCAAAAAAAAGGCGGGCCCTGACGGGCTCGCCTTTCGTTTTATCAGGCCGCGTTTTATCGAGCCTAATTTTGCCGTATCAATCACGTCGTCGTGAAAGGGGCATATGAGCGTCGATGACGTTGGTTTTACCGACAGCAAAATTGGCGAACTGGTCTATGCTGCTGTTGAGGTCGTGATGAGCGGCACGAGGGCGCCGATGAGGCCGTTCTCGAGCCAGAACGGATCTCGAGCCAGCAATGACACCGGGCAAGAACCGATTCACAGGAAGAAGAGGGAGTCTGTCATGAAGAAAGGAACAGCGATTGCGGCAATTTCCGGGCTGATGATGATCATGGGTGCCAGTGTGGCGCAGGCCCAGAGCGATGCCATGGAAGATGCCTACGACGCCGACAATCAGCCGATGGAATCCGGCTCCGGTGTCACCGATCAGAGCCACGACAGCACCGATGCCATGAGCAACGAGTCAGGCCACAGCGCTGCGGCAGACGATGCGATGGATTCCGTCGATTCGGAAACCGCCGAGCCGACTGATATCGACGATAGCGAGGCTCTCGACGATATCAATGCCGATGGCCAGAGCGACGCCGCTGCCGAGGCGCAGAAGAGCCAGTAACTGCCGCCAGCCGGCACGCCTTGATGTCATCGACGCCTTCCCTATCGGGGAGGCGTTTTTGTATCTGAGCGAAAGGCCGGCAGTCAGCGATCGTTTCCGGCGCCGTCATTTGCGCATTTCTTGCTCACGCCCATGGCACCCTGGGCGCTCATCTCATGACAAGGAGTACGTCAATGACACGTTATCTATGGATCTTGTCCTGTGCGATCGCGCTGGGATTGAGTGGCTGTGCCTGGTGGGGACCGCATCACGGAGGCCCCGGTGGCGGCGAATCAGCTCAGCATGGCGCATCCGGGGGGCCGGGTGTTGGTGGCGGTCCGGGTGGCGGCGGCCATGGCGGGCCCTGAGGGCGATCTTCCGGCATGACCGGGCGATGATAAACGACGATCCCGGCACCTCGGTGCCGGGATCTTGCGTTCGCAACTTGCACCGCGGGTTTCAGGCTCGCCGGCTACGCTCCACGCGGGATGGCCGAGAACGACGGTCATGGGTGACGGGCATCCGTCAAGGTTGGTGTTCCATCGGGCAGGGGAGCGAAGCACCGCGACCGCAAAGCTTGATCGCCACGAGTTCGCGGTGGATACATTGGGCGTTGAAGGTCTTACAGGCAGCCAACGGGGTTCGGCCAAAGTCACGATCTGGTCACACTCACGATCCAGTGACCCAACTCGAGGACTTCGTTTCGGCAAAAAACCGTTGAAAATCAGATGGTGCGGATGGGGAGACTCGAACTCCCACGCCTCTCGGCACTAGAACCTAAATCTAGCGTGTCTACCAATTCCACCACATCCGCAAGATGAGGGCGCGCCTATTGTACGTGCGGCGGATGCGAAGTCAATCGGCGGTCGCCGCCTGCCATTCACGGGCGTCATGCCGGGGGCTCAAGTTCTGCCGACTCGGGTCGACAACGGAGTAACAGGTGCTGACAGGTCGACGGAGTGCAATGGCGGAACATGGCAATACGCTCTTGGAGCGATCCGGCGCTAACCGACAGACGGCGCTGAAATGGCGATTTCGGCGTCTCTTGCGCGGCGTGAATGCTGCGCTGGAGCAGGCGCTGCCGGGTTACTGTACGTTCTGCCACGCACCGGTCGGAGGCGATGCGACCTGGTGCCAAGCCTGTTATGGCGAGATGCCCTGGAATCGTCACGCCTGCGAATGCTGCGGAGAACCCCTGGGATCGGCGACCGCCAGTGGTCGGCTGTGCGGGCACTGTCTGCGCCGACCGCCGGCGATGGCGCGCACCTTGACGCCTCTGCGCTATGAAGGGCGGATGATTGCGCTGGTGCAGCGCTTCAAGTTTTCCGCGGACCCTCGCGCCGGGGAGGTGATGATTCGGCTGCTGACGGCGGCGCTCCAGCAGGCTCAGCGGCGTTTTCCCCGACTCGGGGAAGCGATCGTGGCCGTGCCGGGGCAGCGCGAGAGAACCCATGAGCGAGGGTTCGACCACGCCGCCTGGCTGGCGAGGCGGCTGGCCGATCGCCTCGAGCTGCCGCTGATTCCGGCGCGCCGGCTCGCACAGACGCCGTCTCAGCGGGGGCTGGACCGGCGGGCGCGCCGGCGTAACGTCAAAGACGCTTTCGTGGTGGCGCATCCGCTGCCGGCCTCGGTCATCGTCGTGGACGACGTGATGACGACCGGTGCCACGCTGGATGCGCTCGCCCGGGCGTGCCGGAAGGCGGGTGCCGAGAGCGTAACGGCGCTCGCGCTGGCACGGACGCCCTCGGCGCGAATCTGATACGATGCGCGCAAGCATTGACACCATATCCGAGGTCGTATGAGCGACGCTTCTGCGCATCCGTTCGAGTCGCTGACCCCCCAGCGCGTGGTCGAAGCGGTCGAGTCGCTGGGTTTCTGGCTACCCGGCGAACCGTTCGCGCTCAACAGTTACGAAAATCGCGTCTACTCGCTGACCGACGACGATCGGCGGCGCTGGGTCGTCAAGTTCTATCGACCCGAACGCTGGCGCGATGAGCAGATCCTCGAAGAGCATGCGTTTCTTGGGGAGCTGGCTGCCAATGACATTCCGGTCGGTGCCCCTTGGGTAAGTGAGAGTGGCGAAACGCTTCATCACCATGGCGGCTTTCGCTTCTCGCTGTTCGCCAACGTCGTGGGGCAGGCGCCCGAGCTCGACAATCCTGCCCACCTGTTTGCGCTCGGAGAGCTGATCGGTCGCGTTCATGAGGTCGCAGCACGGCAACCGTTCCGACATCGCCCTCACTTCGACGTTGACCGGATGGTCTGCGAAAGCCGCGAAAGGGTGCTGCAGGCCCGTTGGCTGAACGCGCGCCAGCGTGACGTGTACGCCAGAGTGATCGAAGCGCTGCTGCCGTTGCTGCGCGATCATGCCTGGCCCGCATCGGCGCTGCAGCGCGTTCACGGCGACTGTCATCTTGGCAATATGCTCGGCCGTGACGAGCAGTTTGCGCTGGTCGACTTCGATGATTGTGCGATGGCGCCGGCCGTGCAGGATCTCTGGATGCTGTTGACGGCGCAGAGTCCCGAAGAGTGGCAGATGCAGCTTTCCGAGGTGATCGAGGGCTACGAGTCCAGCCTCGAATTCGATCGCCGGCAGCTTGGCTGGATCGAGACACTGCGTACGCTGAGACTGATTCGACATAGCGCCTGGTTGACCTCGAGGTGGGATGACCCGGCCTTCCCCCGTGCCTTTCCCTACGTGGCCGATTCCGGCTATTGGGATCAGCATATCCGCCACCTCGAGCAGCAGCGTATTCTGCTGGACTCGCCGCGCTGGCTGGCGTGAAACCCGCCCTCAGGCGCTCGATTCCAAGATCTTATCGATAGAGCCGTCGAGGGAGTTTCGCTAGAATTGGCGCACCGATGGAGAGGCGGCTTGCGCTTGCCGGCCCATCGCCAATATCGAAAGACGAGAGGCAAGGCAGCAACATGACAGAGCAACTGGCAGGTCACTTCCGCGGCATTCTGGAAAAGCTCGGCGAGAATCCGGAGCGCGAGGGCCTGCGCAACACCCCCATGCGTGCCGCCAAGGCGATGGAGTTCCTGACGCAGGGCTATCATCAGTCGCTGGAATCGCTGGTCAACGGCGCGGTCTTCGCCTCGGACACCGACGAGATGGTGCTGGTCAAGGATATCGAGATGTACTCGATGTGCGAGCACCACGTACTGCCGTTCATCGGCAAGTGTCATATCGCCTATCTACCGCAAGGCAAGGTGCTGGGGCTCTCCAAATTCGCGCGCATCGTGGACATGTACGCCCGCCGACTGCAGATTCAGGAGAATCTGACGCGTGAAATTGCCGAAGCGGTCATGCAGGTCACCGAAGCTCGCGGTGTCGGCGTGGTGATCGAAGCCCAGCACATGTGCATGATGATGCGCGGCGTCGAGAAGCAGAACTCGAGCATGAAAACCTCGGTGATGCTGGGCAGCTTCCGCAAGAACCAGACCACTCGCCAGGAATTTTTGATGCTGGTCAACGGCCGCTGAGCGTTGGCGACAGCACGCGTTTTTTCGGGATAGGGCACGACATGGATGGTCATCTCATTCGTTTCGATGATGACGCCCAGGCGGGCGAGGTCGAGACACCGCAAGGCCAGCGTTACCCCTTCGAACTTGCGCAGTGGCGGGGCCGGGGACTGCCTCGCGAGAACCTGCCGGTGCGTTTTGAGGTGCGCGAGGGTCGAGCGGTCCAGGTCTTCAATCGACCGGAAGCGCAGCGTCGTGCCAGCCTGGCGCGCGACGCCAGCGGCAAGACCCTGCGCAAGCAGCTCTCGCACTGGTCATTGGCGGCCTTCGTGCTCTCGGTGGTCGGCTTCAGCGCCGGGCGCTACGCGTTCGTGGTCGAGATCGTCGCGCTGATTCTGGCCTGGACGGGTCTTCGTCATGTCCATCGTGCGCCGGAGCGCTTCAGCGGCTACTGGGTTAGTGGTCTGGCGATCGTGATCGCGGTCGGTGTCACGCTGTGGACTGGGTGGTGAGCTCGCCTCGCCCGAGGAAGTCTTTGAGCGGATGGTCGAGACGCGCTGCCGGCGGATGACCAGGAAGCACTGCCGACGGATGAATAGCACTGGCAGAGTCGGCCGTTACGCGCCATCCTTTCGGCAGCGGAGACCGTGGGCGTGAAAGATCCCGACAGTCGACTCTCTCGGGAATCCAGCGTCTCGCGAACCGAATGTCTTGATAGTCGAGCTTCTCGGTCGTCGACGCCTATCCGTCAGGATCGAGACCGTCTGCGATGATGGCGCGCCGCCGACGAGGCGGCGGTGCAGGCATTGGCCGCGTTGCCGGCGTCCCGATGTGTGGCCGCGGGCGCCGAACTATCATCGCCGACAAGCACATCCAGGAAGGAGTGATTCATGCAATCCGTGAAAGAGAGCGCGCTTTTCCGTCCCTTTGCCTACATCGACGGCAGCTGGGTGGCGGCCGACAGCGGCGAACAGATCGACGTCGACAACCCTGCTACCGGTGACATTCTCGGGCGCATGCCGCGTCTCGGTCGTGCCGAGACCGAGCGTGCGATCGAAGCCGCCGAAGCGGCGCTGCCGGGCTGGCGCAATCATACGGCGCAGGAGCGGGCAGATATCCTGATGAAGTGGTACGAGCTGATGCTCGAACACAAGGATGAGCTGGCTGCCATCATGACCGCCGAACAGGGTAAACCGGTCAAGGAGGCTGCCGGCGAGATCGTCTACGCGGCCAGCTTCATGCGCTGGTTCGCCGAAGAGGCGCGGCGCATCTACGGCGACACCATTCCCGCGGCCAGCAATCAGCAGCGAATCGTCGTCACCAAGCAGCCGGTTGGCGTCGTTGGCGCCATCACGCCGTGGAACTTCCCGTCCTCGATGATCACGCGCAAGGCAGCGGCCGCACTGGCAGCCGGTTGCACGATCGTCATCAAGCCGGCCAGCCAGACGCCGTTTTCGGCGACGGCGCTCGCCGCGCTCGCGGAGCAGGCTGGGGTGCCGAAAGGCGTATTCAACGTGGTTCCCGGCAAGGCCAGCGACATTGCCAAGGCGATGACCGATTCGCCTGTCGTGCGCAAGGTCACTTTCACCGGCTCGACGGAAGTCGGCAGCTCGCTGATGGCGAACGCGGCGCAGCACATTCAGAAGATCTCGCTCGAGCTGGGCGGCAACGCGCCGTTCCTGGTCTTCGAGGATGCCGATCTGGACGCGGCGGTCGAGGGCGCCATTGCCTCCAAATTCCGCAACGCTGGTCAGACCTGCGTCTGCACCAATCGCTTCCTGGTGCAGTCCAGCGTGGTCAATGCGTTCAGCGAGAAGCTGGCAGCAGCGATGAACAGCGAGCTCAAGGTGGGTGACGGGTTCGAAGAGGGCGTCAATATCGGGCCGCTCATCGACGAAGACGCCGTTGCCAAGGTGTCGGAGCACATCAAGGATGCCACCGACAAGGGCGCGCAGCTGCTGTTGGGCGGGCACGAACATTCGCTGGGCGGTCGCTTCTTCTCGCCAACACTGGTGAGCCACGTCACGCCGGACATGAAGGTCGCGACCGAAGAGACCTTTGGCCCGCTTGCCGCTGTGTTCCCGTTCGAGACGGAAGAAGAAGCGGTGCGCATGGCCAACGACACCCAGTTCGGCCTCGCCTCCTACTTTTACTCGAAGGATCTCGGCCGCGTGTGGCGTGTTGCCGAAGCGCTGGAGTACGGGATGGTCGGCATCAACACCGGCCTGATCTCTAATGCCAGTGCTCCATTCGGTGGCGTCAAGGCCTCAGGGCTCGGCCGTGAGGGTTCTAAGTACGGCCTCGACGAGTACATGGAGATCAAATATCTCTGTATCGATCTGGGGCAATCGTAAGCGACGAGCTAAGAGCTTCGACTGCGCCGGTTTCGGGGCGCGGTAGACAGCGGCTACGAGCTACGAAAGAGGCCAGCGACATTCGTCGCTGGCCTCTTTCGTGGAGAACATCACGCTGAGCATCGCGGCTCTTGGCTCGCGGCTCAGTGCCTGAAGTGACGCATGCCGGTAAACACCATCGCGATACCCGCCTCATTGGCCGCGGCGACCACCTCTTCGTCACGCACCGAGCCACCGGGCTGAATGACGGCCGTGATACCCACCGCCGCGGCGTTGTCCAGGCCGTCACGGAAGGGAAAGAAGGCGTCGGATGCCATCACCGATCCCGCGACCTCCAGACCCGCCTGCTCGGCTTTGATGGCGGCGATCCGTGCTGAATTGACACGACTCATCTGACCCGCGCCAACGCCGACCGTCTGACGGTTCTTGGCATAGACGATCGCGTTGGACTTGACGAACTTCGCGACCTTCCAGGCGAAAATCAGGTCGTGAAGCTCGCGCTCCGAGGGCGCGCGCTGAGTGACGACCTTGAGGTCATCGGCGGCGATCATGCCGGTGTCGCGGCTTTGTACCAGCAGCCCACCGTTGACGCGCTTGTAGTCCCAGCCGTTGCCACTCTTCGCCGGCAGTTCACCGCACTCGAGCAGGCGCACGTTGGCCTTGCTCGAGACCGCATCGCGCGCGGCCTCGGAGATGCGCGGTGCAATGATGACCTCGACAAACTGCCTGGCCACGATGGCCGCAGCCGTGTCGCCGTCCAGCTCCCGGTTGAAAGCGATGATGCCGCCGAATGCCGATTCACTGTCGGTCTCGAAGGCCAGGTCGTACGCCTTGCGGATACCGCCGTCGGCATCCGGCACCACGGCAACGCCGCAGGGATTGGCGTGCTTGACGATGACGCAGGCCGGTTTGGTATAAGACTTGACGCACTCGAGCGCGGCGTCGGTATCGGCCACGTTGTTGAACGATAGCGCCTTGCCCTGAAGCTGAGTCGCCGTGGCGATGCTCGCTTCCTTGCCGTTGGAACCGCCCTCGACCCCGGAGTCGCCTTCGACATAAAACGCGGCTTTCTGATGCGGGTTCTCGCCGTAGCGCATGCTCTGTTTCTTCGTGAATTGCATCGACAGCGTGCGCGGGAAATCGGCTTCCCCGTTGCCGACGCGCTGACCGAAGTAGTTGGCGATAGCGGCGTCGTAGGCGGCGGTATGTTCGAACGCCTTGATGGCCAGATCAAAACGGGTCTTGTGGCTCACGCCCCCGTTGTGGCTGGCCATGTCCTTCAATACCCGGGAGTAGTCGTCGGCGCTCACCACGATGGTGGTGTGGTCATGATTCTTGGCGCAGGCACGCACCATGGTCGGCCCGCCGATATCGATGTTCTCGACGGCATCTGCCAGCGTGCAGTCCGGGTTGGCGACCGTCCGCTCGAAGGGATAGAGGTTGACGACGACCATATCGATCGGGTCGATCCCGTGCTCCGCCATCACCGCATCGTCCTGGCCGCGGCGCCCGAGGATGCCGCCGTGAATCTTGGGGTGCAGCGTCTTCACGCGACCGTCCATGATTTCCGGAAAGCCGGTATGCGCCGAGACTTCCGTCACCGCGATGCCGTTCTCCTGCAGCAGCCGATAGGTGCCGCCGGTCGACAGCAGCTCGACGCCACGAGCGACCAGCTCGCGACCGAAGTCGACGACGCCGGTCTTGTCGGAAACGCTGAGAAGGGCGCGGCGCACGGCGCGAGGCGTGCTGGATGCGGGGTTTTGTGACATGCCAATCCACTCTTGTCGATCAACGCGCCGTGAACAACGCGTTTCGGTGAATCGGACGGGCGGGCCGTCGCGGCAGCGAGCGAGGCTGGGCATCCGTCCGGTTAGCGCTTCGCGCTGCGAAGCGTGGAGAAATCAGATCAGGTCGTACTGTTTCAACTTCTTGCGCAAGGTGCCGCGGTTGAGCCCCAGCAGTTCGGCGGCGCGAGTTTGATTGCCGTCGACATTGCGCATGACCACACCCAGCAGCGGCGCTTCGACCTCGGCCAGCACCATGGTGTAGAGATGGGTGACGGATTCCCCTTCGAGATGCGCGAAGTAGCGCTCCATGACCTGCTCGACGCACTCTCTGAGCGTGCCGTGCGGCATGGGGGCGTGTAGCGCATCAGGCGCGGAGAATGCGTCGGCCTCGGCGGGAAGTTCACCATCGAGGGCCAGAGGATGCCGGCTGTTCATGCTGCGTGGGTTCCATTACCGATCGCGGCGAAATCACCGCGAAAGAGTTCATGAAGAAAATCGAATTGTTGTTTGACCTGCTCCAGCCGATTGAAGCGGGCGCGCCACTCTCGGCCGGGATCGCGCGTGGCGAGATACCAGCCCACGTGCTTGCGGGCGACGCGCACGCCCAGATAGTCGCCGTAGTGTTCGTGCAGCGCCTGCAGGTGACGGCGCATGGTCGTGGCGATCTCCTCGGCGCTGGGTGGCGCAAGCGTCTCACCGGTGCGCAGGAAGTGTTCTATCTCGCGAAACAGCCAAGGATTGCCCTGGGCGCCGCGGCCGATCATCACCGCATCGGCGCCGGTGTAGGCAAGCACATCCGCTGCCCGCTGTGGCGTGGTCACGTCGCCGTTGGCGAAGACGGGAATGGAGACCTGCTGCTTGACGGCCGCGATGGTGTCGTACTCCGCTTCACCCTGGTAGCGCTGCTCGCGGGTGCGGCCGTGCACGGCCAGCGCGGCGATGCCCGCGTCTTCGGCCAGGCGGGCAACCCGCTCGGCATTACGCGTCTGATCGCACCAGCCGGTACGAATCTTCAGCGTGACCGGAATCTCGACGGCGGCGACCACGGCATCGAGAATCTCCGCGACCAGGCGCTCGTCTCTCAGGAGTGCCGAGCCAGCGGCCTTGTTGCAGACCTTCTTGGCCGGACAGCCCATGTTGATGTCGATGATCTCGGCACCGGCTTCGGCGTTCAAGCGGGCAGCCTCGGCGAGCATCTGCGGATCGCCGCCGGCGATCTGGACCGAACGGGGTCCTGGCTCACCGCGGTGAACGAGCCGCTGCCGGGATTTGCGCGTGTGCCACAGTTTGCTGTCGGCGATGACCATTTCCGAGACCACCAGCCCCGCCCCCAGCTCTCGACAGAGTTGGCGGAACGGGCGATCGGTGACGCCGGCCATCGGCGCCAGGATCACGCGGTTGGGCAGCGTGTGGCGGCCAATGCAGGGCAACGGGCGATCGGTCGACGATGACTCGGCATCACGCATCGTTACAGGGCTCAGGCAAAACGGGGAAGCTATGATACCGGCCACCCCGGCGTTGTTGAAGCGCTGATTGGCTTCACCAGACTTAAGCGTCAACCGGGATGACTCGCACTTGAATGTCGCTCAAAACCAGGGCGCCTCGGCCTGAATTGGCTTCTTTTGACACGCAAACGCAACGTTACCGGCGGTTACGCGCGGCGTTGTCCCGCGAGCAGTACCCAGCCCTCCTTCTCGACTGGCTCCTCCATCACCAGCCCCTGGGCTCGGTAGGCATCGAGTACCGAATCCGCCTGGGCGCTGAGAATCCCGGAGAGCGCAATGCGTCCGCCGGGGGCGACACGCCGGGCGATCTGCGGCGCTAGTTCGATCAGCGGCCCGGCCAGAATATTGGCGACCACGACCTGGAAGACCCCTTGGCCGAGCTTCTCCGGATAGTCGAGAATGAATCGAGCGTCGTCTATCTCGTTGCGCTCGGCGTTGTCGCGGCTCGCCTGCAGCGCCTGTGAATCGATGTCGACGCCGACGGCGACATCGGCGCCCAGCTTGAGCGCGGCGATCGCGAGAATGCCGGAGCCGCAGCCGTAATCCAGAACGTGTACGGGAGTGTCGGTCCCGGTCGGCGCCAGCGCGGCGTCATCCAGCCAGCCGAGACAGAGCGCAGTCGTGGGGTGCGTACCGGTGCCGAACGCGAGGCCAGGGTCGAGCAACAGGTTGACCGCGTCGGGATCGGGGGCCTCGTGCCAGCTGGGCACGATCCATAGCCGGCTCCCCATCTTGAGCGGCTCGAAGCCGTCCATCCATTCGCGCTCCCAATCGCGGTCGGCGAGCAGCTCGTAGTCGATCTGCGGCGCGGGGTCGTCCGGCGCCTGTGCGGCCCACGCCTGCTGGACGCGCTCGATCATCGCATCTACGCCCTCGAGATCGTCGTAGAGCCCGGTCAGTACGGTCTCCCGCCACAGCGGCGTAGTGCCGAGATCCGGCTCGAAGACAGGCTCGTCGTGAGCATCCTGGAGCGTGATCGCACTGGCACCTTCGGCCAGCAGCAGATCTTCCAGCCATTCGGCCTGTTCGGGAGCGATATGGGCCTTGAGTTGTAGCCACGCCATGGGCGCTCTCCTGAATCGGTAGACAATTACGGCATCGAAACGAGATCGGGGCGACCCCGGCCGCGTGCTTCGCGCAGCATGGTTCGCCCCGAGCGGTGCGTCGTGACTGGAGCGATCAGCTCAGGCCGAGCTTCTTCTCCAGATAGTGGATGTTGACGCCACCTTTCTGGAACGCGGTGTCGCGTACCAGATCCTTCTGCAGATCGATGTTGGTCTTGATGCCCTCGACCAGCAGTTCATCGAGCGCGTTGCGCATGCGCACCAGCGCGATTTCGCGATCGGCGCCCCAGGTGATCAGCTTGCCGATCAGGGAGTCATAGTGCGGCGGTACGCTGTAGCCTGTGTAGATGTGCGAATCCATACGCACGCCCAGGCCACCCGGCGGGTGATAAAGGTCGATCTTGCCGGGGGAGGGCATGAAGGTGCGTGCATCCTCGGCGTTGATTCGGCACTCGAAAGCGTGACCGTTGAGCTGCACGTCTTCCTGCTTGATCGACAGCGGCTGGCCGCAGGCGATTCGCAACTGCTCCTTGACGATATCGACGCCGGTCACCATCTCGGTCACCGGGTGCTCGACCTGAACGCGGGTGTTCATCTCGATGAAGAAGAACTCGCCGTTCTCGTAGAGGAACTCGAAGGTGCCGGCGCCGCGGTAGTTGATTTCGATGCAGGCGTCGGTACAAGCCTTGAGTACCTGAGCGCGGGCCTTCGGGTCGATATGCGGTGCCGGCGCTTCTTCCAGCACCTTCTGGTGTCGCCGCTGCAGCGAGCAGTCGCGATCATAGAGATGGACCGCATTCCCCTGGCCGTCGGCAATGACCTGGACTTCCACGTGGCGCGGATTCTCCAGGAATTTCTCCATGTAGACCGTGCCATCGCCGAAGGCGGCAGCGGCTTCGGAGCGCGTCACGCTCACGGCTTTTGCGACTTCGTCGTCGTTGCGCACCACGCGCATGCCGCGACCGCCGCCGCCGGCGGCCGCCTTGATGATCACCGGATAGCCGATGCGTGCCGCAACGCGACGAATTTCCGCATCGTCATCCGGCAGCGGGCCGTCCGAGCCGGGCACCGTCGGCACACCGGCTTCCTTCATGGCGCTGATCGCGCTGACCTTGTCGCCCATCAGGCGAATGGTCTCGGCGCGCGGGCCGACGAAGATGAATCCGGAACGCTCCACCTGCTCGGCGAAGTTGGCATTCTCCGAGAGGAAGCCGTAACCCGGATGGATGGCGCTGGAGTCCGTGACTTCGGCCGCGCTGATCAGCGCCGGAATGTTGAGGTAGGACTGCGTCGACGGTGCAGGCCCGATGCAGACGGCCTCGTCGGCCAGGCGCACGTGCATCAGTTCCCGGTCGGCCTTGGAGTGAACCGCGACGGTCTTGATGCCGAGCTCCTTGCAGGCGCGCAGCACCCGAAGTGCGATCTCGCCGCGGTTGGCGATGAGTACCTTGTCCAACATGATGATTTCGCTCGTGTGGCCCTGGTTGAGAATGAACGGCTGCGGATCAGCCGATGATGATCATCGGCTGGTCGAATTCGACCGGCTCGCCATCCTCGACCAGGATCGCCTCGATCACGCCATCCTTGTCGGCCTCGATCTGGTTCATCATCTTCATCGCTTCGACGATACACACGGTGTCGCCTTTCTTGACGCTCTGGCCGACTTCGATAAACGCCTTGGCACCCGGTGCCGGTGAGCGATAGAAGGTGCCGACCATCGGCGAGGCCACGGCATGGCCAGTCGGCTGCACCGGAGCCGGCTCTGCGGGGTCCGGCGCCGGAGAGGTCGCGGCTGCCGGTGCGGCAGGCGCCATCGACTGCGGCATCATCATCGGCTGCTGCATCGCGCCGAAGCCGTTGGGGTGACGGCTGATGCGAACGGATTCCTCACCTTCCTGAATCTCGATTTCGCTGATGTTGGACTCTTCGAGCAGTTCGATGAGTTTCTTGACCTTGCGAATATCCATGGCGATGTCTCGGCTCTATTGATGTCTGTAGCGGGTGTGAATGAAGGCCCGGCGATGAAAGAGAGCGGGTCAGTCTCGACCCAGCTGGGAAAGTGCGGCATCCAGCGCCAGTACATAGCTGTCGGCGCCGAAACCGGCAATGACACCGCGGGCGATGTCGGAAAAATAGGAGTGGTGACGAAACGGCTCGCGCGCATGCACGTTGGAGAGGTGCAGCTCGATGAACGGAATGTCGACGCCTTTCAGCGCATCGCGCAGGGCCACGCTGGTGTGGGTAAAGGCGGCGGCATTGAGCAGGATGAAGTCGACGTTCTGCGCTCTTGCCTGATGAACGCGCTCGACCAGCTCGTGCTCGGCGTTGGACTGCAGCCAGTCGAGCTGATGACCGGCGCTCAGCGCCCGCTCGGTCAGGCGCATGCGAATATCCTCGAGCGTCGTCGTGCCGTAGATCGACGGCTCGCGCGTACCGAGCAGATTCAGGTTGGGACCGTTGAGGACGAGTACGCTGGACATGACCTTCCTTGCGCTGTTAACCCTGTCTCGAATCGCCGAGATATCGTCACTTTGCTGCAAGATGACTGCACCGGCGCGTCGTTTTTCGATGGGAAGGGAGTTTGCCGAAATTTAGGAGGAGTGTCCAGCCTGATGCCCGAACGTTGTTCGCTAACTTGGCTCAGGAGCCACGAGCCACGAGCCACGAGCTGCGAACTGAAAGCTGAAAACCTCTGGCAACCCAAAAACGCTGCGGGGCGTGAAAGCCGAGCGACCGGCTCTGCGGCTCAGTTGGCGATCTGGCGTTGTACGGCGTCTAGGTGGTCGGCAAGCTCGATTGCGTCCACTTCACCCTGGACGCGGGCAGCACGAAGCTCCTTTCCGCGGGAGAAGAAGAGGAGTCCCGGTGGGCCGAACAGACCGTAGTGCTCGAGTAGCGTGCGGCTCGCGGGGGCATCATCGGTGACATCTGCCCGGATCAGCGTGAATCCGGCCAGCCGCCGGGCGATCTCCGGCCGCGGGAAGACCTCGCGCTCCATGACTTTGCACGAGATGCACCAGTCGGCGCTGACATCGACCATCGCCGGCCGGCCGTCGGATCGGGCGTCCTGCAGTGCGGCCTGGAGCGCATCGAGTGAGGTGACGGTCCGGAAATGAGGGCGCGTGACGTCGGTCCCGGCCCCAGCCGTTGCGGCAGTGAGCGGGCGCAGCGGATCGCTGCCGCCCTGGGCGGCGCCCCACACCAGCGCCGCACCCCAGAACAGCAGCATCCATCCCGCGACCAGCCGCACTAGCCGCCAACCTTGCGGGGCAGCGCCGTCGAATCGAAGCGCTCCCATTGCCAGTGCGCTGCCGATAGCCAGCGCAGACCACAGCAGCAGTACGATGGGGCCTGGCAGCAGCCGCTCGACGAGCCAGATAGCCACCGCCAGCAGCATGACGCCGAACAGCGACTTGACCCCATTCATCCAGGCACCGGCGCGCGGCAGCCACTGGCTGCCAAAGGTGCCGACGACGACCAGCGGCAGACCCATGCCGAGGCCGAGCGCCAGCAGCGCCAGCGCACCGCCCAGGACATCGCCGGTGCTCGAGATGAAGACGAGCGCGCCGGCGAGTGGCGCGGAGACGCAAGGGGATACGACCAGGACCGAGAGGGCACCGGCCGTCGCCAGTCCCGGCGGGCCGCTACGCTGCAGGCGATCCTGCCAGCGATCGACGTGTCGGCCAAACCCGCCGGGCAGACGCAGGTCGAATCCGCCGAACATGGCGACGGCGAAAAGCACGAACAGCAGGGCGAACGGCACCAGCACCCAGACCGACTGCAGCCGAGCCTGAAGATTGAGCGAGGCACCAAACAGTCCCATCAGCGTGCCCAGCGCGGTGAACGTGACCGCCATGCCGGCGACATAACTGAGCGAGAGCCCGAGTGCGCGGCGACGCCCGGCGTTCTGGCCGACGATGATCGATGTTAGAATCGGAATCATCGGCAGCACGCAGGGCGTGAACGTCAGACCGATCCCGGCAAGAAAGAAAAGCCCCAGCGTGGCTATCCCGATCCCGCCGCTCAGCAGCGCCCGGAAACGTCCGTCGGCGCTGATCGGAGATGCGTCACTCGCCGGTGCCGGCTCGGACGGCGTCGTGGCGCTGGCCGGGGGTTCGAGAGTGGCCGCGGGCGAGACCGGATCGGCTTGCGGTACCGCGTCGGCCTTGGCGTCCGGCGAGTCGGCAGGGCGGAAGGGATCGGCGGTCGGCGCTGCACGCGAGGCGATCGGTGACGCCTGCGCTTCGTTGCTGGCATCGGTGAATGCCTCGGGCGGCCCGCCCGCCTTGGCTGCGAGCTGCCAATGCTCCGGTGGATAGCAGAGCCCGGCATCGGCGCAGCCCTGGAACGTCAAGGTGACCGGAATGGCGCCAACGCTGTCGGCGGGCGGTTTCGGCAGGGCAGCGCTGAGTACGACTCGGCCATAGAAGACGTGCACGTCGCCAAGATATTGATCGTGCTTGAACTTGCCGGGAGGGATGTCGGGATCGTCCAGCGTTAGGCCGGGCCTGCGGCTCTCGAGTCCGAATCGGTGACGGTAAAGGTAATAACCTGGCTGGTTGCGTATGCCGACGAAGAGACGGCCATCCTGGTGCCAGGCATAGGCATGAAAGGCCTCGTCCACGGGCAGGAAGTCGGCCTGATTGCTGGTGGGCGCGGCGGATTCCTCCTCTCCGAATCCGAACAGCGACGCGCCCTGGGCGACGCCTGCCGGCGTCATCAGACAGACAAAGAGGGTGAGAATCCAGGACGAGATGCGAGACATGCTGAACGAGTGATTCCTGAGACGATGACCGAAGCGAGCGTGAGGCCCGCCATGCAGTGGAATTGACGCTGGCGATGAACGGATTTACCGGGTGCCCGAAGGTGTCGAGCGCACAGACATCACGGCGCCGCACTCTTCGACGGCGGCCGGGCGTAAAAGTGCCATGCCGGTGATCGCGATGGTCTCGCCAGTTCGCCATCATCCTGCCCGGCGACGTCGCTCGGTGCGCACTGACGCCTCCAGCGCCCGACAGACCGACACTACATCCAAAGGCGCGCTGCGCGCCGGAAGGAGCATGATAGGATACTCTTATTCGTCTCCCAACCTCTTGAATGACAAGGATCGTCCATGGCCCTGTTTCGCAAGAAGACGCCGACCTCGCGCACCGACGTTCTCGAAACGCCGCAGTACGGTTGGATCTGGAAGCCGATAGTGACGCTGGTCGTGCTCTATCTGCTCATCTGCATCGTGCTGGGTATCTGGTGGAGCTGGACGCCGGCACCGACCGACCCGGCCCAGGCCGTCGCTCAGCATCGGGGTTTCCCCGAGGCGGTCGACTCCCAGGCTCGCGGTGATCAGCCCGCGCCGACGATTCAGCCCGGCGAGGCGCTGCTGGCAACCAACATCTCGATGCTGGAGACGCTGCTCGACAAGCCGGGTGGCTATCTTCGCAACGACGTGATGCCGCCGGGGCTGTGGCTCGACAACATGCCCAACTGGGAAACTGGCGTCACCCAACAGATCCAGGATGCCGTGGCGTCGCTGGGCAGCGTCATCGAGGCAGGACAGGCGCCGCTCGGTGACGCCCAACAGTCGCTTTCCAAGGATCTCGACAGCTGGCGCTGGCCGCAGTCCGAGAAGAGCCTGCTGGCTGCCCGCAACAATCTCGGGGAAACGTTCACGGCGCTGGAAAACGCCAGCGGACCTGGCGCGCCGAATCAGGCTGCGGCATCTGCCGATCAGTCGGGCTCTCAGCCGAGCGATGCCTCGCCGGCTTCGCTCTCTGCCGAGGCGCTGTCTACGTGGCTCGAGCAGGTCGGTCAGCGGCTGCAGACGCAGACCCGTCAGCTGGCTGCCAATGTTGGCCAGTCGCCGAGCGGGAATGCTCAGGACGAGAGCACACCCTGGTTCCGGATCGACAACGTCTTCTTCGAAGCGCGCGGCACGACCTGGGCACTGCTGCAGCTGATGGAGGCGGCGAAGATCGACTACGCCGACGTCATCGAGCAGGCCGGCGTCGGGCAGCGTTTCGATCAGCTGATCGCCGAACTGCAATCCTCGCAGGCCCAGCTCTGGAGCCCGGTGATTCTCAACGGTACGGGCTTTGGCCTG
>NZ_BMZI01000005.1:0-31391 GCF_014652715.1 Salinicola rhizosphaerae | reverse complement strand
TGCGTTCTCGTCTCTGACGCGGGAGCCAGGCTCCCGGGGCAGCGGTTATTCGTTCTCGTAAGCGCTGACGGCTTTCTCGATCGCCTTGCGGGCGGCATCGGCGCCATCCCAGGAGTCGATCTTGACCCACTTGCCTTTCTCGAGATCCTTGTAGTTCTCGAAGAAGTGCGCAATCTGCTGGCGCAGCAGTTCGGGCAGGTCCGTCACCTCGCGAACGTCGTCGTAGAGGGCGCTCAGCTTCTCGTGCGGTACGCAGACGAGCTTGGCATCTTCGCCGGCTTCGTCGGACATGTTGAGCACGCCGACCGGACGGGCGCGGATCACGCTGCCGGGCTGAACGGGGTAGGGCGTGACCACCAGCGCATCGAGCGGGTCGCCGTCGTCGGCCAGCGTCTTGGGAATGAAACCGTAGTTGGCCGGGTAGAACATCGGCGTAGCCATGAAGCGGTCGACGATGAGTGCGTCCATGTCCTTATCGATTTCATACTTGATCGGATCGTGATTGGCGGGAATCTCGATCGCCACGTAAACGTCGTTGGGGAGATCCTTTCCGGCGGGAATCTTGTCGAAACTCATCGTTGAGTCCTTGCTTGCGGTTTGCAGGTTGAACACCAGCGGGCGAAAATCCCACGAATTATACGAAGTGGATTGGCCGATTACCAACCCGGGCCCGGAAGCCGCTTCGACGCCGCAAGCGCATGGCGGTGGACCGCCTGTCCGATGGGGAGAGAAGCAGTTGTCGAAAAGCGCGTTATCTCTGACGTATGGCCAGGCCTTCGTCGCACCGGATCTGCATCGCCACCGCAGTTCGATGTCGGTGCAGATCCCGCAGGGCGATCAACTGATATCCAAGGGCGGCTGCGCGCTTATCAGCGATTCCACCTGGCGTAATTCCATTGCCAAGCAGGCGGGCGATCTCAGCGTGCGCGGCTTTCTGGCCGACTACTACTCGACACCGGATCACTGGGACATCAAGACTTCGGCGACGCGCGTGCTGCGAGCGCTCAACAGCTGGTGCTACAGCCAGAGCGGCTATATCGAGGGCGGCAGCTATATCTGCTCGCTGTCGGCGATGATCTTTCACCACCATGAAGCCCATCTGTTTCACATGGGCGATACGCTGGTTTTCCGGATTCGCGGCGCCGAGTTCGAGCAGCTGACGCGGGATCACGTCACCGATCTGGGGGGGTATCGCTATCCGTCGCGGGCGCTCGGCATGGATGGCCACGTCGACATCGACTACTCGACCTTCCCGCTCAAGCAGGGCGATCTGTTTCTGTTCATGACGCAGGCCGTGCGAGGCACGTTGGTGCCGTCAGAGTACGTACAGCTGATCCGATCCGATGTCAGCGACCTCGATGCGGCCTGCGAACGCCTGACCGAGGCCGCCAATCAGCGCGCCATCGAGCGCGGCTACAACGCCAACCAGTTCTGCTTCCAGCTGGTGCGCGTCGACCGACTGCCCGAAGAGGTCTCGGATCAGCAGCCGCGAGTTTTTCATCACCTGCCGGTGCCACCGGAGCTTGCCGCCGGCGATCGCCTGGATGGGCTCGAGATCGTTCAGGTACTGTCGCGGACGGCCAAGGCGCGGCTCTACCACGTACGCGACCTGCGCACCGAGCGCGACATGGTGATGAAGGCGCCTAGCCCCGAGCTCTCGACCCGCAACGTCTATCTCGAGCATTTCGGTCTGCAGCAGTGGGTGGTCGAGCGCGTCAACTCGCCGTTCGTGGTCAAGGTGGTCGAGCCGTCACGGCCGCGGCGCTATCTGTACTACCTGATGAGCTATGTCGACGGCGAGACTCTGACCGAGTGGCTCGGGCGGCACCCTCAGGCGAGTCTGGAACAGCGCCTGGAGATTGCGCGCCAGCTGGTCAAGGCGGTGCAGGCGCTCCATCGCCACGAGGTGCTGCACCAGCACATTCATCCGGACAACGTGCTGATCGACCGGCACGGCAATCTGCTGCTGACCGACTTCGGCGCCTGCCACAAGCGGGAGAACGACGCCCAGGGCGAGGCCCGCGAGCTGGCACGACAGGTCGGCCTGACCGAACACAGCGCGCCGGAGTATGCGCTGGATACCGAGGTCGGGCGACGCAGCGACCAGTATTCGCTGGCGTCGACCATCTACTGGATGCTGACCGGGCACCTGCCGTACACCATGCTGCCAAATCACCTGCGCAGTCATACCGACCTGGAGCAGATGACCTATCGCCGCGCCCAGCTGAGCAACCCGGCGATCAGCAGCGATCTCGACGATGCGCTGCGCCGCTCGCTCGATCCGCTGCGCGCGCTGCGCTTCCGGCGCATCTCCGAATTTGCCTACCACCTGCGTGCGACGCCGAGAACCGACGGCGAGAGTCGCCGGCCACCGTGGCGGGAGCCGGCCAACGTGTGGCAGGCGATCGCGACCGTGCTGCTGTTGCTGCTGATTCTCTCCTGGTGGCTGAAGTAATTAGGGGGGCCAGGTGCCGAATGCCGGTAAGGGGTGAGCTGACTGTGGCTTGTTTGTGGCTGACTGTAGGGGAACGTCAGCCGCCCGTTCTCTCCAGTAGACGCCGAGCCCGTTCGATTACCGGGGCATCGATCATCTGGCCATCCACCTGACCGGCACCGGCATCCTGGGCAGCAACCGCCAGCACGCGCTCGGCCCATTCCCGCTGCGCTACCGAAGGTGAGAAGGCCGCGTTGACCGCCTCCACCTGACGCGGGTGGATGCACAGCATGCCGCCGAAGCCCATTTCCGAGGCACGCCGCGCCGCACGCTCGACGACATCGGTATCGCGGAATTCGGGCGTCACCGTTTCCACGGGGGCGGCCAGTCCTGCCAGTCGAGACTGCAGCACCAGTTGAAACCGTGCCTGATCGAGCACCCAATCGCCGCCTTGCGTACCGGGCTCCAGCCCGAGATCGAGACCGAGATCGAGCGCCCCGAAACTGAGCGCGACGACACCCTCGACTCGAGCGAGTTCGGCTAGCCTGTCGAGGCCGGCGGCGCTCTCTATCAGCGGAATGAGCGGCTTGCCAAGCGCGGCGGCCTGGGCCAGCGCCCGCGTATGTTCCGCTTTCGGCACGATGATCCCCGCGATGCCCGGGCGGTCGCGACACAGCGCCAGGTCGGCAAGGGCGTCGTCACTCTCCATGGCGTTGATGCGCACCCAGACGGCGTCTTCCGCGGCGTCTTCGAGGAAGGCAGCCAGCGCCTGGCGGGCGTCATCCTTGTCTTCCTGGGCGACGGCATCCTCGAGGTCGATGATCACCGCATCGGCTTCGCTCGAGAGCGCCTTGGAAAAGCGATCCGGCCGGCTGGCGGGCACGAAGAGCAGGGAGCGTGAGGTCGTGAAGGCAGGCATGTCGGCAGTCTCTCGTGTTGCGGGTTTTGATGCGGGTCCGGGGGCGCCAGGAACGTGTCAGTCGGACAGCGCCTAGATCGTTCCGCTGGCGCGCAGGTTGGCGATATCGTCCGCTCCATAGCCTAGCTGCTCGAGGATGATCGCGCTGTGCTCTCCCAGTTCGGGCACGGGGTCCATGCGCGCCTCGAAGGCGCTGCTGCGGCCCGGTGGCAGCAGCGCCGGCAGCGGACCGGCGGGGCTGGCCACGTCGCGCCAGCGCTTGCGAGCCGCCAGCTGCGGGTGCTGCCAGACGCCGGCCATATCGTTGACGTGCGCGTTGGCGATCTGCGCCTCGTCGAGCCTGGCGATGACGTCGTCGGGGCCGAGGCGTGCGAAGACCGATTCGATGATCTCGCGCAGCGCCTCTCGATTTTCGGAGCGTTTGGCATTGGCGTCGAAGCGCGCATCCGTTGCCAGGTCCGGCTGACGCAGCACGGTCTTGCAGAAGAGTTGCCACTCTCGTTCGTTCTGCAGGCCGAGCATGACCGTACCACCCTGGCCGGTAGGAAAAGGGCCGTACGGATAGATGGTCGAGTGTGAGGCACCGGCGCGGGGCGGCGGTGGTGCGCCGTCGTAGGCGTAATAGAGTGGATAGCCCATCCACTCGACGAGGCCTTCCAGCATCGACACATCGATATTCGAACCCTCGCCGGTGCGCCCCCGCAATAAAAGCGCCGAGAGGACGTGGCTGTAGGCGTACATACCGGCCGCGATGTCGGCGACCGAGCAGCCCGCCTTGGCAATCGCTGCAGGCTCGGGCCCGCCGGTGACCGAGAGAAAGCCCGCCTCGCTCTGGATCAGCAGGTCATAGGCTTTCTTGGTCTCGTACGGGCCGCCCTGACCGTAGCCGGAAATGTCGCAGACGATCAGCCTCGGGAAGCGCTCATGCAGCGTCGAGAAATCGAGTCCCATGCGCGCGGCGGCGCCCGGGGCCAGGTTCTGCACCAGCACGTCGGCCTCGCCGAGTAGCGCCTCGAGAATCGGCGTGGCACTTTCATGCTTGAGGTCGAGCGTCAAGCTCTCCTTGGAGCGGTTGGTCCAGACGAAATGCGAGGCCAGGCCATCGACGCGGGTATCGTAGTGGCGCGCGAAATCGCCGACGCCGGGGCGTTCGATCTTGATCACGCGGGCCCCGAGATCGGCGAGCTGGCGAGTGCAGAAGGGCGCAGCGATCGCGTGTTCGAGACTGATGACGGTAATACCATCCAGCGGGCGGGTATTGATCTGTGTCATGGGAATGGCCTTTGAGGCGAGGGCAGCAGCTCGAGCGGGGGCTCTGCGACGTAATAGAGCATCAGGTGGATCAGGATCGGCGCGGCTGGATGCAGGCGTTGCCCATCGGTGCGGCAGTGATGTTTCTGAATTCTCCTCGATTCGCGCGACCCGCGACCGGGTCGTGAAAGAATGCCCAGTGCCAGAGCGGTGGCAGCGGCTCTTCTTGCTGGGGGCAGGGGGCGCTGAAGGTCGCCGCCACACGTTTGAGATGCGTAATCTCCAGGCTGTCTCGGGCACTCTCCTGTCGGCCTATCCAGGCCAGCCAGGTCTGTCCCTCGAATGCAGGCGTCGAATCGGTCGTTGGCATCGTCTCTGTTCCCGGCGCAATCGATGATTCCATGCTGCGGTAACGGTTACCTTCATGGAATTGTGTTTTTGCGAGCGGGGTGTTTTGCTGAGCTGAATACGACCTTTGTCGCTATCAGAGCTCTGGAACGTCCTTATCATGCACTTCGATTTGACCGACCTGCGCCTGTTCGTCCACGTCTGCGAAGCGAGAAGCCTGACGGGCGGCGCCAGGCAGGCGCACCTCTCGACGCCGGCTGCCAGCATGCGCATCAAGGCGCTCGAGAATCAGCTCGGCTCACGACTGTTCTATCGCAGCAGCCAGGGCGTAGACCTGACGCCCGCCGGCCAAAGATTGCTGACCCAAGCGCGGCTTGTACTGCGCCAGGTCGAGCATCTGAAGACCGAGTTCACCGAGCATGCCGGTGATGCCGCCGGCCACCTGCGCATTTTTGCCAATACCACTGCCGTGACCGAGTTTCTGCCGGAGGTGCTGGCACGTTTTCTCGCCGAACGGCCTGGCGTGACGGTCGACCTGCAGGAGCGACTCAACCGGGACATTCTGCGTGGTGTGCTCGACGGCACCAGCGACCTGGGTGTCATCGCTGGCGGTGTCGATACGCCGGGTCTCGAAGTGCTGCCGTTCAGCCGCGATCACCTGGTGGTAGCCATACCCCTCTCCCATCCGCTGGCGGAGCGCGAACGTGTTCGACTGATCGAGACGCTGGCCTATCCGCACGTCGGACTTCACGACGGCAGTACGCTTCTGAGCTTTCTACGCGATCGGCTCGAGGCGCTGGGAGAGCAGTTCGCGCTGCGTACTCAGGTCTACGGCTTCGAGGCAGTCTGCCGCATGATCGAGGTCGGTGTGGGGATCGGTATCGTGCCGGTGTCGGCGGTGCGACGCCATCAGCGCACGATGCGCCTGCGCTGGGTCGCGCTGGATGAACCTTGGGCCCTGCGCGAGCGCAGCGTGATCACCCGGGAACTCGCTGCGCTACCGGGCTGCGCGCGGGCGCTGGTGGAAGCGCTGGTCGTCTACGGTGACGCCGAGCGCGCGCCAGATCCGGTGCCACGATGATCGCAGGCTGATCCCGTGCGCCCAAGCGGGATCAGAACTGGCTGGCGGGCGTGCAACAGCTGACCAGACGGCAGGGCACATCGCTCGGGTTACGGAAGCGGTGGGGGAGTTGCGTGTCGAAGTAATACGCCTCGCCGGCGATAAGTCGACGCGTCTCGGCGCCGATCGTGATCTCGATGCAGCCCTCCAGAACCACCCCGGCTTCCTCGCCGCGATGCGCGATCATCTCGCGCCCGGTATCGGCCCCCGGCGGGTAGGTCTCGATCAGAAACGAGAGCGCTCGCTGCTCCCGATTGGCACCGACGAGACGATAGATCACCTCGTTGGTGGCCACGTTGGGCAGCTCCTTGGCGCCGTAGAAAACCTGGTCGCGACTCTCCAGCTCGAAGGTGAAGAAATCACCCATGCTGATGGGAAGCGCGTCGAGAATCTTCTTCAGCGAACTCACCGACGGGCTCACCTTGCCCTGTTCGATCAGCGACAGGCTCGAATGGGTAACGCCGCAGCGCTTGGCCAGCTCCCGCTGGGAAATGCCGCGCAGTGTGCGCAACGAGCGCAGGCGCGGACCGACATCGTCGGACATGAAGGCTCCGGGAACACGGGCAGCATGTTGAACGTTGAACACCAAGGACTTGTCGAGAATACCGCAACATGGCGGCCGCGACATATCGGACAAGCATTGGCCGGAATAACGCCACCGCAACGCTGGAGCGGTACGGTGGCGGAATTCGCGGCGGATACGTGGGGCTTCCGGACGCGACTCAACTCAGCGCGTAGGCGAATTCGCCCTGATCATCGAGGCTGACTTCGAGCTTTTCGATCGCTTCACCGTTGGCCATCTTGTCCAGTACCTGGGCGGCAATCGTGGGCATCAGGCTGCCGGAGAGGATGTTGTCGACGTTGCGGGCGCCGCTGTCGCTGTCGGTGCAGCGCTCGGCGACGGCTTCGACGATCGCTGGATCGTAGGCGAACTCGGCGCGGTGATTGTGCTCGAAGCGTTTCCTGATCCGCTCGAGCTTGAGCCGGACGATGTTGTGCAGGATCTCCTTCTGCACCGGGTAGTAGGGGATGATGTTGAGCCGGCCGAGGAAGGCGGGCTTGAACACGTCGTTGAGCTGATCGCGCAGGCTCTCGACGATCGCATCCGGCGCCGGCAGGGCATCGACGCCCAGGCACTGCGCCATGATGTCATCGGTGCCGACGTTGGAGGTCAGCAGAATCACCGTGTTGCGGAAGTTGATCTCACGGCCTTCGCCGTCGTCCAGCACGCCCTTGTCGAAGACCTGGAAGAAAAGCTCCAGCACGTCCGGGTGTGCTTTCTCGACCTCATCGAGCAGCACCACGCTGTAGGGCTTGCGGCGGACGGCTTCCGTCAGCACGCCGCCTTCGCCGTAGCCGACGTAGCCGGGCGGTGAACCCTTGAGGCTGGAGACGGTGTGCGCTTCCTGATATTCGGACATGTTGATGGTGATGACGTTGCGCTCGCCGCCGTAGAGAGTATCGGCCAGCGAGAGGGCGGTTTCGGTCTTGCCCACGCCGCTGGGCCCGAGCAGCAGAAAGACGCCGATCGGCTTGTTGGGGTCCTCCATCCGCGCACGTGAAATCGCGATGCGTTTGCCGATCTCGGCCAGCGCATGATCCTGACCCAGTACGCGTTCACCCAGCAGTTCGGGGAGGCGCTGCACGGTGGTGATCTCGTCGCGCATCATCTTGCCGAGCGGGATGCCGGTCCAGTTGGAGATCACCTCGGCTATCACGTTGCCGTCGACGTGGCCGTGTACCAGCGAGTGCTCACCCTGAATTTCGGCCAGCTCCCGGCGGACCTCGCCGATCTGTTGGCTCAGCGTATCGGCATCGCCATCCTGTTTTCCGGTCTCGACCTCGCTGCGCTCGGCTTCGAGTGCCTTCAGGCGCGTCACGACTTCCTGCTCGCGCTCCCAGCGCTGGCTCAGGTCGTCGATCTTCGCCTGCGTGGCGGCGAGCTGCTCGTTGAGTGCGGTCAGCGCCTCGGCATGATCCGTACCTTCGCGCTGTTCGCGCTCGAGCACGGCGATCTCGCTTTGCAGATTGTCGACGCGGCGATGGGCATCCTCCAGCGCGGCGGGCTGCGACGATTGGGCCAGGGCGACGCGAGCGCAGGCGGTGTCGAGCACGCTGACCGCCTTGTCGGGCAGCTGACGACCGGTGATGTAGCGATGCGACAGGCGCACGGCCTGAACGATGGCGTCGTCGAGAATGGTCACCTTGTGGTGATCCTGCATGCGCTCGTTCAGCCCGCGCAGCATGGCGATCGCGACCGGCTCGGCCGGCTCTTCGACCTTGACCACCTGAAAGCGCCGCGCCAATGCCGCATCCTTCTCGAAATACTTCTTGTATTCCGCCCAGGTCGTGGCGGCGATGGTGCGCAGCTCGCCACGTGCCAGTGCCGGCTTGAGCAGGTTGGCGGCGTCGCCCTGGCCGGCCTGACCGCCGCTGCCGATCAGCGTGTGCGCTTCGTCGATGAACAGGATGATCGGATGCAGACTGCGTTTGGTCTCCTCGATCACGTTCTTGAGCCGGTTCTCGAACTCGCCCTTGACCCCGGCGCCGGCCTGCAACAAGCCGAGGTCGAGCGTGCGCAGCTCGACGTTCTTGAGCGGCGGTGGCACGTCGCCGTTGACGATACGTAGGGCCAGGCCCTCGACCACGGCCGTCTTGCCGACCCCGGCCTCGCCGGTGAGGATCGGGTTGTTCTGACGCCGACGGGTGAGAATGTCGACCATCTGGCGAACTTCTTCTTCACGCCCCAGAACCGGGTCGATGCGGCCGGCGCGGGCGTTGCCCGTCAGGTCGATGGTGTACTGATCCAGCGCTGGCGTTTTCGACTTGGCCTGACGCTGATTCTGACCCTGACTAGCGGCCGGCGCCTCGCTCGTCCCTTGTGTACCGGCTGCGGCCGGCTCGGCCAGCGGGCGCACGTGATGGTCCTCGCTGCTGCCGGCGATCAGATCGTTCAGATGCGCCTGCAGATCGTCGACGTTGATGCGCTCCAGTTCACGGGCGCCGTCGAGCAGTACCCGGCGGAACTCCTCCTCCTTCAACAGCGCCAGCAGCAGATGGCCGCTCCGGACCTGCGCTTCAGCGTGATCGATCGAGGCCACCACCCAGGCGCGCTCGATCAGCCGGGTAATCCGCGGTGACAGCGCGGGCGTTCGCGTGTTGCCGGTCTTGAAGCTCGAGACGGTCTCCTCGAGCTGCGAGGCGAGCCGATCCAGCGAGACATCGTAGTGGCGGGCGATACGCAGCGTGTCGTTGTCGTCGCTATCCAGCAGCTTGAGCAACAGGTGCTCGATATCGACATCGTACTGGCGCTCGGCGAGACAGAGTGCGGCCGCGCCTTCCATCGCCTCGCGGCAGGGATCGTTCAACTTGTCGAAGAGAGATTTGAGACTCACGCCGTAGCTCCATCAAAGGGAATGTCGAAGAGTGCATGGCCGTGGGAGGTGGCCGGTCGGTCGGGGGATTTGAGCCAGCCCAGCCGACCCAGATTGAGGTTGCCGCCCGCGCCGAGCTGCGGCATCGGGATTTCGTCCTTGTGCAGGATCAGTTCGACCTGGAAGTCGAGCTCGATGCCGGCGTAGAAGCGGACCAGCCTGACCAGTTTCTGGAACGCGGATGTGTCGGGTAGCAGCGAGCGGTAGGCCGAAAGCGTGAGCGGCCCGAAACTGAGCCGAAACGTCGACTGATAATCGCGTACGCGGGTGCCGGCGACGGCGCTTTCACCGAGCCGGGCATTGGCCTCGCCGAGGCGCGTGTACTGCGAGGGCTCGAGGCGAATCCAGCGGCCGCTGAATGAACTGACCCGACATGGCTGGCCGAAGGTGTATTCGAGAATCGACTGTAGATTGCCGGCGTTGCGCGGCTTCTGGGTCCACAGGCCGGAGAAGTAGCTGAACAGGTCGCGGCGCAGCGCGGCAGGGTCATCGTCGCGGTCGAGTGTCTTTGCCGCCGTGCCGGGGGTGAAACCGGCCAGGTGAAGCAGCCAGTTCTCGAAGTCGGCGCTGCCCTTGCGTTCGTATTCGATGTGGAAGCGATATTTCTGCCACGCCTCGTAGAACAGCGCCGTCATGCGGTGCGAGAAGAAGTCCATGAAGGCGTGGGCGGCGTCGTCGCGCTTGTCGATATGCCGATTGATCAGCAGCTCGGTATAGGGGCGCGGCAGTACACCCGAAGGGCCGACCAGGCCCATGAAGGTGACCTGGATCTCGCTGAGCGGATCGCCGCTCGCGGAGCGGGCCTTGTCGCTCTCGAAGGCAAGATCGCTCACCTCGCTCGGCGGAAAGTTCAGCGACAGCAGTGAACGGAAGCGCAGTGGGTCCTGGTGCGGGCGATTCTCCGGATCGATGCGACCGGTGCGGCTGTAGTGCAGGCGCAGCAGGCGCACGAGCTGGAAGAACCCGAATCGCCAGGGCTCCGCGCGTGCCTGATCGATCAGACCAGGGGCTGAGTACCGGTTCTCGGCTGCCATTGGGCGACTCGCTGTTCGCGCTGTCGGGAGCGCAGGGTGAGTTGAGTGAAACTGTTGAGACTGCAGTACTGGCCGAGAAAGTGATCCAGTACCATGCCGAACAGGTAGATGCCGCTACCGGTGAACTGGCTCTCGTCCATCTCCAGGGTGACCCCGGTGCCGCGCACGAAGGCGGGTCGCGGGTGGCCGATGCGTGTCATCACCGGCTCGCTCCCGATCGAGGTTATGCCGTTGATCTGTTTGCGGATGGCCGAAGCCTGCCGGTAGTTGTAGAGCGACAGCAGCTCCATGAGCGCTTCACGGCCGTCGGCCACCAGCGAGAGGTGATTGAGCGAGAGGTGCGATACCAGTCGCCAGATCAACCCCTTGCCCATGGGCGGGCGTACCGCCGGCGTCGGTTTGCGCAGGCAGCGAATCTGCTGCACGACCTGCTCGCGCTCCAGGGTGAAGTCGCCCTGCGGATGGCCGAAGGTCATCAGCTGTGGCAGATCCCGGTTGCTGCAGGTGAGCTTGAGACTGAGCGTGTCGCTGCTGGCATCCAGCATTTCGAGCTCGCGGTCGACGACGCGCAGTCGCATCTCGGTGCCGGGGTCCCGGGCGTTCTCCGAGGCCACGCGTCGCGCGGTCCAGTAGCTTTGGCGCGCCTGCTTGTCGCTGTCGCGCGGTTCGAAGAACGGCAGGCAGGGCGCGACTTCGTCCTGCGTGGCGGTACGGATCACGCGCGTCACCTCGTCGATCGAGACGATCTCAGTGGAACGGGCGTGGCGCACGTCAGGCACCACCGGATATTCATGGCGCGTGTGATTGAGCTTGATCGGCTCGGCCTGCTGCGGGAACAGATTGACCACCGGCGTACAGCCCAGCCGGAAGTTGTGACGCCCGATCGTCTGCGCCAGGCGTGCCAGTCGTTCGTGCTGATCGTAGTCGCGGAACAGAAAGTGAATCTGCACCTGGGTGACGGCCTTGCCGGCCAGGGGGCGAGCGAGACCGTGCAGGTCGAAGAACAGAAACTTCTCGGGAAACGTGAAGTATTCGTGCAGCAGCCGGTAGCCGAGAAAAGAGCGCGCCGAATAGTCGATCAGCCCCTCGTCGGGGCCAAAGCCGACCGGCGTGAGGCAGTCCGACGCCAGCCGAATTTCGCGCGGCTGACCGCCGTCGACGAAGCTCACCGAAACGCGTGCCACGTTGTTGAACAGCAGCTCGTAGAGCGGATGCATCAGGCTGCCTTCACCGTCGAGGAAGACGCGCAGCCGATCCATGCCCAGCTTGCCGAAATCGGTGTTGCCGAGGCTCTCCAGAGAGAGACTCAGCCTGGCGACGTTGTCGTTACCGTGAGCATTGAACGACGAGCGCTCGAGTCTCGTCATTTCGGCGCCGGTCAACGCCACCGGCCAGACATCGACCGGGTAGCAGGTGCGAAAGCGGCAGAACGAATCCTCCACCGGCCGGGAGTGCAGGGCGGTGTGGCGGGGCAGGTGGTAGCGCCCGGTCAATGATGTCTGACTGCCCGGGTCGAACTCGACGATCGAGAGCGCCGGAGTCGGGCGCAGGTGGTGCGGATAGAGCACCTCGAGAAAGGACTCGACGATCTCCGGGAAATCGTCGTCGAGTTTCTTGTGGACGCGCGCGCTCAAGAAGGCGAAAGACTCGATCATGCGCTCCGCATGCGGATCTTCGCAGTAATCGCCCTCAAGCAGCAGCCGCGAGGCGATCTTTGGATAACGTTGAGCGAACTCCTGCCCCAGATAGCGCAGGTGGGAGAGTTCCTTCTCGTAGTAGGGCAGCAGGTCGTCGAGCATCAGATCAGGTTCTGCACCTTGTATTGTCGAGTGTTGACCTGCAGCACCGCATCGAAAGCGACGCGCTGGCTCGCTTCGCTCAGCGAGAGCACCGCCTCGATGCGAAATTGCAGGATACGATCGTGACTGTCCTGATTGAGCAGCTGCACGCGTACGCTGCTGAAACGCTTGTCACCATGCTCGATGGTGCGCTCCAGCTGGCGCTGGATCAGCCGTCGGTCCTCGGTGCTGCGGACGCCGCGACTGATGAAATCGGGCAGGCCGTAGTCGAGCAGGGTGCCTTGCAGCGTCGGCCATCCGTCGAGCTCTCCGGCGACCAGCTCGCGACGCGTGTTGACCAGCAGTTCGAGATCACGCACCACCGAGCGTTTGTACTCGGCGAGCGTACAGCGATGGCCGGGTTGCGCTTCGGTCGAGTGCTGCGGTGCATCATCGAGAAGGCGATCGAGCAGCGTCGGCACCATCTGCATGGAGTCGCTCATGAACGGCTTCCTGCCAGGTTGACGGAGGGCGAAACGAGGATCGCAACCGGGGTGTCCAGGGACGCCCCGGTGCGTACGACGTCACGGGCGTTGCATCAGGAACCGCGCGTGGACTGCGGCAGCTCCGAGACCAGACGCAGCGAAGCGGTCAGCTCGTCGAGCTGGTAGTGCGGTCGCAGGAAGGTGACGGCCTTGTAGGCGCCCGGTTTCCCCGGAACCTCGGCGACTTCGACCCGCGCCTCGCGCAGCGGGTACTGCGCCTTGGCTTCCTGACCGGCGTTGTCATCCAGCAGCACGTACTGTGACAGCCACTCGTTGAGGTAGTCCTCGACGTTCTGGCGCGATGCGAAGCTGCCGACCTTGTCGCGCATGATCGCCTTCATGAAGTGGGCGATACGTGAAGTCGCGAAGATGTACTGCAGCTGCGACGACAGGCGTGCGTTGGCGTTGGCGACATCGGTGTTGTACTGCTTGGGCAGCTGCGCGGACTGGGTGCCGAAGAAGGCGGCGTAGTCGGTGCCCTTGCAGTGGACGAGCGGAATGAAGCCGAGATCCGAAAGCTCCTTCTCGCGACGATCCGTAATCGAGATTTCGGTCGGGCACTTGAGCGCCACTTCGCCGTCGTCGGTCTGGAAGGTGTGGGTCGGCAGGTCTTCCACCAGTCCGCCGCCTTCGACGCCGCGAATCGCCACGCACCAGCCGTACTGGGAGAAGGCATCGGTGACACGCGCCCCCATCGTGTAGGCGGCGTTCATCCACAGATACTTGTTGTGGTCGCGGCCATCGACGTTTTCGGTGAAGTTGAACTCCTCGACCGGCGTCGTGTCCTCGCCGTAGGGCAGGCGACCCAGCACGTGAGGCAGCGTCAGGCCGACGTAGCGGGCATCTTCCGAGTTGCGGAACGACTTCCACTTGGCGTATTCGACCGTGTCGAAGATCTTGGAGAGATCTCGCGGCCCGGTCATGTCGGTGAAAGAGTCCCAGCCGAACAGTTCCGGCGAGGCCGAGGAGATGAACGGTGCATGCGCCGCCGCGGCCACGTGAGAGACCTGTTCCAGCAGATACATGTCCTGCGGGTGACGGCCGAACTCGTAATCGCCGATCATCATGCCGTACGGAGCGCCACCGAAGGTGCCGTACTCTTCTTCGTAGACCTTCTTGAACAGCGCGCTCTGATCGAATTCGGAGGCCGACTTGAGGTCCTTGACCAGGTCCTTCTTGGACGCATTCAACATGTGGATCTTCATGTTGGTGCTGGTCTCGGACTGGTCGGTCAGGTACTTCAGGCCGCGCCAGGAAGCCTCGAGCTGCTGGAACTCGTTGGCGTGCATCACTTCGTTGAGCTGGTCGGAGAGCAGGGAGTCGATCTCGGCGATTCGCGAATCGAGCACCGCGATCAGGTCCTTGCTCGGCGTTACCTCACCTTCCAGCACCTGGTTGACCAGTTCGTCGATCAGGTCGCGCGTGCGGGTACGCTCGGTTTCGGAGCGGGCTACGCGGCTCTCGGAGATGATGCTGTCGAGCAGCGACGTCTCCGGGGCGAAGACTTCCTGTGTTTCGCTCTGCGAGGTGTTGTCGGTCTGATTCTCGGCCATGGGAAACTCCTGTTATTCCTTGTCGCTCTGCGGTTTGGCGGCTGCCTCGCGGCCGAGCTCTTCACCCAGCGCCTTGAGCTTGTCGGTGTTCTGCAGTACGTCCATCAACAGCTCTTCGAGCTTGTCGTTGCCGCCCATCTTGTTGCGCAGGTCCGCGAGCTTGTTGCGCACTTCGAGCAGCTTGCGCAGCGGCTCGACCTGACGCACGACTTCCTGCGGTTCGAAGTCTTCCATGCGCTTGAAGTTGAGCTCGACCGGAAGCTGCGAGCCGTCGTTGGCCAGCGTGTTGTCGACCCGGTAACTCAGACGCGGCTTGATGCCCTTCATCACGCTGTCGAAATTGTCACGATCGATGTTGACGAACTTGCGGTCCTTCAGACGCGGCAGCGGCTCGAGCGGATTGCCCGAGTAGTCGCCCATCACGCCGACGACGAACGGCAGCTCTTTCTTCTCGATGCTGTCGCCGATCTCGACGTCGTACGTCAGGTGAACGCGAGGCGCCCGGACGCGGGATAGCTTGTGCTGGGTGCTTTCGTTCTTGGCCATGCAGAATTCCTCTCTCGAAATGGCGAGTTAACCGTGATGTCGGGTGGTGGAGTGTCGAGTCCGGACATGCGCCGATCCGGTGGCCGAGGCGATCAGCGCGGGGGCGCCTCGGCAAGCGCCTGCGTCAGCTGTTCGCGCAGCTCGTCGTGCATCCCCTCGATCGCCTCGGCGGAGATCAGCTCCTCGAAACTGTCGTTGCCGGCGATTTCGGTGCTGTGACGAATCACCTCGTCCGGTGGCAGCGTGGCCTCGACCGGCGAGCTGATCACACAGAAGGGCAAGTCGCCGAAGTCATCGAGCTGCTGAAAACCGACCGGAAACCGCAAGCCCTTGAACAGTCGACCCAGCCCGCCGGCGCGACTGAAGCAGTGGAACAGCATCAGGTAGTGCACGACGAAGCGGTGCAGCTCCGAGCCGCTGCGGTTCGGGTCGCGCACCACCTGACGGAAGCGGCTCAGATCGAAGGACGCGTAGCCGACGACCCAGCGCGATGGGCTCGTGACACGTACCGTGCCGCCGCCGGGTAGCGCGTGGTCGTACTCCAGCGGAAACAGCTCCGGCGTCGAGTTGATGATGTTGAGCGGTACCTCCAGCTCGTTCATCAGATTGAACGGACGCTGTCCCGCATGCTTGTCGAACAGCGTGCGGAACTCCTTGAAGTGATGCTGGGTTTCCCGACCGCTGCCACGAGGTGCGCCCTGCAGGTACTCGCCGAACAGCGGCTGAGGCCGCACCAGCGCTGCCACGGTCGTGAGGTAGTCCGCCGCCTGCGCCTTGAGCAGGTCGGACACCACCCGCGTCTGTTTGCGCGAGCGAATGAAGCTATCGACATCGAAGGACTGCGTCATGATCGATTCCTGAGCGCGGCTTTTTATCGGATTCATCGGCGGCCATCGTTTCCGGTGACCATCGTTGTCGGGGCTATCGTCATCGAGGCCAACCAGCCATTGTATGGCGCATTATTTTGCGTCGTTCGCCATGAGACTCAATGCCTGGTACGAAATCGAGAACCTGTTTAATGTGATTTAGAGATCGCTAAACCATTATCGCAATTTATTGTATCGGCCGACGCCGGTACATAATTACGGCGATTGGCTATTTGTGTTGTAAGCGATCTCTTACAAATTCTGTAATGAGATGCGTCTCTCACCTTAGCATGCCCCCGTTACTTAGCCGTCACGCTCCTGATCTGTCTGTTTCTCATCCCGAGTTGCCGTCTCCGAAAGGCTTGGAGTCAGACGCTCGAGTTCGACATCGGCGCCTTCGTCGTCAACCAGTGGGGCGCCGTCAGCACTCAGCGGCTGCAGGTCGCCACTCTCGAGCGGCACGAAGACTCGGGCATTCCCGACCTCCGGGCGAAGCACGTAAAGCTGGCGCTTGAAGTCCGTAACATCAAGATTTTGCGACCAATTTCCCCAGCTGGTGTTGACCCGTTCGCCGCCGGGCGCATCGATACGAACCTCGTGCAGATAGAAGCCCGCCGGCGCTCCCGTGATCGCATCCCGCTTGATGATCAGGTCCGTATCGATGCCCTGGCAGTCGGTGCACGGCAGGGTTCCCTCGAACCTCTCGGTCGCCCGAACATAGTTGACCTCGGTCGGTGGCCCGGATGCACAAGCGCTCAATAATAGGCATCCGATAGCAGGAAGTATTTTAAAAGTCTGTACTTTCATGTGTCCTGTTCTATCTTTTTGTGAATAAATGTTAACCGGTAAGCGAATGTTAAACATGGAGCTTATTATAGCGTTTAAATCTGTTAGGGTGTGGCAGCTTGCGATAAATTGATGCGTTTCGCGACAGCCGTCTGCGACGGTAAACGCGTCTCCCCTAAGTTTAATGAAAAGAGTGAGCGGGACGGTAATGAAGGCGTCGGTGCGCGATTTGGGAATCGTTTTTCAGGTGTCGGTAGTGCTGGTGTCGATGGTGCTGATGTCGACGCTGGCTGGCTGTGGCGTGGCCGACCGGGTCGGCAATCGCTTCGGGGATACGTGGGCCGGCGACATCTTCGGCAACCAGGAACGAGTCCGGGTGACCATCGACAGCGATGCCGAGGTCAATCCCGATGTCGACGGCAAGCCGCTGTCGGTCGTCGTGCGGATCTATCAGCTCTCCGAACGCGCGCCGTTCGCCACTGCATCGCCGCGCCAGCTCTGGGGTGACGAGAAGGCGGTGCTGGGCAACAGTCTGATTTCTCAGCGCGAGATCACGCTGCTCCCCGATCAGCAGAAGGTGGATGTCGCTGCGCTCGATCCCAAGGCGCAGTTCGTCGGCGTGGCCGCATTTTTCCGCAACACCGCCAGTGACCAGTGGCAGGCGCTGTTTGCCGCCGATGAGCTCCGCAACGACGGCCTGCTGAGTGCCTCCGAGGGTGTGCGCCTGCATCTGGTCGACGACCGCATCGAGGTCGAGCGCGGCGAGAACCTGCTGACGCAGTCTGTCGCGCCGTGACGCTGGCCGGAGCGCGCCGGGCGGTGACCGCTATCTCCAGCGGGTACTCCGTACGGGTCGGGCCAGCGAGAGGATCCATCATGGAAAGAGTCGGATGCAACCAGTCGGGGCAGGGCAGTGAGTAAACACAATCGCATCATGTGGTCGGAAGGCATGTTCCTTCTGCCTCAGCACTTCCAGTACCAGGATGAGTTTCATCAGCGTCAGCTCGTCGAGGCGCGCCGGGCCCGGGACCCGTTTCAGTGGGGGGTACAGGAGATCGCGTTCGACGATGGCGCGCTCGAGCAAGGCACCCTGCGGCTGACGCGGCTCAAGCTGGTGTTTCCCGACGGCACGCTCATCGATGCGCCGCAGCACGATCCGCTGCCGCCGGGGCGCAGTCTCGATGAGCTGGCTCGTAACGGTGAGGTGAGAATCTTCGCGGCGCTGCGCTCGCTCGAGCCCTGCTCCCCGAGCTATCTCGACGCCGAAACGCCGCGCCATGGCGGCCGTCGATTCGTTCAGCGTTTCGAGACGCGTCCGGACCTCAATGAGGGCGATATCGAAAACGAGCTGGGCACGCTGGAGCTCAACGCGACCTTGCTGATGGAAGGCGACAGTCTGGATGGCTTCACGTGGTGCCCGATCGCACTGCTCAAGCGCAACGCCGCCGGGGGATTCAGTCTCGAGGGTGAACATTTCATGCCGCCGGCGCTGCATATCGATTCGGTCTCGCTGCCTTTCGATATCGCCAATCGGCTGATCGGCATGCTGCAGGCTCGCAGCGAGGCGCTCTCCGGTCGCCGGCGCGAGCGCGCCGATCAGGTCGCCGAGTTCGGCTCGAGTGACGTGACCCTGTTCTGGCTGCTCTACACGATCAATCGCGCCTATCCCCAACTGGCGCACCTGCTTTCACATCCTCGCCTGCATCCGGAAACCCTGTACCGCTTTCTGGCCGAGCTGGCGGCAAGCCTGATGACCTTCTCGATGTCGCACAAGCTCGGCGACATTCCCGAGTACGACCATCGGGCGCCGGCGCCTTCGCTGCTGGCGTTGGAGAAAGTCGTGCGCGAGCTGCTGGAGGTGGTGGTGCCGAATCAGTACATCCCGATCCCGCTCGAGCAGACGCGGTCGTCTTACTACGTGGGGCGACTCAACGATGCGCGCCTCAAGGACGCCGATTTCTATATCAGCGTGCATGCGGACATGCCCGGCGCGCAGATTCTCGAGCTGGTGCCGCGCGCCTTCAAGGTCGGTTCGCCGGAGGATATCGAAGTGGTGGTCAATACCGCCATGCCCGGCGGCACGCTGACGCATGCCTCGCGAATGCCGAGCGCCATTCCGGTGCGGCTGGATAACCACTACTTCGCCCTGGAGCCCCACGGTGCGGTGTATGAACGGATGATGGACGCGCAGGCCATCGCGTTCTATGTCCCTAGCGGATTCAAGAACTTAAGCATTGAACTGATGGCGGTAATGAAATGACCGAAGCCTTTGCCCAACCCACCGAGCTCGCCGAGTCGCGCACGCTGAAGACGCTGTCTCGAGACTTCATCTCCATGGTGCTGATGGTGCGACGTGGCCAGCAGGCCGAGAGCGTCGAGCGTTTTCTCGAACGCGTCGATCAGTGGCTGCGCGAGTTCGAGGAGAAGGCGCGCGCGGAGAATTACAGCGCGGAAGCGGTCAAGGATGCGCAGTATGCGCTCTGCGCCTTTCTCGACGAGAGTGTGCTCAAAGGCGGTGTCGGTAACATCCGCGAGCATGTCGAACTGCATCCGTTTCAGTACCGCTATTTCGGCGTGCACCTGGCCGGCGAGGGTTTTTTCGAGCGGTTGGAGAGCCTGCGCGGTGACGTTCGCGCCAATCTCGACGTGCTCGAAGTCTATCACCTCTGCCTGGCGCTCGGATTCGAGGGCAAGTACAGCCTCGAGAATCGGGACCAGCTGCGCTATCTCGCCAATACCCTCGGGCAGGATATCGCGCGTTACCGTGAGCGACGCGACGATGCTCGGGAAAGCTGGAAATTGCCGGACCAGGTCGGCCAGCTGCTGCGTTACGAAATTCCGCTGTGGGTCTATCTTCTCGGCATCGTGGTGGTCTGCCTGGTCGTCTATGGCGGCTTGCGCTGGTGGCTCGGCAGCGAGACGGATGCGCTGATCCAGCAGATCCAGCAGCTGTTCAACGATCAACCACGATAGGGCGAGCCAGGACATGCGTTTTCTTCGTTTCTTGCGTTCGCTGAAAGGCTTCTGGCCGCTCTCCATCGTGCTCTGGCTGATGGGTCTCGCGCTCTGCGTGCTGCTGCTGCCGTTGATCACCGAAGAGCGTGAGGTGATCTTCATCGCCATGGCGCTGGTCACGGCGGTGTGGCTGCTGGCCGTGGTGCTGCGCCAATATCACCGGATCCGTGCCGAGCGAAACATCGAGAACCTGGTCGAGCTGGAGGTCCATCGCGAGGCGGCGGAAACCGAACCGGGTGACTATCAGGTGCTGAGCGAGCGCTTCAAGCACGCCATGGCGATGCAGCGCGCGGCCCGTTCGGTCGACGGTGGCAAGGCATCGCTCTATGAACTGCCCTGGTATCTGGTCATCGGGATGGCTGCCTCGGGCAAGACCTCTCTGCTGACGCGCTCCTCGCTCTCCGCCACGATGGCCGGGGGCAGCAATCTCTCTGCGGTGAGTGGTACCCAGCACTGCGACTGGTACTTCAGCCGGGAAGCCGTGATGGTCGACACCGCCGGTCGTTATCTGGTCGAGGATCGACCGGCGAGCGAATTTGCCGACTTTCTCAAGACACTGCGAAAGCAGCGCCGCAAGCCGGCCATCAACGGGCTGGTGCTGGTCGTGAGCTTGCCGGAGTTGCTGGAGCAGTCGCGTCAGGACGCGCATGCGCTGGCGGAAAAACTGGTCTCGCGGGTGGCCGAGTATCGCGGTTGTCTCGGCATCAATCCTCCTGTCTACCTGTTTTTCAGCAAGGCGGATCTGCTGCCGGGCTTCACGCGGGCCTTCGAGGCGCTGGACGCCACCGAGCGTCAGCAGCCGTGGGGTTTGACCTTCGCGCTCGACGAACTGCGTCAGCGGGGCGTGACCGACGCATTTCAGGCGCGCTTCCCGGGGCTGGTTTCCGCGCTGCGTGAACGTATCGACCGTCGCATGCTGGAAGAGGGCGCGGCGGCAGACAGCGAGCTGCTTCACTTTCCGGACTATTTCGCCGAGCTTTACGGCGTGCTGAGCGACTTTCTCGAGCAGTTCGATAGCCACCACAACGCTGGCCAGGCGCCGATCTTGCGCGGACTCTATTTCACCAGCGCTCTGCAGTCGGGACTGACCCTGCCGGCGCTGTTCGAGGAGGAGACGCGAGAAGCGTTTTCCCTGGCGCCAGCGGCGGCGGGTGGCCGAGAAGCGCAGACCGGCGAGAAGAGCTACTTCATCACCGACACCTTCCGCAACGTCATCTTCCCCGATCGCAATCTGAGCCTCTATTACTCGCAGCGAGGGGAGCGTCGTTCGCTGCCTGCGTTCATGATCGGCACCGTCGGTCTGATCGGCGTGGCGGCGATCGCCGCGCAGGGGTGGTCTGCCTATCACAATGCGCAGTGGATCGATCATGTCCAGAGCAAGGTCGATGGCCTGACAGCGGGCAACAGCACCGGACGCCTCGACGCCGGCAAGCGCCGGGCGTTGCGCGATGAGCTCGAACAGCAGCTGGCGGCGATCGAACGCCACCGCGAAGACGGCGTGCCACTCAAGCTCGACCTGGGTCTCTATCAGGGCGAGGCGATGCGCGAGCCATTGAAACAGGCCTGGTCCGAGTTGATGCGCCGCGACGTACTGGCGCCACTGCAGCGGCGCCTTGCCGATCAGCTGCGTTCGCTGGCGGCACTCGACGCGGGCGATGGCGACATCGATACGACGACGGCTGCCCAGAGCGACGCCGCCGCTCGAGACACGGGGAGCGGGGCCGATGCGGCATCCCGCGGGGCCAGCGTAGCCAGTGACCGCGGCCGGGAGATCGGCTCGGATGCGCTCGATCGCATGAAAGAGCGCTCGACCTCGCGGCCGACCCTCGGCAGCGTCCCGACCAGCGCGTCGGAGCTTGGCAGTCGTGCACGCAGCGAGCTGACATCGCGCACGACCGATAGCGCGCGCGATGCCTGGTACTCCGCGCGCAGCAATGCCGAGACCGACCTGGAACAGGGATTGCGCGATCGCACCAGTGAACTGGGCGATGCCGTCGGCAACGCCGATGGCGACGAGTCCACGCTCACGCTTTCCGGCGAGCAGGGGCCCTCGCTTTCCGAAGAGATGCTGACGCAGCTGAGTCGACAGGATGTCGAGAAGCTGATCGAGAGCTACTCGTCGCTCAAGCTCTACCTGGTCATGACCGACCCGGCTGCCCATCAGGACCAGGGCGACTTCGTCGCTTCCGCGTTACCAAGACTGTGGGCGGATCTGGCCGACCGGCGCGAGAACGGTGCCGACCGCGAGAGCATCAAGGACAACGCCGCCCTCTACGTCCACTACCTCCAGCAGGGAACGGCGCCGGCGCTCGAGCGTGACGACACGCTGGTGGCCGATAGCCGTGAGCGTCTCAACGCCTTCCTGATCGATTCGAGTCTGGTCGACCGGGAGTATCTGCGCTATCAGCTCGAAGTCGAGGATCGCTATGAGCCGCTGACGCTATCGAAGATGGCGCCGGATATGCCGGGTCGGTTGTTCTACTCGGCCCGCGCGGTGCCGGCGTTCTACACGCGCCAGGTATGGGATGAGTACCTGCGTCCGGCGATCATCGACACCGTTTCCGGCGACTTGCAGGGCGAGTCGGACTGGGTGCTGGACGACGAGAACGCCGATGATGCCGTGCAGTCCAAGGCGCGTTTCGTCAGCCAACTGATGACGCGTTACAAGCGGGACTACGCGATCGCCTGGGAACGCTTTTTGCGCAACACGCATGTCGCCAACTTCGAGACGCTCGATCAGGCCAGTCGCCGGCTGACCGATCTCAGCGACCTGCAGGGCTCGCCGCTGCGCCAGGTGCTGGAGTCGGTGCGCGACAACACCGACTGGGACGATCCGCAGGCGCGGGATGAGGAGAGCACCAGCGGCAAGAAGCAGGACCAGAGCTTCTGGGGGCGTGTCATGAGCGTCTTCAACGGTGGCGACGGGCAGGGCGCGAGCGTCGATCTGGCCTCGCTGCCGCGCATCAACAATGGTGCGCTGGCGCGTCACTTCCAGCCCGTCAGTCGAATGCTGGCGGCGGACGAGGCGACGGGCAGCGACAACTCCGTGCTCAATCAGTATCTGCTCGATCTGCGGCAGCTCAAGGTGCGGGTCGACAACGTGCGCAGCGCCCAGGATGTCGGGCGCAGCAGCAAGTCCCTGATCATGGCCACGCTGTCCGGGCAGCCGACCGAAATCAACGCGCTGCGCAATTTCGTCGCCTCACGCGTCGACACCTCGCGCACGCCGCTGGTACAGGCGATCGAGCCGCTCTTCCGGGTGCCGGTCGAGGATACCTGGGCCGCCCTCAACGCGCCGGCGCGCAGTCAGCTGAACGCGGCCTGGGACGATCAGATCGCGACGCCCTGGGACCAGATGATCGCCGGTCGCTACCCGGTCTCCGACTCGGTCAACGAAGCCTCGGTGCGTGACATGGAACATTTCATCGACCCCGATCAAGGCGTGCTTTCCCGCTTCCGTCAGGACGAGATCGGTGACCTGGCCGGTTCGGAGAGTGGCGAGCGCTCGCCGATGGTCGACCCGCGAATGTTGTCGAGCATCGATGACGCGACGGCGCTGGGACGCGTCATCGATAGCCTTTCCGATCTGCGTAATGGATTCGAGCTGCAGGTGAACCCGACGGCGGGGCTGACCGACATCATCCTCACCATCGACGGTCAGCGCATCCACTACCGCAACAATACTCAGTCCTGGGAGCGCATGACCTGGCCCGGCGATGCCAAGTCCTTCGGCGCTCGCATGGATATCGTCAACCAGAATGGGCAGCGTCATACGGTGTTCGACTACCCGAACCGCTGGGGCTTCCTGCGCATGATCGAGAGTGCGCATATCACGCCGATCGACAGCGCGCGTCAGCGCTTCAGTTGGCGAACCTACATGGGGACCGTGAGCTTCGACGTGCGCAACTTCGGTGGTGTGAAAATCTCCGATCTGCGCCGAATCAAGACGCTGAACATCCCGCAGATGAGCCGGCAATGATTGGCTGCTTCGGCAAAATTCCGACGCGGGCGGACTTCGTCGGTGTCAATGCCGCCGGTGCCGTGATTCAGGAGCTCGACCAGTGGTTGCAGAGCGCGCTGCTGCGGTTTCTCGACCACGATGACTGGCAGCATCGCTTCGACGCGCTGCCGGTCTGCTTCTTTCACTATCACGCGCGTGACGGCAGTGACGTGATGGGCGCGATGATCAGCTCGGCCGATGCGTCAGGCAGGCGCTACCCCTTCTTCATCTTCCAGTCGCTGAAGGCCGGTAGCGCTGAGCCGGGGATCGTCTGCCCGCACACCCTGGGCGAGATATTCGCTGGCCAGGCGCGCGCGATTCTGACCGATTCGGTGCATGGCGCTGCGCCAATCGACCCGGTCGAAGCTGTCGCCGAGCTGCGGCGCTGGAACGAGCAGGATGTCGCGCTCTACCAGCGTGTGCATCAGCGCTTTCTGCAGGATTACAGCTTCGATGATGTCAGCCGAGCGCTGCAGTGGGGGTGGCCGGAGTTCATCGGCAGCGCGGTGCTGCATCGGCTGCACTATGCGCGGACCTGCTGGCGCGAGGGAAGTTCTCGGGCTGTGCTGTTGCCGTTGCCCGCCGAGCGCGGCCTGAAGCGTCCGGTGGCGGACTTGTGGCAGCAGTGGCTTGGCCCCGCCTGTGCCGGTGGCGTGCCGGTGATGAGCCTGCTGATCGATGACTTCATGCGTCCGCGACTGCTGCTGATGCCCTCATGGCAGAGCGCCGAGCAGTTCTTCGAGGTGCTTTCCAATCCTGACGATCGCCGCCTGTGCATCGATGTCCTGGCGGCTTTCGCAGAGGAAGAGCCGCACCCCGGCGCGCTATCACTGCCGGATACCCAGCTGAGTCTTGCCGACTTCATGGCCCGTTTTCCCGATGGCGCCGATTCTTCGACCGTGACACCCGAGCGCTAAGCCTGAGCAGACATGATGAAACGTTTGAAATTTGCCTATCTGAAATACGCGTTCTTCAAGTATCAGCCCTACATTCTGGGGCTGCTGTTCTTTGCGGCCATCTTTGCCGTATGGCGGCTGGGGGTAGGGTTAGGGTTCTCCTCTCTGGCGAGTCTGCTGGCAGGCATCGTGGTGTTTCTGCTGGCCTCGGCGCTCTACGTGCTGCTGCTCTACCGCGGTGTCGGTCAAAAGCGCAACCTGGAGGACCTGCTGCTCGAGGATGCGGACGCGGCCGTGCTCAACGCAAGCCCCCAGGACCGCGAGGAGATCAGCCTGCTGCGTGAACGACTGCTGAAAACGGTCGAACGCCTGAAACAGAGCGGCAAGGGTAAAGGCAAGCGCGGTCAGGATGCGCTCTACGCACTGCCCTGGTACATGATCGTCGGCCAGCCCGCCGCCGGCAAAAGCACCATGGTCTATCAGTCCGGGCTCAACTTCCCGTTCGCCGAGCGCGAGAATGCTCGCGTGGCCGGCATGGGCGGCACCCGTCACTGTGACTGGTTCTTCAGCTCGGATGCGATTCTGCTCGATACCGCCGGGCGCTACATGAACAGCGAAGAGGAAGCCGGTAAATGGAAGGGCTTCCTGTCGCTACTCAAGCAGCACCGGCGTCGCTGTCCGCTCAACGGCCTGATCGTCGCTGTCAATATCAGTGACGTCGTCGAGGCGAGCGAAAGTCAGCGCAACAATCTCGCACGTCGCCTGCGTGAGCGGATCCAGGAGGCTCGGGATCAGCTCGAAGCGAGACTGCCGATCTACCTGGTCTTCACCAAGTGCGACTTGATCGAAGGCTTCACGACGTTCTTCGAGCGGCTCGACCCTCAGCGTCAGCGGGACGTGCTGGGGCATACCTTCGCTCACCAGCAGCCGCGCGACGTCAATTGGGCAGAGCGCTTCGACGCGGCACTCGGCGATCTGTGCCGCCATTGGCAACAGATCGGCGACGACGAAATCGTGCAGCGCGATGTGATCGATACGCGACGCGACGTGGCAGCCTTCCGGTTTCCGCTGGAGCTGGCAGCGCTGCGCGATCCGCTGAGCCGCTTCGTCGAGGCGTTGACCAACGCCAATCCTTATCAGACGGCGCCGCTGCTGCGCGGGTTCTACTTCGTCAGTGCGCTGCAGGAAGGTGACACCATCGAAGGGGCGCACGCCGCCCGCGTCGGGCGTCACTTCGCGCTGGAAAAGCCAAGTGCGCTGGAGGGGGAAAAGACCCAGCACGCCTTCTTCATCGGCAACCTCTTCCGCCAGGTCATCATTGCCGATCAGCATTTGGCGGGCCTCTACTCCAGCGATGTCAGCGGGCGCCGGCGCAAGCTGCGCTGGTCCCTGCTTGCGGGGCTGGCAGGCGTGATTGCCTGTGGGCTGTGGATTACCTCCGCCGTCGAGAACCACGGCGAGATCCGCGCCATGTCCGGCAACTTCGCCGACGCAGTGCGTCAGGATGACGACCGTCCCGATGCCTATGCACGCTGGCAGAGTCTGGACGCGCTGCGCGACTGGAGCAGCCACTACTATCAACGCCGCCATGGCGATGGCGTGCCTTGGACGATGGGGTGGGGGCTCTATCAGGGCGACGCTATCGAACCGGCAATTCGAGAAAGTTACTTCGACCGGCTGCAGACCGTCATGCTCGAACCGGTAGAGCAGAATCTGACCCGCTCGCTCTTCACGCTGACCACGATCGACGTCTACCGGCGCAGCAGCGACGAGCTGCATGCGGTGCAGGGGCCGGACACCGTCGCGCCTTATGCTCGCCCGAAAGACAACAGCGCGGATTCGCTGGCGGCCTTCGGCCGCTCCACCCTCGACACCTATCTCATGCTATCCGACATGGATCGCGGCGATATCGACAGCGATACGCTGCGCGCCCAGCTACCGGCGTTCTGGTATCCGGCGATCGAGAAGCGCACGGGTGCCAGGATCGATGAAGACCAGGCCGACTACCGTTACGCCGGGCGTCAGATCGACTTTTACAGTCGGCAGATTCACGAGACCGACGTGCCACGCATTGCCTCCAATGCCTTCCTGGTATCGAGCAGTCGCAACTATATCGACAGCCTGCTAGAGCAGACGCTGACCAGCACGGAAACCATCGTGCTCGAATCGGACACGCTGTTTGCCTTCGGTCGAGGCGACTATTCGGGTCTGCAGGTCGCAGGGCAGAAGGAACTGGACGACCTTGCCGAACGACTGCTCAACATGCAGGACCTCGGACAGATCCTGATCACCGGCCATGCCGATCCGATCGGCAACGAGGCCGCCAACCAGCAGCTCTCGCTGCAGCGGGCCAACACCATTCGCCAATATCTCATCGGCAAGGGCGTTCCTGCCGGCTTGATCGAGGCGAAAGGTGCTGGCAGCGAGCGCCCGCTCGTGACCTGCGACCGGGACCAGCCACGAGCGCAGCTGATCGAGTGTCTGGCGCCCAATCGACGCGTGGAGATCGAGGTTCGCAAGCAGCAATGAGTCGAGTGAGGCGTTAAAGAATATTTGGCGAGTGTAACGAAATATATAGAATGTATGTAAATGTGTTCATTGACTTTAAAGTTAAAGAGAGGCGGATATAATTCAGGTTAACCGAAGATTTGTGAGCTAATGCATCTTGCTGAGTGGTTTTGAAACACTGACAAGCTTGTAGGAAATCGGATATAGGCGGTGTCGATAATTTCCTACATTGCAATTGCCGTTATGCGGGAATAGGTGTCAGATAACCGGTGGTCATTCGGTTTTTCATTTCTGCTATTGCTCACGATATCAATCGGTTATCACGATATTAAACGTAACTTCGACTCCCGCGAGTCGAAGTGGACGCTAGCAAGTGACCGCTTTTGCGCATGCCAGTGTGATGCGCGAGAGCGAGTCTATCCTCGAGAAAGCAACAGGAGAAGTGAACGACATGGCATTTGATGCGTATCTCAAAATCGATGGGATTCCCGGTGAAAGCCTGGATGAAAAACACACTGACTGGATCGAGCTGAAAAGCTTTGATTTCGGCGCAAGCCAGGCAACTTCTGCCACGGCGAGTTCCGCCGGTGGCGCCTCCGCCGAGCGAGTGAACCTAAGCGAATTCCGCGTTCGCAAGTTCGTCGATAAGGCGTCCGCGAAACTGTTCGAGTCCTGCTGCAAGGGCCAGCACATCAAGGAAGTCACGCTGCACGTCAACCGTGCCGGCGGGGACAAGGTTCGCTACATGGAAGTGAAGCTCGAGGAAGTCATCGTCTCCTCGACCGAGATGGAAGGTACCTCCGTCTCCACCGGCTTCGAGCAGGACGAGAGTGAAGATCGTCACGATCTGCCGTACGAGACCGTCAAGTTCAACTACGCGCGTATCAAGATCACCTACACCCAGCAGAAGCGCTCCGACGGCCAGGGCGGCGGCAACGTTGCCGGTGGCTGGGATCGCACGCGCAACAAGGTCTACTCCTAAGACCGCGCATCGGGCGGCGGGAAACGACGCCGCCCGACGCCTTCGGCCGTCTCGTTAGGGCGGCCAGGCGATATGCCCATCGACCGTGGCGGCGGCGATGGGCATCTGTGTCATTGACCGCTGGTGTTTCGTGGTGACGTGGGTTGACCCAGACGGAGTCTGTGCTCCTTCTGCGTGAGCCAATGTCGGCAGTCCTGTCCACGCCGAGGCCAGGTCTGCCCCGTAGTACATGAGGTCCGACACATGGATGAACTCGGCGAACTCTCGATCGATGCGCTTCTCGCGCCCATCGACGGCGGTAGCCATGGCCCGAGCGGGGAAGATCTCACCTTTTCTCTACTGTTCGACGAGATCAAGGAAGCCCGCCGCGCCGACCCGACCTATCTGCCTCAGGGCGAGTGGCAAACCGAACTCAAGCAGGCGGACTGGGGCCAGGTCATCAATCTGACCAGCGAAGCACTGATGCACCAGAGCAAGGATCTCCAGCTGGCCGGATGGCTCTGCGAAGGGCTGACGCATCGCGAGGGGTTCGAGGGGACTCGCTTCGGGCTGACCTTCACGTCGCGCCTGGTCGACGAGTTCTGGGAGACACTCTATCCAGAGCTCGACGAGGAGGATCTCGACGAGCGCACCGCACGTCTGGCCTGGCTAGGCGATACCCTGGTCAACGTCGTACGCGCGCTGCCGCTGCTCGACGGTGACGGCTACAGCCTCGCGGACTACGACGAATCTCGCCAGGTCGAGAACCAGGCGCGGAGCGATTCCGATGCGATGGCGCGCGCGCTCGCCGATGGCAAGATCAACGACGAGATATTTCAGCGCTCGGTGGTCCTCAGCAGCACCGAATTTCTGCAGGGTCGCCACGCAGCCATTGCGGCCTCGCTGGCAGCGCTCAAGCATCTGGACGATGTCTGCGACGAGCGTTTCGGTCGTGATGCCCCGAGCTTTTCGGCGCTGGAAAAAGTCCTGGCGCAGTGCCGTGACCTGACCGAGAAACTGCTGCGTGAGCGCGGCGCGGGCATCGGCGTGGAGGAGGAGGCCGCCGCATTGGCCGAGGTGGAAGCCGAAGCGCCCACGCGGGTCGAACCGAGCATCGGGCCAGCGATGACCGCGGCAGAGGCGCCGACTGGCCAGCTGCGCACGCAACCGGCCAGTCGCGATGAAGCGTTCGAGATGCTCAACAACGTGGCGCGTTACTTCAAGGATCGCGAACCCCATAGCCCGGTGCCGTATCTCATCGAGCGTGCCGTGAAGTGGGGCCGCATGCCGCTCGAAGAGTGGCTCAAGGACGTGATCAAGGATCACGGCGTCATCGACAATATTCGCGACACCTTGGGCACGCAGCCAAAGGATGATGACGACTGATCATGTCTCGAGCTTCGATTTTTGATCGCCTTCACGAACGCCAGCGCCCGGTCGACGTCGTTGAGGCGCCGACGCTCACGCGGGATGACTTCGAGACCGCGCGTCTGCGCTTCATCGACGGTGTGGCGCTGACGCCTTCCGGTTTCGTAGCACGCGGCTCGACGCCGGAAGCGGGCACGCCGGCACTCTCCCACTCGTTGTATGGCCCCGACGGCTTTCGACTACTGGTGCATGAAGTGGTGGACGTCATGTCGGTGGACGACTCGCGCCTGGGTCGACTCGAGGCCAAGGCGCTGCGACTGCATGCGCTGATCCAGACGATCGTCATCGAGGCGCTGATGTTGCTGGAATCGCTGCCCGAGGAGACTCCGTTCGATGTCGTCTTGACGGCGCCGCTGCGCTCCTCGGAGGCGACCGGCATTGTCGTCGACCACCTGCGCGACGCCATCGCCGAAACCCAGTATGGCGCCGTTTTGGGTGAGATCACGCTGCGTGAACAGGGCGGCGATCCTCATGCCGCCCTGGCGGTGAATAAAGGCATGTCTCACGTGTTGTGGATCAACGCCGACTCCTCGCTCAACGGAGAGGACATTTCACGTCTGCAGCGGGATGGGCTCATCGGTCGCCGTTCATCTGGCGGGGGGCTTTATCCCGGTGAGGCCGTTACCGCACTGCTCGTACAGCGTCTGCTCCCCGGGGAGAGCGACTTTGCCGCGGGCTGGATCGTGAATGCGGGCACGTCGGAGGAACAGGCGCCGCGTTCCGAGCGGCGAGAGTATCTCAAGCGCCAGCAGATGGTTGCATTACTCGGTGGGGCGTGGCCCCAGGGTGACGAAAGCGATGTGACCGAGACTGAGAGCCCCGCCTGCGTCGTGATCGACGCCATGGCACTGGCCGGCAGGGCGGCCGAGGTCGGCGGCGCTTTGATCGAACGCTGGCCGGAGATCGATCTGATCGATGACGGTATCGGCGTCGACGGCATCAGCGGGTGGCCAGGGCAGGGAATGACCGCGCTCTCCTTCTGCCTGGCGCTGTCCGCGTTGGAGCCTGAGGCGAGTGCGCTGGTGCTCAGCGTGGTTTCCGAGACGCGCTCGGTGGCATGGAAGCTGCAGGCCTGTGCGGCCGAAGCCGCACCGACGGACGTTCACTCGTGACCGCTGTCGCCATTGTGGGAAGAGATCAGGCTGGCGCCGCAGGCAGTCTTGTGGCCGTGAAGAGCCACCGGCTTGCCGTTGATCTTCATCGTCGGATGACCCTCGACGATGGCATTGGTGCCGCCGTGGCCATCCTTGGGACAGGTGACTTTATCCCCCAGGCAAGCGACCGGCTTGCCGTCGATCAGATAGTTGCTTTGTGCGGTGATGACCTTGCCGCCATGGCTGGTGGCGTCGCCGAGTACCACGATCCCTTTCATCGTTCCGGGCTTCCTGTCTGGGTTGAGAGGCCAAGCCCGGCTCGGCGGGCTCATTAACGAGCGTTAATTTAGCCACCGACCCTGCAGCGGCACAACCCGCGAAACGGTCGGTGGTGGAGAGGCAAAGATGGCAGAAATTACCCTCGACAATCTGCTCGACACCTTCGAGATCGACCTGTCGCAGTCTCAGCGGCTGTTGACGCTGGAGCTTGCCGGGGCGTCGCTGATCCCGCACCGGCTGGTCGGTGAGGAGCGCATCAGCGAGCCATTCAGCTATACGCTTGACTGCATCTCCCAGCAGGGCGATATCGAGCTCAAGACGTTGATGGCGCAGCCGGCGAACCTGTCGATTCTGCAGGCAGATGGCAGCTACCGGCGGTTGCACGGTTTGGTTTCCGAGGCAGCGCTGCTGGGCGAAGACGGCGGCGTCACCTACTACCAGCTCACGCTGGTGCCGTGGCTGGCCATGCTCGAACTGGGTCGCGATAGCCGGATCTTCCAGGATCGCAGCGTCGTCGATGTCCTCACCGACGTGTTCGACGGTCACAAGCTGGCCAAAGGCCGCTACCGCTTCGATTTGCGTCGCGACTATCCCGC
>NZ_BMZI01000004.1:532224-568438 GCF_014652715.1 Salinicola rhizosphaerae | reverse complement strand
CGGCTCGTAGCCAATCACGCACATGCAGCCGAATGCCCTGCCTTCGGGCGTTTTCAACGGGGCACCGGCGTAAAAGCGAATGTGAGGCGCGGCGACCACCAGCGCGCTGTCGCGGTACTCTTCATCGAGCGCGGTATCTTCGATGATGGTCAACTCGTTACGCTCGACGGTGCGTCGGCAGATGGCGGTGTCGACCGGCGTCTCGGTTAGTGTGAAATTGTGGCTCGCCTTGATCCATTGACGCTCTGGCCCGAGCAGCGTGACCAGGCTTGTAGGCGCGCTGAGCAACTGGCATAGCAGCTTGGTCAGGCTATCCAGTGACTGGTTAGGGCCGAGCTGCATCAGGCGCTCAGCGCCGAGAGCCGACAGCTTTTGCTGCTCGCTCTCCGAAAGATTCCGATCGACGGACAACCTGTTCTCCTGGAATGTGACTCAAGCCTGCCGGAAGCCTCGGGGGGCGATCGGCATTGATCAGAGAAAACGAATCTATCAGCAATACGATAGGGAGAGTGTGATTAAATTCGGCGAAAAACTGTCGCTTTTGACAGCAATGCTCGCTGCCGGAATCGGACAAACCGTCGGGCCCGGCTTTTGACGCCACAGGTAGTCCGGCGGGTGGATGGCAAGGCACAAAAAAGCGCCCCCGTCGGGGGACGCTATCAAGCCGTACGATCGAACGCGCACGTTTTCAGAAAGCTTCCCACTCCTCGCTTTCGACCGGCTTGGCACTGCGCTCGCCCCGCGGGCGCTGAACCTTCTGGCCGACGGCCGGCTGGGAGGCGACAAGCGGCGGCAATGCGGACGGTGGCGTTCCCGTTTCCGCACCGCGAAAGAACGAGACTTCTTTCAAGAGAGCGCCCGCCTGCTTTTGCAGCGACCGACTGGCGGCACTGGATTCCTCGACCAGGCTGGCGTTCTGCTGGGTCACACCGTCCATTTGCGAAACGGCAGTATTGACCTGATCGATTCCTTGAGACTGCTCCTTGCTCGCTACGGCTATCTCGCTGACCAGTTGGGTCACACGCTGGACACCCTCGACGATATCCTTGAGCGTTTTTCCAGCCCGATTGACCAGGTCAGACCCGTGACCGACTTGCTGAATACTTTCTTCCACCAGCGCTTTGATATCCTTCGCCGCCTCGGCACTGCGGCCGGCCAAGTTGCGAACTTCACTGGCGACGACGGCAAAACCGCGTCCCTGTTCGCCGGCGCGCGCCGCTTCGACGGAAGCATTTAGCGCGAGCAGGTTCGTCTGGAAGGCAATTTCGTCGATGAGACCGACGATTCCCGCGATCTTGCGACTGGAAGCGTTGATGCCGTTCATTGCCTCGACGGCCTCACTGGCCACGGCACCGCCGGCATTCGCCTGGCGGCTGACCTCGTTGACCAGTCGATCGGCTTCGCCGGCATTCTCCGCGTTCTGCCGTACCGTCGAGGTGATCTCGTCCATCGAGGCCGCCGTCTGCTCCAAGCTCGCTGCCTGCTCCTGAGTGCGCCGACTCAAGTCGTCGGTACCCTGGGCAATTTCGTCCGCAGCGATATTCACAGACTCTGCGTTGTTGCGAACAGCCATGACGACGCGAGAGAAGCTCTCTTCCATCGACTGCAGCGAGCGAAGCATGTCGCCGAACTCGTCCTTGCAGGTGATATCGATTTTGTTATCGAGACGGCCCTCCGCCATGGCGATCGCCAATTCCTGCGCCTTGCCCAGCGGCGTCATGATGCCGCGAACGAGCCACCACGCCAGGAAAATGCCCAGCAGCACCGCCACAATGGCCACACCGATGACAATATCGCGAGTCGTTTCGTACTGTGAGACAGCGCCCGAGAAGGCATCGGCGGCCTGCGCGCTATTACGCTGGATCAGCTCGTTGATGGCACCCAGAGCCTTTGCATACTCAGCCCGTAGCGTCGTCGTGGCGATCTGCCGAGCCGCCTCGAAGTCGTTACCGATCATCGCGGTATTCAGCGATTCCACGCCCGCTCGGAGGCGCTGCAGGGAAGCAGCGAAGTCATCCGCGATCTGCCGTTCCTGATCGCTGGCAATCCGGCGCGGATAGTAATCGGCCCACGCCGCATCGAGGATGGCGTCGTTCTCGGCCACTTCCTGCACCGTCTTGCGAGCGGATTCCGGATTACGGTCGCGCTGTTCTGCCGTGATCTTGACTCGGTTACCCAACAACATCTCGTTGATCTTGGAGAGGTCGCTGAGTGTCTCCCGCGGCGCCCTTAGCACGTTCGCAAGGACTTCATGGAGCCGGGCCGAAAAAGTCTAACGGCCCGTGCCGCCGCTACTCCGTTATCGGCAGATTTTGTAGGAAATTAACTATAGTTAGCGTAGGAATATTAACCCCCTACCGCGGACTACCGAACTCACGGTACAGCACCGCCTGGCCCTGTCAGCCGGATGCTCACTCTCTTCAGGCAAGCTCTCGGCTGTGTACGGCGGATCGCCCGGTTCTTGATGTAGATCAAATGATGAATCGGTAGCGCACTTACGCTCGACCTCGGAAGCCGTTCGCTTCATCGATTCCTCTCCTATCGAGGTGCGCGCCATGTTCAAATCACTGCTGGTTCCCATCGATGGTTGGAAAGACTCGCACGCCGCGCTTCAGGTCGCCTGCCAGCTAGCGGCGCCGGTTCAGGGCAAACTTCATCTGCTGCATGTGCGGGGCCCCTACCCCAACCTACCACGAGGCGAGTGCTGACCGTGGCGGCGGCGATTCAGGCCGCGGCGGCCGAGACGACGCTGGAGGAGGGCCATAAACTCCTCGAGGAAGCCGTCGCCCGAAACCGAAATTGTCCCGACTACGGTAACGAATGGGACTAACTCGTCCGGGTCGGCTCGCCCGCCGGGGTGATCATGGCAGAGGCCGAGCGCTCAAATATGAATGCCATCGTGATGAGAAGTCGAGGCCTGAGCGACTTCAGGGGCCTGATGATCGGCAGCGTGTCGCATAAGGTGGCGCACGGGGCCAAGTGCAGGACCTTCGATCCAAGGCTTCAATCTCGCTTGGCGAATCCGGCCTCGGTCAGCGCGATCGAACGCTATCCGGACACATCTAGTTCACGAATCCACCGCCGTACCTTCAATCGCTTCAACCGCGAGGCATATCGTCGCGTATCGATCGATTTCGGTGTCAGGACGATCTCGCTATCGCTCGCCGAGATTTCAAAGGATCTCGATGCTCCCACAGGCTTGTCTTCACTGCCGTAGATGGCGATGATCCGAAGCTCGAGACTGCGCAGCGTTCTGTCATCGGAGACTTGAACCTGGCCGGCGGAAAGCTGGTGATAGCGCAGTACACGGTCAAGAATATCGGAGAACGTACCGATGTGGCTGTAGCTACCCGACAGCATTGGCCCCTGGCGCGTGACTTCCTCGAGGTTGCTGAATCCCTCTCCTGTGTCCCGATGGTTTCCCTGCTCAAGGTCGATCAAATCCTGAGAAATGGCTCCTTTATCGGAATCGATCACGACGATCAAATGCTCGATGAAAATGGGCTCCGGACTCATGTTGCTGATGACACAACGCGAATCGAGGCCCCTTCCCGCACCGCGGTTGATAATGATCTTGGGCTGGCGTTGGCGTTTGAAGTTCAAATAGAGCAATTGTGCGTAAAAAAGCCAGACAAACAACGTGCATATGGCCGTTACCGCCGAGATTGCTGCACTGTTGGATGTTAGCCACTGGCCCATCGGTTTTCCCTCTCGAATTCGGGGTGATCACTGTCGGATATCGAGACCCGCAGAGGTGTACAGACAACGTAGCCTCGTATCCCCAGAAAATACAACCCGATAAAAGTTCTTAAGCCTGAAAATGTTACAAAACAGGAAGACAAAAATGGCAGCTAGGAAGAAATTTCAGCCGACGCGATAGGCGTCCCGTCTATTGAAGAGAAACCACGGGTATACGAAAGCCGGATTGGCACATACTTGTCGGGCTTTATCGAAGGAAGATTCATGGCAGAGTTTCGGCACAAGAAAGCAGGCGTAACTTGTTCCGAAAGTTGCGACATCGATGGCGACTTCCTGTTTGCTAACTCATGACCGGACCATGGTCCAAGCAACGCGAACCGTTCCTGCTCTTCAGAAAAAATGTTTCAGCATAATGGACGGCAGATTTCCTGCGCGATATCACCATTATAGAGACCGTAGTATTGACTGGTGGCGAAAAGATCCGATGCTCGATTGACAATGACAAAACCTGTTGTAGCCGCCTCGTGAGCGAGCCTTTCCGCACGGCTCAAGAAACGTCCGCCCAGCCTCGGAAGTGACGCGCCACCTCCCTCGGCGGCTTTGCCGTAGTTATCGGTCATCGCGCTGACTTTGCCTGCAATCCACGATAACCGACATCGCGGTTGGTCGAGGTTACAAATTACTCGGCTATTAAAAATTAGCGTGAGTCATACGCTGCAGATGACCTCTACTGTCACACGATGACTTGCGACTTGCGCAATCTCGAACTTCACAGAAAATCGTCACCAAAATCATCGAAATCGCCACCATCGTCAACCGGCTGATCAAAGTCTGCATCTTCCGGTTCGACGAAATTCTCTTCGATGGCATCCGTGTCGTTACCGGCACCGAACAGATCCATCAGCATGTGTCCCATCACGACGCCACCGGCAACGCCGGCCGCGGTCTGCAGGGCGCCACCGAGAAATCCGCCACTGCGCGACGAGCCACGCAAAGCATTACCGACTTCTGCGCGCGGCGTTTCTCGTGCCGCCCGATCACCGAACCTTCCGCTATCGGCAGGCGTCGAGGGTCGACGGGAAGGAGACGATTCGCCCGCGCCGAACAGTCCGGCCAGGAATCCCCCGCTGGCGGGCGAACCGGCTTCACGCTCGATTTTCTCGACTCGCTCGTTGAGTCGTTTCAACGCCTCCTCCTGGATCAGAATGGTCTGCGCCATGTAATAGGGTGCGTGCGGTTGACGCTCGAGGCGCGAGCGAATGCGCGCCTCGGCATCGCTGTCACGTTCCCCGGTCGCGCTCTCGGCCTGTTCGAGACGATCGAACAGGCCGTCGATCAGCCGATCTTCTTCCTGCGTGGTGGCCATGACACTCTCCCCTACCCTTCGACGTGAATGGATTCTGCGGTGAGGATAAGACTGGCACCCTGAGCAAACGTTCCCACGAGTGCTTTCTCTACGGCAGTGAACGCGATGGCGGTAGACGCTGTGGCAGTGAACGCGATAACGGGGGCTCGGTGGCAAAAGAGTTCTGCCAGAAGCTCGAGCCACGCCTGCGGTCACCGGTGAGAGGCCCCGAAGGGCGGCAGGCGAATCAGCGATCCAGCTGGCGAATCCATTGTCTGACTCGCCAGCGCTGGAGCCGGTTGGCGTAGCGTTTGGTATCCAACGAGACCGGTGCCAGCGTATGGCGACCGTCGTCCATGGTCTGCAGCTTGAACCGACGCGCGGCACCGACCGGATGATCTTCGCTTCCGTAGATAGCAACGACACGAATATCGAGAAACTGGAACGACAGCTCGCCGGTGGGGGCGTCCCCTTTCAGCGCGATCTCGTGCGTGCGGCAGAGACGTCGCAGGATCTGCTGAAAAGTGTCGATGTGACTGAAGCTACCGGAGAGCATCGGACCCTGGCTAGAACGATAGCGGGAGCTTCGTTGACCGTCTTCGCCGTCGGACTGCTGACCTTCATCCTGCTGATGCTCGGCCTCGTAATCGATCATGTCCTGGGTATACATGCCTTGGCTGGTGTGCAAGGTGGCAATGATGTGCTCGAGGAAAATCGGTTCTGAGCTCATGTTGCTGATCAGGCACAGCGCCGTCAGATCGTCGCCCTGGCCGCGATTGATGATGATCCGTGGGCGTCGCGTCCGCGCGAAGTTGCGGTAGAGAATCTGGGCGTAGAAGATCCAGACGAATAGCGTGCAGATGCTGGTCACGGCCGAGATGGCTCGGCTGTTCTCGGTCAACCATTCCATGGCGTCGAAGATTCCGCTGGGGTGAGCGCGTCACGATAGAGGCCAGCTTGATGCATCGCCATAACCTGTGTCGAGACGAACGCGGTAGTGCGGTGGGCTGACCGCTCCCTATCAGCCGAGAAGACGACCGATGATCGAGCGTGGCGAGCCACACTAACCTTAGAGGGGAGAATCGCCAGTAGCGAAGCGAAGAATAGAGACGAAGCGAAGATAGAGACGAAACGAAGATGGAGGCAAGGCGAAGTGAAAGCACAGCGAAGAAGAGGGGCCGGTTGGCCGGCCCCTCCAAGCGCTGCGGGTTCCTTGCTGACTTGCCATGGCTCCCTGCCATGCATCCTTGTGAGGCCACGTCCTGCGGCTTTCATCCCTGTGCGATGCCTCCCTGGCACCGTTTGACTACTGTGAACCTCTTTGGCATCAGTTAAGTTGATCTACATCAACCCGACTCGACACATTTGTTTCAATATGTATCGGGACGTCCAATATCCCGATTCGGAGAACTGGCCCCCGGAGGCTCAGGACGCCAGCGCCCTTCTTGCCTGCTGCAGATGCTCGATGGAGCGTGCGACTTGGCCCAGCATCTGATCGAGGTTCAGGTCCAGCAGCTGCCCTTCCCGTTTAACGGCGCGTCCACCGACGCTCACGAACTCGACGTTCTCCGGTTTGGCGCAGAAAATCAGCAGCGTGACCGGATCGTCCCCCGTCATACCCAGATTGAGCGCACGCGTATCGACCATCGCGATATCTGCCTGTTTGCCAGGTGTGAGCGACCCCACACGATCGCTGATTCCCATCGATTCCGCCGCGCCGCTGGTCGCCATCGAGAACAGCCGCCGCGTATCGATCGCGGTCTGATCGTGGCTTGCGCCGATCTCGGTCATCGCCATCAGACGCATCGTATCGAACATGTCAGCCGAGCCTGCCAGGCCATTGCCGTCAATTCCCAGCCCGAGACGCGGCACGTCGACAAAGTGCGAGTAGCGCGTCAGACCGTAGGCAACCCGGTGTTCGGTCAACGGCGACAGCGCCAGGCTGGCGCCCGAGTCTTTGAGCGCCTGGAGGTGCGCCGCTTTGGCATCCGTGGCATGAATGACCTGCAGGCCCGGATAGAGATAGCCACCATCGATCAGCGCCTGGAACATGGCATGGTGCTGCTCGCCACTGACGTGAACGGCCGTCGGGAGACCGCGTTCCCGGGCGAATTCGAACTCGCGGCGCTTCATCGTCATGGCCGCTTCATCCTCGAGATTCTTGGGCAGGCGCCATGCCATGCCCAGCATCAGACGATCTCGTCCGGCGCGTTGCCCCCAGCTATCCTGCAACCGGCCGAGATGTTCGAGGTCGATACCGTCCGTCGCGGTCTTACTGCGGTTACCGTAGAGCAGCCGCGTGCGAATCGGCGACCCCGCCAACGCATTGAGCGCGGCCTCGGCGTATTCGGGCGAGCGGTTATTGTCGAAAAAATCATTACTGGTGGTGATTCCGGAAGCCGCATTCTCGAACGCCGACATCTGCTCGCTGATGGCGACATCTTCCGGGCGAAACGCATCGTCCAGCTCACGCGTCAGCGGGAAGAAGAGATTGCCGGGCCGCTGACCGAACATGCCGCGCATCTGGGTCTGCCACATATGGTTGTGCGCATCGATCAACCCGGGGAAGGCGATGCGGTGTCGGCCGTCGATGATCTCTGCATCGGGCGCGTCGATCTGCGGGGCGATCTGCTCGATAACGCCATTGCGCACGAGAATGTCGCCGCGAGTCAGGTCGTTGCTGGCATCGTCCATGGTAATGATGGTGGCTTGCTCGATCTTCCACACGGGCCCCAGCCCCCGAGGCGGCTCGGCGGCACTCGCGCTAGCGGAGGCCAGCGGACCTCCCAGCGCAAGGCTTCCGGTACCGGCGGCCATACCGGCAAGTATTTGGCGACGCGACAGATGCGGTGGATTCGGCATATCGACTTTCCTTGTCAGTAGTCTGATTCGGAGCGGACGGGACCTCGCCAGCGGCACGGCGACCGCGGCGGGCCTTCGACCATTGACTATAGTCAAGACCCGGGACGAGGAAATAGCCGAGACCCGGGACGAGGAAATAGCCGAGCCCCGGGACGCCGAAACAGCCGACGTCGGAACGGTCGGCACCGGACTATCTATTCGCATCTCCTCAGAATCTCGGCCAGGCGGCTGACCGTTCATGAACTGTACATAAAAATGTCTTTGTACAAGTTTTGAAGATGTGTCATGTTGTCGATGTGGCCTCGAGGCAACGCCTCGGCCCCCAAGCCGATTGGAAATTAACCACGGAAGGTCAAAGTCCAGCGCCAGGGAGGTTCAACATGAAATTCCAGATCACTTGCACACGCTGCGGTTGCACTCAGGCGACCGCGCCGGATACCCACCACGAATGGGACGAGATCCACTGCGAAGAGTGCGGCGAGTTCCTCGACACATGTGGCCACTTCGAAGACCGGCACGCCGCTGGCTATCACGTGCAGGCACTCAACATGTCGCGGAGCCTGATTCTTCAGATGGCACGCGAGAATGGTTGGCAGGGCGATTCGGCCATGGCAGGCCGTCGCAGCGCGTGAGTCGCGTCAGACTCAGTGGTGGCTGCCACCTCTGCGGCTTCAGCGAGTTCTATGTTGCCGCAGGTCCCTACGAGCATCGGCAGTGGCGCTGCACCAACTGCAGTGCTCAGCGAGTCGATGGTAGTGGGCGCGATGCAAGGTCTACCTCGAAAGCAGTCGCCTCTACGCCCCGCGTCGGCTCGGGTCAGAGCAAGGTCTCTTGAGTAGTTTCGATCGTCCAAGCCTGTTGGCCGCCACCTCCCCAGTGGCGGCCTTTTTTGAATGTCCTGCCGCCAATATCTAGAGCGGAATTGGCAACACCCGCTGCGGACTCTCTTCAGAATCGTAAGTCATTGGAGACGGTAGCGTGATGAGTTCGACAAGACTCCCCCACGGGGTCTTCAAAAACCAGTTTCGATTTCCCTCACCGCCTTCCTGGGCAAAGGTGTCAGCCGGCCCTTCCATCAACGTGGCACCTGCCTCACGCGCACGGCCCGCGATAGCTTCCAGGTCGTCGACGTAGATCGAGAAATGCGTCACCCCCATATCGGTAATGATCGGTGCCTTGTCGCGCGTGGGCATCAACATTTCGAAAAGCTCGATATTCGCGCCGTTGCCCAATCGCAACATCGAAATCGCCCGGATTTCATCGTCGGTCGGCAGGCTATTGACCGGCCCTACTTTGTACCCGGGGACGTTTCCTTCCTGCTTTTCCAGCGTTCGGTACATCACCGTCGCGCCGAACGCAGCATGAAAAAAATCCTCGGCCTGCTTCATGTCGGGCACTGTGACGCCCACATGTTCGATACCTCTAATATGTCGATCCATGAGCTATCTCTTGACTGGAACTTTTTCCGGTAGAAGCGTTTGCGCAAATTCGAAACCCACTCACGGAAAAGCGGCGAGATGACGGAACGCTCCGTCATCGCCGCCGCTTTATCTCTTCATGGTTGCTGAACGCGAGCATGGAGCAAGCGGTTGCGGGACATGAGCTCGACCGAAAGCCATCGACAACGCGGTCGACGGCTCCTGCAACGCAACGCTGCCCACCGGTGTTTTATAGCTACGAGGCGACTGGAGGCCGGTGCAGCTCGCTCCCCCAGAACGCCAGAGCAACAACTTAGCTGTTGAAGTGCTTTGCAGCCGCTTCTGCGACTTTCTGTTCGACATCTTCCGTGGCGCCGGAGACGGCCACGGCGCCGACGAACTCACCGTCAACGGTGAGCGGCTCGGCGCCGCCCAGCGGAATCAGACCGGGCAAGTTGCCGATATAGCTTTGCTTGTCCGCCAGCTTCTCGAAATCCGCCAGAGACGACTGGAATTTCGCGGAGGAGCGGGCTTTCTCGATGGCGCCATCCACGCCGCCAGCGACGCCCTTGTCCATACGGCGAAAGCTGACCAGCCAACCGCCGGGGTCAACCACGGCGATCGAGATCGGTGAGCCGATCTCCTTGGCAGATGTCATGCCCGCAGCAATCACTGCCTCGGCAGCGTCCTGGCTGACGGCATGATAAGTAACGGTGCTGTTCTGGGAATTTGCCATGTCGTATCCACTCCTTGGGTTGACGAGATAACGCGAACTCTCGCAATGATCTGGCGACGAAGTCTTTCCCGAGGAAGAGCACTTCAATCCGATTCCGTTAACAGAAATCGTGTCACCGGTCTTTAATGCCGGAAACCGTCTGCCGGGACAGACGATGCCCGCCGGAGAGAACGTTAGATCACCATCACCATATGCGCAAAACCGGGAAAGAACGCTGTAACATTCTCAGCGATGCCATGAGTGGTCAATTCATGGCGATCCATCGACAAAGGCCGTTTTTAAACTATTGAAAGGGATTTCGCGTAGCCGGGTTTGTCAGAAATGCCAGTGGAATTAGGCGAGATTCATTTGAAAAATCGGTGCTACTTTGCAGGTTGATATCGTGGGTTAAAGAATAAAGCTTCTGAAATACTGAACTAATGAGGCTCTTGATATCGAGTTATCGAGATCAACCAATAGCGTATTCGATATTAACGGACAAACCGAAACACTTTGCCACGGCCAGATCCAGCCACTTTTGCACGTCGGATCTTTTCGATCATTCGCTTTTATTTATCCTGAATAAAAAATGCCCCGCCTAAGCGGGGCATCGTTTGGCGATCAAGGGCGGGTCAACTGAGCCGCTGCATGTAGTCCACATAGCCGAAGCTTCTGACCGTGCGCACCGCGCGGGTTGCAGCGTCGACACGACAGATCGAAGGCAAGCGGATGCCGTTGAACGTCGTGGTCTTGACCATGGTGTAGTGCGCCATGTCGGTGAACATCAGCCGATCGCCGATCTGGAGCGGCGCATCGAACGAGTAATCGCCGATCACGTCACCTGCCAGGCAGGTCGTGCCGCCGAGCTTGAAGGTGTGCGCCTTCTCCCCTGGCTCGCCCGCACCGATGATCTCTGGACGATACGGCATCTCCAGCACATCCGGCATGTGCGCCGTCGCGGACGTGTCCAGAATCGCGATGGGGCCATCGTTATCGACGATATCCAGCACCGTGGCGACCAGAAATCCGGTATTGAGCGCGATCGCTTCTCCCGGCTCCAGATAGATGTCCAGGTGCGGATAGCGCGCCTTGAAATCGCGGATCAGGCGAATCAGCCGCGCGACATCATAATCCGGACGCGTGATGTGGTGGCCGCCACCGAAATTGACCCAGCGCATCTGGCCGAGATAACCACCGAACTTCGCCTCGAACGCAGCCAGCGTCGCTTCCAGCGCATCACTGTTCTGCTGACACAGCGTGTGGAAGTGCAGCCCCTCCAGGCCCTCGAGATCGTCAGGGCCAAGCTGTGCCAGGCGGGTTCCGAGACGCGACCCCGGCGCACAGGGGTCGTAGAGCGCGACCTCGCCCGTGGAGTGCTCCGGGTTGACCCGTAGCCCGCACGAGACGCGCCGCGGCGACGCTTCCACCGTCTGGCGGAAGTAGCGCCACTGGCCGGGCGAGTTGAAACTCAAGTGATCCGCGTAGCGCAGCACCACATCCATCTCGGGCGCGGTGTATGCCGGCGAATAGCAGTGCACCTCGCCGCCGAACGTTTCCGCGCCGAGACGCGCTTCGTCCTGCCCGCTGGCCGTGGTGCCGACCAGATAACGGCTGACCAGCGGGAACGTATCCCACATGGCGAAGCCCTTCAGCGCCAGCAGAATCTTCGCGCCGCTCTCAGCCTGCACGCGGGCGAGCAGTTCGAGGTTCCGAATCAGCAGCGCGTCGTCGACCACGTAGGCCGGCGACGGGCAGGCTCCGATGTCGAATGGCATGTCGCTGTCAGCCATCGGTCAGGCCAGCGGATCGGATTCAGGATCGAGCTCGACCATCTGCCACGGCAGCCCCATCTCGCCGATGCGCTCCATGAACGGGTTCGGATCGAGCTGCTCGACGTTGAAAACGCCCTCGCCCTTCCAGATTCCTTCCAGCATCAACATCGCGCCCGTCACCGCCGGCACGCCGGTGGTGTAGGAAATCGCCTGGGACTTCACCTCGGCGTAGCACTGCTCGTGATCGCAGATGTTGTAGATGTAGACCTTGCGCCGCTTGCCGTCCTTGATGCCGTCGAGGATGACGCCGATATTGGTCTTGCCCTTGGTACGCGGGCCGAGCGATGCCGGGTCAGGCAGCACCGACTTCAGGAACTGCAGCGGCGAAACTTCGGCGCCATTGACGTTGATCGGCTCGATGCTGGTCATGCCGACGTTCTCGAGCACCTTGAGGTGAGTGATGTACTTCTCGGAGAAGGTCATCCAGAAGCGAATGCGCTCGATGCCCTTGATGTTCTGTGCCAGCGACTCGAGCTCCTCGTGATAGAGGAGGTACATGTCCTTCTCGCCGATGCCGTCGAAATCGAACTTGCGCTTTTCGGCCAGCGGCGCGGTCTCGACCCACTCGCCCTTCTCCCAGTAGCGACCGTTCGCGGTGATCTCGCGAATGTTGATCTCTGGATTGAAGTTGGTCGCGAACGGATAGCCGTGATCGCCACCGTTGGCATCGAGAATGTCGATTCGGTGGATCTCGTCGAACAGGTTCTTCTGGCCATAGGCGCAGTAGATATTGGTCATGCCCGGATCGAAGCCACAACCCAGCGTGGCCATGTTACCGGCCTTCTGGTAGCGCTCCTGGAACGCCCACTGCTCCTTGTATTCGAACTTCGCCTCATCGGGATGCTCGTAGTTGGCGGTGTCGAGATACGGCACGCCCGTGCGCAGGCACGCTTCCATGATGGTCAAATCCTGATACGGCAGCGCCACATGGATCAGCACGTCCGGTTTGAACGACTCGATCAACGCGACCAGGGCATCGACATCATCGGCATCGACGCTGGCGGTCTGAATGGATCGCGGCAGCTGCTCGGCAATTGCCTTGCACTTGGCCTCGTTGCGGCTGGCGAGACAGATCTCGGTGAAAACCTCAGGATGCTGCGCGCACTTGTGCGTGACGACGCCGCCGACGCCACCGGCGCCAATAATCAGGACTTTGCTCATGAATTCGATTCCAGATCGGGAAAAGTCAACGTTAGTAAGGTCTTATCGGTAGTGGGCAACTTGCGGTCCGTCATCTCCATGGAGCTGACGGCCTAGCGCACCCCGACCCGATGCCACCCCGGTCTTGGTTCGCGCCTCGAGACGGCAAGGCGTGAGGGCGCAGATGATCGCTTTCCAAAAGGCTGGCCTCAAGTATTTTTCACGTCAACTGTGAAACTCTCTCGATGTCACCGCACCGAGCGGCCATGTCATCGCTGTGGCAGCGGGCCAATGAGGAGGAGCAGGCGCAAGCTGCGGACCAGGAGAGTAGCGGGACAGGAGAATGGCGAGACAGGAAAAGATGAAGACGAGAAAGGCCGAGCGGGCCAAGCCTTGACACGGAATGGCGGCTCGCGCGGAGCCACCATGGGGCCGAATCACCGACGCTTAGGGAAGCGCTGAATAAATCGACGAGCGAGATGAAGTGCAAGGCGCATGGAACACAGAACACGAGAAATAACATGGGGTTAGGCGAGTGTTCGAGTACCACGCAACGCAGCGATTCGCTCGCGCAGACATTTATGCAGTGTTTCCTTAGCGCCGCCCGAGCAGGATACCTAGGAAAACACCCACGCCGCCGGCGATCGCCAGCGCGCTGATCGGGTTCTTGACGGTCGCCTCGCGCACGTTGTCGAGCGTCTCGCCATAGTTGGCCTGCACTTTGCCGGCAACCTGACGCGCCTTGCCTTCACTGCGCATGTCGTCATCTTCGGTGAAGCGACCTGCCGCTTCCTGGGCATGACCCTTGAGTTCTTCGGTACGTCCTTTGACCTGATCTTCGTACATGTCGATCTCCTTGACAGTGTCTACGGCTTAGCGGGTTGCTCCCGCAGCACACTTGAGCGTAGCCGGCACCTGGCGTTCCGACAAAGTCCAGAATTCGCTCCTCGCCTTGTAAACGCCGATTCCCTTTACCTCGTTTCGCTTCTCGCTTCTCGAAAAGTCTCTCTTGCCGCACGCCAGACATATCCATAATCTTGGACACATGGAAACTCAAAATGCCATCGACAGCTTCGCCGCGCTCTCCCAGCAGACGCGTCTCGACGCCTTTCGCCTGCTGATTCGCCATGAACCGACCGGGCTGGCGGCTGGCGAGATCGCTCGCCGGTTAGCCGTGCCGCACAACACGATGTCGGCGCACTTGGCCGTGCTCGCCCGTGCCGGGCTGATCGCGTCGCAGCGTCGGAGTCGCTCGATCATCTATCGCGCAAACTTGGCCGAGATGGGCGAGCTGATCGGCTTTCTGGTCAGCGACTGCTGCGCCGGCCATCCCGAAGTGTGCGACAGGCTCACCCTGCCGATGGGCGCCTGCGGCCCAACCAAGCAGCGCCGAGGAGACAACTCATGAATCCCGTGATCTACCACAACCCCGCCTGCGGCACGTCACGACACCTTGGCCATGATCGAAGCCTCGGGAGAAACGCCCGACGTGATCCACTACCTCGAAACACCCCCGGATCGTGAACGACTGGAAGCACTGCTGACGGCGATGGCACTCTCGCCGCGCGATCTATTACGCCGCAAGGGAACGCCGTTCGAGGAACTCGGGCTCGACGACCCGGCGTTGAGCGACGATGCACTGATCGATGCGATGCTCGCGCATCCGATCCTGATCAACCGGCCTATCGTGGTGACCGACAAGGGCGCGGCACTGTGCCGCCCGTCGGAGAAAGTTTTCGCACTGCTGGCCAATCCGGTGGCGAGTTTCACCAAGGAAGATGGCGAGACCGTTCACGCCCCGGAGGCAAAGACGTGAACCACTCCTCACACGATAGTCCCGCTGATCTTCAGGGCACGCTTGCCGAGTCCCTGCCGAATGTCGTCATGGCCCATCTCGAGCCGATCGATATCGAGACACTCGTCGGCAATGACGCAGTTTTACACCGCCCCGATCAGGGCAACGACCGAACCTTCAGGGAGCGAGCATGCTGGCACTGGCGATTTTCATCGCAACGCTGATTCTGGTGATCTGGCAGCCGCGAGGGCTCGGCATCGGCTGGAGCGCCATGGGCGGCGCCCTGCTGGCGCTGGTGACCGGCGTGGTCGGCTGGAGCGATGTCGGCGTTGTCTGGGACATCGTCTGGGACGCCACCTTCACCTTCGTCGCCCTGATCATCATTTCGCTGATTCTGGACGAAGCGGGATTCTTCGCCTGGGCCGCTCTGCACGTCGCCCGCTGGGGCAACGGCCGTGGGCACCTGCTGTTCCCGCTGGTGGTGATGCTGGGCGCGATCATCGCCGCCTTCTTCGCCAACGACGGTGCGGCACTGCTGCTGACACCGATCGTACTGGCGATTCTCGTACGACTCGACTTCTCGCCCGTCGCCGCGCTGGCCTTCATCATCGCGACCGGCTTCGTGGCCGATACCACCAGCCTGCCGCTGGTGATCTCGAACCTGGTCAACATCGTCAGCGCCAACTTCTTCGAGATCTCCTTCTCGCGCTATGCCGCGGTCATGGTCCCGGTCGACCTGGTCTCGCTGGCGGCGACGCTGGGCGTGCTCTGGCTCGCCTTCGGCCGCCGCGTGCCGCGACGCTACGCGCTGGACGCTCTGGATACGCCGCGCTCGGCGATTCGCGATCCGCTCGTCTTCCGGGCTGCCTTCCCGCTGCTCGCCCTGCTGCTCGCGGCCTATTTCGTGACGGCAGCGTGGGCGATCCCGATCGCCGTGGTGACCGGCTCCGCCGCGCTGGTGCTGATCGTGATTGCCGGGCGCTGGTGGTCGCGCGGCCGGGGCGCCCAGGTATCGGTCGGACATGCGCTGAAGAACGCCCCGTGGCAGATCGTATGGTTCTCGATCGGCATGTACCTAGTGGTCTATGGGCTTGGCAATGCAGGGCTGACCGACCTGGTCGTTCATGGGCTGGAGTGGCTGGGTCACCGGGGAGCGCTGGTCGCGACGGTCGGCACCGGCTTTGCCAGTGCGCTGCTCGCCTCGGTGATGAACAACATGCCGGCAACGCTGGTCGGCGCACTCGCGATCGATCACGCGCAAGTGCCGCCACTGATCCGCGAGCTGATGATCTACGCCAACGTGATCGGCAACGATCTCGGCCCCAAGTTCACGCCGATCGGCAGCCTGGCAACGCTGTTGTGGCTGCACGTGCTGGCGGGCAAAGGACATCGCATCGGCTGGGGGCAATACATGAAGGTTGGCCTGCTGATCACGCCGCCTGTGCTGCTGACCACCCTCGTCGCACTGGCGCTATGGCTTCCTCTTCTCGGCGCTAGCTGAGTCCGGCGCCGGCCATCGTCTTTCGTCAAAAAGTCGGGTAACGGCTCGCTTGACGGCACACCGCCTATACTGGAGCCGAGGGTTTATCCAACTTTTCTAATGAAGGAAAGGGCTATGAAAATGCATGGACGGTCAATCGCACCCGCCCGCTCGCTGGCATTGGGCCTGGTTCTCGGCATGGCCTTGAGCGCTTGCTCGAGCACACCGCCCTCCCCCTACGAGAAGGCCGCCGGAGAGTATGAAGGGGTACTACCCTGCGCGGATTGCTCCGGTATCAACGTCGACCTGCAGATGATGAACATGGACGACACTGGTGGCGCCTATGTGCTGAGAAGCCTGTATCAGGGCAAGAGTGCGGAGCCGATGGTGACCAAGGGCAACTATCTGGTACTCGAGGGCGCAGGCCCCCAGCAATTGCCCATCGTCTACGAACTCAAGGGCGCCGGCGGGAATACCATCTACTATCTGCGTCCGTTAGACAACGGCGACCTGGAAGTGCTGGATACCGGCATGCAGGCCATGCCTTCCGGTGCCGACATGACGCTCAAACGGCAGTAGGACGCACCGGCAACGCCTGAGTCGTCGCCAGCGGTCGAGCAGGCACGCTCAGGCGCCTTTCAATGAGCGATGCACGTAGAGGTCATATCGGCTGGTCTTGCCTCCGATCACGTGCTGCGGTGCCGGACCCTCGATCGGCGGCGCCTTGCGCGGGCGCTTGACCACGACGCGGTGAGTGGCGATGTCCAGCGCTGCCTCGAGCAAACGCGGCGCGTCGCCATCCTCGCCGGCAAGCTCACGAAAAAGCCGCATCTCCTTCTTCACCAGCGCCGACTTGTCGCGATGGGGAAACATCGGGTCGAGATGAACGACCTGCGGCGCGTATTGCCAGCTGGCGACCGCAGCCGGGAGACCGGAGGCGCTGTCGGCGTGACTCAGCGAGAGCCGCGTCAGAATCTCGGCAATCTCGACGTCGCTGCTGGCACGCGATAAGGCATCGGCCAGCAGCGCGTGGATTGCCGCCACGCGTTCGACCATCAGCACTGGCGCTCCCAGCGACGCAAGCACGAACGCATCGCGACCGAGCCCCGCCGTGGCGTCGACGACCTGTGGCACGATCCCCTTGCCGAAACCGCACGCCTTGGCGATCAACTGTCCTCGCCCGCCGCCGAAACGCCGTCGGTGCGCCGCGGCCCCGCCAACGAAATCGGCCCGCACCGGGTGCCCGTAGATCGCCGGATCGCCGGCGATTTCCAGGCCATGATCGCCCACCTGCAATGCCAGCCCGCCGGCCGTCGCCGACGCCTGCCACGGCAAACCGTAGCGCTCGGCAAGCCCCTGCAGCGGCTCGCCGACCACGATCAGCGCGGATGAGTTGAGCACCGAGTCGTCGGGAGAACTCATGTCGCCCAGACGAACAGTGCGATACCCAGCAGAATGCGGTAGACGACGAACGGCATCATGCCGATCTTGTCGAGCGCCGCCAGAAACAGCTTGATGCAGAGCCAGGCCGCCACGAACGAGAAAACGACGCCGAGTGCGATCTCGTGCCACTGCGTGGCAGTGCCGGACTGGGCCAGCTCCAGGCCTTTGAGCGAGCCCGCCGCGAGGATCAAGGGGATCGAGAGGAGAAACGAGAAGCGCGCGGCCGCCTGGCGAGTGAATCCGAGCATCAGCGCCGCCGTCATGGTGATACCGGAGCGCGAGGTGCCGGGAATCAGGGCGATGGCCTGCGCCAGACCGATCAGCAACGCAGTCTTCAGCGTCATCTTTTCGATCGGCTGCACGCGGCTGCCACGCTTGTCCGCAACACCGAGCAGCACGCCAAAGACGACCGTTGTGGTGGCGATCACCAGTACCGAGCGCCCCGCGCTCTCGACCCAATCCTCGATCGCCAGCCCAAAGATGACCGCCGGAATCGTGGCGACGATGATCGCCCAGCCTAGACGGCTCTCGGGCGTCTGCCCGCGGCTGCCGAACTGCGTGAACCAGGCGTGCAGGATTCGCCAGACTTCGTGGCGAAAAGCAAACAGCACGGCGCCGAGCGAGCCGATATGCACCGCTACGTCGAACGCCAGCCCCTGATCGGACCAGCCCAGTATCTGTGAAGGAAGAATGAGATGCGCGGACGAGGAGATGGGCAGAAATTCAGTGAGCCCCTGGATGATGGCCAGTGCGGCCAGGTGAAAAACATCCATTGTCGGTCGGTATCCTTATATGACGAGGCCATCGCCTATGATGGCCTCTGACGTTCACGCCTTGCGCCACGCCACCTCATCGCGCAGATAGACCGGGACAGCCTCGTGCGGCGCGCCCCCGCGCGCACCACGCTCCCAGTATGCAGCGGCGAGACGTACGATATCCTCCGCCGCCGGGTATTCGTCGGGAAGGGTTTGCGGCAATGCAGCCTGTACATCGACAGGTATATTAGACAAAAGTTGCCAACCGCTGCCTATCCCCAACCATTCAAGATTTTCGCCACCTGCCGGCAGTCGCAGACGAGAAGGCGGCATGACTGAGGGTGCAAGACACTCGGTCAGCTCGCCATCGCGACAGTACCAGGCACCGACATAGATCTCGTCCATGCGCGCATCCAGCGCCGCGACGATGTGCCGTGCATGCCATTTGCGGTGCGCCGCCAGTGCCAGTGCCTCCAGCGTGGAGATACCCATCAGCGGCAGATCGGCGCCATAAGCGAGCCCTTGCGCGACGCCGGCCGCAATCCGCAGTCCGGTGAACGAGCCCGGCCCGTGTCCGTAGGCGATTGCATCGAGCTGATTCAGCGTCACGTTCGCCTCGCCGAGCACGGCGTCGACCATCGGCAGCAGCAGTCGCGTATGCTCGCGCGGTGCGATGTCAAAACGATGAAACAGCTCGCCGTCCTGCCACAGCGCGCAGGAGCAGGCGGCCGACGAAGCATCCAGAGCCAGCAAGGTAGGCATGGGAATTCCGGGCGGAGGTCGTTGGCAGGCGAGTATATCGCCTCCGGGATGGCAAAACGAACGCTCCGCCGGGCGGCGGAGCGGAAACGTTGGAGAGGATCAGCCCTCGAGCGCGGCGAGCACCTGGCTGCGGATGTCATCGACGCTGCCGACACCGGCAATACGATGATAGGCCGGCGCGGCTTCTGGCTCCTGGGCCGCCCAGCTCTGGTAGTACTCGACGAGCGGCTCGGTCTGATCGTGATAGACGGAAAGGCGGTGTCGAACGGTCTTCTCGCTGTCATCGTCGCGCTGGATCAGCGGCTCGCCGGTGACATCGTCCTTGCCCTCTTCCTGCGGCGGCTTGTAGTCGACGTGGTAGACCCGGCCGGAATCCGGGTGGACGCGGCGACCGGAGAGCCGGTTGACGATCTCCTCGTCGTTGACGGCGATTTCGACCACGTGATCGAGCTTGATGCCGGCTTCCTTCATCGCGTCCGCCTGCGGCAGCGTGCGCGGGAAGCCGTCGAACAGGAAGCCATTGGCGCAGTCGGGCTGTGCGATTCGCTCCTTGACCAGTGCGATGATCAGATCGTCGGAGACCAGGCCGCCACTATTCATGGTCTCCTTGACCTTGAGCCCCAGTTCACTGCCCTCTTTCACCGCCGCACGAAGCATGTCGCCGGTGGAAATCTGCGGAATATGAAAATGCTCGCAGATGAACTGGGCTTGGGTACCCTTGCCAGCGCCGGGGGCGCCCAAGAGGATCAAACGCATTGATACTGCTCCTTCGTGAATGACATCGGCTTTTTTTCGACCGGTGTGCGGCGCTGGCGACCCAACGCAGACGAGACCGTCAGTGGCTCAAGACGATACCTGCCGGCCGCTTGGCACACAAGGCTCGGATAGGCTAACCCCGCTGCCCGCGGCAGCGTGACGCGGTGTCCACTAAGCCTTCGACACACAAAAACACCAACGGCCCCCAAAGGAGCCGTTGGTGTCCAAAGTCACGTCAGGGGCCGGTCGAAGACCCGCCCGTTGACGACGCCATCGCTGGCGTCGCCGACGCCTCGATCAGAACAGGATACGACGAATGTCCGTCAACACCTGGGCCAGATAGGCGGTGAAGCGCGCCGCGTCCGCGCCGTTGACCGCACGGTGATCGTAGGAGAGCGACAGCGGGCACATCATGCGCGGCTTGAACTCCGAGCCGTTCCAGACTGGCTTCATCTGCGACTTGGAGACCCCAAGGATGGCGACCTCCGGCGTATTGACGATCGGCGTGAAGGCCGTGCCACCGATCGAACCGAGGCTCGAAATGGTAAAGCAACCGCCCTGCATCTCGTCACGCTTGAGCTTACCTTCCTGGGCGCGGCCAGCCAGATCGATAACTTCCTTCGCCAATTCGATGATGCCTTTCTGATCCACATTGCGGATCACCGGCACCATCAGACCGTTCGGCGTATCGACCGCGACACCGATGTGGAAGTACTTCTTCTGAATGACCTTGTCACCGTCCGGATGCAGCGAGACGTTGAACTGAGGGAACTTCTCCAGCGCCTTAGCCGCCGCCTTGATCATGAAGGGCAGTGGCGTCAGCTTGGCACCCTGCTGCTGCGCCTCTTCCTTCATTGCCTTGCGGAAGGCTTCCAGCTCGGTGATGTCGGCCTCGTCGAACTGCGTGACGTGAGGCACATTGAGCCAGCTGCGATGCAGATTGGTCGCACCTGCCCGCATCAGACGGCTCATCGGCTTCTCTTCGATCTCGCCGAACTGGCTGAAATCGATAGCCGGCACCGGTGGAATGCCCGCGCCGCCCGTCGCAGCCGGTGCCGCCGCGCTTCCGCCGCTCTTGCGCGTCTTCATCACCTGCTTGACGAAGCCGTCGACGTCATCTTTCACGATGCGGCCTTTGGGGCCGGACCCTTTCACCTCACCGAGATCGACGCCGAGCTCGCGCGCCAGCTTGCGCACTGCCGGGCCGGCATGCACGTGGGCACCCGCGGTCTTGTCGTCGCCGTGCTTCTCGCGCGCTTCCGGGCTCGGCTCGCCGGTGTACTCGGTGCGCTTGTCGGGCTGGCTAGCGCTCGACTTGCCGCTCTCGGCCTTGTCGGCGCTCGGCTTGGCGTCGCCGCCCTGCTTGGCACCAGCATCGGCAGACTTGCCGCCGGAAGCCGGCTTCTTCGCCGCCTTCTTGGCGCCAGCCACCTCGACATAGCCGATCAGATCGCCCTCGGAGACGCTGTCGCCCTCCTTGACCGACACCTCGACGACCTTGCCCTTGAACGGGCTCGGCACGTCCATCGATGCCTTGTCGGACTCCAGCGTGATCAACGTGTCTTCCTCGTTGATCTCGTCGCCTTCGCTGATCGCGACTTCGATGATCTCGACGCCATCGCTGCCGCCGATATCGGGCACGCGAATCTCCTGGCGCCCACCGGCTTCGGCCTCTTCTGCCTCGGCGTCACCATCGTCTTCGGCCGTGTCGGACTCGGCGCTGTCGCTGGCCGCGTCGTCTTCGGCCGGCGCGTCTTCTTCGGCCTCGTCATCGCCTTCACCGGCGATCTCCATGGTACCGATGACGTCGCCTTCGGAGACGCTATCGCCCTCCTTGATCGAGAGCGAGACGATCTTGCCGCTGTAGGGGCTCGGCACGTCCATCGACGCCTTGTCGGACTCCAGCGTGATCAGCGTGTCTTCCTCGCCGATCTCGTCGCCTTCGCTGACCGGGACTTCGATGATCTCGACGCCTTCGCTGCCGCCGATATCCGGTACCTTCACCTCGACGGTGCGCTTACCGCCGCCGCTGGACTTCTTGGCAGCCGGCTTCGGCTCGGCCTTTTCGGACGCGCCGTCGTCCTTCTTCGACTCGGCGTCATCCTGGGCGGCGGATTCGTCGCCTTCGGTGGACGCCCCGGCGTCATCCTCGCCGCCGCCTTCCGCCTCGAGTTCGAGGATATCGTCACCCTCGGAGACGGTGTCGCCCTCCTTGACCAGGATCTTGACGACCTTGCCGCCCTTGGGCGCCGGCACGTCCATGCTGGCCTTGTCGGACTCCAGCGTGATCATGGTGTCTTCGGCGGCAATGACATCGCCGACGCTCACCGGGATCTCGATGATTTCGACATCGGTGCTGCCACCGATGTCGGGAACTTTGATGATTTCGCTACTCAAGGTCGCGCTCCTCTATCCTTTGCCGACTTGCCGCCCGGGCAAGTCGGCGCATCTGGCCGTGGCCACCGCCCTGGGCAGCGGCGCCGTGACGTTTCCGTTCGCATCAGCGGGCCGGCTCAAGACACCAGCGGGCTGGGCTTGGACGGATCGATGCCGTACTTCTTCATGGCATCGCTGACGACCTTGGCGTCGATCTCGCCACGGGTGGCGAGGGCACGTAGCGCCTGGATGGTCACGTAATAACGGTCGACCTCGAAGAACTTGCGCAGCTGCGCGCGGGTATCGGAACGCCCGAAGCCGTCCGTGCCGAGGACGTGGAACTCACCCGGGACCCAGGCACGGATCTGGTCGGCATAGAGCTTCATGTAGTCGGTCGATGCGACGACCGGCCCTTCGGTGCCCTCGAGCTGCTGAGTGACCCAGGGCTTCTCGCGCTTCTCGTCATAGTCGAGGAACTGCTGACGATCGTACTCGAGCGCTTCGCGACGCAGTTCGTTGAAGCTGGTCACGCTCCAGACGTCGGCGACGACGCCATGTTCCTCGGCCAGCATCTCGGCCGCAGCCTCGACTTCGCGCAGAATGGTGCCGCTGCCCATGAGCTGAACGCGTGGCTGTTTCTTCTTGCCGGCAGCCTTGCCTTCCTTGAGACGATACATGCCGCGAACGATGCCTTCCTCGCTGCCTTCCGGCATTTCGGGGTGGCCGTAGTTCTCGTTCATCACCGTCAGATAATAGAAGCAGTTTTCCTTGTCCTGGAACATCCGCTTCAGACCATCCTGCAGAATCACCGCTAGCTCATGCCCATAGCACGGATCGTAGGCGCGGCAGGTCGGCACGGTCGACATCAGGATGTGGCTGTGGCCATCCTGGTGCTGCAGGCCTTCGCCATTGATCGTGGTACGCCCGGCAGTACCGCCGACCATGAACCCGCGCGCCTGGAGGTCACCCGCTGCCCAGACCAGATCGCCGATGCGCTGGTAGCCGAACATCGAGTAGTAGATGTAGAACGGGATCAGCGGCAGGTGGTGGTTGGCATACGCCGTCGCCGCGGCAATCCAGGCGGACATCGACCCGGCTTCGGTAATGCCTTCCTCGAGGATCTGGCCTTTCTGATCCTCGCGGTAGTACATGATCTGGCCGGCATCCATCGGCTCGTACTTCTGGCCGCCGGAAGCGTAGATACCGAGCTGACGGAACATGCCTTCCATGCCGAAGGTGCGGGCTTCATCGGGGATGATCGGCACCACGCGCGACCCGAGCTGCTTGTGCTTGACCAGGCCATTGAGCACGCGCACGAAGGACATCGTGGTCGAGACTTCACGGTCGCCGGAGCCCTTGAGCTGCGTGGCGAACATCTTGTCGTCGAGCCCCGGAATCTCCATCGCCTCGAAGTCGGACTTGCGCGCCGGCAGGAAGCCACCGAGCTTGTCGCGCTGGAGATGCAGATACTTCATCTCCGGGCTGTCGTCTTCCGGCTTGTAGTAGGGAATGTCGCCGCTCTCGATCTGCTTGTCGGAGACCGGGATGCCGAAACGGTCGCGGAATGCCTTGAGCGCATCGGTTTCCATCGACTTGATCTGGTGCGCTTCCATGTCGGCTTCGCCGCTGCCGCCGCCCATGCCATAGCCCTTGACGGTGTGCGCCAGCACCACGGTGGGACGCCCGTTGGCGTTGTTGACCGCTTCATGATAAGCCGCATAGACCTTCTGCGGATCGTGTCCACCGCGATTGAGACGGAAGATCTCCTCGTCGGAGTAACCCTTGACCATCTCGGCCGTCTCGTCGTACTTGCCGAAGAACTGCTCGCGGGTGTACTTGCCGCCCTGCGCCTTGTAGTTCTGGTATTCGCCGTCGACCGCCTCGTCCATGCGCTTTTGCAGCATGCCCTTGGTGTCCTGTTCGAACAGCGGGTCCCACAGACCGCCCCAGACCACCTTGATCACGTTCCAGCCGGCGCCGCGGAAGACACCTTCGAGCTCGTCGATGACCCGCGAATTGCCGCGGACCGGGCCGTCGAGACGCTGCAGGTTGCAGTTGATGACGAAGATCAGATTGTCGAGGTTTTCGCGGCTAGCCAGGTGAAGCGCGCCCAGCGACTCAGGCTCGTCGCACTCGCCGTCGCCCAGGAACGCCCAGACCTTGCGGTCCTTCATGTCCTCGAGCTCACGCGAGTTGAGATACTTCATCACGTGCGCCTGGTAGATCGCCTGGATCGGCCCGAGCCCCATGGAAACGGTAGGGAACTGCCAGTAATCCGGCATCAGATAGGGGTGCGGATAGGACGGCAGCGAATCGCCATCGACTTCCTGGCGGAAGTTGTCCATCTGCTCCTGGCTCAGCCGTCCTTCCAGGAAGGAGCGCGCGTAGATGCCAGGCGTCACGTGGCCCTGAATATAGAGCAGGTCGCCCTTGTGATCGCCATCGTCGGCGCGGAAGAAGTGGTTGAAACCGACTTCATATAGCGTGGCGCTGGACTGATAGCTGGCAATGTGTCCGCCAAGCCCCTTGTGCTTCTTGTTGGCGCGCAGCACCTGCACCATGGCGTTCCAGCGAATCGCCGAACGGATCTTGCGCTCGAGGAACATGTCGCCGGGGATCTTCGCTTCCCGATGAACCGGGATCGTATTGCGATGCGGCGTGGTGCCGGAAAACGGCGGTGAAGAGCCATCACGACGCAGACGATCGGCCAGCCGACTCAGAATGTACCGAGCGCGCTCTTCGCCCTCATGCTCGACGACCGAGGCCAGGGAATCCAACCATTCCGTGGTTTCGACCGGATCGAGATCTTCTCGTGTCTCCAGACTCATAGACAACTCTCCGAATGGGAAAAGGTTTGCCATTCACCCGGCCATGGCGGGTAGCCGCAGCGGGGCTTGGGGATATGCGCTCTTCGGTGCGGGCGCGGCTCTTCTGGGGCCGCTTTCCGAGATCAATCAGCTGTAACCGGATTACAGCGGGCGTGCGACACGCGGAAAATCAGGCGTGAAAGATACCGCAAACGCCGTCTTGTGCCAATTCACAGACAGGTCGGATGTGCTAGAGGCTGCGCTCAAATGCCGCAACATCAATTGCTTGAAAGGGTTTGCAGCAGCGAGAACAGACTCTGCCGGTCCTGGTAATTTGCCTACCGGCTCCGGGAGCCGTCCGACGCCCCCTCAATGATAGCATTCAAACGAAATCTGTCAGACGACGGTGCAGGTAGGCCCAGTCGAACGCCGGCCCGGGGTCCGTCTTGCGCAGCGGTGCGATATGGGCGTGTCCGGTCAAACGAGGCGGCGTGATCGCCGGATAGGCACCGCGCAACGCGATCAGCACCGCCGCCAGCGCCGCGTACTGCGAGGCGCGATAAGGTGTCTCGTCGGTCCCTTCCAGTTCGATGCCGATGGTGAAGTCGTTGAGCCCCTCTCGCCGACACTGCCCGTCATGCCAGACCGAGCGACCCGCATGCCAGGCCCGCCGATCGAATGGCACGAACTGCACGACCTCGCCATCGCGCCGGATCAGCAGGTGCGCCGACACACGAAGCGTCGCGATCTCGGCGAAGAACGGATGCCCGGCCGGATCGAGGGTATTGGTAAACAGGCGCTCGATGGCGTCCGTGCCGAATTTTCCTGGCGGCAGGCTGATACCGTGAAGCACGACCGCCGAGATCTCGCCCACCGGACGCGCGTTGGCGTTGGGCGACATGACGCGACGTGCCGCATCGAGCCAGTGATCCTCGAGCACGCGAAATTTCCGAGATCGGGTCAATGCAGTGGTCCTGTTGCTGGTGAAGACGCTTGATGGCGAAGCCTGATGACGACCCGCTGCGTCAATGATCCCCGACAAGCGTTCCGGTTCGGGTCAAGCCGGCGGACTCAAGCGCTCGTCACGCGGGCTGATACCAAAATGGTGTCGGTACGCCGTCGAAAAATGCGCTCCCGACGAGAAGCCGTGAGCCAGCGCAATATCCCCTACGGGCTGATCGCTCTCGCGCAGCAGGCGGCGTGCCCGCTGCAGGCGCAGATTGAGATAGTAGCGGCTCGGTACCGCCTGCAGGTGCTTCTTGAACAGTCGCTCCAGCTGGCGCCGGGAAATACCGAGATGCGCCGACAGTTCATGTGTCGTCAGCGGCTCCTCGATGTTGGCCTCCATCAGCGACACCGCATCGACGAGACTCTGCGGCGCATGGCCGAGCCGAGCGCGCAGCGGCACCTGCTGAGGCTCGTCGCCCATGCGGATCCGCTCGCACACGAAGTGCTCGGAGATACGCTGAGCCAGCGTGGTCGTCTGCTGCTGGCCGATCAGCGTCATCATCATGTCCATCGCCGCCGTACCGCCGCCGCAGGTGAGTCGGTCGCGATCGATCTCGAACAGGTGATGGGAAGCATGAATGCCGGGGAAACTGCGCATGAAGGCATCGGCACTCGCATACGGAATGCAGGCGCGATAGCCGTCGAGGACGCCGGCCCGCGCCAGCCAGTAGGTGCCACCGGCGATGCCGCCCAACGTGATGCCGCGTGCCGCCAGCCGGCGCAGCCAGTGCAGTAGCGCCTCGCCACTATCGGCGTGGCGAACCGGCCAGGCCGGCGTCGGCGCGCAGACGAACAGCATGTCGAGTCGCCGCGCATCGCTCCCGGCAACGCTCTCCGGCGCCAGCGAGAGCTCCGTGACGCTCTGCACGGCGCGGCCGTCGAGCCCGAACGTGGTGACCGTGTAGAGACGCCGATCGGCGAGCCCATTGGCGACGGTCAACGGTTCGATGGCACAGGCCTGCGCCAGCAGCGAAAAGCCGGGCAGCATGACGAACCCCACCTGACGCGGGGCGTCCTGAGCGTTCATGGCGTGGACCTTCCCAACGCCGGACGATCAGACCTGGACGACGTCGAACTCGACCATCGGATCGACGTCGGCGTCGTAGTCCACGTCGTCACGCTCGAAACCGAAGAGTTTCAGGAACTCGTGCTTGTAGCCAGCGTAGTCCGTCAGCGCGAAGAGATTGTCGCTGGTGACCTGCGGCCACAAGTCCTTGCACGCTTGCTGGATATCGTCGCGCAGCTCCCAGTCGTCCAGACGCAGGCGCCCGGCCTCGTCCGTCGCCGCGGCATCGCCCGAGTAGAGACGATCAGCGAACAGACGATTGAGCTGCTCGATGGTGCCCTCGTGAACGCCCTGCGCCTTCATCACCTTGTAGACCATGGAGATATAGAGCGGCATGACCGGGATTGCCGCACTGGCCTGGGTCACGACTGACTTGAGCACGGCAACGTTGGCACTTCCGCCGCTGGCGCCGAGACGCTTGTCGATCTCGCTCGCCGCGCGGTCGAGATCTTCCTTCGCCTTGCCCAGCGCGCCGTGCCAGTAGATCGGCCAGGTAATATCGGTACCGATGTAGCTGAAGGCCACCGAGCGCGCACCCGGCGCCAGCACGCCTGCCTTGTCCAGCGCGTCGATCCACAGTTCCCAATCCTGACCGCCCATTACGTCGATGGTGTCGGCGACTTCCTGCTCGGTCGCAGGCTCGACGGAGGCTTCGGTAATGGTGTCCTTGTTGGTATCGATCGCGGTCGCCGTGTAGGTCTCGCCGATCGGCTTGAGGCTGGATCGCTTGAGTTCACCGGTCTGCGGCATCTTACGCACCGGCGACGCCAGGGAATAGACGACCAGATCGATCGGCCCCATCTCCTCGCGAATCAGCTCGATCGCCTTCTCGCGCACTTCATCGGAGAAGGCATCGCCGTTGATCGACTTGCTGTAGAGGCCCTCGGCCTTGGCGAACTTGTCGAAAGCCGCCGCGTTGTACCAGCCAGCGGTTCCCGGCTTCTTCTCGGTGGCCGGCTTTTCGAAGAACACGCCGAGCGTATCCGCGCCATAGCCGAATGCGGCGGTGATGCGGGCGGCCAGTCCGTAGCCACTGGAGGCACCGATGACTAGCACGTTTCGCGGTCCAGATTCGCCGCCACGCAGGTTGGCGCGCGTCGTTTCGATCTGCTCCAGAACGTTGCGCTCGCAACCGACCGGGTGCGTGGTGGTGCAGATAAAACCGCGAACCTTGGGCTTGATGATCACGTCTAACCTCGTCTCTCTAACCGAATCGGGAAGCCCCGGGAAGCACCTCCGGGACCGTGATGTGGCGCATTCTAACAGGGTCGGGAAGCGTGGCGAACTTGTGTCATGGGGGACACTGGTCGAAGATGGACGCCCCCACCGAGACCAGCGTTGCGCCAGGACCCCGATGCACGAGCAAGAGATCGAAACCCTGATCGCCCGCCGCGGCGCGCTGTGGCTCGCCCTTTCCACGCTATGGCTGGAGCGCGAACCACGGGAAGCGGACTACGCCAGGATGATTCGCGAAATCGACGCAAGCGAGCTGACGCTCAAGCAGCTGGAGTGGATCTACCGGCTGGAGATGTCGCCGGTGATGGCGCGCTATCAGCTCTCCATGGCCGGCGAGTGGCGGGCGTTCGACGAGACCGTGCTGCTGACGCGGCTGGTTCATCACAACCGGCGCCTGGGGCCGGTCCGCAAGTCGGTCTGCTCACTGTTCAGCGGGCTCACGACGATGATGAGCCGCCCCCGCTTCGACCAGCTCATCATGCGCCTGATGGTTTCTCGCGGCGAGCGCCCCCCGGGCTGAGGCACTCGCCCGCGCAACGCGGCATCCGCTCAGGCGGAAAACGGCGTGTCCAGCGCCTGCTCGATCGAACGCTTCAGCGAACGCGGCACCGCGCGTGGTCCGAAGCGCCGGATGACCTGGCCATCGCGCCCGACCAGAAACTTGGTGAAATTCCATTTGATCGGCGTGCTGCCGAGCACGCCCGGGGCCTGGCGGCGCAGATGCACGAAGAGCGGATGAGCGTCACGACCGTTGACCCGAACTTTCTCCATCATCGGGAAAGTCACCGAATAGCGCTGCTCGCAGAACGCGCCGAAGTGCGCGGCAGATTCCGGCGATTGACGCCCGAACTGATTGCAGGGAAAGGCCAGGATGGTAAAGCCCTGATCGCGATATTCGCCGTAGAGTTTCTCGAGGCCTTCCAGCTGCGGCGTGAACCCGCAGCGGCTCGCCACGTTGACGATCAGCAGCACCTGGCCTCGTAGTGCGCGGAGATTGAAGGGTTCGCCCAGGTGGGTGTGACAGTCTTGCGTGTATAGCGACATCGTCGGGTGATCCGGGTCCTGAATGAGCGCCGCCCGGCCATCATCGCAACTCGAGCATCGAGTGTGCAGGCAGCGCTGCAAGAGTGCCACGCAAGCGCCGGCATCACCAGTCCGCCACTCTCTTCATTCATCGGGCTCCCGTCATCCGTCGAGCGCTGCGCAACGGTATGCGCCCAACCGCTGGCGAACGTGCAGGCCGCTCAGTGGCGCTCTTGCAGAATCGACTGGAGCGCCAGGCGCGAGTCCGGCGTCGCTTTCTGCAGCGCCAGCGCCTCGGCTGGCGACAGCCAGCGCACCGCGGCCACCTCCTCCGGCTGCAGCCGCAATGCGCCCTCGTAGGTCACCGAGAACAGCGCCCCGAAAATTCGCAGCGTTCCTTCGACGAAGCGGAACTCGCCCTCCGGAACGAGTGGCACACCGCGAATGCCGAGCTCCTCCTCGAGCTCTCGCCGCGCGGCCGGCAGCCAGGCTTCCCCAGCGCCGACCACGCCACCCGCCGCGAGGTCGAACCAGCCAGGATGCGTCTCCTTGATCAGGGTGCGCTCCTGCACGCAGATCTCGCCCCGGGCATTGCGCACGACGATATAGGTGGCCCGATGCCAGCAGCCAAGCCGACGCATGGTCGCTCTCGCCGCACTGCCGCAGGGCCGATTGCGAGCATCGACGAGCTGGACCTGCTCGTCGGCAATGACGATGCTGCTCATGACGCGCTCCGATCGAATGAAGAGCCCCAGCGTATCACGCCCTCCACCAGCGCCGACCGCGCGGCCCTTCGATCCGACGCCACCTGCCCGATGCCACTCCCGCGTTGGTCGAATGTCTCTCCACCCCGCGGCATCGACGCGCTATGCTCGACAACATCCGTCGAATGTTCTCCCACCGTCGCGGAGATGCATCATGCCAACCCCTCAATCGTCTTTCTGCCGGACACCACGCGAGCAGCTCCGCACCCACGCGATCGAAAACCAGCCCGCGACGCTCGGCTCCATCGATCTGTGGCACACCGATGCGATGCTGCGTGACGCGCTCGGTCAGCTGGCACCGGCCTGGGTCAGCGAACGCCTCGCCACGCTCGGTGATCGGCTCGGCCGGCCGGAAGTCGCGGTATGGGGCGAAGAGGCCAACCGCTACCCGCCGACACTGCGGGCCTTCGACCGCTACGGACGCCGCCTCGACGAGGTCGACTACCACCCCGCCTATCACTCGCTGATGCGCGAAGCGATCGCCGGCGGCTGGCACGCGGTTGCCTGGGAGCAGGAGCACAACGGCGGCCACCAGGCGCATCTCGCCGGGCTCTATCTGCTGACCCAGGCCGAGCCGGGCTTCTGCTGCCCGATTACCATGACGCATGCGGCGATGCCGGTTCTGCGACACCTGAGCGGCGCCGAGTCGTGGCGCACCCGCCTGACGGGGCGCGAGTACGACCCCCGCGCCGTGCCCGCGCGCTGCAAACGGACCAATACCTTCGGCATGGCGATGACCGAGAAACAGGGCGGCAGCGACATTCGCCGTAACACGACACGGGCGACGCCGGTCGATGCGTCGGGCAGCGGCCGCTGGTATCGCCTCAAGGGGCACAAGTGGTTCTGCAGCGCACCGATGTCCGATGCTTTCCTGACACTCGCACAGACCGACGACGGACTGAGCTGCTTTCTGGCGCCCCGCTTCACGCCGGACGACGAGCGAAATGCCATCGAGATCCAGCGGCTCAAGGAAAAATGCGGCAACCGCGCCAACGCCTCCGCGGAGATCGAATACGACGGCGCCTGGGCTCAACTGGTCGGTGAACCCGGGCGCGGCATCGCCGCCATTCTCGACATGGTGCAGCAGACGCGTCTTGATGCCGGCATGGCACCGGCCGGCATGATGCGCCAGGCGCTGCGCGAAGCCTGGCACCACGTCGAGAACCGTGAGGCATTCGGCCACACTCTGGCCGAACAGCCACTGATGCAGCGCGTGATCGCCGATCTCGCCATCGAGACCGAAGCCAGCCTCTGGCTCGCCCTGCGCGGCGCCCGCGCCATGGATGATGCCGCCGAGAGCGCACATGAAACCGCGCTGGCTCGGCTGATTCCGGCACTGGCGAAGTTCTGGCACAACAAGCGCGCCCCCGCGTTCATGGCCGAGGCCATGGAGTGCCTGGGCGGCATCGGCTACGTCGAGGAAACGCCACTGGCCAGGCTCTATCGGGAGGCGCCGGTCAATTCGATCTGGGAGGGCTCGGGCAACGTGATCTGCCTGGATGTACTGCGTATTCTCGCCCGCCATCCCGCCAGCATCGAGGCGCTGCAGGTCGAACTGGCGTTCTGTCGCGGCGCGCACCCCGCCTACGATGTCGCACTGAACGAGCTCGAACGCAGCCTGCAGGCAGAGTCACCTCCGCGCGAGGCCGACGCCCGCTGGCTGACGCAGCGCATGGCGCAAATGCTGCAGGCGTCGCTGCTGATTCGCCACGCCCCCGGCGTGGTCGCGGAAACCTTCTGCGCCACGCGCCTCGGCGCGCCGTCGGCGATCTTCGGCATCCTGCCGGCAACGGCGCCGGTCGAGGCCATCCTCAAACGTCTTCGCTGAGCGCCGTCAACCCAGCGCGACCCGCAGCGCCAGCGCGATCAGGATGCCCCCCGTCAACCGGTGTACCCAGACCGCGCGGTGCCGTAACCAGGGCAGTACGTGGGACTGCGAGAGCGCCATCGCCACCAGCAGGTACCAGCCGCCATCGACGACCGCGGCAGTAGCAACGATCAACCAGCGAGACGCCGCCCCCATGTCCGCCTCGACGAACTGACTCAGCAACGCCACGAAGAACACGATCAGCTTGGGGTTACCCAGCGCGACCAGCAGCCCATCGCGCACGGCACGGCGCCAATCGCCCTGCTGATCTTGCACGGGGAACGCCGGCGCGGCCCCCGCTCGCAGCGCCTGGATTCCCAGCCACGCGAGGTAGAGCGCGCCACCCCAGGCGATCAGCCGGTAGAGCCAGGGCTGGTGAACGATGACGGCCGCCAGCCCGACGACGGTCAAACCCGCATATAGACCGACGCCGACCGCATGAGCCAGTGCAGCGGCCACACCGCAGGCACGACCGCTGCCGAGCGTATGGCGCATGACCATGGCAAGGCTCGGTCCCGGCGAGATGGCGCCCAGCGCGCAGACCAGAAGCAGCGAACACCAGAGCTGTAACGACACCACGACTTCCTCTCGAATTGCGCCCGACACTCACGAAGATCGCCATGATGGCCTCTGACTCCCGGCAAAGCGAATCGCGATGGCACTTCACACCGACTACGCTGTCAGAGCCATGAGGCTTATCAACATCAGGGAGGTGAACCATGAGCCTATTCAACCGAGACGAACGCAAGGCGCGCACCGAGCGCATCCGTGACGACATTCACGACATCGGCGAACAGGGGGAAGCGCTGGGACGCGACCTGCGCGACGATGCCGAAGATGCCATCGAATCCGCCCGATTGAAGAGCGAAGAGCAGTACGCACGCATGGCCGCCGAGGCCCGTCGCCGGAACCGGCAGGCGCGCAGTTCGGCCAGCCGCTCGATGACCGAGTGTGACCGCTACGTGCGCGAGAAATCCTGGTCAGCCATTGGCGCAGCAACGTTGGCCGGTGCCGTGGTTGGCCTGCTCCTCGGACGGCGGTGATCCACCCGCCCCGCTCTCGATATCGCCCCGCCATCGCGGGGCTTTCTTCGCGCTGGCGAAAGCGAACCATAGTTTCACTATTAAACCGTGATTAAACTTTCCAATCGAAGCTGTAGACAGTTGAGAACGATAGTCGTTTAATCGGGTGAAGACCTGACATCAGGAGACCGAGATGAGCGCCGAGAAATGGCAAACGATCGACGTCAAGAACGTCGACAAATCCGCGAGATCGCTGCACGCCTGTTCACTGGATCCGTCCATTCGCTGCCTGGCCGAGCTACGCGCCTCGCAGATCAACGGCTGCCTGACGTGCACGCACTTCCGGCAGGAACAGGCCGAAGCCATGGGGATCTCTGCCGAGAAACTGGCAGCGCTCGCCGCCTGGGCCGAGTCGGATCATTTCGATGACCGCGAGAAAGCCGCGCTGGCATGGTGCGAGTCATTCACGCACTTCCGCCCTGCCAACCCCGCCACGCGCAAGCTGGCGCTGACGGCATTCTCGCCGCGCGAACTGGCCGATCTGACGATGGCCATCGAAATGACCAGCGCGCTCAGCCGCGTTTCCCGCCGCGCCGCCAACTGATACCGGCGCCGACAGCTCGTCTCCGTCCGCTTCTGCGCTCTCGCAGGAGCGGATTTTGTGTACCTGGCCGATACACCTCGCGCTTCGACGTCTCCAGCCCATCTTTCGCCCAACCGCCGGCGCTCACTCCTCAAACCGCCCCATCAGTCGACCAGCAGAACACTTTCGTGCAGGTAGCCGGTCACGCAGCCTTCATCGGCCAACGCCTGCGGATCGAGGATGTGCACCCAGCCTCGTGAGCGTTTGACCAGCCCCTCGCGACGAAACGCCGTCAACGTGCGGCTGACATGCACCGGCGAAAGACCCAATGCATCTGCCAGCTGCTGCTGAGAGAGCGGCACGCGGAAGCAGTCGCCCAGGGCCCCATCGTTGCGCTTGAGCCGCGAATAGAACTCGAACAGCAGATACGCCACCCGCTGGCGCGCGCTGCGCCGCGACAGATGCACCAGGCGCTCGCTCAGCAGCGCCTGCTGATAGGACGACACCGCGAAGCAGAGCGACGTCAGCCGGGGGGAATCGCGGAAGATATCCACCAGTCGACGATGCTCGACCAACCGAATCTCGGCGTCCTCCAACATCGCCACGCTCGATAGTCGTTCCTGAAACGGAAACTCGCGCAGGCCGATCACGTCGCCGGGCAGGAACGTCTCCAGAATATGCCGCGTCCCATCCGCCAGATAACGGAATGAGTAAGCCCATCCCAGCCCCAACGTGCAGAAATTCCGCGCTGCATCTCCCTCGTGCCAGAGCACCTGCCCTTTGGTCACGACGGTGGCTGGCGCCTCCAGCGCATCGAGCTGGCGACGTTCGTTTTCGGACAGCCTGCCGTAGTGACTGAAATGTTGAGCGATACAGCTTTCCTGCTGACCCATGCATTCCTGCCTTGTTTAAAATTTTTCAGGAATGACAGCATGTTAGCGAGGCCAGTTATATAACACCGGTTAGATTGACCGGGAATTTCAGGACAGGACTGCAGTCCTTGGCGAGCTCGGCCGATAGCCAGAAAAAGCCTTCACCGAAGCGACAGGAGATCGCAACATGAACACCGAGAACGCCTTCGATTACGATGCGCTATGGCAGACAGCGACCCAAGGCGCCGGCGCGCGTCACGGCGTGCCATCGGCCGGAGATGACGGCGGCCGCCATCAGGAAGCGCTGACAGACGCTTTCGCCTACTTTCTGCTGCGCTGCTACGCCGAGTCTCTACGCATGAGCCTCGCCTCGCGCTGGTTGCCGCTCGAAGGGCTGGACAGCGCCCGCTGGCAAGCCATGCGCAAGCTGAACATGCATCCTCACCAGGCACGCTCGCTGGTCGAGCAGGACCTCCTCTGGGCCCTGCACGACGAGTTACGCCAGTTCTCTCTGCCACCGGAAGCGAGAAACGCCTGTCGCCCGGCCCTGAACGAAGCGGGTTTGGGCCAGCTACTGGACGCCGACAGCTGAGTGCTCGCGGGTCGACGACTGGGGTCCGTGGGGAGGAAAGAAAGAAATAGCGAAAGCTCCGTACTTCGCTAACCGCGACATTCGGGGATGTTCATGATGGATCGCTACCGTTGATTACCAATGAAAGATTTTTCATTTGCCGTCGATAAGAGATAAAAAGCGCCGCCGCCGGCGGCAAAACAGTCTCTCGAATGGAGCAGGAAGCATCCGTCATGCGATTGATGAAACACGAGATGAGCAGCGACCCGCTGACCCGGCGTAACCGGCGACAGCCAGGTAGTCTCGCCAGCCTGGCCGACGCCGCGGGCATGCCGGTAGGCACACTCAAGAGCCGCATCAGGGCCTTGGTCGATAAAGGCGTTCCACGGGAAGAAGCGATCCAGCAGGCGCTCTCCCAACCACTCGCGCCGCAGGGACGACCTCGCCAGCCGTAGCGTCGCGTCTTCCAGGCTACGGGAGCGTCTCGCGCGCTAGAGCGCAGTCACCGACTTCGGGCCGTGATGGATTTGCCGGCGGCAGATTTACCATTGATGGAAGACCTTTCGGCTGAAAGTTCTTCAAGACGGCTCTTCGAGGAAGCTTTTTCAAAGCAGCTTTTCAAGGCAACTCTTCGAAACAGCCCTTCTAGATAGCCCCTCGAAACATACGACCGGAGCACGACCCGGCCGGGGACCGGCAAGGTGATGGAGATAGGTCAGTTACAAAAGGCTGCGCTTTAGTTATTCCTAATGTTAGACGAATGGTAGACACTGGTCCGGTGGCTTTTCTCGAGAGCCACTTTCTCGCATACCACGCTTGGCAAAGGCACCCTCGACAGGAAGTGCTGCGCCCGACCCGACGCCATCGCGACCCCATGTCATGGCGCGGGTCTTTTTTTATGCGCCATCCCCGACGGCCAATCGCCAAGCCCCCTTCTGTCGGCAAACTCGCCTGGGGGTGGTAAGCCGCCCCGGTTATCTCGCTCGTCGATTCATTCAGCCTTTCCTTGCACCCTGA
>NZ_BMZI01000004.1:408326-532071 GCF_014652715.1 Salinicola rhizosphaerae | reverse complement strand
CCGCCATGTCTCCAACGGCTCTGAGAGCCCGATCAGCGGGCTCCAAGGACTGGATCAGCCTTCCTGAAGATGCGCTTCAAGGAACCAGAGATTGCTGTCCAGCGTGCGTGATACACCGGTCAACAGGTCGGACGTATCTTCGTCGCCGAGATCGCTGGTGTCGTCGATCCCCTGACGGACCGTCGCTCCAACCCCGGCGTAATGATCCGCCAACGCCTTGATGTGATCTTCGACCTTATGGATATCGGTCGGATACGCCTTGAGGCTCGTGTTGCCCGCGACATCTTGTGCGGTGCCGTGGGCGGTACCGCCGAGCTGGACCAGTCGCTCTGCCACTTCGTCAACGTGCGCATCGATACCATCACGGAAGCCATCAAGCATTTCATGGACGCCAATGAACTGAAGACCCTTCAGGTTCCAGTGCGCCTGCTTGATCGCCAGCGAAAGATCGATCAGCTCCGACAGGCGCGCGTTCATCAGCGCGACCAGCTTGGCGCGCTGATCCTCGGGAATATCGTTGCGGGTCGGATAGAGCGCGGTTGCCTTGCTGCTCTTGGCATCCTTGATGTTACGAGTCTTTGCACCGCTCATGTGTCATGTCCTTTGTCACTGCCCAGTGAAAACGCGCCTGACGACAAGCGCCGACGCCCTCGTGTCACAATTCATTAGCTTGGTACACAGCGTCTCAAAATCAAGGTCAGCGAATCGCCGGCCGCGACCTATGCGCTCGATAGCCGGCATCAATCGGCAAGGCTGAACATGTGCGGATAACACCCCCTCGGTGACAAGTATCGAGCGCAATAGCGCTCGGGCCGACCAAGAGGAAATCAGGCGGCCAACGGCGGCGACGATACGTAGTTAGGGTGCAAGGTCCGCAGGCAAAAGCAGACGCCAGTCACTGGTAAAATCGAAGGGAGATGAGGCAATAACGAGAGGGATGACACTTAGCCATCAATGCGGATGGTGCCGGCGGTCGGACTCGAACCGACACACTGTTTCCAGCGGCGGATTTTGAATCCGCTGCGTCTACCAATTCCGCCACGCCGGCAGCGGAGACGCATTATACGGACCCGCCGGGTGGCGTCAATCGTCACGCTGACTTCACCCGCCCGGTGCTTTATGATGGCGCCCTCGTGAACACTCCCCTTTGCCAAGCCGGACTCTGACCTACGCCATGCAGCGCGCCGACTTTCACTTCGATCTGCCCGATGAGCTGATTGCTCGCTATCCGTCCGAACAGCGCACCGACTGCCGCCTGCTGTGCGTCGATGGCGCCGCTGGAACTCTGTCGCACCAGCGCTTTCCCGATCTGCTCACCGAGCTCGAGCCGGGTGACGTGGTGGTGTTCAACGATACGCGCGTGATCCCGGCGCGACTGTTCGGCCAGAAGGCGAGTGGCGGTAAGGTGGAGATGCTGCTGGAGCGACCGCTGGATGCTCACCGCGGCCTGGCGCATCTGCGCTCGAGCAAGCCCCCCAAACCGGGCACCGAACTGGTCTTCGAGGGCGACATTCACGCAGTGGTGGAAGGTCGGCGCGACACCCTCTTCGAACTCCGCTTTCTTGGCGAGACACCGCTGATCCCACTGCTGGAACAGCATGGGCACATGCCGCTGCCGCCTTACATCACGCGCGAGGATGAGCTGGCCGACCGCGAGCGTTATCAGACAGTCTACGCCCGCCGCGAAGGCGCAGTCGCCGCGCCTACCGCCGGACTGCATTTCGATGAGCCGATGATGCAGGCGCTGCGCGACAAGGGCATCGAGACCGCGTTCGTGACGCTGCATGTCGGTGCCGGTACCTTTCAGCCCGTTCGCGTCGACGACATCCGCGAGCACCACATGCACAGCGAGTGGCTGGAAGTCGACGAGCAGGTCTGCGCACAGGTGAACCGGGCCCATGCCAACGGCAAACGAATCGTAGCGATCGGCACCACCAGCGTGCGCTGTCTCGAGAGCGCCAGCGCCGAAGACGGCACGCTGTCGCCCTTGCGCGGTGATACGGATATCTTCATCTATCCGGGCTACCGCTGGCGCTGCGTCGACGCGCTGGTGACCAACTTCCACCTGCCGGAATCGACCCTGCTGATGCTGGTCTCCTCCTTCGCCGGATATGAAGCGGTCATGCGCGCTTACCGCGAGGCCGTCGACAGGGAGTATCGATTTTTCAGTTATGGCGACGCCATGTTCCTGACCCGCCGGCCCGACTGATCGTTGTCAGCCTCGCGTCGTTGTCGGTCGCGTACATGAGGCCCGCGCCTTTGGCACGCTGTAAACGGAATCCTCACGCGCGGCTTCGGGCGCGCTGTAATGAGAACATCCCGCGCGACTTCGGGCGCGCTGATAGATAGAGACCATTGATGCGCGGCCTCGGCCGCGCCGAAAGAGACAACCATGCGTGACGAATGCTTCATGAATTTCGAACGGCTGGCGCAGGATGGCCGCGCCCGCCGCGGCAGGCTTACCTTTCCGCGAGGAACGGTGGAAACACCCGCCTTCATGCCGGTCGGTACCTATGGCACGGTCAAGGGGATGACGCCCAAGGACGTCGAGGCGATCGGCGCCGAGATCATTCTCGGCAACACCTTTCATCTATGGCTGCGCCCCGGCACCGAGGTGATCGAGACACACGGCGATCTCCACGACTTTTCGCAGTGGCATAAACCGATCCTGACCGACTCGGGTGGCTTTCAGGTCTTTTCGCTGGGCGAGATGCGCAAGATTACCGAGCAGGGCGTGCACTTCCGCTCGCCGGTCGATGGGTCAAAGGTCTTCATGGGGCCGGAGGAGTCGATGGCCGTGCAGCGGTCCCTGGGCTCCGACGTGGTGATGATCTTCGATGAATGCACGCCCTACCCCGCCACGCCGGCCGAGGCGGAAAAATCGATGGAGCTTTCCCTGCGCTGGGCGGCACGCTCCAAGGCGGCTCACGGCGACTCGCCCTCGGCGCTGTTCGGGATCGTTCAAGGCGGCATGTACCCGGAGCTGCGCAAGCGCTCGCTGGAAGGGCTGATGGAGATCGGCTTCGACGGCCTGGCCATCGGCGGGCTCTCGGTCGGCGAGCCGAAGGACGAGATGATCGGCGTGCTGAACTATCTGCCCGAGTGGATGCCCGATGACAAACCGCGCTACCTGATGGGTGTAGGCAAACCGGAAGATCTGGTCGAAGGGGTACGTCGCGGCATCGACATGTTCGATTGCGTGATGCCGACTCGCAATGCGCGCAACGGCCACCTGTTCACCGCCGATGGTACCGTCAAAATCCGTAACGCCGTGCATCGACATGACACCCGACCGCTCGAGGAGGAGTGCGACTGCTATACCTGCCAGCACTTCTCGCGGGGCTATCTACACCACCTCGACCGCTGCGGAGAAATGCTCGGCTCGATGCTCAATACCATCCACAATCTGCGCTATTACCAGCGCCTGATGGCGGGTTTGCGCGGGGCTATCGAAGCGGGTACATTGGCCGACTTCGTGGCAGAATTCTATCGGCGACGCGGGCTTCCCGTGCCGCCCGGGGTCGATTGATACGATTCGAACCGGCCGACGTGAAACGTCCGACGAGCCGGTCCAGCCAGTCTCATCGCGCAACCAGTTCACATCACAACTCTCGGAGAAACATCCATGCTGGACTTCCTCATTCCCGCGGCCTACGCCCAGGATGCGGGTGCCCCTGCCGGCGGCGGCATCGCCCAGATCGTCATGCTGGTCGGCTTCGTGCTGATCTTCTACTTCCTGCTGTGGCGCCCGCAGTCCAAGCGTGCCAAGCAGCACAAGCAGCTGGTCTCCAACCTGAGCAAGGGTGACGAGATCGTGATCGGTGGCGGTCTGATGGGTCGCATCACGGAAGTCACCGACGACTTCATCAGCATGGAAATTGCCGAAGGCACCGTGGTCAACGTCCAGAAAGGCGCGGTCGCTTCCGTGCTGCCGAAGGGCACCCTGAAGTCGATCTAACTCTCCTGGCTGCCGATTCTCCATCGGCAGCCGCTCTCTTTTTCCGCGACCGTCGGAACCCGACAGTCATAGAAAGGACAGGGCTTCCATGCTCAATCGTTACCCCCTGTGGAAGTATCTGCTGATACTCGTCGTTTGTGTCGTCGGCATCGTTTACGCGTTACCCAATCTGTATCCGCAGGATCCCGCCGTCCAGATCAGCTCCACCAACGGTTCTCTAGACAGCCAGCAGCTCGACCGCATTCAGCAGGCGTTGAGCAGCGATGACATCGCCGTCAAATCGGCTCGGATGACCGGCAACACTACCGCCCTGATTCGGCTCGACGACGCCGAGCAGCAGCTTCCCGCGCGAGACGTCATTGATGACATGCTCGGCGATAACTACACCGTGGCGCTCAACCTCGCGGACTCGACGCCCGCCTGGCTGACCAGCCTTTCGGCCGCACCGATGAAACTCGGTCTCGACCTGCGTGGCGGCGTGCACTTCCTGCTCGAAGTCGATATGGACGCTGCCGTGCAGCAGCGCCTGGACGCCACCGCCAGCGCCATTCGCGCCGATCTGCGCGATCAGCGCATTCGCTACCGCGGCACCCAGATCGACGACAATACGCTGCACGTCGAATTCGCCAACGCCGAAGATCGTGCCGCCGCCCGCGACCAGATCAGTCAGACCTACAGCGAGTTCCAGCTCGCCGATCATGACGAAGGTCGCCGCGCCTTTCTCGACATGACCCTGACCGAGCAGTCGATCAAGGATATCCAGGACTATGCGATCAAGCAGAACCTGACCACGATCCGCAACCGTGTCAACGAACTCGGCGTTTCCGAGCCGCTGGTTCAGCGCCAGGGACCGAACCGCATCGTCGTCGAGCTGCCCGGCGTGCAGGACACCGCCGAAGCGAAGCGCATCGTCGGCGCCACCGCCAACCTGGAGTTCCGGCTCGAGGCTCGTCCGGACGCACCGGATTCCGAGACCGAGACATTCCCGTTCCGCAACGACTCGACGCGCAGCGCCACCCTCTCGCGCGATGTGATCATCACCGGTGACCGTGTCTCCAGCGCCAGCCAGGGCTTCGACCAGAACGGTCAGCCGCAGGTCAACATCAACCTCGACGGCACCGGCGGCTCGCTGATGAACCAGGCCACCCGCGCCAACATCGGTCGCAACATGGCCGTGCTCTACATCGAGCACAATTCGCACGTCGAGACCGTGATGCAGGATGGCAAGCAGGTCGAGAAGCGCATTCCCGAAACCACGCGCAGCGTGATCAGTCTCGCGACGATCCAGAGTGCGCTGAGCAACCGCTTCCGGATCACCGGCCTCGACTCGCCGACCGAAGCGAGCGAACTGGCCCTCCTTCTGCGCTCGGGCTCGCTCGCCGCGCCGATCTACTTCGTCCAGGAGCGCACCATCGGCCCAAGCCTCGGGGCGCAGAATATCCAGCGCGGGATCTTCTCGGTGATCGTCGGTGGCCTGCTGGTCGTCGCATTCATGCTGATCCGCTACAAGGCGTTCGGCGTAATCGCCAACGTGGCGCTGGCCGTCAACCTGGTACTGCTGGTGGCTGCAATGTCGCTGCTCGGGGCGACACTGACCCTGCCCGGCATCGCCGGTATCGTGCTGACGCTCGGCATGGCGGTAGACGCCAACGTATTGATCTACGAGCGCATACGCGAAGAGCTCCGGCGACACACGCCCGCCCAGCAAGCGGTCCATGCCGGCTACGGCCGCGCCTTCACGTCGATCGTCGATGCCAACCTGACGACGTTGCTGGTGGCGGTAGTGCTGTTCTCGATCGGCACCGGGCCGGTCAAGGGCTTCGCCGTGACGCTCTCGCTCGGCATTTTGACCTCGATGTTCACCGGCATCATGGTGTCGCGTGCCCTCGTCAACCTCTCCATCGGCGGCAAGCCGGTGAAGAAACTCTGGATCTAGGAGACGCGAGCAATGCGCCAATTCGACTTCATGGGCAAGCGCCGCATCGCCTTCATCGTTTCGATCGTGCTGACGATCGTTTCGGTAGCGGCGCTGGCCCTGCTCCATCTCAACCTGGGTCTCGACTTCACCGGCGGCACGGTCGTCGAGCTGCACTACGCGACCGCGCCATCGCTGGATGACATCCGCACGCTACTGGCCAGCAGTGGCTTCGAGAACTTCCAGGTACAGACCTTCGGTGCCGCCGACGAGATCCTGATCCGTCTGCAGCAGACCTTCTCGAACGATGTCGGCAATCAGGTCGTCTCCGCGCTGAGCGGCAACGGCGCCTCCATCGATCTGGTCCGCGCCGAGTTCGTCGGCGCGCAGGTCGGCGATCAGCTACGCGACCAGAGCGGTCTCGGCATGCTGGTCGCGCTGGCGGGCGTGGCGATCTACGTCGCTTTCCGCTTTCAGTACAAGTTTGCCCTCTGCGCGATCATCTCGCTGGGCCACGACGTGCTGATCGTGCTGGGACTGTTCGCGCTGTTCCAGTGGGAGTTCGACCTGACCGTTCTGGCCGGCATCATGGCGGTGATCGGTTACTCCCTCAACGACACCATCATCGTCTACGACCGAATTCGCGAGAACATCCGTCTCTCGCGTAGTGACAACATGGCCGAGATCTTCAACAGCGCAATCAACCAGACGCTGTCGCGCACCCTGGCCACCTCCGGCACGACGCTGCTGGTGCTGTTCGCGCTGTTCTTCCTCGGCGGCGACATGATCCACAACTTCTCGATCTCGCTGATCCTCGGCATCGTGGCGGGCACCTTCTCCTCCGTCTACGTGGCCGCGGCGCTGCTGATCGTGTTCAAGCTCGAGCGCCAGGACCTGATCCCGGCCAAGAAGGAGAATGTCGAGGAAGAGCTGCCGTAACGACGTCTTCTTCCCCGCCGACAACCGGCATGCTGTCAATGAGGGCCTCTCGACATCGAGAGGCCCTTTTGGGTGGCCTGCCATCCATTTCTGCCACCCTCCGGGCCGCCTGCGGCGTCAAAAAACGCTCCAGGCGTTTTGTTGTGTCCAGCAATCCATGGCGGCCACTCTCGCCCCTCCCCTCGTCCGGCTGGTAGCCAGATCACGTCCGTCGCCCAGAATGCCACGTGTGCGACGACCGAACGTGCGCTGTGCCTGCCGGCAACCACGTGGGGTATGATGGTCCGCTGCACCTGTCGAGCACGCCATGACGGCATGCAAGACAAGGTGCCGCCCTTCAGGCAGTGGATTCAAGGCATTCAGAGGACGTTCATGGCTCCGATTTTCGCGAACACCAGCGTCGCCCGCTGGCTGCTGGTTCTGGTAATGATCGCCGGCGTCTACTTCTTCATCGACTTCCTGATCCCGGTGCTCGCCGCGCTGATCATCTGCGTCGCGAGCTGGCCGCTCTACCAGCGCCTGCTCAGCGCCTGCGATCAGCGCAGGACCCTTGCCGCCAGTCTCGCCCTGGGGCTGATCGTGCTCTGCCTGGTGATCCCGATGGTGATGGCCTTCACCTACGCCTTCCAGGAACTCAAGGGCTGGGTCGGCTGGCTACTCACAATCAATCAACAAGGCATGCCGACGCCCGACTGGATCGCTGGACTGCCGGGCGCGGGCGAGTGGCTAGACAAGCAGTGGCAGACCTACCTTGCCGAGCCTCACGCGCTGGAATACTACATCCAGCTCGTTGGCGGCGAGCACATCGGCAATATCTCGCGCTGGGTGCTCGCGCTCGGCAGCAACGCACTCCACGTTGCCCTGACGCTGCTATTCATGCTGATCACGCTGTTCTTCCTCTACAAGGATGGCGCCGGCATGGCACGCCAGCTAGACATCGTCGGCGAGCGCGTGTTGCCGGCCCGCTGGCAGCGCTTCTCTCGCGTCGTGCCGGCCACGATCAGCTCGACCGTCATGGGCATGGGCCTGATCGCGCTGGGCGAGGGGCTGGTGCTGGGCACCGCTTACTGGATCGCCGGCGTGCAGTCACCGGTGGTGCTGGGGGTCATCACCGCATTCATGGCCTTGGTCCCGGGCGGTGCACCGCTGACGTTCACGCTGGTCTCGCTCTACCTGATCGCCACCGGTCACGTGCCCAACGGCATAGGACTGTTTCTCTGGGGCGCAGTGGAGCTGTTCATCGTCGACAAGACGCTACGCCCGCGACTCGTCGGCGGGCCGATCAAACTGCCCTTCCTGCCGACCTTCTTCGGCCTGGTCGGCGGGGTCAAGACGATGGGGCTAGTCGGGCTATTCGTCGGCCCGGTGCTGATGGCCCTGCTGGTTGCCAGCTGGCGCGAGTGGCTGCACGACGATGCCGCACCGGATGCGCCCTCCGAAGCCGAGCGTTGGGGCTACGGCAATCGCAAGCTCGTTGCGCGTTACGCCGAGAATTCCAACGCCGACAACAACGCCGACGCCGCGAGCTGAGCGCCGCCCGACCAGGCCTCGAGCCTATGGGGAGTCATCGTGGGTTGAGTGTGATGCCATGACGTTTGAGCTTACGAACCACGCTCGGCTGGCTGATGCCGAGGCGCTCCGCCAGCGCGTAGGTCGAGCGGTACGAGTCCGCCATTGTCGAGAGTATGTCTCGCTCATGAGCCGCCATGGCGGATTTCAACGTCTGACCCGGTGCCAGCGGTTCGGGATCCTTCGCTTCCAGCTTCGTGCCATTGGTGTTTGCTGCGACGCTCGAAGCCATCACGGTGGGTATCGCTGACTTTCCGGTGTCCGGCGCCGCCATCACCGGCGCCCCAATCACCTCACCGTCGGCAGAAAGCCAAGCGCGCTCCAGCCAGTTTTCCAGCTCACGCACATTGCCAGGCCAGTCGTTGCTCATCAGCTCCGACCAGATGTGAGGGTGCATGACTTTCTCGCCACCGTAGCGACGGTTGAGCGTCTCGAGCTGTCGCTCGGCAAGTCCAAGAATGTCTTCGCGACGCTCGCGCAGCGGCGGCAGCGTCACCGGAATGACGTTAAGCCGATAGTAGAGATCGAGACGAAACGCCCCCTCCTCTACTCTTCGGGCCAGATCCTGATTGGTTGCGACGACCAGCCGGAAATCGACCTGACGCGAGCGCGTATCGCCCAACCGCGTCAGCGAGCCATCCTGAATCACCTTCAACAGCTTCGACTGCATCGCCAGTGGCAGTTCGCCGATCTCGTCAAGAAACAGCGTACCGCCATGCGCCTGTTCGAGCAGCCCCGCCTTGCCCTGGCGTGCGGCACCGCTGAAGGCGCCCGGCTGATAGCCGAACATCTCCGACTCGAACAGCGACTCCGGAATCGCCGCGCAGTTGACATCGACGAAGGCCCCCTCGCCGCGCCGGCTCCAGCGGTGCAACTGTCGGGCAAAGGCGGTCTTGCCGACCCCCGATTCGCCGAGCATGAGTACGGTGGCGTCGGTGGCCGCGACGCGCTCGAGCAGCTGTGCCACTTCACGCATCACCTGACTGCGAATCTCGAGTCCGGGCACTTCCATATCCGCCTCGCCGGTGCCGACACCACGCGAGAGATGGGCATTGAAGCGCCGTTGCAGCAGCGCATATTCGTCCTGTAGAAGGCGCACATCGGTCATGTCCATCGAACGGCTGATGATCCGCTTGAGCCGGCCCTGCCAGTAAATCGGATGCGCCTCCGCAATGACCTGCCGGCCGGTCGCCGTGCGCTGCAGCAGCTGTGCCGAACGCCCGGTCCGCATGACCTCCATCGACACCGACGGAGACAGCACGCCATCGGCTTCCAGCGCCTGCACCGTGGTGTTGCAGAGCGCCTCTCGACTCATGCCGTAGACCGCCGCACTGCTCGGGCTGACCGCCAGGATCGCCCCCGATTCATCGACGATAAAGAGATGATCCTGTGCGGTCTGTATCAACGTCTCCAGCACGAGCCGATCGAGCGGCGCCTCGCCACCAATACGTTTTTGCATCATCGATGCCTTAATGAATCATTTGTCGCCCATATTGATTCAAGAATGCATTGACCGGCAAGCGCTGACCTCGCCCGGCCAAAAACGGCTAAAGGTCCGGAACGCCATCTAAGACACCGGAAACCGGCGCCCCGTAGGTCAGCAAGATTGGCGACCGATGCTGAACACCGCTTGGGACCGGGTTGGCACGTTTTCTGCTTTAGTCCTAGTCACACGCTCACAACGACAATCACGGAGCGACCCTTGACCGATTCTTTCAAGCTGGAAACTTTCCGATCGCTATGGGGCTTTCAGGGCACCTGGGAACAAGCCGCCCGCGAAGCCCGAGCCGCCGGCTTCGATGGCCTGGAGGCACGCATGCCGCAGGACGCGAACGAGCGACAGGCGTTCGCACGCTTTCTCCAGTCGCATAGCCTGCCCTATATCGGCATCCTCTTTACCTCGGCGCCGGTCCTGCCTCATCAGGCCCATACCCCACAGCAGCATCTCGACGATCTCGCCCTTCAGCTTCAGCAGATGCAGGCACTGGCGCCGCGCTTCGTCAACGTGCTGGCGGGTAACGACCGCTGGCCGCTGGCACAGCAGGTCGACTTCTTCGGCCGTGCGATGGAGGTCATTGACGCCAGCGGGCTGACCTGTGTCTTCGAGACGCATCGGGCACGTTCGCTCTACAGCCCCTGGGTCACGCTCGACCTGATCGCACAGCTGCCGGACCTGCGCTTCACCAGCGATATCAGCCACTGGGTGGTGACCTGCGAGCGCCTGCTCGAAGACCCGTGCGACGACCTCACGCCGTTCATCGAGCGCGTGCACCACATCCAGGCTCGGGTCGGCTACGACCAGGGGCCGCAGGTACCCCACCCGGCCGCACCGGAACACGCCGACGCGCTGGCGTTTCACCAGCGACATTGGGCGGCGATCTGGGAAGCGCAGCGCAGCGCCGGCCACGAGGCCACCACCCTGACACCGGAGTTCGGGGTCGACGGCTACCTCCACCACCTTCCCTTTACTGACGTTCCGGTCGCCGACCTGTGGCAGCTGAATCGCTGGATGGCCGACTGCGAGCGCCGCCACTTTGCCCAGCACTTTTCACAGCGGTCCCACACTTCCTGATTAGAGAAGGAGCCAGGCATGAACGACTTCCACAACAAAGACAAAGACAACACCGACAACCTCAAGCGCTTCACCAAAATCCCGGTCATCGATATCAGCGGCCTGTTCAGCGAGCGTTTGACCGAACGCCAGGCCGTGGCCAACGCTTTGGGCAATGCCGCACGCAACATCGGCTTTCTGCATATCGTCGGTCATGGCATTGATCCGAGGCTGATCGACGATCTGCACGACGCCGCCCGCCGCTACTTCGACCAGCCGCTCGAGGCCAAGATGCAGCAGTACATCGGCAGCTCGCGCAGCCACAAGGGATTCGTGCCCGAAGGCGAAGAGGTCTACTCGAAGAAGACCGATCACAAGGAAGCCTTCGACGTCGGTTTCGAGGTCGGCGAGGATCACCCGCTCTACGTGGCCGGTACACCGCTGATCGGCCCCAACGAATGGCCGCCGCTGCCGGGCTTCCACGACGCCATCAAGGCTTATTACGACGCGGTCTTCGCTCTCGGCACGCGACTCTTCCGCGGCTTCGCGCTGGCGCTGGGGCAGCCGGAGAACTATTTCGAATCGCTGGTGACGGCCCCGCCCTCCAAGCTGCGCCTGATCCACTACCCGTTCGACGGCGAGGCCCAGGATGCCCCCGGTATCGGCGCCCATACCGATTATGAATGCTTCACGATCCTTTACTCGCGCACCCCGGGCCTCGAGGTCATGAACGATCTCGGCGAGTGGATCGACGCCCCGCCGGTCGACAACGGCTTCGTGGTCAATATCGGCGACATGCTCGAGATCATGACCAACGGCGCCTTCGTCGCCACGGCGCACCGCGTGCGCAGTGTCAAGGAGGAGCGCTACTCCTTCCCGCTGTTCTACGCCTGCGACTACCACACCCAGGTGAAGCCGCTGCCACAGTTCGCCGAGAGCAGCACGAACTACGAGGCCGTCGCCGTCGGCGATCACATGTGGAGCCAGGCACTGCAGACCTATCGCTATCTGCAGCGCAAGGTCGCGAACGGTGAGCTGGCGCTGCCGGAGGGCTCACGCAAACCCTCGAGCTTCGGCCACCTCAAGCATGCACAGACCGATGAGTAAACGCCGCCCCCGCGGCACTGCGACCTCGCGCGCGGCGAAAGGCCGAACGGCCCCTCGTCGGGGCCGGCCTCGGCAATGACAGCGCACCAGACAGACAACGCTGGATCCCATAGCCAACAACAAGCCAACAACAAGCCAACAGGAACCACTGCCATGACATTCGACATTCGCAAGACCGCTCTCTCCGCCTTCAGTGCCGGCCTAATCGGCCTGCTCACCGCCGCGCCGAGTCTAGCAGTCGAGACGCCGCCGACGCTGAACGACGGTGTACTGACCGTGGGCATGGAGATCGCCTATCCGCCGTTCGAGTCCTACGACGGCGACGACGTGGTCGGCTTCGACCCGGAAGTCTCCGAAGCACTCGCCGATCGCCTGGGCCTCGAGGTCGACTACTTCGACACCCGCTTCCCCAACCTGATCCTGGGTCTCAATAGCGGCCGCTTCGACACCATCATTTCCGGCATGTATATCCTGCCCGATCGCACCAAACAGGCCGATGCCATACCTTACGCAAAAACCGGGGCAGCGATCATGGTCCTGGCCGACAGCAGCGTACAGCCAAAGGAGCCCGAAGATCTCTGCGGTCTGACAGTCGGTCTTCAGCAGGGTACATCTTGGGTCGCCAAGCTCAGTAAACTCTCGAGCGACTATTGTGAGCCCAATGGCAAGGGACCGGTTCAGGTTCGTGAATATCCGACTTCGTCGGAGACTTCTCAGGCGCTTCTGTCCGGCAATATTCAAGCCCACATGGAGATCGTGAGTGCATCTAACGCCATCGCCGAAAAGTCTCGCGGCCGCATCACTATCAGTTCGGACCATGCTCTCTATCCGGAAACTCTCGGCATCTACGTCAAGAAAGGAAACCAGCCTCTCTATGACGCTTTGAAAGACGCCGTCGAAGCCTTCAAGGCCACCGATGAGTACCGAACGCTGTTAAAGAAGTATGACCTAGAACCTGCCTGATTCCGGTTCTTGTCCAGCCGCTCGTTTGCGGCTGGAGCCTGCTCATCCAACACGTTTCGGGACCTCTGATGCAATTCGATTGGCCCTACTTCCTGTCGCTATTCTCGGTGGGCGATTTCTGGCGCGCCTGCCTGACCGTCATCCAGCTGAGTCTGCTCTCCTGGCTTATCGGCATGGGCATAGGTTTCGTGCTGGCCCTCGCCAAGCAGTCTCGCCACGCGTGGCTGCGCTGGCCCGTTTCGCTCTACATCTGGTTTTTCCGCAGCGTACCGCTGCTGGTGCTGCTGATCTTCGTCTACAACTTGCCTCAGCTAGTGCCCTCATTGCGTGGCTTGCTGTCGCAGTCGTTCTATGCCGGCCTTATCTCGCTGATTCTGACTGAAGCGGCCTACATGGCGGAGATTCACCGGGGCGGCCTGCTCTCGGTGCCACAAGGTCAGCGTGAGGCCGCCCGTGCCCTCGGTATCCGCGCCCTCGGCATGCAGCGGCTGGTGGTGCTGCCGCAGGCGTTTCGCATCGCGCTGCCGACGCTGACCAACGAATACATCACCATCGTCAAGCTGACTTCGCTGGTCTCGGTGATTTCCCTGACAGAGATCCTGCTCGTCGGTCAGCGCCTCTACGCCTCCAACTTCCTGGTCCTGGAGACGCTGGCAGCAGTGGCCATCTACTACGTGATGATCGTCACCGTGGTCGGCTGGCTGCTGCAGTGGCTGGAGCGTCATCTCGACCTGCAGAAGCGCCGCGCCCCGACCCTGAGCGACGCCCAGGTAGCAAAGCTTCGTGACCAGCTTCCGCCGCCGCCGCGTGCCGCCGGCGTGACCCCCAGCGCCGGGCAGCCCCCCGCCCTGCAGCTGCGCGATATTCATAAGCGCTACGGCGATAATGAAGTCCTCAAGGGCATCGATATCCAGGTCGGCGCTGGTGAGGTAATCACGATCATCGGCCCGTCCGGCAGCGGCAAGACCTCGCTGATTCGCACCGTCAACGGGCTCGAGCCACTGGATGGGGGCGAGATCGTGCTCTTCGGCGAAAGCTTCCTGAAGGCGGGTGAGCGCCAGTCGGCCAGTTTCCGTGCCGGCATCCACCGCGTCGGCATGGTGTTCCAGGGCTTCAATCTGTTCCCGCATCGCACCATCGCCGACAACGTTCTAATGGGGCCGCGCTACCACGCCATGGGCGAGGGGGCCGCCAAGCGAGACACGGCGCTTGCGCTGCTCGACAAGGTCGGCCTGCTGGCCCACGCCGACAAGTACCCGCACCAGCTCTCCGGTGGCCAGCAGCAGCGCGTCGCCATCGCCCGGGCGCTGGCTATGCAGCCCGACATCATGCTGTTCGACGAGCCGACTTCGGCGCTCGACCCGGAGCTGGTCGGCGACGTGCTCAAGGTCATTCGCGATCTGGCGGAAGAAGGGATGACGATGCTGATCGTCACCCATGAGATGGAGTTCGCGATGTCGATCGCCGACCGCGTGGTGTTCATGGAACACGGCGAGGTACAGACCGACGCTCCGCCCGCCGCCATTCGCACCAGCGCGGATGCGCGCCTCAAACGCTTTATCGGACTCGAGTCGACGCTCGCCGACGCGTGACACAAGACACGGCGGCACCGACGTGCCGCCCCAGGAGAATCCCCATGATAACCCCACATCCGGACGCCTCGAGCCTCAACCAGCCCTTGGGCGGCAACGAGATGCCTCGCTTCGGCGGCCCCGCCACCATGATGCGCCTACCGACACAGAAAGATGCCACCGGGCTGGATGCCTGCTTCGTCGGCATCCCCATGGACATCGGGACCTCCAACCGCCCCGGCACCCGTTTCGGCCCGCGCCAGATTCGCGATGAATCACGCATGCTGCGGCCGTTCAACATGGCGACCCGCGCCGCCCCCTTCGAAAGCCTGCAGGTGGCGGACATCGGCGATGTGCCGATCAACACCTTCGATCTCAAGAAGAGCGTCGGCATCATCGAGCGCTACTATAACGACCTGCTGACGCACGACGTCATTCCCCTGACCCTGGGCGGCGACCACACCATCGCCCTGCCGATCCTGCGCGCCATGGCCAAGAAGCACGGCCCGGTCGGCCTGATTCATGTCGATGCCCACGCCGATATCAACGAGCATATGTTCGGCGAGGAGATCGCCCACGGCACGCCGTTTCGTCGCGCGGTCGAAGAGGGGCTGCTGGATACGAACCGGGTCGCCCAGATCGGTCTGCGCGGCACCGGCTATTCCGCCGAGGAGTTCGACTGGGGGCGCGAGCAGGGTTTTCGTGTCGTCCCCGCCGAAGAATGCTGGCACCAGAGCCTGACGCCGCTGATGACGGAGATTCGAGACAAGGTCGGCGGCGGGCCGGTCTACTTGAGTTTCGATATCGACAGCCTCGACCCCGCCTACGCGCCGGGCACCGGCACGGTCGAGATCGGCGGCCTGACCATCCCGCAGGCGCTGGAGATCATTCGCGGGGCGTACGGTCTCGATATCGTCGGCTGTGATCTGGTCGAGGTCTCACCGCCCTACGATGCCCACGGTCAGACGGCCGTCGTCGCCGCCAACCTGCTGTTCGAGATGCTCTGTATTCTGCCGGGCGTCGCTCGCCGCTAGAGCCTTGCGCCCTGACGGGACCATGAACCGGCATTGCCGCCAACGAAAACACCCCGCCGGCAGTCGCCGACGGGGTGTATGAGCAGTTACGCGGCCATTCGACAGTCCTGAATCAGACGCTCGCCTTCAGCTGCTGCGCCAGCGCCTTGTAGAGCCTCGGCCCGGCGGCCATGAGGCTGCCGCCGTCTTCCAGACTGGGCGAGCCATCGATACCGCCGGCCAGCGCGCCAGACTCTTTCAGCAGCAGCGAGCCGACCCAGCGATCCTGCTCTTCCAGACCCAGCACGAAAGCGGCATCGGTACGGCCAGCGGCGAACTCGATGATGTCGAGCAGGGCACAGCCGCTGCCGATCAGGGAGTCGATCTGCGGGCCGAGGCGCTCGACGACCGTGAGGTACTGAGGCAGCCAGCGCGAGCGGTACTCGACGGTCGGCCATGAGAGCGAGACACGAGCACCGTTGACGCCGCCCGCTTTCGAGACGCGCATGCGCTTGCCGTTGCCCTGAGCGCCGCGCCCGCGGCTGATCAGGAACTCGTCATCGCTGAACGGACAGACGACGATGGCGTGCTCGGGACGCCCCTTGACCAGACAAACCATCGAGATCGCGAACTGGCGGCTCGCCACGCCGAGATTGGACTCGCCGTGGAAAGGCTCGATGTGCCACACCGTGTCACGCTCTTCGCCTTTGCCTTCACGATAGGGCGTGAAACGTCCGGCGACGCCGTGCTGGGGATAGCCACGGGAGAGCTGATGCACGATCAGCGTTTCGGCGTTGCGCGCCGTATCCTCGAGCAGACTGGCGGTCGCCTGCTCGTCGTGGCTGACTTCGAGTCGGTCGCGAATGCGAACGAACTGCTCAGCGGCGCTGCGAGCGGCACGCAGCGCGTATTGAACCATAGGATGCATGGATCTGGCCTTGGGGTGTCGAGAGCTGTTAAAGAACGCGCGCAGTCTAGCAGAATCGACTCATGCTAGACTACGGCTTTTGCCGGCGCCCCGCCCGCAACGGGTCGCGCCATCCCGTCATTTTTCATCGGACCTGCTCTCGCCTCCCATGCTCGACCGACTTCGTATCGTTCTCATCGGCACCAGCCACCCCGGCAACATCGGCGGCGCCGCCCGCGCCATGCGCAACATGGGCCTTGACGATCTCGCCCTGGTCACGCCGCGCTGCGACCCTCAAGACCGTGAGGCCTACTCCCGCGCTTCCGGGGCCAACGCGATCGTCGAATCCGCCAGCGTATTCGAGTCGCTGGAATCAGCGGTCGAGGCCTGCACACTGGTCGTCGGCGCCAGCGCGCGCTCGCGAACCCTGCCGTGGCCGATGATCACGCCCCGCGCGCTGGCCGAGAGCCTGCCCGAATCGCTGGCTCAGCCATCGAGTCGCGTCGCGCTGGTCTTCGGCCGCGAAGATACCGGGCTGACCAATGCCGAATTGCAGCGCTGTCATCGGCATGTGCACATCCCGACCAACCCCGAATTCAGCTCCCTGAACCTGGCCGCTGCCGTGCAGGTTATCGCTTATGAATGCCGACAGGCGTTTCTCGCCCATGAAGAGATCACGGCCCAAGCGACCGATCCGGAAACCGCGCAGCCCTTCGGCGTCGCATGGGACAACCCACCGGCGACGCACGCCGACATGGAGCGTTTCTTCGATCACCTGGAAAAGACGCTGATCGCGCTCGAGTTCCACGATCCGGATAACCCTCGCCAGCTGATGGCCCGTCTGCGCCGGCTGTTCATGCGCGCGCATCTCGACAGCATGGAGATGAACATCCTGCGCGGGATACTCGGCACGATCGACAAGCGCCTGCGCTAGCGGCGACAACCGCCAGCGCTGGCGAGCAGGCGAGCAGGCGAGCAGGCGAGCAGGCGAGCAGGCGAGAATCGTCGTCATCATGAGCACAGGTGATCGGCACTGATGATCGGCGCTCGTCGGGCCGCCGGCAGAATGGTTGACCGTTTCACTCGGTTTTTCCATAATGCCGGCATCTTTTCCGCGACCGCCGATCTCCGCCGATGCGTCTGACCACGAAAGGCCGCTACGCCGTCACCGCCATGCTCGATCTAGCACTCAACGCCGATCAGGGCCCTGTCTGCCTGGCTGATATTTCCAGGCGCCAGGACATATCGCTCTCTTATCTCGAGCAGCTCTTCGCCAAGCTGCGCCGTGCCAAGCTGGTGACCAGTGTGCGCGGTCCCGGTGGTGGCTATCGGCTCGGCCGCGAGACCGCGGAGATCTCCGTGGCCGGCGTCATCGACGCCGTCAACGAGTCGGTGGACGCGACTCGCTGTCATGGGCAGGCCGACTGCCAGCAGGGCAGTAAATGCATCACGCACCATTTGTGGTGCGATCTATCCGACGAGATCCAGCGATTTCTGAGCGATATCAGCCTGCAGGAACTGGTGCGCCGCGAAGAGGTCCGCACCATCGCCCAGCGCCAGAAAGCAGCGCTAGACTCGCTCGAAAACGACCCGGCCACCATCACGGTATCGTCATCGTGACCCTTCACGTGAGCTACGCAGCAAGCCGCTTGAGCTACGCTGAAGCGAGACCCGGCTGGACCGGGCAACAGCACCTTGCGCCGCGCGCGACCGTCCGTCAGGAAACTCTCTTGCCATGAGCGCTCCGATCTATCTCGATTATGCCGCGACCACACCTGCCGATCCTCGTGTGGTCGACAAGATGATGCGTCATCTCGGCCAGGATGGTGTCTTCGCCAATCCGGCCTCGCGCAGCCACATGCCCGGCTGGCTCGCCGAGCAGGCGGTCGAGGGCGCTCGCCGACAGGTCGCCGATCTGATCAACGCCGACCCGCGCGAGATCGTCTGGACCTCCGGCGCGACCGAGGCGGACAACCTTGCCCTGATCGGTTTCCTGCGCGCCAACCGAGCACGGGGCCGCCACCTGGTGACCTCGACGATCGAACATAAGGCGATCATCGACACCGCCATCGCACTCGAAGCCGAAGGCTTCGAGGTCAGTTGGGTCGCACCGGAGAGCGATGGCCGTGTCTCGCCCGAGGCGCTGCGCCGCGTCATGCGTCCCGACACGGCGCTGGTGTCGCTGATGGCGGTCAACAACGAGCTGGGCAGTATCAACGACCTCGCCGCGCTGTCAGCCGTCTCGCACGAGTTCGGCGCCCGCTTCCACGTCGATGCCGCTCAGGCTTCCGGACGCCTGGCGCTGGATGTCGAGGCGATGGGGATCGATTTGATGTCGCTCTCCGGCCACAAGGTCTACGGGCCCAAAGGGGTCGGCGCGCTCTATGTCAGACGCGACCCGGATCTGCGACTCGAAGCACTGATCCACGGCGGCGGCCACGAACGCGGCATGCGCTCCGGTACGCTGCCGACCCACCAGATTGTCGGTATGGGCGAAGCCTTCGAGCTGGCGCGCGACGAACGCGAGCGCGATGCCAGGCATGTCGACGCCCTTCGTCAGCGTTTTCTCGATGGGCTCAGCGAGTGCCAGGGCATTCACAACCACTCGCCACTGGCTGACAGCGTGCCGAACATCGTCAATCTGGCGTTCGACGGTGTCGATGGCGAATCGCTGCTGATGGCGCTGCGCGGGCTCGCCGTCTCGACCGGCTCGGCTTGCAACTCGGCCAGCGTCGAGCCCTCCTATGTGCTCAAGGGCATCGGAATTCCCCGGACCCAGGCGCTGGCATCGATCCGTTTCAGCTTCGGTCGTTTCACGACGGCAGACGAGATCGATCGCGCCGTCGACGAGATCCGGCGCGCACTTGCCGGGTTGCGCCGGGAATCCGAAACGCTTGCCGACACTGTGCCCAACCGTCAGACAGCCACGAATCACCGTTGAGAGGCGGCGATCGGTCGCCGCCTCTCACGCAGGGAGAAATGCCATGCAAAACATCACGATCAGCGAAGCCGCTGCCGACCAGATTCAGCAAGTGCTCAAAGAGCGAGGCAGCGGTCTCGGACTACGCGTCGCGGTCAAGCCGAGCGGCTGTTCCGGCTTTAGCTACGTGCTCGACATCGCCGATGAGCTCCAGGAAAGCGATGTGGCCTTCGAGGCCCGCGGCGTCAAGGTGCTGGTGGACAGAGAGGCTCTCGAGATCCTCGATGGCACCGAAGTCGACTACGTCAGCGAAGGCCTGAATCGCTTCTTCCGCTTCAACAACCCGAACGTGACCGACGAATGCGGATGCGGCGAGAGCTTCAACGTCTAGGTTCACCGGAGGACCGCCAAGGCGAAGCCCGATCGCGCGGAGGCGGCCCTCTTCAAGGCAGCGTCGCCCGGGGTGCGCAAGTCGAGCGCTTGGGCTACAATGGCGCGCTTTTCCGGCTGGCGCGCCCTCGACGGTAGCGTCACCGACATGAGGATTTCGAACGACGCGCCACCGCTCTCGATGGCGCGTCGTCTCACATCATCCGATCGAAAATCGCGAGCGCGACCGTCGCACTCGCTTCATCATCAGCCAGGAGACCGAAGTCATGGCCACCGAGCGTACGCTTTCCATCATCAAGCCCGATGCCGTTGCCAAGAACGTGATCGGCGATATCTACAGCCGTTTCGAAAAAGCCGGTCTGCAGATCGTCGCTGCCAAGATGCTGCACCTCTCCAAGGCGCAGGCAGAGGGTTTCTACGCCGAACACGCCGAGCGCGGCTTCTTCAACGACCTGGTCGCGTTCATGACGTCCGGCCCGGTCATGGTCCAGGTGCTGGAAGGTGAAGGCGCCATTGCCAAGAACCGCGAGCTGATGGGCGCGACCAACCCGAAAGAAGCCGCACCCGGCACGATCCGCGCCGATTTCGCCACGTCCATCGACGCCAACGCGGCTCATGGTTCCGATGCACCGGAATCCGCGGCACGCGAAGTCAGCTACTTCTTCAGCGACGACGAGATCTGCCCGCGCGGCTGAACCTTGCGCTGAGCGAGATCCGGGCCGGCGCCTAGCGCCGGCCTTCGTCGTCCTCCCATACCTCCAACCCCATCCCGAGCCGTTGCCATGAGCGCTGCTACCGCCACCACTCCCCGCACCAATCTCCTGGGGCTCTCTCGCGAGCAGATGGAGACCTTCTTCGTCTCGCTGGGCGAGAAAAAGTTTCGCGCCGCCCAGGTCATGAAGTGGATTCACCAGGAGGGTTGCAACGACTTCGAGTCGATGACGAACCTCTCCAAGCCGCTGCGCGCGCGCCTGGCCGAGCACGCCGAGATTCGCGGACCGGGCGTGGTGTACGAGGGCACATCGAGCGATGGCACCCGCAAATGGGTGCTCGAGGTCGAGGACGGCAGCTACGTCGAGACGGTGCTGATTCCGGCGGACAATGGCACGCGGCGAACGCTGTGTGTCTCGTCCCAGGTCGGCTGCTCGCTGGACTGCAGCTTCTGTTCGACCGGCAAGCAGGGGTTTCAGCGCAACCTGACCAGCGCCGAGATCATCGGCCAGGTATGGGTGGCGCAGCAGCGTGCCGGTGGCCGCATGAGCGCCGCGGATGGCCGCCGTGCGATCACCAACGTGGTCATGATGGGCATGGGCGAACCGCTGCTCAACTATGACAACGTGGTGCCGTCGATGAAGCTCATGCTCGACGACAACGCTTACGGTCTATCCAAGCGCCGGGTCACGCTGTCGACTTCCGGCGTCGTGCCGATGATCGACAAGCTCGGCGACGAGATCGACGTCAGCCTGGCGATCTCGCTGCACGCGGCCAATGACGAGTTGCGCAACGAACTGGTGCCGCTCAATCGCAAGTACAACATTCAGATGCTGCTCGAAGCGTGCAAACGCTACCTTGGCAAGCTCGGTGACGCGCGCCACATCACCATCGAGTACACCTTGATCAAGGACATCAACGATCAACAGGAACACGCACGGCAGCTGATCGAACTGCTAGCCGACATTCCGTGCAAGATCAACCTGATCCCGTTCAACCCTTTCCCCCATTCGGGTTACGAGAAGCCATCGCGCAACCAGGTCATGCGCTTCCAGAGCTGGCTCTACGAGCTGGGACACACGGCAACGGTGCGCACCACCCGCGGTGACGATATCGATGCCGCCTGCGGCCAGTTGGTCGGCCGCGTCAAGGATCGCACTCGTCGTCATGAGCGCTACATCCAGTCCATTCAGCTCGACGCCGACTGAGGCAAGGGGGCGCCAAAGTCGTCAGTGCGGCGCCTGACGTAGGATCGAGCGGGTTCCAGCGCTAGCGCCGACGGTCCGTCGCCTTGACTTCGACCGGGCTCGGCGCTTTGATGGGAGCCCCAAAACTGCTTTATTTTCAGCCGCTCGGGACACGACATGCACCGCCGTCGTCGTTTCGGCTCCGGGAGAGTCTTACATGGTCCGTCATTTCACCCCATCCTCGATACGCGGTGCCGGTATCGCGATGGGCGTGGCGTGGCTGTTGAGCGGCTGTGCCACGGCGGTCTCCTCCAACGGCCCGAAGCCGAGCGACCCGCAGGATGCTGCGGCGGCCTATACCCGATTGGGCAAGGCCTACCTGGCGGAGAACAATCAGCCCCGGGCCCAGCAGGCGCTCGAACACGCGCTGGAGCTGGATCCGGGCGACGGAGATGCGCTCGAAGGATTGGCGCTGCTCTATCAGCGTCAACGCGAATTCGAACTGGCCGACACCTTCTTCCAGCGCGCGCTCGAGGCGGCGCCGGAAACGACCCGTATCCGCAACAACTACGCCGCACTGCTCTATCAACTCAAGCGCTACGCGGCCGCATGCGAACAGCTGGACATCGCAAGCCAGGACATTACCTATACCAACAGAGCCCAGCTCTTCGCCAATCTGGGCCAATGCCGGATGACCACCAACGATATCGACGCCGCGCAGGCCGCCTACCGGCGCGCGCTCGACATCAACGGCAGCGACGCACGCAGCCTGCTGGCTCTGGCAGAGATCGATCATACGCAGGGCGACGACGAACGCGCCTGGGAACGCTTGCAGCGTTATTTCACCGTGGCCGGCACCAGCGCCGACAGCCTGCGCCTGGCGAGCGACATCGCCAGCGCCCAGGGGGACGCAACGCGTGCCGCCTTTTATCGTCAGCAGCTAGACGGTTCCCGTGGCGAACAGACCCCGTAATCGAGAGCGGGCCGAACCCGGCCTCGAGAGAGATCAGAAGGATTTTCGCCCATGAGCGAAACGAACGAGTCGACACCGAAGATCAACGAAACGCCCCGCGACGCGCACGAGACGGCGGGCATCATGCTCAGACGCGAACGCGAGCGCCAGGGACTGAGCCTCGACGAGATCGCGCTCCAGCTCAATCTGCGCCCCATCGTCGTCACCGGCCTCGAGGAAGATCAGTTCGACCAGGTGCCGATTGCCGCCTACCGACGCGGCTACGTACGGGCCTACGCGCGCCTGCTCGGCATGGACGAAACCCTCGTGGTCGGCGCCTACGACGCCAAGCACGGGCGCGCCGACATCGACCGCAAGCTGTCGCCGGTCAACACCGCGCGACCGCCTTCACGCGTCGGCGCCTGGGTATTCCGGCTCTTCACGCTGCTGGTGATCGTCGGGCTTATTGCCCTGACACTGCTGTGGTGGCAGAGCCGCGAAGGCAATGATGTCTTCGGCGGTGGCGACTCACCTGCCGCCACCGACTCGCTGGGCAGCGGTGACAGCACGATGACGCCCAACAGCGACACCGCCCTGCCGCCGACCTCGACCCCGCAGAATACGCCGGCCGCCACTGACGCAAGCGACCTCGATGCGCCCGGCACCGGCAATCTCGACAGCGGCGGTGTGGCGGCCAGTGCCGAGACTTCCACTCCGGACGCCGGCGAGCGGCAAGCCGAGCAGATCGACGACAGCGCCGTGAGTGGCACCGCGACGACGGCAGACTCGACAGCCGCGAACAGCGACGGCACCGCCGAGAGCGGCAGCGATGGCGAATCGAGCGATACGACTGCCAATGCCAGCACCAGTAGCGAAACGACCGATCAGGCTGCCACCGCGAGCGCCAACACGCTGTCCCTGACCTTCAACGAAGAGTCATGGACGGAAATCTATGATGCCAACGACGACCGGATCTTCAGCGGCTTGCAGTCCGCCGGCAGCCAGGCGACGGCCGAAGGCACTCCGCCCTTCCGCCTGACCATCGGCAATGCCAGCGGCGTCTCGCTCGAATACCGCGGCGAGCCGGTCGACCTTGGCCAATACACGGGCGGCAACAACGTCGCCCGCTTCACACTGGGAGACTGAGAAGCGCCATGCATACGCCATCTCCGATCACCCGCCGCCCTTCCCGACAGATTCACGTCGGCAAGGTCGCCGTCGGCGGCGGCGCACCGATCGCCGTGCAGAGCATGACCAACACCGACACGCTCGACGTCGACGCCACGGTCGCCCAGATCGAGCGTCTGGAACTGGCCGGCGCGGACATCGTGCGCGTGTCGGTACCCGACATGGATGCCGCGGAAGCCTTCGGCAAGATCAAGCGCCGCGTCAACGTGCCGCTGGTCGCCGATATCCACTTCGACTACCGGATCGCGCTGCGCGTGGCGGACCTGGGCGTCGACTGCCTACGCATCAATCCCGGCAATATCGGTCGCGAGGATCGCGTGAAAGCTGTCGTCGATGCCGCCCGCGCCAACGGGATCCCGATCCGTATCGGCGTCAATGCCGGCTCGCTCGAGAAGGACCTGCAGAAAAAATATGGCGAACCGACGCCGGAAGCGCTGGTCGAATCGGCGATGCGGCATATCGATCATCTCGACCGGCTCGACTTCCCGGACTTCAAGGTCAGCGTCAAGGCCAGCGATGTGTTCATGGCGGTCTCCGCCTACCGCCTGCTCGCCAAGCAGATCGAGCAGCCGCTGCACCTCGGCATCACCGAGGCCGGCGGCCTGCGCTCGGGCACGGTCAAGTCGTCCATCGGACTCGGCATGCTGCTGATGGATGGCATCGGCGATACCATTCGCGTATCGCTCGCCGCCGACCCGGTCGAGGAGATCAAGGTCGGTTACGACATGCTCAAGAGCCTCAAGCTGCGCGCCAAGGGCATCAACTTCATCGCCTGCCCGAGCTGTTCGCGCCAGAATTTCGATGTCATCGGCACCATGAATGCGCTCGAGGAGCGCCTCGAAGACGTCATGACCCCGCTGAACGTCTCGGTGATCGGCTGCGTGGTCAACGGCCCCGGCGAAGCCAAGGAGACCGATGTCGGTCTGACCGGCGGTAGCCCGGCCAACCTTGTCTACATCGACGGCAAACCGGCGAGCAAGTTGCGCAACGATCATCTGGTCGACGATCTCGAAGCGCTGATTCGCGAGAAAGCGAAAGAGAAGGAAACCAGGGACAGCGCCGTGATCACCCGCGAGATCTGATCGACCCAGCGTCAACGATCGCCCCCGAGAACACCAGGTTCCGTATTGAGTCAGGAGTGTCAGTGAGCAACAAGATACAAGCCATTCGCGGCATGAACGATCTGCTGCCGGATCGATCGCCCGTGTGGCAGTACGTCGAGCGCCAGCTGCGCTCCCTGGTCGATCGCTACGACTACCGCGAGATTCGCACCCCGATCGTCGAGCAGACGGCGCTGTTCGCGCGCTCCATCGGCGAAGCCACCGACGTGGTCGAAAAGGAGATGTATACCTTCGACGACCGCAACGGCGAAAGTCTCACCCTGCGCCCGGAAAACACCGCCGCGGTAGTCCGCGCGTCGATGGAACATGGACTTCTGCACAACCAGACCCAGCGGCTCTGGTACATGGGGCCGATGTTCCGCTACGAGCGTCCGCAGAAAGGCCGCTATCGGCAGTTCCATCAGATCGGCATCGAAGCCTACGGCATGACCGGCCCCGACATCGACGCCGAGATCATCCTGTTGACCGCCCGTCTGTGGCGCCAGCTGGGCATGTCCGATCAGGTCACGCTGGAGCTCAACTCGCTAGGCTCGCCGGAGGCCCGCGCGGCTTACCGCCAGACGCTGGTCGACTACTTCGAGGCGCACCGCGACGTCCTCGACGAAGACTCTCTACGCCGCCTGGTCAGCAATCCACTGCGTATTCTCGATTCGAAAAATCCGGCCATGGCCGACATGCTGGCCGGCGCGCCTCGATTGCTCGAACATCTCGACGATGCGTCGCGCGAGCACTTCGAACAGCTCAAGGCAACGCTGGATGCCGCCGGCATCGAATACCGCATCAACCCACGGCTGGTGCGCGGGCTCGATTACTACTCCCGTACCGTGTTCGAGTGGACCACCACGGCATTGGGCAGCCAGGGCACCGTCTGCGGCGGCGGTCGCTACGATGGCCTGGTCGAGCAGCTCGGCGGCAAACCCACCCCGGCGGTCGGTTTTGCGATCGGCCTCGAGCGATTGATTCTGCTGCTGGAAACGCTCGACCTGATTCCGCAAGAGGCCCAGGCCGGCGCCGACGCCTATTTGCTCGCCATGGGCGAGGCGGCCGAGCGCCAGGCCCTGCTGCTCGGCGAGCGCCTGCGCGACGCTCTGCCTGACCTGCGACTTCAGGTACACTGCGGCGGCGGCAGCTTCAAGAGCCAGATACGGCGCGCCGATCGCAGCGGGGCGCGGGTCGCGCTCATTCTGGGCGAGGACGAGATCGCCAATGGTCAGCTGACGCTCAAGCCGCTGCGCGATGACGGCGAGCAGCAGACGCTCTCCATCGACGATGCCATCGCCGAACTGTCACGGCATGCGTAGCTTGTGCTCGTAGCGATTATCTACCGCGCCCCGGAACCGGCGCAGTCGAAGCTCGTAGTCAATTGTGTAAGGAGACCGCCCGTGGCGGAGCTGAGAACCGAAGAAGAGCAGTTGGATGCCATCAAGCAGTGGTGGAAATCCAACGGAACCGCGCTGCTGATCGGCATCGTTGTCGCCGTGGCGGTCGTGCTCGGCTGGCACGCCTGGCAGCGCCATCAGGAGAGCCAGTCTGCCGCAGCCTCCGTGGCGTATCAGCAGCTGCTATCGATTGCGGCCGCCGACGATGTCGACGACCATGCCCGCGACGAGGCCTACAACCTGGCCGACGGCTTGCAGAGCGACCATGGCGGCACGCTCTATGCCGATCTCGCCGGCCTGCTGGAAGCCAAGATCGCGGTCAATGCCGATGACGATACACGTGCGACCCAGGCCCTGAACGACGTGCTCTCGAACAGCGAGCGGCCCTACATGCAGGGCGTGGCACGCCTCGACCTGGCGCGCCTGCAGATCGCCGGCGGCAGCCCGGATGCCGCGCTGGACACGCTCAATGATAACGTGCCGGATGCGCTCGAAGCCCAGCGCCAGAGCGTGCTTGGCGACGCCTACGTCGCACTCGAGCGCCCCGACGACGCTCGTGACGCCTATCAACAGGCCCAGACGCTGGCGCAGGATGCGGACCAGACGATCTACGGCCTTCAGTTCAAGCTCGACGACCTCGGTGTGGAGGACGCCTCCTGATGAAATTGACTCACCTGCTTCTGCCTCTGGGCCTGACCGCAACGCTGCTGACCGGCTGTGCCGGCAGCGTTGAACCGCAGTATCCGCCCAAGGAACTGAAGGACTTCACCGCCAAGGTCGACCTCGACGAGCGTTGGGACCAGAGCATCGGCGAAGGTCTTGGCCGCGCTCGCTATCCGCTGGTGCCTCTGGTCGACAGCGGCACCATCTATGCCGTCGACGAAAACGGCGACCTGCGCGCGATCGCCACGGACAGCGGCGACACCGAGTGGGAAGTTCAGCTGGGCACGCAGATCTCCAGCGGCATCGGTGGCGATTCCGGTCGTCTCTACCTCGGCACCCGCAACGGCGAAGTCATGGCCGTCGATCGCGACGATGGCAGCGTCGAGTGGACCTCGCGAGTCTCCAGCGAAGTGCTGGCGCCGCCGCAGGTCAACAGCCAACTCGTCGTGGTTCAGAGCGTCGACGGTGCCGTCACCGCGCTCGATCGCGCCAGCGGCGAAGAGCGCTGGGTCTACTCAAGCTCCCAACCGGCGTTGACACTGCGCGGCACCGGCGCGCCGCGCACCATCGAGCCCGTCACATTTGCAGGCTTCGCCAACGGACGCCTGGTGACCCTCGACAACCGCAGCGGCCAGACACTCTGGGACATGCGTGTTGCCGTGCCCAAAGGCCGTACCGAAGTCGACCAGCTCGTCGATCTCGACGGTCAGCCGGTGCTGACTCAGGACGGGCGTCTGTTCGTGACCAGCTACAATGGCCGACTGCTGGCGCTCGAGGCGACATCCGGCAAGGTGCTGTGGGAGCGCGACGAATCCAGCTATCTGACACCGCTGGTCGTCGGCAACTATCTGTTCACCGTCAACGCAGCAAGCCACGTTCTCGCGATCGACGCCGATACCGGTCGCGTGATGTGGGATTCCGACACGCTGGAAGGCCGCTCGCTCACGGCGCCGGCGTTCGTCGACGGCAATATCGCCGTGGGCGACTACGAGGGCTATATCCACCTGCTCGACGCTTCCACCGGCGAACTCACCGGCCGTGTCGAGCTGGGCGATGACGGCCTCAGCGTACCGCTGCTGACCGGCGAGCGCCGCATCTATGCCCTCGGTAACGATGGCACGCTGGCGGCCTACGATCTCGAGGATGTCTCGAGCGACTGAGCACGAGCCCGCGCCTCGAGTGCAAGCATGCGTCGAAGCCGACGCAGCCAATAGAGACCCCGCCCCGGCGGGGTCTCTGTCGTTGGGCCGCGGCATCGGGGTCCGGGCGCCGCGCCGACAATCCATCCACGCGTCTCCCGGTTCGCTTGTGCTAGAATCGCCGGTCAACGCCGTCGGCCTGGCCGCCGGTGACACTTCGATCAAAGCCCCATTTGCGAATCGCCATGACCCCCGTTATCGCCCTGGTTGGCCGACCCAACGTCGGCAAGTCGACGCTTTTCAATCGCCTGACTCGCTCCCGCGATGCGCTGGTAGCCGATTTTCCCGGCCTCACCCGTGACCGCAAGTACGGGAATGGCCAGCTGGGCGACAAGGTCTATACGGTCATCGATACCGGGGGGATCAGTGGCGACGAACAGGGCATCGATGCCGCCATGGCCGAGCAATCGCTGACGGCGATCGACGAGGCGGATATCGTGCTGTTCATGGTTGACGGCCGCGCTGGCGTGATGCCGGCCGATCAGGCGATCGCCAACCACCTGCGCGTCAACCAGAAGAAGACCTGGCTGGTGGTCAACAAGACCGACGGCCTGGATGAGCTGACCGCGACGGCGGATTTCTTCAGCCTCGGGCTCGGTGAGCCACACCCGATCGCCGCCGCCCATGGTCGCAACGTGACCGCGCTGATCGACGAGGTGCTCTCACCCTTCCCCGAGCGCGACCCGCTGGCCGGCCCTGCCGGCAGCCATCCCGGCGTGCACATCGGTGTCATCGGCCGGCCAAACGTCGGTAAGTCGACGCTGGTCAACCGCATGCTGGGGGAGGATCGTGTCGTCGTCTTCGATGAGGCCGGCACCACCCGCGACGCGATCGAGATCCCGTTCGAACGGCGCGGCAAGCCCTATGTGCTGGTCGACACCGCCGGGATTCGCCGACGCAAGAACGTCAGCCTGATCGCCGAGAAGTTCTCGATCATCAAGACACTGGATGCGATCAAGGAGTGTCACGTCGCGATCATGGTGCTCGACGCGCGCAGCGGCCTGGTCGAGCAGGATCTGCACCTGCTCGACTACGTACTGTCGAGCGGCCGGGCACTGGTGCTGGCGGTCAACAAGTGGGACGGGCTGGAGCAGGAGGCGCGCGAGAAGATGCGTGCCGACATCAAGCGCCGCCTCGGTTTCGCCGATTACGCCGATCTGCACTTCATCTCGGCACTGCACGGCACCGGCGTTGGCGATCTCTACAAGTCGGTCGACAAGGCGTTCGACAGCGCCAACAGTCACTGGTCGACCAATCGCCTCACCACGATTCTGCAGGACGCGGTCAGCGAGCATCAGCCGCCGATGATCAACGGTCGCCGCATCAAGCTGCGCATGGCCCACCAGGGTGGCAGCAACCCGCCGATCATCGTCGTCCACGGCAATCAGACGAGCTCGCTACCGGAGGCCTACAAGCGTTACCTGACCAACACCTTCCGCAAGGTGCTCAAGGTCAAGGGCACGCCGATTCGTTTCGAATTTCGCTCGGGCGACAACCCCTACGACAACCAGGCCGGCGCCAGCGACCGCGAGAAGGCACGCTCGCGTCAGCTCAGCCGCACCCGCGAGGCGCGCAAGAACCGGCGCTAGGCCGGTTCCTCCATCACTGTCTTCAGGTCGCGGGAATCGAACTTCACGCCGGACTCAAGCCTCGGGCTTGGCGAGACGCACCTGGTTGCGTCCGCCCTGCTTGGCCTCGTACATTGCCCTGTCCGCCGCCTCGAGCAGCAGTTCCGCATCTGCCCAGCCAGTAGTGCTGGCAATTCCCGCGCTGAACGTGACGTTGAACGTCTGCTCGGCCGCCACGCACTCGAGCTGCGAGAAACTCACGCGAATCCGCTCGATCGCCTCGCGCGCGTTTTCCAGCGAGCAGCCAGGCAGCACGGCGACAAACTCCTCCCCGCCATAGCGCCCGACGTGGTCGACCCGGCGTAGACGCTGGCGCAGCAGGTTGGCCAGCAGCCGAATGACATAGTCGCCGGTCCCGTGGCCGTAGGTGTCGTTGATCGACTTGAAGCGGTCGATGTCGATCATCACCACGCACGCCTCGGAGTGGCTGCGCTGGGAGCGCGACATCTCGATCTCGATGAGTTCCTTGATCGCCGGATGCTTGATCAGTCCGGTCAAGCCATCACGCGCCAGCGCCAGGCTCAGCTGGCGCGAGCGCTGCGCCCGCGCCGTGACCGCCGTGACCAGCGCAATATCCGAGATGGGCTTGACCAGGAAGTCGTCGCCGGCCTGCGCCAGTGCCTGCGCCTGACGGTGAGTATCCGATTCGGCGGAGAGATAGACGAGCGGAATGCGCAGCCAGTCATCGTCGAAGCGGATGATGCGCGCCAGCTCCGGCCCCGAGCAGCCCGGCATGTTGATGTCGATCAGCACCAGATCGGGGACGAAGTCGCGAAGCCCCTGCAGAACGTGACGCGGCTCATCGATCACCCGCGACTCGATGCCGGCGCCCTTGAGAATCAGGCGGAAGTGCTCCGCCAGATCGACGTCATCGTCGACGATCAGCACCCGGTAAGGGTCCTGCTGCGGCAGATTGACGAGGTAGCGCAGGCGGTGCTCGAGCGAGGGCACGTCGATCGGATGGGTGAAGAAACCGCGAGCGCCATCACGCACGGCCTTTAGCCGCGTCTCGAAATCACCCGAGGCGCTGAGCATGATCAGCGTCGCTTGCGGCACGCTGGCGACCGCCGGTTTCCAGGCGGATTCGGCAATCTTTGCGGTGTCGACGATGATCACGTCCGGCGCGCTGTCGGCCCAGGCGTCGGCCGCCGAAAGCGTGCGGCAGTCGTAGCCGAAACCGCCCAGTGCCTGCATCAGTGTCTCGGTATCGCCATCGGCCATGATCGCCACGCGTATCGCGCGCTCTCCGCTGGCCAGGTCGTAGCTGCCCCCCGGCTCGCTCACCGCTGGCGTCGCGCCCACTTCGAGCTGCCGATAGCAATCCTCGAGCCGATCGAACAGCGCGGTGAGCATCGCCGGCGTCGGCTGCGTGGCTTCTTCGATCACGGTCTGGACCCACAGCTCCATCTCGCGGGCGTCACGACTCAGAGCCGGATAACCGAAAGTCCCCGCCGAGCCGGCGATACGGTGAAGCCCCTGGCGCAGCGTCTGCATCGACTCGACATCCACACCGGTCTGGCGTGTACTGAGCTCGCGTGCCTGCGCCATCAGCGTCTGCAGATCGTCGCTCAATCGACGACTGTACTGCTCACGCAGCGCCGCCAGCCGGGCGGCGACGTCGGCCGCGGCGGGTGTCTTGCTATCCGACATCGGAACGCTCCCAGATCTCGCGAAGCTGCTCGGCCAGCGTCATGGGATCGAACGGCTTGATGACCACATCCAGCCCGCCGATCGCACGGTAGTGCTCGATCTCGCTGGGCTGCACCTTGGCGGTCATGAACACGACCGGAATGGCCTGGGTCGAGGCCTGCTCGCGTAGCTTGGCAAGCGTCGTCGGGCCATCGATACCCGGCATCATCACGTCCAGAAGAATCAGATCGGGCTGCCACTCGGCGGCTTGCGAGAGCGCCGCCTGCCCGTTGTCACAGCTCGAGACCTCGAACCCACCGACGATCTCGAGCGCCACTCGCGCAACTTCCTGAATTGAGACGTCGTCCTCGACGTGCAGGATGCGCTGAAGGGGTTTCATGCTGAAGCTCTCCTATCCAGTCCTTATTCAACTGCCTGTATCGGGTCATTATCCCACGGTCTGTCTCTGGTCCTCGACCACGGCCTGTCTCTGGTCCTCGACCCACAGCCTGTCTCTGGTCCTCGACCCACGGCCTGTCTCTGGTCCTCGACCCACGGCCTGTCTCTGGTCCTCGACCCACGGCCTGTCTCTGGTCCTCGACCCACGGTCTGTCTCTGGTCCTCGACCCACAGTCTGTCTCTAGTCCTTGTCCGAACGACCGGACTCGGGCGACGCGACCGAATGCGCATGGTTGAGTTGCCGATCGAAGGCTTCCATCAAGGCCTCGGCCGACAGCCCGGGCTTGGCAATCGCCGTATCGACCTTGCCCAGCAGCGATGGCGCCAGGGCCTGGTCGGAAAGAATGATCACCGCCGGCTGCTGCGTGGTCTCGCTGAGCAGCGGTATCAGCTCCCAGCCCGGCCCGTGGGTGCCGGTCAGGTCCAGCGAGATGAGTCCGTACTCGTTGCTGTCCAGCAGGTAGCGGGCTTCCTGCATCGAGCGCGCCACGTCCAGCGTCATGCTCGGCGCCAGCTGTGCCGCGATACGCCGGGTCAGCTCGGCGTCGCTCTCGACATGCATGATGCGCTGACGACGACTGCTCAAGCGCAGCGACGACTGTAGCGAGGCGGCCAGACGCTTTTCATCGAACGGCTTGGCCAGCCAGTCGACCGCGTTGAGCTGGCCGCCGATCTCGAGCTGCCCCTCTTCCGCCGTCGCCGACACGACCAGCACCGGCAAATCCCGTGTCTGCGGCTGCTCCCGCAGCTGACGCAGTAGTGTTAATCCGTTGCCGTCCGGCAGCATCAGATCGAGCGTGATGGCATCGAAACTGCGCCTTTCGAGCCAGCCTAATGCCTCGTCCAGCGTGTGCGCGACCTCGGCGCGATAACCCCACTGGCGCACGAGGATCGCCAGCAGCGTGGCGGTGTCGGGGTCGTCCTCGACGATCAGCAGGCGTGACCCGGGCGCGGGAAGCGTCTCGGCGGCCTCGACTCTCTCCGGGTCGCCCGTGACTGATGCCGCGCCCGCTGGAGCGGGCTGCCGGTCGAGGCGCGGCAGCTCGATGAAGAAACAGGCGCCGTGCCCCTCTTCGGAGAAGAAGTTGATCGTACCGCGCATGCGCTCGACCAGCTCCCGCGTGATCGCCAGCCCCAGACCGGTGCCGCCCTGCTTGCGGGTGCTGGAGCCGTCCGCCTGCGAGAATTTCTGGAAGATCCGGTGGTGGAACGCTTCGGGAATGCCCGGACCGTGATCGATCACGCTCACCCTCACCCGATCAGCGATCGGCTCGACGCGCACCTCGACCTGACTATCCGGCGGCGAGAATTTGGCGGCGTTGGATAGCAGGTTGCTCATGACCTGCTGCAGGCGCATGGCATCGACATTGACGTCGACGTGATCCATGCGCTCGGTGACCACGTAGTGCGCCCGGTACTGATCGGCGTAGGCCTGATTGGACTCGATGGCGTGATCGATCAGCGCCATCAGCGGCTGTTCCTGCATCTGGAACGTCATCTTGCCGGCGACCAGCTTCTCCATGTCGAGCAGGTCGTTGATCAGCAGGATCAGGCGCTGGGCGTTGCTGTGGGCAACGGTGAGCATCGAGCGCATGGTCTCCGGCGGCTGCCCCAGCGCCCCGCCCTGGATCAGGCCGAGAGAGCCGGAAATCGATGTCAGCGGCGTGCGCAACTCATGACTGACCGTCGAGATGAACTCGCCCTTCAGGCGTTCGTTGCGCTTGCGCTCGGTCACGTCATGGAGGAAGCCGTGCCACAGCGTACCGCCATCCGGCTCGCGTTCGGGAATCGACTGCCCCGCCAGCCAGATGAGGTCGCCATTCTCCTTGCGCACCCGGTACTCGCCGTTCCAGGTGGTCAGCGTCACTCTCGACTCCTCGATCGACGCGGACACGCGTTCGAGATCTTCCTCGACGATGCGTTCGAACACCTGCGATGCATCGGCTGCCGCCTCCGCCGGGGTCAGGCCGTAGAACGTCTTGATGGCATCACTGGCATAGGGAAAAGAGGGCCGACCATCGGCATCCTGACGATACTGGAAGATCATGCCCGGCGTCTGCGACGCGATCTTGGCCAGTCGCCGTGAGATCTCTTCGCGAGCCTGCACGTCGCGCCAGCGCGTCAGCGTCGCGCCGACCCAGCGAGCGAGCAGGCGCACGAACTCCTCGTCGATTTCGTCGAAGCGACGCGGGTGAGGCTGGTCGCTGCTGAATGCCAGCGCGCCGAATCGCTTGCCCTGCACCCAGATGGGCGCGCCAATGTAGCTCTTGAGTTCGTAGCGCAAGCGACACCGATGATCGGCGAGCCCATCCGCGTCGGCGTCGGCGAACGCGACGACGTCATCGCTCGCCATAGTGAGCGAGCAGAAGGTGTCGCTGGTCGCCAGATGCTGACCTGGTTCGAAGCGCTGGTCCGGCGAGTAGGCCGCCTCGATCAGATAGTCCTCGCCCTCGATGCGGTTGGCCACCGCAAACGGCATGCCGAGATGCTCGGCACCCGCCTGCAGCGCTTTCTCGACGAGACGCTGGAATGAGGTCTCCTGCAGCGCGGCGATATCGTTGAGTGTCTCGAGCGTCTCCTTCTGCGCCTCGAGTCGACGATTGAGCGACTCCAATGCCTGCGTCTGGCTCTCGAGCCGCCGCTGATGCGCCAGCATGGTGTCACGCGTGGCGCGGCGCGTGCCCCACAGCAGGAGCAGAAGGCAGGCTTCGGCGATCAGCCAGGCGAGCCCCCAGCGCACCCAAGTGTTGACGACCAAACCATCACGCTGTGCTACTTGTGTCGTAATGTCCTTCCACACCGCCACCGCGGCTACCGGCGAACCCTGCGCGTCTCCGCTCTGTGTCAGCGGAATCAACGTCAGCAGATAGCTGGCACCTTCGGGAGACTGGCGTTCGAGATGGGTCTGGGCATTGCCGATCGCCAGATCTTCGCGAAGCCACGTTTGGATCAGTGGGCCCGATGTCTGGCTGATCCGCCAGTCACCGGCATCACCATCCGTACCGTCCGCCGCCGAGCGGTGGCGCAACACGGCTACGCCACCACCGAGCTGCTGGGCCAGGAGATCGACGTTGGGAATGACATCGAACCGCAGCGCCAGCAGCCCCGCCACTGTGCTCTCCTCGTCGTCCTCGACGCCGCCCATGATCGGCGCCACGCCGATGGTGCTCGCATGGCGCCCGTCGTAGCCGATACCGAAAACCGTCTGCTGCTGAGACCGACTCTCGCGCAGCAGGTGGTCGCTGCCCCGGTCATTGACCAGACCGCCATCGATCATCGGCCGGTCCAGCTCGAGGAACGGCCGTGTGACGTCCCCGGCCTGACGGGCTACCGCCAGCGAGAGCGCACCGCTCGACTGCAGCGTCTGCCAGTAGGGCGAGAGCTGCGCCGCCAGTTGTCGGCGCAGAGTGGCCAGTTGTGCGGTGGAGTCGACGCCAGCCGCCTGCTCGACGATCGACCGCACCGCCGGGTCGGTGGCGAGCGTCGTCGCCAGCGCCTTGACCCGGCGTTCGAGCCCCGCGCGCGAAGCGCTGACGGTGATCCCCTGCTCCTGCGCCTGGAATTCGAGGTCACGCTCGTAGGCTCTATCGTCGTTGTGCAGCGCCTGCCACAGCATCCAGCCGAAGAAGATCGTCAATGCCAGACTGCCAAGCAGAATCAGCAAGGTCGGTAAACGGGAAGCTTTCACAGATTCGGTTCCTTAACGCCGCCGCGACAAGGCCGATGGCGCTCCCGCCGCTGCCTCGTCATTCGATTGCCGCTCATCCCCCGTCAGGACGGCGCCGATGAGCGCCTCCGCGAGATTCACTGAAGCCGGGATAGATGACTGGATGAGAAAACTCATCCAAGCCTAACGCATTCGCTCAGCTTTTGGACGCACGAATAGCACGAGAACCGACCCACTGACAGGCGAATTGCCACGCCGCGCGTCCGCTGCGCACACCTCGCAGCGTCGCGTAGCGGACGGCGGCTTCGCGCGCGCTGTCGTTCCAGGCGCTGTCATCGGTCAGATGCGCGACCCAGTGGCGGCAGGCCTCCAGATAGGCCTGCTGGTCGAACGGATGAAAGGCGAGCCAAAGGCCGAAGCGATCGGAGAGCGATATCTTCTCCTCGACCGCGTCACCATGATGCAGCTCACCCTCGACCAGCCGCGTCTCCTGATTGTCGGACATCGACTCGGGCAGCAGATGACGCCGATTGGACGTGGCGTAGAGCAGCACGTTGTCGGGTGGCCCGGTCAGCGTGCCATCCAGAACGCTCTTGAGCGCCTTGTAGGCGTCATCGCTGCCCTCGAACGACAGGTCATCGCAGTAGACCACGAAGCGCTGCGGGCAGTCGCGCAGACGCTGGACGAGTACCGGCAGCGCCACCAGATCGTGACGGTCGATCTGGATCAGGCGCAGTCCTTCGCCGGCGAGCGTATTGAGCAGCGCCCGCACCATCGACGACTTGCCGCTGCCGCGCGCCCCCCAGAGCAGCGCGTGATTGGCGGGATAGCCCTGCAGGAAGGCGCGCGTGTTGTCGAGCAGTGCCTGTGTCTGCCGCTCGACGCCAATCAGGTCGTCAAGACGTACACCGTCACGGGGGGCGACCGCGATCAGCTGGCCGCCCAGCGGGTGAGAGTGCCAGAGCGCGGCGACGTCCCGGTTCCAGTCGACCGTGGCCGGCTGCTCGGGCAGCCAGCCCTCGACCCGATCGAGCAAGCGACTCAGGCGTTGGGCCAGATCCTCATCCATCTTCGATTCTCCTCGCGGATTGGCTCGTCGCATCGTGCGACGAGGCAGAGTCTTGAGACCGGCTATCTAGAGCCTTGAGACCGGCTATCTTGTGACGCTTCTCCGGTTCGGGTCCAGTCACCGGGCCGATTCCTCGCCTGAGAGTCGGTGTCGGGAATGCGCCGTGGCACTGCTCGAACCACGCAGCCAGTAGGGTCTACTCGACCATGGTATCGGTCATGCCTATCGATGAGCGCGCTATCATCCAGACTCGATTCACACCCGACTTGGGTCGCCGAGCCCTGGCGCCGGCGACACCTCTCCCGCTGTTTTACTTGCCACAAGTTCACTTGCCACGAGTTCACTTGCCACGAGGAAACCTGACATGCCATCTATCGTCATCACCGGGGCCGGTTCCGGCATCGGACGGATTACCGCGCGCCGCTTTCTCGAGGCAGGCTGGCAGGTCGGTCTGATCGGTCGGCGGCAAGACGCGCTGGAAGAGACCGCCGGCGATCACGGGCAGGCACGGGTCCTGCCCTGCGATGTCACCGACGCCAACCAGGTGGAGCAGCGCTTCTCCGAGGCGGCGCATCAGTGGGGACGCATCGATGCGCTGTTCAACAACGCAGGGCGCAACGTGCCGACCGGGATGATCGACGAGATCGCGCTGGAGGACTGGAAAAGCATTCTCGAGGTCAACGTTTCCGGCATGTTCCTCGCCGCGCGGGCCGCGTTTCGTCAGATGCGCGCGCAGACACCCCAGGGCGGACGCATTATCAACAACGGCTCGATCTCCGCACACGCGCCGCGCTACGGCTCTTCGCCGTACACCACGACCAAACACGCGGTGACCGGGCTGACCAAGGCGCTCTCGCTGGACGGGCGCGCATTCGATATCGCCTGCGGCCAGATCGATATCGGCAATGCGCTGACCGACATGGCCGAGCGAATGGCACGAGGCGTGCCGCAGGCCGACGGCCATATCGCCGTGGAACCCCTGATGGACGCTTCACACGTGGCGGAACAGGTTCTCGCGATGGCGAGTCTGCCGCTGAACGTCAATACCCAGTTCGTCACCCTGATGGCCAGCGCCATGCCGTTTGTCGGGCGAGGCTGAGGCTCGGGCCTCGCGCCGAGATCGCTATCGGACCTCGCGCCGAAATCTCTATCGTGCCGGGCGTGCCACGTCGTATCATGCCGTCCGCCCGGCCCGGCCTGCCCTGCCTGTTTCGCTATCCCTGTTTCCCGCCGGCGGGCAGCGGCGTTATTTGCCGATGCCGATTCTCCCCATCGCTCTACCGTTTCCCGACGATTCACTGGAGTCGCCATGCGTTATCGTGCTCGCCCGCTCCTCGCGCTGGTTCTAGCAGGTCTGCTCGGCGGCTGTATCGCGCTGCCGCAGGTCGGATTCATGCTCGGGCGCATCGCGCTATCGTCCATGGGCGTGGAGGACGTTCGTGTTGGCAACTACCACTTTTCGCCGGGACTGGAGGGGATCGATGAACTCTCGCTGCTCAGTTCCGGGCTGGCGCTGGCGGGCCTGCCGGTCAATCTCGATCTTCCTCTGGCCCTGACGCTGCCCGCCAGCGCGCCGAATATCGAGCTGCAGGGATTCGACTGGCAGCTCCAGGTTCCCGGCGCCGAGACGACCACGGGCAAGGTCGATGAACCGATCGCCCTGCGCGGCGGAGAGCCGGCAACGGTCACGCTGCCGGTGGCACTCGAGCCTGCCGGGCTCGACGCCCTCTCATCGAAAGCGGCGCGCGTCTCATCGCTGCTGGCGCTGGCCCGTGAATTGAGCCGCACCGGCGAGCTACCGGCCGGCAGCCAGCTTTCATTGACGCCCACGCTGCCAGCGGCACTGGGGGGTATCGTCACCGCGCCGACACTGACGCTGGATATCGGCGAGCAGAAAACCGAGCTATTGGGCGCCCCCGCCGGTTGACCGCCAGCCCGACACCAGTATCTTGAGCGCAACGGGCCCGTCTTCGCCGGCCGAGGCACCGGTGAACGACAGATTCCCGGCGGATAGCGGCCCATCATGACGAGAGACCAGACCTGGAGACCACACATGCTCGCCCGACCCGCCCACCGCCTGATCGCCGCCGCCGGCCTGACGGCACTGCTCGCGGCCTGCAGCACCTCGCCGATGGGCCGCCACCAGCTGGCGTTCTACTCCAACGATGAACTGTCACAGATGGGCGAGCAGAGCTTCGCTCAATATCAGCAGGAGCTGCCGACCGTCGGCGGCAAGCAGGCCAACTACGTGCAGTGCGTGGCCAAGGCGATCACCGCCGAGATTCCCGCCAGCGAGGGAATCGGCAGCTGGCAGGTAAAGGTGTTCAAGGACGATACCGCCAACGCCTTCGCCCTGCCCGGCGGCTATATCGGCGTCAATACCGGTTTACTGGACGTCGCTACCAATCAGAACCAGCTCGCCGCCGTGATCGGTCACGAGGTCGGCCACGTGCTCGCCCATCACGCCAACGAACGCGTCTCGACCCAGGCGGCGACGCAGACCGGGCTCTCGGTACTGCAGACGGCCGCGGGGCTGAGCGGCGCGGGCGGCGAGCAGCTCATGGGGCTACTTGGCGCCGGCGCCCAGTACGGCGTGATTCTGCCGTTTTCTCGGCAGCAGGAGTCGGAAGCGGATCTCGTTGGACTGGACCTGATGGCCGACGCCGGTTTCGACCCCCGCGTCAGCATCGATCTATGGCAGAACATGTCGGCCAGCGGGGGCAGCGAGGCGCCGGAATGGATGTCGACCCACCCCAGCAACGCGGGGCGAATGGAAGCGCTGCGTAACCGGCTCGACGAAGCCGTGCCTCGCTATGAGGCCGCCAAGCAGAATGGACGGCGTCCCGACTGCAAGGCGTGAACTCCGGATACGCGCCGATCCCAAGCGACAGCGTCCCCCGACGCGGGCGGGCGCCGCCGACTGGAATCGACGCAGACGCTACAGCTCGCTTCTGAGCGATTCGCGAATCGTCGCCGTCTCCGGGCGCACGCCGCGCCACAGCCAGAACGACTCGGCCGCCTGTTCGATCAGCATGCCCAGCCCATCGACCGTGCGCGCGCCGCGCTCGGCCGACCAGCGCAGGAAAACCGTTGGCTGCGCGGCATACATCATGTCATAGGCCATACCACCCTCGCGGAACAGGCGCTCCGGCAGCGGCGGGAGATCGCCGGCAAGGCTTGCGCTGGTGGCGTTGATCACCAGGTCGAACTCGCCCGTCACCGCCTCGAACCCGCAACCGTCGACGGCGCCCTTGTCGGCAAACAGCTCGGCAAGCTGCTCTGCCTTTGTGACCGTACGGTTGGCGATAGTCAGGGCTGCTACGCCCGCCTCCAACAGCGGTTCGACGACCCCGCGGGAAGCGCCGCCCGCACCGAGAAGAAGCACCCGCGCGCCCTCGAGCGGCGCGGCGTGGGCGACGAGATCGCGCACCAGACCGATGCCGTCGGTCGTATCGCCGTGAACGCGTCCGTCGGCGCCCACCTGCAGCGTGTTGACCGCGCCGGCCAGCCGGGCGCGAGCGCTCAACGTGTCGGCCAGCGCAAACGCCGCCTGCTTGAACGGCACCGTGACGTTGGCGCCGCGCCCGCCCCTCTCGACAAAGGCGCGCCAGGCACCCGCAAAGTCATCGACCGGCGCTTCGATCGCTTCATAGTACATGGCCTGGCCGGTCTGCTCGGCGAAGGCGGCGTGGATGCGCGGCGATTTCGAATGGCCAATGGGGTGGCCGAACACGGCGTAGCGATCTACGGCAATCTGCGTCATGCGGGGTGCATCTCCTCCTGGGTCTTTTTCGCGCCAGTCCTTGGCGGGCCGGCGCTCGCCGAACTAGCTTTCTGCCAACCAATCGTGCGGCTTGAGAAATGGCTGCAAGCGGGCTTCTTCGCTTCCTTCCGCCGGTGCCCACTGATACTGCCAGCGTGCCATCGGCGGCATCGACATCAGGATCGACTCGGTGCGGCCACCGCTCTGCAGCCCGAACAGCGTGCCGCGATCCCAGACCAGATTGAACTCCACGTAACGCCCGCGACGGTAGGACTGGAACTCGCGCTCGCGCTCCCCGTAGTCGGTTTCGCGGCGACGTTCGGCAATCGGCGAGAATGCCGGTAGAAAACTGTCACCGACCGCGCGCTGGAATGCGAAGCAGGTCTCGAATGGCCACTCGTTGAGGTCGTCGAAGAACAGCCCGCCGACCCCGCGCGTCTCGTCGCGGTGCTTGAGATAAAAGTACTCGTCGCACCAGGCCTTGAAACGCGGATAGACGGTGTCGCCGAACGGCGCACAGGCGTCCCGCGCCGTGCGATGCCAGTGGCGCACGTCTTCCAGATAGGCGTAATAAGGCGTCAGGTCGTAGCCGCCGCCAAACCACCAGACCGGCGCCTCGCCGTCTTTGTCGGCAATGAAGAAGCGCACGTTGCCGTGGACCGTCGGGACGTGCGGATTGCGCGGATGCAGCACCCAGGAGACGCCGACGGCATGGAAACTGCGCCCGGCCAGCTCCGGTCGCGCCGCGCTGGCCGATGCCGGCAGCCGCTCGCCGAACACGTGGGAAAAGTTCACGCCGCCCTTTTCGAACAGCGCACCCTCCTCGATCACCCGCGAACGGCCGCCGCCGCCCTCCGGGCGATCCCAGGTCTCCTCGCGAAACTCACCGCCGCCGTCGAGCCGCGCAAGCGAGTCGCACAGCGTGTCCTGCAACGTCAGCAGATAGTCCTTGACCCGTTCGAGATGGGGATGTGCCACGGTCGACGTCCTCCGGAATGACGGTAATGAGACGGAAAATGTAGAACCTTGCGCTCAGGCGCGCAGAACGCGATTGCTGAGCAGATCGCGAATGGTGCTGGGGCGGTCACGACCGCCGAGCTCGCCCTCGACGACGGCATCGAGTGCGTCGCCGAACGTCTGGCGAACCGCCTCGGCGCTCATCGCCGGCGCTTCGCCCGCGCGATTGGCGGAGGTCGAGACCAGCGGCCCGCCCCAGGCGGCGCAGAGCGCCTGGACCAGTGGATGATCGGTGACGCGCACGGCGAGCGTCGGATGCGAACCGCGCAGCAGCCGCCGCGCACGCCCGTTGTCAGGAATCAGCCAGGTGTTGGGGCCGGGCCATGTCTCGCGCAGTCGCGCCATCGCTTCGTCGTCGACGCCCGCGAGCCACTCGTCCAACTGCTCCAGGCTGCCGGCGATGAGGATCAACCCTTTCTCGCTGGCACGTCCCTTGAGCGCGATCAACCGGCGCAGCGCCATCTCGTTGTCGGGATCGCAGCCCAGCCCCCAGACGCCCTCGGTGGGATAGGCGATGATGCCCCCCTGCGCGAGTGACTCGATGACGCATTTCCAATCCCGCATGGCCGATCCCCTGCTGACGATGACGTGCTGTCGCCGACGCCCCGTTGACGACGCCCGGATTCTATCACGCTGACCCGACGCGGCGCCGCGTACACGCTGTCGCACTGCGGCGCGGCGCCAATCGCGACCCTCGAGCCCGAGCCACGCCGTCGACTGGCGATGATGGAGCCGCGACGCCATAGTGAGTGACCGGGAACCGCTGACCCGTCCATTTCACTCACACCCGTGCATTCGATCGATAACGAGGAGCGACACATGGTGCGATTTTCCCTGACGCGAACGCTGCTCATGCTGGCCCTGGCCGGGAGCCTCGGCGCCTGCGCCCAGCAGCCGGCGCACTCCACAGCGCCAGACCCCGCGCTTTCTGGTCAATCTACAGCGCCCGACCCCGCGCTTTCTGGTCAACCTACAGCGCCCGACCCTGAGCTTTCCGATGGCCTGATCATGGCGACCGCATGGATGCAGACCTCCGCCGAATACGCGGCGCTCAGTCATCAGGCGTTCAATCTGGCGCGGATGAATCTGGATCGCGCCCTCGACGAATCGCCCAGCGCCCAATCACGTCCGCCGGCCATCATCGTCGATGTCGACGAGACGGTGCTCGATAACACGCCATACGAAGCGTGGCTCATCGCCAGCGGCGAAAACTACGAAAGCGATAGCTGGCACCAGTGGGTAGAGAAGGCCAGCGCCGTGCCGACGCCCGGTGCCAAGGCGTTTCTCGACTATGCCCACTCGCGTGGCGTGGAGGTCTATTACGTCACCAATCGCAAGGCGAGCGAGGGCGACGCGACCCTGCGCAACCTGCGCCAGGTCGGCTTCCCCGATGCCGATGCCGCGCACTTCCTGCCGCGTACCGACTCGAGCGACAAGACCGCGCGGCGCCAGCGCGTGGCCCAGTCTCACTGGGTGGTGCTGCTGATGGGAGACAACCTCGGTGACTTCTCCGCCGGTTTCGATCGCGAAACCGCGCAGGCACGTCGTGCCGCCGCCGATGCCCAGGCGGATGCGTTCGGCAGTCGCTACGTCGTGCTGCCCAACCCCGCTTACGGCGCCTGGGAAGAAGCGATCTACGGCGGCGACTGGAGCTTGAGCGATGCCGAGAAGTTGCGCGCCCTGCGCAACCACATGGAGACCTGGAGCGGACCGAGCACGCCCTGAGGCCACGGCAGAACAGTCCACCGCTCGGCGACCCGTCGTCGGCGAGCGGTGTGACGATCCCGCACCCTGGGTTAGCGAACCCTGTGTCGACTGAAGACCCGGCCCGCGCTAGCGCCCTCGTCTCACCCAACCGCCGGCAGCGTGGCCGGCAAGCCCCTCGAGCTCCAGCTCCAGCAGCATGAGCTGCAGTGACGCGACCGACTCACCGGTCAGTTCGACCAGCGTATCGACCGGTGTCGGATCATCGCTCAGCGCCGCCAGCAGCGGCGATTCCGGCTCGTGACCTTGCACTAGCGTATCCGCCGTCTCGGCGGGGGGCGCGATCTCGGTGTCGGCTCTGATGGCCGCGTCATTGGCGTCATTGACGTCGGGAGCGCTCGACTGCCAGTGGGTGAGTTCGGCGAGCATATCCTCGACGTGACGCACCAGTGCAGCCTCCCCCTGGCGGATCAGGTGCAGACAGCCGGCCATCTGCGGATTGTGGATCGAGCCGGGCAGCGCGAACACCTCACGGCCCTGCTCCAGCGCCAGCCTGGCGCTGACCAGAGAACCGCTCTTCTCGGCCGCCTCGACGACCAGGACACCCTCCGAGAGCCCCGTGATCAGCCGGTTACGGCGCGGAAAGAATCGCGCGTGGGCGCGGGTCTGCGGCGGATGCTCCGAGAGCAGCAGACCACCGCCCTCGAGCAGCGCGCGATAGAGCGATGCATGACTTGGCGGGTAGACCACATCGACGCCGCAGCCCAATACCGCGACGGTGGCACCGCCCGCCGTCAGCGCGGCCTGATGCACTACGCCGTCGATCCCGAGCGCGAGACCACTGACGACACAGAAGCCGCGCTCGACCAGCTGCCGCGAGAAGCTGGCCGCATTGTCGCGCCCTTCCCGGGTCGGCCTGCGCGTGCCGACCATCGCCATGGCCGCCCGCGATAGCGGCGCCAGCTCGCCGCGCGCCCACAGCACCGGCGGCGGGTCGGGCAGGTGATCGAGCAACGGCGGCCACGCCGGGTGTCCGACGTGCAGAAGATGGTGATTGTCTGCCGCCGCTTCCCAGGCCAGTGCCGCCTCGATCGGCGCGTTCAGCGGGCTCTTGGCGGGGTGATCCAGCCACAGACGCAGCGGCTTGGCGAGATTGGCCGGCAGCGCCGCCAGCCAGCCGTGCGGCCAGCTCGGCTCACCCTCTTCACGCCAGCGTCGTACCAGCGGCGCCAGCCGCAGCGGGCCGAGCCCCGGCAGAAAGTGGAGCGCCAGCCAGTCACGCGTCGTCAGCGTCAACGCTCGCTCCCGCCGGCCACGGCGTCGCGCAGATCGGCCGGCACGACCAGTCGATCGCCGACCGCCAGCGCCTGGGACGCCCGCATGACCAGTGCATAGCTGACGTGATCGAAAACCCGAAAGACCATGACCGCTCCCGCTTCGGTATCCGGCAGCGTAACCCAGGTGTCACGGACGTCGTCATGCACTCGCTCCCCCTGGCGCATCACCTGCAGCACGTGACCGACCTCGACACCGTCGTCTCGACCGCGATCGATCGCCACGACGTCGTTGCGACCGATGAAGCGCACGCCGCTGGGCACCGAAAGGATCGTGGCGACCAGCGGCATCTCGGGGGCGCGCGGCAGAAACCGCGTCGCGATGCCGCCTTCGTCCAGGGCCATCAGCAGGTCACCGCCGCGAATCTCCTGCACGGCATCGAGCACCTCCAGCTCACCGACATCACCGACGTTGCGCACCACGCTGGCATGCCCCAGCCGATGCAGTTCGAAGCCCAATGATGCCTCGCCACCGGGCGCGTGATAGTCATTGCCGACTCGGTAGACGCCGAGACGACTCCCGGCCGCCGGCAGGTCGCCGTGAGCGTAGAGCGTGTCCCCGGCGCCGCTGAGCAGCCGTTGCGCCTGACCGGCGACCACGGTCGGCGCGTTCTCCAGACGTGCGGGATCGACGATCTGGTAGGCGTCGAGAAAGACTTTCACCCGATCCAGCGGCAGGCTTGGCACCGCCTCCCGTGTCGGCGCCCGGCGAACCGTCGGCGAGAGCCTGACCGTCTGACCGCGACCGCGCTGCAGATCGAGCGTCGGCGCGTCGCCGGCAGCGATGGTCAGCGTGATCACGTCGCCAGGGTAGAGCTGGGTCGGTGAATCGAGCTGCGGGTTGTGGCGCCACAGCTCACGCCACTGCCACGGCGAATCGAGATAACGGGCGGCGATACTCCATAGCGTATCGCCGGGCTGCACCCGATATTCCGCGGGCGCTCCCGGCTTGAGCGCGAGCGCCCAGCTGACGCCAGGCCAGGCGAGAAAAATCAGCCACGCGCCCATCAGCGCCAGCCGCCAGCCACGCCCGCCCGCGTCGGCGGTTACGCGATTCGATCGGATCATTACCGTTTTCGGCTCCGCAAAAGGGATATCTCATGTTGAATCGGCCATTGCTGGCGAGACTTGAGTGCGACCACGCGACCAAAGACGGCGGTTTTCCCGCCCGGCGGCGCGCACTACAATAGGCCCATAGCACGCCAGGGCGACAACACGCCGACTGGCGCCGATTCAGAAGATTTCGTCCGGACACTCATGGCCACCAGAACCATCCTCGAATACCCCGATCCCCGTCTGCGCACCAAGGCCGCCCCGGTCGCCGAAGTCGACGACGAGATCCGCACGCTCGTCGACGACATGATCGAGACCATGTACCACGCCTCGGGCATCGGTCTGGCGGCGACACAGATCGACGTTCACCAGCGCGTGATCGTGATGGACGTCAGCGATCAGCACGACTCACCGCTGGTCCTGATCAACCCGAGCTACGAGCCGCTCGACGACGAGCGACAGCCGCTGCAGGAAGGCTGTCTGTCGATTCCGGACTACTATGCCGAAGTGCCGCGTGCGCTGCGGGTGCACCTCAAGGCCACGGACCGCGACGGCAACGACTACGAGCTCGATGCCGATGGCCTGCTGGCTCACTGCATCCAGCACGAGTGCGATCACCTGGAAGGCGTGCTGTTCGTCGACTATCTCTCCCCGCTCAAGCGCGATCGGGTGCTGAAGAAGATGCAGAAACGTCACCGACAGGACGCCTGAGCCTCACCGCACGCCGTCAGTCTTTTCCAGAGGCCGGATCTCTCTCGAGACACCGGCCTCTCGTCATTCGAAGGAACTCGCCGCATGAGCCATCACCCGGACGGCAACGCGCTTCGTATCGTTTTCGCCGGTACGCCCGACTTCGCCGCCGAGAGCCTGGAAGCGCTGCTAGCCACCCGCCATCACGTCGTCGGCGTCTACACCCAGCCGGACCGCCCCGCCGGCCGTGGGCGCAAGCTGACCCCCAGCCCGGTCAAACGGCTCGCACTCGAGCACGATCTGCCGGTGGAGCAGCCGACCTCGCTCAAGGCAGCGGAGGCCCAGCGCACACTGGCCGCATTCGAGGCCGATGTGATGATCGTCGTGGCCTACGGGCTGTTACTGCCGCAGGCGGTGCTCGATATCCCGCGGCTTGGCTGCCTCAACGTGCACGCCTCCTTGCTGCCGCGCTGGCGCGGAGCGGCGCCGATCCAGCGCGCGATCGAGGCCGGCGACGACGAAACCGGCATCACGCTGATGCAGATGGATGCGGGACTGGATACCGGCGACATGCTCGCGATCCGGCGCACGCCGATCGACGCCGAGACCACGGGCGGGTCGCTCCACGACCGGCTGGCGGCGCTCGGTGGCGAGACGCTGGTGGCCGGGCTCGAGGCACTTGCCGCGGGCAAGCTGACGCCGACCCGACAGCCCGAGGAGGGCGTCACCTACGCGCATAAACTCTCGAAGGCGGAAGGGGCGCTGGATTTCAGCCAATCAGCCGTGGCACTGGCGCGACGCGTTCGCGCCTTCAATCCCTGGCCAGTGGCGTGGACGCGACTCGACGATGAGCCGCTGCGCCTGTGGCTGGCCGAGGCAGAAATGCCCGCGAACCACGCCACCGAAACGCTACCCGGCACCCTGCTCGAGCCGGCCGCCGATGCCCTGCGCGTCGCCTGCGGCGAGCGGGGACAGGAGGTCCTGCGCATCACGCAGCTGCAGCTTCCCGGTGGCAAACCGCTGGAGACACGAGCGCTGCTCAACGCTCAGGGCAGCCGTTTCGAACCGGGCAAGCGCCTGGATAGCGAGGTGAATTCATGAACACTTCTGCACGCAGCGCGAATGCCAGAGCGGTTGCCGCGCGACTGCTGGTCCCGGTGCTCAATGGCCAGGGATCGCTGGCGTCACTGGAGGCCGACCTCGCCGCCAGCGGCATCGCCGAGCGGGACCGCGGCTTCGTCAAGGCGCTCTGTTATGGCGTCTGTCGCCATCATCCACGACTGGACGCGCTGGCAGGCGAACTGCTGAGAGCGCCGTTCAAGCAGCGCGACAGTGACATCCAGGCACTGCTGCTTGCCGGTCTCTATCAGCTTCTGCACATGCGAGTGCCGCCCCACGCGGCGGTGAGCGAGACCGCCGGCGCGGCGAAAAGCCTCGGCAAGGCGTGGGCGACCCGCGTGCTCAACGGCTGCCTGCGCCGCTTCCAGCGCGAGTCCGTGGCGCTGCAGGGCAAGGTCGATCGCGACTCCGCCGTGGCGCTCAATCATCCCGCATGGCTGCTGCGCGAAATTCGCGACGCCTGGCCGGAGCAGTGGCGCGAGATCTGCGAGGCCAACAACGAGCCCGGTCCGATGACTCTGCGCGTCAACCGTCAGCGGGTGACGCGCGATGACTATCTCGCCCGCCTGCACGATGCCGGCATTGCCGCGACCGCCTGTCGCTTCTCGAGCGACGGTGTACAGCTCGACGCACCGCGTGACGTCCGCGAGATTCCGGGCTTCACGGCGGGCGAGGCCAGCGTGCAGGACGAATCCGCCCAGCTTTGCGCCGATCTGCTGGGCCCGGCCCTCGAGGGCAAGGCAACCGCAGAACGCTCGCCGCGCGTGCTCGATGCGTGCAGCGCCCCCGGCGGCAAGAGCGCGCATCTGCTGGAGCGCTTTGCACCCGCACTGACGGCGCTCGACGTCGACCCAGCGCGCCTGTCGCGAGTAGAAGCAACGCTCGAACGCCTTGGCCTGAAGGCGACGCTGCACGCGACCGATGCCAGCGACGTGAATGCCGACGCCGACTGGTGGGATGGCGTTGCCTTCGAGGCCATCCTGCTCGACGCGCCCTGCTCCGGCACCGGCGTCATCCGGCGTCATCCGGACATCAAGCTCACTCGCCGCCACGCCGATATCGCCGAGCTCGCGGCGCTGCAATCGCGGTTGCTCGACGCGTCATGGGCCAAGCTCGCGCCCGGTGGCACGCTGCTCTACGCCACCTGTTCGGTACTGCCACGAGAAAATGCCGAGCAAATCGCGGCGTTTCTCGCGCGCACGCCAGAGGCCAGCGCGGATCTCCCCACCGATCTGGCGTGGGGGCAGCCCGCCGGTGTCGGTCGCCAGCTTCTGCCGCGGGTCGCGGGCAACGACGGCTTCTTCTACGCCAGGCTCATCAAACGCCGCTGAGATCAGATCAAGTGCCGGTGAGATCAGGCGCCGGCGCCAGCGACTTGCGACTTGCGACTTGGATGACGGCCTTCGATACTGGGTAGGCCAACGCCACGCAGGAACCACCATCGTGTCCGATCCCGAACTCACCGATGAAGCCTTGCGCGAGGCCACCCAGCCCGCCGCGCTCTCGCTTGGCAACATCGCGACGGAAAGCGCGCTGATCGTCGTCGACCTGCAGCCGGATTTCATGCCCGGAGGCGCGTTGGCATGCGCCGAGGCCGATGCGGTGCTGCCGGGTATCGACTGGCTCCTGAATCAGCGCGCCTTCGGCCATGTCGTCGCGACCCAGGACTGGCATCCCGCCAATCATGTCTCGTTCGCCTCTCGTCATTCGCCCCATCAGCCCTTCGAGGCCATCGAACTCTACGGGCACTCGCAGACGCTGTGGCCGGATCACTGCATTCAGCGCACGGAAGGTGCCGCCCTGCACCCGTCGATCGACTGGTCGATCTGCGATGCGATCATCCGCAAGGGGAGCGATCCGGGCATCGACTCCTACAGCGCCTTTCGCAACAACGTCGGCCCGGACGGCCATCGTCCCGCCACGGGACTCGCCGGCTGGCTGCGCGATCGCCGAGTGACCGATGTCTACCTTTGCGGCCTGGCACGTGATGTCTGCGTATTGTGGACCGCCGAAGATGCCGTCTCGGCTGGTTTCAACACCCATTTTCTCTGGTCGCTGACGCGCCCGGTGACCTTCGAAACCGACGAGATCACCCGTCAGCGGCTGACCGAACTGGGCGTCGCCATCGTCGACGCCTGAATCCAGACGCCCGCAGGACGCTCGGGCGCCAACCCTCGAAAGGAGTTCTCTCATGAGCGATCACGTCTACAAGCAGATCGAGCTGACCGGTTCTTCACCGAAGAGCATCGAAGACGCGGTGCAAAACGCATTGAGCAAGGCAAGCAAGACGCTGCACGGCATGCGCTGGTTCGAGGTGACCGAGACCCGCGGCCATCTCGAGAATGATCAGCTGGCCCACTGGCAGGTGACGATCAAGGTCGGCGTCACGCTGGACTGACGCCACCAGGGCGGGGCATTGTTGCCTCGCTGGCGGTTGCGAATGCCGGCGCGTCGAGAGGCGCGCGGGCATTCTCGCATTCGTCTCTGTCATACACCCCAGTCATACACCCCAGTCATACACCCCAGTCATCCCCCCTATCACTCGCCCTCTATCCATCGCCTCTATCCATCGCCCTCTATCGTTCGCCCCTGTCATTCAACCCCGAGGCTGGTTATGCTACGCGCTGATTTCGGCGCATTCACCCGCGCCCTTCCAACGACGATGGCGGCAAGGCTTCGTCTGAAAAATCGCCGTGCGCGATACGTTTCAGGCCGGGCCCGGAACTGCCTTCACTCAGCGCTTCCGTGACGATCTCGCATGAAGATAATCATTCTGGGTGCCGGCCAGGTCGGCGGCACACTGGCCGAGCATCTGGCCCACGAAGAGAACGACATTACCGTCGTCGACATCAACGAAGAGCGCCTGCGCGAGCTGCAGAACCGGCTCGATATCCGCACCGTCGTCGGCACCGCCTCCTATCCCAACATCCTGCGTCAGGCCGGCGGGGAAGATGCCGACATGTTGATCGCGGTGACCAGCTCCGACGAGATCAACATGGTCGCCTGTCAGGTTGCGCATACGCTCTTTCGCACGCCGACCAAGATCGGCCGCGTGCGATCCACCGCTTACCTGACCCGCAAGAGCCTGTTCTCCAACGATGCCATTCCGGTCGACGTACTGATCAGCCCCGAGCAGGTGGTCACCGACCACATTCGCCGGTTGATCGAGTACCCCGGCGCGCTGCAGGTGCTGGATTTTGCTGGCGGGCTGGCCCAGCTGGTGGCGGTCAAGGCGTACTACGGCGGCCCGCTGGTCGGTCAGGAGCTCGGCTTCCTGCGGCGCCACATGCCAGACATCGATACCCGCGTCGCCGCGATCTACCGCCGCGATCGCCCGATGATTCCCAAAGGCGATACCATCATCGAGGCCGACGACGAGGTCTTCTTCATCGCCGCGCGCAAGGACATCCGTACGGTGATGGGTGAGCTGCGCAAGGTCGATCGGGATTTTCGCCGCGTATTGATCGCCGGCGGCGGCAACATCGGCGAGCGCCTCGCCGAAACGCTGGAGCACAAGCACCAGGTCAAGATCATCGAACACGATCTGCACCGCTGCGGCACGCTTTCCGAGAAACTCGATCGCACCGTCGTCCTGCATGGTAGCGCCACCAGCAAGCGGCTGATGCTCGAAGAGAACATCGAGGACTGCGATATCTACTGCGCGCTGACCAACGACGACGAGGTCAACATCATGTCGTCGATGCTGGCCAAGCGGCTCGGCGCCAAGAAGGTGCTGACGCTGATCAACAACGCCGCATACGTCGATCTGGTTCAGGGCGGCGAGATCGATATCGCGATCTCACCCCAGCAGGCCACCATCGGCAGCCTGCTGACCCACGTCCGGCGCGGTGACATCGTCAACGTGCACTCGCTGCGCCGCGGCGCCGCCGAAGCGATCGAGGCGATCGCTCATGGTGACAAGCGATCCTCCCGCGTGGTTGGTCGCGCTGTGGCGGATATCGATCTACCCGGCGGCACCAGCATCGGCGCGGTCGTGCGCGGCAAGGAAGTGCTGATGGCGCACGACGACGTGGTGATCGAAAGCGGCGATCACTTGATCCTGTTCGTGATCGACAAGCGACGCATTCGCGATGTCGAGCGGCTGTTCCAGGTCGGGCTGACGTTCTTCTGATGCCATCGATCCACCGCTTCACGACACTGCCGATCGCCACGCTCTCCCAGCCGCGCCGCCGCGCCGGGAATGCTCGCCCATGAGCGTTTTCGTGATCCTGCGCATCCTCGGGCTACTGCTGGTGCTGTTCAGCCTGACGATGGTGCCGCCGATGGTGATTGCGCAGATCTTCCACGACGGCAATTGGCATGCGTTCGGTGTCGGCATGGCCATCTCGGTGGTCACCGGTGCACTGCTCTACTGGCCCAATCGGCACGCCAGACGCGAGCTGCGCACCCGCGACGGCTTCATCATCACGGTGCTGTTCTGGAGCGTGCTGGGGCTGTTCGGGTCGATCCCGTTCATCGTCTCGAGCGACCCGGATCTGACCTTTACCGACGCTGTGTTCGAGTCCTTCTCCGGCCTGACCACCACTGGTGCCACGGTGCTCAGCGGCATCGATCATCTGCCGGACTCGATCCGCTTCTATCGCCAGCAGCTGCAGTGGCTCGGCGGCATGGGGATCGTCGTGCTGGCGGTGGCGATTCTGCCGACGCTCGGCATCGGCGGCATGCAGCTCTACCGCACGGAGATCCCCGGCCCGCTCAAGGACTCAAAACTGACGCCGCGCATCACCGAGACGGCCAAGGCGTTGTGGTACATCTACGTCATTCTCACCGTCATCTGCGCGCTGGCGTATTGGCTCGCGGGCATGAACTGGTTCGATGCCATCGGCCATAGCTTCGCCACGGTCGCGGTGGGCGGCTTCTCGACCTACGATGCCAGTATCGCGCATTTCGATAGCGCCACGATCGAGATGATCTGTGTCTTCTTCATGATCGTCTCCTCGGTGAGCTTCGGCCTGCACTTCGCGGTCTGGCGCGAGAGACGCCTTTTGCAGTACATCCGCGATCCCGAGTTTCGCTTCTTCGTGACGTTTCTGGGGGCGCTGGTCGCGATCACTATCGTCACGCTCTTCGCCACCGGCACCTACCACGATGCCACCGGCATTCGACACGGCATATTCGAAGCGGTGTCGGTCGCGACCACTTCCGGATTCAGCGTGGCGGACTTCACGCTGTGGCCGGGCGTACTGCCGATCATGCTGTTCATGGCGGCATTCGTTGGCGCCTGCTCAGGCTCCGCCGGTGGCGGCATGAAGGTGATCCGCATCCTGCTGATCTTGAAGCAAGGCATCCGCGAAGTGCATCGTCTGATTCACCCCAACGCCGTGTTCGTGGTCAAGCTGGGCAAGATGCGGATTTCCGAGGGCGTCGCCGAAGCGGTCTGGGGCTTCTTCTCGGTCTATCTGATGCTTTTCGTGGTGATGCTGCTGGCACTGCTCGCCACCGGACTCGATCAGGTCACCGCATGGTCGGCCGTGGGCTCCGCGCTCAACAACCTCGGCCCGGGGCTCGGCGCGGTCTCCACCGACTACGGCGGCATACCGACCGTCGCCAAATGGATTCTGGTGCTGGCGATGATGCTGGGTCGTCTGGAAATCTTCACGATCCTGGTGCTGTTCTCGCCGGCCTTCTGGCGGCGCTGACGGGCGTCGATTTGCGCCCGGCAATCGAAGCTCGGCTTGGGAAACGACACTCGGCAAGGCACACTGCTGCAAACACCCAATACCTGCCAGGGAATGCTCGCTTCATGTCAGACTCCGCCACGGGACCGCGTCAACGCGTCGAGCTCGCCGATCATCAGCTGACGCTTTTGGGCACCGCCCACGTCTCGCAAGCCAGCGCCGACGAAGTACGTGACATGACCCGCTCCGGCGACTTCGACGCCGTGGCGATCGAGCTCTGCGCTTCGCGTCATCAGAGCCTGACCCAGCCCGATGCCATGGCCAAGCTGGATCTGTTCCAGGTACTCAAGCAAGGCAAGGCCGGCATGGTCGCTGCCAGTCTGGCGCTTGGTGCCTTCCAGCAGCGTGTGGCCGAGCAGTCCGGCGTCGAGCCCGGTGCCGAGATGCGCGCCGCCGTCACCGAAGCCAGGCGAGCGGGCCTGCCGCTCTATCTGATCGACCGCGAGATCGGCATCACGCTGAAACGGATCTATCAGAACGTGCCCTGGTACAAGCGATTCGGGCTCATCTCCGGCCTGCTTGGCAGCGTGCTGTCGCGGCAGAAAGTATCGAGTGAAGAGATCGAGAAGCTCAAGGAAGGCGACGTACTGGAGTCGACCTTCGCCGAGTTTGCCGAGCAGTCGCAAGCGCTTTACGAACCGCTGATCAGCGAACGCGACGAATACATGGCGCTCAAGCTGGTCGAGCAGTTGCCGCATGGCGAGGCGAGGCGCGTGCTCGTCGTGATCGGCGCCGGCCACCTCAAGGGCATGAGCGAGCATCTACAGGCACTCGACGCGCAGCCGCCGTCGCCGAGCGAGGTCGTCGAGTCACGCTCGCGCCTGGAGCGTACCGCGCCGCGCTCGCGCTGGTGGAAGGTGATCCCATGGGTCATCGTCGCGCTGATCCTCACGGGGTTCGCCATCGGCTTCAGCCGCGACACCGCCTTCGGCTGGTCACTGGTCACCGAATGGGTGTTGATCAACGGCAGCTTATCCGCGCTGGGGGCACTCATCGCGCTCGGGCATCCGCTGACCATCGCCGCCGCCTTCGTCGGCGCGCCGCTTACTTCGCTCAACCCGACCATCGGCGTCGGCTTCGTTACCGCCGGAGTCGAGCTCTACTTCCGCCGCCCCACCGTCGGCGACTTCTCGCGGCTGCGCAAGGATGTCAGCCACTGGCGCGGTTGGTGGCGCAACCGCGTCGCCCGCACGCTGCTGGTCTTTCTGCTCTCCAGCCTCGGCTCCGCCATCGCGACCTGGGTCGCTGGCCTGCGCATCGCCGGACAGCTATTCGGCTAGCACACGCCCATCACCACCCCGTTAGTGAGCAGAGCTCCCTCCTACCAAAACCGCCCCCCATTTCGTGAGCAGAGCTCTCTCCTACCAGTGCCGGCTCAGATCCGGCGGAAACGGGCCCTTCGAATCGGGCTTCCTCGGCGGTAAGCCCGCCAAACCGAAGTTCTGTGGGAGCGAGCCCGTCAAACCGGGGTTCCGTGGGAGCGAGCTTGCTCGCGAAAAGCACAGGCCCCCATTCCTGCCCTGAGCTCTCTCCAACCAGAACATTCACGGTCGCTAGAAAAGCAGGTCGTTGGCGAGCCGTTGAAACCCTGCGAATCACCTCCACCTTTCCCCTGACCATCACGCGGTCTTGGCCGCGTGACCGGTCAAAAAATTCGGCCGCTGATGAATTACCCCTTGAAACTCGATCACGTGACCCTATTTAACATAATATCGAGCGGCGACACGGCAGCGAGAGCCATTGAGCGCCGAGCGCGTGCCAGCCGATCGATAGCGGATGCCGCCAAGCGGGTCCGCAGCGACGGTCCGGAATGGGTCCGGACGTCACGGTAACTTTGCTGAAACCAGGAGGTTCACCATGAACACCATGTCACTCTCTCCGCTGTTTCGCCGTTCCATTGGCTTCGACCGTCTCAACGACCTGTTCGAAGCCTCGCTGCAGAACGACGTTCCCAGCTATCCGCCCTACAACGTCGAGAAGCACGGCGAGAACGACTATCGTATCGCGGTCGCCGCTGCCGGATTCAGCGAGAGCGAGCTCGATGTCAACGTCGAGAAGCGCGTGCTGACCATCAGCGCCGGCAAGGGCGAGCGCAACGACGGCGCGCAGGTGCAGTATCTGCATCAGGGCATCGCCCAGCGCGCTTTCAAGCTCTCGTTCCGCCTCGACGAAAATATCGAGGTCCAGGGTGCACGACTGGAGAACGGTCTGCTGGTCGTCGATCTGCTGCGCGTGGTGCCCGAAGAACAGCGCCCGCGTCAGATCCCGATCAACGGTAGCCAGCGTCAGTTGACCGATTCCCAGGAGACGCGCGCTGACAGCGCCGTCGTCTGACGAAGCACCGAGTCGGTCACGGCTTGCACGGCGAACCTGGTTCGCCGCGCTGAAACAGCAACGCCCCCGGCGGAGCCTTCCGCCGGGGGCGTCGTGTTTTGCAGTACCAGACGATCTATCGCGATTCGCCGGCGGCCGCCTGCTCCGATGTTTCCGGCAGCACGCCCTGCGCCCGCGCCATCGCGTAGGCCGCTTTCGGTCCATGCCACAGTGTTGGAATCAGCATCAGCGCCACCGGCACCGCCGGTATCACCAGGAATTGCTGCAGTACACTGACCTGCCCCGCGCCCATCGACAGCAGAATCGCCGCCATCAGCGCGAAAACGACGCCCCAGAACGCGCGCAGCGCTCTGCCGGGATGCTCGTGGCCGGCGCACACCACGGCAACGGCGTAGCTCATCGAATCACCGGTCGTGGCAACGAAGACCGTCGTCAACACGAGGATCGCCAGCGCCATCCAGGTGCCACCGGGCAGCGCCTGTGCCACCGTCAGGGTCGCGACGTCGAACTGGAAGTTCTTCAACGGCTCGGCGAGATCGATCAACCCATTGAGCTGATAGAAGATGCCGGAACCGCCGAGCAGCGTGAACCAGATGGTCGTTACCACCGGTGCCATGACCGCCGTCGCCAGGATCATTTCGCGGATCGTACGCCCGCGCGAGATGCGCGTGACGAAAATCGCCATCGGCGGCGCAAAGCCGACGAACCAGGCGAAGAAGAAGATCGTCCACCATTTGAGCCAACTGGCGTCGGCGGTCACGGCCGTCATGGTCGACATCTCGAAGAAATGGCTCATATAGGTACCGAAGCCCTGGAACCAGCTGTCGACGAGGAACTGCGTCGGCCCCAGCAGCAGAATCGCCGCCCCGATCAGCAGGGCCAGAATGACGTTCAAACGGCTCAGAAACTGGATACCGCGATCGATACCAGTCACCGCCGAAGTGACATAGATCACCCCCAGTACCGCCAGAATCACCAGCTCGACTTCGTAGCCTCCCGGCAGGCCGAACAGATCGTGGAGCCCGAAGCTCACCTGCGTGGCGAGAAAGCCGAGCGGACCCACCGTGCCGGCCGTGACCGCAATCGCGCAGATCGCATCGGCGATACCGCCGAGAAATCCGCCCGCCAGACGATCACCGAGTAGCGGCACCAGCAGCGTTCGTGGTTGCAGCGGCATCCCGCGCTGGTAGTGCTGATGCGACAGAATTGCCACCGGCAGCGTGCCGAGAATCGCCCAGCCCGTGAATCCCCAATGGAAGAACGCCTGCGCCAGCGCGTTGGGTACCGCCGCTGCCGTGCCGGGCTCGGAATCGAATGCGGGTGGCGTCACCACGAAGTGGTAGATCGGCTCGCCCGCGGCAAAGAAGACCCCGCCACCGGCCAGCAACGTACACAGGATGATCGAGACCCAGCGAAAGGTGCTCATGTCGGGGCGGTCGTGCGAGCCGATACGCGCCTTGCCCGCTGGCGAGAGCGCCACGCCGATCGCGATGAAGAAAGTCAGCAGCATCAAGAGCTGGAAGGTGCTCCCGAACGTTCGCGCAGACCAGGTGAAGCCGGCACCGATCCAGTTCGCGACGGTGTCCGGCGCAATCGCCGACCCCGCGAGAAAGAGAACGATGAAGCCAATGGTAAGAACGAGAACAACCGGATCGCCAAAACGGCCACCCCGATTCGATGGCGCGTTGGGTTTAGAGGTCATATTGGAGGGGTATTGTTTGGGCATGAAGCGCGCCACACTACAGACCTTCGTCGCAGACGGCAAATGCGAAAAACCGGATTGCCCCCTCTCCATGCGCCCGGCATCCGCGTTCTCCGGACCTCGGACGTCGAACTGGGCGACGACGTCTACACCCAATAGCCAATGGAGCGGCAGTGAGAGAGAGTTCTAGTCTCGACAGAGTGGACAGGGAGAAATGGACCGGTCACGAGGAGAAGCCTTCCATGAAAAGCAGTCCCTTCATTACCGATAGCCTGCTGCTTCGCTGCCGCAAGGAGCAGGCCAATCAACTGCAGCGCGCGCGCCAGCAGTTCGATCCTGCGTCGCTCGAGGATCGCAAGGAGCTCTCGCTACTCGTCGAGCAGGCGATTCGCGAAGGCGAAAACTACACCTCCATCGCTCGCGGGCACGCCCACCTCGGCCTGACCGAGCGCGACCTGAGCGAGCTGCTCGGCCCGGAGGCGGCGATTCGTGAGCGCATCGACCGCTTCCAGCAGATATGAAAGCTCGGTACCGAGGATCGAGAAACTCAGTGCTGGCAGTGATTGCGGTAGCGAAATGAAGTGGTATCCAGCGTGACGCGCTCGTTCACCTTGCTGTAGTAGAACGGCGCGTACGCATCGCTGCCGCTGGCACGATACTCTCCGCAGGTGCCGTATCCCTTCTGCACCGTCTTCAGATTCCGCAGCTCGATCCCCTCGGCATCAGGCTGCTGCTTAGCGATCAGCGCCGAAATGTCGTCATCGACATGGCTTTCCGAAATTGCCTCCCCGCCGAAGATCAGCAGTGCCGCCAGCGCAATCGCGACAACGGGGATGAGGGCATTATGCATGGTGAAGACCCTGAAGCCGTTCAAAAGGAAACATCACACGTTCGTCAGCGCCTGATCATACCGGAAAGCGGGAGCCGCAGGGGCCTGGTGCGATAATGCCTGTGGCTCGCCACGCGAGGTACGTGATAACATAACAATAAATTCACCGGAGGTTCTCATGAAAGACGGCATCCATCCCGACTATCGCCAGGTCATCTTCCACGACACCAGCGTCGACCAGTACTTCAAGATCGGCTCGACCATGTCGTCCGACGAAACCATCGAGTGGCAGGACGGCAACACCTACCCGCTCGTACGCCTGGAAATCTCCTCGGCTTCTCACCCGTTCTACACCGGCAAGCAGCGCGAAGTCGGCACCGAAGGCCGCGCCGCGCAGTTCAAGCGCCGCTTCGGCAGCGTCACCACACGCCGCAGCTAAGCATCAGCAAGCGCAGTTCGAACACTGGCCGCCCTGGCCGGTGTTCACGTTTCTACCTCAGCTTTTCCCCAGCGGTTTCTGCATCCAGACCGTGCTGATATAACGCCCGTTCTTACACGCATACTGATCGAACACGCCCACCCTCTCGAAGCCAAACTTTTCATGCAGCGCCACGGACGCCGCATTGGGCAGCGCGATTCCCGCCAACGCCCGGTGAAGGTCTTGCCCGGACAATCGCTCGAAAAGCTCGCCGTAAAGCTGACTTCCCAATCCACGTTTTTCGCCGTACGCCGGAGCCAGATAGATCGTCGTCTCGAGCGTCTGCCGAAAGGCTTCGCCCTCGCGGTAGCGCTGCGCGCCGGCAAAACCGAGCACGTCGTTCCCCTCTTGTGCGATCAGCATGCAGGCTGGCGTTGAGTCATCGAGAAACTGAGAAAACCATTCCCGACGCCCCTCCACGCTCAGCGGCATCGTCTCGAAGCGGGCGTAGCTGTTGAGGATGTAGTGGTTGAGTATGTTGACGATGGCCGGGAGATGGCGCGCGTCTGCGGAAATGATCTGCATAGCTCGGATACGCTTTCTTCGTGTCGGGAGGCAGAGACCGCGTACTGCAAGCGCCGGCAGAACGCGTGGATATGGCCCGTTATTGCCGATGGGCGGCAGATACCCCAAATAAAAACACCGAGGCCCGCACTAGGCGGGCCTCGGTGAGCAAGATTCCGCGCCGTGGCGCGAAGTCTAGAAGTCTTACAGCGGCTTGATGTTCGAAGCCTGCAGACCTTTCTTGCCCTGAGTCACGTCGAAGGAGACCTGCTGGCCGTCCTGCAGGGACTTGAAGCCTTCAGCCTGGATCTCGGAGAAGTGAGCGAACAGGTCGTCACCGCCGTCTGCCGGAGAGATGAAGCCGAAACCTTTGGTGTCGTTGAACCACTTGACTGTGCCAGTTGCCATTGTCGTATTCCTTTAAGCGCTGAGCGCGAAATTTCTGATGCCGGGTGCTACCCGATGTAGTGGGCAAAACAAGGGGATATAACCAGGCTACCGAATGATTCGACTGCAACTGACAATATTCGACTTGCTACCTACCGAGTGCATGGTGGGCCTACTGTCGGCTGGAGTCAACGAATAGTTTACTTGCCGCGATGAAAGTTCAAGGAAGAAACGATGACAGCACGCCACCGCCGCTCCCCAGCGTACCGCTACCCAGCAGGTCGGCTTGCCAGGCTTAGACGACCGCCCCGCCCTCAGCCAGTGCCTGCAGCGTGAGCAGATCCTTACGTACCCATTCGACATCGCGCTGAAAAGCGGTCTCGGCCTCAGCGCCACCCCCGGGGCGAAATAGCGTCAGCATGACCTCGGCCCTGAAGCCATTGGCCACGACACGCAGCGGGATATAGACCTCCGCGCCCGACGTCAGCTCGACCCAATGGTCCATCACGCCAAACGCGTTGTACGGCGAGAACCGGATCAGCACGCTGCCCTCCGGTCCATCGGCCCGCCAGCGATTTCCCTGACGCATCAACCGAGAGCGGCTCAACCCGGAGGCCCAGCGCGGAAACGCTTCTGGCGGCCAGAACGCCTCGTAGAGCTCGCGACAAGGACAATCGATCGTCACGGCGAGCGTCACTGAATCGTTCATGGCCGTCCTCTTCTCATCTATCGCCTAGCGAAGGACCAAAGCTCCATCCTGAACCGAAAGCCTCATGAGCGGCATTGCGCAATGGTCACAGCCGGCAATCATGGCACCCGCCGAGTGGCCTCGCACGCTCTTAGCCCCCTGCAGGATCATTCAAGATCGGAACCGCCGCCTCCGCTAGCCTGTCGCCTCGACTGAACCGAAAGGCACGAGGCGGAACATGGAGCGGAACATCGAGATAGTGCTGTACGCCTTCACGGTGATGTACACGCCCGGGCCGGTGAACCTGCTGGGTCTCAACGCCGGGCTGAGTACGCCACTCAGGCGGACGCTGGGCTTTTTCGCCGGCGTCGCGCTCGCGATATTTTGCTGGTTTGCGGTCATCGGACTCGCCGGGCAACTGATCGTGGTCGAACGGATCATCCCCGTCATCGCGCTCGCCGGCAGCCTCTATATTCTCTATCTGGCCCTCAAGGTCTACCGCGCCGCACCCCCGAACGCCACCGAGCCCGCCGATGGCGCCAGCGCCCAGGGCGCAGCCGGCCAGCTTCGCTTCCGGGACGGCTTTCTCATGCAGCTGCTCAACCCCAAGAACTCTGTGCTGGTGATCCCCATCACCACGGTGATGTTCCCGACACATAACATTGCCGGGCTTTCGCTCATAGCGGCATCGGCGCTGATCGCGCTCGGCGGCGGTGGCGCGCCGTTGCTTTACTGTCTCGCCGGCAGGACACTGGGCAAACGCATCGCCCGGCCCGAGGTGCTGGTGCGCTGCAACCGCATCATGGCCCTGCTGCTGGTCGTGGTCGCGGTGCTGCTGCTGTATGACTACGTGCTGTCTCCCCTGAGGGAAGCGATAACATGACGCTCGACAATGACTGGTGTGTCGTCGCGCCCACGACGAGGATCGAACGCATCGAGGCGCGCTTTCACGGCCACGCCTACAGCATGCACCGCCACGACACCTTCGCCATCGGCATCACGCTTTCCGGCGTGCAGAGCTTTCATTATCGTCGCGGCCACCGGAGCAGCCTGCCGGGCACCGTCATCGTCATTCATCCGGACGAGCCCCACGACGGTCACGCCGGGAACGACAGTGGCTTTCAGTACCGCATGCTCTACGTCTCCCCGGCGCTGATTCAGACCATGCTGAACGGCGAGGCTCTGCCCTATGTGAGCGGCGGCCTGACGCGGGATGCCAACCTGCAGCGCGCCGTCAGTGCGCTGCTCTGCTCGATAGACGCACCGCTGGATACGCTGGAAGAAGACAACGGCCTCGCCGATCTCGCCAGCGCGCTTCAGGCCAATAGCGATGCCCGGGGCCAACGCCAGCGCACGACGCTGGATGCCCGCGCCGCGCATCGCGTTCGAGACTATCTCGACCTCCACTATCGGCACCCCGTCTCGCTCGACGAGCTCGAGCGAATGACCGACCAGCCGCGATGGACACTGACGCGAGATTTTCGCGCCCTGTTCGGCACCAGCCCATATCGATATCTCACGCTGAGACGGCTCGACTTAGCCCGCCAACTGATCACCAACGGCGCGACCCTGTCGGACACGGCGCTAACGGCCGGGTTCTCCGACCAGAGCCATCTCACCCGAGCCTTCAAGCAAGCCTTCGGCGTCACGCCGGCCCGTTGGCGATCGCTACTGTCGGGGCGGTGATCACGCGCTCGAAAGAATGGAGCGAACCAGGGATGAGCCAGGACTATAAAAAATCATATCCTGTTTATTATATTGAATAACAAGAAATTATTGACCATCAGGTATGCCGCCGGGCATACCATTCAATACAATCGGAGGCTCGACCCACAGCATATGGTGCCTCCTGGCTGCTTTCGGCCAAGAGCCGACGTTCAGCCAAAAGTAGATATAACGCCGCGCTCTGCGGAAATTTTGGAGCGCCAGTGAGAAAATTTTCCGTAGCAGCGCCTTGTTATATGTCACTCTGTTCTCGTTTTACCAGTTAGAACAAGGGCAAAAAAGTTATTTTCCAAATCTGACTCGACGCTCGCAACTACCCCATAAGCTGATTATCGCGTATTTACTCTCCTGTAGGATAAATTAAGCCGCGCGTTCGCCATCTGTTGCCGTTAACCAAAGACTCAAACGACTCCCCGTTTGACAACGTCAAATTGTCCGCGTGATCAGTCACGATGATTTGTGGACTAAAACCGTTCTTCTGCTCAAGCTCATTGCAATAAATCGAGAGCTGGCTGAATAGATTTTCGACAGCCTTGATGTCTTCATCAATATTTTTATCAACATTTAGCGTCTTACGCTGTTCAGCCTCTTGGCTTTTCTGCTCCTCAAATGTTTCAGAGTTATCTCGATTAAAGTTAGGGAAATATACTTGGGTTGGCTGATCAAGAAACAGTATCGATGGAATAGCGCACTTATTACCCAGTTCAGCAAAATATTTATGCAATGATAAAAATAGCGTTACGTGGCAGTATAGCCAGTTTGCGCCACTACCCATTGATCTTAAGTAGATCTTTTCATTCTCTTGCGATAAATGGTAGAGGTCGAATGTCTCAAACGAAAAACGGAGGTTAATAGGTTTATAGCTGGCTTCAAATTCAAAATGGCTTCCAATTTCGGCCATATACCTATTTACTTTTGCAGAAGCGTTTTCTAGTCCTTTTTGCACATCGTATTTTTTAAGATCTCTATTGATACCTGCGAGCTGCTTGTTTAGCTCTTTGATTTGATTCTCAAGCTCAACATCATCAGCCATGTTGAGAGTGTCGAGAAGTATAAATAGCTTGGCCTTCTGCATCAAAATGCTTTCATACAGGCTCTTTTGTTCCGTCAACTTCTTTTCTGTTTTCTCAATTTCCGTTATTTGCTGGTTTAACGCAGTCAACTCCCTACTAATAACTTCAGTGCTGCGTTGCACGTCAACCAAGGACGATTCAAACTTTGCTTTCATAGGACGTGCTTGCGCAAGGTTACCCGACACTTTAGTGATGGCTTGCTGTAGTTTTTCTGCACTTTCTCGTAACGTGTCTTTTTCAGTATGGCAAAATGGGCAGACTGAAGCGGATATATAGACATGCTCTGGCGAGCTAAACGTTTTTATGTTATCAACAAAACGCTTTTCTTCTTGAATATGTTTTTTAATTGATACAGCTTGGCGTTGCAATTTTCTTAGTTCGGCCGTCTTTTGGTTACGCGCCTGCTTGAGTTGACTGTAATATTGGGTGGCAGTATCAGAGTTATGATTGATTTTTTCAGGTACGATAATTCCGTCCAACTGGTCTTTGGTATCCTGCGGGTGGCGTAGCACCTTTTCCAAAGATATCGGCTCATCTTTAAACCCCATCAAAGCATATAGTTGGCTTAAAACCGGACCAACATTTTTCTTATAGCTTTCAGAGGTACGTTTGTTTGTCTCTTTTTGACGCTCCAAACGTCTGACATCAGTGCCTAATCGCTCTTTCTCTTGTGACAAGTGAAAGTATTTCTGGTCAACTAAACCTAAAAATATCTTAGTATGATCAACCGCTTGATCACGCTTTTCCTTTTCATCGAATCGGTAAAACAACGCATGTTTATTGGCAACAAGGTTTTGGTGCTGGAGCATAAACGATGAAAAACTGCGTATAGATGGAGTGGCCGCCTTAGCGTTAAACCGTCTATTGGCTCTGGCGGCCAAAGATTCATCCACATCATCTATATCCAGGAAAAAGTCTCTTAGATGCTTCTTGAACTCGTCTAACGGACGGAAATAGGTGCTATTAAAATAATCGCGAACAATATCCTCTGAAATAAACGACCCAACGCGGCGAAAGAAGGCCTTAGTCGCTATGTCAGGATCACGCGCAATCACCATGTCTTGTTGATTGACAGAAAGCGCAACATAGTAAATAGCTGCATTCGTGGTAATAACGCCTTTGGGAATGGTGTTTTCACCACTACCAAAGCAATAATCAAATATTTCAATTAGGGCACTTTTACCTGTGGATGACCTCCCAGTGACAACATTTAGCCCCTCTTTAAAATCAACAGGGTGCTTATTTCCTTGCTTATCAATAACGCCGATTTCATAAACTAATGTTTTCATCGCGGCTTCACTCCTAAAAACGCATAAACCTCGACCACTGAGTGACCGCTGAATAACCGCCCCAATTTCTCTGCATTTTTTTGATAAGTAAACTCTGAATCAGAACCATCACACGGCAGGATGGATAAACTTTGTTCATTTACCGATAACCAATCATTGATTAAGCAATATTGAATGCATTGCTCTGTCAATGTTTGAAAGCCATGAATTCTTTCTTGTAGATCATAGAGCTTGGTACGATCATCAAAAACCGACCAAATTGTACTTCTCTTGTTAGAGTTGAATAACTTTTGGCCAAAAATGGGGTGACTGCATAGAGGGATCACCAAAGGGGCGAGTAAAAGATTGTTTTCTGATTCGCCTGTGGCTGTGTAAAACGAAGCAATATGTGGCCCATATTCAAACGGGTTGTATTTTAATTGATAAAGGGTATCGACAATGCTGTTCATGGCCCAACCTTCCATTTTAGGTCACGTTCTTCGTCATCCATGGCATCATGTATTAGGCCATTCTTGTATTCAATAGGCGGTATATCATTGCCCAGGTTCAGCGGCTGCTCGCCTATGGTTTTGTTGTAAAGCAATTTTGCGCTTTTAATTGTATCAGTTGCTTCAAGTTGCGCACTTGAATAGGCAAGCTTATATTTTTTGACCAATTGGTTCTGGTAACTAATTGTTTTATCTTTATAGAGTGCAGACTCATCGAGCTCTTCAAGCAGTGAGTTTTGTAGCTCAAGCCAGTTACCTACTGCATCAGGAATCATTTCGTGATGCTCAATTTCAGCAATTTTTTGTACAAATGGTCTGTATTCGTGTAATTCAATATCTGGTTCAGATGCCGCATAGCCGGAAAACACTGGAAAGGTGAACTCTTTTTTGCAAAAAAGCGCTGTTAACTCTTCGCACTTCGCTGAAAATTCTTGGTGTTTGATGCTCCAAGATTGCTGATTTGCTTGTGCGTAAACAAAGCCAATAAGTCCATCGAGGTAACTCTTTAGATTGTTTTTCGGAATGCCTAATGGTTGGGAAAGTATCTGCTTTTCCAGTTCTTGGGCACTATCTGATTGCGTAAACAATATTACCTTTCCAAGCACGCTTTTAAGCAGCAGCTTATCAGCTGCCATTACCGCTTTCTGTAGCTTTATTATTTGTGATGGCTTTTCGGCATTAAGTTGTTCTTCGGTGCGCTCCGCAAAAATGGTCTTTATCACTTCCAAGCGTTGTTCTTCACTTTGAGTATTCCAGTCCTTTAGGCGAGTCGTCGCTCCAAATGCTTGAGTGGTGTGGAGCACTAAAACGCCGTATTGAGTGTGGTCAAACGCTGGATCTAGCCAGTTCTTCAGCGTTTTCCAGAGGTTTTCATGGTGGTCAGTCAGTGGTGCTGCGTAGTCTTTCACTTCAGTTTGTATTGATGTCAAGGCATCTGACGAAATCAAGCTGACATCACCGTCCTTTTCGAACCAAATCGACTGGCCATCTTCAAGTGAGAAGCATTTATCTAAGCCAATTAGCACCTGATAATGAAAGGCTAGGGCGGTAGTTAACGCTGCGTTTTCGGTTTGACTTCCGCTCATAACTGCCAGTTCCTTTTATTCATTTCTGATATTTTTTGTGTAGTTAGCTAATTAAAATTCGCCTTAATTCAAATGATTACAATAGGCTCTTCGTCGTATAACAGGTATTAGATAGCGCGATCGTTTGCAAATTTGAACGCGCACGCGCGTTCAACAATGTTATCTAGCACACCATTCGCACCCCAATCTATTGAAATTACAGGCTATTAACTATAGCTCGGCAACATAACACCAATAACCGCGCCTGCTGTATAACACCCTCAAACGTGGTTACGACCGTACTCGCCCCGTCCGCTTTGGGTCGGAACCTTTCAGCCGTCTCAATCCCTGTTAGGAATACCTTTTGTATCAAACTGCCACATTTAGTTTCAATTCTCCACTAACCACTCCCTGCCTTTTAGTCGAGGCCGCTTCAAAGCGCATCATTCCGCATCGTTTTTCAGGACCCGGAATCGCCCTGCGGACCCAGCACTGGCGCGGCTTGGCACCCTCTGCAACGCTGCATCAAAACCGACCCATTTAGCGCGCAGGCGGGCGGAGAGTCGACAATGCGCCGGCAGGTTGCAACGAGATAAGGGCAGGATGGTGGCCACAGGAGCGCGGACTTCCACTAGCCGCTATCAGCGCGACAACGACTCGATAATCTTGCAGTCGGCCACGGTATCGGCCTGGCAGCATCGCTCGAGCCGGTCGAGTTCCTGCTCCAGTTGCTGCAAATCCTTCAGCCTCGACCTGACTCGCTCCAGTTGCTCGTGGATGATCGAGTCGACTTGTTCGCAGGGGGCATTATTGTCATCGGCGAGCCCCAGCAAGGCTTTAACGTCATCCAGATTCAGCCCGAGATGACGAGCTCGCTTGATGAAGATCAGGCGATCCCGCTCCTGCTCCGTATAGAGGCGATAGCCGGCTTGCGTTCGCGTCGCTGGGGCGATCAGCCCGACACTCTCGTAATAGCGAATGGTGACCGCTTTGGTGTCGGTAGCCTTGGCAAGCTGACCGATGGTGATTGGCGAAGTCATGACGGTTGACCTTATAGCCGCTAGAACCTTCATGCTATCAACCAATCACTTGAGGAGGCACTGGCATGGATTCGTGCTGCGAGAACAAGGCTGGCGAGCTGGCGCAGTTGCGGGGCGCGCAGGCCAAGGTGTTGTACTGGGTACTCGGCATCAACGGCTCGATGTTCGTGATCGAGTTTGTGGCGGGTTGGCTGATCGGCTCGACGGCGCTGCTGGCTGACTCGCTCGATATGTTCGGCGACGCCACTGTCTATGTGCTGACGCTTTACGCGCTCAATCGAAGCGACAAGACACGAGCCGGCGCGGCGCTGGTCAAGAGCGGATTCATGTTCGTTTTCGGTCTGGCGGTCATTGCCGAGGCGATCCACAAGAGCGTGGTCGGCAGCGTTCCCGAGGCCGGGGCGATGGGCATCATGGGAGTGCTGGCGCTGGCCGCCAACACGGTCTGTTTCGTCATGCTGCTGCGCTATCGCTCGGCGGATCTCAACATGCGCTCGACCTGGCTCTGTTCGCGCAACGATCTCATCGCGAATACCAGCGTGGTGCTGGCCGCCATCGCCGTCGGCGTGACTGGTTCGCTCTGGCCGGATGTGATCGTCGGTCTGGCCATTGCAGCACTGTTCCTGCATTCGGCCTGGCAGGTCTCGGCCGAGGCCATTGTGGAGTGGCGACGCACGGGTTCGAGCGAGACCGTAGAGATTACGCGTCCTTCAAAAGAGGCGACCACGGGAAGGTGCTGCAAATCCAACCCGTCATGTTGTGAATGATGAAGAGTCGACATCGCCATGGAAGAAGTCCAGGAGCGCGCTGGCCAATGCCTCCGGCGCTTCCTCTGCCATATGATGGCCGCAGTCGAGCCCATGCCCCACTACCAATGTCGTCCAGGGACGCCACACTTCCAACACGTCGCCATAGAGTCGCTCCAGGTCGTCACGTAATGACCACAGCACCATGGCCGGGCACTGAATCCGTCTGCCCTGCTTGCGGTCTTCGCGGTCGTGCAGATGGTCCACGCTCAGGCCGGCGCGGTAATCCTCGATCATGCCGTGAACGGTGGCCGGATCGTGAATGGCTCTCTGGAAGTCGGCGAACGACGCCTTCCCCATCGCTTCGGGATCGCCGCCATACCACGCATCCGGATCGGCCAGGATAGCCCGCTCAGGCTTTTCCAACTGCGTGAAGAAGAACCAGTGCCACCACTCGGTCGCGAAAAGCGCGTCGCAGCGTTCGAGTGCCTCGAGGATCGGCACGCCATCGAGCATGACGGCTTTTTCGATAGTCTCGGGGTGATCCATCGCCATGCGGAAGGCCGTATAGCAGCCTCGATCATGGCCGACGACGCTAAAACGGTCGAACCCGAGATAACGCATCAGTTCGATGCCATCTCGCGCCTTGGCGCGTTTGGACGATCCAGAATGGTCGGACGTGTCGGCCGGCTTAGAAGACACTCCGAACCCTCGTAGATCGGGGCAGACAACGGTATGGTTAGTAGTCAGAAGCGGCGCGACGCGATGCCAGGTCGTATGCGTTCGTGGATGGCCGTGCAACAGCAAGATTGGCGGCCCCGAACCACCGTGCCGCACACGCAATGTGGCCTCCGAGAGTGCCACCGTCTCCAGCTGAAATCCGTCGAACATCGCTCTGCCTCATGCTCGCCGAGGAATATATTCAGAGTAGACGCGGCGACGATCTGATCCATAGTGGAGGGACAGTCACAGCGGAGGTGTTGATCATGGCCAAGCGATTTCAGGTCGTCGATGAGTCTTCTGAGGACGAACCGCGGTTCGGCATCGAGGATACCCAGACCGGCGAGCGACTCCCCGACGAGTTCGAGCTGAAAGAAGAAGCCGAGGAAGCCTGCGAGTGGCAGAACGTCAAACACGATCATTAGGCCAGGCGCCCGCACCGCCGCTCGTCCGCTATAGTCCCGCCTCTTATCGATAAGGATTCGAACCGATGGATCTCGCCGTCTGGCTTACCTACCTTGGCGTCATCGCAGCGCTGATCGTGTTCCCCGGCCCGAGCGCCCTGCTCTGTATTCACCACGGGCTGCGCCACGGCAGGCGCCGAGCATTGGCGACCGTGGCCGCTGGAGCGTTGGCCTCTCTGATATTGATGACACTCTCGGCGTTGGGGCTGGGGGCGATCCTCGCGACGTCCGAAATGGCCTTCATCGTGCTGAAGGCGGTGGGTGCGGGCTATCTGATCTACCTGGGTATTCAAGCGTGGCGCGCGCCTGCCGAGCCAATGAGCGCTACAGCCATCGAGCCGGAGCTGGCTTTAGGTGCTCGCTCCTCGCGACAGCTATTCATCAAGGGACTGACCGTGGGCCTGAGCAACCCGAAAGATCTGCTGTTCTTCGGCGCCCTGTTCCCCAACTTCATCGATCTGAGCCAGCCGCAAGGTCCGCAGCTCGCCATCCTGGCGCTGACCTGGCTCGTGGTGGATCTAACGACGATGACGACCTACGCCTCGGTCGGTTCCACGGTCAGCCGCTGGTTCGGTACACGCCGGCGCGTGCGTCTATTCAATCGGGCGACTGGCAGCCTGTTCGTCGCGGCAGGAGGGGCGCTCGCGGCGTCGCATCGCTGATCGCGACGCGGCTTTGCTTGGCGGATCACCGCTTGGGCGTGTTCTACGAGGATCGTTCTATAGGCGGGAGATGGCGCCCGAGGCAGGACTCGAACCTGCAACCCACGGCTTCGAAGGCCGTTGCTCTATCCAGTTGAGCCACTCGGGCGAACGGCGTAGACGATAACATCGACCCGGCCTGGAACGCGAGTCCGATCCCGCAGAAATTGCCTCAGGCCGCTTGGGAAGGCGTTGTCTTCGCTGAGTTTTTCGCTGAAGCCTGGTTCACTCCTCTCCCAGGAGTCTTGCGTGAGCGCTACCTGAGAGGCGGCGGTCGAGCAGTCGCTTCATGGGCGCCGTGGGCTTTTCGAGCTTGTGGTAGATCCGGCTCGCGGCGTAGCTCTCGTTGAAGGCATCGAAGTAGTCGTCGAGCACGTTGGCGGCGTCGGTGTCGCCGGTGTTGCGCAGCAGTTCGGCGGCGACCTCGGCGGTGCAGAGGTGCGAGGCGGAAGCCGGCTTACGCAGCCGGTAACGGGTCAAGCGGTCGGTGTGCAGCGGCAGGACCGGCAAGGCTTCCAGGTATGGGCTTTTGCGGAAGATGCGCCTCGCCTGACGCCAGGTGCCATCGATCAGAATGAAAACGGGGATGAAGCCATCCTGCTTGGCACTGACGACCGCACGTTCGTCGACGACGCGGTGCTGATAGTCCGGCTGATCGTCGGGGAAGATGACGAAGGGCACGAAGCGGCGGTCCGCGAGCAGCGCAAGCAGGCGCTCGTCCGGCGCGGTGCGGTACCAGGTGAAGGTCTCGCTCTGTGGCAGAACGTCGGCGATCAGCCGCCCGGTGTTGGTCGGCTTGTTGTGTTCGAGCGGATGCGTGAGCAGCCAGACCCGCGCCTCGCTGGTGGCGCTGACACGATAAGGGCAAAGGCAGTTGAGCACCGGCAGTCGACATCCCTCGCAGCGCTCGACAAAGCTGCCACGTGCCTTGAACTCGCGTCGCGGCGGGCGCGTTTGGCCGCTGGCCGGGTCGCGATCGCCGGTCTCTTCCCGCGTGGTGGGCGACCGGTCCTCGGTGGGGAATTCAGCGTCATCGCGCATGGATGGGGCTCTCTATCAGGGCTCTCTATCAGGGCTATCTGCTGCAGACAAATGCACAACACGCTCAAAAAAGCGGGGCGAGATTCTATCATCTCGCCCCGCTGTTCAGAGCCCGGAATTGCGCAAACATCTGCATCAATTCACGGCGGAGGTTCCGTTCAGCGGCCGGTGCCCCCGCCTGCCCCGCTTTCGGCCGAGGCGTTCGTATCGGCACGCCGCGCGGGAATGCCGCGCTGCTTCCAGTAGCCGGCGAGCAGTGAACCGGAGACGTTGTGCCAGACCGAGAACAGCGCGCCCGGCAGTGCCGCGCCGGCCGTAAAGAACTGGTTGGCCAGCGTGACCGCGAGCCCGGAGTTCTGCAGTCCTACTTCGAAGGCGATGGTGCGCGCGGTGCGCACGTCGAAGCCGATGGCACGCGTCAACCAGTAGCCGGCTGCGAGCCCGATGCCGTTGTGTGCGATGACGGCGAGCGCGACGATCGGCCCCAGCGTGGCGAGATTACCGGCATTCAACGCAACCACGATGGCGATGATCATCACGATGGCCGCCATGGCGAGCGTTGCCAGCGCGGATTCGATCTTGCGAATGCGCGCACCCAGCAAGTGATGGACGATGACGCCGAGCGCGATCGGTGCGATGACCAGCTGGGCAATGCTCAACAGCATGCCGAATACGGGCACATCGATACTCTGGCCGACGAGCAGCCAGGTAATGAACGGCGTGGCGACGACCGAGATGACGGTCGACACCATGGTCATCGACACGGAGAGCGCGACGTGGCCGCCGGAGAGCCAGGTCATGACGTTGGAGGAGGTACCGCCTGCTGTCGCGCCGACCAGGATCATCCCGGTGGTGAGCTCCGGGCTGAGCCCGAGCAGCCGGGAAACCCCGAGAGCGGTCAGCGGCATGATCAGAAACTGCAGTATGACGCCGACGACGATCGGCTTGGGCGCCTTCACCACGCGGGCGAAATCCTCACGCGTCAGCGTCAGCCCCATGGCGAACATGATCACCACGAGCAGCGTCTTGATATCGGCCTTGAAGCCGGTGAAAAGCTGCGGTTGCCACGCGGCGATGACGGCGAGCAGCACCGCCCAGACCGGGAAAAGCCGGTTGATGCGTTCAAACATGATGGTGTGTCCTAGCGATGGTTCTGGCTCGCGGGATGCGAGTCCGAGGCTGCTGAGCAGCTCTAGTCGGTTCCCCGACGGCGATCGCCGGGGGCCGCTATTCTGCCGCACGCGCGGCCGGGACTAAATAGGCAAAAGGCAGGTCAAGGATTGTCGAGCGTGATGATCGGTCCGCGCATCGCTCGCGAGGCGGCACCGGCGGGCTCAGGCGTCGAAACTGCCCCGCTCGACCCAGGATGCCGTCAGCGCGGGAACGCCGCGGCTTGCCGGCTCGCTCACGGGCGTAACGCCGGGCGGCGCCAGCTCGCGAGCATGGGGGTCGATCAGCCAGCAGGGCGCGCCGAACGGTGCCTGGTCGAGCAGCAGCGCGGCCGGCATCACCGCCAGAGAGGTGCCGACGACGAGCAGCGCATCGGCTTCGGCAACCAGCTCGCAGGCTTCGGCGTAGCGCGGAACGGACTCGCCGAACCAGACGACGTCAGGGCGTAGCTGGCTGCCCTTGTCGCAGAGGTCACCGAGCGCGATGCTGCCGCTTGCCGATATCTCGTCCACCGGGTAGCGCAGATTATCGTCTGCCGTCGAGCGCGCCATCAGGATCTCGCCATGCAGATGCAGCACGCTCCGTGAGCCGGCGCGTTCATGGAGATCGTCGATATTCTGCGTAACCACGCTCACCCGAAAACCCGCCTGCTCGAGCTCGGCCAGTGCCCGATGCGCCGCGTTGGGATGCGCGCGGCGCGTCTGCTCTCGGCGCTCATCGTAGAAACGCAGCACCGTCTTCGGATCGCGATGCCAGGCCGCAGGCGTGGCGACGTCCTCGACGCGGTGGTTTTCCCATAGGCCGTCGCCATCGCGAAACGTCTTCAGGCCGCTCTCGGCGCTGATGCCGGCGCCGGTGAGAACGACCAGGTGGGGCGTGCGAGTTTCGGTCATGGAAGATTCCTGGATTGGCACATCTCTGCGCACCCTAGCATGGTGCCACCGGGGCGGCACTTGAGATCGCCCTGCCCAGCCCCGACAATAAGCGCCCATTAGCCACGGTTCTCGCTGCCCGATGTCCACCTCGCCCGCGCCCCTCACGGTGATCTATCGCGACGAAGCGCTGATCGCCATCGTCAAGCCACCGGGGATGCTGGTGCATCGCACGGCACTGGCGCGCGGCGAGACGGTTTTCGTGCTGCAGACGCTGCGGGACCAGATCGGCCAGCATGTCTATCCAGTACATCGGCTCGACCGCCCGACCGGCGGCGTGCTGCTGTTCGCGCTAGATCCGGCCACGGCGGCAAAGCTGACCGAGGCCTTCGCGGCGCACCGCGTCCGCAAGCGCTATCTGGCCGTGGTGCGCGGCTGGGGGCCGGAAGCGATGACAATGGATGCACCGCTACGCGAGGAAGATGGGGTGCGCCCCAAGGCAGAGATGCCGGCGCATACGGCGGTGACACATCTGCGCAGGCTGGCGACGACGGAAATACCGGTCGCCATCGACCGCTACCCCAATTCGCGTTACTCGCTGATGGAAGCCTTGCCGGAGACCGGACGGCGCCATCAGATCCGCCGCCATCTGGCGCGAAGCGGGCATCCGATCATCAATGATGCCAAGCATGGCAAGGGTATTCACAATCGCTACTTCCGCGATCGATTGAACTGCCCACACCTGCTGCTCAACGCGGTCGGGCTCACCTTCGAGCATCCGTGCGCGCGCATCGAACTGACGCTGAGCGCGGCACCCGATGCCGACTTCGCGGCGCTGCTGACGCGCTTCGGTTGGCAGGCCTATCTGACCGAGACGGCTTGCTCGCGCACCTCGCTGCCGCGTGACGAAGCAAAGACGCCGACAGCTCGCGATAGCGTGCCTGCCGACACTATTACCGAAGAGATCTCATGACCGACGCGATTTCGACGCACGCCACCGACCGCCAGCACGATTCGGACGACTATCATTTCCGGTTCGGCGGCATTCGGCGCCTCTATGGCACCCGCGCCGCCAACGCCTTTCGTCACGCGCACGTGGTCGTGATCGGGGTCGGCGGCGTCGGCAGCTGGAGCGCGGAGGCGCTAGCACGCTCGGGCATCGGCAAACTGACGCTGATCGATCTGGACGACGTCTGCGTCTCGAACGTCAACCGCCAGCTCCACGCGCTCGACGGCCAGATCGGCCGGCCCAAGGTCGAGGTGCTTGCCGAGCGCTGCCGGGCGATCTGGCCGGGAATCGAACTCGTCGCCGATGCGGCCTTCATCACCCCGACCAATCTGGCCGAGCGAATTCCGGCGGATGCCGATCATGTGATCGATGCTATCGACCACGTCGGCGCCAAGGCCGCGCTGATCGACTACTGCCGCCGGCGCAAGCTGCCGATCACGGTGACCGGCGGTGCCGGTGGTCAGACCGACCCGACCCGCATTCGGATCGCGGACCTGACCCGAACCGAGCACGATCCGCTGCTGGCCAAGGTACGTTCGAAGCTGCGTCGGGATTACGGTTTCTCGCGCAACCCGAAGAGGCGCTTTTCCGTCGAGTGCGTCTATTCGGACGAGCAGCTGGTCTATCCCGGCAGCGACGGCGAGGTCTGCCTGCAGAAGCCGGCACCGGGTCAGGCGACCCGACTGGACTGCGCCGATGGCTTCGGTGCGGTCAGCGTGGTGACGGGCACGTTCGGCTTCACCGCCGCCGGCCGCGTGCTGACCCGGTTGGCGGAAAAAGCACGCCGAGACGATTCAACGCAGGAGAACGACGATCATGAGTGACATCCAAAAACCCGTGCCGGGCATCTATCGCCACTACAAGGGCCAGCTCTACGAGGTGCTGGACGTGGCGCAGCACAGCGAGACCGAAGCGTGGGTCGTGGTCTATCGCGCGCTTTACGGCGACTACGGTCTGTGGGTGCGCCCGCTGGAGATGTTCTGCGAGCAGGTCACGGTCAGCGACGAGCCGGTCGCCAGATTCGCGCTCGAGAAGGCGTTTCGCTGAGCGCCGCACGAAAACGGCCCTGTCGCGATACGAAGAGAGATCCATCGCTGTCTGCGGTCAGGATGGGTATAATGCGCCGCTTTCCCAACCCCACCCCGGCAGCGCCAGACAATCGATAAACCGCAGCTGCCGAACATTTCCCACGGGAGGAAGCATGAGCGTACGCGTCGGCGTGATCATGGGGTCCAAATCGGACTGGTCGACACTTTGCCACACCGTCGAGACCCTGGAACAGCTCGGTATCGACTACGAGACCCGCGTGGTCTCCGCCCATCGCACGCCGGATCTGCTGTTCGAGTACGCCGAAACCGCTGCCGAGCGGGGCCTGGAAGTGATCATCGCCGGTGCCGGCGGCGCCGCACACCTGCCCGGCATGTGCGCGGCCAAGACGCGCCTCCCGGTACTCGGCGTGCCGGTGAAGTCGAGCACGCTCTCCGGCGTCGATTCACTGCTTTCCATCGTGCAGATGCCGGCCGGCATTCCCACCGCCACATTGGCGATCGGCCGTGCCGGGGCGATCAACGCCGCTCTGCTCGCTGCAGCGATGCTGGCCAATCATGACGAGCGCATTCGCGATGCGCTCGATGCCTTCCGTGCCGAGCAGACGCAGAAGGTGCTGAACAACCCCGATCCCCGCCCGCAGGAGGATTGATCATGACGCGTTCGCTCACTCGCGTGGGTATCGTCGGCGGCGGCCAGCTCGGCCGCATGCTTGCCCAGGCCGGCGCACCGCTGGACCTGCGCTTCACCTTTCTCGATCCCGGCAGCGAACCCTGCGCCAGCGCTCACGGCGAACATCTTCAGGCCGATTGGCAGGACCCGGCGGCACTCGAGCAGCTCGTCGAGACCTGCGATGCGATCACCTTCGAGTTCGAGAACGTGCCGTTCGAGGCGGTCGAGCGTTTGGCCGAGCGCCGCCCGGCCTATCCGCCGGCGCAGGCGCTGGCCACGGCGCGAGACCGCTGGCTCGAGAAGTCGCTGTTTCGTTCGCTGGATATCGCGGTGCCGCCGATCGCGCGGATCGACAGTCAGGCTGACCTGGACGCAGCGGTCGCCGATATCGGCCTGCCAGCGGTAGTGAAGACCCGCACGATGGGCTACGACGGCAAGGGCCAGAAGGTGATGCGCGAGGCTGGAGATGTCGCCGGCACCTTCGACGAGCTGGGTGGCGTACCGCTGATCCTCGAAGGCTTCGTCGACTTCGATCACGAGATTTCAGCGATCGCCGTGCGTGCCCGGGACGGCGAAATTCGCTACTGGCCGGTGGTTCGCAACGAACATCGTCAGGGCATTCTGCACTGCTCGATTCCGCAGACCGCCCATGCGCTGCAGGCCCAGGCCGAGGACTACGCCAGCCGCGTGATGAACGAACTCGACTACGTCGGCGTGATGGCGTTCGAGTTCTTCGTCACCGCAGACGGCCTGCTCGCCAACGAGATCGCGCCGCGCGTGCACAACTCCGGCCATTGGAGCATCGAGGGCGCCGTCACCAGCCAGTTCGAGAATCATGTGCGCGCCGTGACCGACCTGCCGCTCGGCGAGACCGCCCAACTCGCGCCATGTGCGATGCTCAATATCATCGGTGCCTTCCCCGAACGCGAGGCCGTGCTCGCTCTCCCGGGTACGCGCTGGCACGACTACGGCAAGGCGCCGCGCCCGGGACGCAAGATCGGCCACATTACCGTGTTGGCCGTCGACGAGCGCCAGCTCGGCGAGCGCGTTGCCGCCGTCGAGTCGCTGCTGGTCAACGACCTGGGCTGATCGCTTCCGAACGCTGAGCGAAAGAACGGCCCGACAACCAAGAAGGCCCCGATATCATCGATATCGGGGCCTTCTTGATCGAAAAGCGTGACTTACCCTTGGCGGGTCACTCTTTCTCTTCGGTGAACATGTGCTTCTGCAGATAGTTCTGGATACCGACCTTGTCGATCAGTCCCAGCTCCGCTTCCAGCTTGTCGATGTGCTCTTCCTCGTCGTCGAGGATCTTGATGAACAGATCACGGCTGACGTAGTCCCGCACGGACTCGCAGTACGGAATCGCTTCCTGCAGATCGGCGCGCGCCTTGTGCTCGATCTTGAGGTCGCTCTCGAGCATCTCCTGGCAGTTCTCGCCGATGTTGAGCTTGCCCAGGTCCTGCAGATTGGGAAGACCTTCGAGAAACAGGATGCGCTCGATCAGCTTGTCGGCATGCTGCATCTCTTCGATCGATTCGTCGTACTCCCACTTGGCCAGGACGTTGAGTCCCCAGTCCTTGTACATCTTGCTGTGCAGGAAATACTGGTTGATCGCGACGAGCTCGTTGCCGAGCACGGTGTTCAGGTAGGTAATGACCTTCGGGTCGCCTTTCATTGTCGTGTTCTCCTCATCTGTTCGAGCGACTGGCGTCTGGCAATGGGGAGTCACGCTGGCGCCACGAGCTCCCGACATCGATCACGCTAACACAAAACGCTCAGCGTGAAGCGGTCGCGCCAGTATCGCCCGGACGGGGAAGTTTTTACAACCATTACAGCAACTTACGATTTCATCGCATCTGCCAGTCAGTGGCAGATGGAAACGCGGCTGATAACGACTCGCGCTATTGGCGCCAGAAGCGTGAATGGGCCGGCGGGGAGAGGCTCAAACGGCGTAGGCGAGATCCGGCGACATCGCGAGCTCTTGCGTGATCGCATCGCGCATGACGCTCTTCCCGGTGCAGGCACACTTGCCGCACTGGCCGGCGCAGCCCGTCGCCTCACGAACTTCGCGCCAGCTGCGGGCGCCATCGCTGACGGCATTTTCGATATCGCGGTCGGTGACACCGACACAGAGACAGACGTACACGGCTGGGACTCACTGTTAATGTGATAGCAAATGTAAATGATTCGCATAGGCAATTTCAACCCCTGCTTCGCGCCATGCCAGTCACGTTGATGTCAGCCGTGGCGACGTCGGCCTTGTTCACGTCGGCGACGATCACCCGCTTGTCGGCGCCAGGGACAGGAACACCCAGTCCGTGACGGCTATCAGCGTATTCCGCAGGGCTCAGCGAAGGCTTATCTAAAAATCACCGCATTGGAGGCGCGTGGCCCAACGAAAAACGCCGCGCTTGAACCAGCGCGGCGTTGTCGAGTGCGGGCTCTCCGGGAGCGTCAGCCGGTGCGTCGCAGCAGCCAGAACCCCAACAGATAGCAGGCTGCGGTCGGCACGGCGACGGCCAGCGACGGCGAGAAGCCGAACAGCACGGAAGCCGGCCCGAGTAGATCCTGCAGATATTTGAAGGTCAGCCCGACAATGACCCCGTAGAAGATGCGCGTGCCGGCAGCGACCGTGCGCAGCGGCCCGAAGACGAACGATGCCGCCAGCAGCACCAGCCCCGCCAGCGTCACCGGCAGCAGACTCTTCTGCCAGAAATAGAGCAGCGGCTGCGTGGCTTCCTGCCCCTGCCCTTCCAGATAGTTGGCATAGGCCCAGAGACTGGTCATCGGCTGGCTGTCGAGCGGGCGCAGCAGTCGATTGAGCTGAGCCGGCGTCATGTCCGTCTTCCAGGTCTCGCTCGGCAGCGTTTCGGCGCGCGTGCCGTTGTCACCGAAGTGTGTGATGCGAACGTCTTCCAGTGTCCAAGCCTTGCCGTCCCAGACGGCGCGCGCAGCCTGGGTGGCATCGACCAGACGTTGGCCGTCGAAGTGATAGCGGGTGACGTTGATCAGCGTGTCGTCGGCGCGGATGGTTCCGAAGCGATAGAAATCGTCCCCCTCGCGCTGCCAGCCGCCGCGGTGAGAGAGCACCGCATCCGCGCCTTCGGACTGCTCCAGCCGCCACGCTTCGGCGTACTGTTCGGTCTGCGGGCCGACGAACTCGCCGATCGCCATGGTCACCAGGATGACCAGAACCAGCGGCTTGAGCACGCCCAACAGAATGCGTCCGAGCGAGCGTCCGGCGGCCCGCATCACGGTCAGTTCGTTACTCGAGGCCATCGAGCCGAGGCCGACCAGCGCGCCGATCAGCACCGCGACCGGGGCGTATTCGTAGAAGCGCCAGGGCAGCCGCATGATCAGATAGATCAGCACGTCCAGCGCGGTATAGCCGCCAGAGACATCGCCCAGATCGTTGATGTAGGTGATCACCAGGTCCAGCCCCAGCACCATGACCTGGACGACGAGCATCGCGCCCAGCACATTGCGGGTGATGTAGCGGTCGAGACGGTCGAACAGCATCAGCGGCCTCCTCGGGTCTGGTCGCGGCGCAGCAGAATCAGGCCCAGCAGCAGATAGACCACGTGGATCGGCCACATGCCAACGCTGGCCGGCAGGCTGCCGCGAGAGATAGCGTCCTGCGCCGCCAGCAGCAGGCTGAGATAACTGATGTGAAGGAAGAGCGCCGGCAGCAGCTTGGCAAAGCGCCCCTGACGAGGATTGACGCGCGAGAGCGGCAGCGCCAGCAGCGTCAGAATCGGAATCATCAACGGCATGGATATCCGCCACTGCAGCTGCGCCATGGCGTCGTCGTCACCCTGTTCGATCAGGGCCGGCGTGCTCATCAGCTCGCTGTCGTCGTCGATTTCTCCGGTATCGTCGACCGCCAGACGCACCGCGTAGCTACCGAAGCTGAGCTTCTCGGCGACCGGACTACCGGGGTCGACGCTGTAGCGCTCGCCGTCGGTCAGCACCAGAAAGCGGCTGCCGGTCTCTTCGTCGACCGTCTGGTAGCCGCCCTTGGCCCGCGTGATGACCTGCTGGGTTCGACCGTTGTCGCTGGTCGGCTGTTCGCTGATGAAAACGTTCTCCATCCGCGAACGGTCGTCGTTGAGCGACTGCGTGAACGCCGTTCGGCCACTGCCGAAATCCTGGAAACGCCCTGGCGTCAGCAGCGAGAAGTCTAGCTGGCTCTGCTGCTCATCGATCAGCCGCTCGGTGTTGGCCGCCCCTGCCGGGGTCAGCCAGAGGCTGCACACACCGACCAGAATCGCGATCAGCGCCGCCGGCAGTAGCGTCACCCGCAACAGCCGGTTGGGGCTCATGCCACAGGCGACCAGCACGGTGATCTCGCTGTTGAGATAAAGCTGCCCGTAGGCCAGCAGAATGGCGAGGAAGAAAGACAGCGGAAGCACCAGCTCGAGAAAGCTGGGCATGTGGTAGAGCATCAGCGTACCGAGCGCGCTCAGCGGCAGTTCCCCTTGAGCGGCATCGGTGAAATACCGGATGAATCGGCTGCCCATGATGACCAGCAGCAGTACGCCCGCGACCGCTGACATGGTCAGCAGGATTTCTCGCGTCAAATAGCGGAATACGATCAATATCAACTCCTGACAACATCGACTCTGAGCCGGCTTCCGCCGCGACTGCCGCGCCGCCCCTCCGCCCGAGGCACCGCGCCCGTCAACACGCTATCTAACCAGCGCCCGGCTTGCTCATCAGCGCCCGGCTTGTGCAACGCAGGCCGGCTTTGCGTAGACTGACGGCATCGCGGAATCGATCTGTCGCGGCGGCCATTTCACGGCGATCGCTGTGTCTTCACGGCGATCACTGTGTCCTCACGGCGATCACAGTGTCGCGGCGCATGTCCGGGGCTCGGCTTTTCGAAGGTGCGCGCCGTCATCCACCGTTGCCGCCCGACCCGATCCCGCGCCATTATCCTGAATCCTCGCGTGCTTGTCTTGTCGATAGCCGAATCATCGGTGGCGAGACTGAGACGCAGCGCCATCGCAATCGTTCATTGGAGACGACATGGAATTTTCCGTACTGACCGTCAACCCGGCCAAGGTCGAGACCGCATGCCTTGTGGTGCCCTTGTTCGAGGATGGCGATCTGCTGTCTGCCGCGGCCAAGCTGGACGACGCCAGCGAACGTCTGATCGCCCAGCTCCTGGAGCGTGGCGATTTCAGCCCGGAACTGGCCAACGTCCAGTTGGTTCCATTCGCGCCCGGCCTGGCTGCCGAACGCCTGATGCTGGTCGGACTCGGCAAGCGCGACAAGTTCAACGAAGGCGCCCTGCGCAAGGCACTGGACACCGCGTTCACGGCGCTGGCCAGACTGCCGATCGACAGCGTGGCGGTGGCGTTCACCGATGCCACGATCGAAGACCGCGACATCGCCTGGAACGCGCAGATGACGCTGGAGTCCGCTACCCGCGCGGTCTATCGCTTCACCGAGTGCAAATCGACGCAGACGCCGCTGCCCCAGCTCGCCAAGGTCGAGCTGCTGATCGGCGAGCAGGCCCACAGTGATGCCGCCAGTGCCGGTGCGCGTATCGGCGCGGCGCTGGGCGATGGCGTCAACCTGGCGCGTACGCTCGGCAATCTGCCCGGTAACATCTGCACGCCGAGCTATCTGGCAAAGCAGGCGGAAACGATGGCCAAGGAATCCGCTGGCGCGATGACCACCGAGATTCTCGACGAGGCGGAACTCGAAGCCATGGGCGCCCATTCGCTGCTCGCGGTCGGCCGTGGCAGTGAAGAGCCCTCCAAGCTGATCGTGATGAAGTACCAGGGCGCCGACGACGCCGACGAAGCCCCGCACGTTCTCGTCGGTAAGGGCATCACCTTCGATACCGGCGGTATCTCGCTCAAGCCCGGCGCTTCGATGGACGAGATGAAGTTCGACATGTGCGGTGCCGCCAGCGTCTTCGGCACCATGCAGAGCGTGCTGGCGCTGAAGCCGAAGCTCAACGTCATCGCCATCGTCGCCAGCGCCGAGAACATGCCGGATGGCCGCGCGATCAAGCCGGGCGACATCGTCAAGACGCTGAAGGGACTCACGGTCGAGATTCTCAACACCGACGCCGAGGGACGCCTGGTGCTGTGTGACGCGCTGGCCTATGCCGAGCGCTTCGAGCCAGCCAGCGTGGTGGATATCGCCACCCTCACCGGCGCCTGCGTGATCGCGCTGGGCGACTATGCCAGCGGGCTTTTCGCCAACGACGACGATCTCGCACTGGACCTGCTGGACGCCGGCGAGACCGCCTGGGATCGCGCCTGGCACATGCCGCTGTGGGACGACTATCAGGCGCAGCTCGAGTCCAACTTTGCCGATCTCGCCAACATCGGCGGGCGCCCTGCCGGTGCCGTGACGGCGGCCTGCTTCCTGTCGCGTTTCGCCGAAAGCTACCCCTGGGCGCATCTGGATATCGCCGGCACCGCCTGGAACCACGGCAAGGACAAAGGCGCTACCGGCCGCCCGGTCGGGCTGCTGACCCGCTACCTGCTGGATCGGGAAAGCGAGCGGGTGGTCACCACGGAAGCGTGAAGACGGCGGCAGAAAAGAGAGGCGAAGCCCGGCTTCGCCTCTACCCAGCTCAACGCTTTGCGTGCTAATTTAAACGGTCCGCCGCGCGTTTGTGCGTGCAGCGCCCCATCGATGTCATCGACCGCCTGTCGAACGCGCCAAGGCGTTCGGTCCGACAGGCATCAAGGACTGTCAGGAGAAGTCGCAGTGTCCACCTCAGGTTTCGAAGCCCGCCCATCCGCCAATCCTCTCGACGCTGCCTTGCGTAACGAGATTCTTGCCAACCCGGGCTTCGGCCGCTACTTCACCGACCACATGGTACACGTACGCTGGACCAAGGCGACGGGCTGGCAGCGCGGCGAGCTGAAGCCCTACGGCCCGCTCATGATCGACCCGGCCTCGCCGGTGCTGCACTACGGCCAGGAAATCTTCGAGGGCATCAAGGCTTACCGTCATGCCGATGGCTCCGTCTGGACCTTTCGCCCCGAGAAGAACGCCGCCCGTTTCCGCGCCTCGGCGCGTCGTCTGGCGCTGCCGGAGCTCGACGACGAGACCTTCCTCGGCTCGCTCAAGACGCTAGTCGCACAGGACGCCGAATGGGTGCCGACGCCGAAGAACGACGCCGAGGAGTGCAGTCTCTATCTTCGTCCGTTCATGATCGGGAACGGCAAGTCGCTCGGCGTCAAGCCGGCCGCCGAAGTCGACTACTATCTGATCGCCTCCCCCGCCGCCTCGTATTTCAAGGGCGGCGGCAAGCCGGTGTCGATCTGGCTCTCCCAGCACTATAACCGCGCCGCGCCCGGCGGTACCGGCGCCGCCAAATGTGGCGGCAACTATGCGGCGTCACTGCTGGCCCAGGCCGAAGCAGAAGCTCATGGCTGCGATCAGGTCGCTTTCCTCGACGCCGCGGAGAACAAGTGGATCGAAGAACTCGGCGGCATGAACCTGTTCTTCGTCTACCGTGATGGCCGGTTGGTCACCCCGGCGCTGACCGGCACGATTCTCGAAGGCGTCACCCGCGATTCCATTCTGGAACTGGCGCGCGACGAGGGCCTCACGCCGGAGGAGCGCCCGATCAGCATCGACGAGTGGCGCGATGGCGTCGCCAGCGGCGAGATCGTCGAGGTATTCGCCTGCGGCACCGCCGCCGTGATCACGCAGATCGGTCAGCTGGTGACCGAGGAAGACCGTATCGTCACGCCGGAAGCCGGCGCCGAGGCCGTCAGCGGCAAGCTGCGCAAGCGCCTGCTGGACATTCAGTATGGCCGCGCCGAAGACAGCCGCGGCTGGCTCATGCAGCTGGCCTGATTTCGGCCTACGCTGAGCGTGTAACGCGATTCACCAACGACCGCCACTCGGCGGTCGTTTCGTCTGCGGGCCAACCCGGGGCGCCAGGGCTCCGGCTCGCTTCCCCGTCTGCCATCCATAGAAGGATTTCGTGATGAAGCCAGTGATGATCATTACCGGTGCCGGGCGCGGCATCGGCGCTGCCACCGCCATCGTGGCCGCCCAGAAGGGTTACGCCGTCGCGGTCAATTACCGTAGCGACAAGGCCTCAGCCGACAAGGTCGTCGCGGAGATCGAAGCCGACGGCGGTCAAGCGATCGCCGTGCAGGCGGATGTGGTCGACGAGGCTGCCATCGTTACCTTGTTCGAAACGGTCGACCGCGAACTCGGTCGGGTCGATGTGCTGGTCAACAATGCTGGCGTGGTCGACCAAATCAGCCGCGTCGACGAGATGAGCTTCGAGCGTGTCGATCGCATGATGAAGATCAACGTGGTCGGGCCATTCATCTGCGCGCGCGAAGCGATCAAGCGCATGTCGACGAAGCATGGTGGCAAGGGTGGCGCGATCGTCAACGTGGGCTCTGCGGCCTCTCATCTCGGCGGCGCCGGCGAATATATTGACTACGCCGCTTCCAAGGGTGCTATCGACGTGATGACCGAAGGGCTATCGAAAGAGGTCGCCGGCGAAGGTATCCGCGTCAACACCGTACGTCCCGGTGTCATCCGCACCACCATTCACGCCAGCGGCGGCAATCCGGACAAGCCCGACGTGGCCGGCGACGTGATTCCGATGGGCCGCATCGGCGAGCCGGAAGAGATCGCCAGCACCGTGCTGTGGCTGGCCGAGGCCGGGTTTACGACCGGGGCGCTGGTCGATGTCGACGGCGGCGTCTAGTCCTCCATCGATTGGCTGCGCGTCGCCCAGGCGGCGTTGAATCCAGCTGCGCGATACTCATTGAAGCCCCCCTCAACTGCGCTCGCTTAGCTGGATTCGCCTTGCCTGAGGCTAGCTCGCTCAATCGCTCGGAAGCGCCGGAGAGCCTTGTTCGTCTCAGGCTCTCTCAGTGTCAGGGCTGTATTAAATCCAGCTCCGCGATGCTCATTGAAGCCCCCTCAACTGCGCTCGCTAAGCTGGATTCGCCTTGCCTGAGGCTAGCTCGCGCAATCGCTCGGGTTCACCTCAGCCCATTCCTCTCGCTCGGCGACGATTCAGGTAACATTGGTAGCTCGCAACTTGGGCTCGTAGCTCGTAGCTAAAATCGTCTCTCTTCCCGCTTCCCGGCGCGAAGCGCCGCTCTTACTGCTTACCGCTCCCCGAAGGGGATTTATGACCAAAATCGATTTCTACATTCTCCAGGACACCACGTTAGAAGCCCGGCTGGCGTTCGCCTGCCGGCTGGCGGAGACGATCTATCGCAAGGGATACCGTCTGCACGTCCATACGCAGGACGAGGCAATGGCCCGGCAGATGGACGAGATGCTGTGGACGTTCCGCGAGGAGAGCTACGTGCCGCACGCCGTTGTCGGCGATGACGTGGCGCCGGTACCGCCGGTCACCATCGGCTGGGAGAGTACGCCTGAGCCCGGGGTACAAGCGATGCTCAACCTGCACGACGAGATTCCGGAGTGGTTCTCTCGCGTCGAACGGGTCGCCGAGATCATCAACCAGCACCAGGACGTGCTTCGCACCAAGCGCGCCTGCTGGCAGACCTACAAGGATCGCGGCTACCCGGTCGAGGCGCACAAGCTGTGAGACGCGAGCCCGGCCTTGCACCGACTTGCTTCCTCCAACATTAACGGCTCGGGGCATCTGGCAGGAGGGAGCATCACGAGCGAATGGGGTGCACTTGAGCCTTTCGCGAGCAAGCTCGCTCCTACCAAGAACCGGTCCGAGGGGGTTCGTGGGAGGGAGCTTTGCTCACGAGCAGGACGCACGGTTGAGCCTTTCGCGAGCAAGCTCGCTCCAACCAAGAACTGGTTCGAGGGGTTCGTAGGAGGGAGCATCGCGAGCGAACAGGATGCGCGGTTGAGCCTTTCACGAGCAAGCTCGCTCCAACCAAGACCCAGTTCGAGGGGTTCGTAGGAGGGAGCATCGCGAGCGAACAGGATGCACGGTCGAGCCTTTCGCGAGCAAGCTCGCTCCCACCAAGGACCGGTTCGAGGGGTTCGTAGGAGGGAGCATCGCGAGCGAACAGGATGCGCGGTTGAGCCTTTCGCGAGCAAGCTCGCTCCAACCAAGAACCGGTCCAAGGGGTTGGTAGGAGGGAGCTTTGCTCACGAACAAGATGCCCGGTTGGGCCTCTCGCGAGTAAGCTCGCTCCCACCAAGAATCGGTCCGAGGGGGTTGTAGGAGGGAGCATCGCGAGCGAACAGGATGCGCGGTCGAGCCATTCGCGAGCAAGCTCGCTCCGACCAAGACCCGGTTCGAGGGGTTCGTAGAAGGGAGCATCGCGAGCGAACAAGATGCGCGGTTGGGACTTTCGCGAGCAAGCTCGCTCCCACCAAGGACCGGTTCGGGGGGTTCGTAGGAGGGAGCTTTGCTCACGAACAAGATTCGCGGTTGAGCCTTTCGCGAGCAGAGCTCGCTCCAACCAAGAACCGGTCCGAGGGGGTCGTAGGAGGGAGCATCGCGAGCGAACAGGATGCGCGGTTGAGCCTTTCACGAGCAAGCCCGCTCCAACCAAGACCCGGTTCGAGGGGTTCGTAGGAGGGAGCATCGCGAGCGAACAGGACGCGCGATCGAGCCTTTCGCGAGCAAGCTCGCTCCCACCAAGACCCGGTTCGAGGGGTTCGTAGGAGAAAGCATCGCGAGCGAACAGGATGCGCGGTTGAGCCTCTCGCGAGCAGAGCTTGCTTCCACCAACAGCCCTGATCTAGACCTTGAAGCGCTGCACGGCGTCTCTCAGCGCCTGCGAGCGATCCTTCAGCGTATCCGCCATGGCAGAAGTCTGTTCGACGAGCGCGGCATTCTGCTGCGTGGTCTGGTCGAGCTGCGAAACAGCATCGTTGATCTGCTCGATGCCGCCGGTCTGCTCTACCGCAGCGCTGGCGATCTCATCGAATATCGTGTCGACCTCGCGGATGCGGGCATCGATCTCCTGCATGCGAGACTTCGCTTCGCCGACACGCTCGGCTCCAGCATTGATCTGACTGTTGGAGGTATCGATCAGCCGCTTGATGTCCTGAGCGGCGGTGGCCGAGCGATTGGCGAGCTGGCGCACTTCGCTGGCGACGACGGCAAACCCCTTGCCATGCTCGCCGGCGCGCGCAGCCTCCACTGAGGCATTGAGCGCAAGAATATTGGTCTGGAACGCGATGTTGTCGATCAGGCCGATGATCTCGGTGATCTCGCCGGCACTTTGACGGATCTCTTCCATCGACTCGACCGCGGCCAGCACCGATGCCTGTCCTTCCTGTGATGTCTCGCCGGTGCGTTCGACCAGTTCGCGTGCTCGGCTCGCGTTGTCGGCACTATGACGCGTGGTCGCCGTCATCTCCTCCATGCTCGAGGACGTCTGCTGCAGCGCCGCCGCCTGCTCTTCGGTGCGGCTGGCGAGCTCCTGATTGCCGGCCGAAATTTCCGCGGCGCCCTGCTCTACCGCAGAACTCGAGACATGGATCTCGCTGACGGCCTGCTGGAGTTCATCCTGCATGCGCTGGATATCTCGCAACAGGCTGTGTGTCCCGTTCGAGGTCGTGATGCTGCCGGTCAGATCACCGGCGGCGATACGCTCGACCACGCCAGCCGCATAGGCTGGTTCACCGCCCAGACGCCGCAGCACTCTGGCGATCATGAACCAGAACGCGAGCGTCACAAGCATACCGGCGACAAGACCGACAACGCTCGAGTGAAGCAGCTGGCTCAGTACCTGATCATCGACGTCGCCCATGAATACGCCACTTGCGACATAGAGATCCCAAGGCGCGAACCGTGCCACATAGGCGTGAACGCGCGGCTGAGACTCCGCTCCGCGGGCGAAATTGGAACGGTAGTCCGCGAACCCGTGACCCCCGGTGCGCGCCGCATCGATCATCGCGGGGAAGATTCGCTTGCCGGTCGGGTCCGTTGCCTGAGAGACATCCTGGCCCTGCTCGCGCTTGGGGTGCGCCCGGATCTTCAGGTCTCCGCCAAACGCAAACACGTAGTTGCTGTCGTTCTCGAAACGTATCTCGCGCAGCGCTTCGAAGGCGGCCTGCCGTGCATCGGCCTCTTGCATCGCGCCGTTCGCGGCAAGCTGCTGGTAATGGCCAAGCAGCGAAACGCCCATGTCGACCGCCGTGACCATACGCTGCTCGCGCTCCGCGACCAGCGCGTCGCGCATCTGCCAGGCGTTGATGACCAGCATACCGACGACGATGACCCAGAGGATGGCGATACCGATCCAGCGCTGGCGGCGCAGTGACATCTCTCGGCGCTCGCTCGGCGCGGTGCGGTTACGCCGCGTTGCCTCTTGCCGAGTGCTATTTGCGGCGGTAACCGGATAAACGCTTGAGGAATTCATGGTGTAGCGACTGCTCCCTTTCTTCTTCGAATTGACCACTCGCGACGTCCGCCGTCGAGCAGAAAGCTGATATCGCCTGTCGGGAAAGGGAGTTGAGTTTTGATGCTAAATAAAGTGGCGCCCTGACGCCGCATGGCCCCAGAGGGTATAATCGCCGCCATTTTCGCCACGTCGTCGCCGGGCTCTGCTCGGGCGCCGGCGAGCGTCTGTCACCGAATGCCGAGCCGGAAGCCTTCCTGTCATGAACGAGATGGACAAGACCTACCAACCCGATCAGATCGAAACCCGCTGGTACGAGCGCTGGGAGCGTGACAACCGCTTTGCGCCGAGCGGTGAAGGCGAACCCTTCTCGATCATGATTCCGCCGCCCAACGTGACCGGCAGCCTGCACATGGGCCATGCGTTCCAGGACACGATCATGGATACGCTGACGCGCTACCGGCGCATGCGCGGTAACAACACGCTGTGGCAAGTGGGTACCGATCACGCCGGTATCGCCACGCAGATGCTGGTGGAGCGCAAGCTGGCGGCCGAGACCGGCCAGACGCGCCACGACCTGGGCCGGGAGGCATTTACCGACAAGATCTGGGAGTGGAAGGCGGAGTCCGGCGGCCATATCACCCGCCAGCTGCGGCGCATGGGCGCGAGCGTCGACTGGACGCGCGAACGTTTCACTATGGACGACGGTTTCTACAAGGCGGTGCAGGAAGTCTTCGTGCGCCTGCATGACGAAGGACTGATCTATCGCGGCAAGCGTCTGGTCAACTGGGACCCGACGCTGCATACGGCGATCTCGGATCTCGAGGTCGAGAACCGCGAACAGCAGGGCCAGTTCTGGCACTTCCGCTATCCGCTGGCCGACGGCGTGAAAACCGCCGATGGCAAGGATCACCTGATCGTCGCCACCACGCGCCCGGAAACGCTGCTCGGTGACACCGGCGTCGCCGTCAATCCGGAAGACCCCCGCTACGCCTCGTTGATCGGCAAATTCATCGAGCTGCCGCTGGTAGGACGTCGCATTCCGGTGATTGCCGACGAGCACGCCGACATGGAGAAGGGCTCGGGCTGCGTGAAAATCACGCCGGCCCACGACTTCAATGACTACGAAGTCGGCAAGCGCCACGACCATGCGCTGATCAACATCTTCTCCAAGGATGCCACCGTTCTCGAGCGCGCCGAGGCGTTCGACCTGCAGGGCCGTCCGCTTGCCGATGTCGACACGACGTTGCCGGCGGCCTACGCCGGTCTCGGCCGCTTCGAGGCGCGCGAGCGCATCGTCGCCGACATGGACGCCGCGGGCCTGCTGGCGCAGATCGAGACGATCAACAACACGCTACCCTACGGCGACCGCTCCGGCGACGTGATCGAGCCGCTGCTGACGGATCAATGGTTCGTTGCCGTGGAACAGCTCGCCAAGCCGGCCATCGCCGCGGTCGAGAATGGCGATATCGAGTTCGTGCCCAAGAACTACGAGAACATGTACTTCGCCTGGATGCGCGATCTGCAGGACTGGTGCATCTCGCGCCAGCTCTGGTGGGGCCACCGCATTCCGGCGTGGTACGACGCCGAAGGCGGCGTCTTCGTCGCGCGCACCGAAGCCGAAGCGCGCGAGAAATATGGCATCGCCACCGATGTTGCGCTGACCCAGGACGAGGACGTGCTCGACACCTGGTTCAGCTCCGGACTCTGGACCTTCGGCACGCTGGGCTGGCCCGAGAAAACCCCGGAACTCGAGACGTTCCACCCGACCAGCGTGCTCGTGACCGGCTTCGATATCATCTTCTTCTGGGTCGCCCGGATGATCATGATGACGCTGAAGTTCACCGACGAGGTGCCGTTCAAGCAGGTCTACGTCCACGGTCTGGTGCGCGATAGTCAGGGCCAGAAGATGTCCAAGTCCAAGGGCAACGTACTCGACCCGATCGACCTGATCGATGGCATCGACCTCGAAACGCTGGTCGCCAAGCGCACCGGCAACATGATGCAGCCGCAGAAAGCCCGCGCGATCGAGAAGGCGACGCGGGCCGAATTTCCCGACGGCATCGAGGCCCACGGCACCGATGCGTTGCGCTATACCTTCCTGTCGCTGGCGACCACCGGGCGCGACATCAAGTTCGACATGGGCCGTCTCGATGGCTATCGCAATTTCTGCAACAAGCTGTGGAACGCTTCGCGCTACGTGCTGATGAACGCCGAAGGGCAAGATGTCGGGGCAAACGACGAACCGGTATCGCTCTCTCTCGCCGACCGCTGGATTCTGTCGCGGCTGTCGCAGACCGAGGCGCAGGTCACCAAGGCGCTGGACGAGTACCGCTTCGACCTCGCCTCTCAGGCGCTCTACGACTTCGTCTGGAACGAATACTGCGACTGGTATCTCGAGCTCTCCAAGCCGGTGCTGTGGGACGATGCCGCCGCTCCGGAGGCCAAGCGCGGCACCCGACGAACGCTGGTGCGCGTACTGGAGTCGATCCTGCGTCTGGCGCATCCGATGATGCCGTTCGTCTCCGAGGAGATCTGGCAGCGCGTGGCGCCGCTCGCAGGCACCCGGGGGAGCGAAGGCGATAGCCTGATGACCCAGCCCTGGCCGATGGCCGAGAATGCCGGCGTCGACGAGCAGTCGATTCGTGACATCGAGTGGCTCAAGGGCGTGATCATCGCCGTGCGCAACATTCGCGCCGAGATGAACATCGCACCCGGCAAGCCGCTCGATGTGCTGTTGACCAAAGGCGTGGCCGCCGACCGCGAGCGACTCGAGGCCAACCGCCTGTTTCTGGCCAAGCTGGCCAAGCTCGAGAGCGTCGCCTGGCTCGACGATCCAGCGCAGGCGCCGCTGTCTGCTACCCAACTGGTGGGCGATATGGAAGTGCTGGTGCCGATGGCGGACCTGATCGACAAGGAGGCCGAACTGGCTCGGCTGGCCAAGGAGATCGACAAGCAGGACAAGCTGATCGGCGGCATCGAGAAAAAGCTCGGTAACGAAGGCTTCGTTGCCAAGGCGCCCGAAGCCGTGGTCGAGAAGGAGCGCGGCAAGCTCAAGGAGTATCAGGCCGCGCGTCAGCTTCTGATCGAGCAGCGCGAGAAGATCGCCACCCTCGATGCTTGAGCCGGCGGGCGCCTCGTAGCGCTTCCCGCGCCTTGGCGCATCCTCCGATCGAGATCCCGCGCGATCGAATACGAACCCCGGCCCCGGCCGGGGTTCGTGCGTCAAGACCTCGCCCATTCACCGGTATGCGTTCGGCCCGCAATAGCCAGCGGTTAAGAAACATTGTTTCTTATGTTTGTCTTAAATTAAAATGGCACACCGCATCGATGCCCTCGTGCCGACGCTGTTCCGCCAGGTGCATCGAATTCGTCCGCTTTCTCTTTCGAGACGACTCGCCATGCCCCTGACCTCGCCCAATCTCAAACGCATCGTCGCGTTCAACCTGACCGGTCTGCTGCTGCTGCTCAGCTGGGCCTGGCCCCACGGCGTGTTCTGGTTGGATCTGGATGACAAGGTGTTCTGGACCTTCAATCACTGGATCACGCCGGACAACGGCCTTTGGGACGACGCACTGGCGCTGCTCAACACGCGCTTCTTCGATGCTGCCTCGTTCGGCGTCATGGGCGTTCTCTTTACCATCGCCATGCGTCGCGACGCACGCCCTGACCGCGTTAGACGCTGGGTCGGCATCGGCATGACGATGCTGGTGACAGCCGGGGTGCTCGCGCTCGTCACGGACAAGGCGATCACCTACGGGCATCCCAGTCCGACGCGCTTTTTCGCCAACGCCATGCATCTCACCGATATCGTCAGCATTCCGACCAAGGATGGTGCCGCCAACAGTTTTCCCGGTGACCACGGGCTGATGCTGATGATCTTCGCCGGTTACATGCTGCGCTTCGCCGATCGGCGTGTCGCCACGTGGAGCGTGGCTTTCGTGGTGCTGCTGAGCGCGCCGCGAATCATGGTCGGCGCTCACTGGTTCAGCGACGTCTACATGGGCGCGCTGAGCATTGCGCTGCTGGCCTTGCCCTGGGTGCTCTGCACGCCGTTGGCAAGCCGCAGCGCAGGTGCCATTCAGCGCGGGTTGTCACGTTTCAAGCCAACCCGCTGAGGCGGCCGTTCGCGCTCACGCCGTCTCTTTTTCACCGGCGCTGGCCGAGAGCGCACTCTCGGCCCCCTCGGCCAGACGCTGAGCATTGCGCGAAGCCGCGCTGCGATCATGACCTTCGACCACGACCCGATCCCGCCCCTCGGACTTGGCGGCGTAGAGTCGCCGATCCGCAAGTTCGACGACATCACGTAGCGATCGCCCTTCTCGAGACCTGGCGACCCCCATGGAGAGCGTGACCGGCAGCGCAACACCGTCGAACAGACAGGGCTGCCTGGCGAGACGGTCTCGAATGCGCGCCGTGGCGGTCAGCGCCTCACCCGACCCGGCCCCGGGCAGTAGAATTAGAAACTCCTCTCCGCCCACGCGGCCGATGCAGTCGTCGCCGCGCAGCGAATCCCGCAGCAGGCCGGCCAGGTGATGCAGCACCGCATCGCCAGCGGTATGGCCGTAGTTGTCGTTGATCTCCTTGAAGCGATCGGCATCGACCAGCACGACGGAAAAGCTGCGGCCCGCCTTCCACAGCAGCGAGGCACGCTCGAAAACGGCACGGCGATTGAGCACGAGCGTCAGCGAGTCGTGCATGGCGTCTCGGCGATAGCGATGCTCCAGCCGATCGGTGATCGTCAACGTGCGCAGAATCACGATACAGAGCATCACGAAGACCAGCGCCAGGCCAAGATCGGAGAGCAGCGAGTCAGCGACCGACACCGCGCTGGATGCCGGCATCGGCAGGTGAGTGACGATCAACGAGAAAACGATCAGCCCCGCCGTCGCGGCGATCTTGGTCCGCCGGTGCAAATCGGCCAGCATCAGCTCGACCTCGGCAAACAGCAGGTAGTAGATCAACGATGTCGTCTGTCCATCACCGACCACGACGACGCCGTAGCTGACGAAGAGCAGAAAGGCACTCAGCTTGAGCGCCAGCGCCCAGGCCACCAGCAGGCGACGATGGAGCCAGAGTGCACCCGCGTAGGCACAGAGGCAGAGCAGATCGAGATGGCCGAGAAAGGCGTGGCCCACGGCGTAGATCAGCGGTGCGGCGGCGGCCTGTACGCAGAACGCCAGCAGGTAGATCTCGGCCATGATCTCGTAACTGCGCCGGCGCTCGACCGCGAGCTCGTCGGGTGGCATGGCGATGGCGCGCCATATCGAGAACAGGGGACTCCGCATGGAAAGGACTCGTTATCTTGTTATGGCGGCGCACGAGCAGATCCCGAGGCATCCGGCGCCCCCAAACCGTTCGTCAGAGCATGCCGACTTGGGCCATTTTGTCGCGGAGAGTATGGCGCTTTTTACACGGGATTTACATGACGAAAATCACTGCCCGTGATGTACGCGAAGGCTTACACCGATTCGAGCGATTGGCCCCCGAGCAGGCTCGCGCCTTCTGGTAGCCTAGGCACGCCCACAAGGCACCGAACCGATAACCACAGGAAGCATTCCCCATGCGGTTTTTTCACAACGATGATCTCGGCAAGCTGCTGCTGCGGCTTTGCGTCGGCTTGCTCGTTCTCCTTCACGGTCTCAACAAGCTCGCCGATCCCACCATCCTTAACGGCATCGCCAACCAGCTGGTGCACATGGGGCTACCCTCTTTCGTAGCCTATGGCGTCCTGATCGGGGAGATCGTGGGACCACTGATGACGATCATCGGCTATCAGGCCCGCATCGGCGCGCTGCTCATCGCCATCAATATGGTCGTTGCCCTGGCTCTGATGCATCTCTCGCAGCTCTGGACCCTCAATGCCCAGGGGGGCTGGACGCTGGAGCTGCAGGGCATGTTCCTGTTCGGCGCGCTGGCGGTACTTTTCTTGGGCAGCGGGCGCATGGCGGCCAGGCCCGATTGAGCCCGTCGACGGCACAGCGTCTCACTCGATGCCGAGCGCTGTTGAACTCAGTCGACGCCGAGCGCTGCTGAACTCAATCGACGCCGAGCGTCTTTAGCCGCTGCTGCATCAGGTCCGGGAAGCGCTTGAACCAGCGCTGATTGAGAGGCGAAGGGTGGGGCAATGGCGCTAGCGTCAACTCCCGTGCCGTGCCATCCGCCAACGCGAGGCGTGTTCGATGCGTGGCGTCGAAGCGATCCTCGCGCTGCCAGAATGCCTCCAGCGACTGGCGTACGTCGCGGGGCTGGTCGAGGCCGAACCACAGGAAAGCTTCGCGCCCCAGCGTGATGACGGTCTCCCCTCGCCAGGTCTCGAGCAGTAGGCGGGCCATCATCGGTTGGAATCGTCGCTTAACCGCCATCGACCACGCCTTGTTGCCAAGCGGCTTGTACGGCACGGTGTTGATCCAGAAGACTTCGTGACCGACGTCTACTGAACGCTCGAAATCCGGCAGCGCCTCGCCGTGACGCCGCCGATACAGAGCATCCCTCACCTTCTGTCCGCCGGCGCCCACGAATGGCTGTCCGATTTCCACTTCCTTGCGACCGGGGTCGCGCCCCATGATCGCCAGCTTGGCATCAACCGGACCAAGACCGACGATCGGCGCCAACGGATCACGCTCGAATTCGGCATAGACATCGCGGTCGAGCCGCTCGAGCGCCTCGGCCTCGCGCCGCATCGCCCGTTCGAGCGCGGTCGGTATCGCGACCTTCTTCAAATAAATCGCCTCGCATCGCGGTCAGGGGAATGTGGCATTGAGCACCCACAGCGCCGCGTTGAGATAAACGGCAAAGCTGACCCACACGAGATAAGGCACCAACAGCCAGACCGCCAGCCGAGAGTGACGCGAGAAGCTCACCAGCGTCCACACGATCAATCCCCACAGCAGCAGCAGATCGAGGAGCCCGAGCAGCATCCAGTGCGCGGCGAAGAAGAGCCACGACCACAGACCGTTGGCGACGAGCTGAGCCACGAAAGGCGTCAATGCCTGACGTCGACGATTCGCCGGTGCCATCAACGTGACGCGCCAGGCAGCGACGGCCATCATCACGTAGAGCAGCGTCCACGCCGTGGGGAACAGCCAGTCCGGCGGCGTCAACGGCGGCTTTTCCAGCGCGGCATACCACGCCCCGGGCGGTGCGAGAATGCCGCTGCTGGCGGCGATCGCCACCAGCAGCAGCCAGCCGATCAGCAGGCGTGACGAGCGACTCACCGACGCTTACCAGCTGCCGGTGTTGGGCATGGAGGCCCACGGTTCCTGCGGCGCCAGGGAGTCACCCTTCTGCAGCAGCTCGATGGAGATATCGTCCGGCGAGCGCACGAATGCCATATGGCCGTCGCGCGGTGGGCGATTGATCGTCACGCCGCCGTCCTGAAGCTTCTGGCACAGCGCGTAGATGTCATCGACGCGGTAGGCGAGATGGCCGAAGTTGCGCCCGCCGGTATAGGTCTCGGGGTCCCAGTTGTAGGTCAACTCGACCATCGGCGACTTCTCCGCCTTCGCGCGAGGCGTGTCGTTCGGGGTCGCGAGGAAGACCAGCGTGAAACGCCCTTTCTCGTTCTCCTGGCGCGAAATCTCCTGCAGGCCCAGCAGGTCACAGTAGAAATGCAGCGAAGCGTCGAGATCGGTGACGCGAACCATCGTGTGCAGATATTCCATGGAATCTTCCTGATTCGTCAGTGTGTTGGACGCATTCATGGTAGACCAGGAACGACTGTCGGTGAATGCGGGCTCGACGTTTGCGCCGGGCTTGCGCAGACTCGGATCGCACGCCTGATGCGTGACAGGACGGCATATCCGCTTTCAAGGAGATCGAATGGACTCGCTGACCCAAGCCTGCCTGGGTGCCTCCATCGGCGGCGCGGTCATGCCCCGCCTGGGCAGGCGCGCGTTACTGATCGGCGCCGCGCTCGGCACCCTTCCCGACCTGGATGTCGTCATCGATTACGGCAACGCGGTCGCCGACTACACGCATCATCGAGGTTTCAGCCACTCGCTGTTCGTGCTCACCGGTGTGGCGACGCTGCTCACTCTGATCACTCGCCTGCTGCCGCGATCTCGAGATGTCGCGACATTCGGGCACAGGTGGCTGCTGTTCGCGCTCTGCCTGCTGACTCATCCGCTGCTCGACGCCTTCACCACGTATGGCACGCAGCTGCTGTGGCCGCTGAATACCCCGCCGATCGCCTGGCACAGCCTGTTCATCATCGACCCGTTCTACACCCTGCCGCTGCTGATCGGTGTGATCGTGGTCGCCGTCTGGCCCCGACGGCATCGCCTGCTCCGCTGGGTGCTGGGCCTCTCCTGTCTCTATATCGGCTTCAGCCTCGGTGCGCAGGCGTTCGTGGAATCACGGGTTCGCACGGCGCTGGCCGAACGCGGCCTGGAGAGTGCCCCGCTGATGGTCCAGCCGGCGCCGCTGACCACGCTGCTCTGGCGCGTCACCGCGGTGGGCGACACCGACATCCAGGAAGGCTGGGTGAGCCTGTTCGATGGCAACGCGCCGATCGTCTTTCAAGAGTGGCCGATCGGAACGCTCGGGCGCGATGTGGCTCTGAAGACCGACGACGGCCAGCGCCTTGCCTGGTTCAGCGGCCCCTTTCTGCGCTATGCGCATCAGCCAATGCCGGACGGCGGCGACCGTCTGATCGCGATCGATGTTCGCCTCGGCATTCCCGGCACGCATCCGTTCGCCTTTCCGCTGGCGCAGCGTGCCCCGGCCGAAGGCGGTGCCCAATCACAGTGGCGCGCTATTCATGGCGAGCGATTGAGCCAGGGGCGGCCGGATGGGGCCGTGCTGACGCGCCTGATGCAGCGCCTCGTCGACCCGACGGTCGTGCCCATTCCGGCACCGCCTGAAGCCGATGCCTTGACGTGGGCTCGCTAACGCACCAGCGGCGCTCGGCCACGGGAGCTCCCGACAGGCGAGAACGCAAACCGCCCGACATCGACGATGCCGGGCGGTTTCCAGGTCGACCGTGAAACGAGCGATCAGTCAGGCTTGACGGCGAATCGACCGCTGCCGAGGAACATCACCACCAGCGCACCGAGCAGGTACATCGCCTGCAGCTCCAGCATCCAGCCGCCCTGCTCCGTCAACAGACCGAATTGCGGCAGGTGTACCAGGGCGACGGCGACGATCATGTTGCCCGCCATGAGCAGGCCACCGATTCGAGACTGCCAGCCGACGATCACCATCAGCGGCCCGACTACCTCCCCCAGCAGCACGCCGTAGGCAATGAAGGACGGGAGGCCATGCGCAGCGAGGGTCTGTCCCAGCCAATCGAACGCCGCCGGGTGGGCGATCTTGTTGATGCCATGAAGCAATATGAGGCAGCCCACACCCAACCGCAGAATGAGCTTGCCCAGGTCGTCCTGCTGCAGCAGCTGACGCATCATGTGTTCCTCGTAGGATGAGCGTCGAGCGCTCAGAAGTGGGACGCCACGTAGTGGCCAACTGCCTGCTCGGCTTCCTGAAGCGACTGCTGCTTGCGCGCATCGCCCATGTTGAGGCCTTCGGCATAGATCGCTTCGACATCGGCAATGCCGATCAACTTGAGCATGTGCTTGATATGCGGCGTCTGCGAATCCATCTCGGTTCCGGCGTACATGCCGCCGCGCGCCGCCAGGATCAGACCGGACTTGCCCTCGAGCAGGCCGACAGGACCCTTCTCGGTGTACTGGAAGGTCTTGCCAGCGCGCAGAATACGATCGAACCAGGCCTTGAGCTGACTCGGGATACCCAGGTTGTAAAGCGGAACCGCGAGCACGATGACGTCATTGGCGTCGATTTCCGCCAGCATCTCGTCGGAGATCGCGGCCAGCGCCTGCTGCTCCGCGCTGCGTTCGGCCGGGTCGGTCATCCAGCTCATCATCTCGGCGCTCGACAGGTGTGGCAGCGCCTCGGCCACGACGTCACGCTCGGTCAATTCGACATCGTGCCCGGCGAGCGATGCCTTGAAGGCCGCGGCCAGCGCGCTGGACTGGCCGTTTTCACCGAAGAGGGAACTGGTAACGAGGAGAATGCGCTTTGTCATGACAATGCCTCCGTGGAGCCGCCCAGCGGGCGTTGAATGTGGAGGCATTATTCATTGCGCTTTTTCAAATGAAAAACGCGAAAAATGGGATATATCGTTCGATTTCATAATCGAAATCAGCGACTCGCCTCGACCCCCTGGCCACACCCATGCCATTCACTGTTGCCGTAGCGCAGCGTCACCTTCACCGGCCACGGCTGGCCGCTCATGTCATCGAAGCAGGCCCCGGCACGTAGATCCATCTCCAAGGGACGGCGGCCGCTGTCACTGACCAGCACCATGCGCGCCTGACTGCCGTTTTTCACCGAGGCGACGCGATAGTCGAAGGTGTCTCTCGCCTGGCCGTAGTCGGAAACCAGCGTCAACGTCGTCGTCCTGCGGTCCAGCGACACGTTCCAGCCCGGTTCATTGCCGCTGGCGTAGAAAATGCTCTGTGGATGCGCTTCGCGCGTCGTGGTTTCCCGCTCGCTGCCGATCGTACAGACCAATTGCCCGTTGTCGCTCTCGACGCGCGCGTCGCGCCCCTTGCGCCAGAACGAGAGTCCGCCCAGCGCGTAGCGCTCGCCACTGCCGACCACCGCCGCCGGCAGCTCCGTTTCGCCCAGCGCCGTCCACAGCCGCAGTCGCTCCTTGTCCGGCGTGGTGGTGACCAGATCCTGCGACGGCGTACAGCGCCAGGCAGTGAAGCGTGCGCCGCCGTCGGCAAAGAAGGCGCTCGGCAGCAGCGGTGACTGGACCGCATCGGCAGCGACCGACATCGACGAGGCCGCATCGACGCCCTCGCCATCCTCGACGGAGTGCGGCCCGGTCGCGCAGCCCCCGACCGCCGCCATGCCGAGCACGAGGAGTCCACGGTGGCAAACGCGACTGACGGCGGCAGAGACGGCATGGGCAGCGAAGGCGTTAAGGCGAGCGGCTTGAGGCATATGAGAACTTCCCGAGCTGGCGACAGGGTCAAGGCAACAGGGTCAAAGGATGAACCCGTGAAAGCGCCGTGAGGTCGGTTCGCGGCGCGGCACAAAGCCTAACACGTCACGTCATCCCCGTTGACCGCCGGCTCACCACACCGTTCGGGACGACCGGATGGCGCGGGGTCGAGCCAGCCGCCGACGGTGAGTGAATCAGGCTCGGCATTGCGCTTCGCCCGCTGCCTGGGTAGGGCCTTCCGGCGTTAACAGGTAGAATGCGCAGATGACGTCGTGAGGTTCGCTTGGCGCGTGTCTCGTATCGTCCGGCGCCAGTCTGTCTATTGCCTTACTATCGCCTCATTATCGTCTCACTCTGTGCGGCTTCAGCCTGAACCCGACACACTTGTCCCATCTCCCACGTGAGCTAAATTCACAGCATGCTCGAACTCCGCCACCTTCGTACCCTGATTGCCCTGCGTGACACCGGCTCGCTGGTCGAGGCGGCGGAACGCGTTCATCTCACGCAGTCGGCGCTTTCGCACCAGATCAAGGATCTGGAGTCGCGACTTGGCATGCCCCTGTTCACCCGCAAGACGAAACCGGTCAGTTTCACTCGCGCCGGCGAGCGCCTGTTGATGCTCGCCGAACAGGTGCTGCCTCAGCTTCGATTGGCCGAGCGCGACCTGGCCAGGCTTGCCGGCCACGAACACGGTCGTCTGAATATGGCGATCGAATGCCATAGCTGCTTTCAATGGCTGATGCCGACGATCGATCATTTCCGCGATCACTGGCCGGAGATCGAGATCGATATCCCCAGCGGGCAGAATTTCGACCTGCTCCCGGGACTGACGCGCGAAGCGCTGGATCTGGTCATTACCGACAACCCGGAGCCGCTGCCCGGCGTGCACTACGAGCCGCTGTTTCGTTACGAGGGACTCCTGGCCGTCGCCAACCAGCACGCGCTGGCCGGCCGGCCCTGGGTCGAGCCGGCCGATCTGAGCGCGGAGACGTTGATCGTCTATCCGGTCGATCAGTCCCGACTCGATGTCTTCACCCAGTTTCTCGATCCTGTCGGCATTCGCCCGCAGGAGATTCGCAGTGCCGAACTCACGGTCATGATGATGCAGCTGGTCGCCAGCGGTCGCGGCGTCTGCGCGCTGCCCAACTGGGCGCTGACCGAGTATCTGGACCGAGACTACGTCAAGGCACTGCCGCTCGGCAGAGAGGGGGTGTGGAGCACGCTCTACGCCGCGATCCGGGAGGACAATCGTGCACTGCCGTGGATGGAGGATTTCGTGCGCACCGCTCGGGATACCTCCTTCGCGGTGCTCAGCGGCATCAAGCCGGCTCTTCCTCGAAGTTGAGCGGGTGAATCGCCTCGCGTCCCTGGATCGGCAGTAGCAGACTGAATCGGGCGCCGCCGAGGGTCTCGCTGCGGTCGACGACGACGTTACCGCCGTGCCACGCCATGATCTTCTGCACGATCGAGAGCCCCAGGCCGTAACCGCCGGAGCGCCGCGTTCGGCTATCATCCAGCCGGGCAAACGGCTTGAAGATGGCGATGCGATCGGCTTCCGGAACGCCAGGACCGTCGTCCTCGACATCGATTCGCACCGCGCGAGGCTCCTGATGCACGGTGACCGTAACGCGCTGCTCGGCATGACGGCAGGCGTTGGCGACCAGGTTCTGGACGGCCCGCTGCAGATAGCGAGGTTCGGCCTCGACCTCGAGTTCGGCACCGTCGGTCACGCTGAGCTCCAGATGCGGATGTAGCGGGCTCAAGGTCTCGACCACCCGCCAGGCGACGGCACGACACTCCAGACTCTCGGTTTTCAGGCTCACGCCCTGGGCATTTTCGCTGTCGAGTTTGGCGTAGGTGAGAATCTCGTCGATCAGACGATCGAGCTCGGCGATATCCTCGTCGATGCCCTCCAGCTGCCGACGCGCGATATCCTCCTTGCTCAAATCCTCGAGCATCTGCACGGCAAACCGGATTCGCGCGACCGGCGTGCGCAGTTCGTGAGAGACCGCACGAATCATCTCCTGCTGGCTACGCAACAGCGACTGCACCTGCGCAGCCATGCCGTTGAGCGCCATGCCCAGACGCCCGAGAAAGTCGCTGCTGTCGACGCGCACCCGCGAGTTGAGGTGCCCCGCCGCAATTCGGGTGGCTGCCCGCTCCAGCCGGCCGACACGCCCTTCGACGCTCCACACGATCAGATAGATCGCCCCGGCCAGCGTGATCAACACCATGATCAGCAGCGCCAGGGCCAGCGACAGCGGCATCGCCTCGAAGCTGGGTAGCGGACCGATTCGCAGCCAGCGGTCCGGACCGACGCGAGCGTGGATGTAGAGCGAGCTGAGGCCGGTGTCGAGACGCACCACGACTTCGCCGGCGTCGAGGCGCGTCGCCTGGATCGGGTCGACATCCGTCGGCGGCGTGGTGTAAAGCCCGACGGGGATATCGAACTGATGCTCTATGCGATCGAGACGCTTGGTCTGCACCTGCTCGGACTCGCCGCTCAGCCAGGTTCGCATCACCTCCGTGATACCGCGCAGCTGCATCTCGTTGAGACTGTTGATGCGGGCCGCCAGCACCCAGTCCGAGTGGGGCAGCTGATAGAGCGAGCGCCAGCCATCCTCCGTCGACTCGATCACCGGCCGCTCGCCGCGCAGCCGCGCACGCTCGAAGTAGTTGAGCGATAGATCGTCGAGTTCGAAGAGGCCCAGCGGCATCCCGAGTGTCGAGGCCATCGAGGCCAGCCAGTCGTTGCGGTTTTCCAGCGGCTGCCGCGAGACGAGGTCAGCCAGCAGCGCCAGCGGGCCGCTGACCAGGTTCTCGCGATAGTGCTCCTGGCGCACCTTGTCGACCATCAAAAAGCCGAACAGCGCCAGACCGAAAGTGATGATTAGCGCCGCCAGCAGCGACGCGTAGAAGCGCAGAAAAGTGCTGTCGGTCAAAGAACGGCGCATGGGGATCTCGCGCGGGGAGTGCGTTTCGGAAATGGCTTTCGCGAATGGCGGGGGCGGCCGTCGACCGCCCCGGCTCAGCTATCCCTCACGAACAGGTAACCTTTGCTGCGCACGGTCTTGATACGGTGAGGATGATTGGGATCATCGCCGATCTTCGGCCGGATTCGCGAGACGCGCACGTCGATGGACCGATCCTGGCCGTCATACTTGATCCCGCGCAGCTGCGAGAAAATCTCTTCGCGGGTCAACACGCGGCCGGCGTTGTCCGCCAGCAGCCACAGCAGGTCGAACTCGGCGCTGGTGAGGTCGATCCGCTCCTCTTCCAGCCACGCCTCGCGCGTCGCGCTGTCGATGACCAGATTATCGAACGTCAGCCGCGTGGCGCCGCTCGATGACACCAGACTATCGGCCCGACGCATCAGCGCGCGCATTCGCGCCAGCAACACTCGCGGCTGTACCGGTTTGGGCACGTAGTCGTCGGCGCCCATTTCCAGACCCAGAACCTGATCCATGTCGTCGGTACGAGCGGTCAGCATCAGAATGGGGCCGGCGTAATGCGGTCGGGCACGGCGGCAGATCGACAGGCCGTCCTCGCCGGGCAGCATCAGGTCGAGAATCACCATATCCGGCTGCTCTTCGACGATCCGCTCCACCCCATGGGCGCCATCGTGCTCGAGCCCGACCTGAAAACCGTTGGCTTCCAGATACTCTCGCGTCAAATGGGCAAGACGCTCGTCGTCTTCGATGATCAGTACGCGATCTTGATGTGCAGTGCTGTCCAAGCTGTCTTCCATCCCTATGAGTTGGCCTCGAAACCCTGCATACCACCGATTCATTTATTATGAGGCATCGTCTTTCGCGTGACCGGCCGAACAACCCCGCCCAACCAGCCGTTTCACGAAACCCTCAAGAAACGATACCTGACGCTACGCTAGACTGCTAAACGTAGCGGATAGACCCGCATCATACCCGAATTGTTCCCTTTGTAATCCTGTAACAGGATCACGAAGCGCATTGTCGGACGAAATGGCGGGATAATTCGCCGGTTAGCGACCCAATTTCCCATCCAGCACCATTCTCTTCTAGAACTATCTCGTACTCGACGGGGATGGTTCAGTACGCCAATCGGCCGTATAACTCTTCGAAAGGACGCATGACGTTGCACCGGTAGGCCGGACGATCCATGAGCCGCTCATACCATGCTTCGACATTGGGTAACGACGGCCGAGGGATATCGAGTTCGAAATAACGATACAGCGTGGTACCGGCAGGAATATCCGCCAAACCCAGCGCTTCACCACTGAGGTAAGGGGCTTTTGAAAGTTGAGCATCGAGTATCGAGTAGAGTCGGGCACATTTTTCCAAAGCTCGTGTGATCGCTTCGGCGTCATGCCGTTCGACCGGAGTGCGATAGAAACCCCAGAACACCCCAGTAAAGAATGCCGGTTCCAGACTCGTCGACGCCCAGGCCATCCAACGGTCGATATGGGATTGCGCGGCGGCCGATCGCGGCGAGAACGCCCTGCTGGCGTAAGCCGACGAAAGATAACGGAGAATCGCATCGGTTTCCCACACAACGAGATCGCCGTCCTCGAGCACAGGTATTCGGCCGTTGGGATTCATGGACAGAAAGGATTCGGCGTCCAGCCCACCGGTTTCACCCCCGGCCAGCCGGTGCCGATAATCAATGTTCAGCTCGTCAGCCAGCCATAGAACCTTCTGGACGTTATAGGAATTGCGGCGGCCCCAAATAGTCAGCATTAGCCTCTACTCCCTATCCCTATCCCCATCACCGGCTCAGATCGACGTCACGCGTCTGTCCATCGCCGAGCTCGACCTGACGAATGATGATCGGGCTACGCGACTTGCCGCCCGGCATCAGCACGCTGCCGGCGACATAGAAAACGCCCGACGGAATACCGCGAACGACGAAGTAGCCGCTGTCGTCGGTGGTGGCGTAGTGGGTGTATTCACGAGCCCGCGGGTCGGCAGGTTCGATCTTGCGTCCGGAGAGCGCGACATCGGCGGCTTCGGCCGCATAGCGCGTTGCCGGCGCGACGGAGACGGTCTCATCGGCGCCGATCAGCGTCTGACCGGCATCGGTGGTATAGGTCAGTCGCCCCTGAACGGCAGAGGTGCCGTGCTTGTCGAGCCGGGCGTACTCCTCGGCGGGAAACGCTATCTGGCGCTTGACCACGTTTTCGTCGCTGGGCGAGCTATCGAATATCTCCGGCATCGAAAAGGAGCCGGTCGACAGGCTCCCGCAGCCCGCAAGCCCCATCATCACTGCCGCCATCGCCCCCTGGCGCATCCTGGCCATCATCGATATTCCTCCCTGGCTTTATTCGCACCGAGCGCCCCGAATGCGCCCGCCAGCGCGAAGCATAACCGACAATTCCGCATCTACCGCGCAAATCGTCAGCGCGTAGCAGGTGCAACGACCATCTCGTCGCCGCGAATGCGAATGTCGTAGCGCCCCAGAAAGCTCATCCCCAGCAGCACGGTGTCGTCGTCGAATCCGTCGTGAATCGACCCGGGCACATGCCGGGACCGCAAGCCACCCAGCGTCACGCTATCGAGCGTCGTCAGATGGCCGCTGACACGCCCATTGGCAGTGGTAAAGGTCACCTCGGGGCCGGGCTCTAGCTTCAAGGCATCGGCCAGATTTCGCGACAGAGAGACGTAGGTTGCGCCGGTATCGACGAGAAACGTCACGGCGTGACCGTCGATGTCGCCAGGGGCCACGAAGTGGCCATAGGCGTTGCGCTTCAGCTGGACCGGCTGGTGGTCGACGGTGAGGCTGGCAAGATCGGCGTTAGGGTTCTGTCGGTGCTGCTCGAGATCGCGGAACCAGAACATCGCCAGCGCCAGGAGCACGATCCAGCACAGCACCAGCATGCCGATGCCTGCACGCCGCCCTGCCTTTCGCTCGCTCACCGGGTCTGCCCGCTGTTCTCACCGCCCGGCGGCAACCCCAGTCGTATCGCGCCCCGCCAAGTCTCGTCGACATCCAGCGTCTGGCCGCGCTGTGTCGCCGCCAACCGGCCTTCATCGACCAGCTCACGGGCCGCCTGGCGAATCTGCGGCATCAGCGCTCGCCAATCGTCGGGCGGGCCGAGGCGCCTGGCGAGCTCGGAGGGACAGAACGTCTTGCCATGCCCTCGCTCGCTGGCCAGCGCCAGCATCTCCCGGTGCAGTCGCTGTGCCGAGAACGTCGCTTCCATCCTGGACTGTCCAAAACGCGGCGATACGCGTCAGCGTACCTTCGGGTTGAGTGTGTAGGTCCCGGTGACGCTCGCCTCCGCGAGGACGTGGCCAGCCATCGCCTCGCGCACCTGCTCGCCAGTGAATTCGCCCGCGAGCCCCAGGGTAGGAATATCCAACGCATGAAGACTGAAGGTATAGCGATGGACGATCTCGTCGTTCCACGGCGGGCAGGGACCGTCGTAGCCGCCGTAAACCCCGGCCATGTCGGGATCGCCGGCGAGAAATCCGGTATAGCCGTTGATACCGGCGATGCCCTTAGCAGTCTGCCCGTGCGGCTTGCCTTTGGGCACGACGCCATCGGCCATCTCGCCCTCTTCGATCAGCGCAACATCGGCGGGAATGTCGACCAGCACCCAGTGATAGAAGTCGACTCGCGGCAGGTCGGCGGGCAGCGTCTTGCCCTCCTGGTTGACGTCATCGGCTACGCCCGGCACGTCCGGGTCGGTGACCAGCACCACGAAACTCTGCGTACCTGTCGGCGCATCCAGCCAGCGCAGCTCCGGATTGCGATTATCACTCAACCGCATGTGCTGATCGGGGTCGGGAACGGCAAACGCGAACTGGGCCGGAATCGGTCGGTTGTCCTCGATACCCTTGACGGTAAAACGCATGACGCTCTCCTCCTTATGAACGTGCCGAGTGGTGAACGTGACGATGTCTGACAGACGTTTCGATGTCGAGGACTCGCTGCGCAAGCGAAGGTCCGGTGCTACAGTCGCCGTCAGAACGTATCGTCGATCGATGTAAAGAAAATCGATGTACGAAAAATCGATGTATCGAAAACCTATTTACCGAAAACCTTAGTTTCCCTGCGGGCATTTGTCATGAGCGACGTCTTTGTGCCGAACTCCTCTTCTCTTTCCACCACGCCGGCGCAACTGGGCTATCGTATGCCCGCGGAATTCGCCGTGCACGACGCCTGCTGGATGCTGTGGCCGCAGCGGCCCGACAACTGGCGGCTAGGCGCCAAGCCGGCACAGCGCGCATTCGTCGAGGTCGCGACGGCGATATCCGAGAGCGAAACCGTCTTCGTCGGCGTCAACGACGAACAGTACGAGAACGCCAGGCACCATCTCCCGACGCAGGTGCGCGTGGTCGAGCTCTCCAGCAATGATGCCTGGATGCGCGACGTCGGCCCCACCTTCGTCATCCATCCGGAAAGACGACTCGCGGTGGTCGACTGGGACTTCAATGCCTGGGGCGGCCTCAAGGGCGGACTCTACTTTCCGTGGGACAAGGATCGCCGCATCCGCCGCAAGATCGCCGAAATGCTCGGCGTGCCGTGCTTTTCGGCGCCGCTGGTGCTCGAGGGCGGCGCGATTCACGTCGACGGCGAAGGGACGCTGATCACGACCGAGGAGTGCCTGCTCAACCCGAATCGCAACCCGGAGCTGACGCGCGATACTCAGGAGCGGCTGTTGGCCGACTATCTGGGGATCGAGAAGGTGATCTGGCTGCCGAGCGGCTGCTACCAGGACGAGACCGATGGCCACGTCGATAACCTCTGCTGCTTCGTCGCGCCGGGTGAAGTGGCGCTGACCTGGAGCGATGATCCCGACGATCCGCAGCGGGCGATCTCTCAGCAAGCGCTGGACATCCTGGAATCGAGTACCGACGCCCGGGGCCGCCGGCTCAAGGTGCACAAGCTGCCGCAGCCGGGTCCGCTCTATCTGCAGGAGGAGGAAGCGGGCGGCGTCGACCGGCTGTCGAGCTCGCGGCCGCGCCGCGGCGGCGACCGCATGGCCGCCTCTTACGTCAATTTCTACATCGGCAACCGCGCGGTGGTCATGCCGCTGCTCGACCCCGCCCACGATGACGAGGCTCGCGCCAAGCTGGCCGAGCTGTTTCCCGGCAGACGCATCATCGGCGTCCCCGCGCGCGAGATTCTACTCGGCGGCGGCAATATTCACTGCATCACCCAACAGCAGCCGAGGCCCTGAACGTTCACGGATGCCAGACACTCAAGGCGTCGCATCAGCCCCTTTCGAGCTGGATGGCATCAGGCCGATCTGGCGCATGTACGCCAGATGCGCATCCAGCGCTTCGGTGGCCAGCTCGCTGCGTTCAGCGTACTCGCGCCAGGCGGTCTCGGCGATCTCGCGGAACCTGTCGCGCTCGGCCTGCGGCCAGTCGATCACCGTGATATCGCCCTTGGCCTTGTCGCGAGCCGCCAGCTTCTCATCCTGCTGGTGGACCACCTTGGCCAGATCCTCGAAGGCGGCGTAAAACCACTGATGCAGCGCCTGTCGATCCTCTTCGCTCAGGCTCTTCCAGACATCCTGATTGAGCGTGAACTGCTGGGCTCCCATGCTGTGGATGCCCGGATAGATCGGATACTTGGCGATATCGTTGAGGCCCGCAGCGTCGTTATTGACGTAGGCGCTGGCATCGGCGGCGTCGACGACGCCCTGCTGCAGCGCGGTGAACACTTCCGAGTAAGGCAAATTTACCGGCGTGGCGCCCGCCTGCTGAAATACGGCCGCTTCCAGCCCTTCGGGTGTCCTGATCTTCACTCCGTCGAGATCATCGACACCGCGAATCGGCACGGCCGCCACCAGCGACTCCTTCTTGTAGGGGCCGCAACCGATCACATGAATGCGGTCAGGCAACTGCTGGTCGATCGTCTTCTGCAGCGCCTGTTCGCCCCCGCCGTCGCGACAGAAGCCCAAAAACTGCTCCGGCGTGTCGTAGCCGGCGACCAGATCGCCGAGGATCGCGAAGGCCGGATCGCGTCCCGTGAAGAAGAACGGCGAGGTGAGCTCACCATCCAGCAGACCCATCGCCGTGGCATCGAGCGTCTCCTTGTAGGGCACGACACTACCGATCGGCATGATGTTAAGCGCCACGTCACCGCCGGTCATCGACTCGACCTTCGGGACCCAGTTCTCCTTGAGATACTGGAAAGCGTAATCCCCGGCGTTGAACGAAGACTGGATGCTGAGCGTCTGCTGCGCTTGTGACGGCACTGGAGACGAGGGCAGCGGCGACGACTGCGGTGTGGAACTGGCTTGTCATGAGCTGGCGGATCATGAGTGCTCCCCTTCTCGTCGATATCGTTATGGTGATTCCTGCTGGGACATCCATCGTTCACCGGGGCCAAGCGTTCAACGAACCCGGTAGAGGCGCTCGGCGGTCATCTCCTCGAGAGCATTGATCCCGAGCATGCCCATGTTGCGGCGCACCTCCGTCGCGAGAATACCGATGGCATGATCGACGCCCGCCTCCCCCGCCGTGGTCGCCGCATAATTGAACGGGCGGCCGACGAAGACGAATTTCGCGCCCAGGGCGATCGCCTTCAACACATCCGAGCCGCGTCGGAATCCGCTGTCGATCATCACGTCGATGGTGACTGCCGCGGCGATCCCCGGAAGCACCCGCAGCGGCGAGACATCGCCGTCGAGCTGGCGCCCGCCATGGTTGGAGACAACGATACCGTCGATGCCCATCGCCTCTGCGCGCGTGGCGTCCTCCACCGCGAGAATCCCTTTCAACACCAGCTTGCCCTTCCACTGCTCGCGGATACGGGCGATGTCGTCCCAGTCGAGGTGCTCGCGCCCGGAGAAGTCGCGCTCGACGTTTTTCGCGACCAGCGCGACACCCCGCTCGGCATTGACGTTTTCGAAGTGCGGCATGCCATGACGCCGAATGGTGCGCATGAGCGTGCACAACGCCCATTCGGGATGGGTCGCGCCCTGCCATATCAACTTGAGATCGGGCCGAATCGGCGTCTTGTAGCCGGAGCGGACGTTATTCTCGCGGCTCGGCACCACCGCCGAATCGACGGTGATGACCAGCGTCTCGATCCCGGCCTTCGCGACTCGGTCGACCAGCGCGCGAATGCCCTCCGCATCCGGCGGCATGTAGGCCTGGAACCAGACATCCGGGTTGACCGCGGCAATCGACTCCATCGCGATCAATCCGGAGGCGCTGATGACCATCGGAATGCCGGCACGCCGCGCGGCGCTGGCGAGGCGAATATCGCCGCGATAGGCCGTCAGGGCGCTCACGCCCATCGGCGCGATACCGAACGGCTGGGCATACTCCCGGCCCATCAGCGTCGTGCCTGTCGTGCGCTGGCTGACGTTGATCAGCGAGCGATGAACGAAGGCGTAGTCGCGAAACGCGCTAAGGTTGTCATCGTGGGAGGCATTGGTCTCGGCCGCGCCGGCCACGTAGCCGTAGATCGAACGGGGCAGCAGGCGCCGCGCATGGCGTTCGAAGTCTTCCAGGCAGAGAACGTCTTTCAGTCGCCGCGCGAACCGCCAGCGCTCCCAGGCGGTGATCGCCAGGCTGACGCCCTCGGCGGACGATGACGAAGCGCCCTCGCTACGGGCTGCCATCGCACCGCCCGAGAGGCGGTCACGAGTCGCCATCGCTCTCCCCTTCGTCCATCAAGCCAATCCGCTTCATGTAATCCAGATGCGCCTGCAGTGCCGCCTGCGCTTCGGGCGTCGAATCGGCGTAGCGCATCCAGGCACCGCGGGCGATCTGACGGAACCGGTCGCGCTCCGACTGCGGCCAGTCGACCACGGTAATCTTGCCGCCCTGACGATCTCGCGCCACAAGCTCCTCGTCCTTGGCATGCACGACCTTGGCGAGATCGTTCATCGCGGCGTAGAACCACTCATGGAGCGCCTGGCGGTCCGCCTCATCGAGCGACTCCCAGGTCTGCTGATTGAGCGTGAACTGCTGGCTCGACATGCTGTGGATGCCCGGATAGATCGGATAGTGGGCAATCTCGTTGAGCCCGGCGGCATCGTTATCCGAGTAGGCACTGTTGTCGGCCGCATCCACTACGCCTTGCTGGAGTGCTGTGAATACTTCCGACAGCGGGATATTGACCGGCGTGGCGCCGGCGCGCTTGAACACATCGGCGACGAGGCCTTCCGGCGAGCGGATCTTGATGCCCTGGAGATCGTCGACGCCGCGAATCGGCACCGCGGCCACCAGCGATTCCCGCTTGTAGGGGCCACAGCCGACGACATGCACCTGATCCGGCACGACGGAGTCGATGGCGGCCTGCAACGCCTGCTCGCCACCGCCTTCGCGGCAGAAATCGAGAAACTGCTGGGGCGTGTCGTAGCCTGCCGGCAGGTCACCCAGAATCGCGAACGCCGGATTGCGACCAGTGAAATACGCCGTTGCCGTCAGCTCTCCGTCGAGCAGCCCCATGCCGACCGCATCCAGGGTCTCCTTGTAAGGCACGACACTGCCGCTCGGTAGCATCTGCAGCGTGACGTCGCCATCGGTCATCTCCTCGAGCTTGGGTACCCATGTCTTCTCGAGGTACTGATAGGCATAGCTGCCCGCGGTCCAGGAGACCTGGATACGAAAGGTCTGCTCGGCGCTGGCCGCAACCGACCAGCCGGCAGCCACCATCGCAGCGGCGAGCGTCAAGATCTTGAACTGGCGCATAGGTCATTCCCCGTTATCGATTTATCGTGATGAGCCCGTTATCGATTTGTCATGATGAGCCCGTTATCGATTTGTCATGGAGAAAGGCAGAGGCGAGCGGCCGGGCGTGCGCTACCGCTCACCGGGCAAGATCAGGCGCTGCCGTAGCGGTCGCTGGCCACGGTCCAGTGGCGAGTCTGCTCACTGATACTGAGCCCCAGCCCCGGGCGCGTCGGCACCTGCATGCAGCCATCGCGAATCTCGATGCGCTCCTCGAACAGCGGCTCCAGCCATTCGAAGTGCTCGACCCAGCAGTCACCGGGATAGGCCGCGGCGAGCGGCAGGTGGATCTCCATCACAAAGTGCGGTGCCAGCTTCAAGCCGGCTTTCGCGGCCTCGCCAGCGAGACTCATGAACGGGGTGATACCGCCGATACGCGGGGCATCCGGCTGCAGAAAACCGACCGAGCGATGATCGATCAGCTGCTGCAGCGATTCCTGGCTGGAGAGCATCTCGCCAGTAGCGATCGGAGTGTCCAGGTTGGCGTTGAGCCAGGCATGACCTTCATAGTCGTGCGCGCTGACAGGCTCCTCGATCCAGGTCAGCGAGAGATCGTCCACCGCGCGGCCGAAGCGCATGGCGGTCTCCCGATCCCACTGCTGGTTGGCATCGATCATGATCGGCACCTCGTCGCCGAGATGTTTGCGCAGTGCCGTCACGCGGCGGATATCCTCGGCCACGTCAGGCTGTCCGACCTTCATCTTGACGCCGCGAATGCCATTGGCGCGAGAGCGGTCGGCGTTGGCGCACACCTCCTCGATGGAGGTACCGAAATAGCCACCGGACGTGTTGTAGGTAGGCACCGCATCCCGATACGGACCGAGCAGCTTGGCAAGCGACAGACCGGCGCGCTTGGCCTTCATGTCCCACAGCGCGGTGTCGAAGGCGCCTATCGCCTGCACGGCAACGCCACAGCGCCCGACAGAAGCCCCCTGCCACGCCATCTTTTCCCACAGCCGGGGAATGTCGTTGGGGTCTTCGCCGATCAAGAACGGGGCCAGATCCTGCGCGTGAGCGTACTGCGCCTTACCGCCGGCACGCAGCACGTAGCCGAAGCCCATGCCCTGGTGCCCATCCTGCGAAGTGATCTCGACGAACAGCAGCGAGACCTCGGTCATCGGCTTCTGAACGCCGGTCATGACCTTGGCGTCGCTGATCGGTTTGGGCAATGGCAGCAAGACATGGGAAAGCGCTATCTGGGTGATCTTATCCTGGGACATGACTCCTCCTGAACGGAACGCAACGGGTGACTGGACGACCGCTAAGTTGTCATACATCGTATGTAAAGCCATAGTAGACCTTGGATTCACGACCAAAGTCGCAAGTCGCACGATCAGGCGCTTCCGGCCTCGCCTACCCCGAAACGCGAAGCGCCCGCCGGTGATCGGCGGGCGCTGACGCAAAACGCGAATATCGACCTGCGAACGAGGTTCGCGCGCTACTGGAACATCCACCAGATGATCGCGAGCGTTCCGATCAGCCCGACGATCTCCGGCCAGACCCCGAAATCGAACTGATTGACCTCTTCGGGCGACTCGGTCAAAACGATGTCATCGTCCTGGCCGTCGCGGATCAGCTTGTCATCGAGTTTCATGGCGTTCTCCCGGCGTTAGTTGAACAGCAGATTGGGCAGCCACAGCGCCAGCTGCGGGAAAAACAGCACCAGCAGCATGCCGATGATCTGCAGCCCGATGAACGGCAGGACCGCGCGGAAGATATGCTGCAGCTCCACGCCTTCCGGTGCCACGCTCTTGAGGAAGAAGCAGGCAGGTCCGAACGGCGGCGACAGGTAGTAGATCTGGATGTTCATGGCGAAGAGCACACCGAACCAGATCGGATCGAAACCGAGACCGACCACGACCGGCGCAAAGATCGGCACCGTGATGAAGATGATCGCGATCCACTCGAGGAAGGTCCCCAGAATCATCACGATCCCCATCATCACGGCGATCACGGCCAGCGGCGGTAGATCGAGTCCTTCCAGCACCCCGCGCAGGAAACTGATGCCGCCGATCAGGTTGTAGATACCCACCAGACTCACCGCGCCAAGCACCAGCCAGATGATCGAACCGACCGTCAGCACCGTCTGGCGCATTGCGTCGCGGATCATGCGGTAGGAGAACTGCTTGAGAATGATCGCGATGATCATCGCCCCGACGGCGCCCATCGCTGCCGCTTCGGTCACCGTGGTGATGCCCGAGTAGATCATGCCGAGAACCGCACCGATCAGAATGAACGGTAGCACCGCACCTTTCAGATACTTGAGGCGCTGACGCAGCGGCAGCGCGGCTTCCGGCGCATCGTTGATCGGCGCCAGCGAGGGGTTAAGCCGGCAGCGGATCAGAATATAACCGACGAAAATCGCGGCCAGGATCAGGCCGGGGATGACCCCGCCCGCGAACAGCTTGGTGATCGAGACCTGCGCGGCAAGACCGTAGACGATCATGACCACCGAAGGCGGGATCAGCGTGGCCAGCGCCCCGGCGGCACAGATGATGCCGATCGACAGATTGCGATCGTAGCCCAGACGCAGCATCTGCGGCAGCGCGATCAGGCCGAGCATGACGATCTCGCCCCCCATGATGCCGCTCATTGCCGCGAGAATGACCGCGACAACGCAGGTCTGCACCGCTACCGAGCCGCGAGCGCGGCCGCCGAGAATCGACATGCTGTCGAACAGCGCGCGGGCAATGCCGGAGCGCTCGAGCACATTGGCCATGAAGACGAAGAAAGGCACCGCCACCAGCTCGTACTTCTCGAGCACGTGATAGACGTTGGAGGCGACCAGGAACAGGCCCTTGGGACCGAAATAGATCAGTGACGTGGCGACGGAGACCGTCAACGTCGTGACGCCCAGCGGAATGCCGAACGCCATCAGTCCCAGCAGTGCCAGGACGATCAGCAGCGTGACGACTTCGATACCCATCAGACGTCCCTCTCCCGGTTGGCGTGGTTGGCGTTATCGGCAAACTGGTGGTCGCTGCCGGCACTGACGGCAGCGCCAGTCGACGGACCTTCGAACCAGTGAATGATGTTCGACAGCAGCTGCAGGATGTAGAGAATCGCGCCGACGACCAGCATCGGCTTGAGGTACGCAGGCAGCGGCGGATTGAACGAACTGCCGCTGCGCTCGGGGCCGTGCATCGACATCAGGGCCGGCTCCCAGGCCGCCCAGACCAGCGCAGCCAGCGCGAACACCGCGACGACCATCGCCACCAGTTCCATCTTTCGCCACACCGAGGCCGGCACGACCAGTTCGATCATGGTGATGGCGATATGCCGACGACGTTGCGTCACGTAGCCGCTGGCCAGCACCCAGCTGGTGGCACAGACCGCCATGACGGTCTCGAAGGTCCATTGCGTCGGCGCATTGAAGACGTAGCGCATCACCACTTCGAATGCCGAAAGCAGGATGCAGACGAAGAACAGCACGGCGCACCCATAGCCGATGAAGGCGCTGAGGCGATCCATGCCGGCGGCAAGTCGACTGAGTAGTCGCATGTCAGGCTCCAGTGACAATCGGGCCGCGACGAGAACGCCGCGACCACAGGATCGGAATGACCGGGTGGCGAATTACTGTGAGGCGCTGTCGCCGTCACCCTTCATCAGGCCGATCTTCTTCATGTAATCGAGGTTGGCCTGCAGTGCGGCTTGGGCTTCCGGGCTCTTCTTGGCGTAATCGCTCCATGCCTGGCGAGCGATCTCGCGGAACTTGTCGCGCTCGGCCTGCGGCCAATCGATCACCGTGATGTCACCCTTGGCCTTGTCTCGCGCCACCAGCTTCTCGTCCTGCTCGTGGACCGCCTTGGCCAGATCCTCGAAGGCCGCATAAAACCACTCGTGCAGCGCCTGCTGGTCCTCGTCGCTGAGCGACTCCCACAGATCCTGGTTCAGCGTGAACTGTTGGCTTGCCATGCTGTGAATGCCCGGATAGATCGGATACTTGGCAATGTCGTTGAGACCTGAAGCGTCGTTATTGACGTAGGCACTGGCATCGGCCGCTTCGACCACACCCTGCTGGAGTGCCGTGAACACCTCGGAAAACGGCAGATTGACCGGGGTCGCGCCGGCACGCTGGAAGACGTCGGCTGCCAGCCCCTCCGGCGAGCGGATCTTGATGCCCTTGAGGTCGGCAACGCTGCGAATCGGTACCGCCGCCACCAGCGCTTCGCGCTTGTAGGGACCGCAACCGACGACGTGAATCTGCCCGTCGGCAATCGTGTCCAGCGCCGTCTGCAGCGCGGCTTCCCCACCGCCCTCGCGGCAGAAATCGAGCAGTTGCTGCGGCGAGTCGTAGCCGGCCGTCAGATCGCCCAGAATCGCGAACGCCGGGTTACGGCCGGTGAAGTAGGAAGGCGCGGTGAGATCGCCATCGAGCAGGCCCATCGCGACGGCGTCCGGGGTTTCCTTGTAGGGAACGACCGCCCCCGTCGCCATGATGTTGATGCTCAGATCGCCATCGGTCATCTCCTCGAGCTTGGGCGCCCAGTGCTCCTGAAGATACTGATAGGCATAGTCACCCGAGTTGAACGAAGACTGGACCCTCAGTTCCTGAGCAGCCTGGGCCGAGTTCAACGAGACGGCGGAAAGGGTCAGAAGACCCAGGGCGGACAGTATTTTGTGTTGCATGATGTTCCCTCGCGAATCCATGACATGAAATCGAAGTGCCGATCTCACCTCCGACTCGCGAACGTTGTCATACATCATATCTGTGCAACATTAGACGTTAGGCTGGCTTGTTTTTCTTGGACTTACGTCAAAAACATCCAAACTGGCACTCTGCCCATGCTCTCCTAGACTGTTACTGAATCACTCAAGGAGAACCAAAAATGCTACGGAACATTACATTTCTGTTCGCTGCGACCTGTCTGCTGAGCGCCTGCGGCACCACGACCGGCGAGCGCGCTGCCAGCGGTGCCGGTGTCGGCGCAGCCGTCGGCGCGGGCGCCGCGGCCGTCACCGGCGGAGACGTCGGCACAGGCGCGGTCGTAGGGGGTGGCGTGGGTGCCGCCACGGGTGCGGCAACGGATGAGGGCGATATCGATCTCGACGACTGAGCGTTCGCTCAGCGGCAGATCCCGAAGCCGCGCATGCCGAGATGAAAGTGGTTGGCGTGCGCGGCGTTGTAATCGGGGCCGAGCGTGGTGCCGAAGTACCGGCAGGCGCCCTGCTCGGCATCGCGCAGGAACTGCCCTTTCCGGCCACCGTCGTCCCAGTCGTTCAGCACGCTGATACGCTGCCCGTCGGCGAGTTCGAATGCGGCGACGTCGAGCGCGGACGCGGTCGCGTGATCGCTGCGCCGGGCGTTTTTCCGATGATAGATATTGCGGCAGGCGAAAGAGCCATAATGCTGAACGCCGGAGACGTTCTGATCGAAGGTGCGCTGCGCCAGTGGCTGTAGCTCGTGCCGCTCGAACATGATCCACGCCAGCGCCAGCGGGCAACTGGCCAAGAAACTGGCATTGAATCGGACCTCTGAATGGCGAACTCTCACCACGTTCTCCAACGGGCAGCCGGCGACCGGGGTGTCATCTTCCAGTGGCGTGTAGGCAAGCGTGGGCGCGCTATCCAGCGCCACCAGACACCCCTGCCGATCCTCGGCCAGCCACTTTAGCTTGAGCCGCGTCACCGGCGTCACGGGGTCGCTCACGACGAGCGGCGCCAGCGGATTCCACTGCCGTGGTATCTGCCAGACGCCCTTGTCGAAGGCGACGCCAGTGGCGATCAGCGCCAAGCATAGCAGTGTGGTCAATCGGATTTTCATGAGCGAGCTCGCCCGTCGTTGCCAGGCTTTCCATTATCGGAATCACACTGAATACGCGATAACGCGCCTCTTAGACGCGTGGTCCTTCTTCACCAGATGTCGTCAATCGGAGACGCAAATAGCCGGAGGTTCACACTTTTCTACCGAATGAATGCTATTCGATCATAGTCAACTGCTCTAAGCTTATTTAACTTCCTGGACAAGCAAGGAGCGCGTGTCCGGAAAGTCGACTCATCCAACCGCAGTCGGTCAAGGAGGACACGATGCCGGGATGTGCCCGATATGAAGGTCGGTGCGTGCGCTGCGAGTCGCCACTCGCCTTCGACTTCACCATGGCTTTTCAACCGCTGGTCGACGTCTCCCTGGGAAAGGTTTACGGGTTCGAGGCGCTGGTCAGAGGGCCGAAAGGCGAATCCGCTGAATCGGTGCTGAATCAGGTCGACGACAAATCGCTATATCGGTTCGACCAGGCTTGCCGCGTTCGCGCGATCGAGATGGCCGAGCATCTCGGCATCGAGGGGATGCTGTCGATAAACTTCTTACCCAACGCCGTATACGAGCCGGAGGCCTGCATTCAGGCAACGCTCGCCACGGCAGAGCGTGTCGGTTGGCCAGTAGACAGGCTCTGCTTCGAAATCATCGAGACCGAAAGCGTCAGGGACAGGCGTCATCTGCAAAACATCGTCGATACCTATCGGGCCATGGGCCTCAAAACGGCCGTCGATGATTTCGGTACAGGCCACGCCAATCTCGATCTGCTGATCGACATACTGCCGGATGTATTGAAACTCGACCGCCAGCTGATCAGTCATATCGATGAGTCGTCGCGACAGCAGATCATCGTGGATCAGCTCATCGTGCTGGCAGCGCAGCTCGATATCACGCTGATAGCAGAAGGTGTCGAGAGGCTTGAGGAAGCACGCTGGCTCTACCGGCGAGGCATCACCCGACAGCAGGGTTACTGGTTCGCCAGGCCCGCCACCGGGGCGCTTCCCCGTTGCTCGGATACCAGCCTCGCGCTGGTTCGCGGTGTGCACTGAATACACCAGTGCTGTCTGCTCGCAACCGTCACTTACGGTAATCAGGCTTATGATCGAATCTGGACAGACCGGTTCGCGTCACGCCGGTCAAGACCCCAGTCTCGCGGGACTGGATACACTGGACATTGCCGCGCTGATTTACCGAATCGACGCTGGCGTTCCCCTGTTGATCGCCAGCAACGACTCGGCGATGAGCCAGTTGAATCTCGGCAAGCGGTTTCCCATGGCCGATCCCTGGCAGTGGCTAGATGCCCAGCTCCAACCAGCCAGCGGCGTGGATCACCCCGCGCTGCAGACCGGCCCTGCAGCCGAGGACCGCCAATGGCGCTGCTATCATATTCGTCAGCATCGGCAGCCACTGAGAGCCCTGCAGCTAAAGGTCACGCCACTCGACGGTGGCCATGCCAGTGAAAAGCGGGTTCTCGTAGCGATCAGCGACATTACCGACGTCGATAGCGTCTCTACCCAGTTGCCGCAATCGTTTTCGCAGCTGAGGCGCCTGATCGGCACCCTGCCGATGGGCGCCTGCATCATTGATGTGGAAGGCTATCTGCGGCTGGCCAATCCCGCTTTCTGCGCATTTTTCGGGTATACGGAAAGCGAACTGCTGAACGCGCATTTTCGTAAGATTCTGCCCTCTGCACAGTACGAAGAAGCCACACTGCGCCATCAGGCGAGCTTCTCGCGCGGCAACGCGCAACGGCGGGCGGTAGACGTCAAATTACGCGACGGGAAACTACGAACCGTCATCGTGGAAGACATGATCTGCCACAAAGATGATGGGCAACCGCTGCGAGTCGTCTTTTTGGTCGACATCACCGAACGGCGAAATTTCGAGCGACGCCTAGAGGAGAAGAATCGACGGCTCGAGTACCTGGCCACCCGAGACGAACTGACTGGCCTACATAATCGCCGCTTCGGTCTCGAGCTACTTGAGCAGTCCGTCGAACGCAGCCAACGTTACGGCGAGCGTGTTTCCGTGGCGATGCTCGATATCGATCACTTCAAGACAATCAATGACACCTACGGCCATGCAGTCGGAGACACCGTTCTGCAGGAGTTCAGTCAACATCTGGATCAGGCCCTGCGCACCAGCGACACACTGATTCGCTGGGGAGGGGAAGAGTTTTTGCTGATCCTGCCGGGCATCGACCGATTCGCAGCCCAACGCACCATCGACAGGCTGCTGCATGCACTGCGCCAACAGCGCCTCTCGACAGCCTCGCTCAGCGTCAGCTTTTCCGCTGGCGTCGGCGAGCACCGTCAGGAAAGCACCGATCAGTTACTGGAAGCCGTCGACAGCGCGCTATATCAAGCCAAGTCGGCCGGCCGAAACTGTGTGGCGATTGCTCCGCTTTACGCCGGCGCTCGTGAAGATGAGAGCCGGCCGTGCTCCTCGACCTAGATGGCAAAAAACTTGGCATCGATCCATCGAGTGACGTCTCGAGAGCTACGCCCTACCGAAAAGCGTCACGCTCGGTGCCTTCACCCCATTACTCCTCTGACGATCAGAAAGAGGACGGTCGGCGCCAGCAGAATACCCAGCCCAGTGTAAAACGTCGCCGTCATGGCACCGTAAGGCACTAACCTTGCATCGGTCGCCGCAAGTCCCGCCGCCACGCCACTGGTGGTGCCGATCATGCCTCCGAAAATCATGGCCGAGCGCGGATTGTCCAGTCCGATCAGCCGTGCGGTCATCGGTGTGGCGATCATGGTCAGAATCGATTTCACTAAGCCGGCCGCGATCGATAGCGCGATCACCTCGGAACTCGCCCCCAGCGTTGCACCGGTCACCGGGCCGACGATGTAAGTCACGGCGCCCGCGGCGATCGTCGTGATATCCACCGGATCGGTGTAGCCGAACCCGACCGCCACGACCGCGCCGGCGACAAAGGACACCAGCACCCCGAGAAAAAGGGCAATGACGCCGCGCAGACCCGCTTTCTTCACCTCCTGAAACCTGACGCCGTAAGCCGTAGCGATGATCGCCAGGTCGCGGAGCATGCCACCGCCCATCAGCCCCAACCCGGAGAACAGCGTGACGTCTGCCAATCCATCCTCTCCGCCCGTCTGAATCCCGCCGACATACGCGAGAATCAGACCGATGATGATGGCGATGGCGGAGCCGTGAAGCCGGCCGGCGGTAAGATGACGGCTGAGCCAGTAGGCGATGTACATCGTCAATCCGATGACAGCGAACGCCGCAATCAGATGATATTTGTCCACCAGCGAAACAATCGAATCGTTCATGTCGTTCGCGCCTCTCAATGACCGATACGGGTGGGGCCGGCGGGGACATCCGACTTACCGAGACCCTGTTCCGGCACGGCATCAAGCGGCCGGGCATCCTCGGTGCGTTTTCCCGTCAAAACGGGCACCAGCACCAGCCCGAGCGCAACCGCCAGCACGCCGGCAAGGATTGCCACCATGCCGCCACTGAAGGCCGCCGCCACGTTCTGACTCGCGGCCATCGCCACTACGATCGGGATATACATCGCGTTCCAGAAATTGATTCCGCTCTCGGTCGTTTCCGGCAGCTTGCCGCGATCCTTGAGATAGCCTGTCACGAAGATCAACAGCAGCATGGCGATGCCCACGCCACCCAGATTGGCGTCGATGCCAAGTAGCTGTCCGAGCACGTCACCGATTATCAAACCGACCAGCATGCAGCCGGCCAGCAGTGCTACACCGTAGATCACCATGGTTGTCACCTCTCGTGGGTGTTCTTGTTTCGTGCACATCGTTAAGGTCTGGCGTGGTGCCACGTTACCCACGTGGCGAGGGATTCCATTCGGTTGGCACAAGCGTTACTTGCCTACTGCCTCGGTACGCCGATGGTCGGCATTCTGGTAGGTACCTGCGTAGCGACTGCGCAACTCGTTCTTCTGCACCTTGCCCATCACGTTACGCGGCAGACTATCGATGAAGAACACGCGCTTGGGCTGCTTGTAGCGAGCCACCTTGTCGGCGAGCGTCGAGAGTACCTGCGACTCTTCCAATACCTGTCCGGATTTGAGTACCACGCAGGCCGTCACGCCTTCACCGAGATCCGGGTGAGCAACGCCGATCACGGCCGATTCGAGCACCTGGGGCAGTTCGTCGATCCACTGTTCGATTTCCTTGGGATAAACGTTGTACCCGCCGGAGATGACCAGATCCTTGTCGCGCCCGACGATCGAGAGATAGCCGTCGTCATCGATGACGCCGAGATCGCCGGTAATGAAGAAGCCATCCTCGCGAAATTCGGCAGCGGTCTTCTCCGGCATGCGCCAATATCCCTTGAAGACGTTGGGCCCGCGGACTTCGACCGCTCCCGTTTCGCCTGGCGGCAATATCTCGCCGCTCTCACGTTCGGTGATGCGCACTTCGCTGCCCGGTAGCGCGAATCCCACGGTGCCGGGACGACGCTCGCCATCATAGGGATTGGAAGTGTTCATGTTGGTTTCGGTCATGCCGTAGCGCTCGAGAATCGCGTGCCCGGTGCGCGCGTGAAACTCCTGATGGGTCTCGGCAAGCAGGGGCGCCGATCCCGAGACGAAAAGACGCATGTTCGCCACCGCGCTCCGGTCGAGGCGTGGGCTTGCCAGCAGGCGCGTATAAAATGTCGGAACGCCCATCAGCACTGTTGCCATAGGCATCAGATCGATCAGCAGCTCCGGATCCAGACGTGGCAGAAACGTCATCGAGGCGCCGACGGTGAGCACGATATTGCAGGCGACAAACAAGCCATGCGTATGAAAGATCGGCAGCGCGTGCAGCAGGTGATCGTCAGCGCTGAAACGCCAACTTCGTGCCAGCGCCTGACTGTTGGCGGCAAGATTGGCATGCGTCAACATCGCTCCCTTGGAGCGGCCGGTGGTGCCGGAGGTATAGAGAATCGCCGCCAGATCGTCGGCTTGAAGAACGGCAACGCTGTCGTCCTCGGCGGCATCGGCGACCCGCTGCATCAGGCTACCCTCGCCTTCCGCGCCGAGGGTCTCCAGCGCGGCGACACGACGCTGGCCCGCGAGCTCCCGCGCTGCCGTCTCGTCCGCCGGCCGACACACATAGAGTGTGGGCTCCGCGTCGCCAAGAAAGTAATCGACCTCCGCGCCGGTATAGGCCGTATTGAGCGGCAGATAAACCGCGCCTACCTGCAGGCACGCGAGATAAAGCATGATCACCTGCGGGCTCTTGTCGACCTGCACCACCACCCGATCGCCGGGCGCGACACCGGTATCACGCAGCACGTTGGCCATGCGTCGGGAGATCGCCAAGACATCGCGATAGCGGAAACGCTCATCGTTCGGCGTGTCGATCAGCACCTTGTCGGGTTGGCGTTCGAAATTGTCGGCAAACTGTAGATAGAGATTCTGGTTCATCGGACTTCTCCTGCGGAAACGGGTCGCTCAGGCATCGGCCTGCGAGGGACGTTGCCTTTTCGCCTTGCCCTGCTTGGCGTCGCGCCGAATATCGCTGGTACAGACGACGGTGCCCTCGCGACTGAATGCCTCGTGGTTCTGCTCGATGCGCTCGAGTTCGTAGAGGTAATTGACCATCAACCCATGCGACTGCTGCTGCCCCTTGGGAGAACTGTCCCCAGGCCAGTTGAGCCGGTGCAGGCTGGCACCATTGCCGAGATGAAAGCGAGCCACCGGGTCGAGCGGCATGCCGCTGCCACGTTTGGCTTCGACGAGGTAGTGGGCAGCCAGCGCGCGTATCTCCGCGGCGACGCGATCACGCTGGCGGCCATCGTCGGATGGTTGACCGCCCTCCAGCATCGAGACGAGTTCCTCGGAAGTCTGCACGGCGTCGTCACGGCGCTGCTCCGCTAGCCAGGCGGCAAAGCCGGGCACCGGTGACAGCGTGACGAAGTGCTCGAGGTTGGGCAGTTCGCGCTTGAGTTCCTGCACGACCTGCTTGATCAGGAAATTGCCGAAGGAGATGCCCTTGAGCCCAGCCTGGCAGTTGCTGATGCTGTAAAACGCTGCGGTATCAGCTTCCGCCGGGTCCACCGACTCTTCACCCGCAAGGATGGTTTGAATGTTGTCGGGGATACCCCGGCAGAGGGCCACCTCGACGAAAATCAGTGGCTCGTCACCGGTAGCCGGGTGGAAAAAGGCATAGCAGCGACGATCCTCGGGGTCCAGGCGCCGGCGCAGATCTGACCAGTCGCCGATGGCATGCACGGCCTCGTAGTGAATGATTTTCTCGAGCACCGCCGCCGGCGTATTCCAGTCGATGCTCTCGAGGACCAGAAAGCCACGGTTGAACCAGGAAGCGAACAGATGCGCGAAATCGGCATCCAGCGGTGCAAGCGCCGGGTTCGCCTTGAGCGCGCGAAGCAGATCTGCGCGCATCCTGACCAGCTCGTAGGTACCACCGGGACAGAGATTCAGCCGCCGGAGTAGATGCTGACGACGTGGCTCGCACACGGAGAACAACTGCTGGAGGCTTTCGTTATCCTCGCTGTCTCGGTAACGCGCGTAGGCTTCGTGAATCTGCCCCGGGTCGGCGGAATAGTGCTCCGCCAGCAAATTGAAGAAAGCCAGTTTTCCGGTCTCGTCCAGGGAGGCGTAGCGCTCCAGCGCCTCCTGAGCGATTAGAATACGGGAAGCCTCCCCGCTAGGCTGCATCAAGGTCTCGCAGACCGAGGTCAGCCTCGCCAGACTGCTGGGGGCCAGCGCCTTGTCGCCATGATCGCCGTGACTCTGACCTCGGGTACGACGACCGATGCTCGACAAAAGCTCCTGCAGGAAATTCATGTTGACGTTCATGCCGGCCCTCTCGGGTCGAGGTGAGAAATGCCCTCCTTCGAGGGAGCATCGTCCAGATCTGGAGCCAGCGTCCCAACCCTAAACGCCGGCAGTGGTTAACATACATGTCACGGATCTGTTATATACAACATTCAGCTCCCGCCCCATGTGAGTCAACATGGGAAAAGGTCTAATGAAAGAAGGTCGAATATGGCCAGGATTCCCCAAGCACAGCGTCTGCGAGACCTACTGGAAGACGCCATCGTCGAGGGGCGCTATGCCCCCGGTGACCGGCTCGATCCGATCGCGCTGGAGCGCGAATATGATTGTTCACGCACCCCGATCCGCGAAGCGCTTCAGCAACTTGCGGCCTCGGGCATGGTTCGCGTCCAGCCCAAGAGAGGCACGTTCGTTGCCCAGCTCGGCGTTACCGAGCTGGTCGAACGCTTCGAAGTGATGGCGGAACTGGAGGGAATGTGCGCGCGACTCGCGGCACGGCGAATGACCGCCGATGAGTTCGAAGCGCTAGAGCAAGCCAACGGCGCCTGTCGGCGCTGTCTGGAGCATGGCGATATCGATGGTTACTACTACGAGAATGGGACCTTTCACCATCTGATCTATCAGGCCAGCCACAACGCCTTTCTAACTCAGGAAGCCTCGCGCCTCCACGCCATTCTCAAACCCTACCGACGCCTGCAGCTCCACGCGCGACATCGCATGGCAAGCAGCTTCGACGAGCACCAGGCGATTCTGAAGGCGCTGGAACACGGTGACGCCGCGGGGGCCGAGGCAGCCATTCAGTCTCACGTGCAGATTCAGGGTGAGCGTTTCAACGACCTCGTTGCCTCGATGCGGCGCCTGCACAGCATGGGCAGCGCGCAGCGATCGCGTTAGCCCATGGCAGGTTGGGAGTGCACTAGAACAGCAAGGTGACCAGCAGCGCCAGGCCACCGACGACCATCGCGGTCGTCACGAAAATCGTGACCAGCCGATTGAGCCAGCGGTCGAGCCCGGTCTCGGCGGGAGTCACGGCGCGGCGGGTAGCGCCCTGAGCCGGGCGGCGGTGGGATTTCATTGGCGGCAATATCCAATCGACAATCACTGGCGGTGCGGCCTTGGCCGACCGCTGCGGTCCTGTCCGTGTTAACGGCAACCTGGCTCTTAAATTAAGCCGGGCGCGGCACTTTTG
>NZ_BMZI01000004.1:384856-408183 GCF_014652715.1 Salinicola rhizosphaerae | reverse complement strand
CGGGCCCCGTCGCGAGTGTCGCGCGAAGCGCGCCTGGAGATTGTCAGCGCGCGTTGATGCGGCGATTCTTGACGTCCGGCGCGCGACGGTAGCGGTCCTCCTCGGAGAGCATCTCGGCCTCGAAGGCATCGGCACCGACCGGCGTATCGCTGTGACGACGATAAAGTGCGGTCAGCATCGCCTTGCGATCGGCACGCAGCTCCTTGAGCGTGACGAATATCATGCCGTACAGAATGAACGTGAAGGGCAATGCCGACAGCACCGATGCCGACTGCAACCCTTTCAGCCCGTTTTCGCCACCGGCCGATAGCAGTGTCAGGCAGATCGCGGCGATCAGTACCCCCCAAATGATTCGCTTCATCAACGGCGGATTGAGTGAGCCGTTATCGGTCATCTGCGAGACGATGTAGGTCGCCGAATCCGCCGATGTCACCAGGAAGATGAAGATCAGGCAGAGCGCGACGATCGACAGCACGTTGGAAAACGGCATCAGATCGAACATGCGGAAAAGCGCCGAGGTGATGTTATCGGCGGTCGCTTGAGCCAGTCCGGCATCGCTGTTGAGCTCCATCTGCAGCGCCGCACCGCCAAACACACCGATCCAAAGACAGGCCAGTAGAGGCGGTACTACAAGCACCCCGAAGACGTACTGCTTGATCGTGCGACCACGGGAAATTCGGGCAACGAAAGTGCCGACGAACGGTGACCAGGCGATGACCCAGGCCCAGTAGAAGATCGTCCAGCTGGCTGCCCACTCGCTGTTGTCGAAGGGCGACATTCTCAGACTCATGCCGATGAAATTCTGCAGATAGTCACCGAGCCCCAGGGTAATGGTTTCGAGAATCTTGACGGTTGGCCCGGTGAACAGAATGTAGAACATCAGCGCAAAGCAGATGATCAGATTCAGGTTCGACAGATTCTTGATGCCTTTATCGAGACCGGAGGTTGCAGAAATCATGTAGCAGATGAACATGGCCCCCATGATGATGAACTGCCACCACATGTTCTCGGGCACATTGAAGACTGAGTGCAGCCCGCCGTTGATCTGCAGCACCGCAAGGCCGATCGACGTTGCCACGCCCATCACGGTTGCCACCACGGCGAAGATATCCAGAATGGGCGCCAGCCTGCGCAGCTTCGGGCGCTTGGCGGTGACCGAGGAGAGCACGTTGGAAACCATGCCCGCCTGCCCCTTGCGGAACTGGTAATAGGCGATGATCAGCCCGACGACCGAGAACGCCGCCCACTGGTGAATACCCCAGTTGAAGAACGCGTACTGAATGGCATAGCGCGCCGATTCCGGCGTCGCGGACTCGACGTCGCCGAATGGCGGCGTGAGATAATGGGTCATCGGTTCCGCCATGCCGTAGAACACGAGCCCGACGCCAAACCCGGCGGCGAGCAGCATGCTGACCCAGGAGAAGAACCCATAGGTTGGCTTACTATCTTGAGGTCCGAGGCGGATTTTACCGTATTTGCTGAAAGCCAGCGCGATCAGAAAAATCACGAAACCGAAAACGGATAGAAGATAGAACCATCCGAAATAGTGCGTCGTCCCGCTAAGCGCCGTGTTGGCGATATTGCCGAACTGCGTCGGAAAAATGGCACCGACGGCGACAATCGCAGCGATCACGACGGCCGAGACGACGAATACGCCTTCCTTGCCAAGTTTGGCCATGTTCACCCCTTGTTTTATCCCGATTTGCCGAAGGCCGTTTCGGCAAGTTCACACATCAGTGTAGACGACGAGGCCACAGCGCAACGCATGACGGGGCCCCGGCGTTTCGAACGTGCGCGGATCGGCTCCGTGTCTCCCGGCTTCCCTGGAAGCGTAAGCTTTCGTTAAGTGAGCGCGGCGCACCCTACCGAGAACATTCACTCGCGAGGGGCGCCAGATGCCCGAGCCATCCTTCAAATCGTTCTCTCGAGCGCTCGTCTGGCGTGAAGTCGGCGGCACCGAGCGCACCGACGCCGAGAGCTTCATTGCAAAGACCTACCGCGAACAGCATGGCGCTGCGATTCATCACTTCGCCCCGCGCCTGTTCGCGCTGTGGGAAGGCAGCGAGATTCAAGCGGCCGTCGGTGCCCGACGAGCGGACCCCTCGCCACTGTTTCTCGAGTCCTATCTTCAAGTGCCGATCGAGCAGGCATTGGCAGAAGCGCTGACGCAACCCGTGCAGCGGGCAGCGCTTGCCGAGATCGGCAACCTGGCGACCCGACGCCCTGGGTTGGCCGTTCCGCTGATCGTCTCCCTGATCGAGACGCTGGTCGCCGAAGAGTGCCGCTGGCTGGCGTTCACCGCGACAGCTGCGGTCCGTAACGGCTTTCGCCGACTGGGGCTGGATGTGCGTCAGCTGGCCGAGGCCGACCCCACCCGGCTGGGGCCGACAGTCGAGGAGTGGGGCAATTACTACCTGCATCGCCCATGGGTCATGGGCGGTGACCTCGTGGCCGCCTGGCACCAGCTCGGCGCTCGCGGTTTTCGCCTGCCGCCTACCACCGTGCCAGCCGCCGTTAGCCGAAACAAGGGAGACAGCCATGCTTGACGCCTTCTTCGAACACCTGGAGACACTGTCAAGGCAGCGCCCTGACCAGATTGCGCTGGCAGATGCGGCCCAGCGCGTCAGCTACGCGGCACTTCTCGAGAGAATCGCCGAACGCGGGGCCCGTCTGAAGCAGTGTGGCGCGACTCGAGTGGGACTGGCGCTGGACAACGGCGTCGACTGGGCACTGTGGGACCTGGCCATGATGCGCGACCGCATCGTCTGCGTGCCGCTGCCGAGCTTTTTCTCGCCGACGCAGGTCGCTCACGTTCTCGACCAGGCCGGGATCGACACCGTCATCGGGACACCGTCGGCATTCGCGCCATTGGGCTTCACCGCGACAGGCGATAGCGATATCGCTCAACGCGAGTGCCTTTCACCACCGAAGCTGCCAGTCGGAACGCAGAAGATCACCTTCACCTCCGGCACCAGCGGGTCGCCGAAAGGGGTCTGCCTGGATAGCGATGCGCCACTGAAAGTAGCAGAAAGCCTGGCGACCGTGACGCGACCATGCGATATCCAGCATCACCTGACGCTGCTGCCGCTGGCGACGCTGCTCGAGAATATCGGCGGCATCTACGCCCCACTGTGGCTGGGGGCCCGCGTCACACTGCCGTCGCTGATCGATGTCGGCTGGTCAGGTGCAAGCGGCTTCGATAGCGCCAAGGGATGGGATCTCATTCTCGCCGAAGCGCCGGACAGTCTGATTCTGGTTCCCCAGCTGCTATCGGCGCTACTGGCTCGCCAGGGTCCGGCACCGATCGACTTCGGTCGCTTCTTTGCCGTCGGCGGAGCCACGGTCTCTCCCGAACTACTGCGGCGTGCACAGTCCGCGGGCTGGCCCGTCTTCGAAGGCTATGGTCTGTCGGAGTGTGCCTCGGTCGTGTCACTGAATCGCCCCGGCGAGCAACACCTTGGCAGCGTCGGGCGTCCACTTCCACACGTTGACCTGCAAATCGACGACGACGGTGAGATTCACGCCGCCGGGGCTCTGATGCTTGGCTATCTCGGTGAGCCGAGCTCACGCATCGAGCGATGGCCGACCGGCGATCTTGGCGAATGGCAAGACGCCACGTTGCATTTGAAAGGCCGGCGTAGGCAGGTCTTCATCACGGCGTACGGGCGCAACGTGGATCCCGCTTGGGTCGAAGCGGAACTGACCGCCGAGCCCGTCATCGCCCAGGCCTGGGTCTACGGCGAAGCCCAACCTGCCAACCGGGCACTGCTGGTACCCGGAAGCGATACCGTCAGCGAGGAAGCCCTTCAGGCAGCCGTGGCTCGCGCCAATGAACGCCTGCCCGACTATGCCCGCATCTCCCGCTGGCGGGTTTCGGCACCGTTCACGCCACTCAACGGGCTGGCGACGGCCAACGGGCGACTCCGGCGAGAGGCGCTGGAAACGGCTCACGCCGACTGGCTGGCAGCTCCGATCACCGCTGCCGACACGACCACTGCGACATCCGCAACCTGATCCGTCGATGCCGAGACCCGGCCCGACGACACCCTGACGAGAATCGGCGACTGGCACTCGCGAGCGCCCGCCCTTTTCCGAGATCCCGAGGAGACGACTCCATGACCAACTATGAAACCCTTCAGCAGGCCACCGCCGAACATCGTCAATGGCTACTCGAGACGCCGGTGATCCAGCGTGCGCTCAGTGGCGACATCACCAAAGCACCGTATCTCGCGTTCCTGGAGCAGGCATACCATCACGTGAAGCAGACGGTGCCGCTGATGATGGCCTGCGGCGCTCGGCTGCCCGAGCGTCTGGAGTGGCTGCGTGGCGCGCTGGTCGAATACATCGAAGAGGAGTACGGCCACCAGGCCTGGATTCTCGATGACATCCGCGCGTTGGGGGGCGATCCCGACGCCACGGCGTCGGCTCGACCGGCACCGGCCACCGAGCTGATGGTACGCTACGTGCGCGACGTGATCGCCCATGACAACCCGATCGGCTTCTTCGGCATGGTTCATGTACTGGAGGGTACCAGCACCGCCATTGCCACCCAGGCCGCGGAGCAGATTCGCCAGGGAGCAAACCTGCCTGCCGATGCCTTCCGCTATCTCGAGTCTCACGGCAGCCTGGATGTCGGCCATCTGGCGTTCTTCGAGGAGCAGATCAATCGGCTGGAAGACCCTGCGGACCTCCAGGCGATTATCGATACCGCCAACATGGTCTACCGACTCTATGGCGCCATGTTCCGCAATCTCGAACGCGATGCCGGCAGTCAATCCAGTCACGAGGAGCTAGGCCATGCGCTGGTCTGATCGCTGCGTGCTGGTGACCGGCGCTACCGGCGGTATTGGTCGCGAGCTGGTGTCGATTCTCACCGATCGAGGCGCGAAGCTGGTTGTCGCCGGACGCAATGTCGATGCCCTGCGCGCACTCGCCGCGCAGGCGCCGGAGCGGATACAGACGGTAGCCGCCGATATCGGGATCACCAGCGAACGTCGGCGTATCGTTCAGGCAGCGGAGATAGCTCGCGTCGACATGATCATCAATGCCGCCGGCATCAACCATTTCGGCATGTTCGAAGAGCAGCATGCCGAGCAGATCGAGCGAATGGTGATGACGAACGTCACCGCGACGCTGCTGGTGACACAGGCGTTGCTGCCAAGACTACTGCGGCACGACGCCGCCTGGATCGTCAACGTCGGATCCGCCTTCGGTGCCATCGGCCACCCCGGTTACAGCGTCTACTGTGCCACCAAATTCGCGCTGCGCGGGTTCAGTCAGGCGCTGCGTCGCGAACTGACGGACACACCGGTTCGCGTCCTGCATATCGCGCCGCGTGCGACGCGCACGGAGATGAACGACGCCAACGTCGACGCGCTCAATACCGCGCTCGGCAACTCGGTCGATGCGCCTCGCGAGGTCGCAAATGCCATCGTCCGAGACATCGAGAAAGGCACCAAGGACCGCCAGATCGGCTGGCCCGAATGCCTGCTGGTCAGACTCAACGGCCTGCTGCCGGGTATCGTCGATCGCGCCTTGAAGAAGCGTCTCCAGACGATTCAGCGCCACGCTCGCCAGCCGTCCATTACTCCATGACACCAGGACACTCGACATATGACAGGCCAAACCCTATGGATACCGCTAATGCTTGCCGTCGCAATGGGCGTCACCTCGGTGAACGCCGTCGCCGAGGCCGCATCCCCGACGCATGACGCCGAGACGTCGGTCGCGGCCGGTCTGCACGAGCTGCAGAGCCGCTGGGCCAATATTCGCTATCAGACCCCGGAAGCGCGCCGCGAGGACGCCTTCGACCAGCTTTACCAGCGAGCACAGGCCCTGCTCGAGACCCACCCGGATAGCGCCGAACTGTACACCTGGGCCGGTATCATCCGCGCCTCCGAAGCCGGTGCAGGCGGTGGCCTGAGCGCGCTTTCACAAGTCAAGGACGCGCGACAGGCGTTCGAAAAAGCACTGGCCATCGATCCCGATACGTTGAACGGGTCGGCCTACACCAGTCTTGGTACGCTCTATCACCAGGTCCCCGGTTGGCCGATCAGCTTCGGCGACGACGACAAGGCCAAAACGCTCCTGCAGAACGGACTGTCGATCAACCCCGACGGCATCGACAGCAACTTTTTCTGGGCCGGTTTCCTTCACGATAACGATGACGACGCCGGCGCTCGCCAGGCATTGCAGAAGGCGCTTGCCGCGTCGCCGCGCCCGGGAAGAGAGGTTGCCGACGCCGGCCGTCGCGAGGAAATCCAGCGACTTCTCTCCGAGCTGAACTAGGACCAGGAGATCCCGAGAGCCAGCCGGTAGCAGACGTATCGCGGTTGCATTCCCTTGTCATGCCCTCATGATGGGAGTCATGAGGGTGCTAAGGAATTACCGACAAGCGCCCTGCCACCGACTGCGAGAACCTCCTCATGTCACGACTAGCCGACATTCCCCTCTCCGTACTCGATCTGGCGCCGATCACGCTGGACGGCACGCCAGCCGAAACCTTTCGCAACAGCGTCGATCTCGTCCAGCACGCCGAGCGCCTGGGCTACAACCGCTACTGGCTTGCCGAGCACCATAATATCGATGGCATCGCCAGCGCGGCGACCAGCGTTCTGATCGGCCACCTCGCGGGGGCCACCTCGACGATTCGCATCGGCAGCGGCGGTATCATGCTGCCCAACCATCCGCCGCTGGTGATCGCCGAACAGTTCGGCACACTCGAGACGCTCTACCCCGGCCGGATCGACCTTGGGCTGGGTCGAGCGCCGGGCTCGGACGGCATCACCATGCAGGCGATGCGGCGTGATCCACGTGCGGGTATCAACGACTTCCCCGATCGCCTCGACGAGCTGCGCCGCTATCTCGGCGAGAGCGTTCCCGGACAGCGAGTGCGCGCCATTCCCGGCGAGAGCACGCACGTTCCCATCTGGCTACTGGGGTCGAGCGGCTTCAGCGCTCAGCTCGCCGCCCGCCTCGGCCTGCCTTTCGCCTTTGCCGGGCAGTTCGCCCCCGGCTACATGATCGAGGCGCTGCACCTGTATCGCGAAGGCTTCCAGCCCGGCGTACTCGACAATCCCCATGCGATGATCGGCATCCCGCTGGTCGCCGCCGACAGCGACGACCGCGCGCGCTTTCTCGCCACGACCCAGCAGCAGAAATTCCTCAATCTGATTCGTGGCAAGAGCACCCGTACGCGTCCGCCGGTCGAGGCACTGGACTGGTCGCCACAGGAGCAGGCGATGGTCGCCCAGAATCTCGGCGCAGCCGTGGTCGGCGGACCGGGATCGATTCGGCAACAGCTCGATGAACTATTGGCGACGACCGGTGCCGACGAGATCATGGTCAATACCGACTGCTTCGACCACGCCGACCGAGTGCGGTCCTACGAGATTCTGGCGGATGTCTGGAAGGCGGCGTGAGAAACTGGCCCTAGGGTAACAATCGTGCCGCCGCTTGCTCGCGAAGCAACGCCTTCGCGAGCAGAGCTCGCTCCCACCAAAACCGTCACCGCTGCCAGATACCAAAACACCCGGCACATGGCCGGGTGTCTTCGTAAAATACCCAGCAAAAGCTTAGCCGAGACGCTTGGCCAGCAGCCCTTCGAGCTTGGCCTGGTCGGCGGCGAACTTGCGAATGCCTTCCGCCAGTTTCTCGGTCGCCATCGCGTCCTCGTTATGCTCCCAGCGGAACTGCGCTTCGCCGATGCGCTCGAGGCGCTTGCTGCTCTCACCGGTGTCGGTCACCTTGCGGGTGACTTCGCCTTCGGTCGAGGCAAGCTCTTCGAGCAGCGCGGGTGAGATGGTCAGGCGGTTGCAGCCGGCCAGCGCCAGCACCTGATCGGTGTTGCGGAAGCTCGCACCCATCACCACGGTGTCATAGGCGTAACGAGCCGCGTAGTCGCAGACGCCGCGCACGAAGACGACGCCGGGATCTTCGTCCGGGGCGTAGGACTCGGTACCGGTTGCCGCTTTGTACCAGTCGGTGACGCGGCCGACGAAGGGCGAAATCAGGAAGACGCCGGCTTCGAAGCAGGCGCGCGCCTGAGCATCGGAGAAGAGCAGCGTCAGGTTGCAGTTGATACCGTCCTTCTGCAGCCGTTCGGCGGCACGAATGCCTTCCCAGGTAGAAGCCAGCTTGATCAGCACGCGGTCCTTCGAGACGCCCTGCTTTTCGTACAGTTCGATCAGATGATGCGCCTTCTTGATGCTCGCCTCCTCGTCGAAGGAGAGCTTGGCGGCCACTTCGGTCGAAACCTTGCCCGGGACCAGCTTGGTGATCTCGGTGCCGATTGCCACGCATAGCCGATCGACCGCTTCCTCGACGCGTGAATCAACATCGGTGATTTCCGATTTCACGGCGGAAAGCGTCTCGTCGATCAACCCCTGATAGCCCTCGAGATCGAAGGCCTTGAGGATCAGTGACGGGTTGGTCGTTGCATCTTCCGGCTGATAGCGGCGAATCGCGTCCAGGTCGCCGGTGTCGGCAACGACTTTGGAAAGCTGTTTGAGAGAGTCCAGTTGCTGTGTCATGAGTCGCTCCTTCGATGTGACGTGAGATCGCGGCGCGTCATCGCACCTCGCAATGCCGATTTCTGAAGCATAACACCGTAGCTGCCTCCTCGCCGGTCCCGGAGAGCCTGAACGTCAATCTCGACGAGCGCAATCAGTGGCCTCGCGGCAGTGCGATACCGTGTTCTTTCTGCAAGGCCTCGCGATAGCGACGGTAGATGCCGTGATACTTGGCGACCGTTTCCGGATGCGGTCGCGTCAGCGTCGAATCATCGAGCCGGACCCAGTCGCGGCAGAGCTCCGAAAGACTGGCATCGCTCTCGCGGCGGTCGCACCAGCGCGCCTGGATCGCCCCGCCAAACGCCGCCGCTTCCGTGACCTGAGGGCAAACGACCTCGAGATCAAGGATGTCGGCGACGATCTGGCGCCAGACTGCACTTTTCGCACCGCCCCCGACCAGCCGCACCTGGGTCGCCTGACCGGCCAGGAAACCGAGCAGCTCGAGCCCGTAACGTAGCCCGAACGTCGCACTCTCCACGGCGGCGCGGCACAGGTTGGCAGGGTTGGTGTTGAAGCTCGTCATGCCACTCAGACTGGCATGCGCCTGCGGCAGCGCGGGAACCCGTTCGCCGCTGAAGAATGGCAGCAGCGTGATGCCGCCGGCGCCGGGTTCGGCCTTCTCGACGGCGCGATTGAAGCCTTCGATATCGAGTCCCACCAGCTCGCGCAGGGTGGTCGTCGCGGAGGTGACGTTCATCGTGCAGATCAACGGCAGCCAGCCGCCGTGGCTGGCGCAGAAATTCGCTACCATGGCGTTGTCCGGCACCACCGCCTCCGGAGAGTGCACGGCGATCGTGCCCGAAGTGCCAAGACTGATCGTGACCATGCCCGCTTCGATGTTGCCGGTGCCGATCGCGCCCATCATGTTGTCACCGCCGCCGCTGGCGACGATGACGTCATCGCCGAGACCCAGCTCGGCAGCCAGCGCGGGACGCACCTTGCCCACCGCTTCGCGCGACTCGATCAACCGCGGCAGAACACGGTCGGCATCGAGCTCCGGCGCGATCAGCTCGAAGACATCTCGACGCCACTGCCGCGTGCGCGTATCGAAATAGCCCGTCCCCGATGCATCGCCACACTCGGCCACGCGCTCGCCGGTGAGCCAGAAGTTGAGATAGTCGTGCGGCAGCAGCAGCGTCTCGATGCGTCGGTACGCTTCGGGGTGCGTCTCACGCAGCCAGGCGATCTTGGAGGCGGTATAGCCGGTCTGCAGCACCAGCCCGAGCCGGTCGATACAGCCCTGCTCGCCGCCCATTGCCTCGATCAGCCGCGCGTTCCACTCGGCCGTCTCGGTATCGTTCCAGAGCTTGGCCGGATGCACCGGCACGCCGTCGGCATCGAGCGCGACCATGCCGTGCTGCTGACCCGAGATACCGATCGCACGAACGGCGCCCGCGCTGACACCGGCATCGTCCAGCGCTTCGCCAAGCGCGCCGCGAAACGCCTCGGTCCACTCTTCCACCCGCTGCTCGCGGCGACCGTTGTCGCCCTGATCCAGACGATGTGGCCGCGAGGCCTCGCCGACAATCCGGCCGTCACTGTCATCGACCACCACGATCTTGGTGCTCTGCGTGCCGCAATCCACGCCGATATACATGGTTCAGGCTTCCCGGTCTCTGTGTTGCATCTGATAGGAGCCGCCGCATGGGCCATCGAGCCCCTGGTCTTCACCAGCGTCGTCTGTCGTGCGGCCCCACGCTTTGGCGCATCGACCTTACCCCGCTCATTTCCGGCGTCAACGTCCGACGAGATTTTCGACGCAGGCTCGTGCGCCATCGCGATGCAGCCGCTCGAGCGCCTCGAGATAGGCGGTGCGAAAGCGCTCGTCATCAACGAGATCGCCAAACAGCTGTCGGTTCTCGATGAATGCGGTCGGCTCGCTGCGGTTGCGCTTGGCGATCGCCATCAACTCATCCTTGAGACGGTCGACAACGGTGATCGGTTCGCCCTGCTCGTCGACACCCTCAGCGTATCGGGCCCAGCTCGCGACCACGGCCGCACTGCGTCGAATGTCGCCGCCACCATCGTCACCACGGTCGGCGAGCTGCTCGCGGATGACCGGCAGCAGCCACTTGGGAATCCGATCCGAACTCTCGGCACAGAGCCGCGCCAGCGTGTCCTTGATCTCCGGATTGGCGAAACGCGCGATCAGCGTCTGCTTGTAGTCGTCGAGATCCACACCCGGCACGGGGCGCAGCGTCGGCGTGGCTTCGATGTTCATGTAGTCGAGCAGGAACGCGACGAAGAGCTCGTCCTGACACACCTCGTGCGCGTAGCGGTAACCCGCAAGATAGCCGAAGTAGGTCAGCGCCTGATGGCTCGCGTTGAGCAGGCGCAGCTTCATCAGCTCATAGGGCATGACATCGTCGACGACCTGCACGCCGACGTCTTCGTAGCGCGGACGCCCCAGCGTGAAGTGATCTTCCAGCACCCATTGGGTGAAAGGCTCGCAGACCACGGGCCAGCGATCCTCCACGCCGAAGCGATCGCGGATTTCGGCGATATCGGCCTCGGTCGTCACCGGCGTGATGCGATCGACCATCGAGTTGGGAAACTGGACATGCTCGTCCACCCACTGGCCCAGCTCGGCATCGCGAGCCTTCGCGTAGGCGACGAACATTTTGTGCGCCACCTCACCGTTGCCCTGAATGTTGTCGCAGGACATGACCGTGAACGGCTCGAGACCGCGCTCGCGACGGCGCGCCAGAGCTTCGATCACCAGGCCGAAGGTCGTTTTCGGCACCCGGGGTGAGGCCAGGTCGTGCTTGACGTCGGGGTTACCGAGATCGAATTCCCCGGTGACGTGATGAAAGTTGTAACCGCCCTCGGTTACCGTCAGCGAGACGATACGTATCTGCGGATCGGCGAGCGTCTCGAGCACCTTTTCGATATCGTCCGGCGCGAACAGATAGTCGATGATCGAGCCGATCACTCGGGCCTGATATTCGCCATCGGGATGTTTGACGACCAGCGTATAGAGATGATCCTGCGCGGCGAGCGCTTCCTGCATTCGTCGGTCGCCCGGCATGACGCCGACCCCGACGATGCCCCAATCGAGCGCTTCGCCCCGGTTCATGAGCGAATCGAGGTACATCGCCTGGTGCGCCCGATGAAAACCGCCGACGCCAAAATGGACGATCCCCGGTTTGACCTGACGGCGATCGTATTTCGGCTTGTCGATGGCGGCATCGAGGCGATCCAGCGCCAGCGTGTCGAGTGTGGTCATGAAATTCGGCTCCTCAAGCGTGAGAGTCGGCGAGAGCGGCGGCTTCGCCGGCAGCACGCCGCGCGATGACCTGATCGGTCTCGACATCGAAAAGATGGAGCTTGTCGCTCTCGCAGGTCAGCGAGAGCGGCTCGCCGATCTCGATCTGGCGATGCCCCGACAACTGCGCGGTGAGCGTGGCATCGCCAACATTGACCTGAACCACGGTCACCGCGCCCAGGGTCTCGACGACCTCGACCCGGCCGTCGATCCGGTTTTCCGCCTCACCCTGTGCGACGGAAAGATGCTCGGGCCGCACACCCACCCAGATATCCCCGCCGTGAGATTCACTTGCCTCACGCAGCCCGGCGTCCAGCGTCAAGCGGAACCCTTCGCCGCTGACCGCGCCATCGCTGTGGGTGGCGCGCAGAAAATTCATCGACGGGTTACCGATGAAACCGGCGACGAAGCGATTGGCGGGATGCTCGTAGAGGTTGATCGGCGTGTCGATCTGCTGGATTTCGCCGTCCTTCATGACCACGATACGCTCGCCCATGGTCATCGCCTCGACCTGGTCGTGGGTGACGTAGAACGTGGTGACCTTGAGCCGCTTGTGCAGCTTGACGATCTCGGCACGCATGTCGACCCGCAGCTTGGCATCCAGATTGGAGAGCGGCTCATCCATCAGAAAGACCTGCGGGCTGCGCACGATCGCGCGACCCAGCGCCACGCGCTGACGCTGACCGCCGGAGAGCTCGCGCGGCTTGCGCGCGAGCAGCGGTTCGATGCCCAACGTCTTCGCCGCCTCGTCTACCTTTGCCTTGATCTCCTCGGCAGGGCGCTTTTTCAGTTTCAGGCTGAACGCCATGTTCTCCGCCACTGTCATGTGCGGATAGAGCGCATAGCTCTGAAACACCATGGCGATATCGCGCTCCTTCGGCGGCACCTGGCTGACGTCCTCGCCACCGATCAGGATCTCGCCGCCGGTGTTGCGCTCGAGCCCCGCAATCATGCGCATGGTGGTCGACTTGCCGCAGCCGGAAGGGCCGACCAGTACCACGAATTCACCATCTCGGGTGGTCAGGTTGAAATTGTCGACGGCGTTGCTGTTGCTGCTGCCGTACTGCTTCGCGACGTTCTTGAGTTCGACGATGGCCATCTCGCTAGCCCTCTTGAAAAGGTTCGGAAAAGATCGGGATCACTTGACGGCACCGAACGTCAGCCCGCGCACCATCTGACGCTGCGTGAACCAACCGAGCACGATGATTGGCGCGATCGCCAGCACCGACGCGGCGGACATCTTGGCCCAGAAAAGCCCCTCGGCACTCTTGAACGAGGCGATGTAGACCGCGAGCGTCGCCGCGCGATGGTCGGTCATGGTGATACTCCAGAACGACTCGTTCCACGCCAGGATCAGGGCCAGCAAGCCGGTGGAGGCCAGACCGGGCAGCGCCAGCGGCAGCACGACCTTGAACAGCGTCTGCAGTACGCTGGCACCGTCGATATCCGCGGCTTCGACGATGTCCTTGGGAATGTCGCGGAAGTAGGAGTAGACCATCCAGACGATGATTGGCAGGTTCATGGCGGTGAACAGCAGCGTCAGCCCCAGGGCGTGGTCGAGCAGCCCCACCGTCTTGTAAACCAGAAAGATCGGAATCAGGACGCCGACTGCCGGGATGAACTTGGTCGAGACCATCCACACCAGCAGAAAGTCGGTGCGCTTGTTGGGATAGAACGCCATGGCGTAGGCGGCCGGTACCGCCAGCGCCAGGCCGATGATGGTCGAGGCGACCGCGGTCAGTGCCGAGTTCCAGGCGTAGTGCCAGTAACCGCTACCCTGAGCCAGTGCTGTCTTGAAGCTTTCGAGGGTCGGCATGAACCAGAACGTCGGGTCAACGGAGAAGGCTTCCTGCTCGGTCTTGAAGGCCGTCAGCAGCAGCCACAGGATCGGGAAGAAGATCGCCAGCGCCACGAGCCAGGCGAGAATACCCAAAAGCGCGTTGCCGGATTGAGTTCTCATTGCTGCGCCCCCGCGTTGAGGTTGCCCGCGATGAAGCGGATCAGCATGATCGCGAAAATATTGGCCAGCACGACCGCGCCAATGGCTGCCGCCGACGCCATGCCGATGTCGTACTGCTGGAACACGGTCTGAAAGATGTAGTACGGCAGATTGGTCGTCGCCGTACCGGGCCCGCCGCTGGTGGTGGTGTAGATCTCTGCGAACGAGGTCAGAAAGAAGATGCTCTCCAGCATCACCACCACGTAGAGCACCTGACCGAGATGCGGCACCACGATATGGCGAAACTCCTGCCAGGCGTTGGCGCCGTCGAGCCGGGCCGCCTCGATCTGATCCTCCGGCAACGACTGCAGGCCTGTCAGAAGCACCAGCAGCGCGAACGGCGTCCACTCCCAGGTGATCATGATGATGACCGACACCATCGGGTAGTGCGCGAGCCAGTCGACCGGTTCCAGGCCGAGTTGACGCGCGATCCAGGCGAACAACCCATAGACCGGGTGAAACAGCATGTTCTTCCAGATCAGGCCGGTCACGACCGGCATGACGAAAAACGGCGCGACGGCCAGCGTGCGCGCCACGCCACGACCGACGAAGGTCCGGTTGAACAATAGCGCCAGCGCGAGGCCAAGACAGACGGTCACGACGAGGCTGGCGAGGACGATGATCAGCGTATTGCCGAGCGCTTCCCAGAAGACCGGGTCACTCAAGAGAATCGCGTAGTTGCCGAAAGCGGCGAAGCCGTCATACATCGGCATCATCAGGTTGTACTGCTGAAACGAGTAATAGATCGTCATCAGCAGCGGCACGAGCATCCAGATCAGCAGAAAGATGACGGCCGGCGCCATGAGAAGGCGCGTGGTGCGCGAGAAGGAGCGCGCGCCGGGCGCCTCCCGGTTCGCGTTCTGCGTCAGGGATCGAGACATGGCTTTCATGGGTATTTCCCGGAGATGACGGCTGTCATGGACAGCCGCTTGGCCGAATCGCGTCGAGATGATGCCGGCCATCCATGGTCGGCATCGTCCCGGGCACTAGCCCCGCTCGACGCGAGGTCCTGCGCCGGGCAGGCGGCTCACTGTGGTTTGCCCGTCTGCTGCATCAGACGCTCGGTGAAGGCCTGCCCCTGACTCAGCGCATCGTCGACACTCTGCTGGCCCGAGAGCATGGCCGCCATCAGCTGGCCGACGCGGGTACCGATCGCCTGAAACTGCGGGATGGTGACGAACTGGACACCGGTATACGGCACCTCCTGTGCGCTGGGATCGGTCGGGCTGGCGCTGCTGATTGCCTTCTCCACCAGCGGCGCGAACGGCGCAGCCTGCTTGTAATCCGCGCTGTCATAGGTGGATTGACGCGTTCCCGGCGGCACCGACAGCCAGCCTTTCTCGTCGGCAACGGCGTTGATGTAGTCCTTCGAGGTCGCCCACTCGATGAACGTCTCGGCGGCGTCCTGATGCTGAGAGGACTGCGGCACCGCCAACGCCCAGGTGAACAGCCAGTTCGAGCCTTTTTCGGTAGTCTGGTAAGGCGCCTGCGCGAAGCCGACATCCTCCGCGACCTTGGACGTGTCCGGATCGCTGACATAGCTGGCGGCGACCGTGGAGTCGACCCACATGCCGCACTGGCCGTTGGCGAACAGCGTCTCGGACTCGGTGAAACCATTGGAAGTCACGCCCGGCGGGCCGTAGTCGTTGAGCAGTTCGACATAGGCGTTGGCCGCGTTTTTCCACTCGGGGCTGTCCAGCTGCGGAGTCCAGTCCATATCGAACCAGCGTCCGCCAAAGCTGTTGACCATGGTGCCGAACAGCGCCATGTTCTGCCCCCACCCCGGCAGGCCACGCAGGCAGATGCCGTAGACACCGTCAGACGGTGAGTGAATCTTCGAGGCAAATTCCTTCATCTGATCCCAGGTTGGCTTCTCGGGCATCTCGATGCCGGCCTTCTCGAACAGATCCTTGCGATAGTAGGTGACCGAGGACTCGGCATAGAACGGCAGCGCGTAGAGCTCGCCATCGACCGACAGCCCCTCCTTGACCGGTGCGAGCAGATCGTCAACGTCGTAGTCTTCCGGCAGATCTTCATCGAGCGGTTTCAGCCAATCATTCTGCGCCCAGATCGGCGTCTCGTAGTTGCTCACGGTGACTACATCGTACTGACCGGCCCCGCTGGCGATATCCGTGGTCACCTTCTGACGCAGCTCGTTCTCCGGCAGCGTCACCCAGTTTACCTTGATGTCGGGATGCGCTTGATGGAACGCGGACATCATGCTCTGCATCGTTACCATGTCAGGATTATTGACAGTGGCGACAGTGATTTCTGTGCTCTGCGCCATGGCCGGTAAACAGACTCCCAGGCCTGCCAACCCCATGCCTGACATGCCGATAACCGGTAGCACTCGGGCAAATCGTCTCATCTCGAATTCCTCTCGTGGCGCTTGTCGTTGCTATCACTCACGGCGCACTCATACGCCGGGCTTCGATGACACTTCGGTCACGACCGATCTCAGGTCATGTGTACTGGCGGACAGGTTCCCGTTCGAATTATCCACTCATATCATTCACCCACGTCCGGCATGTAGGCCAGCGCATGGCGCGTGACATCAAGAAGAAATCATAAACGTAACATCGCGATAATCAAGCTGGATTGAAAATAATAAAACGTTATAAATCAATATTTTATAAAATCTAATACCAAGGTTTAACGTCGTGGATAGACCTAAGTATTAGAGAAAATAAGATCACCAGAGGAGAATATCGATGATATGAAATGACACAAAATGCATCGCTAAAGGCCACCTGCGATCCACCTTCGACTTTGGTAGCGTTCGCTCAGCGGAAAACGTTCAGGAAGCGCAGTGGCGCCGGCATTGTCCGGGATCGGCGATCGGGCTACGTCGAAACCGGACGAAAACCAGGCAGGCATCAGGCAAGAAATCAGTCAAGGAGCGTCGGCACATGGCTCGCACCACGCTGGAAGATATCGCCAGGCAGGCAGGCGTCAGCAAGATCACCGTCTCGCGCGCCTTCACGTCGCCGGACAAGGTTCACGCCGAGACACGCCAGCAGATCCTGCGGATTGCCCGCGAGCTCAATTACGTGCCGCAATCTCAATCGGCCAGTTCGAAAGAGCCTTCGCCTACGCGAACGCTCGGTCTGGTCAATCCGAACATGACCAACCCCTTCTTTGCCCGCGTGGCGCGGGAAGTCACGCTCGCCGCGCGGGCGCAAGGCTATACGGTGCTGGTGTTCGACTCCTACGAGTCCGAAACGCTGGAAGCCGAAGCGATCGGCAAGCTCATCGAGTTCTCCGTCGACGCGATCATCCTGTCGGTAATCTCGTCCGATATCGACTACTACCCTGCCTACCTGAACACGCTGCAGGCGGCGAACATTCCGGTCGTGCTGGTCGACCGCGAATTGAAGGCGCCCCATTACGGCGGCGTCTATATCGACAATCTGGACTGCGGCTATCAGGCCGGGCGCTATTTTCTCGAGCACAATGCGCTCGAAAACAGCGCACCGGACAGGCGCATTTCACGACTGCTGGCGGTCTCGGGGCCGGCCGACTCGATGGTCTCGATCGGTCGCATGTCCGGCCTGCGCGAGTCGATCGGCAACCACGATATCGCGCTGGATGTCGTCTATAGCGACTTCAGCTTCGAGCCGGCCTACCGCGCGCTGCGCGACTACCTGGATCGTCACGACTGGCCGGAGGCAATTATCGGTGCCAACAACCAGATCACCATGGCCGTGCTGAAGCTGTGTCACGAGCACGGCAAGCGCCCGCAGCGAGATGTGCAGCTATTCAGCATCGACGAACTCGAGCACAGCGACGTCTTCGGCATCAATATTCCGTGCATACATCACAACCTGCCGGAAATCGCCCATCAGGCGCTGCAGTTCGCCATGGCCGCCGTCGAGTCGCCGGGTCAGAAGGGCTTCCGGAGCGTGGTGCGGGGAGAGCTGCGGCTGGCGTGAGCTCACACGCAGGACGTCGGCCGCAGGCGCTCGGCAGCGATCCGGTCAATCCGAATGTCGGGGAGGTGGGTCGGATCGACTCGGCGGCAGCACCGCATGGGGAGAGACTGGCGATACCGGAAGCCAGACGTCGGCAAGCAGCCCGCCAAGCGCTGCTCGATCGAGCCGCAGCGAACCGCCGTAGAGCGCCATCAGATCCTCGACGATCGCGAGACCCAGACCGGACCCGGGGCCACGCGCGTCCAGCCTGACTCCGCGTGCCAGCGCCGCTTCGCTCTGGGCTCGGGTCATGCCGGGGCCGTCGTCCTCGATGCGCAGATTCGCACCGTGCTCGGCCGATTTCACCGTCAAGCGAACCTCGTGGGCTGCCCAGCGCAGGGCATTTTCCAGCAGGTTGCCGGTCAACTCCTGGAGGTCCTGCGGATCGATCCGAGCCATGGCATCGGGATCGATATCGGCATGAAAGCGCAACCCCCGCCGCTGAGCGAGACGTGACAACCCTTGCACCACGGGCTCGATGGTCCGGGCAATCGCGATGCGTCCGGAGAACGCCGCGCCGCCTGCCGCCGAGGCGCGGGCGAGGTGGTGGCGGACAGCCTCGTCAATCCGCGAGAGCTCGGTATGAATCGGTTTCCGCTGCTCGGGGGGAAACCGTTCGGCCTGCGTCTTCAACACGCTGACCGGGGTCTTCAGGGCGTGGGCCAGATTGCCGGCTGCCGCGCGACCGCGCTCGATCAGCCGACGATCACGCTCGAGCACGCTGTTCATCGCGAGCGCGACTTCCTTGAGTTCGGCCGGCAGTTCGGTATCGAGCCGCTCGGCCTCGCCCTCCTCCACCGCCCGCAGATTGGCCGACATCCGCCGCAGCGGCGCCAGGCCCCAGCGCATCTGCAGCGCCAGCCCGCCCAGCAGCAGGACGCCGAACGTTGCCAGCGAGACGATCAGCAAGCGTTCGAAGCGCCCGACCTCGCGATCCAGCTCGTGGGTCGAGCCCGCCAGCGCCACGTGAACGGCATTGGCATCGCCCGGTAGCTGAATGTCGCGCTCGATCATGCGCAGCGTCTCGTGTCGCGGTCCGGTCACCTCGTAGACGTTGACACCCTCCTCGTGCTGCGGCATCGGCAGTCGCTGGTCCCACAGCGAGCGTGACGCCAGCGACAGATCGGCCCCATCGCTGACCTGCCAGTACCAACCCGAATAGACCCGTTCGAAGCGAGCGTCGCCGAGCGATCGGTTGAGCTGGAGCTGCTGGCCGACACTATCGACGCGGATACCGGCCAGCAGCGCATTGAGCTGGGACTCCAGCCGGCTATCGAAGGATGCCGTGGCAGACTGGCGGAAATTATAGGTCAGGCCGGCCCCTGCCAGCGGTAGAAGCACCAACACCAGTACCAGCGATGCGACCAGCAGGCGAGCACCGAGCGGCGCCCGCTGCAGACTGGCCTTCAGCGATCGCTTCGATCGCGGGCGTTGCGTCTGTGCCGCTTGACTCCGTGACCGCCTGCGGGTCACGAATCAGCCTCGAGATCCACCAGTCGGTAGCCCTGCCCGCGCAGCGTTTCGATACGGGCGCGTCCGAACTTGCGTCGAAGACGACTGATCTGCACGTCGATGACGTTGGAGTCCGGCTCGTGATCGCGGTTGTACACATGCTCGGCAAGCTCCGAGCGGCTGACGATGCGCGGCGAGGCATGCATCAGATACGAGAGCAGACGCGACTCCTGTGCGGTGAGCGTGATCGGTCGACCCGCAAGCGTGACGCTGCCGGTATGGGTATCAAGCGTCAGCTCGCCCACCCGAATGACCGGATGCGCATGCCCGTGACTCCGCCTCACCAGCGCCCGCAGCCGAAACAGAATCTCGGCGGTTTCGAACGGCTTCACCACGTAGTCATCGGCCCCGGCCGAGAACCCGGCAGCCTTGTCCGACCAGCGCTCGCGGGCGGTCAGCACCAGGACAGGCAGATCGATCTCGTCTTCCCGCCACTGCGAGAGCCAGCGCGTGCCGTCACCGTCCGGCAGCCCCAGATCGAGAATGACCGCGTCGTAGCGCTCGGTACGGACCAGGAAATCCGCTTCCTGCCCCGTCCCCGTCGACTCGACCAACAACCCAGCCTCCGCCAGCGCCGATACCAGCGCCGACGCCAGCGCGGCATCATCCTCGACCAACAGCACTTTCATCGATTCAATCCTTTACCACTCATGCTCGTACGCGAACCGCCGGCCCCCTGGCGATTGTCGCTGCGGGAGGCCTCATTTCTTCATGGCATCGATGTTGACGCCCTCGATGCTCAACAGCTTACCGCTCTCGGCGTCGAATTCGAACTCGACCACCTGCCCCTGCGGACCGATCATCTCCACTTCATACTCGATCCGGCCGTCGTCATTGTCCTGCTCGAGTTCCACTTCGAGAATCTGTCCCTCATAGCGGGCCTCCAGCCAGTCCATGATCTCCGTGAGGCCGACCAGGTGCCCCTCTTCGACCTCCTTGTGCAGGTCTCGCCACGCCGGTCCGTCGGCAGCCGCCGGCAGGACGGTGCCGCTCAGCAGCAGCGGTGCGATCAGCAGAACGAAAAGTGAATTGCGCATTGTCATGTTCGCAGTATCGCCCAATCGCCATTAATCAGGAATGAACGCCTCTCGTCCCTCCGCTCCCGCCGCGAGCACACCTGGCGCTACCGATCGTGCCCCGCGTGATGAATCGGAAGTGAATTTGGCCGTCAGCCCGTTGCAAGGTCGCTCGGCGTATAACGACGATTCTCGACGTGGCGGAGATCTCCAGGCGGCCTCGCGGCCGCCCGCCTGCGCCTCGGTTCGAACATCCGCCCGGCGGACTCAGGAGGACCCATTGATGACACTACGCATGACCTCACGAAACTGGCTACTGCCGGCCGCCATTCTCGGCGGCAGCATGAGCACAGCCGCCATGGCCGGCGGCGAGGCCCTATCCAGCAGCGATCTCCAACGCCTGCTGGACCAGGCCGGTCAATACGGTTTTACCCGTTATGAAAAGTTCGACGTCGACGCGGACGACAACCGTCTCGAAATCGAGGGATGGCGCGCGGATGGTTGGGAGCTTGACGTTGCCATGCGCCTGAACGACGGTGAATTGCTGAGAGAAAGCCAGCGCCGCTCGACGACGCCTGACTGGAGCCTGGATGGTGACGAGCTGCGGGCTGCGCTCGAGCAGGCCAGGCAACGCGGCATGCAACGATTTTCGGAACTCGAAGTCGATAGTGATGGGCACATCGAGATCGAAGGCTATCGGGCCGGTGCCACCCATGAGGATTTCGACCTCGACCTGCACCGAGACAGTCTCGGCCGGACCGACGCCAACGCCACAGGAGAAACCGGATGAGCGATCAACGTCATAACCAGAATGCCGCTTGGCGCGCTACCCAGCAGTGGAAAGCCCGCGTCGACAGCTCGCGCCCCGCCCCGGGCGCTGGCGGTCTGAAAATGCTGTTCACCTGGCTGCTCTTCGGTGCCATGCTGATCGTCGGCACCGTGCTGGGCCTTTTCTTTCTCATCGTCGGCTGGGCGCTGCTGCCACTCCTGCGACATCGCATGAAGAAGCACGCCGAGCAGGTCCGCGCCTCTCAGGCGCAGTATGCTGGCGGCTCGGCCGATGAACCGGAAGATGCCGACACCTCGCGGCGCCACCGAGTGCTGGAGGGCGAATACGAAGTGCGGGGGCCACGTTGACCGAACTCGGTTGACCGTTCCCGATTGGCCACACCGGCTGAACGGGCTCTTTCTTCTATCCTCCATGTGATCGCAGCACCGTCACTGCTGCTATAACTGCCGCCGCTGCCTCCTCATGCAGCGGTCCTGTCGTTCATCATTCGGTGTCTGCGCGGTGATCGCCTCGTCCGTCGCCGCGTGCGCCGCTCGAGCGGGCGCGGTAGAGTCATGGGTAACCGAGAGGTGGCCCCCTATGCGCGGTGGCCTTGGCTGCTCGGTTATCGCTCGGCCCACCGCCCGGCGGCGCTCGACAGAATGAGGATACCAATAACAATGATTGCGACAGAACAACTGCTACGGACGGCAAAACGTGCCGAAATCGAACAGCTCACGCGGCTGGCCGATACGGCAGCCATCGTCGGCGACCTGTCGCGTCTGGTTCACGCCCTCCAGCGCGAGCGCGGCGCCTCCAGTATCTATCTCGGGTCGCACGGCCAACGTTTTACCGAGCAGCGCCATCAGCGTATCGCCGATAGCCAGGGTTTCGAAACCACGCTTCGCCAGCGTCTCGACGCGTGGATCTCACCCATCGAGGAGGGCGCCAAGCCGCTGGCTGACGCGCGTCTTTTCAAACGCATCGCCGCGGTCTGGCACGGGCTCGATGCGCTTCCCGCCATCCGCGCGGAGATCGAGACACAGCGCCTCGGCGCCGACGACGCCACTCGGCTTTTCAACCGCGTCATCGCCAACCTGCTGTCCGTCGTGTTCGAAGCCGCCGACACGGCCAGCGATCCGGACATCACCCGTGTCCTGGTGTGCCTTTTCCATTTCATCCAGGGCAAGGAGCTTGCTGGCCAGGAGCGTGCCTGCGGTGCGCTCGGCTTCACGCTCGGCACATTCGACGAAGCCCATCGTCATACGTTGCAGCAGTTGATCGATGCCCAGCAGCGCTGTTTCGATACCTTCGCGGAGTTCGCGAGCCCGGCGTTGCTCGAGCGCTGGCAGGCCGAAGTGGCGCCGCCGATTCAGGAGGCGGTCACCCACCTTCGCGATCTGGCGATTCACGATTCGCCCCTGCCGAGAAAGCTCGATAGCCCGGGCGAGCAGTGGTATGCCATCACGACCCAACGCATCGACGCGATGAAGACCATCGAGAATCTGATCGTCGACGAGCTGCAGTCCGGCTGCCGCGAGCGCACCCGACAGGCGGAACACGACATCAACGACATCGCACGCTTGCGCGAGAGCCTCGAGACCGAATCCTGGGCCGCCCCGGTCAATCTGTTACGTGAGCCGGTCACCAGCCAGTCGGCGCCGCAGTTCGCGACATTGACGACGAACGCCATCGAATCCCGCTTCGATCGCTCGCTGATCGACCTGGTCCAGACCCAGAACGCGCGACTCCAGCAGATCAGCGATGAGCTGGAGAGTACGCGCAAGACGCTGCGCGACCGCAAGCGGATAGAGCGTGCCAAGGGTCTGCTGATGGAGCACCAGCAGCTGAGCGAGGAGCAGGCTTATCGGCTACTGCGCAAGACGGCCATGGACCAGAGCAAACCGTTGGTCGAAGTTGCCGGCAGCGTCATCGACCTGGTCGCGATGCTCGATCGATCCGCGCAGTGACCGCTGGCCGCTGCCTGTTCGCCGCCGTTATTCCATCCGGGACGCGTTGATCCCTTCCGGGACACCATCGCGCTCTTCAACGGCATCGCCGCAGCGTCGTTAACGTGCAGACTTTGGCACGCCTGCACCAGCGGTGTGCCTTCGGCACCGGCACTTACCGGCTGCGCTCACTGCGTTGACGCCTATCCCCTTGAAACGCCGCCATTCGAACGATGTTGGCACTCCCCCTGCTTGTCATTGGATCAACGGGCCAAC
>NZ_BMZI01000004.1:378524-384754 GCF_014652715.1 Salinicola rhizosphaerae | reverse complement strand
GGCGTCCATCGAGTTTCGTCACCGCACGACTCTCGATGGACGCCGTTTTCGTTTGTCTGGACGCCGCTCGGCGTCATCTCCACCGGAGCCTCTCTCATGGACATCCGACACAAGGCCAACAGGATTCGTCTGTTCAGCTTCTCGACCCCGCAGATGCGTGCGTTTCATCTGTCCTGGTTCGCGTTCCATATCTGCTTCTTCGGCTGGTTCGGCATCGCCCCGCTGATGGCCGTCGTGCGCGACGATCTCGGCCTGACCAAGACCCAGATCGGCAACACGATCATCGCCTCGGTCGCCATCACCATCGTCGTACGCCTGGTGATCGGCCTGCTTTGCGACCGCGTCGGCCCGCGCAAGGCATATGCCTGGCTACTCTGTCTGGGCTCGTTGCCGGTGATGGCGATCGGCCTGGCCGATAGCTTCGAGACCTTCCTGCTGGCGCGGCTGGCCATCGGCGCGATCGGGGCTTCATTTGTCATCACGCAGTACCACTCGACGATGATGTTCGCACCCAATGTCGTCGGCACCGCCAACGCGACGACCGCCGGCTGGGGCAACCTCGGCGGCGGCACCACTCAGATCGTGATGCCACTGATCTTCGCCGGCGTGATGATGCTCGGCGTCAACGAGGCCGTGGGCTGGCGACTGGCAATGGTCGTGCCCGGCATCGTCCTGTTTCTGACCGGCCTGGCGTATTACCGATTCACGCAAGATGCCCCGGACGGCAACTTCAGTGAACTGCGCGCGCGAGGCGAGCTGCCGCCCGCCACGCGCGAGCACGGCGCCGGCCGGAGCTTCATGACGGCCGCCAGGGACCTTCGCGTTTGGGCGCTGTTCGTCGTCTACGCCGCCTGCTTCGGCGTCGAGCTGACGATCAACAATATCGCCGCCATCTACTACTTCGATACCTTCTCGCTGGATCTCGCCACTGCCGGCCTGATCGCCGGTCTATTCGGCCTGATGAACCTGTTTGCCCGCACCCTGGGCGGCGTCTTTTCCGACCTCTTCGCACGCAATGCCGGACTCAAGGGGCGTGTGCGCTGGCTGTTCATCGCCCTGTTCTGCGAAGGGATCGCACTGATCGGCTTCGCCCAGATGCAGACGCTGGCGATCGCCATCGGCATCATGCTGGTCTTCAGCCTGTTCGTGCAGATGGCGGAGGGTGCCACCTTCGGCGTGGTGCCGTTCATCAATCAGAAGGCGCTGGGTGCGGTGGCTGGCATCGTGGGGGCTGGCGGCAATGCCGGTGCCGTCGCCGCGGGCTTTTTGTTCCGCTCGGAATCCCTGAGTTATCAACAGGGCCTCTTCACGCTCGGCATCGCCGTCGTTCTCGCCTCGCTCTGTGCACTGGCAGTGCGTTTCACGCCGGAGATGGAAGCCGCCCAGCGCGAAGCCTACGCCCGCGCCGCCGGCGAGCGCGAGGGGCAGCGTAGCCATGGAGAGAGCTCCGAGACTGGCGTCGCCACCGGATGATGATCTCCCACTTGATTCATCGCGCGTCCATGCCGCGATCTTTGCCGCTGCCCCCGGGCGGCGGTTTTTTTCAGAGATTTCGGTGCATCAGCGTGACATTCTCGCCACGGTAGATCAGCGATTCGGTCGGTATCCAACCCAGGCGCGCGTATAGCGCTGTCTGGTCAGGCGTATAGAGATAGCATCGTTTGAGACCTGTCTCCCGCGCCTCCGCTTCCACACGCTTGACCAGCGCCGAAGCGATACCACGGCCGCGCCAGGCAGGCAGGACAAAAACGGAGGCGAGCCAAGGCCCCATGGCGGGCCGGATGCTCATGTCACTGGTTGTCAGACTCGCGGTAGCGATCGGTTGTCCGTCGCTCACGGCCACGAATACCGAAGGTACGCCTTTGGCACCGCACTCCCCGCGGGTTTCATCTCGCCATTCAGCGAACGTCGTGCGCGGATGAAGCTCACCCCAGGCGCCGAATGTCCAACTTGCCACCGTTTCGATGCCGCTCGTGTCACCACAGCTAAGACGCGCGATATTCCACATCGTCATGATTCCTGCCCATGCTAGCGAATCGAGAGCTTGGCTACCGGAACAATCACACCGGAATGTCCGCCCTGGAACCGACATCGATCCAATCTCAGGCTTTCTTGACGAACTCGGACTTGAGTTTCATCGCCCCGATGCCATCGATCTTGCAGTCGATATCGTGATCGCCATCGACCAGACGGATGCTCTTGACCTTGGTGCCCACCTTCACGACCTGAGAAGATCCCTTGATCTTCAGATCCTTGATCACGGTCACACTGTCGCCGTCGGCCAGCGGCGAGCCATGCGCGTCGGTAACCACCTTGGACTCTTCCCCATCCTCGGCAGTCTCGACGCTGGACCACTCATGAGCACATTCGGGACACACAAAAAGCAGGTTATCGGCGTAGGTGTATTCGGACCCGCACTGCGGGCAGGGGGGTAACTGACTCACGTGTCGACTCCGCCATCTGCAAAGCAGCGAAGTCTACGCCGCCCTCTATCGGTTGCCCAGTCACGGGCTATCCCGTCAAGGGTTAGCGCCGAGCGCCACGCTAACCTGAGGACAAGCCATCGCCACAACGCTGCCCACCACGATCAAGCACGGCGACGGCAGCGGATTGGCGGCGAGTTTCTGCGGCATGTCGTTCAGCGTGCCGATGAGCGATTGCTGCTCGGGCAGCGAGGCGTTGGCGACGAGCATCACCGGCCAGTCGGCTGGTAGCCCGGCGCCACGAAGCCCCTGACAGATCGCCTCCAGTCGATTCAGCCCCATGTAGAAGACCAGCGTCTCATCGCGGCGTGCGAGCGAGGACCAGTCTGGCATCGCTTCCTCGCGACACTGCTGGGCGGTGATGAATCGCACCTGCTGAGCATGGGCGCGGTCGGTGAGCGGCATGCCCATGGCCGCGACCGCGCCGGCAGCGGCGGTGATGCCAGGCACGATCTCCGCTGTGATACCGGCCTCACCCAGTGCGGCAAGTTCCTCGCCCATGCGCCCGAAGATGCCGGGATCGCCGCCTTTCAGGCGCACGACCCGCTTGCCTTCGCGTGCCAGACGTACCATCAGGCTGCCGATCTCCGCCTGCGGCACGCTGTGATCGCCACGCGCCTTGCCGACGTAATAACGCTCGCAGCCCGGCGGCAGCAGCGTGAGGATATCGGCACCAACCAGGCGGTCGTAGACCACGGCATCGGCCATCTCGATCGCTCGCAGTGCGCGCAGCGTGAGCAAGTCGGCGGCACCGGGGCCAGCGCCGACCAGTGCGACACGACAGCCGTCAGCGCCACTGGCGCCCACCGGTCGCCGCCTCGGACCGCTGATTGACCACCACGGCTGGGACGACTGGACGAGTCGAGACATCCAGCCGACGAGGCCAAGCGACGGACTGCGTGAGAGATTAAAGGCTGGCATGGCGATTCTCCTCGCGCTGGGTCCGCGCGTCGGGTTCGGTGAGTTCGGTAAGCTGTTCTTCGAGCAGCGCCTTCAGTTCGGGTTGGCAGGAGCCACATTGAGTACCGCAGGCGAGTCGGGCGCCGAGCGCCTCGACGCTATGGTCACCGCCGCGAATCGCCTCGACGATGGCATTCCTGCCAACCTGATGGCAGCTGCAGACGATGGCGCCGACATCGGCAGCGCCACTCTCGCACCCGGCCAGTACCCGGCGTCGGATAAACGGAGCGAGCGTCGCTTCCCTCTCCCGCGCAAAGCAGGCGTCGAGCCAGTCAAGGGCAGGCAGCGCCTCCGGCGGGCCGACCATCAGCCACCAGCAGAGACGGCCGCCGTCGAAGCCGCTGGCACGCAGGCGCCCGCGAGCATCGTCGCGACTCCATTGCGAGACGCCGACCGGCAGGTTGGCGTTGGCCCAACTGAGCCAGTCGCGATCGGCTTCTCTCGGCGCACCGCCGAGCTGCCAGCGCTGGGCGTGCTCTAGTCCTATCTTCGCCCAGTAGACACAGTCGAGATCCGGCGAAAACGACACGTCGTCGGCAACGATCAGCGTCGCTTCCCAGGCAGTCTTCAGCGGCTTCAGCGACACTGCGCCATGCTTGGATTCCGGCTGCCCGGAAATCGGATCGGTGATCGGCGCCACCAGCGTGTTGACTTTCGCATCACCGCTGAACGCTGCGTTCCAGTGCATCGGTGCGAAGAGTTCCCCCGGCCGCTGGGATGTCACCACCCTCGCCCGGCCGCGAAAGCATCCACCAGCGCCCTCGAGTTCGACGAGTTGCCGGTCGACGATGCCGAAAGTCTCCGCGTCCAGCGGGTGGATCTCGACGAACGGTTCGGCACGGTGGGTCATCAGCCGCGTGGCACGCCCGGTGCGGGTCATGGTGTGCCACTGGTCGCGCACCCGCCCGGTATTGAGGCGCAGCGGGTAACGCGCTGACAGGCTCTGCTGCGGCACCGACGGCCGTACCGGCAAGAGTCTGGCGCGACCATCCGGCGTCGCAAAGCGGCCATCTTCGAACAGCCGCGACGTTCCATTCGGGGCGTGCGCCGTCACCGGCCACTGAGTCGGTGCCAGCGCGTCATAAGCCTCGCGGGTCAGCCCCGCCAAACCGGAAATATCGAAGGGCCGAAAGCCATCGCCCGCGTTCTCGAAACCGGAAAGCCGGGCATGCTCGTCGAAAATCTCGCTCGGATGCGCATAGGTGAATGCCTCCGCGTAACCGAGCCTCGCCGCGACCGCCGTCATGATCGCCCAGTCGTGACGCGCCTCGCCCAGCGGTGGCAGCAGGCCCCGCTGGCGAGAAATACAGCGCTCGGAGTTGGTGACGGTGCCATCTTTTTCCGCCCAGCCGGTGGCAGGCATTACGATGTCGGCAACGTCCAGCACCTCGGCGTTGGCCATGCAATCGGAGACGATCACCAGCGGGCAGCGTGCAAGAATGCGCTTGATCCGCGCCGCATCGGGCAGACTGACCACCGGATTGGTTGCCATGATCCAGACGGCCCGAATCTCGCCGCGCTCGATGGCGTCGAACAGCTCGACCGCCTTCAGCCCCGGCCCGTCGGGTAGCGTTGGCGTGAGCGCTTCGGTGCGCCAGAAGCGCGTCACCCGATCGATGGCCCCAGGCGTGTGGTAATCCATGTGCGCGGCGAGCTGATTGGCGAGACCGCCGACCTCGCGGCCACCCATGGCGTTGGGCTGGCCGGTGATCGAAAACGGGCCCGCGCCCGGCAGCCCCAGCTTGCCGCCCGCCAGATGACAATTGATGATCGCCTGGCACTTGTCGGTGCCGCTGCTCGACTGATTGATGCCCTGCGAATAGAGGGTGACGACGTGGAGCTGGCTCGCGAACCAGTAATAGAACGTCTCCAGACGCTCCGGGTCGACACCGCACTCTGCCGCGACCGATTCGAGACTGACATCGTCCGCCTGCGCCGCCGCCAACGCTTCGGCGAATCCGCTGGTGTGGCGCTCGAGGTAGCGCGAATCGACCTGCCCCGTTATCGCCATCCATGACAGCAGGGCGTTGAATAGCCGCGCATCGCTACCGGGCGCGATACCCAGATAGAGGTCGGCCATCTCACAGGTATCGGTCACGCGAGGGTCGATCACCACGATCCGCATCAGCGGATTGCGCTGCTTCGCCGCTTTCAGGCGCTGATAGAGCACCGGATGGTTCCAGGCCAGGTTGGAGCCGACCAGCACCACCAGCTCGGCGCACTCCAGATCCTCGTAACAGCACGGAACCGCGTCGGCGCCAAAAGCGCGCTTGTAGGCGGCCACTGCCGAAGCCATGCACAGGCGCGAATTGGTATCGACGTGCGGCGTACCCAGAAATCCCTTGAACAGCTTGTTGGCGACGTAGTAATCCTCGGTCAGAAGCTGGCCGGACAGGTAGGCCGCCACCGAACCCGCGCCGAATTCCGATCGCGTCGTTTCAAGCCGTGAGGCGACCGCGTCCAGCGCGGCCGTCCAGCTCACGAGCTCGCCATCCACCCGCGGGTGCTTCAGTCGTCCCCGCTCGCCCAGCGTCTCGTGCAGCGCACTGCCCTTCACGCAAAGCCGGCCCTCGTTCGCCGGATGCTGCCTGTCTCCCGCCACACCGACCATTTTTCCCCGCTCGAGCTGCACGGTCACACCACAGCCGACGCCACAGTACGGGCAGGTGGTGGTGCCCGACCGGCGGGTTTTGGCGCCGGCTGAAGAATCGAGGCAGGTGGTGGTGCCCGACCGGCGGGTTTTGGCGCCGGCTGAAGAATCGAGGCAGGTGGTGGTCGTTTCGCGGG
>NZ_BMZI01000004.1:247160-378415 GCF_014652715.1 Salinicola rhizosphaerae | reverse complement strand
GAGGCCTGACTCGCCATGTAGCGAGTCAGGCCTCTTTGCCTGCGTCCGAGCGAAGTGTATCGCCCGGCATCAGTATGTGTTTGTCGCGCCGATGATCGTTCACCTGGCGCGCCAGATGCCGTCGCCTTCATTGACGTCTGGCATCGTTGACCAACCCGGGATGCAACGGCGGGGCCAACGGACGCTTTTCCTTTTCCGCTCAATGATTTCATCGTTCGAGTCGACGATAGTTTGTCTCATCGAGGCAAGTCGGCAACCCATCGACGTCAACTGATGGTGCAAAAACCGCGCGCTTTGCACCAGGGAAGTTCAGCAGGCCTCGCTTTCCAAGCATTGCCGACTCGGTTTTTGGACTCAAAGTCTTGAATTACCGAGTCACGATCGACGCCTGGCACGCTCTTCGCTTGGTTTCGAGTGAATGGAGACATTGGCCAACGGCGGCCGTCGTCAACCTCAGGACCGACTCGCAGTGACGCGACGACGTCAGAGCCATTCCGTCTCGACCCCGCAGCGAAAGGCAATGCCCCGCTGCGAGAACCTGCGGACCCGAAAATGCCCATCCTGATCATTCAGGCTCTGGCCGTTCGGTCCAAGAAATTCAGGCAAAGGCGCCTGATGCCGCGAAGCCCCCGCTTCGTGTCATCAGGCGCTTTTTTTATGGTGTCGTTGCCCGGTTTCGCTATCGGCATGCGCCGCCCGAGAGGAGAACGAACATGACAGGGGAGATCGCTGCACCCTCGAAGCCGACGGCCGAATCGTCGGCGCCGATCGAACACCTCGTCATCATCGGCAATGGCATGGCCGGCCACCGACTGATCAGCGAGCTCGCCGGCCGTAGCGACCGACCGCGACGCATCAGCGTGATCGGGGAAGAGCCCGCCACTGCCTACAACCGTATTCTGCTGTCGCCCTGGCTGGCCGGCGAGATCGAACGCGAGGCGCTCGATCTACCCGTGCCTGTCGAGGCAGTGACATCGCATCTGAACGAGCGTGTGATCGACATCGACCGAAAGCACCGGACGCTTCGCACGCAGACCGGTCGAACGCTCGACTACGATCGGCTGGTAATCGCCACAGGTTCCCGCGCCACGCGCCCTGCGGTTCCCGGCACCGAACTCGCCAACGTGGGCGCTTTTCGCACTCTGGCCGACGCCGAGTGGATGGCGGCCCGCACCTCCGGCGATCGCGCCGTGGTCGTGGGCGGCGGCCTGCTCGGTCTCGAGGCGGCGGAAGGACTGCGCAAGCGCGGACTCGAGGTTACCGTGTTGCAGCGTGGCTCGCGGCTGATGAACCGTCAGCTCGATGCCACCGCCGCCGAATGGCTGCGCGAGACGCTCACGGCCCGGGGATTGAAGATCGAGACCGGAGCGACGTTGGCGCGCTGCGAGGGCGACGCCGAGGGCCGCGTCAGCGCGGTCGTGCTGAGCGACGGCCGCCGCCTGCCGGCGAACTGCGTGGTCTTTGCCGCCGGCATCACGCCCAACGTCGAACTCGGTCGCCAGGCCGGGCTCGTGACCGAGCGCGGCATCGTCGTCGATCATTATCTGACCACCAGCGACCCCGCCATTCATGCTCTTGGCGAGTGCTGCGAACACCGAGGGGCAAGCGTCGGCCTGGTCGAGCCGATCTGGCAGCAGGTCGAAACGCTCGCCGACGTGCTCTGCCAGCGCCCCGCCACGCCCTATGCCGCACGGGAGTGCGCAACCCGACTCAAGGTCGGCGGCATTTCGCTCTACGCCTTCGGGCCGACCGATGAGACACCCGGCGACGAAATACTCGCCTACGCCGACGCCGCTCTCGGTGACTATCGGCGCCTGCTGCTGCGTGACGGCCGACTCGTCGGCGCCGTGCTCTACGGCGATTCCGCCGACGGCCCGGCGCTCTTTCGTCTTGCCCAGTCGTCAGCCGTGCTCCCCGAGCCGCGCGACGCCCTGCTGTTTGGCGCCGCCGATCTCGATCCGCTATCCACGCCCCAGCCACTGGCCCAGAACCTTCAACGACAAAAGAACCTTCGACGACAAGAGGAGGCCGCATGAACGCCCCCGATAACCTGACCGCACCCCACTCCGACACCGCCCTGCCGCGTCTGATCGTGATCGGCAACGGCATGGTCGGCCACTACTTCCTCGAGCAATTGATAGAGACTGGCGTCCATCGCCGCTTAGCCGTCACCGTGTTCGGCGAAGAGCGCCACCGCGCCTATGATCGCGTCCACCTGTCGGAATACTTCGGTGGCCGCGACGCTGATTCGCTCTCGCTGAGCGAATCGGACTACTGCGATCTCAACGGCATCGAACTGCATCTCGACGAAGCCGTCACCGCGATCGACCGTGAGGCGAAGCGCGTCACCACGACTCGAGGCGAATACGCCTACGATCAGCTGGTGCTGGCGACCGGCTCCTATCCTTTCGTGCCGCCGATTCCGACGCTCGAGGAGACGACGGAGAGCCACGCGGCGCTGGTCTATCGCACGCTCGACGATCTCGACCGCATTCGCAATGCCGCCGAGTCGCTTGCCGAGCGCGACATTCGCCGAGGCGTGGTGGTCGGCGGCGGGTTGCTCGGGCTCGAGGCAGCCAACGCACTCAAGTCGCTCGGACTCGAAGCGCACGTGGTCGAATTCGCCCCACGCCTGATGCCGGTCCAGCTCGACGATCAGGGCGGCGACGCGCTCAGGCGACAGATCGAGGCGCTCGGCGTTGCCGTGCATGTCGAGCGTGCCACGACCGAGATCGTCAAAGGCGAGACCCACCGCTATCGCATGAACTTCGCCGATGGTGAGTGGTTGGAGACTGACCTAGTGGTCTTCTCCGCCGGCATTCGTCCGCAGGATCGACTGGCCCGAGAGAGCGGCCTGGCAATCGGCGAACGCGGCGGCGTGGTGATCGACGAAACCTGCCACACCTCGGACCCGGATATCTTCGCCATCGGCGAGTGCGCACTCTGGAACGGCCAGATCTTCGGGCTGGTCGCCCCGGGCTATACCATGGCGCGCACCGTGGCCGGCTGCCTGAGCGGCACCTGCGAGCCGTTCAGTGGCGCCGACATGTCGACCAAGCTAAAGCTGCTGGGCGTCGACGTCGGTTCCATCGGCGACGCTCACGCCAGAACCGAAGGCGCCGTGAGCTATCGCTTCATCGACGAAGCCGGCCACGGCTACCGGCGCCTGGTCGTCTCCGCCGACGGCAAGCGCGCCATCGGCGCCGTGCTGGTCGGCGACAACAGCTACTACGACACGCTTTTGCAGTACGTGCAGAACGCCATCAAACTGCCGGCCGATCCCGCCAGCCTGATACTGCCACAGAGCGAAGGCACACCACTGCTGGGCGCAGACGCGCTGCCGGAGACCGCAACGATCTGCTCCTGCCACAACGTCTCCAAGGGTGCGATCTGTCAGGCGGTCGAGGGCGGCTGCAGCGACCTGAGCGCACTCAAGGCGGAGACGAAAGCGAGCACCGGCTGTGGTGGCTGTACGGCGCTGTTGAAACAGGTTTTCGAGCATGAGCTCGAGAGTCGCGGCATCGAAGTGGACCGTAGCCTCTGCGAACACTTCGCCTACACGCGTCAGGAGCTCTACGGCATCGTCCGGGTCGAAGGCATTCGCAGCTTCGAGGCGCTGCACGAGCGCCACGGCAAGGGGCATCTCGGCTGCGACATCTGTAAACCGGCAGTGGCCTCGATCCTTGCCTCGTGCTGGAACGAGCCGATCATGGAGCCCTCGCTCGTACCGCTGCAGGACACCAACGACACCTTCATGGCCAATATGCAGAAAAACGGTACCTACTCGGTGGTGCCGCGCATTCCCGGCGGCGAGATCACCCCGGACAAGCTGATCGCGATCGGCGCCGTGGCCAAGAAGTACGATCTCTACACCAAGATCACCGGCGGTCAGCGTATCGATCTGTTCGGCGCCCAGCTCCACGAGCTGCCCGAGATCTGGAGCGAGCTGATCGAAGCCGGTTTCGAGACCGGCCACGCCTACGGCAAGTCGACGCGCACGGTAAAATCCTGCGTCGGCAACACCTGGTGTCGCTACGGCGTGCAGGACAGCGTCGCCATGGCGCTGACGATCGAGAATCGCTACAAGGGGCTACGCTCGCCGCACAAGCTCAAGTTCGCGGTCTCCGGCTGCACGCGGGAGTGCGCCGAGGCACAGAGCAAGGATGTCGGCGTGATCGCCACCGAGCACGGCTGGAACCTTTACGTCTGCGGCAACGGCGGCATGCGCCCGCGTCATGCCGAGCTTTTTGCAACGGATCTCGATGACGAAACGCTTCTGAAGACCATCGATCGCTTTCTGATGTTCTACATCCGCACCGCCGACCGCCTGCAGCGCACCTCGGTCTGGCGCGAAAATCTCGACGGCGGTCTCGACTATCTCAAGCAGGTCGTCCTGGAGGACAGCCTCGGCCTCGGCGATGAGCTCGAGACACAGATGCAGCACGTCGTCGATCAGTACGAGTGCGAGTGGGCCGGCGCCCTCAAGGACCCGGAAAAGCTCAAGCGATTCCGCACCTTCGTCAACGATAAACGTGCCGACCCGGACATCATCGCGGTTTCCGAGCGTGATCAGCCGCGTCCGGCCCGCCCTGAAGAGATCGCCAGCCTGGCGGTGGAGGTAACGTCATGAGCACGACCGCCACAGCGTCAGCCTCCGGCGAGCGCACAAAAGCGGGCATTCGCCTCTGCACGCGGCAAGACCTGGTCCCCAACTCCGGCGTCGTCGCCTGGCATGAGGGGAGCCAGATTGCGGTGTTCGCAATCCCCGCCGGGGCATCCACCGATCTCGAACTCTACGCCGTCGACAACCACGACCCGTTCTCCGGCGCCAACGTGATCGGTCGCGGCATCGTCGGTGAACTCGGGGGAGAGCTGGTCGTTGCCTCGCCGATCTACAAACAGCACTTTCGGCTGCGCGACGGCCAGTGCGTGGAGGACGAAAGCCGGCGGCTTCGCTGCTGGCCGCTCGCCTTCGACGGCGACGACGTCGTGCTACTGCAGGAGGACTCGATCGTTCGCGCCTGATCGCGTGGGCGCCACGCAGACCAAGACCCGAATCATGTTGTCGACCACTGCCAAAAACGCTTCATACACAATCACAATCGAGGAAAGCGTCATGTCCTATCTCGTTCCTGCCGAGTTCGTCACCAAGATGGTGGATACCGGCGAATCCAAGATCTTCATGTCGACCCGCGACACGGTGATCCGCGCCTACATGGCCGGCGCGATTCTGGCGCTGGCCGCGGCCTTCGCGATCACCATCACGGTGCAGACGGGCCAGCCGCTTGCCGGCGCGATCCTGTTTCCTGTCGGCTTCGTCATGCTCTATCTGATGGGCTTCGATCTGCTCACCGGCGTGTTCATGCTGACGCCGCTGGCGCTGCTGGACCGTCGCCAGGGCGTCACCTTCAACCGCGTGCTGCGCAACTGGGGCTGGGTCTTCCTGGGCAATCTTGGCGGCGCGCTGACGGTCGCCATCATGATGGCGTTCATCTTCACCTACGGCTTCTCGATCGGGCCGGGGGTCGTGGGTGAAAAGATCGCCGGCATCGGCGAGGCTCGCACGCTCGGCTATGCCCAGTACGGCGTGGCCGGCTGGTTCACGATCTTCATCCGCGGCATGTTGTGCAACTGGATGGTCTCGATGGGCGTGGTCGGCGCGATGATATCGACCTCGGTCAGCGGCAAGGTGATCGCGATGTGGATGCCGATCATGCTGTTCTTCTACATGGGCTTCGAGCACTCCATCGTCAACATGTTCCTGTTCCCTTCCGCGATGATCATGGGCGGCGGCTTCTCGATCGCCGATTACGTCTGGTGGAACGAGATTCCCACCGTGCTCGGCAACCTGGCCGGCGGCCTCGCCTTCACTGGCCTCACGCTCTATGCCACTCACGTGAAGACGGGCCCCAAGCGCAATCTGGTCTGACACCGCCACGGCAGCGCCACCCGGCGCTGCCTTTCTCGTCTTGCAGGAGCTGAACCCATGGACAAGCTGGAGATGCATCACACCCTGATGGCCGCCAAGGCACGCAAGGGCCTGAGCTGGGAAGACCTGGGCAGGGCCACCGGCCATTCCCCGGTCTGGGTCGCCTCGGCCTGCTACGGAATGAACAGCGCGCCGCCCGAAGCCGCGCGGAAACTGACCGAGGCGCTAGGACTGGACGACGACGTGATCGCTGCGCTCATGGCCTTTCCGACCAAGCAGTGGGACGGCGCGATCCCGCAGGACCCGCTGATCTACCGGCTCTACGAGATCGTCGGCGTCTACGGGCCTACGCTGAAGGATGTGATTCAGGAAAAATTCGGCGACGGCATCATGAGCGCCATCGACTTCGCGATGGACGTCGAATGCGAGGAGAACCCCCACGGTGATCGCGTGGTGGTGACGATGAGCGGCAAGTTCCTGCCCTACAAGAGTTGGTAGGTGATATAACGAAATGACGGGCAAAAAACCGCCGGGAGCGGTTTTTGACGCTGCAGGCGGCCCGACGGGTGGCCGCCATGGACGGCAGGCCACAAAAAAAGCCCGCGCAAGAGGGGGGATGCGCGGGCGAGGCGGGGTGTTACTAGGAGATGCGTGCTAGACGCGACTCGAACGACTGCAGAAACCTGAACGGCGACTGAGACTCATGGAGATGACAAATCAGTGACTTCGTTCAATGCAAAATAGATTAGCACCCTTATATTTTTAGCGCAATGCAAATGTGCTATCAGGGTCATCGTTCGGAGTTATCGTCATCGTGGGCCTGCGGCGAACGTCGCTCGTCGTGCGAACTCGACTCCCGTGTCGCCTGATGCAGCCCATTGAGTTCACGCCGGTGATCACGCAATTCCTGGCGCAGCGACTCGATCTCGGTCTGCAGGTCGCCCACCTGTTCGATCATATGCCGCATCATGCGACGGTTGGCCTTGTGCTGTCGCGCGTCAGAGGCTTCCTGGTCTTCGACGAACAGCGAGCTGATATACGCCGCAAAGCTACCGAACAAGCCGACGCCGCAGACCATCAGCAGTACGGCAACGACCCGCCCGAGCGTCGTGATCGGATAGTAGTCACCGTAGCCCACCGTCGTGACCGTGACGATCGCCCACCATAGTGCTTCTTCCGCCGTGTTGATCGGGCTATTCGGATTGGGGGTTTCCACCATCAGCACGGTCATCGCACCGAACACGACCAGCAGTACCGTTGCCGTCGCTGCTGAGGCAAGCACGCCTTCGGCGCGATTGCGAAACAGCAGCTGCCAGATCAATTCCAGTGATCGTAGCGCGCGCAGCACGCGAATGATCTGCACCACTCGCGCCAGCCGCGCCGCCTGAAACCAGCCGGCGGGAATACAGGCCAGCAGATCGAGCCACCCCCAACGCATGTATCGCCACTTGCTGGGCGCGCGATAGAAGCGCAGGCAGAAGTCGATGAAGAAGAAAAAGCAGACGACGTAATCCATGTAGCCGAACAGCTGCCGGATATCCGGCGGCAAGTCGAGCGCGACATCGGCGAGCATCGCGCCCAGTACATAGAAAGAGAGCGCGAGAATGAAGAATTGAAACGGTGTGACGTGTTCCTTCATGGCCGAGTCCTGGCAGGCGGATACCTCGACTTTACGGCGTGACGGAAGAGATCGGTGAACGAACGGTCACGGCCCAACGCTAGCGGAGATGCCAATCGATCGAGCCAGCGCCGATATCGGAGAGGCTCGCCCGACGCAACCGAGTGCATCAGGCGGAGCAGGGGTTGGCAGCTTTCAGCTGTGCAAAGCTGGTGACGAAAGTGTCCATCTTCTCGGCGTCGTAGTCCTGCAGCCCGCTGATCACGAGCTTCTTGGTGCCGACGCCCACGTGACGCCCGTGACAGCCCATGCGAAATTCGAGCATCGCTTCGCCCCGCTTGCCTTTGACGTCCAGCTCGGCACCGGCGAAATCGAGCTCGAGATCGCATGGGTCGTGATCCTCGAGGGAGAATCCCATGCTGTCGTAGATCACCAGCGGGCGCTGCGGGTTGAACATCACACCCTTCTCTTCCAGCAGCGGCTTGAGATAGTGCGGAAAGTTGCGCCCCGAGAAAGCCACATAGCGCCGCGTGAACGTCTCCACCGTCGCCGGATCTCGCAGCGTCCAGCCCTCACGCGTGACGCTGAGATACTGCTTGCCGGCGTCATCGACGACGCTGACGTTGCCCTCGGCGTCCTCGACGAAGCTTAGCGAGAGGCGATTGCCTACCATGCCGCAGAAGCGGAAGGTCATCCGCTGCGAGAGCCCGTAGCGAGACAGCACGAGCGCGAAGAGAAGATCTCCGGGAACGCAGAACCGGCGGGCACAGGGATCGTGAATGGGATTGAAGTCTCCCGCTATCTCACGCGCGAATCGGCTCGCCTGTTCGGCGCTGATGCAGACCCGCTCTCCTTCGGCAAAGTGAAACTCATCGAGAAACATAAGTGAATCGACCTACACGTCGAGTGGCTGGACGACAAAGTCTAGGCTGGCGCTCGCGATGCCTTCATCGTTCTACGCACGGTGCTTGCCGCACCCAGGCTGCTTACCGCAATCCGAAGCGCTGCAATGTGCCAGATGTCCTGAAAGCGCGATTTCGCGGCGCTGTTGTACCATAAGACCACAGTTGCGTCAGTGCGACATTAACATTCCGCGACAAATAATAGCGTAGTTTACGTCCATGTCTTATTACACAGTCTCTCAAGGTTCCGATGACACGCGATGTCCCTGCAACAGCGGTGAATATTACGACCGCTGCTGTGGGCGCTACCACAGCGGGCAGGCACTGCCACCAACGCCCGAGGCGCTGATGCGCTCTCGTTACACCGCCTTTGCGCTCGGCGGTCTGGGTCAATATCTCATCGACACCTGGTCGCCCGGGCATATCGACCCCGAATTGAGCGCAGCCGAACTGGATCGCCGCAGCAACGACTGGCTAGGGCTCGAGATCATCGAGACACAGTGCAGCGACAGCCGCGGCGTCGTGGAATTCAAGGCGTACTTCCAACCAATCGAAAACGGCCACGCCGCGGCGGCAGGACATCAAAGATTAGCACCGCACACTTTTCACGAGCGCTCTCGCTTTCGGATCGAGGATGGGCGCTGGCGCTACGTCGATGGCGTGCTCGACCCGCCACCGACCAATATCTCCCGTAATGCCCCCTGCCCTTGCGGCAGCGGCAAGAAGGCCAAGCGTTGCTGCCTGGGTCGAGACTGACCCGCCGCCAGCCGATGGCCAGTCATTGAAGCGTGGCGCCAAGTGCGAGCGTGGCGACAAGCGCACCGGCCGTCTAAGCTACCTATCGTTACGGATGCCATCACTCGACAGGCACTATCTGATAACCCTCACAGAAACCCCAAACCCTCGGCGCAGGGATTCGCGACCGAGTGCCTCGGAATCAGGGATGCATGAGAATTCACGATAGAATTACCGACTACGCCTCCGCGACCCAGAATCAGCTCAGCAACTGGCTCCACGTTCCCGGCTGGCTGCTGTTTCCCATCGTGCTTCTGGTCGTTGCCGTCATCGCGGATCTGGTGCTGCATGTTCTGCTGAAGAGAATGGAACAACGCCTGCGGAACTCTCCTAGGCGCTGGGACGATCCCATCATTCACGGCGTACGCACTCCGCTGCGCTGGTGGCTGTGGACCACGGCAATTCTGCTGGGTGCGGGTGCGGTCGGTGCACATTTCGAGATCAAGGAGCTGACCACGATTCTGACGCGCGGCGGGGCGCTGATCACCCTGCTGCTGTTCGCCTGGGGCGGCATTCGTCTGTTCCGACGCCTGGAGCAGCGCCTGGTCTTCCCACCGGTCAATTGCCATGCCAAGCCGGTAGATCCGACATCGGCTTCCGCGCTGACCAAGATCGTCGGCGCCGTGCTCATCGTCACGTTGATCTTGATCGGTCTGCAGATCCTCGGCGTCTCGATGTCCAGCATTCTGGCCATGGGTGGCTTCGGCGGGCTGGTCATCGGCTTTGCCGCACGCGATGTCATCGCCAACTTCTTTGGCGGCATGGTGGTGCATCTCGACAAACCCTTTGTCGTTGGCGACTGGATTCGCTCACCGGAGCGTCAGATCGAGGGCATCGTCGAGGACATCGGCTGGCGTCTGACCACGATTCGCACCTTCGCCGGCCCACCGCTCTACGTGCCCAATGCCTGGTTCAGCCAAATCTCGGTCGAGACGCCCACACGGATGGTCAGCCGACGGCTTTGGGAAACCGTCGGTATCCGCTATCAGGACGCCGACGCGATCGAGAACATCACCAATGACATTCGCAGTCATCTGCAGCAGCACGAAGAGATCGATCAGGACGAACTGATCACGGTCAATTTCTCCACGTTCGGTCAATATTCACTCGATATCATTGTCTACGCCTTCACCCGGGAGACCGACTGGCAGCGGTTCCATGAAATCAAGCAAGGGATACTGCTGAAGATCCGCGATATCGTGATCTCCCACGACGCAGAGCTCGCCATTCCCGCTTCACGCGTCTACCTCCCCGAAGGCATCGAGCGGGAGTCCTCTCGTCACCAGCGACAGACCGCAGACGTCGGATCGCAGCCTGCCGAACGCCGTGACAACGCGAAGCGACCGGGCCCCTCGGACGACGCCGACGGCGAGGCCTGATCGGCGACTAATGCATCAAACGTCTTCTGCCAGACCCAGCCACTGTTCGGCGAGCCATGACCCGGCCGAGGCGATTTCCGCCTCTGTCGCACCGGCGTAGCCGAGCACCAGCCCCGGCCGACCCGGCGGTTCGAGATAGTAACGGGAGAGCGGCGAGAGCAGTACGCCCGCTGCCTCGGCACGCGCCACCAGCGCCGACTCGAACTCGTGACTGGCAAGACTCGCCACCAGGTGCATGCCGGCCTGGCCTTCCGACAACTCGAGGCCGCGCTCGACCGCTGGTGCCAGCGCCTCGCGCAGGCAGGCCTGGCGTTGACGGTAACGTTCACGCATGCGCGCAACGTGGCGCGCAAAATGCCCCTCATCGATGAATGTGGCCAACGCCGACTGCACGACATACTGGCCTTCCCGATGGAGCCTGGCGTTGGCCCGCTTGAACGGCTCGATCAGCGCTTCGGGCAGCACCAGATAGCCGAGCCGCAAGCCGGGATAGAGCACCTTGCTGAAAGTACCGACGTAGATCACCGGGCCATTGTCGACCAGCCCCTGTAGCGAGGCGATCGGCGCGCTGGCGTAGCGAAATTCGCTGTCATAGTCGTCCTCGAGAATCCATGCCCGATGGCGCTGAGCGGTCTCGAGCAAGGCCACGCGACGCTTGAGACTCATGGTGACGCCGCTAGGATATTGATGCGATGGCGTCACGTAGATCAGCCGCGGTGAAGGCGCCGACGTCGGCAACGCCTCGAGATTCATGCCCTCGGCATCGACCGGCACCGGCACCGTATCGAGCCCGGCCGAGACGAAACACGACTGCGCCCCGCCGTAGCCGGGCTCCTCCAGCCATACCGCGTCGCCCACATCCGCCAGCAGCCGAGCCGCCAATTCGAAACCCTGCTGCGCCCCCTGCGTGATCAAGATCTGCTCCGGTCGGCAGCGCACCGAGCGAGACAGGCGCAGATAGTCGCACAGCGCCTCACGCAGCGCCGGCACGCCGCCCTGATGCTGATAGTCGTGCCACTCGAGCGGCGCCTGCTGCTGGTGTCGACGCAACAACCGCTGCCAGCGCTCGCGCGGGAACTGATCCAGCGCCGGCACGCCGGGCGCGAAGGCGGTATATCGATCGCTCAGCCCGGCGCTGAAATCGAGAATGCGCTCGCCCCGGGCCGAGAGGCTGAGCTCTGCCTCGCTCGGTGGCGCCGACGCCACGGAGATCGACGTGCGCCCGCTCGGGCGCCATTCGGCAACGAACACGCCGGCGCCTGGCCGGGTCTCCAGAAATCCCTCCGCGGTCAGACGTTCGATCGCACTCAGTACCGTATTGCGACCGAGCTTCAGCTCCCGCGCCAACTGACGTGACGAAGGCAATGCACTGCCGGCACCGAGCTCGCCGTTCTGGATCCATCCCCGCAGCGCCTGGTACAGACGCTGTGCGAGTGTCGCCGTCGATGGCGAGGCCAGACGCATGCTGAGTGCTTCGATGATCCAGAGGGGATGGGCATGAGAAGACACGACTGGTTCTCAAAAAATTGCGGATATTGGCTCTTACCTAGGAACCAGTTTGCCGACAAACTGGCTCGGCGTCATCTACCGATGCCGTATGGCAAGCCTATTTCCCAGCCAAGGAGCACCGCATGTTCCGCATTCGTCCGGCCAATCAAGACGATATCGATCAACTGGTACCGCTCGTCGATGGCTACCGCCAGTTCTATCGCCAGGCCAGTGATAACGGGGGCGCTCGGCGCTTTCTCATCGAGCGTTTGGACCAGGGCGACGCGCATCTCCTCATCGCCCTGGACGACGCCGACACCGCCATCGGTTTTGCCCAGCTGTTTCCCGTCCCCTCGACCACATCGCTCACCATGCGCTGGATTCTCAACGATCTCTTCGTCGTTCCCGAAGCGCGTCGCAGCGGCGCGGGCAGTGCGCTACTGAAAGCCGCCCACGAGCTGGCTGCCGATCATGGCGTTCCCCAGTTGATGCTGCGTACTCAGATCGAGAACCGCACAGCGCAGTCGCGCTATGCCGCACTTGGCTGGCAGCGAGATGACGCGTTCTATACCTACCTGCTGAGCGTTTGAGACCATGACCGCTACAACCAATGAATACGGCCAACCGATCGGCGACTCGCTCCCCGACTGGCAACCGCCGGCATGGCCGAACGGCGATACGTTAGAGGGTCGGCTCTGCCGTGTCGAAGCGCTGATTCCTGAACGCCACGCCTCGAGTCTATGGCAGGCGTGGTCGGTGGCCGACCCGGCGGTTCCAGCGGATGCGGACGGCAAGGCGCGCTGGATCTATCTCGGCGGCCGGGCGTTCGACGATCAAGCCGGATGTGAGCGGTGGCTGGAGGCAATGACCGCCGACGAGAGCCTCGTCTGCTATGCCATCATCGATGCCGCCAGTGGGGATGCCGTCGGCATGGCGACCTATCTGCGAATCGTCCCCGTCGATGGTGCCATCGAAATCGGCCATCTGAGCTTTTCGGCCCGAATGGCCAGAACGCCTATCTCCAGCGAAGCGCTGATGTTGATGATGACGAACGCGTTCGCGCTAGGGTATCGCCGCCTGGAGTGGAAGTGCGATGCGCTGAATGGCCCCTCACGACGGGCCGCCGAGCGACTCGGGTTCCAGTTCGAGGGCATCTTCCGCCAGCACCGGGTCGTTCAGGGGCGCAATCGCGATACGGCCTGGTTCTCGATCCTCGATAGTGAATGGCCGATGATTCGTGATTGCCACCGGCGCTGGCTCGCAACGGAGAACTTCGATGCCGATGGACGCCAGCATCAGTCGCTGTCGACGATGACGGCTTTCGTGCGAGGGCGCTGAGCCATGTATCATCCGGGCCAATTTCGACTGGGCGACACCGAGGAGATCCGTAAGCTCATCGAGCGATTCCCCTTCGCCAACTTGATCACGCAGTCGGCGACAGGCGAGATCCAAGCCGACCATCTACCGCTCGTGCCGGCGCCCGCGTGGGCGTCTGGCAACCAGACACTCTGGGGGCATATCGCGCGAGCCAATCCCCTGGCCGCGGATACCGACGAACGGCCGGCAATGGCGATCTTTCACGGCGCGCAGACCTATATCACGCCGAGCTGGTATCCCGCCAAGCGGGAGCACGGCAAGGTCGTTCCCACCTGGAACTACGAGATCGTGCATGTCCGCGGCCGGCTGCGCCTGATCGACGATCCCGCCTGGCTGCAACGTGCTGTCGGTCATCTTACCGACCGTTTCGAAAGCGAGCGTGATATGCCCTGGTCGATTGACGATGCCCCGGCGGATTTCATCGGCAAGCTGTGTCACGCCATCGTCGGTCTCGAGCTGACCATCGAGCGCGTCGAAGGCAAGCGCAAGGCGAGCCAGCACAAGTCTCTCGAGGAGCGCGAGTCGATCCGCCGTGGCCTGGTTGACGAACGAGGTTTCGATGCCATGAAGGCCGCTCGTCTGAGCGGCATGGATCGAGACTCGTCATCCGCGACCGACGAGCAGTGCCCGACGAGCAGTGACCGAGAGGGCCTTTGATCTCGTCACGCCCCCCTGGACGCCATCGTCCAGCGGCGTACAATGCGCGGCGATTCCCTCGGCATGCACGATGCCGCCACCCGGTCCGCCCTTTGCGAGGGCGACAACCTGGAGCTTCAAGATGTCATCCCACGATCCCTCGATCGTCGTCGCGGCGTTGTATCGCTTCGTCACGCTCGACGACTACGCTTCCCTGCGAGCCCCCCTGCTCGACGAGATGCAGCGCCTCGATGTCAAAGGCACGCTGCTGCTGGCCAATGAAGGCATCAACGGCACCGTATCCGGCACTCGAGAGGCCATCGATGGTCTGCTCTCCTGGCTGAAGCAGGATGCTCGGCTTCACGACGTCGATCACAAGGAGTCTTACTGCGACGCGCATCCGTTCTACCGCACCAAGGTCAAGCTCAAGCGCGAGATCGTGACCATGGGCGTGGAGAATGTCGATCCCAACCATCGCGTCGGCACCTACGTGGAGCCCGAGCAGTGGAATGCGCTCATCGACGACCCTGAGGTGCTGGTGATCGACACGCGCAACGATTATGAGGTCGCCATCGGCAGCTTCGAAGGCGCGGTCGATCCGGAAACCAAATCCTTCCGCGAGTTTCCCGATTACGTTCGCCAGCATTACGACCCGACTCGCCACAAGAAAGTGGCAATGTTCTGTACGGGCGGTATCCGCTGCGAGAAGGCTTCGAGTTTCATGCTGAACGAAGGCTTCGAAGAGGTCTTCCATCTCAAGGGTGGCATCCTCAACTACCTCGAGAAGATGCCGCAGATCGAGACCCGCTGGCGCGGCGACTGCTTCGTTTTCGACAACCGCGTCACGGTTCGCCATGATCTGAGCAAAGGTGAGTACGAGCAGTGCCACGCCTGCCGGATGCCGATCTCACGCGCGGACCAGGCCTCCGACCACTATCTGCCAGGCGTGAGCTGCCCTCATTGTTGGGACTCGCTACCCGAAAAGACACGCGCCAGCGCCCGCGAGCGCCAGAAGCAGATCGAACTCGCCAAGGCGCGCAACGAACCGCACCCCATTGGCCATGATCCGCGGCAGCCGCGGAACGACAAACCGGCCTGAGATGACGATGGGCGCATCGCCGCGCCCGTCAGACGCGCCAACGCCCCGCCAGCAAGAATGTCGGGGCGTTGGCTTGTCGATACGCAAAGACAATTGAGTGGCGCAGAGGCAGGCGTCAGCGCATGCAGCCTACCAGTTTTTCGCCATCCGACGCTGGCAGCAGACCGTAACCGCCGAGCTTGAGGAAGAAGCGTCGCATGCGGCGATCGATCTTCTGACGAGCGAACCACGGCCAGACATTGGCCAACGGCATCAGGTCGGGATTGGAAACGCCGTCGATCAGCCAGAGCTTGACGGTACCGTCGAATCGACGCTGGCAGACGATGTTGCGATCGTTGATATCCGAGGGAACGATCCAGTTGATGCGCAAATATCGGTAGAGCGCGTGCAGCTCATCGAGAAAGGCCTGGCTGGCGAGCCACGATGCATTGCGGCCATCTCGGGACTGGCGCAGCGTCGGCGAGACTTCGCCGTCCTCATCGGCGATCAGCGCGAAGACCAGCCCTTCTCCGTGATCGGTGTCGAGCGTGCCGAAATACTTCGGTACGTGGCGCCAATCCTCCAGGCCTCGGCGCTCCAGCCCTTCGAAGTAGTGCTTCTCGCGCTCGTTCTGCCGGCTGCCACGCTCGGGAAAGCGCGCCACCTTGATGCAACGATCCGGATGGTCGGGATGGCGGTAGACCGCTCGGTCGTTACCGTGAGCGATCTTGGTGGCGTTGGCGAGGGAGAGCATCAGCGTCGGCTCCGAAGCATTATGACGTCTTCATTAAGACATTATTATAGCTTAATGAAACGCTGTTCGGAAATTAGACTTTCCGTTCGTGCCACGTGCTCATGCACTCGGGCCCGCTTCCATCCAGCGCTGCCAGGCGGCTTTCACGATGTCTCGATGCTTGGCGTAATCCGCCTCGCTGACGAGGCTCCCTCGTTTGGCCAACGCTGCGCGATGGCCGGCATCCCGATAGGCCAGATAGGCGGCCTGCAGCTCGCGCGCCCGGGCCTCTTCCAGTCGGCCACTCTCGATCAACCCGTCGAGCAGCCGCATGTTATCGGTGACCTCCAGTAGCGACGGCTCTTGCGAAGCCAGCGCCAGCACGGCGAACTGGTTCATGAACTCGATATCGACCAGCCCACCCGCATCCTGCTTGAGGTGGAACTGGCCCGCCTCACGCGCGTCGCCTCCACTGCCCAGATGTTGGCGCATGCGCGCACGCATATGAACGACCTCGTCACGCAGCTCGGCACAGTCTCGCGTACGCCCGAGCACTTCCCGGCGCAGGGCCTCGAACCGCTCGGCGAGCACCTGATCGCCGGCGATGGCTCGCGCTCTGACCAGCGCCTGATGTTCCCAGGTCCAGGCCTCCCGGCGCTGATACTCGGCGAACGCCTCCAGCGTGGAAACCAGCAGACCGGCGTTGCCGGAAGGCCGCAGACGCATATCGACCTCGTAGAGCGTGCCGCTCGGCGTGGTGGCCGTAAGCAGATGGATGATGCGCTGACCGAGACGCGTGAAGAAGACGACGTTATCGATCGCTTTCGGGCCATCCGTACTCCCCTGCGGGGCCGCGTCGTACAGAAACACGAGGTCGAGATCCGAGCCATAGCCGAGCTCGATGCCCCCGAGCTTGCCATAACCGACGATCAGAAATGCCGCGCGCTCGGCCTCGGCGCTCGGGCGAGGATTGCCGTAGCGCGCCGTCAGCGAGCGCCAGGCTCGCTGCAGCACCGCATCAAGCACGACCTCGGCGATCGCCGTCAGGTAGTCGCTGACTTTCATCAGCACGCGGGCACCGGCAATGTCGGAAGCGGCCACACGCAGTACCTGCGTCTGCTTGAACACGCGCAGGGCCTCGAGCCAGCTCTCCTCATCGTCCTCCGGAATACGCGTCAGCGCCTGACGCAGCTCGTCGGCAAGCTGCGCCTTGTCCGCCGGTGAGTAGAGCGTCGCCGGTGTCAGCAGCTCATCGAGCAGGATCGGGTGACGTGCCAGCTGCTCGGCGATCCAGGGGCTCGACGCGCAGAGCCGCACCAGGGATGGCAGTACCTCCGGGTTCTCGCGCAACAGGGACAGATAGGCCGTGCGCCGCAGTACGGCCTCGAACAGCGGTAACACTCGCTCGAGCGCCAGGGTCGGCGACTCGCTTCGCGATGCGGCCGAAAGCAGCAGCGGCATGACTGCCTCGAGGCGCTCGACGCCAATGCGCTGCATCGACCGGACGCCGCGAGAATCCCGGAACACGCCGAGACGACGATAGGCCTCCGGCCCATCGAACCCGGCCTGCGCCATTAACGCCTCGGCGGCGTCGCGCTCGAGTTCGCCCTGCCAGAGCTGACACCAGCGCTCCACGTCATCGATCTCGTGCGGCGTATCTGTTTCAGAGTCCGGCTCGGGATCGGCGATGACCGCATCGAAGTGACAGCGTACCCGCTCACGACAATCGGCCAACGCCTGCCGCAGCGTTTGCCAATCCGACAGGCCGAGCGCCATCGCCAGTCTCGCCTGGTCGTCCGGATCGTCGGGCAGCATCTGGGTCTGCCGATCGTGCTGGCACTGCAGGGCATGTTCGAGATCGCGCAGAAAGAGGTAGTCCGCGCCAAGTTCATCGATGACCGTTGAAGGCAGCAGCTCAAGCGCCACCAGCCGACTCATCGCTTCGCGCAACGATGTCACCTGCAGCTCGGTATCACGACCGCCACGGATCAGCTGGAAGGCCTGAACGACGAACTCCACCTCGCGAATGCCGCCGCGCCCCAGTTTGATATTCTCGTCGCGACCCAGGCGCTGCACTTCACGATGGATCAACGCCTTCATCTCGCGTAGCGACTCGATCGCACCAAAGTCCAGATACTTGCGGTAAATGAAAGGCTTGAGAAGATCCAGCAACTCATGACCGGCGGCGAGATTGCCCGCTACCGGCCGCGCCTTGAGCATCGCGTAACGTTCCCATTCGCGACCCTGATCCTGGTAATAGCTGGTCAGCGTATTGAAGTTGCCGACCAGCGGACCACCGTCACCGAGCGGTCGAAGACGCATATCGACACGGAACACGAAGCCGTCCGCGGTCATCGTGTCCAGCGCCGCGATCAGTTTCTGACCCAGTTTCGTGAAGTACTGCTGATGATCGTAGGTGCGCTCGCCGCCCTGCGTCGTACCGCGTTCCGGAAACGCGAAGATCAGATCGATATCCGACGACAAGTTGAGTTCGCCCGCCCCGAGCTTGCCCATACCCAGCACGACAAGACGCTGCGGCTGGCCATCTTCCCGCGCCTGAGGCCGACCCCAGCGCGATTCGAAATGGCACTCCAGCCAGACCAGTGCCTGTTCTAGACAGGCCTCCGCGAGGTCGGAAACAGCGCCCGCCGTCTGCCACATATCGGCACCATTCAGATCGCGCCAGATAATGCCGAGCATGCGCGCCTGGCGAAATCGCCGCAGCCCGGCATGCAGCGCTTCTTCGCTCTCGGCCTGGCCGAGAGACGACTCGAGCGAAGCATCGAGCCAGCGCCGCTGCGGGCGTCGAGACAGCTCGCCGCTTTCGACGAGCGACGACAATAGCGCCGGGTCGCGCAACAGGGTCTTGCAGGCAAATTCAGATAGCAGGCAGGTACGGCAGAGCGCCCGGCGCGCTTCGCTGTCGAGCGATTCCCAACTCGCCAATGCCGCCGCCGATGCTTCCGACCGCAAGCTTTCCTCCATTCGCCTTCGCGTATCCTGCCAGACCGATGCCAAAGCGGGCGGAATGTCCATTTCGGGAAACCAGGACTCAGGCAAAGACATTGAAGGACTCCAGATCATCAATCGCGCAGACATTGGGAGCAGCTTAACCAAATCCCCCTCTCAGCCCCAACTGACTCGGTTCAGACATCGTGCCGACTGGCGGCGACCCATGAGACGTTAGTTCAAGGATTAGACAGAGGTCGAAAAGCCATAAAGCGGGTTAACACCAATGTTGTATTACATCGTATGAACAAACCGGATAAAACTCGTCTGTGTCCGACCTCTGAGCAAAAGCGAGGCAGGTCTGTCCGTCAAGATCAACAAATGCCTATCGACCTCCCGACAAAAATTCATAACGCCAGCGAGACGCCATGAAACTCACGACACTCTCCGTAGGATTGACCCTGGCCTGTTCCACCATGCTGCTGTCAGGCATGGCACAGGCCGATTATCCCAACCGCGATATTCGAGTCATCATTCCCGGTGCTGCGGGAGGTGGTACCGATGCCATCGTGCGCAAGATATCCAGCATCGCCGAAGAAGATCTGCCGGTCTCCATTTACGCCGAAAACGTCGAAGGCGGGATGACGGCAACCGGCATGATGCAGCTGATGAAATCGCGTCCAGATGGGCAAACTATCGCTGCCATTACCTACGATAGCATCATCACGATTCCATGGAAGAACATGCTTCCAGGCTTCGACATCGACCAGATGCGCATGATCGCTCGCATCACCAGTGAGGCGGATGCCATCACGGTACCCGAGAATTCACCTTACAAGACCTTCGACGACTTGATCGAAGCCGCCAAGAAAGATCCGGAAAGTATTCGAGTCGGCATTCAGAATCTGGGCGCGAGAACACACCTGACACTTCTGCAGTTGCAGGAAATGACTGGCGCGAAGTTCAAGATCGTCTCCTATCAAAGCAGTGCTGCCTCGCAAAAAGAGGCTCTACTCAATGGCGAAGTCGACGCGGTCGTCACCAGCCTGGGCGATTTAGCCCCACTGATCGAATCGGGCCAGGCAAGGGGACTCGTCGAATTTTCCGACACGCAGAATGCGGGATTTCCGGATGTGCCGCCGGTGACCGAAACCGATACCGGCCTAGATCTACAGATGGGTAGCTTTATCGTTCTTGTCGCACCGGCGCGCACACCGGATGACGTGGTCGAGAAGCTCGAGACCACCTATCACAACGCCTACGAGAGCGACGAATTCCGGCAATGGCTCGAGAAAATCGGCGTCACGCCGGCCTGGCTTGGCGCCGATGACGTGACCCAATGGGCACAGGATACACAGTCGCAACTCTTTACCACCATGGATGATCTCGTCGACAAGGGCGTGCTGGAAAAATAGCAATTGCCTACCGACCAACCAGCGCTGCCATCGGCATCGACGCCAGGCAGCGCTTTCCCCAAGGGTGTCGACATGTCACTGAACACTGCTTCTCGCCGTGCCTCTCGCAGCAGGCCGCTAGGCGGAGCATTCCATGTTCCCATGGTGCTCGCCGTCATTACTCTCATTTATCTGATCTCGGCGATTCGTCTCGGCCCGCCGATGAGAGACGGCAACATGACAGCCTCTTTCTTCCCCATCGCCATCGGTGTCGTGATGCTGCTGGCGCTGGCAGCGGCAATGGCTCATGCCATTCGAGGCTCTCGCGGTGTTACAAGAGCGAAACCAGCGGCCAGCGATGATGCTCCGGCCGCACGGCAATATCTGGGTCTTTCCTCCGGTGCCATTGGCGTCATCTTACTGACTGCCGGCTATCTACTGGCGTTCGATATGATCGGTTATTTCGTATCGACGTTTTTCTATGTACTGCTGCTTTGCTCGCTGTTTGGTGGCGGATTCACCAAGGGACTGGTAAGTCGAATCATTGCGGCAGTGGTCATCACATTGGCCGGATACCTGCTGTTTGAAATCATTTTCCAAGTCCGTCTTCCAACTCTGTGGAGTCAGTGACAATGGACTCGATATCAGGACTTCTGGGAGGCTTCGCCGCCCTCGCCAATCCCGAAACGCTGCTCTACATGATCGGGGGCTTTCTGATCGGAACTTTCTTTGGTGCAGTTCCAGGATTGACCTCGGTGCTCGCCATCGCATTACTGCTGCCATTGACCTACAGCCTCGATGTCACAACGGCACTCGTCGCCTGTGCCAGCATCTTCATGGCCGGAATGTGCAGTGGCAGTATCACGGCAACCACCATCAATATTCCCGGCGCCCCCTCTTCGATGATGACCGCGCTCGAGGGCTATCCGATGCAGCAGCGTGGCGAGGGGGCCAAAGCGCTGGGACATGCCGCGCTGGGCTCCATGATCGGCGGATCACTGGGCGCGTTACTGCTCATGGTCATGGCACCATTGGCAGCTGATGTCGCGCTACTGATACGCACGCCCGGCAAGTTTTCTCTCATTGCCTTCGCCTTGATCGTCATCATCATCGCTCAGCGTGGTTCAGTGACCAAAGGCATGATCGCGACCCTTCTAGGCCTCATGGTTGCCACTATCGGTATCGATGTCGTTCAACCCTTGGCCCGTTTCACTTTTGGTAGCAGTGTATTGATTCAGGGCATCGACATGATGCCGTTGATCATCGGAACCTTCGCCATCAGCGAGCTACTGATTCAGGCCGATAGCCGTAGCGATCGCACCGTTGATCCCAGCAAGATCCAAGCCGCCAAAGTGCGACGGAGAGACTTCATTCCCCCTTTCTCCGAAGTTCGCGAAATCGGGATGATGCGCTATCTGAAGAGCGCGGTAATCGGCTACGCCGTGGGAATCCTCCCCGGTGCTGGCGGCTCGATGGCGGCGTTCGTCTCCTATGCCGAATCGATGCGCTCGTCCAAGCATCCCGAGCGGTACGGCAAGGGTAACCCCGAGGGCATCGCCGCGGCCGAGTGCGCCAACAACTCGATGTGCGGCGGCGCCTTCGTGCCCATGCTGACGTTCGGCATTCCCGGCGACCCGACCACCGCTATCGTACTTGGCGTGCTGGTGATCAACGGCTTACAGCCCGGCCCGCAGTTCATGACCCAGCAGCTCGACCTGATCGCGCCGATGTTCGCCTCGCTGTTCGTCAGCGCCCTGATCCTGATTCCGCTGACGCTCTACCTGCTCGGCCCCTACTTCCTCAAGATCGTCTCGATCCGCCGCGACGTGCTCTACTCGAGCATCGCTATCGTTGCGCTGGTCGGCAGTTACGTGGCCACTTACTCGACGTTTCAGATGGCGCTGGCGCTGGTCTTCGGCATCCTGGCCTACTTCCTGCGCAAGCAGAACTATCCCAGCGTCTGCCTGCTGCTCGGCTTCGTGCTCGGCCCCAGCCTCGAGGAGTACTGTCGCCGTTCGCTCTCCATCAGCGACGGCAATCCGCTCATCTTCGTCACGAGTCCCGATAGCCTGTTCTTCCTCGCGCTCACCCTGGTGTTTTTCTATTTCATGGTGATTCGTAAACCAAAGACTCGGCTACCTCAGGCAGAGGCATCGGAAACCTGACAATCGACGAATCGCCGACGCGGCAGACATCACTCCCAATCACGAACGGCTGCCTATGGGCAGCCGTTCGTTTATCGCCGGAAAGCCAGCCGAGCTCAGTAGCCGTCGTCGTAATCGGCAAAAATACCGCGCTCTCGCTCGACGAATTCGATGGTGTTGCCCTCGGGGTCATCAAGAAACAGCGTGCCGATCCCCTCTTTCAGCGGGTCTTCGGTGGAGGTGACATCGTGACGTTTCTGCTCGTTGGTGAGCTGATACGGCGTCAGTCCCTTGTCGAGCAGGTATGCCGCGCATTCGCCCAGCGACGCGACCTGAAAAGCCACGTGGCGAGAGGGGTCGACCGGCGCCGGCGGTTCGTCCGATGGCATGAGATGCAGACTGAATCCGTGACCGGTATCGAGCCAGTTGGTTTTCGAGGCGTGCTGACGCATACCCAGTTTGTCGCGGTAAAAATGCGTCAGCTTTTCCATGTCGTGAGTGGCGATGGCAGCGTGGTGAACGCCCATGAGCTGCATGATGATCTCCTTATCGTGAAAGCGTGCCCTTCCACTTTGGTCTACCTTCGCCGACTCCGCCACCTGTTTAGCAGGCTAATGGCGAGCGATTTCAGAAACTCGCCTTGACCGTCGTACCCAAGACCCAGGCATTGTCGACCGAGTCGACCGCCGAGGGATTGACGACGTACTGAAGGTTCGGCCGCAGCGTCAGATAGTTCGTCAGGTTGACGCTGTAGTACACCTCGGCGTCGTACTCGTGCCCCTGACGCGGCAGCGGCGACAGCGACCCCGCCGGCGTGGCGTTGGCGTAGTCGACCGAATCGTTGACGTCGTCATTGACGTGGAGATAGGCCAACCCGATGCCGGCATCGTCCTGCGGGCGCGCATCGAATGGCCCCTGGTAGGTGGCGCCGATGGAGAGGTAGCGGTCGATGCCGGCGGTATCGCCGTTATTGGTGTCACCCATGCTGAACAGTGTCAGGCCGCGATCAGCACTACCGCCACGGGTCGTGACCTGCTGTCGAACGACATAGTAAAGCCCGGTATTGGTGTCGCTGGTGCGGGTATCCGGGCCCTCGCCGTAGGCGCGGTTTTCGACATTCTGAGTGTAGAACCCGAGCTTGTAGGCCCCGGCCATGCCGTTCAGGGTCGGCGTATAGCCCAGCTCGACCGGGAACAGTGTGCCTTGCGTACCGCTGGTACGCAGATCGAAGCCGTTGTCGTTGTCGAGGTTGCTGTCGTTGAGGTTGAAGGCGCCGATCTGGGCATACCACTGGGGCGTCATGTTGGCACGGACCACCGCCGCCCACTGCGCGATCGGCCAGTTGTAGATGTTGTTACCCCAGTTGCCAGGCTGGGCGCCACCGAAGGCCAGGTTCTGGAAATTGCTGTCGATGGTGGCGAAGTCATCGCCGAAGGGAATACGCCCCAGCTTGACCACCAATGCGTCATCGAAAAAACGCTGGCGGTACCAGAATTGCGTGAGCCGAGTGACCGGTCCCCGCCCCTGGACTTCCTGCACAGAGGAGCCGCCAACGGTCGCGTTCGGATCGCTCAAGCGGTCATTGACACTATGGCCATTACGGTTGGTCACCGTGATCTGAAACTCCGCGTCCGGGATGCTCAACAGCCGCTCGAGGTCGAAGTTGGCGCCGACCGCAAACTGATCCGAATACTTGGTCACGTGGCTATCGCGATAGCCGCCATCGAGGATCGAACCCATCTCGCCGACGTAGTCGAAATCGAAACTGACACCGGCGTCCTCGAGCGCCGTCCGATTCCCGCCCCAGTCGCCGAACATATAGGGCGAATCCGGTGCAAACGCCGAGTAGGCCTGGGCGACCTGTGGCGCTGCCATCGATGCCGCGATGGCGGCCAGCATGGGCATGGGAAGACGGCGCATCAGGCTGCGCTTGTCTCCGGCGACCCTGGCTTCCGGGGAATCATTCGCTCCGCTTGGCATAGCACGCTCCTCGATGTCTCGTCGGGCCAATTTTAATTAGCCTGTTATCAATGAGCCGATAATCATAATCCTCAAGACGCTAGACGGAAATGCCACGATCTAGACAAATCGTGGTGACTTCGACCAAAGAATGGCGAAAGACAACGTGCACGCGACCCAACACCATGTCGTTTTTGGTGGCATAGCTGTCCTTGCCGACGTCCGACAGGCTCCGCACACTGCTGGCATCACTTCAGAGAGCGGCGCCATGCCTGAAACGACCGATATCCTCATCTACCCCGGCTGCCAACTGCTCGACGCCAGTGGACCGTGGCAGGTCTTCGCCAGTGCCAACGAGGAAGCCGAACGCCACTGCTACCGACTGCGGCTGCTGGCCGAGACGCCCGGCCCCGTTTGCACCAATGGCGGCATGACCCTGCTGGCGACCGACGCGCTCGCAGACACCGACGCGGGCGATACCTTGCTGATCGCCGGCGGGCATGGCGTCCATGCGCTGAGTGACGCGTTCATCGATACGCTCGCCAGGCGGATCGCGCAGACGCCGCGCGTCGGCTCGATCTGCACCGGCGCCTTTGCGCTTGCTCGCACCGGGGTGCTGGACGGCCGACGAATCACCACGCACTGGCGTCAGGCCGAACGACTGGCCTCGGCCTTCCCGGCGGTGCGCGTCGAGGCCGATGCGCTCTACCGCGAAAGCGGTGGCATCTATACCAGCGCCGGTGTGACGGCGGGGATCGATCTCGCGCTGGCGCTCGTCGCTCGAGATCACGGTGAAACTCTGGCGAGCCGAGTCGCTCGAGAACTGGTGATGTTTCTGCACCGCCCGGGGGATCAGGCTCAATTCAGCGAGGGAATGCGCTGCCAGCTAGAAAGCCGAGGCCGGCTCCGGACCCTGATAGATTGCGTGCTGGCAGATCCGCTGTCGGATTGGGATCTCGAAACGCTGGCGGAGGCGCTCGCGGTCACGCCCAGACACTTTCAGCGCCTCTTCCGCGAGCAGCTGGCGATGACGCCAGGTGAATTCCTTACTCGGCTGCGTCTGGAGAGCGCTCGCCAGATGCTGTCCGAGGGCAGTGCGCCACTGGCGCGCATCGCCGAGCACTGTCGGTTGGGAGGCCCAGAGCAGCTGCGCCGCTTGTTTCAGCGCCGCTATGGCCTGGCACCCAGCGTCTATCGGGCCCGCTTCGGTACAACGCAGGAAACGAGATCACGATGACAAGCCCCGCCCGCCTACCTTTTGCCGTCTGGGCACTGACCCTGTGTCAGGCCCTGCTGATCAGCGGCAACGTACTGCTGATCGCCATCAATCCACTTATCGGCAGCCGCCTGACACCGAATGCCGACTGGATCACCCTGCCCGTTGCCGCGCAGCTGCTGGGACTCACCGCAGCCACTCTACCGGCCGGCTGGCTCACGGCACGACTCGGGCGCAAGCGCACTTTTATGCTCGCCAACGTCATCGGCCTTTCAGGTATCGCGATCTGCATCTTCGCCCTGACGTCGATGCGATTCTGGCTGTTCAACGCCGGCACGTTCGCCATCGGCATCAGCATCGGGGCGGGTATGCTCTATCGCTTCGCGGCCATCGAACTCGTCGATGCTCGACGCCGAGATGCTGCCCTGGCGCTGGTCATGGCTGGTGGCGTGATCGCCGCCTTCACCGGGCCATGGTTGGCTCGACACTCGCGCCACTGGTTCGAGATCGATTTCATGGGAGCGTTCATCGGTCTCGGGGGACTCTACGTGACGGCCCTGATCGTGCTATCGACGCTGAGATTTCCCGCGCGCCCGGCGAACCCGGTCGCGACTGCCGACCGCCGAACCACGCCGGGAAATCATCGACAACGACTGGCAGCCATCGTCAGCGCCACGCTCGGCTACACCGTGATGAACCTGGCCATGACCGCGACACCGCTCGCCATGACGCAGGCGGGGCACGCCTTTGACCAGGTCGCGAATGTCATTCAGTGGCACATGCTGGCCATGTTCGCGCCCTCGTTTTTCACCGGTCGACTCACCCGTCGCTTCGGCCATGCGCGGATGATTGCGCTCGGCGCCGTATGCCTGCTCGCGAGCATCATCTGCGCGCTGCTGGCACCGGCGCTCTGGGCCTTCGGGATCGGTCTGCTGCTTCTCGGATTGGGCTGGAACTTCGTCTTTCTGCCCGCCAGCGCCTGGTTGACCACAACCCACTCGGCTCAAGAAGCGCCAAGGGTACAAGCGATCAACGACTGTGCGGTGTTTTCGATGACGACGCTCTCGGCACTACTCGCCGGACCGCTCAACGCCTGGCTCGGCTGGCAGTGGCTCAACCTCTGCCTGCTACCGCTGGTGGTGGTGCTCATGGCAGTCGGGCTGGGCACGTCGAGCCACAGACGTCAGCCGGTATCAGCCAACGCCAGATAATTACCAAGGAAAATCGATCGGTCATTTATTGCCGGTTATTTGTGGTTTTGCTGGTAAGGTGGAAAGATCGACGCCGCCAGCCAGCAAGGACATGCACATGCGCCCGAGCGACCGCCATCAGAGAATCATGGACACCTTGAGAATGCGCGAGCGCGCCTCGGTCAGCGAGCTGGCCGATATCATGCAGGCGTCCCAGGAAACCATTCGTCGAGACCTCAACGCGCTGGCAGATCAGGGCCTCCTGGAAAAGTTTCACGGCGGTGCGTCCCTGCCGCCGGCCGGGGATCGTGAAAACGCCTTCCAGACGCGTTTGCACGAACACGCTAGCGAGAAGCAGATGATTGCTCGCCATGCAGCCTCGCTGTTCCGAGCAGGCGACAGTCTATTCATCGATACCGGGACCACGACGCTGATGTTCGCGCGCGCGCTTGCGGGCAAGCAGCCAATGACCATTATCACAAACTCGCTGCAGATTGCCGGCACGCTAGGGTCGACCGGGCATCGGGTTTTCACCATTGGCGGCGAATATCATGCCGATGCGGATGAAAACCTCGGCACACTGGCGCTGGATCAGATTCGACGCTTCAACGCCGAACATGCGGTGATTACCGTCGGCGCGCTGGATCGCGATGGCGCGATGGATTTTTCGTTGGAGGAAGCCGACGTCGCTCGCGCCATGGTCGCTCAGGCCAGTTCGCTGACCGTGATCGCCGATGGCTCCAAACTGGATCGCCGTGCACTGTTCCAGATCTTTCCACTGGCCCGCATCGACCGCCTTGTCGTTGATCGAGCACCCACGCCCGAGCTAGCACGAGCGCTGGATGAAGCGGGCGTCGAACTCTACGTTGCCGAGGCGTGAACGAGGTCCTCGCCGGCCCGCCAAGCGTTCAGGCCAGTGCGCGAGACAGATTGTCGAGAATTCGATGCAGTGTCCGTTCGGCGTTGGCAAGATCCGCAGAAGCACTGCTGTCCGCGGGGCACAGGGCGTGAAAAGGACCGGCGGGTAACTGATCCACTTTCTCGCATGCTAGATAGGCGACACCCTCGGCCTGCATTTCAGGATGTGCCTGAATCGCTAGCACGCGATCACCATATGCCATCATCTGATGGGCGCAGCCTGGGGACGTCGCCAGCCAGCGCGCACCCTCGGGCAAGGTAAAAGTATTACGGTGGAAGAAGAACAGCCGAGTTTCTTCGGCCACACCTTCCAGCAGCGGCTCATCCTGCGCTTCGGTGCGCAGCGTGACGGGCCACCAGCCGGATTCGGCGTGCAAGTGCGGTATCAGCTTTCCACCCAGCGCCTCGGCGATAAGTTGCGACCCCAGACAGATTCCGAGGACACCCTTGCCAGCATCGATGGCACGGCGAATGAAGGCGATCTCGTCATTGATCCACGAACGACATTCTCCCGGCACGCCTCCCAGTACGATCAGCAGATCGAAGGTACTCAGCGCAGGTAGCGATTCGCCGGCGTCGAGCGCGGTTCCCGCAAGGATATGTCCCTGGCGACCCGCCCAGTCGGCTATGTTCCCGACACCCGCCGTGGCCAGATTCTGCAGGTAATGGACGCGAAGTGTCATGAGTAAGGCTCCTCGATAGCGACGACGGGGCGACAGTCAGGCCATATCCGCACCACTGGGTGCGAACCTGGCTCAATGCAGCCAGGAGAAAGGCACCATCACCAACGCCGGGAACAGCACCAGCAGCGCGAGGATGATGATCTCCGCGACAAGAAACGGCATGACACCGGTGATAATGCGATCGATACGGATGCGGGCGACGCCGGCAACGACGTTGAGCACGTTGCCCACCGGCGGCGTCAGCATGCCGAGCGCGCCCGCCATGATGAACACCACGCCGAAGTAGGTCAGATCGATATGTGCTGCCTGACAAAGCGGAATCATGATCGGCATCAGGATCAGCATCAGCGGCGTGAAATCGAGCACCATACCGAGCAGCAGCGTGAGGATCAGGATAGCGGCCAGCAGCAGTCGCGGACTGTCCATGAGTGGCGCCAATGCCTCGACGATCTCCGCCGGCAGGTTGGCGATCGAGACGAGCCAGGCGGAGATCATCGACGCTCCGACCAGAAACATCACCACGGCAGCGGTCTTTCCTGACTCTACCAGCGCGCCGTAGAACCCTTTTATATCCAGCTCGCGATAGACAAGGGCGCCCACGATCGTCGCATAGGCGACGGCAATCACCGAGGCCTCGGTCGGCGTGAAGATACCCAGTCGCATGCCACCGATGATGATGAACGGCAGCACCAGCGCCGGTAGCCCTTTGCCGATGATGCGCCAGAGTGTTCGTCGGTCGGGCTTGTCGAAGGTCTCGTACTGCTTGTTGCGTGCGTGAAAACCCCAGACGGCGGCCAGAGCAGCCGCCATCAGCAGACCCGGCACGATACTCGCCATGAACAGTCCGGTGATCGAGATATTGGCGATCGCCCCGAACACGACCAGCGCGATCGAGGGAGGCAAAATCGGGGCAATGACACCACCCGCCGCGAGCAGCCCGCCACTCTTGCCCTCGGGGTATCCTGCCATCCGCATCATCGGCACGAGAATTGCCGCCAGTGCGGCACTGTCGGCTATGGCCGAACCCGACAGCGAGGCCATGATCAGCGCAGCGACGATACCTACGTAGCCGAGCCCGCCACGCACGTGACCGAATAGCGCCATGGCCACCTCGATGATATGCCTCGACAGTCCGCCACGGTTCATCAGCTCTCCGGCCAGGATGAAAAATGGGATGGCCAGCAAAATGAAGTTATCGGTGCCGTGAATCATGTTCTGGGCCACGATCTGAGCGTTGAAAAAATCGATCTTCAACATCAGGGCAATGGCCGCCGCGATCAGCGACCATGCCACCGGAATACCCAGCACGATGCAGCCGATCAGCACGAGAATGAAGGTTGCAACGATCATGACTCGAATCCTCTGGCCTGCTTCTCGAGCCGATTTTCATCGCCATTGGCGGCGGTGGCGGGCTCATCGTCGGCGGCGAAGCAGCGCTCAGGCGCGGTACGCCCCATCAGCATCCGACCCAGCTTGTAAAGTGTCACCAGCGCCAGCAGCACGCCGGCGATAGTGCCGGTCACATAAGGAATCGACTGTGGCAGGCCGGTCAGCGGGTAGTCGCTACCGAGGTTGATTTCCACCTGGGCCCAGGCACCCGCTACCAGCAGCCAATCGCAGTAGAGCATCAGCAGTCCGCCGGCCAGGACCACTAGTCGACGCAGACCAAGCGGCAGCCGTTCTATCACCAGCGGCATGGCGATGTGCCGGCCTTGGGCCAGCGCCACGACAGCACCCGTGAAGATCAGCCCGCCGAGCAAGATTCGGGACAGCTCTTCGGTGGCCACGAAGCCACTGCCGAAGAAGCGCAGGCAGACATTGGCGAAGACCATGATCACCATGATGAACATAACGAGAGCCAACACTCCTTCGGAGAGTCGGCGCAAAAGAAGAGTCGACATCTAGGACCTTGCAAATGGCGCGTCAATACGTGAAACGAAGCCTCGGGCGCCGGTACCGGCGCCCGAGCACGGTCAGGATGGCTGACGCATGTCACTCAGCGTCTGCTGAATTTGCTGATAGAGGTCGCGATTGTCATCGTTGATGACGCCATCGATGACCGGTTGCACGGCTTTGCGGATCGCCTTCCGCGCAGCGGCATCGAAACTGTCGACCTCCATGCCTCCCTTCCCGGCCAGGAATGCCTTGGCACCGGAGACAGCCTTGCGCATGATCTGCCGCTGAGCCTGTCCGGCTTCCTCGGCGGCCTGCTGCACAATCGCCTTCTGCGCGTCGCTCAGCTGATTCCAGAAAGGCTGGCCAACCAGAACGACCATGGCCGAATAGGCATGCTTGGAGTCCGTGAGGTAATCCTGCACCTCGAAGAAATTGACATCGCGCACCGTCAGTAGCGGATTGTCCTGACCATCGACGGTCCCGGTTTCCAGCGCCGAGTAGATCTCCGGGAACGGTAGCGGCACGGGATTGGCGCCGAGTGCCTTGAAAGTATCCACGAAAATTGGCTCGCCGATGACGCGGAAATCCAGCCCCTCGAAATCGCTGAGCTGAGTAATCGGATGCTGCGAGTTACTCAGATCCCGGAAACCGTTGTCCCAGAAAGTCAACCCATGCAACCCAGTGCCGTCCAAGCCGCCAAGAATGTCGTCGCCGATCGGTCCCAGCAATACCTTGTCGGCCTCGGCATCGTTGTCGAATAGAAATGGCAGGTCGATCAGCTGGAATTTGGGGCTGAAGCGAATCATGTTGGTCGAGGAGGTAATGAAAACCTCTTGCAACCCCCCTCGCAGCGATGCGATCTCCTGAGACTCGTTACCTAACTGCCCGCCAGGATAGTCGGTCGCGGTCATCTCACCGTTTGAGAGTTCATCGAGCTTGTCGATGAAGACCTGGACACCCTGGTCGAAGGCTTTGCCGGGTGCACCGAAATGCCCCACCTTGATATCGCGTGCCTGGGCTCCGCTGCTCACGACCATCAGGCCGGCTGTCAGGCTGAGCGCATAGAGCAAAGTCTTTGGATGCATTGATTGGTCCCACCATTATTGTGTTTGTGAAGATCAAATTTGTGGATTCCCACACTTTCCGCTATCCCTCTGACAACGTCAACAGCAATGACTGCAAAAACCACATCAAAAAAGTTCCAGCGCAGCACTGAAACACCAAGGCGCATATTTCACGCTCCAAAGACAGTAAGACGGTCGAAACTGACTGCATGGCGCGTCGTTCAGTCCGAGGAATACCCGATAACCGGGAGATCACGACACACGCCCTCTATGAACGAGCAAGAAATTCAAGATAGAATCGGTCATCGAATCCACAAGAAAATACAAAATGTCAAAAGCACCCGGTCAAATAGAGCACTATGACGTGGCCGTCATCGGCGGTGGCGTCGTCGGCTGCGCCACCGCTCGTCGCTTTGCCCTGGAAGGTGCTCGCGTCCTTCTGCTGGAGAAAGGCGCGGATATTCTCAGCGGTGCGAGCAAGGCCAATAGCGCCATCCTGCACACGGGCTTCGACGCCCCCTCCGGTAGTCAGGAGCTCGCTTGCATGCAACGCGGCTACGCCGAGTACCGCGAGATCGCCCAACGGCTCAACCTTCCATTGCTGGAGACCGGCGCCATGGTCGTCGCCTGGAACGACGCCGACGAGGCCAAGCTCGATGCGATCCTAGCTCAAGCGCATGCCAACGGTGTCGAGGATGTCGTCCGAATCTCTCGAGACGCCGTTAGACAACGCGAGCCAGCCTTGTCGTCACAGGCCCGAGGCGCCGTCTGGGTGCCCGGTGAGCATGTCATCGACCCATGGTCCGCGCCGCTAGCCTATCTGCAACAGGCGATGGCCAACGGCGCGCACGTCTGGCGCGGTGCCACGGTCGAGGGAGGCGCATTCGACGGCAAGACATGGACACTACTCACCACGCTGGGTGAAGTCCGTTCAACGGAGGTCATCAACTGTGCTGGCCTCTTTGGTGACCATCTCGAACGAGCACTGTTGGGCGAAGCAAGCTTTACGATTCATCCCCGCAAAGGGCAGTTCGTGGTTTTCGACAAAGCCGCAGCCGCAATGCTGAGTTCGATCATCCTGCCAGTGCCCAACGAGCGCACCAAAGGCGTGGTCCTTACCCGGACCATCTATGGCAATCTGCTGGTCGGTCCCACGGCCGAGGAACAGGAGGATCGCGACCACGCCAGTCTCGACGAGGCCATCCTCGACAGCCTCGTCGCGGACGCGATCACCAAGGTGCCCGCGCTTGAGGGCATGCCGATCACGGCAACCTACGCCGGACTGCGACCGGCCACGGAGCAGAAGGCCTACCGCTTGAAGGACCGCCCGGAAGCGAACTGGATCACTCTCGGCGGCGTACGCTCGACAGGACTCACGGCCGCCCTGGGGCTCGCCGAGCACGCCTTTGCCTGCTATCGACAGCGCCGTGCAACCACGCCTATCGGCTCGCCTGTCTGGCCCGCCGTGCCGAATCTGGCGGAGCATCTCCCGCGAGACTGGCAGCAGCCTGGCTACGAGGAGATTGTCTGCCATTGCGAGCTCGTTACTCGCCGCGAGATCGAAGCAGCGCTGGAGAGCCCCTTGCCACCGGGCAATATCGGCGGTCTCAAGCGTCGTACACGGGCCTGCATGGGACGTTGCCAGGGATTCTACTGCGGCGCGCGTGTCGCCGAATTGACCGGCAATTGCCTGACGCCACCGATCAGCACAGGTATCTGGCATGAGTGAAAACACCGCAAGCCATGCCGGCTCGGCAACGGCGGCCACTTCACGCCATATCGCGTGTGACGTCGCCATTGTCGGTTCCGGTCCGGCGGGGCTTTCCGCGGCCATCCGGCTGCGCGAGCATGGCGTCGGACGCGTGGTGGTCGTGGAACGCGAGTCCGAAGCCGGCGGCATTCCTCGCCACTGTGCCCATCCGCCCTACGGCGTTCGCGAATACCACCGCCTGATGACCGGGCCGACCTACGCCAGGCACAACGTAAAACTCGCGCTGGCGGCTGGCGTCGAGATCCTTACCCGCCACACCGTCGTGGCTCTCGACGCGGGCGCCAGACTCAAGCTGACGACTCCGGATGGCCTCGCGACGCTGACGGCCAGACGCGTGCTACTCGCCGTGGGCGCTCGCGAGACTCCACGATCGGCACGCCGCATCTCAGGCGATCGCCCGCTGGGCGTAGTCAATACCGGCACGCTGCAGGCGAGCCTGTTTCTCGAGCATCGCAAACCATTCGAGCAGCCGCTGATCGTCGGTACGGAGCTGGTCAGCCTGTCGGCGATCGCGAGCTGCCGCAAGGCCGGTATCGAACCGGTGGCGATGATCGAGCCACGTGGCCGCCCCACCGCACGCTGGCCTCTCAACCTCTACCCCCGGCTTAATGGCATACCGCTATATGTCAATACCCGGCTTGTCTCCATCGAGGGAAGCGATCGCGTGGAAGCCGCCTGGGTCCAGTCCGGCCGGAGCGGGCCCCGCCGCATTGACTGCGATGGCGTTCTATTGACCGGCGAGTTCACGCCGGAGAGCGCGCTGGTGCGTCAGTCGGCACTGATGCTCGACCCGCGAAGCCAAGGGCCCAGCGTCGATCCATACGGCCGCTGCTCGGATCCGAGCTACTTCGCCGCCGGCAACCTGCTTCGTCCCATCGAGACTGCAGGCTGGTCATGGCGAGAAGGGCGGCGCGTCGCGGATAACCTCGCAACTGATCTCGCCGATGGATTGGCGCAAGAGGAGTGCGTCACAATCAATCTTCGCGACCCGATCAAATACTGTGTGCCGCAGCGCGTGCCCGTCTCGAATACCGATCGAGATGGCCGTCTTCAGCTTCGCGTCACCCAGCCGGTGAAAGGCTCGCTGAGACTCTGGGTCGGGGAACGCGTCGTCTGGCAGTCAACGGGACATTTTCTGCCCGAGCGCCGGATTTTGATACCGTCTCACACGCTCCCAACCCATCTCGATGGACCGGTAAAGGTCGACCTGATTTGACCCAAAACGGGGACGTCGACGTTTTTTGCTTTCCACGGTCTCAAGTCGCCCACAACCGGAACCGACGCTGCCATGCAAATTCTCGCCATCGATCAGGGCACGACGAGTACCCGCGGACTGATTGCCGACAGCCGCGGCCACGCCTCGATTCGGTGTGCCTTTCGCCACGCACAGCACCGGCCCCGAGATGGCTGGGTCGAGCACGATCCGCTGGAGCTGCTGGCCAATATCGAGAAATGTATCCAGCTTGCGGGACCGGTTGACGCGATAGGGCTCGCCAATCAGGGCGAGAGCTGCCTCGCGTGGGACGCCCTCAGCGGTGAGCCGCTGTCGCCGGTAATCGTGTGGCAAGACAACCGCACCACCGAACAGATCGAACGGTTGAAAATGCTCGGCGCAGGCATCAAAACGCGAGAGATCGCCGGCCTGCCGCTCGATCCCTACTTCTCCGCGAGCAAGCTAGCCTGGCTGATCGAAACGCTGCCCCAGGTGGCGGCAGCTCATCGGGCGGGGCGCCTTCGGCTGGGCACCACAGATGCCTTCTTCCTGCAGCGACTGACCGGGCGCTGCATTACCGATGTCACTACCGCCGCGCGCACATCACTGATGGATCTGACAACCTGCCGTTGGGATCCCGAACTCTGCGATCTGTTTGGTGTGCCGATAGATACGCTGCCGTCTATCGGGCCCAGTGCCGGGACGCTTGGCGACGTTCGCGGAACGCCGCTCGGTGCCTCGCTGGTCGACCAGCAAGCCTCCCTATATGGCCACGGCTGCCGACGACCAGGCGATACGAAAGTCACTTTCGGTACCGGCGCCTTCGCCCTCGGGATCGCGCATGAGCCCCTTCGCGACAGCGATAGCGGACTGATTTCCACTCTGGCCTGGCAGGTTGGCAGCGATCCGGCCAGCCACGCGATCGAAGGCGGCGTCTACGATGCCAGCGCTGCCGTGGAGTGGGCCAAGGGGCTGGGACTTTTCCAGGACTACGCCGAACTGGCAAGATTCGAGACATCGAGCGCGATCGGCCGCGAACTCGCGTTTGTACCCGCACTCTCTGGACTCGCCTGCCCCCACTGGGATCGACGCGCCGGCGCCCTCTGGCTCGGCATGCACGGCGGCACCACGAGGCGCGATCTCTGTCAGTCGCTGCTGGAGGGGATCGCCTTGCGCAGTGCCGAGGTCGTTGAAGCGATCAGCGCTCATCTCCCATCGAATCAGCGAATCTCGGTCGATGGCGGGCTCGCCAGGAGCCCCTATTTCGTCCAGTTTTTCGCCGATGTCACTCAGCGCGAGATCGTGACACATGGCGTCGACGAACTGACCGCTTACGGCTGCGCCTCGCTCGCGGCTCAGGGCTCAGGGCTCGGAGCACTGCCGCTGAGTGATACACCGCGCATCGTCTTGCCCGGCGTCAGCATGACGACCGCATCCGCGTGGCGGGAGCGTTTTGCCATCGCTGTTGCCAGGTCCGCGAGCTGGCGCTGATCCCGGCTCGGTACTGGCTGACCCAAACATGACGAGCCCGGCACAGGGCCGGGCTCGTCTTTCGTACACGCCGCGCTGCGTCGGGCTCAGCGACGCTTGGCAGTTTCCATGAAAGCTGCTGCACGCTCGGCGGAATGGCGAGTCATGAGGCTGACTACCACAAACAACACCACTGCGACCGGCAGCGCCCAGACGCCCGCCGGCAGTCCCAGCGGTTTGACGCCGCTCAGGTAGAGATAAACGACGACCAGCCCACCGCCGACGATGCTCGCCAATGCGCCAGCTGCCGTGCCGCGCTTCCAGTAGAACGCGCCGATGATCGCCGGCACGATTACCACTAGCCCCGTCGACGCCGCCACCGAGAGTACCGCGATCAAATTGAGCTGCAGCTCCGCGAACAGGAAGGCGAGAATCGCGATGATCGGCAGCACCCACTTGCCGACCTTGAGCTGCTTCGCCTCACTGGCGCCGGTGGCGACGTTGGCGTAGACATCCCGCGACAGCATCGAGGAGAGCGTCAGCATGATCGAATCGATGGTCGAGACGGCCGCGGCGAGAATTCCCACCATCACGATCACACCGAGAACCGGCGGCACGTGTTCGGACGCCAGCAGGGTCGGCGTGGCCAGATCCGACTTGGCCAGATCGGGAAACGCCACCAGCGCAGAGAAGCCCCAAAGCACCGAGACTACGGTGTAGATGAAACCGAAGATCAAAAAGCCGATCAGCATCTGTCGCATCGACTTGAGCGATGAAGGCATGAACAGTCGCTGGCTGACCTGCGGGTTGGAAAGGCTGAAGAAAAACCACGGAATGGTTAGCCCGAGGAAGGTCGTAAAACTGAACAGTCCGGGCCCGGGCACGACGAGCGAATCGGGATGATTCGCAGCGAGCGACGCGAACAGCCCCGAAAAGCCACCCAGCGAATGCACCACGAGAAGCGCAACTAGCGTCGAGGCGACGATCATGAACAGCGCCTGCAAGGAATCGGTCCACATCACCGAGCGAATGCCGGCGATGTACGAGAACAGAATCGCCAGCAGCGTCGACACGATCACGCCGGTGGTAAACGAGATCGCCCCCCCGCTCATGCCCGCCAGCAGATAACCGACGCCGGCCAGCTGTACCGCCGCATAGGGAATGAGAAACAGGCAACTGGCAACTGCCGTCGCGACGGCAACCTTCTTGTCAGCATACCGGTAGCCGAGCATTTCACTCGGTGTGACGAAACCGAACCGTTTGCCGACCGCCCAGAATTTCGGCCCGAAGATCGCCACCAGCGATACCCCGGCGAAATAGACGATCTCGAAGCCGAAGGCGCCCACGCCACCGGCGTAGGTCAGCCCGGCGAGTCCGACCATCATGAACGCACTATAGGTGGTGGCGCTGTAGCTCAACGCCGAAACGAACCCATTCATCTGCCGGTTGCCCAAGAAATAACCGGACATATCGACCCGCGCCCCGTTCGTCGAGTCGGCGCGTGACAGAAAGGCGATCACCAGGCCGGCAACCAGATAAACGGCGACGGCGGTCCAGATCAGTCCGAGGCTCATTCCTTGCCCTCCGACTGATCCTTGAAATCCCGCGTGATCAGAATGTTGGCGGCGATGACCAGCACGCCGACGACACACCAGAACAGAAAACTGCCATACCAGGCATGTATATCGCCCAGCAGCGCGAAAGGCACCACGTAACAAAGCAGAACGAGAATCCAGACACCCCAGATCCAGTGACGGGCCCGCATCGATCAATTCCCCTATCGTTGTTGTGAAGCGGTATGCTCGGCAGACGACATCGAGCGTGAAACAGCCATTCCGTCGACGATGAGCGCCTTGAAACGGCATCGGTCACGCAGGCACGCTCGACACCGCCCCAACCAGAACGGAAGCCGCATGATAGCACCTCGTCTCTCGCACACCCCGCCCTGGCCGACCGACCCGCTGCAGCTGGACCGCTCGCTCGACTCATTCCTGCGCGAAGATATCGGCCATGTCGATCTCACCTCCACGTTGATGATCGACGAGGCGCTCACCGCCGAATTCGAGATGGTGGCGCGAGAGCCGATAGTCGTGGCGGGGCTGGCTATTGCCGCGCGTGCCTTCACGCTCTACGAGGCGCGGATCGAGATCGAGGCAAGCGTCGAAGACGGTGCATCGGTGGATAAGGGCCGCGCGTTGATGAAACTCACCGGCCCGGCGCGCGGCCTGCTGACGGTCGAGCGAACGGCGCTCAATCTGGTGCAGCACCTCTCCGGTATCGCCACGCTCACGGCGCAGTACGTCGAACGCATCGCCGGCACCGGCGCGCAGCTCGTCGACACGCGCAAGACCACACCGGGGCTACGCGCGCTCGAGAAGTATGCCGTCGCCTGTGGCGGCGGACGCAATCATCGCCTCGGCCTGGATAGCGGCATCATGCTCAAGGACAACCACATTGCCGTCTGCGGCAGCATCGGCGCGGCCGTAGCGCGAGCCAAGGCCCGAGTTCCGGTGCTGACACGGATCGAGGTCGAGTGCGACCGTCTCGATCAGGTGGAAGAAGCGCTCGCCGCCGGCGCCGATCTGATCATGCTCGACAACATGACGCTCGAGGCGATGCGCACGGCGGTCGAGCGGGTCGACGGACGCGTCCCCCTGGAAGCCTCCGGTGGTGTCCGTCTCGAGACGATTCGAGAGATTGCCGAGACCGGTGTCGACTTCATCTCCGTCGGGCGCATCACGCAATCGGCACCGGCTGTGGATATCGGGATGGATGAAAGCCTCGCGATCTCGCCGGCCGAGGGCTGAGCCGATGACTGCCACCGGCATCGACAACGCGGATACGGTCGAGGCATTTACCCAGCTCATCGGCAAAATGATCGGACAGGACCCGGAGCACCGAAAACCGCCGGTCGTTACCTTCTGGTGCGGCGCCGGCTTCTCCAAGGCGTGGGACCCGCGTTCACCCACCGATGGCGAGCTGTTCGCCATCGACCTCGACGACATCAGGGACTTCCCGAATCTGCAGCACGTCATGCATGTGATGGGCTGGGAGAACTATCGCCACCTGGACTTCGAGCGCTTCAAGAACCTGCGCTACGTGCTGGACATGCAGGTTCGCTATCCGGACATTCGCAACCGCTATTTCGACGACCAGAACCTCCATCTCAGCATCAGCGAGCTGCGTACGCTGGTGATGCGGCGCTTCACGGCGGCGTGCGATATTCACAATGTCGATAACGCCACGCTGCGCTTCAACACTCAGGCGCTCACCCACGAGCAGCAGGCGATCTCGCGCTTCTTCGCCGGCCTCGAAGATCAAGCGCAGCGCGCCGGGCTAGGCGGCGACTGGCCGCTCTACCATTTCCTGACGACCAACTACGACTTCACGATCGAGACGATTCTGGAGCATGTCTATCGTCAGGACGCCCCCGTCTTCGGCCGCCTCTACCGGGGCGTCACGCCGCAGCGTATCTGTGCCGGTTCGATCTGGGAGCATCTGCCCCGGACCGTCGACCGTAATGTCATCAAGATCAACGGCGGCTTCGAGATTCTGCCAACCGCTGCCGGCTTCGATTTCGAGTACCGCCGCCGGAACGATACGCAGATCCGGGAGCAGCCGCCGCTGCTGATTCTGCCCTCCCAGGTGCAGGATTACGACGAACCCTACTTTCATCAGGTTTTCCCCAAGGCAGTCCGCTTGCTGCGGGAGACCGACGTTCTGGTCATCGTCGGCTACAGCATGCCGCAGGAAGATTCGCTGATCCGCTTCATCCTGCGCCAGCTGGCCGAAAGCCCGAACGATGCCAAGGGCAAGCACGTGTTCGTCATCGACACCAAGAACCATGCCACCATCAAGTCCCGGCTGGAGGAGATGTTCTTCTACCTGCCGCGCACCGGATGGCCACGCGAGTATTACTTCAGCGGCCGTTTCGAGGATTTCTGCACCCGCGTCGCATCGTCGTGATCCACCGTGATACTTGCCCGATCCTGCGAAATGGACCGGGGATGTCACGTTCGCGCTAGCCCTTCGCGCCGCATCGATTACGCTAGTAGCTTCGACTCCACCCCAAGATGACCCTCATGCAACATCTCGATCTTCAAGTGCTGGAAACCGCACTCGCGTGGACCAACGCCGGTGATACCGTCTGGCTCTGCAGCGTGCTGGCGACGTTCGGCTCCTCTCCCCGCGAACCTGGATCGATGCTGGTCGCCAAGGCTGATGGCAGCCACGTCGGCTCGCTCTCCGGCGGCTGCATCGAGGAGGACTTTCTCGGCCGCATCGCCGAAGGCGAATTCGCCGAGTCGCTCACCGTCGTTCGATACGGCGAAGGCGCCGACGAATCGCCACAGGTCTCACTGCCCTGCGGCGGTATTCTCGATGTGCTGGTGGAGCGACTGACGCCGGACGCCGAGACACTGACGCATCTCGAGGTGCTGCACGCCACGCTGCTCGGGCAACGCTCGCTGGTGCGTCACATCGACCTCGGCAGTGGTCGCAAGCGCTTCGTCGAGGCCGGCGAAAATGGCCCTCGCGTCGAACGCGATGGCGACATCATTCGTCTCCGCGTGGGGCCAGCGCTGAGGCTGATCATCGCCGGCATCTCGCCGGTATCGCAGTTCTGCGCCGAGTTCGCGCGGGCGCTGGGCTTCGAGGTGATCGTCTGCGATCCGCGCGAAGAGGCACGCCGAGGCTTCGATCTCGAGGGAGTCGAGATCCAGTCCGTCCTGCCCTCGCTGTTCATCGGCTCCGGCGCCGTCCATGCTGCCACGGCCATCGTCGCGTTGACCCATGACCCGCGACTCGATGACCTGGCGATGATCGAGGCGGTACGCACGCCGGCTTTCTATATCGGCGTCATGGGTTCTCTGCGCACGTCGGAGAAACGTGCCGAGAGGCTGAAGCGATCCGGCGGCCTCGACGACGATGCCATCGCCCGCATCCACATGCCGATCGGCTTGAACCTGGACAGCAAGACGCCTGCGGAGATCGCGCTGGCGGTCGTGGCCGACGTGCTCAGGGTGCGCCGTGGCAGAGCCCGTGACGCACTCTGAGCCGCGACCTCACGTGGTCGCGCTGATCATGGCCGCCGGCGTCGGCTCTCGCTTCGGCAGCGACAAGCGTCGAGCGCGACTGCCCGACGGCCGAACGCTGCTGGAGGCCACGGTAGACAACGCAGGCCAGGTTTTCGACCGACGCGCTCTGGTCGTTCGTCCGGGAGACGACATCGGTGCGCTGCTCCGCTCGGCGGAGGGCGCCAAGATCGATGTCATCGTCGCACCGAACGCCGAACGTGGACTCGCCGCAAGCCTGGGCGATGCGTTTCGCCATCTGAACGGTACCGATCGGACGAGCGACGCCTGCCCGCCCGTCGCCGCGGCGGTCATGCTTGGCGACATGCCATGGCTACGCATGGCAACCTGTCGAGCGCTGATCGCGCACGCTGCTACCGAGCGTATCGTCATACCTCGATACCGAGGCCGCTCGGGTCATCCGGTGCTGTTCGGCCGGGATTTCTGGGCGGAATTGGCCACGCTGCATGCCGGCGAAGGCGCTCGCGAGATTGTCTGCGTCAACCGGCAAGCCGTCCTCACCGTCGAGGTCGACGATGACGGCATCTGGCGTGATGTGGATCACCCGACGGACCTCACAAGCCGCTGAACAGGCGTCAGCCGAAGAATTTCTGGTACGCCAGCAGGCCCCAGGTAATCGCTGCCATACCCAGCGCCAGCATGACGGCGGCAGAGCCAATATCCTTGGCCCGCCCGGAGAGCTCATGGTGCTCGGGGCCGATGCGGTCAACGACCGTCTCGACGGCGCTGTTGAGCAGCTCGACGATCAGCACGAAGATGCAGCTGCCGACCAGCACCAGCCACTCGATGGGATTTTCACCGATCCAGTAGGCCAGCGGCACCAGTACGACGCAAAGCGCGAGCTCCTGACGAAATGCCGCTTCGTTGCGAAAGGCCGCGACCAGGCCTTTCAGTGAGTAGCTCGTGGAGTAGACGAGATGCCGAAAGCCGGTCTCCCGGGAACGTGATTTCATGGACTCTGTCATTCGGCCGCTTCTCGGCCGACCTCCAGCGATGTCGAGAATTGAGAGTCACCTCGGCGCGAGTTCCGAAGTCGACTGAATGCCGACGATGGTAGCAGAGGTCGCCGTACTGACAACGCTCGGCGCCGCCTTTTCCCGGCCGACGCGCTCCGATGGCATCGATATCGTCCATGAGGCACGCCAATCGCTGGTAAAATCCCGTCGCGACGATCATCAACAAGATCAATACCGAAAAACCCGCATCGACAAGGCCAATCATGTCAGACGTCTCTCCTCTCTACCCCCCTATCGAACCCCACAGCAGCGGCCATCTGGACACCGGCGACGGTCACCGGGTCTATTGGGAACGCAGCGGCAATCCCGACGGCAAGCCCGTGGTCTTCCTGCATGGAGGGCCGGGTGGGGGCTGCAAGCCAATCCACCGCCAGCTGTTCGACCCGGCTCGCTACGACATTCTACTGTTCGACCAGCGTGGCTGCGGACGCTCTACCCCGCACGCCAATCTCGACAACAACACCACCTGGCATCTGATCGAGGACATGGAAAAACTCCGCGAACAGATCGGCGCCGAACGCTGGCAGGTCTTCGGTGGCTCGTGGGGATCGACATTGGCGCTCGCTTACGCGGAAAAATATCCGCAGCGAGTCTCCGAGCTGGTTCTGCGCGGCATTTTTACCATGCGCCAGCAGGAGTTGGACTGGTTCTACAAAAGCGGCGCTCGCAACATGTTTCCGGAGAAGTGGGCGCGTCTGGTGGAAATCCTGCCCGCCTCCCGCCGCGACGACGTCATCCAGGCGTTTCATGAACGGCTCAACGGCGACGACCCGGCGTTACAGCTGGAAGCCGCGCAGCGCTGGAGCGTCTGGGAAGGCGAAACATCCAAGTTGATCCCCGCGGACGCCAGCGGGTCCCACGGCGCCGATCATTTCGCCCTGGCCTTCGCTCGGATAGAGAACCACTACTTCATCAACAAGGGGTTCTTCGAATTCGACGACCAGCTCATGCGCCAGGCGGATCGTCTCAAGGGCATTCCAGGCGTCATCATCCACGGTCGCTACGACATGGTCTGCCCGCTGCAGAACGCGTGGGATCTCAAGCAGGCATGGCCCGAAGCCGAGCTCGAGATCATCGAGGCGGCCGGCCATGCCTTCAGCGAGCCGGCGATCATGGCCGCACTGGTGCGCGCCACTGACCGATTCGCCGCGCGCTAACCCCACGAAAGGCACGCACAGAACGACAGAACGGGAAGCACCAAGGCTTCCCGTTCTGAGTTCCGGTGCCGGTATTCGGCAGCGGACAAGGCGCCGATCAGTTCTGCGGACGCTGCTTGGTCGCGTCGAGCCCCGTCTTCTTCTCGGTGGTGAGCTTGGTGATCTCGGCCGAACTCTCGATCGCCCTATCGAAGACATCTTTCAGATCGGCGATGGCACCGGTGCTGCCCAACGCGCCGTTGGCAGCATCCGAAAAGTTCCAGTGACCCGACAGCCCGTCGGCATTTGGATTGTCGAGCGTCTCGATGGTGGTGTAGACATCCGGGTGGCTCAGCATATAGCTCGCCGCCGCCGACACCTCGCTCGGCGTATCGCCACTGGCATTGTCGGCCAGTTTCTGTAGGTCGCTTTTCCAGACGGCACCGCCATGATCCTTGACGTAGTCCGCCAGTATCTTGCTGGACTGTGTCGAAGTCAGCTGGTCTTCGAAGGAGGAGTAGCTTGCGGAGGAGGCGGACGAACCGGCGTTGCCGGTAGCGGATACGGTCGACATCGGAATTTCCCTGGTATGCAATGGTTGTCACGTTATCGTTACGCGCATCGGGCTCTTCGGCGGCGCTGCCGTGGTTGGCAGCGGTCAGCAGTGAAGAGCCTGCGCCGGCCCGGGCAGTTCGCCCTGGAGACACCCTCGAGTATGCCGGGTAGCACATATCGAACGGACGCAACCATCGTATCGCTATGCGCCTTCTTGCATCTGCATAGATACAAAATGTGTCTACAAGTAACTTTCAAAACCCCGATGACCAGGTGTCACATCTCGCGTTACCGGCTGCTCACTTTCCGCTCACATTGATTTCGCTGACGCCTGGCTCGATCCGCCGTCACACTATTGCGTCGGTCGTCGAACCGATGACGTCAGGCTCAAAACCGTCATCGCGACAGCCTGTGCCCGGGGTACCAACGTTTCCAGACGACAATATTCATCGTCGGTATGCATCTTCGCGCCAACCGGCCCCGTGCCGCAGAGCGTAGGGATCCCCATGCTGGCCGTGGTGCCGGCGTCCGAGCAGCCGCCTGTAAATTCGCCTTCGACATCGAACCCCAGTGCAGCGGCCTGAGCGCGGTAGCGTGCGAAGAGCACTTCGCTCATCCTCGGCTCCATCGGCAGAAAGCCCGAAGTCTGGCGAACCGTGGCGCGCGTTCCGGGCACTTCCTCCTCCGCGACGATGGCCTCGATGGCGCCCATTAAGGCCACGCGTTGTTCATTGGTGACGAAACGCGTATCGAGCTGAGCGCTCGCGGCAGGTGCCACGGTATTTCGCGAAACACCGCCTTCGATCAGACCGACATTCGTCGTCACGCCAGTTGCGTAGTCGGTCAACGCATGCAGCTTGACGATCTTGCGTGCCAGCGCCTCGATCGCGCTCGCGCCGTCGGCGTGGCTGACACCGGAGTGCGCCGCCCTGCCTGTCACTTCGATCAGAAACGCCGCGCCGCCCTTGCGGCCGGTCACCACATTACCGCTGATACGGCCGGGCTCCGCATTGAACACGGCACGCGCTCCGGTGGCGGCTTCGCGAATGAACGCACTGCCGTCCGGCGAACCGATCTCCTCGTCCGCGGTGAACAGCACTCGCACCGGAAACGGCAGCGGCGCCAGTCGCTTGAGCGCGCGCAGCACGAAGATATTGAGCACGAGTCCGGATTTCATGTCGGCGACGCCCGGACCGTAGCCCGTATCACCTTGCTGCGTGTAGCCTCGCTTCACCACGGTACCCGTCGGGAAAACCGTATCGCGATGCCCCATCATCAAGACGTGACCGTGGGCCGTATCGCTGCCGTCCCCTTCGAGTCGAGCTTCCAGAATATCGCCGGCTTGCGCGCGCGGCGTGCGAATCACCTCGATGCCATCCGCTTCCAGCCATTCGACGATGACGTCCGCCACCGCGTCGGTACCGACCTTGTCGTGGCTATTGGAGTCAATGTTCACCAGCGTTTCCAAACACTCGACCATCGCGTCGTGCTGGTCGGTGAGCCAGGCGCGGGCCATCGTCCCGATCTCATTCAACGATGCCATGTTTCTCGCTCCTTCAAAATGTCCTGGCCCTGTTCGGCAAGGTCCCACCATAATCCGGCCATGATTCCCAACCCTTCGCGCACGATGCTCGCCAATGCGTGTTCGTCTGGCGCGTGCTGAGAACACGCCGGGTAGGAGTGCGGGACCCATAGCGTCGGAAGCCCCAGCGTCTCGGCGAAGACATCGTTGGGTAACGAGCCGCCGAGATTAGGCAGAAGCGTCGGCGTCTTGCCACTGGACTCGGCCATTGATGCCAGCGCCCAGCCGACCCAGGGGTCCGTTGGGTCGAGTCGGGTCGCGTTCATCTGCGACATGCGTGCACTACTGACCTCGATATCCTCGAAGCCATGGGCGTCCAGATGCTGGCGCAGGTGATCGATGAAATGCTCTCGGTCACTACCAACGACGAATCGCAGCTGACAGTGGGCGTAGGCCTCGGCGGGGATGGCGTTAGCCGGCGCGTCCGGGTTGCCGGCCTTAATCGCCAATAGCTCCAACGTATTCCAGGCAAACAGGCGCTCTGAGGGAAGCAATCCTGGTTCGCCCCAGTGGCTATCGATCGCAGGATCGCCGGGCGTCGCGCCAACGGTCAGGGACTTCACCGCTTCGCTGACCGCAGAGGGGATTGCCGGTGGCCGCAGCCCCTCGATCATTATCCGACCCTGAGAGTCGACAAGTGTCGCCCAAGCATTGGCCAGCCGAGTCGCCGGATTGGAGAGCACGCCGCCCCAGTTTCCAGAATGGTGCGCCCCATGGCGAGCGCGCAGGTGAAGATCGAAGTTGAACGAACCTCGCGAGCCGAGGAACAGTGTGGGCGAATCCGCGGACAATCGCGGACCATCGGATGCCATGAAAAGATCCGCGGCCAAGCGCTCACGATAGGTTTCGCAAACCGCCTTCAGGCCAGGCGATCCGGTTTCCTCTCCCATCTCGAGGATCAGCTTGACGCTGTAGCCCAGCCTGCCATCGCGCGCCTCGATCACACTCTTCAGCGCGCTCAGGTTGATGCTGTGCTGTCCCTTGTTGTCGGCGGTACCCCGGCCATACCACCGCTCTCCTTCCACCACGATCCGCCAGGGTGAAAGCCCATCTCGCCACTGCTCGTCATAGCCGCGCACGACATCACCATGACCGTAGGTGAGCAGCGTCATCGCCGCATCGGCTTCGATGCGCTCGGCCAGCAGAAACGGGCCAAAACCGTCGACCGGGTTATCGACGATCTCCCAGGTGAATCCCAGGCTTTCGATCTCGGGGATCACGAAGTCGGTCAGATAGCGTCGCAGCTCGCTGTCGCGGCCCGTCTCCTGACTCTCGCTGCGTACCGCGATACGGGCATCCAGCAGCTGCCGAAAATCCCCGCTGTCGAACGTGTGCCAAACCTGCTCGAGCGCCTGATGTCGCGCCATGAATTACTCTCCTCGAACTGAGCGAAAAATCGAATATCTGAAGGATGATCTTCATGCGAAATGGCAGGCGACCCGCGACCCTGGGGTACCGACGTCTTCCAGACGTGGTCGAGTCTCCAGGCAAGTGGCCTCAGCCTTGGGGCAGCGCGGATGAAACGGGCAACCCGGCGGCGGATTGCTGGGATCCGGCATCGCGTCATTCAAGCCGATATCGGGCACCCCCAGCCCGGGTTCCGGCGTCAGTGCCGAGGCCAGCAGTGCCTGGGTGTAGGGATGGCGAGGATTGCCGAAAATCTGCTCGCGTGTGCCCTCTTCGACGATACGACCCAGATACATCACCGCCAGGCGGTCGACCAGGTGCTCGACGACCGCCAGATCGTGGCTGATGAACAGATACGTCAGGCCGAACTCCCGCTTGAGATCCAGCAGCAGATTCAGAATCTGCGCCTGCACCGACACATCCAGCGCCGAAGTCGGTTCATCGCAGATGACGATACCCGGCCTCATGATCAACGCCCTGGCGATCGCCACCCGCTGGCGCTGGCCACCGGAAAGCTGGCCGGGCGTCTGCTGCGCGGCGCGCTTGGGCAAGCCGACCAGATCCAGCATGTCGGCGACTCTGGTCGAACGCTCTCGCGGCGAACCCAGTCCATGAATGGCCAACGGCAACCCGACGATCTGCTCGATCCGCTTGCGCGGATTGAGCGAGGAATACGGATCCTGAAAGATCGGCTGGATGTGCCGAGCCAGTGCTTTCTGGTCGGCGCCTCGCAAGGGCTTTCCGTCTACCAGCACATCGCCGTCAGTCGGCGTCGTCAGCCCCAGCAACATCTTGGCCAGGGTACTCTTGCCGCAGCCGGACTCACCGACCAGCCCCATCACCTGCCCGCGGGGAATCCGCAGGGACACCTCGTTGACGGCGCCAAGCGTGCGGCCACGCTTGAACAGACCGCCGCCGAGGGTGAAGTGCTTGGAGAGACCGCAGAGTTCCAGCGCCGGGGGCTGCCGATTCGTCGCCTCGGGTGGCGCCGACGGCGGGGACGGCGAGGCCGCGGGTGAAACGATCCTCGATAGCGCACTCATGAGCTCATCTCCGCTTGGGGCACGGCAGGCGCCAGTCGATCGGCAAAATGACAGCGTGCCCGGTGGTCGTCGGGCAAGGCCTGCATCGGCGGCGTCTGCTCGCAGGTCATCTGCGCCTGCGGACACCGGTTGCGAAAAGCACATCCCTCGACATGGCCGACCAGACTGGGGACGACACCGGGAATCGCCTGCAGGCGACTACCCGGTGGCGTCTTGCCCGGCGCGGGGATACAGCTGAGCAGCCCTCGCGTATAGGGGTGACTGGGGTTGGCGTACAACGCGGCGGTGGGCGCGGCCTCGATCACCTCACCGGCGTACATCACCGCGACGCGATCAGCGATACGTGCCACCACGCCCAGGTCGTGAGTGATGAAGATCACCGCTGTCCCGAACTCCTGCTGCAGCTCACGCAACAAGCGCAGAATCTGCGCCTGGATGGTGACATCCAGCGCCGTCGTCGGCTCGTCCGCGATGATCAGGTCGGGCTCGCACATCAGCGCCATGGCGATCATCACGCGCTGGCGCAGGCCACCGGAGAGCTGATGGGGATACTGGTTCAGACGCTCCGCCGCGGCACTGATACCGACGCGTTCCAGCAGATGGATAGCCCGCGCCCGCGCCGCTCGCCGATTGCCCAGCTTGTGACGCAGATACGCTTCGCAGAGCTGATTACCCAAGGTATAGGCGGGATTGAGCGCCGTCATCGGCTCCTGAAAGATCATCGCAATGCGCCTGCCGCGCAAATGACTGCGCTGGCGCTCGGAGGCGGCGGTCAGATCGGTTCCGTCGAAATCGAGCCGGCCGGCCGTCAGACGCGCCCGGCGCGGCAGCAAGCCCATCAGCGCCAGCGAAGTCATCGACTTGCCACAACCTGATTCGCCGACCAGACAGAGCATCTCACCGCGATCGACGGAAAAGTCGATGCCGCGCACCGCGTGCAGCATGCCGGCCTCGACCGGCAGATCGACGCGCAGGTCCTTCACTTCGAGCAGTGACATCAGTTGCGTCCTCCCGGTGCGTTGAGATCTCTGAGCCCGTCGCCCAACAGGTTGATCGCCAGAACCAGGAGAAAGAGTGCGACCCCAGGAATGACGATGACCCAGGGTTGAAAGAACATGTAGGCCTTGCCCTCGGCGACCATCAGCCCCCAGGACGGCAACGGGGGCTGCACACCCATGCCGAGGAACGACAGCGTCGCCTCCAGCAGAATCGCATGGGCCATCTCGAGGGTGATCACCACGATCAACGCACCCGTGATGTTGGGCAGGATTTCGCGTACCAGAATGTAGGCTCTCGAACAGCCCAGGGTGCGGGCCGCGTAGATATACTCGGCGTCGCGCAGCTGCTGGGTCACGGAGCGCGACACCACCGCAAAGCGATCCCACAGCAGCAGGCCCAGCAGCACGATCACCGTGACCAGAGAGCCTCCCGTGAGCGATGCCAGCGCCAGGGCAACCAGCACGACCGGCATCGCCAGTCGGGTCGTGATCACATAGCTGATGACGGCATCGACACGACCGCCGAAGTAGCCCGCCAGCACGCCCAAGGTGGTACCGATGACACCGGAGATCAGCGCGGCGATCAGCCCGATCGTTAGCGAAATGCGGGTGCCGTAAAGCAGCCGGCTCAAATAATCACGCCCCAGCTTGTCGGTACCCAGCACATGCTCCCAAGTGCCTTTATCGTGCCAGATTGGCGGCACCATGCGGTTGGCGATGTCCTGAAAATAGGGGTCGTGAGGCGCCAGCAGCGGCGCGAAGATCGCAATCAATACCGCTAGAGCGACAAGGCAGAGGCCGATGGTCAGACCGCGGTGGCCGAACAGCCGCCGAGTGAGTCGCGACCATACGGGAGCCGGCAGCGGAATCTCGCCCAGCGCCATCGGTTTGGTATTGGGGCCGGTCGCGCTGGAGGATGGTACCGAGGGGCCAGCAGATGAAACGTTGGAAGCTGTCATGATGTGCGCCTCAGCGTGTGCGGATACGGGGGTCCAACGCAGCGTTGGCGATATCCGCCAGCAGCGTCAGCACGATGTAGAACATGGCAATGATCAGCACCACGGCTTGAACTACCGGATAGTCATTGCGCGAGATGGCGTCCCAGGCCAACTGGCCCAGGCCATTGAGCGAAAACACCGACTCGATCACGACAGAACCGCCCAGCATGAAGCCCAGCTCCACCGCGGCGAGCGCGACCACCGGGATCACGGCATTACGCAGCGCGTGCTTGAAGATAACCGATCCTGCTCTCAATCCCTTGGCACGTGCGGTACGGATGTAATCCGACTCCAGCACCTCGAGCATGCCGGTCCGAGTCAGGCGCATCATCGCTGGGGTCGCGTAATAGCCCAGCGCAATGGCCGGCAGCACGAAGTTCTGCCAGTTACCTGCCCCGGCGGCAGGCAACCATTGCAGTGTGACTGCAAATACCACGATCAGGGTCAAGCCGAACCAGAAGCTCGGCATTGCCTGGCCAACCACGGCGAACAGCAGCGCCAATCGATCGACCCAGGTGTCACGCCGGATCGCCGCCACGACGCCCAGCGGGATGGATACACAGACGGCGATGGCCAGCGCGAGGCCGCCCAGCGTCAAGGTGATAGGCATACGATCGACGATCAGATCGACGACCGTGCTCTGGTAGTAGTACGAGCGGCCGAAGTCGAACTGCAGCGCGCCACCCAACCAGTCCAGGTATTGATTGATGATCGGCCGGTCGAGACCGTAATCGACGCGAATCTGCTCGACCTGCTCGACCGTTGCCTCGGGCCCGGCAATAGAAGCCGCCAGGTCGCCCGAGAGATGCAAGAGCATGAAACTGATGATCGAAATCGTCAGCGCCACGCTCAGCGCGACGATGATTCGCCGCAAAATGAAGATGCCCATGCTGCTTGCTCCCTATTCCCACGCGGCGCCATGACGATGCGACGCCTGGCCACACCAGGCCACTACCGCGCGACGCCGAGTCGAATCAGACGATCGCGCGGATGCTATCGACGACTTCACACCACGAGATTACTTCCAGCTGGCTTCGGCAAAGCGCGGCAGTTCATCCGGGTAGGGGGTGAAGTTCAGATCAGACGTGTAGGCGTAATAGGTGGAGTAGGAGAACAGCGGCGCCCAGTAGGCCTGCTCAGAAATGCGCTGCAGCGCCTTACGGTAGTTGTCCTTGCGTACATCGGGATCGACCGAGCTATCGGCTGTCTTCAGCCACTGATGGACCTGCTGATCGTTCCAGCGATCATCAGCTCCGCCACCGAAATAGACGCTTGTGAATGCTGAAACGTCATTTACCGAATAGGAGCCCCAGGTTTTGAACGACATATCCGTCTTACCGCTGCGCTGCATGTCCAACAGCGCCGGCGAGGTCATGAACCGCAGGTTGGCACGAATGCCAACGTTACGCAGGTCACCGATCATCGCTTCGGCGTAATCCCGCTCGCGATAGGCGAAGAGATTTACCTCGAAGCCATCGCCGTAACCGGCTTCCTCCAGAAGCTGCCGGGCCTTGTCCGGATCGTAATCGTACTTGACGACATCTTGAGTCTCGCACCCGAACTGCGCCGGAAAACAGGGCGCGTAAAGCGGACGACTGCCGCCACGCACCAGATTCTCGGACATGCCCTGGCGATTGATGGCATGGTTGATCGCCTGGCGCACCTTCAGATTATGCAACGGAGAGTCCTCGCGCCCGGCCGCGTCCAGCGAGATATATCCCACACGCATGGTCTCGCCACTATCAACCGTGAGGTTGGGCATACCCTGCATCTGCTCGGCCTGGTCTGCCGGCACGCGCCAGATCCAGTCGACCTGACCGGTCATCAACTGCGCCACGCGGGAGTCCTGATCGGGAATCACCTTGAACTCGATATGGCCGATATGCGGCTCGCCGACCGGGCTGTCGGCAAAGTAATTTTCGTTCTTTGTCAACTTGACGCCTTCGCCCGGGTCCACTTCGGTGATCTGGTAGGGTCCGGTGCCGATCGGCTTCTTGCTGAAGCCTTCGAGACCGACTTCCTGAAAATACTGATCCGGATAGACCGGCAATGGCCCGGACAGATACTCGAGCGCGGCGGGGAAAGCGCCATTGAGATGGAAGCGAACGTGGGTATCGTCGATCTTCTCGACGCTCTTGATCCAATCGACGTTCTGCCGCGTTACGACCTTGGCATCCGGCGACACCACATAATTGAAGGTGAACACGACATCATCGGCGTTGAACGGCTCGCCATTCTGGAAAGTCACGCCTTCCCGCAACGTCATCTCCAGTGTGGTGTCATCGATCCAATGCCATTCGGTCGCCAGCATTGGTTCGTATTCGTTGGTATCCGGGTCGCGGTAGATCAGCGTGTCCCACGCCAGATGCGAGAGAATCACGCCTTCACGCAGGTTGTTGTGGTAGGGGCTGACGTTTTCCGGCTCACTGTCGGAGGCGTAGACCAGCGTATCATTGGCCTTGTTAGCTAGAGCGGGAAACGAAAGACAGCAGAGCATGACTGCCGTCATCGCCTGACGGGCCGTGGGAGTAGAGCGCATTTCAACCTCATTATTATCGATTTAGCTGAAAATGTGACGGTGCCGACCGGTGTTATTGGTGTTGTCGCGAATCAGCTTGCTTGCCGTCGACTCGAATTTTACGCTATCTGAGCCTTGAGCCATGCCACAAGTACAATGTTTAGAATCTTCCATTGCCATTTCGGCAAACGTTAATTAAAACAACGCGAAGGACGCAAAATGAACTGTCGAGGACTGGCCAATGACGATGAACAGCCGCGCTCTGCAGGAAACCTCTCTGCGCTACTTCCTCGCAGTGGTCAAGAACGGCTCGATAAGCGAAGCGTCGCTCAAGCTCAACGTCGCCGCTTCGGCAATCAGCCGGCAGATCGCGCGACTCGAGTACGAACTTGGCACTCAACTGTTCGAACGTCGCGCCCGCGGCATGATACCCAGTGCAGCCGGAGAGCTACTTGCCGCGCACGCCAGACGCATGCAGTTGGAAACCGATCGCGTTGCCAGTGAAATTCAGGCACTCCAAGGGCTGGAGCGAGGCACCGTACGCCTGGCCAGTTCGGAAGGATTCGCGGTGGATTTCATTCCTCTGGCGATCGCGGAATTTCGGCGTCTCTACAAAGGCATCCAGTTTCGGCTAAGCGTCAGCTCTCCCGCCGAGGTGACGCGCAAGGTGCGCGAGGGAGAAGCAGATATCGGTCTTACCTTCAGTCTCGCCCCGGAGCGGGATATCCAGGTCGAATCACGCCAGCGGTCACGCATCCAGGTGCTGATGTCACACGCGCACCCGCTAGCAGGCCGGCATCAGGTTACGCTGGCGCAGTTGCAAGCCTACCCCATCGCCTTGCCGCCGCTGGAAACGACGTTACGCCAGCTATTCGATATCTGCTGCAGCCAGCAGAACCTGATCTTCGAATCGATTTTCACCAGCAACTACACCGAAGCGCTGGTCAATTTTGCCATATTGGGAGGCGGCATCGCCTTGGCCGGGGAGATCTCGGTACACCACCGCTTGCTTCAGGATCGGCTGGTTGCGATGCCCATCCGCGATGCCGGCATGGATGCGCGGCACGTGGAACTGCAAACGTTGGCCAACCGTACGCTGCCGGCAGCAACCGAAGCTTTTCTCGCTCACCTGAAGGCCAAGATGGAAATCGACAGAACCTGAAAGTGCTCACGTCGCGTGACACTTCTTGAATTTCTTGCCACTGCCGCACGGGCAGATGTCATTGCGCCCGACGTTCTTTAACGCAATACGCGAGGCGTTTGAGCGTGGTGATGTTAACAACTCGGCCCATGCACATGATCAAAGGCGCCATAGCCGTGCGAATCATGACCATGCTGGCAGTTTGGATCATGGACGTGGGAATTCGAGACTGGAGTAGAGGTCATGACACACACCGTCGCGAAAGGAGGGTAACCGGCTCGCGATTTTCCTCTAGGGAACGTGTGTCGTCACGCGGTTAGCGCATAGCCAATGCTGACTACTACTTCATCTCAATCTCGATAAACACGAATTCGAAGTCGTTGGCATTCACCACATTGTGCTCCACGCCGCGCTCGCGGCAATAGGAGACGCCGGTCTCGAGCGTGGAGAAAGTGTGGCCGTCGAGCGTCTCCAGCTCGAGCTTTCCGGTGGTCTGCGGGACGACCACGTAATCGTGGCCGTGCTCGTGCCAGCCGGTTTCGGCACCGGGCGGGAAGCGCCATTCGGTGACCGTCACGCGGTCGTTGTCGATCTGCACGGTCGGTCTGGCCTGAGGGCGATCGCTGGACATGCTGAAACCTCGAGAGGGGGTGAAACTCGGACGCGGCAGGGATTGCCACGCCCGTCGTTTTTCATTGCAGATGCGTGCGCTGCTAGTAACCGTACTGCTTCAGGATCGCATCCTGATCCTGCTTGGGATGGCCAAGGAATTCGAGCAGCTGCTCGGTGCGATTGGTGAAGAAGCCATCGACCCCACGCTGCTGATAGCGCGCGAAATCCGCCGGTTCGTCAACGGTATATGGATGCACCAGCAGCCCATCATCGTGGGCCATGCCGACCATCCACGGCTCGGCCAGATCCATGTAGCTGAACTGGCTGCTGAACGCGCCATCGTGGTCGGTCTGGATCGTCGACGGGCCAACGCCGATGGCGCCTTGCGCCTTGGCGAAATCGAGCCACTGCTCATAGGCTGCCGGCGAGGCAACTTTCTGCCTGGCGTAGTAGTCGGCGCTACTCTCGTCATCGCCCTGCGGCTGGCTTGGCGCCGGCGCGATGCTGCCTTCGCCAACCCACAGCAGCAGCACGCGCGGCACATCCGGCATCGTCTTCTCCAGCGCTTCCAGGCTGGCCTTGGAGAAGGTCTGCATCATCACGCGCCCGGCGCCGTCGGCCACCTTGACCGCATCGCCCGTCGCCGGCTTCCAGTGACCGGCATCGTCGCCCAGCCAGCCGCGTGCGATCAGCTTCTCGCGCAGGTCCTCCTCGATGCCCGGAAACTGTTCCGGCACCTTGGTCTCGATGTAGAGACCGGGGTGATTGTCGCCGCCTTCGGCAATATCGATGACGTCATCGAGCGTCAATATCTTGAGACCGGCATAGCTGTCTCGTGCGCGCTCGGGGTAGGCCGCGTTGAACCAGCTCCCCGCGTCGAGTCGTTCGAGTTCTGCCAACGTGAAGCTCGAGACCGGCGCATCGGCGCGCTCGGGGAAGATCTCGGCGACATTGGTATTACGCCCCAACGTATTGTCATGAACGGCGACCAGTTTGCCATCCTTGGTACGCTGCAGATCCAGCTCCAGATAGTCGGCGCCCAGATCGCGAGCCAGCAGATAGGCGGGGCGAGTCGATTCCGGCGCCTGATAGGAGGCACCGCGGTGGGCGATTACCGCGTCGCAAGGAATCGGAATCTTGGTGCACATTGTCGAGCCTTGCGAGGACGCATGGGTCGAGCCTTGCGAGGTCGCATGGGTCGAGCCTTGCGAGGACGCATTCGTCGCAGCCTGAGCCACGCCGAGAGGCAGCATCATGCCGATGCCGAGCGCACAGAGCCATCGCGGCGTCGAATAGCCTGTTAAAACGTCTTTCGTGATCATCGTTCACCTTCTTGTGTGGGATTACATCATCTCGACGGTATGACGCGTTGCCGCCATCAGCGCATGGAAAGCCGACGATGCGGCTTCGATGTCCCGCCGGCGCATCGCCTCGAGTAGCGTCACGTGGTGAGGGAAGCTGGCATCGAACACCTCGTTACGATCCTGAGGTGTCTGCCAGGAGACGTAGAGTTCGGAGTGAATCGAGCGTATCAACGCGACCAACACCTCATTGTGACTGGCCTGATAGATCGCCAGATGGAAGGCGGAGTCCGCTTCATGGACCCGAAGAAAGTCATCGGCCTCGCGCGCTGCCCGATAATCTTCGAGATGTTGGGCCATGTCAGCGAACTGCGCTTCGCTGGCGTGCTGGGTCGCCAGCACGACGGCTTTTTCCTCGAGCACCAGGCGGACATCGAGCATCTCTAGTAAATGCCGACGCGCATCGGTTACGTGCAGTCGTGAGAACAACCGGAAGGTCTGCTGATCGCTGACGAAGATGCCTTTGCCGTTGATGACCTCGATGACCCCCTCTGCCTCGAGGCGTTTGAGCCCTTCACGCAGCGTCGAGCGTCCGACCTGCAGACGTGCCATCCAGGTCGATACGGAGGGCAGCCGATCACCCGCCGATAGCTTGCGCTCGGCGATATAGCTGCCGATCTCACCAGCAACGGTGTCGGACAAATAGAGTCTTTTCATGGTGATTCCGAGCGATGCCGCACTGACGGCAAGTGACAAAAACGGTAACGAGATTCCTCCCGACGTTCAATTGAAGCAACCCGTGACGCGTGATAAATGTAGCTATCAGACAGGTCGGAGATGACACGATTACCCTCTTCGACCGCCCACAACGCTTGGAAGCTTTATGGCCGAGAACATCGATACCGACACGGTGCGCGACTCCGAGATCTGCTCGCATGCGTTCGAAGCGCACGAGCAGTACCAGGGTGCCATGGCACCACCGATCTATCAGACCAGCCTCTTCACCTTTCCCAATCTTGAGCGCTTCACCGAAGTGATGCGAGACGAGCGCAGCCATTTCGTCTATAGCCGTGGGCTTAACCCCACCGTCAAGCTGCTCGAGGAGAAGCTGGCGGCGCTCGAGCGCGGCGAAATGGCGAAGGCGTTCGGCTCCGGCATGGGCGCGATCAGTGCCACGATGATGACCCTGCTGAGCGCCGGTGACCATGTGCTACTGGTCAATCAGGCGTATGGCCCCACGCGTCAGCTACTCGAGCAGATGGCGCGTTTCGGCATCGATTTCGACGAATGCAGCGGCGATTCACGGGACGTCGAGCGAGCACTGAGACCCGAGACCCGCTTGATCTATATCGAGAGCCCCTCATCGATGCGTATGGAACTGGCCGATCTCGAAGGCATCGCCAGCATCGCTAGAGCGCACGGCATATTGACGGCGATCGACAACACCTGGGCGACGCCGCTGTTCCAGAAACCGCTCACGCTCGGCATCGATCTTTCGCTGCATACCCTCTCCAAGTACATCGGCGGCCATAGCGACCTGGTCGGCGGTGCCGTCATCGGCCGCCGCGAACTCGTTGCCCGCATCTTCGAACATGGTCATCAGCTGCTGGGTGCCGCCCTCTCGCCGCACAGCGCGTTTCTCGCCCTGCGCGGCCTCAGAACCTTGCCCGTGCGGATGCGCCAGCACCAATCCAACGTGCTCGATGTCATACAGTATCTGGCCGTCCAGCAAGAGATCACGGCAATCCATCACCCCTGTCTGGCAACCGGGGAAGCGGCGCTCTGGGTCGAGAAGCAGCTCTCCGGTCAGGCGGGGCTGCTCAGTTTCGAGATCGACAACCCCACCTACGCTCGCATCGCCGGCTTCATCAACGCGCTGCAGACATTTCGCATCGGCGTCAGCTGGGGCGGTTATGAATCGCTGGCCATTTCGCAGCGTCAACCCGACGACACCGGCCCGACGCTCATCCGCCTTGCCATCGGACTGGAAGCCCCTGAACTGCTGATCGAAGATCTGAAGCGAGGTTTTCAGACCTTGAGATAAGAACGACAACCCGGGAGATTCATCGATGACCGAAACGCCGCGGCAACAACAAGAACAGCAACAACCCGGATTCATCGCATCGCTCTGCCTGCTGCTGACGATTGCCGCTCTCATCGTCGGCGGCATCGTTATCGCCGGCTACCCCACCGAGATCGTGCTGATCGCTGTCGGCGTGCTCTGCGCGCTCTTCGCCTTTGCCCACGGTAGGCAGTGGGAAACCATCATGACGATCATGGCCGACAAGATTCGCACCGCGACCATCGCCATTCTCGTTCTCTACAGTATCGGCCTGATCATCGGTACCTGGCTTGCCGCTGGCGCCATCCCCTACTTCATCTACTACGGGCTCGAGCTGATCGAGCCGCGCTATCTCTACGTGATGGCATTCATTGCGACTGCCATCGTCTCGACCTGCACCGGCACCTCCTGGGGCTCCGCCGGTACCATCGGTGTCGCGATCATGGGTATCGCCAGCGCCATGGAGATCAACCTGGCGATCACCGCCGGCGCGGTGATCTCGGGCGCCTATTTTGGCGATAAGCTGTCACCGCTATCCGACACCACGATCATGGCGTCGATGGTCTCCCGAGTGGACCTCTATCGCCATATCCGCCATCTGATGTTCACATCGCTGCCCTCCTGCCTGATTGCGCTCCTCGCATACTGGCTGCTGGGCACGAATCTCCACGGCGAGGTCAATTCACCCGCCATTGTCGAGACCACGACGCAGATCTCTGAACTCTTCACGCTCAGCCCGCTATTGCTGCTACCCGCCGTGATCATTCTCTCGGGTTCCATCCTAAGAAAACCGACGCTGATTGTGCTGTTCGCCTCGGCGCTCTGTGCCATGCTGCTTGCGCTTTGGGTTCAGGGTCTACCCCTACGGACCATCGCCACTGCCGCGGTGTCCGGCTTCACCGTCGACATGGTCAGCGGCGACCAGAGCGGCTCGCTTAGTGAAACGCTGACGACGCTACTCGAGCGTGGCGGCCTCTACAGCATGCAGGGCACGGTTCTGTTCGTGTTCTGCGCTTTCTTCTTCGCCGCGGCGCTGGAGGCCTCCGGCGCCCTGCATATCGTGCTCAGGCGAACGCTGGATCATCTACGTAGCGCCACCGCCACGATTCTCGCCTCGCTCGTCGCCGGGGTCGGCATTATCCTCGCGACGGGCAATAGCTACGTCACCTTTTTCCTGATTCGAGAACTGTTTGCCGAACAGTACGCCAGAACCGGCCTGCACCCGCTCAACCTCTCCCGCAGCATGGAAGATGGCGGCATGATTCCCGAGGCGTTAGCGCCCTGGACGGTCTCCGGTATCTACATGGCAACGACACTCGGTATCGCAACGCTCGATTACGCCCCCTGGGCGCTGTTCAATTATCTTGGGATCGCCTTCTCGGCACTGCTCGCCGTGCTCGGCCCGGCCACGAACTGGTTCGGCGTAAGGCGCACGACGCCACAGGAAAGACATGGCGCGACCCCGTCGATGCAGGCACCTGCATTGCGCCAAGGCTGACACCTACGCCACGGCTTCAAGGCCAGACGTTGACGTTATCCGCGGTGTCGAAATCGCGTCGCTGCGGATGTACCACGCAGAAGCGATGCCCCGTTGGCGCTTCCATGACCACCCAGCGAGGAAAGCGCTCGACCACGCTCGCGCCCAACGCTTCGAGCCGTGCGACCTCGGCATCCATGTCGTCGGTCTCGATATCGAGGTGAACTCGGCTTGCGTGATCGACCCGCTGGACCAGCACGTCAGGCTGATCGATAGGCGTATCCAGTTTGCCGTACTTTTCGTCGGTTTCGATGCAGGGCATGCCCAGCGCGTGACGCCAGAAATCAATGGCAGGGGTTTTGTCGTCGACCTGACTGTCGATGACAACGGCCGCCAGTCGGCTCTTGTGCATGACGTGAGTTCCTCCGATAGATCGGTACTGTCAAATGGAGCTCTTGCCTGGAGACGAGATCGACAAACACATAGCCGCTAACGTCGAGTTGCGTTAAGCTGCCGCCCCATGATTGCCACCTGCCTGGCCGTCGTCACGCGAAGCTCCCCGATGAAAAAACCGCCTGGGGAATGACGACCTCTCTTGAAACCCGCTTCCGGGTATCTCAATCAGCCAGCACTGGCCCCTCGGCACAGCATAGCCGCTTCGCTATGCCAACGCCGCGACTCGGCTATCGCCGCGACCTGGATACTACCGAATGTCTTTTGACTCACTGGGCCTTGACGCCCCGTTGCTGAAAGCCGTTGCCGAACAGGGCTACGACACACCTTCTCCGATTCAGGCACAGGCGATCCCCGCCGTGCTCCAAGGCCGCGACGTCATGGCCGCGGCGCAGACCGGTACCGGCAAGACCGCCGGTTTCACCCTGCCGATTCTGAATCGCCTGTCCCGAAATGACGTGCCGCGTGGCCGGCCGGTTCGCGCGCTGATTCTGACTCCGACACGCGAACTCGCGGCCCAGGTGGCCGAGAGCGTAGAGACTTACGGCAAGCATTTGCCGCTGAAAAGCGCGGTCGTCTTCGGCGGCGTCAAGATCAATCCGCAGATCGCCAAACTCCGCGATGGCGTCGATATTCTCGTGGCTACGCCCGGCCGCCTGCTCGATCTCCATCAACAGAAAGCCGTGCGTTTCGATCAGCTCGAAGTGCTCGTGCTCGATGAAGCCGATCGCATGCTCGACATGGGCTTCATTCACGACATCCGCAAGGTGCTGGCCGTGCTGCCCAAGCAACGTCAGAACCTGCTGTTTTCGGCGACCTTCTCCAACGAAATCCGCAGCCTCGCCAAGGGCCTGGTCAACGACCCGGTCGAAGTCTCGGTCACGCCTCGCAACTCGACGGCCACCACCGTTGCCCAGCGCGTGCATCCGGTCGACAAGAGCCGCAAGCCGGCGCTGCTGTCGCATCTCATCCAGACGCACGACTGGCATCAGGTGCTCGTCTTTACCCGCACCAAGCATGGCGCCAACCGGCTGACCAAATTCCTCGAAGGCCAGGGCATCGAAGCGGCAGCCATTCATGGCAACAAGAGCCAGAACGCTCGTACCAAAGCGCTTGCCGACTTCAAGAGTGGCGCGATTCGCGCCCTGGTGGCGACCGATATCGCCGCACGCGGGCTGGATATCGACCAACTCCCGCAAGTCGTCAACTTCGAGCTGCCCAACGTCGCGGAGGACTATGTGCACCGCATCGGCCGCACCGGCCGCGCGGGCGCCAGCGGCCAGGCGGTATCGCTGGTCAGCCTGGATGAGAAAAAGGAGCTGGCCGGCATCGAACGCCTGATCAGCCAGCGCCTGGACAGTCAAGTCATCGAAGGTTTCGAACCGACGCCGGGGGGCGGCCCCAAGGTCGATGAAAACGACGACCGCCCGCCCCGTCAGCCGCGCGGTCGCGGAAACGGCGGCGGTCGCGGCAATGGCCGTGGCAATGGCGGCGGACGCGGTAATGGCAGCCGAGGCGGCGACAGCACGCGTGGTGAAACACGCGGCGAGAATCGCGGACGCCAGAATGGCAAAGATGGTCAACGCCGTGCCGAACGACGCGATGACAATCAGCGGCGACAGGACCGCGGTCCTCGACAAGGCAATCCGTCGGGGCATCGCGATGGCCAGCCAAATGGCGGGCAGCGTCATCGGGGACCGCAGAAAAGCAGACCACAACACCAGGATCTGCCGCGGGACGAGAACGGCGATGTCGATGGCAACCGTCTGACACCCGAACAGCTCGCTGCGCGGACGGAGACGCCAGGGGGCCGTCAGCGACGCACTCGTGGCGGAAGTGGCCGCAACGGCGGCAATGCCGGCGGCGGTAGGCGTTAAACGAAACCGGGCGTGGTACAGAGACCACGCCCGGCTCTCGTTGCCGATCCTGCTCAGACTTCCGTGAGCGCTTCGTGCTCCTGTCGGCGAGCGGTATCGGGTCGGGTAATGTTAGGTCGGGCGGCGAGTGCCGCAGGCTTAGAGCCCTGCGGCGGATTTTCGAGATCACCGATCTCGAATTCACCGACGATCGCTTCCAACTGCCCGGTCTGATCGCGTAGCGAAGCGGCCGCGGTCGTGATCTGAACGACCATGGACGCGTTCTGCTGGGTCGTATCATCCAGTTGCGAGATGACCTGGCTGACCTGAGCAATACCCTGGCTCTGCTCCTGACTGGCCGCGCGGATTTCGCCCATGATGTCCGCGACGCGTCGGACGCGTTCGACGATATCGTTCATCGTGGTCCCTGCTTCACCGGCCAGCTTCTTGCCCTGCTCGACCCGCTGGACCGAGTCCTCGATCAGCGCCTTGATCTCGCTCGCTGCCGATGCCGAGCGCTCTGCCAGCGACCTGACTTCGGTTGCGACGACAGCGAATCCACGACCGTGTTCGCCGGCTCTCGCCGCCTCGACCGAGGCGTTGAGCGCCAGCAGATTGGTCTGGAACGCGATATTGTCGATCATCCCGATGATGTCGACGATCTTGCTCGAGGCTTCGTCGATCGAGCCGATGGTGCCGATCACTTCGTCGACGACCTCTCCTCCGCGGGCTGCCGTGCTCGCAGCAGCATCGGCCAGCTGGTTGGCCTGGCCTGCGTTTTCTGCATTGTGTTGCACTGTGGAGGTCAATTCCTCCATGGCTGCGGCATTCTCCTGCAGTGAACTGGCCTGATGCTCGGTACGCGCCGAAAGATCCTGATTCCCAGTGGCAATCTCGCGCGCTGCCAGCGTGATCTCTCCGGTATTGCGGGCTATCTGCTGCATCATGCCCTGCAAGCGGGCGATGAAGGCATTGAAACTCTGCGCTACGGCATCGAACTCCGGACTACCGCTACCCGGCAGGCGCCGCGTGAGATCTGCATTGCCCGATGCCAGGTCGTCGATGCTCTTGCGCAGATTGCCGATCCGCTTCATCACGGTTCTCACCACCATCACGATGCCGATCAGCAGCAGAATCGCCAGCGGTACCTGGACGCCGGCCAGCATCGTCAGAATCTGGTTGCTCTGCTGTGTCAGCAGATAGCTGGGTAGCCCGGCGGCAATCAGCCAGGGGGTTCCCTCGATGGCGTGAACCAGAAGCGTGTGCTCCTCGCCATCGATGTCGTATTCCGCCTCGACGTTATCGTTACCGTCGATCCCCGGCAGCATCCCTTCCAAGGTCTGCGTGAATGGAGTGGCGGGGAGCTGCGAAAGTGACTTGAGGACGATTTCTCCACCGATGCGAGAACTATTGCTGACGACTTTTCCGTCCCGCTCGAAAATGAGCACCTGGCCCTGGATCTGCTTTTCGACATCAGCCACCAAGCGGCTGAAGAACCCAAGCGTGAGGTCGATGGTCGCCACACCATACACTTCACCATTTCTGTAAATCGTCATGGCGCAGTTCGTGCGAGCCTCGGCGCCGGCATCGGCGTACGCAGGCCACCACTGGCAGGTGCCTTTGGGCATGGTCAGGGCTGTCTTGAACCAGCCTTCGTCGTAATAGTTGGGAGCTTCAGCGGTATTCCAGTACGTATTGGGTTTCAGTTCACCGCTACTGTCCCGAGCATAGAAACTACTGAAACGTTCCTTGCCCGGCTCTCGCTGATTCGGCAACGGCCAGACACCACCGCCGAAAACCGCCGCCTGACCGTACTGATCGACCAGCGAAGGTAGCAGCCTGTCGATATCGTCGCTCGAGAGCTGAGACACCGTCTGGGTAATCGATCGTTGCTGAGACTCGATCTTGCTCAGTTCTTGATGAATCTTGTTATCGATTTCGGTGTCGATGCGAGACTCGACGAGAGACTTCTCGGTGTGTTCGAGCTTCGGCGTCACGAAATATTGAATGGCCAATAGCGTGGCTATCATCAGCAGGATAAAGAATCCGGCAACGAGAGCGATATATCGGGACTGGCTAGTTCTCAAAAAGGGCATCGGCGCGATCCTCAAAATGTTGCGTTACTGATCGCTTTAACGGCCGATATCGAATTTTGCTGAGAAAAAATAATTCTCGAGACGTTAGTTTAAAAACAATCGCTTCCTAAAATTGTTTCTAAGCCAATTGGTCTTTTACTACTCAATAATCAGCTAACAAAAATCGCGCCTTTGTTGCCGAAACTGCCCCCACCCACGCCTTCTCCCACCTCTTGAAAGCCACGTAACGGCCGGCCGCAGAACACCGGCCTGCTCCAGCTTCGCTCAATCTTTTCAGGCTTCACGAATTTGCCTCGCCAGCTCGGCCAACGCATCGTCGTCGGCGCGCTTGTAGTCATGTGACGAGAGATAGCCTTCGTAGACGTCGAAGAACTTATCGACGTTGGCCTCGATCGGCTTGAAGCTGGCATCGTCGCCGGTGCCGTGCATGGGAAAGAGCTTGGCGTGAAGATGATCGACGCCATAGCCTTCGAAAAACATTCCGCAGCGCGCGACACCATCCAGCGCCCGATCCAGGCGATTGGCCACCTGCTTGGTCGCCACGATCAGTTCGCGCAGCACCGCGTCATCCTGATCGAACGCGTAGCTCGGATAGTGCGCTTTCGGGATGACGACGGTGAATCCCGCCGTGTTGGGAAAGATCGATAGAAAGGCCAGATGCGATTCGTCTTCCCACACCTTGTGGCAAGGCTCTCGATTGGCGACGATATCGCAGAAAATGCAGCTCATGGCCCTCTCCCGGTAATGAACAGGCTATCCATTAGCCACTACCGGTAAGATGGCGTCAATGCTCCGACCGATAACAACGTCAATAGATCAAGGAATCGTCGTGCCAGACCGCATCACACTTTTTGCCAAACCTCGCCTCCTCCCAACACTCGGCGCCGCGGCCATCGCTCTCGCCTCGGTCGTCCCGGCACAAGCCGCCGATTTGCAGCACGTGCGTATCGCCGTGGATGTGCCTTACCCGCCGTTCGAATACCGTAACGCCAGCGGTGAGCTGGAAGGATTCGAGATCGAGCTGGGCAACGAGCTTTGCCAGCGCGCGAAGCTCGATTGCGAGTGGGTCGTCCAGAGCTGGGATGGCATCATCCCCGGGCTGCTCTCGCGCAAATACGACGCGATCATGTCCTCGATGCGAATCACGCCCGCCCGCGAGCGCCAGGTGCGGTTCACCGAGCCGTATGCGATGTCCCCGAAGGTATGGGTGGCGCGACGTGGCACAAAGATCGAGCTTAGCGACAAAGCGTCGCTGAAAGGCAAGACGGCCGGCGTCCAGCGCGGCACGACGCAAGACAATTACGTCACCCAGCGCTATGGCGATACGTTGGACATTCATCGTTACGAGACGGCGGCCGATGTGGCGCTGGATCTGGAATCGCAGCGACTGGATCTGGCCTTTCTCAACTACCCGGTCGCGCTCGACACGCTGAAGATTGGCCAGGACGACAGCGAGTTCGTGCAGGTCGGCCCACGCATCGATCGTCCAGAATCGATCTTCGGTCGTGGCAACGCGATCGCCGTGAGGCCTCGCGACGAGGCGCTCGCCGACACCTTCAATCAGGCACTGAATAGCGTCTATGCCGAAGGCACTTTCGAGACGCTGATGCACCAATACTTCGACTACGACCTGCGTCCCGCGTCACGGAAGTAACCGGCCCCAATGAAAAAGCGCTGCCGGGTCATGCCCGGCAGCGCTTTTTACGGCTCTTTGTGTCTCTTCTCCCCCCCGATCAGAACTCGAGGCAGATCTTGCCAAAGTGTTTGCCGGATTCCTGATGACGGAAAGCATCAGCGATCTCGCCGAGTGCGAATGATCGGTCGATGACCGGCTTCAGGCGCATCGTCTCCAGCGCGCGAATCATCTCCATCTGATGCCGGCGGCTGCCGACGATCAAGCCCTGCAGCTTCGCCTGCTTGGCCATCAGCTTCGCTGTCGGAATTTCACCGCCACGGCCAGTCAATACGCCAATAAGCGAGATATGACCGGCGATCGAGACGGCGTCGATCGACTGCGGCAGCGTGCCCGGACCGCCGACCTCAATGACATGCTCGGCCCCTTGGCCATCGGTCAGCGCCTGGACGCGCTTACCCCATTCCGGCTCGTCACGGTAGTTGATCGTGTAGTCCGCGCCCAGTTCACGCAACCTGGCGATCTTCTCGTCGCTCGACGACGTGGCGATGACCCTGGCCCCCATCGCCTTGGCCAGTTGAACGGCAAAGATCGAGACACCGCCGGTGCCCAGCGTGACGACGGTGTCGCCGGCCTTGAGACCGCCATCGACCACCAGCGCGCGCCACGCCGTCAATCCGGCTGTGGTCAGTGTCGCCGCCTCGGCGTGGGAGTAGCCCTTGGGCGAATGGGTAAACCAGTGCGCCGGGCGCACTACCTGCTCGCGCGCGTAACCGTCGACGCCATCCCCAGGAACGGTCTTGAAATCGGCGACGCGCGCCGGGCCTTCCAGCCAGTGGGGGAAGAAGGTCGAGACGACGGCGTCGCCGACGGCAAACGCCTCGACCCCCTTGCCGACCGCTTCGACAACGCCAGCGCCGTCGGACATCGGGATACGACCTTGCTCGGTGGGCGACATGCCCGTGGCGACGATGTAATCGTGAAAATTGAGCGAACTGGCATGAAGTCTGACGCGAACTTCGCCCGGCCCCGGCTCACCCGGCGCCTCGACCTCATGAAGCTCGAGCTTGTCGAGACCGCCCGGGGCTTTCAGATTGACGACTTGCATAACGCACTCCTCGTTTCAGCACGACCATTCTCGGCCGTCGATGATATGGCATCAGTGTAGACGGTTCACTCAGGCTAGCAGCTCGAGCCGCTGCCCTGGCAGGGCCGATCACCAGTCGCCGTCATCGTCTTCCCGCTGGCGCTCGGCGCGCGCCTCGGCCTCATCGCGCGCGTCGTCGATGACCCGCATGATGTCATCGACATCGACCGACAGCATGCTCGGCGCATAGCGTCCAGTCAGCGGCATGCCGGGGTGCAACGTTCCAGCCTCATAGTGTGCCCAGATCTCCTTGCCGTAATCGGTTTCGAGCAGTTCAGGCGCGAATCGACCGAAGTAGCGTTTCAGATTGTCAACGTCGCGCACGAGCATCCACGGCGCATTGTTGTTGCCAGCAGCATCCACCGCTTGCGGCAGATCGATGATCACCGGTCCATCGCCACCGACGAGAATGTTGAACTCCGACAGATCGCCGTGGATCAACCCGGCGCAAAGCATCTTGACCACCTCATCGATCAGCCGCAGGTGGTAATCCCTCGCCACCTCGGCCGGCAACTCGACATCGTCCAGACGCGGTGCGACATCGCCCTCACCATCGGCGATACGCTCCATCAGCAGTACGCCATCGACGAAACCATGTGGCGTTGGCACGCGCACGTCGGCGTCCGCCAGTCGATAGAGCGCGTCGACTTCGGCGTTGAGCCAGGCGGATTCCTGCTCGCGCTGGCCATAGCGCGTCTTCTTCGACATCGCCCTCGCCCGGCGCGAATTGCGCACCTTTCGCCCTTCCTGGTAGGTCACTGCCTGTTTGAAGCTGCGCTGTCTGGCTTCCTTGAAAACCTTGGCGCAGCGCAGCTCATCGCCGCAGCGAACCACGAACACCTGCGCTTCCTTGCCGCTCATCAGTTGAGAGACGACTTCGTCGATCAAGCCATCCTCTACCAACGGCTGCAATCGCTTGGGTACCTTCATGCCTTCGCTATCCTCACGTGTCCTCGTAACCCTCAGCGTCCGATCCGCCGCGCGCGGCAGCTACGTCCCTTCAATTTACCGTTGGCGAGTGTCTGCAGCGCCGACTTGACCGCCGTGCGCTCGACCGCCACGTAGCTCGCCCGGTCGAGCACCTTGATCTTGCCGACCTGCCCACCGACAAGCGCCTCATCGCCCTGCGTCAACGCCCCCAGAATATCGCCGGGGCGAATCTTCTGCTTCTTGCCGGCATCGATCTGGATCGTCGCCATCGCGGGCGTGAAGGGCTGCGACATCTTCGGCTCGGCGGGCAGCGGCGAGAGCGTCAGCGGCCGCTCGAGATAGGCAGCCAGTTTCTCCAATCGATAGGTCTCTCGCTCTCCGACCAGCGTGCACGCCAGCCCTTTGGCACCGGCCCGCCCCGTGCGGCCGACTCGATGCACATGAACCTCGAGTTCACGCGCGATCTGATAGTTGAACACCGCGTCGAGCGCATCGATATCCAGCCCGCGGGCCGCCACATCGGTCGCAACCAGAATCGATAGACTGCCGTTGGCAAAACGGATCAGCGTCTGATCGCGCTCACGCTGGTCAAGATCGCCGTGCAGTGGGCTGGCGCTGAAGCCGGCCGCGTCCAGTCCCTCGGCAACGGTCTGCGTCTCCTTGCGCGTATTGCAGAACACGACGCTCGACGCCGGCCGATGATGCAACAGCAGTCGACACAGCGCCGGGAGCCGGGACGCCTCATCGGCAACGCCGTGGAAAGACTGCCGAATACTCTGATCGTCATGCGTCGACTCGACCTCGACGATCCGGGGCGTCTTGAGCATTCGTTCGGCAACCGGTTTGACCGCCTCTCCGTAGGTGGCGCTGAACAGCAACGTTTGCCGCGAGGCGGGCGTGGCGGCAACGATAGCCTCGAGAGTCTCCTTGAACCCCATTTCCAGCATTCGATCGGCTTCATCGAGCACGAGCGCCCGCAGCCGGGAGAGATCGAGCGCACCCTTGCGCAGATGATCCTCGATGCGACCGGGCGTACCGACAACGACGTGGGCGCCGTGCGCCAGCGAATTCAGCTGGGGCCCGATCGGCGCCCCACCGCACAGCGAGAGAATCTTGACGTTGGGCAGACGCCGCGCCAAGCGACGAAGCTCCTCGGCGACCTGATCGGCCAGCTCGCGCGTCGGACAGAGCACCAGCCCCTGAACATCAAAACTCGCAACATCCAGGGCGGAGAGCACGCCCAGCCCGAACGCAGCCGTCTTGCCGGAGCCTGTCTTGCCCTGGCCGATCAGATCGCTACCGTCGAGAATCGACGGCAGCGTGGCGGCCTGTATCGGCGTCATCTCGCGGTAGTCGAGCGCCGCAAGGCCTTCGAGCAGTGGCGCCTTCAATGCCAGCGAAGTGAAAGCCAGCGATTCGGGGGACTCGGACACGTCAGGGGCTCTCCAGCGGGAAACAGTGATGAAAAGGTTGCGATTGACGACATTGCCACTACTCGGGCATCCGTCTCAACGGCGCGGCAGAATAGCAGAGCGCAACGGCATTGACGCGACCGGTGTCGTCATCCGGACCGACGGATAGGCAAATAAACCTGCAACATCGCCGCAATCTTGAGTAAAATCGCCGCCGTCGTAGACAACCGCATAGGGTATGACAATGGGTAGGGCCTTCCAGAACCGCAAGGAATCCATGGCCAAGACGGCCGCCGCCAAGACCAAGGTCTACAGCAAGTACGGCCGTGAAATATACGTCTGTGCCAAATCCGGCGGCACCGACCCCAACGGCAATCTCACGCTGCGCGGCCTGATCGAGAAGGCGAAGAAGGATCAGGTTCCCACGCACGTCATCGACAAGGCGCTCGACAAGGCATCCGGCAGCGGCGGTGAAGACTTTTCCCCCGCCCGCTACGAGGGTTTCGGCCCGGGCAACTGCATGGTCATCGTCGAGTGCCTGACCGACAACCCGAACCGCACCTTCGGTGATGTTCGTGGCTGCTTCACCAAGAACAAGTCGAAGATCGGCACCCAGGGCACGGTCAGTCACATGTTCGATCACTGCGCCATCTTCGCCTTCGCCGGTGAAGATGAGGAAGCGGTACTCGAGGCGCTGATGGAGGCCGATGTCGACGTGACCGACATCGAGAGCGAAGAAGGTCGCATCACGGTCTTCGCGCCCCATACCGAATACGCCAAGGCCAAGCAGGCGCTGATCGATGCATTCGGCGAACTCGACTTCGAGGCCGACGAGATCCAGTTTCTGCCGCAGACGACGACCCCGCTGGAGGGTGACGACGTAGCCCAGTTCGAGAAGTTCATCGACATGCTCAACGAACTCGACGACGTGCAGAACGTCTATCACAACGCCGAGCTACCCGAGACGGCTTGACCCGGTGCCTTGAGCCACGTCGGTTGGCGATACCGGACCGGATAGCGAAAAGCCCACCTGATGGTGGGCTTTTCGCGTTTCTTGCGTGGCAGATTTGCGTGATTACGGCTCGACTTTCGAGATCTTCGCACCATTCAGCGAGACGCCACCCTGGATGCCCTGATTGTTCATCACGAAGGCAACGACTTCCTTGTTGGCGGTATCGTTGGTGATCTGGCCGTTGGCACCGATATCGGCCACCGCGAAGCCGGCGCTTGCACCAATGGACCAGCCATTGTCGCTGCGCACGCGGTTCAACGCCTTTTCGGTCATCAGGAGATAGACGACCGCCTGGGACTGCGCGCCAGCCTGAAAGCCGATCGAGCCGCTGGTCGTGGTGTAGTAACCCGAGCGGGTGCCATCCATCAGCAGTTCGCCATCACCATGACTGGCGCCGACGATGAAACTCGCGCCCAGAACGCCCGGAAAGACCAGTACGCCCTCGGCCTGATCGGCCAGCGAGCGCGAGGCCGGCACCGCGCGATAGAGACGCTCGAGCGTCTGTTCGACGTCGTCATGCAGTTGCTCGCGCTGCACGTAGCGATCGTTGCGATCCGAGGAGCTCGTCGTGGTGCATGCAGATAGCGCCGTCGCGCCGAGGATGGCTATCAGCGCCAAGGCACCGGTGCGAGCGAGGGCATGGCGAGAAAGAGAAGCCCGAGAGAGAGAACCGAGAGTGGTCAGAAATGAGCGTGGCATGATCGCCTCCTTGCCCGGCGAGCGCGGCTGGCTGGCGCTCGCACTTTGAGTTATTCATCAACGTTTGTTGCGTTCCACTGCTCTCTCTTTATAGACGAGATTGGGCATCCTCACCGCTATCGGGGCGCCGTGATGGCCGCGAGGGTCCAGCCACCGGTCGTTTTCCCCTACAATGAGCGCCCCATGCCGTCACGACGTAAGCCTTCATGAGTCAACAGACGCCCGCAATATCACCATCGTCGGCGAGCCAAACCGCGCAGGGCACAGAACCGTCGCCGGTCATCGCCGTTTCCGCTCTCGCCAAACGCTACGACTCCGGCTTCGAGGCCTTGAAGCGGATCGACCTGGACATCCGACGCGGCGAAATCTTCGCCCTGCTCGGGCCCAACGGCGCCGGCAAGACGACGCTGATCAGCATCATCTGTGGGCTGGTCAACGCCACCGCCGGCAAGGTGCTCGTCGACGGCCACGACAACGTCACCGACTATCGCGCCGCGCGCGCCAAGATCGGTCTCGTCCCGCAGGAGTTGACCAGTGACGCCTTCGAAACGGTCTGGAACACGGTACGTTTCAGCCGCGGCCTATTCGGCAAGCGGCCGGATAACAGCCATATAGAGCGAGTACTCAAGTCTCTCTCCCTGTGGGAAAAACGCTCGAACAAGCTGATCCAACTCTCCGGCGGCATGAAAAGGCGCGTATTGATTGCCAAGGCGCTGGCTCACGAGCCGCAGATTCTGTTTCTCGACGAGCCGACGGCCGGCGTGGACGTCGAACTGCGTCGCGACATGTGGGAGGTCGTGCGTGAACTTCGCGCCAGCGGCGTGACGATCATCTTGACCACGCACTACATCGAGGAGGCGGAAGAGATGGCCGACCGCATCGGCGTCATCAACCGCGGTGAGATCGTACTGGTCAAGGAGAAAAGAGAACTGATGCGTCAGCTCGGTCGCAAGCAGCTCACGCTTCATCTGCAGAAACCGCTGGCCAGCGTGCCACCGGCACTCTCCCACTATCCATTGACGCTCGCGGAAGATGGCAGCGTGCTGATCTATACCTACGATGCCGCCTCCGAACCCGCCACCGACAGTGGCGAACACGTCAGCATCAGCAAGCTGCTCAACGATATCGAGGACGCGGGGATCCGCTTCAAGGATCTTCACACCGAGCAGAGTTCGCTCGAGGATATTTTCGTCAACCTGGTCAGAGAGCGCCAATGAACCTTCGCGCCGTCACTTCCATCTATCAATTCGAAATGGCTCGCGCCGGGCGCACGCTGCTGCAGAGCCTGGTCTCGCCTGTCCTGTCGACGTCGCTCTACTTCGTCGTCTTTGGCGCCGCCATCGGCTCGCGCATTCAGGAGGTCGAAGGCGTCAGCTATGGCGCCTTCATCGTTCCCGGCCTGATCATGCTGATGCTGCTGACCCAGAGCGTCTCCAACGCGTCGTTCGGCATTTTCTTCCCCAAGTTCACCGGCACGATCTACGAAGTCATGTCGGCACCGATCTCATATCTGGAAATCGTGCTGGGCTATGTCGGCGCGGCCGCTTCGAAGTCGATCATCCTGGGATTGATCATCCTGGGTACCTCGACTTTCTTCGTCGATCTGCATATTCAGCATCCCTTCATGATGGTCCTGTTCCTGGTGCTGACCGCCGTCACTTTCAGTCTGCTCGGCTTCATCATCGGTATCTGGGCAGACGGCTTCGAAAAGCTGCAGCTGGTGCCGCTGCTGGTGATCACCCCACTGACCTTTCTCGGTGGAAGCTTCTACTCGATCGACATGCTGCCGCCCTTCTGGCAAGCCGTCACGCTGGCGAATCCTGTGGTCTATCTGGTCAGCGGCTTTCGCTGGAGCTTCTTCGGCATCAGCGATGTGAGCGTCATTGCCAGTTTGCTGATGGTCGCGGTGTTTCTCGCAGTCAGCCTCGCGGTCGTCAGCTGGATCTTCAGGACGGGCTTTCGGCTACGCCCCTGAAGCTCCAATGTCTCCCCCGAAGCCCCGGCCCCTCGGTGGACGCCAGCAAACGCCGCCGAGCCTGTTTCCCCCAATCTCCGAGTTGAGCCATGCCGATCTTGCAAGCCTGCGCGCACCGCATCGACAAACAGGGCGACGAGCAGCCCGCCACGCTAATCCACGGTGAAGCCACAACGGGCAACGAGGCTGCCGAAGCGTTGCTGGCCAACTTCCACACCAGCTTCCATGGCAAACCCAAGGCATGGGGCCACTTTGTGAGTGGCACCGAAAACGTTGACAGTGCGGAACCTATCGAGAGTGAGGGGGACGCCGAGGAGGGAAGCAGCGAAGAGAGCCCCGACAGCGAAGAGAACGAGGGTTCCGGGACTGCGGGCGAGTCGCGCTTTGCCGATAAACTCGATCGTTATCGTCGTGGCGAATCCAACTTCAGCGACTTCACCCGCCAGGCGGCAGAACGTTTGCTGCCATTGATCGACGCTCACCTTTCCGTCGGTGGCCACTGGTGGTTCGTACACTATCGCCAGGGCGAGGCGGAATACCTGACGCTGGTGATGTTTCACCAGCGCGACGGTTTCGGATTCGATGACGCGCTCGAGATCGTGCCGGTGCGCCAGCTCAATCTCGGCCAGTTGATGCTGGCCGCACGCATCGATCTGACACAATGGCAGCGAGGTCAGTCGCGCCAATACATCACCTACGTTCAGGATCGCGGCAACAAGAAGCTGGTCGAAGGCTTTCGTGAGTGGCTCGGCTGTCAGGAAGGGATCAACGCTGGCGCCGAAACCCGGACCCTACTGAAAGCGTTCAGTGACTATGTGGAGAGCGAGGACCTTCCGGAAGAAGCAAGCCGGGAGAAGACCGAAACGCTGATCGACTACGCCAATGCCCAGGCCAAGAACGGCGAGCCGATCACCCTGGAAGCCTTGTCCGAGCTGGTCGATGAAGACAACCCCAAGGCGTTCTACGACCATATCCGCAACCAGGACTACGGACTCTCGCCTGAGATACCACCGGACAAGCGCACGATCCAGCAGTTCAAGCGCTTCACCGGACGCACCAGCGGCGTATCGATCAGTTTCGACTCACATCTGCTCGGCAACAGCATCGAGTACGACGACGACCGCGACCGCCTGATCATCAAGCAGGTGCCCAACCAGCTGAAAGACCAGATCAAGGAGCGCGGCCACTGAACAATCTGGCCTGAAACGACAACGGCCGCCTCGAAGGCGGCCGTTCTTTTAGCGTTATCGCTCAGTGGATATTGCTACCAGCGTGAGTCATTCACGAGGTCGTCACTTGCCGCGATTGGCTTTCACGCCCTCCTCGACACGCTTGCCGATGGTGGCGTCGACATTCTTCCAGTATTCGAAGACTCGCGAGAGCACCGGTTCCTCGACACCACCGGAGACGTGGCCAACGATGTTGTTGACGAGACGATCTCGCGCAGCGTCATCCATCACCTTGTTGACCAGGTCGTTGGCTTGGCTCCAGTCGTCGTCTTCCGGACGCAGGCTGTAGGCGGCACGAACGAACTCGCCATCTGCCTGCCAGGTCGCATCTTCCGGATAGCGCTCCGGGTCGGCCTTGGAACCGCCCTTGCTGTTCGGGGCGTAAACCGGGTCGCTCGCGTTGGTGATACGCATCCGTCCGCCCTTGCTGTAGCTGTGGAACGGACACTTGGGCGAGTTGACGGGAATATCCTTATAGTTGATCCCCAGGCGCGCGCGGTGAGCGTCGGCATAGGAGATCGTGCGTGCCAGCAGCATCTTGTCGGGCGAGAAACCGGTACCGGGTACGGCATTGTTGGGCTCGAATGCCGCCTGCTCGATTTCGGTGTGGAAATCGGTCGGGTTGCGATCCAGCATCATCTTGCCGACCTCGATCAGCGGATAGTCGCTGTGCGGCCAGATTTTGGTCAGATCGAACGGGTTGATGCGATAGGTCTTGGCGTCCTCGAACGGCATGATCTGCACGTGCAGCGTCCAGGTCGGATAGTCGCCGCGCTTGATCGCATCGAACAGATCCCGACGATGGTAGTCGGCATCACTGCCGGCCATCTCGTCAGCCTGCTCTTGCGTCATGCACTTGATGCCCTGATCGGTCTTGAAGTGATACTTGACCCAGAAGCGCTCACCCTCGGCATTGACCCACATGTAGGTGTGACTCGAATAGCCGTTCATGTGGCGCCAGGTCGCCGGGATACCGCGATCGCCCATCAGCCACGTGACCTGATGTGCCGATTCAGGCGCCAGCGTCCAGAAATCCCACTGCATGTCATGGTCGCGCAGGCCGTTGTCGGCGCGGCGCTTCTGCGAGTGGATGAAGTGCTGGAATTTCATCGGGTCGCGAACGAAGAAGACCGGCGTATTGTTCCCCACCATGTCGAAGTTGCCTTCTTCGGTGTAGAACTTGAGCGCGAAACCGCGCGGATCGCGCCAGGTATCCGGACTGCCCGACTCACCGGCCACGGTGGAGAATCGCGCGACCATCTCGGTCTTCTTACCGGGCTGGAGAAAATTCGCCTTGGTGTACCGGCTGACGTCATGGGTCACTTCGAAGTGACCAAAGGCCCCGCCCCCTTTGGCGTGCGGCTGGCGGTCAGGAATCATTTCGCGGTTGAACGCCGCCATCTGTTCCATCAGGTAGTGATCGTGCAGCACGATCGGCCCATTGGGCCCAACGGACAGCGAGTACTCTTCACTGGAAACCGGAATTCCGGCATCTGTCGTCGTCGGCTTGCGGTTGTCGCTAGTCACGGTGCTCTCTCCCTGGTTCTGCATTGCGACGCCTCATTCAGCGCCGCATTCGGTATCCTCGCGGCGATCCCCCTCGGCGTGGTCATCGCGAGAGCCCGACCGAACTCTTGCCGAATGTCGGATCAGGCCGTGTCAGGCTCGCGATTTGATCGCCTTCGATGCGCCAACCCCTCGACGACTGCGTTGGCAAAGCCGAAATGGCGCAACACAAGGTATAGATAGAAACAGGGGGGCGTGTCCAACGAGCCCAGGGACCACTTTTGGCCAATTGACGCCCTTTGAGCGATGAGGAGAAACCCTTGATTCACTGCGGGATTATCTCGAACCCGCGGCCCGCCTGACTTCAGCGATAGTCAATAACTCATGTCATTGGATTTCTGATAGTCATGGATAATGCTGACTATCGGAATATTTCATGGACATGGGCGCAATCACGGCCCGAAAAAAATCGGAACGAACTGCAACATTCGGAAATCGTTTCTATAGTAAGGATCGCAAGCAAGCTAACGGCATCGTGACACCCGATGCCTACTGAAACATGGACGTTTCACCGAGGTTACCGTGTCCTATATCACCGATCGCCCCAGGTCTCACCGGCCTGGCCAGCCTTCACGTATCTGGCCGTTATTCGCTTCGCCACTACTCATTGCGTTGAGCGGTTGTAGCGAACACCCGATTTCGTTTCTCGATCCTCAAGGCCCAATCGCGGCCGCGCAGCGTGAGCAGTTCTGGATGATCATCGGGTTGACGCTGATCGTCGTGTTACCCGTCCTCGTCCTGACGCCGTTGATCCTTGCCCGTTATCGCTACGGGAGGAACTCCGAATATCGCCCCCATTGGGCATTTTCCAAGATCGCCGATACGGCCATCTGGGGAGTTCCTTTCCTTGTTGTCATCGCGCTGGCCATCGTTGCCTGGAGGGGGACGGTATCCCTCGATCCCTACAAGCCCATCGACAGCAACAAGGCCCCGCTGCGCGTACAGGTGGTGGGATTCGATTGGAAATGGCTCTTCATCTACCCGGATCAGGGCGTCGCGACCGTCAACGATCTCGTCATTCCGACCCACCGGCCGATCTCTCTGCAGCTGACATCGGCGAGCGTCATGCAGGGTTTCTTCGTTCCGGCGCTCGGTAGTCAGGTCGACGTCATGAACCGCATGGTCACTCGGCTGCACCTGGAAGCCGATCAAGAGGGTGAATTCCCCGGTAAAAACATGCAGTACAACGGCAAAGGTTTCCATCTCCAACGATTCGCGACCCACGCGGTCGACGACGAGGCCTTTCAGCGCTTCGCGGACCGGACACGACGTTCAGGTAATGCGCTCGATGCCCATGTCCTCGACGCGCTCAACGAAAAGAGCACCGCAGCGCAGCTCACGCAGGAGATCGAGCCACAAAATGCGGTTTCGAAGCCGGCTGCTTTGAGATTCGGCAGCGTACCCCACGACCTTTTCCAAGCCATCGCGGACCATGAAACGCCGGACTGGTCGTCTCTGACATCGAAGGTCCCAGTATCTTCAGGCCCCGCAACACCCGACGACCGTGGGGAGAAGCAGCCATGAATCACGAAAGCCATTGGGTGTTGGGACGCTTGGACTGGAGCGCCCTGCCTTTCTGGGATGCACTGCAGCATCCCACGACCATGAATATCGTCAATGCCATCATCGCCAGTGGCGCTGGCGCCATGGTCATCCTCGGCGGTTTGATTGCCGCAGCAGCGCTGACATGGACGAAGCGCTGGCGCTGGCTGTGGTCGGAGTGGCTGACCAGCCCCGATCACAAGAAGATCGGCATCATGTTCATCGTCATCGCGCTGGTGATGCTGGCCCGCGCCGTGATCGAGGCGGTCTTCATGCGTCTGCAGCAGGCCGTAGGCCTGGACGGCGGCTTTCTGACAGCAGAGCATTTCGGTCAGCTGTTCACGACCCATGGCACGATCATGGTCTTTTTCATGGCCATGCCGTTTTTGACCGGCATCATCAACTACGTGATGCCGCTGCAGATCGGGACTCGGGACCTCTCTTTTCCCGTCATGAACACGATCAGCCTGGGTCTCACGGCCGCCGGCGCCGCGCTGGTCATGGTGTCACTGGTTCTGGCACCGTTCTCGACCGGTGGCTGGAGCGGTTATCCTTCGTTCACCGAGAGTGCCGCCAATCCGGGGGCCGGGGTCGACTACTGGATCTGGGCGGTCACACTCTCGACGCTCTCCTCGACGCTAACCGGCATCAATTTCGCAGTGACGATCTACAAAAAACGGGCACCGGGCATGACCTGGTTTCGGCTTCCGCTTTTCACCTGGACCGCCCTTTGCACTTCGATTCTGATGATTTTCGGGATGCCGCCGCTCACCGTCGCCACTGCACTGCTCGCGCTCGACCGGTATCTCGACTTTCATTTCTTCACCGCCGATCTCGGCGGCAACATGATGAATTACATCAACCTCTTCTGGGCATTTGGCCACCCCGAAGTGTACATACTGATTCTGCCGGCGTTCGGCATCTTCTCCGAGATTTTCTCGACCTTTTCCGGAAAGACGCTCTATGGCTATACGGCGCTGGTCATCGCGACACTCGCGATCGCCGTGCTGTCGTTCACGGTCTGGCTGCATCACTTCTTCACGATGGGACAGAGCGCACATATCAACGCCATCTTCGGCATCGCAACGATGCTTATCGGCGTGCCTACCGGGGTCAAGATCTACGACTGGATGTTGACGATGTTCCGCGGCCGCATCCGCTTTTCCGTTCCCATGATCTATGCGATCGGCTTCATCATGCTTTTCGTCCTGGGCGGATTGACTGGCGTCATTCTTGCCGTACCCAGCGTCGATTACCAGATCCATAACTCGCTATTTCTGGTGGCGCATTTCCACAATATGCTGATCCCTGGCCTGCTGTTCGGCATGCTGGCGGGCACGAATCTGTGGTTTCCAAAAGCGTTCGGCTTTCGGCTCGAGGAGCGCTGGGGCAGACGGGCGGCGTACTGCTGGATCGTGGGCTTCATGATGGCGTTCTTTCCGCTCTACGCGCTGGGCGTTCTCGGCATGCCGCGCCGCTCGGCGGCATTTTTCGAACCGACCTATCTGCCGTGGACGCTCATTGCCGGCATCGGCGCCATCGTCATCCTGGTCGCCATGCTGTTCTTGCTGCTCCAGCTCTGGGTGAGCGTGCGGGACCGGGAGCTCAATCGCGTGCCCGGGGGCGACCCCTGGGACGGCCGCAGTCTGGAGTGGTCGGTGTCATCTCCGCCGCCGGAGTACAACTTTCCCGTCATTCCCGAAATTCACGGTCGAGATGCCTACATGCGTCAGAAAGAAAGCGGCGGCGGTGCCCATCCGCGCCCGGATGACTATACCGACATCACGATGCCGGCCAATACGGCCATGGGCGCGATCATCGGCATGACAGGGTTTCTGATGGCCTTCGGGCTGACCTGGTACGAGTGGTGGCTGGTGATGGCAGCGGGTGGCGCAACCCTCGTGGCACTGGTAGCCAGAGGCTTTACTCGGCAGCGGACACGCACGATCACGGCCGCGGAAGTTCACCGCCAGCACGATACCTGGCTTCGGGAACTCGCCTCTCTGCGACCCGTGACGCGCGCCGAAGAACAATCTTCAGCCAACCGTGGCCTGCCCGCCTCTCCCGTCGAAGGAGCCGTCCAATGAACTCGACGTCGACCCGACATCCGGGCCTGAATCTGGGTCATGCACATGGCGAGGCCCACGAAGCCAGCGAAGAACTCGTCTTCGGCTTCTGGGTCTTCATGATGAGCGATCTGATCATCTTCGGTCTGCTGTTCGCCACTTACATTACCATGCTCGGTGGGACAGCCGGCGGCCCCGGCCCACACGAACTGTTCGAACTGAAGAGTGCCTTCATCGAAACGATGCTGCTGTTGATCAGTAGCTTCACGTTCGGCATGGCATCCTTAGCCCTGAAATATCGTAGCGATCGCAAGGTTCTCGTCGGCTGGTTGGTGGTGACACTATTACTGGGCCTCGGCTTTATCGCCCACGAGCTCTATGACTTTCACAAGATGTTCAGCGAAGGCGGCGTTCCCAGTCGCAGTGGTTTTCTTTCTGCCTTCTTCGCGCTGGTTCCCCTCCATGGCCTTCACGTAACCGGCGCCTGTATCTGGCTGGTCGCGCTACTCGGTCAGATCGCCGTCCATGGGCTCGATACACCGACCAAGACAGGGCTGATGCGGCTAGCCATTCTCTGGCATTTCCTCGATGTGGTGTGGATCGGCATTTTCTCGATCGTCTATCTCGGAGGAATCGCATGAACCAACACACCGTCTCATCCCGCTCGACGCACCGCTCCGACGCGGACGAAACCGCCCATACCAAGCGAGCCGAGCAGCGCACTTACTTGTGGGGCTTCGGTCTGGCGCTGATATTGACGCTGATCCCATTCGGGCTGGTGGCGTTCGGTTCGCTATCGGCGGGTACGATCTATATAGTGATTGGCGCCTGCGCAATCTTGCAGGTCGTCGTTCACTTCCGCTTCTTCCTGCATATCACGCTGGCTCGCAATAAGCGTGAAGATCTTCAATTGATTCTGTTCACCGTTCTGATTTTGACGATCATGGTGGGCGGCACCCTATGGATACTCTTCAACCTTTACTACCGTATGATGCCTGACATGCTGCCTTGAAAACCGTTGCGCGTCGCCGAGGCGAGCTAACGCCCCTGCCGCCACTGCTTGCGATCCTGCTGCGGAGAGAGGCCGAAAAAGCGCCGGTATTCGCGACTGAACTGTGAGGGGCTTTCGTAGCCGACGCGCTGCGCAGTCAGCGTGACTTCGAGATCATCGGCCAGCAGCAGCCGCCTCGCCTCTTGCAGTCGCAGCTGCTTCTGGAACTGCAGCGGGCTCATCGCCGTCACGGCCTTGAAGTGGTGATGTAGCGAAGAAACGCTCATGTGGACCTCGTTGGCCAGCGTCGCAATCGTCAGCGGCTCGACATAGCGTTCGCGAAGCAGACGCACGGCATCGATGATCCGACGCGTCTGGCTATCGCGAGTCGCGACCTGACGCAGACGCGCCCCCTGCTCGCCGCGCAGCAGACGGTAAAAAATTTCTCGCCGGATCATCGGCGCGAGAATCGGTATATCTTCCGGTGTTTCGAGCAGTCTGAGCAGACGAACGGTGGGCTCCAGCAGCGACGCCCCCAGTGGACTCACGCTCAGTCCCCGCGAGACATCCTCGCCGTCCGCGACCGGCAGGTTCGGGTCGCGAATGAGTTCTCCCAGACAATCGACATCCAGATCCAGCCGCAGCCCGAGATAGGGTTGATCCCGGCTAGCTTCGGCAACCTCCGCCAGCACCGGCATGTCCACCGAGGTCAGCAGCAGATTCATCGGATCGTACTCATAGATCTCTTCACCGACCGACAGCCGCTTTCGGCCCTGCGCGATCACACTGAAGACAGGATCGTGAATCACATGTCGCGGTGGCTGAGGCGTATCGAAGCGATTGATGAAGAGACCGCCAATGGCTGTCGGCAGTTTGCCCTGCCGCCCTACTGTCAGACGATCGAGCAAGTCGACCAGCTCCCGCTGCAGCGAGGTTGACGGCGCCGACTCCCCATCGAGACGCCTTGGAAGCGATGTCACGTTACTACTGCTCGATATCATGATCCATGGCTCCTCCCGGCAGATCGAGTCTTAGCTTAGCGACAACGGGAAAAGTTATAAATTCCTTAAACGTATCTCGGACTATCGAGCAAACATCCGACGGGATCGGGCCAATTCACTGCCTCCCCTTCACCCATACTGCATGTCACGGTCGCCATGTCTGTTTCGCTCGATTTGTCGCTCTCGAGCCCGCTGACACCACGGCATGACGTTTTCCATCGATGAGGCTCACAGACCCAGCTCTTTGAGCCGACCCACGCACTCGAAAGGAGCCAACATGCGTTACAACACACTCGGCAATACTGGACTATTCGTCTCCGAACTTTGCCTCGGCACCATGACCTTTGGCGGCGATGGCGACATGTGGCGCCAGATCGGCGATCTTCAGCAGGCCGACGCCGAGAAGCTGATCGCCCGAGCGCTGGATTCGGGTATCAACTTCATCGACACTGCCGATGTCTACTCACAGGGACAGTCCGAAATCATTACCGGGCAGGCATTGAAGAACCTGAAGGTGCCGCGTGACGACGTCGTCGTTGCGACCAAGGTCTTCGGCCCCACCGGCACCAATAATCCCTATCCGGTAGACAAGAATCAGTTTCAGGGCGTCAACAATCGCGGCGCGTCGCGATTCCATATCATGGAAGGAATCAAAGCGAGCCTGAAACGTCTCCAGCTCGATCATATCGACCTCTACCAGATTCACGGATTCGACCCCGCGACGCCGATCGAAGAGACCGTACGCGCACTGCACACGCTGGTCGAGCACGGCCACGTGCGCTACGTCGGTGTTTCCAATTGGGCCGCCTGGCAGATCATGAAAGCGCTCGGCATTGCCGATCGCAACGGCTGGCACCGCTTCGAGTCGCTGCAGGCCCACTACACGCTCGCCGGGCGCGACCTCGAGCGCGAACTGGTACCCATGCTGGAGAGCGAAAACATCGGATTGATGGTCTGGAGCCCGCTGGCGGGCGGCCTGCTCAGTGGCAAGTACACGCGAGATGGCGAAGCGCAGACTGGCAGTCGCCGTGCGACGTTCGATTTCCCGCCCGTGAATCGTGAGCGTGGTTTCGACTGCATCGAGGTGATGCAAGAGATTGCCGAGGCCAAAGGCGTGTCGGTCGCGCAGATTGCGCTAGCTTGGCTTCTGCACCAGCGGTCCGTTACCAGCGTCATCGTCGGCGCCAAACGAATCGAACAACTCGAGGACAACATTGCCTCCACCAAGGTTGAGCTCAGCCACGACGAATTGGCACGCCTCGACGCGGTCAGCGCCCTGCCCGCCGAATATCCAGGCTGGATGCTCGAGCGTCAGGGCGATTATCGGCGCCAGCAGCTGGCGCAGTCCCTGAAGCGCTAGCGCCGGTCGGTTGCTCGAACTCAAACCTGACGGCCGCGTCACCGCCGAGTGACGCGGCGGATCTGGATGCGCAATTCGAATGGCGATGCAGAACTCGAAGCTCGATTTAACGGTCTAGCGTTCGCTGAACAGTATTCCGCCCTTCGATTTAGCATCCGCCTTCGACTCCACGATCTGCACCGTGACCTGCTCGGGCTTGACGTCCAATGATTCGACGACGGCCTGAGTGGTCTTCTGCAACAGCGCTTTTTTCTGGTCCGGGGTGCGGCCCTCGACCATGTGAATCAGGACTTCAGGCATGACGGTTTCCTTTATCGAGAAGTGGGAGAACAAGCGGTAACGGACATCAACGATGGTACCTCTCCATCACTACGCTACCTCTCTCTCACTGTAGTCGAAGCGCTGCCAACGGCTCGGCTATCCCCGCGCGAGGCGACGCCGCGCAAATGCGCCCAGTGACGATGTCGATGTTCCCGTCTCCAGCCATCGGCCCAGCGCTTCGCCCATGGCGCTGGCGAACTTGAAACCGTGCCCCGAGAAGCCGCCGGCCACGATCAGTCCCGGCAACGGTTCATCGATCAGAAAGTCTTCGTCAGGCGTCCGGATGTACTGGCAAACCGCACCGTGTTTGAGCCGCCCGACACCCGGCAGATACCGGTCGACGACCTGCTGGAGCTCGGAAAGGTCGTCGCTGTGGTCGCCAAACGCCTGCATCGGCTCGCCGGGGTCGAGCGGCTGGCCGCTATCGTGACGACCGATTTTGAAACCGGCGCCGTCGATATCGGGAAAGCCGTAATAAACGCCGAGCTCGAGGTCGGTGAGGCTGAAACCGGGAAAGCGCTCGACCGAATAGCGCTCATCGGCCTCGAACCAGGCAAAAGTCTTGCGCACACGGGTCAGCGGCAGTTCGATGCCGAGCGGGGCCACCAGCGGCGCCAGATGTTGACCCGCTGCAATCAGCACGCGTTCGGTGCAGAAGCGCCGTCCATCCGCACAGATGGCTACATATCCCCCCGCCTCGCGCGACTCTAGCCTGACGATACGAGCACCGGTCGTCAGCGTGACGTCTCGACTTCGACCCACCCTCTCGCGCCAGCGCGTGAGGATCCGCTCGACGCGCAATACGCCCGCGCGGCTCTCGAACGCACCGGTTATATCCGGGGCCAAATTCCAGCCCGGCCAGCGTCGGCTGACCGCTTCGCCATCGAGGACGTCGAGCGGCAAGTCGAACTGGTTTGCACTGGCCTCTACCTGCCGAATGAACGGCGCCGAGGCCGGCCCCAGATTGAGCACGCCGGTGGGAAGAAACAGCGATTCGCCAGTCTCATGCTCGAGCTCGAGCCAGCGTTCATACGCCCGCTGAGCCAGACCGACGTAGCCTGCGCCTTCACCGTAGGCGAGACGAATCAGGCGCGTCTCGCCGTGATGCGCGCCCTGGTCGTGCGGCGGGCTGTGGGCGTCCAGCACCCGGACGGATTGGCCGCCGCGCTGTGCCGCCAGATAATCGGCGACCGCCAGCCCCATGCTGCCGCCGCCGATGATGAGTCGATCGGAGTGTGTCGCGTCGTTCATGATTCGAATCGCTTATCCGTCCTTGCCTGTCGCTCACGCGTTACCGGCATTGGCCGAGCCCTCGCGAGCCGCTTCATTATCGAAGCGCTCGCCTTCGCTACGCGCGATGACCGCCGTGCCGGCCAGGTCGCCCGTCACGTTCAACGCAGTGCACCCCATGCCGACCAGCGCGTCGATTGACGTAAGCAAAGCCACCGTTTCGATGGGCAGGCCCACCTGCGCGAAGACGGTGGCGATCATCACGATACCGGCACCAGGCACGCCGGCGGTACCAATGGACGTCAGCGTGCCGATAAGCACGATCTGCACCATGGTCATGAAGTCCAGCGGAACCCCGATCACATTGGCCGCAAAGACCGCCGAGATCGCGATGCGTATCGCTGCGCCATCCATGTTGATCGTTGCCCCGAGGGGCAGACTAAATCCGTAGAGGCTGCGCGAGATTCCGAGACGCCGTGCCGCATCCAGCGTCAGTGGCAAGGTTCCGGTGCTGCTCTGGGTGGCGAAGGCCGTTGCCATCGGTGTGCGCGCTTCGCGAAAGAACCTGCCCAGACGCACGCCGAACGCCCGCAGAATGCCGCCGTACAGGAGCAGGTGCACCGCCAGCGCCAAATAGAGCACCAGCACCATCGTGCCGAGCGAGAGAATCGTCTCCAGCCCCTGCCTGGCAACGGTCCCGGTCACGATGGCAAATACGCCAATCGGCACGTACTGCAGCACGCCAGCCATCACTGTCATGGTGACGGCGTTCAAGCCTTCGATCACGCCGTAAACCTTTTCCGCCATCGCTTGCTGCGGCCCCCCCTGGCGAAGCTTGAGCAGCGCAATGCCGAAGACGAAAGCGGTGAAGATGATGCCGAGCAAATTGGGTTCGGCCAGCGCCGCGACAATGTTGTCAGGCACCACGTTCAGCAGCACGCTGATGATGCCGGGGTTGTCCGGCACGTCCACGCTTAAGCTATCGTCGAGCGCCATGCCGCTCCCGGGCGAAAGCAACGAGGCTACGACCAGCCCGACCACGATCGCCATCGCCGAAGTCGCGACGTAGTAGACGAAGACCTTGCCGCCAACCCGCCCCATTCGACTCATATCAGCCTGGTTGATACCGACGATCAGCGTGAATAGCACGATGGGAACGATCACGAACTGCAGAAGCCGCAGCAGCAGGTCGCCCAATGGTGCCAGCCCGGCGGCCACGGTATCGCCCCCCATCAGCCCGACCACCACCCCGAGCACGAGCGCGACAGTGACACGTAAAATCAGAGAAGACTCGAGGTAGCCTCGAAGCAGGAATTTCATCGTCCGCTGCCTGAACAAGAAGAAAGAAGGAAGACACTTAGCCTAACGTAAAAGCCCGACTCGAGGCCGGGCTTCGATCACTGCGTCACGGACTCAACCACCCACCTTGTCCTGCGTCTTCGTCTCGAAGTCGCTGGCATCGTGGCGTTCGTGCAGCTGCATTGCCGGCTCGCCGAAAGTGCGGTTGACCATGCGCCCGCGCTGCACTGCCGGTCGCTCGTCAATCTCTTTTGCCCAGCGCATCACATGGGTGTAGCTGTTGGCGTCGATGAACTCCGCGGCATCGTAGAGTCGGCCGAGGACCAGTTGGCCGTACCAGGGCCAGACGGCGATATCGGCGATGGTGTACTCGTCGCCGGCAAGGTAACGATTATCGGCCAGGCGGCGATCGAGCACGTCGAGCTGACGCTTGGCTTCCATGGTGAAGCGGTCGATGGCGTATTCGATCTTCTCCGGCGCGTAGGCGTAGAAGTGGCCGAAACCGCCGCCCAGATAGGGGGCGCTGCCCATCTGCCAGAACAGCCAGTTTAGGGCCTCGACTCTTTTGGCGGGATCGGCCGGCAGGAAGGCGCCGAACTTTTCGGCGAGATGCAAAAGAATCGAGCCGGATTCGAATACGCGAATCGGTTCGTCGCCACTGTAATCCATCAGCGCGGGAATCTTGGAGTTCGGATTGATCTCGACGAAGCCGCTGCCGAACTGGTCGCCGTCACCGATCTTGATCAACCAGGCGTCGTACTCGGCACTCTTGCCGAGCGCCAGAAGCTCTTCGAACATCACGTTGACCTTGACCCCATTGGGCGTGGCCAGCGAATAGAGCTGAAACGGGTGCTTGCCGACCGGCAGAGCCTTGTCGTGGGTCGGCCCGGCCACCGGGCGGTTGATACTGGCGAACTGACCGCCGCTCTCTTTCGGTTCCCAGACCTTGGGTGGTGTGTAATCGCTCATGATCGGTTCTCCTCGCTCGACAACATCGCTTGTTGTGACTGTCGTTGAATCGGATATCAATGGGGATGAAAGATAGCGTGTTAAAGGTTGTGCAGCGAGCCGGAATGCAACCGGCAGTCGGCTCACCGTCCATTCGGCCGTCCCGTTCTCATCACCTATGCTTTCAATGCCCCTCCCCTACAGGCCTTTCTTGTTCGGGTCGGCCTTTCTCGTTCGGATGCGCCGCTGGCGTCAGGAGTCTTCCATGTCTGATCGCATTCTCGTCTTTTACGGTTCCTACCGCGTGGATCGGGCCGGCATCCGGCTCGCGGACTACGCCGTTCGTGCGCTGAATGAGCGCGGCTGCGACGCCGAGTTGATCGATGCCAAAGCGATCGACCTGCCAATGCTGGATCGCATGGCCAAGGAGTACGATGAGGGAACGGCGCCCGCTGCGATGAACAACTTGGCAGACAAGATTCGCAACGCCGATGGTTTCGTCTTCGTGGTAGGCGAGTACAACCGGGGCGTCCAGCCCGGTCTGAAGAATCTCACCGACCACTTTCTCGAAGAGTGGTACTGGCGCCCGGCCGGCATCGTCAGCTATTCGGCAGGACGCATGGGCGGCGCGCTCGCCGCGGAAGCCTGGCACGCCACGCTTTCGGAAATGGGCATGATCGTCATCTCCAGCCGAGTCAGTGTCGGCCAGATCACGCGTACACTGGATGAAAGCGGTATCCCCCTCGGCGATGGCGGCGCATCTTTCGCTCGCGCCTTCGACCGATTTGCCGCCGATCTCGGCTGGTGGACCGAGGCGGCGAAGGCCCATCGTGAGCGCCAGTCACCGCCATTCTGATACGCTTCTGATCGGCCACGATCTGCGTTAGCGGGCCTGGTGCACCTTGAGCTTTGCCGCATCAACGCCCGTATCGAGCAGGCCCGGGAGGCTTGCGCTTCTCGACAAGGAGTCATTCATCATTCCCCTATTCGATTGGATCGTCATCGCGCCTCATGTTCGCCGCGCAGTCCATTGTGGAGTCGGGGCGCCATGAGCGACAGGCGCCTTTTCCGTTCCCTGCGTCTCTACAACTTCCGCATCTGGGCCATGGGGGCCCTGGTCTCGAACATCGGCACCTGGATGCAGCGCGTGGCGCAGGATTGGCTGGTACTCACCGTACTGACCCACCACAACGCCAGCGCCGTCGGCATTACCATGGCACTGCAGTTCGGTCCGCAGATATTGCTGCTCCCGCTGACCGGATCGGCGGTCGACCGTTTCGACCGGCGCCGCCTGGTCATGATCTGTCAGGCCCTGCTTGGATTGCTGGCACTAGGTTTGGGCATCGTCACCATCACCGGGGTGGTCACCCTGCCTCAGGTCTATGCCTTTGCACTCGGTCTCGGCTGCGTCTCCGCCTTCGATGGTCCGGCGCGTCAGACCTTCGTCAACGATCTGGTCGGCGAGAAGCTGCTCGCCAACGCCGTGGCGCTCAACTCGACCTCTTTCAACGCCGCGCGAATGGTCGGACCGGCTATCGCCGGTCTGCTGATCGCCGCCGTCGGGACCGGCTGGGTCTTCCTGCTCAACGCCGCCTCGTTTGCCGCCGTTCTCGCCTCACTCTGCCTGCTGCGTGTCGGTGAGCTGCACCCCGCGACTCGCCCAGACCGCAAGGCGGGCGGGCTTCTAGAGGGGTTGCGCTACGTGTGGCGACGCCCGGATCTCAAGACGATGCTGCTGATGCTGTTCTTGATCGGCACGTTCGGATTCAACTTCCCGGTCTATATCTCGACCATGTCGGTCAAGGTGTTCGGCGGTGATGCCGGCCAATATGGGCTGCTCACCTCATGTCTGGCCGTCGGCTCGGTCACCGGCGCGCTGCTGGCTGCGCGACGCGAGAAGCCGGCAATACCCCTGTTAGGCGTGTCGACGTTGAGTTTCGGCGTGTTCTGCGCGCTGGCGGCCATCGCGCCCAACAAGCTGCTGTTCGCCATGGCGCTGGCGATGATCGGGCTGGCGGCACTCACCTTCATGACGGCTTCCAATGCGCTCATGCAGCTCGCCACCGACCCGGCCATGCGGGGGCGCGTGATGGCACTACGGATGGCAGTCGCGATGGGGGGCACGCCCATCGGCGGGCCGATCGTCGGCGCCATTGCCGACCACGCCGGTCCGCGCTGGGCAATGGCGGTGGCCGCCGTCGCCGGCCTGCTTGCCGCCAGTATTGCCGCGCTTCACCTGTTGCGGCGTGATGGCTCCTCGAGAGCCTGATCGGTAACCGCGAATCTCACGATGCGCCGCGCCGGCGCATCCCTGCCATGTCGGCACCATGATCCCGGATCAGATCGATGAAACGGCGCAGCCGCGGCGGCACGAAGCGACTGTAGGGATAGACGATATGCACCGGTAGCGGCGCGGCCTGCCAGTCAGGCACCAGTCTTGTCAGCCGCCCTGCCGCCAGATCGTCCTGCACCCGCCAAGCGGACACGATAGCCGCACCGAAGCCGGAGACCGCCAGCCGGCGCAGTGCACTCAGGTTGTCAGTCGAGACGCGCGGCGTGATGGGAAATCGGCAAGTGCGGCCGTCATCGATATGAGTCAATTCCACATGCTGTCGGTAGAAGGTTCGCAACGCGAGCCAGGGCAGCGGCGCTATCGCTTCCACGTTCGTAATCTCGAGGCCTTGAACGAGGGTCGGGGCGGCAACCAGGATCCGCGGCACCTCCGCGACCGGCAGCGCGACGACGGCGGGATCATCGACACGACCGACGCGGATGGCGCAGTCGATCCCCTCGGCGATGAAATCCGGGTAACGGTCGTGCAGTAGCCATTCGACGTCCACCTGGGGACACTCACGGAGATAATGCTCGAGCAGATCCAGCAGCTGCCCTTGCCCGAACGCATGCGGCACCACCACACGGAGCGTGCCGTGTGGCGTTTCCGTGAGCCCCTGCATCTCGTGATGCATCGACATCCAGCTTTCACAGACACCCTGAGCATGCTGGAAACAGCGCTCGCCATCGTTGGTCAAGCTCAGATGATGCGTAGAGCGCTGAACCAGTCGCAAGCCGAGCAGAGATTCCAGCGCCTTGAGCCGCCGACTGACCGTTGGCTGACTGATGCCGAGCCTGAGAGCAGCGGCCGACAGATTGCCCGTCTCCACGATCCGGATGAACGTCTGCAGCAATTCGAGCCGATCGGCACCAAGCCCCCGTGACACGTCAGACATTCATACGCACTCTGTATAACCATTGTGTATTTTACGCTACTACACGCGGCGGTCATGCACCAACAGAATATCTGTCACCCTTGCGGCAATTTCGCTCGCTCACCCACACCGAGACTCATCATGCCCCCATCATCTCACCATGAAGCCACCTCCTTATCGCGACGTCTGACGCTGCTGCTGGCAACCGGCACCGGTCTCACCGTGGCATCGCTCTACTATGCCCAGCCTTTGCTGGGCGTACTGGCTGCCGATATGCAGATACCCGCGCATACCGCGGGATTGATCCCGACGCTGACGCAGCTCGGCTATGCACTGGGCATCCTGCTGCTGATTCCACTAGGCGACCGCGTCGATCGCCGATGGTTGATTCTCGCCAAGGTCGCGGCCCTGAGCGTGGCCTTGTTCGCCACAGCGTTCGCGCCCTCGCTCGCCCTGCTGCTCGTCGCAAGCTTTGCCGTTGGTATCACGGCCAGCGCCGCGCAGGACATCGTGCCCGCCGCCACGCTGCTGGCCGATGATCGCGAACGTGGCAAGGTCGTCGGCTCGGTCATGTCGGGCCTGCTGCTTGGCATTCTGCTGTCGCTGGTGATAAGCGGTCTGGTCGCCCAGGTATTCGGCTGGCGTGCGATCTTCGGGTTGGCAGCGATCCTGGTCGCTCTCATCGGTGTTGCGCTTTGGCGCGGACTGCCGCACTTCACGCCTACGACGACGCTGCGCTATGGCCAGTTGCTGACAACGCTCTATCAGCTATGGCGAGATCACGCTGAACTCCGGCGCGCGGCCATCGCACAGGGATTTCTCAGTGTCGCGTTCAGCGCCTTCTGGGCGACGCTGTCGATCCATCTGTTCGACGCTTTCGGTCTCGGCAGTGCCATCGCCGGCACTTTCGGGCTGGCCGGCGCTGGCGGTGTCCTGGCGGCTCCGTTTGCGGGTCGCCTGGCCGACCGCATCGGGCCGCATCAGGTCACACGCATCGGCGCGGCGATCACCACGCTCGCGTTCCTGGCCATGGCAGCCGCCGACTGGCTGCCGCTAGCGGGCGCCCTGACCGTGCTGGCGCTGGGAGCGCTGCTGTTCAACTTCGGCCTGCAGTCGACACTTGTCGCCCACCAGTCGCTGATCTTCGGTCTCGATCCCGGCGCTCGCGGCCGCATCAACGCCGTGATGTTCAGCGTCGTATTCGTTGGTATGGCAGCGGGCTCCGCGCTCGGCGGCGCCGTGCTCGGGCAGTGGGGATGGCTCGGCGTGGTCGCGCTGGCGACAGCCGTCTCTCTCATCGCACTGCTGATTCGCCTCGCCGACCGGCGGGCGCCAGCACTCACCGTGAGCGAATAGCCGGCCCGATGTTGTCTTCAGCAACGAAGAAAGCCAGCCCGAGAGCTGGCTTTCGCGAACGTCTTCTTGGTTCAAGCGAGCGGCGAATCCACCTTAACCAGCGCACCCTCGTCCGGCTCAGCTGCCGCAGGATGCTGGCCGAGCGCATTCCGGAGGCGGTCGCGATCCAGCTCTTTCTCCCAGCGAGCGACGACGATGGTCGCGACGCCGTTGCCGATGAAGTTGGTGATCGCGCGGCACTCGCTCATGAAGCGGTCGACACCGAGGATCAGTACCATCGCCGTCACCGGAATCGTCGGTACGACGGCCAGCGTCGCGGCTAACGTGATGAAACCGGCGCCGGTGACACCGCTCGCTCCCTTGGAGGTCAGCATCGCGACCAGCAGCAGGGTCAGTTGCTGCGTCAACGTCAGGTCGATATTGGTCGCCTGTGCCAGGAACAGCACCGCCAGCGTCATGTAGATGTTGGTGCCATCCAGATTGAACGAGTAGCCGGTTGGCACAACCAGACCGACGACCGACCGCGAGCAGCCAGCCTTCTGCAGTTTCTCCATCAGCTGCGGCAGCGCCGCTTCCGATGAACTGGTCCCCAACACGATCAGCAGTTCTTCACGGATATAGCGCAGGTAGCGCAGCAGACTGAACCCCGTCAGCCGGCAGATGGTACCGAGCACGATCAGAATGAACGCCGCGGCAGTGACATAGAACGCGCCAACCAACTGCGCCAGCTGACTGAGAGACCCGATACCGTACTTGCCGACGGTGAAGGCGATCGCGCCGAAAGCCCCCAGCGGCGCCAGCCGGGTGACGAAGTGCACGAGCTTGAAGAACATCGCGGAAGCGTGCTCGATACCGCGCAGCATCGCCGATCCGCGCTCACCGAGCGCCGCCAGCGCCGCACCGCTCAGCACCGAAATCAGCAGGATCTGAAGAATATTGCCTTCCGTGAAAGGACTCAGGAACGTATCCGGGATGATGCCGAGCAGGAAATCGACGACGCCATGGCCCTGCTGCGCCGCCCCGGTGTACTGAGCGATGGCACTCGCATCCAGCGTCGTCGGGTCGACGTTCAGACCGGCGCCCGGCTTGAGCAGGTGCCCCGCCAGCAGGCCGATCACCAGTGCCAGCGTCGAGACGATCTCGAAGTAGATCAGCGCCTTGCCACCGACGCGGCCGACCTTTTTCATGTCGCCCATGCCGGCGATACCGGTAACGACGGTACAGAAGATGATCGGCGCGATCAGCATCTTGATCAGATGGATGAAGGCATCGCCGAGCGGTTTCAGCGCCGTACCCAGCTCGGGATAGAAATGACCGACGCCGATACCGATGACGATGGCCGTCAGCACCTGAATGTACAGCACCTTGTAAAAAGGTTGCCGGGAAAGTGTCATGGAAGCAGACCTCGCTGGTCCAGGTTCGCCGGAGGGCGATAGCGGGCGCCATGGAGGACATGGCGCTCAGACATTGCCGGCTACGGAGGGCGCAGCCGGCGGTCGCTGCGAAAGCGAATCACAGTGGAGCGGAAATTAGAGCCAGCGGGGAGTGCTCACTATACGACCTTGGTCGAAAAACGGCCTTTTGAAAGTATTGAAATCGGCTCAGACCATACCGCCGTTGGCACGCAGGATCTGTGCATTGACCCAGCGCCCCTGGGGCCCGGCGAGAAACGAGACGACGTCAGCGATCTCCTGCGGTTCGCCGATACGCTCGAACGGCGACATCGAGGCGATGTTCGCGACCAGCTCATCACTTTTGCCCTCATAAAAGAGCTCGGTGCCGACCGGCCCCGGCGCGACGGCGTTGACGTCGATCTCGCGGCCGCGCAGCTCGTTGGCCAGCACCTTGACCAGCCCCTCGACGCCGGCCTTGCTGGCGATATAGGCGCCGTAGCCGGGAAATGACTTGCCCAGTACCGAAGAAGAAAAGGCGATGATGCGCCCGCCGGCCTCGAGCACTTCCGCCGCCTTGGCCATCACCAGCCAACTGCCGCGCAGATTGGTGGAGAGCGTGCGATCGAGCACCTCGACGTTGGCCATGGTCATCTCCGCCATCTCCATGCGACCGGCGTTGTTGACCACCACGTCGACCCGTCCGAGGGTCTCTCGAGTCTCGGCGAACAGTCGCTCGACAGCGTCGGCATCGGCGATATCCCCCTGCAGCGCGATGGCCCGGCCACCAAGCTTCTCGATCTCGTCGACGACCTGACCAGCCATTTCAGCATTGCCGGCGTAGTTGACGACGACAGCGAATCCGTCGGCGGCCAGTTTCAGCGCAATCTCCCGACCGATACCGCGAGAGGCGCCAGTCACGATGGCGACTTTATTGGCGTCGTCTTTCTGTGCGTGATTCGTCATATCGATTCTCCATCGAAAGGTGAATAGTTCCACGTAACGCTTCGCAGTATGGCGTTTCCTGACAATGGATAAATTCGCTAATCTGAGAACACTATTCACTCAGCCATAACAATTATCACCATTGGGAGGACGGTCGATATGGATCGGTTCGACGCCATGACGCTGTTCGTGAGAATCGTCGAGAGCGGGAGTTTCACCCGAGCCGCCAACGCACTGGAGATACCGCGCGCCACCGCCACGCTGGCGATACAGCAGCTGGAGTCGCGTCTTGGCGTACGTCTGCTGGCACGCACCACCCGCAAGGTCCGACCGACACCGGAAGGCGAGGCCTATTTCGAGCGTTGCGTGCAGCTTCTGGCCGAGCTCGAAGAGGCGGAGGCGGTTCTGAAGCCCGTGGCGGACAATCCGCGCGGCGTGCTGAGGATCGAGATGCATGGCACCCACGCCAGCCGCCTCGTGCTGCCGAATCTCTACGCGTTTCATCAACGCTATCCGCATCTGGAGATCGTGCTGACCACCGGAGACCGCCGCGTCGATCTGGTCGGCGAGGGCATCGACTGCGCGGTGCGCAGCGGCACACCGCAGGACTCGACGCTGGTGTCTCGTCATCTCGCCACGCTCGAGCAGGTGATTTGCGCAAGCCCCGCTTACCTCGAGCGCATGGGCACACCGACGGCGCCCGAGGATCTGGCAAGGCACCACGGCATCCGTTTCGTCTCCGGCTTCAACGCCCCGGATACGACGCTCGACCTGATCGTGGAAGGCGAAGCACGTTTTTTTCCTACCGAAGGATGGCTTACCGTCAATGACGCCGAGAGCTATCTGGCGGCCGCGCTGGCGGGTTTCGGGCTCATCCAGCTACCGCGTTTTCGTCTCGAATCCGAACTCGCCGACGGGCGACTGGTTTCACTGCTCGAGGCGTGGGCGAAACCCGCCATGCCGGTCAACGTCGTCTATCCCCAGCGGCGGCAACTTTCACCACGCGTGAGGGTCTTCGTGGATTGGTTGGCAGCGCTCTACGCCGAACGCTTTCCTGCCTGATATCGCCTACCCGCCGGCTGCCTGCTTCCGAAATGCCCGTCAGCATGGTGCCCGTTATCGTCGTGCCCGTTATCGAAGCGTCGTTTTCGCTGTCATCAGCTCGCGAATCCGATCGGCGTCCGACCGGGAGACCGGGTTATAGACGATCATTCCGAGATCGAGGCGACCATCGACCGCGAAGGTCGAGAACTCCATGGCGATGTTGCCGAGCTGAGGGTGATTGAGACGCTTGATGCCATCCCCCTGGCCCTGAATATCCTGATCTCGCCACATTTCCGCGAAGCTCCGGCTTGCGTGACACAGCTCATCCACCAGCGGCTTGATGGCCGCATCGGCGCCGGCCCGCACGGCATCGGCGCGAAACGCTGCGACCACGAATCGGGCAACGCTTTCCCAGTTCTCCTGTACGGCACGTGCCTGAGGATCGAGAAAGATCGCGCGCAGAATGTTGCGCTCACTCGGCGGATAAGCGGCGTAATCCTTGAGCACGACGGTGGCGGCGCGATTCCACGCCACCACATCCCAGGTTGCCGTTCGAATCAGGGCCACGCTGGGCTCGAGCGCGTCCAGGACACGCTGCAGCCGGGGTGAAATCCCGCGCGTTTCCCGATAGTGCGCCTCCGGCGGGTGCCCCAGCCCGATCAGGAAAAGATGTTCACGCTCGGCGTCCGTCAGCATCAGCGCCTCGGCAATGCGCGCCAATACTTCCGCCGAAGGCCCGCCACCGCGCCCTTGCTCCAGCCAGGTATACCAGGTCGCGCTGATACTGGCGCGCTGTGCGACCTCCTCCCGACGCAGCCCCGGTGTGCGGCGACGATGCTGGGGGTAGCCCAGCGCGGCAGAGTCGATTCGCATGCGCCGATCTTTGAGATAGGCAGCCAGCCGGTTGTGCTGTTCGCCCGCTTGCCGACTGTTCTGGCCGCTCTCCTGGCGACTGTTCTGGCCGCTCTCCTGGCGAGCGTCCCGGCCGCTCTCTTGAGCGATTTTCTGCATGGAGATCCCGATCCTGTTGATTCTTATACCCGGATAATCTCACGTCTTTAACAGGATGTAGAAGTTGTCAGACTGCCATTGCGCCGTGGCAACGGCCACGACAGCCCGCTTCTCAGGAGACTTCATCATGCGCATATTCGTAACCGGTGCCACCGGATTCATTGGCTCGGCAGTGACACGGGAGCTGATCGACGCCGGCCACGAGGTCGTTGGCCTTGCTCGGTCCGAGGCTGGGGCCGCCGCCCTGCGAACAGCGGGCGCAAAGCCGCTGCTAGGCAGTATCGAACAGAGCGATATGCTCCAGCGCGCCGCTGACGCTGCCGATGGAGTCATTCATCTGGCGTTCAATCATGACTTCACGCGCTATGTGCAGAATTGCGAAGACGACCGTCGCGTGATCGCCACGCTAGGCCAGGCGCTGGCCGGGTCTCGCCGCCCCTTGATCGTGACTTCCGGTGCCGGGCTGATCCCCTGCTCCGTCGAGAAACCCGCCACAGAAGAAGACCCCGCGCCTGACTCGTCCGTGGTGCCGCGAGCGGCCTCGGAGGAAGCCGCCCGCGCGGCGGCCGACGACGGCGTCAATGCCTCGATCGTGCGCTTGGCCCAGATACATGACGCATCGCGCCAGGGGCTGATCAGCTTCGTCATCGCACTGGCCAGAGAAAAAGGCGTGGCTGCCTATGTGGACCGGGGCGATCAGCGCTGGGCAGCCGCCCCAGTTGCAGACACGGCACAGCTTTTCCGGCTGGCACTAGAGCAGGCCGAACCGAGAGCGGTATACCATGCCGTCACCGAGGAAGGCGTTGCGCTTCGCGAGATTACCGAAGCCTACGCTCGGCGACTCGCCCTGCCGACGACCTCGATACCGGCCAGTGAGGCGCAGGCGCACTTCGGCTGGCTCGCCCATTTCGTGCAGCAGGATATGATTGCTTCGAGCCGAATGACGCGCACTCGCCTGAGCTGGGCGCCAACCGGACCTCGTCTGCTCGAGAATCTTGCCAGGCTCGAGGTCTAGTCCCTCGCCATGGGCAGAGCGATCACTCGGTCAGCGCACGATCATTCAGGCTCTGCTCAATTCCCGAGCGACGCTCAAAGGTCGAACGGCAGCGTTCGTGACAAGCCGCTATCGGGCACAACGGGCCGCCACACTGAACGGGTAAAAAGCAAGAAAAGCATGAAAAACGAGGGCAAAACGTCGCCATCAGGCCGAAAAAAGCCCTGATTTTAAGCGCCCAATAGCGCCCTTCCGACCTCGCTTTTCCATCGATGGCACAGCGCCGGCTTCATCGATGGACTCTAATAGATTGATTTTTAATGCATTAGGAAATTTGCTTGCTGACAGCAATTTGCACAGTGATATATACGACTAAACAAATAGTGACTTGGTCAAAAACCCTAACTAAAGTTCGCTTCCGCCGAGTCGATACCTAAACGGTCATTCAACTTCGGCTGGATGCGGAATCGTCTCGATCTCTCCGACGGGCCTTAGAAGCGCCCCTCTGATATCGCGCAGGACGGCTCTGCAATGCACCCGTCACGCGGCACTGACTGCTGCCGATTTCAGAGGAAAACACATCATGAAACACCTTACGCTCGCACTCGGTGCCGCTCTTACGGCCATTGCACTCACCGGTTGCGCCTCGACTCGCGGCCCCGGTCTGGGTACCGCGCTGGATGCCGGTACCACCGCTTACGCGCTGGATCATGGCTACGAAGAAGCCAACCCGCTTCTGTCACCCATTGGCGATCCCTACCTTTCTGCACTGGCAGTCATCGGTGTCAAACAGGGCATCAAGTACTCGCTTCATGAGTACGCCGGCCTAAGTCAGGACTGTGCTCATTACGGCGTCGAGACCGCAGCGATGAGTGCCGGCGGCTGGAATCTGGCAATTCTCGCGGGCGCCGCCAGCGGGCCAGGTTTGATCGTCGGTCTGCTGTTCGGCGCGGGTTACTGGATCTTCAACGACGGCGGAGAGGCGTGTCGCTGATTGACGCTTGATCGGCGGACGGGATTGGCCTCATTCGCGTCCGCCGTTCGATGCAGCTCCACGCTGCCGGCGACAGCGTTCGGAGCAGTAGATCACGCTCTCCCAGTCTCGCGCCCACTTCTTTCGCCAGGTGAAATCACGGCCGCAGACGGGACAGGTCTTGGTAGGGAGATTCGGCTTACGATGGCTCATGGGGTCGAAGTGTAGTCGACTTGAGTTCAGGTTACCGGTGAGGCAAAGTTGCGCAGTCAACTTTTCAAAATCAAAAAGGTAACAGAAACATGAGTAGCCTCTCACGAACGCCATCCATGACCGCGGCCGCTCCGCTTGATCTGTCGCGGCGCTCACCGGCCTTTAAAACCGCCGCTGTTCTGGCTGGCTCTCTGTTCCTGACGCTCTGCTCCTATATTCAGGTGCCGATGGTGCCGGTGCCGGTAACGCTACAGACGTTCGGCGTGCTGCTGGTCGGCGCACTCTTTGGCTGGCGCCTGGGGGCGTTGACGATTCTGGCCTGGTTTGGCGAAGCCGCCATCGGGCTTCCCGTACTGGCCGGCGGCAAGAGTGGCTGGATCGCGTTCGTCGGTCCGACCGCCGGCTATCTCTTCTCCTACCCCCTATGTGCGGCCCTGGCCGGATGGTGGGTCGAAAAACGCTGGCGCCGTCGGCTGCCGCTCGCTTTTACCGGCATGGCACTTGCCAGCCTGCTCTGCCTGGCATCCGGCGCGGCCTGGCTCTCGCTCTCGATTGGCTTGGAAAAGGCAATAGCGCTCGGCGTCACCCCGTTTCTGCTCGGCGATCTGCTGAAATCCGCGCTAGTGGCCGTTTCTCTCAAATTGATCGCGGAAAGCGTCGAAACCCGTCGCCGTGGCCGGCAGGATGATCAGGGCCAAGCGTGACGATAAAGCTGCGTGCCCACCATCTGCTTTGTCTGCTGACCTACGTCGGCAAGGGATACAGCGAGGCGTTCATCGCCAATTACGACGCCATTGCCGAACGGCTCTCTCACGGAGAGCCGATTCGATTGGTCGAGGGGCCGGATGACATCTGCGCCCCACTGCTCTCCAGCGACAACGGCGAAGCCCCGCACTGCCTGCGCGCCAGTATCGACAGTCGCGATGCAGCCGCTCGGCAGGCACTCGAGCGCCTGCTTGTCCGACCGCTATCTCGCGGCGAAACGCTGTCGCTCGACGCCAAGTTGCTGACGCAGTTACGCCGCGCCTTCGCGAATGGAGAGACGCGCCGCGCCTGCCGAGCGTGTCAGTGGGAAAGCCTTTGCTCGAGCGTCGCCGCGGACGGCTATGTCGAGACTCGGGTGAACGATCGTCGCGGAATACCCCATCAGATCCTGCCGTAACCGCGACCGCCTCACAGCAAAATCGCCCACCGAAGGCTCTGTAACCCCATATTTTTCGCGTTCCGATTCGACGCCACCCGCACGTTAACTACACTCCAGATAATCCGGGGGCTCGCCATTCTGGATGGCAACCGCGCCTTGGACGTTGGTGACCCGAAGACCCCAAGTTTCGCCTGTGCCTCGAAAGGGCCTATGACATCAGGCCTTTTCGCCACATCAGCAACAAGGAGTTAGCCGTGACTGCCATCGCTGACAGACACCCGACTGACGCCGGGATCCATCCCGTCCATGGTCTGATACTTGCCGGGGCCTTTCCGCTCTATCTTGGCGCTGCACTATCGGATTATGCCTACGCCGCCACTTATCAGATCCAGTGGAGCATCTTCGCCTCGTGGCTGCTCGCTGGTGGGCTGGTGTTCAACGGGCTTGCCTTGTTGTTCGCGCTGGTCGACCTGTTCCGGTCCGCAAACAGGGCCCGCGCCCTGCTCTATCTTGGCCTGCTTCTCGCCAGCTGGGTCCTCGGCTTTATCGGCTCGCTGGTACACGCCCGCGACGTCTGGGCCATGATGCCAACCGGCTTCGTTCTTTCGATCGTGGTCGCTGTGCTATCCGGCGTGGCGGTGCTTTTAAGGCTCTCCGCAGGCAACCGATCCGCCCAGCACGCTCCTACCGCGCGAGGTGAAGCATGAGCTTTTTTCGTTTTGTTCTCGCCACGCCTCTCTCACTGCTATTGATGGCACCCACCGCCGAGGCTCAAGAACCCGAGCGGCTTTACGGGCCCAATCCCTCGCTGCCGACCCCACAGCGCGGTTTATTGCCGAACATGGGCGTGCCCGAAAAGGCGCCCTGGAACGGCGACAAACCCACGGTGCCCGATGGGTTCACCATCACGGCCATTGCCACTGACCTCATGGTGCCACGTCAGACGATCATTCTGCCCAACGGCGATATTCTGGTCGCCGAAGGTAGCGGCGGCGGCAACGCGCCGCAGTCGCGTCCCAAGGATTTCATCGCCAGCGTCATCAAATCGAAAGGCACTACTGGCGTCTCCGGAGGAGACCGCCTGACGCTGCTGCACGACGAGAATGGTGACGGCAGCTACGAAAAATCGGTATTTGCCGAAGACCTCAATGCGCCCTACGGCTTGGTGCTGGTCGGCGGCGACCTCTACGTCGCCAACCAGGATTCGCTGGTGCGCTTCGATTACCAGCCCGGACAGACCCGCGCAAGCGGATCACCGGAGCTGGTCACCGAATTGCCGTCGCGAATCAACCATCACTGGACCAAGTCTCTGACCGCCAGCGCCGACGGTGAAACGCTTTACGTCGGTATCGGTTCCAACAGCAACATCACCGAGCGTGGCATGGAAGCGGAGGTGAATCGTGCCGAGATCTGGCAGATCGATACCGAAACCGGCGCGCATAAAACTTATGCCACCGGCCTGCGCAACCCGACAGACCTCACCATCCAGCCGGACACGGGGCAGCTCTGGGCCGTGGTCAACGAGCGTGACGAACTCGGGCCGAACCTGGTGCCGGACTACCTCACTTCGGTAGAAGAAGGTGGGTTCTATGGCTGGCCCTACAGTTACTGGGGACAGAACGTCGATCCCCGCGTGAAACCGGAAAACCCGGCACTGGTGGAGTCCGCCATTGCACCGGACTACAGTCTTGGCTCTCACCGCGCACCACTTGGAGTTGCCTTCTCCAACGACGCTGTCGGTGGAGACTTCACCAACGGCGTCTTCGTTGGCGAGCACGGCAGCTGGAATCGTTCAGACCCGATCGGCTATCAGGTGGTCTTCGTGCCCTTCGAGAATGGCGAACCCGCCGGCGATCCCGTCGATTTTGTCTCCGGCTTTCTCACCGATGATGGGCGCACCCATGGCAGACCGGTCGGCGTGACCGTCGCGCCGGATGGCGCCGTCATCGTTGCCGATGATCTGACCAATGCGGTGTGGCGCGTGACGCGAGACGAAACTTAGCGGCATCGGTTTCAGTCACTCTCATTTTCACGCGCCAGCACATGACGAAACGCCTCGAAAGCCGGCGTGTCGTAGCCTTCGCGCCAGGCCAGCACCGTCGAGACCTGGCCAAGCGGAATCGTCTGGAGATCGTCGAGCGGTGCCAGCGTGCGGTAGACGCTTTCGGGTAGCACGGTGGCGCAGCGGCCGGTACAGGCCAGCGCCACCATGACATGATAGGAAGGCGATTCCTGAATCCGCCACGCCGTCGATGCCGAGATTCCCAGCACCTCCTCCGCGACTCTGCGATAGGTGCAGCCTTGCGGGAACGCGGCCAGCGTGCGCACCGAGACGTCATCCACACAGGGAGCGGATTTGCCGGTATTTGGATGCAGCAGCAGCAGAGACTCATCCCACACCTCGAGAAACTCGAGCCCCAGCGCCGCTCGCGTCTCCGCCAACGGGCTATCGAGACTCGAAGGTGGGAACGCCAGAAACGCGGCGTCGAGCTTGCCGGCGCGAACGTCATCGATCAACTGGATGGAGGGACTGGTGCGCAGCTCGACCGTGAAATCGGAAAACTCGGCATGGAACGCCGCCAGAAGCGCCGGCAAACGGCTCGCGGCGGTGGCCTCCATGCTACCGAGTCGGATCGTCCCCGGCGCCTTTCCCCCGGAAATGACGTGCATCGACTCGTCTCGCAGACTGAGCAGCCTCTCGGCGTAGTCGAGGAACACTTCACCGGAGGCCGAAAGCGCGAAGCGCTTACCCGTTCTCACCAGTAGCGCCGCGCCGAGGCTCGATTCCAGCTTCTGCAAACGCGTCGTCACATTGGACGGGCTTTTGCCCAGTCGTCTGGCAGCGCCCGTAACGCTCAGCTCCCTCGCCACGCAGACGAAGATTCGCAGCGATTCGAAATCTTCCATGGCGTCAGGCCAACGCCTGCTTGATGGCGTCGAGGTCGACCGCCGTGCGCATCTTGAGCGTCGTCGGCTCCAGCTCCTTCTCGGAGAGGCAGTTCAGCCAGGCCCGCTGCGGTCGGGCGCAATAGAAGCGCTTGATGCCATCGCCCAGAAAATCCGTCAGGTCGACGGCGTCACTGGGATAGAGCCTTTCGAAAGCGCTGCGGGCCTGCTCGGCATCCACGACCGCGTATGCCGAACATTGAAGATAGAGGCCCATCAGGTTGTTGGTGCCCCGTGCCCGCGTCGAGTCGTAGAAGGTCAGAAACGCCGCGCCGTTGGCGGCAATATTCTGCGAATGCTCCGCCTGCCGCCAGGAGGACCAGACGAAGTCGAGCTCGGCATTCGGCAGCGCCGTGACCGGCGTGTTCCAGGGGACGTCGTCGCGCGACGTGGCAATGTTGGCGTAGAGGTTTCGCCGCAGGATGTCGGCAGCGCGCTCGGCCAGCGTGGTAGCGTTCGCCGAGGAGATCAGGGAATCGGTCATGGACGCCTCTTGCGTAGCGGTTATCTGACTCAACTTAATTCTCAAAAATAGAACAAAAAATATTTTCATTCTTCAAAAAAGAATATTGATGCCATCCCTGAAACGCAAGCGAGCGAACGAGAGACTTTGGCTGGAGACACGCCCGAGGCGCACGGACTAGCTGACTTCCAGCACGATCTTGCCCTGAATGTGGCCTTCGCCGGCCCGCTCGTGCGCGGCCCTGGCAGCGCTCAAGGGATAGACGCTGTCCAGCACCACGCGAACCGAGCCGTCGTCGAGCAACGCCGCCAACTTCTCGAGCTGAGCGCCGCTGGAGCGGACCTGGGTTGCCGAAACCGTGACACCGCGCTTCTGTGCTGCGTCGGCGCCCTCGAGCCCTAGCGGATAGATCGGGAAAAGCGCGCCGCCCGATTTGATCAGCGGGAGAAACCGGGCCGCCTTTTTGCCACCCACGGCGTCGACGACGAGATCCAGATCGCGAATCTCGTCTTCCGGTGACGTCACGGTGTAATCGATGAAAGCATCAACGCCCAAACCCTCGAGCAGCGCCCGATGACGACCCGAAGCGACGGCGGTCACGTGGGCACCCGCGTTCTTGGCCAACTGGAGCGCGAAGTGACCGACTCCGCCGGCAGCGCCGTTGACCAGTACTCGCCGCCCCGACAGCGGTACCGGGCGGTGCTGGAATGCCTGCAGGGGGTTGGGCACGTCGTGCCCCTGTTCGATCAGGAACTGCCAAGCGGTCAACAACGACATCGGCGCGCCGGCGGCATGCCGATGGTCGAGGCTGGCCGGCTTGCGCGCGATCTCCTGGACGGGAACGCTGACGTACTCGGCGTAGGCGCGGCTATCGCCATACATGCCTTCGGGAAAGCGAACCATGGCGTAGACCTCGTCGCCAACCGCGAAGACCTCCACGTCTTCGGCTACAGCGGCAATGACACCCGAGATATCGGAACCGAGAATGAGCGGAAAGCGCAGCTCTGGCTGCCATTCCGGCGGCAATTCCCGGTAACCCTCACGTAGATACCAATCCGGCGGATTGAGGCCGATGGCGCGAACGCGGACGAGCACCTCTCCTGGCTTCAACGTGGGCAGCGGCACGCCGCTCTCGTAGCGCAACACCTCGGGGCCACCGACTTCATATTGGCGCACGGCGTTCATCGTCTGGGATGACATTGTCTCTCTCCTGGGTCGACGTGATGTTCCCGGCTTCGGGAAAATGGCATAATCGGAACACTGCTCCTAATAATCGGATCACCGATCCGTTTAGTCAAGTTATCCACTTCAGGGAAGCTGCATGCGCGCCGATGCCCAAAAAAACCGCGACACCCTGCTGGCGAGTGCCAGAGCGCTGTTCTTCGAGCAGGAGCAGGAGGCCTCGCTGCGTGACGTGGCCAGGCGAGCAGGCGTCGGAATGGGAACGCTATATCGACATTTCCCGACGCGGGAGGCATTACTCGAAACTCTGCTGAGAGCCGAATTCGACGCGCTGGCACTCAGCGCAGAGACGCTCAACGATGCGGCCAGACCCGATTTGGGGCTGGTTCAGTGGTTGGAGGAGATCATCGATTTCACCTACCGTCACCGCGGCATCATCGCGCCGATGATGGGCGCTATCGAAGACGAGTATTCCGCCCTTCACGAATCCTGCGTCGCGCTGAGGGCGGCAGGCGCGCGACTACTGTCACGGGCCCAGCAGGCGGGCAGTGCCCGCGCCGACATGACCGGCGAGGAGCTGTTCGATCTGATCGCAGCGCTGGCCTGGCTACGCGAACAGCCAGCCCACGCACCGCGCGCCGAGCGGGTATTCCAGATCGTCACCGATGTCATCCTGACCGGGCGCGAGTGAGCCGGATCGAATCGAGCATCGCCATGACCGTGCTCGCCGGATGGCCCGCAATCGTGACGCCATCTGACGCGTTGCCGCCTATCCGCCATGCTGAAGAGTACCAACGCGGACAACGACGGGGATATCATGTCCAAGAAGGCGCAGGCCACGCGACAGACCCTCTCCGACGAAACCGGCAGGCTCGACTATGACATCGAGCCCGCCATCATCGACGCCATCGGCCCGCCGGCGCTGTTTACCGAAGACATGGGTGTAATTCGCGGTCGAAGCCGCCGACCGCCTGAGCCACGATCATGAACTCTTCCGCGAGGACCACGCCCGCGGCGCCTTCGGGCATCTGGACTGGGTGCATCGGTGAGATTACATGTCTGTGCAGCAACCTATCGGTGGCATCAAACAGGTAAGAATTCCTTAGCAGTTCGATTTGCCAGTAGCACTATCGACGGAAAACCTCCCAGTCGAGAACTGTCGAGGATTCCTCGGTAGCTCGCGAGCTATGCCAAGCGTGAGGCGTAATCGCTACGGCTTTGACAACCCAGACGGGCAAGCACAAAATAGGTATATCCTACCGGGATATACCTAAGGAGAGAATGGTTATGAACGCCAAGCTGTTCCTATCGAACAAAAGTCAGGCCGTGCGCCTGCCCAAAGCCGTTGCGTTTCCCGAAGGCGTCTCCGAAGTCACCATTGTCTCGCTCGGTAACAGTCGCCTGATTACGCCTAGCGAAACCAGTTGGGACGATTTTTTTGAGCCCGACGAGCGTTACGCAGTGACTGACGACTTCATGAATGACAACGACACCAACGAAAATCGCGACCAACCAAGACCTCAGCAACGCGAGGCGTTGTGATGCTTCGCTACCTGCTCGATACCAATATCTGCATCTACGTCATCAAGAACCGCCCACCCTCATTGCGCGAGATCTTCAACGCAAACGACGCAAGGCTTTGTATTTCATCAGTAACGCTTGCCGAACTGATTTACGGCGCGGAGAAGTCGGCCAAGCCAGCGCACAATCTCTCGGTCATCGAGAATTTTGCCGCACGGCTCACTGTGCTGGATTTCAATGATGCCGCCGCAAGCCACTTCGGTGAGATTCGTGCCAGCCTGGAGCGGGCAGGTAAGCCTATTGGCGCCTATGACCTGATGATTGCCGCCCATGCCAGAAGCCGAGGGTTGACGGTGGTCACGAACAACGAACGAGAGTTTCACCGAGTTCCGGGATTGGTCGTCGTTAATTGGTTGAATGCGCGTGACGAGTGATAGTGCCTCGATATCAGCGGCGCACTTTCCGACTGCAAGCCATGAATCTGACTCACCCCAGCAGTAGATCGCCCTCGATGGGAATGAACTGGCTGGCGGCCTGGATGAGGGAATTCGCGGTGAGCTGGGGCACGCCGTAGACCTCGACGCGCTTGCCGTGTACCTCGCGAATCCTGCGTGCCAGCAGGTCGAAATCGCCGTCGCCGGAGACCAGCACGATTACGTCCGCCCAAGCGGCGAACTCGATGGCATCGAGCGTGATGCCCACATCCCAGTCGCCCTTGGCGGAACCATCCGCGCGCTGGATGAACGGCTTCAGCTTCACCTCGAAGCCGATCGTCCGCAGCGTGTTCTGGAACCCGCGCTGTTTGGCGTCGCCCCGATCGATGGCGTAGCAACGTGCGGCCACCACCTCGCGATTCGCTGTCGCCTGCGCCCAGAACCGGCGGTAGTCGAACTGTTTGCCGTAGGCGTCGCGCGCGGTGTAGTAGACGTTCTGCGTATCGACGAAGATCGCGACGGTCGTCATGGAGGATGTCTTCCCGAAACAGCGAGAAGCCGGCGACGTCTATCGAGACAGACGTCGCCGGCGAATCTGCCGACAAACCGTGGATGTCCGGCTTCCCGTCGGCGGACTGGAAGACCGTTGACGGATGAGAGGACCGTTAGCGGGCCAGAAGCTCTTGGCGGACGATCTCGGCGCCGGCACTCAAGGCGCTCAGCTTGCCTTGGGCCACCCGGCGAGACAAGGGTGTCATGCCGCAGTTGGTGCAGGGGTAGAGGTTTTCCGCATCGACGAACTGCAGTGCCTTGCGCAGCGTCTCGGCGACTTCTTCCGGCGTCTCGATGGTATTGGTCGCCACGTCGATGGCACCGACCATCACCTTCTTGCCACGAATCAGCTCGATCAGCTCCATCGGCACATGCGAGTTCTGACACTCCAGCGAAACGATGTCGATGTTGGACTGCTGCAGTTTGGGGAAGATTTCCTCGTACTGGCGCCACTCGGACCCCAGGGTCTTCTTCCAATCCGTGTTGGCCTTGATGCCGTAGCCGTAGCAGATGTGCACGCCAGTCTCGCACTCGACGCCTTCGATGGCTTTTTCCAGTGCAGCAATACCCCAGTCGTTCACTTCGTCGAAAAAGACGTTAAACGCCGGCTCATCGAACTGGATGATATCGACACCTGCCGCCGCCAACTCCTTGGCTTCCTGATTCAGCGCCTTGGCAAATTCCCAAGCAAGCTTTTCACGGCTCTTGTAGTGGCCGTCAAAGAGCGTATCGACCATGGTCATCGGCCCCGGCAGTGCCCACTTGATCGGCTGCTGAGTCTGCTGACGCAGAAATGTCGCGTCATCCACGAATACTGGCTTATCGCGCGAAACCGGGCCAACGACCGAGGGCACGCTCGCCTCGTAGCGATCACGAATTTTCACTGTTTCACGTTTTTCGAAATCGACACCGTTCAGGTGCTCGATGAACGTGGTCACGAAATGCTGGCGGGTCTGCTCGCCGTCACTGACGATATCGATTCCGGCCTGCTGCTGGTCGTGCAGAGACACCCGCAGCGCATCCTGCTTACCCTCGACCAGTTCATCGCCTTCCAGCTTCCAGGGCGACCAGAGTTTTTCGGGCTCTGCCAGCCAGGCAGGTTTCGGCAGGCTGCCGGCAGTCGATGTCGGTAACAATTTTTTCATGAAAAACGACCTGAATTCCTGATGAATTAAAGCGAATAATGGGCAGACCAATCTCGGAGAAGTGCCTGGTAGGGCTTGATGAAATGCTCCTCGGTAAACTTGCCCTGCTCGACCGCCAGGCGGCTGCGCTCTTCCCGGTCATACACGATTCGCGTCAGTGAAAAGTCCTGATGCTTCAGGCTGGGCTGATAACGCTGGCCTGCCGGCGAATTGGCGTTGTAGATCTCGGGGCGGTAGATCTTCTGGAACGTCTCCATCGTGCTGATGGCGCTGATCAGCTCCAGATCCGTGTAATCGGAAAGCAGGTCACCGGAGAAATAGAACGCCAGCGGCGCTACCGCATGCGGGGGCATGAAGTACCTGACCTTCATTCCCATCTTGCCGAAGTAGAAGTCCGTCAAGGAGGACTCATCGTTCTCGTACTCGACACCTAAAACGGGGTGCTGATTTTCCGTGCGGCGGTAGACCTTGCTGCTGGAGACGCTGAGGCAGATGACCGGCGGCTTGTCGAAGATCTCCCGATACGCCTCGGAGTTGACGAACAGCTTGAACAGCTTGCCGTGAAGATCGCCAAATCCTTCGGGAATACCAAATTCGGTTCGATCCTTGTTGTGCTCGGAGAGCCACACGCTGAAGTCGTAGTCGCGCACGTAGGAAGAGAAGTTATTCCCCACCATGCCGTCGATACGCTTATCGGTCTGTTTATCGACGATCGTCGTTTTGAGGATCTCGATCGCCGGGAAGGTATCGACCTCCTCTGAGGTGCCGAGACTCAACTCGCCGGTGATGATATCGAGCTCGACCGCGTAACGATCCGCCGTGGGATTGTCCCAGTGTGCCAACGTATTGAAACGATTGGCGATCATCGTCAGCGCATTACGCAGATTCTGCTGACGGCTCTCCCCTCTTGCCAGGTTGGCAAAATTGGTCGTGGCGCGCGTGTTGTCGGCCGGACGATAGTTTTCGTCGAAGCGAATGCGCTTGATATGGAATGTGAAATCTTGGCTCATCGCGAACAAGCACCCTATTGGTCGAGAAAGGCATTGGCGCCACCGTGGCGCGCCAGTGCCCGTCAATTCAGTGTCTGGCGTTCTCGATCAACAGGTTCCGGGATGTCCGTCATCGAGAAGATGAGCACTTTATGCCAGACACGCTGGATGCATGAAAAGCGATAGGTTTTCACCTCATCATGAAATGGGCTCATGATGAGGTATAAGTGACCGAGCCAGTGGGGTTCTCGTGCGCTCGTCTGGACGAACATTCACGTCATCCTATCCCTATATCAAGCTCAAACTCACTCAAGAACCTACAAAAAAGCCTATGCAAATATGGTCTTAATTATACTTTTACCATTTAGTACAGCAAGAATCCAACGTGTAACCCACTCTAATATCAACGAGAACAAAATACATCTAAATAACAGCTAGTTAGAAATGCAAACTTTCTCGATACCATCATCTATACCATGTACAGAATTTTTTTGATTTTTTGCGTCTCGTCGGCGTTTTAGTTCTGCCTTGGCCCAAGCTGAAGATTCCGCCATGTCCTGACGCAGTTCTTCTAGCTCGCCAGGAGAAAGTCGACGTACTGCTGGGCCTTCAGAATCCGCCGTTAAGTTATTTATATCATGTGATTTATTCTCTATTTCTAAACCACGCTCTTTAGTCTCCACCAACCAACTTCCCCCGTAGACCAGAAATAAATTATTAATACTTCCCAATAGAGTCTCGACACCTTTTAATGATAATAGCGTCTTGAGACACTCTGTGATTAATGCTAGATAACCGTGTAAATATAGAATTATCAGCTAGTTTTGACTGACCACTATAGTGGCACAATGCCTTTAACAACCAGCCACCAAGAGATACATAAGCACCACCAGGAACACCATTGTATTCCATGACTGCTCCGGCTACTAATGGCCCAAATGCTCCAGTGAAATCTAAAGCTGCTAAATTTCCTCTATTTCTTTCTATTTGCATGAGTTCTTTTCTAAGTTCATACAATTTTAAACCTAGCTCATCATTACTTAAATTGGAGTACCCTTTCAATATATCAGGGATGGCTCTAAGGCTATTGCTAGTAAGAGCATCATCCAGCTCTAGTACATTCATATCATTATTAATTGCTAAAACATTCTCCAAGAGCATGCTAATTTCAGACTCTCTAATAAACTGAGAGTTGTCAATTACTCCACTATAAAGACCACTAACAGCTTCGCAAGCCGCAACCTCTGAATACTGCTCGGAATCAAATGGAAAGTGATGTGCATTTAATCCTTGAGCAAACTCAAAGCTAGAGCTGGCTGTAGCAAGCTCAATGGATAAATCCTTTCCTTTAGCTTCAAATAGCTTAGTAGCCAAATTAGAAAATCCGGCCCTAAAAACAGAGGCAGCGCCTTCTTTATCTATCATATACTCTAAAAACTGCCATTGTTCAGAAAGAGACTTTGCTAAAAACTTGAGTCCTTCGTTATTAGACCTCGCACAATAATAGAGAAAATCATATTGTTCATCACTTGAAAACGTGGAACCAACAATGCCAGTCTTCTTTTGAACACCCTGAATTGCTGTTGCTGCCAATCGTCTAGAGAATATTATTGAATTCGGGTTTGCCTCTATAATTTCCTGCAATAGGCTTTGCGAGTATCTTGCTAAATTCTGTGGCACAACAAAAAGCAGCCTACCTCTAGTGATAAGCTCCTTTAACTCAAGTGGGTTTATACCAAACATCCCATAAAAATCTCTTTCTTTAGATTTAAATGGCAGCGCTATAACAATCTTCTCATAAAGAGATAAATATACCCTCAAGTTTCTGCGCTCGAATACTGAAGCATCTACGAAGCATTTAGTGCCCCTCAAAAAATCATTAGGCAAATATATATTATTACGATTTACATCATCACCACTAAAAATATTCTTCCTATTTTCAACCCAAAATTCTTCATCTTCCTCGTACCTATCCAAAATATTTCGAGAAAACTGATTTTGAATTAGACCGCTAGCTACAATTTGAAGATTATGTCTAGAGTTAGTATTGAAATCGACTACTCCTGGATAATCACTAATCTCTGGATTGACCTCGAAAATATAATCAAACCCCTGATGACCTAAAGACTCACATATAAGCTGAATCTCTCCTTTCTCATCATTAGTTACTTCATTCTTCAGTACAATTTTAAACTCATTCGCACCCCACTTCATATCAGCATTAAATGGATGATACTTTTTAGGGATGTGAATATTTAACTGATTAATAAACTCATCCATAACAAGCGGCTGACCAAACAAGTGGGATTTTTCGAAAGAGTCTCTAAGTGGAATCTTGATAAAATCAGGAAGCTTTTCACCAACAATGACTACGGGAGGAATCGCTATCGTTCTAAACTCCTCATAGCGATTCTCTAATGCAACCCTCTTTTCTTCATCACCGAGAACCTCTTGAATAACTGCATAAATTCTTTCACCATCTGTATACAATCCTTTATGGGAAAGATGATGCGTCTCGAATCTAAATGACTCATAGTTATTTTTGATGGCATCAACAACAGAAACCGAATAAGGATAACTTATACTAGACAATGCACTCCCTCCCAAAACAAACCTATCCATATTTTTTACGAACATTAATATAGTGAAGCATCTATTTGAGAGCCAGCATTACTGCCTTTTTATAGATCAGACCTCGGCATAGCAATCTTGGTCATGATCTTACCCCTTTTCTCCTGCGTCGCCTCGATCTTACTGAGAACAGCAAGGATTGTTGACTGGCCGAACTGGGCAGTTCGCACGTCATCGGTCAGCCATAGCTTCAATAGGCACCCAAACGGCCAAGCTCGCCATTGATTCGGGCCAACTCCGGGACCTGCTCACAATCGGCCACCCCTTTGATCTTGTAGCCTTGTCCAGCCTCACGCAGATAATGCGCAGCGCTCATGCCTGCTCGCTTTGCTTGCACCTTGATATGTCCCTTTTCCTCGGGTAAGCAGTACACCTTGATAGGTGTACTGCTCTTCCTCGTTATTCGTTTTGTCTTATCGTCCATCGTATTTTGCCTTACCTCCTTGTCACCTGGCGGATAGTGTCCAACGCCTCCTGGAAGTCCTCCGGCGTCACTCGGCCAGTTTCAGCCTGGTAGTACAGGATCGTGAACATATTGGAGACCGCCTCCGCGACTGGCAAAACCTGCCGGGCGGTTTCCTGGTCGATGAACTCCAGGGCGGCCAACTTGATCGCAGCCTGATGAATTGCTTGCTGAACTTCGATGCTATGCGTGGCGCACTATTGCTCCACCAAGTCGCTAGGGATAATTCATTCAGGTTCAATCTAACTAGCTTGGGTAGTGTCAGCTATAAAAAAAGCCCATTAAAATCATGGGCTTTGTATTCATACTGGCATTAGCTAATGATTAGCGACGTTCACTCCCACTCAATCGTCGCGGGCGGCTTGCTGCTGACGTCGTAGGTCACGCGCGATACACCGCTGATCTCGTTGATGATGCGGTTGGAGACTTTCTCCAGTAACTCATACGGCAGATGCGCCCAGCGGGCGGTCATGAAGTCGACGGTTTCGACGGCGCGAATGGCGATGACCCATTCGTAGCGGCGGCCGTCGCCGACAACGCCGACGGATTTGACCGGCAGGAACACAGCAAACGCCTGGCTGGTCTTGTGGTACCAGTCGAAGTTGTGCAGTTCCTCGATGAAGATGGCGTCGGCTTCGCGCAGGATGTCGGCGTACTCTTTCTTCACTTCACCCAGAATGCGCACGCCGAGGCCCGGCCCGGGGAACGGGTGACGGTAGACCATGTCGTACGGCAGGCCGAGTTCGAGACCGAGCTTGCGCACTTCGTCCTTGAACAGTTCGCGCAGCGGTTCGACCAGCTTGAGCTTCATGGTCTCGGGCAGGCCACCGACGTTGTGGTGCGACTTGATCACGTGGGCCTTGCCGGTCTTGCTGGCGGCGGATTCGATCACGTCCGGGTAGATGGTGCCCTGGGCGAGAAACTCGACGCCGTCGATCTTGGCAGCTTCACGGTCGAACACGTCGATGAAGGTGTTGCCGATGATCTTGCGCTTGGCTTCGGGGTCGTTCTCCCCTTCCAGCTTGCCGAGGAACTCGTCCTCGGCATCGACGCGAATGACCTTGACGCCCATATGGCTGGCGAAGGTTTCCATTACCTGGTCGCCTTCGTTCTTGCGCAGCAGGCCGTTGTCGACGAAGACGCAGGTGAGCTGATCGCCGATCGCCTTGTGCAGCAGTGCAGCGACCACGGAGGAATCGACGCCTCCGGAGAGGCCGAGCAGCACGTGGCGGTCGCCGACCTGTTCGCGCACGCGCTCGCTCAGGTCTTCGATGATCTGCGCCGGGGTCCAGAGCTGTTCGGCTTTACAGATATCCAGCACGAAGCGCTCGAGAATGCGCTGGCCCTGCAGGGTGTGGGTCACTTCCGGGTGGAACTGCACGCCGTAGAAGCGTTTTTCCGGCCAGGTCATGGCAGCGATCGGGCAGCTCGGCGTCGAGGCGGTAACGGTAAATTCCGCCGGGGCGCGCGCGACCTTGTCACCGTGGCTCATCCACACGTCCAGCAGCGCGCCGCCGTCGTGGTCGACGTGATCCTTGATGCCGCCGAGCAGGTCGTCTTCCGCCGCCACGCTGATCTGCGCGTAACCGAACTCGCGCTTGTCGGAGCCTTCGGTGGCGCCGCCGAGCTGTTCGGCCATGGTCTGCATGCCGTAGCAGATGCCGAAGACCGGCAGGCCCATCTCGAACACGCAGTCAGGCGCACGCGGCGAGCCGAGTTCGGAGACCGATTCCGGCCCGCCGGAGAGGATGATGCCGTTGGGATTGTATTCGCGGATCTCTTCTTCGGTGATATCGAAGGCGCGGATCTCCGAGTAGACGCCGATCTCGCGCACGCGACGCGCAATCAGCTGCGTGTACTGGGAGCCGAAGTCGAGGATCAGGATCTTGTGCGAATGGATGTCGGTCATCGGATGAGCCCTGGATGTAGTGCTTAAACAAACAGCGGCGCTGTTAGGCGCCGCTGACAAAGCCGGAAATGGCTAGAAACTGTTGCAATGGTTGAGCCCTTGCTGGATAGGCTCGACCACGGAAAGGAACCCTTCGAGCGATGCTCAGGCGAGGCGAACGGCGGCGAGATAGCGGAGTTTACGTGTTTGTAAATGAGCATATCGAGCCGACGTTCAACAAAGCCTGAGCGAGCGCAGATGGTTCATTAAGCGCCGCGGTAATTGGGCGCTTCTTTCGTAATCTGCACATCATGCACGTGGGACTCCACCATGCCTGCGCCGGTCACTTTCACGAACTCCGGCAGCGTGCGCATCTCGTCGATGTCGTGGCAGCCGGTGTAGCCCATGGAGGCGCGCAGACCGCCCATCATCTGGTGGACGATGGCGCTCATCTGGCCCTTGTAAGGCACGCGGCCTTCGATGCCTTCCGGAACCAGCTTCTCGACACCCTCTTCCTTGCTCTGGAAGTAGCGGTCCGAGGAGCCCTGGCTCTGGGACATGGCGCCCATGGAGCCCATGCCGCGATACGCCTTGTAGGTCCGGCCCTGGAACAGCTCGACTTCGCCCGGCGCCTCTTCGGTGCCGGCGAGCATGCTGCCGAGCATGACGGTGCTGGCGCCGGCGACGATGGCCTTGGCGATGTCGCCCGAGTAGCGGATACCGCCATCGGCGATCAGCGGAATGTCGAATGGCTTGAGCGCTTCGGCAACGTTGGAGACGGCGGTGATCTGCAGCACGCCGACGCCGGTGACGACGCGGGTAGTGCAGATGGAGCCGGGCCCGATGCCGACCTTGACCGCGTCCGCGCCGGCTTCGGCGAGCGCGACGGCGGCTTCACCGGTGGCGATGTTGCCGCCGATCACCTGCAGGTCCGGGTAGTGCTCCTTGACCCAGCGCACGCGGTCGATCACGCCCTTGGAGTGGCCGTGGGCGGTGTCGACGACCAACGCATCGACGCCGGCTTCGACCAGCGCCGCGACGCGCTCCGGGGTTTCCGCGCCGGTGCCGACCGCGGCGCCGACCAGCAGGCGGCCATCGGCGTCTTTCGCGGCGTTCGGGTAGGTGCGCGCCTTCTCGATATCACGGACGGTGACCAGACCGCGCAGATGGAAGCTGTCATCGACGACGAGAATCTTCTCGATGCGGTTTTCCTGCAGCTTCGACTTGATCACGTCGAGGCTGGTGCCCTCTTTCACCGTGACCAGCTTGTCACGCGGGGTCATGATCGCTTCGACGGTATCGCTGTGGTCCGGCTGGAAGCGCATGTCGCGACCGGTGACGATGCCGACCAGCGTCTCGCCTTCGACGACCGGGAAGCCGGAGTAGCCGTATTCGTCGGCCATCGCGAGCAGATCCTGCAGCTTGGCGTTCGGACCCACGGTAACCGGGTCCTTGACGATCACGCTCTCGTGCTTCTTGACCTTGCGCACTTCCGCGGCCTGCTGTGAGACGGTCATGTTCTTGTGGATGATCCCGATGCCGCCTTCCTGCGCCATGGCGATGGCCAGACGCGCTTCGGTCACGGTGTCCATGGCGGACGAGAGCAGCGGGATGTTCAGGGTCAGCTTGCGGGTCAGGCGGGATCTGAGGTCGACGTCTCTGGGCAGGACATCCGAGTAGCGGGGTACGAGTAATACGTCATCGAACGTAAGAGCTTCTTGCGCCATACGTAGCATAGTCGGAAACCCAATTTGGCAGGTGGTGAGGGGCCGGTGGCAACGACCGCCGCGAGCCGCGTCGAGAGCGGCCAACCAGCGGGTGCTGCGAAAAGTTAATCGCGCATTATAGTCACTTGGTCGGCTGCGCTCAATGTCGAGTCGGCAGACGTATCGGTTCACTCTCTGACGCGAGCTGCTGGCCGATCCGCGGCCGCGTTCGTGTTAGTCTGGCGCGTGCAGATGACGGTCTCTGCGCTCCCGAACACCGCGCCAACTCTATCATCACCGAATCCCTGGAACGCCGGACCACGCCATGCCCTCCCCGATGCCGCAAGCGATCTCCGTCAGCGACCTCAATCGCCAGGCCCGCCAGATGCTGGAGCGTGGCTTTGGCGACTGCTGGGTCGAGGGAGAAATTTCCGGCCTGGCACGGCCCGCATCCGGCCACATCTACTTCACGCTGAAGGATGCCAAGGCGCAGCTGCGCTGTGCGTTCTTCCGCAACCGAGCAGGCCTTTCTCGTGTGCCGCTGAAGGATGGTGATCGGATCAAGGTGCGCGGCCGGGTCTCGATCTTCGAGCCCCGCGGAGACTATCAGTTGATCGTCGACGCGGTGCAGCCAAGCGGAGAAGGCGAGCTGATGGCCGCCTACGAGCGCCTGAAGCGCCAGCTCGAGACCGAAGGCGTGTTTGCCAACGCCCGCGAGCTGCCCTACCCGCCGCGCCACCTGGCGCTGATCACCTCGCCCACTGGAGCCGCCATCCGCGACGCGCTCGCGGTCCTCGCCGCTCGCTGGCCGATGGTTCGAGTCAGTGTCTTCCCGACGCCGGTGCAGGGCCGCGACGCGTCGCCGGCAATGATCCGCGCGCTGGCGCTAGTCAATCGCCAAGCACGAAGGGATGCCGAAGCCCAAAAAGAGGCGAAAGATCTGGCGATCGAGCCGTTCGATGCGATTCTGATCACCCGCGGCGGCGGTAGCCTGGAGGACCTTTGGGCCTTCAACGACGAGCATCTCGCCCGTGCGATCTTTCATTCCGGCCTGCCGGTGATGGCGGCAGTGGGCCATGAAACTGACTTCACCCTGGCCGAATTCGCCGCCGACGTACGCGCGCCGACGCCTTCGGCTGCCGCCGAACGGCTAGTACCGGATCGCCGTGACCTGGAAGCCACGCTGGCCCAGCAGCGCCGACGTCTCTCTCGCGCGCTGCAGAACCGCCTGGACGGTGAATCTCAGCGGCTCGACCACCTGCGCGCTCGATTGCGCCACCCTGGCGAACGGCTCGCCCGGCAGCGTCAGGATCTCTCGAGCCTGGAACGCCGCCTGCGACTGGCGATGAGCCAGCACCTCAAGAGCGACCGTCAGCAGCTCGATGCCACTGCTCGGCGCCTGTCACTCCACGATCCCTCGCGCACGCTGAGCCAATCCCGAGAGCAGGTCGACCGCCTGCACCAGCGGCTCGAAGCGGCCCAGCAATCACGACTTCGACAGGCTCGACAGCGTCTTGAGAGCGCCGCGCGCGAGCTCAACGCCGTCAGCCCACTCGCTGTGCTGGGCCGGGGCTATTCGATCCTGCAGGATGATTCCGGCCAGATTGTCCGCGCCGCCAGCCAGACGCAGCCAGGACAGACGCTGACCGCCCGCCTTGGCGAGGGCCGCCTGAAGCTGGAAGTGAAACGGCGGCTGAAGCGTTAGGCTCTGTCTGATCAAAAAGCTGACAGCCAAAAGTTACCGCTCGGGAAGAAATTGGACATCGACCGCCTATTTTCGCCAGAAATTACCGATCGGTAATCTTCAGGCGTGCCGGCGCAAAGTATCGCGATAAATTTCCGAATGGTAATGACGAAAAAGCCACCGCCGACTGGTTCACTTGAAACCGTCGACGGTGGCTTTGGCTTTCTCGGCACTCGTTTGGAGTGAGTCGTCAGCTCGCCTGATCGGGCAGTGCGCTCGGCTTGAACAGGCTCGGGTCGAGGTCGTGGCGCGAGAGCAGTTTGTAGAAGTCGGTGCGATTGCGCCCGGCGATCCTGGCGGCCTGAGTCACGTTGCCTTCGGTGATCTTGAGCACCTTGATCAGATAGCTGCGCTCGAACCCGGCGCGCGCCTCGCTGAACGATGGCAGCGCGTTCTCCTCGGCCGCGAGCGCCTGCGACACCAGTGCTTCCGGGATCATCGGCGTGCTGGTCAGCGCCACGCACTGCTCGACCACATTGACCAGCTGGCGGACGTTGCCCGGCCAGGCGCTGGAAGCGAGCAGGTTGAGTGCTTCCGGCGAGAAGCCTTTGACGAACGGCTTATGTCTGACGGCAACCTGCGCCACCATGTGCTTGGCGAGCAACGGGATGTCTTCGGCGCGCTCCTTGAGCGGCGGCAGCTTGAGGTTGACGACGTTCAGGCGATAGTAGAGATCCTCGCGGAAGTCGCCCTCGTGCATGGCGCGGTCGAGATCCCGGTGGGTCGCCGAGATGATACGCACGTCGATCGGTACCGACTTGGTGCTGCCGAGCGGGCGAATCTGTCGCTCCTGCAGCGCGCGCAGCAGCTTGACCTGCAGCGTCAGCGGCATGTCGCCGATCTCGTCGAGGAATAGCGTGCCCCCATCGGCAGCCAGGAACAGCCCTTCGTGCTGGCTGATCGCCCCGGTGAAGGCGCCGCGCGCGTGGCCGAACAGCTCGCTCTCCAGCAGCTGCTCCGGCAGCGCGCCGCAGTTGATCGCCACGAACGGTTTGTCCGCTCGCGGGCTTGCCTGGTGCATGGCGTTGGCAAGCAGCTCCTTGCCCGAGCCGCTAGGGCCGGTCAGCAACACGCTGACATCGGAGGCCGCAACCATATAGGCCTGCTCCAGAATACGCTCCATCTGCGGGCTGCGGGTGATGATCTTGCTGCGCCACGCCTCGCCGCCCTCACCCCGCGTCGTCGGGGTCTGCGCGAGCGCCTCGTCGATGGCATCGAACAGTTCGTCGCGATCGACCGGTTTGGTCAGAAAGCTGAAAACGCCCTGGCGAGTTGCCGTGACCGCATCGGGGATCGAGCCGTGAGCGGTGAGGATGATGACCGGCATGCCCGGCACGCGGCGCTGCAGTTCATGGAACAGCGCCATGCCGTCCATTTCGTCCATGCGCAGGTCGGAAAGCACCAGGTCCGGCGCGCTCTCCTGGATATGGCTCAGCGCCTCGCGACCGCTCTCGGCAGTCGTGACGCGAAAGCCTCGGCTTTCGAGGCGCATGCCGAGCAGTTTAAGCAGGCTGGTATCGTCATCCACCAGCAGGATATGCGCGGCGTTCATCGAGCTGCCGGGCTGCATGGCGGGCGTGCGCACCGCGCGTGTCTTGGAGACTTCGTGATTCATTGGCATGGGACGGACACCTCCTGCCATCGCCCGGCCCCGGCGTCGCTGCCAGGGACACGCCCGCCCGGATTCGATGCCGGATGGACGTCGGGGTGCGATACCTGCCATCAGGCATCGCACGGATGGCTCAGTCGCGTGAGTTGATGGTTCGCTCGATGTCGGTCAGTGCATCCATTTTATCCGACATCTCCTTGAGCTGCTGTTTGAGCTGCTCGTTTTCCTGCTTCAGTGCCTGCGCATTGCGAGCGCCAGGTGACGGCTGACTGCGTCCGGTGGCTCTCTGCGAATAGAGATCCCGCCGCTCTTCCAGCTCGTTGAGCCACTGCTGCAGCAGCGGCTGCAGTCGCGGCGGCGCTTCAGCGATGCTCGCCTTGTAGAGATTGGAGGCTTCACGCCACTCGCCCGGACCATCCCAGGAGAGTACCACCGCGCGGGCGGCCTTCTGATCGGGCCGATCACCATAGAGGCGACCCACTGCCTGCTGGCGCCAGGCGTCATCGCCGCGCTGGGCCTCCAGGCCGAAACCGACCCAGGAGTCCAGCAGACAGACGTTGTCCACGAACGTCGGGATCTCTCCGCAGCCGAACGGCTGGGCCGGCTCGCTGGAGATCGACTGGCAGCCCGCCAGCATGGCGAAGCCGGCCAGCGCCAGCGCGCCTCTCACTCTGTTGACCATGTTTCGTTCCTTGCGTCGTCGGCCGGGACTCGTGAAACCGGTCCGGCATCGTTATCGTGTACGTGCCTGCCGGGCTGCGGCTCAGCCCAGGGCAGCGTGAGCCGAAAGCAGACCGGCAGCTCGGCGTCGTCGACCACTGCCAGCTGCCCTTGCTGAAGGCGAGCGCAATCGGCAGCGACCGAGAGCCCGATACCCGAGCCCTTGAGCGGCCCCTTGCGCCTGACGCTGCCCTGGTAAAAGGCCTCGAACAGACGTTCGCGGTCAGCCTGAGGAATCGGCTCGCCGCTGTTGGCGACCTCGAGCACCAGCCAGTCGCGCTGATGGGCGATACGGATCACCAGCTCGCCGTTATCCTCGCCGTAAGCCACGGCATTGGAGATCAGATTGTCGAGAATGCGCGCGGTGCGCTCGCGATCGGCCTGCCATGAGAGCGGATGATGCGGACTGGTGACCGTCAGGCTCTTGTTGTCGAGCGCCAGGCGGTGCTTGGCCAGCACTTCCTGGATCATCGCGGCGACATCGAACCGCGTCACCTTCATGCGGCGACTGTTCTGCAGCAGGTTGTAGTCGAGCAGCTGCTCGATCAACGTCTGCAGCTCCTGGCCGTTTTCGTCGATCAGGTGAACGATCTCGTCCTGGCGCTCGTTGAGATCACCCGCCACACCGTCCGACAATAGTGATGTGCCCTCGCGGATGCTCGCCAGCGGTGTCTTGAGTTCGTGGGACATGTGGCGCAGAAACTGCTGCTTCTGCGCTTCGAGTTCATTGAGGCGCCCGGAGAGCCAGGTCAGCCGATCGCCGAGCTGAACCAGTTCGGCCGGCCCCTGAATCCGCGTCGGCTTGCCATCGCGCTCGCCGCTACCCAGGCTGAAGATTCGACGCTCCAGCTGGCGAATGGGCCGCGTGATCAGCCAGGTGAAAAAGAGCATCAGCATGAGGCTGGCGGAGACCAGCGCCGCCGTCTGCATCCACAGTCGCGCCTTGACCGAATTGGCCTGCTCGCGGATGTCCGCAATGCGCTCGTCGATCAGCTGATTGGTCGCCTCGCGCACCGCATCCGACTCGCTGGCGAACCCGGAAAACCGATCGAGAAACGCCTGCATGCCGGCGCTGTCGGTCTCGATCTCCGTGTCCGCCTGCGGTTCGGGCTGGAGGAGCTCGTCGGCAGGCGTATCCGCCGCCGGCAAGGCAGCATCGGCGGCAGCGTTTGCCGCGTTTACGTCGATCTCCTCGTCACCGCGCAGTCGCGGCAGGATCTTGAGCGCTTGATAGCGTTCGGCAAGGGAACGGAAGTCGGCATCATCGCCCATAAGGCTGCGATGCTGCTCCAGCAGCTCGCCGAACTGGCGTGACTTCTGGTTGTAGATATCACGCAGCCCCTCCTCCTCGATGACCGCATACTGCCGGGCACTGCGTTCCATCTGCAGCGCCAGCGTGCTGAGCATGCGGGCACGGCGCGTTTGTTCGACGGCCTGACGCGCGCTCTGATCGGCCAACGTCGAGAGTTCCGACAGGGCCTGCCCGGCCTGAAACATCAATACCGCAATCGGTAACATCACGACGATGAAGGCCAGCAAAACCAGCTGAAGAAGCGAGCGTGGCCGCCAACGGCGTGAAAGCTCGGTGGTCATAAGTGCGACTCTGTGGGGAAAACCCATTGCTGTCATGGATCGTGTCACAACGATAACATTTTTATTGAACGCCCATGCGATCCCGAATTCGCCCCGATGGCATGGCGCATAGCGATGTCGCGGCCAATTTCGCCGCTATGTCCAACGGGAGTGCGCGATTCTTGCGCAAGAAGCCCCGAGTTCCTGCTCGCATTCCGGTTTTTAAGCACAGGGCTGATCGCATTCACCCTGCGTTCGACCGTACCCCTTGCGTTGAATGGCGATCCCGTATCGCCTGAAAACGCCCAAAAAAAGAGGGCCGGCAGAGCCGGCCCAAGGTACGCAGGGAACTGAAGGGTCGAAACGACCTTGAAGAACTGCCTGAATCAGCTGTTCGAGATCGTTCCATGAGCCCGAAGGCTCCGAAGCCAACAGTCGATCCGGCGCCATTCAGGGGCTCTCGACTGCCAAGACGGCGAACCGTCCGCTTCGTTCTCGAGCCGGTCGCCGATCGGTGAACGATCATGGCGGCCGGCTGCAATGGGTCCCCTCGCAGGAGGGGGAAGGCATCCTTGCCGGGGCATCCTTGCCCGAATGGTGCATCTCCTTGCCCGAAGGCCGCACCCGTCTCATCGCAACCTAAGTCACACATCGCGTGGAGCGGACGCTGTCGAGTCTTGCCAGATTCCTGCACAGGGTTGTCGAGGATTCTGGTAAGACTCGCCGAGAACCGATTCGTGAACCGCTTCTCGTCGCTCTCGACAAAGGATATTGCCAAAGCCGTGCCAGTTTTTAAAAATACCTTTAATTACAGCAATTTAAAAACAGACCACATCGACCATGAGGAGGGAGGTTTATACGCTGCTGCCAAAGACCTTCGAAAACCACCGAAATCCGTCTCCAAAAACCGACGCATAAAGGCTGATTTTCGATCTAATCAATGCAATCAACAACTTGCGTTGTCGCAAAAAGAAGACACCAGCACGCGAAAAGGCGGATTTCGGGTGTCGCTTTATAGCGACTTCAGCAGAACCTTCGAGCGTCGAGCCTGATTGTAGGCCTCGCGCTTGAGTGGCGGCAGCGCCTCGGGTGAGGCGAGTTCGAAACCGCGTTCGACGAACCAGTGGGTCGTATGGGTCGTCAACGCGAACAGCTGCTCGAGGCCCTGGCGCCTGGCACGACGCTCTATCTCCGAGAGCAGCGTCTCGCCGCGAGCGCCGCGTCGGTAGTCCGTATGCACGGCGAGACAGGCGAGCTCGCCCATTTTCGCTTCCGGGTAGCGGTGGAGCGCGGCACAGCCGATCGCCATCCCGTCGCGATCGATGACCACGTAGTCGTCGATCTCGTGCTCCAGTCGTTCGCGCGTGCGCGCGACCAGCATCCCGCTCGCTTCCAGCGGCTTGAGCAGCGCCAGCAGGCCGCCGACATCATCGAGCACGGCCTGGCGCAGCTGCTCGTAGCGGTTCTGGGTGATCATGGTGCCGACGCCGTCACGCGTGAAGAGCTCACCGAGCAGTGCGTCGTGATCACGCCAGGAAAGCAGGTGCGTTCGGCCGACACCGTGGCGAGCCGCTTCGCAGGCCGCGCCGAGATGGCGCCATAACTCGCTGCCAGAGGCCGCCTGCCGTCGCAGCACGTCGGCCTCGTCCGGCGTCAGCTGGCGCTGCAGCTGTCCGCTCTCGTCATGCAGCCCCGCCGATTCTCCAAGCAGAATCAGCTTGTCCGCTTTCAACGAGATCGCCACGTGCTGGGCGATCTCGGAGGCATCGAGATCGAACACCTCGCCCGTACGCGAAAATCCGAGAGGCGGCAGGATGACCAGGTTTCCGCCAGCCAGCAGGCTTTCAACGGCCTGGCTGCGCACGCGCCGCACCTCGCCACTGCGGTCGAAATCGACCCCCTCTCGCACGCCCAGCGGCTTGGCAGTGACGAGATTGCCGGAGACCGCCGTAAGCTCGACGCCGTGCAGCGGCGTGTTGGGCAACCCCAGCGAGAGCCGGGCCTCGAGGTCGAGTCGATGACGCATGGCGAGGCGCTCGACGTGATCCATGATCTCTCGGTTGGCCACCCAGCGGCCGTCATGACGCTGTGGCGCAATCCCCACCGCATCGAGCGCCGCCGTTACCTGCGGGCGAATACCGTAAACCAGCACCACGCGAACCCCGAGCGTATGCAGCAGCGCCAGATCCTTGAGCAGCTGGTCCCAGCGCGAGGAAGCCATCGCCTCGCCCTCGACGAGAACGACGAAGGTCTTGCCGCGATGGGCGTTGATGTAGGGCGACGAATTGCGGAACCAGTCGACGAAGGGAAAACGCGAGTCCAAGGATTGACGCTCCGGCTGCAGGCATGGCTGAAAACGAGGAAGTTTCCACTATACCAGAGCGTATCGACGCCCGGACCAGAGCGCTCCGACGCCCGGACCAGAGCGCCTCGACAGCCGGAGCCGAGCGCGCTGGTGGGCCGACCGGCTAGCCGAACATGCCTTTGAACATGAAGAAGAAGATGATCGACAGCAGCGCGCCGGCCGGCAGCGTGATCAGCCAGGAGAGCACGATGGAGCCGAGTACGCGAAGGTTGAGCGCCGCCATGCCCCGGGCGAGACCGACACCCAGTACGGCACCGACCAGCGTATGCGTGGTCGAGACCGGCAGCCCGGTACCGGAGGCCAGCACCACCGTGGAGGCCGCGGCCAATGTCGCCGCAAAGCCACGACTGGGCGTCAGTTCGGTGATCCCGGTACCCACCGTGGCGATCACCTTGTGCCCGTAGGTGACCAGGCCAACGACGATGCCGCCGCCGCCCAGCACCAGCACCCACCACGGCATCACCGAAGAGCCGTCGACCTGACCGCTGCTCTCCACCACGTTTATGACCGCCGCCAGCGGGCCGACGGCGTTGGCAACGTCGTTGGAGCCGTGAGCGAAAGCCATCGCACAGGCCGTGAACATCATCAGCACGCCGAAGATGCGCTCGACGCTGGAGAAGTCATGCTTGTTGCGCGCATGGCGATCCCCGCGATTGATCCGGTTTTCGAGCAGCAGGCCGAACAGCATGATGACGACCCCGAACGCCACCGCCAGCAGCAGGCTCTCGCCGAAGGTCAGGTCCAGCCCGACGTGAGAAAGCCCTTTGACCAGGGTGACCATCGAGACGATGAAACCGACCAGAAAGATGTATCCGGGCACGTAGCGTTTGGCGGCCGCAAACGGGTCGGGATTGTCGAAGATCAGTACCTGGACCGAGCGGAACAGCACGTACGAGAACACTCCGGCGATCAGCGGCGAGACGATCCAGCTCGAGGCGATGGTACCGATCGCATCCCAGTGCACGGAATCGACCCCTAGCCCGGCCACCGCGAACCCGACGATGGCGCCGACGATGGAGTGCGTGGTCGAGACCGGCCACCCTTTCATTGATGCGATCATCAACCAGGCGCCGGCCGCCAGCAGCGATGCCAGCATGCCGTAGACCAGCAGGTGCGGCTTCTCCGTCAGCAGTGACGCATCGACAATGCCATTACGGATCGTTTCGGTCACCTCGCCACCGGCGAGCCAGGCGCCGAGAAATTCGAAGATCACCGCGATGATGATCGCCTGTTTGATGGTGATCGCCTTCGAGCCGACCGAGGTGCCCATGGCGTTGGCGACGTCGTTGGCGCCGACCCCCCAGGCCATGAAGAAACCAAAGACACAGGCGAGAATGATGAAGGCATCAGCGTGTTGCGCGATGATGGACATGGGCACCGTTCGCTATGGTTGGCGTGGGGACACGTAGAAAACGAAAACCCGCTTTTCAGCGGGCCGTCAGTATCTGAAGGCGACTGCCGACGCGCTCCGCGCGGTCGGAAAGTTCGCCGATCCATTCGATGATCTTGTAGAGGAAGATGACATCGACGGGCGGGAGTTCGGCCTCGAGCTGGAACAGCTGCCGGCGGATCGCGATCTGCTGCTCATCGGCATGATGCTCGAGCTCGTGCAGCTCACGGATGAAGTTGTGCATGACATCCGAGACATTGCGACCGAAGCCCGACTCAAGCAGATCCTCGAGCTCTTCCAGCGCCTTGCGCGCCTGGTCGACCGTCGCTACCGCCGTCTTGAGATAGTCACGCATCGGTTCTGCCAAGGCATCGGGCACGATCATGTTGCGCCCCAGCATGATGCCGGTGATGTCGCGGGCCTTGTTGGCAATCTTGTCCTGCACGCTGATCAGCTCGAGCAAGTCCGAGCGTGACACGGGCAGAAACATGGTGTTGGGCAGGTTGAGCCGTAGCTGTGTCTTCAATTCGTCGGCATCGTGCTCGAGCTTCGTGATCGCTTCACGATGGATCTTCGCCTCTTCCCAGTCACCGCCGAGTGCCGCGTCGAAGAACGGCAGGAGCTGATTGGCGCACTCGCTGGTCTTGACGATATGAGCCAGAAGCGGCTGGAACGGCGAGCGGCCGAACAGCGCGGAGAACGGATTCGTACTCACCATGACGAACTCACCTTACCGGGCCTGGATGCGTTGAAAGTGGCGGCGCCAGTATAATGACTGGACCTGGTGGCGTCATGAAAAATTCATGTTCGCCCCGGATCGCGCGGGCACCGTTCATTGCATCGTGTCACCCCGAAGCCTCCTTTCCCAGTCCGGAGCCCTCATGAGCGACGAAATCGAGATCAAGCTGGCGCTGGCGCCGAGCGCCGTGGACGCCCTGATCGCACATCCGCTCCTGTCGCGCTGCGAATCGCAGACGATCGCGCTAGGCAACCAGTATTACGACAGCGAAGACGGCGCGCTGCAGTCCCGGCGCATTGCCCTGCGCGTGCGGCGTCAGGGCGAAACCTGCGTACAGACGCTCAAGAGTGCCGCCGCCAGCCAGAGCGGCCTGTCGACCCGCGGCGAGTGGGAGTGGCCGATCACGAGCGCCAGGCGCAACGCCGCAGGGCTGGACATCGCCGGGCTCGAAGCGCTGTCGCACCCGGCGCTGGCCGATGTCGATCTCGCCCGCCTGGCCCCCGTCTTCACGACCGACTTCGACCGCCGTTCATGGCGTTACCGTGAAGGCGAGAGCGATATCGAAGTCGCCCTCGACCGGGGCGAGATACGCGTCGGCGACCGCCTCCTGCCAATCTGCGAACTGGAACTCGAACTCAAGGCTGGCGACGCGGACGCACTGTGGATGCTCGCCGAACGGCTGTGCCAGACGTCAGGCCCGGGCGTCGAGCAGCGCGCCCTGGCTGCGCGCCCGGCCAATCACAGCAAGGCGAGCCGCGCCGCGCACCTGGCGCAAGGCTGGGGGGCGCCGGCGGCGAACCCGGCACCGACGCTCGATGATTTGATCGAGGCGATCGACAGCTGGCAGGACAGCGGCGACGAGCGCTGGCAACACCATGCTCTGGCCCTTGGCGAGGCGCTTTTCGCGCGTCTGCCCGCCGCCCTGCAGGCTCACGGCAAGACCGTGCTGGCCGACATTCGCGACGGCCAGATCCCCTTTCACGGCGCGGCGTGGCTGGCGCTGCGGCGGGCGCTTTCCTGATCGGCGCTCAGGTCGTCGATGGCGACGCTTGCGCCGACCGATTCGAGTCTCGTCGCCGATGCGGGCGCGGCAACGGGAAATCCGCGACCAGGCGCTCCAGCGGCAGCGGCTTGGCGTAGTAGTAGCCCTGAATATCGGTCACGTCCCACTCGCGCAGCAGATCCAGCGTGTCGCGCTCCTCCACGCCCTCGACCACCACGCGATAGTCGAGGCGCTGACACAGCGCGACCACCGCCGCGAGCACGTGGCGTTTGCGCGGCAGCGACGTGACATTCATCACCAGCTCGCGATCGATCTTGACCGTATCCATCGGCATCGAGGTTAGCTGGGCCAGCGACGAGTATCCGCTGCCGAAGTCATCGAGCGCGACGCTGATGCCGGCCGCCCGCATGCGATCCAGGCTGCGAAATGCCTTGACCGGATCGCTCAGGACCGAGGTTTCGGTGACCTCGACCTGCAGCCGCCGGTAGGGAACGCCATGCCGCTCGGATGCGGCGATCAGCACGTCGAGCAGATTGGGATCCATCAGCTGCCGGGTCGAGAGATTGACGCTCAGCAGGAAGGTTTCACCGTAGCGCTCGCGCACGGCTGCGTCCTTGAGCAGCGGCAGCGCCTGCTCCATCAGCAGCTCCCACAGCGGCGCGATGAGCCCCGAGCGTTCGGCGACATCGATGAACGCGCCGGGATTGATGATGCCATCGACCGGATCATGAAGCCGCATCAGCGCCTCGAAGCACTGGATTTTGCCACTGCTGGCGTCGACGATGGGTTGAACGAAGCAGCGCACGCCATCACCGGCGAGCGCGCCGCGAATCAGCTGCTCCGCCCGGCTGTTCTGGCGTTCCCACTGGCGCAGCGGTTCGCTGTAGTAGCGCCGCGTGCCGACATCGGAAAGCCGCGCATTGGCCAGCGCCAGGCGCGAGCGATGACGCCACTCGTCGATCGTGATCGGCTCGTTGCTGTCGAGCGCCGCGACGCCGCTGACGTGAGACAGCCAGACCTGCTGACCGTCGATCTCGACCGGCTCCGCCAGCAGTGACTCCAGCGGCAGCAGCGCCTCCTCCAGCACCTCCTGAGAATTACTGTCGAAGATCATCGCGAAAGTATGTTCCGGCAGCGCCACCAGCGGGATGCGCGGGGGGATCTGGCGACGCATGCCCTGAACCAGCCGCCGCAGCGCACTCAACGCGTCGTTGACCGCCACACCGTCGAACAGCGACGCCACGTTGAGCAGTTGAAACTTGACCAGCGCCATCGGCGCCCGCCGGCGATCCGACAGGCGCTCGTTGAGCATGATCTCGAGATAGGTGCCGTTGGGCAGCAGCGTCAGCGGATCGCAGAGCCGATGCTCGGTCGTGTCGGTCTGCGTGCCGGCCATGCGCAGCGCACGGCCGTTCTCGTCGCGCTGGCACAGCCCGCGACACAGCACCATTCGCCAGGCGCCGCGTCCATCGCGAATGCGGTACTCGACGTTGACCGACGGCGTCAGCCCATCCAGGTGCCGGTAAAGCGCGCGCTCCACTTCGCTCCGGTCATCGCCATGAATTCGCGAGAGCCAATCCTCGAGGCGCTGATTCTCGCCCTCGTGTGCCAGCCCCAGCATGTTCGACCAGCGCTCCGAGAGCAGCATGTCGCCGCTGTCGATCTCCCACTCCCAGACGCCATCGTTGGTCGCCGTCAGTACCAGGTTGAGACGCTGGGTGCGCTCTTCCACGCGGGACTCGAGTTTCTCCCGCGAGGTCTCGAGGTCGGCGATGGTCCGGCGCACCGACTCGAGCATGAAGTTGTTGAGCTGGGCCAGTTTCTGCAGCGCGATCTCGTCGCTATCGGTGTGCACGTGGAAATCGAAGCCGCCCTCCACGGCCTGGCACAGCTGATTGCTGATCGCATCGACGTGGTCCAGCAGATGCGTTTCACGCTCGGAAGCGATCGATTGAGGGGGTTCTTTCATTCTCTTGCCTCCCGCGTGACCGGCACTTTCTTGAGTTCTGCCTCCAGCAGCACCCCCGCCCCAGCGGAGACCGGTGAGCGGGCCGGCGCTGTCTCGAAATGCATCACGAAGCGACAGCACTCGTCGCCTCGGTGCCTGCAGCGTGCCTCGATGATTTCGCCGGTCTCTCCGTACTCCTCCAGCACCCGCAGAAACAGCGCCCGATACAGCGAACAGAGGCCGTTATCCGAGCGGTACTCGACCGTCAGCGTCGCCTCATCCTCGTCGACCACGCGGAATTTGTCGTTGACCCGCGCTTTCAAGGTTTCATCGTGCAGGCCGGCGCCCAGCGTGGCGTGAATTCTCGGCTGACGTCCCAGGAACGCCCGGGCGGATTCCGCAAGACTGAAGAACATCGGATAGTGGACACGGGTCCAGCGAATGAACAGATCAGCGTAGCGCGTCATCATCGCCTCGTGATCGAGTCCGAGATGCTCACCGGCCGCCGCGAACAGCGCGAGCGTATCGGCGTCGGCGTAGTCGGTATCGATTCGCCGACCGAGTGTCTCGAGCCCCGCTCGCTGCCGGATGGCGGCGAGCGTCTCTTCCCCGTAGGCTTCTTCGATGTGGTCGATCAGAATACGTTGAATCAACCCGATCATGGCTACCCTATCCTTTGTCAGGATCATCCTTGGCACATCGCCACTGCGCGGTGGCAATCTAGCCGCTGGTTTGGCCTTTTTCGGCATCTTCCGTTTGCGAATAGGCCAAGTCTATTTAGGATTATCGACCGAGTTATCGCGAACTGAACAGAGAGGAATAGATGAATTTCCTCCTCAATCCTCATTCGTCGGTCCTTTCTTCTTGAACCAACGGGATGACATCCATGCAATCCGGCGAGTCGTCGCTCAGAAAACGCCTTTTCCAGATCATCTTCGAATCCGATACCCCGCTGGCCAAGGGATTCGATATCGCGCTTATCTCATTGATTCTATTGAGTGTCGGCATCGTCTTTCTGGACAGTGTCCCCAGCCTTCACGCTCACTTCGGGCACATATTTCTGGTCATGGAGTGGGGATTTACGCTGATATTCACGCTGGAGTTGGCGCTGCGGCTTTACTGTCTCGAAAGGCCGCTTCGATACCTGCGAAGTTTCTACGGCATTCTCGACCTGCTGGCGATCCTGCCGACCTGGCTGAGCCTCTTCCTGCCCGGCGCCCAGTCGCTGCTGGTCCTGCGCGTGCTACGGGTGCTGCGCGTCTTCCGCGTGCTGCGGCTGATGGAGTTCGTCGGCGAAGGGCGAATGCTGGTGCAGGCGCTGCAGCGGAGCAAGCGCAAGATTTTTCTGTTTCTGACTACCGTGCTGTTGATCATCACGATCTTCGGCGCGCTGATCTACATGATCGAGCCACCGGAGGCGGGCTTCACCAGCATGCCCCGCGCCATGTACTGGGCCATCGTCACGCTGACCACGGTCGGCTATGGCGATATCGCCCCGGTCACCCCGCTGGGACAGTTCATTTCCGCCTTCATGATGATCCTCGGCTACTCGATCATTGCCGTACCGACCGGGGTCTTCTCCGCGGAGGTGATTCGCTCGATTCGCGAAGAGCGATATTCCGACGAGGCGTGCCCAGGCTGCGGCCACGAAGGGCATGAAAGGGATGCCAGATACTGCCGATTCTGCGGCACCTGGCTGGACGAGGAGACGCCCGACCCCAACGCGCCGGAACCCGAGGAACCCGACGACAACGACGCAGCGCAAGAGACCGAACAGCGCGACGATACGTCCGCGGATGAGCGTCAGTAGCCGGGCGATGACACCGCCCAGCGACGAGCGGAAATTGATCCCGGCAGACCACCAATCCGGCGCCCTCGCGACAATGTAACGATGTGTCATAAAACCGTGACATTTTCCTGACAGGCTGACGCGATCTCGCACTGCGATCTCAAGCTCCGGGAAATTCGTCATGACATTGCCTCGCGTCCCCCTGCCCCGCTTCACGTTGCGAAGCGGCCTGATCGCCATGCTGGTGATCTTTGCCTTACTGCTCGCCGCCGTCGGCGGTGGCAGCTACTTCGCCATGAAGCAGGCCCAGAGCGCGTTCGACGCCGTCTACGCGCTCAACGTGCAGCGCCTGGGCACGGCGCGTGAGGTCTACGCCGATCTGATGCAGACTCGCGTGCTGCTCGACAGCTACCAGACCGACTACAACCGTCTGCGCGTCAAACCGGCCAAGAAGACCTGGGCCAACGCGACAGCGACCTTCGAGCAGGCGAAGACCGCGCTATCCGACCTCCCCGTCAGCGCCGCCGCCGCGAGCGCTTCGGATCAGGAGAGTCTCGAGGCGCGCTTTCAGGCGCTGATCGACAGCGGTATTCAGCCCGGTTTCGATGCCCTGAAGGCCTGGGACGTTTCGGCCTATCAGCAGAGCGTGGCCCAGGCCAACGAGCTGACGTCAGCGCTGGATACCGCGCTCGCCACGCTTACCGACCGAGGGCGGCGAACCGCCGAAGCGGGCGCCGCCGCCATGGCGCGCAACGTCGATCTGATGCAGTTCGGCATACCGGCCGCTCTCGGTTTCACGGCGCTGGTCATCGGCTTTGCCTTCTTCATGCTTCAGCGCCATCTGCTGCGCCCGCTTGGCGAGGTGCAGCGTCATTTGGCGAACATTGCCGAGGGCAACCTGGGGCCCCGGCTGACGCTCGGCGGCGTCAGCGAGATGCGGCGTCTGAAAGAGGGCGTCGACACCATGCAAGGCGCCCTGCATGGGCTGGTTTCCCAGCTTCAGACGGGCAGCGTCGCGCTTCGCGGCGATGCGTCCAATCTCAGCGAGGCTAGCCACGCGCTGACCGACGAGAGCCAGCAGCAGGCTCAGGCGCTCCAGCAGACCTCCGCCAGCATGGCGCAGATTACCGCGACGGTCGCCCAGACCGCCGAGCACGCCGAGCAGGGGTGCCGGCTCGCGGCGGACAGCCGCCGCCAGCTGGATGGCAGCGGCCGTCAGGTCGATGCCGCCATCACCGAAATGCAGCGGGCGCGCTCGCGCTCCCAAGCCTCGCTGGAGGTGATCTCGATGATCGATTCGCTCGCCTTTCAGACCAACCTGCTGGCCCTGAACGCCTCGGTCGAGGCCGCCCGCGCCGGTAGCCAGGGGCGGGGGTTCGCGGTGGTCGCCGAAGAGGTGCGCTCACTCTCGGCGCGCTCGGCGCAAGCGGCACGCACCATTCGCGAACAGATCGAAGGCACACATCGTCAGGTACAACAAGGCACGGACGAGCTTGCCAGTGCCGGCCAGACACTGGCAAAAGCGATCGCCTCGAGCGAACGACTCGGCGAGCTGCTGGACGGTATCACGCTCTCCTGCCAGCAGCAGCGCGACGGCATTCACCAGATCGACCAGGCGATTCACGCCATCGACGCCGCCACGCAGCGCAACGCCACGCTCGCCGAGCGCACCCGCCAGGCAACCCGAGAACTGGACGCTCGCGCGGCACTGCAGCGCGAACAGGTTGGCCGGTTCAGACTGACGATCGTCGAGTCACAGAAGATAACGGCGCTATCGCGATTTCACGCCGACAACGGGTCACGAGCGCTCGTGAATTCAAAATCGGATGAAATGTCGACGTCTGCTACCGCGTGAGCGGATGTCGGACCGGAACCCGCATTGACGGTCGGTTTGAAGGCGGTGTCACGACTGGGTAGGTTAAGACGCTCGTTCCGCCCAGGGATCAATCAGAGGACACATCCAATGAATCACCGCATCCACAACCGTTTCGCCCATGGCGTTTTCACCTGCGCATCTCTTGGCGCCATGGCACTGGTCGCGATACCCGTCGCTCAAGCGGGCGATCTGCAGAACGCCGGCGAATGCGCGCCCCAGGAGTACGCCATGGCCCTGCGCTACCAGCAGCAGTCGGCCGAGATCGAAGCGCTTCAGCGACAGAATTACGCGCTGGCGACCGCGAGGCTGCAGCAGAAAATCGCCGATCATCCTGATGCCGACAAACTGGCGATCATGACCGACCTCGATGAGACCGTGATCGACAACTCGGCGCTGCTGGTGCGTGACATGCAGGCATGCCATGACTTTACCGCCTGGGATACGTGGAAAATCTGGGAGCAGGACGGCCATCCCCGCCTGATTCCCGGCGCCCGCGCCTTCCTGGACTACGCCGATGCTCACGGCGTCACGATCTTCTATGTCTCCGATCGCTACCAGGAGAACAAGTCGGCAACGCTCGCAACCCTCGAGTCTCTGCGTCTACCTCAGGTAACCGAAGAACAGGTTCGCTTGCTGGGCCCTTCGAAGGCGGAGCGACGTGCGGCGATTCAGCGTGACTATCAGTTGGTACTGCAGTTGGGCGATTCACTGGCCGACTTTGCAGGTGATTTTCACCACGCCTCACTCGACGCGCAGCACGCTCTAGTCGCAGAGCAGGCAGAACATCTGGGCGACG
>NZ_BMZI01000004.1:41921-247015 GCF_014652715.1 Salinicola rhizosphaerae | reverse complement strand
CGGCCGCCGAGCAATCTCGGCGGCCGGTCTGTGTAGCCATCTCGCTATTACACAAACGACGAGACGTCGCCACGCCCCTCGCGCACGACGAGCGGCGGAATTTCGCGCAGATCGACGACAGTAGTCGGCTCCAGATGGCAGGCACCGCCGTCGATGATCAGGTCCAGATGCGCGCCGATACGGTCGCGAATCTCTTCCGGATCGGTCATCGGCAGCGCCTCGCCCACGGGAATCAGGGTGACGCTCATCAGCGGCTCGCCGAGCGCGTCGAGCAAGGCATGCGTGATCTTGTGATCCGGCACGCGCACGCCGATCGAGCGGCGCTTGGGGTGCAGCAACAGCCGCGGCACCTCACTGGTCGCGTTGAGGATGAAGGTGTAGGGCCCCGGGGTGTGGGACTTGAGCAGTCGAAATACGCTGTTGTCGACCTTGGCGTAAGTGCCGATCTCGGAAAGATCGGAGCACATCAGGGTGAAATTGTGGCGGTCGTCCAGCTCGCGCAGCCATTTGATCTTCTCGATCGCCTTCTTCTCTCCGAGGCAGCAGCCTAGCGCATAGCCGGAGTCGGTCGGGTAGGCGATCACGCCGCCCTGACGCAGAATGCCCATTGCCTGGTCAATCAGGCGTTTCTGCGGGTTCTGTGGGTGAATCTGAAAGAACTGGGTCATCTGCTGACTCTCCTCGATATCTTGCTGCGCCGGATGCTGTCCGGCTGGATGCCGACCTGCCGCTGACGCCATCCAGCCTAACAGGTCTCCCGGATCTCGCCGCCGAAAGACGCCAGTGCCGGATGCAGCCAGATCGGTTTGACATGACTTGCGGGGGCCGGGCTGATAGTGCCTGGCGCTAGCGCACCACCGGGGTAGTGGAAGTCGCTGCCGAGCGAGCCGTAGAGCCCGTGAAAGGCGAGCTGGCGTGCGAGATCGAAGGTGGTGTCCGGATTCTGGTAGCCGCTAATCAACTCGGCGGCCTCGCCTCCCGCCTCGATGAAAGCCGAGAACAGCAGATCGCGTTTGCGCCGCGTCATCCCGTACCGCAGCGGATGTGCAATGACCGCGACGCCGCCGCTTTCACGAATCCAGCCGACGACGGTCGAGAGCTCTGGCCAGTGCATCTTGACGTCGCCTCGCTTGCCGGCCCCGAGATAGCGCTTGAACGCCGTCTTGCGATCGGGCACCAGGCCTGCCGAGACCAACGCCGCGGCGAAATCGGGCCGCCCCAGTGGGCGCTCACTTCCCGCCTCGAGCCTGGCACGCGCTACGCCATCGTCGAGACCGATCTTCTCCAGCCGATGGGCGATCTCGCGCGAGCGGCGCTCCCGCGCCTGGTGCAACGTCTCGAGGCCGGCGGTAAATCCTGCCGACGCCCCCTCCGGCAGCAGCGCCACGACATGAATGCCGATGCCGCGCCACTGGCACGAAAGTTCCGCCGCCGCGATCAGACGCAGCCCGAGCCGTCGACACGCCCGATCGGCTTCAGCGACACCGTCGAGCGTGTCGTGATCCGTTAGCGCGACGTGGGTCAATCCGCGAGCCAGGCAGAGCTCGATGAGTTCACCGGGCGTCAGAGCGCCGTCGGAAGCGCGGGAGTGCATGTGCAAGTCGACCCCGCGCACGTCGGCCAGCCTCTCTGGCAAGGCCTGTAAAACGGGACCGGACATCGCCGAAGCGGACGGAAACTCGGAGGAGCAGGCAACCATAGGCATGACGCCGAACGGCGTCTTTGTCAGAATAGAGCGCTTATGGTGAGGGGCGCGGCCTGTTCGGTCAATCAACGCCGCCCCCGCACCGCTCGCCGGAGACTCGCCCCATCATGAAACTGCTGTTCGACTTTCTACCCATCGCCCTGTTCTTCGCCGTCTATCATTGGAGCGGCGACATCATCGTGGCGACCGTCGTGCTGATTCCCGCCACCCTGGTTCAGCTGGGCGTCGTCTGGTGGCGCCAGCGCCGGATCGAGAAGATGCTGCTGATCACATCGATCATCGTCATTCTCTCCGCCAGCGCGACAATTGCCTTCCGCGATCCGGCCTTCATTCAGTGGAAACCCACGGTCATCAACGCGCTGTTCGGTATCGCGTTCCTGTTTTCGCCCCTGTTCGGCGGCCAGACATTGACTCAGCGCATGATGGGCAAGGCGGTCAGCCTCCCCGCCTCGACCTGGCGTCGGCTCAATCTCGCCTGGGTAGTGTTCTTCTTCGCCATGGCGACGCTCAATGTCTACGTCTTCACGCAATACGACGAAGCGACCTGGGTCGACTTCAAGCTCTTTGGCATGCTGGGGCTGACGCTGCTGTTCGTGATCGGTCAGGCGCTATTTCTGGCTCGCCACCTCTCCCACGCCCAATCGAAAGAGGGTTCCTGATGCTTTACGCCATTATCAGCGACGACATCGAAGAGAGTCTGGCGAAACGCCAGTCCGTCCGCCCGGCCCACCTGGAGCGGCTGGAGACACTGCGCGACGAGGGCCGGCTCGTTCTCGCCGGCCCGCACCCGGCCATCGACAGCAACGACCCCGGCGCCGCCGGATTCAGCGGCAGTCTGGTCGTCGCCGAATTCGAATCGCTCGAGGCCGCACGAGCGTGGGCAGACGCCGACCCCTACGTGGCAGCCGGCGTCTACGCAAGCGTCACGGTCAAGCCGTTCAAGCGCGTGCTGCCCTGACATCGTCATCGGTCACACGCCGCCCCGGTGACCTCCGAGGCGGCGATTATCCACAGCGCGGTGTCGCCAGTTTTTCACACTGACTGTGGATAACACTGTTGAGATCCCGCGGACCACTCCGTTTGCGGTAGACGATACGCAGGCTAGCGAAGATCGATCAAAATTTGAACAGCCTGTCGATGTCCTCCACGACCCGACTTGCGACTGTCGAATCACCCACCTTTCACTTACGGACACCATGGCGAACCACTCCGCCAATACGCCCCGCCACTCGGCAGCGGAAGCCGCCCTGTCGCCGGCTGAGCTCGACTGGCGATCGGACGACAACGCCAACGAGGCGCCGTACTCGACGCACTACGACGACGTCTATTTCTCTCGCCAGGACGGTCTGGAAGAGACGCACTTTGTCTTCCTCGAGCATAACGCGCTGGCGTCTCGGCTCGCCGACTGGTCCCGCGAGCGGGCATTCGTCATCGGTGAAACCGGCTTTGGCACCGGGCTCAACATGCTGTGTGCCTGGGCCTGCTTCGACGAGAACGCGCCCTCCGCTGCGCGACTCCATCTCGTCTCGACCGAGAAGCATCCGTTGACACGAGAGGCGCTCGAGCGGGTGTGGCATGGTTGGCCAACGCTGGTCGATCGTGCGCGAGCCCTGATCGACCAGTGGCCACCGGCCGTGGCGGGCATCCACCGGCTGGCGTTGAGCGAGCGCGTTACGCTCGACCTGCACTTTGGCGATGCCGCCGAGTCGCTGGCGCGCCTGGATGGCGCGGTCGACGCCTGGTTCCTGGACGGATTCGCCCCCTCGAAGAATCCGGACATGTGGCAGCCGCCACTGTTCGAGGCGCTCGCTCGCGCCAGTCGCCCGGGCGCCACGTTCGCAACGTTCACCTGCGCCGGCCTTGTCCGCCGCGGCCTCGCGGCAGCCGGTTTCTCCTGGCAAAAGGTGCCGGGATTCGGACGCAAGCGCGAGATGCTGCAGGGTGTCTGGCGAGGAAACGGACTCGCCGAAGCGAGGGCATCGCAACCGAATGGGGAATCGGAGCCAGGATCGGATGCTCTGTCAGAGGCACTTCATCCACGGGCCGATGCCGAATCGGCGGCGGCGACCGTGGCGGCCCGCGCCGAGACGCCCTGGTTTCATCCGCCCGCGCCGCGGCGGCGGCGACATATCGCCGTCATTGGTGCCGGCATCGCCGGCGCCAGCGTTGCCGCAGCGCTGGCACGCCGCGGTAGCGAGGTCACGGTGATCGATCGTGCCGGCGTAGCCGGTGGCGCTTCCGGCAATCCGCAGGCAGCGCTCTACGTGAAGTTGGCGCTCGAAACCAACCTGCAGAGCCGTTTCTACCTGGCGGCGCTGCTGCACACTCAGCGCTGGCTGGCTCGGCTCGACCCCGAACGTCGCTGGTGGCACGACTGCGGTCTGCTGCAGTGGGCGGGCGACCGCAACCGTCGCGATCGCTTCCTGGCCAACCATTCGCTGCCGGAGACTGTCGTCCATGCACAGGACGACGCTCTGCGTTATCCCGGCGCCGGCTGGGTCGATCCGGTTGCGCTGTGTCGAACCCTGCTGGAGCCCCCCGGGATCGAGTGGCGACGCGACGAGCTGCATTCGCTGCGCGAGACGGAAAACGGCTGGCGTCTGCAGCTATCGGGCCATGCGCTGACGGTGGATCAGGTCGTGTTCGCGACCGGCCACGCCAGCCGCGACTGGCTCGATGGCCTGCCGCTGCAGGCGATTCGCGGGCAGATATCCACCCTGTCTGTCTCGCCGGCGCTGACGCTGGATGAAGTGCACTGCGCGGGCGGCTACGTGATGCCCCCTCGGAAAGGGCAGCTGACCTTCGGCGCCACCTTCACGCCCAATGACGACAGCAACGAGCTGCGACTCGCGGATCATCGCCGCAATCTGTCGGAACTCTCGCGAACGGCGCCTGCACTCGGCGCCGCGCTGGGGGAGATCCCTGCCGAGTCGCTGGGTGGGCGTGCCAGCGTGCGAGCCGCCAGTCCGGACAAGACGCCCTACGCCGGCCCGCTGCCCGACGCCCGCGCGTGGCGGCAGGCCTACGCGGCGCTGTCCAAGGATGCCAATCGTCGTTTCGACACTCCCGGCGTCCATTACCCGGGGCTGTGGGTGAGCACCGCCCATGGCTCACGCGGCATGGTCAGCGCACCGCTGTGTGCCGAAGTGATCGCGTCGCGCATTCATGACGAACCACTGCCGCTGCCGCGTGAACTCGTCGACCACCTTCACCCCGGCCGACGCATCATCGCCGGCCTCAGGCGTGGGCGCTGACCGCGAGGGCGGTGACTCAGCCGGCGGAGGCTGGCTCGCCGAGCTGACGCAGCGCATCCAGATCGAGGCAGCGATAGGTAAACGAGGGTCGACCGATCTGACCGTAATGGAAAGACTCCTCGAGCAGGCCGCGATCTACCAGGTGCTTGAGATACTTGCGCACGGAGACCCGTGACATGCCGGTATTGTCACTCAACGCCTCGGTGGTGAACGAATTGCCGCACTGATCGCCAGCCGCGCGGGCCACCTGAGCCAGCGAATTGGTGGTCAATCCCTTGGGCAGATCGCCGGGGCGGATCGGCGCCGGCGCCCCCGTTTCGCGCCGGAACAGCGAGTCGAGATCGCGCTGATGGGCGCGGGTCGGCAGCTTGGCGAGGCGGCGATGCGTCTCCAGGCAGTAGTTCAGCGCTTCCTGGAAGCGTTCGAACTCGAACGGCTTGACCAGATAGTCGGCCACGCCCAGCAGCTTGGCTTCGCGCACCGTCTCCATCTCCGAGGCCGCCGTGATGAGGACGATCTGGACATCCCGCGCCTGGCGACGCAGCTCCCGGACCAGAGAGAGGCCGTTGTGCTCGCGAAGAAACACGTCGAGCAGCAGCAGATCGACCGGTTCGCGGGCGAGTATCTCGCGCGCGGCGGGCAGATCCTCGCACTGCGCGACCAGGCTGATGCCATCGAGTCGATTGAGAAACTCGACGTTCAGGCGCATCACCATCGGGTCATCTTCGACTATCAGTACGCGCATGGGTCAGATCACTCCATCGGTCAGCGTTGTGGCATCCGCCGCATAGGGTAATGTCACCTCGACCAAGGTGCCACGCCCGGGCGTGGAATAGAGCGCGAGCGTTCCCTCCAGCGACTCGACGTGCGCCTTGACCATCGCCAGCCCGTAGCCACGCCCTTCGCCCTTGGAAGAGATCCCCTGCTCCAGAGCGCGATGCTGCTCGATCTCGCCCATGCCGGCGCCGTTGTCGGCAACGTGGAGCGAGAGCTCTCCGGCATCCAGGCCCATACTCAGCGTGACCGAGGGCAAGTTGCGCTCGGCGACCGCCTCGAACGCGTTCTCGAGCAGGTTGCCGATGATCGTGACCAGCCAGTGCCCCGTTTCACCGCTGTCAGGGGCTGGAATATCGCTGTCGAGTTCGATCTCCAGCGCCACCTGACGCTCCCGCGCTTCACTCCCCTTGGCCAGCAGAAATCCGGCCAGGATCGGGTCCTTGACGCCAGCCACCCGCGCGGCGGCCGGGGCGATCAGGGTATCGTCCAGCTCCCGCAGATAGCGTTCGAGGCGGCCGATATCGCGCAGCTGCACCAGACCGAGAATGACATGCAGACGATTCTTGAACTCGTGCGTGGAGGCCCGCAGCGCCTGCGCGTAGCGACTGACGCCAGTTAGCTCCTCGGCGAGCCGATTGACCTCGCTGCGATCGCGTAGCGTCACGATCGAGCCACCGCCACCGCGCTCGGCGCGGATCGGCACCCGATTGACGATCAACGCCCGGCCGTTGAGCGTCAGACGACGGTTGAGCGACACCGCGCCACTGTCGAAGAGCTCGTCCAGCACCTCGCGTGGCAGTGCCGCCTCGGTGCCGCCGAGCGGATTGAGCAGCTGCCGCGCCGCCGGATTGACCAGTGTCACTTCGCCCTCGGCGTTAATCGCGAGCACACCCTCGTGAAGCGAGGCCAGCATCGCCTGACGCTCGCGCACCCAGCCGGAGATCTGGTGCGGCTCGAATCCCAGCAGGACTCGTTTGATGTAATGCGCCAGACACCAGGCGCCGAGCCCCCCGATCAGCATCAAACCCACGATCCCGAGCCAGAGTACCTGGCTACGCTCGGACAGCAGCAGGCCGACGCGCTTGAGCGTAACGCCGGTCGCGACCGCGCCGATCACCTGGCCGTCGCTGCCCAGTACCGGCGAGAAGCCGCGAATGCTGACGCCGAGCGTGCCCTCCGCGCGCGAGACATAGGATTCACCGGCCAGCGCTGGCCCTTCGTCGTCGCCGCGGAAATGGCGACCGATCTCGTACGGATCCGGATGCGTCAGGCGCAGGTGGCGCGTGTCTATCACGGTGATGAAGTCGACTCCGAGCCGCTCGCGCAGCGCTTCGATCCGCGCGCGCAGCAGTGAGTCAGGATCGTGGACGATCGGCTTGGCGGTCAGTGCGGCCCTGACATCAGCGCGGTCCGCCAGCGAGGCCGCCAACCCCATCACGCGCTCGCCCTGCGCCTGTTCGAGATTGGCGCGAAGCTGGTAGTTGAACAGCAGGAGAGCCACGCCCAGCGTCAGCACGATCATGCTGGCGACCAGAACGAAAAGCTGGGCACTGAGACGCAGACGCTTCATATCGACCTATGTCTAACCCCATTTCGACCAAGGTGGTATACCGCACACGGGTGCGGTATGCGTTCTCCGACGCCTTCTCTTTCAATAGTTTATAAAGGCTTTAATAATTTCGGTAAGGTTGGTCACTGCAGTGAGGTCTCTATCCTCGGCAGCGTACCGCCCGCGAGGGCTTGAATCCTACGGGAGCCAACCATGACTGCAACCGCGACGCAAACCGTGCACGCCGAAGAGGGCCGCCAGAACGGCTGGCTGTCGGCCCGCATTTTCGGCATTCCTCTACCGCTATTTGCCATCGCCACGGCCGTTCTGATCGTTTCCATGGCAACGGACACCCTGCCTACCGGCATGATCGGCGCCCTGCTGGTCATGATGATTCTCGGCGAGCTGCTGGGTTTCATCGGTGACCGACTGCCGATCGTCAAGAGCTATCTCGGCGGCGGCGCGATTCTCGCCATCTTCGGCGCCGCTGCGCTGGTCTACGTACAGTGGCTGCCGAGCGACGTGACCGACAACGTGACCCAGTTCATGAAGAGCGGCGGCTTCCTCAACTTCTACATCGCCGCGCTCATCACCGGCAGCATTCTCGGTATGGATTCCAAGGTGCTGGTCAAGGTCGGCTCCCGCTACGCCCTACCGCTGATCTGTGCGGTGCTGTTCGCGGCGCTCTTTGCCATCGCGGTGGGCTGGCTGCTCGGCTTCTCCGTGCAGGACGCCGTCGTCGTTATCACGCTGCCGATCATGGGCGGTGGCATGGGCGCTGGCGCGGTGCCGATGAGCCAGATCTACGAGCAGCTGCTCGGTCAGCCGGCGAGCTACTATATCTCGATTCTGGTACCCGCCCTGGCCCTGGGTAACGTCTTCGCCATCATCATCGCGGGCCTTCTCAACGGGCTGGCCAAGCGCGTACCGAGCCTGACCGGCAACGGCCAGATGATGCCGGGCGTCGAGATCGAGGAGCGCGAAAGCAAGCCGGATCTTTCCAAGCTAGGCATCGGCGTGATCGCGGCACTGACCTTCTTCGTCGCCGGCGAGATTCTGGGTGGGTTCATTCCGCTGCACCCCTACGCACTGATGATCATCCTCGTCGCGCTGCTCAAGATCTGCAACGTCGTGCCCGAGTCTCTCAACGACGCCGCCGCGCAGTGGTTCAAGTTCGTGGCCAAGAACTGGACGTTCGCCCTGCTGTTCGGTATCGGCATCGCCTACACCGATCTCGGCCAGGTGATCGACGCGATCTCCATCACCTACGTGCTGATCGTCTTCGCCGTCGTCGCCGGCGCCGCCTTCGGGGCGGGTCTGGTCGGCAAGCTGGTCGGCTTCTACCCGATCGAATCGGCGATCACCGCCGGTCTCTGCATGGCCAACATGGGCGGTACCGGCGACGTTGCCGTGCTCTCCGCCGCCAATCGTATGCAGCTGATGCCGTTCGCCCAGATCTCCTCACGGCTCGGCGGTGCACTGATCCTGCTGATCTCGAGCATCGCGGTGCCGCTGCTGTTCACCTGATCTCGAATCTTCAGGGTTCCCGGCCTCGGCGAAGAAGCTGGGAACCCTGAGCCACCACCCCGACTTGCAACGGCCCCCTGTCGAAACCGACAGGGGGCCGTGTTGTTATCAGCGTGGAGAGCCAGGCAACGTCATCGCCCGACTCAGGCGATCACCAGTCGCCCTCTTCCTCGTCATCGGCGAGGTGTCGACCGAAACTCTGCCACTGCGCCTGGGTCATTACCTCGGTCGACTCGGTCTGCAGATCGTGGACGATCAGCAGCTCACCGCGCTCGAGCTGGCGTTTGAGATCACGCACCCAGTCATGCATGTCGGTGGCGACATCGGTGGTGTCGTAACCCTGACGGGTGACGAACACCTGCAGCAGTGCATCCAGCGTTTCCGACGGCAGCATGCGCGGCGGAATCTCGACAAAACGGCTCATACCGGCCTCCGTATTTCCGTTGCACTCATGTCAGCACTGGCGCTAACCCTGACAGTGACACTCACCCCGGCAACGGCACTCACCCTTCCCACTCGGCAAGGCGCGACAGGAAAGCGTCCTCGTCGATCACCTCGACGCCAAGCTGCATCGCTTTCTCCAGCTTGCTGCCGGCGCCGGGCCCGGCGACGACGGTCGCCGTTTTCTTGGAGACGCTGCCGGCCACCTTGGCTCCGAGCGCTTGCAGGCGCGCTTTGCCTTCGTCGCGGGTCATGTTCTCCAGCGCCCCTGTCAGCACCCAGGTCTGGCCCTCCAGCGGCTGCGGCCGATCACCGACCTCTTCCTCGACCCAGGTCACGCCAACCGCAATCAGATCATCCAGCGTTTCCTGGTTGTGGGCCTGCCGGAAGAACGTGTGAATGTGGCGCGCCACGATCGGCCCGACGTCCTCGACCGCCTCCAGCGACTCGAGCGTTGCCTCGCGCAGGGCGGTGAGCGAGCCGAAATGGCGTGCCAGATTGGCTGCGGTCGCCTCCCCCACTTCCCGAATACCGATGGCGTAGATGAAGCGGGGCAATGTGGTCGACTTGGCGGCTTCCAGTGACCTGACGAGATTGCCGGCGGACTTCTCGGCCAGTCGCGGCAGATCGGCGAGATGGGTCGCCTCGAGGCGAAAGAGATCCGCCGGCGTCCTCACCCACTCACGCTCGACCAGCAGGTCGATCAGTTTTTCGCCGAGGCCATCGATATCCAGCGCCCGGCGGCTGGCAAAATGCTTCAGCGCTTCCTTGCGCTGTGCCGGACAATAGAGGCCGCCGGAGCAGCGCGCCGCGACCTCGCCCTCGAGACGCTCGATCTGCGAGCCGCAGACCGGGCATGCGCTCGGCATCTCGATGGGACGAGCATCCGCGGGTCGCTGCGACTCGACGACGCCGACGATCTGAGGAATGACATCACCGGCACGCCGCACGATGACGGTATCGCCGATGCGCACACCGAGCCGCTCGACCTCGTCCATGTTGTGCAGCGTGGCGTTGGACACCGTGACGCCGGCGACCTGCACCGGCTCGAGCTTGGCGACCGGCGTCAGTGTGCCGACGCGCCCGACCTGAAAGGCGACGTCGTTGAGCGTCGTGGTCTGCTCCTGGGCGGGGTACTTGTAGGCAATCGCCCAGCGCGGGGCGCGGGAAACGAAGCCGAGTTCGCGCTGATCGCGCAGGCTGTCGACCTTGAGCACGGCGCCGTCGATATCGTAATCGAGACCGTCGCGCTGCTCGCCGAGCCGCTGGCAGAATTCCACGATCCCGCTGGCGCCGCTCACCACGTCGAGCAGCGGACTGGTGCGGAAGCCGAGCTCGCGCAGGCGCTTCAGATAATCGGAGTGGGTGGCGGCATCATCATCGCCATCGAGTCGGGCGACCTGGTAGGCACAGAACTCCAGCGGTCGCTGAGCGGCGATCTTCGAGTCGAGCTGGCGCAGGCTGCCGGCAGCCGCATTGCGCGGATTGGCGAAGACCTTCTCGTCGCGCTCGCGCGCTCTGGCATTCATCGCCTCGAAACCCGAATGGCGCATGTAGACTTCGCCGCGCACCTCGATCAGCGATGGCGGCGTCTCGCCACGCAGCTTGAGCGGTATCGAGCTGACGGTACGCAGATTGAGCGTAACGTCCTCGCCGGTGCGCCCATCGCCACGCGTCGCGCCCTGCACCAATCGGCCATCTTCATAGACCAGTGCGACGGCCAGCCCATCCAGCTTCGGTTCACAGCAGAACGCCAGCGTCTCGCTTTCGCACTCGAGCTTGTCCGCGACCCGTTTGACGAACGCGCGTAGCTCCTCCTCGTTGAAGGCGTTATCCAGCGAGAGCATGGGGACGGCGTGCGTCACCTCCTCGAAGCGTTCCGCCGGCGGCGCGCCAACGCGCTGTGTCGGTGAATCCGGCGTCTCGAGCTCGGGATGCGCCGCTTCCAGTGCCTGGAGCTCGCGCAGCAGCTTGTCGTATTCGATATCGGTGATGCGCGGGGCATCTTCGACATAATAGTGGTAATTGGCGTCATCCAGCTGCTGACGCAAGTCATCAGCGCGGTCACGGGTCGCTCGGGACATCTGGCTCATTACGCTCGTTCGGTGGCTGCTCGGCCGCGGAGCAACGACACCGCGGCGGAAAGGAAATGACACGCATTGTAGCGGAAGCGATGGCCCACCGCCTTGGGCGCTCACCGGCAGATTTGAGGGCCAAGTACCCATCAACGACAACGGGGCCCGAAGGCCCCGTTGCAAGATACCGCCAGCGCACCCTGCCGGGTACGTCAGTTCGCCTGATAGCGATGCAGACGATGGCGACGCTCGAACTCCTGCACGCGCTGGCGCGCGAATTCGATCGTCTGGGCGGTCATGACGCTATGATTTTCATCTTTCAGCTCACCGCCGAGATTGCGAACCAGCACCATCGCGGTCTCCAGCATCGCCTCGAAGGCAGCCGCCGTATCGTTGGCACCCGGTAGCGGCATCAGGAAGGTCACGCCAGGGGTCACGATCTCCTGGATGCTGTCCAGATTGAATACGCCCGGCTTGACGACGTTGACCATCGAGAACTGCAGCTCGCTGTCGTCGGCTTCCTTCTCGTAGCGGTGGAAGATGCCCATTTCACTGAAGCGCAGCCCGCACGCCAACATCAGATTGAGCAGATCCGCGCCGTCGAAGCCCTCTTCCGTACGCGCGAAGACGCTGATGACGATGACTTCCTCGGCGTGAGACAGCGTCTCCCGGGCGCGGGCCGCGCTGACGTGGTGGCGCTTGGCGCGCTCGACCGCCGGGTGCTGCGTAACGACGTCATTACGCGCAGCTGTTGCCGGCTCGGCGGCCTCTGCGCCGACGGCATCGGTCATCGTCTCGCGGCTGCCAATAGATTCGCGGCTATCGCCGGCCGACTCTACGTCGGCGCCGATGCTCTCATGGGGCGGCGTCAGGCGGGAGATCCGTAGTGGCTCCAGTGCCGCTTCCGTGGCCGCATTTCCCGCCGATGCCGGCATGCCGGACACGAGCGGATCGCGAGTCGACGATTCATCGGCCGTCGGCGGCTCATGACCCAGCTGCGGCTCACGATGATCGCTCTCCTTGCGAGCGTCTTTCCTCGCCCGAGCATCTTCGTCACGCTTGTTGCCGAGCCGCTGAGCGGACTCGCTCACACGTTTGGCACCGGCACGCATGGCGCTCTTTACATTATGCTGCATGTCCGAAAACGAGGGACGCGACTTTCGGTTGAGAATGCTCTCCTTGAGCTCCTCATCCGGAATACGCTCCTGGCGTTTCGGCTCGGATGGGCGAATCGGCTCCGCCTCATTCCGCTCGAACGTGGCCGCCCGAACGACACGTGCCCCTCCGTTGGGCAGCTCCCAATTGACTTCGGCCTCGCGGGCCGCCTCGTCCAGATCCTCGTCGGACCCGGCGTCTGTTCCGTTCTCTCCGATCGCCTGATCAAGGCGTGGAACCCGACGTTGGCGCTGAAGACGACGAAAGCCATCGATCACGATGGTCGCCACCAAAACCAGCCCCAGGATGATAAGCCACTCTCTTAGTTCCATGGGTCGTCTTGCCTGTTCGCGGTGCCACTATGCTGGAAGAGGACAACAGGTTCGGTCATCGATTCACACCCTTTCGCAAGGGCGCCTGCAGGGACGTCGTCAGCGAACGACAAGCGGCGACAACACACGTCCGGCAACCCGAATCTGCTGCGTGTTTTGTGCTGCATGCGACCGGCTCTCCATGTCGTTTTGCAGGTCAATCGTCGATATACCTCACCATGTCGGCACTAGCATAGCGTGATTTTTCAAAAATGGGCCACTTTTTTTCGTTGTCAAGAGATGTTTTGCCCGCCAGCAATCGCCCTTCAATTCTGCCTGATGCGAGACATCCTATTACGCCGCTAGCCGGTTTGGCTATTTTCGACAAGTTCAGGAGGTCTCGGCCATCGATGCCGCTTCATCGACCCCGACGGAGACCAGACGCGACACACCCGGCTCTTGCATTGTCACGCCCATCAATCGCTCGGCGGCTTCCATCGCGATCTTGTTGTGCGTGATGAAGATGAACTGAACGCTCTCCGACATTTCCTTGACCAGCTTCGCATAGCGACCGACGTTGGCATCGTCCAGCGGTGCATCCACCTCGTCCAGCATGCAAAAGGGTGCCGGGTTGAGCTGGAAGATGGCGAATACCAGCGACAACGCGGTCAGCGCTTTCTCTCCGCCGGACAGGAGATGAATGGTGCTGTTTTTCTTGCCGGGCGGGCGCGCCATGATGGCAACGCCGGTCTCCAGCAAATCCTCGCCGGTCAGCGTCAACCATGCGGCTCCGCCACCGAAGACTCGCGGAAAAAGTGCCATCAGTCCCTGGTTCACTTCATCGAAAGTCTGCTTGAAGCGCGTGCGGGTCTCCTGATCGATACGCCGTATAGCCCGTTCGAGTGTCTCGATGGCCTCGCTCAGTTCAGCGTGCTGTCCCTCGAGATAATCGCGTCGTTCGGCCTGCTGGTCATACTCTTCGATCGCCGCCAGGTTGATAGCGCCGAGTCTGCGGATGCGTTCAGCGGTCTCCTCCAGCCGTGTCTGCCAGGCCGATTCGGTGGCGTCGGGGTCCAGCCCGGCGAGCAGTCGTTCGACGTCGTGGCCCTGCTCATCGAGCTGTTCCTGCTGCGCATCGGCCTTGAGCGTCAGCGCCTGAACCTGCATCCGCCCTTCCTGCAACCGCTGACGGACGACATCCAGCTCCCGCTCGTGTGCCTGCCGCTCGAGCTCGGTCTGGCGCAGCGCCTCGCCCAGCTGGTTGGCGCGATCTCGGCAGGCGTTGAGCGTCGTCTCCTGCTGGGACCGGGTCTCGAGCAGCAGCTCGAGCCTTTCACGCTGGTCGTCGTCCGGCTCGGCCAGCGTTTCGCGCTGTTCGATCAGCGCTTCGCAACGCGCCTCGAGACGCGATAGTTGCTCACGGCTTCGCTCGCGCTGCTGCTCGAGGGCATCCCGCTGGGTCTGCAGTCGCTGACGTTCGAGCGCCAGCGCCTGCTGCTGCGCTTGCGCCTGCTGCTGCTGCTGCCGCAGCGTCGTCACTCTCTCGAGCGACGCCTGACGCTGTTGTTCGTGTGATTCACGCAGTGTCTGGCTGTCATCGACAGCAGCAAGCGCTTGCTGCCAACGCTCGCGCGCGTTTTCGAGTGCCATCGTTCGCGCCTCGAGCGTCTCATGGCGTGCTGCGATCTCCTCGACCAGCTCGCGGGCGCGCCCGCCGACATGGCCAAGTTGACTGTCCAGCGTGGCGAGACGGGTCGAGTGCTGCTGGCGCTCGCGCGACAGGTCGAGCTCTTCCTGGCGCAGTGCCTCCAGCCCCGATTCGTTGGCATCGAGCGCCTGATGAAAATCCGTCAACTCGCCCTCGATCTCGGCGACACGCTCATCGATCTCGGCGACTTCCGCCAGCAGCGCTTCTCGACGCTGACGCTGCCCCAGCACGCCGTCGCTGGCGATCTCTTCTCGCCCCAGGCGACGCGCCCAGCCCTGGCCGAGCCAGAGTCCGTCCGAGGTCATCACGCTCTCGCCAGGCCCCAGCGCCGAGACCCGGCCCCAGGCTTCCGGCTCATCCACGGCACAGTAAATCCGATTCAGCACTCCGTCAGCACTGCCGGCACCACGCACGTGCGTCAGCAGCGAGTCCGTCACCACCGTCGTCTCACGTTGGTGCGGCGAGAGCACGGGAAGTTCCCCGCTGGCCAGTGATCCGAGCGGCGCGCGTGCCGTTTCCGGTTCGGCCAGACGCGCATTGAGCCAGTTCCCCAGCACCCAGCCGACCACGCGCTCCCAGCCGCGGTCCACCTCGAGTTGCTCGGCCAGCAGCGGTGCCGACGAAAGCGCATGACCGGCGAGCTGCTCGGCGACGCCGGCATCGCCATCGTCCAGCGCGGCATCGATCAAGGCCTCGAGCGAGGCGATCTCGCCCTGACACCGGTGGCGCCGTTCCTGCAACGCCTGACGAGTCCGCTCACGCTCGTCGAGACGCGAGCGCGCCTGCTCGCGAGCATCGAGACGCGCCTCACGCCGGATCTCGAGCGTCTGCTGACGTTCGTCGAGGACCTCGAGAGATTCGGCAACGCCTTCGCGAGACTCACGGAGCTCGCGCATGTCGGGGAGCTCACTCTGCTGACGCTGCAGACGGTCGACCTCCTGACGCAGCGACATCAGCTCCTGTTCGAGCCGCTCGATCGCCTCCTGCTCGCGCTCGGCGCGATGGCGCGTCTCTCGCGACGTTTCGCTGAACGCCTCCCACTGGCGCTGCGTGGTCTGCGCATGGGCTTGCGCCTCTTCGAGCGACGCTTCGAGATCGAGCAGCGCTTCATCGGCAAGTTCGACGTCTGGCACGAGCGTCTCAAGACGCTCGGCGAGCGCGTCCAGACTCTCATCGTCTTCACCGGCGAGCCGAAAGAGCGATTCACGCTCGCCGCGGGCGGTCTCCAGATCGGCGCCGAGCTGCTGCTGGCGCTGGCGCGCGTGTTCGAGCGACTGCTCCAGACGCGCGATGTCGGCGCCGGTCTGATAGAAAGCGGCCTGGTGCTGCTCGAGCGCCGCAGCGACCTGGTCGTGACTTTCGCGCCCTTCCGCGAGCCGGGTTTCACATTGACGCAACCCCAGCACCTCACGCTCGACTTGCGTCTCGTCGTCGCGCACGCGCGAAGCGGCCTCGTGCTGCTGGCTGCGTAGCGCCCGTTCGCGCAGCAGCGCCAGCTCTCCGCGCAGCCGGTGCTCATCGTCCTTCAGGCCGCGATAGCGCCTGGCTGCCTCGGCCTGGCGCTTGAGTCGCTCGAGCTGCTTGTCGAGCTCCTCGCAGATGTCGTCGAGACGTTCGAGATTCTCCTGCGTGCGACGCAGCCGGTTCTCCGTCTCGCGCCGGCGCTCCTTGTACTTGGAGATGCCGGCGGCTTCCTCGAGCGTATTGCGCAGCTCTTCCGGCCGCGCCTCGACCAGGCGCGAGATCATGCCCTGGCCGATGATCGCATAGGAGCGCGGCCCCAGGCCGGTGCCGAGAAAGATATCGGCGATATCGCGACGCCGGCATTTCTGACCATTGAGGAAATAGCTCGACTGCGGCTCGCGAGTGACCAGGCGCTTGACCGCGATTTCGCGGTAGCCGGACCAGGCACCGCCGAGGCCGCCATCGCTGTTGTCGAACAACAGTTCGATCGAGGCCTGACCGATCGGCGCGCGCCCGGTGGAGCCGTTGAAGATGACATCGGTCATCGACTCGCCGCGCAGCGTCTTGGCGGAGGACTCCCCCATCACCCAGCGAACCGCATCGATGACATTGGACTTACCGCAGCCGTTGGGCCCAACGATGGCGGTCATGTTGCCGTCGAACGGTACGGTGACCGGATCGACGAACGACTTGAAGCCAGCCAGCTTGATGGACTTGAGACGCATGCGGGAGGGAAGGCTCCTGGAACCGGATGGGCCACCCGGCGCAGCTCACGGGGTCGCGAGGGCGCCGGAGAGCGACTTCGGCAGAGCCTAAGGGACTACCTGATCAATATCCAGCGTCAACGCATGATCACCGCCGACGACAACGTCCTGCAGGCGGCCGAAGAGATCGCCGGATTGTGGCTGCGCCTGACCGCTAGCGGAGACACGCGCCACCAGGTCGACATGATCGACCTGAGAGAGTTTGGCCTGCGGCGTCATGGCCTGGGCGTCGCTCAGCGTCAGCGTCTGCGGCAGCGCGCCGAGCGTGGTCTGGGCGATCGCCAGCGGCGGTCGCTGGCCATCCACGTCGCGTGCGACGAGAAACACGGGTGTGTCGGCCGGCAGACGCTCGCTCAAAGACGGGGCCAGCGTTAGATCCACCTGCAGCGATGCCGCAGGCGCGGAGGCAGTGCTGTCCGCTGTCGAGGCCTGACCTGCGCGGGCGTCGAGTCGCTGCTGGGCCACCGCAATCACCTTGCGCAGCGCCTTGCCGGATTCGTCGTCCTGATAGCCGGCCATGGCACGGCGCCAGTAGTCGATGGCCTCTCGATAACGCGCATGATCGAAGGCATCGATACCGAGCACGCCCAGCACCGTCGGCTGGCGCGGATCGAGCTCGAGCGTCTCGTCGATCAGCGACTGGACATCGTCGGTCACCGTGCGGTCGGCAGCGAAGAACTTCATCTGCGCCAGCTGCGCCAGGAGCTGCGGTTGGCGCCCCTGGAGCGCCACCAGCCGCTCGAGCGTGTCGATCGCCTGGTCGAATTGACCGTTATCCCGGTAGAGCGGGAACAGTTGCGCCCAGGCTTTGGGGTTGTCGGACTGGCGTTGCGCTTCCGCGGCGAGCACGGAAATCTTCGTCTCGGGCGGCGCGTGCGCCACGGATTCGACGACTTGGTAAAGCTCGAGATCCTGGCGATCACCGGTGCGCTCGTAGAAGACCAGCGCGGCCACGACGAGCAGGATGGCGACGAGCGGCAGCAGCCAGCGACCGGCGCGAACCCGCTTGAGCGGACGACGCCCCTGCCCGCCGGCATCTTCCAGCAGGCGGCGGTCGAGCTCGAGGCGATCTTCCGCGAATCGCTCGCGGTCGATCTCGCCTTCGACCAGCGCCAGCTCCAGCGCTGCCAGACGCTGACGATAGATCGCGACGTTCTCCGCGTTGTTACGATCGTCGGCCTCGAACGTCATCAGCGCATCGCGCAAACCCGCTGCCCGGCGCACCGGGAGCCACAGCAGCCAGAGCGCCAGCATCAATAGCAGGGCGATGCCGATATAGAGCGCCGTCATCAATTTTCTCCTTTCGGGCGGGCACGGAGCTTACCGGCACCCGCTTCCGCGCCGGCTGCGGTGGTGTCTTCACCGGCTTCACTGCCCGCCGCGCGATGGCGAGCCACGAGCGATGCCAGCCGGTCACGCTCGTCGTCATCGAGCGAGCGCTGGGCCAGCCGCCGGCGTTTGATCACGAAGCCGGCGATCACGCTGCCACCGATGAGCACCAGCGCGAACGGCAGCCCCCACAGTAGCCAGGTGCGGGTTTCCAGCTTCGGGTCGTAGAGCACGTAGTCGCCAAAACGCGAGACCATGGCGCTTTCGATCTGCTTGTCGGACTCACCCTCGCGCAGCAGTGTCGCCACTCGCGCCCGCATGTCGGCGGAGATGGGCGAATTGGATGCCGCGATCGACTCGTTCTGACACTTCGGGCAGCGCAGGCGCGAGCTGAGGTCCGCATAGCGCGAGGCCAGCGCCGGGTCCTGGAAATCCTGCACTTCGATGGCCGCGCTCACCGACGCTGACATCAGCAGCGAGACCAGCAGCAGGCCGATCGACACTCCAAACCGCGACCAGACGCGGCTCGCGCTTCCACGCATCACTGCTGCCATTTCTTCACCTCGGGCAGAATCACGCTCTCCACATCCTGCGGCGTGATGTAGCCGGTGTGGTGATAGCGGATGACGCCGTCGGCATCGACGAGAAAGCTCTCCGGCGCACCGTATACACCGAGGTCGAATCCGAGGCTGCCGTCCGGGTCGAACAGCGAGACCTCGAACGGATTGCCGAACTCCTGCAGGAACTGGCGCCCGTTCTCGCGGGTATCCTTGTAATCGACGCCAACGAGCCGCACGCCGCGATCGGCGAGCTCGAGCAGCTGTGGCATCTCCTGTTTACAGGTCGGGCACCACTCGCCCCAGACGTTCACCAGGGTCACCTGGCCCTCGAGCAGAGAACGATCCCGCTTCTGCGATGGATCGGAGAGCGTGGAGAGGTGGAAGCTCGGGAAATCCTTGGCCAGCAGTGCCGAGTCGCGTGCGGCAGGATCCTTGGACAGACCACGATAGAAGAACACGACCAGCACGACGAACAGGACCAGGGGAATCAGCAGCAGCAGACGGCGTTTCATCGTGCACCCTCCGCCGCCATGTCGGCGTCCTCGATCGGATCCGGCGCGCCCCGCGCGCCCGCCTGTGCCCGTTTGGGTGCCTTGCGGTAACGGCGATCGATCACCGCGAGAAGACCACCGGCAGCCATGATCAGCGCGCCCAGCCAGAGCCAGCGCACGAAGGGCTTGATCTGGATGCGCAGCGACCAGTCGCCATTGTCCAGCTGCTCGCCCAGCGCCAGATAGAGATCACTGAACAGACCCGGTCGCAGCGCGACTTCGGTCATCGGCATGCCGCTGGCCATGAAAAAGCGCTTTTCCGGCTGCATGGTGAAGCTCGCCCGTCCGGGCCGGTCGACGCGAATGGTCGCCGTGTCGGCAACGTAGTTGGGGCCACGCCGCTCGTGAAAGTCGGTCATCGCAAACTGATAACCGCCGACTTCGACCTGCTCGCCGGGCGACAGGCGCACGTTTTTCTCGACGTTGTAGTGGGAGACCATCACCACGCCGACGATGGTCACGGCCAGCCCCAGATGTCCCAGCACCATGCCCCAGTAAGACAGCGTCAGTTTGCGCAGACGTGCCAATCGACCTCGCCCGCCGGTCTTGCCGGTTCGCCCGCGGCGGGTTTTATCGAAAACATCACGAACCAGCGACAGCGTGAGCCACAGCGCCAGCAGCAGCCCGAGCGTCACACTCAGGCTGAAGCTGCCGCCATAGAGCAACGGCAACCCGGCCGCAATGACAATGGCGATCACGGCGGCAAGCCCCAGGCGTCTAGCCAGCTCGCGCCCCGGCATACGCTTCCAGCGCGCCAGTGGCCCCAACCCCATGAAGATGCACAGCAGCACGGTCAGCGGCACGAACAGGGCATTGAAGTACGGCGGGCCGACGCTGATCTTGCCGAGTCCCAGCGCGTCCAGCAGCAGCGGGTAGATAGTGCCGAGCAGCACGGTGACGGTCATGATCACCAGCAGGATATTGTTGATCAGCAACAGCGAATCCCGCGACAGCCAGCCGAATCCGGACAGTGACTGCACGCGCGGCGCACGCAGCGCGAAGATGGCCAGCGACAGCCCGACGGTAATGCCGAGCAGCACGAGAATGAATGTACCGCGCGACGGGTCGTTGGCGAACGCGTGGACCGAGGTCAACACCCCCGAACGCACCAGGAACGTGCCCAGCAGCGAGAGCGAAAAGGTGAATATCGCCAGCAGCACGGTCCAGTTCTTGAACGTGCCGCGCTTTTCGGTCACGGCAAGCGAGTGAATCAGCGCGGTACCGGCGAGCCACGGTAACAGTGACGCGTTCTCGACCGGGTCCCAGAACCACCAGCCGCCCCACCCCAGCTCGTAATAGGCCCACCAGCTGCCGAGCGCGATGCCAACGGTGAGAAATGCCCAGGCGACGTTGGTCCAGGGGCGCGCCCAGCGCGTCCAGGCCGCGTCCAGTCGGCCGCCGAGCAGCGCGGCCATGGCGAAAGCGAAGACGACTGAAAAACCGACGTAGCCCATGTAGAGCATCGGCGGGTGCACGATCAGTCCGAAGTCCTGCAGCAGGGGGTTGAGGTCGGCACCGTCGCCCGGCACATTGGGCAGCACTCGAGTGAAAGGGTCGGACGTGAGCAGGATGAACAGCAGAAAACCGCTGCTTATCCAGCCCATGACCGCCAGCACCCGCGCCAGCATGTCGCGCGGCAGCCGGCGGGAGAAGACGCTGACGGCGAAGCTCCAGCCGCCGAGGATCAACACCCACAGCAGCACGGATCCCTCGTGGCTGCCCCACACCGCGCTCAGTTTGTAATACCAGGGCAGCATCGAGTTGGAGTTGTTGGCGACGTAGGCCACGCTGAAGTCGTCGAAGGCGAAGCTCGCCGTCAGGCAGAGATAGGCGATGACGAGAAAGGCGAACTGGCCCCACGCCATCGGCTGCGCAAACGCCATCCAGAGCGGGCGTCGCGTCGCCGCGCCGATCAGCGGCACACTGGCCTGCAACATGGCCATGCCCAGCGCCAGTATCAGCGCAAAGTGGCCGAGCTCGGGAAGAATTCGAATCAACATGGAATCACTCGCACCTGTCCACGCATTGCCCGCCTCACGAGGACGGGACGCTGCCATCGGGTAAATTGCCGGTCGCCTTCAGCGCCTGAGCGACCTCGGGCGGCATGTAGGTCTCGTCGTGCTTGGCCAGCACCTGCTGGGCGATGAATTCATTGCTGTCGTCGAGCTTGCCGACGATCACTACGCCCTGCCCCTCGCGAAACAGATCCGGCAGGATGTCGTCGTAGCTGACCTCCACATCTTTGGCGAAATCGGTCACCACGAACGTCACCTGCAGCGAGTTGCTGTCGCGATTGACGCTGTCTTTTTTGACCACGCCGCCGATGCGCATGGTGCGATCGTGCGGCGCTTCGCCTGCCGCGATCTGAGAGGGCGTGAAGAACAGATTGATGTTGGCGCGGAGCGCATAGAGCGTAAGGCCAACGGCAACCGCGGCGAGCGCAACCAGGCCGAGCACGATGATAAGGCGGCGTTTTCGATTGGCTCTCATGCGCTACGCGCCTCGCGCCGGCGCCGACGCTCGAGCTGTCGAATCAGCTGGCGACGCTCCATCCGTGCCCAGACGGCGAAGCCGATGAGCGCACACAGGGTCAGGCCCCAGGCGGGCCAGACATATTTGGCATAACCGCCCATGTCGAGAAAGGCGGAGAGTGAATCGAAAGCCATGTCACGGTTCTCTTGATATCTTGTCGCGTCGCGGCTGGGCGGGCAGATCGTCGTCGGTGTCAGGCCGAGCGACCCCGCAGCCGGCCGCTGCTATTCGGCCAGCGCCTGCACCCAGCGGGTGCGCGATTCGCGTCGGATGATCTCGTTGCGCAGCCGATAAAGGGTCAGCGCCGTGAAAAAACAGTAAAATCCCAGCACCATGATCAGCAGCGGCATCCACATCGACTCGGGCATCGCCGGACGTGATGTCAGGGTGAAGGTTGCCGGCTGATGCAGCGTGTTCCACCACACCACCGAGTACTTGATGATCGGGATGTTGACCACGCCAACCAGTGTCAGCACGGCAACCGCCTTCGCCCCCTGGTCGTTACGTCCGTAGGCCCCCCGCAGGGCAATGACGCCGATGTAAAGGAAGAGCTGGATCAGCATCGCCGTCAGGCGAGCGTCCCAGGTCCACCAGGTGCCCCAGGTCGGCACGCCCCATAGCGAGCCGCTGAACAGCCCGAGAAAAGTCATTGCGGCGCCGAACGGCGCCATCACGGTCGCAGCCATGTCCGCGATCTTGATCTTCCAGATCAGAAAGACGGCGGAAGCGATCGCCATCGACACGAAGACGCTCTGCGCGAGAATCGCCGACGGGACATGCACGTAGATGATGCGATAGCTGTTGCCCATCTGGTAGTCGGGCGGCGAGTAGGCCAGCGACCAGACGCTGCCGACCGCGATCAGCAGCAGTGCGGCGATCCAGAATCCGGGCTGAAGGCGTCCGCAGAGTGAATAGCACCACTTCGGCGAGCCCAGCTTGTGTATGAAGGTCCACATCTTTTTCCGCGGTCCTGTTTCTCTGCGGTCCTGTTTCTTCACCTGCCCATCTTGCAAACCCCTCTCGCGGGTTCATTCCGCAGATCGGGGCTTTCCGGCAAATGCAGCGTGCGAGGCTCTATCGACCCCGTCGATCAACCATGAATACTGATGCGCAGCGCCCCCGCGATGGCGAACGGGGCACCGACCAGCGCGAGCGCCAGCATCGCGCCGAGCAGGGCCAGCGCCGGGCCGGCAAAGCCGCCCTGCACCGCGGCTTGCACGGCCCCGGCACCGAAGATCAGCACCGGAATGTAAAGCGGCAGGATCAATAGCGACAGCAGCACTCCGCCGCGCGGCAGCCCCACTGTCAGCGCGGCGCCGATCGCCCCGATCAGACTCAAGGTGGCGCTGCCCAGCAGCAGCGAGGCGATCAGCGTCAGACTGCCGGCCGTCGGCAGCGACAGCATCACGCCCAGCAGCGGCGCAAACAGCGCCAGCGGTACGCCGGTCAACAACCAGTGAACCGCCACTTTGGCCAGGCAGAGCGCGGCCAGCGGCTGAGGAGCGAGCATCATCTGTTCGAGACTGCCATCGGCATGATCGCTGCGGAACAGCGCATCCAGCGAAAGCAGCATCGCCAACAGCGCAGCGACCCAAAGTAGACCAGGTGCAATGGTTGCCAGCAGATCGGGCTGCGGCGAGATGCCCAGCGGGAACAGCATGGTTACCAGTGCCAGGAAAATCAGCGGATTCAGCCACTCACCGCCGCGCCGACGCGCCACGGCCAGCTCTCGCCGAACCTGCGCGGCACAGGCACCCACCAGCCCGACCGTCGCGGACGGAGCTCCGACAGCGTCAGTACGACTTTGGTTCAATGCGCCTCGCGTCATCCTGCCGCTCCAAGGAGGACCGAGTTTACACGATCGTTAGCCTGAAAAGTATGATGCGTCGTCATGATCACCGCCCCACCGCGATCGGCATGATCCACCAGACGCTGCTCGAGCCAGCCCACGCCGTCCTTGTCGATGGCGGTGAATGGCTCGTCCAGAATCCAGAGCGGGCGCGGAATGAGCGCCAGTCTGGCCAACGCGATGCGGCGCTGCTGACCGGCGGAGAGCTGTGCCGCCGGCACGTCCTCGAAGCCTGCCAGCCCGACGCCCGCAAGCGCCTGATCGATCGCGCGGGAGGGCGCCTCCACGCCCGCCACGGCGGCCGACCAGGCTAAATTCTGCTGCCCGTTCAAGGCCGCAGCGACCCCCGGCGCATGGCCGATGAAGAGCAGCGAACGAAGAAACGTGTCCTTGACGCGGCGCAGCGGTTCGCCGTGCCACTCCAGCTTGCCGGCCTGCGGGCTCAGCTGCCCGGTGAGGATCTTGAGCAGCGTGGTCTTGCCGCTACCGTTGGCCCCCTCGATACGCAGCATGTCACCATCACGAACCTGCAGTTCGAGCGCCTCGAAGAGCCAGCGATCGTCTCGTTCGCAGGCCAGGTCGCGGGCATCCAGGGCGACTCTCACCAACGTCTCCTCGCTCTCACCAACGTCTCCTCGCTCTCACCAGCGTCTCATTTACAGGCTTTTACACGCCTCACTCTCACGCTTGACCCGCACGCGCCTCGCCAGCGCTGGGCATGATCGGGGCGCCACTTTACCACCGACTCGCCAGCACCAGCGAGCGTCGGCCAGACGCGACCGCGACCGGCAGAGGCAGAAGCGACCACACCCGAAGGTCGACGCCTTGCCCAATGTCGCGTCCTTGCTATGATGACGGCGTCCTTCTCGGGAGAAGACGATGACAACCACCGCACCGAGTTATCTTCAGCGCCAGCCCAATCTGCCGCTGATCGACGGAAACTGGGAAACGATCGACGCGACCGATCTCGTCGAGATCCCGCTGCTGGGACAGGTTGCCGCCGGGCTGCCGATGGAAGCGTGTCTCGACAACGCCACGGTCCACGTACCCGCTCGGCTCGTGCGCCGCAACACCTATGCACTGCGCGTGCGCGGGGATTCGATGATCGATTCCAATATCTTCGATGGTGACGTCATCATCATCGAACGCTACGAATCCGCGGAGAACGGCGAAACCGCCGTCGTGCTGATCAACAATCAGGAAGTGACGCTCAAGAAACTGTTCATCGAGAAATCAGGCGTGCGGCTGCAGCCTGCCAACGACACCATGCCGCCCATCTATCTCAAGAACGAAGATGTGCAGGTGCTCGGGCTGGTCATGGGCGTGATGCGCAACCCGCCCGAGGCGGCCTGAACGCCCCGCCGGAAGGGAAACCCCGATGCGCTATCCGATTCCGGACATCGCCCCACAGCACTTCCACAGCCACGACATCGAGGTCGAACGCAGCCGTTTTCTCTGCTGGCTCTGCCACGCGCCCGACATGGCCGCGGCGGAGTGGCTGCTGGGCGAGGCGCGAACCACCCATCCCGAGGCCAGTCATCACTGCTCCGCTTTCATCGCCGGCCCGCCCGGAGAGCAGATCGCGATCGGCTTTTCCGACGACGGCGAACCCGGTGGCACCGCCGGGCGGCCGATGTTCCAGGCGCTGGAGGGTAGTCAGCTTGGACAGATCGCCGCCGTCGTCACGCGCTATTTTGGCGGCACCAAGTTGGGGACGGGCGGCCTGGTCCGCGCCTATACCCGAGCGGTTCTCGACGCCCTGGAAACGCTGCCCCGCCGGGATTTCATCGAGCGCCGACCATGCATCGTCCACGTCGACTTCAGTCTGGAGGCGGATGCCCGTCACTGGCTCGGCGAGCATGACGTGACGGTCGATGGCGCCGATTACGGTAGCGATGGCGTTACGCTGACGCTGGCCTGGCCAAGCGATGACTCACTGGCCCTGGAATCCCTCAAGCACCGGCTCAAGGGGCGCATGGCCGTGCTCGCGCCCTGATCTGACGCTGCCGATCGATCAAGGCGCTGATCGCAGCCCGCTTCGCCCACCTTCATCAACCAGCGTGCCCGTCGTGGACAAGCGCCCCTTCATGAACATGCACCCTTTCATGTACAAGCGCCCTGGGCCACCTCATGAGAGAGCCGGATGTGCGTCTGCAGCATGTCGACGGCGCCCCCTACCCTTCTTTCGATAGCGAGTGCCACCAGGTCCTCGTGCTGTGCGTCCAGTGTCTCGCGAATGCCGTGATTGGCCGGCGCCAGGCGCCGATAGCGGTCGAACTGGTCGTGAAGCTGCTCGATGAATCGCAGTAGCCATTTCGAGCCGCAGGGCGCGAGCAGACAGCGGTGGAACTGCAAGTGCATCTGCTCCCAGTGCTCGAGTGTCTCGGGGTCCGCCCCCAGTGCCTCGTCCGCCCGCCTGAGGCGATGAAAGGCGCCGAGCAGCATCGCCTCCCACTCGTCGTCGCCATTTTCCAGCGCGAGCGTCAGCGCTTGCACCTCGAGACGGCGGCGCATCTCGGCAATATCGTCGAGTTCAGCGCGGGACAGCGTCGGCACGCGGAAGCCACGCTGATTCTCCTGCTCCAGCAGCCCATAGGCCGCCAGGCGGTTCAGTGCCTCCCGCAGCGGGCTCAAGCCGACCCCGTAGTGCTGACGCAGTGACGCGATGGCCAGTTTTTCTCCCGCCCTGAAGCGTCCGCCGATCAGATCGCGTTTGAGCGCCAGATGGACCTGACTGGCGGCAGTCAGACCCTGCTCCCGATTGACCCCATCGTCCATACGGCTCCGCCTTGCATCGATTCTCATCCCGGTGAGCTCGCCCTCACGCCGACTGCGGGCGTCATTTCCTCTGATGCAGCCTGTCGCTCGGGGCTTGACCGGCAAGTAAAATCGACGTCATAGTGAAAAATCGATTTTTTATCCTAACCGATTCGAGACGTGCTCGGCACGCCTTCGCTCGTGTTCATGAAGACTTCACGACACTCCCCCCTGACAACCAGCGAGAACCGGCCATGCGCCTCGCCTTCGATCATAACAACCCCTATGCCTCACGCCGCAGCGCCACCTACGCCGATACCGGCATGGTCGCTGCCTCCCAACCGCAGGCGGCCCAGGCCGGACGCGATATGCTCGCCAAGGGCGGGAACGCCATCGATGCGGCCATCGCCACGGCTGCGGTCCTCACCGTCGTCGAGCCGACCGGCAACGGCATCGGCGGCGATGCCTTCGCCCTGGTCTGGATCGCCGATAGCGCCGGAGGCAACAGCGAGGGAAAAGGCAGGTTGTATGGACTCGATGCCAGCGGCCATGCCCCCGCGGGACTGACACGAGAGACCGTGATGTCCGCGGGGCATGACGAGATGCCGCTACACGGCTGGACGCCGGTCACGGTACCGGGCATTCCCGCCGCCTGGGCCGAACTCTCCAAGAGCTACGGCAAGCTCGAATTTGCCACGCTGCTGGAACCCGCCATTCGCATCGCACGCAGCGGCTTTCCGGTATCACCGATCATCAGCCAGCTGTGGCAGCGGGCAGAGAGAGAGTTTCGCGCCAAGGCAGACGATCCCGCCATAGCGCCATGGCTCGACGCCTTCGCACCCGAGGGACAGGCTCCCCGGGCGGGCGAGCGTTATCGCAACGAAGCGCAGGCGCGCACCCTCGAGTCGCTCGCCGCCAGCCGCTGTGAAAGCTTCTATCGCGGCGAGCTGGCGCAAAAGATCGACGCCTTTTCCCGCGCGACCGGCGGCTATCTACGTGCCGAGGATCTCGCCGACTACGCCCCCAAATGGGTCGAGCCGATCTCGGTCAACTATCGTGGCGTCGACGTCTGGGAGATCCCGCCCAGTGGCCAGGGAATGGTCGCCCTGATGGCGCTCAACATGATGGAGGGTTTCGACCCCAGCGTTCGCGACGATCCGCAGCTGCTCCACCGTCAGTTCGAGGCGATGAAGCTTGCGTATACCGACGGGCACCATCACATCACCCAGGCCGACCGGATGCGCGTCAGCGTCGACGCTCTGCTGAGCGAATCCTACGCCGAGACACGCCGACAACTCATCGGCGAGCGCGCCATCGACCCGACGCCGGGCGAGCCGAGCGCCGGCGGCACCGTCTACCTCGCGACCGCCGATAGCGACGGCAACATGGTCTCCTACATTCAGAGCAACTATCACGGCTTCGGCTCCGGCGTAGTGGTCCCGGAGACCGGAATCTCGCTGCAGAATCGCGGTCATGGCTTCAGCCTGGACAGCGCACATGTCAACGTCCTGGCGCCGGGCAAGCAGACCTTTCACACCATTATCCCCGGCTTTCTGACGCAGGACGGCGCGGGACTGGGGCCGTTCGGCGTGATGGGCGGCTTCATGCAGCCGCAGGGGCACATGCAGGTGGTGATGAACCTGGTCGATTACGGCCTCAACCCGCAGGCGGCGCTGGATGCGCCGCGCTGGCAGTGGATGGGCGGACGCAAGATCGGCATCGAGCCGGGTTATCCGCTGCATCTGATCCGCGAGATGGCGGATCGCGGCCACCAGATCAGCCTCGCCGTCGACAGCACGCGTTACGGCCGCGGCCAGATCATACTGCGCGACCCGCAAAGCGGCGTCTACTGCGGCGGCACGGAACCCCGCACCGACTCCAGCATCGCGGTGCTGTGACAGATGAGTGCAATGACACACCAACGCGACCTGTTCATGGCCTTTCTGCGCATCGGACTGCTGGGCTTCGGCGGCGGCCCCTCGATGATTCCGCTGGTTCGCGCCGAGGCGGTCACCCGTTACCGCTGGATGGATGACGAGGCGTTTGGCGACATCCTGGCCATCGGCAACACCCTGCCCGGCCCGATCGCAACCAAGATGGCCGGCACCATCGGCTATCGCGTCGGCGGTATCGCGGGCTGCATCAACGCCGTCGTCGCGGTGATTCTGCCGTGCATCGTCGCCATGGTACTACTGCTGGGACTGTTCACCCGCTATCGCGATCAGAGCTGGATACGCGGCATGAGCGAAGGCGTGGTTCCGGTGGTGATGGTGATGATGGCCCAACTGACCTGGGACTTCTTTCAGAAATCCCGCGCCGCGCTCGGCTGGCTGATGACGCTCGTCATGGGTGTTGCAGCCGGCGGACTGATATACGGCCTGGGCATCCATCCGGGTCTGGTGATCGCCGTCATTCTGGTCGCCGCGCTGCTCAGACCGGAACGTGGCCCGCGCACCGGGGCGGAGGGCAAGTCGTGATCTATTGGGATCTGTTCCTCGCCTTCTTCATCCCCAATATCGTCGGCTACGGCGGCGGGCCTGCCATCATTCCGCTGATCGAGAACGAAGTCGTCGGCCACTACGGCTGGATGACCTCGCAGCAGTTCGCCGAGACGCTAGCGCTCGGCAACACCCTGCCAAGCCCCATCGCGACCAAGATGGCGGGTTATATCGGCTACGACGTCGCTGGCATCGGCGGTAGCGCAATCGCCACCTTCGCCACAGTCGCACCGTCTCTCCTGCTGATGCTGGTCGCACTCGGCACGCTCTATCGCTACCGGGATTCGATCAAGGTGAAATCCATGAGCCAGTGGGTGCGCCCGGTCATCATGGTGCTGATGGGCTACCTCACCTGGTCTTTCCTGAACGAAGGCGCGACCGATGCCGGCTGGCTGCACACCGCGGTGATCGCGGCAGTCGCCGTGGCCATGCTGTGGCGCTTTCGGCTGCATCCGGTCTGGGCCGTGCTGTTCGGACTCGCGTACGGCGCACTGCTGCTGGGGTGAGCGAGAAAAGCACCGGAGGCAAGGGTGACCTCACAAGAAAGCTATCCATAAAAATACGACCGGCAAGTCCTCAGTCGTGACGGCGACTGACATCCATGACAACCACCATCCATGACAACCACAACCAAGGATCTTTCATGTTCTACCGCAACTTTCTAAACGCCTCTCGCCACCAACTCGGCAGCTGGATCGCGGCCGGGAGCGCCATCGCGTCGCTGACCTGCGCGCTCGGCGCGACGACACTCGTCACCAGCACGAGCGTCCAGGCGGCCGACTACCCCGATCACCCGATCGAGTTCATCGTGCCCTGGTCGCCGGGCGGCGGTAGCGACACGCTGATGCGCATCATCTCCAATGCCGCGGACGAGTTCGTCGGGCAGCCGATGCCGGTGATCAACATGCCTGGCGTCAGCGGCACGCTGGGGTTGAAGGAGCTCGATCAGCGCGACCCCGATGGCTACACCGTGGGGCAGATTCACGAAGGACTGATGGCCGCCAACGCGACCGGCCTCACGCAGCTCAACTGGGACGACTTTCAGCCCATCGCGTCTCTCGCCTCGTCGCCGCAATACTTGGTGGTCAATGCGGACAGCGGCTGGAAGACGTTCGACGACTTTGCCAAGTACGCCAAGGCGCATCCGGGCGACATTCGCGTCGGCGCCACGCTCGGCGGCATTCCGCATGTCCATGCGGCGATGATCGAGGACGCCATCGGCGCCAAGTTCCGCTACGTCGGCTACGAGGGTACCGGTGCCCGCATTCGTGGCCTCGTCGGCGGACATATCGACGCCGCGATCGGCGATATCTCCTCGAGTCTGGAGTTCGTGAAGAACGGGGATCTGCGTTTTCTCGCCGTGGGCAGCCAACAGCGCGTCGATGCCACGCCGGACGTTCCCACCTTCAAGGAACTTGGCTACGACAACCTCAACCTGAGCGTCAATCGCGGCATCGTCGCGCCCAAAGGCATCGATGATGCCAAGGTCAAGACACTGGCCGCCGACTTCGAAGCGATGTCCCAGGATCCGGACTTCATCGAGAAGATGCGTCGCGCCGGTGCGCAGGTCGAATTCATGGGTCCGCAGGCCTATGCCGACTACCTGGCTGGCGTCGATGCGACCGTCAAGCGTCTCTCCGGCAAACTCGCGCGATGAATCACGCCGTCGAAGCGACCTCCCGCAGTGAGCGGGAGGTCGACCACGCCCGTGGCAAGGCGCTGGCCAACACGCTCTTCAACGTCGCCCTCGCCGCGCTCTTCTCGGCGCTGTTCGTGCAGGCGGGCGAGCTGCCGTCATCGATGTGGGAGCCTCTGGGCGCGGGCTCGTTTCCGCGCCTGGTGCTAGGCGCGCTGGTGGTCTTCAACCTCGCCCTGATCGTGCAGTCGATCGGTCTCTACCGGCGTGCGCCGCAGCAGCGCAGCGTGGGATTCGCGCGCTGGTGTCACGAACGCCGGCTCGCCTTCGGCACGCTGTTCGCCTTCGCCATCTACGCGCTGACCATGCCGTGGATCGGATTCATGCTCGCCTCGCTCGCGTTCCTGCTCACCGTGCAGTGGCTCCTCGGTGCGCGGCATGGGCGGCGGCTGGTCGTCGCGATCGTGGTAGCCATCGTCTTCAGCGTCGGCCTCTATGCGTTGTTCAGCCATGTTTTCCTGATCTCGCTGCCGAAGGGGCGTCTGTGGTGATGCCCGGCATTGATGGCGATCCGAAGAACCGCCGCTCGACACCATTGTCTCCCTGCATCGCCCCACAACAACGGGACCGGAGTCCTTCCGCATGCCGATGACCGAAGCGCTGCTCTCCAGCGTCGAACAACTGTTTTCTCTGGCCACGCTGGTCAGCATGATGATCGGCGTGGTGGCCGGCGTGATCGCGGCGGCGATTCCCGGCTTCACCGTGACGATGGCGATCGTGTTGACGCTGCCGGTCACCTTCACCATGCCTCCGCTGCAGGGCGTGGCAACCATGCTGGCGGTCTACGTCGGCGGCTGTTCCGGCGGTCTGATCAGCGCCGCTCTGCTGGGGATTCCCGGCACACCCTCCTCCGTGGCGACGACCTTCGATGCCTATCCGATGGCGCGCAAGGGCGAGCCCGGCCGCGCATTGGGACTGGGTATCTGGGCCTCGTTCTTCGGTGCACTGGTGAGTGCGGTCGTGCTGGTGGTCGCCGCGCCGCCGCTGGCGCTGATTGCCGTCAAGCTGGGACCCTGGGAATACTTCTCGCTGATTCTGTTCGCCGTCACCGTCGTTGCGAGCCTGGTCGGCGACTCGATCCTCAAGGGCCTGATGATGAGCCTGCTGGGGCTGTTCATCGCCACGGTCGGCCAGGACCCGATGATGGGCGTACCCCGGTTCACGTTCGGTATTGACGTGCTCGCGGCGGGATTCCCGTTTCTGGTCGTGCTGATCGGCATCTTCGCGGTCAGCCAACTGGCGGGCGAGGTCGAGAACCCGACGGCGCTGCAGCGGGGCGGCGCACTAATCGAGGGACAGATCCGGTTCCAGCCGTTCGTCGTCATGCGCGAGGTGCTCAGTCGTCCGGTCAACCTGCTGCGATCGTCGCTGGTCGGCGTCATTATCGGTGCGGTGCCCGGCGCCGGCGGCAGTATCGCCAACTTGATCGCCTACGATCAGGCCAAACGTGCTTCCAGGACCCCCGAGCGTTTCGGCACCGGTATCGCCGACGGCGTGGTGGCATCCGAATCGGGCAACTCCGCCACTGCCGGCGGCGGTCTGATTCCGATGATCGCGCTCGGCATTCCCGGCAGCGCGGTGGATGCGGTGCTGATGGCGGCGCTGATGGTGCAGGGCATCAGCGTCGGCCCGCGTCTGATCATGGACAACGCCGACCTCGCCTACGGCATGTTTCTGGCGATGTTCCTGGCGGCCGGCATGGTGCTGGTGTTCTGCCTGTTCAGCATGCGCTGGTTTCTCAAGATCACGGCGATTCCCAAATCGATTATCGTACCGGTGGTCCTGGTCTGCTGCGCGGTCGGGGCGCTGGCGCTCAACAACCGCATCACCGACCTTTATCTGCTGGTCGGCATCGGTCTGGTCGGTTACGTATTGGCGAAGCTCGACTACCCGCTGGCGCCACTGGTGCTCGGGGTGATTCTCGGTCCGATCGCCGAGACCAACCTGCGCCGAGCGCTGATGGCGGATGAACACTGGACGCTGTTCTTCACGCGGCCGATCTCGGCGGGCCTGCTGATTCTGGCCGTACTCTCGGTGGCCTTCACCGTACGCCGGGTCATCAAGCAGCGGGCCGCCGCCAGGTCCTGACGCTCCGCCATTCGGGCAGCGTCTCTTGCGACGCGGCCTCTCTTTTCGTTCCCGCCCCCTGTCGAATGTGCTAGCGTGGCCGCCGTTCGTCCGGAGGCACCCGTGTCCAATTCCGCACCCCTTTCTTCCCCTCTCGTCCACGGACGCCAGGATGGCGTCCGTTTCGCCGGCACGCCGGCTACGGTTCACTCGGCGCTCGGCCGTATCGGACTGGCGCCGATGGAGGGCGTAGTCGACGCCGAGACGCGCGCACTGCTCAGCGCCGACGGGGCGCTCGACTGGTGCGTGACCGAGTTCGTGCGCGTCGTCGACGCCCGTCTACCGCCTCGTGTCTTTCTGCGCCATTGTCCGGAGCTTGCCTCGACCGAAGCAGGTTCGGCTCACGGACCACGGACACCCAGCGGCGTACCCGTGACGCTCCAGCTGCTGGGCTCAGATCCGGTGGCGCTGGCAGCCAACGCCGAGCAGGCGATCTCGATGGGCGTGAGGCGACTCGATCTCAACTTCGGCTGCCCGGCCAAGACGGTCAATCGTCACGACGGTGGTGCCTCGCTCCTGCGAACCCCCGAGCGCGTCTATCGGGTCGTGTCCGCCGTGGCGGAGGCGGGAAAACGCCATGGGGTCAGCGTCAACGCCAAGCTGCGCCTCGGATTCGACGACAAGCAGCTGGCGCTTGCCTGCGCGCTGGCGGCGGAGTCAGGAGGCGCCGAGGAACTGGTGGTGCACGCGCGTACACGCCGCGAGGGCTATCGGCCACCGGCGCACTGGGAGTGGATCGCGCGAATCCGCACCGCCGTCGGCGTGCCTGTCGTCGCCAACGGTGATATCTGGACACTGGAGGATTACTGGAAGGCGCGCTCGCTGTCCGGCTGCCGGGACGTGATGCTGGGTCGCGGAATGCTGGCGGACCCCTGGCTGGCTCGCCGCATTCGCCACTGGCAGCAGACCGGCGAGCGGCTGGCACCGACGCCCTGGTCGACGCGGCGAGACGTACTATGCCGCTACGCCGAACAGAAGCACGCAGACGGCATGGCGGACAAGTTCATCGTGTCGCTACTCAAGCAGTGGCTCAACATCATGCGCGGGCGCGATGCCGAGTCCGCCGCCTGTTTCACGGCGGTTCGTCGTGAAACGGATCTAGCCATCTTTCTCCAGCGCCTCGACGCCTGGGCCACGACTCTCCCGGCCTGCAACGCTTCGCGCGCCGCGCTTTCTTGGCGTCCAGCTTGAGGCTCGAGTGAAGTCGGGCTCGGCGCCAAAACACCCCTCGCAGACGATGCGGCCGAACCAGCGAATCACGGCACAACCTCCGAGGTGTCAGGCTGGACTTCCATGAGCCACAAACGAAAACACCCGCACGCGATGCGTGCGGGTGTCGTCAATATGGCGCGCCCGGGAGGATTCGAACCTCCGACCACCTGATTCGTAGTCAGGTACTCTATCCAGCTGAGCTACGGGCGCTGATAACAGGGCAAGTCAGAGATCGATTCAATCATGCTTTGTGGCGCGCCCGGGAGGATTCGAACCTCCGACCACCTGATTCGTAGTCAGGTACTCTATCCAGCTGAGCTACGGGCGCTTATCACATCAATCTGCAAACCTTGCTGCGCTGATCGCGGTTTCCAATCTCGGAAATGGCGGAGAGGGAGGGATTCGAACCCTCGATAGGGCTATAAACCCTATACTCCCTTAGCAGGGGAGCGCCTTCAGCCACTCGGCCACCTCTCCCCGATCAACACGGCGCGTAGGTTACCGATTTAGCTGGGCTTTGTCCAGCCGAAAACCCAAACTTTTTTGCAGAAAAACCTTAGAGGAATAAAGAGTTACCGGAGGGCGGACACAAGAGGAGCGGAACCGAAGAAAAGCGGGCAGGAACGATCGAGGAGCCCGAGCCGATAAAGGGGACGACTTCACCAGCTCAGACGGTACCAAGGCGCCCATCGAACGTTTACGCGCCGGGACCGCCGTCTTCGTCTTCAGTCTTCTCGCGCTGAATGCGCTGATAGATCTCTTCACGATGGACGGCCACATCCCTTGGTGCATTGACGCCGATGCGCACCTGATTCCCTTTCACTCCCAACACGGTGACGGTGATTTCGTCGCCGATCATGAGAGTCTCTCCCACGCGACGGGTCAGGATGAGCATTTTCTGATCTCCTTCTCAGGGCCTTCTTCCATTCTCGGGTCTCGCTCTCGGGCCGCTGGTACCGCAGCCTGTTTGCCCGAGTAGCGATTATGCGTCATACAAGCCGGCAGGCCAATGACGCCGTCCTAGACAACCCGTGGCTACGTTGAAAAAAGCGCTCGATTCCTTTCACTTCGTTCCAACTCACCCTAAGCGTAGAACGCCTGAGACAATCTTGAAGGTGTTATTCGGATTATTCGCTTTGAATGCTGTCTTTATCGAGGCCAAAAGCGGTGTGCAACGCGCGCACGGCCAGCTCCATCGCCTTCTCGTCGATCACCACGGAGATCTTGATCTCGGATGTCGACACCATGCGGATGTTGATGTTCTCTTCGGCGAGCACCCGGAACATCTTGGACGCGACGCCAGCGTGCGAACGCATGCCCACACCCACGAGAGACACCTTGGCGATGTTGTCGTCACCGCGCAGATCGCCGCCGCCGAGCGCCGGAATCACGTCGTTCTGCAGAATCCGCATGGTCTGCTTGTAGTCGCCCTTGGCGACGGTGAACGTGAAATCGGTGTAGTCGCCTGCCGGCGCCACGTTCTGAACGATCATGTCGACTTCGATATTGGCGTCGGCGATCGGGCCGAGAATCCGCGACGCCACACCCGGCACGTCGGGCGTATTCAGCAGTGTCAGCTTGGCTTCACTCGCCGTGAAAGCGATACCGGAGATGAGCGGTTCTTCCATCGATTCGATTTCCTCGTCTGCCACGATCAGCGTGCCCGGTCCCTCCTCGAAGCTTGAGAGCACGCGTAGCGGTACATTGTATTTTCCGGCGAACTCCACCGAGCGAATCTGCAACACCTTCGAGCCCAGACTTGCCAGCTCGAGCATCTCCTCGACGGTGATCTTCTCCAGCCGCTGCGCCTTCGAGCAGACACGCGGGTCGGTGGTGTAAACGCCATCGACATCCGTGTAGATCTGACACTCGTCGGCATCGAGCGCCGCCGCCAGTGCGACACCGGTCGTATCGGAGCCGCCCCGACCCAGCGTGGTGATGTTGCCTTCGTCATCCACACCCTGGAAACCGGCGACGACGACGACCTGCCCTTCGGCCAGATCGTCCTTGAGCTCATCGGTCTCGATGCGCTGGATGCGTGCCTTGGTGTGCGCGCTATCGGTGCGGATGCCGACCTGAGCACCGGTGTATGAGGTCGCCGGCACGCCCAACTGATGCAATGCCATTGCCAGCAGCGAAATGGTGACCTGTTCACCGGTCGAGACCAGCATATCCATTTCGCGCGGCGTCGGATCTTCGTTGATCTGACTGGCCAGGTCGATGAGGCGATTGGTCTCACCACTCATCGCAGAGACCACCACGACGACCTGATGACCAGCGTCGCGGTCGCGCTTGACCTTCTCGGCAACCGCCTTGATCCGCTCGACCGTGCCGACGGAGGTGCCACCGAACTTCTGTACGTATAGCGCCATGAGTCTGTCTGTCGCTCCCTTGCGTTATCGACCGGAGCGCCTTACGCGCCAGTCGGAATGCATTTAGCCGAGCCGCTGCGCGACCCAGTCCGGGACGCTCTCCAGCGCCGCCGGTACCGCCGCGGGATCACTGCCTCCCGCCTGCGCCATGTCGGCGCGGCCGCCGCCCTTGCCGCCGACCTGGGCGGCAACGTGATTCACCAGCTCACCGGCTTTCAGTCTAGCCGTTAGATCATCGGTCACGCCGGCAATCAGACTGACCTTGCCTTCCTGGACGGCAGCCAGCACTAGAGCGCCGGATTTGAGCTTCTGCTTGAGCTGGTCGTGAAGGCCGCGCAGCTCCTTGCCGGAAATCCCCTCGACCCGCGTCGCCAGCACGCGAATACCGGCCACGTCCTGAGCCTGGGACAGCAGGTCGTCACCGGCAGCGCTGGCCAGCTTCGACTTGAGACGCTCGAGTTCCTTCTCCAGGCCGCGCTGACGCTCGAGCAGGCCATCCAGGCGCTCGACAATCTGGTCCGGCTTGGCTTTCAGGCGTTCGCCGACCGCATTGAGCTCCTGCTCCTGGGCATGGAACCAAGCCAGCGCGCCCTCGCCGGTGACCGCCTCGATCCGCCGAATACCCGCGGCCGTGCCGGATTCACCGACAATGTGGAACGGACCGATATCGCCACTGCGAGCCACATGCGTGCCGCCGCAGAGCTCGATCGAGAAGTCGTCGCTGCCGATCGTCAACACGCGGACGCTATCGGCATACTTCGCCTCGAACAGGGCGCGGGCGCCTCGTGCCTTGGCCTGCTCCAGCGTCATCTCCTCGACCTGGGTCGGCGCATTGGCCAGGACCTGAGCATTGACGATGCACTCGATCTTCGCCAGTTGATCAGGCGTCACCGCCTCGTAATGGCTGAAATCGAAACGCAGTCGCTCCGCGCTGACCAGGGATCCTTTCTGCTGGACGTGATCGCCCAGCGTCTGACGCAGCGCCTCGTGCAGCAGGTGCGTTGCGGAGTGGTTGCGCATGGTCGCCAGGCGCAGCGCCGGGTCGACCTGCGGCGTCACCGAATCACCGACCGAAAGAGCCCCCTCGAGCATCACGCCTTCGTGGAGATGGTGGCCAGCCTGCTTGCGCGTATCGGTCACCTGAAAACGACCACCCGCCACGAGCAGATAGCCGGAGTCGCCGACCTGGCCGCCGGATTCACCGTAAAACGGCGTCCGGTCGAGCACGACCACGCCTTTTCTGTCGGCTTCCAACGAAGCCAGCGGATTGCCTTCACTGTCGACGATCGCCGTGACGGTCGCGCTGTCCTCGAGACGATCGTAGCCGGTAAACGTGGTCGCCCCTTCGAGCTCGAGCGCCGCGCCGTAGTCACCGCCGAACTGACTGGCGGCCCGAGCCCGCTCACGCTGCGCCTGTAGTTCGCGCTCGAAGCCAGCCTCGTCCAGCGTCACGCCGCGTTCACGGCAGACATCGGCCGTCAGATCATAAGGAAACCCGTAGGTATCGTAGAGCTTGAAGATCGTTTCGCCGGCCAGCACGTCGCCCTTAAGCGACGAGAGCGCCTCCTCGAGCAGGCCCATGCCATGATCCAGCGTCCGCGCGAACTGCTGTTCCTCTTTCAGCAGCACCCGCTCGATCTGCTCGCGCATCTGGCGCAGTTCCGGATAGGCCTCGCCCATTTCGGCATCCAGCGCGGCGACCAGCTTGTGGAAGAAAGGCTCGGTCGCGCCGAACTTGTGGCCATGACGAATCGCACGGCGAATGATGCGTCGTAGCACATAGCCCCGCCCTTCGTTGGACGGCAGAACACCATCCACGATCAGAAACGCGCAGGAACGAATATGGTCGGCGATGACGCGCAGCGACGGCGTCGAGATGTCGGCGTGGCCGGTCAGCTCGGCCGCTGCCTTCAAGAGGTTCTGGAACAGATCGATCTCGTAGTTGGAGTGCACCCCCTGCATGACGGCGGCCATGCGCTCCAGCCCCATGCCGGTGTCGATCGACGGCTTGGGCAGCGGATTCATCTTGCCGGAAGCATCGCGATCGAACTGCATGAAGACGAGGTTCCACACCTCGATATAGCGATCGCCGTCCTCTTCCGGGCTTCCCGGCGGGCCGCCCCAGACTTCGGGCCCGTGGTCGTAGAAGATCTCGGAGCACGGACCGCAAGGGCCGGTATCGCCCATCTGCCAGAAGTTGTCCTCGTCCAGACGTGACATCCGCGCCGGGTCGACACCGATATCGTCGGTCCAGATCTTCGCGGCCTCGTCGTCGCTGATGTGCACCGTGACCCAGAGACGGTCTTTCGGCAGGCCGAGCACTTCGGTGATGAACGTCCAGGCAAAGCGAATCGCATCGGTCTTGAAGTAGTCACCGAAGCTGAAATTGCCCATCATCTCGAAGAAGGTGTGATGACGCGCGGTGTAGCCGACATTGTCCAGATCATTGTGCTTGCCACCGGCTCGCACGCAGCGCTGGGCCGATGTCGCCCGAACGTAGGGCCTTGGGTCACGCCCGAGGAACACATCCTTGAACGGCACCATGCCGGCGTTGGTGAACAGGAGGGTCGGGTCGTTCTCCGGTACCAGAGAGGCGGAAGGCACGATGGTGTGTCCGCGCTCCTCGAAGTAACTCAGGAAAGCCTGTCTGATATCTGCACTTTTCATGACAAATCCGTGGCAGTAGGCGTGCCCACGGCGGCGAACGGACCTCGTGGCGACGCAAAAACCGGGCAACGAAGCCGCATTGACTGCGGCTCCGGGCCATCGCAAAGCGCGTTAGTATAACGTAGGCGGCGGCCAGTCTGTCGAGTGCGACACCCAGTGTCGCCAGGATTCGCCGTGAATGCGATGGCGACTGCTCGTCTCGGTTAAAGGCGGGCCGGCTGCCGACGGCTTGAGTGGCAGGCGCCGCTGCAGGACGTCATGGCGGCAGGATCGAGAGAGAGCTCGGCGGAAAGAGGGAGTTCAGCGGAGAGAAAGTCTGGTCGAGAGAAAGCTTGGTCTAGAAAAAACCTGATCGAGAAAAGGCTCGGTGGAGAGAGCCAGCGGGTAAGCCGACTGGAAAATAGCGCCTCGCGGCGGCAGACGTTCACCCCCAGGCGTATTTCATGGCGTGACGAACGTGATCGAATTCAAAGCCCCGCCCGGCGAGGAAACGCTCCCGCCTGGCTCGCTCACGCGGCGTCGCCCCGGGCCCATCGAAGCGCTTGGCCAGCGCATGACACGCCAGCTCTTGCCAGTCGGGCGCTTCGGCCTCCAGCGCCAGGCCGACCAGCGCATCGTCGATGCCACGGGTGCGTATGTCGGCGCGCACCTTGACCGGCCCCTGCCCACGCGCGATGCGTGAGCGCACGAAAACTTCGGCAAAGCGTTCATCCGACTGCAGCCCATCGGCGGACAGCGCATCGAGCGCTGGCGCGACCGCTTCTGCGGCTACGCCCTTGTCGCTCAGTCGCTGCGCGAGTTCGGCTCGAGAGTACTCTCGCCGTGCCAGAAATTGAATGGCGATCTCGCGCGGGTCGGGTTCGGCGTTCTGCGTCATCAGTTTTCCATCATGGCCAGCGGCGCGCCCACTGACGGTTCGCCGCGTGTCAGCTCGTTCTATGGTTCACGTTCTGTGGCTCACATCCTCTGGCTCAGGCTTTCAGGTTCGGGCTTCCAGGTTCGGGCTTCCAGGTTCTTGCTCTCGAAGTCATGCTTCTGACTACAGCAGCGAGTCACCGGCATCGTCGCCCTCGGCGACGGCCGCGTCGGCAGCCTTCTCTTTCTCCTTCGGCGCCGGTACGGCAAGCAGCTGCGCGCGAATCTGATCCTCGATCTCTTTCATGATCTCCGGATGCTCTTCCAGATACTGTGCGGCGTTGGCCTTGCCCTGGCCGATCTTGCTGCCCTGGTAGCTGTACCAGGCACCGGCCTTATCGACCAGATTGCACTGCACGCCGAGATCGATCACCTCACCGGCATGGTAGATCCCCTTGCCATAGAGAATCTGAAACTCGGATTGGCGGAACGGCGGCGCGACCTTGTTCTTGACCACCTTGACGCGCGTTTCGTTGCCGGTCACTTCATCGCCCTGCTTGACCGAGCCGATACGGCGAATGTCGAGACGAACACTGGAGTAGAACTTGAGCGCGTTACCGCCGGTGGTCGTTTCGGGACTGCCGAACATCACGCCGATCTTCATGCGGATCTGGTTGATGAAGACCACCATGCAGTTGGCGTTCTTGATGTTGCCGGTGATCTTGCGCAGTGCCTGCGACATCAGACGCGCCTGCAGGCCGACGTGGGAGTCGCCCATCTCGCCTTCGATCTCGGCGCGCGGCGTCAGCGCCGCCACGGAGTCGATGATGATCACGTCGACGCCGCCGGAGCGAACCAGCATGTCGCAGATCTCGAGCGCCTGCTCGCCGGTATCCGGCTGCGAAACCAGCAACTCGTCGAGATCGACGCCTAGTTTCTCGGCATAGCTCGGGTCGAGCGCGTGCTCGGCATCGACGAAGGCGCAGGTCTTGCCATCCTTCTGCGCCTGCGCGATCACGGAGAGCGTCAGCGTGGTTTTACCGGAAGATTCCGGCCCGAAGATTTCGACGACGCGCCCATAAGGCAGACCGCCCACGCCAAGCGCAATATCCAGCCCCAGCGACCCCGTCGACACGACCGGTACCGCGGTTCGCGGCGTATCTCCCAGACGCATCACGGTGCCTTTGCCGAATTGGCGGTCGATCTGTGACAAAGCCGCATTGAGTGCCTTGCTGCGGTTTTCGTCCTGTGCCATGAAGGTCTCCTATGAGTGCGCAGGGATGAGAAGAAACGCTCGCCCTGCCGATATCGGCTCATGGGCGCACGCTCCGCATACTGTATGGCTAGCCAGTAGTATGGCGAATAATTGCCTGCCCGACTATCCCCGTACCGCGATTTTCTATCTCCGAGCTCACCGTCCTCACCGCACGCGGGAATCAGCCAGCATCGAGTTGTTCCAATAGACCGTGGAGCGCCAGCGCAACGGCGACCTCTCTGACCTGCTGCCGATTACCGGACAGTCGATAGCAGCGAGTCGTCTGCGATCGCTCGTCACCCCAGGCGAACCAGACCGTGCCGACCGGTTTTTCCGCGCTGCCGCCGCCCGGGCCGGCGACACCACTGATCGCGACCCCCAGCCCAGCACCGCTATCCCGGCAAGCACCGGCGACCATTTCGCGGACCGTCTCGGCGCTGACCGCACCGCAAAGACTCAGCGTTTCATCGCCGACGCCGAGCAGGCGCTGTTTGGCCGCGTTGGAATAAGTCACGTAGCCCGTCTCGAAATAGGCAGAGCTACCGGCGACATCAGTGATCGCACTGGCAACCCCGCCTCCGGTGCAGGACTCCGCGGTGGTGAGCTGGACGCCCCGAGCTCGACACGCCTCACCGAGCCGAACCGAGAGGATGTCGCTGCCCACCGAGATGGCATCGGGCAAAGTCGTTATAGCGCTCATGGGATGCACCCTGGATATCTGCCATTCGGTTACGGGGCGATGACGTCCCCGTGTCGGAGCCACCGCGGAAAACGGGCAACGATGGCTATTCATTGGATCCGCGGAACAGATTACCAGCGGGTTCTGGATCGGCAAGGATCACCGAAGCAGGCAGTGCGAATCGAGAAAGACGCGGTCAGTCAATTCGACTCGTCAGGGCCAGTGCCGAACGAAGACGGCTCGGCATGACGCGCAGCCAGATCAGCCACGGCAATCTCCAGCAGCACGACAGCCAGTTCGCTCACATTGACGTTGCGCTTGTTGGCTTCGATAGCGAGCAGGCGAAAGGTCGAATCGCTTAAGTGGTTAAGCACCAAACGAGCCATGAACCAGGTCTCCAGATGCTGATTTAGCACACTGTAACCCGCCGGTAGCCAAAGCCCAGGCTGAAATCCCTGCGACTTTAGGCATGAGACCTGGAGCCGAAGCGCCCTCGGGAGATCGAAGCCGGAAATTCACCGAAACGAATAAATGCAATAACAAAACAAATATTCACACGGAATATTCTTGTTTTCTTATTTAATTGCGCCGTTAGTGCCAGTATCTATCTTGAAACATCGTTTACATTGGCCAGGAGATCGACCCATGCCTTGCTGTACTCGCTGTGGCAGCTATGCCTCTCAGCGTCTCAAGCGCCCCCTGCACGCCCGCATCCTTCGACTCAGGCGCCGCTATTTCTGTTTCGACTGTGAAACCGTCTTCGTCCCCGGAGCGCCGGAAGCCAATCGCCGAGCGCCCTTTCGGGACGCCAGCGCGGCGGGGGCGGTCAGCGATAGCTGAGCCACGCCGACCCGCGCTCGAGCGGTCGTGTCGGCCGGCGGAGCCCATGATAACCTACGCAGCGCCGCCGTCTTCCGGCGCGCCGATCATGACCTCCTCACCGTAACGGAGCAACACTTTCAGCCATGCAGGACGCGGCCGCCAGCAAGAAGTCTCAGCATACCCCGATGATGGCTCAGTACCTGAAGATCAAGCGCGAACATCCGGACGTGCTGCTCTTCTATCGCATGGGCGATTTCTACGAGCTGTTCTTTGACGATGCCAGACGCGCATCGCAGCTGCTCGACATCACGCTGACCGCCCGCGGGCAGTCTGCCGGCTCTCCGATTCCGATGGCCGGCGTTCCCTACCATAGTGCCGAGTCCTATCTGGCGCGCTTGGTCAAGTCCGGCGAGTCGGTGGCGATCTGCGAGCAGATCGGTGATCCGGCCACGAGCAAAGGTCCCGTGGAGCGGCGGGTGGTGCGTATCGTCACGCCCGGCACGTTGCATGACGAAGCACTGCTCGATGCCAGTCGCGACAATCTGCTGGTCGCACTGGCCAACGGCGGCGAACGCTGGGGACTGGCGTGGCTCGAACTTTCGAGCGGGCGTTTCAACGTTCTCGAGGTCGATGGCGAAGCTGACATGCTCGCCGAGGTCCATCGGCTGCAACCCGCGGAGCTACTGGCAGCAGAAAGCCTCGATCTGCCACCGATTCTCGCCGAGCGCACGGGGCTGCGCCGTCAGAATGACTGGCACTTCGATTTGGAGACCGCTCACCGCCTGCTCTGCGATCAATTTCAGGTGGCCGATCTGCGTGGTTTCGGCTGTACCCATCTCGAGACCGCGCTGGTCGCCGCCGGCGTGCTGATCGACTACGCCCGCGACACGCAGCGCTCACGCCTGCCTCACGTCACCGCGCTCGGCGTGGAGAGTCGCGACGAGGCCGTGGTCATCGACGCCGCCAGTCGACGCAACCTCGAGATCGACATCAACCTCGGCGGCAGCGGCGACAACACGCTGGCCAGCGTGCTGGACACGACCGTCACACCGATGGGCTCGCGCCTGCTCAAGCGCTGGCTCAACCGTCCGCTGCGAGATCGCGACCAGGTCGGTGCTCGCCAGGCCGCCATCCAGCTCCTGCTGGACGGCGATCAGCACGTGCCGATTCGCGACTCCCTCAATGAGGTGGGCGATGTCGAGCGCATTCTCGCCCGTGTGGCGCTGAGAAGCGCGCGACCGCGCGATCTGGCGCGTCTGCGCGATGCGCTCAACGTGCTGCCGGCACTTCAGGAGGCGCTGGCGCGAATCGAGGGCGAAAGCGCGCTCGATGATCTCTTGCGCCACATTCGGCCCTACCCGGCGCTGTCCGATACGCTGACGCGGGCGCTGCTCGACAATCCCCCGGTCGTGCTGAGAGATGGCGGCGTGATTCGCGAAGGTTTCGATGAAGAACTCGACGAGTATCGCGGCCTCGCCGAGCATGCCGGCGACTATCTGGTCCAGCTCGAGACGCGCGAGCGCGAGCGCACCGGACTGGCCGGACTCAAGGTCGGTTACAACCGCGTCCACGGCTACTTTATCGAGATTCCCCGCGCTCAGGCTCGGGAGGTGCCCGCCGACTATATTCGCCGACAGACGCTAAAGAATGCCGAACGCTTCATCATCCCCGAACTCAAGAAGTTCGAGGACAAGGCGCTGTCGGCCAAGTCCCGCGCACTGGCCCGGGAGAAACTGCTCTACGAGAGCCTGATCGACACGCTCAATGCCGAGCTGGATGCGCTGCAGGCCACGGGGCGCTCGCTGGCGGCGCTGGACGTACTCTGTGCCCTGGCCGAGCGCGCGCAGAGCCTGGACTTCGTGCGACCGCAGCTGCTCGAGACACCGGGCTTCAACATCGTCGGTGGTCGCCATCCGGTCGTCGAACAGGTCAGTCAGCATCCGTTCGTGCCCAACGACCTCGTGCTCGACGACAGTCGTCGCATGCTGGTCATCACCGGGCCCAACATGGGCGGCAAGTCGACCTACATGCGCCAGGCGGCGCTGATCGCCCTGCTCGCCCACACCGGCTCGTTCGTCCCGGCGGATAGCGCCGAAATCGGCCCGGTCGATCGCATCTTCACGCGCATCGGTTCGAGCGACGATCTCGCCGGCGGCCGCTCCACCTTCATGGTCGAGATGACCGAAACCGCCAGCATTCTGCATAACGCCACCGCCGAGAGCCTGGTGCTGATGGACGAGATCGGTCGCGGCACGAGCACGTTCGATGGCCTGTCGCTGGCCTGGGCCAGCGCCGAGCACCTGGCCGGCCAGCGCGCCTTTACGCTATTCGCGACCCACTACTTCGAGATGACGGCGCTGGCCGAACAGCAGGAGACGGTCGCCAACGTCCACCTGACGGCGGCCGAGCACAAGGATGGCATTGTCTTCATGCACCGGGTCGAGGAGGGACCGGCCAGTCAAAGCTACGGCCTGCAGGTCGCCCAGCTCGCCGGCGTGCCGCAAGGCGTCATCGCCCGCGCGCGCGAAAAACTCGCCACGCTCGAACAGCCGCCGGAACTGCCGTCGCCGGCCAGCGCGGACGCGAAAAACCAGCCTCAGCAGGCGGATCTCTTCGCGGCTGCGCCCCACCCGGTCATCGAAGCGCTGGGCTCGCTCGACATCGATTCGCTCACGCCGCGCGCGGCACTGGCGCTTCTTTACGAGTGGCGCGACAAGCGCTGACTCGGCAACACGCGCTGTGAGGCTATAACACCATTCCCAGACGTTCCCAGTCCCGGCTTGCCGGGGCTGGCGAGCGCCGCCTAGAATATGGCGCCAAAGAAGACCGCAAGGCGGCGCCGTCGCACACGGCGATTCCTATCGAGCGTTACCATTATCCGCCGCGACCGTGACCCGAGGGGCCAGCCCCGCAACAGGAGAGATCACCCATGACGTTCGTCGTCACCGAGAACTGCATCAAGTGCAAATACACCGACTGCGTCGAAGTCTGCCCGGTGGACTGCTTCTACGAAGGGCCCAACTTCCTCGTCATTCACCCGGACGAGTGTATCGACTGTGCGCTCTGCGAGCCGGAGTGCCCCGCCGAAGCGATCTTCTCGGAAGACGAGCTGCCGGAAAGCCAGCAGCAGTTCATCGAACTGAACGCCGAACTCGCCGAAGTGTGGCCTAACATCGCCGAGCAGAAAGATCCGCCGGAAGATGCCAAGGAGTGGGACGGCAAGCCGAACAAGATCGAGCTGCTCGAACGCTGATTGGCTACTGCCCTCATGGCGCCAATGGGACGCTCGCAGCCGAAGAACGCAAGAAGGCCGCTCATCGAGCGGCCTTCTTGCGTTTCAATACCATTGCGTGGCGCTTAATGACCTCTAGCGTTCTCGCGAGCTAGGATCAGACGAGGCAAAAGCAGCCTAAGAAGCGCAGTTTACGTGGTTGTAAATGAGCATTCTAAGGCTGCTTTTAACGCGGTCTGGCCGACGCGCAGCGGAACGCTACTGTCCCTTGATGGCCTTCAGGCCCGGATAAGCGACCTTACCCTCCAGCTCCTGCTCGATGACCAGCAGACGATTGTACTTCGCGACGCGGTCGGAGCGGCAGAGCGAACCGGTCTTGATCTGGCCGGCCGCGGTACCCACGGCGAGATCGGCAATGGTGGTGTCCTCGGTTTCACCGGAGCGGTGCGAAATGACGGCGGTGAAGCCGGCATCCTGCGCCATCTTGATCGCATCCAAGGTTTCGGAGAGCGAGCCGATCTGGTTGAACTTGATCAGGATGGAGTTGCCGATCTTCTCGTCGATGCCGCGCTTCAAGATCTTGGTATTGGTCACGAACAGATCGTCGCCGACCAGCTGCACCTTGTCGCCGATCTTGTCGGTCAGCGCCTTCCAGCCGTCCCAGTCCGACTCGTCCATCCCGTCCTCGACCGAGACGATGGGATACTGCTGGCAAAGATCGGCCAGATAGTCGGCAAAACCGGCAGCATCGTACTGCTTGCCTTCCCCGGAAAGATCGTAGGTGCCATCCTGGTAGAACTCGGACGAGGCGCAGTCGAGCGCGAGCGTGACATCCTTGCCCAGTGCATAGCCAGCGCTCTCGACCGCCTGCTGGATCACGGCCAGCGCTTCGGCGTTGGACGACAGGTTGGGCGCGAAGCCACCCTCGTCGCCAACCGACGTCGAGAGCCCCTTGGCGGAGAGGACTTTCTTCAGCGCGTGAAAAATTTCAGCCCCCATGCGCAGCGCCTCGCGGAAATTCGGCGCGCCCACCGGCTGGATCATGAACTCCTGAATATCGACGTTATTATCGGCGTGCTCACCGCCATTGAGGATATTCATCATCGGCACGGGCATCAGGTAGTTGCCCGGCTGACCATAAAGCGTGGCGATGTGCGCGTAGAGCGGCACGCCCTGCTCGATCGACGCGGCCTTCGCCGCCGCCAGAGACACCGCGAGGATGGCATTGGCGCCAAGATTGGCCTTGTTGTCGGTACCATCGAGTTCGAGCATGGCGTTGTCCAGCGCACGCTGGTCGCTGGCGTCCATGCCGACCAGGCGCTCGCGGATCTTGCCGTTGACGGCCTCGACCGCTTTTAACACGCCTTTGCCGAGATAGCGGCTCTTGTCGCCATCGCGCAGCTCGAGCGCTTCGCGCGAGCCGGTGGAGGCGCCGCTCGGGGCGCAGGCACTGCCGACGATGCCGCCGACCAGCGTCACCTGCGCCTGAACGGTCGGGTTGCCACGGGAATCCAGCACTTCGAGGGCGCGAATATCTACGATCTCAGCCATGTCATATCGTCCTGTCGAGGGATCACCGGAGTGATCCGAGCGTGAAACACCCGGTCCTTGGCGCGCTCGAGCCGGGCGGTAAAATTCGGTGATAGCGGATGTCGAGCTTAGTCAATCGAGGGCCTTGCGGTCTAGCTCCGCCACAACGACGCGGGGGATGACTTTCGCCATCCCCCGCTGCCTTCACTCCTGGTGCGCCAGGCCCTGTTGGCGTTGTCGCTGCGCCTTGTGTTCGAGCGCGGCGTTGACGAATCCGGTAAAGAGCGGATGTCCGTCACGCGGAGTCGAGGTGAATTCGGGGTGGAACTGACACGCCACGAACCAGGGGTGATCGGGCAGCTCGATCATCTCGACCAGCGATTGATCGCCGCTCTTGCCGGAGACGATAAGCCCAGCCGCTTCCAGATCGGCAACGAACTGGTCGTTGACCTCGAAGCGATGACGATGCCTTTCGGTGATGGTATCGAGCCCGTAAATCTCGCGCGCCCTGGAATCCGGCTTGAGCAGACACTCCTGACCGCCGAGGCGCATGGTGCCGCCGAGATCGGAAGCTTCGTCGCGCAGCTCGATCTGCCCCTCGGCGTTGATCCATTCGGTGATCAGACCGACCACCGGATGCTTGGTATCACGCGTGAACTCGGTGGAGTTGGCATCTTCCCAGCCTGCGACGTGGCGGGCGAACTCGATCACCGCCACCTGCATGCCGAGGCAGATGCCCAGGTAAGGAATACCGTTCTCGCGGGCGAAGCGCGCCGTCTGGATCTTGCCTTCGACACCGCGCTCACCGAAGCCGCCGGGTACCAGAATGGCATCCTTGCCGGCCAGACGTTCGATGCCGTGGCGCTCGATCAGCTCGGAATCGACATACTCGACATTGACCTTCACCCGAGTCTGGATGCCGGCGTGAATCAGCGCTTCGTTGAGCGACTTGTAGGCGTCGAGCAGCTCCATGTACTTGCCGACCATGGCGATATTGATCGTCTTGAGCGGGTTGAGCTTGGCATCGAGCACATGGATCCACTCGGCCAGATCGGCGGGCTCGGCTTCGAGGCGCAGCTTGTCGCAGACGATCTCGTCAAGGCCGTGCTCGTGGAGCATCAGCGGAATCCGGTAGATGGTATCGGCGTCCTGCAGCGGGATGACCGCGCGCTCCTCGACGTTGGTGAACAGCGCGATCTTGCGCCGCTCACTCTCCTCCAGCTCGACCTCGCTCCGACAGATCAGGATATCCGGCTGAATACCGATCGAGCGCAGCTCCTTGACGCTGTGCTGGGTCGGCTTGGTCTTGGTCTCGCCGGCAGTCTTGATGTAGGGCACCAGCGTCAGGTGCATGAACAGCGCCCGGCTGGCGCCAACCTCGCTGCGCAGCTGGCGGATCGATTCCAGGAACGGCAGCGATTCGATATCGCCGACAGTGCCGCCGATCTCGACCAGCGCCACGTCGTAACCCTCTCCCCCCTTGATCACGCGATGCTTGATCTCGTCGGTGATGTGCGGGATGACCTGCACCGTCCCGCCGAGATAGTCGCCGCGGCGCTCCTTGCGCAGCACGTGCTCGTAGACACGCCCGGTGGTGAAGTTGTTGCCCTGGGTCATCTTGGTGCGGATGAAACGCTCGTAATGGCCCAGATCGAGATCGGTCTCCGCGCCATCTTCGGTGACGAACACCTCGCCGTGCTGGAACGGACTCATGGTCCCCGGATCGACGTTGATGTACGGATCCAGCTTGAGGATGGTGACCTTGAGGCCACGCGCCTCGAGAATCGCCGCCAGCGAAGCCGACGCAATGCCCTTGCCGAGAGAGGACACAACGCCGCCGGTCACGAAGATATATCGTGTCATGGAAAACCTGTCGATATCGTGGTCGTAAAAGGCCTGGGGGAGAAAGTCAGGCCAGGATGGGACGCCAGATTACCAGAACCGGCTCGCCGGCTCAATTTGCGATACGCGCCGACCGGCAACGTCGCGACGCACTCGTGCCCTCAGTCGCCGACGGCGCGCTGCAGCCACTCCAGACGCCGGTCGCGAATGCCCAGCGAATGCAGGTCACCGACCGTATTGTCGAGATACTCGCGGCAGGAACCGAGCACCCCGCGACCGGTGCGCAGCAGATGGACGACGGTCTCGTTGGGCTGCCGGCCGATATAGCGTTCGTGATGCGGATTGATGACGAAGGCGATCCCCCACAGCGCGCCGACGTCGGTACGAAGCTTGACCCACTTCGGGCGGTAGGCCCCGGTCAGCATTTCGCGGCGCCACACCAGCATCAGTTCGCGCTCGAGATGCGCGGCCGGCACCCGAATCGCGACCCCGTGGCAGGACCCGCCCGGCGCCAGCGCCAGCATGAGTCCCGGCGTCTGCGGCGTGCCACGTCCGTGATCGAGCTTGAGGCAGAAATCGCGATGGAAACCATACAGGCGGCAAGTGTGGCGCTCGGCGACCTCCACGCAAGGGTTCCAGATCAGCGAGCCGTAGGCAAAGAGATAGACGCCGTCGATCTCGCTCGCCTCGGCGGGCGCCGTCTCCAGCATGTGGCGGATGGAGTCCTGAAGCTGCTGCTGGCTCTGCAGCGCTACCTCGGGATGTGCGCGCTCGAAATGCCGACGAATCAGATCCTGCTCCAGCACCTCGCGGGTCATCGTGATCGACTCCTCCTCGGGCACCAAGGCTTCGCTATCCTTATCACTGGCCTGATCGCTGGCTTGCTCGCTCATCTGCGCTCTCTATCGATATGGATGTTGGGAACGGGTCACCTCGTGGCGATTTGCCCTGACGATTAGACTAACGCGCTAACTTTCCAAAGCGAAGCGATTACCCGCCGCCTCGGGCAAAGCACTGAGCCCAAAGCGCTTGTCTCGAAGCAGATCACTCCCGTTCCAGGGCAGCGCGCCGCCCTCGACGCAGCAGCGCATGCAAAAGGATCGCACCGAAGGTCGCCGTGCCGATGCCGTCGAGCGTGAACTGACCCAACGACAGCGAGAAGTTGCCGGCGCCCAGCACCAGCGTCACCGCCACCACGATGAGATTGACGTTGTCGGAGAGGTCGACCTGGTTCTGAATCCAGATACGCGCGCCGGCCACGGCAATGAGACCGAAGACCACGATCGACGCGCCGGCCAGCACCGGTCCGGGAATGGTCTGAATCAGTGCACCAAATCGCGGCGAGAAACCGAGCAAGATGGCAAAACCGGCCGCCGCGACGAAGATCAGTGTCGAGTAGACCTTGGTCACCGCCATCACGCCGATGTTCTCGGCGTAAGTGGTCACGCCGGTTCCCCCGGCCGAGCCGGACAGCATCGTCGCCAGGCCATCACCTAGAAACGCCCGCCCGATGTAGGGGTCGAGATCACGCCCGGTCATCGCACCCACCGCCTTGATGTGACCCAGATTCTCGGCCACCAGGATCACCGCAACGGGCGCGATCAGCACGGCGGCGTGCGCCGTGAACGTCGGTGCGCTGAAACTCGGCATCCCGAACCAGGGCGCCGCGGCAATGATCGAGAAATCGATCGGTTTGCCCCATCCGAGGCCATTGGTGACCAGCGCATAGATCAGATAGGCGGCAATCAGCCCGACCAGGATCAGCAGCCGCTGCAGCATGCCCCGAGTCAGCACAGCAGCCAGTCCGATGCAAAGAATCGTCACCAGCGCCATGATGGCATCGAAATTGGCGCCGGACACGCTCGACACCGCCACCGGCGCCAGATTGAGCCCGATCGTCATGACGATCGCCCCCGTCACGACCGGCGGCAGAAGCGATTCGATCCAGCGCGTGCCCGCCGCCATCACCACCACGCCGATAGCCGCGTAGATCGCGCCGCACATGATGATCCCGCCCAGCGCGAGACCGATCGACGGGTTAGTACCGCTACCACCATACCCGGTCGCCGCGATGACTACGCCGATGAACGCGAAGCTCGAGCCCAGGTAGCTGGGAACGCGTCCACCAACGATCAGAAAGAAAAGCAGCGTGCCGACACCGGACATCAGGATCGCGAGATTGGGGTCGAAGCCCATCAGCAGCGGCGCCAGCACGGTCGAGCCGAACATCGCCACGGCGTGCTGTACGCCCATCGCCAGCGTCTGCAGCGGCGCCAATGCTTCGTCAGGCGCGACCACGCCCTGACTGTCGGGGGCGACGCGGCGCCAACGGGGAAACCAGGATGCCATTGCTTTGCTCTCCAGCTGTCGATCGGTGACGGTGGCCGGTCATTGGACCGGCCGCGGCGCATTCTACCGCCAGCGTTCCGACTCGCCCAATGCCCGTCGCGGCCGAGCTTGTGACGCCTTTCAAGCCGGCCCGCATCCGGCGGCGCCCGATACGGCATTCGCGGCTATCGCCGAGGCTGTCTATGGTGAAACGTGGCAGGCGGTTGCGCCCGCTATCGAGCGTCGACTTCAGGAAGAAGCCGCCGCTTTCGCTTTTCGTCAACCACGAGTAGAGCGCGTACGCACCCCAGGGAGAGAACATGCAACGCTACGACTATCTCATCGTCGGCGGCGGTATGGTTGCCGCCAATGCCGTACAAGGTATCCGCGACAGAGACACCGAGGGCACCATCGGCATTCTCGGCGCCGAAGCCAACGGCCCCGTCACTCGGCCGGCGCTATCCAAGAAGCTCTGGACCGATCCCGAGTTCGGCTACGACAAGATCTGGATGCAGCCGGAGAGCGACGCCGGCACGACACTGCACACCGGCACCCGCGTCACCGCGATCGACCGCAGCGCCAAAACGGTCACTACCGCAGCCGGCGAGACGTTCGGCTACGGCAAGCTGCTGCTCGCTACCGGCGGCAAGCCGATCCGACTGGATCTGCCCGAGAGCCCGCGCGTGCGTTACTTCCGCACCGTCGAGGATTACGACCGGCTGCGCGAGCTGTCCGGGAAGGATCTGCACATCGCCGTCGTTGGCGGCAGCTACATCGGCACCGAACTGGCGGCCGCACTGATCCAGAATGGCTGCCGCGTCACGCTCATCTACCCCGAAGAGGTCCTCGGCAGCACGCGGCTGCCGCCATCACTGGCCAACCGCTTCCACCAGACCTACGTCGACAACGGCGTCCAACTACTGGGCGGGCGCAAGGTCACCGCCGGTGAAGAGGCTGACGGCAAGGTGACGCTGACCCTCGACGATGAATCGAGCCTGATCGCCGACGCCGTCGTTTTCGGCATCGGCGTCAAACCGAGCGTTGAGCTGGCAGCGAAGGCCGGGCTCGAGGTGGACGGCGGTATCGTCGTCGACGAGCATCTCAAGACGGCGGATGACGCCATCTTCGCGGCCGGCGATGTCGCCACCTATCCGGATCGTCTTCTCGGCCGCTGGCACGCAGAGCACGTCGACAACGCCAACCAGATGGGCGCCACGGTGGGCCACAATCTGGCAGGGGCGATGGAAGTCTACGAGCACACGCCGTATTTTTACTCCAACGTCTTCGATATCGCTTGGAAAGCGATCGGCGTCACGGATAGCTCGCTGGAGATCATCGAAGACGTGGCCGACGGCAAAGGCGCTTACTTCTACCTCGAGGACGAGCGCGTCAAAGGCGTGTTGCTGCTCGACCTCGATGCCCAGCGACTCGACGACGCCCGCCAGGTCCTCGCGGAAACCGGTCCTCAGAATGCCGCCAGTCTGGTGGGCCGTATTCCCAAGACGTGATGGGTCCACGATTCACGCACCCGACGCACAAGCGCGTCAGCCTCGGGAGAGGCTGACGCGCTGTGGATATCTCTGCCGGCCATCCCCCCCCCGTCGACGTCATCGCGGGACGGCGCAGCAGGCACCGCGCGGCGGTTTACGCTTTTTCGAGACGCGCCGCCACGATCTTGGCACGGCGCTCGATCTCCTCGAGCATGCCGGCGCACTCGTCGGACATCCCGCTGTCCTTCAGCTTGGCCAGCGAAAACAGTGTCTCCAGACGGCCGTATACCGTCTTCGCTTCGGCACCTTCGACGTTCTCCGGCGCCAGCACGTGCTCTTCCAGCTCGCGAAGATTGACGTTCGCTTGATCCAGAATGTTGCGTTCCAGTCTGATCATGTCGTTTTCCCCTGAGATACCCGCCTGTCGAGCGAGCGTGGTCGGTCGATGAAGCGCGCCACTGTAACGACTCGCTCGCAGCGATACCACCGTGAATCCTGACCGCGACCGCGATGCGTGGCGAGCGCGCCAGCGCGATCCCATAAAAAGGGCGCCGGCGAGACCGCCGGCGCCCGATGACGTTGCCGTGTGACGCGTGGCGTCTGGAGGTGGGTCAAACCTTGAGATAGTCCAAAATTCCCTCGGCTGCCTGCCGACCTTCGTAGACCGCCGTCACGACGAGGTCCGATCCGCGCACCATATCGCCCCCGGCAAACACTTTTTCATTGCTGGTCTGGTAGGCGAAACGCTCCATCTGCGCCGGAATTTCCGGTGCCAGCACGCGACCCCGCTCGTCGATCTCGATCTGGTGCGTATTGAACCACTCGATCTCGCTGGGCTGGAATCCGAACGCGATGACCACGGCGTCGCAGGCGAGAATCTCCTCGGAGCCGGGCACCACTTCCGCACTGCGGCGGCCCTTCTCGTCGGGTTCGCCCATACGTGTACGCACCAGCTTGACGCCCTCTACCTTGTCTTCACCGACAATCGCCACCGGCTGTCGATTGAACAGGAACTCGACGCCCTCTTCCCGCGCGTTGGCCACCTCGCGCTTGGAGCCGGGCATGTTCTCCTCGTCCCGGCGATAGGCGCAGGTCACGCTGGCCGCGCCCTGGCGGATCGAGGTGCGGTTGCAGTCCATGGCGGTATCACCGCCGCCCAGCACGACGACGCGACGGCCCTGCATCGAGACGTAGTCCGCCGGATCCTTCTCGAAACCGAGATGGTGATTGGCATTGGCGATGAGGAAGTCGAGCGCCTTGTAGACACCCTCCATCTCTTCACCCGGGAACCCGCCGACCATGTACTTGTAGGTGCCCATGCCGAGAAAGACCGCATCGAACTCGTCATCGAGCTGCTCGAAAGTGATGTCACGACCGATTTCGGTATTGAGCCGGAATTCGACGCCCATCTCCTCGAACACCGCGCGACGCCGCTCCATCACGTGCTTCTCGAGCTTGAACTCGGGAATCCCGAAGGTGAGCAGACCACCAATCTCCGGGTAGCGGTCGAACACCACCGGCTTGACGCCGTTGCGCACCAGAATATCGGCACAGCCCAGCCCGGCCGGGCCGGCCCCGACGATCGCGACCCGCTTGTCGGTCATGGTCACGCCCGACATGTCCGGACGCCAGCCCATGGCGAAGGCGGTGTCGGTGATGTACTTCTCGACCGAGCCGATGGTGACGGCCCCAAAACCATCGTTCAGCGTGCAGTCACCTTCGCACAAGCGATCCTGCGGACAGACACGACCACAGACTTCCGGCAGCGAATTCGTACGGTGCGACATCTCCGCCGCTTCGAGGATGTTGCCCTCGCTGACCAGCTTGAGCCAGTTGGGGATGTAGTTGTGAACCGGGCATTTCCACTCGCAGTACGGATTGCCGCAGTGCAGGCAGCGGTGCGCCTGACTGGCCGCCTCGGCGGGCTTGAACGGTTCGTAGATCTCGGCAAATTCCTTCGCCCGACTGCGCGCATCCTTCTTCTGTGGATCGCGGCGACCGACGTCGATGAACTGGAAGTCGTTGCTCAAACGGTTTGCCATGTGTTCTCTCCTCACTCGATCCAAGCGCTTATTCGGGCTGACGGCGTGACTGGGCCAGCAAGCCGTTGAGGCTCGCGGCCTTGGGCTTCACCAGCCAGAAGTGGCGGATGAAGTCGGAGAAATCCTCCAGAATCGCGCGCCCGCGCTCCGAGCCTGTCTCCTCGACATATTCGGTGATCACCTCGCGAAGATGGCGACGATACGCCTCCATCGATTCGGTGTTGATGCGATGGATCTCGACCAGCTCATGGTTGTAACGATCGACGAAACCGCGATCCTCGTCGAGCACGTAGGCGAAACCGCCGGTCATGCCCGCACCGAAGTTGACGCCGGTCTGACCCAGCACGCAGACCAGGCCGCCGGTCATGTACTCGCAGCAGTGATCGCCCGAGCCTTCGATGACCGCATGGGTGCCGGAGTTACGTACGCCGAAGCGCTCGCCGGCCATGCCGGCGGCGAACAGCTTGCCGCCGGTCGCGCCGTAGAGGCAGGTGTTGCCGATGATCGCCGTCTCGTGGCTCGCGAAGCGACTGCCCTTCGGCGGTACGACGACCACCTTGCCGCCGTTCATGCCCTTGCCGACGTAGTCGTTGGCGTCCCCCTCGAGGTAGAGATTCAGCCCTCGGGCATTCCAGACACCAAAGCTCTGGCCGGCAACGCCGGTAAAACGTGCCGTGATCGGCGCATCCTCGAGGCCGGCCTCGCCGTAGCGCTTGGCGATCTCGCCGGAGGCGCGCGCCGCCACCGAGCGGTCGCAGTTGGTGATTTTGAAGCTGAACTCGCCGCCGGATTTCGACTCGATCGCCGCTTCCAGTGCCTCAAAAACCTCCTGATTCTTGGCGCCCGGATCATGCGGCACGTTGCGGCTCACCTGGCAGAACTGCGGCGCGTCAGCCGGCACGAAGTCGTTGGCCAGCAGCGGCGAGAGATCGAGCTTGCGCTGGGCCGGCGTCTGACCCTCGATCATCTCGAGCAGATCGGTGCGTCCGATCAGGTCGGTCAACTGACGCACGCCCAGCAGCGCCATCAGCTCACGCACTTCCTCGGCGATGAAGCGGAAGTAGTGCTTGACCATGTCGACGGTGCCGCGGAAATGCTCGTCGCGCAGCTCCTGATGCTGAGTCGCGACGCCGGTGGCGCAGTTGTTGAGGTGACAGATCTTCAGATACTTGCAGCCCAGCGCAACCATCGGCGCCGTGCCGAAACCGAAGCTCTCGGCGCCGAGGATCGCCGCCTTGACCACGTCCAGGCCGGTCTTCAGGCCGCCATCGGTCTGCAGTCGAATCTTGTCGCGCAAGCCATTGATGCGCAGCGCCTGATGCACCTCGGGCAGCCCCAGCTCCCACGGGCTGCCGGCATGGCGGATCGAGGTGATCGGGCTCGCCGCGGTCCCGCCATCGTAGCCGGAGACGGTAATCAGATCCGCGTACGCCTTGGCAACGCCAGTGGCGATGGTGCCGATACCCGGCTCGGAGACCAGCTTGACCGACACCTGCGCACTTGGATTGACCTGCTTCAGATCGAAGATCAGCTGGGCCAGATCCTCGATCGAATAGATGTCGTGGTGCGGCGGCGGCGAAATCAGCGTCACACCGGGAACCGCATAGCGCAGCCGTGCGATGGTCTCGTTGACCTTGCCGCCGGGGAGCTGGCCACCCTCGCCCGGCTTGGCGCCCTGTGCCACCTTGATCTGCAGCACCTCGGCGTTGACCAGATAGGCCGGCGTGACGCCAAAGCGACCGGAGGCGATCTGCTTGATCTTCGAGGAGCGAATGGTGCCGTAACGCGCCGGGTCCTCGCCCCCTTCCCCTGAGTTGGAGCGCCCGCCGGTCTCGTTCATCGCCTGCGCCAGCGCTTCGTGAGCCTCCGGTGACAGCGCCCCGAGCGACATGCCGGCGCTGTCGAAGCGCGGCAGCAGGTTTTCCACCGGTTCGATCTCGTCGAGCGGCAACGGCTCGGGCGCCGGCTTGAGCTTGAGCAGATCACGAACCGTGGCCACGGGACGCTCGTTGACCAGACGCGCAAACGCCTTCCACTTGCCGTAATCGCCCTGCTGGACCGCCTGCTGCAGCGTCATGACCACGTCGGGATTGTAGGCGTGGAACTCGTGACCGTGGACGAACTTGACCAGGCCACCCTGCTTGAGGGTCTTGCGCGGAATCCAGGCATCGCGGGCCGCTAGCTCCTGCTGCATCTGCAGCTCGCTGAAGCCGGTGCCCTCGATGCGCGACATCATGCCATCGAAGCACATCGACATCACCTCGCTGCCGAGACCGACCGCCTCGAATAGCTGCGAGCCGCGATAGGAGGAGATCTGCGAGATCCCCATCTTCGACAGGATCTTGAAAAGCCCCTTCTGCATGCCCTTGCGATAGTTCTCGCGCGCATCGGCCGGATTGCCCACCAGCTCGCCGGTGCGGTGCATATCCGCCATCACCTGGTAGGCGAGGTAGGGATAGATCGCCGTGGCGCCGACGCCGAAGAAGACCGCCATCTGATGGGCATCGCGCGCGTAGCCGGTCTCGACGACGAGGTTGACCCGCGGGCGCAGCGCCAGCTTGGACAGATGATGATGCACGGCCCCGGTCGCCAGCAGTGCCTGAATCGGCAGCTTGCCCTTCTCGAGCTCGGCATCCGACAGCACCAGAATTACCTTGCCATCCTTCGCCGCCTGCTCCGCCGACTGGCACAGCGACTGGAGCGCCTGCTTCAGCGAGGTGGTCTCGGGATCGTAGTGCAGCTTGAGCGTGTGCGACGCGAACGCCGGGTCCTCCTGGGTCACCAGCGCCGTGAACTTGCGCGGCGACAGGATCGGCGTGGTCAGGATCAGACGGTGCGCGTGTTCCGGCGTTGCCTCGAAGACGTTGAGCTCGGCACCGCAGCAGGTCTCGAGAGACATCACGATCGCCTCGCGCAGCGGGTCGATCGGCGGGTTGGTGACCTGCGCGAACTTCTGGCGGAAGAAATCGGTAAGTAACCGATTCTGGCGCGAGAGTACCGCCATCGGCGTGTCATCGCCCATCGAACCGACCGCTTCCTGCCCGCTTTCGGCGAGCGGGCGCAGCAGCTGATCGCGCTCCTCGAACGTCACCGAGTACATCTTCTGGTAGACGTTGAGCTCGTCGAGCGCCATCGGCTGGAAGCGAGCCAGTTCGGTGAGCGCCGACTCCAGGTAATGTGCGTGCTCCTTGAGCCAGCGCTTATACGGGTAGGCGGACTTGAGGCGCTTGTCGATGTCGTCGGTATGCAGCACCTCGCCGGTCTCGGTATCCACGGCGAGAATCTGCCCCGGACCGACGCGGCCCTTGGCGACGACCGATTCCGGCTTGTAGCCCCAGACGCCGATCTCGGAAGAGAGCGTGATATAGCCGTTGTCGGTAATCACCCAGCGCGCCGGACGCAGGCCGTTGCGGTCGAGCATGCAGACGGCGTGGCGACCTTCGGTCATGACGATACCGGCCGGGCCGTCCCACGCTTCCATGTGCATGGAGTTGTATTCGTAGAAGGCGCGCAGGTCGCCATCCATCGTCTCGATGTTCTGCCACGCCGGCGGCACCATCATGCGCACCGCGTTGTAGAGATCCATTTCGCCGGTCAGCAGCACCTCGAGCATGTTGTCCATGCTCGAGGAGTCAGAGCCGGTGGTGTTGACGATCTCGTCGAGACCGTCGATATCCGGCAAGAGCTCGTTGACGAAGTTCGCCTTGCGCGCGTTGGCCCAGCCGCGGTTGGCTTCGATGGTGTTGATCTCACCGTTGTGAGCCATGAAGCGGAACGGCTGCGCCAGCGGCCAGCGCGGTGCCGTGTTGGTCGAAAAGCGCTGGTGGAAGACACAGATCGCCGTCTCGAGCCGCTCGTCGCCCAGATCCCGGTAGAAGGTGGGCAGGTCGGCGGGCATCATCAGACCCTTGTAGGAAACGACCTTCGACGACAGCGAACAGACGTAGAACTCCTCGTCGCTGCGCAGCTTCTGCTCGGCCAGGCGCCGCGCCATAAAGAGCTGCACGTTGAAATCGGCATCGGACTGGTCGGCGCCGCCCTCGACGAACACCTGCCGAATGCGCGGCAGGCAGTCGAGCGCCATCGGCCCACAGACGCTCGGATCGGTCGGCACGTCGCGCCAGCCTTTCACCTGCAGGCCGCGCTCTGCCAGCTCACCCTCGAGCACGCTGCGGGCCTGCGCTTCGCGAGCGTCCTCATCGGCGAAGAAGACCACGCCCACGGCGAACCGCTCGCCAAGGTCGGCATCAAGTGACTCACGCGCCACTTCGCGCATGAAATCGGTCGGCATCTTGAGCAGCAGGCCGCAGCCATCGCCGGTCTTGCCGTCGGCAGCGATCCCGCCGCGGTGGGTCATGCAGGTCAGCGACTCGATCGCCGTCTTGAGCAGATCGTGACTCGCCTGCCCCTCCATGTGTGCAATCAGACCGAAGCCGCAGTTGTCGCGGAATTCGCCGGGCTGGTGAAGACCTCTCATCATGGGCGTGCCTCACAAAGCTAAATCGGAAAGCCCGGGTCGAAAGCCGACAGCGTCGGAGATCGGGCTCTTGTATCCGGTCACGGAAAGAGATATTTTGGAGGGTTTTTTATTCTTATAACCAAGCGTAACTGGCGTTTTACGGCGTCGCTCGACGCCGACACTTCACCTCACGCCATGCGCGCGAGGGCCGCTCAGAATATCCACTTAACCCGACCAGCGCAATCGCCGCGCAGTCTCGAAAGAAAACAAAACCATTAGAAATCGCGTACTTAGAAAAGTCTATTGTCAAAATACCGTGTCGGCTCAAGAGCTTAGACCAAGCCATTAGACTAAAGTCGAATTAGCCAAAAAGCCTGGCTTGATCAGGGTGGACATCATACAACCCCATGCCGATACGGCATGAAGCATGCCGAAAGCAGGCCGACGACCGATGTTAACGCGACCTTTTCGAGTCGAGACCCACATCAGAGTCGAGACACGCAACATAGTCGAGACTCACAACATCGATGTGACGACTTACGGACGGTAGCGACTTGACGAGCCATCGCCCGCAAGGGACGCGCTACCAGCGCGCTTACCAAGGCACCCACCAGAAAGCGGTGACAGCATCGAAGAGACAGCGTAAGGAAATGCTAGCGAGGGCCAGAGCGGCAGACGGGCGCAGGGGGAAACTATGCCGGATTGCCACCAGACGGTTTGAAAGTGCCTGGCGGCGACAACCCTCGCTCACCCGCAAGGGGTTCAGCGGCGGGAGAAATCTCGCAGCAGGCGGTCGAGCTGATCGGCGGGCGTATCGTCACGGATGCAGGCCTGCCCGAGTGACTCGAGCAGAATGAGACGCACGCGATCATCGAGGTTTTTCTTGTCCAGCCGCATGCGCTCGAGAAAGTCCGCCGCGCTCATGTTCGCCGGTGCCACCGTCGGCAATGCCGCCGCCTCGAGCACGCCGGCCACGCGTTCGACATCGGCCTCTGACAGCCACCCGCGGTCGGCCGACAAGCGTACCGCCATCATGGTGCCCGCACCGACGGCTTCTCCATGCAGCCAGTTGCCATACCCCTGATGCGCTTCGATCGCGTGACCGAACGTGTGGCCGAGATTGAGCGTGGCACGCACGCCCTGCTCGGTTTCATCCTCCGCGACCACCTCGGCCTTGATCTCGCAGCTGCGCAGAATGGCGTGTCGGATCGCGCCACCATCCAGCGCGCGCAGCGCCGTCATGTTGGCCTCGAGCCAGTCCAGAAACGCCGCATCGCGAATCAGACCGTACTTGATCACTTCCGCCAGCCCCGCGGAGAGCTCGCGTGCGGGGAGCGTGGCGAGCGTATCGGTATCGACGATCACCGCCTTCGGCTGCCAGAAGGCACCGATCATGTTCTTGCCACGCGGATGATTGACGCCGGTCTTGCCGCCGACGGAGGAGTCGACCTGCGCCAGCAGCGTGGTCGGCACCTGAACGAAGGCGACGCCGCGCTGATAGCTCGCTGCCGCAAAGCCGGCCATGTCGCCGATGACGCCACCCCCGAGCGCGATCAGCGTGCAGCGACGATTGAAACCGGCCGCCAGCAGCGCATCCCAGATACGCTCCACCGAGGCCAGCGTCTTGGTCGGCTCGCCGTCGGGCAGTATCACTTCGCGGACGTCGAAATCGCGCGCGTTCAGGGTCTCTTTCAAGGCCGGGAGATAGAGCGGCGCGACCACATCATTGGTCACGATCATGACCTGGCGTCCGGCCAGATGCGCCACGAGGTGCTCGGGACTCGACAGCAGGCCGGCACCGATGTGAATCGGATAGCTGCGTTCGCCGAGCGCGACATCGAGACGATCCATCGGTAGCGACGTGTTTGACGACATGGACGTTGACCCCTGTTGATGAACCGGCCGGATGCCCCCGGCGATAAAGCGACTCGAATCGAGGATGGCTACAGAAAGACTAGGGCGACTGCGACACCGAACTTCGCGACTTGAGCGGCTCCGTCAGCCGCGAGACGCGACGCAGGATCTCGTTGACCACGCTTCTGGGGCCTCGGCGATCGGTGCGCACCACGATGTCGGCCGTCGCGCGGTAGAGCGGGTCGCGGATGGCGAATAGATCGCGCAGCACCTGCTCAGGGTTCGCGTTCTGCAGCAGCGGCCGGTTGCGATCGCGAGAGGTACGCCGAACCTGCTGCTCGACCGTGGTGGCCAGATAGATCACCGTGCCCCGCTCACGCAGCAGCTGGCGATTGATCTCCCGCCCGACGGCGCCGCCCCCGGTCGCCATCACGACGTCATCGCGTCGAGAAAGTTCGTCGATCATCGCCGTTTCACGGTCGCGAAAACCCTGCTCACCTTCCACATCGAAAATCCACGGGATATTCGCCCCGCAGCGCGCCTCGATCTGATGGTCGCTATCCAGGAATTCGCGCTGCAATTCGGCCGCCAGAAGGCGGCCGATTGTGCTTTTGCCGGCCCCCATGGGGCCGATGAGAAACAGGTTGGGGAGCGAGCGCATCAGCGAATGGCCAGTCCGTCCTCGATGATCTTGGGCGTGATGAATACCAGCAATTCTACCTTTTCGTTGCTTTCCTGGGTATAGCGGAACAGATTGCCGAGAATCGGGATGTCTCCGAGTACGGGTGTTTTGAACAGCGTGCGCAGCTGTTCGGACGTCAGGATGCCGCCGAGTACCACGGTTTCTCCGTTATTGACCAGCACCTGCGTCTCGATCTCGTTGGTATCGATGGCGGGCGCGCCGTCGTAGCGCGTATCGGAGATATCGTCGTTGTTGACCTTGAGATCCATGATGATGCGGTCGTCCGGTGTAATCTGGGGTGTGACCTCGAGCGAGAGCACCGCCTCCTTGAACTCCGTCGTGGTCGCACCGCTCGAAGAGGCTTCCTGATACGGTACCTCCTGCCCCTGCTTGATGACCGCGGTGCGCTGATTGGCCGTGATCACCTTGGGCTGGGAGATGGTCTGGCTCTTGCCCTCGCTCTCCAGCGCCCGCAGCTCGAGATCGATCAGCACGTCGCCGGAGAGATAGCCGAAGCTGAATGCGCTGGACGGGTTGGTCGCGTTACCCAGATCGACCGCCAGGCCGCCGCCGTAGCTATCGGGGTCGTCCGAGGTCGTCGGCACGGTCGAGGCGTTGCCGTCGGCGGCACCGCTGAAGTCGAAGTGGCGACCACCGTTGCCGGAAAGCCCCCAGTTGACGCCCAGCTCGTGGGTCGCGCTGTCACGCGCGATGACGATGCGCGCTTCGATCTGCACCTGCCGCACCGGAATATCGAGATGCTCGATGGTGCGTTTTATCGCCTCGAGCTGATCGCGCGTATCCTGCAGTATCAGCGTGTTGGTGCGCGGATCGACGGTGACGCGCCCGCGATCCGACATCAGCCCGATGCCCTCGCCGCCGCGCAGCATCGATGCCAGCGTCTCTGCCTTGGCGTAGCGAATCTGGATGAACTCGGTCGTCACCGGCGCCAGCTGCGCCGACTGCTGACGGCTCTGCAGCGTCTGCTGCTGGAGGCTGGCGAGCTCGCCAGCCGGGGCGACCATCATCACGTCACCTTCGCGCCGCGACGCCAGCCCACGGCTCTGCAGCACCAGGGCCAGCGCCTGATCCCAGGGCACGTCTTTCAAATTGAGCGTCACGTTGCCCTGCACGCTATCGCTCGCGACCACGTTGAGCCCGGAGACATCGGCAATGATGGAGAGCACATCACGCACCGCAATATCCTGAAAATCGAGCGTGATCCGCTTTCCCGTATAGCTTGGCCCATCGTCGCGCTCCGGTCGCACCAGGGTGCCGGCGGGCGCCAGCGTCACGGTGAGCGTGCGACCACTTTGCGTGACGATCGGCTCGACGTCATCGGCGCTTGCGATGTCGAAACTCGCGCCCGCTGCCGAGCGTCGCGGCACGACCCGACGCACCGCGGTGCCGAAGTCGCCGACATCGAGCGTCTGATACTGGGCGTCAGGAAGCGTGACGCCGGGCAGCGTCACGCTGACCTCCCGCCCCTGACCGGAGACCTCGGCCGCGACGCCGCTGCGATCCAGCGTCAGCAGCAGTTGGCCGCTACCATCGCCGGCACGACGAAAGTCGATGGCAGCGACCCGCGGCTCGCCGGCCGCGACCGAAGGCACGGATTCGCGCGCCTGTGCGTCATTCCCCGCGGATTCCTGCGACGCCGAAGCGACACCACCTTGCGAGGCGGCCACCGCACGCGCACCGCCGGTCGCGCCGGCCTCGGCGCCCAGATGCAGGACGACCTGCGTCGCGCGCCGCTCGAGCCGGTAGTCCGTCGGCGCGTCGAGTTCGAACGCCAGGCGCGTTCTGCCCCCGGCACCAAGCACGCGTACCGACGATACACCGCCGCTATCGACCGCGAAGACGGGCTGAGACAGTCGACTTTGCGTATCGAGCAGATCGAGTGCCAGCCGCGGTGGCGATTCGGTCCGATAGCCGCGAATTTCGGGCACCCCGCCGACGAAGCTCAGCGTGACGTCGAGCCGCCCCGCGCCGCGTTCGGTGAAGTCCATCGCGGTCAGCGTCGGCGCCGCCCAGCTCGACATCGCCACGCCCCACAGCGCCAGCGCCGCGAGACATAAAACACTCTGCCTGCGCGAACGGATTATCGTTCTGCGCAATCTGATCATCGTTCTGCGCGCGCTCATCATCGTTCCCCTGCTGTGGACTGCCGGCCGATACGGAAGGCGGCGTCTCGTGTCGTTATCATGGTGTCTGCGCCGATGACGGCGTCGCCATGGCCAGGCGCTGCTGTCGCTCGACCCAGCCGCCCTGTTCGGTGCGTATCGTTTCGGTCAGGGCCAGCGCTCGCGGCTCGATCGTCTTGATCTGGCCGTAGTCCCGGCCCAGGTAGTCGCCAACGAAGACGCGGTGCACCTTGCCGTCAGGCGCTTCGATCAGTCCCGAGCGCTGGCTGCCGACACTCAGCGTGCCGACCAGCGACAGACTGTCGAGTTCGAAGGCCTCGAGCGGCTGTCGCGGCCGATCCGCGTCGGGCAGCGGCGTCGTGTCGACCGGCGCGACCGACTTGGCCTGCGCAGGTTCGAACGGACTGCGGCGGGCGGCCTGATCGTAGACGGCCACCGTGTAGGCCGGCATGTCGGGCAGCGCGGCGATCTTGCCCTGCGGCTTGCCGCGCAGGGCATCGAGATGTTCCTGCAGAGCGTCGAGATCGGCCTCGCCGCAGCCGGAGAGCCCGATCACAAGGGCGCACGTCAGCCACCGCCATCGTCGAGACATCATCATGATTTCCCCCGTTGAGCCGCACCGCGAGCGGCATCTTCGGTGTCTTCGCGATAGCGATAGGTCTTGGCGACCATGGCGAGACGCAGCCGGTCATCCACCGGCGTCAAGGTGAAGTCGTGCAGCGTGACGATTCGCGGCATGGCCGCCACGCGCGCCAGAAAGGCGGCGATCTGGTGGTAGTCACCGCGCACCTGAATATCGAACGGCTGCTCGAGGTAGAACTCCTGTTCCACCGTCGGACGCAGCTTGAGGCTGTCGATATCCAGCTGCTGCTCCCGCGCGGCATCGCTGATGGCATCGAGCAGCGCGGGCACCTCGGCGTCACTGGGCAGGCGCTCCAGCACGCGCTGCATGCGCGCTTGAAGCTCGTCCATCTGCGCCTGCATCGCCGGCAGGTTGACCGCCTGGTAGGAAAGGGTTTCGAATCGCGTGAGCGCTTCGGCCTCCTGCGCCGTCAGCCGGTGATGCATCTCGCGCGGCGAGGCGGCCAGCAGCCACTGCGCCAACCAGGCCGCGCCGACCAGTGCCGCCAGCGCGACGAGTCCCTGCAGGGCGAGCGGCCAACTGCCGGCCTCCTTGACGTCCAGCTCGCGCCACGGCAGCTCGCGCAACTGTCGCCACTGATCGCGACAGCCGTCCCCCACGCGGCGCAGGCGAGCGCCAACCACGCCACGACGACTCATGATCCCGTCTCCGGCGATCGCGCGTCCGGCAGGCGCTCGTCGACGCTCATGTGGAACCGTTTGGGTGCAGACGGCCCTTCACCCGTCTGCACGTCGGAGAGCAGCGGGGTGCCGAAGACAGCGCTATCCTCGAGGGCGCGCATCTGGCTCGAGACCTGCCGATTGGAGCTCGCGACCCCGCTGAGCTCCAGGCGATCTCCCTGGCGATCCATTTCGGTGTAATGGACGCCGTCGACCAGAGAGGCCGAGAGCTGGTCGAAGACCTCGACAGTCAGCGGGCGACTGGCCTGAAGGGTACCGATCAGCTCGATCTGGGCAAGCATGCGTTCGCGCAGCTTGCGATAGTCGCGCACGGCTTCGATATCGTGGGTCAACGCCTGCGTATTACGATCGATCATGGCCAATCGCGCCTGCTGGGCGCGAACTCGCGACTGCTCGAACTGCGCCATGCCCCAACCGATCAGCATCCCCAGCAGCAGCATGCCCAGAAGCGTCTGCTTCAGACGCCGGGTCCGCTGCTGACGCCGCTTCTCTCGCCACGGCAGCAGGTTGATCTCTATCGTTCGGCTCATATCGACCCCTGCCCCCGCATGGCGAGTCCGCAGGCGGTCAGCATCGCCGGCGCATCGGCGGCCAGCGAGGCGACATCGACGCGCTTACTGACGGCCATCCGTGCGAACGGGTTGGCGAGCATGGCCTCGAGCCCGCTCTGGGCCCGCAGGCGCTCCGCGAAGCCGGGCAAGGCGCTGGAGCCGCCACCCAGAACGATGTGTCGAATTTCCTGCTGTCCGGCGGCGGTGTAGTAGAGCTGCAGGGAGCGACCGATATGCTGGATGAGCGTGTCGATGAACGGAATCAGCACGTCCTGGCGATACGACTCGGGCAGCCCACCTCGGCGCTTGGCGCGCCCGGCTTCCTCGAAGCTCATGTCGTAGCGCTTGCTGATGGCATCGGTGAGCTGGCGGCCGCCGCACAGGTTGTCACGGCTATAGACGATGCGCCCACCCTTGAGCACATGGAACGCGCAGAGATTGGCGCCGATGTCGACCAGCGCGGTCACGGCTCCATCGTCGTCAGCAGGTTGCAGAGCACCGCAGACCCGCTCCAGCGCCAGCCCCTCGACATCCACCGCCACCGCCTTGAGCCCGGCAGATTCGAGCGTCGCGGTGAGCATCTCGATATCACTGACGCGGCACGCCACCAGCAGGATCTCCTGCTGATCGTCGTGGCGCGAATGGCGCCCGAGGCGCTGGAAATCGAACGCGACCTCGTTCAGCGGGAAGGGAACGTATTTTTCGGACTCCATCTGGATGCGCGCTTCGATCTCGTCCTCGTTCAGCGAGGCCGGCAGCGTGAGGGTCCGCGTGATGGCGGCGGCGCTGGGCACGGCGACGACGGCCTGTCGCGATCGCAGTTCGGCGCGCTCGACGGCACGACGCAGCGTATCGACCACCTCGCCCTGATCGCGGATACGCCGCTCGACGACAGCGCCCTCCTGCAGCGGACGCACGGCGTAGCTGAGCACCTTCACCCGATTGGCGTGGCGTTCGAGCTCCAGCAGCTTGACGGTGGCCGACGTGATATCGACGCCCACCAGCCCGCGTGCGGACCTTTTCATGCGCAGCACTGTCTCACCTCGCCAGAGTCGGAATCCTAACCGGAATTAACGGCGGCCCCGAGGCAGACTTGAGACATTTTGTTACACTTATTCCGCCGTGCTTGCAGGAAGAGACCGAGGCGAAACTGGTCCACGCGCCATCGCGTCAATATAATGCGGCGAGTCACTTACGACAGCCGGCGACCTGCGCCGGACAACGTAAGGCGAACGACCCTATTGCGGGATCGCTCGGCCGACCGACCGCGGCGCCGGGCCTCCCTTGCAGAGAAACAGCTATCATCTGGGCCCGCATCACTCGCGACAACGAGCCAGCCCGTCGCTCGCCCGGATATCGCGGCAGCGGTCCCCACGGAACGCGGACTCGCCTGCGGTTGCTCCGCCATCAGTCAAGGACCACGCCTTTATCATGAAGCTTTTTATACGCCTGCTGACTACCGCCTTCTGGCTGCTGCTGTCGCTCGGCAGCGGCATCGTTCTGGCGGTCGTCGGTGCCGCGCTCTACTTCGCGCCGGGCCTGCCAGACGTGCATCAGCTGCAGAACTACGAGCTGCAGACGCCGCTCCGGGTCTATACCGACGACGGCAAGCTGATCGGCGAGTACGGCGAGGAACGGCGCATGCCGATCAGCTTCGACGAGATTCCCAAGCCGCTGGTCAACGCCCTGCTCGCCGCCGAGGATGCCAATTTCTACAACCACCCCGGAGTCGACCCGAAGGGGCTGCTGCGCGCGGCGGTGGAACTCGCCTCGTCGGGTGACATCCAGTCCGGCGGCAGCACCATCACCATGCAGGTAGCGCGCAACTACCTGCTGACGCTCGACCAGACCTTCACGCGCAAGATTCGCGAAATCCTGCTCGCGCTCCAGATGGAGCAGATCATGAGCAAGCAGGATATCCTCGAGCTCTACGTCAACAAGATCTATCTCGGCCACCGCTCCTACGGCGTAGCCGCGGCGGCGAACACCTACTACGGCAAGCCGCTGGTCGATCTCACTCTGCCGCAGTACGCGATGATCGCCGGCCTGCCGAAGGCACCTTCCACCTTCAACCCGCTCACCAATCCCGAGCGCGCGCTGATTCGCCGCAACTGGATTCTCTATCGCATGCGCCAGCTCGGCTCGATCGATCAGACGGCTTACGAAGCGGCGGTCAAGGCTCCCATCACGGCCAGCCGACACGTGGCTCAAGCGGAGGTCGACGCGCCCTACGTGGCCGAAATGGCGCGCAGCTACGCCGTCGAGCGCTTCGGCGACAAGGCCTATACGGACAACATCCGCATTACCACGACCCTCGACAGCCGCTATCAGACCGAGGCTCGCGACGCCCTGGTCCAGGGTCTGATCGACTACGACACGCGCCATGGCTGGCGCGGTCCGGAGCAGAAGGACGTGCCGCCGAGCCTGGTCGAGGCTCAGGATCGCACCGAACGCCAAGGCCTCGAAGAGGAGCTGTCGGAGTCGCCGGAAGTCATGCAGACGGCGCGTCAGGCGGCCCAGAGTAGCCAGGCGTCGATTGAAGGGATCGACGGCGACGTCAGCAACTGGCTGAAGGTACTGGAACGGACGCCGGACTACGGACCGCTCAAGCCGGCCATCGTGGTCTCGACAGATGGCCAGCAGATGCGCGTTCTCGACGCCGACGGCAAGGTCGTGACCCTCGACTGGGATGGTCTGAAGTGGGCGCGCGTCTATCACAGTGCCAAGTGGCGCGGCGACGTGCCGGCGAACGCGGCCGCGATCGCCAGCCGCGGCGACCTGGTTCGCATTCTCAAGTCCGGCGATCACTGGCGACTGTCGCAGCGCCCCGGCGCGGAAGGCGCCATCGTGGTTCTCGATCCGAACACCGGGGCCATCGAGGCGCTGCAAGGCGGGTTCAGCTTCGCCGCGAGCAAGTTCAACCGTGCCATCCAGGCCCAGCGTCAGGTCGGCTCCAACTTCAAGCCGTTCGTCTACCTGGCCGCGCTGCAGGAAGGCGGCATGACCGCCGCAACCATCATCAACGACGCACCCGTCGTGATGTCCCAGGTCTCCGGCGACGACTGGCGCCCGGAAAACGCCGAGCGCCGCTTCCAGGGACCGACGCGCCTGCGCGTTGGCCTTTATACGTCACGCAACCTGGTCACCATCCGCGTACTGCAGTCGCTGGGGCTCGATAATGCACTCAACTTCCTCGAGCGCTTCGGCTTCTCACGCGATCGTCTGCCCCACGGTCTGTCGCTGGCGCTGGGCAGCGCCTCGCTGACGCCGCTGGAGATCGCCAACGCCTACGCAGTCCTCGCCAACGGTGGCTTCCAGGTCGCCCCCTGGTACATCGAGAAGGTTACCCAGGGCAGCGAGAATACCGTCGTCGAGGAAGCCAACCCGCTGGTGGCGTGTCGCGACTGCGCCCCGGACGCCACGCAGACCGAGGTCGACGGCGAGCCTCGCCGCATCGCGCCTCGCGTCGTCGATCCGGACGCACTCTATATCCTGCGCAGCATTCTGCGCGACGTGATCGAGCACGGTACCGGCCGCGCAGCCCTGTCGCTCAATCGTAGCGATATCGTCGGCAAGACCGGCACCACCAACGACCAGCGTGATGCCTGGTTCTCCGGCTTCAACAATTCGCTGGTCACGACGGTGTGGGTCGGCAAGGATGACAACTCGACGACTGCCGAGTACGGCGCCCAGGCGGCGTTACCGATCTGGAAAGCGTTCATGGGCCCCGCGCTGAAAGGCACGCCGGAAGTGATCCCCGAGGCACCTGAAAACATCGTGCAGGTTCGGATCGACCCTGATACCGGTAAACGCTTGCATGACGATCAGCCCGGCGGCATCAGCGAAATATTCCGCAAGCAGAACGTGCCGGACTATCAGCCGCGCGGCGTTCAGCCCGAAGTCGAGGATGAAAGCGGCTCGCAGGGAACCGGTACCTACGAGGCTATCTTCTGATCGTCAAAGTTCTGGTAAGTTGTTCGGGGCCTCAGGGCCCCGATATTTTATCGTCGACTTCCATTCCCGCGCGCCAGCATCAGGACGTCGTAGCAACGCTGAGAGAGATGTGATGCCCCTGCTCCGTTACCGTTGGTGGCTGCTCGCCACCTGCCTACTGACGACGCCGACGTTTGCCGACCTGTTCTACGCGCCGCCCGCGCCAGAGGAGAATGCGCCCAACTTCAGCGGCAGCGCGGAACTCGGCTACACACGCCTGACCGGCAACACCAACACGCAGACGCTGCTGGCCAAGGGGCGCCTGACCTGGCTGACCGGGCGTTTCACGCACACCTTCCGTGCCGAAACGCGCAGCGTGCAGGACAACGATTCGACCACCTCGGAGCAGTATCTGGCCGCCGCCCGCGAGCGCTACGAGCTGGCGGACGACAACTACCTGTTCGGCTTCGGCCGCTGGGAGCGGGACCGCTTCAGCGGCTACGACTGGCAGTTCACCACCATCGGCGGCTACGGCCGCCAGCTGCTCACCGGCCCGACTCACGTTCTTTCCGCCGAGGTCGGCCCGGGCTACCGCCACGACGAGTACGCCGCCGGCGGCAGCGACGACCTGCCGCTGGGCTACACTGCGCTGGACTATACGTTCAACATCAGCGATGACATCTCGTTCGACCAGGAGCTCTCCGCGGAAGCGACGCATATCAACGTCACGACACGCTCGCTCTCCTCGATCACGTCACAGTTCAATTCGCACCTCGCCATGCGGGTCTCCTACGACATCAAGAGCAACACCCATCCACCGCCCGAGACCGATGCCCGCACCGACACCACGACATCGGTGTCTCTGCTCTACAGCTGGTGACGACGGCCACGAGCCACGAGCGGCAACGATGCGGAGAGGCCGCCTGCAGGTGGAAAAACGAAGAAGCCGCCCGAATTGGGCGGCTTCTTCGCACAGGCGGTGAGGCGGCTCAGCCGTAGATGTCTTTCACACTCTTCAGCGGATAGTGCGCCGGATAGGGGCGAGTGGCGACGCCGGAATCGACGGCAGCCTGCGCCACGGCTGCGGGAATCTTCTCCAGCAGACGGGAGTCGACCGGCGTCGGAATGATGTAGCCACGTCCGAATTCGAGAGAGTCGAGTTCGTAGGCCTCGAGCACCTCCTGCGTCACCGGCTCGCGGGCGATATCCTTGAGCGCATGCACGGCCGCGATCTTCATCGCTTCGTTGATCGCCGAAGCGCGAACGTCCAGCGCGCCGCGGAAGATGAACGGAAAGCCGAGCACGTTGTTGACCTGATTGGGGTAGTCGGAGCGACCGGTACCCATGATCACGTCGCTGCGCGTCTCGCGCGCGAGATCCGGATGAATCTCCGGATCCGGATTGGAGCAGGCGAAGACCACCGGATCGCTCGCCATCTTCTTGAGCTGTTCCGGCTTGAGCAGATCCGGCCCGGAGAGGCCCACGAACACGTCGGCACCATCGATGGCGTCGTCCAGCGTGCGCAGCTCGGTCTCGGTGGCGAACTGTGCCTTGTATTCGTTGAGATCGTCGCGACCGCTATGAATCACGCCTTTACGGTCGAGCATGAAGATGTTTTCCGCCTTGGCACCGCACTCGATCAGGAGCTTCATGCAAGCGATCGCCGCCGAGCCGGCTCCGAGACAAACGATGCGCGCGGCGTCCAGCGTCTTGCCCGCAATATCGAGGGCATTAAGCAGGCCGGCCGCGGTCACGATTGCCGTGCCGTGCTGATCGTCATGGAAGACGGGAATACTGCAGCGAGACTTTAGCGCCGCCTCGATCTCGAAACACTCCGGCGCCTTGATATCCTCGAGATTGATGCCGCCCCAGGTGTTGGCGATGTTAGCCACGGTATCGATGAATGCCTGCGGCGAGTCTGCCTCGACTTCCACGTCGACGGCATTGATACCGGCAAAGCGCTTGAACAGCACGCCCTTGCCCTCCATGACCGGCTTGCTCGCCAGCGGCCCGAGATTACCGAGTCCCAGAATCGCGCTACCGTCGGAGACCACGGCCACCAGATTGCCCTTGCCGGTGTAGCGATAGGCATTTTCCGGGTCCTTGGCAATTTCGCGACACGGCTCGGCAACGCCGGGGCTGTAGGCCATCGCCAGGTGCTTGGCCGTCTGCGTCGGCTTGGTCACTTCGACCGACAATTTCCCCGGAATCGGTTTGGCGTGATAATCCAGTGCCGCCTGGCGTTTTTCGTCACTCATGAGAGGTTATCCAGATTCATTTAGCGAAAGTCGAGCCAGACTATAGAAAAAACAACGCCCACACAATCATCACGCCAATGAACACTATTGGTGAATTTTAATCGCGCGTTTGAATCATTTAGCTACCATTTACCGAAACTTATACTTCGCTGAGCCAGCTATAACGCCAACCTTATCGCTGCAACGATGGCGGCGTTACACACGGCATTTCGGCATTTTTTTAAATTTTTAAATGTACCCTTTACCCTTTTTTCCCGCGCATCATTCGCCCCGACACAGGCCTGTGCCGTCACGACGACAGCCTTCATTCCCGGTAAAGACAGGCCCACTTCTGTCAGAAGCTGCCCCGTTCCAGGCAGCACGCGTCACGGCTCGACGCGGATTCGCCATCGATGAGACAGCGATCGGTCAGATGCCATCGATCCAGCGCAAGAGGACACGGGCGGCGATACCCGCAACGCCCTGCCCCATGAACCCAGTCCCATGCGCCCCGCCCCGTGCGCCCTGCAAGACAGGCCAACCCCCATGAGAGAGCCGGGGCCAGAAACGCACGCACAAAAAAGCCCGCCTGGCGGCGGGCTCTATCGATCGTCCAGCGACTGTCAGCCGCGGCGCACGGCGGCACCGAAACGCTTGTTGAAGCGCTCGACGCGGCCACCGGTGGAAGCCTGCTTCTGCTTGCCGGTGTAGAACGGATGGCACTGCGAGCAGACGTCGACATGGAAGTCTTCGCTGGCAGTGGTACCGACACTGTGCGTCGCGCCACAGGAGCAGGTCGCGGTGACGGTCTTGTATTCGGGATGGATAGCCTGTTTCATCGTGAAGCCTCGCTTTGGGTGCACCGCCACCTGATCGATTGCCAGGCACCGTACACGGTTAGGGAATAGCGTTAGACTCCCGCGGGACCGGGTACGCCTGGAATCCCGTAGCACCAGCGTCGACAATGTCGCTCGCTGCCACGGACAAAAGACGCACCTCACGTCGGAAGGCGCAACATTCTAGCAGATCGGATTACGGAGGCCAATTGGTCGATTCCCAGGGCGACGCCGCGCGCGACGGCGCGTCAGCGAACCCTCGCGTGCTCCACGTGGCCATCCCCACGCCTCTGCGGCGCCTGTTCGATTACCGCCCGGTCGGACCGGCCCCGGCGCAGGGCTGGCAGCCCGGGCTCAGGGTCAAGGTGCCGTTCGGTAGGCGTCAGCTCGTCGGTATCGTGGTCGGCGCGAGCGACGAAAGCGATTGGCCGCTCGATCAGCTCAAGCCGATCGCTGCCCACCTCGACGATGCGCCGCTGCCGGAAGACTGGCAATGGCTCTGCCGCTTTACTGCTCGCTACTATCAGCATTCGCTTGGCGACACTCTGCACCACGCGCTGCCCGGGCCGCTGCGCCAAGGGCGTCCACTGGAAGCCCGAACCCGCGAGCGCTGGGAGCTGGCCACCACACTCGACAGTGCACAGTCGAGGCTCGCGCGCGCACCGCGTCAACGCGAGCTGATCGCCCTGGTCGCTCAGCACCGTCAGGGCGTGGTCACCTCGGCCATTACCGCACAGGGGTTTACCCGCGCGCAGCTGCAGGCGCTGCTCGACAAACAGCTCGTCACCCGCACCGAAGAGCCGGTGACGGCCGGAGAACCGTGGCAGGCTCCGCTCACCGCCGAACCTTCGCTATCGCTCAACCGCGAACAGTCGACGGCCCTGGCTGCACTGCACGAAGGGCTGGATCGATTCCACCCCTGCCTGCTGCACGGAGTGACCGGCAGCGGCAAGACCGAGGTCTACCTGCAACTGATCGAGGGCGTGCTCGGTCATGGTCGACAGGCGCTGGTGCTAGTGCCGGAGATCGGGCTGACGCCGCAGACGCTGGCCCGGTTTCGCAAGCGCTTCCGCGTGCCGGTCGTGGCGCTGCACTCCGGGCTCACCGATCTCGAGCGCCTCGATGCCTGGGAGGCGGCACGCAGCGGCCGCGCGCCGATCGTCATCGGCACGCGCTCGGCGATCTTCACGCCGCTGGCACGCCCGGGCGTGATCATCGTCGACGAGGAGCACGACGGCTCGTTCAAGCAGCAGGATGGATTGCGCTATCACGCCCGCGACCTCGCGATCGCCCGCGCGCATCACGAATCGATCCCTATCCTGCTCGGCAGTGCCACGCCCTCGCTCGAGAGCCTCGCCCAGGCTCGCAGCGGCCGCTATCGCCATCTGCGGCTGACCCAGCGGGCCAGCCGACACGCCCCCGCCAAACTGGAACTGGTCGATCTCCGAGGGCGGTTGCGCCAAGGCGGGCTGATCCCACCGGTCATCGACGCGATTCGCCAGGCGCTGGCGGCCGAGGGACAGGTGCTGGTCTTCATCAACCGGCGAGGCTTCGCGCCGACGCTCGGCTGTCACGAGTGCGGCTGGATCGCCGAATGCCGCCACTGCGATTCGCGCATGACACTGCATCGGCACCCGCCGCGCCTGGTCTGTCACCACTGCGAACACCAGGCGCCGCAGCCGGATGCCTGCCCGGCCTGCGGCAGTGCCGATCTGCGCCCGCTCGGTGCCGGCACCGAACGCACCGAGGAGACGCTCTCCACGCTATTCCCGGACACGCCGGTCTACCGTATCGACCGCGACAGCACCCGCCGCAAGGAGGCGTTCGATGCCCTGCTGACCGACATCCGCCGTGGCACGCCAAGTCTCCTGGTCGGCACCCAGATGCTGGCCAAGGGCCACCATCTGCCGCATGTCACGCTGGTCGTCGTGGTCAATGCCGATGCCGGTCTCTACGCCAGCGATTTCCGCGCGCTCGAGCAGAGCGCCCAGCTGCTCATTCAGGTCGCCGGTCGTGCCGGGCGCGCCGAACGTCCGGGCCGGGTGCTGGTGCAGACACTGCACCCGGATGACCCGAACCTGCGCCTGCTCGCCGACAGCGGCTACGACGCGCTCGCCTACCAGCTGCTGGAAGAGCGTCGGCTGGCGGCGTTACCGCCCTTTCGCCACCTGGCGCTGGCGCGCTTCGAGGCGGCCAGTGAAAGTGATGCCAACGACGCCGCGGGAGCCGCCGGAGAGGTCATGCGCGCCTGGCTCGTCGAGCGCGAGCTTCCGGTTCACTGCCTCGGACCGGTGCCCGCACCGATGGAGCGTCGGCAGAATCGTTACCACATTCAGCTGATGCTCTCCGGCGAGCGCCGCAGCGCCTTACATGAAGCGAGCGCCTGGCTGGCCGGCTGGCTGGAGAGCAACGCGACCCGCAAAGTGCGCTGGTCGCTGGATATCGATCCGATGACCCTGAGCTGAAGCCGCGAGCCGTAAGCCGTAAGCCGTAAGCCGTAAGCCGTAAGCCGTAAGCCGTAAGCCGTAAGCCGTAAGCCGTAAGCCGTAAGCCGTAAGCCGTAAGCCGTAAGCCAGTATGCAACGTCCGGTCTCCATCGAAACAAACGGTATTGACCTGGCTTTTCGTTTTTGACCTTTCTTAAAGCTTATGGCTTACAGCTCCCCGAAGGGGCAGGGTTTAAAGCCTCGCCGCAATCATCGATAATGATCGCCCTTTTTTGCGCCGGGGCACGCCATGCCACGGCGGCATCAGACACTTCCGACGCGACACGCTCGCCACCGGCTATCGAACCCAGGCTCAACGGCCCTCGAACACGAATCAGGCAATGAAAGAGACGATCACACAACTGCTCGACGCCGCGGTCGCCACGCTCAAGAGCGAGGGCGTGATCCCGGCGGACGTCGCCCCGTCGATCAAGGTCGACCCGACGCGTGACAAGGCCCACGGCGATTACGCCAGCAACCTGGCGCTGATGCTGGCCAAGCCGGCCGGATGCAAGCCCCGCGAACTGGCCGACAGGCTCATCGCCGCTCTGCCCGCCAACGAGGCCATCCGACGCACCGAGATCGCAGGCCCCGGCTTCATCAACTTCTTTGCCGCCACCGATGCCATTGCCGGCATCGTCAGCCGAATCCTCGACGAAGGCGATACCTTCGGGCGCAGCCTGATCGGCGCGGGCGAGAAGGTTCAGGTCGAGTTCGTCTCCGCCAACCCGACCGGGCCGCTGCACGTGGGTCACGGCCGCGGCGCCGCCATCGGTGACTGCCTCTGTCGCCTGCTCGAGGCGACCGGCTTCGACGTCACGCGCGAGTTCTACTACAACGACGCCGGCGCCCAGATCAACAACCTGATGCGCTCGGTCAAAGCCCGCGCCGACGGCCTGACCCCGGATGACGAGAGCTGGCCGGAGGATGGCTACCGCGGCGACTACATCATCGATGTGGCGCAATCCTATCTCGCCGGCGACACCGTCATTGCCGACGACCGCAAGGTGACCGCGAAAGCCGATCCCGAGGATGTCGACGCGATTCGCGACTTTGCCGTCGCCTATCTGCGTCGTGAACAGGATCTCGACCTCAAGGCCTTCGGCGTCGAATTCGACGTCTATTTTCTCGAATCCTCGCTCTATGCGCAGGGCCGCGTCGAGGAGACCGTCAAACAGCTGATCGCCAACGGCCACACTTACGAGGCCGATGGCGCACTATGGCTGCGCACGACCGATTTCGGTGACGACAAGGACCGCGTCATGCGCAAGTCGGATGGCGACTACACCTACTTCGTCCCCGACGTCGCCTATCATCGCGACAAGTGGCAGCGCGGCTTCACCACCGTCATCGACGAGCAGGGCGCGGATCATCACTCGACGGTCACCCGCGTGCGCGCCGGACTGCAGGCACTCGGCGTGGGCATCCCCGAAGGCTGGCCGGACTACGTGCTTCACCAGATGGTGCTGGTGACCCGTTCGGGCGTCGAGGTCAAGCTCTCCAAGCGTGCCGGCAGCTATGTCACGCTGCGCGACCTGATCGACGAAGTCGGCCGCGATGCCACGCGCTATTTCCTCGCCGCACGGCGCGCCGACTCGCAACTGACCTTCGACATCGACCTGGCGCGCTCGCAGACGAACGAGAATCCCGTCTACTACATCCAGTACGCCCACGCGCGGGTTTGCAGCGTCCTGCGCAAGGCGGAAAGCGAGGCTCGGGCGTTCGATCATGCGATCGCCATGGCCAACCTCGAACGTCTCGATACCGACCAGGAAAAGGCGCTGATGAACCGATTGGCCCGCTATCCGGACACGGTCGAGCGCGCTGCCCGCTCGCGCGAGCCGCATCAGATCGCACAGTTTCTGACCGATCTCGCCAGCGACTTCCACACCTGTTACAACGCCCAGAAAGTCATGGTCGACGACGCCGAGCTGCGCAATGCGCGGCTGGCACTGGGTCTGGCGACACGCCAGGTCATTGGCAATGGATTGACGCTGCTTGGCGTCAGTGCCCCGGAGGAGATGTAAACGATGGCTCGCCGTCCCGCTCAGAACACTCGCTCATCGTCCGGGCGTGGCTCGCCCAAGGGCGCCACGTCGAAATCCCGCCAGCGCAGCGCCAGTCGCGGCGGCAGTGCCGGGGGCATCCCCGGCTGGCTTTGGGCCATCGCGGGGTTGATCGGGGGCTTTGCGCTGTCGCAGTACCTCGACAGCAGCGCACCGGAGCCGGTGGCGGCGGTCGTTCCCAAGCCCGCGCCGGGTCAGACGGCGAGCGGCGGGACCAGCGAGAGCGAGCCCTCACCTGACAGCGGCGCCGGCGCCGCTGCGCCCGCGCAGCCGGCGACGCCGACGTTCGAGTTCTACACCCTGTTGCCCGAGACCGAGGTGATCGCGCCCAACAGCGACAGCAAGTCCCCCGAGCCCACCGCCAAGGCGACTCAGGAAGCCGCTGCCGACGACGCCGCCAATCAGACCCAACAGCCGGAGCCGGACGGCGGCCGCTACATGCTGCAGGCAGCCTCCTTCCGCGATCTCGACGACGCGGAGAAACTGGCCAACCGACTCAAGGATTTCGGCTTGCTGGCCAAGATCACCGACGTGAGAGCGAACGGCGATCAGATCTGGCACCGCGTTCAGGTCGGCCCGTACGAGGACAAGCGTGAGCTCTCCAGAGCCCAGGACCTGATGGTGACCCAGGGCATCGAGCCCCTGCTGCTGCGCCTGCAGAACTAGCGTCCTTTTCGATCGGCCACTGCCGCTCGGCCTCGACTCGCTCACTCTTCACTCACTGCACTCATGCTTGCCTCATCACGGTCGGTCTCTTCGATCGACCGCGTTGCGCCCTCCTGCCTACGGCTCAGGCGCGCATCGCCTGGCGCCGGCTTGATTTCATCGCCGACTGCCCGCACCTCCCAACACATGCTGCATCACGTCGCGCGCTATCGCTCGCGCCGGTGATGACAACGATTTCTTGCGTCAGCGTCTTCAGGCGATGGCGCGCCATAGGGAGTTTTCTGCATGACCACTATCGTGTCCGTGCGTCGCGGCGATCAGGTGGCACTGGCCGGCGACGGTCAGGTTTCGCTCGGCAATACGGTGATGAAAGGCAACGCTAGCAAGGTGCGCCGTCTCTATCGCGGCCAGGTTCTCGCCGGTTTTGCGGGTGGCACCGCCGATGCCTTCACCCTGTTCGAGCGGTTCGAGGCGCAGCTCGAGAAGTATCAGGGCCATCTGACCAAGGCCGCCGTGGAGCTCGCCAAGGAGTGGCGTACCGACCGCGCTTTGCGCCGCCTCGAGGCGATGCTGGCGGTCGCCGACAAGACGGCCTCGCTGATCATCACCGGCAACGGTGACGTGGTCGAACCCGAGCGCGGCATCATCGCCATCGGTTCCGGTGGCCACTACGCCCAGGCATCGGCTCGCGCGTTGCTCGAGAACACCGAGCTCAGCGCTCGCGAGATCACCGAGAAGTCACTCGATATTGCCGCCGACATCTGCGTCTTCACCAACCATCAGATCACGCTCGAAGAGCTGTAACGGGAGCCCCTATCATGTCTCAGAGTGAATCCCAGCAGAGCGTGTCCTCGCAGCCCGCGCTGACCCAGTCGGCGATGACACCGCGCGAGATCGTGCACTCGCTCGATCAGTACATCATCGGTCAGCACGACGCCAAGCGTGCCGTCGCCATCGCTCTGCGCAATCGCTGGCGCCGCATGCGTCTCGATGACGACATGCGCGGCGAAATCGTGCCCAAGAACATCTTGATGATCGGCCCGACCGGCGTCGGCAAGACCGAGATCGCGCGCCGTCTGGCCAAGCTGGCCGGAGCGCCGTTCCTCAAGGTCGAGGCGACCAAGTTCACCGAGGTGGGCTATGTCGGGCGTGATGTCGAATCGATCGTCCGCGATCTAATGGAAATGGCCATCAAGATGGTGCGCGAACAGGCCAAGACAGAAGTCCGCCACAAGGCGCAGGACGCCGCCGAGGATCGTATTCTCGACGCGCTGCTGCCGCGTCCTCGGGGCAGCGAGTACGACAGCGGCCGTGACGACTCCGCGACGCGGCAGACCTTCCGCAAGAAACTGCGCGAAGGCCAGCTCGATGACAAGGAGATCGATATCGAGGTCACCCCGGCCAGTCAGGGGGTGGACATCATGACGCCACCCGGCATGGAGGAGATGACCAACCAGCTGCAGAGCCTGTTCGCCAACATGGGCAAGCAGAAGACCGAGAACCGTAGAGTCACGGTCAAGGAAGCCTGGAAGCTGCTGCAGGACGAGGAAGCCGCCAAGCTGGTCAACGAGGAGGAGATCAAGCAGCGCGCGCTGGAATCGGTCGAGCAGAACGGCATCGTTTTCCTCGATGAGATCGACAAGGTCGCCAAGCGCGGCGAGTCCGGTAGCGGTGGCGATGTCTCGCGTGAAGGCGTGCAGCGCGATCTGCTGCCGCTGATCGAGGGCTCCACCATCTCGACCAAGCACGGGATGGTGCGTACCGATCACATCCTGTTCATCGCCTCAGGCGCCTTCCATCTGTCCAAGCCGTCGGATCTGATTCCGGAGCTGCAGGGCCGCCTGCCGATTCGTGTCGAGCTGCAGGCGCTGACGCCGGAGGATTTCAAGCGCATCCTGACGGAGCCGTCCGCGGCGCTGACCAAGCAGTATCAAGCCCTGCTTGGCACGGAAGGCCTCGACGTCCAGTTCACCGAAGACGGCATCTCGCGTATTGCCGAGATCGCCTGGCAGGTCAACGACGGTACCGAAAACATCGGCGCCCGCCGCCTGCATACGGTCATGGAGCGTCTGCTCGAGGAAGCTTCCTATCAGGGCGGCGATTTCGAGAGTCCGCTGGTCATCGATGGCGCCTACGTCGATGCCCACCTGGGCGAGCTTGCGGTCGACGAAGACCTGTCGCGGTATATTCTTTGACAAGAAGCGATAAGCTTTAAGCGGGAAGACCGCCGCTTCGCGGCTGGAAGAGAAGAACGCCAACATGGCGTTCTTCTCTTTCGCTTGCATCGACTCATGACTGGCCAAACTTACGGCTTACAGCTCAAGGCTTACAGCTCACCGAAGGTGCCTTCATGCCTGCCCCCATTCCCAACCGCGTGCACTACCACAAGAGCGCTCGCGAGCTCGAGCTGGGCTATCCCGACGGCTCGATCTATCGATTGCCGATCGAGCTTTTGCGTGTCTACTCTCCTTCCGCCGAGGTTCAGGGTCATCACCCTGACGAGGCGGTGCTGCAGACCGGCAAGCGCCACGTCGGCCTGCTGAACATCTCGCAAGCCGGCCGCTACGCATTGAAGCTGCACTTCGACGATGGCCACGACACCGGCCTCTTCACCTGGGAATATCTGCTCGACCTGGCGACTCACCAGCACGAACGCTGGGACGACTACCTGCGTCGGCTCGAACGCGCTGGCGCGTCACGCGACCCCGGCACGATCCAGATTCATCAGGTCTGAAACGACTCCCGAGCCAGCCCGCGAGCCTGTTTCTACCTGTCGGCGTGCAAAGACAACCCTGCCACCAGACGCTACAATGCCTTCCAAATCGAGGCGTTCGCCTCTGGATGAGTTCGATCTGTCTTCCCGGTATCAGTCAGGTTCCGCCGACAATCGCGGCGGACTGCCCACCGGCGCTCATTTGCCATCAGGGGCAGCGAGAATCTGTCCGCCAGCTCAGGGAGAAGCACATGGACAAGCGCACGACCGACTTCGGTTACGAGGAAGTCGCAGTCGAAGAGAAAGCCGCGCGCGTGGCGGACGTCTTTCACTCGGTGGCCGCGCGCTATGACGTGATGAACGATCTGATGTCGTTCGGCATCCATCGCGTGTGGAAGCATCTCACGCTCGAGCGCAGTGGCGTCCGCACCGGGCATCGCGTCCTCGACATCGCTGGCGGCACCGGCGATCTGACGCGCCAGTTTGCCAAACGGGTCGGCCCGGAAGGCCGCGTGGTACTGGCCGATATCAACGAATCGATGCTGCGCGTGGGCCGGGACAAGCTGATCGACCACGGCGTCGGCGACAACGTCAAGTATGTGCAGGCCAACGCCGAGAGCCTGCCGTTCCCCGACAACAGCTTTCACTGCATCACCATCGCCTTCGGCCTGCGCAACGTCACCGACAAGGATGCGGCGCTGCGCTCGATGACGCGGGTACTCAAGCCTGGCGGTCGTCTGCTGGTGCTGGAGTTCTCCAAACCGGTCAACCGCCTGCTCTCGAAAGCCTATGACGAGTATTCATTCCGCGTGCTGCCGCAGGTCGGGCGCTTCGTCGCCAACGATGCGGACAGCTATCGCTATCTCGCCGAGTCGATCCGCATGCATCCGGACCAGGAAACGCTCAAGGGCATGATGCGCAATGCGGGGCTCGAGCGCGTCGAATACACCAACATGACCGGTGGTATCGTCGCGCTGCACCGCGGCATCAAGCTCTAGGGTGCCGGTCGACATGCAGCAGACCCATACCCTGCCGACCATTGCACTGGTGGCGCTGGAGAAGACCCTCAATCGGCTGCTCCGGCGCGATCCGGCAACGCCTGCCCGCCTTGCGACACTCGATGGCAAGACGCTCTGCACACGCCTGGAGTCGCCCGCCATCACGCTGCGCATCGGCTTTCACGCCGACGGCGTGACGCTGTCGCGGGCGCAGCCGTGGCAGGCGCCGGACGATCTCGACATCACTGTGACCCGACGTGCCATCGAGCGCCTGGTCGCCGGCGACTCGCTGGAGCGACTACTGTTCTCGGGCCAACTTCCCGTCACCGGTGACAGCGCGCTACTGCCGGCGATTCAGGCCCTGTTCGCCGACATCGACCTCGACTGGGAAGGCGCCCTGGCCAGCGGACTCGGTAGCGGCACGGCGCACGGCCTCGCCCGCGGTATCGAGCAGTTGGGCCGTCAGACCCGTTTTACCGCTCGCGAGTGGCATCAGGATCTGCGCGAGTACCTGTTCGAGGAGCGTCGCTGGATCGTCGGGCGCGACCAGATCGGCGTCGCGCGTGACGCGACGAGCGAGCTCCAGCAGCGCGTCGACCGTCTCGGTGCGCGCATCGCCCGCCTGCAGCGGGAGAGCGTTCGATGAGCTTTCGTCTGTTCCGCATCGCCTGGACCATTTCCCGCTACCGCCTCGATACGCTGGTACCGCTCGATCGGCTGCCGGGACCGATCCGCTGGCTGTGGCGTTTCGCGCCGGTACGCCTGATCCCGACCCGAGGCTACTCCCGCGGCGAACGGCTACGCCTGGCGCTCGAGTCGCTGGGCCCGATATTCGTCAAGTTCGGCCAGATGCTGTCGACCCGTCGCGACCTGCTGCCGCCGGACATCGCCGACGAGCTGAAGCGCCTGCAGGACCAGGTCCCCCCATTCCCTGGCGAGACCGCTCGTGCCATGGTCGAGAAGGAGCTTGGCAAGACGGTCGAGGAAGCGTTTGCCAGCTTCGAGACCGAGCCGATGGCCTCGGCTTCCATCGCTCAGGTACATGCCGCCGAGCTGCACAGCGGCGAGCAGGTGGTGGTCAAGATCATTCGCCCCGGCATCGAGCGCACCATGCGCGAGGATATCGGCCTGCTCTACACCTTCGCCCGGATGATGCGTCGCGTGCCGGAAGCACGCCGGCTGCGGCCGGTGGAGGTCGTGCAGGATTACGAAGCGACGCTGTTCGACGAGCTCGATCTCAACAAGGAAGCGGCCAATACCTCGCAGCTCAAGCGCAACTTCCAGAATTCGCCGCTGCTCTATGTGCCGAGCATCACCTGGTCGCTCACCTATCGCCAGGTGATGGTGCAGGAGCGCATCAACGGCATCCCCGTCGCCGATATCGAGGCGCTGCGAGCGCAGGGAACCGATCTGAAGCAGCTTGCCGAGCGCGGCGTGGAGATTTTCTTCACGCAGGTCTTCCGCGATAACTTCTTCCACGCCGACATGCACCCCGGCAACATCTTCGTCTCCCGCGAGAACCCGACCCAGCCCCGCTACATCGCCATCGACTGCGGCATCGTCGGCAGCCTGACGCGGGAAGACCAGGACTATCTGGCACGCAACCTGCTCGCGTTCTTCCGCCAGGATTACTATGAAGTCGCGGTATTGCATATCGAATCTGGCTGGGTTGGCGAGGGCACGCGCGCCAACGAATTCGCCGCTGCCATCCGCGCCGTCTGCGAACCGATCCTGGAGAAGCCGCTGAAGGACATCTCTTTCGGTCAGGTCCTGCTCGGGCTTTTCCAGACCGCACGGCGCTTCAACATGGAGGTGCAGCCACAGCTGGTGCTCCTGCAGAAGACGCTGCTCAATATCGAAGGGCTCGGTCGCCAGCTCTATCCGGAGCTGGATCTCTGGAGCACCGCCAAGCCCTATCTGGAGCGCTGGATGCGCGAACGGGCTGGCCCGCAGGGCTTCTGGAACACCTTGAAGAAGCACGCCCCAGAGCTTGCCCATCAGTTGCCCGAGCTGCCGGTGCTGGCCCACCAGGCGCTGGCCGATCGCGAAGAGCAGAGGCGTCTCGCGCGACAGCAGACGGACGCGCTGGCCAACCTGCAGCAGCGCTTTCAACGCGCCGCGCCGCGGGCACGGCGCTATCGTCTCGGCGCGATTCTGCTGGCCTTGGCACTGGCGTGGCAGCCGATGCTCGGCTGGGCCGAACAGCAGCCCTGGCCCGTGCTGGCAGCCGCCGGGCTCGGCTTGCTGCTGCTGGCATGGCGCTGAGTGTATGATGGATGACCGCGGGTCGATCGCCACCTTCGACTCGCACGGGTAAAGAAAGCGTTACAATCGCAGGAATGTCATGTCATGAGTGATACTCTCGAGCAGCTGGCGGACGTGCTGGAAGCTCGCCGCTCCGCGGACCCCAAGAGTTCTTACGTTGCCCAGCTCCATCATCGCGGGCTCAACAAGATTCTCGAGAAGGTCGGCGAAGAGGCCACGGAAACGATACTTGCCGCCAAGGACCTCAAGGCGGATGATGCATCCAGCCGTCAGGCACTGATCGGCGAAGTGGCCGATCTCTGGTTTCACAGCCTGGTGATGCTGTCGCATCTCGATGTGGATCATCGCGACATCCTGGACGAGCTGGGACGCCGCGCCGGCGTATCCGGACTCGAGGAAAAGGCATCGCGACGACCCTCCGAGTAAAGGACGCCGCGTCATGCAGGACACGTCGAACTCGCGCCTAGGCGCTTTCCTCTGGCCCGAGCCTCGGTAAATCCAGGTCTCGACCACATTTAACAGGAGTCTTTTATGCTGGGTGGTATCAGTATCTGGCAGTTGTTGATCGTACTGGGCATCATCATTCTGATCTTCGGTACCAAGAAGCTGCGCAACGTCGGGACCGATCTCGGTGGCGCCATCAAAGGATTCAAGAAGGCCGTCAACGAGGACGACGACAAGAAAGAGAGCGCGACGCAGAGCCGTATCGATCACTCCGACTCGTCATCGCAGGACAGCAACTTCGACAGCCACACCGGAGAGAACCGGCAGACCGCCGACGACAAGGCCGAGCGCAAGTAACCGGCCATGTTCGATATCGGTTTCTTCGAACTCCTGTTGATCGGCATCGTCGGTCTGCTGGTGCTCGGGCCCGAGCGCCTGCCGAAAGCGGCGCGCACGGCGGGTCTTTGGGTCGGACGCATCAAGCGCACCGTCTCGACCATGCAGCGGGAGATCACCTCACAGCTCGAGGCGGAAGAGCTGCGTCAGAAGCTGGCCGAGCAGCAGAAGAAGCTGGACGAAGGCGTCGATCGCGCCAAGCGTGACGTCGAGGAGACCGTGGGCGGCATTCGCGGTGACACTTCGTCTCGCTCGACGAGCGCCAGCGCGCAGCGCGACGCCAACGGCAAGCCACCGGCGGAGGCGTCGAGCGCATCCACCGACGGCACCGATTCTTCGGCTGACACCTCTTCCACCGCGGACAAGGATTCGGCTTCCCGATGAGTGATGCGTCCTCTCCCCCGCCGGACGACGAGCAGCCCCAGGCCCCATTGATCGAACACCTGATCGAGTTACGTTCGCGGCTGATGAAGGCCGTGATCGTGGTCGTGGTGATCTTCGCCGGGCTCTACGCGTTCTCCAACGATATCTATCGCTTCGTCGCGGACCCCTTGGTCGCGCTGCTGCCGCCGGGTTCGCGGATGATCGCGACCGAGGTCACCTCGCCGTTTTTGGCACCGTTCAAGCTGACCATGGTGGTGGCGATCTTCGCCGCCATCCCGTTCATTCTCTATCAGGCCTGGGCCTTCATTGCGCCGGGCCTTTACAAGCACGAGAAGGCTCTTGCCTTCCCGCTGCTCGCCTCGAGCATCCTGCTGTTCTACTGCGGCGCCGCGTTCGCCTATTACGTGGTGTTTCCGCTGCTGTTCAGCTTCTTCGTGCATACCGGGCCGCAGGACGTCACGGTGATGACGGACATCAACGCCTATCTCAACTTCGTGCTGAAGATGTTCTTTGCCTTCGGCGTCGCGTTCGAGATCCCCATCGCCACCTTCCTGCTGATCTGGACCGGCATCACCGACGTCAAGAGCCTCACCAAGAAGCGTCCTTACGTGATTCTGGTCTGTTTCATCATCGGCATGCTGCTGACACCGCCCGATATCATCTCGCAGAGTCTGCTGGCCGTGCCGATGTGGCTATTGTTCGAGGTGGGCATCATCTTCGGGCGTATCGTCCATCGCCGCCGCGCCGAGGACCAGCCGGCGTCGGAGTGATCCGGCGACGCCTTACGCCACGGCTATACTGGTGGCGTGGGCGGCTCGGGCCCACTGTCATCCTATTGTCATCTGGCGCTGATAGTTTATGGATCGGCGCCGCGAGACCCTCGCCAGAGACTCGCCGCTTCCGTGGAGAGATTCATGCGTTATTCCCTGCCTCGTCAGTATCCCGCCACTCGCCTTCGCCGCCTGCGCAAGAGCGAGTTTTCTCGCCGCCTGGCGCGGGAATCCCGGCTGACGACCGACGATCTGATTCTGCCGGTGTTCGTGCTTGACGGTGAAAAACGCCGCGAACCCGTTCCCTCGATGCCGGGAGTCGAACGGCTCTCCATCGACGAACTGCTGCGTGAAACGGAGGAGCTGGTCGAACTCGGCATTCCCGCCATCGATCTGTTCCCGTTCACGCCGCCCGAGAAGAAGACCCTCGACGGCGCCGAGGCCTGGAACCCGGATGGTGTCATTCAGCGCGCCATCCGCGCGCTGCGCGAGCGCTTCCCCGAGCTTGGCATCATCACCGATGTCGCGCTCGACCCCTACACCTCCCACGGGCAGGACGGCATTCCCGACGAGAACGGTTATCTGCAGAACGATCGCACCATCGAGGCTCTGATCAAGCAGGCACTCTCTCATGCCGAGGCGGGCGCCGACGTGATTTCACCGTCGGACATGATGGATGGCCGCATCGGCGAGATTCGCGCCACCTTCGAACGCGAAGGGCTGCACGAGACGCAGATCATGGCCTACTCGGCCAAGTACGCCTCCAAATACTACGGCCCGTTTCGCGACGCCATCGGCTCGAGCGGCAATCTGGGCCGCGCCGACAAGTTCAGCTATCAAATGGACCCGGCGAACACCAACGAGGCGATGCACGAGACGGCCCTGGATATCCAGGAAGGGGCCGACATGGTGATGGTCAAGCCCGGCATGCCGTATCTGGACGTGGTCCAGCGCGTCAAGGAGTCGTTCGGCGTGCCGACCTTCGTCTATCAGGTGAGCGGCGAATACGCGATGCACATGGCCGCCTTCGAGAAGGGCTGGCTCGAGGCCGATAGCGTCATCCTCGAGTCGTTGACCTGCTTCAAGCGGGCTGGCGCCGACGGCATTCTGACCTACTTCGCCAAACGCGCCGCCCAGTTGCTCAACCAACAGTGATGGCCGCGGGCGTGCCTGCCCCGGTCATGACAAGGTCTCTCGCACGGGAGGTCTCATGATGGGGACGTTTCATGACGGACAGCACCGGCACGCCCGAGAACTACGAAACGCGCGCGGACAGTGGCCCGACCGGCGTCGGCGATGAAGCCGCCGCCCCGCCGCTTCGGGTCAACCGCACACGCAAGGGCATTCATGCCAAGGAGACGCCGTCTCCCCAGGCAGATCTCGCCGACCCGGCGCTCTACTTCAATCGCGAACTCTCGCACCTGCAGTTCAACATCCGGGTGCTCGAGCAATCACTGGACCCCTCCCACCCGCTGCTCGACCGGCTGATGTTCCTGCTCATCTTCTCGTCGAACCTGGACGAGTTCTTCGAGATTCGCGTGGCTGGCCTCAAGCATCAGCTCGCGCTGGCACACGATGAAACCGGTGCCGACGGCATGCCGCCGATGCGCGTTCTGAGCGAGATCTCGCGCATCGCCCACGAGCAGGTCGAACGTCAGTATCGCATTCTCAATGATGTACTGGCGCCGGCGCTCGAGGAGCAGATGATCCGTTTTCGCCGCCGCTCCCAGTGGACGCCGACACAGGCGGCATGGGTGGCAGACTACTTCGAGGAGGAGATCGCACCGGTCATCAGCCCGATCGGCCTCGATCCTTCCCACCCCTTCCCGCGACTGGTCAACAAGAGCCTCAACTTCATCGTCGAGCTCGATGGCACCGATGCCTTCGGCCGCGAGGGCGGCATGGCGATCCTCCCGGCGCCGCGCTCTCTGCCTCGCCTGATTCGCCTGCCCGAAGCGCTGTGTGAAGACGGCTTCACCGACTACGTCTTTCTCTCGTCGATGATCCACGCCCACGCCCATGAGGTGTTTCCGGGGATGGAAGTCGAAGGCTGCTATCAGTTTCGTCTCACCCGCAACGCGGATCTTTCGGTCGACCCCGAGGAAGTATCGGATCTCGCCTCGGCGCTGCGCGGTGAGCTGCTGGCCCGGCGCTACGGCAGCGGCGTGCGCCTGGAAGTCGCCGACAACTGTCCGGATAGCCTGATCGATTTCCTGCTCAAGCAGTTCGAGCTGGGCGAAACCGATCTCTACCGCGTCAACGGGCCGGTCAACCTGACCCGGATGATGGCGGTGCTCGGCGACGTGCAGCGCCCCGATTTACGCTATCGGCCCTTTACGCCCGGCCTGCCCAAGCCGGTCCGCGGCGAGGTCAACCTGTTCTCGGCCATTGCCCAGGGGGATGTTCTGCTGCACCACCCCTTCCAGTCTTTCACACCGGTGGAAGATTTGCTGCGCCAGGCGGCTCGCGACCCCGACGTAATGGCGATCAAGCAGACGCTCTATCGCACCGGTGCCGACTCCGCGATCGTCAGTGCTCTGGTCGACGCGGCCCGCGGCGGCAAGGAGGTCACGGTCGTCATCGAGCTGCGCGCGCGCTTCGACGAGGCCGACAATCTCGCCCTCGCCTCGCGCCTGCAGGAGGCCGGCGCCATCGTCATCTACGGCGTGATGGCCTACAAGACACATGCCAAGATGATGCATATCGTACGGCGTGAGCGCGGGGAGCTGCGTCATTACGCCCATCTCGGCACCGGCAACTACCACGCCAAGACGGCCAAACTGTATACGGATTACAGCCTGCTGACGGCCAACGATGCGCTCTGCGAGGACGTGCATCGCGTGTTCCAGCAGCTCTCCGGCATGGGCAAGCCGCGCAAGATCCAGACACTGCTGCACGCCCCGTTCACGCTGCACGACACCCTGGTCTCGATGATCGACCGCGAGGCGAAGAATGCCCAGGCGGGCCGGAAGGCGCGCATCGTGATCAAGTGCAATGCGATCACCGAACCCAAGCTGATTCGCGCCCTCTATCGTGCGTCCCAGGCCGGCGTGACCTGCGAGCTGATCATCCGGGGCATGTGCTGCCTGCGTCCCGGCGTGCCGGGAATCTCGGATAATATCCGGGTGCGCTCGATCATCGGCCGATTTCTCGAACACACTCGCGTCTACTATTTCCACAACGACGGCAAGCATGAGGTCTGGTGCTCGAGCGCGGATGCCATGGAGCGCAACATGTTCCACCGCGTCGAGACCGGCTTCCCGCTGCTCGACAAGAAAGCGGCGCAGCAGGTACGCAAGGACCTCGACACCTATCTGGTCGACAATTGCCAGAGTTGGCGACTCGACAGCGACGGCCAGTATCACCTGCAGCAGAGTGGTGACGCCGAGCCGGTCAGCGCCCAGGAAACCCTGCTCTACGCCTACGCCGCTCAGGCATGATATCGGCTGCGCGAATCACGCCCGCCAACGCAGCGTTCTGACCCGCTGCGCAGCGTTTCGAACAGACACGAAAAAGCCGGGCGTCACGCGTGACGTCCGGCTTCCGTACGAACCCGGCGTGTCAGACGCCTACCGGCCCACCATCCTCTTTCCAGATCACCACCGTCGAGGCGCGCGGGCGAACCGCTCCGGACGTCGTTACCGTGGCATCTTGGATCAGCGCATCGCCATCTGCCGGCCAGTTGCCCGGGTGCTGGATGTTGATGAAAAGCGCCGTCCTGTCGGGCGTGGCGAAAATGCCGGTCACTTCGCAGTCGTTGGGACCGACGGCAAAGCGCTTGAGCTGATCCTGATTGCCGTCATCGATCACCGCACCACCGTTGCCAGCCTTTAGTGACGCCGGTACCACCGCCAGCAGCTGGTCGTTGGTGTACTCCGCCACCGCGTTATCGCTATTGTCGGTCTGAAACCAGAGAATCCCTCGGCCGTCACCGCGCTCGTCGTACCAGAGTCCATCGGGGCTTGCGAACTGGTTGCTCGCCGTGAGTCCCGAGCGATTGGCGTTGCCCTGGGCATCGCTACCGAAGACGAAGATCTCCCAATGGAAACGGCCGTCACCCTGCTCGCGCCAGCGAATGATATGACCGTTGCCGTTGTCGGCACGCGGGTTGGGCGCGTTGGTGGGCGCCGTGGCATAACCGACACCCGTTTCGTCGATCGCGCTGCCTTCGTTGGTATAGGTCGCCTCGCTGCCCTCCGCCGTGCGTTTGGAATTATTGGTCAGCGTGAAATAGACCTCGCCGGAGACCGGATCGACGCTGGACCACTCCGGGCGATCCATTGGTGTGGCCCCCATGCAGTCGGCAGCGTCGCAGGTGTGGATGATCACGCCAGCGAGATCGCCCGCTTCGAGCCCGAGCGCGTCGGCCAGGGACTCTCCATCTGGGGTCCTGGCATCCGGCGTCAGCGGCAGCCACTCTCCGCTGCCGTCTTCATCGAAGCGCGCCGCATACAGCGTTCCCTCATCGAGATACTTGTTACCGATCGCCAGACGCTCCGCTTCGTTGCCCGGGCTCGGGGCGTCGGCCGGGTCCCAGGTCGCCGCGCTGACGAACTTGTAAATATACTCGTTGCGCGAGTCGTGGCCGGTATAGAACACCAGCGGTTCGCCCTCGCGCACCGGCCCCGGCCAGCAGCCCTCGTGACGGAAGCGTCCGAGCGCAGTCCGCTTGATCGCCTTGGCCTGCGTGTAGGGGTCGATCTCGACGACATAGCCAAAGGTGCGGGCTTCGTTGCGATAGTCGTCGCTGGCCTTCTCGCCACGCGGCGTGACATCAAAGCGCGAGAACTCGCCCGACTGTTCGTCTTCGCCTGCCGCGCTCTCCCAGCCGTAGCGCCCGCGGTCGGTCGGCATGCCGAGTCGCGCATCGTCGGCATGGCGTTCCCCGGTATTGACGAACACTTCCGGCCAGTTCTCTTCGCAGGTCAGGTAGGTGCCCCAGGGGGTATAGCCGTTGGCGCAGTTGTTGTTGGTGCCGCGGGTTTCGGTGCCGTCTTTCGAGTAGGCCGTCACGACGTAGTCGCTGCCGGCCACCGGACCCGAGAGCGTCATCGGCGTTGCGGTGGTGAAGCGGCGGTTGTAGCGCGAATCGGCGACGTGCGACCAGCTGCCATTCGGCTGCCGTTCGATCTCCACGATGGTCACGCCATGCGCATTGATCTCCGTGCGGACCTCGTCGGCCGGACGCACGCCGTCGGGATCGGTCGGGCCACCCTGAGGTGCCCAGAGCGCATCCTGATCGATGTATTCGTTGTTGAGCGCCAGCAGGAATCGGCGCGATTCGCTGTCCGCGTCGAGCGCGAAGGCGTGCATGCCATCGTGGTGCATGCCCACACTCGCAGCCTGCTGCGCCGGCGTCATCGCCAGATCACTATGCCAGGCGGCCGCCTCGGCGCTCAGCGGCGTCCCCCACGGGATCAGCACCTGCGCGCGATAGCCGGCCGGCACGACGACGGCATCGGTGCGCGACCCCTGGATGGCCTCGAACGCGAGCGACAGCGGCGTTTTCTCTTCCGCCAGCGCCAGACCGCTTGCCCCTAGACCGAAGCCGCCCATCATCGAAAAGGCGGCGAGCCCGAGGCCGCCCTGGAGGATCTGGCGGCGCGACAGATGACGCTCAACGATCTCCTCGAACGGCGTGTTCGTGCTCTGGTTGTGCAGGCGGTGATCTTCGACTTCCCGACTCATCGTTATTCTCCTCGTCACGATAAATGCCGCCGAAGAGAATAGAACCGAAGCGATGACAGAACGGTGTCAGCCAGAGGCCATCCGCACTTCAAACCGCGGGCAGGCGCAGGCGCTCGGCCATCGTGACCAGCGCTTGCTCGGTGGTTTCCCAACCCAGACAGGCGTCGGTCACCGACACCCCGTAGCGCAGATTGTCACCGAGTGGCTGCTTACCCTCGAACAGGTGGCTCTCGAGCATAACACCGATGAGACCGCGCTCGCCGGCAAGACGCTGTGCCAGCACGTCGTGCAGGACCTCGACCTGCCGCCGATGGTCCTTGCGCGAATTGGCATGACTGCAGTCGACCATGATGCTGGCGTCGAGCCCTGCCTGTGCCATCGCCAGCCGGCTGGCGACGACACTGTCACGATCATGATTGGGTCCCTGCTGCCCCCCGCGCAGCACCAGATGCGTGTGCGGGTTGCCGGCGGTTTCGATCATCGCCGGCGCCCCGTCGAGCGAGGTCCCGAAGTGCCGATGCGAGTGCGCTGCAGACTGCATGGCGGCGATGGCGACATCGATATTGCCCTGAGTGCCGTTCTTGAAGCCCACTGCCGCGTGGAGGCCACTCGCCATCTCGCGGTGGATCTGGCTCTCCGTGGTTCGTGCTCCGATGGCGGCCCAGCTCAGCAGGTCATCGAAGTAGGCCGCGGCCGTCGGTTGCAACAGCTCCGTGGCGATCGGCAGCCCCAACGTCGCGATATCTCGCATCAGGCGCCTGCCCATGGCGAGACCTGCCGCCATGTCGTCGCTGCCGTCGAGGTAAGGATCGTAGGCCAGCCCTTTCCAGCCCACGGTGGTCCGGGGCTTCTCGACGTAAACCCGCATCACCAGCAACAACCGATCGCCGACCCGCTCGTTCAACGCGGCCAGGCGTTCGGCGTATTCAAGCGCTGCCTGCGGATCATGAACCGAACAGGGGCCGGTCACGACCAGCAGTCGATCGTCTTCGCCTTGCAGGATTGCCTGGATCGCCCGGCGATGCGCGGCAATGTCGGCGTCGAGTACAGGGGACAGCGGTAGACGCTCGCGAAGCTCTCGCGGCGTCGGTAATGGCTGTGACATACGCCTGACGGCAGAGTCGCACGGCGCAGTGTTTCGGGGGGCAATTACGGCATCCATCATCATCTCGTTCCAGTGTGATGCCTGAAACGCAAGAACCCCCGGAGGTGGGCAGCCATCCGGGGGTTCTTGAAGCGAGGGAGGCAGCCCGGTTCCGGGCGTGCCTCGCGGTTCAGGTCATATCGACCGACCAGCGGGCACGCCAGTCCTAAACCAATAGCCATAACCCACAAACGCCGACGCCAGCGCATGCACAACAGAAGCAGCGGCGCTCACCACAGAAGCAGCGGCGCTTTCAGCATCTCTGACGTGTTGGGCAGCGAACCGGGGCATGACCATCTCTCGCGAAATTCGAGCCTCTATCGTACCGCCCTTTTTACGTTTGGCAAGTATCGGCCTCGACTTCCTTGTCCATCGGCACCGATTCGCCAAGCGAGGATGCCAAACTTTACTTGTGTGAAACCGTTGGCGAGACTGACACTGAGAAAAAGAAAGGGAATCCAAGGACATCCATGGCTTATCCGCCCCCCGACCTGCTGAAAGCCCACCTCGAAGCCTGCGCCCGAGGTGATGGCCCGGCCTTCGAGAAGCTTTATCGCGCGACCAGCCCGCATCTGTACGCTCAGCTTCTGCGTATCGTTCGCCAGGAAGCTGCCGCACAGGATTGTCTGCAGCAGGTCTATTTGCGAATCTGGCAGGTCGCCGGTCAGTACGACGCCAACCGATCCCGCCCCATGACCTGGCTTTCGACGTTGACGCGCAATGTCGGTATCGACTGGCTGCGCCGTCAACGTCCGCAGGAATCCGATAGCGAAGCGATCATCGATACGCTACCCGGAGAGGCGGATGTCGAACACGAGAGCGATCTCAACCAGCAGGCCGAGTCGCTGCAACAATGTCTGACGGAATTGACGGCGCAGCAGCGTCAGGCCTTGGAATTGGCTTTTTTCGAGGGGCTGACCCATCACGATCTGGCATCGCATCTGACCACGCCGCTGGGCACGGTCAAAAGCTGGGTTCGGCGCGGCCTCGAGAGGTTGAAAGAATGCATGACACGTTTCGCTTGAGCGACCCGGAAGGACGCGACCTCGCCGCAGGCGAGTACGTGCTCGGCACGCTCGAGCCCGAGCAGCGTGTCGAGTTCGAGTCGCTGCTGGCCGTGAGCCCCGAGCTGCAGCGCAGCGTCGACGCCTGGCGCGAGCATCTGCAACTGCTCAATCAGCAGCTGACACCCGTTTCTCCGCCGCAGCGCCTGTGGCCGGAGATCGCCCAGCGGCTGGGCCTTCGCACCGGACTGCTGCACCGACTCGGATTCTGGCGGACGATCAGCGGCGTCGCGACCGCCGCCGCGCTGGCCCTGGCCGTGATGGCGTTGGCGCCGCGAGAGCCAGCGATGATGCCCGGTGAGTACGTCTTCGTGATCAACCAGCCTAACGGTCAGCCAGCCTGGATTCTGAACGCCACGCTCAACGGCAAGATGATGGTCCAGGCCGTGGCCCCCGGTCCAATGCCCGTCGGCAAGGGCGGGGAGCTGTGGATGATGGAAAATGGCACCCCGGTTTCGTTGGGTATGCTGCCGACCCAGGGACAGGCCACCATGCAGCTGCCGGCGAAGATGCTCAATCTGATGAAGACCGCCGACTTTGCCGTGAGCATGGAGCCGAGCGCCGGTGCGCCTGGTGGCAAGCCCTCGGGCCCGGTCATCGATGAAGGCAAGCTCGTGCAGATTCGCGGCAATACGGTCTCGCTTTAGCGCGACCGTATCGCTGTAACAGGGGCCTGGAGCTGAAACCTGCCGACATCAGGTGAGATGCTGGCCCCCATCGACCGGCATGACCGTGCCGGTCACGAAGTCATTGTCGAGCAGGTAGCGAATCGTCTGATAGATGACCCCGGGGCCGGGAACCCGGCGAGCGTCGACTGGTGCCCCAAGTTCCGCGCTCATGATCAGTCCCGGCGCGACCGCATTGACCTGGATCTGCGGGGCAAACTGCGCCGCGAAGGAGCGCGTCAGGCTTTCGAGCCCGGCCTTGGTCGCGGCATACGCCGCCTGCCCGGCAGCGCCGCGCTGCACCACGCTGTCGGTGATGTGAATGATGTCGCGCTGCGGCTCCTGGCACGCCTCGAGCAGTGCACGGGCGTGCAGATTGATCAGGTACGGTGCCTGCATATGAACCTGGAACAGTCGCTCGAACGTTTCACCCGCTGCCTCGACGTCCGGATCGGCCACCCATTCGCTGGCATTATGCACGATGGCACGCAGGCTCCCGGTCGTCTCGGTGAGCCTGGCGATGAACTCTCGTATCCCCCGCTCGCTCGAGAAATTTGCCATCAGCGTGATGGCACCACGCTCGCGCAGCGAGTCCAGCGTGTCTCGCTCGCGGCGATAGGTGACGATCACCGGGTGCCCATCATCGAGCAGGCGCTCGGCGCAGTGACGTCCGAGGCGCTGCGCACCGCCGGTGATGAGAATCGGCGACTGGCTCACGACTTCTCCCGTGCTTCACCGGGACTCAACGGCGCGCTCTCGGGATCGGCCTCCGGCAGCGGTAGAAACGGCACACGCGGCGCATAGCTGAACACGTCCGAGTGCACCTGCGATTCCTCCAGGCCGAGCGGCGCGAGCGTGTCGACGCAGGCATAGACCATGCCCGGCGAACCGGCGATATAGATCTCGAGTCCGGCGAGAGATTCGAGCTCGGTTGCCAGCACCTCGTCGATGCGCCCCTGATGCCAGATGACGCCGGGCTGCGGCTCCAGCTCGACCTCCGGCGCTTCGATCACCGCGTGGAATTCGACTGCGGGATGGTCCAGGGACCACTGCGCGGCCAGCGTCTCGGCGTAGAGATCCCGCCGCTCACGGACCGCCCACCAGATCGAAATCTCGCGAGACGGGTCCTCACGCAGCGCCGCCTCGGCAATCGCCTTGAGCTGGGCAAAGCCGGTGCCGGCACCCACCAGCAGTAGCGGTTCCTCTCGCGCTTGGGGCAGGTAGCAGTCGCCATTGGGCAGACGCACGGACAGTCTGGCCTGATGGGTCAGCAGCTCCCGCAGACGCGCGGAGTTCGTGCGCTCCGGCCAGTGCTGGATATGCAGCTCGAGCCGATCATCGCCGCGGTGGGCGCTGGCGATGGAGAACGGCACCCAGGTCTCGTCGTCCACGGCAAGCTCGAGATACTGTCCAGGCGCGTGGGCGATGGCTTCACCACGACCCTCGAGAACAACGCGAAAGACATCCGGTGTCAGGTCCTCGACCGACTCGACTTGGCAGGTCAGGATTCTGACCGTCATGCTTCACCTCTGTGTCAGACCGTGCGCGGCGCTATCGACAACCGCGTCACGGCAATCCGAAATTGTTTCCCGGCGACGATAGCGGATCGTTCGCTCACCGGGCTTCCTCCATACGCGCGTCGTCGCGCTCAATCGTCACCATGACGCGCCGCCGGCGGCCGGATATCGATGCCGTACTCGCCCCAGCGCGCATCGACTCGCGCCTTGACCTCGGCGTCCATCAAGATCGGCTCGCCCCACTCGCGGCTGGTCTCGCCCGGCCACTTGTTGGTCGCATCCAGGCCCATCTTGGACCCCAGGCCGGCAACTGGCGAGGCGAAATCGAGATAGTCGATCGGCGTGTTCTCGACCATCACTGTATCCCGCGCGGGATCCATGCGCGTGGTGATGGCCCAGATCACGTCTTCCCAGTTACGCGCGTCGACATCGTCGTCGAGCACGATCACGAACTTGGTATACATGAACTGACGCAGGAAACTCCAGACGCCCATCATCACGCGCTTGGCATGCCCCGGATACTGCTTCTTCATCGTCACCACCGCCATACGGTAGGAACACCCCTCCGGCGGCAGGTAGAAATCCACGATTTCGGGAAACTGCTTACGCAGAATCGGCACGAAGACCTCGTTCAACGCGAGCCCCAGCACGGCCGGCTCGTCGGGTGGTCTTCCGGTATAGGTCGAGTGGTAGATCGGGTCGCGCCGATGCGTGATGCGCTCGACGGTGAAGACGGGAAACGACTCCACCTCGTTGTAATAGCCGGTATGGTCGCCGAAGGGCCCTTCCGGTGCCATGTCGTCGGGATAGATATAGCCTTCGAGCACGATCTCGCTGGAAGCCGGCACCTCGAGATCGGCGTGACCGCACTTGACCAACTCCGTACGCGAGCCTCTCAGCAGGCCGGCAAAAGCGTACTCGGAAAGCGTGTCAGGTACCGGCGTCACCGCGCCAAGGATCGTTGCCGGATCGGCGCCCAGCGCCACCGCCACGGGAAATGGCTCGCCGGGGTGCTGCTGCTGCCACTCGCGGAAGTCCAGCGCCCCGCCGCGGTGGCTCAGCCAGCGCATGATCAGGCGGTTCTTGCCGATCTTCTGTTGACGATAGATGCCCAGATTCTGACGCGACTTGTGCGGCCCCTTGGTCACGACCAGCGCCCAGGTCACCAGCGGTGCGGCATCGCCCGGCCAGCAGTGCTGAATCGGCAGCCGATCAAGATCGACATCGTCGCCTGTCTGCACGACCTCCTGACAGGGCGCAGAGCGCAGCGTCTTCGGCCCCATGCTCATCACCTGCTTGAAGATCGGCAACTTCTCCCAGGCATCCTTGAGCCCCTTGGGCGGGTCCGGCTCCTTGAGAAACGCGAGCAACTTGCCGACCTCGCGCAGTGCCTCGATGCTCTCCTGCCCCATGCCCAACGCCACGCGCTCGGGCGTACCGAACAGGTTGCCGAGCACCGGCATCTCGCTACCCTTGACGTTCTCGAACAGCAGAGCCGGCCCGCCCGCTCGCAGCGTGCGATCACAGATCTCGGTGATCTCCAGATACGGATCCACCTCGACACCGACGCGCTTCAGTTCGCCGCGCGCCTCGAGCACCGCGATGAAATCGCGCAAATCGTTGTACTTCATCCCGTTACCGAATCCCGACGCCTGAAAACACAAAAAGGGCAGCATAACATGCTGCCCTCTAGTGTCTCGCTCATCAAACGCGCTTTTGTACCGAGGCGCGTCACGAGCGACATGGAGACAAGGCGAAGCCGAACAAAGGCGCGCAGTGTACTTCAGTACATGAGCATGGCGAGTCGGCATTCAACGCCGTACTGCCGAGCGCGGACCGATGTTACCTGCGTTTCATGGCTTCGAAGAATTCAAGATTGGTCTTGGTATCTTTCAACCGATCGATCAGAAACTCCGTCGCGGCCACATCATCCATCGGGTTGAGCAGCTTGCGCAGAATCCACATGCGCTGCATCTCTTCCTCGGAGGCGATCAGGTCCTCGCGGCGAGTGCCGGAGCGGCGAATGTTGAGCGCCGGGTAGACGCGTCGCTCGGCCAGCTTGCGATCGAGATGGGCTTCCATGTTACCGGTACCCTTGAACTCCTCGAAGATGACCTCGTCCATCTTGGAGCCGGTATCGACCAGCGCCGTGGCGATGATCGTCAGGCTGCCGCCCTCCTCGATGTTACGCGCGGCGCCAAAGAAGCGTTTGGGCTTCTCCAGCGCGTGCGCGTCGACACCACCGGTCAACACCTTGCCGGAGGACGGCACCACGGTGTTGTAGGCCCGCGCCAGACGGGTGATGGAGTCGAGCAGGATGACCACATCCTTCTTGTGCTCGACCAGACGCTTCGCCTTCTCGATCACCATCTCGGCGACCTGAACGTGGCGCGCCGGCGGCTCGTCGAACGTCGACGCTACCACTTCGCCGCGCACGGTGCGCGACATCTCGGTCACCTCTTCCGGGCGCTCGTCGATCAGCAGCACGATCATGTGACATTCGGGATTGTTACGCGTGATCGAGGTCGCGATGTTCTGCAGCATCAGCGTCTTGCCCGCCTTGGGCGGAGACACGATCAGGCCACGCTGACCCTTGCCGATCGGCGCAGTCAGGTCGAGCACGCGCGCCGTGATGTCCTCGGTGGAGCCGTTGCCGATCTCCATCGGCAGGCGCTCCTGCGGGAACAGCGGCGTCAGGTTCTCGAACAGGATCTTGTGCTTGGCGTTCTCGGGCTTGTCGAAGTTGATTTCATTGACTTTGAGCAGCGCGAAATATCGCTCGCCCTCTTTCGGCGGGCGAATCTTGCCGGAGATCGAGTCGCCCTTGCGCAGATTGAAGCGGCGAATCTGAGACGGCGAGACATAGATGTCGTCCGGCCCGGCAAGATAGGAGGAGTCGGCGCTACGCAGGAAACCGAATCCATCCTGCAGGATCTCGAGAACACCATCGCCGTAGATGTCTTCACCGCTCTTGGCGTGCTTCTTGAGGATGGCGAAGATGATGTCCTGCTTGCGCGAGCGGGCCAGATTGTCGATGCCCATTTCCCGGGCAATATCCAGCAGCTCAGGGACGGATTTTTGCTTGAGTTCGGTTAGATTCATGAGTTCGGTCAGAAATGGCTCGTGTCGCAGGCAAAGAGTTTGCCGGAAATAAAGAAGAAGGACATGAGGCGGTCAATTCAAACGCCGCGCGGCGCGTTCAGTCGTCCCAGAAAGTCAGGCTTTCCGCATGGCGGTCGGGCTGCCGTGGAACAGCATGCCAAAGGGCCATGGAGTCGGGAGAGCGGTTCGATTCGCCTGCGATTTCTCGGTGCAGTGTCAACCGAGAAGCATGTCATGGTCCGAAAGTCGGTATCGGCCGATGATCGGTGCTGGGATTGACTGACGACTTGGGGGACCGCGGGGCGGTCGAGAAGCATTCGGAACAGGCGAACGTCCAGATGGTAGACAAGCCAAGTTTCGAAAGCAAGTAAAGAAATGGGGGCTTGCCGCTGTCTTTCAACCCCGGGCGGCTTCGTCGCAGAGCGTCTCCAACTGAGCCTCGGACAGAGCACCGACGCGCGTCGTGCGCGGCTCGCCCTCGATAAACAGCACGAGCGTTGGCATGCCCTTCACCCCGTAGCGCTCGGCCAGCTCCGGCTCATGCTCGACATCCACGACGCCCACCGGCAGATCGCGGCCGGCAGCCGGAGTCATCGCCGACAGGCGCGACAGCAGAAGATCGCAAGGCTGACACCACCCGGCAACGAAGACCGCAAGCCAAGGAGCTTCATCTTCCCGCCGCTGCTCGAATGTCTCGCTGTTCAACTGTCGACGCTGCATCGGCGATTCCGCTGTCCAACTCGAATGCGCCACAGCATGCGCCCGGTGGCGATAATTGACAAGGCCCCTCCCCCATCGCAACCTTGACCCTACGGCCGCCACGCGGGATCGCGTGCCACCGAAGTGACGCGGGTAAAGCGCCCACCACGTTCAAGAATTTCGAGGATCGCCACTGCATGAGCGGGAAGTCGAGCGCCAGCGATACCCCGCGGCGCCTGGCCGCTATCGACCTGGGTTCCAACAGCTTCCATCTGTTGGTCGCCAACTATCAGGACGGTCAGCTGCAGGTCGTCGCCAAGATGGGCGAGAAGGTTCAGCTCGCAGCCGGCCTCGATGCCAGCGATTGCTTCACCGATGCTGCCATGCAACGAGCGCTGAGCTGTCTCGAGCGATTCGCGCCGTTTCTGGATGGCGTCGACGCGGGCGATCTACGTATCGTCGGCACCAACGCACTGCGCGCCGCGGACAATGCACGCCAGCTGATCGACCGCGCCGAGGCGCTGGTTAACCACCCCATCGAGATCATCGGCGGACGCGAAGAGGCCAGATTGATCTACCTGGGCGCTGCACACGCGCTCGCCGAGGTTCACGGGCGTCGGCTGATCGTCGATATCGGCGGTGGCTCCACCGAGTTCATCATCGGCGAGGATTTCGAACCGCAAGCGCTCGAGAGCCTGCACATGGGCTGTGTCGCCTACACCGGCACGTTCTTCCCGAGCGGCGAGCTGAGCGAAAAACGCTTTCGTCGAGCAGAGCTCGCCGCACTCTCCGAGATCGCCAATATCCAGCGCCACTATCGTCAGCTTGGCTGGCAGGACCCGATCGGTTCGAGCGGCACGATCAAGGCCGCCGCCGCCGTCATTGCCGCCAGCGGAGATGGCGATGCGTCGGTCGTCGAACGCGAGGCCTTGCTCAAGCTACGCAAGAAGCTGATCGGCTTTGGCCATCTCGACAAGGTGGCCATGGATGGCCTCAAGGAGGATCGCGCCCGCGTCTTCCCGGCCGGCATCGCCATTCTCTGCGCGGTGTTCGAAGCCTTCGGCCTGGAGCGGATGCGCTACTCCGATGGCGCGCTTCGCGAAGGCGTGCTGTTCGACCTCGTCGGGCGCAACACGCCGGAGGACTCCCGTCGTCACAGCATCGACCTGCTGATGCGCCGCTACAGCGTCGATACGCTGCACGCCGAGCACGTCGCCGAGACGGCGATGGCGGCCTTCGATCAACTGGAAGAGGCCTGGGCGCTGAGCGAAGAGCAGCGACTGTTTCTCCGTTGGGCGGCGCTGGTCCACGAGATCGGCCTTGCGATCTCGCACAGCCAATTCCACCGCCACGGCGCCTATCTCCTCGAATACTCCGATCTCACGGGCTTCTCGCGTCCGGAACAGCAGGCACTCGCCTTCCTGATCCGCGCCCATCGGCGCAAGTTCGCCCACAAGGAGCTGGAGTCCCTGCCCGCCGCCATGCAGACCGCCTACCAGCGTCTGGCGAGGCTCCTGCGGCTCGCGGTGATTCTCAACCACGCGCGACCGGAACAGGCCGTCACCGATATCGGTTTCACCTGCGATGGCGAGAACCTCGAATTGACGCTGCCCGAAGCACGCCGACAGTCACTGCTGCTCAACGATCTCGAGCAGGAGTCCGACTACTGGAAGTCGGCAGGCTACCGTTTGCGCTACGACGCTTGAGCTATCGACTCGCACAGCGCTGACGCCAGCCTGTCGCCGTCAGCAGCCCCGGCACGGCAACGAGTTCCTCGCCGTGCCAGATCAGTGGCAGTCGAGCGCGCTCCCATGACGGCACTTCCAGCTCCTGCAGCAATCGCTTGAGATCCCGCTCGCCACGTTCGGGAAGCCTCAGACGCTCGCCACCGCGCCGAAGCGTGACCCGAAACGGCCGCGCGACATTCCGCTCGCCGTTCCCCTCACCCTGCCGCGACAGGACGAGATGGTAGCGCCCCCAGGGTGTCTCGAGCGGCGCGCATCCGTCCCACTCCAGGCGCCAGCCTGCCTCGACCGGCACCGGCGGCGCCATCAGATAGAGATGCCCTCCCCATCGCCGCGCCTCGGCGCCGGGCCAATCGATGTGAACCTGACGGTCTTGACCGGCACTTTGCAACTGACGATCGATCTCCGCCAGCCGGGTGCCGGGAGGCGACGGCAACCCCAGACAGTCGAGCGCGTGGCGCACCAGCAGGCGGCGACGCGACGCGCTCAACCGCATCAGTGGCGCCAGGGCCAGCCGTGCGGGGTCGCCACCGGCCGCCGCCAGATCCAGCGCCGCCAATTCTGCCAGCAGCCCCTCGGCCTCCTGCTGCCACGCAGCGCTCTGCGCCACGGCACTGGCAGCGTGAGGCCAGCGCTCGCGCATGGCAGGCAGAACGCGAAGACGCAGATAGTTGCGATCAAAATGCGCATCGGCATTGGTGGGGTCTTCGACCCAGGCCAGTTCGCGGGTCGCGGCCTCCTGCACGAGCTGCGAGCGCGAAAGCGAAAGCCAGGGGCGACGAATCACGATGCCATGATCCTCGCGCTCGCTCGGCATGGCCGCCAGCCCCCGTACGCCGCTGCCACGCAGCGCGGCGAGCAGAAATGTCTCCGCCTGGTCATCGCCATGCTGCGCGAGCAGCAGCGAGTCGCCGGCCTGAAGACGCGACCGGAACGCCCGGTAGCGAGCCGTTCGGGCCGCCGCTTCCCAGCCTTCGCCAGCCGTCACGACCTCGACAGGCTCGACCGTGAGCGGCACCGCCAACCGGGCGCACAGCGCCCGGCAGTGCGCTTCGAAATCGACAGCGGCCGGCTGCAGGCCATGATTGATATGGATGGCATGAAGGGAGAGCCCGCGCGCGCGCGCCAGCGGCGCGGCGATCTCCAGCAGCAGCGAAGAGTCCATACCGCCGGAGAGCGCCACCCAGACACGACGCACCGGCGCGCACAGCGCCAGGGCGTCATCGACGAGCCGATCGGGAGTCATGACAATGCGCCTCGCTTTGAAACACTGTGCTTATCGGAGCGCGAACGATGAACGAACCTGACGCCGCCGTCGCGGGCTCGCTTTGGGCAATCAGACCACTCATCCCTCGAGGCCATGCGATCGAGCGAACGACGAACGAATCCAACACCGTCAGTCATCGCGGGCGCGCCCAGGGCAATCAGATCATTCATCCCTCGGGGCCATGCGGTCGAGCGAACGACGAACGAATCCGACACCGTCGTCGCGGGCTCACCCAGGGCAATCAGACCATTCATTCCTCGAGGCCATGCGGTCGAGCGAACGATACTCAGACAAGGCGAAGGCGAGTGAGGACGCGCAGTGTAGCGTGCTACATGAGCATTCCGAACGAGCATTCAACGCCGTATGAGTGAGTGCAGCCGATCGCCTACTGAGGTGCGCCGTAGGACATGAGACGCTTGTACCGCCGCTCCAGCAACGCATCGGTCTCCAGACTCTCGAGGCGATCGAGGCTTGCGAGCAGCGCGTCCTTCACCTTGCCGGCCGTCTGCCTGGGGTGACGATGCGCGCCCCCGAGCGGTTCTTCGATCAGCGTATCGACGAAGCCGAGCTCTTTCAGGCGCGAGGCGATGATGCCCATGGCCTGCGCCGCGTCGGAGGCCTTCTCCGCGCTCTTCCACAGAATCGAAGCGCAGCCTTCCGGCGAGATCACCGAATAGGTGGCGTACTGCAGCATCTGCAGCTCGTCGCAGACACCGATGGCCAGCGCACCGCCTGATCCGCCCTCGCCGATGACGGTAGAGATGATCGGCGTCTTCAGCCGTGACATCACCGCGAGATTGTAGGCGATCGCTTCCGACTGCCCGCGCTCCTCGGCGTCGATGCCGGGGTAGGCGCCCGGCGTATCGATGAAGGTCAGCACCGGCATCTTGAAGCGTTCGGCCATCTCCATCAGCCGGCACGCCTTGCGATAGCCTTCAGGACGCGGCATGCCGAAGTTGCGGCGCACCTTCTCCTTCACGTCGCGGCCTTTCTGATGGCCGATCACCATGACCGGCTTGTCGTCGAGACGGGCCACGCCGCCGACCAGAGCGGCGTCGTCGGCAAAGTTGCGGTCGCCGTGCAGTTCGTCGAAATCGGTGAAGACGTGGCTCAGGTAGTCGAGCGTGTACGGGCGCTGCGGGTGGCGAGAGAGCTGCGTCACTTGCCAGGCGGTCAGGTCGCGGAAGATCTGCTCGGTGAGCTTACGGCTTTTCTCTTCGAGCTTGCCGATCTCGTCGCTCAGGCTGATTTGACTGTCGTTACCGACCAGTCGCAGTTCTTCGATCTTGGCCTGAAGTTCGGCAATCGGCTGTTCAAAGTCCAGATAATTGGGATTCATAGGGCTTCTACTGTGTGATCCTGGCAATCGGCGATGACTGGCAAGCGTACTGGCGTGTCGCGAAACGCGTCATTATCGCACCCTGACGAGTGTAAGCAAGGTGATGCATTTGTTCGTCCGATCAGCCGCCGCGATAACGTAGCGATACGGTATCGAAACCTTCGACGTCGCGCAGTGCGGTCATCAGCTCATCGCAGGGCGAGACCTTCCAGGCCTCGGCCAGCTCGAAACAACCGCTGGCGGCGCTGTTGCGGTAACGCACCCGCACGGGCAGCCCGGCATCACTGAGCCACGGCGAGAGACTGTCATGCAGCGATCGGGAAAAACGCCCGTTGAGCCGCGCGCCGTCGACCGCCAGCTCTACCGCTTCACCGAAGCGAGCCCGGGCGTCCGCCATGAGCGTGACGTCCTTGCTGCGCAGACGCAAACCGCCCGAGTAGTCGTCACTCGACACTTCGCCTTCGATGATCAGCACCTGATCGGCGTTCAACTGGCCGCGAACCTGGTCGAAGAGTTCACCGAACAGCGACGCCTCGATGCGTCCCGTGCGGTCGTCGAGCGTGACGAACGCCATGGTGTCGCCGCGCTTCGATTTCATCGTGCGCATCGCGACCACCAGACCGGCGACGCGCTGTGGCTCACGGGATGGCTTGAGATCGACGATCCGCGTGGCGACGAAACGCTTGAGCTCGTGCTCGTATTCATCGATCGGGTGACCGGTGAGGTAGAGGCCCAGCGTGTCTTTCTCGCCGGCAAGGCGTTCCTTGTCGCTCCAGTCTCGCGCATGACGATAATCGGCGTAGATATCGCCATCCGCTGTCGGCTCGGCGAACGCCTCGCCGAACATGTCCATCATGCCGATGTTCTGGTTGGCCTGGTTCTGCGAGGCGGCCTTGAGCGCGGCCTCCAGAGAGGCGGCCAGCACGGCGCGGGATGGCCCCAATGCATCGAGAGCGCCGGAGCGAATCAGCGCTTCGATGGTGCGCTTGTTCATGCGCTTGCCGTCGATCCGGCGACAGAAGTCGAACAGGTCGCGGAACTCACCATCCGCCTCTCGCGCCTCGACGATGGCACCGATCGGCCCCTCGCCGACGCCGCGAATCGCCCCGAGCCCGTAGACGACCTGCCCAGCCTCGTCGACCGTGAACTTGTAGGCACCGACGTTGACGTTGGGCGGCGTCACCGTGAGCCCGAGATGACGACACTCCTCGATCAGCGGTACGACCTTGTCTAGGTTGTCCATTTCGGTGGACAGCACCGCCGCCATGAACGGTGCCGGATAGTGCGCCTTGAGCCAGGCCGTCTGATAGGAGACGAGGCCGTAAGCGGCGGAGTGCGACTTGTTGAAGCCGTAGCCGGCGAATTTCTCGACCAGATCGAACAGGTTGCCGGCGAGATCGTTGTCGATGGCGTTGGCCGCACAGCCGTCGAGGAAACCCTGGCGCTGCTTGGCCATCTCCTCGGGCTTCTTCTTGCCCATGGCACGGCGCAGCATGTCGGCCTGGCCCAGGGTATAACCCGCCAGCACCTGCGCGATCTGCATCACCTGCTCCTGATACAGAATGATGCCGTAGGTCGGCTCGAGGACCGGCTTGAGCAGCTCGTGCTGGTAATCCGGGTGTGGATAAGCCAGTTCGGCCCGCTTGTGCTTGCGGTTGATGAAGTCATCGACCATGCCCGACTGCAGCGGGCCTGGGCGGAACAGCGCCACCAGGGCGATCATGTCCTCCAGCGAGTCCGGCTGCAGGCGCTTGATCAACTCTTTCATGCCGCGCGATTCGAGCTGGAAGACCGCCGTGGTCTCGGCCTTCTTGAGCATGTCGAAGGTCGGCTTGTCATCCAGCGGAATGGTGCTGATATCGAGCGGCCCAACGCCGTCGCGCGCGCGCACGACATCGACCATCTCCAGCGCCCAGTCGATGATGGTCAGCGTGCGCAGCCCCAGGAAGTCGAACTTGACCAGACCGGCATCCTCGACGTCGTTCTTGTCGAACTGCACGACCAGCCCGGAACCATCCGGCTCGCACAACAGCGGCGAGAAGTCGGTCAGTTTGGTCGGCGCGATCACCACCCCGCCGGCGTGCTTGCCGGTGCCGCGGGTGACACCCTCGAGCTTGAGCGCCATCTCCCAGATTTCGGCGGCTTCTTCGTCGAACTCGAGATACTCCTTGAGCTGAGGCTCATCCTCGATCGCCTTGGCCAGCGTCATGCCGACCTCGAACGGAATCAGCTTGGAGAGCTTGTCGCCCATCGAGTAGGGCTTGCCCTGGGCACGGGCGACATCGCGCACCACCGCCTTGGCCGCCATGGTGCCAAAGGTCACGATCTGCGAGACCGCGTTGCGGCCGTAGCGGTCGGCCACGTAGTCGATCACCCGATCGCGCTTCTCCATGCAGAAGTCGACGTCGAAGTCGGGCATGGAGACACGCTCCGGATTCAGGAAGCGCTCGAACAGCAGATCATACTCAAGCGGATCGAGATCGGTGATCTTCTGCGCGTAGGCAACCAGCGAACCGGCACCCGAACCACGCCCCGGCCCGACCGGGATGTCGTTGTCCTTGGCCCACTGGATGAAGTCCATCACGATCAGGAAGTAACCGGGAAACCCCATCTTCAGGATGATATCGAGCTCGAAATCGAGGCGCTGTCGGTAGGCGGGCTCGTACTCGGCCCGGGAGCGTCCGGGGTAGATCGGATTGTCGCCGTCGAACAGCTGCTCGAGTCGCGCCGTCAGACCATCGTGGGAGATCTTGCGGAAGAAATCGTCCTGGGTCATGCCCTCGGGGATCGGATACTCCGGCAAGAAAATTTCGCCAAGACGCACGCTAGCCGAGCAGCGGGCGGCGATCATCACGCTGTTCTCGAGTGCTTCGGGAATGTCAGCGAACAGCGCCGCCATCTCTTCCGGGGACTTGAGATACTGCTCTTCCGAATATTTACGTTCGCGGCGCGGATCCTCCAGCGCCTTGCCCTCGCCAATCGAGACGCGGGTCTCGTGCGCCCAGAAATCCTCGCGCTCGAGAAAGCGTACATCGTTCGTCGCGACCACCGGGGTACCGGTCTCGCTAGCAAGCGCCACCGAGGCATGCACACACTCTTCATCGTACTGACGACCGGTCCGCTGAAGCTCGAGATAGAACCGTCCAGGGAAGAAGCGATTCCACTCCTCGAGCAGCGTCCGCGCGGTCTCCCCGTGCTCGGCGATCAGGAAGCGGCCGATCTCGCCCTCGCGAGCGCCGGAAAGCGCGATCAACCCCTCGCTCTGTTCGAATACCCAGGCCTTGTCGAGAATCGCCATGTTCTGGCGCTGGCCGTCGGTCCAGGCGCGCGAGATCAGCTCGGTAAGATTGCGGTAGCCGATATCGTTCATCGCCAGTAGCGTCAGGCGATAGGGGTGGCTTTCGTCGTGCGCATTGTGCAACCAGAGGTCGGCGCCGATGATCGGTTTGAGCCCCGCTCCCTGTGCCGCCTTGTAGATCTTGACCAGCCCGAAGAGGTTGGTGTCATCGGTCACCGCGACCGCCGGCATGCCGGCAGCCGAGGTCGCCTTGACCAGCGGCTTGAGCCGAACCAGACCGTCGACCAGGGAGTATTCGCTGTGGACTCGGAGATGAACGAAAGGTGTTGTCATGACGAACTCGGGTCAGTCGGCGAATGAAATGGCGAACCAGCCGTCGGTATCGGGCGTCGCCGGTCGCGCTACCAGCATGCCCAAAGCTGCACGGCCTCACAATGACGCTTTGGCCGTCGGCGTCTCAGGCAAAAAGCTCGATCTGCTTGCGCACCGGCGCGAAAGAGCGCCGGTGCACCGTCAGCGGACCGAGACGTGACAGCGCTGCCAGGTGTTCCGGTGTCGGATAGCCTTTGTGACGAGCGAAGCCGTACTCGGGAAATTGCGCGTCCAGGCCGGCCATCTGGGCGTCGCGCGCCACCTTGGCCAGAATCGACGCGGCACTGATCGCCGGGTGACGCAAATCGCCCTTGACCACGGCCTGGCCGGGACAGGCGTGGCCCGGCATTCTATTGCCATCGACCAGCAGGTACTCGGCCGCGATCGACAGTGCATCGATCGCGCGCCGCATGGCCAGATGCGTCGCGTGGTAGATATTGAGCGCATCGATCTCGGCCGGGCTCGCTTCCGCGATCGCGAAAGCCAAAGCGCGCTCTCGAATCTGCGTATCGAACGCCTCGCGGCGGGCGGCGCTCAGCGCCTTGGAGTCGGTCAACCCGTCGATCGGCCGCGCGGGATCGAGAATGACCGCAGCCGCGACGACGGCGCCGACCAACGGGCCACGCCCGACCTCGTCGACACCGGCAAGCCGGTCTCCGCGGTACGCGATCACCAGTTCCGGATAGGCTGTGGCTGGACGTCTGGCAGGCATCGAACGGGGCCTCAAATTTCAGCGGTATCGGACGGCAGCGAGCCGCGCTCGACGACGGCCGTGACCGCTTTTGCAGCCCGCTCACTGGCGCCGCGCTGGAGCCCGGCATGCATCTCGGCGAAACGCGACTCCAGCGCTTCGCGGCGATCCACGTCCTCGAACCAGGGGGCCAGCTCGGCAACGATATTCGCCTCGCTCGCGGCATCCTGGATCAGCTCGGGCACCAGCGTCTCCTGCGCGATCAGATTGGGCAGCGCGATCCAGCGCGTCTTGACCAACCGCTGGGCGAGCCACCAGGTCGCGGGCGCCATCCGATAGGCAACGACCATGGCACGATGGCAGAGCATGGTTTCCAGCGCCGCGGTGCCGGAAGTCAGCAGCACCGCATCGCTTGCCACCATCGCCTCGCGCGCACGCCCTTCGACGATGCGCGTGTCGGCAGCCAGTTCGGGAAAGCGCTGCAGCAGCGTTTCGATCTCGAGCTTTCGCTCGGCGGAGGCCGCCGGAATGACCACCTGGAGCGTACCGAGACGCGCTCGCAGCGCGGCTGCGGCCCGCAGAAATCGCTCGCCCTGAAAACGAATTTCGTTGCCCCGCGAACCGGGCAGCAGCGCCAGCGTAGGTAGATCGGGCTCAAGGCCAAGCGCTGCACGTGCGCCAGGGCGGTCGTTGGTCAGCGGCAGCTCATCGGCCAGGGGATGCCCTACATAGGCCACCGGCACGCGATGCTCGAGGTAGAAGTCCGCCTCGAACGGCAGAAACGTGAGCATCGCATCCACGGCCTTGGCGATCGTCTTGACGCGCCCCTGACGCCAGGCCCAGACCGAGGGACTGACGTAGTGCGCGGTGCGAATGCCGGCATCGTGGAGCTGGCGCTCGAGTCCAATGGTGAAATCGGGAGAGTCGATACCGATCATGATATCGGGACGCCAGGCGATCGCGTCCTGCTTGAGATGACGGCGCACTTTCACCAGCCGGGGCAAGTGCTTGAGCACTTCGACGAAGCCCATGACCGACAGGGTCTCGAGCGGATAGAGGGAAACCAGCCCCTCCGCCTGCATGCGCGGGCCACCGATCCCGCGACACTCGATTTCGCCGTAGCGACGCTTGAGCGCCTGGATCAGGCCCGCGCCAAGGTTATCGCCCGAGAGCTCTCCCGCGACCAGATAGACGCGCATCGCTTCAGTTCCCTAGCGGATGATGCCGCGCTGAGACACCTTGATGGAGTCGAGAAAGCGCTGCGTCTCGTCGAGCGAGAAGCGACTCTCGATCTCGCTCACCGCCTGCTCCAGCGTCAGCCCCTTGCGATAGACGAGACGATAGGCCTCGCCCAGCGCGCGCACGCCCTCGTCGGAGAACCCGCGACGCTTGAGCCCGATCGAGTTGAGCCCGTGTGGCGATGCCGGATTGCCGCTCACCATGATGAAAGCCGGCACGTCCTTGGTGATCGCCGAACAGCCGCCGACCATCGCATGCTCACCCATGTGGCAGAACTGATGGATCGCCGAAAGGCCGCCGAGAATCGCGAAATTGCCCAGCTTGACGTGGCCGGCGAGCGTGGCCTGATTGGCAAGAATGCAGTCATCGCCAATCACGCAGTCGTGCCCCACGTGCGAGTAAGCCATGAACAGATTGCGACTGCCGATGGTGGTCACACCGCGATCCTGAACGGTGCCGCGATGCAGCGTCACGCTTTCGCGGATGACGTTATCGTCGCCGATCTCGAGACGCGTCGACTCGCCCGCGTACTTCTTGTCCTGGCAATCCTCGCCGACCGAGGCGAACTGGAAGATGCGATTACGCTTTCCGATTCGGGTCGGCCCCTTGATCACCACATGCGGGCCGATCACGCTACCGGCATCGATCTCGACGTCAGGGCCGATCACGCTGAACGGCCCGACTTCGACATCCGACGCCAGCTGCGCGGTGGGATCGACGATGGCGGTAGGATGGATCAAGCGATTTTCCTCTCGGCACAGATGATTTCGGCTTCACAGGCCAGCTCGCCGTCGACGCTGGCGCGGCAGGCAAACTTCCAGATACCGCGTTTGCCCTTGATCACGCTCGCTTCCAGCTTGAGCTGGTCGCCCGGCATGACCGGCCGCTTGAAGCGCACGTTGTCGCTGCCGACGAGATAGTAGACATAACCATCGGCCGGCATCTTGTTGACCGTCTTGAAACCCAGAATGCCACAGGCCTGCGCCATGGCTTCGATGATCAGCACGCCCGGCATGATCGGGTGATGGGGAAAATGGCCGTTGAAGAAAGGTTCGTTGATGCTGACATTCTTGAGCGCCACGATCGATTCGCCCTGCGTGATCTCCGTCACGCGATCTACCAGTAAAAACGGATAACGATGCGGTAGATACTCACGAACCTGGTTGATGTCCATTATCATCAATACGACCTCTGAAATAACGAAATGCCTGCCCCCGGACGACGATCGATCAGACCAGACCGGGGGCAGGCACGGGGCAGCAGAACGGCGATCCCCTTGTGGGCGGGCATTATACAGGCGCACTCGCGGCCTGCCAGCCTCGGGTAAGTCGCCTTGAAACGTGCCCGGCCCGCGGCCGGCCACGTCAGGCGGAAGTGACGATCAGGTATCGCGCATGTCTCGCTCGAGCCGATGCAGTCGCTTGGCGATCTCGTCGAGCTGCTTGAAGCGTACCGCGTTCTTGCGCCACTGACTATTGGACATGGAGCCGGTACCGGAAGAGTAGACACCGGGCTCGAGAATCGAATTGGTCACCAGACTCATGCCCGTCACCTGGACGCCATCGGTCAGTGTCAGATGCCCGGACAAACCGACGCCACCGCCGAGCAGACAGTGCCGCCCGACCTTGGTCGAACCGGCGATGCCGACACAACCTGCCAGCGCACTGTGATCGCCGATCTGCACGTTGTGCGCGATCTGCACCTGGGAGTCGATCTTGACACCGCTGCCGATCAGCGTGTCGCCGAGCGCACCGCGATCGATGCTCGAGCAACTGCCGACCTCGACATCATCGCCCAGTGACACCCCACCCAGCTGAGCGATCTTCTCCCATTGCTTGCCATCATGAGCAAATCCGAAGCCGTCGCCACCGATGACGCTGCCACTGTGAAGAATCGCGCGCTTGCCGATGGTCACGCCGTGATAGACGGTCACGTTGGCATGCAGGCGGGAACCCGCGCCGACGACGGTATCGGCACCGATGACACAGCCGGGACCGATCACGCAGTCGTCGCCGATCTCCACACCAGCCTCGATGACGCAGTTGGCGCCAATTTCGACCCGCTCACCGACCGCAGCGCTCGGTGACACCGTGGCCGTCGAATGCACAGCCTGACGCGGGCGATTGTTCAACGGATCGAAGAGATGCGAGAGCTTGGCGTAGCCCAGGTAAGGGTTGTCCAGCTCGAGCCGAGGACAGGGACAGGCTTCACCGTGAGCCGGATGCACCAGCACCGCACCGGCGCCGGTGCCGGCCAGGTACTTCAGATACGCTCTATTGGCGAGAAATGCCAGGTCTCCGGGGCCGGCGTCGGTCAAGGTCGAGAGCCCGCTGACGCGAAGATCCGCGTCACCGATCAGGCGAGCATCGAGCCGCTCCGCCAATTCGCCCAGGGTGTAGGAGACTGCAGCATCACTGTTCATGAACGGGCGCCGATTCGAAGATTAGTTGAGCGAGTTGAAGATCTGGGTCACTTCCTGGGTGATATCCAGGCTATCGCCGGAATAGACCACCGCGTCACGGTCGACGACCATGTCCAGGTCATGCTCTTTCACCACCCGCTCGATCGCCTGGTCGAGCTTGGGCTTGGCGCCTTTCAGGTACTGCTGCTCGGCCTGCTGCTGAGCCTGAGAGATCTGGCCCCGAAGCTGCTGGAACTGTCCGCCCTTCTGGCGCAGCTGCTGGGTCACGGTGTTACGCTCGGATTCGGACATGACGTCGCCATTCTGCTGCAGACGCTTTTGCAGCTGCTGCAGTTCCTGCTGCAGCGACTGCGCCTGCTGCTGCTGCGAGCTGACGCGATTCTTCAGCTGATTCATCGACGCCTGGGCCGAGTCGGAAGACATCAGCGCCTCGCGCCAGTCGAGCACGCCGACTTCGGTGGCCATTGCCGGAACCGATACCATGGTCAACAGACCGAGCCCGAGGGCTCCTACTACCTTGCGCATCCCGCGCCTCCTTGAGAAAGACTCTCGATGAATGGAGATGGGTGAGTCGGTGTCGCGACGGATCATCCCGCCGCGACCGTGAAATTCCGGATCAGAACGTCTGACCCAGCGAGAACTGGAACACCTGCGGGTCGTCGCCATCCTTCTCGTTGAGCGGCTTCGCCACGCTGAACGTCAGCGGTCCCACCGGCGTCAGCCAGGAGAGCCCCAGGCCCACGCTGTAACGCATGTCGTCGAGGTTGATCCCGCTTTCGCACTCGGAGGGACCGTCGCCATCGACGACTGCATAGCAGTCGGTCAGGAAGGTGTTACCTCCATCGATGAAGACGCTGGTCTGCAACGAGCGGCGATCCTCGATCCACGGGAACGGGTAGATCAGCTCGGCCGACCCTTCGACCAGCACGTTACCGCCGAGTGTATCGTCGTCGCCATCGTTGCGCTCGGTGGTCTTCGGCCCCAGCGTGTTGCCGGTATAGCCGCGCACCGAGCCCAGGCCGCCGGCGTAAAAGTTCTCGTAGAACGGATAGGGGTCGTTGGAGCCCAGCGTGTCGGCGTAACCCAGGTTGCTGCTGAACTTCAGCGACCAGTCAGGGTTGAGCTCGAACAGCTTCTGCCCGCGATAGCGAAGCTTGTAGTACTCGGCGTCGGAGCCCGGCACTGCGGTTTCCAGCGAAACCCGCTGGTAGCTGCCCGCCGTCGGCATGATGCCGCGGTTCAGGTTGTTGCGCGTCCAGCTCGCGGTCAGCTTGTAATTGAGGAAGTCCTCGCCCTCGTCATCGGTGTACTTGACGATTTCCGACGGCGTGTCGTCGTAGGTATCGATCGACAGGCGCTCGAGTCCGACACCGAAGTTGAGGCGGGACAGATCGTTGATCGGATAACCGAAATTGATGTTGCCGCCGTAGGAGTCGGTCGAGTACGTCGAGATGTCGGAATCTTCGTAATCGGTCTCGCGGTAGAAGACGTTGTAGCCGCGCGAGATGCCATCCAGCGTCCAGTACGGATCGGTGAAGCCGAAGTTGATGTTGGTGAACGTGTCACTGCGCTGCGCACCGATGTTGACGCGGTTACCCGTCCCCAGGAAGTTGTTCTGGGAGAGCGCGGCGCCGTAAATGACACCGGCCGACTGGGAGAAACCGACGCTTGCCGAGATCGAACCGGACGGCTGCTCCTGCACGTTGTAGGTGACATCGAGCTGATCGGGTTCACCGGCCACCGGGCGCGTGTCGACATCGACCTGCTTGAAGAAGCCGAGTCGCTCGAGGCGCTGACGCGACTGAGAAATCTGGTCGGTAGACGCCGGCGCCCCTTCCATCTGCACCATTTCACGCCGCAGCACTTCGTCCTGCGTGGTGGTGTTGCCTTCGAAGTTGATGCGCCGGACGTAGGCGCGGCGGCCGGGATCGACGCGGAACGTGATATCGACCGTGCTGTCGGCTTCATTGACCGTGGGCACGGCCTTGATGTCGGCAAAGGCAAACCCTTCGGCACCCAGCTTCTGGCGCAGCGCCTCGGAGGAGGCGGTCAGCTTGCTCTGCGAGAAATATTCGCCCGGTTCGGCAGTGACCAGCGAACGCGCGGTTGCGTCGTCCATCTTCAGGTCACCGTCGAAGTTGATCTTGTCGAGCTTGTAGCGCTTGCCTTCATCGACGTTGATGGTCACGAAGATGCGCGACTTGTCCGGGCTGATCGACACCTGCGTCGAGGTGATCGAGAAGTTGACGTAACCGCGATCGAGATACCAGGAACGCAGCGTCTCGAGATCACCGGAGAGCGCTTCGCGCGAGTACTCGTCGTCGGAGAACCAGCCGAAGAACCAGCCCGGCTTGTCCTCGAGCTGGAACAGATCGCGCAGCGTATCGTCGTCGTAGGCCTGGTTGCCGACGACGTTGATCTGGCGAATCTTCGCGACCTCGCCTTCGTTGATATTGATGTTCACCCGGACCCGGTTGCGCTCGAGCTGCTCGACGGAGGTCTTGATGCTGGAGCTATAGCGCCCCTGAGACTGATAGAGACGTTCGAGCTCGCGCTGCATCTCTTCGAGCGTGGAGCGCTGCAGCACCTGGCCTTCGGCGATACCGGCGTCGCTCAGCCCCTTGCGCAGATCGTCGTCGGAAATCTGCGAGTTGCCGTCGATGTTGATCTCGGCAATCGACGGGCGCTCGGACACGTTGACGATCAGGACATCGCCATCGCGCGAGAGCCGGATGTCATCGAACAGCCCCGTGTCGAAAAGCTTCTGGGCCGCCTGACCCAGCTGCTGGTCATCTACCGTCTGGTCCGCGCTGACGGGAAAAGCGTTGAACACCGATGCGGCGGAGACACGCTGCAGCCCCTCTACCCGAATGTCCGAAATCTCGAAAGGTGCAGCCAGCGCCACGGGGGAGCTGGCCAGCAGCAGTCCTGCCAATCCGATGGTCTTGAGTTTCATGCAATCAATCGCTTCTCTGGGGTCCGCCCGCGTATCGAACAGGCACCTTATACATTTCTCCCTGTGACTGACAAGATCGTCTCTCGTCACTCAAGGGATCTTCCACGGCGCCCATGGCGCCAGGCGTTCACCTCGACGTCCTGCTGTCAGAGGCGCATCAGGTCGAAATAGAGCGCCATCGCCATCAGACACCCCACCAGGGCAACACCGACGCGCAGCCCCATGGCCTGCGCCGTCTCGGAGACCGGTTTGCCACGCACCAGTTCGATCAGGTAGTAGACCAGATGCCCGCCATCGAGCACGGGAATCGGCAACAGATTGAGCACGCCGAGGCTGATCGACAGATAGGCCAGAAACCCGACGAAGGTCTCGACGCCGCTGCGCGCCGAGTCGCCGGCGATGCGGGCGATCGTGATCGGGCCCGATAGGTTGGACGGCGAGATCCAGCCGACGATCATCTTGCGAATGGAGTCCGCCGTCAGCCAGGTCATCTCTGCCGTCTTCGAGAACGACTGACCGATGGCTGCCAGCGGCCCGTAACGAATTTCTCGACGGTACTCCGCCGGCCACGTGACCGCCGCCGAGGCCGCACCCACATACCCGATCGTCTGACCATCTTCGGTCTCGCGCGGTTCCGGCGTCAGATTCAGCGTTTTCCGCTCTCCGTCGCGCTCGATCTCCACCGTCAGTGGCTGCCCGGCGTGATCGCGTACGACCGTGACGAAAGCCGACCAGTCGGCCAGCTCACGCCCTCCGACGCTGACGATATGATCGCCCGCCCGGAGACCGGCAGACGCGGCCGGGCCATCGTCCAGCACCTGCCCCAGGGTCGCCGGCACCGTCGGGCGCCACGGCGTGATGCCCAGCGACGACATTGGACGCGGCGGGTCCTGCCGCACCAACCACTGATTCACCGGCACGCGGTGCGTTCGCGTCGCACTGCCCTGGTGATCGCGCGTCGTCACGCTGAGCTCGCCGCTGGCGCCGATGGCGGCAATCAGCTGCAGATTGACGTCATTCCATGAAGGCGTCGACTCGCCCTGCACGCTGACGATCTCTTGGCCACTCTGCAGCCCGCCGCGCGCGGCGGGCGAATCCGCGGCCACGTCACCGATCACCGGCGCCACGGTCGAGGTGCCGTAGACGAACAGCGCCCAATAGGCGACCAGGGCCAGCAGGAGATTGGCGATCGGCCCGGCCGCCACGACCGCAATACGCTGCCACACCGACTTGCGATTGAAGGCGCGATGCTGCTCTTCCGGCGCGACAGGTCCCTCGCGCTCATCGAGCATCTTGACGTAGCCACCCAGCGGGATGGCCGCAATGGCAAACTCGGTGCCATGTCGATCCCGACGCGACCACAGCGGTTTGCCGAAGCCGACCGAGAAGCGCAATACCTTGATGCCGCAGCGCCGCGCCACCCAGAAATGCCCGAACTCGTGAAACGTGATCAGCAGGCCGAGTACGACGATGACAGCCAGCACGTTCTGGAGCGCATCCATCACGCCTGCCCCTCCTAAAATGACCGTTGTTGCAGCAAGGCTTCGGCAATTCGCCGCGCCTCGGCATCCTCGCACAGTATCACGTCGAGCGAGTCGGCCGCGCGCGTTCGCGTCGCGGACAGCGTCTCTTCGATCAATCCACCGATCCCGGGAAACGATATTCGTCCCTCGAGAAAGGCAGCCACCGCCACTTCGTTGGCGGCATTCAGACTCGCCGGCGCCGTGCCGCCCGCTTCGATCGCCTCGCGCGCCAGGCGCAGGCAGGGGAAGCGGACCTCGTCAGGTGCCTCGAAGTCGAGCCTGGCGACCGCGAATAGATCGAGCGGCTCCACGCCGGCATCGATGCGATCAGGCCAGGCCAGCCCGTAAGCGATCGGCGTACGCATGTCAGGGTTGCCCATCTGCGCGATGACCGACCCGTCGCTGTATCCGACCATCGAGTGAATGATGCTCTGCGGATGCACCACGATCTCCACCTGACGAGGCGAGGCATCGAACAGCCAGCAGGCCTCGATCAGTTCGAGCCCCTTGTTCATCAGCGTCGCGCTGTCGACCGATATCTTTCGACCCATCGACCAGTTGGGGTGCGCGCACGCCTGTTCCGGGGTCACGGACGCCAGCCGCTCTTGCGGCCATTCACGAAACGGGCCGCCGGAAGCCGTCAGCAGCAGTCGAGAAACGCCTTGCCCGGCGCTCCCGAATCCACGCTGGCCGACCTGAAGGTGCCTTTCGGCATGCCCCGTGACGGACTGCCCCGTCTCGGGCCGCCCCGCCACGGACTGACTAGGAAGACACTGATAGATGGCATTATGTTCCGAATCGATCGGTAAAAGTGTGGCGCCGGAACGCGCCACCGCGTCCATGAACAGTGCCCCCGACATGACCAGCGACTCCTTGTTCGCCAGCAGGACGCGTTTCCCGGCCTCCACGGCGGCGAGAGTCGGCATCAAACCGGCTGCGCCGACGATGGCGGCCATCACGGTGTCGACCGCATCCGCAGAGGAGACTTCCTGCAGCGCCGACTTACCGTAGGTCACCTCGATGTCGTCGGCCCCTGCCGAACGCAGCCGCGATCGCAACCAATCGGCATCCTCCATGGTGCCGATGACGGCAACGCGCGGACGAAAGCGCAGGCAGATCTCGAGCAGCGCCTCTTTCGAGTGCTGTGCGGTCGCGGCATGAAGCCGATAGCTGTCGGGATATCGCGCCACGACATCCAGCGTGCTGCGACCGATGGAGCCGGTGGCCCCCAGCACGGTCAGCGTGCGCGGTGAAACCGGGTTCGAAGACGCAGGGGAGCTCGAAAACGATGACGTCATGAAAAGATCAACCCAACCAGGGGCGAATGAGGGCAAATAGCGGGATTGCAGCGGTCAAGCTGTCTATCCGATCAAGAATGCCGCCATGGCCCGGCAGCAGGTGGCTCGAGTCCTTGAGCCCGCGGAAACGCTTGAGCATGCTCTCGAGGAGATCGCCGATCACCGAGACGAAGGCGACGACGAGTGCCAGCACCAGCAGGCCGAACGTCTGGGCGACGCTCAGCGAGAGCCACAGGGCGTAGACGAGGACGAGCACGGCAACCGCCACCCAGCCACCATAGACGCCCTCCCAGGATTTCCCGGGGCTGACACTGGGTGCCAGCTTGCGCCGCCCGAAGCGGCGGCCGGCAAAATAGGCCCCGATATCGGCGACCCAGACCAGCAGCAGCGCAAAGAGCAACCACTCGCTGCCCTCCTGACGCAGCTGATGGAACCCGACCCAGCAAGGCACGAGAACCCAGAGCCCCATCGCCAGACGGACGGCAGGCTGCTGCCACTGCTCGGTCCCGCGCGGGTAGCGCGACACCCACCAGGCGTTGAGCAGCCAGCCGGCCACCCCGAGCCAGAGCGGCCAGTGCGCATCGATCCCGCCAGCGAACCAGACGAGACCGAGAATGATCCCGACGAGAACGGTGTAGAGCAGCCGAGGGGCAAGGGCGTCGAAACCGGCCAGACGCCCCCACTCCCAGGCACCAAGCAGCAACACCAGGGCAGTAAAGGCGGCAAATCCACCGTGGGAGAGGCCGAACAGCCCGGCCAGAGCGATCGGCGCCAGAATCAGCGCCGTCAATATGCGCTGTCTAAGCACCCTGAACCTCGACCTGCTGCTGACTCATGCCGAAACGCCGCTGGCGCTGCTGATAGGCCAACAGCGCGGCATCGAAGGCGTCGCCGTCGAAGTCCGGCCACAACTCCTGGGCGAAGACGAACTCGGCATACGCCATCTGCCATAGCAGAAAATTGGAGATGCGCTGCTCACCGCTGGTGCGGATGCAGAGGTCGACCGGTGCCTCGTGAGCGAGGCAGATTTCGCGATCGAGCATTTTCTCGTCGATCTCGTCCGGGGCGATCTGGCCATCGGCGACGCGCTGGCTCAATCGCCGAGCGGCCTGAGCGATATCCCAACGGCCACCATAGTTGGCAGCCACCACGAGATGCATGCCCGGGTTGTCTCGGGTCAACGCCTCGGCACGCCCCATCTGCTTCTGCAGCGAGGTGGAGAAACGACGACGCTCGCCGATGATGGTGAGACGAATGTCATTTTCATGGAGTTTCTTCACCTCGCGTTTCAACACGAGCATGAAGAGTTCCATCAGCGCGCCGACCTCGGCCGATGGCCGACGCCAGTTCTCGCTGGAGAACGCGAAGAGCGTGAGCGTCTCGACGCGCCGTTCGGCAGCGCGTCGAATGACCGCGCGCAGCGACTCCACGCCCGCGCGGTGTCCCTGAGCACTGGAGAGTCCCCGAGCTCGCGCCCAGCGATTGTTACCGTCCATGATAATCGCCACGTGGCGGGGCACAGACGACGGCGCAACAGCGTCACGCAACTGCATGTCTGTCATGTTAGCTCGCAAGACAGGTGAACGACGGCGCCCACGAGCGATCTCGGCGCGCCGTCCCGCTCATACCTGCATCAGGTCGTGTTCCTTGGTTTCCAGCAGCTTGTCGATCTCGCCGACGAACTTGTCGGTCAGCTTCTGGACGTCCTCTTCTCCGCGACGCTCGTCGTCCTCGGTGATCTCCTTCTCCTTGAGCAGGCTCTTGAGATCGCCGTTGGCATCGCGCCGCACATTGCGAACGGCCACTCGAGCGTTTTCCGCTTCGGCACGCGCCTGCTTGATGTAGTTCTTGCGCGTCTCTTCGGTCAACGGCGGCATCGGCACGCGAATCACGTTACCTGCCGTCGCCGGGTTCAGCCCCAGATCGGAGGTCATGATCGCCTTCTCGATCTTGGGCACCATGGGCTGTTCCCACGGCGTGATGCTCAGCGTGCGCGCATCTTCGACGGTGACGTTGGCCACCTGATTCAGCGGCATGTCGCTGCCGTAATACTCGACCATCACCGCATCCAGAATGCTCGGATGCGCGCGTCCGGTACGGATCTTGTGAAAATTGCTCTGCAGAGACTCCAGCGTCTTCTGCATGCGCGCTGCCGCGTCTTTCTTGATATCGTCGATCATGTCCTAAACCTCACTCAATCAGCGTGCCTTCTCGCCCACCGACTACCAGATTCAACAGCGCGCCATGCTTGGTCATGTCGAACACCCGAAGCGGCATGTCATGGTCACGTACCAGACAGATGGCGGTCAAATCCATGACCCCGAGCTTCTGATCGAGGACGTCATCGTAACCCAGCCGGTCATACTTGACGGCATCGGCGTGTTTCACCGGGTCCTTGTCGTAGACGCCATCGACCTTGGTCGCCTTGACCACCACGTCGGCATCGATCTCGATGCCGCGCAGACAGGCTGCCGAGTCGGTCGTGAAGAAGGGGTTGCCCGTACCGGCAGAAAAGATCACCACGTCACCCGAGGTGAGATAGCGAATGGCAGTGCGGCGATCATAATGCTCGACCACACCACTCATCGGAATCGCGGACATCACGCGGGAGCGAATATTGGATCGCTCGAGCGCATCGCGCATCGCCAGCGCGTTCATGACCGTCGCCAGCATCCCCATGTGATCGCCGGTGACCCGCTCCATGCCAGCAGCGTGCAGTGCAGCACCGCGAAACAGATTGCCGCCGCCGATGACGATACCCACCTGAACCCCGATCCCCACCAGCTGACCGATCTCCAGCGCCATACGGTCGAGCACCTTGGGATCGATGCCGAACTCCTGATCACCGGCCAGTGCCTCTCCGGAAAGCTTGAGCAGGATCCGCTTGTACTTTGACTTGTCCATACGCTCGAACTTGTCACGACGTTCGGACGGGTCGCTGCGCTCGTGGGGCTTGGCGGAACGGTCGATGGCGTCGGGCATGACGATCTCTCCTGATTATACGCGTCGGTGTCGGCGAGCCGGGCAGATGCCGAATCCATCTGCCGGATACGCGATGGCGTGCGCTCTCGCGCACGCCATCGACTAGAGTATGAAGTCATTCTAATACGAATGACATCCACACCTCATACTGCATGGCAATCACGCCAGGCGTTGACTCGAGAATCCCGTTCGAGACCTCTCACGCAGCCCGGGCGCAGCATGCTCGTCACGAGCGTTCAGCGACGAGCCTGTTCCATGACTTCCTTGGCGAAATCGACTTCTTCCTTCTCGATGCCTTCGCCGACTTCGAAACGCGTGAAGCCGAGCACTTCGCCACCCGCCGCCTTGGCGTATTCGGCCACGCTCTGGTTCGGGTCCTTGACGAACGGCTGCTCGGTCAGGCTGTTCTCGGCCAGGTACTTCTTGAGACGGCCCTGAACCATCTTCTCGGCGATCTGCTCCGGCTTGCCGGCCATGTCGGGCTGGGCCAGGATGATCGCCTTTTCCTTGTCGAGCTGCTCCTGCGGCATCTCTTCCGGACGCGCGACGACCGGATTGATCGCTGCCACGTGCATGGCGATGTCCTTGGCGACTTCCGGGTTGCCGCCCTGAAGTACGGTCAGCACACCGATGCGGTCGCCGTGGACGTAGGCCCCGACAGTGCCGCCGGCCGGCGCGTCGACGATCGCCGCGCGGCGCACGGAGATGTTCTCGCCGATCTTCTGCACCAGCTGGTTACGCGCGTCTTCCAGCTCGCCTTCCATGATCGCGGCAACGTCTTCGGACTTGCTCTCGAAGACCTTGGCCAGCACCTTGGCGGCAAAGCCCTTGAAGTTGTCGTCGCGGGCCACGAAGTCGGTTTCGGAGTTGACTTCGAGCATCGCACCAAAGCTGCCGTCTTCGGCAACCTGGGTGACGATGGCGCCTTCGGCGGCAGTACGGCCGGCCTTCTTGGCGGCCTTGAGACCGGAGTTCTTGCGCAGGTCTTCGATCGCGCGCTCGATATCACCATCGGCTTCGGTGAGTGCTTTCTTGCACTCCATCATGCCGAGACCGGTACGCTCGCGCAGTTCCTTGACCATAGAAGCAGTGACAGCTGCCATGTTGATTCTCCGCTAGATCGCTATGTCGTCTGACGAGGGCGCCACTGGCGCCGCTCCAAGTGTAAAAAGGGGGCTCTTGAGCCCCCTTGTGTCTGCGCTGGCGTCGGCGGACCGACTGTCGCCCTGCGGGAGCTTGCTCAACGCAGACCGGATGCCGTGGCGGCGTCGCCTTACTCGGCGGCGGCTTCGCTCGACTCGCTGACCTCGACGAACTCGTCGGGGCGGCCTTCCTTCGCCTTGCCGCAGGCATCAGCGATCGCCTGGACGTAGATCTGGATAGCGCGGATCGAGTCGTCGTTACCCGGGATGACGTAATCGACGCCGTCCGGGTTGGAGTTGGTATCGACGACGCCGATGACCGGGATGCCCAGCTTGTTGGCTTCGTTGATCGCGATACGCTCGTGATCGACGTCGATCACGAACAGCGCGTCGGGCAGACCCGCCATCTCCTTGATGCCGCCGATGGAGCGCTCGAGCTTGTCCTGCTCGCGAGTGGCCATCAGCACTTCTTTCTTGGTCAGCTTCTCGAACGTGCCGTCTTCACGCATGCTCTCGAGCTCACGCAGACGCTTGATCGACTGACGAATGGTCTTGTAGTTCGTCAGCATGCCGCCGAGCCAGCGATGATTGACGAACGGCTGACCCACACGATTCGCTTCTTCCTTGATGATCTTGCTCGCGGAACGCTTGGTGCCGACGAACAGGATCTTGTTGTTGGAAGCGGCCATCTTCTCGACCACGCCTGCCGCTTCGAGCAGTGCCGGCAGAGTATGTTCGAGGTTGATGATGTGGATCTTGTTACGGGCACCGAAGATGTACTGACCCATCTTCGGGTTCCAGTAACGGGTCTGGTGACCGAAGTGTGCGCCTGCCTTGAGCAGATCGCGCATGTTGACTTGTGCCATGATGACTCCTGAAGAATCGGGTTGGGCCTCCACACACCCCATGGATCCGACCGCTCGGCGCTTGGCCGTCACGGCACCCGGGACCATGTGTCGGTGCGTGTGTGTTTTTGGTGACGCGGCAATGCCGCTATCGCTGATGCCTCGCTGCCATTTCCATGAGCGCGACGCGGGCTGTCGATGCCTGTTGCATGCAAGCCTGGGCGTCGTGCGGGACGAGAATTGCAGTCGAGCGCGCGGCTTTATACCATACAACGCATTCAAGATGAAGTCGCCGCTGGTCTAAGCCAGTCGCCCGCGCCTCGATTTGGCGACGCTCGATCCAGCCCGACGCCCACCGATCCTCCGCTGCGAGAACGCATGAATATTCCACGCAAGACCCCGGACGAAATCGAAAAGATGCGCGAAGCCGGCCGCCAGGCCGCCGCCGTGTTCGAGATGATCACGCCTCACGTGAAGGCAGGCGTGACCACCGGCGAGCTCGATCGTCTGTGCCACGACTTCATCGTCAAGGAACTGGGCTCCACCCCGGCGCCGCTCGACTACCACGGCTTCCCCAAGTCGATCTGCACATCGCTCAATCACGTCGTCTGCCACGGCATTCCCGACTTCGACAAGAAGCTCAAGAACGGCGACATCATGAACATCGACATCACCGTGAAGACCGCCGATGGCTATCACGGCGACAGCAGCATGATGTTCGTGATCGGCGAGACGATTCAGGGCGAGCGGCTGAGCCGCATCACGCAGGAGTGCCTCTATAGAGGTATCGCCGAAGTGCGTCCGGGCGCGCGCCTCTCGACCATTGCCCGGGTCATCCAGGCGCATGCCGAACAGGCGGGCTACTCGGTCGTGCGCGACTTCTGCGGCCACGGCATCGGCGCAGGCTTCCACGAGGAGCCGCAGGTGCTGCACTACGACGGCTATGCGCCTGAGGCCGATGCCGAGCTCGCCGCCGGCATGTGCCTGACCATCGAGCCGATGATCAACACCGGCGGCTATCGCACCAAGGTACTCAAGGATGGCTGGACCGCGGTGACCAAGGACAAGAGCCTGTCGGCGCAGTGGGAGCACACCCTGCTAGTGACCGAGACCGGCGTCGAGGTGCTGACGGCGCGCTCCGACGAGGATCTGAGCTTCCTCGCCGCCTGAGGCGCCGGAGACGGTTCCCACGGAGAACGACGGACCATGCTGCTGCACCACTACCGCTTTCACCCCGACGACACCCTGTTCGATGTGGCGGCCTTCCGAGACGAGTTGCAACACCACCGCCAGCCGATTGCCCTGTTCAAACAGGCGCTGGCGGCGCTACGCGAGCGCCTCGACGAGCGCTTCCGGCGCGGCGCCGACATCCGCGACCTGGTCTACGGGCGCGCCTGGTGCCTGGATCGCCTACTGGAAGTCGCCTGGGAGCGATTCGACTGGCCCGATGATGGCGTTGCGCTGCTGGCCGTCGGTGGCTACGGCCGCGGCGAGCTGCACCCGCACTCCGACATCGATCTGCTGCTGCTGCTCGGCCACGACGACGATACGCCCTACCGCGAACCCTTGACCGGTTTCATTACCTTTCTTTGGGATATCGGGCTCGAGATCGGTCAGAGCGTCCGTTCGCTCAACGACTGCGAACGCGAGGCCCGTGGCGACGTCACCATCATCACCAATCTGCTCGAGACACGCACGCTGGCCGGCCCCGAACGCCTGCGAGAGGCAATGCGCGAGCGCCTGTCGACCGCGCACATGTGGTCCTCACCCGCGTTCTTCGAAGCCAAGTGGCAAGAGCAGATCACTCGGCATCACAAGCACAACAACTCCGAGTACCACCTGGAGCCGAATATCAAGAGCGCTCCCGGCGGTCTGCGTGACATCCAGATGATCGGCTGGGTCGCCAAACGTCATTTCGGCCCGCTGCGCTATGAAGACGTGGTCGCCCAGGGCTTCATGAACGACGCCGAACTGCGCATTCTGAGCCAGGGCCAGGCGTTTCTGTGGCAGGTTCGCTACGCCCTGCACATGTTGACCGAACGCGCCGAAGACAGACTGCTGTTCGACCACCAGCGCACGCTGGCCAAGCTGTTCGGCTACGCCGACACTCGCGAACGACTGGCGGTCGAGCAGTTCATGAAGACCTACTATCGCCATGTCACGGCGCTGGCCGGCCTCAACGACATGCTCCTGCAGCACTTCGACGAGGTGATTCTGCGCGCCGGTGAGGCGCTCGAGGTCAAGCCGATCAATCCGCGCTTCGAGATCAAGGGCGGCTATATACAGCTGCGTCAGCCGAACGTCTTCGTGCGCCGGCCCGGCGCGCTGCTCGAGCTGTTCCTGCTGATGGCCCAGCATCCGGAGATCGACGGCGTGCGTGCCGACACCATTCGTCAGATTCGCGATCATCGTCACCTGATCGACGATGCCTTCCGTGACGATCTGCGTCATCAAAGCCTGTTCATGGAGCTTCTGCGCAGCGGCGGCGACGTGCCCACGCAGCTGACCCGGATGAACCGCTACGGCGTACTCGGCAAGTACCTGCCCGAGTTCGGCGAAGCCGTCGGCCTGATGCAGCACGACCTGTTTCATATCTACACGGTCGATGCCCACACGCTGCGCCTGATGAGCTTTCTGCAGCGCTTTCGCGAAGCCCGCGATGGTGACGAGTATGCGGTCGCCATCGAGGTAATCCAGAAGCTGCCCAAGCTCGAACTGCTGTGGATCGCCGGTCTTTATCACGATATCGGCAAGGGCCGCGGTGGAGATCACTCCGAGCTCGGTGCCGTGGATGCCGCCGAGTTCTGCCGTCGCCACGCGCTGGCAAGCTGGGACACGCGCCTGGTCGCCTGGCTGGTGGAGCATCATTTATTGATGTCGAAGACCGCACAGAAGCGCGATCTCTCGGACCCGGACGTGATCCACGCTTTCGCCCGCACGGTGCGTGACGAAGTGCACCTGGACTACCTCTATGTCCTCACCGTCGCCGACATCAGCGCCACCAATCCTTCACTGTGGAACGGCTGGCGGGCGTCACTGATGCGCCAGCTCTACACCGAAACCCGACGCGTGCTGCGCCGCGGGCTCGACAACACCGTCGACCGCAAGGGCTGGGTCGACGAAACCCGCGTGGAAGCGCTGGGTCTGCTGCGTGCCATCGGGGCGGACGCCGTGCGCGTCGAGCAGCGATGGCAGACTTTCGGCGAGGACTACTTCCTACAGTACACACCGAGTGAAATCGCCTGGCAGACCCAGGGCATTCTCGCCCACGAAGCCCCGGTCCACGACAACTCGAGCCAACACGAACAGGCGTTACCGGACCAGCCGTCCGCGGCCCCGGTCGCGGCCGAGCTGCCGCTGGTGCTGGTCAGCGGCCCCAGCGACGACATGACCGAAGGCGGCACCAAGATCTTCATCCACGCTCGCTCGGTCGACGATCTTTTTGCGGCCACGGCAGCCGCGATCGAACAGCTCGGACTCTCGATCCACGATGCGCGGATCGCCACTTCCAGCGACGACTGGACGCTCAACACCTTCATCCTGCTCGACGACGATGGAGAGGCGATTCGCGAGCCGTCGCGACTGGAAGCGATTCGCCGCCACCTGGTCGAGGAGCTCGACGATCCTGACGACTATCCGCAGATCGTCAGCCGCCATACACCGCGTCAGCTCAAGCACTTCAAAGTGCCAATCGAAGTGATCATCGAGCAGGACCCGGCCAACGCACGGACGTCGCTGGAACTGGTGGCGCCTGACCGGCCTGGCCTGCTGGCACGCGTCGGGCGTATCTTCATGGAGCAGAATATCTCGCTGTCGGCGGCGAAGATCGCCACGCTCGGCGAGCGCGTCGAGGACGTCTTCTTCATTACCGACAAGCAGGGGCGGCCATTGACCGATCCCGAAGCACAGTCTCGCCTGCGCGCGCGACTCTGCGAGGCGCTGGATGTATAGCGCCGCGACCGCCCTGGTTGCCCGCGACACCGGCGCGTTTGAGCCCCTTCGAACGCGCCCTTATACTCTTCGCCCTCGACGACAACGGTAACGATGGCCGCCATGACCGCCACGCTCTATGGAATCAAGGCCTGCGACACCTGTCGCAAGGCGCGACGCCTGCTCGATGCGCAAGGCGTCGACTACCGCTACCACGATCTGCGCGAGGATGGACTGACTCGCGCACATCTCGATGCCTTTCTGAGTCGGGTCGACTGGCAGGCACTGCTCAACACTCGCAGCACGACCTGGCGTCAGCTCGCCCCGACAGACAAGGAAGGGCTCGACGAAGCGCGCGCCATCGCGCTGATGCTCGCGCATCCGACCCTGCTGAAACGCCCGGTACTCGAGTCCGCCGGCGAAGTGATCGTCGGCCTGGACAAGGCGCGCTACGTCGCGCTCTGACGTCGTCGGTTCCGACAGCTTGGCCGAGATCGTTTCAGACACGACCCGTTCGAACACCCCTATACAGACAACAGCCATGAGGAAGACGCGATGCTGAGCTTCGCTTTAGGAATCGGAACCCAGAATAGCCAGGGCGACTGGCTCGAAGTCTACTACCCCGCCCCACTCTTTCAGCCTGCCTCGGCCATCGTGGAGGCGGCGCGTCAGGCACTGGGTGACGCCGACAGCGAAACCGTCAGCTTTCTGCCGGAGCACTGCACCGCCCTGGCGACGGCCCTGCGTGAGGCCGGCGCCGCCGAACAGGCCGACCTGGCAGAAGCCTTCGCCGACGCGAAGCGCCCGCTGGTCGCCGTCTTTCTAGGCGAAGATCATGCGCCCGCCAGCGTGCCGGAAGTCTATCTCAAGCTGCACCTGCTCTCTCACCGTCTGGTCAAGCCGCACGGCCTCAAGCTCGACGGCATGTTCGGCCTGCTCCGTAACATCGCCTGGACCAGCGAGGGCGCCATCGACGTCGAAGAGCTGTCGGCACGCCGCCTCAAGGCGCGTCTGGCCGGGCGCCCGCTCTCGGTCGACTGCGTCGACAAGTTCCCGAAGATGACCGACTACGTGGTGCCCAAGGGCGTGCGCATCGGCGACACCGCCCGCGTTCGCCTCGGCGCGCATCTCGGCGAAGGCACCACCGTCATGCACGAAGGTTTCTGCAACTTCAACGCCGGTACCGAGGGTCCGGGCATGGTCGAGGGCCGCATCTCCGCAGGCGTCTTCGTCGGCAAGAACTCGGATCTTGGCGCGGGCTGCTCGACCATGGGCACCCTCTCGGGCGGTGGCAACGTCGTCATCAGCATTGGCGAGAACTGCCTGATCGGCGCCAACGCCGGCCTCGGCATCCCGCTCGGCGACCGCTGCACCATCGAAGCCGGCCTTTACGTCACCGCCGGCTCCAAGGTCACCGTGCTCGACGACAAGGGTGAAGCCGTCGAGACCGTTGCCGCCCGTGAACTCGCCGGTCAGAGCGACCTGCTGTTCATCCGCCACTCGGTGACCGGGCGCCTGGAGTGCCGCACCAACAAGAGTGCGGTGGCGCTGAACGAAGCGCTGCACGCGCACAACTGATGTCTGCCCAGACCACACCGCCGGTGCCTTCGCTGTCCGGTGGTACAGGCCAGACCTCGTCCGCCACGCTCGCTCTGGCGCTCGATCTGCTCGCGCGACCTTCGGTCACGCCAGACGATCACGGCTGCCAGCCGCTGATGATCGAACGGCTGGAAGCGATCGGCTTTCACGTCGAGCGCATGACCATCGGCGGCATCGACAACTTCTGGGCCACTCGCGGCCAGCACGGCCCGGTGCTCGCGTTCGCCGGGCACACCGATGTCGTGCCCAGCGGGCCGGAGAGCGAATGGGACGTGCCACCGTTCACCCCTTGTGTCGATGCCGAGGGCTATCTGCGCGGTCGCGGCGCCGCCGACATGAAGGGCAGCCTCGCGGCGATGATCACCGCCGTCGAGCGGTTCGTGGCCGCTCACCCCGATCACGAAGGCCGCCTCGCCTTTCTCATCACTGCTGACGAAGAAGGTCCCGCCGTTCACGGTACGCGTGCCGTGGTCGAGCGATTGCGCGAACGCAACGATCCGCTCGACTACTGCATCGTCGGTGAGCCCTCGTCCACCAGTCACCTGGGAGACGTGGTCAAGAATGGCCGTCGCGGCTCGCTGGGCGGCGTACTCACGGTCCGCGGAATTCAAGGCCATGTGGCGTATCCCCACCTGGCGCGCAACCCGATTCATCAATCGCTCGCGGCGCTGCAGGCGCTGACGGAGACCCGCTGGGACGAGGGCAACGACTTCTTCCCGGCGACCAGTTTCCAGATCTCCAACGTGCATGCCGGCACCGGCGCGACCAACGTCGTTCCCGGCGAGCTCGAAGTGACGTTCAACTTCCGCTACTCGACCGAAGTGACCGACGAGCAGCTGCGTGAGCGAGTCGCCGAGATCCTCGATGCCCACGGCCTCGATTATCGCCTGACATGGACGCTCAACGGCGAGCCGTTCCTGACACCGGATGGCAAGTTGCTCGACGCTACGCGAGCCGCCTGCGAGGCTGTCACCGGGCGCTGCCCGGCGCTCTCCACCTCAGGCGGCACTTCCGACGGGCGCTTCATTGCTACACTGGGAGCGCAGGTGATCGAGCTGGGCCCGGTCAACGCCACCATTCACCAGGTCAACGAACGCATTCTTGCCGCCGACCTCGACACGCTGAGTCGCCTCTACGAGACGATTCTGCAGCGACTCTACACCTGAGGGGCTCATGGAGCGTTTCCCGGATATCGAAATCTATCTCGCCGACGCCGATGCCGAGGCAATCACCGCCTGGCTGCAAGATGCACTCGGTGACAGCGAGCTTGCCCTGAAGCGCACCGGCAAGGGGCTCTGGCGCGGCCGTGCGATTACCTCGAGCGGCGCCATCGGCATCATGCTGGTGGAGCGGGCAGCGGACCGGTTCGCGAGTCTCTGGTTCGACTGCGACGCTACGCCGTGGCCCAGAGACACCGACTGCGCCCGTGAAGCCGCTGCGACACTGGCCTGCGAGGCCCGCTGTTCTCTCGGCGGCTGGCAGCCCGGCGACGACCCGGATCGTTTCTGGCAGGTCCTGCCGGACGGTCGGGAAGGCACCATCGACTGGCCGGACTCGGGCCAGTGAACGCAAGACACGCCTGTGCCTACGCAGGCGCCTCGATGTCATCGGCGTCAACGATGTCACTGACGTCATAACAATACCCGGCCGTTTCGACGGCCATGAGATCGGGGCGGGATGTCTCGATCTCTCGACCTTGACAGGGAGTCAACGCATGGCGGAATCCAAACCGGTCATCTTTGCCGCAATGGGCGGCAATCTGGCGATCGCAGTCACCAAGTTCGTCGCCGCTGCCCTTACCGGCAGCTCGGCGATGCTTTCCGAGGGCATCCACTCGGTCGTCGACACGGGCAACCAGATCCTGCTGCTGCTTGGCATGAGTCGTGCCAAGCGCCCCCCCAGCCCGCAGTTCCCGTTCGGACACGGCAAGGAAGTCTATTTCTGGAGCTTCGTGGTGGCACTGCTGATCTTTGCCATCGGCGCCGGCGTTTCGATCTACGAGGGCATCACCCACATTCTGCACCCGGAACCGATCGAGTCGCCGCTGATCAACTACATCGTGCTGGGACTCGGCATACTCTTCGAGGGCGCATCCTGGGCCTTCGCGCTCAACGAGTTCCGCAAGACCAAGGGCAAATGGAGCTACATCGAAGCGGTGCATCGCGGCAAGGACCCGTCGATGTTCGTGGTGATCTTCGAGGATTCGGCGGCACTTCTGGGTCTGTTCGTCGCCATGGCAGGCGTGGCGCTGAGCCAATGGACCGGCATCGAGCAGTTCGACGGCATCGCTTCCGTCATCATCGGGCTGATTCTCGGCGGTACGGCCATCTGGCTGGCCATGGAAACCAAGGGATTGCTGATTGGCGAAAGCGCCAATCGCCATGTGGTGGAAGGCATTCGTGAGCTGGCCGGACAGGCCGATGGCGTCGAGCAGGTCAACGAGGTGCTGACCATGCATATGGGGCCGAATTTCATACTCGTCACGCTGAGCGTGCGCTTTGCCCGAGGCACTCCCGCCGAGCGGATCGAACAGGCTATCGCCAAGCTTGATCGCGAGATCAAGTCGGCCAATGACAGCGTCAAGCGCGTCTTCGTCGAGGCGGAGGCCAGGGCCGGAGTCGACGACATACCGGAGAGCGCTCAAGCCTGAAAACGCTGGACTCGCTCACCGGATCGAGACAGTCAGCAATATCGATTCTGACGGTACTCCAAAAAGCGACACCCCCGAGAGCCGTGCCCTCGGGGGTGTCGTCCAGCGTGACCGAAAGTGCTTCGGCAAGTCCGTCAGGTAATGACGGTCACGTCGTCGGCCTGCAGGCCACGGTCATTCTCGACGACGTGGTAACGTACCTTCTGACCCTCGGCCAGCGTGCGATGCCCCTTGCCGCGAATGGCACGAAAATGGACGAAGACATCTTCACCGCTGGCACGGGTGATGAAGCCATAACCCTTGTTGACGTTGAACCACTTCACCTCGCCCAGTTCACGATCATCGTTCTCGACATCCGCCAGCATGGCGGCCGTCACGGCTTTGGGTGACGGCGGGGCCAGCGCGGCGACCGCCAGAGTGCCCAGTAATAGAACGATGAACACGGCCAGCACCGTGGCCGCGTACATGGCAGAAACGCCTTCGACGTTCAGAAACCAGGTCAGGTCGGTGGCCAGCATGTTGCTGATCAGGGTGATCAACAGTCCGATCAGCAGCGGTGAGGGTATGGCAAGCAGTAGACTGATCAACGTACAGCGTAAAACGATCTTGCTATTCATGGATTTTCATATCTCTAGACGTCAGGACAATGGAAAACGCACCGCCGATGGCGGATCGAAATATCGCCGAATGAATACCGATGGCGATACTTTCGAGCGCGATGTGATGAAACCGGCTCCGATATGAGAGCGACTTCGAATCGAGACACTTCATCAGCGCCTCTCGATACAGACTTATGTTGCAAAAGTACCCGACTCATGACCCCGTCTCGCCGGCGTCTGCCGACCGGGCAGCCCGGCGAGCCCGCAGCCATCAAGGTGCCGTGAATGAAAAATGACACACAGCCAGCAAAGTCTAACACGGCAATGAGGCCGCCGGGCACGGGCGCCGAGGAGCCACCAGCCGACTGGCAGCGAGCGATGGAAAGTCGTCTCGAAGCGGTCGAAAGTCGCCTGGCGTTTCAGGAGGATTGGCTGGAGACCCTGGACCAGCTGCTGCGCGATCAGGCTGGCGAAGGGGAACGGACGCGTCAGCTAATCGCCCTGTTGAGGGAGCGTCTCGTCGAGCAGCGACAGGCGATCGATGACCTGGGCGGCGATACGCCGAGCGCGGAAGATGAACGGCCGCCGCACTATTGACAGGCGCCCGACCCCGCGCCATCGACAGGCGCCCGACCCGCGCCATCGAGAAGCGCTGAGCCTCGAATCATTGCCAGGCGCCCAACTCGCGCCATCGACAAGCGCTCAGCCTCGCATCATGCACAGGCGCCCGACCCCGCGCCCGTTCGCGGCCGAGCGATGAAGCCGACCCGAGGATAACCGGAATCGCCGGCTCATCTTGCACCTACCGACTGACAATAAAGCGCCCGGCACGAAGCCGGGCGCTGGAGAAGCCATGCTGTAAAGGCCGAAGCGCTATTCGAGACCGTCGAGGAATCGCTCGGCATCCAGCGCCGCCATGCAACCGCTGCCGGCAGAAGTAATCGCCTGACGATAGACATGGTCCATGACGTCGCCAGCGGCGAAAACGCCGGGAACGCTCGTTGCGGTAGCGTTGCCCTCGAGCCCGGAATGAACGCGAATGTAGCCATTGTTCATCTCGAGCTGTCCTTCGAAAATGCCGGTATTCGGCGTGTGGCCGATGGCGATGAACACACCCATGGCGTCGAGTTGCTTGGTCTCTCCCGAAGTGATCGAGCGCAGCTGTACGCCAGTGACGCCACTGCCATCACCCAGCACCTCATCGAGCGTGTGATTCCACTCGACCGCCATATTGCCGCTCTCGACTTTCTCGAACAGCCGATCCTGCAGAATCTTCTCGCCACGCAGGCTGTCGCGACGATGAACCAGGGTCACCTTCGACGCAATGTTGGAAAGATAGAGCGCCTCTTCCATCGCGGTGTTGCCGCCACCGATCACGACCACGTGCTGGTTGCGGTAGAAGAACCCATCGCAGGTGGCACAGGCGGAAACGCCTTGCCCCATGAACTGCTGCTCGGAAGGCAGCCCCAGGTAGCGCGCGCTGGCACCGGTAGCGATGATCAAAGCGTCGCAAGTGTAGGTGCCGTTATCGCCTTTCAGCGTGAACGGCTTCTCGCGCAGCTCGACTTCGTTGATATGGTCGAAAAGCACCTCGGTCTGAAAGCGCTCGGCGTGCTTGCGCATGCGCTCCATCAGCTCCGGCCCCTGAACGCCCTCGTCGTCGCCAGGCCAGTTGTCGACGTCTGTCGTCGTCGTCAGCTGACCACCCGCCTGCATACCGGTGATGAGCAGCGGCTTCAGGTTGGCCCGCGCCGCATACACGGCCGCCGTATAGCCAGCCGGGCCGGAGCCCAGGATGATCAATCTTTCGTGGCGCGCATCGCTCATGACGACCTCGATTCGAGTGAGAATTCGGTTGAAGATTGCGACCTCAACGTCCTGTGAAATGACCCGGCGCCCGAGGCATTTCGCAGCACACTGACAGACCCGCCGAGACAGGCGGCATCATACCAGAAATGAAGGAGGCGACCCGATGGGTCGCCTCCTGGATCGCTACCGCTTACAGATTGGCGGAGTGAGTACCGAGGTACTTGGCCACGCCTTCAGCGGTGTCCTTCATGCCCTCCTGGCCTTCTTCCCAGCCAGCCGGGCAGACTTCGCCGTGGGTCTGGTGGTATTTGAGCGCCTGGACCATGCGGATCATCTCGTCGACGTTACGGCCCAGCGGCAGATTGTTGACGGTCTGATGCTGGACGACGCCGTCTTCGTCGATCAGGAAGGAGGCGCGCAGCGCGACACCGGCTTCCGGGTGTTCGATGCCATAGGCCTGGCAGATTTCGTGCTTGACGTCGGCAACGACCGGGAAGCCGACTTCGCCGATGCCGCCAGCGTCCGGAGAGGTCTTGCGCCAGGCGTAGTGAGTGAACTGCGAGTCGATGGAAGCACCGATCACCTCGACACCCAGCTCCTTGAACTTCGCCAGACGGTTGTCATGGGCAATGATCTCGGACGGGCAGACGAAGGTGAAATCCATCGGCCAGAAGAACAGCACGCGGAGCTTGCCGTTGGAGTCGGAGAGACGGAAATCGTCCTTGATGGAGCCGTCGGGCATGACTGCGGCAGTTTCGAAATCCGGGGCTTGGCGTCCTACGAGTACGCTCATGAACATCTCCTGAATGCAGGTTGTCTTGGGCAAGACAAAATACGTTGTCTTGGGGCTGAAAATCGATGCGGGGATAGACTAAAGGCTTACCCCGCGATACTCCAATTTAATTGCCGCAATGAATTGTATAGCGCTTTGCTATCACGACAGTGCGGCAAGGCTATCGCTCGTCTACGCCGGGATGAGGCGTCCTGTCCGTCGCAGCAAGTCATCACAGCACGTCATCATCACTGCCCAGCGTGACAAGCTCGATATCACCATTCAGCGACACTTCCACCGCGACCTGGATCGGCTGGCAGCAGACCGCGCAATCCTCCCAGGTGCTATAGCTGCCGGCGCTGGCATCCAGCAGCATCGTGAAGGGCGCGTCGCAATACGGACAGTGGACAGGCCACTCATGAATCGCCTCTTCCGCCATGAAGCCCTCCTCCTGGATTGCCGGACCCGCGCAGGTCTGGATTGACGCAGCCTGGAACCGTCCACCGGGCGGCCGAACCGCTCGAGCTGGGCTACGCTTGCTGAACTATGCTTGATGTTGCTGGACCTGAATTGGCGGCGAGCCATGCCCGTTTCAACCCCGTGCTCGTCACCGTCGCCAGAGGCTCTCATCAGCCCCGGAGCTCGCATTAGACCAAGGTCGAGCCGACGCCGTTTGGCAAACGCACCGATTGAAAAGCGGTGTCATGGCGTCCATATTAATTGTCGACAACTTGGCAATCGAACCGTCGATGGAGGCCGCGAGACATCCCCGTCCTCTCGGAATGGGTCTCTGGATCGAAGGTTCGACGACAAGACCGCCAGCGGTGAGATGAGCCGAGGCGGCATCGCCAGGCAACCGGATCGATGAGTCGGCGTCCCAGGCGCACGCCTCTCAAGACCGTCACGAGGAGGAGGACCCATGTCTACAGCACCCAGTGATACGCTGTCGTCGTTAGATGTCGGCGGCAAGACTTTCCACTATTACAGCCTGCCCAAAGCCGCTGAAGCGCTCGGCAACATCGACAAACTGCCGATGACCTTGAAAGTGCTACTGGAGAACCAGCTGCGCTACGCTGACGACCCGACCGTCTCCCAAGAAGATTTTCAGGCGCTGGCCGACTGGTTGAAAGAAGGCAAGTCCAGCCGTGAAATCGGCTATCGCCCGGCGCGCGTGCTGATGCAGGACTTTACCGGCGTACCGGGCGTCGTCGACCTTGCCGCCATGCGTGACGCGGTCAAGACGCTCGGTGCCAAAGCCGAGCGCATCAACCCCCTCTCTCCTGTGGACCTGGTCATTGACCACTCGGTGATGGTCGACCACTTTGGCGACCCTTCCGCATTCAAGGACAACGTCGCCATCGAGATGGAGCGTAACCGCGAACGTTACGAGTTCCTCCGTTGGGGTCAGAGCGCGTTCGACAACTTCCGCGTCGTGCCGCCGGGTACCGGCATCTGCCACCAGGTCAATCTCGAGTACCTCGGCAAGACGGTGTGGACCAAGGAGATCGACGGCAAGACCTACGCCTTTCCCGACACGCTGGTCGGTACCGACTCCCACACCACCATGATCAACGGCCTCGGCATCCTCGGCTGGGGCGTCGGCGGCATCGAGGCGGAAGCCGCGATGCTCGGCCAGCCGGTGTCGATGCTGATTCCGGAAGTCGTCGGTTTCAAGCTCACCGGCAAGCTCAAGGAGGGCATCACCGCCACCGACCTAGTGCTGACGGTGACCCAGATGCTGCGCAAGAAAGGCGTGGTCGGCAAGTTCGTCGAATTTTACGGTGACGGTCTCAAGGATCTGCCGCTGGCGGATCGCGCCACCATCGCCAACATGGCGCCCGAGTACGGGGCGACCTGCGGCTTCTTCCCAGTCGACGACGAGACGCTCAACTATCTGCGCCTGACTGGCCGTGACGAGGACCAGATCGAACTGGTCAAGGCCTACACCCAGGCTCAAGGCCTGTGGCGCGAGCCGGGTGCCGAGCCGACGTTCACCGACACGCTGCACCTCGACATGGGCGAAGTGGAAGCCAGTCTCGCCGGCCCGAAGCGTCCGCAGGACCGGGTCGCTCTGTCGAACATGAAGTCCACCTTCGAGTCGCTGATGAGCGGCGGCCAGCCGGACGCCTCCGCCGAAGAGAAGGCCAAATGGACCTCCGAGGGTGGCGACACCGCCGTCGGCGCGCCGCCGGCCTCGGGCGAGGACTACCAGGATGGTGACGACTACCGCACCGGAGACAGCCAGCAGGTCGAGTACGACGGCGAAACCTTCTCGCTCAATCACGGCGCGGTCGTGATCGCCGCGATCACCTCCTGCACCAACACCTCCAACCCGAGCGTGATGATGGCCGCAGGCCTGCTGGCCCGGAAGGCTCACGAGAAAGGGCTGACCACCAAACCCTGGGTCAAGACATCGCTCGCCCCCGGCTCCAAGGTCGTCACCGATTACCTCGCGGCCGGCGGCGTGCAGGACGATCTCGACAATCTCGGCTTCAACCTCGTCGGCTACGGCTGCACTACCTGCATCGGCAACTCCGGGCCGCTGCCGGAGCCGATCGAGAAGGCGGTCAACTCGGGCGATCTCACCGTCGCCTCGGTGCTCTCGGGCAACCGTAACTTCGAGGGCCGCGTCCACCCGCTGGTCAAGACCAACTGGCTCGCCTCGCCGCCCCTGGTCGTTGCCTACGCGCTGGCCGGTAACGTGCGCAAGGACCTGACGAAGGAGCCGCTGGGCAAGGATCAGGATGGCAGCGATGTCTACCTGAAGGATATCTGGCCCTCTCAAGCCGAAATCGCCGACGCGGTCGAGAAGGTCAAGACCGAGATGTACCGCAAGGAGTACGCCGAGGTCTTCGACGGCGACGACATCTGGCAGGCGATCGACTTCCCCCAGAGCGAAGTCTACGAGTGGTCCAAGGAGTCCACCTACATTCAGCACCCACCCTTCTTCGAAGGGATGGACAAGGAGCCCAAGCCGGTCGAGGACATCAAGGACGCCCGCGTACTGGCCAAGCTCGGCGACTCGGTGACGACCGACCATATTTCGCCAGCCGGTTCGATCAAGCCGGATAGCCCCGCAGGCAAGTATCTGCAGGAGCATGGCGTCTCGGTGAAGGACTTCAACTCCTACGGTTCGCGTCGCGGCAACCACGAGGTGATGATGCGCGGCACCTTCGCCAACGTGCGTATCCGCAACGAGATGCTGGAGAATGTCGAAGGCGGCTATACCCGTCATGTCCCGAGCGGCGAGCAGATGTCGATCTACGACGCGGCAATGAAGTATGCCGAAGACGACACGCCGCTGGTCGTGATTGCCGGCAAGGAGTACGGCACCGGCTCCTCGCGCGACTGGGCGGCCAAGGGCACACGCCTGCTCGGCGTGCGCGCCGTCATCACCGAGTCCTACGAGCGTATCCACCGCTCCAACCTGATCGGCATGGGCGTGCTGCCGCTGCAGTTCCCCGAAGGCGAAAGCCGAGAAACGTTGGGCCTGACCGGCGACGAGACGGTCTCCATCGAAGGGCTCGCCGATCTTACCCCGGGTGGCAACGTCAAAGTGACGATCAAGAGCGACAAGGGCGAGAAGAAGATCGACGCCCTCTGCCGTATCGACACCGCCAACGAACTGGAGTACTTCCGCCACGGCGGCATCCTCCACTACGTGCTGCGCAGCATGCTGTAAGACGCTGGCAAAACACTACCGAGCCCCGTCGCCCTCCTGGGTCGGCGGGGCTTTTTCATTGACGGGCCGCTCGCCCAGCCAACTTTCCAGGTCGCGCTGCGCCGTCTCCAGCATTTCCACGTTGAGGATGCGTGTCGAGATCGCTCGCGACAGCGCCCGAACGCGCTTGTTGAGACCCGGCATAGATGGCTCTTCATCGCTCACGCCGAGTTTGGCGTAGAGCGTCAGCAGACGATTCTGCACCGTTCGTAGCGACAGTCCCCTGCGTTCGGCGATCAGCCTGTCCTGTAGCCCAAGGGCGAGATCCAGCAGCACGGCATATTCGCTGTCGTTGAGCACATGGCGGTGCGAGGCGCTGCGCCGGCGTAGACGCTGAATCTCGCGATCGACCATCACCTGGCCTTCGAGCAGGACGGCCCGCAGCACAAGCTTGAGACGTTCGCGAGACGCGGTCTTGAGAACGTAACCATAGGCGCTCTTCGCCGGCACTATCTCGGCGACCCCGCGTAGATAGGCCTCGTCGGAGTAGTTGGACCAGAACAGGATGCGCGTGCGCGGCCGCTCATCCCAGATGGTTCGCGCCGCTTCGATACCGTTGCGGCGCGCCATTTGCAGGTCCATCACCACCGCCTCGAAACGTCCAGCGCGAGCTGCAGCCTCGCCCTGAAGGCCGTCCTGGGCGTGCAGCGTCTCGGTCACCTCCGGCAGCGCCTCGGCGATGACGTTTTGCAGAAACGAGGCATGAAAATAGTCATCCTCGACTATCAGAATTCTCATGTTCGACCTGCGACGTCAGGAGAGCTCAATGTGATCGAGACACAGGTCCCGGCCTCGTCAAAAACATCCAGCTCCGCGGCGATCAACCTCGCTCGCGTACGCATGTGGTCCAGGCCGCAGGAACGCGAGTGCTCTCGATAGTTTCCTCGATCAAGCCCGCATCCATCGTCTCGGACGGTGATCCAGAGAGCGCCTCCGAAATTCCGCATCACGTTGACCCAGATGCGCCCGGCGCGAGCGTGTCTGGCGGCGTTGTTGATCGCCTCCTGAACGATACGGTAGAGCGCCGTTCGCACCGTGGAAGGCAACTGATCGGGCGCGCCCTCGGTGGTATCGGTGATATCGACCTGCAATCCATCGCTTTCGGCGGCCCTCTCCAAATGATCCCTGACGGCATGCGTAAATCCGAACAGATCGAGCAGTTTCGGCGAGGCCGTCTCGATAATGCCTCGAAGGTCGTCGATACAGTTTGCCAAGCGCTCCACGAGCATCTCTCGCGAGAGCGGCAAATCACTGCCATCCACCTCGCGAAGCAGCCGTGTCAGCTCGGCCAGCGTCTGATCATGCAGGTCCATACCGATCCGCTGACGCTCCTGTTCCAACGTCTGTGTCAGTTGAAGCGATCCTCGACGCAGGCCCTCTTCGCGCGCCTGCGTCTCCGCTCGCGTTCGCTGCATCCGGCAAAGGCTCGCGTCGATATGCAACGCCTGAAAAGCCGGGGCGAGAAGACCGGAGAGACGAGTCGCCAGTTCGAGCGTCGTCGATGCGTAGCGGTTCGCTTCGTGATGAGAAATGTTAAACGTGCCTATCACGCGCCCCATGCCGTACAGCGGTACGTGGACTCGGCTGCGCAACTCGTGGCGGTATATCGGTTCGCAACAGGCACCGTCGAAGGTCTGACGCGGATCGTTCATCGCATTGTCGGTCAGCATGTACGGCAGCGCTCCGGTGAGGACATCGCGAACCGGCGAGCAGTCGAGACGCGTGCGGCGCTCCGACCAGTAAGTGCTGATGCCCACTTCATGACTCACGACCCAGCCCGGCGTGTCGAACAGGCACAAGTCGGCGTGGGTGTACGGCACTATCCGGGCAATATCTCCCGCGATGGCATCGAGCGCTGACTGAATCGTCCTCTCTCGGCACAGGAGTGCGGGAACCCGCACCCATACCTCCTCCGCCGCTGAATGCTCCGCCGTCTCGCTCATGCGTTGATCCGCTCTGATTGTCGCCATCGAGACCCGCAGAATAGCGGTAGCCGCCATCCGCGCCCTTCATCCATAGGTCGCTATCCCCCCTCCCTCATCCTTAAGTTGAGGGTAGAAGTGCGGGCTCCCGCATCATTTGTGCGGTTCGCCGCCTTTACAGGTTTCTGCTCCGAAATCGATCATCGAGAGGAGCGCTTGTGGCGTCGGCATAGCCCATCGGCGTACTCGATATCGAGGAAAGGAATTGAGTGGCAAGGCCAACGGGAGAAACCCATGACTCACGATAAACTGCTGCTTTCTGCCATCCTGATCGGCTCCTGTGGCCTCGCGGTCGGTGGCGTGGCTCAGGCGCAAGATGGCGCCAGCACTGCCGACAAGCGGGTCGCGCTATCCAATAACTACGCTGGCAACTCATGGCGTCAGGTCATGTTGCAATCGTTCGACGAGACGGCGAAGCAAGCCAAGGCGAGGGGGATCGTTGCCGAAGCCGACTCCTACACGACCTCCGAAAACCAAGCCACCGAGCAGGCGGCGCAGATTCAGAACCTAATTCTGCAGGGCTACGACGCCATCATCATCGATGCGGCGTCGCCGACTGCCCTCAACGGTGCCGTTCAGGAAGCCTGCGACGCGGGCGTTACCGTGGTCAGCTTCGACGGTATCGTGACTGCGCCCTGTGCCTGGCGTATCGCCGTCGACTTCGAGGAAATGGGCCGGCAGCAGGTAGACTATCTCGCCTCGCGCTTGCCGGATGGTGGCAACCTGCTCGAAATACGAGGGCTTGCCGGCACCTCCGTCGACGAGCAGATCCACGCGGGTATCGAGAAAAGGGTGGAAGCCCACGACGATTTCCGCATCGCCGGCTCGGTCCATGGGGACTGGGCACAGGAAGTGGCTCAGAAAGGCGTCTCCGGGTTATTGCCCTCGCTCCCCGATATCGCCGGCGTGGTCACGCAGGGCGGCGATGGTTACGGCGCGGCCCAGGCTTTCGAGGCCGCCGGGCGCGACATGCCGATCATCGTGCTGGGCAATCGGCAGGACGAACTGCAGTGGTGGCAGGAACAATACGCCGACCACGGCTATCAGACGCTGTCGATGTCGATCGCTCCCGGCGTCGCCTCTCTCGCCTTCTGGGTAACGCAACAGATCCTTGCCGGCAAGGACGTGCCCAAAGATCTCACCGTGCCTTTCCTGAAGGTGACGCAAGAGACGCTGGACAGCGTACTCGAGGAAACGCCAAAGGGATCGGTCGCCAACACGATCTACACCCAGCAGGATGCCCAGTCCGTCATAGCTGATGCCACGACGCGCTGAGGAGAGACGATGCTCGAGCGTGAAGCCCCAAAGAATCCGCCCTTGGTGACTCTCACCGACGTGGCCAAGCACTTCGGTGCGGTCGCCGCCTTGAAAGACGTGAATCTCGCAATACGCGCTGGCGAATGTGTCGGCCTCGTCGGCCACAATGGCGCGGGTAAATCGACTCTAGTGAGCATCATCAACGGCTCGCTTCGCGCCTCGGAGGGGCGCGTCGAATTCCCCCTAAGCGCCGCGGATGACGCCTTGGCCGCAGGAGTACGTTCGGTCTTTCAGGAACTCTCGCTCTGCCCAAACCTGAGCCTGGCGGAGAATCTGCGCATTGCCCATACCGGAATGCGGGGATGGGGCTGGCGTCGGCGTGCCGGCACCGAAATCAGTCAGAGTCTGGATGCGCTCTTTCCCAGCCACGGTATTGCCGCCGGTGCGCTGATCGAGACACTCTCGATCGCCCAGCGTCAGATGGTCGAGGTCGCGATTCGCTTCGCGCCACTCGGGGGAAAGCCGCAACTGGTGATCCTCGACGAGCCCACTTCCTCCCTCGATGCCGGTATCGCCAATCAGCTGCTCGATGCCGTCAGGCGTTTCTGCGCTCGGGGTGGCGCAGTCATCTTCATCTCTCACATGCTCGGCGAGATATTTCGGGTCGCCGATCGTATCCTGGTGATGAAGGATGGACGCATCGTTGCCGATGAACCCGCCGATCATTTCACTCGGCAGGGACTGGTCGACTTCATGGGACACGTAGCCGCCGAACCCGAAACGCTCCAGACCGAGAGTCGACGCGAACTGGGTGAGATCGTCATCTCGCAAGGCGGACTGCAGGCGCGTCGAGGCGAAATCGTGGGCCTTTCGGGGCTCGCCGGCCATGGTCAGGCCGAAGCACTGGCCACGCTCTATCTCGATGCCACTTCCGCCTGGCGCAACCCCGGAAACCCACCGATGGTGTTCGTGGCAGGAGATCGCAAACGCGACGGCATCCTGCCGCTGTGGTCGATTCTGAACAACATGAGTCTATCGCTGCTCTCAGCTACCGCCCGGTGGGGCCTGGTCGACCAAGTCAGCGAGCGCCGAATAGGTGATGAATGGAAGCGTCGCATCGGCATTCGCACCGAGTCTCTCTCCAACCCCATTCTGTCACTCTCCGGCGGCAATCAGCAGAAGGCTCTGTTCGCACGGGCGCTTGTCTCACGAGCCCCGATCGTCGTCATGGACGACCCGATGCGTGGCGTGGACGTCGGGACCAAACAGGATGTCTACGCGCTCATCCGCGCCGAAGCCGCCAAGGGCCGCACCTTTCTATGGTATTCCACCGAAACCGAAGAGGTCTGCCAGTGCGACAGGGTATACGTCTACCGCGATGGAGCGATCTCCGCGGCGCTCAGCGGTGACGAACTCACTGAAGCGCGGATTCTCGAGGCGTCGTTCGAAATGCAGGAGTCCTCGGCATGAGCCTCTTCAGTCGCTACCGCGTCCTGCTGCCTATCGCCTCTCTCACCCTGCTGATGGCGGTCACTTTCTATGTGCAGCCGCGCACGTTGAGCTACTTCGGCTTGAATCTGCTGTTCAACCTGGCGGTGCCAATCGCACTCGCGACCATCGCCCAGATGCTGATCATCATGGTCAACGACATCGACCTCGGCATCGGCGCCTTCGTCAGTCTGACCGCCTGCGTCACTGCGACTTTCCTCGAGCAATCGCCGTTAATGGGTACGGTAATGCTGGTGGCATTGATTATCGCCTACGCACTGATGGGGGCGATGATCCATGCCCTCGCACTGCCAGCCATCGTGGTGACGCTGGGCATGTCATTCGTCTGGGGCGGGCTGGCGCTGTTTCTTCTGCCCTCCCCGGGTGGCGCCAGCCCAACATGGCTTCGCGAGATCATGACCGTCAAGCCACCGCTAATACCGATGGCCCTGGTGGCAGCCTGCCTGATTGCCGGCGTGACTCACTGGCTCATCGCGCACTCGGGCATCGGAACCGTACTGCGCGGGATCGGAGGCAATGCCGAGGCGGTTCGTCGTGCAGGCTGGCCTCTGATACGTCTGAAAGCGCTGGCCTATGGACTGGCCGGGCTTTTTGGCGTGCTCGCGGGCATGACGCTTGTCGGTCTCACTACCTCGGCCGATGCCAACATCGCATTGCGTTACACCCTATTGAGCATCGCCGGCGTCATTCTCGGCGGCGGCGAGTTCATTGGCGGCAAGGTCAGTCCGGTGGGCGCCGTAATCGGTGCCCTGACGCTGGCGCTCGCTGCCTCTTTCCTGAGTTTCATGCGGCTTTCTCCCGATTGGCAGATAGGTGCGCAGGGGGCGATTCTCATTGCCGTGCTGGCAGCTCGCCTACTGTTCCGTCGGCGCGACGGCGCCAGGCGCTAAGGAGATCGATATGCCAAGCATCCTGAGACGTCCCTGGATCTGGGCCTGGCTTGCCGCTACCGCCACCTTTGCCGTTACCGTTGCTTTAGGTTCCGGACGCGGCGCCGCCGGACTTGCCTACGCGGCGCTCTCTTTCGGCGCGTTCGCCGCTATCGTCGGCGTCGGCCAGATGCTCGTCATCAGCCTGGGGCCGGGCAACGTCGATCTATCGATACCAGCGACCATGACCCTCTCAGCCACCCTGGCGCTCAAGGCAATGGATGGCGTACCGGGAACGGAGCTATTGGGTCTCGGCGTCGCCCTGCTCGTCGGGCTGGGCACGGGTGCGGCCAACTTCGCCCTGATCCTGCTACTGCGTCTCCCGCCGATCATCGCCACCTTGGCGGCCTCGCTGATCTATCAGTCGCTGGCGATCTGGTCCAACCGCGGCCTGCGCGTCAAACCGCCGGAAGCGCTGGCGGAGTTCGCCACCGGGCGCACGCTGGATATCCCCAACGTCGCACTAGTGGGGCTTCTATTGAGCCTTGCAGTCTGGGTTGCCCTTGAACGCGGCGTGTGGGGACGCTGGTTACTCGCCGCAGGGCAGAACCCGCGCGCCGCGAGACTCGCAGGCGTCCCAGTGGAGCGGGTTCGCGCCACGGCCTATCTAACCGTTTCGGTGTTCGCCGCCGTCGCTGGTTTTCTGTTGGCGAGCTTCTCCGGGGGCGCGGCACTCAATATGGGCGCGGAGTATCTGCTGATGTCGATTGCTGTGGTCATCATCGGCGGCACCTCGATCGCCGGCGGTTTCTCCAACGTGCCGGGCATCTGGGGCGCGGCGTTCTTCATGTTTCTTGTCGTTTCGATGCTCAATACCTACGGCGCCGGCGCCGGCGCACGTAGCGTGCTGACCGGGGTGATCATCATCGGCATCGTCATCGCCGCCAGTACCAAGAGGAATCACGCATGATCCATTTTCCCGAGCATATCGAGCTGGTCGATCCGCGCTTCGCACGACTGGTTCATCCCATGGCGCCATTGACTCAGCTGGCCACCGGTTTCACCTGGACCGAGGGACCGGTGTGGTTCGGTGACCATCAGTGCCTGCTCTTCTCCGATATCCCCAGCCAGCGTCTGATGCGCTGGTCGGCACGCGACGGTATCTCCCTCTTCCGCGAGCGCACCGAATTCAACAACGGCAATACCCGCGACAACTTGGGGCGCCTGGTGAGCTGCCGCCACGGACACCGCGACGTGGTACGCACCGAGCCCGATGGGCGTATTCAGGTGCTCGCCTCTCACTACGCCGGCGGACGGCTCAACTCGCCCAACGACGTGGTGGTGAGCCGCGACGGCGCTATCTGGTTCACGGACCCGAGTTACGGGATCATTTCGAACTTCGAAGGCTATCGGGCAGCACCGGAACAGACGGCCAGCCATGTCTTTCGACTTGACCCCGTTACCGGCGATGTTGCGCCGGTCGCTTCGGATTTCGTTCAGCCCAATGGCCTCTGCTTCTCCCCCGACGAGCGCCTGCTCTACGTGGCCGAGAGCGGCGCCACCCACGACCCGGCTGTCGCCCCGGTCATCCGCCGCTTCCGGGTGAACGGTGGGACGCTCGAAGACGACGGCATCTTTGCCGAGATCGGCGCCGGCGTGCCCGACGGCATGCGCGTGGACCGTGAAGGCAATCTCTGGTCGTCGGCGGCCGACGGCGTGCACTGCTTCGCTCAAGACGGCACCCTGCTAGGGCGCATCCTTGTCCCCGAGACGGTCTCCAATCTGTGCTTCGGCGGCAGCGACGGGCAGCGTCTCTACATCACCGCAACCACCTCGCTCTACAGCTTGTTCGTCGACGTTCAGGGCGCCGAGCCCTGGACGAGAACGTCATAGCTCGACGTGGCGAGCCTGACGTGGTGAATCCGCGGCAGCGACGTTGATGTCACAAGCCCGACGCGGCATGCCCAGACACGAACAAGCCCCGCTCTCGGGCGGGGCTTGTCGTAGCTCGTAGCGACTTGTTTAGCGCTTCCCAGCCGGCACTTGCTGTAGACGGCGCTTGCCTGTTTAGCGCCCCGTAGCCGGCGCTATCGCCGCCCGCACGCTCAGATAGAACGCCGACGATACTGCCGGTAGCGCGGATACCAGAAATGCCGCTGGATCGCCTCCCACAGCACGTCTTCGCTCGAGGAGAGTGCAACCCCGTCTTCCTGCGCCTGCTTGCCAACGGCGAGAGCAATCTGCTGGCTGATTTCACGGATATCGCTTAGCGCCGGCAACAGCGCCCCCTCGCCGGTCTTGACGATCGGCGCGGCGTCGGCGAGCGCGTTGGAGGCCGCCATCAGCATGTTGTCGGTAACGCGATTGGCGTTCGCCGCGATCACGCCGAGGCCGATGCCGGGGAAGATATAGGAGTTGTTGCACTGGGCGATCGGGATCTCGCGGCCGTCGATCTCGACCGGCTTGAACGGGCTGCCGGTCGCGACCATCGCCTGGCCGTTCGTCCAGTTCAGCACATCCTCCGGCGTCGCTTCGACCTTGGAGGTCGGGTTGGAGAGCGGCATGACCAGCGGATTCTCGCAGTGCGCATTGAGCGTCCTGATCACCTCTTCGGTGAAGAGGCCGCGCTGACCGGACACACCGATCAGAATGGTCGGCCTGGCATTACGCACTACATCAATCAGCGTACGCGCATCGCCGTCGAAGCCAAGCGAGGCCGGATCGTGCGCGAGCCGCTGCTGGAAACCGTGCAAACCGCCCATATCGGTGGTCAGCAGGCCATCCTTGTCGACCATGAAGATGCGCTGGCGCGCCTCGGCTTCGGAGAGCCCTTCCCGCGTCATCGCGACCACGATTTGCTCGGCGATGCCGCAGCCAGCGGAGCCGGCCCCGGCGAAAGTAATGGTCTGCTCGCTCAGCTTGGCGCTCTTCGCCTTGCAGGAAGCCAGCAGCGTCGCCACGACGACGGAAGCCGTACCCTGGATGTCGTCGTTGAAGCAGCACAGCTCGTCGCGGTAGCGCTCGAGCAGTGGCATGGCGTTGGCCAGCGCAAAGTCCTCGAACTGCAGCAGCACGTTGGGCCAGCGACGCTGCAACGCCTCCATGAAGAGCGTGATGAACTCGGCATACTCGTCCGGCGAGACGCGCTTGTGACGCCACCCCATGTACATCGGATCGTCGAGCAGTTTCTGGTTGTTGGTGCCCACGTCGAGCGTGATCGGCAGTGTGTAAGCCGGGCTGATCCCGCCGCAGGCTGTATAGAGCGAGAGTTTGCCGATCGGTATGCCCATGCCGCCGATGCCCTGATCACCCAGGCCGAGGATTCGCTCGCCGTCGGTCACCACGATCACGCGGACCTTGTCCTTGGTCGCACTGCGCAGAATATCGTCCATCCGATGACGGTCGGGATAAGCGATGAAAAGCCCGCGATGATTGCGATAGATGTTGGAGAACTCTTCGCAGGCTTCACCGACCGTCGGCGTGTAGATGATCGGCAGCATCTCCTCGAGATGCTCTTCCAGCAGACGAAAGAACAGCGTCTCGTTGTCGTCCTGAATGCCACGCAGATAGATGTGCTTGTCGAGGTTGGTCTGACACAGCGTGTACTGATGATAGGCGCGCTCGGTCTGCTCCTCGATGCTCTCGACGTTTTGCGGCAGCAGTCCCACCAGATTGAATTCGATGCGCTCGTCGGACGTGAAGGCGCTTCCCTTGTTGAGCAGCGGCATCTCCAGAAGCGACGGGCCAGCGTAGGGAATATAGAGCGGACGTTTGGCGTGATCGGTCATGAATCGACTCTCGTGGTAACCAGCGAATCAAAGGCACCCGTCGAACCGGCGAAGGCGGCATCCGCTGCTGTCGGTCCGTGATGGCGCATTGTCATTGGCGTCCGCACGTGACGGCGGCGCCGGCGCGCGACCAGCCCTGGCTGATCGTGGGGCGAACAGTATGCCATTTTGTCGCACCCGGTGGCATGTCATCGGGTCGAGCCCCTTACGCCAATGGTCTGATGCCTCTCACCCGATGGTATGAAAGGCGTTGATCATTACCACGAAAAAGCCCCGCCGGAGCGGGGCTTCAGGCCAGCGTTCAACGTGGCTCAGCAGCTGGCGGCGGCGGGCTTGGCCGGCCCCGGGAAGAAGAGTGGACGCAGCTTGACACCGAACATGTTGCCGGCGAAAGCCGCAACCAGCCACAGCCAGCCGTGAAGACTGCCGGACGCGATACCGCTGAAGTAGGCGCCGATGTTGCAGCCAAACGCCAGACGCGCGCCGTAGCCGAGGAAAAGCCCGCCAATGACCGCTGCCGCCACCGAACGCATCGGAATGCGGAAGTTCGGCGCGAAACGCCCGGCCAGCGAGGCGGCCAGCCCAGCGCCGAGAATGATGCCGATGTTCATTACCGTGGTGACGTCGCTGAAGATGCTGCTATTCAGAGAAGCGGCACGGCCCGGATTCTGCCAGTACCCCCAGGCGGTCACATCGCCCCCGACGGCCTGAAAGACCTTGGCGCCCCAGAGCGCAAACGCCGAGGTAATCCCCCAAGGCCGACCGGCCAACGAAAGCGTCAGGAAATTGAGAATCGCCAGACCAATGGCACCCGCCAGCAGCGGCCAGGGTCCAGTCAACCAGCGCGCCGGACCGTGCGGCACGTGGGCGGCCTGCTCCAGCTGACCATGACGACGTTTTTCCATGACGACCGTCAGCACGGCAATCGCCGCGAACAGGACCAGGCTGGCAGCGATTCCCCCACCGGTGCCGAACAGGTCGATCATCGACGTCGGCTGGAATGCCGGCAGACTCTGCCACCACGCGAAGTGGGCGGTACCGATCACCGAGCCGACGATGAAGAAGAGAAGCGTAATGACCATTCGTGCATTGCCGCCACCCACCGTAAACAGCGTGCCTGATGCACAACCGCCGCCGAGCTGCATGCCGAGACCGAACAGAAATGCCCCGACGATGACCGACACGCCGATCGGCGAGACGAAACCGTGCACCGGATGACCGAAGAGCGTTCCCGATCCTAGCGCGGGGAAGAACAGCACCACCGCTAGCGCCAGCATCACCATCTGCGCACGCAGGCCGCGCCCCCGCCGCTCGGTGATGAAAACACGCCAGGCCGAGGTGAAACCGAACGAGGCGTGATACAGCACGATGCCCAGTCCACCGCCGACCAGCATCAGCCATCCCTGGTTGCCGCCAAAGGTCAGACCAACAGCAAGCGACCCAACCACAAGTAGTAGCGCGGCAATCCACGCTTTGGGCGACAGGCGCCCGACACCGGGCGGCGCCGTTTTCGTTAAAGTCGTCATAAACGGAACCCTTTTTTAGACCAAAATCGAATGGACGATACTTTAGTCTTTTACTCGGGAATTCGAAAACGACAAAATAATCTGTGAATAGACGCTTTTGTTATATATGAATTGGCGGAAGCTGCGAGCTGCAAAAGTCAGGGTAGGGTTTCGCTGATGCCAATCGCCAGTGACAAATATCGCTGGCGATTATTCAGGTTGGCTTGTCGCGACCCGAAGTTGTCGCTCGTCGCTCGTCGCTCGTGGCTCGTGGCTCGTGGCTCGTGGCTCGTGGCTCGTGGCTCGTGGCTCGTGGCTCGTGGCTCGTGGCTCGTGGCTCGTGGCTATAGCCTACTGAAACCGACCCAGGCCGACGGCAACACGCAGCCTGTCCATCAGCGCATTCGCCTCTTCGCGGGCGCGTTCGGCGCCTTTCACCAGCACCTGCTCGATATGGGCCGGATCGTTCATCAGCGCCTCATAGCGCTCGCGAGGCTCGCGCAGGTGGGCATTCAGGTACTCGAACACCTCGTTCTTGGCGTCGCCCCAGCCGATGCCGCCTTCATAGCGGCGGCGCATGTCCGCGCTCTCCTCCGCCGTCGCGAAGGCAGAGTAGATCTGGAACAGCGTGCAGGTATCGGCATCCTTGGGCTCGCCGGGCTCGAGCGAGTTGGTCTTGATCTTGCGCACCAGCTTCTGAAGCTTCTTCTCGCTGACGAACAGCGGAATCGTGTTGTCGTAGCTCTTGGACATCTTGCGCCCGTCGAGCCCTCGCAGCACTTCGACCCTCTCGTCGACGATCGCTTCCGGCAGCGTGAAGTAGTCACCCTTGTAGATGTGGTTGAAGCGTCCCGCCATATCGCGAGCCATCTCGATATGCTGGATCTGATCGCGCCCCACCGGCACCTTGTGGGCGTTGAACATAAGGATATCGGCGGCCATCAGCACCGGATAGCCGAACAGCCCCATGGTGATACCGCGGTCCGGATCGGGGACGCCGTTCTCCTCGTTGTCCGCCACGGCTGCCTTGTAGGCGTGCGCGCGATTCATCAACCCCTTGGCGCAGACGCACGAGAGCAGCCAGGTCAGCTCCGGAATCTCGTGAATGTCCGATTGGCGATAGAAGATGGCGTTGTCGGTATCCAGCCCCAGCGCCAGCCAGGTCGCGGCGATCTCGAGTCGCGACTGCTGCACCCGCTGCGGGTCCTGCGCTTTGATCAGCGCATGCAGGTCGGCGAGAAAGTAGTAGGACTGAACGTCCGGGTTCTGGCTCTCGGCAATCGCCGGCTTGATCGCGCCGACGTAATTGCCCAGATGCGGCGTACCCGTGGTGGTGATACCGGTAAGAACGCGTCGCTGGCTCATGGACTCTTCGAAATCGTCTGGGGAAATGGCGGTGAGATAAAGTGCGGGCAGTTTACCCTGCCGCCACCGCTATCGCGACCTCGATACCACGCCGAAGGTGCCACGCGAGGTCAGATCTGCTCGAAGCACAGCGATGTGATTCGCCACTCGCCCGCCATCAGAATCCACATTTCGAAGTACCGATAGCGGCCAACAGCATCTCCCTGCAGCGTCACCGACGCCTCACCTTTCACTGTCAGCCAGTCGCTGCCATGATCTCGAGCCTCGATGACGTCGTCGATTTCCGCGAGCGCTAAACCATGGTTCATCCCTGCCCTTAGTGCATCGAGCTGCTGTTGCTTCGACGTCAATCGTCCGCCGCATTTTGCAAAGAAGAAAGGTGCTTCAACGCACTCCAGGAAATCACTGTCGCCTTGATAATAGGCTTTCACCCAGCGATGCCGGAGATCATCCACTGCCTGCCAGTTCGTTGCCATATCATGCCACCTCTTGTTGTTGTGAAACTCTGGCTGTCATGAAGCCTTGATTGTCATGGAGACTGGGCTACTGCGACGCTCTGATGATTGTCGAGCCTTTAAGGTTTTTGACGTAACAGCCGCGAGGAACCGGATGACGTCATTGGGCAGTACCAGGTCAACCTTCTCAGCGGCGGCATCTCGCGGGAAGCGTCGCGACGGATTTCTCGACGAGTTCTGCGGTTTTTCAATATCCGCCGTTCACGACAAACCGGCCACTCCCGCGAAGCCAATCGCGGGACACGGCCGGTATCATGACGCCATTCGGTAAAAGTTCCGCTTCGGTCAGTCAGCCAGAACCTGAGCAGGCGTGACGGTGCCAATGCCGAACGCCTCGCCCACGGCGGAGTAGGTGAGCTGACCGGCGTGGACGTTGAGGCCGGCACGGAAATGCGCGTCCTCCGCGAGAGCCTGTTTCCAGCCCTTGTCGGCAAGCGCCAGCACGAAAGGCAGCGTGGCGTTGGTCAGCGCCTGCGTGGAGGTCCGCGCCACGGCACCGGGCATGTTGGCAACGCAGTAGTGAACGATGCCGTCGACGAGATAGCTCGGCTCGGCGTGCGTCGTGGCCCTGCTGGTTTCGAAGCAGCCGCCTTGATCGATGGCGACATCGACCAGCACGCTGCCCGGTTTCATGTCAGCGAGCATCGCACGCGTGATCAGCTTGGGCGCCGCGGCGCCAGGCACCAGCACGGCACCGATGATCATGTCGGATTCCCGCACGGCGGCATCGAGCGTCTCGCGCGTCGAGTAGACGGTGCGGATCTGTCCCTGATAGCGGTGATCGAGCACCTCGAGACGCGCCAGGGACTTGTCGAGAATCGTCACTTCGGCGCCCAGGCCCAGCGCCATGCGCGCGGCGTTCTCGCCGACCACGCCACCACCGATCACGGTGACCTTGGCTGGCGCCACCCCTGGAACGCCCGGTAGCAGGATGCCCGCGCCGCCCTGCGCCTTCTCGAGGCTATGCGCACCGGCCTGCACCGCCATGCGGCCGGCAACACGACTCATCGGGGCGAGCAGCGGTAGCCCGCCGAAAGCGTCGGTGATCGTCTCGTAGGCGATGCAGGTAGCGCCGCTTTCGATGAGCCCACGGGTTAGCCGCTCTTCGGCAGCCAGATGCAGATAGGTGAAAAGCGTCTGCTCGGGTCGCAGGCGCGCGACCTCTTCGGCCTGCGGCTCCTTGACCTTGAGAATCAGTTCGGTGCCGGCCCAGACCGCCGCCACGTCCGCCATCACCTCGGCTCCCGCCTCGCGATAGGCGTCATCGGTATAGCCCGAGCCGATACCCGCGTCGGACTCCACGCACACCAGATGACCGCGCGTGACGAGCTCGCGCACGCCACCGGGCGTCAGCGCCACGCGATATTCGTGATTCTTGATCTCTCTCGGTACGCCGATACGCATGTCGTCTACCTCACTCGCCGATTGTCACTGGGTTCGAGCGGATTACAGCACAGCCAAACTGCCGACGGGACAGGCCATGAAAAAAGACGATAAAACGCTAAAAATCGCCGAATTGCAGATTATTTTACCGAGATGATGCCAATAAAAAGTTTCTTTATCCAACCAAGCTTCTTTGCTCTCCCGACCTTGGACTTTCGTCTGGTCATCACCTGCCCGTTCGTTTCAAACTAGGCGCGTACCCGCGGCGTCCCATAGGCCATATCCATCGTCAGCGGCTCGACGGGTACCGGATCGATCGCGGGAGCGCTCATGGGCGTTCCACTGCGCCTGCGACAACAACAACTTTGCATCGAGGTCGCCACACCATGGAACCGCTCGACTGCTCCGCCACCGAGCTTCTTGCCGCCTTTCGCGACGCCACTTTCACGCCCACCGACTATGCCGAGGCACTGGTGGCGCACATCCAGGCCTGGGAACCCCATATCAACGCGCTTTACGCGTTCGATGAAACGACGCTGCTCGAAGGCGCGGCGCTGTCTACCGAGCGCTGGCGGCGCGGCGCACCGCACGGCCCGCTCGACGGCATCCCGGTCACGGTCAAGGAACTCATCGCCACCGAAGGCACGCCGATTCCTCAGGGGACGGTGGTCACCGAGCTGACGCCGGCGCCGACGGATGCCCCGCCGTCCGCTCGCCTGAGGGAAGATCGCGCGCTGATCTTCGCCAAGACCACTTGCCCCGACTTCGGCATGATGTCCTCGGGCGTCTCGACCTTTCACGGGCTGACGCGCAACCCGTGGCGGCTCGATACTAACCCCGGTGGCTCGAGTTCCGGCGCCGGCGCCGCAGCGGCGGCCGGTCTCGGCCCGCTGCACGTGGGTACGGATATCGGTGGCTCGGTGCGGCTGCCGGCGGCCTGGTGCGGGCTGGTCGGCTTCAAGCCGACGCTTGGCCGCATTCCCATCGATCCCTGTTACACCGGTCGTTGTGCCGGGCCCATGACGCGCAGCGTCGAAGACGCCGCATTGATGATGGCAACGCTTGCCCGCAGCGACCGGCGCGACCCGACCCGGCTGCCGCCGAGCACCATCGACTGGCGAGACCTGTCGATCGACCTGCGAGGGCTCACTCTCGGGGTGATGCTCGATGCCGGCTGCGGCATGACGGTCGAACCGCAGATTCTCGCGGCGGTCGAGGCCGCCGCCGCCGCGTTCGAACGCGCCGGGGCGAAGCTCGTGCCCGTTGCGCCGGTGATGACACGGGCGATGCTCGACGGCCTCGATAATTTCTGGCGCGCCCGCCAGTGGAAGACGTTGATGGCACTATCGGCGGCCGAGCGCGAGCGCGTTTTCCCGATGATCACCCAGTGGGCCGCTCGCGGCGCCGAGTTGAGTGCCGTCGACGCCGTTCACGGCTTCGAGCAGACCTTTGCCATGCGGCGCTCGACCGAAGCCGCATTCGACGCGGTCGATGCAATACTCTCGCCGACCACGCCGCTTTACAGTTTTCCCGCCGAATACGGCCACCCTTCGAACGACCCGGAGCATCCATTCGAGCATCTCGGGTTCACGCTGCCTTGGAACATGGGAGAACAGCCGGCGCTGTCGATCAACGCCGGCTTCAGCCACGATGGTCTGCCCATCGGCGTGCAACTGGTCGGCCCGCGGTTCGAGGATCAACGGGTGCTGCAGCTCGCCTATGCCCTCGAGCAGTGGCGCGGACCGATTCGCCACTGGCCAACGCCGCCATCGCGCTGAACTGACATAACTTTCGCCATCAACTTATGCAACTACCGCCATCGGTATTTCGACGACAAGAGACAGGAATCCATCGATGAATCACCGCCTGATCGTCCCCGCCACCAAAGCCGGCAAAACGATGCTCGTGCTGTTCGTGGCAGTGATTCTGGCCGGCGTGTGGCCCGTCGTGCTGCTCGCCAACCAGGCTGCGCTGCTGCTTGGTCTGCCGCTGATCGCGGCCTGGTCGTGTCTGATCATTCTGGCCTCGAGCGGCGTGATGCTGCTGGCGAACCGCCTGCTGCCGCTGCCCGACACGATCACCCGCGCTCACGAACCGGATTCGCAGACGCAGGAGACGAGCAATGAGTGATCCCGTACCATTTTTGATGACGCTGGCCTACGTCGCCATCGCGCTCTGGTTGGGCATCCGTGCCCGCGGCAGCTATCGCATGGACAGCCTGGAGCAGTGGGGTGTGGCCGGGCGCAGCATGGGCCCGCTGGTGATGTATCTGCTGATGGGCGCCGGCAGCATCAGCGCCTACACGTTCATGGGCGCACCAGGGTGGGCCTGGAGCAAGGGCGTGCCGGTCTTCTACGTGGTCATCTATCTCTGCTATCTGGCGCTGATCGCCTGGTACTGCGGCCCACGCGTGTGGGCCTTCGGTGCCCGGCTCGGCCACGTGACCCAGGCGCAGGCGGTGGCGGATCGCTTCGAGAGCCCGCTGCTGGGGGCGCTGACTTCGCTGGTGATGTCGATCGGCGCTCTCGCCTACGCCATTCTGCAGACGATCGGCGCCGCGTACATTCTCAACGTGATGAGCGGCGGCGCGCTGCCGTTCGCACTCAATGTCTGGCTGGTGCTGGGTACCATCTCGATCTATCTGTTCATCAGCGGGCAACGCGCCATCGGCGTGACCAACGCCTTCCAGGGCGGACTCATGCTGGTCGTCGCCTGGGTCATCGGGCTGTGGGCGGCCCACCAGATGACCGGCGATTGGTGGTTCGGCGGTGTCTTCGAGCGCGTGCGCGAAACGCGCCCGGATTTTCTGACACTGCCCGGCGGGCTTGGCGACATGAGCTTCGCCTTCTGGACGTCGTCGATCATCGTTTCGATGTTCTCGTTCCAGCAGCCGGTCTGGCTGCAGTGGATGAGCGCCGACTCCGCGCAGAGCATCCGCCGCAGCGCCAGCTGGCTGCCGACGTACTACCTCGTCATTCTGCCGATGGTGGTGGTCGGCTTCATCGGTATTTTCACCCTGCCGAACCTGGAACGCGCCGATACCGTCGCCCTCGAACTCGCTTTCCAGCAGATGCCATCGGTACTCGTCGGCCTGCTCGGCGCGGGCACGCTGGCTGCCGCCATGTCCTCGAGCGAACCCTACATTCATGGCACGGCACTGACCTGGACCCGAGACGTGATCCGCCCGCTGCTGCGTCTTTCGGAACGGCGCACCGGGCAGCTCGCGCGCTACATGATCTTCCCGATCATGATCGGCATCGTCGGGCCCGTTTCGATGATCAATCCGGGCAATCTGATCATGATCCTGCTGGTTGGCCTGGGCTTCGCCTCGCAGATGTTGCCGGCGTTCATTGGCCTCTTTGTCTGGCCGCGAGCGACCCGAACGGGCGTGCTGTGCGGCCTGACGGCGGGTTTCGTGGTAACGGCGCTGTTCACCGTGGTGTGGTCCAATCCGCTAGGCGTGCACGCCGGCGCCTGGGGCTTGATGATCAATCTACCGCTGTTCGTGATCGTCTCGCGCCTGACCCGTCCGGCGAGTGCGACGACGCTCGCCCGCTTTCAGGACATCGTCGCGCCGGGCCGACCAGGGCCGGCATCAACGCGAACCGACGCCAACCTCATTGCCGATGCATGACATGACCGCCGGTCGACGCGCTATCAGGCGTCGACCGGCACGCAGGCACTGCCATAGACATCGACGAAGCGGGCCGGCATGCGCTTGGGGCGACCGCTGGAAAGCTCGATGCAGGCAAACCGGGTTTGGGCGCGCAGCAGCGTGCGCGAGGTGGCAGCGTCGATCAGCTGAAATCGACGGGTGAGCGTCAGTCGACCGTCACAGGCGACGATCCAGGTTGCCAGCGTGAGGTGATCCCCCTCGAAGGCCGGCGCCAGGTAGTCGAGCTCGTGCCGGTGCACGACCATGCCGCGATCGAGCGCGCGGTAGTCGTCGAGGGTCAGCCCAAGGTGACGCGAGTGATCCCAGCTGGCGCGTTCGTTCCAGCGCAGATACTCGGCGTTGTTGACGTGCCCGTAATGATCGATGCTCGAACGCTCGACGGTGAACTCGAGCAGGAACGGATCGCGGTAATCCCAGTTCGTCATTCGCTCCTCCCTGCGATGCTCGAGGGCTACACACTCCAGGGTTACACACTCCAGGGTTACACACTCAAGGATTACGCACTCGAGGGTTACGCACTCCAGGATTACACTAGGGCGCGCTATCGCCGCGCGGGATCGTCCTGTCTCACGAAGCCGCACTGCCAACAGGTATCGAACACGCCATCCAGTCGCTCACCGCACTGCGGGCAAACCCAGGCTGGCGGCGTTATCGTCGGCCCATCCAGCGCCTCGCGCACCAGCGCGGCGGCCCACTCCCGGTGCCGGCTCTCGACCCAGACCTCAGCCTCGCACTGATCGAGTGGCAGCTCGCCGGCGCCGCCAGCAAGCGTCATGTTGCGCAGGTCGGCGGCAATGCCAGCGCTGGCGAGCACATTGTGAACATGACTCACCAGCAAGACATTCGGATGACGAAAGACGCACTGCTCCTCGGACGACATCGCTACCCCGCCTGTCGACGCTCAGGAAACGCTGAAAAAATCGACGAGCGAGATGAAGCGCAAGGCGCATGGAACACAGAACACGAGACATAACATGGGGTTAGGCGAGTGTTCGAGTACCACGCAACGCAGCGATTCGCTAGCGCAGGCATTTGTGCAGCGTTTCCTTCAGTTGCGGAAGACACGAACGCCGAGGGCCTTCAGATAGGCCGTTTCGGGAATCGCCGGATGGATCGGGTGATCGCCCGACTGCCCGCCACGGTAAAGAACCTGACCGTGACGGTCCTGATGGCGCACCGCGCCGCGTACGCTCTCGATCAGGCGCTCCTCGGCGAGGTGCATCGAGCAGGACGCCGACATCAACAGTCCGTCACGTCTCAGCAGACGCATCGCCTCGCGGTTGAGACGCGCATAGGCGCGTTCGCCGTTGGGGATATCCTTTCGCTTCTTGATGAACGCCGGCGGATCGGCGATCACCACATCGAAACGCTCTCCCTCAGCACGCAGGGCCGTCAGCGCCTCGAAGACATCACCATGACCGACTGCCACCTGCTCGTGCAGTCCGTTGAGTGCCGCGTTTTCCGCCACCCGCTCCAGCGCGATCTCGGAGGCGTCGATACAGAGCACCTCGCTGGCGCCGTGAGCTGCCGCCTGAATGCCCCAGCCGCCGACGTAGCTGAACAGATCGAGCACGCGCTTGCCGGCCACCAGACCGTTGAGCCAGGCCCGATTGGCGCGATGATCGTAGAACCAGCCTGTCTTCTGACCGTCGAGCACGGGTGCCAGAAAACGAACGCCGTTCTCTTCCAGCAGCACTTCGTCGGGCAGTTCGCCATGAACCACCCCGACCTCGGACTCGAGCTGTTCGAGTCGACGGCCGCTGGAGTCGTTCTTGAACACGATCGCCTGTGGAGACAGCACTTTGTCCAGCGCCGCGATCACCTCGTCGCGCACCTGCTCCATACCGAGCGTATTGAGCTGTACCACCAGCACGTCGCCGAAGCGATCGACGATCAGTCCCGGCAGCAGGTCGCCCTCACCGTGGACCAGCCGGTAGAACGGCTTGGCAAAAAGCCGTTCACGCAAGGCCAGCGCCTGGTTGAAGCGGTGAACGAGCAGCGAGCGATCCAGCCTGACATCGGCATCACGCGACACGACCCGTGCACAGATCAGCGAATGCGGATTGACGTAGGCAACGCCGAGCGGCTTACCGCTGGCCGCTTCGATCACGGCCTGAGCCCCCGGCTCGAGGCCTTTGAGCGGGGTCGCCTGAATATCGATCTCGTTGGAATAAAGCCACAGATGGCCGGCCTTGAGGCGGCGATCGGCATTCTTCTTGAGGCGCAGGGTCTGGGTCACGGGTGGCTCCATAGCGAATGCGTTGACATGTGGGGGCTCGCGGCGCGCATTTTAAGGAAACCGCGCCGGATTGCCTACGTAAACCACGACGCTCGGCGGGTAGATCACGGACCTTGGCGCGTGGCTCACGTCTGGCAGAGCGGACAGAAGACGCTGGCACGCTGTCCGAGCGTCACCGAGCGAAGCTCGTGGCCGCAGCGTCGGCAGGGCTCGCCGGCCCGGCCATAGACATTGAGACGCTGGGCGAAATAGCCCGGTTCGCCGGTACCGCTGACGAAATCTCGAAGCGTGGTGCCCCCTTGGGTAATAGCCGCCGCCAGCACCTCACGGATAGCTGCCGCGAGCCGGTCGTAGCGTTCGCGGGAAATACGTCCCGCCGCGCGGCGAGGGTCGATGCCCGCCAGAAATAGCGCTTCGCTGGCATAGATATTGCCGACGCCGACCACGACCGCATTGTCCATGAGGAACGGTTTGACTGCAGCTCGACGCCCGCGGGAAAGCTGGTGAAGGCGCTCACCGTCGAAGGCGTCGGAGAGCGGCTCCGGGCCCAGCCGGGAAAGCCGGATATCTTCTCCGGCGCCACCCGCCAGCCAGTCGACGAAGCCGAATCGCCGAGGGTCGTGGTAGCGCAGGATATGGCCCCCCGCGAATACGACATCCACGTGATCGTGTTTCCTGGGCTGATCGCCTATCTGCGCGATACGTAGACTGCCGGACATTCCGAGATGCCACAGCAGCGTGCGCTCGCCGATAGGGAGCAGCAGGTACTTCGAACGTCGACCGATCTCCCCCAGCGTTGCGCCGATCAGCGAGGATTCGAGATCCGCCGGCACCGGCACACGCAGGCCGCGATGACGCACGATCACCTCGACGATTTCGCGCCCCTCGGTATAGGGCGCGATACCGCGGCGCGTGGTTTCGACTTCGGGAAGTTCAGGCATGAGGGTTCCTTGAGAACTCGGTCGCATCGCGCCGGCAGGTCGCGGTCGTACCGGCGCGCTCTTAAACGCTAAGCCCCGCCAAACGCAAAGCCCGTTAAACGTAAAGCCCCGTTAAACGCAAAGACCCGGCCGAAGCCGGGTCTTGGACCTACAGGAACCCCCAGATCACTTGATCTTGGCTTCCTTGTAGATGACGTGCTTGCGAACGACCGGATCGTACTTCTTGAATTCGAGCTTGTCCGGCGTATTACGCTTGTTCTTGGCGGTGGTGTAGAAGTGGCCGGTACCGGCACTGGACACCAACTTGATCTTGTCACGCATGTTGCTGCTCCTTAAACGCTAGCGCCGTTCTTGCGGATATCGCTCAGCACCGCTTCGATGCCTTTCTTGTCGATGATACGCATGCCCTTGGAAGAGATGCGCAGCTTGACGAAACGCTTCTCGGACTCGACCCAGAAACGGTGCGTGTGCAGGTTCGGGACGAAACGACGACGCGTCTTGCGCTGAGAGTGCGAGACGTTATTACCAGTCACCGGACGCTTACCGGTAACCTGACAAACTTGGGACATGGAAGCCTCCGACCACTGGCGGGTTGGGTTGTTCGTTCATCTTGGACAGAACGTCGCGAAATCGTGGTGAATTTCGGCTGACGCTTGCGCTTTCGGCTTCTGCCCTGATTCAAAGGGCGTACTTTATACCAGACCCCCTCCCACCCCGCAACCGAGAGCGCGGATTAATCCTGGCGGAAGGGCGTGTTTTGACCGCTGTGCAGCCTTTGTCATGATCGATACAAGGTCGCTTCGCGAGCAAAGCTCGCTCCCACAAACTGCCGCCCCCGCTCGGTCTACCAATGAGACCAACGTTCACCCATTCGTCGTGGAAGTGAATTCTGCTCGGAATGCGGAATGTATCGTGCAGTCGTTTTCATGATCGACGCAAAGTCGCTTCGCGAGCAAAGCTCGCTCCCACAAGCTGCCGACCCAACTCGGTCTACCAATGAGAGTAACGTTCACCCATTCGTCTTTGGAGTGAGCATCGCGAGCGAGTGAAGGCAAGGAGTCAAAATCCTGTAAACCTTCTGCCCTCAAAGCCAGCCGCGCTCGGCAAAGGAGATCACCTCTCCATCGCCGACCACGAAATGGTCCAGCACGCGAATATCGAAAAGCCCGAGCGCCTGACGCAGCCGCTCGGTGATGCGCCGGTCGGCATCGCTCGGTTCGGCCACGCCGGAGGGATGATTGTGGGCGAAGATGACCGCGCCGGCGTTGTGGGAAAGCGCCCGGCGCGCCACTTCTCGAGGGTAGACGGAGGCGTTGTCGAGCGTTCCCTCGGAAAGGATGTCGAATCGGATGACCCGGTGCTGAGTGTCGAGAAAGAGCGCGGCGAAGGCCTCGTGGTCGAGATGGCGAAGCTGAGCGCTGAGAAACCGTCGAACCAGGGTCGGCGAGGTCAGCGCCGCTTCTCGCTCCAGCAGGCTGCCAAGATGACGTCGGGATAGCTCGAGCGTTGCCTGAAGTTGAACGAACTTGGCTTCCCCCAGCCCGTGCTCGGCACAAAAGCGCTGCCGATCCGCTTCCAGCAACTGACGTAGACCGCCGAATCCACTCAACAGATCCCTCGCCAGATCGACCGCCGAGCGCCCCTTGACGCCGACACGCAGAAAGATCGCCAACAGCTCGGCATCGGAAAGCGCCGATGCGCCCAAAGACAGCAGTTTCTCTCGTGGCCGCTCACCCTCCGGCCAGTCACGTATTCCCATCGATGCTTGCTCCCGGACCCGGTCGACACCAAAGCCTCTTGTTCTTGTTTACCCGGCGCCATCCTCTTGCGGCTGGCGCGCCCGTCGCTCGTGGCTTGCGTCTATCCCAACCCGAAATCGGCGCGGTCGTAGCCAGTGATTCTCATCGGCAGGATCTTGTAAAACTGTTACCGGAGCTCATCCCAAAGTTGAATCGCCAAATCCGCTGGCGTCACTACCATACTAGTCAGACAAGAGAGAGCGAATGCCGTGGCCACCACACTACAGACACTCTGGAACGCCTCTAATGCCAGCCATGTTCGCCAGCGCCTTTACGACGTATTGCGGCACGCAATCATTCGGCTGGCACTGGCGCCAGGTCAGGCGCTGTCGGAGAAAGAGATTGCCGACACCTTCAACGTCAGCCGTCAGCCGGTGAGAGAAGCCTTCATTCGCCTCTCGGAGGCGGGTCTAGTCGAAGTTCGTCCACAGCGTGGCACCTTCGTGGTCAAGATTTCGCCACAGGCGGTTTACAGCGCCCGCTTCGTCCGCGAGGCGATCGAGGTCGCCGTCGCCAAATCCGCCGCCGAGGAGGGCCTGTCTCGTCGCGGTCTGGACGAGTTGTTCGAACTGGTCGAGCGCCAGAGACGCAGCATCGGCGGAGGCGATTACGACCGTTTCTACGTCCTCGATGAAGAGTTCCATCAGACGCTCTCGCGCGAGGCGGGCCACGAATCGGCGTGGCGCTTCACCGAAGAGGTAAAGGCGCATTTCGATCGTGTGCGGTACATCAGCGTGCCCGACGGAACACCGCTGGAGACGTTGACCGAGCAGCATGGGCAGATCGTCGAGGCGATTGCCGCGCGTGACCCGGTCAGCGCCGAACGCGCCGTCAAGACACACCTGCGCGAGCTGCTGACATCGCTTCCCCGCCTGATCGAGCGCTTTCCCGATCTGTTCGATACCCATTGAACCGCCGTTATCCGTAGCCGGAGATCCCATGAAAATCATCGACGCCCGCGTCATCGTCACCTGCCCCGGACGCAATTTCGTCACCCTCAAGCTGATCACCGATTCCGGTCTCTACGGCATCGGCGATGCCACGCTCAACGGCCGCGAGCTTGCGGTGTCGAGCTACCTCGAGGAGCACGTCGTGCCGGCGCTGATCGGCCGTGACGCCAGCCGGATCGAGGATACCTGGCAGTATCTCTATCGCGGTGCCTACTGGCGCCGAGGCCCGGTCACCATGAGCGCGATCAGCGCCGTGGATATGGCGCTATGGGATATCAAGGCCAAGGCGGCTCAGATGCCGCTCTACCAACTGCTCGGCGGCAAGAGCCGTGAACGCGTCATGACCTATGCCCACTGCACCGGCAAGGACATCGACAGCTGTCTCGAAGAGGTCGCTCGCCACGTGGAGCTCGGCTACAAGGCGGTGCGTGTACAGGCCGGCATTCCGGGTATCAAGACCATCTACGGCGTGGCCAAGCACGAGGGCGAGCGCTACGAGCCGGCGGATGCCGACATTCCGGCGGAGCATGTCTGGAGTACCGAAAAGTATCTCAATCACGTGCCGCAGCTCTTCGCCGCCGTGCGCGAACGCTTCGGACACGACCTGCATCTGCTGCACGATGTCCATCATCGGCTGACACCGATCGAGGCTGCGCGGCTGGGCAAGGCGGTCGAGCCCTATCACCTGTTCTGGCTCGAGGACTGCGTGCCGGCCGAGAATCAGGAGAGCCTGCGCCTGATCCGCGAGCACACCACGACGCCGCTCGCCATCGGCGAGGTCTTCAACTCGATCCACGACTGCCGCGAGATGATCCAGAACCAGTGGATCGACTATATCCGCACCCCGCTCACCCATGGCGGCGGCATCACCCATGTGCGCCGCATCGCCGATTTCGCCTCGCTCTATCACGTGCGGACCGGCTTCCATGGCCCGACCGATCTATCGCCGGTGTGTCTCGGCGCTGCCGTTCATTTCGATACCTGGGTGCCGAATTTCGGTGTGCAGGAGCACATGCCCCACGACGCGCTGACGGACAGCGTCTTCCCGCACGACTACCGCTTCGAGGATGGCCATTTCCTGGTCGGCGAGTCTCCCGGGCACGGCGTGGACATCGATGAGGAAGCCGCCGCGAAGTATCCGTTCAAACGCGCCAGCCTGCCGGTCAACCGTCTCGAGGACGGCACGCTCTGGCACTGGTAAGACAGGTACACGAATACATCAGCGATCGGTAGAGATCGGCGGCGGCCCGTCGCGACACGTCGAGGAGACAGAATTCATGCAAGCATTTCAGGTCAAGGCTGCCCACGACTTCGAAGTCAACGAACAGCCCGCTCCCGAGGCCGCCGCTGGCGAAGTGGTCATCGATGTCGCCTTCGCCGGCATCTGTGGTTCGGACATGCACATCATCCACGGTGATAACGCCTTCGTGCGGTTCCCGCGTATCACCGGCCACGAGTTCGCCGGGGTGATACGCGCCGTCGGCGAGGGCGTCGATGCCGCGCGTGTCGAAGAGCGGGTCTGTATCGACCCGGTGGTCAATTGCGGCAAATGCTATCCCTGCCGCATCGGTCGTCCGAACGTTTGCAGCGCAATGAACGTGATCGGCGTTCACCGCAATGGCGGGTTTGCCGAACAGGTCGCCGTGCCGGCAGCCAATGCCTACCGCATCCCCGAAGCCCTCGATCTCGATGCCGCAGCGCTCATCGAGCCCTACTCGATTGCCGCCAACGTACTCTCGCGCATGGCACCTCTACCGGGTGACCGCCTGCTGGTGATCGGTGCCGGCGTCATCGGTCTGACCGTGCTGCAGATGGCCCGCGCCATGGGCATCGAAGAGATCATCGTCACCGATATTCTCGACGAGCGCCTGGCGACCGCCCGCGAGCTGGGTGCGAGCCATACCATCAACGGTCGTGACGAGGATCTCGAGCGTGCCGTGCTGGCCGCCACCGACGGCGAGGGCATCCCGCTGATCGCCGATGCTGCCTGCGTACCCTCGATGTTACCCGGCATGCTGCGTATGGCCTGCCCGGCCGGACGCATCGGTCTGCTTGGCTTCAGCGCGACGCCCAGCGATCTGATCCAGCTCGAGGTGATCAAGAAGGAGCTGACGCTGATCGGCTCACGACTCAATAACCGCAAGTTTCCCGAGGTGATCGCCCATATCGAGACGGGACGGCTCGACCCCAAGGCGCTGATCAGTCATCGCGTCGCCTTGCGCGAAATGCCCGAGGCCATCGATCTGCTCGATAACCATCCGGAAAAGGCGCGCAAGGTGCTGGTACGCATCGGCAGCTGACGCCAAGGCTCGTGTCGCCGCGTTCGGTACGCCGCATCGGTGACACGCACTCCCATAACAACGACGAACGACACTGGGTCGAGAGCACTGCGCGAGGTCCGCGACAGCCCTCACACCAGCCCTCACGACAGGCCCCAAAGCCAGGAGATTCACGCCATGTTTTCACTCCCCCTGAAGCAGTTGCTGGCTGGCGCCGCGATCGGCGCCACTCTGCTCGGAAGCCAGGCGGTCTTCGCCGCCGATTACACGCTCAAGTTCGGCCATCTGGCCAATGAGCAGAACATCTGGAACAAGGCAGCGCTCAAGTTCAAGGATCTGGTCGAGACCAACTCCGACGGCCGCATCGAGGTCCAGGTCTTTCCCAACGAGCAGCTCGGCAGCGAAATGGATGTCATCAACAGCATCCAGCTGGGTACCGCCGACATGACCATCACCGGCGAGAGCCTGCAGAACTGGGCACCGAAAGCCGCGATGATGGCCGTACCCTATCTGTTTCGCGACGAGGACCACCTGCGCAAGACGGTCGAAGGGAGCGTGGGCAAGGAGATCGAGAAGCAGATCACCGAACGCACCGGACTGGTGCCCATCGCCTGGTTCGAGCGGGGGCCTCGCGAGCTGACGTCCAACCGCCCGATCAAGACGCCGGACGACCTCGACGGACTGCGCATCCGCGTGCCTAACGTGCCGCTCTTCGTGGACACCTGGGAAGCGCTCGGCGCGCGACCGACCCCGATGGCCTTCAGCGAAGTGTTCACTTCGCTGCAGCAGAACACCATCGAAGCCCAGGAGAACCCGCTCAGCCTGATCGAGAGCGCGAGCTTCGACGAGGTGCAGAAGTATGTCGACATGACCGATCACGTGCGCAGCTGGATCTACGTGGTGATCGGCAAGCAGAAACTCGAGTCGATGCCGGATGACCTGCAGCAGGTCGTACGCGATGCGGCCAGTCAGATGCAGTCCTACGAAGAGGACCTGTTCGTCAAGGATCAGCAGCGTCTGGAGCAAGCGCTCAAGGACAAGGGCATGACCTTCGTCGATGTCGATCAGAAAGCCTTCGCCGATAAGGCAGAGCCTGCCGTGCTCGACTCCCTGAGCGACGAGCAACGCAAACTCTATCAAGAGATTCAGGGCCTCTGAGCCAATCGGCATTCGAGCCAGGCGCATCCGGTTCGGTCGCGAATCTGACGAAGCATCGAGTCAGATTCCCGACCCCGCCATCACCCGTTCGGAGACTCTCATGTCGAATCAAGCAGCGGATACACAGCAAGAGGACGTCCAGGAGAGCCTCGAGGTTCTGAATCGTGTGCCCCGTCTGGGCGGCCCGCTGGGCAAGATCGCGGACGTGCTCGACCGAATCCTGCTGTTACTTGCCATCATCGCGCTGGTCGGTCTGTCGCTGACCGTACTGCTGCAGGTGGCGTCGCGGCTTTTCCTGCCGATCACCCTGTCCTGGACCGAAGAGCTGACGCGCTATCTGTTCATCTACATGGTGTCACTCGGCGCCGGTGTCGTGCTGCACCGTCACCGCAACGTCAACGTCGAGCTCTTTCACGGCTGGCTGGGCGCTCGCGGCCGGGCACTCTACCTGGTGCTGATCTCGCTGATCACCGTGGGTTTCGCCCTGCTGGTACTGCCCAACGCCTGGAAATTCGCCCAGATCGGAGCTTTTCAGACCTCGCCGACCCTACGCATTCCGATGATCTACATCTTCTACTCATCGGTGCTGCTGTTCGGCGCGCTGCTCTTCTACGGCTTGATCTGCGCGCTGGAAGGCCTGCTGGCTCTGATTCGCGGCACGCCCCGAAGCGATAGAACCCAAGAGGTGTCCTGATGGAAATCGCTGTTCTTTTTGTCACCTTCCTGGTGCTGCTGCTGGTCGGGCTGCCGATCGCCTTCTGTCTGGGCGTTTCCTCGGTCGCCTATCTGCTGCTTAGCGGGATCTCGCTGACGATCGTGCCGCAGCGCATGTTCTCCGGCATCGACTCCTTCGTGCTGCTCTGCATCCCCGGATTCGTCATGGCGGGCAACCTGATGAACGTGGGCAACATCACCCAGCACATCGTGCGCTTCTCCAATGCGCTGGTCGGCCATATCCGTGGCGGTCTCGGGCTCGCCAACGTCGGCGGTTCGATGATCTTCAGCGGTATCTCAGGCACTGCCGTAGCCGATGCCGCCAGCATCGGCTCGGTCATGATCCCGGGGATGGCCAAGAGCGGCTACGACAAGCCGTTCGCCGCGGCGGTGACGGCGGCGTCCTCGACCATCGGCCCGATCATCCCGCCGAGCGTGCCGATGATCATCGTCGGCTCGCTCTCCGGCATTTCCGTTGGTCGAATGTTCCTTGCCGGCGCCCTGCCCGGCCTGCTGCTCGGTGTGGCGATGATGATCACCGTCTACTGGCTGGCCGTGCGTCGCGGCTACCCCAAGGAAGAGCGTGCCTCGTTCAAGACTCTGATCAAGGAAGGCCGCAGCGCGTTCTGGGCGCTGCTGATGACCTTCATCATCCTCTACGGCATCATCGGCGGCCTGTTCACCCCGACGGAAGCCTCGATCGTCGCCAGCCTCTATGCACTGCTGGTCGGCACCTTCGTCTACAAGGGCATCAACTGGCGCAATCTCGGCGGCATCCTGTCGGACACGGTGATCACCTCAGCGGCGCTGATGCTGCTGGTCGGTCTGGCCAATCTGTTCGGCTGGATTCTGACCAGTCAGCAGATTCCGCAACTGCTCGCCAGTGCGATTCTGGGATTCAGCGACAACCCGATCGTGGTGATCCTGATCCTCAACCTGATCCTGCTCTTCGTCGGCGCTTTCATGGAGACCATCGCCGCGCTGATCATCCTGTTTCCGGCGCTGCTCGGCGTGGCGACCGGTGTCGGCATGGACCCGATCCACTTCGGCGTCATGGCCGTCCTGAACCTGATGATCGGTCTCACCACGCCGCCGGTGGGCGTCTGCCTGTTCGTGGTCTCGAGCATCGGCAAACTGCCCATGCTGCGCGTGGCCAAGGCGATCGTTCCGTTCCTGATCTGCAACCTGATCGTGCTGCTGCTGGTCTCTTTCATTCCAGCGCTGTCACTGTGGTTGCCCAATCTGCTGATGGGAGAGTCTTGATGCGTGCCTGCGACATGGACATCGAGCGCCGGCCGGCCGGTCGAGTTCCAGCCCGAATCGGTATCGTCCATCTGGGACTGGGCGCGTTCCATCGCGCCCACCAGGCCGTCTATCTGCAGCAGTGCCTCGACCGTACCGGGGCGGACGATTGGGGGATCTGCAGTGCCAACATTCGCTCCAACCGTGCGCTGGTCGACCAGCTGCGCGATGCCGACATGCGCTATCACGTCGCCGAGTTCAGCCACAGCGACAGCGTCACGGTGCGCGAGATCGGCGTCATCCGAGAGGCGCTCTACGCCGGCCCAGACGGTCCGGACCGGGAAGCTCTGATCGCCCGAATGAGTCACCCGGACGTACGTATCGTCACGCTGACCGTCACCGAAAAAGGCTATTTCCTCAATCCAGCCAGCGGCGAGCTGCTGACGAACGCCGAGCCGATCGCCCACGACATCGCCGAACCGGCGACACCATGGACGGCGCCAGGCCTGCTGGTCGCCGCGTTGACCAGACGTCGGCGGGCGAACATCGCCCCGTTCGCCGTACTCTGCTGTGACAACATGCCGGAGAACGGCAAGCGCACGCGTCGCGCCGTCATCTCGCTGGCCGCCGAGAACGACGCCCCGCTGGCGCAGTGGATCGCGGAGAACGTTGCCTTCCCCTCGAGCATGGTCGATCGCATCGTGCCGGCGATGACGGATAGCGACCTTGAAAGACTCGCCGCCATCGACGTCGACGATCCCGCCGCCGTGGTCTGTGAATCGTTTCGCCAGTGGGTGGTCGAGGACGACTTTCCCCAGGGGCGGCCCGACTGGGCAGCGGACGGTGTGGAGATGGTGAACGACGTGACGCCGTTCGAGACCATGAAGCTACGCCTGCTCAACGGCGCGCATTCGCTGCTGGCCTACTGCGGCTCGCTCGCCGGCATCGAAACGGTCGATGCCGCCGTGGCCCACCCGGCCTATCGCGAATTACTGCGTCACTACTGGCAGCGTGAAGCCATCCCGACGCTGACACTGCCCGCCGGCGCCGATGCCACCGCCTATACCGAAAGCCTGCTGGCAAGATTCGGCAATGACAGTCTTCGGCACCGGCTGATCCAGATCGCCATGGACGGATCGCAGAAGCTGCCTCAGCGCTGGCTGGCCGGGGCCGCGGCACGGTTGAACGGCGGCGCCACGCCACCGGCAGATGCAACGCTCGACGCCACCCTCATCGGCATCGCCGCCTGGATTCGCTTCATGGCCGGTCAAGATCTCGCCGGACACCCGCTGGCCATCAGCGACCCGATGGCTCCGACCTGCGCCGAATTGCACCGGCGTCACGCCGGCGATCCGATCGCGCTGGTAACGGCCTTCCTTTCTCTCGATGCGATCTTCCCTGCCAAGCTGCGCAATACCCGGGGGATCGTCGAGGCCATCGCCGACAGGCTTGACCAGTTCGAGCGCCAGGGACTCGACAACGCTATCGAGCGTTGCCTCGGCGACGCCTCCACTTCCGCCTCCAACCGGATACCCTGAACATGGAATACACCTGGCGCTGGTTCGGCCCCGCCGACCCCATCACCCTGGAAGAGATCCGTCAGGCGGGCGCGACCGGCATCGTCACCGCGCTGCATGAGGTCCCCAACGGCGAAATCTGGCCGGTTGAGGCGATCGCCGAGCGCAAGCGCACGATCGAGGCCGCCGGACTGACCTGGTCCGTGGTCGAGAGCGTACCGGTCCACGATGCGATCAAGCAGGGCTCGCCGGAAGCCGAGCGTTATATCGACAACTACCGTCGAACGCTTGCCAATCTCGGCGAGTGCGGTATCGACGTGGTCTGCTACAACTTCATGCCGATTCTCGACTGGACACGTACCGACCTCGCCTGGCCGCTGCCTGACGGCGGCACCGCGCTGCGTTTCGATCAGACGGCGTTTGCCGCTTTCGATCTCTTCCTGCTCGCACGCGAGGGTGCCGAAGCGGAATACAGCGAGACCGAGAGAGAGGCCGCCCAAGCCTATGTCGGCACGCTCGATGACGCCGGCCGAGCGCATCTCGTCGATACCATCATCGCCGGGCTACCGGGCACCGAAGAGCACTACACGCTGGAGGATTTTCGCCGCGCGCTCGCCGCCTATCGAGATATCGACGCCGAGCGACTGCGGGCCAATCTGGCGACGTTCCTGCGCGCTATCGTTCCGACGGCCGAGGAAGCGGGCGTCCGTCTGGCAATCCACCCCGACGACCCGCCTCGAGAACTGCTGGGCCTGCCCCGCGTGGTGTCGACTGCCGACGACGCCCAGGCGATTCTCGATTGCGCGCCGAGTCCCGCCAACGGGCTGACTTTCTGCACCGGCTCCTACGGCGTTCGCGAAGACAACAATCTCGTCGCGATGGTCGAGCGCTTTGGTCCGTATATCCACTTCGCCCATCTGCGTGCCACGCGCCGCGAGGCCGATCCACGCAGCTTCCACGAGGCCGGGCACCTGAATGGCGACGTCGACATGGTGGGCGTGATCGGTGAGCTGATTCACGAACGGCGCCGCCGCCAGCAAGAAGGCGGTCATCGCCTGCCCCTGCGCCCCGATCACGGTCACCACCTGCTCGACGATCTGACCCGCGACAGCCGTCCCGGCTACCCGCTCATCGGCAGACTCAAGGGACTGGCCGAACTGCGTGGGGTGGCGTGCGCCGTCGAGCGACTGTTACCCGGGCGCTGACGATCGCGTTGCGTCGGGCTCGCGTGCCCGGCGCTACGCATTCCCGAACGCGGGTGATAAGGTTGTGACCACGATTTTCGGAACCTTCCACCAGGGCATTCGACCATGTCGTCCTCCCCGCTTGCCTCGCTGGCTGGCAAACGCATTCTGCTCGGCATCAGCGCCGGTATCGCCGCCTACAAGAGCGCGTCGCTCGCCCGCCTGTTGAAGAAGACAGGGGCCGAAGTGCGCGTGGTGATGACCGAGGGCGCGCAGGCTTTCATCACGCCGCTGACGCTGCAGGCACTGACTGGTGAGCCGGTTCGCACCTCGCTGCTCGACCCGGAAGCCGAGGCCGGCATGGGTCACATCGAGCTGGCCAAGTGGGCGGACGTGATCCTGATCGCCCCGGCCACCGCCGATCTGATGGCACGCCTGGCTCATGGCCACGCCGACGATCTGCTGACCACGCTTTGTCTCGCCACCGAAGCGCGCTGCGTGATGGCGCCGGCGATGAATCAGGCGATGTGGCGACACCCGGCGACACTGGCCAATGCCGACAGGCTCGGTCAGTTCGGCTGGACGCTGCTGGGCCCGGATGCCGGCGATCAGGCCTGCGGTGATGTCGGCCTCGGTCGCATGCTCGAACCGGAGGCGATCTTCCATCAGCTAAGCGAGACACTCGCATCGAGTGGACATCCGTCTGTCGAGGCGATGACGATTCATCGAGACCTGGCCGGCAGGCATGTGGTGATCACCGCCGGCCCGACGCGGGAGGCGCTCGACCCGGTGCGCTATCTCTCCAATCACAGCTCCGGCAAGATGGGTTACGCGCTTGCCGCGGCCTGCGCCGCGCGCGGCGCTACCGTGACGCTTGTCAGCGGGCCGGTGTCACTGCCGACGCCGCCGGGCGTCGAGCGCCAGGATGTCACCTCGGCCGAGGAGATGCTGGCCGCAGTGGAATCTCGACTGCCCTGCGACCTGTTCATCGCCTGTGCCGCCGTGGCCGACTATCGCGCCGCCCATGTCGCCGAGCACAAGTTGAAGAAGACCGAAGACGAGAGCGGCCTGACGCTCGCGCTGGTACGCAACCCGGATATCGTCGCGACCGTCGCCGCTCGTGCGGACCGGCCCTTCACCGTCGGCTTCGCCGCCGAGACGCAGTCGCTGGAAACGCATGCCGGCAGCAAGCTCGAGCGCAAGCGACTCGATCTGATCGTCGCCAACGACGTCGCCCGTGGGGACCGTGGCTTCGGCAGCGATGACAATGCGGCCACGCTGCTGTGGCGCGAACGCGACGAGACACGCCGCCAGCCGCTGCCGCTGCAGTCGAAGAGAAGGCTTGCCGACGCCATCCTCGATCACGTGGTCGAACGCCTGCCCTGAACGGCGCCGACCGCCTGAGACCGCCACGATGTTAAGCTAGCCGTCTTCCGGACTCACTTTCGCTTTTCAGGAACGCTTTCTCGACATGTCATCTTCCAACTCGGCCCCCCGACTCTCCGTCAAGATTCTCGATGAGCGCGTGCGCGAATACCCTCTGCCGCACTACGCCACGAGCGGCAGCGCGGGGATGGATCTGCGTGCCCTGCTCGATGCACCGCTCGAACTCGCCCCGGGCGACAGCGCTCTCGTCAGAACCGGGCTCGCGATGCATATCGGTGACCCTCAACTGGCCGGTATCGTGCTGCCCCGTTCGGGGCTGGGCCACAAGCACGGCATCGTGCTTGGCAATCTGGTCGGGTTGATCGACTCCGATTATCAGGGCGAGTTGATGATCTCGGTCTGGAATCGCGGTCGCGATACGTTCGTCCTCGAACCGGGCGAGCGCCTGGCACAGTACGTACTGGTCCCGGTGGTGCAGGCGGAGCTGGAGATCGTCGAGGAGTTCGTCGCCACCGAACGCGCCGCGGGTGGCTTCGGCCACTCTGGTCGCCAGTGATCACTCTCACCAGGAGCCGACCGTCGTGGCCCTGAGCGCAACCATCTATAAAGCCAGACTCAACGTCAGCGATCTGGACCACCACTACTACGCTACCCACGCGTTGACGATCGCCTGCCACCCGTCGGAAACCTCGACGCGGCTGATGGCGCGGCTGATCGCCTTCATCGACAACGCGCATTTCATCGACGACGGCGACGATCTTGCCATGACGCGGGGACTCAGCAGCGAGGACGAGCCCGATCTGTGGCTCAAGACGCCGGATGGCCAGAACCGGCTGTGGATAGAGTTGGGTGAGCCATCGCTCAAGCGGATCAAGCAGGGGTTATCCCGTGCCGAGCGCGTCCTGATCTACCCCTACTCGCCTCGCAGTGCCGAGCAGTGGTGGAAGAAGCTCGGTCCCGATATCGAAGCCTTGCCGCGAGTCGAAGTTCGCAATCTGCCGTCAGCGCCTCTCGCCGCGCTGACGGAACGGGTCGACCGCAACCTGTCGCTCGATGCCACCTTGATGGAGGGCGAGTGGTTGATGACCGACGGCGTCGAGTCCGTGTCGTTGACGCTCGAGCCTTGGGGCTGAACGACTCCACCGAGGCGCGATTCACCGGATCCTGTCAGGCAGCGTCCAGAAGAGAAAGCAGACCCACGAGGCACGAGATGACTGAAGATTTTCCGACGCCGGTACCCGCTGCGATTTTCCGCGCTTACGACATTCGCGGTATCGTCGGCAAGACTCTCACCGAAACCGGGGTCGAATGGATCGGCCGCGCCGTCGGCAGCGAAGCGTTGTCGCGCGGGCAGCATCGGGTGATCGTCGCTCGCGACGGTCGCCACTCGGGCCCGACGCTACAGGCGGCGCTGGTTCGCGGGCTGCTCGCGACCGGTTGCGACGTCATCGATATCGGCCGAGTGCCGACGCCGGTGCTCTACTTCGCCACCGCCACGCTCGCCGACAGCGCGAGCGGCGTGATGGTTACCGGCAGCCATAACCCGCCGGACTACAACGGCTTCAAGATCGTGCTCGACGGCGTCGCCATCTCGGGTGACGCGATCACGGCGCTCTTCCAGCGAATCGAACAGAACGACCTGCGCGAGGGAACGGGCACGCTCGAAAGCCGCGATATCCGCAAGGACTATCTGGCCCGGATTGTGGACGATGTCCACCTCGAGCGGCCGTTGAAGGCTGTCGTCGACTGCGGCAACGGCGTCGCCGGCGAACTGGGGCCGGAGCTGATCGCGGCGCTGGGCGTCGAGACCGTTCCTTTGTTCGCCGAGATCGACGGCGACTTTCCCAACCATCATCCGGATCCCGGCAAGCCCGAGAACCTGCAGGATCTGATCGCCGAGGTGCGCGAGACCGGCGCCGACATCGGCCTGGCCTTCGACGGTGACGGTGATCGTCTCGGCGTGGTGACCCCCGCCGGCGAGATCATCTTTCCCGATCGTCTGATGATGGCCTTTGCGATCGATCTGCTCTCGCGACAGCCAGGCGCGCGGGTGATCTTCGACGTCAAATGCTCGGGGAATCTGTCCGAAATCATCGAACGCGCCGGCGGCGAGCCGGAAATGTGGCGCACGGGTCACTCGTTGATCAAGGCGCGCATGAAGGAGACCGGCGCTCTGCTCGGCGGCGAAGTCAGCGGACATATCTTTTTCCAAGAGCGCTGGTATGGCTTTGACGACGGGCTTTACAGCGCCGCGCGCCTGCTCGAGATCCTGTCTCGTCAGCCACTCGACGCCGACGCCTTCTTCGCCGCGTTCCCACAGGATCCGGGCACCCCCGAACTCAATGTCGAAGTCAGCGACGAGGAAAAATTCGCGATCGTCGAGCGCCTGGCCGAGCGTGGCGATTTCGGCCAGGGTGGCATCAAGACGACGCTGGATGGCATCCGCGTCGACTACCCGGATGGCTGGGGCCTGTGCCGCGCCTCCAACACCACCCCGATGCTGGTACTGCGCTTCGAGGGCAAGGATCAAGAGGCGCTCGGACGCGTGCAGCAGCGCTTCCGCGGTGCGCTCGCCGCGGTGCTGCCTGACGCCGAGCTCCCCTTCTAGATTGATGACGCTGCATTTTCAGGCTGACGAAGCTGCCTTTGCCGGTAGCGAGAGAAACGAGACGACAACACATGAACAACGGTTGGAGAGACAACGACTCATGAGTGCGAGCTCACGCGACCCGCGCCACGTGGTGGAGATACTGTCGGAGGCGCTGCCCTACATTCAGCGCTACTCCGGGAAGACGGTGGTGGTCAAATATGGCGGCAACGCCATGACCGAGGACAAGTTGATCGACTCGTTCGCCCGAGACATGGTGCTGATGAAGGAGGTCGGCATCAACCCGGTCGTCGTGCATGGCGGTGGTCCGCAGATCGGCCAGCTGCTGGCGCGACTCAATATCGAATCCCGCTTCGTCAACGGCATGCGCGTGACCGATGCCGAGACCATGGACGTGGTCGAGATGGTGCTGGGCGGGCTGGTCAACAAGAGCATCGTTAACCAGATCAACCAGTGCGGCGGCAAGGCGATCGGGGTGACCGGCAAGGACAACGCACAGATTCTGGCACGTCAGCTCAAGGTCGAGCACCGCACGCCGGAAATGACCGCGTCCGAGATCATCGATATCGGCCATGTCGGCGAAGTCGAGCATATCTCGACCGACCTGATCGAGATGCTCGCCGAGCGGGATTTCATTCCGGTCATCGCGCCGATCGGTGTCGACCGCGAGGGTCATAGCTATAACATCAACGCCGATCTCGTCGCCGGCAAGGTCGCCGAGGCGCTCAAGGCCGAGAAGTTGATGCTGCTGACCAACGTCGCCGGCCTGCAGGACGCGCAAGGCAATGTCATGACCGGCCTGTCGACGGAGCAGGTCGATGCCCTGATCGCCGACGGCACCATCTACGGCGGCATGCTGCCGAAGATTCGCTGCGCCCTCGAGGCGGTCAAGGGCGGCGTCGGGAGTGCGGTGATCGTCGATGGTCGAGTCGTCCACTCGACGCTGCTCGAGATCTTCACCGACGCCGGCGTGGGCACCCAGATCACCGATCAGCGGGACTGAGTGCCGATCGCCTGAATATGGCATCTCTCATCGACCACCCGGGCCAGGAGGGCCTGCTCGGCAAGACGTCGGGCGCTTCAAAGAGGAAGCCGGACAAGGCAGTGACAACAAACATCATGACGCAGGCAAGCTCTACACCTTCACGCCGTGAACAGATCCTTCAGGCACTCGCGCTGATGCTCGAAGAAGATAGCGGCAAGCGCATCACGACCGCCGCGCTGGCCCGCCAGGTCGGCGTCAGCGAAGCGGCGCTCTATCGCCACTTTCCGAGCAAGGCGCGTATGTTCGAGGGGCTGATCGAGTTCATCGAGACCAGTCTGTTCGAGCGAATTCGTCGTATCGTCGATGAGGCGCCGACGGCGCTCGAACAGTGCGAGACCATCGTCCAGCTGGTACTGGCTTTCGCCGAGAAGAATCCCGGGCTCAGCCGGCTGATGGACGGCGACGTTCTCACCGGCGAGACCGCGCGGCTGCGAACGCGGATGTCGCAGCTGTTCGAGCGTCTCGAGACGCAGTTCAAGCAGATCCTGCGCGAGGCGGAGCTTCGCGAAGGTCTGCGCGCCAGAGTGCCGACGAGCGCCGCGGCCAACCTGCTGTCGGCCTTCGTCGAGGGAAGAATCAGCCAGTACGTGCGCAGCGATTTCCGCCATCGGCCGACGGCACATTGGGAAGATCAGTGGCGCCTGCTGGGGAGCGGCCTGTTGGCGCCGACTCCCGCCGTCAACGTCTGAACGACGCAAAAAGCCCGGCGATCGCCGGGCTCTTGGTTTACTACTCCAACCTTTGATGGAGAACGCATCAAGCTGCCAAGGTGTCGCCCAGCTGCTGCTTGATCTTCTTCATCGCATTCTTCTCCAGCTGACGAATACGCTCGGCGGAGACGCCATAGACGTCCGCCAGCTCGTGCAGCGTGGACTTGTGCTCGGAAAGCCAGCGACGCTGCAGAATATCGCGTGAGCGATCGTCGAGCGAGCCGAGTGCGTCACGCAGGCGACGTGTGTAGTCCGCCTCCCAGTCATCGGCCTCGAGCTGCGCCGCCGGGTCGAAGCTGTGATCCTGCAGGTACTGGGCCGGGGCCTGGTAACCCTGCTCTTCCTCTTCACCTGGACTGGCATCGTAACCGGCGTCGTAAGCGGAGAGGCGGCCCTCCATCTCACGCACGACCGTCGGCTTGACATCGAGATCCTTGGCGATGGCATCGACTTCGTCATTGTTCAACCAGGCAAGACGCTTCTTGGCGCTGCGCAGGTTGAAGAAGAGCTTGCGCTGCGCCTTGGTCGTCGCGATCTTGACGATCCGCCAGTTGCGCAGCACGTATTCGTGAATCTCCGCCTTGATCCAGTGGACCGCGAAAGAGACCAGACGCACACCCTGGTAAGGGTCGAAGCGCTTGACCGCCTTCATTAGGCCGACGTTGCCTTCCTGAATCAGGTCGGCCTGCGGCAGGCCGTAGCCGGAATAGCTGCGGGCGATATGCACCACGAAACGTAGGTGCGACATGATCAGGCGCCGTGCGGACTCCAGATCGTCCTCTTCGTGCAGCCGCACGGCGAGATCATGTTCTTCGTCCGCGGTCAGTATCGGAATGCCGTTGACGGCCTGAATGTAACCGTTGACGTCGTTACCTGGGGAGAGATTCCCGATCGTTTGAAGACTCGTGCTCATGTGCAATGTCTCCATGCTAGGCACCGCAGCGGCGGGAGAGCGTCAGGCTCCATCCCACTGTGACCGCGCGGCGCGGCAGTTTGTTCTGCCCATTGGCGAGGTAATCTATATGACCTCGGCATGGGCCAAAAGTTCAAGGCTTTCAGTAGCGCCATTGACGGGCGCTTTGGCCAGACAGGGCGTTAAGCCTAGCGGGGCTTGATGTCGGCAAGATGACGGCCGACGGCGATCCAGGCACCCAACCAGCCAAGTATTGTACTAAAGAACAGCAGAAAAGCCGAATGCGTCAAGCCCAATGATGGCAGCGTGAACTCAGCCCCATAACTCTGGGCGAGTGCAGCGACCGGCGCCGCCAGCCAATTGCCGCCGAGCGCGAGAATGACCAGCGCAAGCGCACCGCCGCCGAGGCCATACCAGGCGCCGCTATAGAGAAACGGGCGTCGCACGAAGGCGTAGGTCGCGCCGATCAAGGTCACGACTTCGATCTCCTGGCGGCGACTCTCGACCGCCAGCCTGACGGTGTTACCGACCACCAGCAGCACGCCGAGACCGAACAGCAGCGCCAGGCCGAGCGTCACCCGTTGCCCCAGCGCAGCAAGCTGCTGCAGACGGTCCAGCCAGGCCAGGTCGAGACGCACCTCGTCGACACCGGGAAGCTGCTTCAGACTTTGACTCAGCGTCTGAACGGCCGCCGGCGTCGTATCGTCCGGCGTGACCACGACACTCGCCGGCAGCGGATTCTGGTCGAGTTCCGACAGCGCATCGTCGACGCCAAGCGACTGCTGGAAATCCGCCAGCCCTTCCGCCGCCGTCACCAGTCGCGTCGCCGCCACGCCGGCCTGATCGCCGATGTTCGTGGCCAGGCCCATGGCCCGAGTCTCGTCGACGTCGGCATCGAAGTAGACGGTCAGCGTGGCGCTGTCGTCGAGCCGATCATCGAGCAGCCGAGCGCTGTCCAGCACCAGCCAGAGACCCGCCGGCAGAATCAATGCGATGGCGATGGCCAGCATGGTCAGCAGGCTCGAAACCGGTCGCCGGATCAGCCGCCGGGCACTGTCGGTCATGATCTCGCGATGGTGGCGCAGCCAGGCTCGCCCACCGCCGCCATGCTGCGATCCACCGCGTTGCGATCCACCCTGCCGCGATGTGGCCCGCTGCGCGCCGCGCCGGCCGGCTTCGGGTTGGCGCCGTGCGTTCATGCCGCCTCCTCGTCGCTGATCAGACGTCCTTGGCCCAGCTTCAGCACGCGGTGGCGCAGACGCGCGATCAAGGCCAGGTCGTGACTCGCCACCATGACGGTCGTGCCGATGCTGTTGAAGTCCTCGAGCAGGCGCATGATGTCGGTCGAGAGTTGAGGGTCGAGGTTCCCCGTCGGCTCGTCCGCCAGCAGCAGCGCCGGCTTGTTGACCACGGCGCGGGCGATACCGACCCGCTGCTGCTCACCCGTGGAGAGCTCGATCGGCAGCGCCCGCTCGCGGTGCAGCAACCCGACCTTGTCCAGCGCGGCACGCACGCGCCGCGCTGCATCGGCAGGTTCCACGCCCTGAATCGTCAGCGGCAGCGCCACGTTGGCGAAGATATCGCGATCGAACAGCAGTTGATGATCTTGAAACACGACCCCGATCTGGCGACGGTAATAAGGCACCTGACTGATGTGCAGCCCGTCGAGATCGTGACCGGCGACCATCACCCGACCGCGCGATGGGCGTTCTAGTCGCATGATAAGGCGCAGCAGCGAACTCTTGCCCGCGCCGGAGTGGCCGGTCAGGAACACCATCTCACCGCGCTCGATGCGGAAGTTGATATCGGCGAGCGCTTCGAAACGCCCGCCGTAGCGCTTGCCGACATGCTCGAAGGCGATCATGAAGCGGAATCGTCCTCCTGCTCGGCGTCACGACCGAACAGCGCCTTGACGAAAGTATCCGCATCGAACGGCCGCAGGTCATCGAGGGTTTCCCCCACGCCGATGAAACGAATCGGCGTCCCCGTCTTCTTCGCCAGCGCAAAGATGATGCCGCCTTTCGCGGTGCCATCGAGCTTGGTCAGCGTGATACCGGTTACCGGAATCGCCTCGTCGAACGTCGTCGCCTGGGAGATCGCGTTCTGCCCGGTACCGGCATCGAGTACCAGCATCACCTCATGCGGAGCCTCGGCATCGAGCTTGGCCATGACCCGCTGCACCTTCTTGAGCTCTTCCATCAGGTGGCTCTTGTTGTGCAGGCGCCCGGCCGTGTCGGCGATCAGCACGTCGACCTTGCGCGCCCTGGCTGCAGCAAGCGCATCGTAGATAACCGAAGCGCTATCGGCGCCGGTGTGCTGGGCGATCACCGGCACGCGATTACGCTCCCCCCAGACCTTGAGCTGCTCGACGGCCGCGGCGCGAAAGGTGTCGCCAGCCGCCAGCATCACGCTGCGCCCTTCGTTCTGGAAGCGCTGTGTCAGCTTACCGATGGTGGTCGTCTTGCCCACGCCGTTGACGCCGACCATCAGGATGACGAACGGTCCCTGGCCTTTTGGCGGCAGGCTCAAAGGCTGGCTCACCGACTCGAGTAGTCCCGAAAGTTCGTCCTGGAGCGCCCGATAGAGAGCGTCGGCATCGGAGAGCTCCTTGCGACGGACTCGGGCCGTGAGGCGCTCGATGATCTCGCTCGTCGCGTCGATGCCGACGTCCGCCATCAGAAGCTGGGTCTCGAGATCCTCGAGCAGATCCTCGTCGATCTGCTTCTTGCCGACGAGCAGATCCGCAATACCGTCTGTCAGATTGGCGCGGGTTCGCCCGAGACCGGCGCGAACGCGGGCCAGCCAGCCGCGCTTGGGCTTTTCCTGCGGCGCCTGCGACGCGGGTTCGGGTGTGACGTCAGTGGCAAGCTCGGCTTCACGCGTCTGCGCCGCCGGGACTTCCTCCACTGCCGATTGCGCCGACTCTGCCGGCAGCGACTCGCTCAACGCGGCTTGCGCCGCGGCCTCCTCGCGGGGCGCCGGATCATAGGGCGTGGCGGCAGGCGGCTGCGGCTCGGTCCATTCGACCGGAGCCGGCTCCTCGTGAGCTGGCGCCTTGACGGCGTCGTCAGGGCGGTTCTGGGCAGTCGACCCTTCGTCGACACCAGCCGCCGCCTCGTCGGCGGGCTTCTCTTCCACGTCCACGCGCGCGACGTCGCCGACCTCGGCAACATCTTCCGAAGGCTCGGCGCTCCTGTCGGCCTGCTTGTCAGCCTCGGGGGTTGGCGAACCGTCGGCCGTATCAACGCGCTCATTCTCGGCCTGCTCATCCGCGGCCTGCTCATCCGCGGCCTGCTCGGGCGCGCCGGGCGGGTGTTCGACCGCGGCGTCGCCGGCGTCAGCGCCGTTCTCGACTGATGCGTCAGCCGCTGCCTCGGCCTCCTCGCGGCGCGCCTGTTCCTCGTCGGCTCGTTCCTGCTGCTGTTTCTTGCGACTCTTGAATAGTCCGAACATGGGTGGCTTCACTGCTGATAGCCGCCCGGCAGCACCCTCGGATGCCCGCCGCAGCGGCTCGAAAAAAGAATCGATATCGGGCCCACATCCTATCACCGCGACAGTGGCGGGGGTACAATCCGGCGCCATGAATCGACGACGTGCATCCGCCCGCCCCCGCGGCGCAGACAAGGGTTCCGGCACCTCCAGCGGGCATACCGGTAGCGGCCAGCTGCGCCTGATCGGCGGGCAGTACCGGCGACGCAAGTTGCCGGTCGCGGCCAGCCCTGGGCTCAGGCCAACGCCCGATCGCGTCCGCGAGACGCTGTTCAACTGGCTCGCCTTCGAGGTGGCCGGGCGTCGAGTGCTGGATCTCTACGCCGGCACCGGCGCCCTGGGGCTGGAAGCGCTGTCGCGCGGCGCGGCGGAAGCGGTCTTCGTCGAATCCACGCCGCCGGTCGCCCGCGCCATCGAGAACAACGTCTCGACGCTTGGCGCCAACGGGCGTGTCAGCACGCTTGCGGCGCTCGATTATCTGCAGGGGCCGGCATCGCCGTTCGACCTGGTGTTTCTTGACCCGCCCTTTCGGCAGGGCCTGGTAGCGCCGACCTGCGACGCGCTCGAACGTCGCGGATGGCTGGCGTCGGATGCGTGGATCTACGTGGAACACGAACACGAGCTGACATGGACACCGCCGGCCCGCTGGCACAGACATCGCGAGATTCGGGCCGGTGACAGCCAGGGAGTGCTGTTCATGCGCCAGCCCGCCGAGGCCTCGCCGGGAGCAGGCCATGATGGCTGACGTCGCTGATTCGAGACGCTTGCCGAGGCTGCTGGCGGCACGTACGCTGGCGCCAGCCGGAGCATCGGACGAATACGTTTGGACCCTATCGGAGAAAGCAGATGAATGGTGAAATCTTCGCCCAGCTCGAGCGCAAGATTCAGAGCGCGGTCGACAGCATCGAGATGCTGAAGATGGAAAATGAAGAGCTCAAGGCAGAAAACGCGCGTTTCCAGCAAGAGCGCGATGAGTGGGAACGACGCCTTGGCGGCCTCCTCGACAAGCTGCAGTCGCTCGACGAGGAGACAGAGAACGCGGCAGCCGGCGAAAGCCATAGCTGAGCCGTACGGCGGGACGGGCAACGCTGGGTGAATTGACACATCTAGTCGGTACCCGTCTCGCGAGAGTCCAGCGGCCGCGACATCAATACCGCGTCTTCGCTGCTTCCGTCCTCCCGCCGATAGTAGCCCCGACGCTGCCCGTCGACGCCAAACCCCATCCGCTCGTAGAGCGCCCTGGCGGCAACATTCGAAGCTCTAAGCTCCAGCAGCATTCGCTCCGCATTCCGAGCCCGCGCGCTATCGATCACCCATTCGAGCAGAGACCTGGCGACTCCCCGGCGTCGCGCATCCGGCGCCACGCAGATCGACTGCAGCTCAGCGTCGAACGGTAGATAGGCCACGACTGCCGCCGCCATCAAGTTCGACCGCGACGCATCCCATACACCCCAGACCTCCACGTCGCGATCCGCGAGCGCCGCATCGAGCAGGGCTGCCGACCAGGCATCGTCGTTGGCCAGTCGCTCGAGCGCCATGAGCGAATCGAGATGACGGCCCTGCAAAAGCGCGGGAAGAACAGCCACGGCGAGTTCACGCGTCGACATGAGATTCGGCCATCAGCGAGGGGCGGTTTCCGCACCATCGCCAGCCAGCCGCCAGTGATCGCCCGCCCGGCGCAGCAGCGGCCAGCAGTCGCGCTTGGCGTCGGCCGAACCAAGCAGATCGTCCGGATGCGGCCAGTGCTGCCAACTCATCGACTCGCCGTCGGCCGGCGCCTCGGGAAGCAGGCCTGCCCACGCACCATCGGCGCCCACGACGATCGCGCCATCGACCTGCAACGCGTTGCGCTGAGCCTGTCCCGCGCAGAAGACCTCGATACCCTCGCGCGCCTCCGCTTCGGGGTCCGTTGTCGGCACATCCATCAAGGGCCAGGAAAAGGTGCTCAGGATACGCCACTCGACCGGCAGCCCCGCTGCCGCCAGCTGCTGATTCAGCAACGCTTCACCGGCCGACGAGAGCGGCCGCTCTCCCGGCAGGATCAGCCACCACCGCTCGGCGAGAATGGCTAAGCTCAGGCGAAAACGTAGCGGGTCACGGCGCTCGAGTGCAGGCGCGAAAACATCGTTCTCCCCGGTTTCGGCCTCGGCGTTCTCTAGCGCCGACGGCGGGGCTTTCGCCGTGGCCGGAGGCTCACCCAGCAGCGCTCTGGCGCGGGAGGAAGCCGGCGCCTCACTGGGCGAAGCATCCGGCGTCGGCGCCTCGCCAGCGGCATGGCCGGCGGATCGGCCGGCGGCATCGGCGGGCGTCTCCAGCAGCGCATGCAGCCGCTCGCCGGGCGCCGCCTTCTTCGGGGCTTCGGGCAGCTGCCACTCGCTACGCTCGCTCTCCCTGGCGTTGACGAAGCGGTAACGCGACGTCCAGGCCGTGATGCCCATCGCCTCCAGGTACTGCAGGCGCTGCGGATCGGGCGTCACCGTCCGCCACCACCGCGACAGTTGGGTGAGTCCGGACGCGACTCACCGCGCGTCTGCCACTGTTGCGGCGTGTAGAGATGCAGCGCCAGCGCATGCACCGGGCCTGCCAGCTCATCGGCCAGCGTGGCGTAGATGGTCTGATGACGCTTGACCGGCATTAGCCCCTCGAACCGAGCAGAGACCAGCGTGACCTTGAAGTGCGTCTCGGAATCGGGCGGCACATGATGCATGTGGCTCTCGTTCTCGACCGCCAGATAGACGGGCTCGAGCGAGGCCAGCTTCTCTTCGATTCGTGTCTGAACACTCATGACGACCTCCTGTACCTGTGGCCATTGTACGTCTCGCACGTCGCGAACGCAGCCGTGCACGAAGACCTTTCGGCTCGCTGGCGTTTCAGCGATGCCGTGCCCGCGCCGCCAACGGCACCCGGTAGAGACTCAGCGCCAGCGCCACCATGACCGAAACACAGCCAAGCCACAGCGAGAGCGTCAGAGAACCGAAGGAAAGTCCGAGGATCAGGCCGACCGACGCCGTGCCGAGCGACTGGCCGAAGGTGCGAACCGAGGCCAGCACGCCGGAAGCATTGGCACTCAGCTCGACCGAGACGCTGCCGATCATCTCGCGATTGTTGGGGGCCTGGAAGAGGCCGTAGCCGATACCGCAGAGTGCGGTTCGCCAGATGACGTCGAAATGGCTCGAGTCGGCCCCCAGCCCGGTCAACGCCAGCATGCCAAGCAGAAAGAGCCCTAGCCCGACCGAGCTGATCAGCGCCGGATTGCGCTTGTCCGCCAGCCGACCGGCCAGCGGTCCGATGATCATGATCACCAGCGGCCAGGGCGTGAAGAGCACCGCCGACATGATCGGCGAGACACCCATCACCGTCTGGTAGAGAAACGGCAGACCGACGAAGGCGACGCCCTGAGCGAGAAAGGCAAAGGTAGACGTGGCTGCCGCGAACGAGAAACGCGGCTCCGCGAACAGCGCCAATGGTACCAGCGGGCGCTGGACGTGGCGCTGGCGATAGATGAAGCCGCCCAGACTCGCCAACGCGATACTCAGCGTGACCAGCGCCATCGCCCCGCCCTCACCATGACCGAACTGGTCCAGCGCAAAAACGCTCCCGGCCAGCATCACGATCGAGAACAGCGCGCCCCAGATATCGATCCTGCCTCGCTGCGGCGCCTCCCGTGGCAGCGAGCGAATCCCGAGCGCGAGCGCCATTACGCCGATCGGCACGTTGATCGCGAAAAGCCAGGGCCAGCTTGCGACATGCAGGATCAGCCCGCCGAGAGACGGCCCGGCGGCGATACCGAACGCCACCGTCAACGCGCTCAGACCGATGGCCGAGCCGAGCAGCCGCGTGGGGAAGATGATGCGATAGAGCGACGGACCGATGCTCAGCATCGCGGCCGCTCCAACGGCCTGCAGGGCGCGGGTCACCAGGAGAAATTCGAAGGAGCGCGCCAGCGCACAGCCCAGGGAAGCCACGGTAAAGATCGCCAGCCCGCCGATATAGAGCCGGTGACGGCCCAGCCGCCGACTGAGCGCGGCGAAGGTGAGAAGCAGTGCCGCCGTCACCAGTTGGTAGACGTTGGCAATCCAGATCGATTGCGAGCCGCTGATCGAGAGCTCGTCGGCCAGCGTCGGCAGCGCGATATTGACGATGCCGTTATCGAGCACCGCCATCTGCGTACCGGTAATCATCGCCAGCAGCGCCAGCTTACGCGCCCTGCCCGGCAGACCGTCGTCGCCTTCGCGCTCCTCGAACAACCGCCTCAGCATGGACGCACGGCACCCTCGTTGGCGGGCGAACGCCGGGCAACGACAGGGTAGCTCGACGGCGACATCACTCCTCGTCGGTCTCCATCAGCAGTTCGTCGTCGATTTCTGACGTCTCCAGCTCACCTTCGTCATCGAGATCGATCGCCAGATAGCTGTGCTCGACGACGAGAAACTCAACGAAGAGCGCCCGACCCAGCGTCTCCGGCCACTGGCGCTCGTCCTCTTCCCAGGCGCGCAGCTCGTTTTCGAGAATATCGACGTAGCGCTCCTCGACGTAGGCCGTGAGTGCCTCTGGCGTGTCCATCTCCGGAATCAGGTAGACCGTATTCTCGCCGGCGATGTCCTCGAGCGTCAGGTCATCCTCGCCGACGGTCGGCTCCAGTGAATTGACCCAATCGACGAATGCCTGAGTGGGCTTCACGCTGAGTGCGGAACGGTTGAGCAGCTTCATGGTGTCACCCCTGTGATGAGAACCGGCACGACCCGGCAAATGGCAGAACGCCGACATTATGGGCGCTCGGCGCGCCTCTGACCAATCTTCGAGCTGCGAAAGCAAGGGTGCGGCGCTATCGGTGCGCCGCAACTACCTCTTCTCGTGGCAGACGCAGCGCCCCGCCCTCCCAAACGTCATCGACGAATAGCGCGAAGACGATCTGCGAGCCTCTTCAAATACAAGGCGCACGGAGCGCAGGCGCCAGAGCCTATGGGTTATAGATGAGCCACGCCGAGCACCCTCAATCCAGCGCTCAGGAAGGCGGCGAGCTTGGGCAGCAATGCCCTTATCTTTCCGCGACGAATAGCGCGAAGACGGTCTGCGAGCCTGACGTATTTCAACATCAAGGAAGGCGGCGAGCTAGCGTAGGGCAAGGCGCGCGAAGGCACATCGGCGCAGTGGACGTGGTTGTCCATGAGCAAGATGTTCCTTCGCGCAACGAAGCACTGCCGACGCGCAGCCCCTTCGATCACTCAGGGCGCATGGCCGGAAAGAGCAACACATCGCGAATGGACGGGCTGTCCGTCAACAGCATCACCAGGCGGTCGATGCCGATGCCCTCGCCAGCGGTCGGCGGCATGCCGTACTCCAGCGCGCGCACGTAGTCGGCGTCATAGTACATCGCCTCGAGATCGCCGGCGTCCTTCTCGGCCACCTGGGCGGCAAAGCGTTCGGCCTGATCCTCGGCGTCGTTGAGCTCGGAGAAGCCATTGGCGATCTCGCGGCCGCCGACGAAGAACTCGAAGCGGTCAGTGACATGGGGATTGGTGTCGTTGCGCCGCGCCAGCGGGCTGACCTCGGCCGGATACTCGGTGATGAAAGTCGGCTGATCGAGGCGGTGCTCGGCGACTTCTTCGAATATCTCGGTCTGCAGCTTGCCCAGGCCCCAGCTCGGCTTGACCGCGATCTTGAGCCGCTCACAGGTGGCCTTGGCGCCCTCCAGCGTATCGATCTCCCCTTCGCCGATGCCGCTGTCGGCACCGTATTCGATGATCGACTGGCGCATCGTCAGACGGCGGAACGGCTGGCCCAGGTCGTAATCGGTGCCCTGGTAATGCACGGTCGTCGTGCCCAGCACCTGCTCGGCGGCCTCACGGATCATCGCCTCGGTCAAGTCGAGCAGATCGCGATAGTCGGCGTAGGCCCAGTAGAACTCGAGCATGGTGAACTCGGGGTTGTGCCGCGTCGACAGCCCCTCGTTGCGGAAGTTGCGGTTGATCTCGAACACGCGCTCGAAGCCGCCGACGACCAGGCGCTTGAGATACAGCTCCGGCGCGATGCGCAGATACATGTCGATATCCAGCGCATTGTGATGCGTGGTGAACGGCCGCGCCGTGGCCCCTCCGGGGATCGGCTGCAGCATCGGCGTTTCGACTTCCATGAAGCCGCGCTCGACCATGAATCGGCGGATCGCCGCGATCACGCCGGAGCGCACCTCGAACACTCGCCGAGACTGCGGATTCATGATCAGATCGACGTAGCGCTGGCGATAGCGCGCCTCGAGGTCGGTCAGGCCGTGGAACTTGTCCGGCAGCGGACGCAGGCTTTTGGTCAGGAGCTTCGCCTCGACCAGCATCACGTAGAGATCGCCCTTGCCGGACTTATGCACCGGGCCGGAGCCGGCGACGATGTCACCGATATCCCAGCTCTGGATGTCCTCGAGCAGCTCGGCCGGCAGTCCTTTCTTGTCGACGTAGAACTGAATCTGGCCGGAAGCGTCCTGGATCACCACGAACGGTCCACGCTTGCGCATGACGCGCCCGGCCACCGAAGCCCGGCGATCCAGCGCCTCCAGCTCCGGCTTCTCCTTGTCACCCAGTTCGGCCTGCAGGTCCGCTGCCAAGCTGTCGCGACGAAAATCGTTGGGGAAGGCACTACCGCCCTGCTCCGCCGCCTGCTCGCGTCGCGCCGCCAGCTTGGCACGCCGCTCCGCGATCAGCCGATTCTCTTCCTGCGCGTCGGTTTGTGCCTCGGAGGGGGATTGCGGATTGTCCTGGTTCGCCATGTCGTCGCCTGTCGAAAAGAAAATTAAGCCGCGAGCCGCGATTGCCAGCATGCGGTCGTTTCGAAGTTCGCAACTATTTCTCGAAACTCGAAGCTGCTGTCCAGCGCCCCACAGCCGGCGCCGTCGTCGCTCGTAGCTCGTAGCTCGTAGCTCGTAGCTCGTAGCTAGAGACCTTGCTTCAAACTCGCCTCGATAAACTGGTCGAGATCCCCATCAAGCACCTTGTCACAGTTGCTCGACTGCACCCCGGTACGTAGATCCTTGATGCGCTGGTCATCGAGCACGTAGGAGCGGATCTGACTGCCCCAGCCGATATCGGCCTTGGAGTCTTCCGCCGCCTGCTTGGCGGCGTTGCGCTTCTGCATCTCGTGTTCCCACAGTTTCGCCTTCAGCTGCTTCATGGCGAAATCGCGGTTGGCGTGCTGACTGCGCTGACTCTGACACGCCACGACGATGCCGGTCGGCTCGTGGGTAATACGCACGGCGGAGTCGGTGGTGTTGACGTGCTGACCACCCGCGCCGGAAGAGCGGTAGGTATCGGTACGCAGATCCGCCGGGTTGATCTCGATCTCGAAGTTGTCATCGACCTCGGGAGAGAGAAAGACCGACGCAAACGACGTATGCCGACGGCCGCCCGAGTCGAACGGGCTCTTGCGCACCAGGCGGTGCACGCCGGTCTCGGTTCTGAGCCAGCCGAAGGCGTGATCACCCTGCACGTGAATGGTGGCCGACTTGATGCCCGCCACTTCACCGGCGGAGACTTCGGTCAGTTCGGCCTTGAAGCCGTGATGCTCGGCCCAGCGCAGGTACATTCGCAGCAGCATGTTGGCCCAGTCCTGCGCCTCGGTGCCGCCGGAGCCGGCCTGAATATCGAGATAGGCGTTGTTCTCGTCCATCTCGCCCGAGAACATGCGCCGGAACTCCAGCTTGTCGAGCTGGGTCTCGAGAAACGCGAGCTCCTTCTTGACCTCCTCGACCGTCTCCTCGTCCTCTTCCATCACCGCGAGTTCGAGAAGTTCACGGTTGTCGACGAGGCCTGAGTCCAGCGTATCGATGGTCTCGACCACAGCTTCGAGCGACGCCCGCTCCTTGCCCAGCTTCTGGGCGTAGTCGGGATCGCTCCAGACGTCGGGGTTTTCCAGCTCGCGGGAGACTTCTTCTAGCCGATCTTTCTTCTCGGCATAGTCAAAGATACCCCCTCAGGACGTCTGTCCGTTCGGACAGGTCCTTGATGAGGTTGTTGATGGGATTGATCTCTTGCATGGGGCTCCTGCCGGGTCGCCACGAGGCGCCTCGACGCACGAACGGCGAGGCACCGAAAAAAGGACCGCTATTGTAGCCAAACACCGCCATAGCGTCATCCCGCGCACCGCCGGTGACGCGGCCCGCTCGCGCGGGATAGGCTAAGGTGTGGTCAACCAACAATCATTCGAGGAACCTAGAGCCATGTCACCGACCCGCCTCGCCGCCGCTATCGCGTTCGCCGCCGGCGTCACCGCGCTCCCGCTTCAGGCCGCCACGCTGCACATGGGCATCTCCGGCGATCCCGCGTCGTTGAGCCCCGCCAAGATCACCGGCGGCGTGTGGGAAGAGGACGTGCTGCGCGATATCTTCGAAGGCCCGATCGCCATCGACGCCGACGGCCAGATCATTCCGGGCGCCGCCGAAAGCTGGGATATCTCCGACGCTGGCAAGACCTACACCTTTCATCTGCGCGACGGCCTCAAATGGTCCGACGGCGCACCGCTGACCGCGGACGACTTCGTCTACGCCTACCGCCACCAGGTCGATCCCAAGACGGCGTCCAACTACGCCCACCGGCTCTATCCAGTGGTCAACGCCCAGGCGATCAACGCCGGCGACAAGCCGCTCGACTCGCTCGGCGTCGAATCCCTGGACGATGGCAAGACGCTCAAGATCACGCTCAAGGAACCCACGGTCTACTTCCTCAAGACGCTGGTGCTGCCGTTCGCCTACCCGATTCCCAAGCATATTGTCGACAAGGTCGGCGACGACTGGAGCGACCCGGCCAACATCGCCGTCAACGGCGCCTTCAAGCCGGTGAAGTGGGTCTCCAATACCGAACTCGAGACCGTGAAGAATCCCGAGTTCCACGATGCCGACAACGTGACGCTGGATGGCGTCGACTACTATCCGCTGGAAGACAAGAACGCCGGCATCCAGCGTTTCCGCGCCGGCGAGCTGGATATCCTGCGCGACTACCCGGCGGCGCAGTACCCGCGCCTCTCCGAGACCTTGCCTGACGCCACGCATCTGTTCTCCTCGCTAGGCACCTACTACTACGTGTTCAACCTGCGCGACGGCTCGCCGGTCGCCGACCCACGGATTCGCGAGGCGCTGAGCCTGGCGATCCGCCGGGATGTGATCGCCAAGAACCTGCTCAAGGGGGGCGTCACCGCGGCCACCTCGCTGGTGCCGCCGGGCACCAGCGGTTACGAGGCACAGTCCCAGCCAGGCCTCGGTGACGACATGGACACGCGCATGGCCCGCGCCAAGCAGCTGATGCAGGAGGCTGGCTACTCCACCGACAATCCGCTCGAACTGACGCTGCGCTTCAACAGCGGCGACGAGCATCGTCAGATCGCGGTCGCCGTTGCCGCAATGTGGAAGCCGCTCGGCGTCGATGTCGAACTCCGTAACACCGAAGCCAACGTGCATTACGCCGACCTGATGGAGGGTGATTTCCAGGTCGCCCGCGCCGCCTGGATCTCGAGTTACGACGATGCCCAGAACTTCCTCCAGCTGCTGTCGGCCGAGACCAACAACTACGGCGACTACCACAACGATCGGTACAACGCGCTGATGAGTCAGTCGGATGCCGAGCAGGACCCCGACAAGCGCGCCGATTTGATGCAGCAGGCCGAAGCACTGGCGCTCTCCGAGTATCCGCTGACGCCGATCTACACCTACAGCTCGCGCAACCTGGTCAATCCGGAGATCGAAGGCTGGGACGACAACGCGCTGGATATGCACGCCTCACGCTGGGTGTATTTCGCCGAGTGAGCGTCTGACCGTTCGCCTTCGACCATGGTCTGACACCTTAGAAAACACCACCGGGAGCGGTGCCACGCCGCTCCTGAACCCGCCTCATGCGCCAGATGAAACGCACCATCGAGCATTTGAATTAGACGCCTCATCCCGTTCGCGCGAAGGTGTCCGCCTGATCGGCGTCAACCGCCCTGCTTCAGAAGCCTTTTCGCATTCCGATTCATCGCTTCGCTCCGATTCAGCGCTTCGCCCTGCTGGCCATCGATCATGGCGGGGCCAACCAGCAAGCCGGAGCACAACAACAAGCTGGAGTCTGCAACGCATGTCCAAGTCGCTTTCCTCGTTCTTCAAGGGTCGTCGCGCACTGCTGCCGCTCGGCGTCCTCGCGCTCTCCTCCTCGCTGCTCGCCACACCCGTCATGGCGGAAACGCTCAATATCGGCGTCATGGGCGAGCTCGCCTCGTTCGATACCTCGCAGGTGTCCGGTGGCGTGTGGGAGTCCCAGGTGCTGATGGACGTGTTCGAGGGGCTGTTGAAAAAATCACCGGACGGCGAGCTGCTGCCGGGCATGGCGACCAGCTGGGATGTCTCGGACGACGGCAAGACCTACACCTTCCATATGCGTGAAGGGGCTAAATGGTCTGACGGCGAGCCGGTCACCGCGGAGGACTTCGTGTTCGGCTGGCAGCATCTGCTGGCGCCGGAGAACGCATCCAAGTACGCCTATATGCTATATCCGATCAAGGGCGCCGAGGCGGTCAATACCGGCAAGGCCGATGCCGACACGCTCGGAGCCGAGTCGCTGGACGACGGCAAGACGCTGAAGGTGACGCTGAACCATCCGACGCCTTACTTCCCGCAGCTGTTGACCCATTACACGGCCTATCCGGTGCCGAAGCACCTGGTCGACAAATATGGCAAGGATTGGGTCAAGCTGGACAACATTGCCGTCAACGGCGCCTTCAAGCCGGTCGAGTGGGTCTCCCAATCGCGCATCAGCGTGAAGAAGAACCCGAGCTACTATGACGCCGACGATATCTCGCTCGACGGGGTCAACTACTACACCACGGAAGATCGCAACGCCGGTATCTCGCGCTTCCGCGCGGGCGAGTTCGACGTGCTGCGCGACTACCCCTCCAGCCGTTATCAGTGGCTGACCGAAAACCTGCCCGATGCCACGCACATGAGCCCGATGCTCGGCTCCTACTACTACGTGCTCAACAACCGCGAGGGCCGCCCCACCGCCGACAAGCGCGTGCGCGAGGCGCTCAACCTGGCCGTGCGCCGCAACGTACTCTCCGAGCAGATCATGGCGGGCAGCTTCAAAACGTCGACCGGGATGGTACCGCCAGGCACCAACCACTACGAAGCGCAGCACATGAACCTGGTCAGCGACGACATGAGCGCACGCATGGCCAAGGCCAAGGCGCTGCTGAAGGAAGCCGGCTACGGCCCGGATCATCCGCTTCACCTGACCCTGCGCTACAACACGTCCGACGAGCACAAGAAGATCGCCATCGCCGTCGCCGCCATGTGGAAGCCGCTGGGCATCGATGTGGAAATGGCCAACGCCGAAGCGACCGTTCACTACCAGACCATTCAGCAAGGGGACTTCGACGTCGCCCGCGCCGGTTGGATCGCCGACTACAACGACGCCGAGAACTTCCTCACGCTGCTGCACTCTGGGGTGGGCAACAACTACGGCGCCTACTCCAGCAAGCAGTATGACGATCTGATGGACCAGGCGGCGCAGACCCAGGATCTGGATGCCCGCGAGAAGCTGCTCGAGAAGGCCGAGAACGTCGCGCTGGATGACTACGCGTTCATTCCGATGCTGACCTACGTCACTCGCAACCTGGTCAACCCGGAGATCGAAGGCTGGGCGGACAACGTCGGTGACGATCACCCGTCGCGCTGGGTGCACTTCACCGACTGACGGCAAATCGACCCATGCCCCGCTCGAGCGAAGCCATGCACTGCGTCAGCGTCTCGGTCGCCGGACTCTGGACCTCTCCTCAGGCGCCGCGAGTCATCGACTCGCCGGCGCTCGAGCAGCCGGTCCAGCTGGAGCCGTGGCTCGATGCGCTCGATGACGATACCCGTCTGGCACTCTGCCGCGAGAAGCGACTCGTCTCTCAGCTGCTGCTCGACACGCCGGTCGACGTCATCGAGCGAGTCCAGGATGCCGAGCGGCGAGCGTGGTGCCGGGTCGTCGTGCCGAGTCAGCGCTCTTCGCTCGATCCGCGCGGCTACCCGGGCTGGATTCCGGCGGACCAGTTGAGCGCTTCGCCCGGCTGCGGGCCAGCCGATGACGCCGTACAGATTGTCGAGCCGATTAGCTGGCTTCACGGGTTGACCGACAGCCCCGCGATCAAGCTGAGCTTTCTAACGCGTCTGCGCCGGGTCGAGCCGTCAGAGGCGGCTGGCGATCGTCTCTGGGTGGAAACCTCGCTGGGCCGAGGCTGGGTTCCGAAACGTAGCGTTGGCGAGTCGCTTGCGCCGAGCGCCGCGACGCTGGAAACGCTAGGGCGCCGATTCACCGGCCTGCGCTATCTGTGGGCCGGCAACTCGAGCTTCGGCTATGACTGTTCCGGCCTGGTTCACAGCCTGTTCGCCGCGGTGGGCATTGCCCTGCCCCGCGATGCTCACGATCAGGCGGAAACGGGTGAAGCCGTGCCGCTCGCTGCGCGCCGCGCCGGCGACCTGCTGTTTTTCGAGAAACCGAACGATCAGGGCGAGTTGCGCATCGATCACGTCGCGCTCTATCTCGGCGAGGATCGCATGCTGCATGCCCCGACCAACAATGCGCGCGTGGAGTGCCGCCGCCTGAGCGGCAGCCAATACGCCGCACAGCTTTGCGCGGTGCGCCGTCATCTTTCCGATAGATCGACAGGATGACGAGCACCGCAAGCGTGAGAAAAACGGCCGATACTGGAGGTCGAGCGGGCGCGTGGATGCGCCTGTTGACCTTCGTTTCCAATAACCCAAGGCCACTGCAATGACCTCGAACCGATCACGACAAGTCGCTCCGGGCAAGACGCTGCGCACCATGCTGGGTGCCGCCGCGCTCGCCTGCGCGTTCTTCGCCACGCCGGCGCTAGCCGCAACGCTGGCTATCGGCATCCAGGGCGAACCCGCCTCGCTGGATACGGCGCGCATCGGCGGCACGACCTGGGAAAACGACGTGCTCGGCGACCTGTTCGAGGGCTTGGTCACGCTGGACCCGGCGGGGCAATACATCCCCGGCGCGGCCAGCGGCTGGGACGTCAGCGATGACGGCACGGTCTACACCTTCCACCTGCGTGACGACGCCAACTGGTCCGACGGCGAACCGGTGATCGCGGACGACTTCGTGATGGCCTTTCAGCGCCTGTTCGACCCGGCCAATGGCGCGGTTTACTCAAGCCTCTTCTACCCCATTCGCGGCGCCGAGGCGCATACCAAGGGTGAGCAAAACGCACCGGCACTGGGCGTCGAAGCGCTCGACGCCAAGACCTTGAAAATCACTCTGAACCAGCCCACGCCATACTTCCCCACGCTGCTGGCCCACATCGCGGCCTCGCCGGTGCCGTCGCATCTGATCGAGCAGTTCGGCAACGACTGGACGCAGATGGATCACATCGCCACCAACGGCGCCTTCACGCCGACGAGCTGGGTCTCTCACGACCATATTGCGGCGAAGAAAAATCCCGAGTTCCACGCCGCGGCTGACGTGGCGCTGGATGGCGTCGACTACTACCCGGTCGAAGATCGCAGCGCCGGGCTTCAGCGCTTTCGTGCCGGCGGCCTCGATATCGTCCGCGACTTCTCGCCGGACCGATATCAGTGGCTCGAGGAGAACCTGCCCGGCGCCGTTCACCTGGCACCGCAGCTCGCCAATTACTACTTCGCGCTCAACCAGCGTGACGGCCACCCGACCGCCGACAAGCGCGTGCGCGAGGCGCTCAATCTGGCCATCCGCCGCGACGTGATCGCCGACAAGATCATGGGCGGCGTCGTCTCACCGGCGAGCGGCTTCGTCCCCGAAGGCGTCGCCGATTACACGGCGCAGGCGATGCCGGGGCTGGATCAGGACATGGACGCCCGCATCGCCAGGGCCGGATCGCTGCTCGAGGAAGCCGGCTACGGCCCGGACCATCCGCTGAAGCTGACCCTGCGTTACTCCACCACCGAGGCCAACAAACGCATCGCCGTGGCGCTGGCCGCGATGTGGCAGCCGCTCGATGTGCAGACCGAGCTGGTCAATGCCGAGGGCGCCGTTCACTACACCGAACTCGCCAACGGCAACTTCGACGTCGGTCGGGGCAGCTGGGTCGCGGATTTCGACGATGCCAGCAACTTTCTCGGCATTCTGCAGAGTGACTCGCCCAAGAATTACGGCAGCTATCACAGCCAGGCATTCGACGACCTGATGTCCAAGGCCAGCCGCGAAACGGACACCGCAGCGCGCGAGGCACTGCTCGAGAAAGCCGAGCGCCAGGCGCTCGCCGACTATGCCGTCGCGCCGATCTACGTCGACGTCTCGCGCAATCTGGTCGATCCGCAGCTCGAAGGCTGGGAAGACAACGCGCTCAACCGGCATCTATCCCGGTGGCTATCGCTGTCGCCCGAGAACTGAAAACCGAGCGCTGAGCTCGACGCCGAAGCGCTTGGCGCGATGCCGATGATGGTCGCGATGGCCGATGGTCATAACAAACAACGAAGACGAACAAAAACAATTCAGGAAGCACTGACGTGAGAGCAGAACCCGGCATGACCACAACCATCAAACACCTGCTCATCGCCGCGGGTTGCGCGGTAATGACACTGGCGGCGCCACTGGCCAGCGCCGATATCGAAGGTGGCAAGCAGGTGCTGCGCCGCGCCAACGGCGCAGACCCCTCTACGTTAGATCCTCAATTGGCAACTGGTGCCTGGGAATCCAACATTCTCGTCGACCTGTTCGAGGGCCTGATCGCCCGCGACCCTGCGGGGAACATCGTTCCCGGCGTCGCGGCGTCGTGGGAGCGCTCCGATGATGGACTGCATTACACCTTTCATCTGCGCGATGATGCCAAATGGTCGGATGGCGAGCCGGTCACGGCTGGCGACTTCGTCTACTCGTGGCGTCGGGAGCTGAGCCCGCAACTGGCCGCTGCCTACGCCTACATGCTGTTTCCGATCCAGGGCGCCGAGGCGATCAATCGCGGCGATCAGCCGGCCGACACGCTCGGCGTCACGGCGAGCGATCCTCACACGCTGGAGGTCACGCTGGCGCGCCCGACCGGCTACTTCATCGACATGCTGGGTCATCCCTCGACATTTCCGGTGCCGGAGCGGGCCATCGAAGCCCACGGCAGCGACTGGACCAAGCCCGGCAACATGATCTCCAACGGCGCCTTCGAACTGGCAAGTTGGGTCTCCCACGATCACATCACCGCGACGAAGAACCCCGAGTTCCACGACGCCAGGGACGTGGCGCTCGACGAGGTGCGTTTTCTGCCGATCGACGATGCCCGCGCCTCGCTCAACCGCTTTCGCGCCGGCGAGGTCGACATGACCGGCAGCCTCCCGCTGGGACGTATCGAATGGGCGCGGGAGAATCTGCCCGACGCGCTGCATGAAACGCCGATCCTCGCGACCTTCTACTTCGCCTTCAACCAGCGCCCCGGCAGCGTCTTCAATGACCGGCGCATTCGCGAAGCGCTGAATCTGGCGCTGCGCCGCCAGATCATCACGCATCAGATCACCAAACTGGATCAGCCCTCGGCGTTCAGCCTGGTGCCCACGGCGATCAGCGACTACGACGGCCCGCAGTTCGATTTCGCCGACCAGCCGATGGCCGAGCGTCTTGCCAAGGCCAAGGCGCTGATGAAAGAAGCCGGCTACGGCCCCGATCATCCGCTGGAGCTGACGATCGACACCATCACCAACCCCGACACCAAGCGGATTCCAGTGGCGATGGCCGCGATGTGGAAACCACTCGGGGTCAACGTCACGCTGCAGAACAGCGACGCCGCCGTCTACTACGCCAAGCTGCGCCAGGGTAACTTCCAGCTCGGCATGGCGCCGTGGATCGCCGACTACGACGATGCCAGCAACTTCCTGGATCTGTTCCATACCGGCGTGCCCAACAACCACGCCGGCTACAGCAATCCCGAGTACGACGCGCTGATGGACAAGGCAGCCAACACGCTGGATGCCACGGCGCGCAGCCACACCATGGCCCAGGCGGAGCGCGTGCTGCTCGACGACTACGCCCTGCTGCCGCTCTATTTCTATATCCAGTCCGGGCTCGTCTCACCGCGGCTCTCGGGTTGGGAGGAGAATCCGATGAACGATCATCCCAGCCGCTGGATGCACTTCACTCAAGACTGACACGGGAACCGCCCGGCATGACTGCACTATCGACAAAGCACCGGATCACGGCAGAGCACCGGACTGGTAAACACCGGAGAGATCGCCAAGCATGTTGATCTATACCTTGAAGCGCCTGCTGCAGGCGATTCCCACGCTGCTGATCGTGATCACGATCTCGTTCTTCCTGATGCGTGTAGCGCCGGGCGGGCCGTTCGACGGCGAGCGCCAGCTGCCGCCGGAGATCGAAGCCAACCTCGAGGCGGCCTATCACCTCGACGAGCCGCTGCCGATGCAGTATCTGCGCTACATGGGTAATCTGCTCCATGGCGATTTCGGGCCGTCGTTCAAGTACAAGGACTTCTCGGTCACCGAGCTGATCATGCAGGGCTTCCCGGTGAGCCTGGAGATCGGCGGGCTGGCAATTCTGCTGGCGCTGATCATCGGCTTGCCGCTGGGCATCGCCGCCGCCATCAAGCGCAACTCGACCGTCGATTATCTGGTCATGGGCACCGCGCTCACCGGTATCGCCGTGCCCAACTTCGTGCTCGCGCCGATCTTCGCACTGGTCTTCGGCGTGCTGCTCGCCTGGCTGCCGGCCGGCGGCTGGAACGGCGGCGCCCTGCCCAACCTGGTGCTGCCCGTGGTTGCGCTCTCCATCCAGCAGATCGCCTACATCGCGCGGATGATGCGCGCCAGCATGATCGAAGTACTGGGCAGCCACTTCATCCGCACCGCCCGCGCCAAGGGGCTGAACGAGGGTGAGGTGATCTTCCGTCACGCCATCCGCACGGCGCTTTTGCCGGTCATGTCCTATCTCGGGCCAGCCATCGCCGGGATCATCACCGGCTCGGTGGTCATCGAGCAGATCTTCGGCATCCCCGGCATCGGCCGCTACTTCGTGCAGGGCGCACTGAACCGCGACTACACCCTGGTCATGGGCACCGTGGTGTTCTACGGCGTGCTGATCGTGCTGATGAACCTGATCGTCGACCTGCTCTACTCCGCGCTCGATCCCCAAATTCGCTATGACGACTGAGGTAGCCGCTAATGACGTCTGAATCCAAGCCTTATAGCGGCGACAATGCCGATGGTGCACCGCTGCCCGCCGGCGGCCCGAACCCGCCGCGCGCACCAGAACCAGAGACCACGGCGGCGCCGGCGGCCAGTGCCGCGCCTGCCGGTGAGAGCCTGGCCCGCGATGCCTGGCGCCGACTTTCACAGAACCGTGCCGCCATGGCCAGTCTGGCGCTCTTGATCGCGATCATCCTGGTCTGCATCGCCGGCCCCTGGTTCCTACCCTGGGGGCTGGCGGAGGTCGACTGGAACGCTTTCGGCACCGGGCCGACGCTCGAAAACGCGCACTTTCTCGGCACCGATGCCAACGGGCGCGATCTGCTGACCCGTGTGCTCTATGGTGGCCGCGTCTCGCTCTCCGTCGCGCTGGTCGCTTCCTTCGTGAGTCTCGTCATCGGCGTGCTCTACGGCGCGATCTCCGGCTATCTCGGCGGGCGCGTCGACAACCTGATGATGCGCTTCGTCGACATCATGTATTCGCTGCCGTTCATGTTCCTGGTGATCCTGCTGATGGTGGTGTTCGGCCGCAACATCTTCCTGATCTACGCCGCCATCGGCGCGGTAGAGTGGCTCGACATGGCGCGCATCGTCCGCGGCCAGACGCTGGCCCTGAAGCGCCGCGAGTTCATCGAGGCCGCCCACGCGCTCGGCGTTCGCGACACCAAGATCGTCACCCGCCATCTGATTCCCAACGCCATCGGCCCTGTGATCATCTACGTCACCCTGACCGTGCCGAAGGTGATTCTGCTCGAGAGCTTCCTCTCGTTCCTCGGCCTTGGCGTGCAGGAGCCGCTGACCAGCTGGGGCGTATTGATCTCCGAGGGCGTCGACATGATGGAGAGCGCGCCGTGGATGCTGCTGGTGCCGTCGTTCTTCCTCGCCGCAACGCTGTTCTGTCTCAACTTTCTGGGCGATGGGCTGAGAGATGCCCTGGACCCGCGCACGCGCTAAGGACTGATCGATGACTCAACCTCTGCTCGACGTCGACAAGCTCAGCGTGACGTTCCAGCTGCCGACCGGCCCGGTCACCGCGGTCAAGGATGTCAGCTTCTCCATCGCCGAGGGCGAAACGCTGGCACTGGTCGGCGAGTCCGGCTCCGGCAAGTCGGTCACCTCGACCGCTGCGATGCGGCTGCTGCCGGAGCTGGCCAAGACCACCGGCGCCATTCGATTCAATGGCGAAAACCTGCTCGAGGTCAGCGCCAAGCGCATGCGCCGCGTGCGCGGCAACGACATCTCGATGATTTTCCAGGAGCCGATGACCTCGCTCAATCCGCTCCACCGCATCGGCCGTCAGATCGGCGAGGTGTTGGTCAAGCACAAGGGGCTCAAGGGCGACGCCAACCGTCGGCGGGTGCTGGAACTGCTGAACCAGGTTGGCATTCCGGAACCGGAACGGCGCTTCTCGAGCTACCCCTACGAGCTTTCCGGCGGTCAGCGTCAGCGCGTGATGATCGCCATGGCACTGGCCTGCGAACCCAAGCTGCTGATCGCCGACGAGCCGACCACGGCGCTGGACGTTACCGTGCAAGCGCAGATTCTCGATCTGCTCAAGTCTCTACAGACGCAGTACGGCATGGCGATCCTGTTCATCACCCACGATCTCAGCATCGTCAGGCATTTTGCCGATCACGTGGCGGTGATGCGTCAGGGCGAGGTGGTCGAAAGCGGGCGCACCGTCGAAGTCTTCGACGCCCCGCAGCACGATTACACCCGCATGCTGCTCGATGCCATCCCCCGCGGACGCAAGGTGCCGGCGCCGGCGGATGCCCCGGTCATGCTCTCGGCACGCGACGTGAAAGTCCGCTTCACGACCAAGCGACGGCTCTTCGGCGGCAACGACCACTTCGAAGCGGTGCGCGGGATCGACCTGACGGTGCGCCGTGGCGAAACGCTCGGCATCGTCGGCGAATCCGGCTCCGGCAAGTCGACGCTCGGCCGCGCGCTGCTCAGGCTTCTGAAATCGGAAGGTGACATCCGCTTCGAGGAGACCGACCTCGCGCCGCTCGATAAATCCGGCATGCGGCCGCTCCGCTCGAAGCTGCAGGTGGTGTTCCAGGACCCGTTCGGCTCGCTGTCACCGCGAATGACGGTCGGCGACATCATCAGCGAAGGCCTCAAGGTTCATCGTCCGGAGATGAATCGCCGCCAGCGCGAGGCCGAGGTGATCGCCGCGCTCGAGGAAGTCGCACTGGACCCCGGCATGCGCAACCGCTACCCGCACGAGTTCTCCGGCGGACAGCGTCAGCGCATCGCGATTGCGCGTGCGCTGATCCTCAAGCCCGAACTGCTGCTGCTCGACGAACCCACCTCGGCACTGGATCGTTCCGTTCAGGTACGCGTCATCGACCTGCTCAGGGATCTGCAGGCGAAGTATGGACTCACCTACCTCTTCATCAGCCACGATCTCTCGGTCGTTCGCGCGCTCTCCGATGACGTGCTGGTCATGAAGGAAGGTCGTGTCATCGAACAAGGCCCCGTGGAAACCATCTTTACCAGCCCGAAAGAGCCCTACACCCAGGCACTGCTCAAGGCAGCGTTCCTGGAGGAAGAAGTCGCGGCCTGAACTGGATAGCGGACAGCCGTCATGACAGCGCAAGACAACAACAATCCCGACGAGAGGCGAAAGTGGTTTTGAATACGACATCAACAACAAAAGGCGTAGCAACGGAAAAAGCCGTCGCAGCCGGCAAACGCCGCCTATCGCTGGCCATCGGCTTGCTGATGGCTGGTGTCTCGCTCACGGCGCCCGGCACAGTGCTGGCCCAGGACGAGGCTCCTTCTGCCGAAAACGGCCACTGGAATCTGACCGATCTCTACCCCTCCGACACCGCATGGCAGAAAGCACTGGACCAGGTCCAGGGGCGCATCGACGATCTGGGTCAGTACCAGTCGACGCTGACCGACGACCCGGCAGCACTGGCGACCGCGCTCGACGCCATCCGGGATGTCGAGAAGGAGACTAACCGCGTTGCCACCTACGCTTCGCTGCAGGCGGACGAGGATCTGCGCAACGCCAGCGCACAGACGCGGCAGGCGGAAGCAGAGCAGCTTGGCGCGAACTTCGAATCCGCCATCGGCTACCTGCGCCCGGCGCTGGTCGCCATGGATTCCGGGCAGCTTGGCGAATGGCTGAAAGATGAACGCCTTCGAGATCACCGTCGATTCCTCGAGAACGTGATCCGAGAAGCGCCGCATACCCTGTCGACGCAGACCGAGTCCGCGCTTGCGGCCCTGGGCCCGGTGATGAGTCACGAGACGCCCTACTCGCTGCTGGCGAATTCCGATATCGACTGGCCGGAGATCACCATCGACGGCAAGCAGGAGAGGCTGGACGCCGCGGGCTATAGCCGTTTGAGAGAATCCCCGGATCGTGAGCTGCGCAAGCGCGTGTTCGAAACCTACTGGCCCGCCTGGCAACAGTACACGGGGACGATCGGCTCGTTGCTCAACGCGCAGGTACAGCAGCACGTGACCGAAGCGCATCTGCGCCATTACGACAGCGCGATGGCCGCAGCCCTTTCCCGAAACGATATTCCCACGGCGGTCTACCATCAGCTGGTGGACTCGACCAACGCGCACCTGGATACGCTGCACCGCTACCTGAAACTGCGCCAGCGCATTCTCGGCGTCGATCAGCTGCACTATTACGATATCTACCCACCGCTCGCCGAGCTCGATCACCAGTTCGATCTGGACGATGCCCGACGCCTGACACGCGAAGCCACCCAACCGCTGGGACCGCACTACGCCGAACTTCTCACCAAGGCGACCGGCTCCGCCTGGACAAGCGCCTACCCCAGTCAAGGCAAGCGTTCCGGCGCCTATATGAATGGCTCTGCCTACGACGTTCATCCCTACGTGCTGATGAATTTCAACGGCAGCTATGGCGATGTCTCGACCTACGCCCACGAATGGGGTCACGGCATTCACAGCCTGCTGGCCAACGAAGCACAGCCATTCGCGAAGTCCAACTACTCGATCTTCACGGCGGAAGTGGCTTCGATCACCAACGAACAGCTATTGGTCGATCAGATGATCGATCAGGCAGAAACGCCAAAGGAAAAGCTCTTCTACATCGGCCAGGCTCTGGAAGCGTTGCGGGGCACTTTCTTCCGTCAGGCACAGTTCGCGGAATTCGAGCTGGCGATCCATGAAGCGGCCGAGAAAGGCGAGCAGCTCTCGGGTGAGCGGATGACGGCCATGTACGGCAAGATTCTGCGCAAATACTACGGGGTCGATGAAGGGATCACCGATATCGACAAGACGGATTACGTCGAGTGGGCTTACATTCCCCATTTCTACTACGACTTCTATGTCTATCAGTACGCGACATCGATTACCGCAGCAGAAGTCTTTGCCCATGGATTGCGAACCGATCCAGAGAAATGGCGTGATGACTATCTCAACGTGCTGTCTCAAGGCGGTGCCGCAAGCGGCTATCAGCTTCTGAAAATGGCGGGGGTCGATCTCGCGACACCGGCACCGTACGACAGCCTGATGCAGACAATGAATCAGCTGATCGACGAGGCTCAGAAGACGTTGGACGAAATACAAGCCTGACCGATCAGGTCTACAGGGAAAATTCACATTTCGCATCCAACATCCTGAAAACAGGAACTTGATAACGCCTCCCACCGGGAGGCGTTTTTCATTGCCTGCCGTGAAATTTTCGTATAATTCTTCGAACCCTGAATACCGTAAAGCTATGCGTATTTTCTATGGGAATATACGTCAAACGCATGTTTTATTCTCGTGCAATAACAGCCCTCTCGCACATAAAAAGTGCACCTGAAGACAAGAGAGAAAACAGAAGTCACTGACAGCGATATCACGATAAATCACAGGTCACGGACGGGAAAAGATCTACACGAATCCGTCAGAGATATAACCTGTAAAAATTGAGAAATACAGACAAAAAAACTTGACACAAATCATCTCGCAGCTTGCCAAAAAAGCTCGCGAAAAATAAAAACCAATTAGGATCATAGGTTTATTGATTGCAACCCCATAACTCGAACGTCAATTTCGATTCACGCCCATCTCGATAGACACTCTGTTACGCAATTCATTCCGCAGAAATTCACAAAAATTGCCGGGGTGGCATGCTAATTGCTCAAGTAAAAGGAGGGAACACCGGCGCCCATTGAAAGCGCCAGGTTCAGCAGCAATCAGAACAATCGAGACACTATGGCCGCGACCGAAACCGCACTCCCGCTGAATGCGAGCACGCACAGCAATAAACGATCGATATCACGCCCTGAGGTGATGGTGCTGATTGTCGTATCGGCAATCGTTCATGGACTGCTTTGGTGGTCGTTCAATCGTCAGCCGCTGATTGACGCGGAAGTCCTGCCCAATCAGGCCTCGTCACCGTCACAAGTCACGGTTTCCCTGAGTGCCGCGCAGCCACCACCGCCCGAGCCGGTAACGCTGCCACCGCAACCTCAGGTCCAGGATGCGCCGGTGGTCGATGAGAACGCGGTCATGCCGGCAAAAGAAGAGGTGAAGCCCGAACCTAAACCGGAGCCCGAGCCCAAGCCGGAACCGAAACCCCAACCGAAGCCCGAGCCCAAACCGGAGCCTAAGCCGGAGCCCAAGCCCGAGCCTAAACCGGAGCCCAAGCCGGAACCGAAACCCCAGCCAAAGCCGGCGCCCAAGCCCGCGCCGAAACCGGCACCCAAACCGGCGCCAAACCCGCAGCCTCAGCCGTCGGCATCAACCCAGAGCGCTTCGTCGTCGCAGTCGAGCCAGAGCAGCGCGGCGGCCGCCAGCAATCAGGTCACCCCGGCCGTCTCCGGGATGCAGAGCCTGGGGAATCCGCCGCCACGTTATCCCTCGCTCGCGCTGCGCCGCGGCTATGAGGGCAACGTGCAGTTGAAGATTCTGGTCATGCCGAACGGCACGGCGGGTCAGGTTCAGGTCGTGCAATCCAGCGGCCATCGCGAATTGGATGAAGCCGCGGTCGAGACGGTCAAGAGCTGGAAGTTCAAACCGGCTCGACGAGGTGACACGCCGATCAAGGGCTGGGCACTACAGACCATCGCTTTCCAACTACCCAATTGACGCCACCACAACGGCGAGCAACCAACAATTCGAAACGATTCAAGAGGAACCATCGATGTTAGAGAACAATGCCATTACCGCGATGATCGTCCCGGGGGTGCTCTGGGCGCTGATCTTCTTTTCGGTCGTCACCTGGGCGATTCTGCTGATCAAGGGACTGCAGTTCGCGCGGAACCGGACCGAGAACAAGCGCTTCCAGAAACTTTTCTGGGAAGCCAAGAGCATGGAAGAAGGCGAGTCCATCAGCGAAAATCGCCCCGGCACCATGGCCTCCATTGCTCGCGCCGGCTTCGCGGTAGTCACCGGCCGAGACATTGCTCCGACAAACCAGGAACTGGCGCAGAAAATCAACCGCTCGGATCGCCTCGAACGCAGCCTGCGACAGCAGATTCAGCGAGAAAGACGCTCACTGGAAGGCGGGCTCGCCATCCTGGCCAGTATCGGCAGTACCTCTCCCTTCATCGGTCTTTTCGGTACCGTCTGGGGCATCATGGAAGCACTGATGACCATCGGCGAAACCGGCGAGGCGGGGCTCGATACCGTCGCCGGCCCGATCGGTCACGCCCTGATCGCGACGGGTGTCGGTATCGCCGTCGCCGTTCCGGCGGTGCTGGTTTACAACTACTTCACGCGTCGTCTCAAGCTCAATGTCTCGCTGATGGACGACTTCGCGCATGACTTTTACAGCCTGGCTCAGCAGTCCGCCTTCCAGAGTCAGCCACAGAAGACGACGACTTCCACAACACATAACCCCTCGCTGGCCGTGAGCTGACGGGGGCGCCAAGCGTCGTTAATAACCGCCTTCGGGAGAAAAGACATCATGGCTTTTTCCAATCAAGACGATGACGAAGTTCTCAGCGAGATGAACGTGACGCCGCTTGTCGACGTCATGCTGGTACTGCTGGTGGTTTTCATCGTCACCGCACCGCTGATGACCAATGCCGTGCACGTGAATCTGCCCAAGACCGGCGCTGTCGCACCGCCGGAAACCAAGGAGCCGATGGTCGTCAGCGTCGATGCCGACGGCGCCTATTACATCGGCAAGGAAGAATACAGCTTCGAGGATCTCGAGCAGGCGCTGGTCGACGCGCACGACGAAAACCCGGATCAGGCCGTGCAGCTACAGGCCGACGAGGGCGTCGAGTACGGCACCGTCGCCAAGGCGATGGCCGCGCTGGAGCGATCCGGCATCCAGAAGGTCGCCGTACTGACACAGCAGTAGAACGGGCATTACAGAAGAGTATTCACGGTGGCCGCGACGGGACGCGGCCACATCACCGGGGGAGGGTCGACAAGCGCCGCGCGGTAGCCAGGGCCAAACAAACACAATGAACTCGATAAAGCGCGTTATCCAAACAGCAGCATCGACTGTCAACGACTAGAAACCGCGATTCAAGGAACACCAATGAGAACCACAAAAATTCGAGATGCCGAGCATCTCACGGGAACCTCTTGCCTGAAATTGGCCCCCGGGAGGGCCATCTCTCGCCCACAGCCGTGGCTGAAGCTCTCGCTGGCAGCCTCGACATTCGTGCTGCTGACGGCAGCCGCTTCGGTGGCCATGGCGCAGGAGAGTGACGACGACT